>JAWKZW010000001.1:0-2400000 GCA_041395725.1 Gammaproteobacteria bacterium | reverse complement strand
ACAGACTCCCGCAGAGCGTTTCCATGATTAATCAGAGGTTTCTTAGGCTTTACACATAATTATGTCGCACGTTGATGAGCATCCACACCCCGAGTCCGGACCTGAGAGTCTGCGGTTGCTGCAGCAGGCCCAGGATGCCCTCTTCCGCCTGGGATATCTCACACTGGGCAGGCAATGTCTGTCGGTACTGATCTACCACAGCGTTGTCCCCGAGCGGGATTTTATGCGGCCTGGTGTACCGACTGCAGGCCAGTTCAAGTGGCAGATGCAGCTACTGAAACGCCACTTCAATGTTCTCCCCCTGGGCCAGGCCGTGCTCCTGCTGCGCGACGGACACCTGCCGCCACGGGCCGCCTGTGTGACCTTTGACGATGGTTACGCGGACAATCTGACAGTGGCTGCTCCAATCATGCAGCAACTGGATATCCCGGCCACGTTCTTTATTGCGACTGGCTATCTGGATGGGGGACGCATGTGGAATGATACAGTCATAGAAACTTTGCGGAATTATCCAGGCGAGCAGCTGGACTTATCGGCCATGGATCTGGCGGTGTACGCGCTATCTACTCTTGAAGAACGCCGGACGACGGCTTACGACATTATCAATCGGATCAAGTACCTGGAAGAGCATCAGCGCAATACCCTAGTAACGGCGATAGGGTCAATGACAGAAAATCTCCCAACCAATCTTATGTTGACGCGGGATCAGGTACGGAACCTGCGGCAGCTCGGAATGGAAATCGGCGGACACACCGTATCGCACCCTATACTGGCTCGACTGACCGACGAGCGAGCGCGAGAAGAAATCGGGGCGGGTAAAGCAGATTTGGAACGCATTCTCAGCGAACCTGTTCAGCTGTTCGCCTACCCGAATGGCCGCCGCGGAGTCGACTACAATAATAATCATGTGGAGCACGTGCGGGATGCCGGTTTCACAGCGGCCGTCAGCACCGATCATGGCGTGTCGGACAGGAGGACAGACCTCCTCCAGCTACCACGTTTCACGCCCTGGGACCGGACTACGCCGCGCTTCCTGCTTCGCATGGCGCTGAACGCCCAGCACAGGCCGCGCGGTGGCTATACATAGACAGATAGACTGTCTGTTAACTGTGCTAAGGTACATTTTAAAAAGTTTGACACATGAAACCGGTCAGCAATTATCCTGAGACAGAATTAGGCGGCGTTTTATGAGCAACTTTTACTTCTTTCGATTAGCAGGCTTGTCAGCCGGGCTGTTAATAATGCCCTTGGCCCTCGCTGACCTGCCCGACATTATCGATTTAATCCGTCCATCAATCGTGGGTGTCGGCACCTCGTACCCGAGGCGCCAGCCGATCGGTGGCGCGCGGCCGGACCAGCTGCTCGGCACCGGCTTTGCCGTGGGCGACGGCAGCCTCATCGCCACCAATCACCACGTATTGCCGGATACCCTGGACGATGGGAACCGCCAGTCCCTTGCGGTGTTCGTCGGACGCGGCCGGGATGCTCGTGTGCGCCTGGCCGAAGTCGTCGCAGAGGACCAGGAGCACGACCTGGCCCTGCTCCGGATCCAGGGCGACCCGTTGCCGGCGCTGGAGCTGGGCGATGCTGATTCCGTGCGCGAAGGGGAAGTGATGGCCTTTACCGGTTTCCCCATCGGTGCGGTGCTGGGGCTTTTCCCGGTCACGCACAGAGGCATAGTCTCGTCCATCACTCCGGCCGTACGCTCGGCGGATAATGCCGCCGACCTGACGCCCACTCAGCTGCGCCGCATGCGCAATCCCTTCGATGTGTTTCAGCTCGACGCCATTGCGTATCCTGGCAACAGTGGCAGTCCGGTATACCGTCAGAGCGATGGCGAGGTAATCGGCGTACTGAACAGCGTGTTTATCAAGGAGTCCCGCGAAGCCGTTCTCGAGCGACCTTCCGGTATCAGTTACGCCATCCCTATTACCTGGCTCAAGACCCTCCTGGAAAGCGCGGATGACGCCAGCAATTGAGCTTCACCCGTCATTAGCCAGATGCAGCCGTCGCAAAGCCTTGCGGAACAGATGAGGTACCAGGAGGTGCGGCGGCATGCGCAGGGCATGGCCACGAGCGTACAGCAGCAACCTGGCCGGCGCGCACCACCGATCGCTGCAGGTCTCATGATTGGGCAGCAGACCCCGCTCGAAGGTGGCATCCATCAGCCTGGCCGGAACCGCAGGCTTAGCGCCCTGCAGCTGTTGCGTGACCTCGAAGGGCACGGGAGTATCAAGCCAACGCTGCAGATAGCGTAAGGCATAATATAAAGGGCGCTGCAGGCCCATATTCCGTGCCCGTGTTGTCAGAAGCTGCCAGTCTTCGGCGGATGTCATAAAGTGTTCCAGCAGGTCACGCAGATCGAACAGGTCACGCAGCCCCTTATCAAACTCACCATCGTGAAAGAGATGCACGACACTGTGCAGGACCATGTCCGGCGGGCTCAGAACTCGCACGTCCGAACGATCCGGGCAGGCTACTGAATCGGCAAGCAGGCTGGCGGCGTTCGGTTGCAGTCGGGCAGTATCCGGCACCAGGTTGTGATGGATATCAATCACACTGCGACGGGTGATGTGGCGCATTGGCGGTAGTTCGTGCATCCACTGGCGGTAGTAGCGCTGATCGTAGGCATTCTGGTGTGCCGATGTCCAGCCATGAGTCATCGCAGCAATCTCAACACGCTCCAGGGCCTCGCGGGGTACCAGCAAATCGAAATCGGCGAATACACGGCAGCGCCCTGGTGGTAGCCGGGCCATTTCGTACGCGGCGCCCTTGAGCAGGACCAACGGGACATTTACAGACGCTGTCATGCGTGCCAGATATTCGACTTCCCAGCGAACAGCAACCCGCTGACGATCACGCAACGTCAATGCAGCCTCGAGGTGACGCTGTGGTGCCAGCGGCACGTCGTCGTACAAACCTTCCTCCTGCAGTCTGGTGGCAAGGCGGACCTGCATGGATGAAACTCGTGCTTGGCGAATAACTGTTTCCCAGTCACGCAGACTGAAGCCACGGCAAAGTAGCGGATTCAACAGAAGGTCAATCAGCAGGCAGGAAGGCCCCATCAGGAAGATCGCCCATCGGTCAGCCGACCAAGTGCTGTGATAGCGTTGTCCAGGTCACTGTATTCAAGCTGGCGGGCCTCTAAGCCGTCCACGACGTCAGCCAACGTCTCGAAACCGCGTTCGGCCAGTAGACTGTAATTGAAGGCGTTGTCGACCAACATCATAAAGGCATCGGCACGTCGGACACCCGTTAACCGCGTTTCACTTCCGGCTTCGAAACGTGGAAACACTGCCCAGCGGATAGGCACTGGTTCGTTTGCACGCGCGATGCTGTCCGCATCGGGTCGCAGATGGGCCACGCTACCCTTGGCCGTGTCGAGGATGGGATCTGTCAGTACAGCTTCCGGCGCGAACTCTCTGATCAGAGAAATCGAACGGTTTTTAAGGCTCACGGGACGGCAGAGCGGGAGCACCTGGCGCTGCTCCGGATCGATCAGTATCAATTCATCCGAGAGAAGTCGCCATCCACGGTGCATCAAACCGGCGCAAAGCGTACTTTTGCCCGAACCGGAAGGAGCCGGCAACAGCATGGCGCCACCGTTCTTTTCCAGTACAGCGCCGTGGAGTATCAACAGATGATGGGCATGATTGTAAATACACCAATTCATACCCCATTCGAGCATAGCCAACGCCTGTGGGCCGGGCAAGGGCTTGAAAGGCATGACTCCATCGAGATCGAACTCGGATTGCGCACGGTACAGGCGCCGCGGTCCCTGCGACAATCTCACGCGCACGTGGAAGTCCACAAACTCCTCATCGGCTGCCAGAGGCGTATCGGCATAGAGTGTAGTCAGTGAGCTGGCCACGTGTCTGATAGGGCTGCGAATCCGGAAAACGAAAGGGCCAGTTCGTAGAGTGAGCCCCCCGGACTGCAAGCGGCGGCGGACTTTACTGGAAGCCAGTTCTTTCAGCAACACTTCAGGCGGGCTCCAACAATTCCATTGCCAGCAACAGTTTCAGAACCTCGGCGATTTTTTCCCGGTCTGAGACAGAATCAAGGGCTGTCTCAAGCTCCAGCTGGCTGCGGTCTGCATCGTTCAGCAATGTGAAGATGCGCCCCGCAGGGCCCTCAAATCGGTGAGTGTCCCCGGAAAGGGGCTCGAAAACGACAACGGCATCGTCCCAAATTCGCCACATCCGCCTGTCTGCGGCCAGACGAAGCCGGGTATCGGCTGTCACTGCCTTTACCAGGGCTCGGGTTTGCCGGTGCTGGCGTCAAACTGGTTGTTAGCCGTATCCAGTGTACCCGCAAGAGCCTGGAACAAGGCCGGCGCTGCCTCATGCAGTGCGTTATAGGCATCGATCACTTGCTGTGCCGTGAACGCATACCCTGGCGTTGACGGACTGGGTGGAAACTGCGTCGCATTCAATAATGCGCCAATCAGCGGAAATCCGAAATTCCCTTGCACCGGATCTCTATTACCATTGAGATCAATAACCTCTCCCAGTGTTAAGCCATCGTATAATATGCCCTCGTTCTCGTATTCGACATAGGCAAACAACGAATGGAACAGAGTTGTAGGCGGGATCGGCCAGCGGTCCTTGTTGTTCTTCCACCAGCCGGCCGAAATCCCGCAACCGGCGAAATCGTAACCACCAGATGCGTTGGCAGAGGCCACGGCTGACGCCGTACACATACCGCCCTGCGCCCAGGCAGGACGGCTGGCGATAGAGAGTAGCAGCGACGACGATGCCCCCGCCGCCAGGATCCGGCGACGACGTAAATCAACATTTACAGCCGCACCCTGTCCATCTCTATCGAGTCTCTCTTTGTCGAGATCGAGATCGAGTTTATCTCTATCGGGCACTGTTTGCAGAGACTTACTGGTATCTCTGGTCATCATAAACCTCCGTGTAGTGGCCCTCCCTCAGGAGCAGCGGAACTTGAGCTGCAGCATCTTCCATTTTGAGATAGCTTCTTGATACCTTTCCGCGGTATATAAGTTACTGTTTCGGTAACTGGCGTACATTCTTAACAGATGCCTGCAAAATTCAAGCCATCCGGAAATATTCCGGAGAGTGATGAATAATTTGTATAAATTTCAGTATATTGTGAAGCGGGGAAAAGTCTGTTCGCTGGCGCACAAAGTGCAGCTGGACAGGAAATGTAAGGCATTTCGACATATTCAGGAATTTCAGCGATGCCCCCGCACAATAGATCTTCTGGAACAGCCACATGGCATATACCTGTAGGCTATAGGTATTACCACTGCGCTGGCTTTTTGCTGGTACAGTACCTCTGGTCGGAGATACTTATTGCCCACCCAAGAAATTGGGACTTTTTGGATGAGTGAGATATCAGGCCGTGGTGATCCGCTTGCACTCTGCTATACCCAACAGCCCCAGCCCCGGCAAAGCAGGAGCCGCCGATGGCTGTCAGCATCAATACAAGGAGAACAGACTGAACCCATCTGTGATGTTGGTAGTGAAGCGGATTACTTATCCCACTGGACCCATTGGGGTGATCTTCCGACGGGCGTATTACAGTTTTGTGACATCCTATTTAGACAGTCCCGGGCAGTTGCGGTAAGTACACTACCCGGTTAGGCTTCCCCTAATTAAGCTGGAATTTCATTCCAGTCAATGAGGCCCGGACGATCATGAACGACCCTTTCCGTTACAATGAAGCATTTGCCCGCAATATCGGCTGGTTTACTGAGCAGGAGCAGGAGACACTCAGGAGCAAGCGCGTCGCCATTGCCGGCCTGGGGGGTGTCGGGGGAAGCCACCTGATCACCCTGGCCCGGTCCGGTATCGGTCGCTTCACGATTTCCGACCTGGACACCTTCGAAATGGCCAACCTTAACCGCCAGCACGGCGCAACCATGTCCACGCTCCACCAGGGCAAAGCGGAGGTGATGCGCCGGGCCTGTCTCGATATCAATCCCGAAGCGCAGATCACTGTCTTCGATCAGGGTGTGACGGAAACCAACCTCGATGAATTTCTCCGCGATGTGGATCTGTATATCGACAGCCTGGATTTTTTTGCACTGGAGATCCGCCGCAAGGTGTTCGCCCGCTGCTACGAGCTGGGCATTCCCTCGATCACTGCCGCACCCATGGGCATGGGTACCGCCGTCCTGATTTTTTTACCGGGCAGAATGAGTTTCGAAGACTATTTCCGGTTTGACGATGTGGAAAACTACGAGGACCGACTGATCAAATTTATGATCGGCGTCTCTCCCGCGATGCAACAGCGTCACTATGTCGCGGAGCAATCCGCGATTGATTTCGAGCGTGAAAAGGTACCCTCCACCGCCATAGGTATCGACCTGGCCGCGGGCGTCGCCTGCACCAATGCAATCAAGCTATTGCTGGGAAGGGGCCCGATCATTCACGCGCCCCACGGTATGCATTTCGATGCCTACCGCAACAAGCTGATCAAAACCTGGCGCCCCCTGGGCAACAGAAACCCCATCCAGCGACTGATGTTTGTATTCGTGAAGAAAATGCTGGAGAAATACCGCCACTGATTATACCCGACCTTCGGGAACGGGGCCGCGCATACCCGTGCCTGACAGCGATAGTCAATCGTAAAAAAACCGGCCTGGATAACCCAGGCCGGTTTTCATTGAGCAATACCCGTTCGGTCTTAAGCGCGGCGACGCCCTCGCAGGCGGCTACCCAGGCCAGCCAGACCCAGACCCAGCAGTGCCAGCGTGCCCGGAACCGGGATCTGTGCAGTCACGGAGCCGTCAAGAGTAGTCTGACGAATTGCATTCGTTCCAATCAGCAGGAGCTGGTCGAGTGTCGGTATCGGCGGGTTGACATTGGTATCCAGGGCCAACGTAACCGGGTTAACAGCTCCGGATTCGAGATCGTTCAGACCAGCGTCGACAAAATAACCGCCGCTGTTCTGCACCCAGAGGAATCCAGGCAGAGCGTACTCAACGTCGAAGAACAGATCCAGGTTTGCGGCTTGTATATTAGAACCGGTTAACGTGGCTGAAAAAACCAGCTGGTCGTCTGCATCGTCAATCAACGAATTAAAATACACATCAAACGTACCGCTGGTATAAGTCGGCCCAGAAGCACCTAGGACGCCATTCAGCGTATATTCAGCCTGAAGATCCCACGTTCCAAGAAAGCCTTCACTATCACCACTAAGCGGCGGCACTATCGGGCTCAACGCATCGATATCACACTGACCACCCACACAATCCGGCAGGACTAAAGACACATTTGGACCACCCAGGGAAGGGCCTGAAGCTGGAATTCCCAAACCACCCAGTGTCGTTAAATCATTGGTGTCAGAGAAAGTGCCGAAAATTGAAGCATCGGTGAAATCGTAGATCGACGTTGCCAGGAACTGGCTGAAGCCGAATTCAGAAAATATACCGGTCTGTGTATCGGCGTCAGCGGTATGAGAGCCGAACGTATAATCGTACGTATTACCGTTGACCGACTCGATACCCGACACATCGATATACATCGGCGCAGCACCAACCGCTCCACTGGCGATCAACGCAGCGGTGCCGAGAACGCTTTTAAACTTTGTTGACTTTTCCATTTCAAAATCCTTTCTTGCTTGTGTTGATCGTCATGGCACTTCCCCGTGGATCACCGACGAGAAAGTTTGCACAACCTGATATTTGTATTGTGTCGCGGTATTTAAAGCAGAAACCGTGCCAAGCGGGAATTATTCTTATTTTTCCTTTATATTCAATGGGTTAAAAACTCTCTCTTGAGACCAGCACTTCCAAAGGAACCGAAACTGTAAGAAAATTCGACACCACTACCGCAGACCGGGCCACACCATCATGCATGCCGCGCCGAACCGGTCTGCCTGACGGGTACTGAAATCCAGCGCCTCAGCGCCACCAGCAGTGCCGGCAACACCAGCAGATCGAACACCAGGGCCACGACCAACCCGAAGGCGGTCAACAGGCCGAAGGCGGCGGTGGGTCGGAAAGCCGACAGCGCCATCAGCAAGAACTGCGCACTGAGCACGACAGTGGTGGCGACCACGGCGCGCCCGCGCTGGCGGAAGGTGCGGGCGATCGCCCAGGTGTTGGAGCTACCCGCCCGGCGATGTTCCAGGTAGCCATGCAGAACATGGATGGTGTCATCCAGGGCGATACCCACCGCCACACTGGCGATCATCGCCGTGGCCATGTCCAGCCAGATGCCCAGTAAGCCCATCAGGGCGAAAATAAGCACGACAGGCGCCAGATTCGGCACCATGCTCACCACCGTCACGGTGAGCGAACGCCACAGGATCCACATCATCACCAGCACCAGGGAAACCACTACCAGCAGGCTGTCCAGCTGCCCCTGAATCAACAACCGCTCCTGGTCCGCAAACAGGCGGCCCATACCGGCGAACTCCCATTCCAGGTCTGCCGGCGGTTGTGCTTCCAGGTGAGTGCGCAGGTCGGCCATGAAGGCATTCAGCTCCCGCGCCCCGGTGATATTGAGGTTTAATATCAGGCGCGAGCGACTGAAGTCACGGTTGACCAGGTCGAACAGGTCGCGGCCGTCGTAAATAAACAGATACTGTGCGATCAGGGCTTCATCGTCGGGTAGCGACCGGAAAGCCGGATCCTCCTCGTTGAAGGCCCAGTGCATCTCTTCAATCAGGTCCGGCAGCGCCAGGCTGTAATCCACCTCCGGGCGCTCATCCAGCCACTGTTGTAGGTCACGGATCGCCCGCAGCCTCCTCGGTTGCAGCAGGCTGTTATACTCCGGCCCGTCGAAAACCACCTCGAAGGCCATCACCCCGGAGAGGTTTTCCTCAACGCGCTGGGTAGCGGTGGTGATACTGTGCTGCTCGGAAAAAAAGGCATAGAGGTCGGTCTCCACCTCCACCTTCGCAATCTGGGGAATGGCCACCGCCAGCAGCACCGCGGTCCCGCCAAGCACCCAGGGTGCCCTGCGCAGGGCCAGGCGCGCTGCCCGGTCGGTGAAATGGTCCAGCCAGCGCATGCCGCGCCGCTGCACCACCCAGGGCGCGTGGTCGAAGCGCAGTACCAATGCCGGCACCAGCAGGATCACCGTAGCAGCGGCAAACAGCACCCCGATGGCGGCAATCATGCCGAAGGTTTCAATCGGCCTGATCGGACTGACCATCAGCGAGACCAGGCCCGCCGCAGTAGTCAGTGCCGTGAAGGCAATAGGTGAGGCAACCGAGGCAATCGCAGCCCGCATGCGCTCCACACCGTCGAGGCCTCGCTGGGCCGCATGCAGTATGGCAGTGAACAGGTGCATGAGCATGGCAACTGTCAGGGCAGTAAGCAGTGGTGGGATAATCACGGAAATCAGCGTGAAGGGTTTGCCCAGTAGCACCAGCAAACCCACTGACATGCCGGTGACTGCGGCTATGGTGGCCGCGGTCAGCGTTACCACCAGCCAGCGACGGAACAGCCACCACATTAAAAACAGGCCGATACCCAGGGTGCCGGGAATCAAGGTGGCGAGATCCAATATCATGGCACGCAACTGGGCCACGTCCAGGGCCACATGCCCGGCCACAGCGGTCAGCCAAGGCGACAGGCCGGTGGCGTCGATCTGCCGCCGCAGTAACTGCTCCAGCTCCAGGCGCTGCAGGCTGGTCTCCATGGGAGACGGACGCAGCACCACGGCCATGGCGTCACCATCCGGTGAGACGATCATTCCGGGCGCGAAGCGGTCTTGCGTGGCCCGCTCACGCCGCTCGATCACGGTAGCCTGAACGAGGGCCGACGGGTCGATGAGCCGCTCTACGGCGAAACCCTCCGGCGTCGCCCGTATCTGATCCACCGTGGTTACCGCCATTACCCGGTCGACGTCCGGATCCTTCTCCAGGGCCTGCACCAGGGAATCGAGTTTCTGCAGAAACGCGGTCTCATACAGGTCGTCGCCCTGGAACAGCGCCACCAGCACCTGGTCCTGGGGAAACTGCTCCCGCAGTGCCCTATCGAAAACCACGGCGGGGTCGTTCTCGGGGAAGTAAATTTCCGGCGCGTTATCCAGCCTGACTTTCAGCAGCAGAGGTCCCGGCGCGAGCAGGAACAGCGCAAACAACGCCGCTGCCAGGCGGGGCTTGTGCAGCATCCAGCGCATCAGAAGCGGCCGCGCCAGCCAAATACCACCATATCCTGCTCGTCGTAGAAGCCGCCGATGGTCACTTCATCGCCGTCAAACAGGTGTGCCCCAATATAGAATTCGTGGGGCTCCCAGGCGGTCCAAGTGAGCTGCGGATTAAGGTAAACATCGGACTGATCCAGCCCCATGTTGAAACGCAGGCTGCCGCGCCAGCGATTCTGAGCGAAGGGGGTCTCAAGCTCACCGTTGAACGCAAAGGGTGATTCCCGGTCCAGGATGCCATCGGCATTCTCCAGACGGGTGCCGGCGAGTTGCAGGGTAACCCGGAAATTGCGGTCGCCGGGGAAAACCTCCGCGCCCATTACCCAGTTCCATGCGGCCACCGTATCGTAGGCCAGGTTGTCCCGGGTGACCGGCATATCGCTGGACCAGCTGCCTTCGAAACGGATGGTCCACGCGCCGGCCGCGACGCCGAAGTCGCCCCCCGCCACCCAGGAGCGGGGGTAGACAGCATTGAAAATCACTGGCCCTGCCAGCCCGATCGGGCCACCACTGGTCAGAAGGTGTTCGCGCGTAGCCTCGTCGAGCCTGTAATAGGGCATGGGATTGCGCGACTGCTGCAGGGTAAAGGCATAATCCAGATCCTGTCCGAAGTGCCTGAAGCGGACGCCGCCCCCGCCGTCATCCGGGGCATCATCGTTGAACTGTCCTGCACTGACGAGAGTGGCGAATACCGGGTCCACCGGCAGGCCTACAATACGCCCCCGCCGTTTGTCCACCGGGTGCCAGAGGCTCTCTGCTTCAGGCAGTTCCGGCTCGCGGAACTGCGGCAGCCAGACCAGGTCCAGGGACCACTCCTGAGCAAACCACTCGAAGCGCACGGCGGGATTCGCCCGGCGCCGCGTCTGGCGCTCATCCAGAATCAACCGCGTCAGGTCCGGGGTACTGAGCCGGTCAATGGGAGAGATTTCATCCGCGCGCCCCCACACGACTTTCTGGGTACCGACGGTCAGGCGCCAGTCATCGGCACGGTAGCGCAGCCAGCTCTCACCGTAGTCAGCCTTCAGGCTGGTCTCTGTACGACCGACGCCATCCTGGTAGTGGCCATCGATTCGCCCCGCCAGGCGCAGCTCGAAGCCGTTGTCGAATGCGCGCGACACACCCGCAATCAGCTGCAGGTGATTATTGCTGTCTGCCGGCCTGCCATCGGCAACCAGTATGCCGGTCTCCAGCAGCGCCCGCTCGATATCAGCCTCCCAGCCACCGCCCTGTGTCTCTTTATACAGATTATTTTTCGTTGCGGACTTCTCTTGCTGGCCGAACACAAACGCCCTGGGCGGTTCCTGCGCGCCCCGTTCCGGCGCAAGTGCAGCCAGTTCGTATGCCACGGACTGATAGACAGCTGAGCGGAATGGTTCCGGTGCCACTTCTACCCGGGCAGAACGTACCTGGGCATAAGGGCTTTCCTGTCTCTGCCTGGTGTCGACAACTCTGTCTGCTTTGGCGGTGAAATCCCCCTCTTCAGGAGTAAAATAAACCGTGTGTGCTTCACCAGTATCATCCAGCGACACTGAGGCAAGGCGGAACCGGGCCGGCGCCCGCAGATCGAAGACCAGGCGCAGGCGCCCGTCTTCGCCAAGGGCGTGACGGACACCCTTTACAATCCCGACGGCCGGGACCTCCGGCAGCTGCAAGCCGCGACCCAGGAGGGTATCGGGCAGATCCACAACAACAAACGAGGATTCACCCGAGGCAAAAGCCATTGGGCGGGTTTCACCTTCGACGGTAATCACGGCCCGCAGTTCACCGTCAACGTGTTCCAGAAGCAGGCCCTGAGCCACTGCCGACGCGCCGGCATCGGCAACTGGGAACAGCAGTGCCAGTGGCACCAGATTACTGACTAGCCGGGTGTATTTCATGGAGGTACCCTCACGGACGGAATCGTTCCTCGAAAACTGCATCCGAAAGGGCACGAATAGAAAACAGCTCATCGGGCAGCCCCAGGTCATAGACCACTGACTCGATCTCAATGAGAGTTTCATGGCCCGTACTCAGTGTGGTCAAGGTGCTGGCCATCACTGTCCAGTAACCCTGCATTTGCTCGAGCCGCTGCACTTCCATGCGCTTTACCGGCGCATCGCCCCCCTGGTAGAAATCGATGCGCAGCGCGATCAAAGTCTCGGGGTGTATCCAGCTCACGCGCTTGCTGTAAGCCGATTCTGTCTCCTGCCGGGGGGTACTCTCCAGCAGGTAGACTGCAGCACCCTGGTACTCTCCCGTCCCCAGCAGATTGTGTTCGTCTACCGTAGGTGGGCGGTCCTGCAGATCCTCGTAGTAGATATCCGACTGCACGAAGTTGCCGCCGCGGTTTTCACTGCTGACCCGACGCACCCGTTTGGCAGCGGGGAGGTACAGCCACTGATCCGTCTCCTGCGCACCGTGATTGTGCACCAGCAGGCCGGTGCCTGCGATATTGGCCGGTTCGGTAAAGCGAATCAGAGAGCGGCTCTCAAAATCGCCGGCTTCGGTGCGATAGACGTAGGTTTCCCTGACGCGGTCACGACTGCCCTCCCCGCGCAGGGTCATGGTGCCGCGGCTGGCCATATCGATTCCGTCGGGTCGTTCGTAGACGGCGCGGGCCAGCTCCTCTCCCGTCATCTCCGCAGCGTGACCGCAGACCGCGCCGGCAAGCGTGATCAGGAACGTAAGAAGCTTGTTGGTGAGAGAACGGTGCACTGAAAGTCGTTGCGCCATAAGCCATTGTCCGGGATCCGGAATGGCAGAGTATAACCGCAAACCGACGACGATTGCGACCTGCGGCAAGGGCCGCGCTACCCCGAAACGGGCAGGCAGCGAACCGCGTCACATTTCGGCAAAACCCTCAGGCGACACACGCCTCGATCTCGGCCTGGAAATCCGGCGCCAGGCGAGCGTGGATGGCATCGTAGAGCGCCCGAATGTCATCCCGCATACCCCCGACAGCCACTTCGGTGGTGATGTAATAGAGGGTACGCTCGCCATGGTACTCCATGGGATCGCCGGCCTGTTCAACCAGAATGCCCATCTGCCGCAGCAGCCGCGGCAGGTTCGAGTCCATCATCGCGAACATGTCGTTGCGCCCGGCGTGGCGGGCCATCGAAAACACGGAGAGCACAGCTGCTACACCGACCAGTGAAAAGCTCTTGCGCTCCACCCGGCAGCAACCCAGGTGATCAACCTCTCCCGGCCCAAGGCGGATACCCTTGGGGTGCTTTCGGAAGTTACTGTCAACGGCAAGGCGGGAGCACTCGCAGAATCGATCCCGATCATCGCTCAGTTTCTGCAGGTAATTCAGGTACACTTTATCGCGACAGTGATCCTCGAAGGCCATCGGGCGCTCCTCGGCGGCAAATATCAGCCGTGAGCAGCCAGCCGTTAGCTGGCTGCGCCGGTGGGTCACCAGGCACTGCACGGAGTAGTCGTCGTAGGGATCTCTCTCGCAGCGGTCGGGAAAATTCGCCGCCGGTTCGTATCCGAACTCCTTGCAGTAAACCTGATAGCGCACGCGCCCCGCCCGGGTGCGTTGGACGTCAGTGGTGACAAGATCGATATCGAAGTAATTAAGAAAAAGTTCAGTGAGAGAAGGGGTGGTTCCGGACATCAGGCGTACCATGGCGAAGTAATGACAAAGACTCGCGTCTCTCAATTAACAGATTTACTATTCGAAGAAGACAGGGCAAGTGGTCAAAAAGAATTTGCAGTGCGCCCCTGATATTGTTATCGGCTCTATATATAGTGTACTTAAATCGACACCAAACACAACCCGAAAACCAACGCGCAAAACAATTTCTTCCCGGCCACTCTTTGGTGTGTTTTCATCGCCCTGGCAACGCTGGGTTGGGAAGCAGGGCGGCTGGCCGAAGCCGCCCGCACTGTGCTAATCGACCTGGCGGAGCATGACACTGTCTCCTTCAGGCAGGTACCCGTCTATTGATTCGTAGAGAAAAATGACCCAGCGGGGGTGCGGATAAAACACTGGCAGGGGCAGGGTCAACTTTTCGATGCAAAAATCACAAAAAGCGGATCAATCCAGCATTCAATTCATCACCGAAGTTGCTGCGTGGAGAAAAAGCGGCCGATTCCGTCAAGAAAATGGCTGAGATAGGAGCGCAACTTGACGCACCTCACAAAACTGCTCATGGCATTGGACAAGCACCCGTTTCAGATATACCTTTTGTTCAACTAAATAGGCAAAACACCTGATTCCAATCGAAAATCTGTTAGGCCGAGGCTATCTCAAAGGCTCCTCAGGGATTGTATACAGCAACAGGATGTAATATGGGGATTCGACTCAAGCTGGCGGAAACCGGAAAAGAACTCGACGACGTGTTCTGGGTGCGTCGACAGGTATTTTCGGTTGAAGAGGGTAAATTTGGCGGCATCAGTCTGGCCGACAGCTTCCTGGTTGACCATTTCGATGCCCACCCGCATTGCGCCAACCTGATTGCTTACGATAGCGATGAACCGATTGCTACCTTCCGTGTAAACCTGGATACCGGCTGCGGCTTACCGCCCGAGAAACTATTCGATTTCAGTACAGAAAGGGAACGCATCAAACGCGCCTGGAACCTGCACAACATGCAGGAACCGGCCTTTCTCAGTGCCGGCATGCTGGCAGTGCGCAGTGACTGGCGGAGCAGGCGGGATGTGGTCCGTGCATTGATCAAGCTGGCGACGACCATTGGCGGATCCTGGGGTGGCACGCATGTACTTATCACGGCCAATCACGAAAACGAATCGATGTATCGTCGACTCGGTTTCACTGCTGTCGATGATCGGATCTGGGTCGAAGAGATTGGCAATCACATCGTACCCATGGTTTCACCCATCAGTGACATCTTTATCCGTACCGTAGGCCCCCGTCTTGACGATATCCCATTGTTGACTTGTTATTCGAGTCAATTTCAACGCATTGTGTATCGTGCCGGGGAGTCAGTTTTTCGCGAATTCGATGATGCCGATGAATGCTATGTGATAGATGCCGGCAGCGTGAAGATAACCACCAATATCGCTGAAGATGGGCGCGAGCTGGTGTTGGCTGACTTAGGCCCCGGTGAAATGTTCGGTGAAATGGCCTTAATCGACGCCAATACCCGCTCAGCCAATGCCACTGCCGTCAGCGATACCGAATTGATCGTATTGCGGCGCGAAGACTTTATGGACGGTTTGCAGAAAAACCCTGAGCGGGTCGGCATCGTGCTTGGATTCATTTACGACCGTCTGAGGCGCACAGACGATTTTGCCAAATTGCTGGCCTATGGCTCGCCAAAACAGCGCATCGATTTTGCACTCAAGGGCTTGCTTGAATCCGGCCGTCGCAAAGACCGCGCTGACGGTACCAGCCTGTTGCGCGTCGGCCCTGCCGAACTGGCTGCGGCTGCCGCTACGGGCACACCCGAAGTGGTTGCTTTCCTCGACGAACTGAGCCAGCACGGTACTTGCAGGTACAGCGATGCCCGCATCGAGTTCCTGCGCCCTTACAGCCAGTTACATCAAAGAGAAAAACCTGACAGAGCAGTCGTAGCCAAGCTCGTATAATCTCACTACACTTCACACTTATATAGAACAATGTCAGGCTATGCGCCGGGCGCCTGTATTAGTGCGCAATACTATGAGATTCTGTTAAGCCACTTAAAACTTCCCTGTTGCAAAAACCGGCGTGGTTAACGGCCAAAAACTGCTTACAGGCATGGGGCGAGTACTGATGCTACGAAGGATTTTATTTACCTTGATTCTAGCGCTGCTGGTTGCGCCGCCTCTGATTGTGTTTCTCCACTATCGGTACACTGGCCTCACCCCTCATCGCTATGCAAGCCTGGTCGTCAATACCATTGAGGCTCCAGGATCGCCCCGGCGTCAGGTCGTAGCCGACTTTGTCAGAAACCTTACCCTGAACAGCGGGCTGATCGCTGACCCGATACAGGCATTCCCCCCCGACCTGCAGATGCCTTTGCCTACCTGGCGTGGCAGAGGAGCGAACGCCTTGCGCCAGTCAGTGACACCGCGCTACCTGCCGAACGGACAGCCAATCGCACTGGCGGACATCAATCGCTGGTTGCTGCATGAGCCGGAAACGCCGATGGCAACACTATCGGTGGCAAGCGTGGATGAGCTGACCCGCGCGATTGCAACAGCAGAGCCTGGCACGCGCATTGTCCTTGTCCCGGGAACCTATGACTTTGACACCCCATTACTATTTTCGACGTCTGGCACACCCCGGAAGCCGCTGCAACTGACAGCCTCGCACCTTGGTGAAGCGGTCCTGGCGTTCCGCGATGGGGGAGAGCTGCAGATCGAGGGAGCCTACTGGACCTTGAGCGATCTGATCATTCGAGGGGAGTGCGGAGCAGACCCTTGTTCCACACTGGTAATGCTGGGAGGCGAGGCAGATCATTTCACAGCGCGCAATGTGTTCGTATCCGGAGTGGAGCGGCTGCTAGAAGCTGGACCGAATGGGACGCCTGCGAATAAACCTCTGGTGGAGGGCATCACGCTGATTAACGGTGAAGTGGCCGCAAGTGGACTGTTGGTGAGTGAGTGGAATTCGCGGCTCATCAGCCAGGCGAGCGCCGAGGGTCGACTGATCGTACTGTGCCCGACTGCGACCTCCGCGTCGGACTGCGACACCGCATCGCTTGAGCAAGCCGCCAGGCAGGTTGCGGCAGGGGGTATGATCCTGATACGCCAGGGGGACTACAGACAGGCTGCGCATTTCAAAACACCTGGGGTTCACCTGCTGGCCGAGCCTGGCGCACGCCTGCTGGGGGTGGCCACCGAAGGCAAGGGTGCTCTGGTAGTGAGTGCCTCCATTACCGTTGAGGGAATGGAGTGCAGTGGGATTGCTGTAAACAGTGGTAATGGTGCCTGTCTGCGCCAGAACAGCGGCGACGTCACTTTGCTAGGGGTGCATTTCCATCACTCAGAGATGGGGCTGTTGACCGGACATGAGGGTGGTGAAATCAGTATCTTCGACAGCTATTTCCATGACAATGGCGCCAGCGTGAAGGCCAGCCCCGGGCAAAATCACAACATCTATGTAAACAGCGGGCGGCTGACCTTCAGTCGCTCGTGGAGCCTGATGGCACGCAATGCCGGTCACGAAGTCAAGTCACGTGCAGCCCACACTCGCCTTGATAATTGCCTGGTGGCCTCAGTCAATGCTCGTGACAGTCGACTTCTCGACGTGCCTGAAGGCGGTGTACTGGAAGTCTCTGGATGCGTGCTGGGGGAAGGCCCGCGCAGTGAGAATTGGGACATGATCGGCTACGGACTTGAGATTCGGGAAGGTGAGTCGCCCTACGCTGAGAACTCCATCCGCCTTGTGGGCAACACGTTCTACTCAGACAGACCTCAAGGAGAAAGCCTGCTACATGCAGAGCGTGCTGATATTATTGTGGCCGAGGACAACGTCGGGGTTGGTATTCGCCAGGCAGAGCATCTGGCCGATATGTTCCCCGACAGGGATGCCGCACTAGTGCCGCAGTTTCCTGTGCTGCAGCCGCTGGTATTCCGCTAACGACAAGCCAATGACACCTTGACGTAGTGATGGTTCAACAGGACAGGTATTGAAATCCTGATTCAGGGCCCTTTCCTTGTTGCAATCTGGACTCAGGACTGAAGCAGTCTCAACCCGATTCACAACCCCCTAAACTGGACAACCCCCGATTTCGGATATACCTTGGGTTTTACTTACAGGCTGAGCAAGGAACTTTTTTCATGGCATTCGTTAAGGAAACGCAACTGACAGATGAGGCCTACGGTGCCGGCCGTCGGCGTTACTTCCTGCGTACCGCCCTTTTCGTGCTGCTGGCAGGCGTAGTCTATACGCTGTTGCAACCCCGGCTTTACATGAGCAGCGCTTCGGTCCTGATGAGCGCACCGGCGGCCATCGATCAGAGCATGTTGGAGGCTGACGTACAGAGCATTGCGATCCAGGGCCGCATTCTTACCGGAAGCGAAATAACGCTGGCACTGGCGGAAGTGATGAGTAGTGATTTCCAGCGGGACATTCCGCCCCTGGAGCTGCGAAGTATGCTGGAGATCACCAGCGTCCCCGAAACAAACCTTCTGGAGCTGCGCGCTATTTCCAGCGACGCTGCGCTACTGCCACCACTGGTTGAATCATGGGTAAGAACCTATGAGGAGATCCGCTCCAGGGATATCGAGCAGCTGAAGAGTCAGACCCTGCTTGAAGTCGGGGAAGAGCTTGCAGAACTGGACGCACGTCTGTCCGCCGCAAGAGAAGCGCTCGCCGATTTTCGCGAGGAAAACGGCATCATCTCCGTGGAACGGCAGCAGAATGCCGTCATGTCGCAATTGGAGGGCCTGAACAGATCCCTGAATAATGCCGTCGAGGGGGAAATCAGCGCCAAGGCCTACCTCGATACGCTTGAATCCGCTGTGGAGGCCGGCGAGCAGTTTGTGCCCGAGAGCGAACAGGCAGCGGTTGCAGCACTCAGAGGGGAGCGCAACACGCTTGAAGCACGCCTGGATAACCTGCTGGACCGCTACACAGAGGATTACATCCGCAAAGATCCAAACCTGCGCGATATACCCCAGCGAATTCGCGAACTGGAGACAGCGCTTGCCATCGCCTACACCGAGGGCACCGGCGCTGAACTGGAAAACGCCCGTCGGCGTTGGGAGCGGGCGCGTCAATCAGTCACTGAAATTAAACAGCGCCTGGAAGATCAAAGGGAAGCAGTTACAACCTTCAATACGATTTACGCAGAGCACGATTCACTGGCGAAGGATCTTGCTCGCCTCGAAGAACTCAACCGGGCGACGCTCGCCCGCCAGGTACAAATTGAGGTGCGACAGACGGAAAAGTACCCGCAGATGTCAGTGATCGAGTGGCCCCTGCCCGAGGCGCAGCGTATCGGGCCGCCTTACCTGCTACTTATTGGCGGGAGCGCCGGGATAGCCATTATTCTGGGTATATTTGCCGCGTGGCTTTACAGCTACCTGCATCCCCGCGCAACTCAACCGGCCTACTTAACCCTCTCTGGCGTGCACCTGTATCCTCAGGACACCCCTCAGGCCCTGGCCGCAGGCATGAGCCCACTCAGACTTGAAAAGAATTCTACCCAGCGCATCGAGCATCAGCCTGATAAAGAGGATCAAGAGCCTGACGACGATGACGACCCCCGGAAACCGACGTAGACTTTGGTGTCAGCCCCCAGCCCAAATATTTCACTAAAATCCGAAACGAAGCCGTTCAAGGGTGCGTCATTCGCCGTGTTCGCGACCTGGGGACGCGCAGCCAGAGTGTATGTCGAACATCCCGACCGAGCAAACGCCACGAAGGGCGTGTCATTAAGCTGCCACAGCAGGGTTCTGGTTAAATTTCCGGGCTGGTGTTGAACACCTCAGACCCGCTCTAGTCAGCCTGCGGCGCAACAATAATCCCGGCAAGAACCCCACTATTCGCCGGCAGCTCACCTGCCCCGCTGGGATAACCATTGGAACTGAGAATAAACGCCAGAATATCTGCATAGGACGTCGCCGGCAGGCTGCCGGGGCGGTCGGTGGGCATCTGCTCCCGCATTACGGTGAACAGTTCGCCCAGACTGCGGCCTTCCCAGATGAAACTGAAACTCACGCCCCGCAGGCTCGGCGCGTTGCTGTTACCGCGCAGGTCGGCGGAGTGACAGGAGGAACAGGCGGCGTTGTATTGCTGCTGGCCACGTTGAGCCTGTTCAGCGGTGTAGACGCCCTGCCAGATCGCTTCCGTTTCGCTCTGTGCGATTACAAGTGTGGGAAGCAGCGCGGCGAAGGTGATTAGAAACCGGATCATACGTACTCCGACAATAGTTACTCCGATAACAGGTATTCTGCTAACTGGGTGATCCAATAACCAGGTGATCCAATTAGCAGGTACGCCAACAAATAGATACTCCGCAATCACTACTCGGGTAGCGCGAAAACATACACGGCATTGCCGTTACGGGGCCTGGCAAGTTCCGGGGCCAGCTCGCGAGGCAGCGAACTGGACCAGCTGGCACCACCGACACCAACCGGCAGGGCCAGATACTGCCTGCCGTCGACAGCAAAGCTGATCGGGAAGCCCTGTGCTGACGTGCTTAATCGGGTTTGCCAGAGCTTCTCGCCGGAGTCGGCATCGAAAGCATACCAGTAACGGTCCCAGTCTCCCACAAACACCAGACCGCCTGCTGTGGCCAGCACGGCGGAATTGAGCGGGGCCCGCTGGCGGTAGCGCCATTTCACTGCACCATCGGGAACATTCAGCGCCATTAATTCACCCAGATTACCGCCGGAGTCGGGGTGCGGGTAGTTGTCGCGCCGCACCGGGCCGGTGCCACCGCCACCAATTTCCTGTTCTACGGGGCCAAAGGTTCCAATCTGACAGTTCAGGGTAAGGGGCACATACATCGCCTGGGTAGTGGGAGAATAAGACATGGCACGCCAGCTTTTCACCCCCGAGGTACTGGGGCAGAAATCCAGCTGCTGACCAATGCGCGGAATCATGCCGTCGCGGTAGGTTACCCTGCCTGTCAGCGTATCCACGTCGAGTATATTCTGGTAGCCGATATCGGTGGCGCTGATAAACTCGCCGGTCTGCCGGTCCAATTGCCACAGAATTCCCAGTTTGCCCATCTTGAACAGAGACGGGCGGCCGTCGATGTCCACCAGGATATTCTCAAAAGCCTCGTCCATGTCATGGGACTCGCCGGGCAGATGCTGAAAATACCAGACGATTGTGCCGGTCTGCGGATCCAGAGCCAGGGTTGAATTGGAGTACAGAGCATCGCCGTCGCTGCCCCGTGCGGCCCGGGCCCAGGGTTTTGGCTGGGCCGTACCGTAATAGACCAGGCCGGTCTGGGGGTCGTAACTACCGGCTATCCAGGAATCGGAGCCTGCACGGAACTCGGCGGGCAGATCACCCCAGGAATCACCGCCAGGCTCCCCGGGCTGGGCCACGGTAGAGGTGCGCCACAACTCTTCACCAGTTTCCGGATCGTGCCCGGTGATGACACAGAGCGCTTCCTTGTAGCGCTGACAGCCGGTGATGCCGGTTACCAGTACGCCGTCGGCAACCACCGGCCCGGCGGTGTAAAAAAACCCCAGTGCCGGATCGGCCACCGGTGTTTCCCAGACCAGCAGCCCGGTCCGGGCGTCGATGGCGACAATACTGGCGTTCTCCGTGGCGGCGAACACCTTGTCACCAAACAGGGCGATGTTTTTCTGTACCCCACGCCCGACGCCGGCAAAGGCCGTTGTCGGCATGGCCGCTGCACCCAATGACTCGCGAGTGATCCCGATCGTCGATCCGTCCAGCGAGCGGGTAATTCCTGGCAGGTATTCCCAGACCCTGTCACCTGTCGCGGCATCCAAAGCCTGCACCACACCACGGGGACCAGGAATGAACATGATGCCGTCATGCACAAGGGGGGCAGGTTGGCCGGCACCTGTATCGTCCATGGCCCAGGACCACACCAGTCGCAGTTCGTTTACGTTATCGCGATTCACCTGGTCGAGAGCACTGAAGCCCCAGGCGTTCTGTTCTCCACGCCAGCTCAGCCACTCGCCGGCCGGAGGGTCATTCAGCAGCGCCTGGGTAACCGGGCTGTAATCGCCGGGCTGAGCCAGAACGCCACCTGGCAACAGGAGCAGCGTGCACAGCCGGGCCAGGCTGCGCGGGCACCACTTCTTCCCGGGGCCTGGCTTCTTCAATGCAGCCAGGCCTGTAGCCCCTGCCCTGCTCGCTGCCGCCGAATTCGCCGTTGCCTGTTTTTTCTCGCGTTTAAAAAATCTGTTGGTACCACCCACGTAGCTCTCCCCCATCCTTTGTTATCTGTGTCGCATGGCCCCTATCAGCAGTCATGCCGAAGTGCAACGCCCCCCATGGCACACTGGGCTGCTAAAACGCGGCTATATGCATAATCCTTAAGAAACCTCTGAGTAATTACCAGAACATTACGAAAATTAATCAGAGGCTCCTTAATCGAAATCAACAACATTGCCTTACGACACTGTCTCTCCTTTTCAGGCTGTCTGTTTAAGTTATCTATTCAAGCTATCTGCTAAGGTTATCTGCCTGACAGGCTGCTGAATAACCATTCCACTCGTCAATGCTTCGTTGAAAAGTGGCTCAAAATGCTCATTCACTCCAGGCCAACTGCCTTGTCTCGCCGGCTTTTGGCTCGCCCTGGCTACACGCCATAACGTTTTCTCCCTAGGCTATTCCCGCCCCGCTTACATTCACATACACGGCGTACAGAGACTGGCTGGCGGTCATGAACAGGCGGTTTCGCTTGGCGCCACCGAAACAGACATTGGCGCAGACCTCCGGCAGGCGGATTACGCCAATGGTATCGCCGTCGGGTGCAACGATCTGTACTCCTGGCCGGGCGCCACACCAGACATTGCCGTCCACGTCGCAGCGAATGCCGTCTGCGCTGGTGATGGACTGCGTACCGGGCAGGGTCAGCTGGGCAAAACGGCGCCCGTTCTGGAGGGTGGCGCCGTTGACATCCCATACTTTGATCTCACGTCCGCTGCCGGTATCCGCCACATAGAGCCTGCTCTGGTCCGGCGAGAAACACAGGCCATTCGGCGCACCTATCTCATCGGTGACCAGCGTGATGCGTCCACTGCCGGCGTCCACCCGGTAAACCGCATTCGGCAGCTCAGACTCCGCCCGGTTTCCTTCGTAATCGCCGCGAATACCGTAGGGCGGGTCGGTAAACCAGATCGCTCCGTCATCAGCCACCACCGCATCGTTGGGTGAATTTAACCTTTTGTTCTGATACTGATCGGCGATGACCGTAACCGAGCCGTCGTATTCATACCGCACCACCCGGCGCCCGCCATGCTCACAGGCTATCTGCCGCCCCTGATGATCGAAGGTGTTGCCGTTGCTGTTGCCGGACGGCTGCCTGAATTCTGTCACACGGCCGTCATCCTCGATCCAGCGCAACTGGTTGTTAGAGGGGATATCGCTCCAGACCAGGTATTTACCAACACCATTCCAGGCCGGACCCTCGGCCCACAGCGTTCCGGTGTGCAGGCGCATGATCGGCGTATTAAACGGAATATAGCGCTGAAAACGGGGATCCAGCGCAACCATATCGGGATCCGGATAGCGCAGCGGCGCGCCGCCTGACCAGTCCCGGGGCTCCGCCTGGGGCAGTGCCTGGCCGCGGACCAGCAATGGCAAGGCTGCTGCCGTGCCTAGTGAAACCGACAGGAATTGGCGTCTCCTCATGGGACCTCTCCTTTTCTATTTTGACTGCTCTTTCGAGACTTTTTGTCGAGCCTGTCTTATTGTTACTTTGTTAGCGTGACTGTTCTATCGTTACGGTTTTACAGTTTCTTTTCTTGCTCAACTCTTCTTTCGTGATACTTCTTTATTAACTCTTCTCATTGTTGTCCCACAGTTCCGGACCGTACTCCCAGCGCTATAAAGAGGCTCCGAACGGGTCGCCCGGCAGTCAGCTTGTGCCAGAGTCAAAGTTTGTTGGCTTCGCAGTTTGGTGCCGTGTAACGAAAATGCTCAGCTTCAAGCCCGAAACCCCTCAGGAAGCCATCGAAACACTGACAGCTAGCCTATGCAACTTTCTCCTGTATCTCCTGCGGGAAAATTGTGGCCGTAATGAACTCTTCTTTCTTAACTGTTCTTGTTCAGCTCTGCTTCGTTAAGGAACTACGGCGCAACCAGCTTGCGTACCCAGCCATCGCCTTTGGTCAGCAGGTAAAGTTCGCCTTCCTCATCAACACCCAGGCGGGCATCGGCACGGTTGCCCTGAGCATAGGTGTTGGCAAAACCCAGTGCGTCGGCAATGTTTGTAACCGTTCCATCAATAACCACCTGCAACTCCGCCAGCGCTGCCGGGCGGCCGGGCTGCAGTCCTGTGCTGTCGGCATAATAGATCCGCCCCGTCACCATGTCAGACAGTACCAGCCTGTTCCGCAAGGCAGGAATTCCGGCGCCCTCGTACAGGAACACACTGCTGATGGCATTGCTTGGGGTGTGATCGTATTGCAACACAGGATAGGTGATCGCTGTCGTCTCTGCAGGCACCAATCCAGTTGTGCCTGAAAGTGCGACTGTAGATGCCTCGACAGATACCTCTGCCGGTAGCGGATACACAGGCCCGGGTCGCACAGACCCCAGGTAGGCCGGCTCGAATGCCGTGGCGAAAGTACCCTCACGGATGCGCCAGCCATAGTTGGCCCCCGCGACCCCCACGTTCACTTCTTCAATCTGGGACTGGCCGATGTCGGCGATATACAGTGAGCCATCCCGGGCAAAGGAAAAATGCTGTGGGTGACGCAGACCGTAGGCCCAGATCTCCGGTGCCGCACCGGCCACAGTCACGAAGGGGTTGTCAGGCGGTATCCCGTAGGCAGCCGCTCCGTCTCCTCCCAGTGGATCGATGCGAATGATGGAGGCCAGCGGGGTCGATAGATCCTGACCGTTTTCGTTGGGATCGTTGGCGGCACCACCATCACCGAAGCTTGCATACAGCAGGCCAAAGTCTGTGCTGCCACTGGGCGCTGCGGGATTAAAAGCCAGCGTTCCGATATTGTGATTCTGGGCAAACTGGCCCACGCGCAGGATTTCCCGGCTGCTGCCCTGGAAGCTGTCGGCGGCCGGATCAACGGCAGTCCACTCCCTGATAATGCTGTCATGATTGTTTTGCGGGTCTTCCAGGTAGTCGGCGGAGCCACTGCCGGCCCTGGCGCTGTAGGCGGTGTAAAACCTGCCGTAACCGGGTGTGCCGGGGTTACCGAAGTCCGGATGGAAAGCCACCCCTGCCAGGCCGGTTTCATTGGGAAACATGGAGTCGTCGAATCCAACACCCGGCTCACCGCCCTGCTCACGGACATCCAGGTAGGTAACCAGGGAGCTGGTCGCCGGATCAAACAGATACAGCAAGCCACGCAGGTCATTGATTGCCAGCCGCCCCGAACCGTCCGGCAGGGGCTGCAGATACTGGATTCTGGCGTAGGCATTATTGGTCTGGGGCGGCGCAGCAGAATCCTGGGTTTCCGGCAGACGCACAAAATTCTGCAGCGCCACGGTGACGTCACTGGCCGGAATGGGCTCCGGGATGGGGTCCGCCAGAGCCGCCGGCAGCTCTGCCGGGAACGCGGCGGAGGACAGCAGAATCAATGGCGTGCAGAAAATCGCCAGTAATGACAGGTGGCTTGTTTTTATCATTTTTCTACCTGACCACGCGTGAGGCAAGGCAATAAAGGTAGCCCTCTCAATTGGAATTGTCCAGCCACCCTGCAGGCTCTTCTGTCCTGAGTCTACATAGTGACGGAAAAGCAGAAGCTGTGATCAGACAGACTGCCAACAGCACCTGGCAGCGAACTTTTGCCTTTTTTCAGTCACAGAATTACCGGGTGTGCGAGGGAAAGTCGACGGTAACGCCGATTACCAAATAAACCTGCAAGTTACAGCCAGGGTACTGGCAGGCCGCACTCTGACAGTTGCACAGGCGTGCTGTTGCAGACAACTTGCCTATCCGGGTGGCTGGGGCACAGGCTTGTCACCAAAGCCTATCAAACCCAATGTAGCGATGCTGTTATTGAAGCAGCGAAGCGGTCCTGGGCCAAGAATTTATGCAATGATCGGGTTAAGTGACAAGGCGCGGGAAACAACACAATGAAGCCAGCAGCCAATCAATTGGATGGCAGGGCGGATGCTCCGGTTTCGACAGCGTACCGCATCTCCTCCACAAACTCCTGCATGGCCTGCAGCACCGCGTCCTCATGGGATACAAATATCCAGTGATCGGCATCCTCCAGCACGACTACGCGTGAATCCCTTACCTCAGAATCAAAACGCTCCATCTGTTCACCCTTGCGGACAAGGTCCATTTCATACAACTCCGTCACGATGGCCTGCAACTGCGGGTCATCCGCATCATACCAGCCTTCCATGAGTACGGCCGGGGAGCCGGGCACCGCATACAGCGCCAGGGCGGGCACGGCTATATTTTCATAATCCGGCGAGACTATACCCCGCATCAGCGCGTCGAGGTACAGGCTGTCGTGCTTGATATTGCCGGTCGTAAGGTCGTAGCTGGCGAGGATCTCTCCTTCGGGAATATTCGCCGCCCGGCCGGTGCGCCGCGCATAGTCCTGCAGGGCTGCATAGGACACGGCTTCGGAGGGGCGAATCGGTGGCTCCGGCGGCAGTCTTCTGCCCAGCTGGCGGAAACGCCGTGCCTGATCACCGGCATTCACAGTGACGCGGTCGTAGGCGGCGTCCAGATAGATCAGGCCGTCGACCCGGTGCCCGTCGCGGGAGCCAAGAAAGCTTAATTCCTCCCCGCCGAAGGAATGCCCCACCAGCACTGCGGAGTCGATGCCGAAGGTGTCCAGCACCCGCAATACATCCTGGCTCAAGCGGGCAATGTCGTAGCCCCGCTCCGGCTTTCCCGAATCGCCGGTGCCACGCCTTGTCATGCCCAGCACGTTATAGCGCTGCGCCAGTTGCGGGGCGATCTCATCGTAGGAATGGCCGGTTGCTCCAAGGCCCGGCAGCAACAGTAGCGTAGGGGCATCGGGTTTCAGCGCCTGCCGCCAGTCCAGCACTTCCAGGCGCACGCCCGGCTCGACGGTGACATAGCTGATTTCATGGGGCGATTTGTCGCTCCAGCTGGACGGGCGTTCAATATCGTCCGTTGCCGCTTGGGGCAGGGAGCAGACGGCCTGGTCATCTCCCAGCATGCCGGGGACAACCAACTGCTTGTGCAACAGACGCTCAGCATGGAAAGCGGTCACCATGATTGTCGAGGTATCCGCCAGGCTGGGCAGCGGCAGTGTGAGTTCGTAGTTTCTGCGCCGCAGCGCCTCTACCCAGTCATGGATATAGGTGCCTTGACTGCGACTGTCCACGCGGCTGCTGTCCATGCCGATGAACTGGGCCGAGACGAGATCCGGTTGCGCGCCACGCTGCAGGCATTCCACCCTGATTTCATTATTGGCCTGTCTCAGTTCGGCCTTGCAGCTGCCCAGCCCGGGGAAATCATAGCGCTGACCATCCACCGGCAATTCGAACGAGGTTGGCGCCAGCAGAGCCGCATCATAATCCATCACCAGTTGCGTAGACGGGTCCTGGGCAAGCTGCGCCACCCTGTCTGCCGGTACCAGCCAGTAATCGGTTTCCGTTGCGTTCATTGCGTGAAAGCGATTGTGTGCGGTGAACGAGCGCCGCAATGGCACATCCTCTGCCAGGGAATCTGCGGTGAAGCGGGCCCGGGTCAGAATCCGGTCCAGCCGCCATTCCACGCTGTGCTCACGCTCTTCCCTGGCAGATTTAAACCAGCCGGTCAGTATTTCCCGATGCCGGACCGGCGTGGCAAAAGTCAGGGCACCGGCTTCGGTACTGCCAGGTATTTCCGGTACCCAGGCAGCCTGCGCCAGCAACTGGTTTTCCTGCTCGGTTGTAGCGGAATTGCCGACCAGCGCGGCCGGAAAGCAGGCGACAGCCGGCTCCAGTATCACCTGTTCTTCCAGTTCACTGTTATCCGAATTAATCATCCAGGCGTGCAGGGCAACAGCCTGATCCCAGCTATACAGCGCCTCTGGCGGGTAGACGGCGAGAAACATCACCACCACTGCCGCCCAGTAAGACAGAGTCGCCGGTAAGCGCTGCCGGCGGCAATACAGAAACCAGTAGACCAGACCGGCTCCGACGGAACAGGCGACGACGATAGTGAGCCCCTGCAGCCACATCATGGGCCCGAAGTCACCGCCCAGTTCAATACCTACCGCCGCAAGCAGCGGTCTGGTAGCGCTCCAGCCAGGCAGTAAAAATACGAAGAACACCGCGACCAGCAGCAGGATCAGTTTCCGCAGCGTGGGTGCCAACAGGGCCGTCATCAGGATTAGGGGCACCAGCAGGGTAGCCTCCAGACTCTCGATACCACTGGCATAAGAAAGTGCCAGGCCAGGCGCCATCCCCTGCGTAAGGTTGATAAGAAAGCGCGACAGGACAACCGGCAACAGGAAAACCAGCAGCATGAAGCCCGCTTTCGCCACCACCGAATGCCAGCGCCGGACCGGCCGGGTCAGCCAGTCGTGGTTGACGCTGTCGGCCGGGTCCTGCTGTATCACCGAGATCATCAACAGCACGCCAAGAAAGAAGCCGATCCAGTAGATATTGCTCTGCAGG
Organism: Gammaproteobacteria bacterium; assembly: GCA_041395725.1. Taxonomy (NCBI): domain Bacteria; kingdom Pseudomonadati; phylum Pseudomonadota; class Gammaproteobacteria; species Gammaproteobacteria bacterium. The sequence goes on along the minus strand of JAWKZW010000001.1, from coordinate 2,371,719 downwards.
AACAGCCAGAACTGCTGGTCACCACCCAGACTGAGCAGGTCCAGGTTTGCAACTACCGGCACAACCAGAAAAGTCGCCATGGCCATGACAATCAGCGGCAGCAGACCCATCAGGTCCTTCCTGATCAAAGCAATCAGAATTAAAAAATGTCTGTTCATACCGCGCGCTCCCTCTTTAATGTCCTGGCTTCCCGGATCAGTACTTTGCTGATCTCGCGCAGGCTCATAGGCGTTTCTTCAAACTGGACGGCACCAAACTCCGCGTTCAATCTGGCCTGCAATGTTTCCCGGTCCCGGTAGCCTGTGTCTGTAAACTGCAATGAATGCCCCTGAATCGCCGGCGCCAGCCAGCCAGACGGAGGAGTTTCCGGCCAGTCTTTGCGGGCAGAAAGGGTCACATGCACTTCCCGGAACCTGTTGCGCAGGGATTCGATTGATTCCTGGAACGACAGCTTGCCATCATCCATGAACGCAATGTGGCTGGTGAAGTATTCGATCTCCGCCAGTTCATGAGACGAAATCAGAATCGTGGTTTCGTCAGCCTGTTCCAGCAGACCATCTACCACCTCGTCCCGGGTCAGGGTATCCATACCGCTCAATGGTTCATCGAGAATGAGCAGGCGCGGACGGAAGGCCAACCCCGCGACCAATACTGTCTTCATACGCATGCCGTGGGACAGCTTGCTGAGCTGCCGGGACGGCGGCAATTGCATCCGTTCGCGCAGACTGCGTTCCAGGCCACGGTCCCAGTTTGGGTAAAGAGCCCGCAGGTAATCGAAGTACTGCGCGATACTCAGGCGCTCCGGCAACACCTGGTTTTCAGATACATAGCCGATCTGTTGAAATGCGTCCGGCCTGAGGTGCCGGGTATCACACCCAAGAACCGTGGCTGAACCACTGCTGGGCTGCAGAATATTAACCAGCATGCGCATTGTCGTTGTCTTACCGGCACCATTAGTGCCGACCAGGGCGAAGGCGGCTCCCTCCGGTACCTGCAGGTTAAGGTCCTGCACGATCTGCACCCGCCCGTAACTCTTGCACAGTCGGTCTGTTTCAATGATCATCAGCAACCACCTTGAGGGTCTGCAGGGACTTCCATTGCTTTTCAATAGCACCCTGCACATCCTCCAGGGAGGCCCCTACCCGGCGGGCCTCCACAACCAACTGCTCCACTTCCTGACCCAGCAGCTTGTGGCGATCCCCCTGGCGCGCGGCCGGCGGTTCAGCCACGGTGGTCCCACGCCCGGGACTGGCAAACAGCCAGCGCTCCTGGATCAGGTGCTGAACCACTTTGTGCGCGGTATTGGGGTGTATCTTGAGGTCTTTGGCCATGGCCCGTACCGACGGGAAGGGATCACCGGGCTTGAGCGTACCGGCCAGAATGGCCTTGGTAGCGGCGTACACCACCTGATCGAAGATGGATTGGCCGGATTGTGGGTTGAGCCTGAATGGTGTCATATGTGTAGTGTGACACCCTTAACACTTATGTCAAGTCAGTTTTTCGCCGCACCTATTATTTTCTGGTGCAAATGTCTATTATGGGGCGAATCAACAACAGGTTTTGCGCAATTTCCAGGGGTGTCACCATGAAAAAGACTTCACGCTGTTTTCTGCTTATCGCAGGGCTGGCCGCTGTATTGAGCGGCCCGGCCATCTTCAGTGCCGAATCCGGCTGGATCACGCTGATCGACGGCGATTCCGGGATGAATAATTTCAACCGCGTAGGTACTGCGAACTGGGCCGGCTACGACGGCTTTGTGGGCGCCACATCCAGTGCCGACGGAGCAGGCTTCCTGGTCACCAAGGAAAGTTACGATGACTTTGAGCTGGTCATCGAATTCTGGGTCAGCGACGATGCCAACAGCGGTATCTACCTGCGCTGTCAGGACCCCACTACCATTACCGACCGGAACTGCTACGAGGCGAATATCTTCGACCAGCGCGGAGATCTGACTTTCGGCACTGGTGGAATCGTCCACATCGCGCCGGTATCCGAGCCTTACCCGAAGGCCGGCGGCAAGTGGAACACCTACGAGATCACCGCAAACGGCGCGCAGCTGAAGGCGGTACTGAACGGCGTCACCACAGCGGAAGCCGAAGATTCCCAGTTCTCCAGCGGGCCGATCGCCCTGCAATGGGCACGGGGCACGGTGCGATTCCGCCGCGTTCAGATCCGGCCGCTGTAGCGGCGAGACTGGCCGGGAGATCAGCGGAGAGTTCAGTAGAGAGACCAACAGAGAGTTGGTTAGAGAGTTCAGTAGAGAACTCAACAGAGAGCTCAGCGGAGAAAGTGGCCAGCCTGGCCGCTTGGCCGGGCATCAGCCGGGACCCGAGTAACAGACACACGGGGCAGGCAGTAGCGCCTGCGCTTGCCCCCTGCCCGCCTGGCCACTCCTGGGGACCCTCTGATTAATTACCACAATTAATTACCACAATGCCCTGGCCTGCAGACGAACCTGCCGGCAAGGCCCGTTGCCATCGGCATGGGCCGGCCTGTCAAGGCAGTGCAGAAGCCAGCAGTGGTCTGAAGGCCCCGCACGGCAATCAGCGGGGCGCCACTATAGTCTGCTGCTGCTCACCGATGTTTTCCACACCGATACGCACCACATCCCCCGGCTTAAGATAGCTGGGTGGGGTCATGCCGTCACCGACGCCAGCCGGTGTGCCGGTAAAGATAATGTCGCCCGGGTAGAGGGTCATGAACTGGCTGAGGTGGCTGACAATTTCCCTGACGCCAAAAACCATGTCGGCGGTGGTACCCTGCTGACGCATTTCGCCATTCACCTCTGACCAGATGGAAAGGTTCTGCACATCGTCAATGTTATCCCGTGTCACCAGATAGGGGCCAACAGGCGCAAAGGTGTCGGCGCTCTTGCCCTTGGTGAACTGGCCGCCCCGCTCCCGCTGGAACGCACGTTCTGACACATCATGGCCAACGGTATAGCCGGCAATGTAGTCAAACACTTCGGCTTCGGAAATGTATTGCGCACGCCGCCCGATGACAACCACCAGTTCCGCCTCGTAATCCAGCTTGTGGCCGTTCCTTGGCTGGATAACACTGTCGAAGGGGCCAGTCAGGGCCGAGTTGGCTTTCATGAACAGCAGCGGTTCAGTTGGCAGCTGCACTTCCATTTCCGCGGCATGATTCACGTAGTTGAAGCCGATTGCCATGATTTTACCGATTCCGGTCAGCGGGACACCAAGCCTGGGGTTACCCTCCACGAGAGGCAGTTCATTGACGGGGATTTGAGCAATCTCATCCAGCGCGGCGTCGGAAAGCATGTCCGGCGTAATATCCGCGACATGTGCGGACAGATCGCGGATTCGCCCCTGCCCGTCGATGAGGCCGGGCTTCTCACTGCCGGCCGGGCCGTAGCGGACCAGGGTTATTTCCGCCGCCTGCAGAACGCAGGGCGCAGTCAGTACTAACAGAAGTGCCGCACGGCTGAATAATTCTCGCATTGACATCACCATCCTCTCTTTCATTTATTAAGGAGCCTCTGACCAAGGAACCTCTGATTAATGACTACAACTTACTTACCACAATGCTCTGCGGACGTCTGTCGAGCGCCACCGCGACGTGTCCTGCGCGGGGAAAACTCACTCCCTTACCGGGTGTACCAGGCGCGAAAAGACGCAGTGGCACCGGTCAGGCAGTTGCTCAGGGGTCTTCCAGGCGCCTGCCGTTACAGGCTGAGCCGTTTACCACGGTGGACCTGAGCAGGTTCACCCCTCTGGCGGCGAACGCATCCATATCAGCGCAGCGCACATAAGTGTAACGCAAATCCAGCTCATCGCCCTGACCGATACCTGCATTCAGCAGTAAAGGCCCCACATCGTACAGTGACCAGTTGCGGGCCAGGCTCAACTCCCTGAGGTTTATCATTCCTGCCAGGGCACTGATATCTTCGATTCTATTGTTCTCCAGGCGTAATACCTGCAGGGCGTGCAGCCGTCTCAACGGCGCTATGTCGGCGATGGCGTTGTTGCTGAGGAACAGGTATTCCAGATTTATCAGAGGCCGCAGCGGACCAATGTCTGTAATGGTGTTGTCATTCAGGCTCAGCTGCTGCAGGGCTGTCAAGGTGCGGAGGGCGCCTATATCCCGGATACTGTTGTTGTGTGCCCACAGTAACACCAGCTCATTGAGGCCGGTAAGCGGGCTGAGATCCTCGATCTGGTTGTCATAGATACGCAGATGGGTGAGTTTGCTGAGCCCGGCCAGTGGGCTGAGGTCGCTGATGGCATTGAGATGAATACGCAACAGGCGCATTTCCTTGAGCCCGGCCAGGGCGCTGATGTCTGTGATGCCATTGAACACCACGTCGGGATCGCGACCGTCGTTGAAATTCAGGTAGTGTTGCAACTGATAAGGATACAGGCCATGTACCTGCAACCGGCGCAGGCTGGTCAGGCCCGCCAGGGGGCTGATGTCGGAGATCGGGTTCTCGCTGACGATCAACTCTTCCAGTGCGGTCAGCTCACTTAACGGCTCCAAATCGCTGAACCAGTTGGTATGCAGGTTAAGATTACGCAGATTGCGCAATTCTCCCACCGGGGTGAGGTCGGTGATCAACCGGTTGATCAGGTGCAGTGTGGTCAACCCGATCAGGTTCTGGATTCCGTCCAGGCTTTCGAATGGCTTCTCCGGCTGCGGCCGCAACGTACCCCCGTAAACCACCCGCTCAATGCTGCTGCCGACAATCAACTCCTGCAACTGTGCCGCCCGACCACAGGTGAGTGGCTGCTGAGCATCCAGATCCAGTGCGGCCCTGACCACCTCCTCCAGATCCGGGTCGGCGAAGGTGACCTGGGCATTGGCTGGAAAGTCACGGCAATGATTGGTGGGTGCAAGGGTGAACCGGGGCTGGGCATGTAAGATGCCGGAATAAACAGAAAAAAGTAACAACAGAAAAACAGTAACTGCTGAACAGAGGCGCCTGACGGGATTCATTTTTTCCACCTCAAGATTCCTTCACACATACTTTGCATGCTCTGCAAATATTTCTGGCCGCGGATCGCTTCATCGCTTCCATAGCCTCGTTTCCGGCGCCGTTTTCGCTTATTCTGGATATCACGTAAAGAGACGGCGCACGCGAATTGTGGCAGCTCCGGGTCGAATAGTCAGCAAAAAAACCCCCGGATCAGCTCTCAAACGGACAGGCTTGCAGCAGCGGAAGCAGGACACACTTGCAGCAATGCAGGAGCAAATAACTGCGCCTGTCGCAGGAACTTTTACAAATTGCATCCCCACAATTAGTTTACTTGTGGCAGAATCCGGTTCCGGATGCCGTCCACTCACGCTGGCCTGGCGCGGCGCCCTGGAAACCCCCACGTAAAGGATGACGCGTTGTTAGAAGCCGTATTACTGTATACCGTCCAACTGACTGCGATTTTCTCTGCAATTCTACTGGCAGTGGGTTACCTGAAGGCAAACCCCCATCAACCCTCCGGCCGGGTTTTCGCAGTGGGCCTGAGCTTTGTGGTGCTCTATATCTTCGAAGGGATGGGAGGCGCACACGTAGACCCCCTGTTTCGTGTCGACATCTCGCCCTGGCCATGGCGGCTGCTGGTACATCCGGCGGTACAGGCTGTCCCCGGCCTGTTCATGATCTATAGCTTTCTGGTATTCCAGGAAGGGCGTCACTTTCCGCGCCCCCTGTTAGCGCTGTTTGCACTACAGGTTTTTTTCGAGGCTTTCATTCTGTTGCCCGAAGGCGGCTTCGAACTGCAGTTTCCTGCTCAGTTTCGAACCGGCCTGGATATCAGTCAGCTGGCTTTCGTAGGGCTCGCCCTGTTCTGGACACTGAAAGGCTGGAGTGATGATCTTGTCCAGGACCGTCGCCTGCTGCGCTGGGTGGCAATTTCAGTGCAAGGGCTGATGTTGTGTTTTGTACTGGTGGTCGAAAATGTCCTGGTGGCAAATACCGTGATTGACCTTACCCAGGCACGCCTGCTCACCACCACCGCCATCGCGCTGATGCTGACCGGCATTGTGATTGTGTTAGTAAGACTCGATCAGCTGGCCCTCGGCAGGATGCTGCAGGGAGTCCCTCTTTCTGCTGATCAGAACGAGAACTCCGAGCCTCCGGAGTTAAACCTCGACACCTTTGATGACCTGTTCCGCAAGCCCAGGCTGTTCCGGGAAACGGGGTTGACGATTTCCGGTCTGGCCAGCCAGCTGAACCTGCCCGAATACAGGCTACGACAGTTCATCAATCTCACAATGGGGTACCGGAATTTCAATGCTATGTTACACAAGTACCGCATTGAAGACGCCTGCGAGCTATTGGCGGACCCCAAACTGCGCAACGTGCCGATACAGAAAGTCGCCCTCACCGTAGGCTATCAGTCCGCCACAACCTTCAACAACGCGTTCCGCGAAAACACGGGAGAGACTCCTTCCGACTACCGCAAGCGAATGTTTGGCGATCAGTCCCGATCCCTCTGAGAGCCGGCTGAAAATTCGCTAATCAGGGTGCTTTGAGGTTAATCTTGGCCTATCAGGCTGTTGAAAAACTATTGCGCTTGCCAATACTTCATTAATAGCTGGCTCAAAATGCTCACTTACACCTGGTAAACTGCGCTTTTTCGCCAGTTTTTGCCTCGTCCTGGCTGCGCTCATAGCGTTTTTCAACAGCCTGCTATCTGAAAACGACAGCGATGTGCCGGGATGACTCTGTTCGAAATATTATTGCCAATCATAGCCATTGCACTGGTTGGCCACGTTTCGGCGCGCCTGGCGATATTCGATGCCCACGGAATCAATTCGCTGTCCCGTTTCTCGTTCAGCCTGCTGATTCCCTCGCTGTTATTCATCAATACAGCCGAAGCGGAAATCGACCTTGGCGCCAGCCTGGATCTCCTGCTGGGATATTACGGCGCCGTTCTGGTGACCTATCTTACCGCCCTGTTGCTGGCAAAGAGCCTGTTCGGCTATAACGCCAGGGAGCAGAGCGTCTTCGCCATGGGTGCCACCTATCCCAACTCTACGGTCATCGGTATACCCCTGGTACTGCAGGCGCTGGGCGAGGAAGCACTGACACCGCTGTTCCTGATTATTTCTATTCAGAACCTGGTTCTGTTTGCAGTGGGCACATTTTTCGCGGAGCGGCAGAACCTCTCGTTGAGCAACGCCATAGATTCCCTGGCACTGCTGATACGCCAGCTTTTCCGCAACCCCATTACCCTGGGCTTGATCGCCGGCCTGCTGGTTAACCAGCTTTCGATTCCCCTGCCGGATACGGTACGTACCACGTTTCGCTTATTTTCGTCTGCGGCGGTGCCCACGGCGCTGTTTGTGCTGGGCGCCTCCCTGACTCAGTACCGGGTCAGGGACCAGTGGCGGCCTGCCCTGGTCATGTCAATAATGAAACTGTTGATCATGCCACTGCTGTGCGGCCTGCTGCTGTTTCTGTGGTTCGCTATTCCGCCACTGTGGGCAGCGGCGGGACTGCTGGCTTCGGCGATGCCGGTGGGAATCAACGCCTACGCTTTCGGCACCCGTTATCAATGCGGTCTGGCACCAGTGGCTGCGGGGACATTGCTGTCAGCCTTACTGAGCCTGATAACAATCAGCCTGATTTTACTGTTTTTGACTACTCAGGGTTTTTGATGAGCAACTGCAAGTTAGGGAAACTCTGAGGAACCTCTGATTAATCAGGTTCTTAATTAGTCAACAAACTCCCATTTTGAGAGCCTCTCCCGGTCTGCTTCAGGCATGTCGCCAAATACCAGCTCACGGTAGCTTTCATCGCCGTCCAGAAACAGCTTCAACCACCCTACCGCTATGCCACCAACCAGGTCGTGAACATCGATATTGGGGTTCAGGCCCTCGTTGTCTGTCAGGGTGTTGGCAATGAAGTGGTTGCCACCCTTGATTTCCAGGTACATGCGCGGCACTGCATTGGCCAGGCTCTGGTAATGGGGCCAGGCATGTTCGGCAGAAGCGGCAATGCGATCGATTTCCCCGGCGATGACCAGGGTTGGCACTGTGACCGAACCAAAGTTGCCTTCCGGGAGCCACGGAGTGAAAGGAATCGCCGCTTTCAACTGCTCGCTGTGGGCGTTGGCTGCCAGCAGGGTGCCCCCACCCCCCATGGAGTGGCCCATCACCGCCATCCGATCAACGAGGATTTTACCCCGCAGCATGCCACCCATACGGGTGTTCTCAGCGCGCAGCAGCTCAACGCCTGCCAGCAACGCCTCTGCTCTCACAGAGGGGTAATCCTGGGGCTCGTTGGTATCCAGGACCAGCACGGCAAAACCGTGCGAGGCGAGATGGTACCCCCACCATTGGATATTGATCTGTTTCTCGATATAACCGGGAGCAATCACCACACCCCCGAAATCCTGCGCCTTGTTGGCAGGGAAATAGAGGGCCGCGGCGCTGAATTCCGGTACCGGCGGCAGCTGACTGTAGTATGCCACCTGATAGGGACCGGTCTGTCCCAATGCTTCCCGGTCCGGCGCCTGGGCCAGCAGGTGGCCTGACGCGAGAGACAGGATAAGGAGAAGTACGGCAGATTTCAGCAAGGGGAAAAGTTTCATGGTTTTCTGGCCCTGGTAACTGGTAGTTGGTAGTTGGTAGTTGGTGATAGATGATAGGTAAAACATTTGTGGGGAGCAAATGTCCTGCTCGGCGGTCGCCTGCAGCTGGCGGGGCTTCCACTTGCGGTTCCGGGTACCCAACCTGTTACCATTAAGGAGCTTCTTTTTAATTGCCGCATGCTCTGCGGAAGTCTGTCGGGCGTTGCTTTGTGGCGGCAATGGTGGAGGGGATTGCCCTCCTCTTCACCACGACCGCCAAGCCCACCACACAACAGCACCCTGCAGTGGGATAACCGATCAGAAATCCTCATCGCTGGCAGTCAAAGCCGTGGTACTCGTTGAATCAATGGGCGTACCGTCACCGTTCATGCCCATGGACTCGTAGCGACGCCAGCCAGCCAGAATGCCCGTCAGCCCATGATTGCCTTCATGGCAGGCGTACTCGTAGATAGGATCTTCAATACGCCGCAGGGGGAAACGGGCCGACCAGCTTTCATCCCAGGTGCGGGGATCGGTCACGGTAAAGTCGTAATCCAGCGTATCGGCGTCCAGACGTCGAATCCGTTCCTCAATAACTGCCTCAGTGGATAGCCCGCGCGGGTTGTCATCGTAGAAAAAATTTCGGGTCTCGATAATCAGGGTATCCCCTTCCCAGCGGGCGATCGAATCTCCGTCCCAGCGTCGGATATTGCGGCTTTGATGTTCATCGGCAAAGGGGACAATTCGTGCCCGATGCACCATCTCGCTCAACAGCATGACGTGATCTTTGGTCTGTACAATCTGGACATTGTTGTTGTAGGAGCCTGGCACCATGGGTGGCCCTGCGCCATTGCTGCGGATACAGCGATCAGCCAGCGTGCGCCCCTCGGGCCCGATACTCTGATCCCTTGCTTCGGCACGGGCCCGGGCCCGCTCCCGCCCGATGGTGTTGAGACGCGGCACGCGGCCATTGGGTGGATCGTAAACCAGCGAAGTACGGTAGTCGGCCACGGTTTCTCTGCCGCGCTCGTACCAGAACTCGTTATAGGAAATCACCCCTGGCGGGTAGCCGGCGCCACCGACGGAATCAATAATGAGATCCCGGTTCTGGCGCTGGTTCTCGTAGGCCGCCCACTCCCTGGCTTCTTCGACAGTCAGCACTTCCCTGTCGGCCAGCTCGACCGGGCGGTCGAGCGATGTGAGTGTGCGATAGGTGTAAATACCCTGCAGATCAGGATCGCCATGCTCGGTCCTTGGTAACTCTCCGGACTGAGCAAACAGCGTTTGAGAGGAAGCCAGCGCACACAGACACAGTGTGACCGTCTTAACCTTAAACTTTGCAAATTGCATAACAGGCCCCCGCTTGTAATTATTGATTTTGGGAACGTCTGATTAATTACCGCAATGCTCTGCAGTAATTAACAGGCTGTCAAAGAACGGTACCAGAATCAGGACTGAGAGTCATGCTCCACTGCTATCGGGCCGCCGCGCAGCGCTCCGGATTAACCGGCCTTGGCAGAACCAGGGGCGCCGCGGTAACCAGCCCTTCACTGGCAAGCTGGTCAAAGGCTGCCTGCTGCAGGGTTCTGGCCTCCTGACGCGATATACCCAGCTCGTAGGCCGAACACTCGTTCTCTCCCAGCGAGCGCGGGTCGCGCCCCGTGAGATTGCCAAACACAACCAGGGCTTCCAGGTAATAACCGTAGGTACTGGCGTGGTAGCGATCGTAAGTCCACAGATCCACTTTGCCCGGCTCGATGCCGTCGTAGGGATTCGGGTCAGCCAGCCCCAGCGCCATGGCCCGGTTCCAGGCTTCACCCACACCATTGACAGAAATCCTGCCGGCTGCCGCAGCAGCCTGGTCGTAACCGGCCCGCACATCGAGCGCCATCTGCTCTATGGGTTTACCTGTCCACGGGGTATCACCCCGGTAGACCAGATCCGCGCGGGACCAGGTGGCAGTCAGAAATATCTCCACGGCAGGGTTCAGGTTCCGCAAAAAGTCACTCATCTGGCCCGTGGTTTCAACAAGAGTCCCGGGGTCGCCCGGTTTTTCCCGGTCCAGCGTGCTGTAGCCATGCATCACCACCTGGTCCCAGGGGCGACGGCCGATGACTCCGAGCTTGTTCTGCAGATGGAAATCCAGCCCGCTGCCGCTGCGTGTTTCAAGGTAGACGTCGTAGTCGAGACCCGCCTGATCCGCAAAGGACTTGAACAGGGCCGGAACGCCCCCTATGCCCTCGTTATTAAGGTCTGTCACCGAGTCGGCTCGGTAAAACCGCGCGGCCGAACCGAAACCGTAGGTGAAACTGTTACCGATGAACAACACGCTGGTCTGGGCCACGGTAATAGCCGGGACTAGCACGAGAACAAAACTGGTGAGCAGTACCTGTAGCAATTTCATTAGACGATCCCTCTCTTTGATTAAGCGTGACAAGCAGTCGTGCGCAATTTTTGTATTTTGGGTCGGTGAAGAATAAAAGCTATTGTCAGGCAAGTCCACGGATTCCGGGTTGTTGCTCAAAGCCTCCTCAATTGGCTAGACTCACGTCATGGCTACTGTGAAAAAAAACCCGCTGCTTATCCTGGTCGCGTTTCTGCTGCCGCTGGTATTTCTGGGTGTGGTGCTGGTCGTATCGGTTATCCCTTCTGCCAGCCTGACAACTGACTATGATTTTCTGTATGCCACCTGTTCAGATGGGAGCAGAGCCTACAGTTACAACTGCCGGGGATACCTGGTCAATCGCTACCGGATCGACAATGGCCGCCTGATGGAGCAGCCAGTCCCTGCCGATCTGGACTCCGACCAGGATGCCGTTCCCGACATCCTGGAAAACCCCCGGGCCCGGCTGTTCATCCATGACACGCAGACCAATCAAAGCCGGGAGATAAGCCAGCAGCAGGCCGGGCAACTCGAACTTCTGGACCTTTTGACCTCACCGGACGGTGTTGCCGTGGAATGGGATCGTAGCGGCGGTAGCGATTTTTTCTTTGTATTCGGCAGTCGTTCCACTTACGGCTATTACCTGACCAAAGGCACTGCCAGGCAGCGCCTGGAACTTATCAATGACTCGAATCGCTACTATAACGGTAACGATCTGCTTTTTCTGGGCTGGATTCAGAACCCATGATACGCTCTATTAATCAGCCGCCCAACGATTATCCAGCCAATGACCAGTTGCTGGCCGAACTGTCCCGCCGCCTGCGCAACAACGAACTGCAACCTGGCCAGCTTCAGGCTCTGCTTGATTCTGTTTCCGGCGATACCGACGCCGCAGGTTCATTTCCTGGCTCCAACGCAAAACCCGGGAAGGATCGGCCTGGCGGGCTCTCCGCTTTCAACCTGACTCGCCTGCTGTATGTGATTGGCGGATTGCTGGTCATTCTGGGAATTCTGTACTTCATGTCCCAGTTGTGGGGAGACCTGTCGTCGACGCTGCGAATTCTTATTACCCTGGGCGCCGGCCTGGTCTTTGCGGGTGCCGGCTCATTGTTTCTTATCCAGGAGCCGGAGAAAGACCTGGGCAACGTGTTCCATGCCATTGGCGGCTGCCTGGTCCCCGGCGGTGCACTGGTCACGCTGGACGAAGTGTTCACCAACGTCAATTCCACGGGGCCGGTTGCTTTCACCGTGGGCCTGGTGTTTCTGTTCTACCTGGCGCTGGTCCTCTATCACCGTCGGGTGATTCTGAACTTCTTTGCCTTTGCCACCGGCACCGCTTTCCTCTATCTGCTCAGTGACAGCCTGATGCCGTCGGCTGGCCCGGACTATTACGCCTACCTGACCATGGTGATCGGCATGAGCTATGTGCTCTACGGCGTGGCTTTTTCAGATAGCTGGAACGACAGGCTGATTCCGCTCCTGTACTTTTTTGGCGCCCTGGGATTCTATGGCGCTGCCTATTCCCGCATCGCCAGCAGCCAGTTGATGGAACTCCTGTTCCCTTTCCTCGCATTCGGTGGCCTGGCCCTTTCGGTAGTCACACTGAAAAGCCGGATCGCCCTGACCCTCAGTACGCTTGCAGTAGCCGGCTATGTGGTCTACCTCACCCGGGAGTATTTTGCCGATTCCATCGGCTGGCCGGTGGCGCTGATTGTCCTGGGGTTTATCGTGATAGGCCTGGGTTACCTGTCGGTCAATCTCAATCGACGCTATCTGTAACGGCCCATAAGACCCTGCACCTAAAACCCCGCCCTACCAAAGCCTGTATTCCGTAGCCCCAGTCTGATATCGACCCCAGCACTGACTGAGAAACTCCTCCTGACTACCCGAACCGGTCAGGAAAGTACCTCCCGCTAATTCAGCGGCCTTATCCTGAATGTGATGCCACTCACCCATGGCTTCCCGGCCTTTTCATAGGGTGACATATCACTGCATCACAGTTTGACGCTGGATGCCCGATACCGCTCAAGAGAACTTCACCTGCTGCCGTATTCAGGGCTAAGGAGCCGCTGATTGATTACCACAACGCTCTGCAGTAACCAATCAGAGGCTCCCCCAACCGGTTAAGCGATTTCGATCACTTTACCCTACTCCTGTTTACTGACTAAAAAGACCCCTTAATGCAGCCCGCCAACGCCAATGACAGTGAAATAGAAACCAGGCTCCTCCGCGCTGTCGAAGGCATGCCCGCTTTTCCAGCCAGTGTTCAAAAAGTCCTGGCGCTGAGTAACGACATCAATTGTCCACCCCGGAACCTGGTAGACGTAATCGAAAAGGATCCGGTGATGACCATGAAAATACTCAAGGTTATCAACTCGGCTTACTACAGCCTGCCGAACAGGATTACCTCGGTGAGTCAGTCGGTGGTGTATCTGGGCATCAATACCATCAAGAATCTGGCGCTCGCTATTGCCGCGATAGGCGCACTCCCGTCACGAAGCCCGAAAGATTTTGATATCCACGAGTACCTGGTGCACTCATTGTGTACGGCCAGCCTGGCGCGACAGCTCAGCACGCTGAGCGATGGCAGTCTGGATGCTGGCGATGCCTATATCGCCGGCCTGTTGCACGATTTTGGCAAGGTAGTGCTGGCGCAGTTCATGGCTGATGAATATCAGCAAATCATGGCACTTTCCGAAACACAGGACATACCGCTGGACCAGGCAGAGCGTCAGGTTCTCGGCATTGACCATGCCGTGGTTGGCGCGATGTTGACGCGACGCTGGCAGTTCCCTTACGAATTGTCGCAATGCATCGCCAACCACCACGATCCGGCTGCTGAACCCGATCCATTGCTTGATTGCCTGCGGGTAGCCAACCAGCTGACTCGACGGGCAAAAATCGGTAATTCGCAAAATCCCTTTCGCGAAGGTGAGCAACTGGCATCAACCCGATTCGGAGCCAGCTTCGAAGAGGTGCTTCAGTCTGTAGGAGATATCCAGCGCCTGGTCGACGAGGCCATGGTATTCACCAGCATGGGCTCCGCCTGAGGAGCACCCTATGAAAGTGCGGCTTTGGGGCGTGCGCGGTTCGATCCCTTCACCGGGCAGGGGCACGGTAGAGTTCGGTGGCAATACAACCTGCATCGAAGTGCGAACCGATGCTGGCCACCTGATCATACTGGACGCCGGTACCGGCATTTTCCCTCTTGCCCAGTCTCTGCTGTCAAACCTGCCAATCCGTGCCAGCCTCTTTATCACCCATACTCACTGGGATCATATCCAGGGCCTGCCGTTCTTTACGCCACTATTCATACCCGGCAATCAGCTGTCCGTTTATGGACCCCAGGATATTATCACTGGCCAGGGTATCGAGCAGGCCATGGATACGCAAATGCAATACAGCTATTTTCCGGTCCGGGAAGCGGAGCTGAAGGCGGCACTGGAGTATCGCACCGTTCAGGTGGGCCTGCCGATCACTGTGGGTGATGCTCGCGTGACCGGTACAATACTTAACCATCCGGTCGTTAATTTTGGATACCGGATAGACTGCAACGGTAAATCTGTTTTCTTCACCGGCGACCACGAACCTTATAGCAACATCTACGACACCGAGGATGAAAGCTACCAGGAATACCAGCGCATAGTGGATGAACGGCAAAGCCAGGTTGACCAGGCGATGCAGAATGTCGATATCCTGATTGCCGACAGCTCCTACACATTGGACGAGTACTCCGGCAAGAAGGGCTGGGGGCATGGCAGTTTCGATCACAGCATCGAGATGGCGGATCGGGTTGGCGCCGGAAAACTGATTTGCACCCATCACGAACCCACTCGAACTGACAACAAACTGAGGCAAGTGTTTGCGGAAGCACTCGCTCGCCACCCGAGAAGCGGCAACTGCGCGGAGGTTATGCTGGCTTACGAGGGCTTGGAAATAGAGTTCTAGGAGACCTCTGATAAGCCCCCTGTTAAATTACCAAAATGCTCTGGCCTTCAGACGAAGCCAGCGGGTTTGTCTGAAGGCCCCGGAGAGCGTTGTGGTAATCAGTCAGAGGTTGCAAAGGTCTATAAGGGGCAGGAGGCCTGTATTATCAATCCTGTCTGGAATCAGCAGGCTTCAACCCAAGCAGGGGTTCAACCCCATAAACCCGCGCCAGACTTTGCAATCTGGGATTGAGCCCTTCAATTTGCAGCACGCGTTCCTTCTCCCGCGCCAACCCGGCACCAGTAAGCAACAGGGCCAACGCAGTCGAATCGGCGTGGGCCAGGCCGCTGCAGTCGATCCTGACAACCTCGCCCGTAGATAACCGGGAAAAATCCCGGTAGCCATCGTGGGCGTTGTCGAAAGTCAGTTGCCCGGACAGGGACAGCACCTCGCCATCATCGCTGACGGTGACCTGTAGTTTGGGCTCTCCAGATTTATCCATAGCAAAATCTACTGTGAAATGTTGTTGGACCTAAGCGCCTGTACCAGTCTGTCAATGCCACCCAGCTCGATTTCATGGGCAAAACTGACGCGGTAATTCACTATCAGACTTACACCGTCAACCAACACGTCAATAACCTGCCAGCGCTGCTGCCGTTGTTCCATGCGGATATCAATCACCGCACCACGACGCCCTCTGCTCCCGGCCACCTCGACTCGAACGAGCGCCCGTTGTTCGCGAATATCACGAGGTGTAATCCTGATATTGGGTAGATCCGAGCGGAAATCATAGGACACGTTTGCATACGTGCGGATCAGCAGAGTCCGAAACTCATCTATCAGGATGGTCTGCTGTTCCGGACTGGCGTCCCGCCAGTTTTGCCCTACTGCCAGTTGAGTCATTCGCTCAAAATTAAAATACGGAGCAATCCTTTCCTCGACCATGGCTTGCAGGCGATCGCCTTTGTTACGGTAGTACTCTTCATTGCCCAGCACCTCAGCCAGCGCGTCCCGCACCGTAATCTCCACCATCTCCACGGGGTCGTTGGTTAGAGGCTGGGCTCGAACGCCGGACGATCCTACGCCGCACAGCGCCGCAAACACAAACAACAGGGCGACAGTATAGCGGCAGCTTTTCGCGTTATTTATCAGGTTCATTGTGCCGCCTCGCTCATGGTATTGAACATCAGGTTACTGATGAGGTTTTCCAACACCATCGCCGAAGAAGTAAGCCAGACCGCGTCGCCTTCGGTGAGGGTTTCGGTGTCGATACCCGCCTGCAGACTGACGTATTGTTCACCCAGCAGACCGGAAGTAAAAATGCTGGCCGACGTGTCGGTGCTGAAAGAAAACTGTTTATCGATGGCGAGCTCTACGACGGCTTTGAAAGTAGCCGGATCCAGATAGATTTCTGCAACCCGGCCAACGGTCACACCCGCGCTTCGTACCGGCGCGCGCGCCTTCAGACCTCCGATATTGTCAAATTCCGCAGTCACCATGTAGGTATCATTGGCCCGCAAAGTGGCCTGATTCGCAACGCGTAAAGACAAAAACAGGATAGCGGCGGCACCCAATACGATAAAGAACCCCACCCATAAATCCATCATTGAATATCTCATGTCAAATACCTCGAAACATGAAAGCCGTTAAGACAAAATCCAGCCCCAGTACCAGCAGAGCAGAAACGACCACGGTCCGGGTGGTGGCGCGTGACACACCTTCTGCAGTCGGGGCCGCATGATAGCCCTCAAACACTGCCACCAGGGAAACGGCCACGGCGAAAAAGACGCTCTTTATAAAGCCATTCAGAACGTCGCTCCAAAAATCAACTGAATCCTGCATCTCGGACCAGAAAACGCCGCCATCTACCCCCAGCAGGTTTACCGCCACCAGGTATCCGCCAGTAATACCGGTTACATTGAATATCGCAGTCAGCAGGGGCAGGGAAATAATCCCGGCCCAGAAACGGGGCGTAACAACCCGGGCAACAGGCTGAATCGCCATCATCTCCATGGCACTGATCTGCTCGGTGGCCCGCATCAGACCGATTTCGGCCGTTACCGCCGACCCGGCCCGGCTGGCAAACAGAATTGCCGCCAATACCGGACCCAGCTCTCTCACCAATGAAAGAGCCACCACCATGCCGACCACTTCTCCGGAGCCGAAGCGGTCGAGGGTGTCATACATCTGCAGCCCCAGCACCATGCCGACAAACAAGCCCGAAACGACAATGATTGCCAGCGACAATACCCCAACGAAATAGATTTGCTTTGCTACCAGGCTGGGGCGTCGCAAACAGATCGCGGAGTAATAAAACGTTTCCATTAGAAAACGACCTGCCATGCCTACCCGGGACAGAGTGCCATTCGCCCAATTGCCAAGCCTGGCCAGGGGCTGAAGCAAAAAACGAGAAGCCGGACTCGACTTGTTGGCCTGTGTATTCATACTCAGTAATCGCTTTCCTTCAGTCTGAGTGCCGGGGAAAAATAGTGTCCGCGAAATCTTCTGCCGGGTAGTGAAAGGCTACCGGCCCGTCTGCTTCGCCCTGAATAAACTGCTGCACGAACGGATCCTCTGACGCCCGGATATCGTCCACGGTACCATGGGCTACCACGCACCCATCACTGATCAGGTACACGTAATCCACAATATTCAGGGAAGTAGCCACATCGTGGGTCACGATGATCGACGTTGTGCCCAGCGCATCGTTCAGGATGCGAATCAGCTTACTCACCACGCCCAGGGAAATCGGATCGAGACCGGCAAAGGGTTCGTCATACATGACCAACATAGGGTCCAGCGCGATCGCGCGCGCCAGTGCTACCCGCCGCGCCATGCCTCCGGATAGCTCGGCGGGCATGAGATCCCAGGCGCCACGCAGCCCTACCGCGTTCAGCTTCATCAAAACCAGGTTGGTAATCATTGCTTCCGGTAAATCGGTATGTTCCCGGATCTGGAAGGCCACATTCTCGAACACCGAGAGATCGGTGAATAAAGCGCCGAACTGGAACAGCATACCCATCTTGCGGCGCAGCCGGAACAGCGCGTCACTGTCAAGTTCCGGAACAGAGAGCCCATCGACGATCACTCCACCCTTGGCGGGTTTAAGCTGCCCGCCCATGAGGCGCAGCAAGGTGGTTTTACCACAGCCACTGGGACCAAGGATTGCCACCACCTGGCCCCGCGTGACAGACATGTCGATGCCGCTCAGCACGAGGCTGTCCTCGTAGCCGAAATTTACTCCCCTTATTTCAACGAGAAGCTTCTGTTGCTGCATAATGCTTGCGGCCGGTTGCGGTACTTGAAAATAGACCTTTAATCAGAGGTTCCTTAATGAAAAGACCCCTAATAAAAAGCTCCTTAATTTGAAACTCCCTTACCGCTTACCACTCTACCACTTATGAGCCTCCAGGTTACAACAATTCAGCCAGCAACCTGAATCCGGCTTGATCCAGGTCTATAGTACCCTTGACCAGTGATCCTGATAGGCTGAAATTTTATAATCTCGCTCCTGTCCGCTGGCTAGCAAAAACCGTTACTGGAGCTTTTGCGTTAAACTCTGTTACCAGTCAGAGTTGTCGTCCGCCGCCTGCCTGGGCTCCGGGGTGGCGAGGGGTTGTATCTCCCTGATTCAGCAGCTCATTGTTCAAAGCTCAAACGATGAAGCAGACTTGATTCTATGGCCAGATTTTATTCTCCCAACACTATTTATTGGTATTAATTTCCTGCCGCTATTGAGGTTTAATTCGCTTTTCAGTTGTGTTGCGTTTGGAGAGTGCCCTCAATCCCTTGAATGCCAGCTATCTCAGTGGCTGGGAGATGCAACCAGAAGCCCTCAACCGACTAAGGAACCTCTGATTTCGCAAAGGACAAATCAATGACCGCCAGGGTTTTATCGATCCATGCAGCAGCCTCGTTAATCAAGAGCGGCCAGACCGTCATCGTCGGCGGTTTCGGCGTAACCGGTTACCCAACCCGACTGCTCACCGCCCTGGCGGAAACCGGGGTAGACAATCTCACTTACATTAGTAACAACGTCGGGGAGCCCGGTATCGGGGGTGGCCTGCTGTTGCGAAAGGGTAAAATACGCAAAGCCATAGGCTCGTTTTTCACCAGCAACCAGGAAGCAGTGCAGGCTCACCTCGACGGCAACCTGGACGTAGAGCTCATGCCCCAGGGTGATCTGGCCGAAGCCTTGCGCGCCGGCGGCGCCGGTATCGGCGGCTACTTCACGCCCACCGGCGCCGGCACCGCCCTGGCCGAAGGCCGGGAAACCCGGATCATCGACGGCACGCCCATGGTGTTCGTCAAGCCCCTGCGCGGGGACGTGGCGGTGATACGCGCCTGGAAGGCCGACCGGGCGGGGAATCTGCAGTATCGACTGACTGAAAACAACTTCAATCAGGCGGCGGCCACCGCTGCCGATCTGGTCATCGCCGAAGTGGAACAACTGGTGGAAGTGGGAGACCTGGATCCAAATTTTGTGCACACGCCGGGCTGCCTGGTGGACGTACTGGTTGAATCTAAGCTCGAGCCCTCTATGCTGGGATCGTCGGCGGATGTCGCCGGCAGCCGCAAGAAGGTGGATGCGGACCGCGAGGCGATTGCCCGGGCGGCGCTGGCGGAATTACACCCGGGCGAAGTGGTCAATCTCGGTGTCGGCATCCCCACCCTGGTGGCTGACTACATTACACCGGAGCACCGGATCACGCTGCACTCTGAAAACGGCATGCTGGGGGTGGGCCCGGAACCGGCGTCCGGCGGCGCCATGGACTACCCGATCAATGCCAGCAAGGTACCCGTTACCGCCATGCCAGGAGCCAGTTATTTCGACAGCGCCACCTCTTTCGCGCTGATCCGGGGCGGCCACATCGATACAGCCATCATCGGCGGTCTGCAGGTGGACGAAAAGGGCAATCTGGCTAACTGGGCCATTCCTGGCAAGCCGCTGCTGGGTGTCGGCGGCGCCATGGATCTGGCAATCGGCGCCAGGCGCCTGATAATCGCCATGACCCATAACGACAGGTCGGGCCAGTCAAAGCTGGTACCTGCCTGCACCCTGCCACTCACCGCCGCCGGAGTCGTGGACGTCATAATCACGGACCTGGCAGTCTTCAAATTCCGCGATGGCTGCCTGACCCTGACCAGACTGCTGCAGGGGCACAGCGTCGACGAAGTACAGCGGCGCACGCAGGCCAGTTTCGCTATCGACCTGGCAGACTGACGGGTGACCGGATCGCTTAATCGATCTTAACCAGGCCGATCTGATTGGAACTGCTCTGGTGAATCAACAGATCACCGTCGCCGGTAACCCATACATTGCGAATGATGCCGACGCCTGACGGAATCGCCCAGCTCTGGAATGTCTCCGTGCGGGGGTTGAACCGCACCAGCGCATCCGGACGCATGCCGGATTCGTTGTACCAGATAACGTCATCAATTACGGCAATGGCGTAGGGATGGGAGTCGGGGCCGCTGGGCGAATCCCACTGCCTGATCTCCCCGGTAGCGGGGTTCAGTCGGCCAATCCTGCCCAGGGTCGAGTTGACGAACCACACCATGCCCTGGCTATCGAGAGCCAGGCGGCGGATCCGTGTGCGCTCATCAGGCACTTCGTAGTAGCCGACCTCCATGGTATCCGGGTCCAGGGCGCCGAGTTTGTTGGTGCCGTTGTAGGCAATCCAGACGGTGCCATCGGCCGCCACCTGAATACCATAGGGACGTGGCTCGGTTTCAATCTCTACCACCTCACCGGTACGGGGATCGAGCCGGCCCAGCATGCCCGCCTGCTGGGCGGTGAAATACAGGTTACCGTTGGGATGAAACGTCGCGGAGTGTGGATCCCGGGCCCGGGTCCGGTACTCCGTAATCAGGCCGCTGGCAGGGTCCAGCCTGCCGATAGTCCCGTTACTGTTACCGGTGTACCAGATGTTGCCGGCCTGGTCCGGCACTACGGTGTGCGGACGCGCCGAGGGCGGCAATCGATATTCCTCCATAAGCCCGGTCTGAGGGTCGAGGCGCCCGGCCAGGCTGGCCCACATACCGGTCCACCAGATGGAGCCGTCTGGAGCCTCGGCCGGGTCCCGCGAGCGCTGACCCAGGGTGGGAACCGTCCATTCAATTATTTCGATGTCCACGTCGCCCGCCACCAGGTTAGGACGCCTCGAAGTGTCCTCCGGGAAGTGTTCGGCCAGGTAGGTGGCAATCGTCTCCGCCTGGCTATCCGGCAGATCGATCATGGTGGCAAATACCCGCCGCCATTCAGCGGGACTGCTGTAGCCGGCGGCGCGAAAAATCATCGCCGTATTGTGGCAGGTGGTACAGAGATTCTCTACCAGCAGCTTGCCGGGGCCTTCGGGCAGGGACTGGGGCGTGGACCGCTGGGCCAGGCCTGCTTGCGCCAGTAGCAGGCTGGCGGCCAGACTGGCCAGGGTAATCAGTTTCTTTGCCATGGATCGGCTCCTTGTGTGTCAGGCTGGGCAGATACTATAGGCAGTGATGGTCGAGTCAGTCCATGCCCCAGTGAACGGAGTAGCGAAAAAAAACACCAGCTGGGCCCATCGCTGCCAAGGGCTTCAGGTGGCACCATCTCGCCATCTCGCCAACCGCCAACCGCCAACCGCCAAGAGGATGAACCCTGACTACCAGGTCAGGACGATAGCTGGCGGTAATTCACCAAAAAATGGTTGAATTCGCCGTACTGAGTGATTTTCTTTCTGGCTTGAAATAATAATCCTCATTTATTTCAGATAGTTAAAAATTGGCATCGATGCTGCATAGTTGCTACTTCATGGTAAGTAAGTTCCCGGCCAATCCGTCGCCCGTTGCGCAGAATGGGTAATGAGAAACCTTTTACCAGGTACGGCCAAGCAACCGTAATAAATCAGGTACTTTCTGACAGGCGAGAGCAGACCAGCGATGACAACTTCAGACTCACGAAAAGAACCCCTTAATCCACTGTACAAGCTCAGTGGCCTGGCACTGTTCCTGGTGCTGTTCGGGCTGGGCCTGATCGGCCTGGTCCTGCCCGTCATTCCAGGCCTGCTGTTCCTGCTGCTGGCCCTGTACGTGCTGACCCGGCTATCCAGGCGTTTCGCCTTAATCGCCAATCGCAATTCCTGGTTGCGGCGCGCCCTGCGTCGTGTGGGGCATGTTCGCACTCTGCCGCCTGTTGATCTGCTGCGACTGGTCTTCTGGGTTTCCGCGCGCGGCGCAATTAACCTGCTCACGGCGCTGACCGGCCGGGCTGGAAAATCCGCATCGACCGCCCCAGGCAAGTGACTTTCAACGAACTTCTCTGACGGCTGCCCCATACCGTTGACAATGGGCTATTCTGAAGGTCAGCGCGTTGCACCGATTAGTCAGAGCTTCCTTATGCTGCTATTCTGTTCCAGATTCCAGGCAACTTATGATTGGACAGGATAGCACCATGAAACGGGTATTTACCGCCGACAACCGGGCACTGGCCTGGCACGTCAAGAACTTACTGGAGAGCAATACAGTTGCCGCAGAGGTGCGTAACGACACCTTGCATTCAGCCCAGGGTGGGGTACCGGTCAACGAATGCAACCCCGAGGTCTGGGTCTTGCATGACAGCGACGCGGAAACTGCCAGAAGGCTCATTCAGGAACAGGTTGAATCAGGCGCTGCCGAGGAAACCCAGTGGCAATGCGATAACTGCGGGGAGACCAATTTCGGTCAGTTCGAGCTTTGCTGGCAGTGTCAATCCGAACGAGGCTCGTCAACCTGAATCCGACCTGTCGGCGACCGATGCCGTGGCGCGTTATTGTCGAGGTGCGGGCCGACTACCAGCAGGCTGTCAGACCACTCGCTCTCTGCGGCCAATCGCCTTTATCTGTCGCCGCGCGATGTATTGCACCAGCTGCTCCTTGGCCTGGGTTTCAATATCAAACTCAATACTCACAAAGTAAGTCTCCTGTCCGGCCTCAATCCGCGCTTCCACATTGACCACATCGCCTTTGAGTCTGAGTCCCGTAACAACAGACTCCAGCAGCACAAAGATCTCCAGCCGGTCACCGCGCTTCAGTTTAACATCGCAATCGAAGGCAATGCCGGAGGCACTCAGGCTGACAAACAGCCCGGGATACTGATGGTCATACTGATCAAGCAGCTCTTTTTCGGAAGGCTTTCTGGCAGCATTCAGGAGATTTATTTTCTGGTTCAGTAGACCCATGAGCCTGGCATACGTCGGGTCACTGTCCCAGAGGGCGTTCAGCAGGCTGTCCAGCTCCGCATCAACCATCTTCAACATTTCTGTGTCGTCCAGCAAAGCTGTCGACAACTTCAGATCGGGCGTCTGGGGCTTCAGAATACGAAGCGAGAGATCTACGACATCCGTGATACGAAAATAACGACGTCTTTCCACTGACATGTTCAGTTCCTATCTAACCGCATCCAGTTCCGATTGATCAATCTGCAGAGTGTCCAGCAGATCATCATCGAAACCCTCAAGCTGCTTCAGTTCAAGGGAGGTCTCTTCGTCAAGCCCCTGGTGAATAACTATCTCGACACGCCGATTCCGGCTTCTCCCCTCTTCCGTGTCATTGGATTCGAAGGGCCGGGTGTCCCCATAACCGATAACCATCAGCCGATCATCAGAAATCAGTTTATCCTTCAGCAGCTCATGCGTTACCGAGAGAGCACGCTGGGCAGAAAGGTGCCAGTTGGACGGAAACTCCGTCGTGGCAATGGGCCGGTCATCGGTGTGACCCTCGATGGCAATCCGCCCTTTCACTTCCCCAAGAATATCCCGCAATTGCGCCAATACCGGAACAAAATCGTTGGTCAGCACCGCGGAACCGGAATCAAATGAACCCTGCTCCCTTATTCTGATAGTAATCGAACGGAACCCCGACTCAATATCGATCAGGTCATCCTGGATCTCCTTGCCGAAGGCCGCTTCCAGCTTGGCGACGTCCTGTTGAGTCTGGTCCGCCAGCGTATCCAGTTTGTCGATCAGCAGTTCCCGGGCCGCCTCCTCTTTGGCCTCCTCCTGCCGTGCCGGGCTGTCCATGTCAAATCCCATGTCGGCCTGGCCGGTTTGCAGCGACATCTCCATATTCTGAGTAGTCTGCTGTTGCACGACGTTTTCCGAGGTCGGCGTCGGCCTGCCGGAACTGAATTCATCAGCAATGACCGAGGTTCCCATGGGTATCGCCTGGGCCACAACCTCCCGTTGCACACCAAACGCGTTGGCCATGGAGCCGGCCACCAGCTTGTATTTCTGCGCATCCATTTCGGAGAAAGACAGCAACAACACGAAAAAGCACATAAGCAGCGCCATCAGGTCCGCAAAGGTGGCCATCCATGGGGGTAAACCGGGTTTGACTTCGTCCTGTTCCATTGTTTACCTGTCAGGCCGCCTTTTCCTTGGGTTCATCTTTCTCTTTGTCCGTTTTACGGTTCTTCGGATTAACATACAGCTTCAGCAATGACTCAATAACACGGGGGTTCTGACCCTCCTGGATAGCCAGTACACCGTCCAGGCAGATCGAATTGAGCTTTTCCTCTTCGCTGCGCCTTAATTTCAGCTTGTCTGCCATGGGCAGGAAAACCATGTTTGCCAGTACGGCACCATAAAGAGTGGTCAGCAGTGCTACAGCCATCGCCGGACCGATTGATTTCGGATCATCCATATTGGAGAGCATCTGTACCAGACCGATCAGCGTGCCGATCATGCCCATCGCCGGCGCAACGTCCCCGCTTGCTTCGAATACCTGTGCACCGAGCTTGTGGCGGTCACTGATCTCCCGCTTGTCCTTGGCCAGCAGCTTCCGGGTATCCTCCGGCGAGCTGCCATCGATCAGCATGTCGATACCCGACTTGAGGAAGGAATTGGAAATTTCAAACTCCTCCAGGGCCAGTAGTCCCTCTTTACGAGCCAGAGAGGACATTTCAACAATCTGCGGAATTATGTCTTCAGGCTTCTGAAGTTTCGATCGAAAGGCGTTGACCGCGACCTTGAAGGCACCGAAGTACTGGCTGAGGGTGAACTTCACCAGCACCACCATCCCTGTACCACCCATGACGATGAACAGCGACGGGGCATTGATGAACATGCCGGCCGAACCACCAAGAAAGATGGCCGCGACCACTACCGCGAATGCCCCGAACAGACCAAGAAGTGTAGCTAGATCCATTGCTTTGTTAACTCCTTACTTATTACTTTTTGTGTAACAGTGCCATGTTGGCCGTTGAGCCCACAGTAATGAGATGTGTAGCCTCATCCTGTAAGTAACTCGATAAACTCGTCACAGCCTGACCTACGACACGCCAGCCAAATGATTGACCACTTAATAACCAGAATTTGAAGCAATTCATACTTTTGGCACATCAACCTCAGTTTTCCTTTAGGAAAGCCCCGCCAGGTCGTAGGAAAGCAACAAAGACGCAGTCAATTCACAGTGCGGTATTTTTTAGCACTGTTAGCTGACATTAATTGCGGTTCGCTTTATTAAAGTTCGCTATATTTCAGTTCACTACACGTGGGAGAACCCAAGTTGAAAAAGAAACTAGTCCTGATCTCAATCGTTGGCCTGCTGGTTGTTGCCGGCGGCGGCGCCAGCGCCTATTTTTTCGTCCTGAAGGACAGCCCGACTGAAGACGTGGCGCTGAGCGAAGGGGAGGAAGTCGCCGAACCGGAGCTAAAGGATCTGCCTCCAGCCCTTTATCACAATCTACCGGCTCTGGTAGTGAGCGCCAATTACCAGGGAAAGTTACGCTATCTGCAGGTGAAGCTGTCGGTGATGACTCGCGACGAAGACACACTCGATCAGCTGTTTGACAACACGCCGCTGCTCCAGGACTCCCTGATTCTGTTACTGGGCTCTTACGAATTCACCGAACTTGAAACCACAGAAGGTAAGGAGCGCCTGCGCAAACAGGCCCAGGAAAAAATCGCCGAATTACTCAGCTCCAAGGAGATCGAATCCGTGTTGTTTACCGGCTTTGTGATTCAGTAGAGCGCATCGGATTGTAAAAGGCTTGAAATTGGTAACCGCATCGAGTCAAATCCCCCCCCAGGAGCAAGTGATGACGGACAAGGATTTTTCCAAAGAATTCAAGAAAGAGGCGGTCAAACAGGTGGTCGTTCTGGAGCACTCGGTAGCAAGCGTATCAGAACGCCTGGGCGTCCCCGAGCACCGCCTCAGCAACTGGGTAAATGCCTACATCCGACTCAAGGATCAGATTGACACTGATGAGCTTGGCGTACTACGCAAGGAAAATAAGCGGCTCAAGAATGAGCTGAAACTGGCCATGGAAGAGCTGGAATTATTGCGAAAGACCAGGCTGAGACAGCGCAAGGCTTAGGCGGCATATTCGGTAATCGGCAAACAATAAACAGCAGACACCTTCCAGAGCAGAGTGACCTGGGCTCAACCGTCAGTAGACGAATACAGACAGTAGAGCAACCTTAAGAAGATAAAAGAATCAGGTTTCATCCCGTCGGCGCAGTAATTCAGCGAACTCTTCACTACCCAGTATTTCCGACATAAGCGCCTGCACTCCCTTCATAAACTGGCTAGCCATTTCCTCGCAATATTTCGCGTAATTGGCTATCGGATAAGAATAGTCAATAGCGAAAACTTCCCCACCCCCAAGTGAAGACTGCAGCGCCAACTGGAACTGCCAGGTTCCCCTTGCTGACTGCTGGCCGGCAACTTGATCAAGGAACAATTCGACCTGTTGCAATTCGCCCGTAAGCTGAACGGCCGATCCGGCCGCATAAATATCCGCTAATGCCAGCTGTTCGATCAGGGCGCTGCGAATATAGTCGGCGAATTGACTCTGGCCTCCCAGGCTCACCAGCCCCGTACCCGGCACGCAGTCGAAAAACAACTGTTCAGTAACCCCTGCCAAAGAGTCGTGCAGAACAGGTGCAAATACCCCCACACTCAGGCTGTTCGAATCTGCGCTGGAAAGAGACGGTAACAGGGGTCGGGTAACATAGACTCCTGAGGAAAGCTCGGATCCTGGCCCCGCGGCAAACGCGGCAGGGTTGGCGAACAGGGCGGCCGTAAACCCGATTCCGAGCATGACCGGATGTAGAGTCTTGCTCATGAGCTGCACCTGATCTCTGTTTGTACTGGCTTTTTGTCAATGAAACTGTGTTGCGGGATCGTTGCTGCGAGTGCCGGCGGTCTATTCATACCAGTCATAGCGCTTCACTGCCTCGTGGCGGACTTCTGCCGCCTGTTGCTGGACTATCAGCCGCTGCCTCGCTTCGGCCACCAGACGGGTAATTTCTTTGTTCATGTGCACGAGAGCGGCCAACGCCTCGATCACTTCCTGAGAGTCATCATGGTCGGTTTCCGAGAAGCAGGCAGCCAGCTCCATCTGTCGCAGATATTCCTGCTTCTCTACCGCCTCCCAGTCACCTGCCTGGGCATGGCTCAGTATTTCCTCAGTGCTGCGCAACAACCTTGCAAGGCGAAATCTACGCCGGGAAACCTGCAGCTGTTTGCGGGTAGCTTCGTCCAGGGATCCTGAAGGGACGACTTGCAACATCAGACACCTCGGTTTGCAGCCGGAATAGCATCCCAGCCTGACTTTATCTGTTTGACCAACGAGACCACCTCGGCGACGATTTCGGCGCTGGACTTCGTATTGGCCTCCAGTAGACGGCGCTCCATGTAATCGTACATAGCACCCAGATTGCTGGCTATCTCGCCGCCTTTCTCGTAATCCAGGCTGGCACGCAGACCATCGATTATCTTGATGCTGGCGCTGAGAGAGGAACCCTTTTCACCAATGTTTCCTCGCGCGATAGCACCGCTGGCCCTGGCCAGTTTCTCAAGCAGACCATCAAACAGCATGGTGACCAGGTTGTGTGGGTCCGCAGAAGAAACACGGGTTTCCACGCCAATTTTCTGATAGTGACTTACGCCGTATTGATCGTACATAATCTGACTTCCTGAGGGTATTCAATCATTCGATTCACTATTTTATATTTAGTAGCCAACGGCCCACCGCGTTAACTGTTGGTTCTATTCAGCTGGATCAGGCCATTCAACTGCTGTTCAAGGAATTGACTGGTGCCCTGCAACTGCCCCAGCAACGAATCCAATCCATTGAACTGGCTCGTATAGCGCGCCCGAACCGCTTCCCAGCGCAATTCCAGCTGCGATCGGCGCTCTTCGATGCTGTCTATGCGATTATCGAGTGACTCGATTCGATCATTGAGCGAACTTTCGACGCCCAGCAGCTGATCCATCAACACATTCAGACTGGCACCAACACCCCTGGTGAAAGTCACGCTGCCCAGACTGCCCAGGGTCGCTGTGTTGACTTCCAGTCGTAGGCCCTCAACATCGGTGCCCTCTGCGCCTTCGAGAATATTCCCAATCGCGTCAGCCTGCACTCCGTTAATAAGGGCAACCATGTCAGCGCCCTGTGTACCGGCCCCTACCGCCAGCCCGAGCGTCGCCGCGGTAGCGTTGTCTGCAGCCACGATATCCACCCTGGAGGCACTGCCCACTGTGTCAGAGGTAATCGACAGGCTGGCGGTGCTACTGTTGTAGGTAACGAGTACCGAGAGACCTGCGTTCGCCAATGGCGAAGCGGCATTGATGCGGGCCTGAACCTCTGCTGCCAGATCTTCGCCAGTTCCATAGACTCCCTGGGTCAAGTTAATGGACCCCGATTCAATGCCGTCGATTGAGACGGTCAGACTATCGTTGTCCGAGTCGATCAGTACGCTATTCCCGGAGAAGCTTGGCAGCACTGAACTACCGGTATAGAAACCCGCCTCTGCCAGTGCCGTCACATTGACGTTGTAAACGCCGGCAGCCGTCATGTCAGATGAGCCAAGATAAGAGACACCCACATCACTAGCGACACCAAAGCTGGTGAACATCTGTGCGACACGTTGCGGGTCATCGCCCAGCGCCGCGTCAAACTTTGCATCGTTGAGAGTAAGCGTGCCATCGGCAGTGGTGGTGATGCCCAGTTCTGCCAGGCTTCGGAATGACTCACCGGGGATTGCCACGGCACCACGCAGAATTCCGCCAATCTGAGTCTCGACCGAACGTAAAGTAAAGTCACCGACCAGGGCAGCGGCTCGCCTGGTTTCCGGATCATAAGCAGAGAGGTTATTGGCTATCTTAATAAAGTCGTTGTAGCCGTCGACGAATGTTTCTACCGCCGACTTGACCCCTGCCGTATTGGGTTGCACTGCTACCTGTACAGGCTCAGCGCTGACCTCCTTCAACGTAAAACTGAGACCTTGTATGGCATCGTCGACGGTATTGCTGGCACTGGAAATAGTGAGCCCGTTGATGGTCAGGCTTGCATCCTGGGCCGCCACGGTCTGCTCCAGGTTGGTGGCACTGGCGTTGAAGGCCAGAAAGGACAGCCCGCTTTGATCGGTATTATTACCGTCACCGTCAGCGACCGTGACCTGCATACTACTGGCAACCCCGGTGTCATCGGAACTCAAGAGTAGCCTGTGGCCTGATCCGTCGAAGACGATTGACGCCTTTACCCCGGCCTCAGCCTGATTGATGGCCCTCATTATCCCCTCAAGGGTATTGTTGCTGCTGTCAATATTGAGGATAAGCGAACTTTTTTCCGTATTCTGCACAAACCCGTTGTAGATATCGCTGCCACTGTCGTAGTCAGTGGTCCCGAAGCTGATTGTCAGGCTGCCAGTGCCCAGCGCAGTATCGGTCTCGGCAACACCGAGGCTTGCCAGACTCTGCGATTGAGCCAGCTGATTAATCGAAAAAGAATAATTGCCTTCCTGGGCAGAGCTGTCAGCCGAAACACTCAGAGCCGAGCTTTTGGAGCTGGTGGCATTGTTAGCGGTGAAAGTGGCGAGAGATGAGATCCCACCGAGCGAGGACTGAAAATTTGACAGGGCACCTTTCAGCGAACCGAGGGCGGAGAATTTCGATTGCAGCTTGGCGCTTTCACGATTCAGCCGCAGGTCTGAGCCTGACCGCTCCGCCGCCACCAGGCTGTCAACCAGCCCTTGTATATCCAGACCCGATCCCAGACCGCTCGCAGTGATCATTGCCTGTACCTCAGATTGCTAAAACGAACACTGAAAAAGGCTTTGTTCATTGCGCCGAGACGCAGGGATACATCACCCATTGGGGCAAACGTATTGCCCGGGTGAATACTGCGAGTTCTGTGTTTATTCGTCATGGCAACAGTCTTTTCAAGGTTGCTATTTTCTCAAGGTGTGTTTTCTTCACAACTGAATTGACACTTACATTGGCGTATATATTGGCACTTAAAATGCAACATCCATACCAGAACCGTTTTCTGGTTGCCTGGCTGAGCAGATCGAGGCAACCAGCTCAGGTATCCTGATCGAAAAACAGGCCTTTAAGGTAAGTATCCTCACCCGGCCCCTGGACATCGGCGAGCAATTCCGCCAGGGCCATCATTTCCTCGATAGGGATCTGACGTACTACTTCGTTGGTTTCGTTATCGCGAACCGTCACGATGGTTCGATTCAGTTTCTCTTCAATGGTGAATTTCAGCCTGCGCCCCGCCTTACTGGCATACCTACTGGCATTTTTTACCGCTTGATCCAGGGATGAGCGAATTGCGGCTTTGGGATCCACTGCTTGAACCCTCTGTTCTGGCAACCCATTGCCACCAGCGGCAAGTTCATGCCTGCTTTGAATGGCGGATGAGGAACCGGATTGAGCGACTTTGCGGGACGAACTCCCGGACAGACTGGACTTACTCAATGACGTCATCTTACCGGTCCTCCATCACCTGAGCGCATAACATCACTTAAACTGGTGCTGAAAACGCTTCCCTGCTGCTTTCAGCCTTGAGCCGCTGGCAGTTGCAATCCCGTAGCGGTTGCAACTGCCTGGCTTAAGTTAACGCTTCTCGAATTAGCCAAGAAGGGACAGCACGTTTCCTGGCAGAGAGTTAGCCTGGGCCAGCATGGCCGTACCGGCCTGCTGCAGGATCTGCGCCTTGGTCAGGTTGGCTGTTTCAGCCGCGAAGTCGGCATCCATGATGCGGGAGCGCGAAGCGGACAGGTTTTCGGAAGTAGTATTCACACTGGTTATCACTGACTCGAAACGATTCTGGATCGCACCCAGTGTCGCGCGAGAGCTGTTAACGGCGTTCAGTGCCGCGTCCACCGCCGTGATAGCCGCTTCAGAACCAGAGACCGTAGAAATATCCACGGCGCTCATGGCTGTACCGGTGCTGGCGATTGTCTGAGCACCTGGAGCAAAGGCACCGCCGAAGGTCACGTCACCGGTTACACCGGTAGGTGCTACATAGCTGACGTCGATTGTGGCGCCTGTTGTAGCCGTAGCCAGACCGTAGTCGGCAGCTGTAGCCGCAGCACCAGCGGTAAAGCCTACTGTGATGTTTCGCCCATCGGCTGCAGTCAAGGCAACTCCAGTGCCATCGTCAGCGGCTATCACGCCAGTAACTGCTGACTGGGCATTGATGGCTTCGACGGCAAGAGTTCGATTGGTGGCCGCATTAGCCGAGTTGGTGACACTAATGTCCAGGCCATTAATGGTAATGACGTCAGCATCCGCAGCGCTACCTGTTATCGCGGAAGTTGTACCAGCTACGCTGTTCACGTCAGCGGAGGCAGTCAGCCCCTGGACACCGGAAGCATTGATCGCATCCGCAAGAGCCTTGGCATCGTTGGCAATGGTGCCCAGCGAGTAAGTGGTACCGTCGACGTCAACAGTCTGAGCTGCCGGAGTGTCGCTGGCAGTGCCGATGGACTGGTTAGTCAGGGTAAAACCCGCGTACTGACCCAGCGAGGAAGTCCTGGCGCTGGCCAGTCCGGATACGTCAATCGTCTCACCGACGTTGGCGCCTACCTGAAAAGTCTGGGAAGCGAACGTCCCGTCCAGCAGGTTCACACCGTTGAAATTGGTTTGTGTCGCAACCCGGTCTATTTCAGCAACCAGCTGGCTTACTTCCTGCTGCAGAGCGGCCCGGTCAGACGCGCTATTGGTGGCGTTGGCAGACTGAACCGACAGCTCACGAATCCGCTGCAGGTTATTAGTCACTTCCGCCAGAGCACCTTCACCGGTCTGGGCCAGTGAGATACCGTCGTTGGCGTTCCGGGCTGCCTGGTTCAGGCCGCGGATCTGGGAGGTGAAACGCTCAGAAATAGCAAGACCCGCTGCATCATCTTTGGCACTATTGATTCGTAGACCAGAGGAAAGACGCTGCAACGAAGTATTAAGCATACCCTGAGAACGATTCAAGTTTCTCTGTGCGTTCAAAGACGCAATATTGGTATTAATGACTTGTGGCATTTTAATTTCCTTTTCTGTCCCTTCAGTGGTACTCGCACCAGACTGCAGAGATCTTTACTTTGGGTTAATTATTCACAGCATCGCTGCTGACAACGCTCTCTACGACAGGCCCACAAATTTCCTTTACCCAAAATCACCTGTTTCAATCATTTTGTTAACTGCAACACCTTTTGCACCCAACTCACAGAAATATTTGGAAAATATTTGGGAGGAAAAAATCAGTGTCGGCACTTGAAACCAAGAGCTTTCGCGGAAGTTACGGGCCCTCTCACAGGAACTCAAGTGATGGGGATCACATAGCGCAACGGTTTTTGACCAACTCTTATTAAAGTTTCTGATTGAACTACCGAGAACAAAGATACGGCGTACTGTGAGTCGGGGAAGGAACCGAAAAAGGAGCTGAGAAAGAAAACGAGCGAGGAAATGAGCAAGGAAATAACAGAGCCAAATAACCTCTGATCAATAACCGCATAACATTGCGGTCACTAAGCAGAGGCTTCTTAGTCACCAATCAAAAAAATCAGGTGAACAGCTATTGACTCTTTTTCAAAGATACTGAAAAAGAGTCAGGCCGGTAGTGCGAATATAGGCTTCCTGGGCAGCCTGCAGGGAGGTAAGCTGCAGATTAAAGCGGGAGATGGCCTCGGCGAAATCAAGATCCTGGGTGTCGGAAAGGGTCGTCTGCAACTGCAGCTTAAAATCCTCATTCACCTCGTTAAAGGATTCCAGGTTATTCAGGCGGGCACCTATACCAGCCCTGATCGAAGACATTTTTTCCATGCCCTGATCGAGAGCGGCCAGTCCGCTGTTCATCGCGTTGTGAAACCGCGCAGCGCTGGCCGGGTCCGGGGCGGGCCGGGCCAGGGCATCGGCGAGGGCCTTGACGGTAGAGAAAATATCCCGCTTCTGTGCCGGTGAGACGACAATTTCATCCCCATCAGCAGGCGTGCCGGTGACGTTGAATTGTGCGCCGGCGAAGGCAATGGATGCGCCCGCCTCATAGTTCCCGGAAGACACCACGGAGCTGGCACTGTCGGTGACAGTGTAGGTTATCGGGTCAGTGGGTACCGCCTGGTTGAAGGTAACCGTATAGACATCGGCGCTAAAACTTGTCGTCAAGCCGAAAGAACCCACCACGGCCGTACCAGTATTCGCCGCGCTTGCCTCGACCTGGATCACGCCATCGCCGCCACGGATATTCTGAAACACTTCCTGACCACTATCGCGGATGGCAACCTGTTTGCCGTCACCAACCTGCAGCATCCGCTGCCCCTGGTCACCCTGGTACTGAACCGCAGTACCTGTTTCGACAAACGGCGGCGACTCCACCCGGAAACCCCCAAAAATATACTCACCCTGAGCATCCCGCGTGTTAGCCAGCGCAACCAATTCGTCGAGTCGCTGGTAGAGCTCCTGGGCAATGCTGGCTCGATCACTGTCCGAATTGGTATCATTGTTGCCCTGAATTACCAGCTCTCTGACTCGCTGCAGTGAGTTTTGCAGATTTCCCATCACGCTCTCTTCGAAAGCCAGTGATGCTTCAGCCAGGGTGCTATTGCGGAAATACTGATCGATCTTGTCGATCCGGGCAGTGAGGTCGAGCACCTTGACCGCTGCGGCAGGATCCTCGGAGGGCTTGTTAAAACGCAGACCGCTGGCCAGCTGCAACTCAGTGCGCTGCAACTTGGCCTGCTGATCCTGCAAGGCTGACAGACCCTGCTGATAAAGTTGTAAAGTAGAAATTCGCATACTCAAAATACTTCGCTAATCAGCCTTATCGTCCAAAGGAATTAATCAGGGTCTGAAACATCTCTTCAGAGATTCGGACCAGCTGCGCCGATGCCTGGTAGGCCTGCTGATAGCGCAACAGATTGGCCGCTTCCTCATCCAGGTTCACCCCGGTGACGCTATCCTGGTAACTCTCCGCCTGTTCCAGCAGCGATGTTTCCAGATTCAGGCTGTTGCTACCCTGGTTGGTGGACACTCCTACCTGGGCGACCATTGAGCCATACAGTTCCTGAAAAGTTTCCGACTTGCCATTCAGTAGCGGCTGGGTCTGCAGGTCGCCGATCAGCAGCGCATTGCGATTGTCACCGGTGGCGCCGCTATTGTTGCTGATCACAAAGGTGTCACCGGCCTGGGGTACTCCGCCAACAGTAAAATCGATGCCTGTTGTTCCGAGCGCCAGAGTCTTGCCCGCTGACTCCGTCGACGGATCGTAGCCCAGGGGGGAAATACCTCCGGGCCCGCCGCTAACGGTAAAACCCGGGACTCCGGGCCCCAATGCATCCGGATCAAAAGTGAGAGTAACCGCCGAAGGCAGCGGCAGCCCGGATGGAATCGCCGTGTCGACTACCACGCTGCTGACCTGTCCGGACCCGGCATTGCTGTTGGTATTGATCACCCCGACAGGTGCGGCTGCCGCGATCCGGCGTGGATCAGAAAGTCCCAGGTTAAAACTGGAGGCGGCTGACCGGGCCGGGTTGAACACAAAGCTGTCACCGGCAGCAGGCGCTCCACCACTCACGTCAACGGATATGCCATCCAACAGCAGCGGGCCCGCCCCGGATACCGAGGTATTGTCGGTTAGACGAGTCAGGTACCAGGCACTGCCATCATAGCTCAGCTCGTAATCGCTGGGCCTGACTTCCGTGACATCAGTGAGTGAGACAACTGGCGTGGCGGTACCGGTGTTGAACTCGCCCTCGGCAACAGCAACCACGGTCGGGCTGAAAAGGTCCGTACCCAGATCCCCATTGAGATCCATACCGGCACGATGCTGCCCATTGACAGCCTCGCTCAAGCCCAGCGCCACCAGACCCAACTGGGACTCGGCGGGTAGTAGCACGCGGTTACGAAAATCCAGCAGGCCCTGCAGCTTGCCTCCGGTGATGAAGCGCGCCGAGCTGCTGCCCACCGACAGCCCCTCCACGCCCACCTCGAGGAGCCTGGCGTCGAGACTGTTCGGCTCCAGAGTCAAATGGGTCGCCACTTCGCCCACCACCAGCGACTGCCCTTTGCCGATGAAAATATTCAGCGAGCCGTTGCCCTGCTGGACAGTGGACACTTCGATGTACTGAGATAACTCCTTAACCAGGAGATCCCGCTGATCCAGCAGGTCGTTCGGTGTGGCACCAGTTCTCGAAGCCGAGGCTCTGACAATCTGTGCATTCAGGGCACTGATACTGTCAGCAATGCTGTTAATGTCCTTTGCGGTAATCCGCAGCTCGCTGTTTACCTCGTCGTTAAGATCCTGCAGCGAGTTGTAGAAACCGTTGATCCGATCGGCCAGGTTACCGGCCTCCCCAAGTAATGCCTGACGTTCAGGAAGCACCGACGGGTTGGCGGCAACGTCAGCAAAGGCACCGAAAAAGCGCTGCATGGAGGAGTTGAGGCTGGTTTCGGAGTTGGCCAGCAGGTTGTCCAGTCTGGAGCTGTAGTCCACGAAAGCCTGGTAACGGCTGGTACTGGATGCAAAGTCCTGCACCTGGGAAGAAAGAAAATCGTTAAACGATCTTTCAATACTTGTTATTTCCGACCCGGTGCCGACAAACCCAAAGCCCAGATCCTGGGCGGGCGTCGTACCGAAATGGACTGTCTGCTTACTGTAGCCCTCGGTATTGACGTTGGCGATATTGTTGCCAGTCGTGGCAATGGCCCGCTGAATATTGATCAGCGAGTTGGCACCCATTTTCAGCACATCTACCATGGTAACTACCGTTGCTCTTCAGTTTGCAAAGGAATTTGCACAGGCTGCCTGATCAACCCGTAACGTCAGTGACTCAAACGGTTACTGACTCAAGTTCTTCTTAGCTCGAAGTTTATTACCCCAGACGGTTACAGCCCAACCTCAACAGCCGACACCAGGTTCTGGCCGTCCGGAGCCGCAAATGTGGCACCGGTAGCGATCTGCTGCTCTATTAACGCTGCCAGCCCGATTCCGCCCTGCCGGGACAGATCCACCGCCAATTGCTTGTCAAACATGTCCTGATAGCTGTCCAGCTGGCTACTGCCAAACAGTCCATCCTTGGGGACGGCGTCCCGCATGGCTTTCATCATCATGCCGACGAACAATGACTCGAACTGCTGGGCGACCTCTTTGACCGCCCCAGTCGGCTCGAACCGGGCCTGTGTCTTGAGGCTTGCCAGCCCGGAAAAATCCGTATATATGTCTGCCGTTGCCATGCTGTGTTCCCCGACTATTTACGGTCGATTCTAAAATTTCCTTAACCTCTACAGGATCAGAGGTTCCCTAAATAACTATCAGCTTTGCCCGCAGGGCGCCCACCTGCTGCAAGGCTTCCAGTATTGCCACCAGGTCGCTGGGCGAGGCACCCACCTGATTTACCGCCCGGACCAGGTCGTCCAGAGAGACACCTGGCTCGAACAGGAACATACGGTTTTCTTCCTCTTCCACGTAGATAGTCGAGTCAGGCACAACGACCGTATCGCCCTCACTGAATGGCGCCGGTTGACTGACAAACAGGTCCTGATCGATGGTGACCGTCAGACTGCCATGGGCCACGGCGGCTTCGGTTACCTTGACCTCGGCACCGATAACCACGGTTCCGGTTCTTGAATTAATAATCACCTTGGCAGCAGCCGATCCACTCTCAACTTCGAGATTTTCCAACGCCGAGATAAAGGCCACCTTCTGGTTAACATCCAGCGGCCCCCTGACGCTGACCGAGGAACCATCCAGGGCAAATGCCGTATCCGGACCGAAGAATCCATTGATCGCCTGGGAAAGATTCATTGCCGTAGTGAAATCCGGCTGGTGCAGATTCAGAGTAATTCTGGGCTCACTGGCAAACGGGTTGGCCACTTCACGCTCCACGGTGGCACCGTTAGGTATCCTGCCGCTGCTGGGGATATTAACCGTAACCGAGGAGCCATCAGCACCCTCTGCACCGAAGCCCCCGACCACCATATTGCCCTGGGCCAGCGCGTACACCTGGCCGTCGGCGCCTTTCAGGGGTGTCAACAGCAAAGACCCGCCCCGCAGACTGTTGGCATTACCCACAGACGATACGGTGACGTCGATGGTCTGACCGGCCTTAGCGAACGGAGGCAGCTCCGCATGGACCAGCACCGCCGCCACATTAGTGAGCTGCGGATTGATATTTTCCGGGATCAGCACACCCAGCTGCGCAAGACTGGTACGCAGACTCTGCACGGTAAACTGGGTCTGACTGGTCTGGTCTCCGGTGCCGGGCAGACCAACCACCAGGCCGTAGCCCACCAGCTGGTTGGTCCTGACCCCTTCTATGCCGGCCAGATCCTTGATCCTCTCCCCGTACACGCTGGTGGAAAGTGTAAGCGCGCAGCACCACAGCACTGCCCGAAAGGATAAACCTTTCCCTGCCCTCATCTGAACTGAAGAAATTCTCATTGCCTGCATTTCCTTATTACCAGAACGAATGTACTAGAATGGCCACAAAGGACTGAACAGAATTCTTGCCACCCAGCCAGGGGAGTTACTTTGACTGTTGGTACCCTTGCCTGCGTAGGTAATTCTGGCATCTGCTACCTGGGTCGAGTAGAGGGTATTGAAAGAACCAATGTCGATGGGCCTTACAACACCCTCCAGCTTGACGTATTCATTAGCCTGATTGATTCGAATCCACTTCTCGCCCTCTACTACCAGATTGCCATTAGGTAAAACCTGGTGCACCGTGACAGCGATACTGCCGTTAAGCCTGTTGCTCTGGCTGCTGCCACTCTGGCCTTCGAAAGTGCTGCCACCGCCAACCTGGTAGTTGAAATCGGGCTCGCTCTGCCCGCCGAAAACAGGCGTATCCAGGTTCAGTTCAGTGGAGGAATTGATGCTGTTGTCCATGGAGTTCTGGCCTGAGGTCTCTTCCACCAGCAGAACCGTCAGGATGTCACCAACCCGTCGCGCTTTGGCGTCTTCATACAGCGCCAGCTCCAGGCCAGGGCTGTAAATGGCGCCATTGCCACTTTTCGGGGCCGCGGCCCGCAAGCGCTCGTAGCTTGGGACATATTCTTCCATGCCCTCCTCCGGCGCACTGCTGCAGGCCGCCAGAACAAACAGAACAGTGAGCGACAGCAACCTGAAATTGACGAATTCAGAACCGATCATGACTCAGCCTCTACAGGTTATTGGTGACGAATTGCAGCATCTGATCGGCCGTGGAGACCGCTCTGCTGTTCATTTCATAGGCCCGCTGGGTTTCGATCATACTGACCAGCTCTTCCACCACGTTGACATTGGAACCTTCGATATAACCCTGCCTGAGGAGTCCCAGCCCGTTCAGACCCGGGACGCCGACCTGCGGTGCCCCGCTGGATGTCGACTCCACGAACAAGTTGCCTCCTGTCGCCTGCAGGCCGGCAGGGTTAATGAAATCGGCCAGCTGAATGGTCCCCACCTGGGTGACGGCAGCGGTTCCCGGCAGGCTGACTGTCACAGTACCATCCGTTCCAATAGTTACCGATTGCGCATCAATAGGGATATTGATGGCGGGCTGAATTGGATAGCCATTTGGCGTCACCAGCTGCCCCTGGGCATCAACCTGCATGGACCCTGAGCGACTGTAGGCGAGGCTGCCGTCGGGCATCAGCACCTGCAGAAATCCCTTGCCTTCGATTGATACATCCAGCGGATTCTGGGTTTGCGACGCGGCACCCTGGGAAAAAATCTTTTCCGTCGCCATGATGCGTACGCCGGTGCCCAGCATAAGGCCGGTGGCGTAAGTGGTGTCCTGGGACGACTGGGCGCCGGGCTGACGCTGATTCTGGTACAGCAGATCCTCAAATACCGCCCGACTGCGCTTGAATCCCGCCGTACTGGCATTGGCCAGGTTATTGGAAATAACTGACATTTTTGTCTGCTGAGCATCAAGACCTGTCTTGGCTATCCATAAAGCCTGGGTCATTACTGTCTCCTGAAAATTTCGATTTGCTACCCGTCAGCATTGCCGAACACCAGCGGATCAATTATCAAACTTCAACCATCAACTGAAATTCATCAGTTCCGCGAGAGACGCGTTGTTTTCGTCCTCGGAGCGCATCAGCTGTATCTGCGCCTCAAAACGCCGGGCCAGATCAATCATCTTGACCATTTCTTCCACGGCATTGACGTTGCTGCCTTCCAGGCTCCCGGCAATGAGCTGGGCCGAGGCGCTGGCGGGGGCGGCCGCACCATCGGCTGCACGCATCAGACCGTCATCGCCACGTACCACCTGCTCGGGGGCCAACTCGACCAGTTTGATGCGGTCGACTATCGCCAGCGTGTTGGCCGGCTGACCAAGCGGCTGGATTGACAGGGTACCGTCTGTGGCGATCTCCACATTCGCGTAGGGTGGCAGGGCAATCGGGCCGTTGTTCCCCAGAATGGGATGACCGGCGCCATCGGTGAGCTGACCGAAGGGGTCGATCTGCAGGTCTCCCCGCCGCGAATACGCTTCCTGCCCATCGAGCCCCTGCACTGCGATCCAGCCGTCACCCTTGACTGCAACATCGAGATTTCTACCGGTGGACCTGACGTAACCGCCTGAAAGATCGGGTGAGCTGAAAGCCAGCCGACCCTGATCGGTGTCCATCAGATAGGAGAGCTCGGCACGAAACCCGTCAGTACTGGCATTGGCCAGGTTATTGGCGTTGACCGCCTGGGCCAGCATGATCTGTCTGGCGTTCTCCATGGCCGTTACGTAGACTTGGCTCACTCTCTACTCCTCAAAAAGGCGGTTTGGATTAGACCTAGCGCAGGTTGATTACCGTCTGATTCACCGCGTCCTGCGTCTGGATGACCTTCGCGTTAGCCTGAAAGTTTCGCTGCGCTATGATCATGTTTACCAACTCCTGTGTGATTTCAACATTGGATTCCTCCAGCGCACCGGATTGCACCAGACCCAACCCACCGGCTCCAGGGGCGCCGAGAACCGGCTGCCCCGATGCGAATGTCTCTGCCCAGACACTATTGCCCAATGGCTGCAGACCAGACGAATTGGAAAAGTCAGCCAGTGCAACCTGGCCGAGCGCTCGCGACTGGCCATTGGTAAATCTTGCAAACACTATGCCTGTATCGCCTACCTCAACCCCCGAAAGCTGACCTGTTGCGAACCCATCCTGCTGGATATCTGAAACGCTGAAGAAATCGCCGTACTGGGTGAGGTTCGACAAATCAACGATGAAGTCCTGCGCTGCAGCACCGTTGGCAGCGCCCGTGCTGTCCAGCGGCGTCCACCCGGTTATGTTGAGTTCAAACGGCAGGCTTGCTGAATCGATAATACCCATGTCAGTAAACTGCAAAGTATCCGGACCGCTCTGAGACACCCCGTCGATCAGAGTATGGATGTTCCACTCGTTGCCGGTGGCGGTTCTGGAAAAATACAAGCTGAGCGTGTGCGGATTACCCAGACTGTCATAGATAGTGGCTGCGGTTGAAGCATTGAACATATCCGCATCAGGCGCTGTGGGCGGCAACGCAAAGGCGTCAAATCCCGTTGCCGGCCATGCAATGGTGGGCGGCACTTCCCGCGAATCGAGATTAGCGGTGAACTCTACATCGCTGGTGGCATTGGGCTGAATCTGGGAAGTATCGATCCGCAGCTCGCCTATCCCCCCTGACGTATCTCCCGCCGTATTGGTATTGAACACCATCAGTCGGTGCCCGCTGGAATTACCGACATATCCCTCTCTATCCACCTGGAAGTTACCGGCGCGGCTGTATACCTGCGAGCCGCCGTCGTTGAGCACAAAAAAACCGGTACCGCTGACCGCCATGTCCAGCACGTTGTCAGTGAAAGTTATATTGCCCTGAGTAAAGGACTGGTTGACCGACTTAACCTGCACGCCTTTACCGATCGCGTTGCTGGCGGTACCCAGCTTGCTGGTGGCAAACAAGTCAGCAAACTCGCCACGGGAATACTTGAATCCGGTGGTGCCGGCATTGGCGATATTGTTGCCAATGATGCCAAGGTTTGTTGAGGCTGCCTTGATACCCGAGATTGCTGTATCGAATGACATGTTTTTCTCCTTCTAGTGTGAATCTGATTATTTGAATTCATTGACCTGTGAAAATTTCACGTCTTCACCGTTATCCAGCTGTAGCAGGACCGAGGTGTTCTGCCGATCGACCGATACACTGGTGACCTCTCTGTATTGCTGCATGGCAAGGCTGGTAAGCCCGCCATCGACCCAGCCCTCGGCCACGATCAGGTATTTGCCCAGTTCGGCCTCGCCCCCACCCTTCACCGCGCCATTCCAGGCAAACTGGTGTGACCCCGCTTCGATATCTCCCAGCGCTATCGAATTGATCAGGTTGCCCGATCCGTCATAGATGGTGACGCGCGCATCCTCGGTTGGATTTTCCGCGATGATGCCTCCCAGCAATTCTTCTCCAGGTGTGAAGAAAGCATCAAGAATCGGGCCCGCTTCAGTAAGCACTTCCCGGCCTATCAGCTGCGCCGCCATCATGGCTTGAGAGGTAAAGAAATTATTCACCAGCCCACCAAAAGACTCATTCATATCATCAATGCCGGAAACTGTACTGAACTGGGCCAGTTGTCCCAAAAATTCAGCATTGTCCAGAGGTTTGGTGGGGTCCTGATTGTTCAGTTGCGCCACCATCAGGCGGAAGAAATCCTCCTGGCCCAGCTCGTTTCTGGGTTGATCCAGTTGCTTGGAGCCCGGGTTGTACGAACTACCGAATACCTGTTCCAAACCTTCCATGCTATATCCTTGCCCTTGACTCTCGACCTTAACGCTTGACCTTTCTATTCGACCTCTATCGAAACCCTTTGCCTGTTCCGCTGCGATTATCTGCTGCCCATGCTTAATGTCCGCAACATCAACTGCTTGGCGGTATTCATCACCTCCAAGTTCGACTGGTAGGCCCGCGAGGCCTGCATCATGTAAGCCATTTCCTCCACCACGTTCACATTGGAGAGATAGACATAGCCCTGCTCATCAGCCAGGGGACTTTCCGGCATATGCTTGCGCTCCACCGGCGTCGAACTTTCATTAACCCGCCTTACTGTGATACCGGCCGTCTCGCGCCCCCCGGTCAGAGGGCCCGCGCCGCCAAGGGTCTGGAAACTGTTATTCAACAGGGCGGCAAATTCGGGGCGACGGGCACGGTAAGCGCTTTGCTCTGAGCCACTGACCAGTTGCGCGCTGGCCATATTCCGGGCAATCACGTCCATGTGGATGCTGTGCGCACTCAGTGCGGTACCGGTGATTTTGAAAGTGTCAGTAATTCCCATCAGCGCTGCCCTCTGATTGCCAGCTTGAGTCCCGAGAACGCCCCGTCCAGAAATTGCAGAGAGGCCTGATACCGCAGGGCATTTTCTGCGAAGAGTGCCTGTTCCACTTCCGGCTCAACGCTGTTGCCATCGACCAGTGGCTTGGTTGGCACGCGATAGAGCAGATTGGCAGACCCCCTGCTGCCGGGTCCTGCCAGGTGCCGAGCCTGCGTAGTACGCAAGCCGGTTTCGGCACCGCTCGCAATCGAACGCATGACCGACTGAAAATCGTAATCCCGCGCCTTGAAACCCGGCGTACTCTCGTTGGCGATGTTGGCAGCCAGCGCAGAGCTGCGCTGCGACTGAAACTGCAACAGGGCGGGGTGAATTCCCAGGGCGCTGTCTATCCAACTCATACTTTCCACCTCGTGAAGCCGGTCCTTACTGGCAGGCCTGAAGATTTTCGCTACAGGCTGGCTTTGCATCACCCGTGCCAACCACAATTTATCCTTCTATATCAATCTGTTAAGGGCATTTTTCTGAGACCGAAGGGGTCCGGGCGGCAAGGAATTACCGCTCCAGCGGCAAGGCTTGCCGCCGGTAGCGAACCGAAAGCGGCAATGCGCCTTGCCAGCGAACTCGCCTGAAGGCCATAGCATTGTGGTAATTAATCAAA
The DNA here is from genome assembly GCA_041395725.1 of Gammaproteobacteria bacterium. NCBI lineage: Bacteria > Pseudomonadati > Pseudomonadota > Gammaproteobacteria > Gammaproteobacteria bacterium. The sequence goes on along the minus strand of JAWKZW010000001.1, from coordinate 2,328,718 downwards.
GGCTCCCTGGACAGGTCCACTCCGGAGGACGCTGGCCCTCGGACAGGGATCCTTCCCCATGGCATGTACATTGCATCTAAAAGAATCTCTATGAACATGCAATCAGTTGAACCGCGTCCTACAAGGGCTTCACTGACTACAGGGTAACCATGAAGGTCAATATTTTGACGGGCTGTCGACAATTCTCATCACTGCTGCTTTGCGCTGGCTGCCTGGCCGCGCCCCTGGCGCTGGCGGAAAACGGCGCGATTCAATCCCACGAAGTGATTCGTTCCGTTGCCGCGCAGTTCGCCCGCGACCAGATTGACACCGCGGGTCTGTCCGCTATCCAGGCCCAGGCGGCGGAGCTTGATCCACGGCTGAACCTGGCCGAGTGTGACGTCCCACTGGAAGCCTTCGCCACCGCCAGAACCCGTCAATTGGCCCGCACCACGGTGGGTGTAAAATGCACCGGCGCCAAGCCCTGGACTCTCTATGTACCCGTGACGATCGAGGCGCTTGCCGATGTGGTATTCACCCGGCGACCGCTGTTGCGCGGTGAAGCCCTGACAGCCGATGCGCTGGAAATTCGCAAGCTGCCCATTGCAAAGCTGCCGCTGCGTCATATCAGCAGCCCGGAGCAGCTCACCGGCATGGAAACCACGCGACCGCTGCAGGCCGACACAGCTGTCACGCTCAATGCCTTGAGAGCCAGGCAGCTGGTCAAACAGGGCCAGGAGGTAGGGATTGTCGCGGTCAGCGGCGGTATCCAGGTGCGTATGTCCGGAGTGGCCATGCGCAGCGGATCCCGTGGCGACCGTATACCTGTGCAGAATCACAGTTCCGGACGCCAGGTAGAGGCAGAGATACTCGACCGGAGCACGGTTCGGGTCAACTTTTGAACCCGATAACATTAGGAACCTCTGATTAATTATGGAAACGCTCTGCGGGAGTCTGTCGGGCGTCACTGCAAGGCGTCGTGCGCAGGGAATGGCCCAGCCCTTGCCAAGCGCGACAACGCCGCAGTGGCGCCCGACAGGCCCCGGCCGAAGGGGCTTTCAGGCGAGCCCACTGCCTTCGTTGCCTCGCCTTGACAGGCCGACGCATGCCGGCGGCAAGGCGCCTCGTCAGTGACCTCGCCTGAAAGCCAGAGCGATTCCATAAGTAATCAGAGGTTCCTTTTACTAAAGGTTTTCTTCATACCGGTCGTAGTTATTAAGTACTACGGTAGAACCCAAGGAAACGCTTATACTGTGCGGATCGCCATGCGTAGCGATAGGCACCGGAGTTATCCCGATGAGCAATGAAATCAATACCGGCAAGATCCCGCTAAACCTGGCCACCGGCAAGAGCCAGGGGGCCCAGCAGCCGGAATCCCCAAAGCCGGGGGCGGCAAAAACCGCGGCAATTGCAGCTACTTCTTCTCCGTCAGCCGACAAGGTCAGCATGACGGGCGATGCTTCGCGCCTGCAGCAACTTGAAGGGCTCCTCAAGGACACTCCGCAGGTCAACAATACCCTGGTAACTGAAGTCAGCCAGCTGATCGCCAGCGGCAAGCTGGAAATCAATCTGGAGCGCATAGCTGCCAACCTGCTGGAAACCGAAGCAGGGATCACGGATCCGGAACGCTGAATTTCAGCCGGCAATCACAGGCAGGCCACCGTTGATGGAAACCCAATCCAGTCCCGATTCGACACTCGCCGGTTTATTGCAGAATGAAATAGATTGCGCCACGGTGTTACTGCAGTTTCTGCAGAACGAAAGTGCCAGGCTTGCCAGCGACGCGTCTTTCATCGATAACGACAACACCGACAAGCTTCGCCTGCTGGAAGGTCTTCAGCAGGCCACCCACACAAGAATACAGTTTGCCTCCGCTCACAGCCTGCCGCTGCAGGCCGCTACTCTTCAGCAGGCGGCCAGCAAGAGTGAGTCCGCGGCTGTCGTTGCGACACGGTTGGCCAGACTGGCGAAGCTGGGACAGCAACTCGTTCAGGAGAACCGGCTTATCGGGCAGCTGATCAACCGACGTTCTCAGTTTATCAACAGGGTACTGGACAGCCTGACTCCTGCTTCACACAACTCCGGGGCGATCACCTACGAAGAAAACGGCAGCGTGTCGGGAGATTTCAGAAACAGCCTGCTGGACCTTTCCGGCATCTGACACGCTGTTGCGAAAGTATATTGGCAGGCCTAAAGTTCTCCAACAGCCTGCCAGGCGCACTTCTCAAACTTACAAGCTCAGATATCGCCTTCGTTCAGGTGGTTTCGAAGCTTGATGCGCAGGCGGCTCATGGCCTGGCTGTGAATCTGACAGGCCCGGGATTCACTCACATTCAGCACTTCACCGATTTCCCGAAGATTCAGCCCGTAGTCGTAATACAAAGCAACCACCAGCTTCTCCTGTTCGGGCAATTGACCGATTATATTCGCCAGCTTGGATTTCAGGGCGTCGTAATGAATCTTGTCGATGATTTCGTTTTCATCGGTTACCGGATGGGACAGACCATTCTCATCGTCCAGACTGAACAGGCTGCAACTCGCCACGGCTTCCAGTAAATCGCCGTACTCCTCCAGCGACACATTCAATTCCCTTGCTATCTCCGCGTCGGTAGCGGTCCGGCCCAACCTGTTCTCTACCTCCTGAATGGCCTGAGAGACCTGGCGCGATTTCTGCTGAACGGAACGCGGAACCCAGGTCTCCCGACGCAGTTCATCGATAATTGCGCCACGTATGCGAATATTCGCATAGGCTTTGAAATCCACCCCCGGTTGCGGCTCATAGGTGCGCACCGCTTCAAGAAGGCCGATAAGCCCCACCTGTATCAGGTCGTCGACACTTTTACCTGCCGGTAAACGGGAGCCGATGTGGTGAGCAATAGTCGTGACCAGAGACATATTCTCTTCAAACAACGTATCTCGAGAGAAGGTTGCATCCAGCTCGCGACTTTGCATTCCGATATTCATGACATCCCTCTTCCGTACCCGATACTCTTGTTCTGACCGGCGAGCGCCTTCTCAAGAAAAAATTCGATCTGTCCATTGGCGCCCGAATGCGCCGGCAACTCGCAGAGACGTCTCGCAACCTGCTGGAATGCCAGACTCGACGTACTATAGGGATATTTATCGGTGACAGCCGCTCTTGATTTAGTGGCCGCGCGTAAATTGTCATCCAGGGGAATACTGCCCAGGTAACCGATACTCACATCAAGATACTGATCGGCCACCTCCGCAAGTCTCGCAAACAGCGCTCTGCCATGGGACGGATCCTTTACCATATTGGCCAGCACCTGGAATTTCCTGACGCCGTGTTCGCGGCTCAAGACTTTGATCAACCCGTACGCGTCGGCCAGCGAGGCAGGCTCGTCACACAACACCAGCACCAACTCCTGAGCGGCCTTGGTAAAGCTGAGCACACCCGGGGCAATACCCGCGGCCGTGTCGACGATCAGAACTTCGTAGCGCGCTTCCAGATCGCTGAACGCCCGGATCAATCCCATCTGCTCAAAGCTGCTGAGCGCCGCCATCCGCCCCAACCCGGAAGCCGCCGGGACAACATGCAGGCCACGTGGCCCCTCGACGATAATATCTTCCAGCGCACACTGACCGTCCACCACATGGGAAAGATCCCTGCCCGGCTTCAGGTTGAGCATGATATCCACATTGGCCATCCCCAGATCGGCATCAAGCAACAGCACGGATCTATCACTCTTGACCAGTTCCATAGCGATATTGATTGCTACGCTGGACTTGCCTACCCCCCCTTTTCCTCCGGTTACGGCTATTGTTCTAACAGGTGCTGACCAAGTCATGATTCGATTCCTTCACTGGGAGAAAAGCATTAAGCCTGTGTTGTAACGATGCGGGCATAGCGCGCCAGGGCAGTCATGCGGAAGCCTTGCGACGGCGCTGCGTCTGCGCCATGGCATGTCGATAGGATTCCCTGATCTTGTCGGTAAAAAACTCCCCATCAGCGCGTATCAGATCATCGGGGATTTCCTGGCCGGTGCCGACATACGCTACCGGCAGTCGAAAGCGTATCAGCGAGGAAAGCATCGGTCCTATCGACACGTTCTCATCGGTCTTGGTGACGATGGCTGCCACCGGATTCAGGTCGGAAAACGCCCTGATGGTTTCATTCGTTACCGACTCCTGGACCGTGGCACTTAAAACCAGGTAGGGGGAAACTTTCCTTTCCCCTTCCAGAAATAGCTCAAGCTGCTCCCGGAAGTTCTGCTGTCGCTGACTGATACCTGCCGTATCGATGATCAGCAGCTTGCGCTCGGCGAAACTCTCCATGGCCTGACGCATTTCTTCCTGGCTGGCGGCAACCTGGACCGACAGGCCGAGCGAGCTGCCCAGGGACAGCAGCTGCTCACGCTGACCGACCCGGTAATCGTCAGTAGTAATCAATGCCACCTGATTCCTGCCGTATTTTCTGGCGAAGCCAGCGGCCAGCTTCACTGCCGTGGTTGTCTTGCCGACACCGGTAGAACCTATCAGCGCAATAACACCGCCGTCCTCAAGGGGATCAGGCGCGGATTTGCCCATGGTTTTGAGCAGGATCCTGATCACCTTCTGCCAGGCAAGCCCCAGGTCATCGCAGGGGAGCACCTTATCGACCAGCCGGGTGGCCAGATCGTGATTGATACCGGTCATCTCCAGCCTGGAAAGCAGGGCCATACGGTTGGGCTGGCGATCATGGGATTCACGCCACACCAGCTGGGCCATCTCACCCTCGAACAGCTTTCTGAGCCTGCCGATCTCCACCTGCATCTCCTGCAGAGACCTGGACTGGCTGTAAATTTCCAGTTGCTGCTCTCTTTCCTTCAGTTTGAGCCGCTGATTTTCAACCTCCCGATCAGCCAGCAATTCAAGGGGGAATCCGCGGCTCGAGCCAGGGCCCGCCATGGGTTCCTGCCGCCGCACGGGCTCCGGCAGTGTCGGCTCTTCCACCGCGCGTTTTACCTGTTCAATCTCATAGTCACTGGCGGCCAGAACCTCCACCTTGCCATCGACCCGCTTGGTGGAGATCAATACCGCATCCTTTCCCAGCTCCGCTCGCACCATAGCCATAGCCTGCTGCATGCTGTCTGCCTGGTATCGTTTTACTTTCATCGCCGACTCCAATAAATATTTTTACCATTTGCCGTTACTGCAGGAGACGCCCTGTCAGAATCAGGCCGCCTGAGTTTGCATCTGCCCTACCGTGGATGTGACCTTGATCTGCTTGTTGTTCGAAACCTCGCTGAAAGCAAGCACCTTTAACCGCGGTGCAGAGGACTTAACGAACCTGGCCAGCCACAAGCGGATCTGGTCTGAAACCAGCAGCACCGGAATCTGCCCCGTGGCTTCCAGTTGCTGACTGAATGACTGGATCTGGCCCAGCAGTCTTTCCGCCAGACCGGGCTCCAGGCTGCCTACACTGCCTGGCCGGTCCGTTGAAATCGAATCCCGGATGAGCCTTTCAAAGTCCGCGCTCAGGGTTACCACCTTCATTTCCTGCGCCATGCCGACAATGCCCTGGCAGATGGTGCGGCCGAGATTGATCCGTACGGCCGCCGTGAGTATATCCGGATTCTGATGCACGGCACCGTGGTCAGCGAGAGTCTCTACAATGGTGCGCAAATCACGGATCGGCACGCCTTCTTCCAGCAGGTTCTGCAGCACCCGCAACACGACCCCAAGGGAAAGCGTGTCGGGAATAAGACTTTCAACCAGCTTGGGAGCTGTTTTTGCAAGGGAATCCAGCAGCTTCTGCACTTCGTCGTAACCAAGCAGTTCGTGAGAATGGGTTTTAATGGTATGACTGATATGTGTAGCAATGACGGTGCTGCTATCCACTACGGTATAGCCTTTGGCCTGAGCGTCTTCCTTCTGGGACGCGTCAATCCAGATCGTATCGAGATTAAAGGCCGGATCCTTGCCGGCGATGCCATCCAGATCCCCGAACGTCTGGCCCGGGTTAATGGCCATTTCCATCCCTGGATGCACCTGCCCCTCACTGACCGGCACATCCAGTAGAGTAATGCGATAGGAATTCGGTGACAGACTCAGGTTGTCCCGAATGTGTACCGGATGGACAAGAAAGCCCATGTCCTGGGAAATACGTTTTCTGACCGCCTTGATTCTGTCCAGCAGCTCACCACCCTGGTTGCGGTCAACCAGGGAGATCAGTTTGTACCCCACTTCCAGGCCAATGATATCGACCCCAAGGACATCGTCCCATTCAAGATCTGCTGACTTCTGTTCCTGTTCCGCCTCCTGATCCTGCTGCTTGCGATCCTCCTCTCCCTGCTCCGTGCGCTTCGAAGCAAAATAGGCAATAGCGAACAGGGCAGCACACATGAGCAGGAAAATCAGGTTGGGCATCCCCGGGATAAGCCCCAGTAGACCGATGACGCCACCGGTAACCAGAAAGACTTTGGGACTTTCAAAGACCTGATCGAGCACCTGGCGCCCCATGTCAGTGGAAGAACCTACCCGGGTCACAATCAGCGCGGCGGCGACAGAGACCAGCAGCGAAGGGATCTGGGCAACCAGGCCATCGCCTATGGTCAGCAGGGTGTAGTTAGTCGCTGCCTGGGCGGCGGATAGATCGTGCTGCAGTACACCGACGGCAAAGCCACCGATGATGTTGATGAACAGGATAAGAATCCCGGCAACGGCGTCGCCACGGACAAATTTACTCGCGCCGTCCATGGCACCATAGAAACTGGATTCCCTGGCGATCTCTTCACGGCGCTCGCGGGCCGAATCCTGATCGATAAGTCCGGAATTCAAGTCTGCATCGATGGCCATCTGTTTGCCGGGCATGGCATCCAGGGTAAACCTGGCGGTGACTTCGGAGATCCGACCCGCGCCCTTGGTCACCACCACGAAGTTGATTATCACCAGGATAGCAAAAACCACCAGGCCGACCGCGTAGTTGCCGCCGACCACAAAATCCCCGAATGCCTCGATGACTTTCCCGGCCGCCGCCGTACCGTTGTGCCCCTCGATCAGCACTACCCGGGTGGAGGCAATGTTCAGCGCCAGCCGCAACAGCGTCATGATCAGCAGGACGCTGGGGAAAACACCAAACTCCAGCGGTCGGTGCACATAGACGGCGACCAGCAGAATAATCAGCGACAGGGCGATATTAAAGGTAAACAGAAAATCCAGCAGAAAGGGTGGCAACGGCAGGATCATCATCGCCAGTAGCAGGATGACCATCAAAGGCGCCCCGACACCTACCAGGCGCCAGTCGATACCCAGCAGGGCGTTCTGTAAAGTTGCCGTATTACTGTTGGCCATCAGTCAGCCTCCGGGACGATCAGATCAGAGTATTCTTCAGGCACCGGCAGGTCCCTGGGTGGCTTCGGCCTGCTGCCTCCGCGCTTGGGCACCTGCCGCAGTTGAAACACGTAGGCCATTACCTGTGCTACCGCCAGGAACAGGTTGCGTGGAATCTCCTGGTTCAGGTCAGTGGAAAAATACAGCGCCCGGGCCAGTGGCGGCGCAGAGAACAGGACGACACCGTTCTGCTGCGCTAACTCCCTTATGCGCGCAGCAATCAGGTTCTGCCCTTTGGCCACAACTATCGGCGCGCCAGCACCGGCCTGGTCGTATTTGAGGGCAACAGCAAAGTGAGTCGGGTTGGTGATGACCACATCCGCGTCGGGCACTTCAGCCATCATCCGCTGTCGGGCAAACTGTTGCTGCTTCTCCCTGATTGTCGCTTTAACTTCCGGCCGTCCTTCCGTTTGCTTCAGCTCATCCCTGACTTCCTGGCGGGTCATACGCAGCTGGCGCTGGTGTTGCCAGAGTTGAAAGGGTACATCCACAGCGGCCACCAGAATAAGCACGGCACTGAACCCCAGCAGGCACCAGACAGCCAGTGCTCCTGCCGTGTTCATGGCTTCCGGCAGCGGCAGCAGTGAAAGGCCCACTATCTGATCCAGAACCAGGTAAAGCACGAAACAGCTGGTGGTCGCCACCAGCAGGAATTTTCCGATCGCCTTGAACAGTTCCATGAGTGAGCGAACCGAAAACAGCTTGCCCAATCCCTTCAACGGGCTGATTCGCTCCAGCTTGGGAGCCGCCAGTGCGAAGTTGAATACCCAGCCGCCCATCGACAGGGGGCTGAGAACAGCCACGGCAATCAGCAGGGCAAAAAGCGGTGCCAGCATGGTCAGTGCGGCAAGCACCGTCTCTCCCAGGCGGGTCAGAACCAGCGCTTCAGAGAAAGCGGCGTCGCGGTCGAAGCGCAGATTTTCGGCCAGAATCTGATTGAGATCCGTGATGATCTGCTGCCCGAAAAACAACATGCCAACACCGGCCATCATCAGCGACAACACGGTATTCAGCTCTCTGGAGCGGGGAACCTGCCCCTTGTCCCGGGCGTCCCGGATCCGTTTCGGGGTCGCCTGTTCGGTCTTTTCCTGAGCCTGCGCTTCTGCCATCGGTTATACCTTTAGTTCACCAGGGTGCGCATGAAGTTGAATCCAACAGTAAAAAAGCTCCCCAGCGTGGGGAACAGCACCGGCAGGCTGAAAAGAATCAGAATGAAACCTGCCAGCATGGTGACCGGGAAACCCACTGCGAAGATATTCAGTTGCGGCGCCGCGCGGGTCACGACACCAAAAGCCAGGTTTACCAGCAGAACACCGACAATGACCGGCAGGGCAATCAGTAAGGCCGCCACAAAAAGCTCCGAAGCGAACAGGGCGATATCACCAAACACCTCCAGCGCATTGAACGGGGAACCGACCGGGATGTAGACAAAGCTCTGGACCAGCACATCGATCAGCAACAGATGGCCGTCCACCGCCAACAGGTAAAGCGTCCCGATAATGAGATACAACTGGCCCAGCATGGTCACCTGCACGCCGTTCTGAGGATCAACAGATGAGGCAAAACCAAGCCCCATTGTCGTGGCTATCGCCTGACCGGCCATGACCAGAGCACCCATGACAATCTGCAGGATCAGCCCCATGACAATACCGATGCTCAGTTGCTGGAGAATGAGCAGCAGCCCCCTGGCAGACAGGGGCTCAACCAACTCCAGGTAGGGCAGGCTAGGCCGTATAAGCAGGGTAATGAACACCGCCAGGATAATTCTCACCCGCACAGGCACGGTGCGGGCGGAAAACACCGGTGCTGCGGCAAACAGGGCACTGATGCGCAGAAACGGCCAGAAGAAATCTCCAACCAGTGCTGTCATGTCATCCAGTGATAGTTCCATGCCTGTTAAAATCCGGTTGCGATATCTGCTTACTACCCGATCAGCTCGGGAATGCGGAAGAACAGCGATTCAGTAAAGACCACCCAGTAGTTGAGCAGCCAGGGCCCCAGCACCACCAGAGCCAGCACCAGGGCCAGCAGCTTGGGAATGAAACTCAAGGTCTGCTCCTGAATCTGGGTAGCCGCCTGTAGCACTCCCACCAGCAGCCCGACTGCCAATGCCGACAACAACAAGGGACCGGCCAGCGCAACAATAAGAAAAAGTGCGTCCTGACCTATTTCGATTACAACATCCTGATCCATAGCGCCTGCCCTTTTTTCTAGAAAACCGCGAAGCTCGAAGCCAGCGTGCCCACTATCAGAGTCCAGCCATCCACCATGACAAACAGCATGATCTTGAACGGCAGGGAAATCAGCATCGGTGACAGCATCATCATCCCCATGGACATCAGAATGCTGGCAACCACGAGATCGATAACCAGAAACGGAATGAATATTAAAAAACCGATCTGAAAAGCGGTCTTCAACTCACTGGTGATGTAGGCCGGAACCAGAACCCGGAAGGGCACGTCCGCAAGACTTTCAAACTCTTCGTAGCCCGCCATCTCGGCGAACAGTGCCAGATCCTGCTCCCGGACCTGATCTGACATGAACTGGTGGAAAGGCCCCGTGGTCTCAACGAGGGCGGAATCGAAATCCAGGGCCTCGTCCATGTAGGGTGCCACACCGTTCTCATAGGCGCTGGTGAATACAGGGCTCATAACAAAAAACGTGATAAAGAGCGCCAGACCGATGATTATCTGATTGGAGGGGGTCTGCATCAGCCCAAGGGCCTGTCGCAGGATAGCAAGCACGACGATGATCCGCGTAAAAGAGGTCATTGCCATCATCGCCGCGGGCAGCAGCGTCAACAAGGTCATGAACAGCAGAATCTGAATACTGACGCTGTAGGTCATGCCACCGTCCGCGGTCGCCTGGGAAGTCATCAGGGTCAGGTCAGGCGTTGCCGGCAAGGCCAGCCCAGGCAATGCCAGCAGTAAAATCAGACCAATTGCGTGTCTTTTTATTACCGGTCGTTTCATTGACGGGATCCCTGCAGCACCTGAGTGAACAAACTGTTGAAGGATCTTCCCCTGGTTTTCTGCAGGCTGTCGAAGGATGCGGGGTCTACCGGGGCCTGCAACTCATGAACTTTGCCGATCCGCCCCGGGCTGGCACTGATCAGGATCTGCTCCTCACCGATCTGCACCAGCAGCAACCGGTCCTTGCTGTTGAGGGCAAGGCTGCTGACGATCCTGATCATGCCACCTGACGCCCCCGGTACCAGACTGAGACGTCTGACCAGCACCGAAAGGCCGACAATGATTGCCACAACGACAACCAGGGCGATCAACATCTGCACCATGCTTTGGGCACTGACCAGCGCCTCGGGTCGAACCGCTGGATCGGCCTGCTCCGCGGCAACAAGCAGTTCTCCAGGCAACAGACTCAGCAGCAGGCCGGGACCTGCGCGGCGGGCCAATGTCTTTTTCCCGACACACTGTTTGACGCTGTATCCTGTTTTTACCGTCATGGGGTTTACCTGCTCCGTGTACCGTTCGGTACCGAAATTTCGCTGACTCGCATCCCGTAGCGCTTTTTCAGGCTCACGGCCTCGGCCCTGGCGATGGTCCTGTCCTCCACCTTGACCTTGATTGAATCCACGTAGACATCCTGCAAAGGCACGATGGAGCCGCGGGTGAGGGACATCAGCTGCTGAACGGTAATACTCTGATAACTCACCTCGAAACGCAGGGTCACGGGAACATTCCAGAATCGCTCCAGGCCGGCCGTGGACTCAGATTTGGCCACTGCCATCGATTGAGCCGGAACCGGCGCAGGAGCGGGGACAGCCTTCAGTGTGTGCTCCCCACTTCGCGACCCAGCCGCGCCTGCTTCGCTGCTGCCATTCCCAAGCTGCGGGAATGCCTGCGCCAGTACGGCAGGACTCTGGCCTTCACCTGTGTTGCTGCCATTCATCGCTTGCCACCTCCACCGAACTGTCCGAAGCGAAGAATCTCCAGACCGATTTTTCCATTGACCTCACCCATACGAGCCTTGAATTTGGGTACACTGTTGACCTTTACGTCTACATGATCCGGCGCATCGATCGGAATGATATCGCCCTGCCCCAGCTCCAGAACGTCTTTCAGGGAAAGGTTTGCGCCTCGCAGTTCACCGGTCACGTCCAGTTCAAAATCACGCACCTGACTGGCAAGGGCATTGCGGGCGGTAACACCAAGGTCCGCCAGGCGGGACCTTTTCTGTCGGAAGATCGCATCCACAACGGAGCCGGGCATGATGAGCTGAATACTGCCTCCCATGCCTGAAAACTCTAGTTTAAAGGGCCGAATCATCAGCACATCGGTGTCTGCATAAGCTGAGAAGTGCGCCGGGTTGGTCTCGATATCCACGACAGTAATTTCATGGTCCGCAAATTCCCTGAAACCTTCCCGAATCACTTCCGCGATGCTTTTGACGATCATGTTGACGAGCCGCTGTTCGGTGTGGCTGAACTCGCGACCCTCGATAGGCGTCGGACGTGACCCGCCGCCGAAGAACACATTAACAAGCGCCGAGACCAGGTCCGAGTCCAGAACGATCGCGGAAATACCTACGACTCCTGACAGGGTGAAACAGCTGATCGCCGTCGGCAGCTTCAGGGTGCTGGCATAGTCTTCATACTTCCTGATCTGAATCGGGTCCCGCTTTATTTCCACGCTCTTGTGCAGAATTCCCAGGAATCTGGTGCTGAGACCGGCCTGAATGTGGTCGTCGACAATCTCCACGTACTGGGTCCAGCCCTGCACCCGGTGCATTCCACTGGTCAGGTCATAAAGGGAGTAATCCTCTTCGTTGACTTCCTGACCCTGATTGCCGAACTCTTTGACCACACCGTTCATCAGGGCATCGATTTCGTTCTCCGAAAGCAGTTCACTCATGATTGTCTCTACCTGACCGTCTACTTGACCATCGCACCAGCGTCTTCCCGCAATTCAATTTTGCCGTCGTCGGCCAGCTTCCTGGCGGCGCTGAGGACCTCCTTCTGGGCGGTCTCCACGTCGACGATCTTCACCGGCCCCATCTCTTCCATGTCTTCCTTGAATATTTCCGCAGCCCGCGAAGACATGTTCTTCATTACTTTTTCCAGAATCTCTTCGTCTGCTCCTTTCAAAGCCATGGCAAGCTTGTCCGTAGAGACTTCCCGTAACAGCGCCTGAAAATCACGACTCGGAATCAGTTTAAGATCATCGAAAACGAACATCTGCTCCTGAATAGCTGTAGCCAGACCTTCATTCACACTGGTGAGTTTCTCCATCAGGCTTTCTTCGAAGTTTTTCTCCAGGGAGTTGAAGATATCCGCAACATTCTTGATGCCCCCGACTGACGAGCCGCGCTTGCGGACCACACCTTCCACCTGTTTTTCCAGTGAATTGTTCAATTCCTGCAGCGCAGTAGGATCGACGGTGTCGATTTCTGCCATGCGGATCATCAGCTCCACCACAGAATTTTCCGGCATATACGTCAGGACTTCGCCGGACAGCTCGGGTCCCAGGTACGAGATTACGATGGCCTGAATTTGCGGATGTTCGTTCTGAATGATTCCGGCTACCAGCTGCGGCTCCATCCACTTCAACGAATCCAGCCCCTTGGTATTGCCCCCCAGCATGATCTTGTCGAGCGCTTCCTTGGCTGCCTCCGGGCCTAACGCCCTTTCCAGTACGCTGCGGGTGTACTCGTCCGCCACCACCCTGATTGAACCGTCATTCTCGTAGTCGCTGAGGAAACTCGCCAGAATCTGATTGACCTCATCGGTGGACATCTCCTTCATCCGCGCCATTTCCACACCAATTTTCTGTACTTCGTCGGAAGTCAGGTGTTTGAGAATATTCGCGGCGCCGGATTCACCCATAACCATCAGAAAGCGGGCAGCCTTGGCTGATCCGCTGTTGTCTGGTCGTCTTCTTTGCGTTCTGGCACTCATGTCGTGAAGAAAGAAATCAGCCCTTGACGGACGCCGGACCGCCCTGTCGGTTTTTCGACAGTGTCAGTTTTACCGGCAACCTGTTTATTGACATCACTTACTCTGTGTATTAGAAAAGCCCACTGGTTCCTGCGCCTGGCTCTGGCTCGCTGCCCGGACCCGGCCCGGAAAGACTTGCCCAACCGGTACAAACGCAAATTCCATGCCAGCGACCGGAAACTTTCAGCATCAGCCTCGTATAGGAAAAAATATTCCGGCGTAACAAGGACTTACAAGGTACCCCTTCACCTTCCCGTCATGTGCACGTTAAATCCCACTTTTTTCTTCTTTTTTCCCGCTATTTTACTAAGGTTACCCGCTACTATGCCGATGCACTGGTAACCGCATGAAATTCACCTGACTGGCCTGATGCTTCAGGTGCGCGGCTTCTACCAGGCTGAAACACACGCAAACTCCACTTCCCGGTGGCAGGTTTTAAAAAGGGCAAGGTATGAGTGGTGAAGTTCTACTGTTGACCGATGACACCAATATCGCAGTTAAAACCATTGCCGTGCTGGAATCTCTCGAGCACGAAGCCATTCACCTCACGTGCCGCCAACTGGCGGATTTCAGCCCGACCAAAGCCAGTGCGCTGACGATACTGGTAGCCCTTGACGACAAAGCGGCTGAGAAAGAGGCACTCACCATCATTCGCAGCAAGGCGGCGCAATTGCCGGTTTATCTCCTGCAGTCGGATAAAGAATTTTTCCAGGCGGCACCGGCGGACGCAGACGGCTCCATCCGCCTGCCGGTTCGTTATGGAGACTTGCTGGAAGTGCTGAAGCAGGCCAGAGTCAGGCAACTGCAGAACACCGAGAATCTGGCAGCCAGCATGAACATCATCGGGGACAGCCCTCGCATCAAAGCCCTCAAGAAACTGATTCGCCAGGTGGCCCCTACCGAGGCCAACGTCCTTATTGCGGGGGAATCCGGCACTGGAAAAGAAGTCGTGGCCAGGGCTATTCATGATCTGTCACTGCGCGCGGACCGGCCGTTCGTTGCGGTGAATTGCGGCGCAATCCCGCCGGAACTGCTGGAGTCCGAACTTTTTGGCCACGAAAAAGGCGCCTTTACCGGCGCCTTTCAGTCCAGGGCCGGTCGCTTCGAGCTTGCTGAAGGAGGCACGCTGTTCCTGGATGAGATTGGCGATATGCCTCTCAACATGCAGGTAAAGCTGCTGCGCGTCATTCAAGAGCGGACCTTTGAACGGGTCGGCGGCACCCGCTCCCTCGTGAGCAATGTGCGCCTTGTCGCGGCTACCCACCAGGATCTGGAGAAGTATATCGATGAAGGTAAGTTCCGCCTCGATCTATTCTATCGCCTGAATGTATTCCCCATCGAACTGCCGCCTCTGCGCGAGCGCAGCGACGATATCCCCGCGTTGATCAATGAATTCATCAAGCGCCGCAACAACACCCTGCAGCAAGCCATCAGCTTTGCTGCAGACGCTCTGCAAACCCTGATGAACCACCCGCTACCGGGCAATGTCAGGGAATTGGAAAATCTGGTGGAGCGCCTTAGCATTCTGTATCCCGGCGAAGAGGTCAGCAGCGAACAACTGCCGGCGCGGTATCGGGAGGTGCTGTCTGGTGGCGCTATGGGGTTTCAGGCAGGACCGCAGGTTACAACCGCAGAGTTACCGCCAATACCGGCTGGCACCGCCCAGAAGATCAACCTGAAGCAATACCTGGCGTCACTCGAACGGACGCTGATTTGCCGGGCGCTGGAACAGTCGGACTGGGTAGTCACCAGGGCAGCGAGGACGCTATCGGTACGCAGGACTACGCTGATCGAAAAAATCCGCAAGCTGGAAATTGAGCCGCCACGGGCCAGGGATCGCAGAGCCGCGTTCTGAATCCGCCCGCCTGAAGGTGCTCGCCACGAGCACAGCGATGCCGCTCCACTGATGCCTGCCCGCCCGCTCCGACCAACCGGTCAGCACTGCGCCGAAAAAAGCCGGCGGCCAGCACGTTCCGACACTGTAAAAATTTCGACCATCCGCCGATTTCGATTGCCAAAAAACCGACACACCAACTCTATCTTGCTGTTTTATATTGATATTTTTATTGGCACAAAACTTGCTAATTCCAATCTCAAACGCTAGTTCAAGAAGAATCGAAAACTTCAGGTAGCAACAGTGGACTCGTCAGCCAACACCAAGCATTCCATAAGCCAGCTTGAAGAAGCCTTCGGGATCTTTAATCAGGTCTCCGCCGATCTGGGCATGATTTATCAGGAGCTGGAATCCAGTGTCATCGGCTTGAAAGAAGAACTGGCTGCTTCCAACTCCGCCCGCATCCGGGAACTGACTGAAAAAGAAAGACTGGCGGCAAAGCTTTCGTCTCTCATGGAAGCCCTCCCCGGCGGCGTCCTGGTGCTGGACAGTCAGGGCCAGGTCCGGGAGATGAACCCGGCGGCACTGCGGATAACCGGTCAGTGCTTTGTAGGGCAGAAATGGAGTGCGGTAATCGGAGAGATAGCCGGCTCCGCTCCCGTTTTTGATGGCGAATTCTCGCTGCTTGACGGGAAACGGGTGTCCATTACCAGTAATCCCTTCGGCAATGACGGCGACAGAATAATGCTGCTTACCGACACAACGGAAAACTACCGCCTCAACAACCTGGTCAACCGGGAAAAACGCCTGGCGGCACTGGGCGAAATGGCCGCCCGGCTGGCCCACCAGATCCGCACACCACTGAGTTCCGCAATTCTCTACCTTTCCAACCTGTCTGCCAGACTGTCGGCGGCACGGGTTCCTGATTACCAGAAGCCGGTGAAGAATATTCAGACGCAACTGGGCCAGATCGAAACGCTGGTGGAAGGCATGCTCTCCTATATCAAGGGCGACATCGTAACCAGCCAGAGCTTCTCGCCGGTTGCGCTGCTGAACGAAGTGAGGCAGGCCACTGCGCTGCAGGTAAAGGCGGCAAACGGTTCTATTGAATCCAACTACCACGGGGAGAATTTCGAGATCCGGGGTGACCGTGAAGCACTGTTCAACGCATTGTCGAACCTGATTATCAACGCAATACAGGCGGTAGAGACTGCTCCCAGAATCACCCTCGGGCTGCTGCGAAAGGAAAATTGTATCGAGCTATCGGTGGCAGACAACGGGCCGGGCATAGACGAACACACCAGAGACCAGATTTTTGATCCCTTTTTCTCCACGCGTCCTGGCGGAACAGGTCTGGGACTGGCTGTCGTGATGTCCGCTGCCAAGCTCCACGGTGGCGATGTGAGTATCGACCGGGCCCCTGGAGGGGGCGCCAGCTTCACGCTGAGCATCCCCATAGAACAGGCTGCTTTTGATAGCTATTTTCTGCAGCAAGGGGCTGCGTAGCTAATCCGCGCAGCAGACCAGACAGACGGTTTTTGTGAAGTCGACCAAATTAACAGGCAGGTAAACCATGGATAATAATTCGGTGCTGGTGGTGGAGGACGATCCCGATCTCAGGGAAGCTCTCTGCCAGACTCTCGATATGTCAGGTTACGAAGCGCTGGCAGCCGAAAATGCCAAAGCAGCACTGGCTATTCTGGGCCGCAAGAGACCGAGCCTCATCATCAGCGATGTCCAGATGCCGGGCATGAATGGCGACGAATTACTGAAGCAGGTCAAACGACAGCTCCCGGAAATTCCGTTCGTCCTGGTCACCGCCTTCGGCAATGTCAGCAGAGCAGTGGAAGCCATGCAGAACGGTGCCGCCGACTACATCGTAAAACCCTTTGAAGCGGAGGTGTTGATCGAGATGGTAAATCGCCTGGCGTCGAACACCAACGCCGGGCCGGAAAAAAGCGGCATGGTTGTCGAGGACCCGCGCAGTGTGGCCGTCGCCGAACTCAGCCGGCGGGTTGCCGCTACGGATGTCACCGTCATGATCAGTGGTGAATCCGGCAGCGGTAAAGAGGTCTTCGCCAAGTACATCCACCGTCACTCAACGCGTGGCAACAAGCCGTTTGTAGCCATCAATTGCGCAGCGATTCCGGAACCGATGCTGGAATCCATTCTGTTTGGTTACGAGAAAGGCGCCTTTACCGGGGCCTATACGGCACGGGCCGGGAAATTTGAACAGGCAAACGGTGGAACGCTGCTGCTGGATGAAGTTTCGGAAATCGATATCGGCCTGCAGGCCAAGCTGCTGCGGGTTATCCAGGAGAAGGAAGTCGAACGTCTGGGTGGCAGCCGGGCAATCGACCTGGACGTAAGACTGATTGCCACCACCAACAGGAATCTGCGAGAAGAAGTCACCGAAGGTCGGTTTCGGGAGGATCTTTTTTATCGACTCAACGTGTTTCCCCTGCATTTGCCGCCTCTGAGAGAACGTAGCGAGGACATCCTGCCCCTGGCGCAAAGCTTTCTGGAACGCTACGAGCCTGGCACCGGCGTGAGACTGGACGACAGCGCCAGTCGGGTACTGCTTGCTCACCCCTGGTACGGCAATGTGCGTGAACTGGAGAATGTGATCCAGCGGGCCCTGATTCTGAAAGCCGGCCGCACCATAAGCGCCGCTGCGATCGTGTTCGAAACACCCGAGTCCGCTGACCCGGCCAGTGCCGATGATCTCCGGCCCGTGGGCCGACCACAGCTGGCTTCCAACCTCAAAAACCGGGAGAAGGAAATAATCATGGACGCCATTGAGTCCAACAACAGCCGCAAGGAAGCTGCCGAAAAGCTTGGTATCAGCCCCAGGACCCTGCGCTACAAGCTGGCGCAGTTTCGCAAGGATGGCTTGCATGTTCCCTGTTACCCGAATGAAGTGAAAGCCTCGTGAGGAAGCAATAATGAGTGATGTAAAAATCGATCAGGTCCTGAACCAGATGCGAATTCTGGCGCAGAACAATGTCGTTCCTGAACAGGGCGGCGGCGACCGGCCGGACTTTGCCGCCCTGCTGAATGACTCAATCAAACAGGTCAACAACCTGCAGACTGAAGCAAAGGAGTTGCGCGACGCTTTCGCGGTCGGGCAACAGGGCGTGGATCTTCCTGAGGTGATGGTAGCGGCTGAAAAAGCATCAGTGTCCTTTGAAGCGATGACAGAAGTACGTAACAAGCTGCTGTCCGCCTATCAGGAAGTCATGAACATGCAGGTTTAACCAATAAGCAAGGCATTCGCCCCGGAATCATTAACCTGACATGGCCAACTCCAGCGCTTCAACTTCCCTGTTTGCCCAGCTCAATTCCCTGAGTCAGCTCAGCCTGGTGCGACAGATTGTGTTCATGCTGATTGTCGCTGCCGGCATCGCGCTGGGCAGTGCCACTGTGCTGTGGTCAACCAGTTCCGGTTACAGCGCCCTGTACATGGGACTGTCTGATCAGGATTCGGCAGATGTAGTCGCGGCGCTGGAACAGAACGGTGCGCGCTACCGGATTGAAAACAGCAGCGGTCAGATCACCGTTCCGGCAGATCAGGTACGCCGCCTAAGAATGCAACTGGCCAGCCAGGGTCTGCCCCGCACCACCAGCCAGGGCTTCGACATACTTGATGAAGACCAGGGGCTTGGCACCAGCAACTTTGTCGAGCAGGCCCGCTACAATCGGGCGCTGGAACAGGAACTTACCCAGACAATCAAACAGATACAGGGCGTCCGTGACGCCCGGGTACATCTCAGCATTCCGCGACAGAGCTCGTTCATTCGCAATTCCCGTAAGCCCTCTGCTTCGGTGATGCTCGATGTCATGGACATGCAGGTGCCCGGTGATTCCCAGCTGTCTGGAATCCTGCATCTGGTGGCCTCGAGTATTTCCGGGCTTGAGACAGACCAGGTTTCCATTGTCGATCAGCGGGGCAACCTGCTTTCAGATCGCGGTAACTCCGAGCTGGGCAACAGTACGGAGGCAATCCGGTTTACCCGCAGCATCGAAGAAGACTACAGCGACCGCATCCTGGATCTGCTCACACCGATCGTTGGGGTCGGCAATGTCAAAGCCCAGGTGGCTGCCAACATCGATTTCACGGCTATGGAGACTACCGAAGAAGTCTACAACCCGGAAACCCTGGCGGTGCGCAGTGAGCAACTGGAAGAAGAATCCGCCGACGTCAATGGCGGCGCGGCAGAAACCGTGGTACCCGGCGCTGTCGCCGCGGCACCACCGGCCGATGGCGAGAACAGTGAAGGCCAGACCGCTGCCGACCGCAGCAGGCAGACCCGCACCAGCACCGTCAGAAACTACGAAGTGGATCGCAGCGTCAGCCACATAAAAACTGCGCCTGGCGCTATCGAGCAGCTCTCTGTTGCCGTGCTGGTGGACCTCTCCGCCACCATCGCTCTGGGCGGGGGTGAAGATGGCGAGGCACAGACCAGCAGTCCGGCTGAGCTGCAGGCAAGAATCGACCGCCTCACCCAACTGGTAAGAGATGCCGTGGGTTTCAATGCTGCACGGGGCGACACCGTCAGCGTTATCAATGAGCCGTTCTTTTCCAGCCCGCCCGCACCGGTTGAAGAAGTGCCCCTCTGGCAGCAGGCCTGGTTCCTCATCGCTATGAAACAGGCGGGGGCCGCACTGGTTGTGCTGCTGCTGATTTTCGCCGTGCTCCGGCCTGCTCTGAAAGCGGTCGTGACAACGGGCAAGGGGTCGGCAAACCAGCGATCAACACCGGCCACCGGAGGGTCTGGCGCCGACGAATTCGGCGATGACCAGGTGCAGCTTTCCGGCATGGTCGGCTCGCAACAGCTCGCCTCACCGGCAGGCGGCCCGGCACTGACTTTCGATGACAATCTGGCCCGGGCACAGCAGCTGGTCATGCAGGAGCCGACCCGGGCTGCACGAATGATTCAGAACTGGTTGGCCAATGAGTAGGGAGCCAATGAACAGCTACAGCAAGAATAAAGGTAATATGAACGTCGCCGCCTGGGAGACCCCGCGGCTGTTTGATCGTGAGGGTCCTGCAGCCGGAGTTTCCGGCAAGGATGTGGAGGCCAGGCAGGGCGTCTACGAGGAAGCCTTCCGGGAAGGTTTTGACCACGGCAAGGAACTGGGTCTGCGGGAAGCGCAAGAGCAACTGCAGCTGGTGAAAACCCTGCTTACGGCGCTGCGTAAACCGCTTGATGATCAAAGCCAGCAGCTCACGGAAACTATCGTGCAACTGGCCGGCAATATTGCCCGGGCGGTTGTCTCGCGGGAATTGAAAACCGACCCCGAAGTGCTGATGGCGATGGTCAGGCAGACGCTTGCCGCCCTGACCAACCGGGAGCAGGAGGTCTCGATCCACCTCAATCCCAGGAACGCCCAGATCCTGCGGGACCTGATCAGCAACCAGGACTTCAAGCAGTCGTGGCAGATTGTCGACGACCCCCACATTGCCCTGGAAGACTTTAAGATTCGCTGCCAGGACTCGGTTATCGACACCGACCTGGACACCCGTATCAACCTGATAATCAATCAGTTGCTGGAACAGAAACCCGACGGGAAGGACCAATGACTACTGCTTCCCCGCAGTCCCTGGCAGAATCGCGTATCAGCCAGTTACAGCAAACACTGCAGTCCTATGCCAACAGCGTCGCCCCGCCGCAACTGCCGGTCGAGGGTCGTATCGTTCAGATGAAAGGCCTGACGCTGGTTGCTTCCGGCTGTCAGGCCACTATCGGCAGTCGCTGCAAAGTCATCCTGTCTGACCACAAGGAGATTGAGGCGGAGGTGGTGGGGTTTTCTGAAGAAAACCTGTTCCTGATGCCAATCGGGAGAATCCATGGCCTGAATCCTGGCGCCCGGGTCGTTCCCCTGCCCCACTACCCGGAGGTGGGTGTCGGTAATTGCCTGCTGGGTCGGATAATTGACAGCCAGGGCAGCCCCATCGATGCTCTGCCTCCGCTCAGGTATGAAAAAAACATTCACCTGCTGGGCCCGCCCATCAATCCGTTCAATCGCCTGCCTATCGACCGGCCATTGGATGTTGGCGTCAGGGCTATCAATGCCCTGTTCAGCGTGGGCCGGGGCCAGCGTATGGGTCTATTTGCCGGCAGCGGCGTAGGCAAGAGTGTTCTGCTGGGTCAGATGACCAAACACACCGAGGCCGATGTGGTGGTTGTGGGTCTGATCGGAGAGCGTGGCAGGGAAGTCCGGGAGTTTGTCGACAACATTCTGGGCCGCGACAGCATCAGGAAGGCCGTCGTAGTGGCCACACCGGCCGATGACCCGCCGCTGATGCGGCTCCATGGCGCCTGGCGCGCTACGGCCATCGCCGAGTACTTCCGGGACCAGGGTAAACACGTCCTGCTGTTGATGGATTCACTCACCCGCTTCGCGCAGGCCCAGCGGGAGCTTTCTCTGGCAATTGGTGAACCACCCGTCACCCGTGGCTACTCGCCTTCGGTATTTGCCCAGTTGCCACAATTGGTGGAGCGGGCCGGCAATGGTGTGCAGGCCACCGGCGGCTCGATCACTGCGTTCTATACAGTCCTGGCCGAAGCGGATGATCAGAACGATCCTATTGTGGACGCAACGCGCGCGATCTTGGACGGACACATCGTGCTTTCCAGAGAACTCGCCGAGGCCGGCATCTTTCCCGCCATCGACATCGAGGCGTCCATCAGTCGAGTCATGAACAGCATAATCGAACCGCGGCACCAGGAAGCCGCTACCCGCTTCAAGAGACTCTACAGCGCCTTCGAGAAAAATCGCGATTTCATCAATGTCGGAGCCTACCGGGCCGGAACCGACCCGGAAATCGACCTGGCGATTCACTACTACCCGCTGCTGCAGGCGTTTGCCCAGCAGGGGCAGACCGAAAAAGCGTCTTACCAGCAGAGTCTGGAAGACCTGTTCGCTTTGTTTGACAGGACGCAGGCCGAGTGAAGCGATCCGAGCGCATGTCCAGGCTGCACAAAGTCAACCTGCTGCAGGAGCAGCGGGCGGCAGCTCTGCATGCCAGCGCCAGAGAACGCCAGCAACTGCTGCAGACTCAGCTCAACAAGCTGGAGGCATACTGGCATGAGTACAGTGCCCGGCTCGAAACACTGAAAACTTCCACTACCTGTGCCAGGGAGCTCCAGGAGCATCATCAGTTTCTGGGCAGACTGGACGAGGCGATCGCTCAACAGCGGGCGGAGCTGGCAAAAGGCGAAGAAGCCCTGCAGCAATCCCATCAGGATCTGGTGGACAGCAGCGTGGAAGCCAAGAAGATTGAAAAGACGGCCACCAGCCTGCGCGAGCAGGAACAGGCATCGGAGCAGAAGAAGCTACAGAAGGAAATCGACGAACTGTATGCCAATAATTTCTGAGTGCACGCTTCACCGGCAGCTGCCTGGGAAGATGACAGGTTTGTAACTGGCCCAGAAATTGCTTTGAAACATTGCTAAGAGGTTGCCAAGAGATTGCTAAAAATTGCCACTGGTTTTCAAGCAGGCTCAATCGACAGCGTCTGCCGGAAATTCTGCTGCTGATGATGAAGATTACCGGCGGTCTGATAGACCGCATTGAACACAGGGTACTCACTCCAGCAACGCACGGCAGCACCCTTACCAATAGCCAGGTTGATGTAACGCACACATGACAGTATTGCTCAACTTTAACGGGCCAGGCCTGCAGGCAGCTTCCGCCAGAGGAACCAGGACAGGCACCGCGCCAGCAGAATCCGACAGCGGACAGAAGCGCGCCGAGGACGGTACTTTCGCCCGGCTGCTGCAACCTGGTAACGACAGCGTCAAAGCTAAAATCAGAACAGACAGTGCCGGAACCCGGACTGACAGATCTGGCAATCAGGTGGCGACCGCCACAAGGGACGACTCAGCAGATCAGGGCGGTAAGCCCCGGGGGGTTGCGACCGCTGAAGAAGACAGCCAGGTCGTTGCTTTGAGAAATCCCGACATCAACCCGTTGCCCGCTGCTCAGTCTGACTCTCCCGCAGCAGCCCAGCCCGCGGCGGGCCAGGAAAATCACCAGGGCAGGCCTCCGGCAAGAGCAGCAGACACTCAAGGTGACACCATTGCAGAGCCACAGAAACCCTTCGGCGACGGTGGCCCAGGCCGGCCAGGCGAATCCCTTATTGCCGGCTTCAGGCAGCCTGCCCCGACTCCAGCGGACAGCAGTGGCCTGGGTCGGGCCACGGAATCAGCGCCCGTGCAAGCTTCCCCCAATCCGGCCGCATCCGCGGATGCCAAATCCAACAACACCAGCCTGCTGCGCCAGCTGAACAATGCCCGCGCCGCGAACAGCAATCGCTCGCCGGTTGCAGCGGAGCAGGCCCGGGCCACCGTACCACCTGAGAGCGGAGTCCGATCAGGTACAACGCCTGCCAGTCAGCCGCCGCTACCCAATGCCACGGAACAGGCTCAGTCCGCTTCCGGGAGGCTGTCCTCCGAAGGGCTGGTTTTATCGCCGGGCCGTGACATGAATCGCGGAACACCTGACGCCAGTGACTATAACCAGGCGGAGGAAAGCGACAGGCTGACCGGCAAGGAACTGCCGGAAAGCGGCAAACCCTTGCCGTCCGTATTGACACATTCGCCGGCTCAGTTTGCCCCGGGCCTGGCTGATCGGGTGGAGCAGATGACTCGCCGCGTCGGCATTGGCAGACAGAAATTGGCAATTCTGGACGGAAAAGAAACCGCCGCATCCGACCGTTTGACATCGGAAGGCCTGCGACTGCCGACCACCGAGCTGTTCAGCAGACTGATGAGCCAGGCCCACCCCCTGGCACCGGCAGGAGAAGCTGTTCTGGTCACGCAGTCTTCCGCGCCCGACTCTCAGACCACTCAGTCTTCTCAGGCTGCCAGCCTGCTGGCCAGCGTACAGGCCAGCGCAGAAAGATCCTCGACCAGCCGGCCGACGCCGCTGACCGGCCTGGACAGTGGCAACGGATTCTCCGTTCACATCCAGCCGGACAGCCTCGAGTGGAGCAACCAGCTGGGTAACCGTATTCGCTGGATGAGCAACCTGAATCTGTCCTCGGCAGAATTGAAACTTTACCCCGCCGAACTGGGCACTCTGGAAATCCACATAGCCTCCGAGGATGATCAGGCCCGGGTGAGCTTCATTACCAGTAATGCGGCAGCCAAGGAAATCATCGAATCCTCCCTGCCCCGCCTGCGCGAGCTGCTGGGTCAGAGCGGCCTGCTGCTGGAGCAGGGCGACGTGACCTATCGTGATTCCGGTACCGGCGACTCCCGTGAACGGGTTCCCGCTGGCAACGGCTCCTTCGCCGCGGCAGATCGGGTGCAGACTGAGGCCGCTGAGCTGTCTCTGCCGCTCTATCGGCGCTCAGCCAGCGAGAACCGTATTGATCAGTTCGCTTGATCCGCGTCGAGTGACAACCAACAAGATAACCAGGACTAATAAATGACTGACGACAACACGCCCACCGACTCTGTGGAGCAACCGGACACTGGCAATGCAGCTGCCAGTCCCGAATCTGACATTGTCGAGACCGGCCCGGGCACGGCTGCGGACAGGTCGGGCAGCAATCGCGACACAAATCTGGAGGCGCTTTTGAGAGTGCCGGTAGCGCTGTCCATCGAAGTGGGGCGCAAGAAGATGCGACTGGATGATCTGATCGATACGCAGGAAGGATCGGTAATCGAGCTGGACAAGTTGCTGAATGAGCCCCTGGATATCCTTGTCAATGGCGCCCTTATTGCTCACGGAGTGATTGTTCTGGCCCAGGATCGCTTCGGCATCCAGATTACCGACATCCTGAGCCCGGAGGAAAGGGCCAGAACACTCTGACCCCTCAGGGCTGGGATCAACCCCTGTGGCGTGGTTCAGTCCTGCAATTTGGAAAACAGCTGCGCAGTCCAGGTAATGGACTCGACGTAGCTCTTGATCAAGTCCCCGCTGTGCAGATCTTTCACCTGAATGCTCTCCCACTCGCCTTTCTCATAGAGTGTAATGGCTTGCAGTAGCTGGCCGAATTCGCCGTCACCGCCAACCAGTGCCTTGACGATGTGGTCAGCCAGAGGAAGCTGCCGCAGTATCTGCTCCATGGGCTGGTCCATGATGGCATCGATGGAAGAGAACAGGCCGGTAATGAAACCAGCCTCGCTGTCAAATCCACACTTGGCTGCCAGGGTCTGCATCATGCGGGCACGGCGCAGGCTCAGGGACAGAAGCTCCTGGGGTTTGTCATCGATATCGGTCATCACGATGATACACATCCAGTCACGAATGGTTTTGAGACCCAGTGCGACTATTGCTTCGCGAACCGATTTGATTTCCCGACGGAAATTATAGAATGCCGAATTGATGATACGCAGAATCTTGTAGCTGATACCCACATCCTTGCCGATCAGACTCTCCAGCTCGGAGATGTCACAATTAGGGTCCTGCAGCTTGGCCAGAACCTGCAGGACTGCCAGCCGATTGGGTTTGATGGACTGGCCGCTGAGCACCATCGGCTTGCAGAAGTAGAACCCCTGGAAATAGTCGAACCCCATCCGTTTGCAGAGTTCGAACTCTTCGTGGGTTTCAACTTTTTCAGCCAGCAGCTTGATGTTGCGGTCTTTCAGCGCCCTGACCTCTGCTTCCAACTGGCCGATGTCGCACCCCAGCAGGTCAATCTTCACAATATCGATCAGGTCGAACAGAGGCTCCTTGTCGTCGGTAAAAATATAGTCGTCCAGCGCCAGCGTATACCCCTTCTCCGACAACACCTGCAGCCCCCCGACCACGGCGTTATCGGCGACAACGTCTTCAAGCACTTCCACTACCAGAGATTTGGAAGACAGTGGCAGGGGAATCTCGCCGACCAGAAACTCGCGGGTAAAATTGACAAAAACCTGGCGGTTTTCGGCAATGTCCTGAATGCACATGTCGACAAAGGCGTTGAGAATTACCTGGCTGCTTGCAACACTCCCATCCTTTATCTGGGCCGAGTTGTTTCCGCAACCACGAAACAGCAACTCATAGGCAAAAACATTGGAGCTGGCATCGAAGATGGGCTGGCGCGCGATGAAGATATCGTGGCTGCCAGTGGGTTTTCTTACGACCTCGGGTAACCCGGTTGTCAGCGCGGCTCTGGTTCCTACAGCGTGTGTCATTTTCATTGTCCTTGTACTTCAATAATTCTGGCGTGTATGTGAATTCTTGGCCCGTGCGAATTAAACGACCGAACCTATGCTTGCCTTAAGTACTAACGAAAGAATTGATGAACTGATTCGCAGAACACCCTGAAAGACTACTCAGTATGACGGGAATCACCGCGCGCATCCCCGGAATTACGGGGGGTGATTGGATTGTGTATAATCCATCGCAGGCTGCTCTACTCCGCCGCGGCTGATCGAAAAATCTATTACCAGGCACCCCAAGGAATTACCCATGAAACTCAGACTCGTGTTAGCCCTTGCCCTACTCACTGGCAGCAGCCTGCTTCAGGCTCAGAGTCAATTTGAAGTCACCGAGGCGAGTATCCTGGAAATGCAGTCGGCCCTGGAATCGGGTCAGGTGACTTCAGTTGAGCTGGTGCAGAAATACCTGGCCAGAATTGCTGTCTACGACCGCCAGGGCCCTGCGCTCAACAGCCTGGTGCGCGTGAATCCCCGTGCCGCTGAGATTGCCGCCGACCTGGACACCGAGCGGCGAAGAATCGGTTCCCGGGGCCCCCTGCACGGCATTCCCGTTATCGTTAAAGACAACTACAACACCGACGACATTCCCACCACCGGTTCGTCTGTTGCGCTGGCCGGCTTCATCCCCACTGCCAATGCCACCCAGGTGGATCGACTGATCGAGGCCGGTGCGATCATACTCGCCAAGTCCAACCTGCACGAATTCGCCTACGGTATTACCAGTATCAGCTCACTGGTCGGGCAGACCCGTAACCCTTACGACCCCCGTCGGGTGCCAGGCGGCTCCAGTGGCGGTACCGGCGCGGCCGTCGCGGCCAGCCTGGGTGCTGTCGGGATGGGCTCGGATACCTGTGGGTCCATCCGCATACCCGCCGCCTTCAACAACCTGGTCGGGCTGCGGCCCAGCAAGGGCCTGAGCAGTATTTATGGCGTCATGCCGCTCTCTCATACCCAGGATGTCGCCGGCCCCCTGGCCAGAGAAACTGCCGATCTTGCCATCGTGCTGGATGCCGTATCCGGTTACGACCCCAACGACCCGGCAACCGCTATCATGACTGGTCAGCCGGCACCGGGGTTTCTCGAGCGGCTGGATAGCGAAAACCTGGCCGGACTCAGACTGGGCCGACTCACCGACTATTTTGATCGAGCCGACAGTGGTGTAACGACGGTAATCAATGCTGCCCTGGAATCGCTGAAAGCAGCAGGCGTGGAAGTCGTCGACATAGAGATTGCTGAGCTTGGCGCACTGATCGCACAGTCCGGCCTGATCGGTTTTGAATTCCGGAACGACCTGAATGATTACCTGACCACTTTCGGCAGTGAGGGCATCAATAATCTGGCGGCAATCGTCGACCAGGGGCTGTACCACCAGGCCGTTAGCGGCTCGCTGGTCCGAAGCCGCAACGGTGAGTTTAACCAGCAGGCCTACGAGGACGCCTACGCCATCCGGGCGACACTGCGGGAACGGATTGAGGAAGTACTGGAGGCGCAGCAGCTGGATGCACTGATCTACCCACCCATCGGCGAACTTCAGGTTTTCACCGGCGAATCACAACCGGGCAATAACTGCAGTATCAGTGCCAATTCCGGCTTGCCGGCCATCAGCCTGCCAGCCGGCCTTACTGCTGACGGGCTGCCGGTCGGAGTTGAATTACTGGGATCGTTTCTCAGCGACACGCGACTGGTGGCCATTGCCCACCAGGTCGAAAAGCTCATTGAACCGCGGCACATGCCTCTTACCACGCCGCCACTGGAACGTTACGGCGCCCCCGCGCCACAGGTCACCGAATGGACTTTCGAGAGCAACGGTCTGAGACTGGCCGCTCAGCTTTCCTACCACCAGAGCACGAGGAGAATGGAATTCTCAGTCAATAATACTGGCATCGATACCGACAGCCTGTACGCCCTGACACTGATAGTCGACGAAGCGCCTGTCGGAGAGCTCAATGACCCGGTTGTATTCAATCTGCTGCCACCAGGTTCGTCATCAAACCAGGGGGGTGTTTTCGTATCCCCGGAACTTCATCAGGCCATCCTCGATAACAGACTCTACCTCGGCGTTTTTGCCCGCGGCCTGGACAGCACGGGGGTCAAAGAGCGGCTTCTCTTTTCCAGCCAGTAAAGTGCCATGTCGCGCTGACAGATGGCACCTGGATTTCGTTGCTCAGCTATAAGTCGAGGGCTTTGGGATTCCTGTTGGATCGAATGTAGGTTTTCTGATTGATTTGGAACTGTGATCTGGAAGAGGCCGCACCGGCCCAGGGGAATCTGATCCTCCGCAACTTGCACCCCTCCGGGGTTCCCTCCCTCGGTCAGGAGCCCGCAAGCGGTCTCCTTCGGTCAGTCGGTGCTGCGTTCTGATTGCTCCGTCCTCAGATTCCCCTGACCCGGTGCTCCGTGCGAGACCTCTGGCTGCTGCGCTCTGGCAAGCCTTGTGAACCCTCTCGGTTGAATCGTTGAAGCTCGATTCATACCGACACAAGCCAATCGCTGCCGGTGTTTTCGAAGCCACCTGACTTCACTCTTGACTGAAGCCTGAGGCCTGGTCAGGCAGGGGAGTGGTGCGGCTGCAATCAAGGACCAGCGCTGAACGGCGAAAAATGACCGCCCCCCAGGGCATTTTTCAGAGTGAAGGCACCCCGGAGGGGCGCGGTCCGCAGCAGCACCACTCCCCTGCCTGGCCAGGCCGTTCGAAGCCACCGATTACTGATTACCAATTCACCAATCAGCCGCTCTCTCCCAAAAAGTGCATTGCAAAAAAGCTTTCCCACAACACTCGCTCTATATCTGGCGACACAAATGCCTGTAGACACAACAACTGTTGGTGAGCTCTTCAGGCTTGCTGAGGCCTGCGCGACAAAAGCGTGTGCCCGCCCGGAGGCCGCACCCCTGCCAGGCCAGGCCGTTCGGAGTCACTGATAGCCCGCTCACCAATATATCGCTGTACTAAAAATGAGATAAGAGAACGTTTCCTGTGATTCCCGCACTCCCTCAAAAAACCCCGCCCACCGATAGGTCAATCGAACCAGCCAGGCACAGGATAAATAAATGCCGGGCCAACCTAATCCGTGTAACATTGCGATCACAAATCCATCATCAGTTTCCGGAACCAGTCGTGTTGCACCACCTGTCGGGGCATAGAAAAACCTTATCAGCAGTGTGGATTGTAGCGGCACTCTGCAGCACACCGTCGGGTGCGGCAGAGAACGCCTACCTCCCCATCAGAAACCACAATCCATTCCTGCAGATTTTCGGCCTGCCGCAGTTTCAGACCGGCAGCCTGACGCCCGCCGGGCGCTCGGTAACCCAGCTGTCCCTGGATGTTGCCAACCACTCCGATGCCGGTGGCAGCGGGCCGGAAACGGCTGTCATAGACGGGGAAAGCTATTACCTTAATTTTGGCTGGCGACGGGGCTGGTCTGAGCGCCTGGAAGTAGGCCTGGCGTTACCACTGGTTGCGCATCAGCGGGGCTTCCTGGACGGCCCGGTCAAGCGATGGCACGATCTTTCCGGCCTCTCCAACGGCAATCGTCAGGGCCGCGACAATCAGCTTCTCTTCTCCTACGCGAGATCCACGGGGCCTGGTTTCCGGCTGGATTCACCTAATCTGTCTGTGGGTGACCTGAGATTGACGGCCGCCTGGTCGTTGCGCAAATCTGCGGACGACAGCGGCCTGGCGTTTAGAACGAGCCTCAAACTGCCGACTGGCGATGAGGATAAACTTGCTGGCAGCGGCGCGGCCGATTTAGCAATGGGGATTTACGCAACAGACAACAGCCTGCTGTCCTTCAGCCGACTCAGTGGTACTGCCTTTGCGGGCGTGTTGCTGCTTGGCGAGGGCAATGTCCTTCCCTCCCGGCAGAAGGAGTCGGTAGGCTTTGCCGGCGTTTCCACAGCCTGGCAGTTCAGCGAGACGTTTGCCGTTACCGGTCAACTCTATGGCCAGAGTGCCTATTTTGACAGTGATATCGACGAAATTGGTGGAAACTCCGTGCAACTGGCCGTTGGCGGCAGCTACCGGCCACGTAACAGCGCCCTGGTATTCAGCCTGGGCATCATCGAAGATCTGTTTTCGGATGCTACCACTGACGTCGCCTTTCATTTCGGCATTCGTGCGGGCCTTGGTCAGCGTCGGTGATGGCTGTTAACTGGCAATCGACTCCTTGGAAGTATTACACTCGACCCAAATCATCAAGAAAGCGATCGCTGTTAATGGGCCGCATCAAGTATATTCCACGTCCCGCTACCCGACACTTTGACGACAGGTACTCAAACTATTCCGCAGGTCTGCAAGCCATTCTCTATGGGCTGTTGTTGTGCCTGCTGCCGTTTCAATCTGCGGCAGGACAGCCGCTGGATTCCAATGCCGCCATAATCAACAACTCCGCCAGCAGCCCGGGTTCCGGGGGAACCCCGGACTGGCAGGGCTTAAAGCGGGACACCTGGTATTTTGTGGGCGCTCAGGTTGCGTCGCTGGGAGTGCTCTATGCGCTCCCGGAGAGTGTCTCAAACTGGAGCGAGGAGCAGAAAGACAATTTCAGCCTCGAAAAATGGCGGGAAAACGTGTCAGATCCTCACCTGGACAAGGACGATTTCTACCTGAACTATATCCTCCACCCCTACTGGGGCGCCACCTACTATGTACGCGCCAGGGAACGGGGCTACGGCAGGCTGGATTCCTTCTGGTACTCGGCATTTCTTTCGACCCTTTACGAGGTCGGCCCCGAAGCACTGTTTGAACAACCATCGATTCAGGATCTGATTATCACGCCGGTGTTCGGAGCCTGGCTGGGCGAGTACTTCATGGGCATCCGTAACGCCGTCCGGGAACGCGCATCAGCGCGGGGCTACCGCACCCGCGGCGAAACCTGGACCTGGTACCTGACCGACCCTCTGGCGCTGATCAACGGTGGCGTCAGTCGACTACTGGGGCAGCAGGCCAGCCTGAGCTTTCGACCATTGATCGGAGTCACCCCGGCTCTCTTGCAGATTCGTGAAACCACCTCTCTGTGGGTTCCAGGACCCGGCGCCCGAGGACGGGTCCGGTTGCCAGCCCTGGCGGCAGGCTATCCGTTCCGCCGTCTGGCGGGTCAGCTTTCCGGAAACCCTGCTGGCCCGGCTTACCTGCCAGATGGCCTGGGTAATCCGCTGTATCAGTTTCAGACCGGATCGCGACCGGGCAGTGGGCAAGGGACTGCAGGCATTTCCATCACCCTCAGCTGGTAAAGTAACGCGTAGCATCAGGATACAATGACACCCACCAATCGCCGCTGCTGAATTCGAAGCCGCCTGACTTGAACTTGCGCTGAAGCCTGAGGCCTGGTCAAGCAGGGGTGTGGTGCGGCTGCAATCAAGGACCAGCGCTGAACGGCGAAAAATGACCGCCCCCCAGGGCATTTTTCAGAGTGAAGGCACCCCGGAGGGGCGCGGTCCGCAGCAGCACCACACCCCTGCTTGGCCAGGCCGGTCGGAGCCACCGATTACTGATTACCAATTCACCAATCAGCCGCTCTCTCCCAAAAAGTGCATTGCAGAAAAGCTTTCCCACAACACTCACTCTATATCTGGCGACACAAATGCCTGTAGACACAGCAGAGCTGTCGGAGAACTCTTCAGGCTTGCTGAGGCCAGCGCGACAAAAGCGTGTGCCCGCCCGGAGGCCGCACCGGCCCAGGGAAATCTGATCCTCCGCAACTTGCATCCCTCCGGGGTTCCCTCCCTCGGTCAGGAGCCCGCAGGCGGTCTCCTTCGGTCGGTCGGTGCGGCGTTCTGATTGCTCCGTCCTCAGATTCCCCTGACCCGGCGCTCCGTGCGAGACCTCTGGCTTATGAGTTCCTCCAAGCCTTAAGCTCTATCTCGGATGAAACGTTGAGCATGCTTCTTCCTGGCGCTCGCCAATCGCCAGCGAACCCTGATTGAGCCTCAAGACGAACATTGAAGGCACCCACCAATCGCTGCCGATATTTTCGAAGCCGCCTGACTTGAACTTGCGCCGAAGCCTGAGGCCTGGTCAAGCAGGGGTGTGGTGCGGCTGCAATCAAGGACCAGCGCTGAACGGCGAAAAATGACCGCCCCCCAGGGCATTTTTCAGAGTGAAGGCACCCCGGAGGGGCGCGGTCCGCAGCAGCACCACACCCCTGCTTGGCCAGGCCGGTCGGAGCCACCGATTACTGATTACCAATTCACCAATCAGCCGCTCTCTCCCAAAAAGTGCATTGCAGAAAAGCTTTCCCACAACACTCGTTCTATACCTGACAAAACAAATATCTGTAGACAAAGCAGCTGTTGGTGAGCTCTTCAGGCTTGATAAGAGTTTCGGGATAAGGGCATGTGCCCGTCAGGAGGCCACGACTTGCCAACGGGATCGCGCGAGACCCCAGCAGGGCACGGGCTACAGGCTGCCCGTCTGCCGATTGGTGGCTACTGCCTGCGCCAGGTGAGCGTGGCGGTGATCCGACCGCTCGAATCTTTCAATGAAAGATGCAACAGATCCCCATCGAACTCGAAAAACCGGATATTGTCCTGACCTACCCACTGGGCCGCACCGGGTGAGCCTTCAACATGATGGATAACCCGGCCATTCTCGGCATCGACGGTAAACTTCCCCCAATAGGCGAAGCCGCCGGTCACCCGCTCGGTGGATCCCTGCGCCTCGAGCGGGAGATCCCTGGGCATACCCAGGCCCATCATGTAGCCGGCCTCGTCGTAACGAAGGCGCCCGCTATATTTCATATCCACCGGACCACCGCTGTCCGGGAAGCGGACAAAACTGACCAGCGCCCAGTCGCCAATAAATTTCGCGTTTGCTTCGGCGCGCGCCTCCGCAGCCTGAGAGTTTTGCATACCTGTTACCGATACCAGACACAGCAGAATTGCCGGGATGATTCCTGCCTTGAATGTGTTAAGGAACCTCTGATTAATCATGACGACCCTCCTGTTTCACTGCAGAACTGCCTCTTCAAGCGATTTTACGATTCATCCAGTCAATGATTACCCGGTTCACTTCTTCAGGTTGCTCCTGCTGTGTCCAGTGCCCACTGTTCATGACTGTGTATTTCTCAAGATCGGAGATGAAATCCTCCATACCGTCAGCGGACGACGGCGGCAGAATGACATCGTGATGGGCACCGACGTACAGGCAGGGAACTTCAATGGTAGAAGGTGTCTCGGCCAGGATCGCACCCATCTTGTAGGCATTGCGATACCAGTTGAGACCGCCTGTGAATCCGGTTGCCTGGTAGGTCTGCGTAAAGTAGTTCATGACCTGCTCCGGCAGAAAGACTTCTCCAGGCAGATCGCCGCGCTGAATCAGGGTCAGCAGATCCATCTGGCGCTCCGGTGAATCTTCCGGGAAACGGACGAAGGCATCCCGATCCCAGATACCCCCTCGACTTAACACAAAATTGAACGTATGACCTACATCCGCCTCAAGCACTGCCTCTGCCCGACCCGGCTCAATGAAAGTGGCCTGGTAAAAATTGGGACTCATCACGATAAGTGATTCTTCGCTCCGCTCGGCCGGCGGAAGATCCGCAGGCCTCGGCGCCGCCGTGTTCAGACCGATCACGCCGAGGCACCGATCCGGGTGCAGGCGCGCCATCGACCAGACCACGGCACCACCCCAGTCGTGACCGCAAAAAACCGCCCGGTCAATATCCAGAGCATCCAGCATGCCAGCCAGGTCATCGCAGAAAATCTGCATGTTGTATTGTTCAGGATCTGCCGGCCCGCCGGTCAGACCGTAACCCCGCTGATCGGGGGCAATGGCCCGGTAGCCTGCCGCGCTGAGCGCGTCGATCTGGTGCCGCCAGGAAAAGGCCAGCTCCGGGAACCCATGGGAGAAAACTATCGCCGGGCCCTCACCTTTTTCGTACACGGCCAGGTTGATCCCGTTGGTTGCTACGAAGCGTGGCTCCGGCATCAACGGAGCCTGTTGCACCTGCCCCCTGCCGCTGGACTGGGCGAACAGCGGCGGCAAAGCCGTACTCAGGCCGGTTAACAGTGACCACTGATTAAACTGACGACGTGATAATTTCATTGCACCCCCTAAAGCCAGCGCCTTACTTTTTCTTTGTATCGACGATACTCTTCCCCAAATTTTTTCTCCAGGTATTTTTCCTCTTTGGCTATGGCGGTATGGAATACCACGAAAACCGACGGAATAAAGCTCAGGGTCATCCACAGGCTGTTCTGAGACAACCCGATGCCGATTGCAAGGAAGCAGAAGGCGACATAGATCGGGTTTCGGGAATACGCATAGGGGCCGTGATCCAGCACGCGCGTGGTGGGTTTCCAGGGCTCGATACTGGTTTTATGCCGGTGGAACATGAGGCCGGTTCCGAGCAGCCCGATAATGGCCAGAGCACAAAGCGTGACGCCTCCATACAACAGCAGCAGCGAATCTGTGATCCCCCATGGCCAGATCAATTGCAACCCCAGCCCTGCTGCCAGGAATCCCAGAAACACCAGTGGCGGCGGTACCCGGACTCCGGGTCCCCTGCGGTCCCCGCCGGTAGAATGTTCAGTCTGCTGGCCAGGCAAGTGGTTCTGTAGTTCTTGATTGTCTGCCATTGTTCTCTTTCACCCCTGGTAATTTTTTTCCTTTATTGTCCCGGGAACCTCGTTGTCCTGGATCCCTGGATAGCCCTGATTTCCCGGTACAGAAATACCTGGCCTCCGAGCGCCTGTCGGACCTTTGCCAGGCGTTGCTGCGTGGCGTGTCGTACCGCTTGTTTCCTTGCCTGTTCCGTTATCTGGCGCTACGCCCGGTCTATTTCTCCTGGTCTGTCGCGAGGCCGGATCCTTCACCAGCCAAGACAATTAACCCACAAGGCACGCCAGGGCCCCTATTCAATGCCAACTGGCCGGGCTGGGCCGCAACGCAGCAGCTCCCGGAGGCTCTACCAGCCACCACCCCCACCGCCTCCACCGCCACCCCCGGAGAATCCACCGCCGCCAGAGCCGGAACTGGAACCCGGCGGAGTGGCCGCCGAGGCAATCGCTGCGGTAAACCCCTTCCCCAGATTACCACTGAAACCCGCCAGGTCATGGGTGCTGAAGTGCCCGCGGTACCAGGCCGGTTGATAGACCTGCCCCTGCTGTGCGTCAAGGCTGGCAAACACTGCACTGAATCGTTCAGCCCACGGCTGTTCGACACCCAGGGCGATGGCGAAAGGCAGATAGCGCTCGAACAGCTGCGGTGTCAGCTGAGGAGGATGCCTGAGATCAAGATCGTCTTTTTCCGCCACTTCGAGATACTGTTTGAACCCTGCCAGGTTGTCCAGCAGCAGTCTTCCTTTAGGCGTTGGCGCTCTGAGCAGCCAGGCAAACACAGCCAGCAGCATAACCGTCAGCACGGCCAGCGCTACAACGGCCGGCGAAAAAAAAGCAAACACGCCAACACTCACCAGCATCAGCGCCAGCAGCAGGATGCAGGGCAGAATCAGGGCGGTATTTTTCCTGAAGTAAATGCCCTGATAGTCCCTGCGCAGGGCCCTGGCATGGGCGGTTCTGGCGCGGGAAATGAGCCGGTGGTTTTCTCTTTCCAGTTCTACCACCCGCCCTTCAGCAAACAGCTCGCGCAACAGTTGCTTTTCACCCGCCGCCAGCGCTGTCTGCGAGTCCAGTTTCTCCAGTACGTAGTCATTACCGGCGCTGACAATCTTCAGATGTTGTTTTACGGCCAGGTTGATGATCGCCGCAGACAGCGCACGGTCATCGTAACCCATTCTGGTAATGTAACGGGCCGAGGCCGGGGAATAGCCGGCCGGGGGTTCGTAACGAGGGAAAATGACGCCTGCTTCCGGGTCGCGTCCGTACCGGCCCCACATCAGCAGCAGGTACGCCCCTGTAAGCAGAAAGTTCAGCAAGGCCAGCAGCAGACCCAGATTGTCTTCGAGCAGAAAACCGAACTGTTGCAAGGGCGTGGGTTGTTGAACCACGCCCTTGGGCCAGCTCATTGCCAGTGTGAGGCCCTCCTGTGGCGCCAGCACCCGGGTGGTCTGAATCCGCGCTCCACCGTCAAAAACCCCGACCTCATAATCCAGACCGGATTCGCCCTCGCGACCGGTATAACCTTCCATGCGGATGTCTCCGGCCGCGACATTTCCCGGCAACCTGATCCGGGCACTGGCCGCATCGATCGCAAACTCCCAGCCAACACCGGTTACGTTCCAGTACAGCTCATCGTAATCCTGAAAAAACCCCAGTTGCCGGTCTGTTCTGTACCGAAGGGTATATCTGTATTCGCCCGGTGACAGAAAGGTATCTGCCTCTCCGATACGGACTCGGACGCCGTTGGATAGACGCTCGCTGACCCAGTGCTCAGACTGCCCATCACGCTGAACGCTCAGAATGTCAAACTTCACCACCACGCGATTGCCGAGGCGGTCCCGGTAGCGGGTTGGAAAATCACGAAAAATGCCGCGCCTTATCCTGTTCCCTTCGGCCCGGACCCTGATGTCTTCTTCCACGGTCATAGAACCATCAACTGCAATGCTGATCACGCTGTCGTAGGACAGTATCCGCTCCTGGGCCACGCTTACTGCGGCGCCAGCGCAAAGCAGCACCGCCAGCAGAATTTTTGCCTTCTGGCAGTAAAAACCCATTAACTGAGCTCCGCCCGAGGCGCTTGACGTTCTCCACTATTCTCAATGGCGAAATATTCAGCCGGCTCGAAGCCCAGCGGGCGAGCCAGCAGCAGGTGGGGAACGGACTGAATACGGGTGTTCAGCAGCCGCACAGCACCGTTGTAATAACGCCGTGCATACTGGATGTGATCCTCGACTTCAGTAAGCTGTTCCTGCAGCTGCTGGAAGTTCTGATCAGCCTTCAGCTCCGGATAGGCTTCGGCCACCAGCAACAATCGCTCAACGGTTCTCTCCATGGCCTTCTCGATTACCGCCTTGTCCGGCAGGTGACTGGCCCCTTCACTCTTGGCCCGCATCTGCGTAACGGCCTCCAGGGTAGCCTTTTCGTAAGCCGCGTAGGCCTTGACCGCGTCGACCAGCTTCGGCACCAGGTCGTAGCGTCGCTTGAGTTGTACGTCGATATCGCTCCAGGCGGCCAGCACCCGATTGCGATCCCGAACCAGGCGATTGTAGATCCACGCCGAAGCGGCGAGCAGTACAATCAGGATAAGCGCGAAAACAAACATGCTGCCAGTATAGGGGCAAGCACTGTCAAAGAGAACCTCGCCAGCCTGGCCGGGACTGTCCGGCCGGAGTCAGTATCACCCGGGGGCACTACCCACAACTGGACGTGTGGACAGGCTTCTGCCAGCATTGCCCTGCAGTCTCATACACGCCCAGGTAATAACTCCCAGTCAAAAAAGAAGGAGGACATATTTTGCAAACAACTACCCATACCGGATTGCCAGGGGTAATCCTGCTGGTGGTGGCACTCACAGTCAGCCCGGGGCTTTCCGCGCAGGCGGTAGCAGTCAGAAATGATGCACCCCGGGTCGGTCAGCAGGAAGTCCTGATGCTGCGCCATGCGTTTCTGGAAAAGGGCGGGTACCAGACCTGGTACGAGGCCAGCCGTGAAGGCGTCTGGCCATGGTTTGAGAAAATCGGCGCACGCATCGTCGGCGACTGGCAGGTCGTCCACCCGGATGGCGGCAGTGAGTACCCGCACCTGGACGAGGCCTGGCGCCTGGCCCGCTATGCCAGCTATGAACACTGGCAGGCGACCCGGCCCAGCCGCTCCGCCGCCGCGGGACAGACTGGCGGATCAGACCTGCTGGGCGGGAACGGCCCCGATCAAAGGAAATCCAACGCCTCCATTGCCCGGCGCCGCACTGTCGCAAGGGGTTCTAAGGGCGGTATTTTTCTGCAGGGCTACATGGCAGAAACCCGCCCGATCTATATGCCCGGCAGCGGCGAGGCGTTCCGACAGGTCACCGGCGGCGGTTCGACTGACAGCAATGCAATCGCCGTTCGCCATGACGTTGCCCGCCCCAATGAAGACTTTCTGGCCCTGATGTACTGGAAAATCCGCAAGGGCAGTTTCGAGGAGTTCCACGCCCTGACCCGCGACGGCATTTATCCCTTTATGGAAAAAATCGGCGTACGCCCGGTGGGGCAGTGGCAGGTGCTTTACCTGCCCGATGGGGTCCCGGTTGAAAGTCCCGAATACGACGAGGTCTACCTGCTCGCCCGCTATGCCAGTTACGCCCACTATCTGGCCACTCAGCGCCCCGGGCAGCTTGGCGGCAACGGAGGGGATTTTGAAGCCTTTCAGGCTGCCCTGCGCCGCCGGCAACCCCTGACCCTGGAGTTTTCCACCCAGTTCCTGCAGGGCCCGCTGTATGCGAGCCCTCCCCTGTATATGCCCGCCTTGAACGAATCCTACAGAAGGATTGATTGATCGAAAAGGATAAGAGATAGTTAGACACATAAGACCAATGGAGAAAGGAGTAAGTCATGTGTGACGAAATCACCCAGAAAGATGCTGATGAATTCATGAAACGCCGGGGCGTTTCCCGCCGCAAGTTTAACAAGATGTCCGCCACCGCCGCGCTGGCGGCGATGCTGCCACCGGTAGCCAATGCCCAGCCGGTTTCGGGCCGGGACGTGGAAATCACCACGCCGGACGGGGTGGCGGACTGCTACTTCGTCTACCCCTCCCTGGGGGCGCACGCGGCAGTGCTGGTATGGCCCGACATTCTGGGTCTGCGACCGGCTTTTCGTGAAATGGGCAAGCGCCTGGCCCGGTCCGGCTATGCGGTCCTGGTTGTAAACCCGTTCTACCGGGATGCCCGTTCGCCGGTGGTTAAAATGGGCGCCAGCTTCAGCGATACCCCAACCCGGAACATCGTGCTGCCCATGGCGCGCAATCTCAACGCCGACACCCATTTCACCGATGCCCGGGCCTTCATTGGCTGGCTGGATCAGCAGCCTGAGGTGGACACCAGCCGCGGCGTTGGCACTACCGGCTACTGCATGGGTGGCCCGATGGTCATGCGTACCGCCGCAGCGGTGCCGGATCGCGTCAAGGCGGGCGGCACTTTCCATGGCGGTGGTCTGGCCACCGATGCGCCGGACAGCCCTCACCTGCTAATCCCGAACACCACGGCGGCTATGCTGCACGCGGTCGCAGAAAATGATGATGCCAACGACCCGGACGCCAAATTCATCCTGCGTGAAGCTTATGGTGCAGCCAGAATTCCGGCCGAGGTGGAAGTCTACGAAGGCACTCTGCACGGCTGGTGTGCCATCGACTCGCAGGTCTATCACCAGGAGCAGGCCGAGCGGGCCTGGAGCCGACTGCTGGCGCTGTTTGACGACGCGCTGGCCTGATCGGGATCGTGGCGGCGACCTGGCTTTCAAAAGCCGACACGTCGTTCGGAAGTCAGAAGCAGAAAGCCCCACCTGAGTGGGGTTTTCTGCTTCTGGTCCGGTGCGGTAAGGTGAAATTGCGCTGGTTATCCGACAGCGCATGCGGCTTCGATCTGCGCGACTGTCGCCGGCCTTGAAACCACGCTCCCTGCGAACGCGTGAGGTTCCTAAAAAGCCATAAGTATTTCCTTTGACCCGAGCAGCTTTGTTGATCTTTCCCGATAGAATTTCCAGAATGACTACACCGTAGTGGCCAGGCGATTCCGTGGATAAATTCGCAAGCGTCAATCGACCAAAGGCGCAATTTTATTGAATGGCACCGAGGCGTTACAGAAACCGGTCGGGGGCCACTTCCTCTCTAAAGCTCAATACCGGTGAAAAATCAGCCGACAATGTAGCTCCGGTGAGCAGCGAGTTTGTCAGTTGCGACAGCCCGGGTGCGCTCTGCACACCATAGCCACCCTGGCCAGCCAGCCAGAAGAAGCCGGTAATACGCGGATCGAAGCCAACGATGAAATTTCTGTCAGGAGAGAAAGTCCGTAATCCAGCCCAGCTATGCTCGACCCGCTGGACGTTAATCTGAGTGGCCTTCTGGAAGCGGTCTATGGCAATCGCAATATCCAGTTCCTCCGGTTGTGCATCACAGGGCCCGCGTGGCGATTCGTCGGCTGGAGAGATCAACAGCAGA
Organism: Gammaproteobacteria bacterium; assembly: GCA_041395725.1. NCBI lineage: Bacteria > Pseudomonadati > Pseudomonadota > Gammaproteobacteria > Gammaproteobacteria bacterium. Next base: position 2,288,433 of record JAWKZW010000001.1, on the reverse strand, counting down.
CCTGCATCGGGTTTGAAGTAAAAGTGTTCATCAATATCAACCACGAGAGGCCAGTCAGCAACATCGAGCTTCTCGCCCTGGTTGGCAGATTTATTGGGATCAATCAGAACCGCAGTGCGCTGCATCGGTTGCAGCCCCAGCCCGGAAATTCCTGCCAGCTCACCCACCTTTCCCGCCCAGGCGCCGGCCGCATTCACGACGACTGGTGCTGAAATGAAGCCGTCACCGCAGCGTAGCATCCAGAGCTGACCGTCGAAATGAAGCGACTCCAACTGAGTGTTGCACTTCAATTGTCCTCCCCGGTCTCTGAACTGGCGCAGGTAACCCTGCAGGATGGCGTCAACGTCAAGGTCGCCGCAGTTACCGTCTCGCAGAGCACCCTCTACATAACCCCGATTGAGAATAGGCACCTGACGGCAGGCCTGATCCGACGAAAGTGCCTGCAGGGATGGTATTTCCCCGCGCATTTGCTGCAGCGCAGACCACTGGTCTGCCCTTGCGATAAACAGCGAATCTCTCGGTCGCAACAGTGGCACTTCGGAAAATCCGTCAGGCGGATTTCGAAAGAAATGTTCACTGGCCGCAGAGATGCCGCGAACCACATCGCTGCCATAGGAAGCCGCAAAAAAGGCAGCCGAGCGCCCGGTAGCATGGTATCCGGGTCTCTCTTCCCTCTCCAGAATGGCAACCCGGGCGCTGCCTGCCAGTTCTGCTGCGACCGAAGTGCCAGCGATACCAGCCCCTACAACCAGAAAATCAAAATCTGCCTTCATGCGACCCCGCCTGAAAAAATAATTCACCCAAGGCTCGATTCAGCTGAACACTTGAACAGCTGGACAGCTGACAGAAAATTATCGCCTCCGGTCATTGCGAATCAGCACCACGCCCCGGGTCAGCAATGGTACTACAACAATTCCGAGGAAGAGATAAGTGGCATAAGTGTAGCCCTGGCCGATCAACCCTACGATGCCTGTTCTATCGGCCACGAGAATGGCAATTGCCATGAACCCAACTGAAATTACGGGATGCAAGAGCTTTGGGAACTCCACCAGCTCACGGCCGGTCGCGTAGCCGCCACCAACCATAGTGGATTGAAAGATGAGACCCGGCACGATCAACCGGTTGAAAGTGACGAAGCCCGGGCCGGTTACTGTTCTGGGGTTAATCCTGTCACAGCCAATCTGTTGACCGACCGTGGTGTATCCCGGCGCAGCACCTGACCGGAGCTTGCTCCCGTGGCTGCACCGTTGCGCCAGGCGACCCCGCCGTTCACCAGCGTATAGATAATGCCTTCTGACATGAGTACCGGATTGTCATAGGTAGCATGATCGCTAACCCTGTCAGGATCGAACACCGTGATGTCCGCGATTGCGCCCGGCCTTAACAGTCCGCGATCAGTCATTCCTATCGTCTTCGCAGGTAACCCGGTCATCTTGTGAACCGCCTGTTCCAGGCTCATAATGCCCTTTTCTCGCACGAATTCACCAAGGACTTTGGGGAAGCTTCCCCAATAGCGAGGGTGGATCTGTTCGGAAGTAGACGCACCGCAATCGCAGGCAATCGATGCCGTGGGATGTTGCATGATCTCGATCAGATCGGCCTCAAGCCCGAATCGGGCGATAATGGCCTGGCCAGTTTCTTCCAGTAATTGAATGACTGTCTCACCAGGAGAATCTAACCCCAACTCCTGCATCGCCGCCGAGAGCTCCAGCTGTGAAAGAAGCAGGTAAACACCTTCGTAGCCCCCGAAACGTAACTGCATGGCGCGCTCGGCTTCCTCGATTATCTGCTGCCTCTGCCCGGGGTCACTGAAGCGGGCAAGCATGGCTTCCCGCCCGCCGGCCTGAGCCCAGGCTGGAATAATAAGCGATTGTAATCCGATCTGGCCTGCCAGGTAGGGGTATACATCGGCAACCGCACCGCCCGTGAACGAAGTGCTGGTGGTGGCCATTCGCCCAAGTATGGTGGCTGCACTGCCCTGCTCCCAACCCTGTACCTTCATGTGGGTGATCAGCGGTATTAAGCCGCTCGCTTCGCCGATCGCTAGTGTCTCACTCATTCCGGCAATGGAACTGAAATTGCTCTCGGGCGTCAGGCGATCGTGATTGGCAAACACCACGCCCCAGTCAGAAAACGGAGAGAGAATTTCAATGACTTCCTCTGTGGTTGCGTAATACCCCGGCACGTAATCGAGGCCCGCGGATACACCCCATGCACCGGACTGCAGACCACTCAGTATGAGCGACTGCATCGCTTGAATTTCTGATGCTGACGGCCTTCTCTCCTCCAGCCCGACCACTTCACGCCACACACTGTTGAAACCAATCATCATCCCCACGTTGAGAGCAAGGCCACCACTGGCGAGCGAGTTCAATTGTGTTCCCAGGTCGATCGGCCCGCCGCCATCGGCATTGATGATCTCGGAAGTCACGCCCTGGCTGAGCATATTCACCGCCGTTGGCAGATCGCCGGGCACGGCGTGGCTGTGGATATTGATGAAGCCGGGGGCCACAACCAGACCCGTTGCATCCAGTTCTTCCCGGCCTTTGACAGTGCCAAGCTCGCCCACGGCGACAATTGCCCCGCCAGCGACGGCGATATCCCCTTCGAACCTGGCGTTGCCACTGCCATCAACTACAGTCCCGTTACGGATAACAAGGTCGTAGGCTGGTGGCCCGGAACAGGACAGAAGAGCTGTTAACGACACAGCCAGTATTGAAAAGCGCATGATAAATCTAGTCATCGACAGCCCTGAGTACGTAGTGGCTAGCGGGGGAATCGATCCGCAGAATTGGTTCTCCCCCTCTGGTATCAAAAATGTATCGGGTATCGTTCAGGGCGAACACGTTGTCTCCAATAAAGGTCAGGGATTCTGATGGCCGTGCAGTGTCTCCCGCCTGCACCACTGCGGTGAGCTGGCCGTCCACCACGGCTGTGGTGACCGTATAGATCGCGCCACGCGCCGGCCCGCGAAACGTTCCTGCAAAGGCTGAGGTATCTTCGGGCAGGGATTGTGCACGGTATAACTCCCTTGTCCCAAACAGTTCTTCTCCGATCTGATTGGTTATGGCGGCCGGGCCTGGCGGGCCTCCGGTATTCTGCAGCACAACAACAGTCAGGTCTTCATCAGGGTAGTAACGGGAATGGGAGAGAAATCCATCGATCCCCCCGCCATGCTCAATGATTCTGCCGGTAGGGTGCTCGTAATGTACGAGCCCCATGGCATAGCGCACTGGCGTACCGTCGTCCAGCGGCACCGGGGTAATCAGCGTAGCGTAAAGCTCCGGAGAGAGGAGCTCACCTTTATGCAGAGCCTGATTCCAGGCCAACAGATCCGAGACGGTAGAGCAGAGTGATCCCGCCGCATAGGGCCAGGTGTGATCATGGTATCTGGCAAGGGTAAGTCCCCCCGGCGTGTACTGATAACCCTCCGCCTTGTTTAACACCAGCTCTTCATTGCTGCAGTAGGAGCTGTCTGGCATACCCACCACATCGAACAGATGTTTCTGAACATACTGTTCAAATGGCTGACCGGACACCGTCTCGATAATCAGACCCAGCAGGAAATAGGCTGAGTTGTTGTAAATCATCGCTGCGCCCGGTTCAAACTCGTAAGCTTGCTTCTCGATCAGGCGCAACAGGACTTCCCGGGGCAGTTTGCGCTGACTGATCTCCCTGAATTCTGCCATCTCGGTAAAACCCTTGATGCCCGAAGTGTGATCCATCAGCCTTCTGATCGATATCTGTCGGCCCTGCGTGTCGAAATCAGGGAGATACTCGTGTATGTCCGCGTCCAGATTCAGCCTTTCCTGCCCAGAGAGCTGCAGTATGGCGACCGTTGTGAACTGCTTGGTAATTGAACCGATCTCATGCACCGCATCCAGTGGCATCGGCACCTGCCATTGCAGGTTGGCATGACCATAGCTCTTGTTGAGCAGCATCTCATCACCGCGGATGACGCCAACGCTGAGGCCAGCTATTCGGGTGCCCACGTGTTCTCTCGCAATGGAGTCCACCAATGCCTCCAGATCTGAAGGCTGGGCTTGTAAAAAATGGGGTAATAGCGCGGTTGGAAGTAGCGCGACCGTCAAAAAGCAGGGGAACAGTTTTCTCATTAAACACCTTGTCAGGCCGGAGTTTTCTTGTTCAGATCCCAGATCGAATCAGCGTACAGGGCCAATGTAGGGTAGCTTCGCCGCTGCTGGCATGCAACAAAAAAGGCCCCACATTCAACTTCAAACTGAGCCCCGCATGCTCGCCGGAGCCACTCAGATGCAGCCCTAAGTCCAACCCTATCCCTGGGGTGGCGCAGACTGACCCTGATCAGGCGCTGGTTGCAGGCCTGTCGCCGGCGTGCGCACGGGCGGGGTCACCGATGTTGCTGGATTGCCTGGGCTGACGGGCGCTTCCAGACCCTGATTCTCCTGTTCCATCATGCGGGCTTCCTGGTCCCGACGTAATTGCTCCGAACTTTGAATCATATTGCGGCCGGTCGCGACGAGATTCTGCCCTTCGAACACGATGCTGCGGCCTTCCTCTATGCGCTCATTGCCATCGGCGATGCGTCGATTGCCCTGTGAGATGAGGTCCTCGCCCTCCTCCCAGACATTCAGGATTTCCCTGAGTTTATTAATTTCCTCCCGCAGTTCCTCGGGTGACTCAGCTTCGCCCAGGTCGCGGACTGTAAGCAGGTAGTTGTCCTGGCTCACGTTAACCAGGTTGGTACCGTTACCGACCATGGTTTCGCCGTCACTGATTATGCTCTGACCACGAAGAACCCGCTCCTCACCCCGGGCAACCTGAGCTTCACCCAGGCTCACCGCCTCCTGGCCGTCCTGCCACATTGCCACCGGATCGCCCGCCAATGCAGCCTGGCTGGCTTGAAATTGGGGCGATGTGGCGCAGGCTGTCAGACCGGTAAGCAGGAGCACAGAGAGAATTCTAAGATGAGAAAATTTCATAACGGGATTCCAGAGGTGTCTGCGGGATTTGTAATTTTACTGTCAATGGGTTGTTTTAGATACCGAGTCCTGGGGTTCAGGTAGCAGGGCCGAATAAACGAGACCAGCTGGAAGCTTTGTCATTTTTCGCCGTTCAGCGCTGGTCCTTGATTGCAGCCGCACAAGGCCCCCGGCAGTCCTCAGCTTGAAGTTGTGTAAAAGTTTACTTTGCATGGCTTCGATTCTTGCGCGACTGCGATTATGGCTACAGGGTTGCTGACGGATTTAACAAACCGGAAAGTTGCACTCCAGCCTGCATGACCATGACTCAGGCTTCAGCAAAAAGCGCAGTCAGGCGGCTTCGAACACATCGGCAGCGATTGGTGAGTGTCAAAAAGGTGGGTGTTATAAACGTTCGTCTTGAGGCTCAGTCAGGGATCGGTGGCCATCAGGGAGTGCCAGAAAGAATCGTGCCTGAACGTTTCAACTGAGACAGTTCACAAGGCTTGGAAGAACGCAGAAGCCAGAGGTTTCGCACTGAGCGCCGGGTCAGGGGAATCTGAGGACGGGGCAATCAGAACGCCGCACCGACTGACCGAAGGTGACCGCCTGCGGGCTCCTGACCGAGGGAGGGAACCCCGGAGGGGTGCAAGTTGCGGAGGATCAGATTCCCCTGACCCGGCGCGTCCTCGAATCATGCTACTTACCGTTCCAGTCCTGCGTTACTTGCAATAAAAGAGCAGAGAGTGTGGGTTGCCTCGAGAGACAGCAACCGGCGACTCAGATCAGCCCGCGCCGATGCGGCCTCCGGACGGCACAGTCGCGCGTCCGGGAAGCCAACAGGATCACCGGTTACTGACCAACATTAAGCTTCTGGGTCCAGAAAATATCTATATTGCCCAGACTGTTGTCCTGGCGGTTCGAGAACCAGCTGAAGGTCTCCCCGCCGGGCGGCAGAGCCGGGCACATATCACTGGCGGCAGTATTCACGTGGGGCCCCAGGTTAAAGGACGGCCCCCAGTTGTTGGGGCCCAGTTGCATGCTGCCCCACAGGTCCATGTCTCCCAGCCCACCCTCGCGATTGGAGGTGAAATACACCACGCCGCTGGTGTCCTGGGTGAAATGGAATTCCTCGGCGGCGGTATTGATGTTGGGGCCCTGGTTTACCGGTTCCATCCAGTTGCCGCTGGCATCCTGTTGGGAGCACCAGATGTCGGAGCCGCCATAGCCACCAGCGCGACGGGACGCGAAGCACAGTGTCTCACCATCCTGCAGGATGGCCGGGCAGTGTTCATTACCTTCATTGGTGCTGATGGGGTAACCCAGCAGCTCCGGCTCGGTCCACTGGCCATTTACCTTGCGGGTGACAAACAGGTCCGTGGCATTGTTGGGATTGCTGGTAGCGAGGCGGTCCGACTTGAAGTAGATCGTGTTGCCATCGGCCGTGATCCAGGGCTCCCTGTCGTCGCCCCGGCGCAGCCGGTCCACGTCGGTGGCCGGTGCCGCATTAATCGGGATACCCATGTTTTCCGGCTCGTTCCAGGTGCCGGTCTCCGGATTGAAGGTTGCGATGTACAGATCTTTCGGGTCACCGGGCGCGACTGCCATGTCTTCCCTGGCGCTGCAGAAAACCATGGTGCCGTCATCGGCGAAAGAAAGCTCACCCTCCGCCCACATGGTGTTGATGGGGGCGCCGAAATTATGCACGGCCAGATCCACCCAGGACTGCCCCTGGGCCCAGACTGAACCGGTGGTCAATAAGGCGGCGCCACAGGCAACCGACGCCAGAACACCGCGATTCTTACTGTTTTTTATTGTAGCCATCACTTTACTCCTTGGATTTGGATGAATTTATCTTTGCTATTTACCGAAATCTGCTGATCTGAGAATACGGTCGGACCCTGACTGACTGTTGAAAAATTATTGCGCGGCCAGGATCTGGCTGAAAACAGGCTCATCTCATTCACGTCCTGAATACTGCGCCTTTTTGCCAGTTTCTGCCTGGCAGGCCCTGCCCATGACGCTATTCAACACGCTAGCTGGCGTACTCAATCCGGTATGTCCACCAGCGCTCTGCCCGCGGCGCACCGGGTGTCGGCGCCCCCACCGGATTCGGCAGGGAGTTGAGCTTGGCATCCCGGGCCTGCCAGGCACGATCCATCTCCGCGGGGTCCGTGACCCGATTCAGCACTATCGGGTATACCACCCCGTTCAGCCTCAGGCGACCCTGCTCATTTTCTCCCACCCGGGCAGCCCAGTATTTGGTGTCACACACCGAGCAGCTGAGATAGAGATTGCCGTCAGGGGTCGCCATGCAGTTAAGATTGATGGAATGGGGGCGGATGCCGGCCCAGATCTGAATCTGGCAGAGTTCAACCTGGTTGGCAAAACTCCAGTCGCTGACCGGCTGTTCCGGGCGTTCGCCAAACAGGAATCCCCCGGGGGTACGTTCGCAGGGACAGATAGAGGAGTAGATCATAAACCCGAGAACCGCTGCGACCACCAGGCCGCCAAGCCCTCCGCCAAGAATGATCGGCAATCTGGATTTCCCGCCACCTGTCGTCAGCTCACTCATCAGCTCTCTCCCGTTGTTTATTGTAATTTTCTTGTAATTTTCGCTTTCTGGCCCCGTTACCGGGGTTTATGGCTCGAGTCTAAAATATGCACACAGCGGCCGCAATTAGAAAATCAGCCTGGCGCTGCCCCATAGCCTCAGGGATAGCGCCAGTTGCGCAGCAGCCTGGTATGGGCCCCGTCACTGTCTATTTCCCGGAACCCATGGCGTTTGAACAGCGAGCAGGCCCTGTTGCCGATCAGCAGGCTGACCACACAGTCGCGTTGGTCTTTGTCGCAGCTGTAAAGGATTCTGTCCAGCACCTGGGATCCGATACCTTGATTCTGGTGCTCGGGAAGCAGGTAGAAAGCGCCCAATCGTACTGCTTTCTCCCGCCGGTCCACTGACACCGTGCCAATGGCAGCGCCATCGGCGTAGATGACAGACCAGGGCTTTTCCTGCCAGTCCTTCTCGTGCAGGCCCCGCTGGTATTCCTCGTGCCAGCCCCATCTGGATTCGATCAGGGGGCCCAGGGCCTCATGCTTGACACGATAGAGGAAATCTCCGTCATTGTCCCCTGCGGGACGAATTTCTATATTCATGACCGTTCCTGAGTTCAGCCAAGGAACCTCAGATCTACTGCTGCGATGCTCTTTGGAAGTCTGATCAGAGGTTCCCTGATCTATGCAAGAGCCAACTCCACCGCCTTGCGGGCATGCACCGCCGTGGTATCTATAAGCCTGACATCGGTATCGCTATGACCGATCAGCATGCCTATTTCAGTGCAGCCGAGAATAATCGCCTCAGCCCCCTGCCCGGCAAGCTGATCGATGATACGGAGGTAGTCAGCGCGGGACTGCGGTTCGATCCTGCCGAGACAGAGTTCATCGTAAATTACCCGATGGACCCGGTCCCTGGCCGCTGCCTCCGGCACGATCACTTCGATCCCGTACTTTTCCTGCAGGCGTCCCTTGTAGAAGGTCTGTTCCATGGTAAAGGCAGTACCCAGCAGGCCCACCCGACGGATACCGGCCTGCACAATTTCCTCGGCGGTCGCATCGGCAAGATGCAGCAGAGGAATATTGATGGCAGACTCGATGGCAGGCGCCACCCTGTGCATGGTATTGGTACAGATCAGCAGGAAGTCCGCGCCGGCCCGTTCCACCTGAGTGGCCGCCTGAACCAGGACAGCCGTAATGCGATCCCAGTCCCCGGCGCGCTGCATTTCTTCCAGCGGCTGAAAATCCACACTCACCATGACAATCCGGGCTGAATGCAGGCCGCCCAGTGCTTCCTTCACTCCCTGGTTGATCGCCCGGTAGTAACCTGCCGTGCTTTCCCAACTCATACCACCAAGCAAACCTATAGTTTTCAATAGAGCCACCTGCTGAAGTGCAAGCCCGCGAAGGGCCTGCGATTAACGAACGCAATGGATTGACGCAGATTGCCTGACATTATTACTCGTCCCAGATCCCCCCTATGGTATAGGGACTGTGCCTGCCTGCAAAGAAAGAGCCGGTCACATAGCGGTAGTGGCGATCCAGCCCGTCGATACGTGCCATCTCCGCGTCGTCCAGCGTGATTGCCGCGGCCTCCAGATTACTCTTCAGGCGCTGCGGATTGACCGACTTGGGGATCACGGAAGTACCCCGGTTCACCGCCCAGGCCAGCAGTACCTGTGCCGGTGTGATCCCACGGGCGGCCGCTATTTCCGCTATCACATCGATGGCCAGCAGGTCGGGCTCATCCTTGGCCTTGAAGGCCGGGTTCCGGTCCCGGGACCCCAGGGGGGAATAGGCGGTCAACAGAATCCGGTTGCTGTCGCAGAATTTCTTCAGCTTCTGCTGGGTCAGGAGCGGGTGCAGCTCGACCTGATTGACACTGGGACGAATGCGACACCCGCCGAGCAGTGTCTGCAGCTTGGTGACGCTGAAATTGGAAGTCCCGATATGGCGGGTCAGTCCGAGGTCGACACAGGATTCCATGGCGCTCCAGGTTTCGGGGAGAGGAACTTCATTCAGGGTATGAAATTCTTCACGCCCGTGAGGAAAACTCACCCCTTTGCGGAAAGCAATCGGCCAGTGCATCAGATAAAGATCGAGGTAATCCAGCTGCAGATCCCCGAGGGTTTTCTCCAGGGCCGGCTGTACGTCTTCTTTTCTATGTGAGTCATTCCATAATTTGGAGGTTATCCATAACTCGGAACGCTGCACGTCGCCGCCCGCCATGGCATCTGCCAGGGCCTTGCCTATCTCGGCCTCATTGCCGTAGATGGCTGCACAATCAATATGCCGATAACCGAGGCGAACAGCTTCGCGAACCGCCGCGTAGACCTCACCGGGTTCCGATTTCCAGGTGCCCAGGCCCAGCGCCGGCAAACCGTACCCGTTATCACAAACCAATTTTTTCATTACAAAAACTCCCGCAGAGCGTTGTGGCAATCAATCAGAGGCGACCTGATATTTTCCCGTTAACGACCCGGGACGGATGCGCCCGGATCCAACCCGGGATCATCAGTGTGGGTGGGACTCCAGGTGTTGCCGCAAAAGATCCTTGCCATAGTCATTGCCGTTGGGGGTGCGTACCACGGTATGGATATGATCGCGGGTAGGTATGCCGCGGGCATTTTTCTGCAGGGTGCCGACCGGGTTCTGATGATCGAACTCAATCAGAATCACCGGGCTGTGAATCCGGTAATAAAACACCGCATCGGCGTCTACTCCGCCGATCCAGGCAAACCAGGAGTCATCCAGGTGTTGGGCCACTGCTTCCATATGGACCAGGGACTGCGGCTCGGTCAGGTTGCCCACGTAGACACGGATCAGTTCCAGCAATTGCTGGCGCTGGGCGCCCGTAAGCGCCGAGCCGGGGATGCCTGCGTAATCGAGTACCAGGTTGTCCTCATTGGCGGCGGCCAGCTGGTCGTTGCGTACCTTGTCTGCACTCAGCGTGGCGCGGGCCCGTTGCGAAGCATCCAGGGACTGCATGAACGCCAGGCCGCGATCCTGCTCAGCCTGCAGAATCACGTTGCCGGCGTACTGGCCGGATTCCGCAAATACCGGCTCCCCGCCCCAGAAAGCGGGTGTCATCACCACCTGATCGCCCAGCACAAAGAAGTTGATCACCAGATGGTGCCCGTCCAGCTGCCAGCCCCAGGGCTCCTCGGCTGACGGGATGCCCATCAGGGTGACATAGTATTTTTCTTCCCCGTAGCGGATCGGCTCACCGTTCAATTCCAGCAGGGTCTGCTCGGTCTTCATGATGTCGCGGGTCTGCTGCAGTCCCTTGGCACTCAATGACACTTCCAGCAGGTTCCAGGCCGCCTGTTTCTGACTAGCACTCATCTCCTCCAGGCTGAGACCGTGACGGGCAAAAATGCCGACGTCCACATTGGACCAGTTGCGCCACTCGGGGTCGTCATAGGCGAAGTGGCTGCGGCTCAGTTGCACGTCATCCAGGGTCGCCAGAAACTGCTCAGCGGCCTGCACGATCGGCGCCGTCGACACGCCGGTACTGCGGATGGGAAACAATCCGGTCTGCAGGCCTGCCGAGGTCGTCACCCCGACAAAGGGTTCGCCCAGGGCCGTCGCCCCAAGCCGGTTAAAGGTGCTTTTCTGATTGAGCAGACTCTGCGGGTACTGGGCCAGCACCGGCAGGCTTGTAATCAGCGCAGCCAGTGCCAGCATCAGGGTGGTTTTTCTCAGCATGATAGGGTTTCCTCTTCGCCGAAGGTCGTCGCCTTCCGTTTTATTCTTCCTGTTGCTACTACTGTTGTTAATTCTCTCTTTCTTTATGGTGGGTCTGCCCCCTTCAACGGCTAATTGGGCTCTGGTGCTGTGAAGCTTCCCCAGGGGCGCCAGAGGAGCAACTCTACAACGCCGCATTCAGGATTGCCGTCAACGGGCGTTCAGCCGCAGCTTTCGGCTGTCTACGTTCAGGGTTCCTCCTCAGGGCGCAGCCTTGGCAAACGCCTCGATCAATCGCACCAGGTCCACTATGTCCCGCAGGTCCGCTATTTCCGCCGGTGAGTGGCTGTAGCGCCCGGGCCAGGACAGACCGGCATTGGGGGCCCCGAAAAAGGTAAACGCGGTGCCATCGGTGCTGCCCTGGGTCAGTCCTATCTGTACTTCGATACCGGCCTTTTCGGCAACGCTACGGTTTCTATCCAGCTCATCGGGTGTCGCCAGACCGCTGTTTTCAACTGAGCGCAGTACGGGGCCGTTACCCAGCGGGGCATAGGCAAAGTGCGGTGACTCCAACGGTGTGTCCGAGGTGACGAAGGTGTCGATGCTGTACACACGCCGGGTCTGCATACCAAATTTCCGGGCCAGCTGCCCGGCTCCGCGCAATCCGCCCTCCTCGCGCACCGACCAGGCAAAGATCACCCGGTGGTCCAGCGCGGCTGGATCCAGACCCTTGATGGCCAGCACCAGGGCGGCGGTGCCGACGCGATCATCCATGGATCTGGAGCCAAAGCGATAAAGTCCCATGCGATAGCCCTGCTTGTATCCGGTCAATCCCATACCGACCTTTACACCGGCGGCCGCCAACTGGTCAGCATCCCTGCCGAACCAGGCCTGTACCTGTTCGGGCTGCTTAGCGAGCGGCTCCTGCCGGTTCAGGAAGACGCCCCGTAACTGCGCCGGCGCCGGTTCGGAGGCGCCATCGCTGAATGCATCCAGCTGCAGCAAGGCCGGCTGCCCTTCCCAGGCGGTGGCAACCGCTCCGCCCAGGCGGGTCAGGTTCACGGTACCATCGGCCTCTATGCCAGCCACCTCCCAGCCCACCTCGTCCATGTGCGCGACAAACACCGTGGCCTCGCCATCGGCAGGCCCCATGTCTACCCAGAGGTTACCCATGTCGTCGATCTGAGCCCGCTCCCGGGCCCAATCCGGCAGCTCGTTGTAAACCAGGTGACGAACCGGACCTTCGTGTCCGGGCACGGCCGACAATTCGGCCAGCCGGTCCAGCAACCCGGCGGTTTCCAATAGGGCCGTGGGTGCGTAGCGGCTTCCCCAGCGGGACGGCTCATCGTTCACCGGCCGCTCCGGCGCGGGGGCCGCCTGCCAGCCTGGCACCGGAGCAAAGGGGTTGATTGTTCTGACCAGGCTGCTCAATAACTGCTGCGCCGAAGACAGGCTTACGCGCTCCATCAGAGCGTCCGGGTTGTGGACTGCCGGAGTCAGCCTCACCACGGTCTCCACGCCGACACGGTCCAGCACGGCATCGAAACGGCTGCCGACACTCTCCAGGCGCTCCAGCCCCGCTTCCGACTGCCCCGGCCCCACCATCACCAGCGCATCTACCGGAGCAAGCTGTCGCAGTGCCGCACCCAACCCGGTCCAGCCAAACACCTGCTGGGTGCTTAACACATAACTGGTGCGCCCCTGTTCGTTGATGCCGGCCTCGGCAGCGGAAAAAACCGCGCCACATCCCACGCGGGCACCGGCCCGGGGGCCTGCCACCTCATCGGCGTAATACCAGGCAGGAAGATGTCTGATTGCCGGGTCGAGCAGCGCGATACCCATCTCCGCCACTTCTCCCGCCGAGGAGGCTCCCACGTCCAACCACAGGTCGTCGGCGGAGACCAGTGCGGTCTCGCTGCGGTGTTGCGCGGCGAAGTGACCATTGGCCACGGCGGTCACCCCCACCAGTGGGCCACTGCGCGTCAGAATACGCAGCTGCTGCCCCTCATGGGCCTGATCCCAGAGTGGGTGACGTGACCCGGACCCGATGCGATGTAAACGCAGATAACCCTGCTCTGTGATCTGGCTGACCGCATAGGCATAGGAGTCGAGGGCACAGGCCACCACCCGATGTGGCATGCCGGTGCCGATCGTTTTTACCAGATTGCCAAAGCGGTCAGTCTCCCAGCCCGGAAAATTCGCCTGCAGGGCTTCGGCAGCATGGTGTTCGTGGCCGGTTGGTGCGTCCAGGGCCAGCCAGGAGGCTATACGCCCCAGATCGCTGCTCTGGGCCCTTGTCCCAAAGGACAGGCTCAACAGCACGAACAGGCCCGAGAGCAGCAACAACGGCCGGCTTCCAGTACCCTCGAATTGCTCGGGCAGCAGTTTAATTACACAGCGATTTGAAGTTTGCTTGGCAGCCATAGGTTTCTTTATGCTCCTGTCCGGACCGTCGAACGCCCGATCATCAACGTCCTGCGCTTGTTCGCCCGCGCCCACCGGGACGCGCCAACCAGATGAAATAGCTCTTTATTTTTCGCCGGGCTGAATTCCCCGGCGGCTGGTATTCGCTCGGACTATAGCGCAGAAAGGCACCGGAAAACAGCCAGCGGCAGCGCTGGACTGAGGGCCGGACTCCGGCGGGCTGCCAGGTCTGTGGACAAGCCGCGGTCAAGGGGCTACCTTTCACGCTGCAGGAACCCAATCATTGCATAAATTGTTGAGGTCAGGAGCTTTCAGAGCAGTATTTCCAGCGTCGCACGGAGGTTTTTATGGATTGAGCGTAGTCACTCTACGTGATAGCCAGAAAAATTGAGTACGGCGCTGGAAATGCTGCTATGGAAGCAGCGAAGCGGTCCTGGGCCAAGAATTTATGCAATGATTGGGTAAATACCGGCAACGGTAGAATCAGGATCAGAGACGAGGCTGGTGGCAGGCGTGGCGGAACTGGGGCAGGACATCCTACGGGCAGCGAAACTGTTGCGCGCCGGGGAACTGGTGGCGATACCCACGGAAACCGTTTACGGCCTGGCCGCCAATGCGCTGGACCGGAACGCCGTGGTGCAGATCTTTGCCGTAAAGAACCGTCCGGCCTTCGATCCACTGATCGTGCATGTTGCCGATAGCGAGGCGTTCTCTCTATACGCCGAAGCGGTGCCGCCCGCCGCTCTCAGGCTGGCTCGCGAGGTCTGCCCCGGCCCGGTTACCTTTGTTCTGCGTAAAAAATCGATCATTCCAGACCTGGTGACCAGCGGGCAGGCCAGCGTCGCGCTGCGCGTGCCAGACCACGCACTGACCCTGGCTTTGCTGAAGATGCTGGACTTCCCGCTGGCAGCACCCAGCGCCAATCCTTTCGGCTTTGTCAGCCCGACCCGGGCCGCGGACGTTGAGGACCAGCTGGGTAGAAGCATTCCCTACATTCTTGATGGCGGGCCCTGCCGGGTTGGCCTGGAAAGCACCATTATCGACTTCAGTGGCAGGCAGCCGGAAATACTGCGCCTTGGCGGCCTGCCCCTGGAATTCATCGAAGACCACCTGCAGCAGAAAGTGGCAGTGCGTACCAGCAGCAGCAACCCCAAGGCACCCGGCATGCTGAGCAGTCACTACAATCCCGGCAGGAAGGTGCTGGTTGGTGACGTCGATGAATTGCTGAAAACCCTGCCCGAGGAACAGGTTGGCGTACTGGCGTTTCGCCGCCCCCATCCCGCGATACCTGCACAGTATCAGCGGATCCTGTCACCCTCAGGAAACCTGCAGGAGGCGGCAAGCAACTTCTTTGCCATGTTACGGGCTTTCAACAGCCTGCCGGTGGAAGTGGTAGTTGCCGAGTGGGTACCTGACGAGGGGTTGGGCCGGGCCATCAATGACCGGCTGCGGCGGGCTTCCTCGTCAGGCTGAGACTGTCGCCACCCAGGCAGCTGTCCGGCCGTTAATGCCCTCGATGGAATCCCGCCCGGCGGGGCCTTCAGACAGACCCGCTGGCTAAGTTGCACTGCCTTGACAGGCCTGCGCATGTCGGCGGCAATGCGCTATGCCAGCGAATTCGTCTGAAGACCGGAGCAATTGCGGTAGCTGATCAGCGGCTCCTTGATCAACCCTGCTCTTTCGGGAGGTCCACAGGCCGCTCGCCAAGCAGGCGCCTGATCAGACTGACCCAGATCGGCCCTACAAACAGCGTGATGGCGATGGCCGAGATGGTGAGCTGATAGGATATTTCCGTCACTATCATCACGTTCAAGCCGATGGCCGCCAGAACGAAACTGAATTCACCGACATGCGCCATCAGCGCACCACCATAGAGGGAATCCCACCTGCCAAGCCCCAGCAAGTTCAGCAACGCCGCATTAATCAGCGTGTTGGCAACGAGTATGAGCGCCACCAGTAAGATAATCTGCAGCCAGTATTCCAGCATGAACCGCGCATCCATCAGGGCACCCACCGAGGCGAAAAACAGGGCAACAAAAATAATCTTGATGGCTTCCAGCTTGGTGTTGATCCAGTGAGACTCATCCATTCTTCCAACCAGCATGCCGGCAAAGAACGAGCCAAGCGCGGTGGAAAGATGCAGAACGCCGGTGATGAAGGCCAGCGCAAAACACAACAACAGGGCCGCAAAAATCTGCAGGTCGGGCTGATTGCTTAACCGGTCCATGAACGGAACGGATATCCGGTCTTTACGAATGACCCAGACCAATACTGCCGCGATAAGGACGCAACCGAAAAGCTGCCGCCACAGGGTGGAAACCTCTACCCCTTCGCCACCCAGCAGACCCAGGGTTATCAGCATGGGAACCACGAACAGATCCTGCATAACCAGAATGGCGAGCAGATTCTGACCAATCAGAGTGGTCATCTCACCCTTCCCTTTGAGGTATTCGACCACTACCGCAGTGCAGCTCAGGCTGATGACGAAGCCGATAAGAATAATACGCGCCAGTGGCCAGTCGAAGAACATACCGAGCACACTGACGATCCCGACCGATAACAATACCTGAAGCAGGGTGCCCAACAGCGCGACGCGCCATTTCGCAATAATCTGGCCAGGTGAAATTTCCACTCCGACAAAAAACAACAGCAGCACGACTCCGACAGAGCCAAGCCGATTCATCAACTCCTCGTCAGCCAGAAAGCCCATCCCATGAGGCCCCAGCAGTGCACCGGCAAGAATGTAGCCTGTGAAGACCGGCAATTTCACCAGTGACATCAGCAGACCCAGGCTCAACGCTGTAAAAGCGCAGACGACGAAATAGATTATTATCTGATCTGTCACCATGTTGTTGTCGGTTTCTAGCAGGTCTGAACCCGCAAAGTGTCGCAGTTTCGGAAGGCTAATAATTAATAAGTGAATTGCTGAGTGCTGCTGAACCAGGGCTCAGCCGGCCAGTGCCGGGAATAATCCCCGCAGGCCATTGGCCATAATCTCGATGGCGAGAGCCGTGAGAATCAGACCAAACAGGCGATTCATGACATTTATGCCGATTGGCCCCAGAACTTTACCGATCGGTCCAGCGAGGCGAAGAACCAGCCAGACAATCAGACAGACCAGAAAAGTCACCCCTATGACCCATATCAGATGATTGTCGGCACCCGGCCGCTGCATCTGGATAATTACGGTGCTTATAGACCCTGGTCCGGCCAGTAGAGGGATGGCAATAGGCACAATGGCAATACTTTCGGAACTCTGGGCGGCTTCCTGTTCGCCGGCGGTAGTACGCATCTGCCCTGGTTCCGCACGCAACATGGCCAGCCCCATCAGCAACAGGATGATGCCGCCACCTACACGGAAAGAGGGCAGGCTGGCACCAAGCACTGTCAGCATGTTTTCGCCGAATGCAGCGGAAAGTGCCAGCACAATAAAGACCGTCAATGCGGCAACACTAACGGCATTGTTGCGTTCTTTCGCAGTGTATCGCTGAGTCAGGGCCAGCAGGATCGGGATGACCGCAAACGGGTCGAGGATCACCAGCAACGCAGTGAAAAAACGGGTGTACTCTGAAAGGTATTCCATGAAGATCCTCGCGGCGGCCCTGCGCGCCGGATTCCAGTAATTCTTCCGAGCCAGCAGCCCGGAAACGGGTGATTCTTACATGCGGCCGCTACCCTTGCATAGCCTGCCTCTGAGACATTCCCGGAAGACTTTGTGAGAAATTGCAGTACAAATCCTGCTCCCCGCCTTTTGAGTGCCGGCATGCGGGCGTCCGTGTTCGAGGGGCCACCCCCACGTGGCCCGACAGACTTCCACAGAGCATCGTAGTAACTATCAAGTGGTATTCCCAGAGGTTCCTTAACATAAAAGGTATCGACGGTTGTTCAAAAAATAGTACTATCGGCTTGCAAAACAATAATAAATAACAATAGGAGGCGTTGCACAAATGCTGAATCCGAGAGAGAAATCAGGTGTTCGCAGGAAATTACTCTTCACCGGTATCGTTGTGGCCCTATCCCAGGCAAACGTATCGATCGCACAACAGGACCGCACAGTAGAGGAAGTAGTCGTAACTGGTTCCTTTATCCGCAATAGCTCCTTCAACGGTGCATCCCCGGTTGAAACCCTGACTGCAGCAAGTATTGCAGACCAGGGCAGCGTCAGGATCGGGGATTACATGCGTGACCTCACGTTCACGGCAAATACTGATACCGTGTCCAACGTTCTCGGTGGGCCCGGGGGCGGTCAGGACGGAACCTCCACCGGTTTCAACTTACGCGGTCTAGGTGACAGCAGTACTCTGACCTTGCTGGATGGAAGTCGAGTGGTTAATCAGTCGGAAGTTGGTGCCCTGCTTCCAAGTATTGCTCTTTCCCGTATGGAAGTGGTTCTGGACGGTGGCGCGGCGCTGTACGGCGCAGATGCGGTAGCTGGTGTTGTCAATATCATCCCTATCAAGGATTACGACGGCGTCAAGGCCAATGCTTTCTATCAGACAGATGACGGCGGGGATACGGAACAGATGAGAACCTCTGTGCTTTACGGGGGTTCCTGGGAAAGATTCAACTGGGTGGTTGCTGCAGAGTTTACAAAAAGCACGCCTCTGATGCGCCATGAGCGATCCAAGTACCTGGCAGCTGACAACGACGAGTTTCAGGACGGCCCTGGCGGTACCTGGAGAACCACGACTTCGGGCGCTTCCCTCGTCGACCCGTCCTGTGAAACTTTTAACGAAGGGAATGAAGTCAAGGGCCGGCGCGGCTTTGCCCCCAGCGGCCGGTTTACTCCTATAAGTTCAACTCAGGATCGCTGTGTTTTCAACTACGGCCAATGGATTCAGTACGTTCGCCCGCAAGAGGAACAGGCGCTGTGGGCAAATCTGACCTGGCAGACTACTGACTGGCTGCGAACCGAGCTGCAGTTCGGCTATAACCATCGCCTGTCAACTTTTATTACCGAGCCCATGAGCCCCGTTTCCAGTGCCTGGAAGCCATTCATGGTAATGCCGGCTAGTCATCCGGCCAATCCCTGGGGCGCGGATGTTTACCCGCTTGCCCTGCGACTGGTCAGTGGGTACGGACAAGGGCCAGGAACCACCCCAAGCTACGTATCTGGTTATGGGTCCGCGGAAGATGACTCAGATTTTACGACAGACCGGACCAAATTGAGCTTCGCTTATAACATGGGCAATACAAGCTGGTCTGGGGAAACTTCTTTCACCTACCAGACCAGAAGATGGAATTACCAGACCTATGAGCCTCAATACAGCCATTGGGTAGCGGCCATGAACGGTCAGGGCGGGCCCAACGGTAACGAGTATTACAACCCTCTGCTGTCCTCGGACCCACGTTCTCCGCACTATGTTGCCGGTGTAACCAGTAACTCTCAGGAAGTATTGGACTGGATGTTTACCAATACAGACCAGGAGCTCAATCGTGACCGGCTGATGACTTTCGACTCCTATGTAACAGGTGAAGTACTGGACTTACCGGCTGGGCCTTTGCAGATGGCCTTTGGTGTTCACGCCAGAAAGTTTATCGATACCTCACAGCCAAGGTATCTGGACAGAATCGGCAATAACTGGACTACCACACTGGGAGCACCGGGACGTGGAACCCCGCCAAAAACCTACGATACGCAGTATGTAAAGTCGACGTTTGTGGAATTGGAGATCCCCATTCTGGAAAACCTGTCCGCACAGGTTGCAGGCCGGTACGAGAAGTTTGAGGAAATCGGCATCCCGACGGCAACTCCGAAAGTTGCATTGCGCTATCAACCGTTTGATTCCCTGGCCCTGCGAGCGTCCTGGGGAGAAGGCTTCCTGGCACCCGAACCCTCTCAGATCGGGGCTTTACGCCTGACCAATTGTGGAACTGAACGTGATGGCGCCGACCCGATTACCGGAACAACTCTGTTAGGTGTAGAGTCCTGTAATTCGCCTAACCCGAATCTGGATACCGAAGAGTCAGAAATCATTAACGTCGGTTTTACCTACGAGCCTATCGATAATTTGACCTTCAGTATTGACTATCAGGTCATTAAATACGACGGCCGCATTGTGTCCCCGGACAGTATCGATATTGTGCTCGATGACTTCGCCCGCATGCTGAAAGCCACAGGCTATACTGTAGCCAATTATGATCCTACGCCAGGGACTCCGAGTCGAATTGCTGCCAACGCCTGGCTTGATGCTAACCCCAACCCGCTCGTAACCCGCAATGCCAATCGAGATGCAGTTCTGTTTATCGAGGTACCAGAGAACGTTGAATCGGTGTCTGTTAAGGCCTGGGACTATGCCGCCAGCTATAGCTGGACTATGGATGACCTGGGTCAGTTTGGTGCAAGTTTCAGAGCATCCTATATCGATGAATATATCTTCGATACCCTGGACGGTTCCTTCGTCGCGGTTGGCTTCCAGAATGGTCAGACGGCAAAGGCGCCGCCATTACCGGCGTGGAAATCCAATATCGGGTTTGACTGGCTCATTGGAAGTCATAGAACCCATGCTACTGTGCGCTATACATCGGACATCAAGTTCAATAGCAACGCGCCCATTACCACTCCCCGCGCAGGACTTCCTGAGACGCTTAATATCATCCGACCTACCACGGTTGAAGGTGGCTATCAGCTTGACCTGAATTACAGCTATGATCTGGGTAGCGTTTTCGGATTTGGCCAGGACGTCACGTTGGGAGTAAATGTGAACAACGTCTTTGACTGGATGCCGGACGCATTGCCGATTCCTGGTGGACTTGAAACCAGACTGTATGATCCGTTCGGCAGGACGCTTTCACTGAGCCTGGATTTTACCCTTTAAAACGGGCCATTGATGTGTGTTGAATCGGCGTCGATCTGCTACAGCTCGGCGCCGATTCATTTGTTCAGCCCACTCAAAATTTCCTTACCTTCTCTTCGGCACGGCAGACTCGAGATAAGCCCAGACTCGAGAGCACGCCGCTTGTCACCTATCCTTCCGCAGCCGATATCGACGAACAATTGATCACACCATGCTGAAAATTCTGGTGTGGTGACACGTGTGGCTGTCTGGCACTGCACTCGGCAGGCGAGACCCGGCACTACGAACCTGGAGAACGGTAACACCTGGTGCCCGACCAGAGGTATGCGGGCTCAGCAGAGAGATCGGGGCAACGGGTCGGTAAAGGTGGCCGGCTGCGCTGACTGGAGAGGTGCAGCGCAACCGGCAGAAGGGAACCTGCTGACTGTACTCAGGGGGTTACGTTGACGGTTATGTAAGTGTCACCGTACAACCCGCCGTCATCGGCCCGCCCCCATAGCGTGTAGGTGCCGGGCTCGGAGAAAGTAGCGGTGACCTCGTAGACACCGGCATCAGGTACCGGGGGCGGGGTCCAGAGGGCACCCCACGGGGAATTGGCCGAGGCCCGGGTATCCTCCCAGGGTTTCACCTGCTCGGGCGAAAATTTGACTTCGCCGGGGCCACGGTACTTGTTCCAGGACAGGAACAGACCGTTGACCTTGCCCACCGTGGTACGTCGTGGCGGCCTCAGAACACCTTCCATCCACTCTTCATGACTTGCCGGTTTGAACGAAGTGCTGCTGCCGACCCGGCCCGGCCTGGGAATACCGTCATCGATCACCTGGGTGCGGATCGAAATGGGTTCACCGACCCTGGCGGTGCGGATCCGGTCGCCCAGCAGGCGCGGGTTTGGTGGGATGTTGGCGCGGGACTCCGGGCTGCTGGTGCCGGCACCAAGCGAGCCGGTTTCCGACGCGATGATGATGTTATCGATACCGTAGTCGGTGGCCAGAGTGGCATAGGCGGTTCGGGTTACACCGTTCGGCGACGTCACCGTCCAGGTCAGTTCCCTGTCGCCCCAGTCCCCCGGCACCCTTACCTCGAAGGTGAAGCGATTGCGGCGGGGCAGGAAATAGGTCGGCTGCCCGCGGTCCGGGTCGCCGGGCGAAAAGAAGTTGCTTTCTCCGACCGGAATATCCAGATTCTCCTCCCAGTTTTCGTTGAAGTATCCGAAGATGAAAGAAAACGTGCCGTCGGCGTTCTCTCGCCAGCCCTCATACGCCGGTTCCACGTGCTGTCCTTTCCGATAACTCAGCTGGGCCAGCGCGGCGGAGCTGGTGAAGACCAGCAGAAATCCTATCAGCAGGGTGCGTGTGGTGATGCTTTTCATATCACTGTCTCTTCTTGTTTAATTCTGAATGCTTGTCTGCAGAGCAATGTCATCGTCCAGTTCGTTATCGCTGTCCGTGGTTTCCGGCAGTGGTGCCACCAGTGGAGCCAGGCATAGCGGGCAACCGATGACATGGTCATTGGGGCCCAGGCTCAGGTTCTGGCGCCGTTGCTCCATCTCGTCGAAAAACTGCTCATCGGTAAGCTTCACCCGGATACCCAGGTCGATGAACATGTTGGTGACCGAACGGTTGCCCGAACCCTGCCAATTGCGCGGGTCAGGCACATTGGGGTTGCTGTCGGTATTGTTCATGTAACCGGTAATATGCAGGATGGTGCCCTTGGGCAGCAGCGGCGCATAGTCGTCGTCGAACGGATAGCCGCGCACCCAGTTATGGTCATAGCCTACGCAGGAAAGCGTCTCCACGGTATAACCCCAGATCGCTTCCAGGCACATACGTTCGCCCGGGGCGTGCAGGTGCGGTTCAAAGGTGATGAGCTTGGTGTGATTTTCCAGCACCGTGTAGGCGTGCAGCTCCTGGTCTTTTTCGTTACCGGCAATACTGATATCCACGCCATTGCCCAGGCCCAGTGTCACAGGCAGGAATTTTGGCTCGTAGCCGACCGGGTGGAACTTGAATCCGATTTCCAGGTGGCCGGTAGTGTCGCGACCATTAGAGTGCATGTGCACGGAATCGGTGGCGAAAACGGCACCGGCCCGCAGCAGTCGTCCCGCCTCCGGATCAAAGATATCCGGATTTCGGCCCACTTCGTGCACCGGCCAGCCGACAGTTTCGGTGTCAATCGGATTACCGTTCTCGTCGTGTACTTCGGTACGCCAGATCATGTGGTGGAAAATATAGCGTCCGCCGACGGTTTCCCGGCCGGTTCCAGCACTGGGTACGTCATTTACCTCGACGATTTCCACGGATTGGACATAGCGGTCTTCGGTCAGCCCGGTTGGTACGCGGGCCAGTTCACCCCACCAGTCCGGTCGCCCTGCCTCCATGAAGAAATCCTGGGTATTGACCACCAGGTCCGGCTGCCCGAGGGTCCACTTGACGTTGTCGTCGAACACCAGCGGAGCCGGGGCGTCGGCTTCATCACCCTTTGGGGCGCCGGTGCGCGCCCAGGTGGAGATGGCGGCGATTTCCTCGTCGCTCAGAGAGGGGTCATTCTTGAAATTCTGGATGCCGATGTCCTTTTCCACGTACCAGGGCGGCATGGCGCCAGCCCGGTCGCGCAGCGCGGTTTTGTACTCGATCAACCCGGCAAACGGAGCCACCTGCTCGTAGGTGACCAGTGGCATCGGGGCGACGCCGCCCTGCCGGTGGCAGTTCTGGCAGCTGCGCTGCAGAACCGGCTCGATATCCTTGTGGAAGGTGACGGCAGCGCTCTGGGCGCTGGCAGCTCCGGCACCCGCCAGCAGCGGCAGGGCAACCAGGGTCAGCAGGCGGGTCGGAATTTTCAGACAGGACAGGCTTCGATGGTAATTCATACGCTTCACTCTCACGGTGGTTAAGTAAGTCCGGGACGGAGCCCGACCCGGAAGGGTACCCAGGCGCGGCTCAGGGAATTCTCAGACTTTGTCGATTATTGTTGTGAGTATGATTTGAGCAGATTTTTGTGCAACTGTCTCACGGATTTTTTAACAATCGCTATCTGATTCTGAAAAAGCGCCTGCGGATTCTGAAATTCAGGGTGCCAAACCGGCGGATGCGCGGACTTTAACCAATGGGTAGTGGTTTCAGAGCATTCGTTCAGCTGGCCCGTGAATTTCAATGACGACTGTGTGCCTGATTGGCTGCATTGGCAGTCTGGAACGGGCTGCCAACAGGCCTGTCGCGAAGTGGTATTCGTTGTCCTTGCAAAGCCCGTCGCGCTCACTTATCTTCGCCATTCTATGTTATCGCTGACCGATATTGCCGTTCTGCTCGCCCTATCACAGCTGATTACCGTCAGCATTTCCTTTCTTTTTTTCAGCCAGGGATTCGAAGGCAGGCTGATCGGGGTTCTGAGCGCCTGTCTGGGTTGCTATGTGCTGGGCGATTTCAGTGCTTTAACTACCAGTCCGCTGCTCAGTTATCTGGTGTTCCGGATCGGAACGCTGACCCCTTTTGTGCTTTGGTACCTGGCGTTCCGGCTGTTCACCGACAATGTAAAACTGAACCGGCTTTTCTGGGTTCCGATTCTGTATTTCATCGTCTCCCGGGCTGTCGGAGTGCCGTTTTACAATAACAGTCTGACCAACAGCGACTTGTATTTCCTGCTCATTTACGCCATTCCCCAATTGATCCTGGTCTGCTATGCGTGCCTTGCCATCCTGTTGGCCGTCCAGGGCTACCGGGCCGACCTGGTTGAGGAGCGGCGTCGCTTCCGGGTAATCTTCGTGGTCAGTGTCGGAGCCTTTCTCGCCATCCGCGGGTTGAACAGCTTTTTCACCTTTGCCGATCCCTTTCTGGAAAGTTTCAGCCTGTTCTCGCGCACGCCGGTCCCTTCGGCATTGTTTCCACTCTATCTGTTCCTGTTGGGACTGGTGTTCAACCTGTCGGTCCTGCGGGTTAGTAATCGGACCCTGAATGTATTGACGGAACCCGGTCCGGCCCCGCCCCCGGAAGGTGGCCCGGTTGCGATCCCATCGGATAACCAGAATCACCTGCTGATGAACCGGGTGCTGGAACTGGTGGCGAACCAGCGCCTGTTCAGTCAGCACGGGCTGACCATCACCACCCTCGCGGAGCAGCTCGGGGTACAGGAATACCGTCTGCGCCGGCTCATCAACAAGGAACTGAAATTCAAGAATTTCAACCAGTTTCTCAACAGCTACCGATTGACGGAAGCCAGTTCCAGGCTGGTGGCGGACAACAGTTCCATTTCCAGTATCGCTCTGGACGTGGGCTTCACGTCGATGTCATCGTTCAATACGGCGTTTAAGACCCGATTTGGTATGACGCCAACCGAATACCGCAATCGGCACCGGGCCAGGGACGGTCAGGGCGTTCCTACGGAGTGATCGTGGCAGACCGGGGCGGCTCCCCTTTCGCCGCCTGGTCCATCGACGATTTCTGGTTCGCACGCGTCACCGTGGACGGGACGATCGAGGTTTACCGCTTCTGATAAACATAGACAGATACCTTCAGGCGTCCGCTTGATCAAAAAAGAACTTCGACTTGCAGCAGTAGCTCACAGACTAGTGCAGCGGTAACCTGTACTGACAGCGATGCTGCTTTTCGAGTGGCACAGAGCGTAGCGACGCACAGACGCACAGACGCACAGACGCACAGACGCACAAAAAGATGCCTGGGAAATTGCCAGACTGGCCAAATAGGGCTCCACGTTCGCCAAACAAAAGCCTTGCGCCAATCTTCCCACAAACCAAGCGCCCGCAAGCTGGCAAGGCGGTTGACTGCGGCAAGTGTACCAGTTGGTGTTTTCTGGGCCTGTTGTGGATTTCGGAACAAGAGTAAGTACCCGTTCGGAGGTCGCACCGGCCCAGGGGAATCTGATCCTCCCCAACTTGCCACGAACCTTGATTACAACTACCAATCGCTGCAGGTGTTATCGAAGCCGCCTGGCACCATCCTGAGCTGAGGCCTAAGGCCTGGTCAGGCAGGGCTGTCGTGCGGCTGCAATCAAGGACCGCGCTGAACGGCGAAAAATGACCGCCCTTCAGGGCATTTTTCAGAGTGAAGGCACCCCGGAGGGGCGCGGTCCGCAGCAGCATGACAGCCCTGCCTGACCAGGCCGTTCGGAGTCACTGATTGCCACTTCTCCAACCAGCACGTCGGCCAAAAAACGCCGTCGCTAAAGAACCAGGGCAACCTCGTGATTCGGCTCATCCTCCTACCTGCAAGTAAATTTCCAGCAAACCGGATCCCTAACCGGTCGTAGCCGACCGTTTCCTTTGCTGATCCTTGAAGCGCAACTTCTCCCGCTTTCGCTCTTCAATGAGCGTCTGCATTGGCTGCCCGATGTGATTCTCACCACGCTCCCGCGCCAGCTCCATCTGCCGCTCCCGTTCAGCATAGCGTTTCACCTGTTGCCGGCTGTGCTTGTCGTGACAATAGTGACAACTGACCCCTTTCTGGTAGTGTTCGCTCAGCTTGTCTTCGTCACTGATCGGCATACGACAGGCGTGGCACTGGTCGTACTCACCTTTTTCCAGGTCATGATTGACTGTCACCCGGTTATCAAAGACGAAGCACTCGCCCTGCCAGAGAGTTTCCTGCTTCGGCACATCCTGCAGGTATTTAAGGATGCCACCTTTCAAATGATATACCTCATCGAAGCCCTGCTGCTTGAGATAGGCAGTGGACTTTTCACAGCGAATTCCGCCGGTGCAGAACATCGCCACCTTGCGGTGTTTCTCAGGGTCCAGCTGTTGTGCCACGAACTCCGGAAATTCGCGGAACGAGTCGGTTTCCGGATTGACGGCACCCTGAAAGGTGCCGATCTGATACTCGTACCTGTTACGCGTATCGACCAGCAGGACCTCGGGATCGGAGATCAATGCATTCCAGTCGCTGGCGTCGACATAGGTGCCGACTATGTGGTTAGGATCAATGTCCTCCACGCCCATGGTGACAATCTCTTTCTTGAGCTTGACCTTGGTGCGGTAGAAAGGGTTCTCATCGGTATAGGATTCCTTGATCTCGATAGCTGCGAAACGGGAGTCCTGTCTGATCAGAGCCACAACGGCATCAATCCCTTCCCGTGACCCGGCGATGGTACCGTTTATGCCCTCCCTCGCCAGCAATAAGGTGCCTCGCACCTGATTGGTCAGCATGATGCTTTTCAGGGGCTGCTGAAAGGAATGAAAATCGGGAAATCTGGCGAAATGATACAACGCCGCGACGACTACACTCTGCTTCATAGTATTTCCTTTTGCTGATCGGAACGTAAATCCGATGCAAGTTAAGGAACCTCTGATCAATTACCACAATGCTCTGGTAATTGATCGGAGGCTCCTGATTGTGCCGGGCATTTTAGGCGAGGCCGGAATCGATGTCCAATGAGCCTGGATGGCAGACACTGGGTACCTCCTTGCCGCCGGGTTGTTCCTCGCGTAAAGTAATTTCCTTCAAACAACAAGAATGACGGAAAGCCCATCATGTATAAGAACCGAGTGAATTCAATGCGCCTTCTGACCCTGGCATTCCTTGCTTTATGTTGTGCGATCCCGGTCGCGTGGGCACAAGACGAGTTCAAGAAACACGTAGTCATGGTGCCGATGCGCGATGGCGTTGTTCTGGCCACCAACCTCTACCTGCCGGAGGGAGATGGACCCTGGCCGGCAGTGCTGACGCGGACGCCTTACAATAAGAATGGCGCCGATCGCAGTGCCACCATCTTCACCTCCCGGGGTTATGCGCTTGTGAGCCAGGATGTGCGAGGGCGCAATGCATCCGGGGGAGAGAACCGACCTTTCGAAACGGATATTGACGACGGTTACGATACCGTTGAGTGGATTGCAGCACAGGAATTCAGCAACGGGAAAATCGGCATCTTTGGCACTTCGGCACCGGGTATCACCTCGAACCTGGCGGCCGCCGCTGCACCACCTCATCTAACCGCAGCCTACGTTACCGTAGCGCCAGACAGCCTTTTTTATCGTTCCCGTTTTGTTGGCGGTGTCTTTAAAGAAAGCCACTCCGGGGGCTGGCTGCGGGGCCAGGGAGTCAGTGACGATGCCATTGCCGCCTACAAGGCTCGGGCTGTGCTCGACCAGGGCTGGCTGGATTCGGATTTCCTATTCCACCGACACAATGTCCAGATTCCGGTCTATAACGTCGGTGGTTGGCACGACATCTACGCTGAGGGATCACTGTATAACTACGTCTACCTGCAGAACGAGGGCCACGAGCGGGCACGCGGCAAGCAGAAACTGTTCATGGGCGCCTTTGGACACGGTGCTCTACAGGGAGATCTTGAGTATCCGGGCGGTGGTCTGATCAGTGGTGATATCGAACAGCAACTGCGCTGGTGGGACTACTGGCTTAAGGACATTGATAACGGCATCATGGACGAGCCACCGGTCAGCTATTACATGATGGCGTCAGCACGCAAGGGCCAGGTTTCGCCGTTAAATCGTGTTATTCAGGCCGACAGCTGGCCACCCGCGCACGAACCCACGCGCTTTTACCTGCAGCCGGATATTAGTATCGGAAGCGCGCCGCCACGGCAGGACTCAGCCTCCATCAGCTACCGGTTCGATCCTGAAAACCCGGTTCCAACTGTTGGCGGCCAGAACCTCGGCAGTGATGTGGGACCCCGTGATCAGCGCGAAATCGGTCAGCGCCAGGACTATCTGCGCTTCCAGACACCGGTTCTGGAGGACAACCTGGTTGTGGCGGGGCACATTGACATGGAGCTGTTTGTCTCCACGGATGTGCTGGATACGGACTTCGTCGTCAAGCTGGTCGACATCTACCCGGACGGGTACGAAGCCCTGATCCTCGACTATCCGATCCGAGGCCGATTCCGCAAGGGTCAACGACCTGAAGACGTCGCATTGATGACGCCGGGCGAAGTGGAAAAACTGGTTATCAACATGTGGAGCACCGCTCAGACCTTCGAAAAAGGCCACCGACTTGGCATCCATGTTACGTCCAGTAACTTTCCCCGCTTCGCGGTAAACCCGAATAACGGCGCAGCGCTGGACGACACAGACACGCCGCCCCGGGTGGCGAATAACAGAGTCTACTTTGACGCCCAGCGGCCGTCCGCGATCATTCTGCCGGTGGTTACCGAGGAGCTCTAAGACGGTTGCCTGGTCCTCACCGGGCTTATTCAGAGCCAGTAAAAAGGCAGGAAGCACACTATCGGCTTCCTGCCTTTATAATTCCTTGCCTTTTTGTCCTTATTGCTGAAAACGCGCCTGATAGACGTATTTCCAGTCCACGGCGCCGAAGAACATCTCATCCCACCTCTGCAGCCCCCAGGGACTGACCGGGTGGGATCCGGATTCATAGGATTCTGCACATAGCCCGCCTGGTCCAGCAGGGCAAAATTTCCCACCCGCTCCTGCGCCAGCCCCTTGCCGGCCATAAGGTCGAACAGGGTCAATGCGGGCGCGCGCAGTAATTGCTTCTTTATAGTCTCCTCCTAGGCTGCTATTTTATTTAAGCGCCCCATTATGGAATAGATTGACACTCACGGACTAAAAAACACCGGGGTGGGTCGCGTCGTATACCAGTCCGACCTGGGCGCACTGAAACAGGGCACACCATCAGCAGGCTTTGCTGTGCTTACTTCCGGGTCAGTATTCACGGTACACTCGGTCCAAAGTAATGATTTCCAGCAATCGCCAATCCAGGAAAGCCCGGGTTCAGCACCGCTGATTCAGAGGTTGCCTGGCCCTTTCCAAATCTGGAGCAATTCAACATGATCAGTTTTTCCAGCCTCAGCAGGCCTTACGGTATTCTGTCTACGACCGTAGCGCTGACACTGATGCTATCAGCGGTTTCTGCCAGTTATGCCCAGGTCGAGCGGGACACACCATTCTACCCGGAAGACGTGTCTTTCGACCCAGCCATTCCCTTACCGGAATCCATCATCGGTCACCCACTGGGCCATCGTATCGCCCGCAACGATCTGCTGGTCCGCTACCTGCAGGTTCTCGACGAACTGTCACCACGCATCACCTCAGAGGTAATGGCCTATACACATGAAGGCCGCCCGATCCTGGCCTTAACCATTACCTCGCCGGAAAACCATCTGCGAATCGATGAGATCAAAGCCGCCCATATAGCTCTAAACGACCCGGAGAGCACCCGGGAAGTCAGCCCCGAAATGCCAGTGATCACCTGGCTGAATTATGGGGTACATGGCGCCGAGGTCAGCTCGACCGATTCCTCCATGGCGGTGGCGTATCACCTGGCGGCCGCTCAGGGACCGGAAATTGACCGGACCCTGGAACAGAGTGTGATCATTCTGATTGCGGTATTCAATCCCGACGGCAACAGCCGGATGTCCGCCTGGAACCACATGTACGGCTCCTATGTGCCGGTAACCGACCCTGACCACAGACTGCACAATACTGCCTGGCCCGGCGGCAGAACCAACCACTACTGGTTCGATCTGAATCGTCAATGGCTTATGGTTCAGCATCCGGAAGCTCAAGGCTGGGTGGCAAAATTTCACGAATGGCGTCCGAACATCCTGGTGGACTATCACGAGATGGGGCAGAACAGCACCTACTACTTTCATCCAGGCGAGCCTGATCGAACGTTTCCGTATATACCCGATCGTTCCATTGAGCTGCTGGATCAGGTCTCCGCCAGAGCCAGGTCCTGGCTCGATCAGGAACAGCGCCTGTATTTCAATGAAGAAAACTATGACAACTACTACATAGGCAAAGGTTCCACCTATCCCCACATGCATGCCAGCATGGGCATGTTGTTCGAACAGGCCAGCTCGGAGGGTCTGCTGGAAACGCCCCACGGCGTACTGTCCTTTCGTGACAACATCCGTACCCAGTACCGCACGTCCCTGGAGATGATCAGAGCAGGGCTGGAGTTACGCGGTGAACTGTTGCAGTTCCAGCGCGATTTCTCCCGGGAGTCACTTGAACTGGCGGAAGCGGATGACATCAAAGCCTATGTGTTTGCCGTGCCCGGCGACAGGGCGCGCGCCTTTCACGCAATCGATCTGCTGAACCGTCACCAGATCCGGGTCAATCATCTGGACCGGGACATTACCGTCGATGATGTGCTGTATCGGGCGGAAGACTCTTACATTGTTGAAACGACGCAGTCCCAGTATCGCATGGTGAAAGGCCTGTTCGAGCAAATCACCAGTTTCGACGACAACACTTTCTACGACGTTTCCGCCTGGACGTTACCCCTGGCCTTCGACTTTGATTACGCACCACTGACCGCAAGGGAAATGCGGGCAGCTCTGGCAGGCGACCAGGCAAGCGCCACCTTTCCGGCCGAGACAGCACCCGCGCAGGCGGATTACGCCTACCTGTTTTCCTGGTCCAACTATTATGCACCCCGGGCCTTGTACCGACTGCTGGATGCCGGTGTCCGACCCAAGGTCGCTACCAGCCCGTTGACAATCCAATCCACTGAGGGAGTGGTCGACCTGGATCGCGGCGCAATTCTGATCCCGTTAGGCTGGCAGGGAGGAGAACTGGAGGATGACGAGATTCATGGGCTGGTCAGCACCATTGCCCGTGAAGACGGTATCGAGGTTTATGCGGTTGATTCAGGCCGAACACCTTCCGTCGGAATGGATCTGGGCAGCCCCAGCTTCAGCAATGTATCCAAACCCGAGGTGCTGTTGCTGGTAGGACAGGGCCTGTCCGCCAATGACGCGGGTGAGGTGTGGCATCTGCTCGATGCCAGAATGAACATGCCCGTGCACATGACGGAAATGCGCCGTTTCGGCTCCCTGAACCTGAACCGCTATACCCATATGGTGCTGGTCGGTGGTACCCATGGCGACCTGTCTTCACGAGTGGACGTCATAAACGACTGGGTTCGGGATGGTGGCACACTGATCGGAATCCGTCAGGGTGCCAGTTGGGCACACGAGCAGATTCTCTATAGCGAGGACAAGGTATCCAGTGTCGCCGAAAAAGAGAAAGAAGGTCCCCTAAGACTCAATTATGCCGACAAGGACGCTGTAGAGGCCGAGGATATCATTGGCGGATCGATACTGGCTGGCGACCTCGATACCACTCATCCTATTGGCTTTGGCGTTGCCAACCGCGTCATTCCCAGCCTGCGCAACACGCTGATTGCGTTCGAAAAACCAGCCAATCCCTGGGCAACTGTCATCGAAATCCCGGAAAACTCGCTGCTGGCAGGTTTCGCATCCCAGGAGAACCAGGACGAACTGGCCGGCAAGGCCGCACTCATCGCCGAGCGCCACGGGGAAGGCAGCGTAATACTTTTTGCCGACAACCCGAATTTCCGTGCTTATTTTTTTGGCACCAATAAACTGTTCCTGAACAGCCTGTTTTTTTCTGCGGTGTTCGAGCGACCGAGGAACTGACTAACAACTGACTGATAAATCTGCCTACTGTTATCTTTATAGGCCAAAAGTTGCCGACGACCCGGAATCCCACCTATGAAATCTTTACTGCTGTTATCCCTGAGCCTGGCCCTCATCTGCGTCAACGCGCAGTCAAATGCTGACGAACTCGCACAACGTATTCTGCCCCTGAGAGAACGGGCGCAGATCGAAGACCAGGTGCTGGCAGATCGACTGGACAACCTGATCCCCATGCTGATGCGCCGGCAGGGCATCGATGCCTGGGTACTCATTGCGCGTGAGTACAATGAAGACCCGGTCCTTAAAACCATGCTCCCGGCCACCTGGCTGAATGCCCGCCGCCGCACGGTTCTGATGTTTATCGACCAGGGTTCGGAACGAGGAGTAGAGCGCATGGCTGTGGCACGCTATGCGGTGGGCGACCTGTTCCCAGGCGTGTGGAATCCGGATGAAGAACCGGATCAGTATGCTCGGATTGCGCAGATTCTCTCCGAATACAACCCCCGGAAAATCGCCCTGAACTACTCTGACACCTACGCCCTGGCGGACGGAATCACTCATTCTGAGTACCGGGATTTCAGAGAGGCCCTGCCAGCGACGTTACGCAGCCGCATCGTTTCCTCGGAAAACCTGGCGGTGTCCTGGCTGGAAACCCGAACCGATCAGGAAATGGCCTTGTACAAAGAAGTAGTTGGCATCGCCCATGAAATTATTGCCGAAGGTTTTTCAGGCGCCGTGGTCACGCCCGGTGAGACCAGCATCGAAGACCTGGAATGGTGGTACCGGCAGCGGGTCAATGATCTGGGTCTGACGACCTGGTTTCATAACAGCATCGAAGTCGAAAGGTCTGACGAGTCCCGCGCCTTCATCGCTGACAATAGTCTGGATCCTGAACTGCTCTATCGGGGTGATCACGTGCATATCGATTTCGGTATCTCGTATCTGAATCTGCAGACCGACACACAGCAGAACGCCTATATTCTGCGGGAGAATGAAACCGATGCTCCCCGGGTGTTGCAAGAAGCGTTACGTAAAGGTAATGAGCTGCAGGATATATTGACCGCCAATTTTCAGCTAGGGCGAACCGGCAACGACATTCTACGCATGAGCCGGGAACAGGCGCAGGCCAGGGGGATCGGGCCTATTATCTATACCCACCCCATCGGTCTGCACGGCCATGCGGCCGGTACAACGATCGGCATGTGGGACGCCCAGGAAGGCGTACCCGGCAGCGGTGATTACCCCATGAATGCCAATACCGCTTACTCTATCGAACTGACCGCGCTGGTGGATATTCCCGAATGGAGCAGTGAACCGTTTCGAATGAAGCTGGAGGAGGACGGGTTTTTCAGCGGTAACAGTTTCGAATACATTGCCCCGCGGCAGACCCGGTATCACCTGATACAACCACAGTAATTTTTCCTGCGTATTGGAACCGCTATTTAAAAATATGAGCCTACTGATGAATAAACAATGCTTTCAACTGATCCGGGTTATTCTTACCGTAGCAGCCCTGCTGTCCAGCCGGGCGACACTGGCACAGGATGATTTCGACTACTGGCCGGACGCAGATTACGACCCCGCCATCCCTACCGTAGAACAGGTGCTTGGTTACCAGCCTGGCGAAAGGATAACCTGGCATCGAGACGCCATTCGCTATTTTCAGGCCCTGGCTGCGGCAGCACCGGAACGGGTTCAGGTAAACGAGTACGCGCGCAGCTGGCAGGGCCGCGAACTGATCTACGTTGTGGTCTCATCCGCCGAAAATCTTGCCAACCTGGAGACTATTAAGACCGGGATGCAGCAACTGGCCGATCCGCAGTCCACTGGCGAGGGTACGGCCCGGCGCCTGATCGCAGACCAGCCGGCGGTTACCTGGCTCTCTTACGGCGTACACGGCAACGAGATCTCCTCGACCGATGCCGCGATGTTGACCGCCTACCATCTGCTGGCCTCCCGCGGTGATCAGCGGGTGGCCGCGATCATGGCGGATACCGTGGTCGTCATTGACCCCATGCAGAATCCTGATGGCAGGGACAGGTTCATTCATCAGTTTCTGACTGCGGAAGGCCTGGTGCCGGATTCTGACAGGCTGGCGGCGGAGCACGACGAACCCTGGCCCGGAGGGCGGACCAACCATTACTTTTTCGACATGAACCGGGACTGGTTCATTCAGTCCCAACCCGAGACCCAGGGGCGCACCCGCGCCATGCTTGAGTTCTACCCGGTCGCTTTCGTGGATGCCCACGAAATGGGTTCGGACGGCACCTACTTCTTTGCCCCGGAAGCGATTCCCTACAACCCGCACCTGGCAGAGGATCAACGGGAGAGCCTGCAACTGTTTGGCCGCAACAATGCCCGCTACTTTGATCGATTCGGTTTCGACTATTTTACCCGGGAAGTGTATGACGCCTTTTATCCAGGCTACGGTGCCAGCTGGCCCTCTTATTTCGGCAGCATCGCCATGACTTATGAGCAGGCCTCTTCCCGCGGCCTGATTTTTCGCCAGTACGACGGCAATGATCTGCATTACCGGGATACAGTGCGCAATCATTTTGTCACTTCACTGGCCACGGCAGAAACCGTACAGGTCAACCGGCAGAAGTTCCTGACGGATTTTTACAACTACCGGGTAACTGCCATCGAAGAGGGCCAACAAGAGGATGTGCGTGCCTATATAATTCCGACTCAGACAGATCAGGCCGCGGCCAATAAACTGGCCGGTCTTCTGAGCAGGCAGGACGTGCGCGTGCTGCGAGCAAGCACTGGCTTTGAGGCCTGTGGCGTCACTTACCAGGCCGGCAGTTACGTGATCCGTACCGACCAGCCAGCGAAGCGCTTTATTCGCACTCTGCTGGACCAGGAAGTCACCATGGAAGAAGACTTTCTGGCAGAACAGGAACGTCGACGGGCAGAGAACCTGCCCGATGAAATCTATGATGTAACTGCCTGGTCGCTGCCGTTGATGTTCAATGTCGAGTCCCACACCTGTGACGCAGTACCCGCAGGTGATTTCGAACCGGCAGGGACAGACCTGGTCCAGCCAGGCACCGTATCCGGGGGTGAGGCTTCCGTTGCCTACATCGTACCCTGGGGAGAAGCCACCGCGGTCCGCTTCCTGGCTCAGGGGTTGCGGCGGGGCCTGGCCATCAAGAGCAATGACAAGGCCTTTACCAATCTTGGTAACAACTACGCAGCGGGCAGCCTGATTCTTGACGTGGCAGACAACCCTGGCAACCTGTTTGAAATTGTCAGCGAACTGGCCACCGAGACCGGGGCCAACGTGGTGGCTGTCAACGACAGCTGGGTAACCGAGGGCCCAAGTTTCGGCAGCGCCAATGTGGTCCGCTTCAGCGCCCCCAAAGTTGCCATGGCCTGGGACGTCCCGACCACTGCGTACAGCGCCGGCAACACAAGATTTGTTATTGAGCGACAGTTCGATTACCCGGTCACGCCGATTCGCGTCGATCGTCTTCGCAATGCAAACCTGAATCGTTACCAGGTACTGATTCTGCCATTGATGCAGGGCAGCGGCTACGAAGCCGCGCTGGGCGCAGCGGGTATCGAAAACATCAAAGACTGGGTTCAGAACGGCGGTGTTGTGATAGGCCTGGGCAATGCAACCCGTTTCCTGGCCGATCCGGATGTCGATCTATTGGCAGTGCGTCGGGAGCGGGCGGTAGTTGAACTGGAAGAAGAACCCGGCGAAAAAGATGAAGATGAAAGCACCGTAGAGGGCCGGTATTTAACTGACGAGCTGCAATACCAGGAGCAGACTGTTGCCCTGGAGGACGATCCTGACCCGGTGGCCGGTGTTCTGGTACGTGCCGATGTGCATCGGGAGCACTGGTTGAGCGCGGGCGTGGCCCCGGTTCTCAACGTGCTGGTGCGGGGGTCCGACATTTACACACCCATCAGAATAAACGACGGTGTCAATGTGGTCCGGTTCCAGGGTCCCGACGAGCTGCTGGCGAGCGGCTACATCTGGAATGAAAACAGGCGCCAGATGGCCTACAAACCCTTCGTGATTCAACAGCCCAGTGGAAACGGCCAGGTTATCGCCTTCACCCAGGACCCCACAGTACGCGCTTACCTGGACGGCCTGAACGTGATCCTGATGAATGCAATTTTCCGCGGCGCTGCCCACGCCAGACCAACGCGCTGACCGGGGATGGCGATCAGTCCCGGAGGAACTATTGCTGTTCCTTCGGGTTTGGTCCGAATCGGTTCGTGCCTGGTGTACTGTCCTGCACGGTAAAGACCAGTGTCACGATCACCCCTACCAGCGGGATGAGGTTGATCAACACCCACCACCCGCTCCTGTCGGTATCGTGGAGTCTTCGCACCAGGACAGCCAGACTGGGCAGAAGCAGCCCCAGCACGTAAACAGTGCTGAACAATCCTACACCGCCCTCTGCGTCTATTGTCCCTGCGATATAGTCGACAAACAGTGCGACGAAATTAAAAATTACGTAAAAAAGGAAATAATACCAGTATTCTTTCCTTCGGGCCCTGCCCTGGAATCCAACATAATTTCTTACAACCAGCAAAAACCAATTCATACAGCCCCCTGTCGTTATTACTTTTGTTATTACTTTTGTTATTACTTTTGTTATTACTTCTTTTCGTCAATGCCTTGTCTGGCTTCTGAGGAACCTCTGTCATGCAACGGTCAGATTACATCCACCGGGGAGTTCTTACAATCGTGGGGCACGGTTATAGGCTCTGCGGCAAGTTACGAGTCGCTGCTCTACAACAGGAATCGATCAGATTCATCAGGCTCAAAACCTATGGAGCCAGTATCTCGGCAGCTCCCGCTACAAAATTCCGCAATTAATTGGTCAGTACACTGAAAAGGGGTTTAGTTCTTTATCAAGTTCCCGAATAATACGCCCCTTCCGCTTTCCCGTGATCAGAGTGTTGTCTCATATGAGTGTCTTTCGTTTTCCCGCAGACAGAATACCCGTTTCAATTGCGCTGGCGTTTTCGCTGGTGGATTTTGGCTTCTACCTCTGGGTTGACTCTTTGTGGGTTCTGGCTGTCTGGATTTTGGTTGGACTGATCCCCAAAGCTAATTTCGGCGCCTGGAGTCATCACCATCAGCATTGCATGGTCTTTAAATATGCCTGGCTTAATCGGCTGCTGGAGTTATCCCATTTTTTCCATGTTGGGATCAGCAGTAATGCCTGGATGCTGCATCACGTGGTAGGGCACCACCAGCACTACCTGGATCAGAGCAAAGATGAATCGGCCTGGAAGGATTCCAGGGGCAGACAAATGGGCCGTTTGAAGTACGTTCTGGTCGGGGTTATCACCACTTATCCCCGTATCTGGAAATCCGGCCTGCGCTATTCCAAGCACCTGAAGATTTTCATCCCCATGACACTTCTGAGCCTGGGGTTGCTGGGGTGCCTCTTCTACTTCAATTGGGTCAATGCGCTGATGGTGTATCTCATCCCCATGGTTCTGGGGCTTATGCTTGTCTACCTGGCCACCTATGACCATCATAGCGGTCTTGATACCGACGATCCCTACCAGGCTTCCTACAATATCACTGACCCGGTCTATAATTTTTTCACGGGCAACCTGGGTTATCACACTGCCCACCACGTGAAGCAGTCGGTACACTGGTCCAGGCTACCGGAGTACCATCAGTCTATTCAGCATCGCATTCCCCCGGAACTGTATTGCAAGGCCGGGTACCCCTTTTCATGGATAAATTCAGCCCTGCCCTATTTCCAGTGGCTGAGACGTACGCCGACCTGAGCAGCCAGTTCTGCCTGGCCGTCAGCAAACCACCGGCAGCTTTCCTGGCTGCCCCCACTCACACCAGGAGCCGTCGTAGACCGACAGGTTCTGGTAGCCGGCCAGGTGCGCGGCGAGGGTCAGAATACAGGCCGACAGGCCTGATCCGCAGGTAAAAATCAAGTTCTGCCCGGGGGCGGCCTCAGCTGCCAGGATCTCCTTCAGCTCTTCCACCGGCTTCATGAAGATATCATCGAGCACCTTCTGGAAGGGCAGACAACTGGCGCCTGGCATGTGGCCGCCGCGCAGGTTAGGCCTGGGCTCCGGGTCACGACCAAAGAACCTCCCCTCGGAACGGGCATCCAGGATCGAACAGGACTCATCGTTCAATAATTGGTAAAGCTTCAGTGCATCAGAAAAATGCCCGAGCCGCTCCCGACTCTGAAAATTGCCTTCCTGCGGCGCCTCCATTAAAATCCGATCAGTCAACTCCAGCCCCGCCTGCCGCCAGGCAACAGCGCCACCGTTCAGCACAGCGACATTGTCATGCCCCATGGCACGGAGCATCCACCACGCTCTGGGGCTGGCATAAACGCCAGTGTCATCATAAATGACGAGGGCACTGTCGGCGCAAATCCCCAGGGCGCGCGCCTGTTCAGCGAAAAAATCCGCTGCAGGCATCATGTGCGGGAGTGAAGCACTCTGATCACAGATTTTCCGGTCGTAATCAAAACGCAGGGAACCGGGTATATGACGCGCCGTGGACCCGGCGGGCAGGGTCTGGCGGGTAAAAGGGGCTATGGGTGGAACCGATGCATCGAGAACAACGAGGTTGTCCGCATCCAGGTTGTTCACCAGCCAATCGACACTGACCAGGGCGGAAGGAACACTGACCTGGCTCATGGTATAACCGACCACTTGTCGTCAGGTATCAAAATGGGATTCATAATCTGGTTTTCCAGGCTCAAGGATAACGTGCCGACAAGCCATTCAGAATTCCTCTCACCAGCACTACAATGCCAGCAGAATTTCACGCAGCTTGGTTTTTACTTTGTCCCGGTTCTCCGGGCCGATCCGGATCAGCTGTTTCTGGATATCCGACATCCCTTCGATCTGATTGTCGGCATACAGATACATGACAGAAGGCTTGACCAGCTGCAGCGGGCCGCCGATTTCATCCGTTTCCAGAACGTTCCGGATCGCGCGGCGCAGGGTAGTGTCGAAATTCACATCACCGTAACCCAGCTCACCATAGGCCTGTTGTAACAGCGGTGACGCCAGCCGGTAGAGTGAGAGAGCCTGATCAGTGTCCAGGGCAATGAACGCGTTCACCGCCTGGTCAAAACGGCGATAGCCGGCTTCATCCATCTGAAACAGGTTATCGTCTAAAGTCCGCACCGGAAAATCACCCGGCACGCTGCGATACACCAGGTTGCTTTGCGGCAGATCGCCACGGCTGACGTTGTCCACCAGCACGACGAAGCGTCTCACCAGCTGCACGTCCGCGAGATGCTGCAGCAGGGCGACCCCGTTGCCTATCTGCTGCAGCCGCGTGATTACAAAGGGGTCGCTGGCGTTGAGGCTGGGCAGTTCGACGGCGACCGGTTCCGGGTCCGGTGCGGCCGCGGGCTCCTCCACTGCCGACACCAGCGGATCTCCTACCTCCTCCACCACCTCAGGCTCCTCCACCACCTCAGGCTCCTCTGTCACCGCCTCCTCAGGAACCCGGGTTCGGGATGACTGAGGCGGAGACGGCCTCGAGGGCTCGGGTTCAGGACGCAACGGTTGCGGCTCGGGTGGAGGGATAATGACAGTCGTCGTACCCTCCGGAGGTTCGTAGGTGGCACCGAGATAAACAAGGTACAACAGAGTGACCACGGCGATCCCGGCTATAACGAGTATACTTTTCGCACCCATGAGTCATTCCTGGTCAAAGCGAACGGTCATTTTGTCACAGTCACCTTTTGCGCCACAAGGCAACAGAACGCGCCGGGGCAATAGATCATCGGGAAGTCACAAATTGCCCTGATTCAGCCATAATCCCGCTGCCAAGACGGCCCGATAACGGTCCTGAGCCACCTGTTACAGGGGCACAAAAAAAGGCCACCACCGATGAGGTGATGGCCTTTTCTGTTACGGCCTGTCGGTCCAGGTCATTCAATAATCTGACCTGTCCCGGCTGATTTCCAGCCAGGCGCCAGCGGACTGTCAGTTACCTGCAACCAGCGGAAAACCAAGCTCTGCCATGGTGCGGGTCAAATCCACACCGGCTGTCGCAGGGTTGGTCTGCTTATCGATTTTCAGGACTGTACCGTCACTGCCGATGTAGTAGGTCCAGCGGTTGTTGAAACCGCTTGCCCCCAATACCCCGTAAGCGGAAGACATTTCCTTGCTGGGATCCGACAGAATCGGAAACCCTGCCTGGTGTTCCTCGGCAAAGGCGGTATTGGTTTCCAGGTCATCGACACTGGCCATGAAATAGGCGACATCGAACCGTGTAATTTCTCGAGCACTGTCACGCAGCGCTTTACATTGCATGGTTCAGCCACCAGTGAAGGCTTTGGGGAAAAAAGCGATAACCACCGGCTTCTCACCCAGGAACTGCGATAGCGTATACGTCTCGCCATCCGACCCCTGCAGGGAAAAATCCGGTGCTTTGTCGCCAACCTCCAAGGCTGCTGCCAGCGGACTCGCCAGCAGTAACGCGCTTAACAGGCTGCCGGTCAGCACCCTGAAGCCGTTGCGTACAAGTTGTAACATGGACACTCCTCTCGAACTGTTTCGTACTGTTCAGTACTTTTTAGAGATGGTACACATGGATCCACCGTCCGTGCAGTGAATCAACGCCATTTATAACAGTCTTTAGGCCCGGGCGACAGACCTTTTATCGCGCCCCGGGTGGGCATAGGCTTTCCCTGGCAGTACCTGTCAGTACAGCAGGCTGCGACGGGTACTGCGCTGAATGGCCAGAAACTCCGTCTGCAACTCGCGGATTTCACTGGCCAGTCGTTCTCGCTCAGCGGCCGGGATGTCAGGATTCCGGGCCAGGATAGCGTCGAGACTCTGCAACGAAACCTCCACTTCCCGCACGCTGCGGTACACCATCATGCGCTTGTTGTCCCGCTGCGAATCACGGTAACGGGGGTTTTCCCGCCGCACATTGGTGCACTGGCGAACCACACCACCCTGGCCGTCACTGACATTGTTGCAGACTGTCTGGTAAACAAAACGACTGACAGTGCCTTCGAAAAACTGATAGGGGGTACTGGCCAGCACCCTTGCGGTTTCCAGATCAGCGCGGGATTTACCCCGATACAGGGGCAGCAGGGATTTTTCGCTGAAATCCGGGCTGGCCTGAATACGAGCGATACTCTTCTGGTAGATATCACTGAGCTCTTCCGCCTCCTGGCCAATGCCACGATAGCCCTCGTTCAGCAGGTTTTCCCGCATGGTGCGCAGCTTCCAGTCACCAAGCTCGGCCACAGCCGCCGCATAGCGCGGATCGGCCGGCTCATAGAGGCGATTCTTCAGGTAATAACGCAGCTGATGCATGTCGTCAGCCTGCTGCCAGTCGCCAATGGCCAGGCTGCTGTTGATGAGCTTGTCGATATAGGGCAGCTGCTCTTCGCTATTGAGCCCGGCACTGATGCGGGTCAGTTGCAGGGCCTCCCGGTACATCGCCAGGGCCTGATCCAGATCCCCATACTCCTGGTAAACCCGGGCCAGGTCGTCATACATTTCCACCAGGGCCGGGTCATAGAGCCCGAGTTCACTTTGCAACTGCTCGATGGCCTGCTGGCGGCGCTCAAGTTCACGGCTGAACTCAACGGCCGCCGCCGCAGCATCGGCGTCCAGAGGAACCGGCGGTGGGCTCTGATCCTGCCCACTCCGCGCCGCGGGCGCCGCCAGAACGGCGATCAGCAGCAAGGACCCGGCAACCCCGCTAAAGCGGTTTCCACCTGCGCTGGTAATTGAAATGACTGTCTCCGACATGATTCTGTGGCCTTGGCAGTATGCGCTCCGGGGTAGCCCCTGACCGGGTACTCGTTGCGGCGCCTGAAGCCCAGGCCGGCCTGATGGCCCGTCTGTGGCTCCCCCGACTTTCACATTATACATAGCATGAGTAGTATTAACCCTGACTTAACCAGATGGGAACCTGCTGTTTATCAACGCATTAAGGAAGCTCTGATGCACTACCACGCCGCCTGGCGGGCCCGCCCTGACCCTTGACCGGCGGGATATTTGCACCCATGCTCTGGCGAATAATGTAATTCCCGTCGCCAGCACCGCCCTGTCACTTGCAGGCTGCGGGTGTGGGGAGAGGGTTCGGACAGCTATTTTTGGAGGATTCAATGGGTCGTTTTTACACTCTGCTGGGCTTTTTGGCGTTTTTCCACACCAGTCTTGCGGCCGGTCAGGCCCTCAGCCACCAGGCGCTGCACGACATAGCCGCTGCTGTGTCAGCCCGGCGCATCCAGCAGGATGTCGTGCAACTGGTTAGTTTCGGCACGCGTCATACCCTGTCAATGACAGACTCCCAGGTACGTGGCATCGGGGCCGCCAGACGCTGGATCAAAGAGGAGTTCGAGCGAATTTCGGCTGACTGCGGTGGCTGTCTGGAAGTTTTTTATGTCAGCGGCGAGGCCTCCGGCAACCGTATTCCGGAGCCCACCGAGGTGGTCAGCGTCGTGGCCCTGCAGCGTGGCAGCGTGAACCCCGATCGCGTGGTGCTGATGAGCGGTGATATTGATTCCCGGGTCAGTGATCCGATGAATTCCACCTCCTACTCTCCCGGAGCCAACGACAATGCCTCCGGAATGGCCGGAGTACTGGAGGCTGCCCGGCTGCTGAGCCGGTATCAGTTTGGCAGCTCTATCGCTTATGTGGGCCTGTCTGGCGAGGAACAGGGCCTTTACGGGGGCGCTATTGTTGGTGACTACGCCCTCGCCAACGGCTGGAACCTGGACGCCGTGCTCAACAACGATATGATCGGCAATACCACCGGCGTCAACGGCGTCACCAACAACACCACCGCACGGGTGTTTTCCGAAGGCACCCGCTACGTGGAAACTGAAGAAGAAGCACGCCAGCGCCGATTTCAGGGCGGTGAAGTGGATTCCCCCTCACGTAACCTGGCCCGCTACATTGATGAACTGGCTGATCGTTATATACCTAACCTGGATGTGATGATGGTGTATCGGCTGGATCGATTCGGCCGTGGCGGGCATCACCGCCCCTTCAACGAAAGGGGTTTTCCTGCCGTGCGCATCATGGAGACCAATGAAAATTACACCCAGCAGCACCAGGACGTGCGGGTTGAAAACGGCATCGCCTACGGCGACGTACTCGAGCATGTGGATTTTGATTACGCCGCCAGGCTGACCGGGCTGAATGCGGTAACCCTGGCATCCCTGGCCTGGGCACCGGAGCCTCCGGCGGCAGTCGGCATCCGGGGCCAGGTCAGCCCGGACACTACCCTCAGCTGGCAGCGAGTACCGGGCGCGGCGTCCTACCGGATTCACTGGCGCCTTACCACATCGCCGACCTGGACGTTCTCCCGTGACGTCGGGGATGTGGAGCAGTTCACCCTGGAAAATGTCGTTATCGATAACTATTTCTTCGGGGTTTCCAGCGTTTCGTCCGAGGGCCACCAGAGTCCTGTAGTGTTCCCGGGCCCAGCCGGCGCATTCTGACCCGACCAGACCACCGGGCAGCCACTGACTGCAAGCGCGTTGAGTCCAGCGGACCGCTGCCGTGGGTCGACTTTCGGCACTCATCGTAGCAGGGTGCCCGGCCACCGCTGCCGGGCGCGCAGGACATGACAAACCTCAAATCCTGGGTTACTCTGCCAGGCTCGAGTGACGCCTGGTGCGTCGCTTCGGCCCCAACGGCACCCAGCTGAAAGACAGAATAAGAAAGTCAGAATAAGACAGAATAATAATAGTCAACCCAATTAGAGGTACCGCTAATGACTGGATTCAGATCTGCCCAACGAAGCCGCATTATTAAACCGTTCTCCCTGACCGGTCTGGCGACGTTTCTACTCTGCCTCGCGTTGCCCGGTTTCGCCCAGGACACCGTGGAGTGGACCACCCTTGGCAACGACTTTGCCCATACCCGTTACTCGCCGGCCAACCAGATCAACGCCGCCAACTTTAAAGACCTGGAAGTGGCCTGGGTCTGGGATGGCGCCAGTTTTGAGGCCCAGAGCGGTCGCTCGACACCCAGTTACATCAACGGACGTCTCTACACCGTGGCGGGCGCGCGGCGGCATGTAGTGGCCATCGACCCGGTAACCGGCGCGACTCTGTGGTCGTATCGCGAGCCGGATACCGGTCGCTGGGAATACTCCATGCGCGCCGATTACGGTAAGGGCGTGGGTTACGGCCAGGTCAACGGCCGTGACGTGATCTATATTGTTTCGCCAGGGTTTTTCCTCACGGCCCTGGACGCTGAAACCGGTGCGCCGCTGGAAGGTTTTGGCCAGCCAGTGCCCATCGACGGTTTCCCGGACACCGGTGTGGTGGATCTGCTGGCCGATCTGGGCCACCCCTACGATCCCTACGAGGGGCTGCCACTGGAACGCGGCTACATTACCTCTTCCTCACCCCCGATCGTCGTCAATGGCGTGGTAATCGTCGGCAATTCGGCGGAACAGGGCTATCACCAGTCCCGCATCGAAAATATCCCCGGCGATATCCTCGGCTATGATGCCACCACCGGGGAATTCCTTTGGAAATTCAATGTGTTGCCGCGCCCTGGCGAATACGGTCATGAAACCTGGGAGAATGATTCCTGGCAGTACACCGGAGACATCTCTTCCTGGGCACCCCTTTCCGCCGATCCGGAACTGGGCCTGGTTTACATTCCCACCAACGGCGTAACCATCGACTATTACGGCGGTCACCATCCCGGTGACAATCTGTTCAGCACCAGCCTGATCGCTCTGGATGTGCGCACGGGTGAGC
The DNA here is from genome assembly GCA_041395725.1 of Gammaproteobacteria bacterium. Taxonomy (NCBI): domain Bacteria; kingdom Pseudomonadati; phylum Pseudomonadota; class Gammaproteobacteria; species Gammaproteobacteria bacterium. The sequence goes on along the minus strand of JAWKZW010000001.1, from coordinate 2,243,949 downwards.
GCAAGTGGCACTATCAGCTGGTCCACCACGATATCTGGAATTTCGACACGCCGACCGCGCCAATACTGATGGACGTGAACCTCAACGGGCGTACGACCCCGATCGTGGCGCAGGCCACCAAGCAGGGCTTTACCTATGTGTTCAACCGGGAGACCGGTGAACCGGTCTGGCCCATCGAAGAAAAACCGGTCCCGCAATCCACCGTGCCGGGCGAGAAACTGGCCGCCACCCAGCCCTACCCGACCAGGCCGGCGCCATTCGAATACCAGGGTTCCAGGGTCGACCTGCTGGCCGACTTCACCCCGGAGATCCGGCAGCAGGCAATCAACGCAGTGGCCGATTTCGAGATGGGATCGCTGTTCAACCCGCCGATCCAGCGCAATCATCCGTCGGGCAAGCTGGCAGCCCTGATGTGCCCCTCCGGGGCCGTCAACATCACCCATCCGCCGGTTGCCGATCCCACCAGCGGAGTGATGTATATCATTTCCCGCTATAGCTGTGGCTCAAGACAGCTGGTGACCGGTGAGGAAGCTGACACCTATTACGAAGCCCCCACGGGCACAACCCTGTCCCGCTACGCAGCGGCCAGTGGTGGCCCGTCGCCACGGCATCCGGCCGGTATCCCCCTGTGGAAACCGCCCTACAGCCGCATCACGGCCATCGACCTCAATACCGGTGAGCACGCCTGGATGATTCCAGCCGGCTACACACCGGAACGGGTCCGCGACAATCCTGCCCTGGCCGGGGTCGATATCGGCAATACCGGTTCCGGCTCAGTGGGTCCCATGGTGGTCACCGATACACTGCTGATCTACGGCAATGTGGCCAGCGATGGCACAGACATGCTTTATGCCATCGACAAGGCGAGCGGTGAGGAGGTTGGGGCCATCAAAGCACCCGCCCGCAGCCGTTACGGCATGAGCACCTGGGTGCACGACGGCAGGCAGTACCTGATCCTGCAGACCGGCAGCAGCCTGACAGCCATGGCTTTGCCAATGTAACCGGAAACAGAAACCGGGTGCCGTGACTCAATGAGCAGAAGCCGGCACCCAACTCAATTCAATTCAATTCAATTCAATTCAATCAGTTAGAATCAGTAATAAGAGGTAAAACCAATGAAAAAGTCTGCGTTGTTCTTGTCTGTCGCCGCCATCGCCGCGGCTGGCACATTTTCCATCATCAATGCCCAGGAAAATGCCATGAGTTTCTTTATCACCAGCACCGGTTCCGGCGACGGCGCCAATCTGGGTGGACTGGCTGGTGCCGATGCCCACTGCCAGGCTCTGGCGGAAGTTGCCGGTTCCCAGGGCAAAACCTGGCGAGCCTATCTGAGCGTTCACGCCGAAGGTAATCAGCCCGCCGTCAACGCGCGCGACCGCATTGGCTTCGGCCCCTGGTACAACGCCAATGGCGTCATGGTGGCTGAAAACCTGAATCAGTTGCACAGTGAGTTCATGAACCTGGGCAAGCAGACCTCCGTCACCGAGAGGGGTGCCGTGGTCAATGGCCGAGGCGACTCGCCAAATACGCACGACATTCTGACAGGATCCTCCCTTGACGGTCGCACCATCGACGACGGGCAGAATCACACCTGTAACAACTGGACCAGCAGTGCCGATGGTGAAGGCACCGCCCAGGTGGGACATCACGATCGCCAGGGTGGCGGCGCCAACCCCAATTCCTGGAACAGCGCCCACGGTTCACGCGGCTGCAGCCAGGCGAACCTGGTAGCCACGGGTGGCAACGGCTACTTCTACTGTTTCGCTATCGACTAGCCACCACCGGCAGACCGGTCCCGACCCGGTGTGAACGCAGCCACCCGGCTGCGTTCACACCGGGTTTTTTATGCCTGCGAGTAACTGGATTAAGCCCCGAAGTGTCAACAGGGGTAGATAACCGGGCGTCACCGGACAGGCTGAATGATAACGCCGGATACGGAGACACTGCCGACCAAGATGCGTTATCCTGTGGCCCGATTCTAAAGTTCTGGTAAGAGGTTTGGACGCAATGAAACTGTATGGATTCAGCCAGTCCCGTTCTTTCAGAGCCCTCTGGGCACTGGAGGAAGCCGGGCTCGAGTACGAGTACATCGCTGTCAACTTTGGCAGCGAAGAAGGGCCCCACGGCAGCCGCAGCCCCGCCTACATGGCGATCAATCCCCAGGGGAAAGTGCCCACCCTGATCGATGGCAGCCTGACCCTCACGGAAAGTGGCGCCATGCTGAACCATATCGCCCGTAAGGCGGCGCCGGAGAAGGCCCTGATTCCGTCTCACAACGAGGAGTTGCTGGCCCGCCACGACGAGATACTGTTCTTCGTGTTGTCCGACCTTGAACAACCGCTCTGGACCAATGGCAAGCACCGCTTTGCCCTGCCGGCGGAGCAACGGGTTCCGCAGATGCTGGAGACCGCCAACTGGGAGTTTGCCAAGGCCCAGCGGGCTCTGCACCACCACCTGGACGGCCGGCGTTATGTGGTAGGCGAGAACTTCAGCGTTGCCGATATCCTGCTGGCCCACACGCTTAACTGGGCAGAGCGATTCAAATTTCAGGTAGATCAGGCGTTGCTGGACTACCGTGATTTCCACTACCAGCGCCCGGCGGCACAGAAAGCCGTGGCGATTGTTGCCTGACCGGTCGAGGCCGGGCCATGCGCAATAACCTGCCATTGTGGCTGCTACTGACTTGGCTACTGTCCGGCTCCCAGATTCTGGCGGCGGCGGAAGCCGGCAGCGTCCGCCAGCGCGTAGCGGCCGATAGCCAGGAGTACTTCCTGCTGCAAGCCTTTCACACCAGATTACCCGGTTCACGACTGTCCATTCACCACCTGGGGTTGCTCACCGAAGAAAGGGACAAAAGCTTTTATGTGAGCGCTGTGCTGGACGGCTTCCCTGCTCAGCAGGCCGGTCTGCGCCGCGGCGACCGGCTGGATAGTATTGATGGCAAGCCTTTCCAGCCAGTCCTGAGCCTGAACCCCTCTATTGGGGATGGTGGAATCGCAGACCCGACACCTCGCCAGGTCAGATTGACCTTCACCCGCAACGGTGCGGACCAGAGCACCTCGCTGCGCACCGTGTATGGCAACCTGTATGACGCGTTCCGTTCCGCCACGGGGAGCAGCCTCCAGCAGTTCAGTAATGGCAACAAAGTCATCGGCTACATCAAGCTATGGACTGTAAACCGCTCCACCGACAACCTGCAGTCATTCAGGCGCATGTTCGAGTCCCTGGCGCACTGCGATGGGCTGATCATCGACTTGCGCGACAGCTATGGGTTTATCGACGCAGTACACCTGGACTGGTTCTTCGCCAGCCGTAACAGCTACCTGGTGCTTGAGGGAGACAACCCCGATCTCTGGCGCGAGCGGCAGAGTGAGCGCCAGTCCGACGACTACTACGATCGCGCCATGGTAGTTATGCAGAACCATGGCACTCGCGGCAGCATGGAGCTGTTAGGTTACCAGCTCGGCAAATTGCAGCGGGTCGTCAGTCTGGGCGAAACCACCATGGGCAAAGCGGGTCAGGTGACTTATAACGGCGGGGACGGATCTATTGAGTACGTTACCGGCGATCAGATCACTGTCGACGGTATCCTGATGGAATCGAACGGCTTTCCGCCTGAGCAGTCGGTAGCCTACCCCCTGACAGACTCCCGCGCGTCGGACCCGCAGTTCGATGCGGCGATGATGACCTTAATGCAGATCATGTGAGCGGGTCGGGCGCCATGGCAATCGAAATTGAACGTAAATTTCTGGTTAAAGTGGACAGACTACCACGTCTGGAAAACGGCCTGCGGATCGTGCAGGCTTATATACCGACGGCAAACGGGACCACAGTGCGGGTCCGGCTGGCGGGTGAAAAGGCCTATCTTGGGGTCAAAAGTGTTGCCAGCGGGATCTCCCGCCGCGAGTATGAATATGCAATTCCCATGGAAGACGCCCAGGAGATGCTGCGGGAAGTCTGCCTTGCCGCGGCGATCGAGAAGCAGCGCTTTTTCTTTCCACAGGGCGAAGTGACCTGGGAAATTGACGTCTTTAACGGCGAGAATAACGGGCTCATCGTTGCGGAGGTAGAGTTGCAGTCGGAGGGTCAGTTGCTCACACTGCCGGACTGGATCGCCGAAGAAGTCACCATGGATCCTCGTTTCGGCAACCACAGCCTGGCCAGGAATCCCTACTCAACCTGGGAATGACTGGAAACACAGCAAGCTGGCTGTTGCAAGACGCTTCCGAAACAGGCGCAGCCTCAAATCCTCCTTGCCGCGTCTACCGGAACCGGCAGTCAACTGTTCCTTCAGCCTGTCCTTTCAGTCATCTGCAGTTCTGACGGTGTCCATTGCAGCGTCCGATAGTCGAAACCCTTCTCAATGGTTGGCTTGACGATCGCGAAATACGGCGAGGCATCAAAGTCTCTCGGCGTGTAGTGGGTGAAGTGGGCACGGTAGAAAGTGGGCACCTCGCCATCATCACCCTCTTCCCCCAGGCGCGGCAGAATCGGATAGTCAATGTACTGAAAAGACTGGGCAATCAGGGTGGAACAGATGGCCCGGGTCGGCTCGCCACTACCCAGGGCCAGCATGGAACGCCGGTACCGATTAGGCACCGCTGGTCGCTGGATAAGAAACCGTACCAGGTCTAACACATTTTTCAGATCATAGTGATGGCCAAGCTTTTCACGGGCAAACTCAACAACTTTCCGTGTCTCATCCGCAGTCAGGCCCACCGGCCGACAAATGCGCACGTTAAAATGGCTATATTTTGCAACCGGCACCAGATGAACACCATTCTGCAGGTCTGCCTCCAGCAGAATCGGTTCATCCGGACCTTCATCACCCTTTCCTACGCAGAGACAGGCATGTGACCACGATGACTGGGTCAGGTATTTGATGGCGACACTGATTCTACTATCACCCTCAACCAGCAGGATATCCCCCGGCTGTAGAACCTCCGCCACAACCTCCATCGAGACGGTATCGAGCCGCTGATAACCAGGCAGCGACTTACTGAGAAAAGCCGCCAGGCGGCGACCCATAGCTGAGCGCAAGCTTTTTGTCATGGAAATAACCGGTCTCCTGGGTCCACATGATTGTTGTCACAGCAACTCAGTTATACTAGCCTCCTTTTTTCAGTTACCGCAATGCATAGACCTCGCTGTCGACCACCACGCCTGGCGCTGACTGTCGACCACAAAGAAGGAGCAACTTCATGCAGGCTTACAACAAATTCTATATCAACGGTGAGTGGGTAACCCCTCAGGACAGGAAAACCCTCGAGGTGATTAACCCTGCAACCGAACAGCCCTTCGCCACGATTTCACTGGGAACCGCGGAAGACGTGGATGCAGCCGCCCGGGCCGCCCGGGCCGCCTTCCCGGTCTGGGCTCAATCCAGCATTGAGGAACGGCTTGCCGTTATCGAAAAAATCGTTGCCGGCATGAAAGCCCGGGGTGGCGAGCTGGCAACTGCCATCTCCAGCGAAATGGGAGCCCCATTGACCCTGGCCAGTACCGCGCAAGTGGGCGCCGGCATGGCGCACTTCCTTAATATCATGGCCCTCCTCAAGGATTACCAGTTCGAGGAGGTCCGTGGGACAACCCACATTGTCAAGGAGCCGGCGGGGGTCTGCGCCTTTATTACGCCCTGGAACTGGCCGCTGAATCAGATCACCTGCAAGGTTGCCCCGGCCATCGCCGCAGGTTGCACCATGGTGCTCAAACCCAGCGAGGAAGCACCGATCAGCGCCTATCTTCTGGCCGAGATAATTGCCGAATCCGGCCTGCCGGCGGGTGTATTCAATCTGGTAAATGGCGACGGTCCGGGAGTCGGCGCCGCCCTGTCCGCTCATCCGGAATTCGACGTGGTTTCCTTTACCGGCTCCACCCGGGCGGGTCGTGAAGTAGCCAGGGCCGCTGCGGATACCATCAAGCGCGTCACGCAGGAACTGGGCGGTAAATCCGCCAACATTATCCTGGATGACGTGCCGGATTTCGCCAGGGCCGTAAAAGGTGGCTGCATCAGCTGTTTCAACAACAGTGGCCAGTCCTGTAATGCCCCGACCCGCATGCTGGTGCCCAGGGCCCGCATGGCCGAAGCCATCGAAGTGGCCAGGGCCACCGCGGCTGCCACCACCGTGGGGGACCCCGGTGACGAGAAAACCCGCATCGGCCCGGTGGTGAACGAAGCCCAGTTCAACAAGATCCAGGGTCTGATTCAGAAAGGCATCGACGAAGGCGCCGAGCTGATAGCCGGCGGTCCCGGACGACCCGAAGGGTTGGATAAGGGCTACTATGTTAAACCGACGGTATTCGCCAATGTCAGCAATAATATGACGATCGCCCGTGAGGAAATTTTCGGGCCGGTTCTCTGCATCATCCCCTACGACAGTGACGACGACGCGGTGCAGATTGCCAACGACACGGAATACGGCCTGTCCGGTTATGTGTCCGGCGAACCCGGGCACGCCAGAGCCATTGCCAGGCGCCTGCGGACGGGTAATGTCCATCTCAACGGTGCCGGCCCGGATTTCAGCGCTCCCTTCGGCGGTTACAAGAAATCCGGTAACGGACGCGAATGGGGCCGTGAAGGTTTTGAAGAATTTCTGGAGACCAAGGCTATCATGGGTTATGACGCAGCCTGACCGGCTGCCGCGGCGACTACCATGGCCAGCGCTATTACGGCGCTTGCCATGGTCAGCCTGCTTTGCTCTTTCCCGACGTGTTCAGCCGGCCCTCTGCGCTAGCTGGCAAACAACTGGCTGAAGCGACGACGCTTTCGGTTCTTCCAATGACCCCGATGCCAGGCATCGCTGGCCAGCAAAGGCAGCACGCTGGTGGCTTCAGCGGATACCATCAGCGGCCTGGCATCAAACGACGTGATATCTATGTTGCTCTAATGCATGGGCCAGCAGCTGAGTCTTGCGGTCGTCTACTGGTTTCCTCTGCGCCTGCGTCATTGTGATTCACCCGGCCAATGCCCGGTATCCTGCGCCCTCGCTTCAACTATTGAAGCCGCCAGGTGAGTACCGGCCGCTCTGGCGTTGCCATAGTGAGACAGCTGCGGTTCATCGCTCACACTTGCCAGCAGATAGCTGTTGAAGCCGTTGAATTCGGTTCGCAGTTGCATGCTGTAAGCGCCCAGATTACCTATTTCGATGTAATCTCCCTCGCCAATATCCGCTGGCAGCAGGAAGGGACCCGGCATGAAATCCATGCTGTCGCAGGTCGGCCCGTAAAAACTGAACTCCAGTAATTCCTCGTCTACAGACCGACTTCTCTCCAGCCGCTCAACCGGATAGATAAAGCGTGGCTGACCGGCATCAAAAAGTCCGCCGTAGGTGCCATCGTTAAGGTAAAGAGTCTGGTCTTTGCGCATCTCGACTTTCACGACCAGTGATGCGCCTTCGGCAACAAGAGCCCGCCCTGGCTCGCACCACAGCTCACAGGTTTCACTGACCGGCATTTCTTCAAAGCATTCGAGGATGCAGCTGACGTAGTCCGCCAGTGGCGGTGGCGCCAGGTCAGGATAGACCGACGGAAAACCTCCACCCACATCAAGAATGTCGATGATGACACCGGATTTCCTGATCAGACTGGATACCTGCTCCAGCGCCTCCGCATAGGCGTCAGGTCGCATTATTTGCGAACCAGCGTGAAAACAGATACCCAGTCGCTGGGAAACCTGTCGGCTTCTAAGCAGCAGGTCCGCAGCCGGACCACCGCTGATGCCGAACTTGCCGGCCAGCTGTAGACAGGAATGACGATTGGATACCGCCACCCGGACAAACAGGTTGAGATCCGGTGCATGACCAGTCTCTTCCAGAATCTTGTCCAGCTCTGCCTCACAGTCGAGAGAGAAATCCCGGATGCCAAATTCAAAATAGGCGCGTCGAATTGCAACGCGACTCTTGACGGGATGCATGAAGGACATGCGTGCCCCCGGCAGCTTTGAACTGATCAGTTCAATTTCAGCCAGCGAAGCAACATCAAAGTGTTGTATACCGGCGGCAGCTACCGTTTCGACAAAGAAAGGATTAGTTTTGACAGCGAAAAGTACGCGTCCAGGAAAATTATTTTGAAACCATCGGGAAGCTGCCGTTACAGCATGAGGCCGCAGGCAATATACCGGGTGTTCTGGACGTGTAGCACATACCATTGAGTAGGCCGAAATGAATTCGTGCATCTCATAAAACCCCCTATGCGCAGTTGAACAAGGCGCCAGACTGCTGGAACGGTACTCGGGAGCTCCGAAGGAGATGAATACCCAGCCCATTTCAACTGGCGAGCGCGAATTTTAGGTTTTTTTGGGTGCATGTAAAGAAATATTTGCATTGTGATGAAAAAAAATTCCCCGTCGCTGCAATTTCCGGGCCCGCGTGGCTGCAGCCCAGATTCTACGCGCACCTCGGGGGTGGGCAGCGCAGAGGAAGTCGTGCTACTTTAAACCGGTCTGGCGGTGTCCATGCCTGTCGTCGCCCGGTAGTTACCGGATCCGCGCTGGCTGCAGGTGGTCACAGCCTAAGGTTTACCTTCCCGGCCCGGTCGGCGCGGAGGCTGATTGCCATGAGAAAGCTATGAATATCTGGGTCGATGCCGATGCCTGTCCTGTGGTCATCCGGGAAATTCTGTTTCGTGCCGCACAGCGGACCGCGATCCCTCTGACCCTGGTCGCCAATCAGCCACTGCAGACACCACCAGGCGGACTCATCAGGTCAATACAGGTGAGTTCCGGCTTCGACAAGGCCGATGACGAAATTGTCAGCCGCACGGTGGCCGGCGATCTGGTAATCACCAGTGATATTCCGCTGGCTGCGGAAGTGATAGCCAAAGGCGCACTGGCGCTTAGCCCCAGAGGGGAGTTATTCGATTCCAGTAATATCCGCGCACGCCTGAATATGCGGGATTTTCTCGATTCCATGCGCTCCAGTGGTTTCGACACCGGGGGACCTCCGGCGCTGAACCAGAAAGATCGCAAGTTGTTTGCCGACCATCTTGACCGCCTGCTGGCGGAACACATAACCCCCCGCAGTCAGTGAGGAATAGCGTCCATGAAACCCAGCGTGCTTGGCAGTAACTACAACAAGATTGCCCAGTGGTGGCACGAGCAGCACCGGGATTCCCGCTACGGCATCGCCCAGGTCAAACGGGCACTGCAATTCTGCCGGCCGGGCGGCAGTGCACTGGATGTGGGCTGTGGCTCCGGCGGGCGGATAATCCGCCTGCTGCAACAGCAACAGCTGGCCGTCACCGGTATCGACGTGTCAGCGGAGATGATCAAGCTGGCAATAGAAAATCATCCCGATGCGACGTTTTTCGTCGATGATATCTGTAGCTTCGAAAGTGATGAACAGTACGATTTCGTGGTGGCCTGGGACAGTATTTTTCACCTGCCTCTCGAGCAACAGGAACCCGTCGTCAATAAGCTGTGCAAATTGCTGAAGCCGGCGGGGGTACTCATTTATACTTTTGGCGATACGACAGGCGAGCATCAGGACACCTGGCACGGACAGACCTTCCATTACAGTTCGATCGGCATAACTGGAAACCTGGCGCTGCTGGCGTTGCATGGCGTGGTGTGTAAACACCTGGAACTGGACCAGTGGCCACAAAATCATGCTTATCTTATCGGCGTAAAAACCTAGGGAGCCTCTGATTAATTTCCACAGTAAAAACGGTTTGCGATGCAGCAGACGCAGAAAGCGAATTACGGTGAACGCAGTAATTACCGGCAGGCAGGCGGGGTTGGTAAGCTGGAAAATTTTTAAGTTAGTGAATATTCAAAGACTGACATGAAGTCCTGGGAACCAGGCGAATAACATATCTGCTTATCGCACAGGGAGCTGTTCCCTCAGGGCGTCGCAGGCAGCGTCGAAAGCCAGTCGCTCACTCTATCCCAGTCCAGGCCGAACATATGGGGTTCACCATACAGAAGCTGCGCATCCAGTTTCACCCCCACTTCCGTCAGGGCCTCGACAGTCTCCTCGAACTGCATTCCCCAACCGAGTTCATCGTCACTGCCGATACGCAGATAAACGGGCATTCCCGCCAGGGCTTTCAAATTAAAGGCATTCCTGACCAGCGCCGGGACCGCCATCACGGCCAGAATTTCTTCGGGATAGCGCCTGGCGATTTCCAGCGCCGACATTCCCCCCGCAGAAATACCGGCCAGCAGAGTCTTGCCCTGTGCGACGTCTTCGCGCGCCTGCAGAACACTGACAAGTTCCCGTACCCGGTCCACATTGGCGCCGCGAAAGGAGCGGTTGTCCGGAGACACCGGCACGGCCACAGCCCAGCCCAGACTGGCCAGCTCTCTGGCATAGAAGCGGTACACCTCGTAAGAGATGGGTGCATTGCCTGAACCCCCGCCCATGAAAACCGCCAGAGGCCAGGGCGACTGACGACTGGATTCCTCACCAGGCAGAGCCAGAAAGTACTGGATAGTCCAACCGTCTTTGAGTTCAAGGCTCTCCTGAGCCAGGCCCGGTGCGGGACCGATCAGGAGTGCCAGGAGGCAGATTTTAACAAGTCTGGTGATCAATTCAGGGAACCTCGGGTTACGTGGCCAGCGCTTGTATCTAGTGGTCGTGGCCGCCGCCATGAACATGACCATGCTCAATTTCCTGCGGCGTCGCTTCCCGCACCTCCACAACCTCCACATCGAAATGCAGGGTCTTCCCCGCCATGGGATGGTTGGCATCGATAGTCACATTCTCTTCATCCACTTCGACAACCCGCACCTGACGCTGCTGGCCGCCTTCGCCCTGGGCGATAAAGGTCATGCCAGGCTCGATTTCCTCCACTCCCTGAAACATCTGCTTGCCGATTGTCTGAACTAACTCGTCATTCGTTTCACCATAGGCGTCTTTCGGCTCGATGATGGTTTCGAACCTGCTGCCCACAGTCTTGCCCTGCAGCTCACTTTCCAGGCCGGGAATCAGGTTGTTTTCGCCGTGCAGGTAGGCCAGTGGTTCACGCCCCTCGGAGCTGTCCATTACCTGACCTTCGTCATCTTTCAGCGTGTAATGAATCGATACCACACTGTGTTTGCCTATCATCAATGTCATAGTTCTTCCTTCTGCGTCGTCTGTTTCGGGGTTTGGTGATGAGGAAAACAGCAGTATGCCGCCGGTTTTCCGGCTAAAAAGTGAAGGTTACCATGTCTCGAAAAGGATTTCCCTGCCCTCCCGGGTAATTTCCCGCTACCACACGGAGAGCGATTCATCGGCCCATCAGTCTTCGTACAAGGAACCGAACCGGGCCTGCAGCTTGCGCATCCCGGCCAGCCAGCGGTCATAGTCGGACGCTTTGCGCTGAATATAGGTAAGCACTTCCGGGTGCGGCAACACGAGGAACCGCTCTTCCGCCAGCGTCTCCACTACCGTGCCGGCAAGCTGCTCCGGCTCCAGCATCCCATCCACACCGGCTACGCCGCCGTTGCGGGTATTGGCAGTCATTTCCGTGCGTACGGCCTGCGGGCACAGCACCGAAACCCTGATCCCCCGATCACCGTAGGTGATCGACAACCACTCGGCAAAACCGACTGCCGCGTGTTTGGTTACTGCGTAAGGGGCTGAGCCAATCTGACTCAGCAGCCCCGCGGCCGAGGCAGTGTTCAGCAGATAACCTTCGCCTCGTTCCAGCATGTGGGGCAGCACGGCACGGGCGGCGAAGATGTGCGACATGACATTGATATCCCAGATCTTCTGCCACGCCTCGGTGGCAACCTCCTCGCCGCCGGGAGTAAAAATCCCGGCATTGGAACACAGCAGATCAATCTGACCAAACCTGTTCAGGGTGGTCTCGACCAGACCCTTGACCTGCTCTTCCTCGGCAACATTGGTGGCCACTGCCAGTGAGTCAGTTCGCGACGCAATACTTTCAGCCACCTGCCTGGCGCCAGCCTGATTGATGTCAGAAACCACAATGCCGCGTGCGTCTTCATCGGCAAACCTTTCGCACAGCGCCCTGCCGATGCCACTGGCGCCACCGGTGACGATCACTACCTTGTCTTTAATCTGCATAGCTGCCTCCGCGGCCGTTTATCAGGCAAGAAACCTTTTCATGAAGGAACTTCTGATTAAGGAGCCTCTGATTAACTACCGTAACAACCCGGTTAACCGTTGGGAAATTATCTGCTCAGCTTCCGCAACTATCCGGGCAATCAGTTCCTCACAGGTTGGAATATCGTCGATCAGACCGATGACCATGCCAGCCGACCAGATGCCGTGATGCAGATTCCCGCTCTCGAACAGCTCGCGCCCCCGGGTGCCTTTGACCAAGGGTGCAATATCGTCAAAGTCCGTGGGACCTTCTCGACTCTCGATCTCCAGCACCTGCTCTGCCACCGCATTCTTGAACACCCGCGCCGTGTTTCTTAAGCTTCGATACAACAAGGCGGTATCCAGCTCAGTCGCATCGACCATAGCCTGTTTCACCCGGTCATGAATCGGCGCTTCCCTGGTGACCATGAAGCGGGTCCCCATATTGATCCCGTCGGCGCCCATCGCCAGGGCCGCCGCCAGGCCACGCCCGTCGGCAAAACCGCCGGACGCGATAAAGGGAATTTTCAAACGTGTGGCAGCAAGCGGCAGCAGTATCAGGTTGGTGACATCATCCTCGCCAGGATGCCCGGCACATTCAAACCCATCGACACTCACCATGTCACAGCCGATACTCTCCGCCTTCAGGGAATGCCGGATTGACGTGCATTTATGAATAACCGTTATCCCGGCCGCTTTCATGGCGGGCAGGAACGGTTGGGGGTTGCGCCCCGCCGTCTCGACAATTTTGACACCCGAATCGATGATGGCGGCAATGAACTCTTCATAGGGCACTGGTTTAATAGTCGGCAGAATCGTCAGATTGACCCCGAACGGCCTGTCGGTCAGGGTGCGGCAGCGTTGTATCTCCTTGAGCAGCGCTTCAGGATCCGGCTGCGTCAGGGCGGTGAGTATACCCAGACCACCTGCGTTAGAGACCGCCGAGGTCATTTCCGCCCGGCCTACCCATTGCATGCCGCCCTGGATAATCGGATGCTCGATACCGAGTCTGTCTGTGACACGAGTCCTGATCAATTCCTCACCCCACCTGTAACTGCCAGATTTAATGCACTATTTTCAGCGCCGACCAGTTTACGTTGTAACGTTTTGATACGCAAAGACTGCAGAAAATTCACTGCCGCTGTGCTATAGTTGCGCGCTTTTAAGGAACCACTGACCAACTACTGCAGGGCATCGCGATAGTTAATCGGAGGCTCCTTAATTCTGGCCAGGCAGGAGAAAACCAGCCCCTTACAAGAAAACGGGCGTATCCTGCCGGCCTTGACGCAGTCATGAATCAACCGAGGGAGAGAAATATGGTTCGTAAACTTCTAGTGGGCGGCATCGCCGCCGCGACCGCCCTGATGGCTCACTCCGCCAGCGCTCAGACAGGAGCCAGAGAACTCGAAGAGATCGTGGTGACCTCTACCACCCGACGGGCGGAATCCCTGGGAGACATCAATGCCAGCCTGGCGGTGCTGAGTGAAGCGGAGCTGCGCCAGATTGCACACTCTCACTACCAGCAGGCCCTCAATCGCCTGCCCGGTGTCAATATCAGCCGTAACAACGGACAGGAAAGCCTGATTGCTATCCGCTCGCCGGTGTTGACCGGTGCCGGAGCCTGTGGCTCGTTTCTGGTTGCCGAACAGGGCATCCCCCTGCGGGCAGCCGGTTTCTGTAACGTCAACGAGATGTTCGACGCCAACACTGAAAATGCCGAACGCATCGAGGTCGTGCGTGGACCAGGTAGCGCCTTTTACGGTTCCAATGCACTGCACGGCATGATCAATACAGTCCTTCCCGCACCGGAAGAACGACTGGACGTCACCCTGGAAGCCGGGCCCTGGGGCTCGTACCGGGCCGGCGCGGTAGTCGGTTTCGATTCCGGCAACTTCAAACACATGTTCCTGGCAACCGGCGAAAACTCCGAAGGCTGGCAGGATGACAGTGGCGTCGACCAGCAGAAGCTCAGCTGGGTCTATCAGTACCGGACCGACGGCGGCCTGATGCTTGACGGCGGCTTTACCCGCACCAATCTGAACCAGGAAACCGGCGGCTACGTGGAAGGCTTCGAGGTCTACAAGAATAGCGGACTGCGGGATACCAACCCCAATCCCGAAGCCTACCGCGACAACGAATCTTTTCGCGCCTGGACCCGGATCAGCAAGGACCTGGGCAATGACTGGGAAGTGGTTTTAACGCCTTATTTTCGGGAAGTGAACCTGAATTTCATCCAGCACTTCCTGCCGGGTCAGCCCACCGAGGACAGCGAACACCGCAGTCTCGGTTTCCAGTTCGCCAGTTACAGGGATTTCAGCGATGACTCCTACTTCGCGCTGGGTCTGGATGTGGAATCCACCGACGGCAACTTAAAACAGTTTCAGGAAAATCCCACCCAGGGCTCCGCTTTCCTGCAGAACACCATTCCGGTAGGCAAACACTATGATTACGAAGTGGAAGCCTTACAGATAGCCCCGTTTGTCCATTATCAGTACTACATAAACGATCAGTGGGACGTTTCGCTGGGTCTGCGCTGGGAAAAAATGGAATACCAATACGACAACCAGATGCTGGATGGGCGCACCAAGGATAACGGTGTAGCCTGTGGTTTCGGCGGTTGCCGCTACAGCCGCCCGGCAGACCGGGACGACGATTTCAGCGAGGTGTCACCCAAGCTGGGCGTGCGCTATCGCTTTAACGATAGCCACAATGTGCAGGCCCGGGTGCAGAACGGTTTCAGGATGCCACAGGCCAGCGAACTGTACCGCCTGCAGGGCTCCCAGACTGTAGCTGATCTTGAACCCGTGCAACTGGACAGCTATGAACTGGCCTTCGAAGGCTTCGGAGACGGTTGGGAATACTCGGTAACCGGTTATCTCATGGACAAAGAGAACGACATCGTTACTGACAGTTCGCGAGCTAATCTGTTTGGTAGTGAAACCAGGCACCGGGGTATTGAACTGGCCGGCGCCTATGCGCTGACGGAGACGATCACGCTTGCCGGCACTTACAACTTCTCTCGCCAGACCTACGAGAAAGATGTAACCGGCGACATTCTGGAAGGAAACGACATCGACACAGCGCCGGAGAAATTCGGCAACTTCCGCGTAAACTGGCAGATGACACCAACCCTGTCCACTGAGCTGGAATGGGTGAACATGGGTGAGTACTACACCAACCCCGAGAACACTGCGGACTACGAAGGCCACAATGTTTACAACCTGCGCACCAACTGGAACGTCAACGAAGACCTCAGCGTGTCGCTCAGAATTCTCAACCTGACGGATGAAGAATATGCCGAGCGAGCAGACTGGACTACGTTTGGTGGTGACCGTTATTTTATTGGCCTGCCGATTCACGCATTCCTGTCAGTAACCTGGAGCATGCTGTAAGAGCCCGCCCCGGCAGGTAGGCAGCGACTCAAAATGCCGGCATATGCCGGCATTTTTCTTTTACTATCGGCTTGCCGTCCGCCCCTGTTCCCGGTGAGAAATAATGCTATCGGAAGACCCACTGTTACTGAATGAACCTCAACTGCAGCGGCTGCTGCGGTACTTCGATGAGTCGCAGTCAGTGTCCGGCAAGCGGATACCCCATCCAGACGGCAAGGTGGATGCAATCACCCGACAGGCCGGCAGGACCTTTAGAAAAGCTTCGGTGCTCATCCCGATACTCAGGCCCTCATCCAGCAAACCCAGTCAGATCGTGTTGACCGTTCGATCTCCGGAATTGACCAGTCACGGCGGACAGGTGAGCCTGCCGGGAGGAACCCGGGAGCCCCATGACGCGAACGAAATCATGACAGCGTTACGGGAGGCGGAAGAGGAAATCGGCCTGGCGCCGGAATCCGTGCAGGTTATTGGATTGTTAGGTCAAATACTGCTGCCCTCAGGCTTTGAAGTCACTCCGGTCATAGGGCTGATTGGACCGACCCCTGAACTCAGGCCCTGCCCCATTGAAGTCAACGAAATATTTACCGTGCCAACGGCGATGTTAATGGATCCGGGCTCGTACCGCGAAACTGCCATGGAGTATCAGGGCAGTGAACGCACAGTTCTGGAATTACACTATGAAGGTTTCAGGGTCTGGGGGGCGACAGCCGCAATTCTGCACCACCTGGCCAGGGAGATAAGTTCTCCCGACTGAAAATCCGCTGAAAGTGAGCAGATCAGTGAGAGGTTTACCTATTAACCCCCTCATTGAATGAATGGTTGGGTTTATTCCCTGTTAACATCGAAGGGCGGATACTGGACCTGATTTCTGCCTTCAGTCTTGGCGTCGTAAAGCAGCTTGTCGACCCGCTCAATAAACCCGTACACGGAGGCCTCATCGTTCTTGGTGAAGGTGTCGACGCCGAAACTGGAGGTCAATTGTACTTCCGTACCGGACAACTGAATACGGGCCCTTTCGACCAGGTGTCGTAGTCGATTGGCAAACATAACACCGGCGCTCAAAGGGGTATCCGGCAGGATGATGGCAAATTCTTCGCCGCCGTAGCGGCAGGGAATATCGAGCCGTCGAATGGCGTTCTTCAATACCCGGGCAATACTGGCCAATGCCTTGTTGCCCGCCTCATGACCGTAGGCATCGTTGAAGTCCTTGAAGTGATCGATATCCATCATGATCAGCGTGGTTGGCTGATCGGAGCGGCGGGAACGCTCCATTTCCAGTTCCACTGCCTGGAGAAAATAGCGAAAATTGAACAGCCCGGTCAGCTCGTCCGTGCGAACCAGCGCGGCAAGTTCCTTGTTTTCATCCCGCAAGCGCTTCAGTTCCCGGAAATGCGGACAACTGTCGTCGCCAGCGGGGCATTCCTCACTGCATTCATTCACTGGATTAATCAGTTCTTCTAGATTCTGCATCGAACCCATTTCCAACCTTTTCAAAGGGTTGCCACGTTTTTGGCCGAGGTAAGGCCGTGGCAAAAAGCAATGCCGGCCAAAAACGTTTTCAGCCCCCGGCTAATGGCGGGAACAGCCCGACCCTGATTGTCAGGCTGCGAACCCGCTTACGACCTGCAGTGAGGGATAGTAAAGGACCCTGCTGCCGGTTTGGAAGCAAACAAGCCATAACCCGTGACAAGGGTCACGCTAGTCAGCCTGAATCTGGCGACCAGGACCAGTCAGGTCAGAATATTTCCTGGAGAAAATTACGCAGCGACTGATAGGCGCGGCGCTCGGCTGCCGGGCTGTAGACAGTGCCGAAGTCCGGATTGTCAGCCACCGGATTGGTAAAAGCATGCAGGGTATTGCCGTAGACATGGACCTGCCAGTCCACACCTGCATCAGTCATCTCGGTCTCAAAGGCCAGCACCTGTTCAGGTGGCACCATAGGGTCTTCATGACCGTGCAGACACAGCACTCTGGCGGTAATCGCCTCGTTGCCCACCTCGCCGCGGGCAAAGATACCGTGAATACTCACCACCCCAAGCACGTCGGCCCCGGCGCGGGCCAGTTCGAGCACGCACAGACCACCAAAACAGAAGCCCATAGCCGCCACCCGGGATCCATCGACCTGTGGCTGCTGCCGCACACAGGCCAGCGCAGCCAGCATACGCTGGCGCAGTTTCTGGCGGTCGGAGGCGAGTGGGTTCATGAGGGCGGCGTTGCCCTCGTTGTCCCCATCGCTACCGAATACGCCCTTGCCATACATGTCCAGAGCAAACCCAGCGTAACCCCATTCCGCAAGCCGGTCGGCAGCCTGGCAGGCAAACTCGCGCCTGCCGGACCAGTCATGAGCTACCATCACGACCGGAGGTGGCGCGGAAACAGCGTCGGGACAGGCCAGATAACCCTCAAGCAGGGTGTCGCCATCCTGGTATTCAATCAGCTGGGTACTCATAAGCTAACTCCTGCTAACTCCTGAAAATCAGAGCTTCTCCATGATCGCCTCGGCGGCGCTGACCACAATGCCGCCCGGCGGTTCAATGGCAAGGTGGGTTACGGCGCCATCTTCCACGATCATCGCGAAGCGCTTGCAGCGCATGCCGAGACCGAAGCCGCTGCCATCCATTTCCATTCCGATCGCCTTGGTAAAGTCGCCGTTGCCGTCGGCCAGCATGAGGATTTCATCGGCATTCTGATTTTTGCCCCAGGCACCCATCACGAACGGGTCGTTGACTGACATACAGGCGATTGTGTCCACACCCTTGTCTTTGATTTTATCGGCATTCACCACGTAACCCGGCAGGTGTGTCATTGAGCAACCCGGGGTAAAAGCACCTGGCACCGCAAAAAACACCACTTTTTTTCCGGCAAACACCTCGTCGGTAGAAATATCCTGGGGGCCTTCCTCGCCCATGATCTTGAAAGTCCCGGCGGGTATCTTGTCGCCTACGTCAATTGTCATCTTAATCACTCCTAACGGTTAGTTTAAGCCCGCCCCGGCCTGCAGGTGCCAGCGGGAAATACATCTTCTTGCGAGCGTGCCATGTTAACAAACTTTACCTTGTCAGGGCAGACGTATAACCTAGGCGCTGCCATTCGAGCGGAGCTTCGGCGCCATAGTGGACACTTTGTTTTTCTGGACATCCAAGCTGGTCTGGCTGGTTATTTCCCCCGGCAGTCTGCTGGTCTGGCTGCTGCTGGCCTCCTGGCTGCTGACCCTGTCACGATGGAAAACCGCGGGGCAGCGCCTGCTTACGCTGACCGCCCTCTCCACGCTGGTTATCGCTTATCTGCCAATCGGCACCTGGCTGCTGTACCCTCTTGAACAGCGCTTCCCCCCCATTCGGCAGCCCCTGGCTGCCCCGGACGGGATCGTCCTGCTGGGCGGCAGTTTTTCCCTGCTGGCTTCTGAAAACCGCCAGCAGATTCATCTGACAAGCAGTGGTGAACGGGTGCTGGCCTTCCAGGATCTGGCTCAGCGCTATCCCCAGGCCCAACTGGTGTTCACAGGTGGCAGTGGCAACCCTGCTTTCCAGGAACTCAGGGAGGCAGATCTGGCCCGTGACCTGTTCCGGCAACTGGGGATAGACAACGAGCGCGTCGTGTTTGAACGGGAATCCCGCAACAGCTATGAAAATGCGCTGAACACCCGGGCGCTGGTCGAACCGGAACCGGACCAGAACTGGTTACTGGTCACCTCGGCCTTTCACCTGCCCAGGGCCATGGGCGCCTTTTGCCGACAGGGCTGGAAACTGCAAGCCTATCCGGTGGATTACCGGACCCTGGAGGGCAGGCTGTTCTCCATTGACTTCAGCCTGCTCAACCATCTGGGCCAACTGGATAGCGCCCTGCATGAATGGGTCGGCCTGCTGGCCTACCGGCTGACCGGAAAAACCAACCGGCTGTTTCCAAGTCCCGAGGACACCTGCACGGCAGACTAGAGCCAGTTCACACCAGCTGCTGGAGGTCATTTTTGCCTCCGGCGCTTCGGGTTGCAGCTTAGCGCTTTCCGGCACACTGAATAGTGCAGCCTGCGTGGCGGGGTACACTAGAACAGGCTGCGGGCCCGCTCGCGGAGGTCTTCCACCTGGTCTTCGACCTGCTGCTCCAGCTCTTCAACCTGCTGACCCGCCCGTTCCCGAAGCTGCTCGACTTCCTGGTCGACCCGCTCGCGCAACATCTCCACGTTAGGCAGGTCAGCGTCGAGCAGTTGCTGATTGAGGGCGGCGAAAATCTGCCGGCCTGCCTCGGCAACGGTTACGGCAGCATTTTCCTGGCCGATATTCTGCAGGCGCAGGTCCGGGATGGAAACTTCAGCCGAGCCGATTGTCGAGCTGACATGGACCTGGGGGCCGAGCATCTGGAAGTCGCGAATGATGACCTTTTTGCCACCGTCGGCCCCGGCATCGCCGGCCTGACCGCCCCCACCGCCACCCAGGGTGGCCAGCAGGGTGCGAATGTTGTCGGTGGTAATGCGTGTCTCATAGGTGATTATCGGATTGTCGATAATGATGTGATCGATGACGACCAAGTCGGAAAACACCGACCCTACTTCAACGCCCACATCGAGACCGCCCAACTCCATGGCATAGGGCTCATTAAAACCCTCCGGGTTGCCGATTCTAAGCGCCCGGATCGCACCACTGCCGCTCAGCGGCGAAATGCCGACTGAGCTGACCGTGACATCGGTCTGCAGCACACGGGAGCCTGCCGTCTCGATACCGCCTTTAAGAATTGAATCGAAGGCATAAAAAACCACGCCGACACCGACAACCACCAGGATAACCAATGCTATAAGTAATTTCTTCATGCTCTTGCCTCGGCTCTATAAGCGTAATAAGCGTATTCCCGACTTTACCCGCCGGGCTGTTCGATGGTGAGTTTCACTCACCGGGCGATGCGTGGAGTGGGGAAATTGTACGCCTGATCCACTCCAGATGTCTTGAGACCCGCTCATAGACCGCCACGGCGCCGTAGCTGCCCTGGGTCTCCTCGCTGAAATTCTCATCCATGATTTCCCCTACCGCGACACCGGCCAGTATCCAGCGATCCCCCTCCAGCAACAGCGCCGGCCCACCACTGTCGCCGAGTCCAGGCATTCCCTCCAGGTCCAGGGCACTGGAATCCAGTTCGCGGGGGTCGTCAAAGCGAATCCGCAGGCGCTGCCCGGCCAATTCCACCCGATTATTCGCCAGCCTGAACTGCCCGTCATCGTACTGGCGACCGGATGTGCCGAGCCCGAAGAAACCCCAGCCCAGCAGTCTTACAACCTGGCCGGATTCTTCGCTATCAACGTTCAGACTTACCGGAGACGGCAGGTCCAGCGATTGTTCAAACCTTAACAGGGCCAGATCCACTTCCGTTGGCCGACCAGGCTGGTATTGCGGGTGTATAACCAGTCGGTCGATCAACTGCTGCCGGCCGGCTATGCTGACGGCAAACCCGGCTCCGGACTCGAGGGCTTCATACAGGCCCGTCTCGGTGGCACAGTGCGCCGCTGTAATCGCCCAGCGCGGATCAATCAGGGTGGCTACACAAACCTTACGCGGGCCCTGCCGCTCCAGGTAGAAGATGGCGGGAAAATCACTCTCCCGGGCACGATAGCTGGCATAGTTCTTATCATGGCGGATAATAATCGCCTCTGAGGGCACAATAACGGTCAATCCCCCCAGACACAGCAGACCGATAGCGATCAGTCGAACCAGCCGGGGCAGGTCAATCCCGGTCATCGCCATTCTCCTTCTGACTCTCTGTCTGATTTTCCTTTTGAACCGGCGCGCCACTGGAATAGTGATGCCGCCGCAGGGGGCGGAGATTCGGCCGATAGGCTGGCCTGCGACTGATGTTAAGTAGGGTCAGCAGCCGGTGAATCATTACCAGGATCGCCAGCACGATAAAGCCAAAGATGCACACCGCCAGCCACTGCTCGGTGGTCCAGGAAGCAGGATCTGTCCAGTTTCCGTATTCCATTATTTCCATGCCTGGTTTTTTATTTCTGTTTCACCTGGCGCTTTTAATCACCTATCAGATGATGTATCGATCGTTCCACCAGCCGAATCCGCTCCCAGGGATCGTCCAGCTCCAACAGCTCCTGCCGGATCTCCGCCGCCACGGGAATCAATTCGCTGAGACGCCAGCCCAGGTCCCAGAGGTTCTGGTAATCAATCTTCAAATCCATCTCCTTGACCAGCGGATGCTGCTCCAGTACCTGCAACAACTCAGTCAGCCCCGACAACTCCTCCCCGACCGGTATTTTCTCCTTTCTGGTCGATTCTTTCCCCGCATACGACACTTTAGCCATATAAAGGCCATTTTCGTCCTGCCAGTAGCTTTCGATCTCAAACTTCTTTTCACCCGCCACAGTAATCCCCAGCAGACCGTTCTCGAGCTGATCCCAGTCGATGATACGGGCCAGCGTACCTACCAGGTGTATGGCCTGGGGCTTTCCCGGCTGTTTTGCCGCAGCACCGTCCTTCAGCAGGGTGATACCGAAGCCGCTGTCGGTTCTGAGGGAACTTGCCACCAGGTCTATGTAGCGCTTTTCAAATATCTGCAGCGACAGCTTGCCGCCGGGGAAAAGCACCGAGCGGAGGGGAAACAGGGGTATTTCCTGTAAGTCATCCATGTTCAACTCCTGTGACCGTCAGTAGCTTCCGTTACTTCCAGTGCTTCGAGCAGCTTCTGGTGAATGCCTTCGAAGCCGCCGTTACTCATGATGACCACGTGATCTCCGGCCCGCGCCTGATCCCCAAGAAAAGACACAATCCCCGGCACAGTATCGATTACCCGCGCCTGACCGTGACCGGCGGCCACCACGGCATCCAGATCCAGCCCACTACCTTCCGGACGTTTCCAGATCGTTAGATCGGCAGCCTCGGCGCACCGCACCAGCTGATCCTGGTGTACGCCCATACGCATGGTATTGGAACGCGGCTCGATGACCGCTATCAAGCGGGTATCTGTTCCGCCGGCTTCCCGCTCCTTATCCAGGCGTGCGGCAATTCCCTGGAGCGTGGTAGCAATGGCGGTGGGATGATGGGCGAAATCGTCATAAACCCTGACCCCGTTTATTTCACCGCGAAACTCCATGCGCCGTTTGACCCCAGCGAAGCTGCACAGCGCCTCACAGCCGGTTTCCAGTGCCACACCGGCATGGTGGGCAGCGGCCAGGGCCGCCAGACCGTTCCTGACGTTGTGCTGCCCGGTCTGCGACCAGTTCACCTGCGCCTTACTCACCGTCAGACCCGAAGGTTTGATAACGAACTTCTCCACTTCGAAATGGCTGCCTCCTGCCTCCAGCAGCCGGGCATTCCAGAAAGTCCCGTCCCGTGCTGCCTGCAGCTCGCATTCAGACAGCGGCACATCCAGCCCTGTTTGCTGGGTCGGCGTCCAGCAGCCCATCTGCAGCACTTCTTCTATATGGGTTTCCCCCCGTGAGAACAAGATCAGTCCATTGGAAGGCACGGTTCTTACCAGGTGATGAAACTGTCTCTTTATCGCGTCCAGATCTTCAAAGATATCCCCGTGATCAAACTCCAGGTTGTTCAGAATTACCGTTCGCGGTGCGTAGTGCACAAACTTGGAGCGTTTGTCGAAAAAGGCCGTGTCGTATTCATCCGCTTCAACCACGAAGAAGGGTGGCTGACCCAGACTGGCGGAGCTGGAAAAATTGCTGGCAACCCCGCCGATCAGGTAACCGGGCTGCAGGCCGGCGTACTCGAGGATCCAGGCGAGCATAGAACTGGTGGTGGTCTTACCGTGCGTACCGGCAACCCCCAGGACCCAGCGCTCCCGGAGCACCCAGCGGGCCAGAAATTCCGGCCCGGAACAATAGGGTAAATTGCTGTCCAGCACGTACTCGACGGCAGGATTACCCCGGGACATGGCGTTGCCGATAACGACCAGATCTGGTGCCGGCTGCAGGTATTCGGGCCGGTATCCCTGCCTCAGTTCAATACCCTGGGACTCCAGTTGCGTACTCATGGGCGGATAGACATTGGCGTCACTGCCACTGACCTGGTGGCCAAGCTGCTTGGCAAGCACCGCCAGGCTCCCCATGAAGGTGCCACAAATACCGAGTATATGAATATGCATGATTGTGAGCCCGAAAACGCCTCCTGTTGGCAAGAAGGGTTTATATCACATTAGTGCTAACCTTCCGAGGCGGCCGCCGGAGACTTAAGAATCACTGCAAGCAGCAGATAATGAGGTTAACCGGCAAAAATCGAGTGGTTGCCTGGCGTGCTATTCGGGTTGCTATTTAAACAGTCACACTATAAATTTAGTCGCTGCTCTGCGACGGTTTTGATTCAGGAAGAATCAGGCCGCCTTCAGTTAATTCCCTACGTAGCTTCAGGCACTGTGAACCTGGCCGTATCAGCCTGGACACTGAACCGTCAGGTTTTATTTACTGAATTGCGTAACACAGGCAGAGAGCCGGCGCCGGTAACACCGGGGCGCGACAACCCTGTTGAAACTGGAAACTGGAAACTGATAGAAAACAAATTCAACCGGAACTGACCGAACGCCAACGTTGACAACTATCGACCACAATCCGCCTGCATCGGATAACCACCCAAGCTGATTTCGCTTGAACCCGGCCTACACTAACGCACCTGAGGGGAACAGAATGCCTAAACAATTCAGAAAAACCCGTCTGGCCAGAGCCATCTCCTACAGTTCGATTCCGGTAATCAGTCTGATGACACAGCAGACCCTCGCACAGGATGGTCTGTTCGAAACCATCATCGTGACCGCTTCCCGACGGGAAGCCAACGTGCAGGAAATTCCCTTGAATATTTCCGCGGTGGGCGGTGAGCAGATCGAGGATCTGCGACTCGACGGGATCGGCAAGATTGCCTACTACGTGCCCGGCCTGACCGTCGTTGACCGCGGACCGCGCAATCCGACGCCGGATATTCTGGTGCGGGGCCTGAATACCACTCAGCTCGGCCCTGGTTTCGACTCCAGCACCGTGGCCACTTATTTCGGCGACCTGCCTCTGGCAGTGGATGTCAATCCCGTGGACCTGGAGCGGGTGGAAGTGCTGATCGGCCCCCAGGGTACGCTCTATGGCCAGGGCACCATGGGGGGAGCGATCCGCTATATTCCGCGGGTCGCCAGCACAGCAGACGGGTTTACCGTGGGTGTACGGGGTAACTCCTATCTGAATTCAGAGGCCGACGATTTCGGTTTTGATTACGGCGTTACCTTCAATGTGCCGCTGATCGAGGATGTCCTGGCCGTACGGATCAACGCTGACCGACGCGATGATCCGGGATTTGTCGATTACGATAACGTGATCCGGGAGCCCGGCGTATCGAATCCCAATCCTGACCTTTCGGATCCCGCCGATGTGGCGGCCAACCTGAGACGAGTGGAAGACGCCAACTTCGAAGAGACCGATTCCCTGCGGGTTAACCTGCATTGGACACCCACTGACTGGTTAGATGCCAATCTGTGGTACTACGAACAGGAAACCGAGTCCGGAGGCCGGCAACTCTCCCACCGGCTTGCCTACAATACCGGCAGGTATGAATCGGGGTTGCGCTATGAAGAGCCTATTGAGTTTACTAATCAACTCATCAGCTTCGACGCCAGGGTCGACCTGGGATTTGCCGAGGCGACTCTGGTGTATGGCGACGCTGAGTATGACGAGGATGGACAACGTGACCAGACCGACCTGCTGCTGGATTTTGAATTCGGGTATGAATTTTTCCCCTCCTTCTCGTCGTTCACCCGTGACGTCGTAGACCAGGAAGCACAGACCACAGAGATCCGCCTGGTATCCACTTACGATGGGCCGGTTTCCTGGGTAGTAGGCTATTTCAACGATGATGCCGAGCGCAAATCTGCCGGCGCCGAGTTTACGCCTGGTTTCGCGGCCTGGGCGTTCGACAATTTCGGTACCTTCGGGCCCCGTTCCGACGATCTCGAATACGTGGAGGTATTCGACCAGAATATCGAGGAGACAGCCTTCTATGGGGAAATTTCCTATGCGATAACCGATGACTTCACAGCCACAATCGGCTATCGCGACTATGAGTTTGAGACCGACGTGCTGGGCGGTTTCGGCCTGCCTCAGGATGCCACCATCTACGGTGGGGCGCCCGAGGATTTCTGCAGCGTCAACGCAGCTGGCGGTTTACTGCCTTTTGCGGACCAGGTGTTCGGCGGTAACCCCCAATGTGTTGACATAGGCGCCAACCAGGGCACCGACGACGGCGAGCTGTTCAAGTTCAACCTGGCCTGGAATGCCACCCTGGATGACCTTTTCTACGTCACCTATTCACAAGGCTACCGCAATGGCGGTCTGAATGCCGTTCCAGAATGTACGACAGAGCAGATCAACAGCGGTCAGCAGGAACTGTGCGCCCTGCCCAGCGAGATATTTATCGACCCGGATACCATCGACAACTATGAAATAGGGTACAAGGGACTGATCACCGACAATATCTCTGCCAGCGCGGCCATCTACCTGATCGACTGGGAGGATCTGCAGGTGGCCACCACCACGCAGTTTGGTAACCTGCCTATCCTCGGTAACGGCAGCGGCGCCGAAAGCAAAGGTTTTGAGTTTCAGGGTCAGTGGATCATCGATTCCAACTGGTCAGCCTCGATGACTTACGCCTATACCCGTGCCGAACTGACCGAGCGGGCAGCTGAACTGGTGGGGTTTTATGACGCCCTGTCCGGCGCCCGGCTGCCTGGACACGCTGAGCACCAGGGTTCCTTTAACATCAACTACGACACGCAGGTGCTGGATGGCTGGGACATGACAGTCAACTATGGCCTGGTTTTTTCCAGTGATGTCTACAATATCGTCGGTGGCGATGAAGACCCGCTGGTTGACGCGTTTTTCGATGACGAACCGGGCGACTTTGGCGGTGAGTCCATTCCCGGCTATGACGTACATCATCTGTCAGCCACCCTGCGAAAGGACGCCTGGACACTGCAGGCTTATGTAGACAACCTGTGGGACGAGTATTACATCACAGGAACACGTGAGACCCGCCGCTTCCTGGCTGATGAACGCTCAGGTCCCGGTCGCAACATAGAAGGTGCCACCTTGCGCCGTTACGGACAGTTTGTGGGCACCCCGAGGACTTTTGGTTTTCGCGTCAACTACGACTTCTGATTTCACGGAAGTCGGATAACAGGACAGGAGGAGGCACCCGTCGGTGTCTCCTTTTTTTTGCCCTCTCTTTTCGCACCCTCTTCTCCTCCCTCTTTCATTGCCGCTATTGAGTAACGTAGCCTGATTCAGGTAACTTGCAGGGCGTGGAACAAAGACAGATCGACCAATTGCTGAAGCGGGCCACCCGGGCTCTGAACAGCGGCGACTACCCCGGCCTGCAACGGCTCAGCAAGCAGATACTGAGCCTGGACAGGAAGCAGGCCGACGCCTGGTTTTTCATGAGCCTGGTCGCCGAAGCGGGCAGACAGCCCGGCCACGCCCTGCAGTTTGTCGAGCGCGCCCTGGAAATCACACCGACACACGTGGAGTACCTGACCCAGAAAGCCAAGCTCCACAGCCTGCTGAATAATTACTCCCAGACCAAGGCCTGCGCTGACCGGGCGACCAGAACGGGTCCGGAGCGCGCGCTGGTGCTGGATACCCTGGGCGTGATTTATACGCGCCTGGGGGAATTCGAAAAAGCCTGTGACCTGCTCAAACAGGCAGTCAGCAGAGAACCGGACAATCCGCAGTTTCTGTTCAACTTGGGATCTGCCGAGCAGTTCCTCGGCCACGAGGACGCCGCCCGCGCCGCTTACAGCGCGGCGATTGCGCACAAGCCGGATTTCAGTCGCGCCCACTGGGCCTGGTCGGAGCTGGAAAAAAACCAGCCCGAACCGGGCCGCCTGGAACATTTGCTGGCCCTGCATGAGCGCTGCTCAGGCAGCTCGGACCGCCTGTACCTGTCCCATGCCATCTCCCGGGCCTATGAGAAGCTGGGTGACTTTGACACAGCCTTTACCTACCTGAAGAACGCAAAGCAACAACGACGGACTGAAATCCAGTACTCGGTGGAAACGGACCTTGCCCTGTTCAAGGCTATCCGGGAAACCTTTGCTGCCTCGCCGCCTGAGCCCGCCGCAAGTGACGTGCTGGACGGTCGTCCTCTGTTCATTATCGGCATGCCCCGCTCCGGCACGACTTTACTGGAACGGATTGTCAGCTCCCACTCACAGGCAGTCTCGCTGGGCGAACTGCAGGAATTTCCCCACGCGGTGAAGCGAGTGGCGGGAACCCGCTCGCCTCTGGTGCTGGACCCGGAAACTGTAAGAGCCGCGGCCGACAGAAATATGAGCGAGATCGGCAGCCACTACGCCAGGGCACTGGCAGACCGGATTCCTGCCGGGCAACAGTTTATCGACAAGCTGCCACTGAATTTTCTGTGCGTGGGATTTATCCTGGCAGCACTGCCCCGGGCAAAAATCATCTGTCTTAGACGCAACGCCCTGGATACCTGCCTCAGTAATTACCGACAGCTGTTCGCTCTTAATTTTTCTTACTACAATTACCACTATGACCTGGCGGACACGGCGCGCTTCTATGGGGCGTTCCATCGCCTGATGGAATTCTGGCAGGCCTTGTATCCAGAGCGCTTTACGCAGCTTTACTACGAGGAGCTGGTCACCGATCCGGAACCGTCGATTCGCTCGACTCTGCAGTTTCTCGGGCTGGGATGGGAGCCGGACTGCCTGGCCTTTCACCAGCAGGGCGGTGCCGTTGCCACCGCCAGCGCCCCGCAGGTCAGACAGCCACTTTACAATTCCGCTATCGCGCGCTGGAAAAAATATGAGAAACACCTGGCCCCAGCCATGAAAGTACTGGATGCGGAGGGTATAGAGTACCGCTGAGCAGCCTGTGCCCGACACACCACTGATGAACCTCTGATCAGAGACCTCTGCTCAGTAATCTCCGATCAGGAGGCTCTGACAAAGATTCCGGCAAGGAAGTTCTGATTAAAGGAGGCCCTGATTAGTAATCCCTGACTAAGTACAGAAAACTGACAAGGCCTGAGGTCAGGCGAGAGGCGCACCCCCCTGTTCTTCGCGTCTTCGCGATAAAAGCACCCGGAGCGTCGCGCAGCAAACGGCTTTCAGCTGCCCATTAGCCAGATCTCTTTTTCATCCAGCGATCGCTCGCGGTTCATCAGCGTCCAATCTGAATGTTCATCGAGAGCCGACTGTCCCAGTGCAAACAGGATCAGCCGTTGCTTGACGAGATCACCATTGGCCAGCACCAGTCGCTGGTGAGCATTATCAAAGATGCGATACATGAACTGATACTGCTTGATCAATTCCTTCGTCCCCACAGCATAGGTATAACCTTCCCGTACCGCATACAGCAGCAGTGTCGAACCCATGATCACGTAAAGACCTGACTGTGCGAATTCGGGCAAACGCTGACCGATCAGCAGAAACGTCAGCACCGTGATCACGTTGACCGCGAGACTCAGACGCCCAAGCCGCTCAGTGAACTGATGGCGTTCGGCCCGCTCCCTGGCCTTGCGCTTGTAGTAACCAAGCTGGCCAGTCTGTTTCGACCCTACCCACTCATCGATGGTGAATTGCACCCCTTGCGGGTCTTTGTTGGGGCTGGCATCACAACGAAATCCGGCTACCCGCATGACGTTTCGGATCCAGCCGAATTCCGGGTCTTCACTCTGCAGAAACGAGTCATGGGTGAATTTCCACTTGTTTTCACTGACAACCCCGGCCACCGCCCAGTAGAACTGCACCCGCAGGCCTTCCGCCAAAGTCCGGTAATCCAGGTATTTACGCTGCCAGTCGTTACGCTGCGCCCACAACTGCGCGCCGGCGGCAAAGGCGAAGAAAATCAGAAACGCCACCAGAAAAGACTGCAGCGACTCGAAGTCGGAATACAGCAGGAACATCAGCCCCATGAGAAAGGCCATCAAGTGGGTGATCAGCAGGGTCCGCAGGGTCTTCTTCTGATAATGCATGGCCAGCCAGTCGGCCATGTTGTAAATTCGATCGATCTCATCGACGCCCGGCGGCAGGCGCGCATCACCCTGCTCTTCGATCAGCGGCCACTTCTGGGCCTCGATCTGCTCGGCAAACTGCTGGGCATCGCGACTGAATTCAGACGCCCGCCTGAAAATCAGCTGATGCTGCTTCGGTAACTCCCCGGCGCGAGGATGCTCGGCATCCTTGGTAAACCAGCAGCAATCGATGAGCGGCTCGTCTGTGTCTGAATGATCGGCATGACTCAGGCGGGAACAGGTAATGTGGTAGACCAGGTCACTCTCGTCGTCCAGCATCATCTGCTGGGATTCCACAGTGTTGGAAGTAAATCCCTCCATGACGTCGTCATGATGAAAGCGCACCACCTGCGCGGTGCCGCCCAGCGCATCAGAGGGACGCCCATCCCAGATGGCCAACAGAATGTGACAATGAGCACTCAGAAAAGTCCCCATGGCGGCATAGGGATAGGAAACCCGCCAGTTCTCCTCCTCAAACCCGTCCGGGGCAGGTGGTATCTCACTGGCCAGGTCGAAGACCTTGCTGGCTTTATTACAAAAATACTCGAACTGCGCCAGGGTTTCCGCAGTGCCGAAATCGCCGCGGTATTCCTCCAGTGACTTGGGCAGTGGCACCCAGAGCTCCAGTGCCAGCTCGTCCGCAACCTCCGCCACCAGCAGGTCAGCCCCTTCCGCCAGGGGCGACATGACGGTGAGCTTGCGGTAGGGATAATCGCGTTTAAGTTGCTCGAACAGGCTGCGGACCCGGTCCTTGATGAGGGGTATTTCGGCGGGCACCAGATCCCGGTGGCCGGTGACGGCAACTACGAGCGGTAGGACAAAACCTTGTTTCATTGCGTCAGGAGCAGCAGTCATTTTCTTCCTTAATAACAGACGATGCGTCCATTGCCTGCCCTGGCCACGCATGAAGCTCTAACCACTTCACTGACCCTGCAGCCAAGACCTTATGCCAGCACCAGGGCCAGGTTTAACTTGAGACTGAGTTTATAGAAGAAAAATCGAGTCGTCGATTTTTCAAAGTCAGAATGCCTGAGAATTCTGCTGCTCGGCAAAGGTTCGTGCCAGCTCCGGGCGTCCCCAGGATTCGTACAGCATCACTACCCGCTGCAGGGCCGTTTCGATGTGCACAGGGCGGGCGCCCCCATTATTCTGCAAGGCCTCAAAGGCCGCTACTGACATCGGCTCGGCTTCCTCGAAGCGTCCCAGTCTCGCCAGCGCCGCCCCTTGCAGCGATCTGGCCCAGGCGGTGCGCCAGTGGTCTTCACCGTAGGCCTGGGACAGAATGCTATTGGCGCTTTGTGCCGTTTCCAGAGCTTGCTCCACCCGACCGGTCTCCAGGTAAAGCACCGCAAGGCCCGACAGGGTAATGCCGATGTCTGGATGTTCTGCGGGGAGGATGCGCTGATTCATTACCAGGGCTTCATCCAGCAACTGTTCTGCCCGGGCATAATCGCCCTGCTCTGTCAGCCAGCCGGCCAGGTTCTGCAGCCCGTAGGCTATATCGGGGTGGTCGCCGGAATAGGCGCGGCGGTAGGCTTCCAGGGCCTGGGTGGAGTAATCGAGGGCCAGATCGGACTGGCCCTTGTCGTAATAGAGAAACGCCAGATTGTTGAGGGACTGTGCCACCAGCGGATGGTCTTCTCCCAGGCCCTGCTGGCGTATTGCCAATGCCTGCAGGTAGAAGGATTCGGCCTCGTCGTATTCACCCTGGTCGTGGAGCACGAAGGCCAGGTTATTCAGGGAATCCCCCAGGTCCGGGTGTTGCTCCCCCAGCAGGCGCTGGTTCATCTGCAGAGACTCGCGGAACAGATCCTCGGTTTCCTCGTAACGGCCCTGTTCGTAGAGAAACACCGCCAGGTTAGTGAGACTGTCGTCCAGGTCCGGATGCACGCTGCCCGGCGCCAGACGCCGGCGCATAGCGAGCGCCTCACGCAAAAGCGGCTCGGCTTCCTCCGGGCGCGCCTGAAACCCCAGGGCCATGCCCAGCTGATCCAGACTGCGTGCCAGCTCCAGGGATTCAGTGTCCGGTCTGGTCCGCTGCAGGGCAATAGCTTGTCGCTGCTGCGCCTCGGCGGCCGCGAAATCACCCTGCAGCGAATACACCTGGGCCAGGCCGCTGAGGGCCGCGGCCATTTCGGCATCGGTAGCCTCGGGAGCCTCTTCCAGGGTCTGGATAGCCTGCTGGTACATCTGTACCGCTTCGTCAAATTCTGCCTGCACACCCAGCAGTGCAGCGATATTCGACTGACTGCGGGCTACGTCCACGTGCTCCGAGCCGAAAATGGAGCGACGCGTATTCAGCCCCCGCTCCAACAGCTCCCGTGCCTGGGGATACAGTCCCAGGCTCTGGTAGACAGTACCCATGGTGTCCATCAGGGTGGACTGAATCTCCGGTTGATCGGTCAGCTCGAATTCTATCCGGCGGGCGCCGCGATCCAGAATTTCCCGCGCGGTAATGGTGTTGCCCAATGCCTCACTGGGGTCCGATACCTCGAACAGGTCCACCATGAAGTTGGTCGTCTGCTGAGCAGTCTCCGCCTCGATCTCCGCCCTGATGCGCTGACGTTCCGCCTCCTGCTGTGCCAGCACCGCGGCGACAGCCAGCCCGCTGGTGATCACCATACCGGTAATCGACGCCACCGCCACCGAAATCATGCGCTGCTGGCGGCGATGCATCTCCCGCTGGGCCAGCTGATCAAAACCGACCCCCAGTATCCCGGCCAGCAGCTTCATCTTGGCGTTGTGCTTGCCATCTTTGTTCTTGCGGGCATCCGCTGCAATCGGCTCGGTGCGTTCGTCACACAGATTGCCGTCGGCATCCAGTTTGAAACGCAAGGCCGGCGGGAAACATTCTTCCTCCTCCCGGCCGGGCATATCGGAGGCATTGGGTTCGCCGTCGACGATGAGGCAATAGATACGGTGCTCTCTGCCCAGTCGTTTGAATGCCAGGATCTCCTCGTTGACCCAGTGGGAGCGGGCAGAAGCGGGCGAGCAGATAACAATCTGACAGGCCGACTCTTCAAGGGAGCGAGTCAGTAGCGATCCCAGATCTGTGGCACTGGGTAATTCCTCACGATCACGGAAGATCGGCGCCATCCTGGCCGGCACCACTCCGAATTCGTTGACAGTGCTTACCAATTGTTTCGGCGGCTTGTAGGATTCCAGCGCCTTGTGCAACCACGCCGCCCAGCGGTCATCCCTGTGACTGTAGGAGATAAAGGCCTTGTATCGGGCTTCATCAAAACTGAGCGTGCGATGGTCGGTCAAGTGGATCACCTGATAGTGGCTGCGGCAAAGCTGAGTGGACTCTGCCGGCTGAAAAAGCAGTGGCCCGCCTAATCATCTGGAAGCGCTTACTAATGACAGAAAATTACTGACTTTTCAACCTTAAGGCGCATTAATCCTGCTACAACGAGGCGATAAAGCGTCGTGTGTTGAATACCACATCGTCTTCGCCAAATTGGTCGAAAGGATTTTCCAGCTGCGTCTGAATGTTCACCAGTGCCGTAAGTACAACGGAAAACAACACGGGCATCACATAAAGCAGGCCGCTGGAATATTCCTGCCCCGAATAGGCAAAGTACGGGCCGTAAATAATCGGCACCAGTACCACAAAAAAGTCACCGAACATTTTCAGTGTCACCGGAGTACGGTACTGATAAATATGTTTGATGGATTCGAATGCCAGCATCATCTCGCTCAAGTAATTGTTTACTCTGGATACTTCGGTAACGGCCAGGTTCTGCTGCCGCATATCAGTGCGAATAAAGAGGGATAGGTCAGAAAAAGACTCATAAACCTGGCGCTGATTGTTTTCAATGGCCCGCTGATCACCGGTCAGCACCTGGACCAGATTATTCAGCAATGATTCCAGCTTATTGCGCATTGCCTGCAGAGCATCCGGATCCGGCTGATCAATCCAGTCTCGCAAAGCCAGGTACAAAGCCCTCCCATTAGACTTCAGCGTCGCGTAATCCTTGAGCGCTTTCTCCCTGCGCTCATAGGCACTGTGAATCGAGAAGACTACGGGGAAAATTACTGCCGTCAGTAGAAAGGTGACTGAAAAATTGGCCGTCAGGTTGAAATGACTGCATAGCCAGGTTGACGCGATGGCAAACACGACTACGATAGCGGTTCTTAGATTGATAATCAGAAATAACCTGCGCATGAATACTCCCGATAGACTGCAGGTGGCGACAGGCAAATTGAGCGCTGACAAAAGACACAAGATAACCGTAGAAAGGTATCAGCACGATATGTCAATTTTGTGAAGCTTTCGTGACGACCCTGCGCCTCTTTATAGTGCGTCTGCGGCTCAGTAATGCACGAGGAGCACCAGAATGGTTCACGCGCTATCGCGGCGCATAAACTGAGCGCCGGCATTCCATCGGGTCGCTGGTCAGGCTCACTTGGCATCAACTTTGCTGACTCTGGTCCAGAAATGTGCAAACAGAAAAGGCCGCTTACATGATGTCAGGTACACCCCGTCAGGAGTCTCTCACCACAACGCAATTACTGGAACGACTCTCCTGGCGAACAACACCTGGCATCCTCGGCTCCCATCCGTCGACCCCCCAATCCATTCATGCTCTGCTTGGCTACTTTCTTGACGACCGCGAGTCACCGACCCCGTTTCCAGGACGGGATATGCTGGTCGATGCCCATTCCTTCGAGTGGGGTGCCGCACCACCGCTGGAAAAAGTCATCGCTTCCCGGGTGGAGCTCGACCTGCTCCTGAGTCTGCCAGAAATATACCGCCAGAGCGTGTCGGTGATCGAACCCTGGCCCAACGTAGGGATCAATCTGCAGGGTGAAGCAGTGCGGGCCTCGAAAAACATCGCCTATATTCTGCAGCAGATTGCCGACTGTGACACGATTCTGTACCCGGTCTGGCAGAGCGGCATCTCGAACCCCTGGCGGCTGGCCAATGTCCTCAGCGCCGGAATTGCCACCGTGGTGCAGGGCGGTAACCCCTCGGTGCACGATTCCTCCAGCTTCGATGGCACGAGCTCCAGCCTGGAAGACATACTTTCTCTGATGGACCAGCTGTTGATGCGCCGCTCTACCGGCAGCGGTCCCTGCATCTTTATCTGCCTGGGGCATCAATTGGTCGCGGCTTCCCACATCAGGCTGATCAAGCGTGCTGTCAGAGAGGTCATGGATCTGGCCACGCTGCCCCTGGACCCGGAAGGCTTTGCAATCAGTTCACTGCGGCGGGTCTGCCAACGCATCGCCGAGGTCGGCGAATCCCTGCAAGTGATCAAACACGACGAAGTGGTGGCCAGAGGCTGGCACGACAGCAAGTTTGCCGTGGCTCCCAATGAAACGCTGGAAGTGGGGACCCGCAAGCTGCTCCATTACCGGCGACGCCAGCCGGCCGATCATATCCCGGGGGAACTGCATGACGCCCACTCTTTGATCGCCGATGAACTGGAAGGCGTTATCGATACGCTGATTCGCCTGGAGCGGGAATTGAATATCGAGATGTTCCACGGTGACGAGGTCAACGAAGAGGCCATCCTGTTCGCCAACTGGGCCTACAAGCTGCTGCACGACACCATTGTTCCGATCCGTTTCAAGATAGCTATCAGCCCGCTGTCCTGGCTGTTGAATTTACCCTATGCGGTTGAAATTCTGGCTCAGACTCAGGCCGATGCAACCAGCTGGACTGAAGCGTCCAATACCTGCATCTACTACAAAGACTGGGAGACGCATACTATTCGCCGCTCTTTCACCTGCCAGTTTCATCCGGAACTGATGGCGGATATTCGTGACGTCGGTAAGCGCGAGGGACCCCGCTATGCGGAATTGAAAGACAATGATGGCGTGCGTCTGCTTATACGATTGCTCTATCATGGCATGCAGGAATGAGCCGGTAACTGACTGACTGCCGCTTCTGAGCCGACATGAATCGTGAAAGCTTCTGGGACTATTCACTGACACACTACGCCCTGCCAGGTGTCGCGGAGTCCTGCCTGCGCCTGCAGGATGAGTATGGCCTGGATGTCAATCTTGTCCTGTGCTGCCTGTGGTACGGATACGCATACGGCGAGCTATCCCGGCCACAGCTGGAGTGCCTGACTGCATACTCTGACAAGTGGTCCGGACAGGTGGTCAGGCCGTTGCGGCAGATACGACGCTGGCTGAAAGCCGAATTATCCAATAGTGAGCAATCCGGCACTGAGCTGGTCAACCTGCGCACCCAGGTGAAGAAGCTGGAACTGCAGGCAGAGCACCTGCAACAGAATAACCTGGAAGCTTTACTAGCACCGCTTGCTCCGGACACCGCTTCCGCAGGACGGGCCGGGATGGAGAATAACCTTGAGCGCTATTTATTGCTCGCGGGGCTTAAAACAGACGCCAGTCTGCAACAACTGCTGAATTCGCTGCTTGAGACATTTGCGTGCGAGAGCCGCTAAAGAGCCTCTGAATTCAGACCTAATTGAAGGGCACGCAGGGACGCCGGTTTCTCGACAGTCTGCCTGGGCGCCGCTTACCCATCACACCCTGCCTTCTTTGCCCCCTGCCAGCGACTCACTATTCCGGGGTCCAGGTCAAACAGGTCCAGCAACCTGCCCACGTGATGATCCACCAGATCATCGATAGTCTTGGGTCGCGTGTAGAAAGCCGGGACGGGAGGCGCAAGAATAGCGCCCATCTGACTGAGTTCGTAGAACAGCCGGCAATGGCCGGTATGGAGTGGCGTCTCCCGTGGTACCAGCACCAGCCTTCGACGTTCCTTCAGCACCACGTCGGCAGCCCTGACCATGAGGTTGTCGGCATAGCTGTTGGCTATCCCGGATACGGTCTTGATTGAACAGGGGGCGATGATCATGCCATCAGTTCTGAACGAGCCGCTGGCGATACTGGCAGCGATATCTTTATAGGCATGTACATGATCCGCCAGCGCCTTCACATCAGCCACTGACCAGTCCGTTTCGAGCCCGATATTGAGCTTGGCCGAACCGGACAGAATCAGGTGGGTCTCAACGTCCGACTGCTGCTTCAGCACTTCCAGCAGCCGGATCCCATAGATCAGTCCGCTCGCGCCCGACATGCCGACAATCAACTGCATGCAACCTGTACTCCTTTGCTAGCTGGGAAGCGGGATTGTTACATTCTTAACGGCCAAATACCATTCTTGAACTGAACCACCCCAGTGATAACATGCGGGTACGAATTTCACTCCGGAACAATAGGAAAAACAGAAAAAACATGGCAAAAGCAAACTTGTTTTACGCCCAGTCAGGCGGTGTCACTTCGGTGATCAATGCCAGCGCCTGTGGCGTCATAGAAACGGCCAGAAAAAATCGTGACCAGATCGGGAAAGTCTATGCCGGTCGCAATGGTATTATCGGTGCGCTACGGGAAGAGCTGATCGACACCAGCAAGGAAAGCGCGAAAACCATCGCCCTGTTGCGCAGCACGCCGGCAGGTGCGTTTGGCTCCTGCCGCTACAAGCTCAGAAGCTTTTCCGAAAATCAGCGCGAATACGAACGCTTGCTGGAGGTCTTCAAGGCACACAATATCCGCTACTTTCTGTACAACGGCGGAGGCGATTCTCAGGATACCGCCAACAAGATTGCCCAGTTCAGCATTCAGGAGGGCTTTCCCATCACCTGCATCGGGATACCCAAAACCGTGGACAATGATCTGCCCATTACCGACAACTGCCCCGGCTTCGGCTCGGTGGCAAAGTATGTGGCGGTTTCCATCAAGGAAGCCGGGCTGGACGTGGCATCCATGTGCGAAAGCTCAACCAAGGTTTTTGTGCTGGAAGTCATGGGCCGTCACGCCGGCTGGATAGCCGGTGCGGCGGGCCTGGCCAGCGAACAGGAAGGCGATGCACCCCATATCATTCTGTTCCCGGAGATTCCCTTCAGCAAAGATAAATTCCTGCGCAAGGTGCAAAGCTGCGTCAGGAAATACGGCTATTGTGCGGTGGTTGTCTCAGAAGGCGCCCAGTACCAGGATGGCACCTTTCTGGCCGATGCCGGCGGTCGCGATGCCTTCGGGCATGTTCAACTGGGTGGCGTGGCGCCTTTTGTGGCCAATATGGTCAAGGACGCAACCGGATACAAGTACCACTGGGCGGTTTCGGACTATCTTCAGCGTGCAGCCCGCCATATTGCCTCGGCTACCGACGTTGAGCAGGCTTATGCCATGGGTCAGGCGGCGGTGGAGTTCGCACTGGCAGGCAAAAATGCCGTCATGCCGATCATTGTGCGCGGCAAGGGTAAAAAATACAGCTGGAAAGTGGGCGAAGCGAGACTGGAAGATGTCGCCAACGTGGAGAAAACCATGCCCCGTAACTTCATCAGCCGGGACGGCTTTCACATTACCGATGCCGCCCGGGAGTATTTCTCGCCGCTGATCCAGGGCGAGGACTACCCGGAATACAAGCAGGGCATCCCTCAATATGCGCGGCTCAAACAGGTGCTGGTAGCCAGGAAACTGCGACCCTGGAAAGAATAGCAGGCTGTTGAAAAACGTATAGGCGCCGGAGCGTCAGAGAACCGCTCAGCCCACAGATAGCTGCCCCGGAGAGGAGACAGCTGTCCGGTCAATAAGGGGCTGGGTGGCAGGATCAAGGGGGCAGTGAGACAGGGAGCAGGAGGAAAGTGGTCAGGGAGAAAGACGCCTTATTTCCCAGCTGCCACCCTTCTGCAGCCTGTAGTGAAAGCGATCGTGGAGTCGATGCTTACCGCCCTGCCAGAACTCGATCTCATGGGGAATCACACGGAATCCGCCCCAGAAATCCGGTAACGGTATCTCGCCGTGAGTGAATTTCTGCTTCAGAGCTTCGAACTGATTAAGCAGCAGAGTTCGCGACGAAATAGCCTCACTCTGCGAGGAGGCCCAGGCGGCTATCTGGCTTTCTCTTGGTCGACTGACGAAATAACGGAACGACTCTGTGGCCGATATTTTTTCCGCCACGCCGCTTACTTTGACCTGTCGTTCTATATCATGCCAGGGAAAATGCAGACTTACCCTGTTGTTCTCAGCAATCTCACGAGCCTTTCTTGATTGGTAGTTGGTAAAAAACACAAAGGCGTTTTCTTCCATCCGCTTCAGCAGCACTATCCGTTGACTTGGCTGACCTGGGCCGGAAACCGTCGCCAGGGTCATGGCTGTCGGGTCCTTGAGCTCCATCCTCAAGGCCTGAGCCATCCACTTATTAAACTGCTCGACAGGATTTTCATGCAGGTCTTCACGTTGCAGACCGCCCTTCAAATACTCACGACGAACCGATTCAAGATCCATATTGATTTCCAACCCTAGCGAACAAAATCGCCGTAGTCCCAAAGCTGCTCGCGCCGGGTACCGGTTGCATAAAAGAAGGTGCCGAAGCCGTGGCGATCATTGGCAAAAAAGCCCCCTTCGTAACGATTACCGTTTTTCCAGCGGTAAACACCCTGCCCATGATAAAGGTCGTTCTGAAACTCACCTGTGTAATTTTCGGTGTTTTGCGACAGCCAGAACTCGGTGTGTTCATTCTCCCGCCAGCGACCAATGTTGACAAAGTAGGAGCCGCGACCATGACGCTTGTCATTCAGCCAGTCGCCGATGTACAGGTCGCCCTTGCCATCATAGTATTTACCCCGCCCATTGCGCTTACCTGCAGACCAGTTACCGAGATAAACCGCCTTTTCGGTAAAACTGAGTGGCTCTTCAAGCTCACCGTAACCGTCAAACAGCCCATCCCTGAAACTGCCACGATAGATCGCCTTGCCAGTCGGAGTGCTTATTTCCTGGGTACCGCGACCGTTCTCACAGTCGCCGTATACACACTCTTTCCCCAGCACCTGTGGCAAAGGCTGGGCCAGCAGACTGCCACTTGTCAGCAGCATCCAGAAGCCCAGCGCCAGGAGAATAAACAGTTTTTGAGTGGGGACTTTTATCATAGCTATAACCAGATTTTTGGTACGCAAAATGAATTGACTGCCAGTCACGCCGTCCGTTGGAC
Organism: Gammaproteobacteria bacterium; assembly: GCA_041395725.1. Taxonomy (NCBI): domain Bacteria; kingdom Pseudomonadati; phylum Pseudomonadota; class Gammaproteobacteria; species Gammaproteobacteria bacterium. Next base: position 2,204,555 of record JAWKZW010000001.1, on the reverse strand, counting down.
GGTTCGACCGCCACCACGATCAGGCTGGTTCGCGCGCGATCACCGCAGCGGCAGGCCGATTGTTCCTGTAATCGGGCTGTGATTATATAACGATCATGGGCAGCACAGGGAACCTCCTACCAGTAGAGTTGTGGCTTCGGGATAATCATTCCGTCGAAATTACGCGCTTTGACGCCGCCAGTGGTGGCTGTATCAACAGGGCCGGCTCTCTCAGCCTCTCCGATGGCGAACGCCTGTTCGTCAAGCTGCAGAACAATCCCCCGGAAGGTTTCTTCGGTGCCGAAGCACACGGATTGGAGTGCCTGCGCCAGGCGACAGGCCTGCGCGTGCCACGGGTCATTCACGCCGATCGGGAGTTTCTGCTGCTGGAAGATCTGGGCTCAGCAAGGCCGGCTCAGGGCTTCTGGCAGGAACTCGGCGAGGGGCTGGCGCAGCTGCATCGCCGCCAGTACCCGCTGTTCGGCTTCGAAAGCGACAATTACTGCGGGCTTACCCCCCAGTGCAATGCGCCCACTGCTGACGGCGCGGACTTTTTTGCCCACTACCGCCTGAGCCCACTGGCCGGCCGGGCCAGCCAGGCTGGCCTGCTGGACCTGCAGGACCAGGACCGCATCGCTTACCTGTCCGATAACCTCGCCAGGTGGATTCCGGCACAGCCGGCCGTACTGATTCACGGCGACCTGTGGCCAGGCAACGTGCATTGCGATGGCGCGGGCAACCCGGCCCTGATCGACCCGGCCTGCTACCGGGGCTGGGCGGAGGCCGAGCTGGCCATGACCATTCTGTTTGGTGGCTTCCCCGGGGAGTTTTATCAGGCCTACGAGGCTAACGGTGAAGTTGATTCAGCCTGGCGCGAGCGTGCCCCGCTCTATAACCTTTACCACCTGCTGAACCACCTGCTGCTGTTCGGGACCGGCTACCTTGGACAGGTCAGAGAGGTACTGCAGCGGTTCAGCTGAGCCCTCTCCCGCGAAGGTGCCTGTCAGACCCGGCGCAGGACGTTCAAAGGGCTCACACTCACCACCCGGCGGGTCGAATTGAGTCCCAGGATTCCGATCAGCACCATACCGATCAACGGACCGGCAATCCAGACCCAGTAATGCAGGGAGAATTCCTGTTCAAAAATGAATTCCTGCAGATAGAACAGGCTGCCCTCGGCACCGACAGTGGCGATAACGCCGGCTACCAGGCCTATGGTGGCGAACTCGATTGCCAGGCTGCTGAGAATCAGGCGGCGCCCGGCCCCCAGGGTTCGCAGGATCGCGTTCTCCCGGAATCGCTCGTCAAGCGTCGCATTGACACAGGACAGCAGCACCAGGGCCCCGCAGGCCAGCACCAGCAGCGAAATAAGCTCAATGGCCGAGGTAACCTGGGCGATGATGTTCTGGATCTGTTCGATGAGCGCATCGATTTCGATTACCACGATAGTCGGGAAACGACGAATCAGTTCGTTGAGCAGCAGCTTCTGGTCCTGCTCCATCAGTGCCGTGGAAAGATAGGTCGCGCCCAGGTGGTCGAGGGTACCCGGCGAGAAAATGAAATAAAAATTGGGCTGCATATTGTCCCAGCGCACACTGCGCAGGCTGGTCACTTCCACGTCAAAGCGCTGACGATTGGCCTCGAAGGTGATCTGATCGCCGATACCCACACCCAGCCAGTCGGCATATTCCTCATCCACCGACACCAGCCCCGGCGCCGGCTCGCCGCCCCACCACTCGCCGGCGACAATCTGGTTATCCGGGGGCAGCTGGTCCGTCCAGGTAATCTGGCGGGTACCGACCCGCCCTCCCCGGCCCTGTTCGCCGTCCTGGCCTTCGGCTGCCGAGCCTTCTGCGTTAGTGGACGGTGCCTGCTGGCCGGCGCGCTCGGTGACGCTGCCACGGTCGTCGCCCTCATCCCGCCTCGGCCGCGGGGGCTCGCCATTGATGGTGATGGGGCGCGCCGCCATGATCGGAAAGAAATCGTTCTCCTGAATACCGTTTTCCCGGAAGAACGCCTGGATATCGGCTATCTGCGGCTGGGTCACGTTCATCATGAAGTGATTGGGCGTGTTCTCGGGCAGTTGTGCCTGCCAGTCGTCGATCAGTTCGGTACGCAGCAGGGTCAGCACCAGCAGGGACATGATGGTGATGGAGAACACCAGCACCTGCAGGACGTTCTGCTTGCGACGGCGACGGGTCGCGGACATGGCCAGTTTCCAGGCACTTCCGGCTTTCATTCCCACTGAGCCGCTGGACTGAAGCAGCAGATAGGATACCCCCGACAGAAACAGCACAATACCCGCCACCGCCGCCACCAGAATCGATGTCAGCATCAGATCCTGGCTGTACCAGAAGATGAGAAATACCGAGCCTGTAATGCCAAACAGGTACGGCACATTGGCACCGATGCGATTCTGATCCAGGTCCTTGCGCAATACCCGCAGCGGCGAGGTGTGACGTAAAGCGAGCAACGGCGGCAAGGCGAAGGACAACAGACAGATCAGGGCAGTCAGGGCCCCGATGACGAATGGCTGAAAGCTGGCGGCGGGCAGATCCACCAGGATAATTGACGACAGCAACTGCAGAATCAGGCGGTGAATCAGCCAGCCCAGCAGACTGCCCACGGCGATGGCTATGGTAGCCAGCGCCAGCTGTATGACCACGTAAATGATTGTAATCTGATTGGAGGTACAGCCCAGGGTCTTCAGGATTGCGACATAATCGAAGTGGCGTTCACTGTAGCGCTTTGCGGTCAGGGCGATGGCCACACCTGCCAGCAGCACGGCGAACAGACTGCCCAGCAACAGGAAACTCTCCGCCTTGTTGAGAGCGTCACTGACCTCTTCGCTTTCATCCCGCACATCCCGCAACCGAAACTGGCCTTCGGACACGTCCCCCACCCAGTCGCTGTAGACTTCCAGTTGCACCTGCTCCCCCGCAAACAGGTAACGGTAACTCACCCGACTGCCCGGCTGAATCACGTTGGTGACGGGTACATCGGCAATATTCATCATCAGCCGGGGACCGGCATTGTCTACCATGCCACCCTGCTGGCGATCCGGCTCAACGACGATAACGCGACCCACTCGCAGTTCCGCCTCGCCCACATAGACACTGTCGCCAACCTGGACATCCAGCGCCGGCAGCACCCGGGACTCCAGCCAGACTTCCCCCGGCGGCGGGCCGCCGACTACCGGATAACCGCGCACAAACGGCTCGTCCGCGACGATGATTTCGCCACGCAGCGGGTAACCCGGGCTGACCGCCTTGGCGGACACCAGCATATTGCCGGAATCGGAAAACGCCATGGAGGTAAACGAAATTGTCTCGGCGGTCTGCAGACCCAGCGCCCGGGCCTCATCAATCCACTCCCCGGGAGCCTCCTGGCGCCCACTGAGCACCCGGTCAGCCGCCAGCATATTCGCCGACTCCAGCAGCAGCGCCTGCTCCAGACGATCGGTAAACAGGGCGATGCCGGTGACCGAGGTGACTGCCATTACCAGGGCGAGAAACAACAGTTTCAGCTCACCGCCCTGCCAGTCCCGCCACAGCATGATAAGGGATAGACGTAACAGGGAGAGCAGACTCCGACTCTGGGTGGCTGCAGCAGATTCAGCCATGCACTGTTTCCTCGACAGCGGCGCCGTCGACTATGCTGCCCGCCTCGAGCTTGATCTGCCGGTCGCACCGCTGGGCCAGCCGGTCGTCATGGGTGACCAGTACCAGCGTGGTGGCAAATTCCTTGTTGAGGTCAAACAGCAGGTCGATAATCCGCGCGCCGGTAGCCGTATCGAGGTTACCGGTCGGCTCGTCGGCAAACAGAATGCGAGCCTCGGAAGCAAATGCCCTGGCGATGGCAACCCGCTGCTGCTCTCCGCCGGACAGCTGATTGGGATAGTGATGCAAGCGTGCCTCCAGGCCTACCCGGCTCAACAGATTCTGGGCCTTGATCCGCGCATCCCGATCGCCTTTCAACTCGATGGGAAGCATGACATTTTCCAGCGCCGTGAGACTGGGCAGCAATTGAAAAGACTGAAAGACGAACCCGACCAGCTGGCCTCTCAGCATCGCCCGCTCCTCTTCATCAAGGCTGGCCAGGCTGTTCCCGTCCAGCAGCACATCGCCGGAACTGGGGCTGTCCAGGCCTGCCATCAGGCCAAGCAGAGTCGATTTGCCGGAGCCGGAGGCCCCAACAATGGCAACCGCCTGGCCGGCTTTGATATTCAGCGATACCCCATCAAGAATGGTCAGCGGACCTTCACTGGTTGGGACCGTTTTAGTCAGTTCCTTGGTTTCAATCATCTTCTTATTCGGGCGCCTCGAGTCTGCTGCCTGTCCCTTTGCGGGTGAATGCAGGCATTATAGGCGGATTCGCGCCGATTTGACGCGGTCGTTGATCTTTCCTGTCGTCTTAATACGTATTTTAACGCTTGGACGGATTGCAACCGGCGCTTTGCTGGTTAGAATTGAACCTCTGCGCAATACCTGTGACTCCTGCTCGCTTGCGGCGGAGTCCCCGGAAGAAGCCAACCACTCGACGAGGCCCCCTGCCCGGGTTACTCACAACAGGAAACCAGTCACCCGAGAACCATGAAACTATCCCTCTCCCAACAGATTCGCCTGTCCGCCGCCGCACTGATGCTGGCCTGCCTTGTGTTGGCCTCTCGCGCGGCAATTGCTGACTCCACCTACACGCTGATGGTCTATGGCGACAGCCTCAGTGCTGCCTACGGAATCGACGAGTCGGAAGGCTGGGTGGAACTGCTGAAGAGCCGCCTGAGAAGCGACGGCTATACCTATGAGGTGGTCAATGGATCTGTCAGTGGGGAGACCACGACTGGCGGCCTGTCCAGGCTGCCTGCCATGCTCGACAGCTATCAGCCGGACCTGGTGATTCTGGAGCTGGGGGGCAATGACGGCCTGCGCGGTTTACCCCTGAGCGCGATCCGGGACAATCTGGTCGGGATGGTGACAATGTCCCGGGAAAGTGGTGCCGATGTGTTGCTGGCAGGCATTCAGATTCCGCCCAATTACGGGCCCCGTTACACGGAACCGTTCTTTGCGCAGTATTCCCAGATCGCCGACGAGTTGAACCTGGACCTGGTACCCTTCCTCATCGATGGCATCCCCCAACAGCCGGAACTGATGCAGGACGACGGTATTCACCCGAAGGCGGAAGCACAGCAGATGATTCTGGACAATGTCTGGCCGGTTTTACAGCCGATGCTGAAAAAGTAAGAGGAAAGTAAGAAAGTAAACTGGCAGGCAAACTGCCAGATCAATGCACTGCGCCATAGCGAATCGCTTCAGAGTCGGCACGGCAGCAGAGCGGGGCAGTCACTCTGCCTCTGATCACTGACCCAGGCGATAATAGCCCTGATTGGCTTCGAGTCGACGATCAACGGCACTCCCCGCGCGATCGGGCCTGCCTGCCCCGAGGTGTTCGTTACGGTAGCGCCGTTCCAGCACCGGGCTGCGGTGCACGGTCCCGTCGAGGCGTCCGTCCCGGCGGTTCAGCACCGGAGCCTGATGCCGGTACTCACCCAGCCGCCTCTCACTGTGGCTCTGGCCATGGCGAGGTCGCTCTGAAAGACCAAGGTCGGGGTTACGCACGTAGCGATTGCCGGTTCTGATCTGTGGTATGACCAGAATTGCCGGTGCAGATTGGAACCCCGTGTAATAGCTGTCACCGACGAATTGGTACCGCAGCTGCTCAAAGGATAACGCCAGGCGGGCAAAGTCACTCTGCACCTGCTGCCCGCCGCTTCGAGCATTCAGGCGGGCGACCGCCTCTTCAAGCCGCTGGTAGTAACGGGTGACGTCGGTAAAGCGCACCCGCACATAAGCACTGCTTCTGCCGCGTCGAATCATGTCCTGCAACTGGCGCGCCTTGGCCGCCAGCTGCTGGGAATTGTGCGCGATACCACCGGCACCGGACAGGTTCCTGGCGTTCTGGGCCAGATCCAGGCTGGCCTGCTCAAGCAGGGCCGCAAGCCTGTCCGCTTCCGGGCTGGAAGCCAGCGCCAGAGTCGGCAGCAGCAAAATAATCGCGGTCTGTATGAGTCGCTTGTACATCAGTTTGTACCTAACCACACAACAACACTAAACAACGCAGACCTCGCCAGGGCGGAATCGGCCTCTTTATACATTGGTCCACTGCCACTATGCAGACTCGATCCCCGCTTGTAAAGCCATCAACGTCGAGGCTCAGCGTGCATCTGGCCCGATCGTGCGAACCGCTCCCGACAATCGCATGTCCAGGCCGGGCCTGCCTGCGGCCCGCATCCCGGCGCTGCTTTGATGACCCAAGCGAATGAATAACATCAACATAATGGCACCCGGCTGTCACCAATCAGTCACATTTCGGTCGTTGCGCTGACACATAGCAACCTTACATTACCGTCAGTCAACGAATTTAGGAGAAGGTCCGTGCTCAACACACTTACCGGTCTGGATAACGCCATTTACCGTCGCCTGGTCCGACTTCAGCATATCTCCCACCTGATCCCCCTGGTGCGTCTGATTTCGCGCAGCGGTGACGGCTATCTCTACGGGATTTTCGGGGCGTTGCTGTTTGCCGCAGGCGATAGCGAAAGCCTGCAGTTTCTGCAGGCAGGCCTGCTGGCATTTCTTATGGAACTGCCCTGTTTCATGGGTTTGAAGGCCTTTATCAAACGGGACAGACCATTCGTTCACAGAGGGAACCCGACGTCCCTTATCACTCCTGCGGACAAGTTCAGCATGCCTTCGGGGCACAGTGCAGCGGCATTTCTGATGGCCACTCTCGCTGCCGTCTACTTTCCGGCACTGGGTGTAAGCGTTTACTGCTGGGCGACGCTGATCGGACTATCCCGCATCCTGCTCGGTGTCCACTACCCCGGAGACGTGATCGCTGGCGCTGCATTGGGCAGCAGTTGCGCGGTAATGGGAATAGTCCTTACCGGCTAGTATTCGCGACGATAGCCAGGTATTTTTGAATGACGGTCCCGATACCAAGATGCAACGCTTCCACCACCAGTGCATGTCCGATGGAAACCTCCTGGATACCGGGAATCTGCAGAAAATCCGCCAGGTTGTCCAGGTTCAGGTCGTGTCCGGCGTTAACACCGAGCCCTGCCTGTAAGGCACTGGCAGCGGCAGCGTGGTATTTTTCCCACACCTTTGACTGCTCACCGGTACCGTAAGCTTCAGCATACTCCTCGGTGTACAGTTCTATCCGGTCTGCCCCCGCAGCAGGTACCCGTTGCACCGCCTCCACGTCCGGATCCAGAAACAGACTGCTCCGTATACCTGCGTCCCGCAGCCTGCTCGTCACCTCTTTCAGCAGTTTCTGGTTGGCACTCACGTCCCAGCCGTGATCCGAAGTCAACTGGCCCGGCTGGTCGGGAACCAGCGTGCATTGTGCCGGTTGCACTGTCAGTACCAGATCCAGAAACTCTGCCGACGGGTAGCCCTCAATATTGAATTCCACTCCGGCTCTGTCCTTCAACAGAGCGGCTATATCGTGGACGTCCTGTCGGCGCACGTGCCGCTCATCAGGCCGAGGATGGACGGTAACGCCCTTCACGCCCAGACCGAGACAAGTTTCGACAAAACCTGTCACGCTGGGATAATCCCGGCCGCGTGAATTGCGCAGCAGAGCGATTTTGTTGACATTAACGCTCAGTAAAGTCATCCACCTTCCTCACTGCTGAAAAAATCCCGCGCCAGTTTATAGAAAACCTGGGGCTTTTCAGCATGCAGCCAATGCCCCGCTCCCATCACTGTTTTGATTCTGGCAGCCGGGAAAAGTTGTTGAATCAGCGGCCAGTCCTGTTTCTCGATATAACTCGAAAGCGCCCCCTTCACAAACAGCGCCGGCCTCTCGAACGGCTTGTCTCCCCGCACACCTTCCCGCAGCTTTTCGTAATTACTGTGCAAGGCGGACAGGTTGAAGCGCCACTGATAGCCACCCTCTTCGGCTTTCACGAGGTTGCTTACCAGAAATTTTCGCACCGCCGGCTCACTCACGTGAGCCGCGAGAACCTGTTCCGCCTCGGTGCGGGAGGCAAGACTGGCGGGGTCCACGGACAGAAGGCCATTGAATACATTCTCGTGATCTCCCCGCTCCTCGCCGTAGGCAGTCGGAGCGATATCCGCCACCAGGAGACGGCTGACATTTCCCGGATAGTTCAGTGCCAGTTCCATCGCCACTTTCCCACCCATGGAGTGGCCGAGCAGGTAAACGGCCGCCAATCCCTGCCGGTCAATAAACTCCAGCACATCATTCGCCATTTCCGGAAAACTCATGCCGGGCGAATGAGGCGAGTCGCCGTGATTGCGCAAATCCAGCGTATAAACCTGAAAATCGCCGGACAGCTCTCCGGCATGCCAATTCCAGTTTCTCAGATTGCCGAACAGTCCATGCAGGATAAGCAGCGGAGCACCGCTTGCACTGAATTGCTTGTAGTTGAGTTTCATCAGAGACGTGCCGCCCTGGCGAACCCACAAGTCTGCAACCGGACCGTGCAAGTGCCGCGCGGTTCAGCAGCACCCCTCAGGGCACAGGAAGAAAGTCTGCTCATAACTGCGACTTGATGATATCGATCACGTCGTCGTGATGAGTCTTGGTTTTTACCTTGTCCACAATATGGACCAGACGGCCTTCTTTATTGATTATGAAAGTGGTCCGCACAATGCCCATGAACTCCCGCCCCATGAATTTCTTCAAGCCCCAGACACCGTACTTGTCGGCTATCGCGTGGTCTTCATCGGACAGCAGCGTAAAATTGAGCCCATCCCGTTCGGCAAATTTTTTCAGGCGTGCCACCGGGTCGGGACTGATTCCGAGGGCCACGGTATCCAGCTTTTTCAGCGCCGCCTGACTGTCCCTCAGACCGCAGGCCTGTACCGTGCAGCCGGGCGTCATGGCTTTCGGATAGAAGTACAGAATGACATTCCTGTCTCCGCGGAAATCTTTAAGACTGACCTTGTTGCCATCCTGATCCTGTAACGTAAAAGCCGGGGCGAGATTGCCTACTTTGATTGCTGTCATAACCGCTTCCTGTTCGATGTCCGTCCTGACCTGAAAAGACCGAAAAAACCTGCCAGCGCCACCCTGTCCGCCAGTCGACAGGCAGGCTGGCAATTCTGGCTGCGAACCGGAATTATACCGGCTGATCTGCCAATCAGTAACCGTCATGCTATGATCTTCCCATGGGAAAATCAGTCAAATCCGTTGTCGTGCTGACCGGTGCCGGAATATCCGCTGAATCGGGGATCCGAACTTTTCGTGCCGCCGATGGGCTTTGGGAAGACCATGCCATTGACGATGTCGCCACGCCGAGCGGCTTTGCCCGTAATCCGCAGCTGGTCTACAGCTTCTATAATGAACGGCGTCGCAAGTTGCAGGCACCCCAGGTGAAGCCCAACGCCGCCCACCTGTCCCTTGCCAGATTCGAGCAGCGCTTTTCCGGCGATTTTTTACTGGTCACCCAGAATATCGATAACCTGCATGAACGGGCCGGCAGCCGTCGACTGATCCACATGCACGGCGAACTGTTGAAGATGCGCTGCATCAACACCAACCTGGTATTCGATATACGCCAGGATTTTGATTTCGACACCGAATGCCGCTGCTGTCGCAACAAGGGCAATCTGCGCCCACACATCGTTTGGTTTGGTGAAATTCCCTTTCAGATGGGCGCAATCAGTCAGGCCCTGGAGTCCTGCGACCTTTTCATGGCCATTGGGACCTCGGGCAACGTCTATCCGGCGTCCGGATTCTATCAGGTGGCGAAACAACACAACGCACACACCGTGGAGCTCAATCTGGAACGAACCGGTTCCAGCTTTGACGAGCACGTTGTCGGCAATGCGGCCCAGGTTGTCCCGGCCTACCTGGACCGGCTGCTGGCCCGGATACTCGCTAGAGGCGAAAGCTGAACTGTTGCGGCGCCAGGCAGGCCGTGTCACTGCAAAGTTGAACCTGCAGCCGCAGCCCCACACTGGCACTGAGCAGATCCGGCACTTCAGATGTTGCTGCCAATGTCACCGATACCTGCACCGCGCTGTCATCGACGCTCTGCCCCGATTGAGCAAGCAGGTCAGAGGTCTCCCGCACTTCGCAGCGCTCGATAACCCAGTGTTTCTCGTCATCCATCAATTCCACTGCCAGAGGCGATAGTTCCTGACCACCCACCGTTCCGGTTGTCACGTGATGGCCAGCCTTTGGTGACAGACTGAAATGCAGTTCGACGGTTTTCCCGCCCGGCTTCTCCCCCGCCCGCAGCCCACTGTCCTCACGCTGCCCTTGTATCCGCAACAACCCGTCAGCGGCATAGCGGACCGGTCGCTGTGAACCAGCCAATGCATGCTGCATTGCCCGATGTCCATTGGCCTGGGAATCTCTGATTAATTACCACAATGCTCTGGTACCTGATCAGAGGTTCATTAGAGCTTCCCCAGGTAATACGCCTGTGAACGGCTATCTGGAGCCATGGCTGCAGGTTGGAATTAATTTTCAACCGGGAGTGAACCAGCCGGAGAACAGTCGCGTAAATACATTTACCCACTGCTCAATTCGACGGTCAGTGCGTAACAGACATACTTGACGGTAACGTCTTACCCTTCGACCCCTACACTCTTTCCCGCATTTTCGTAGGGGTTTTTTTATGGAAAGAAAAAAGTTCTTCAGTCTATCCGGTGATCGTCTTACAGCAGCAGCCTGCTCCTGCCGCAGCGGCTAACCTGGGGAGTCCCTGAAGGAGAGCACTGCCCCGGCCAATGCCGGTGCTGAAATTGAGAAACCTCTTAATTAGGGAAACGCTCTGCAGGAGTCTGCCGGGCGTCACTGCAAGGCGTCGTGCGCAGGGAATGGCCCAGCCCTTGCCAGGCGCGACAAGGCCGCTGTGGCGCCCGGCAGGCCCCGCCCGAAGGGCTTTCAGAATTAATCGGAGGTTCCTTAAAAAAAGCAGAGGATCGGGGAAGTCCTCTGCTTTCCGTGACCGCCTTTCCCTGTCTCAGGTAATTCAGGGCCTGGGCCGAACCGGGAGTCAGGCTATACCGCTAGGCTGGATTGGGAGAACCGACGAAACGCGCCCCCCCTGCCTCGTCGCCAGAGCCATTGTCCATAATAAAATCCCGCGCTGCCTTTACGGCATCGATTCGCTTGGCGAAGAAAGTACCTTTTGGCAGACTTTCATCGTAGTCAAGCCCCGACAGTACCTGGCGAATTTCATCGTTCATTCCGGAGATGAATACACGCTTGTTAGCAGCCTTTGCATCCACGCCGATAGTTTCCACTGCCCGCGCCGCCGACACATCCATGAATGGTACCCGGGTGAAGTCGAGAATCAGGACAGCCCGATCAAGTGAGCGCTCACGAACATGGTGGCCCACATCGGCTGCGGCACCAAAACTGAGCGGGCCGCCAAAGTCAAACAGTGTCACCTGCTTGCTACAATTCTTTAGGATATCCTCTTCCTCTTCAGAAAAGTTCAGCGTCGTGTCACTGGTGATGTTACCAAGAGCCTTCAGCTGCAGGTCCGCCATCTGCTTAACGAAAGCCAGCGACGCCATGACGACTCCGGCAACAACGGCAGTGATCAGGTCGACGAAAACCGTCAGCGTCAATACGACCACCATCAGGGCCAGATCCCAACGGGGGCCCTTGTGAGCCCGCTTGAGGTAACCGGTGTCGATAATGTCCCATCCGACCTTTACCAGGATACCCGCCAGTACGGCGTGAGGAATCTTTGCCGCCAGGGGCGCCAGGGATACCACAATTGCGAGGAGCAGCAGGCTGTGTGTCATTCCGGAGATTTTGGTAAGACCACCGGTTCTGATGTTTACCACCGTACGCATGGTCGCTCCGGCACCTGGGATACCGCCAAAAAACCCTGCTATCGCGTTACCGACCCCCTGACCAATCAACTCCCGATTGGAATTGTGCTTGGTACGGGTCATGTTATCCGCCACCAGAGAGGTGAGAAGACTGTCGATCGACCCCAGCAGGGCCAGAATTATTGCCGCCTCGAGCACCACCATAAAGACGTCACCGGAAAAGGACGGCATGATAAAACTCGGCAGACCAGTCGGAATGTCGCCCAGTATCGGCGCACCGGAGATCACAACACTGATCAACGTCCCAATGATCAGGGCGGCCAAAGGAGAGGGTATGAAATTGCCCCACCGTTTGGGCCAGTTGAATACTATGCCCAGGGTGAGCAGGCCCAGGCCCAGGGCGACGAAATTCGGATCCATTACCGCGCCGGGAATAGCCGACAGGGCCGGAATTGTGCCACTTTCTTCGGGCTCATGACCGAATAGACGACTGGTCTGCAAGGCAATAATGATGCATCCGATACCACTCATGAAACCCGAGACAACCGGGTAGGGAACCAGCCGGATGTACTGACCCAGCCTGAATACGCCAAATAAGATCTGGACCAGGCCGGCCAGTATCACGGTGGCGAAAACCAGGCCAGGCTCACCATTCAGGGTGCCATAGACACCGGCAAAAACCACGATCATGGGCCCGGTGGGGCCGGAAATCTGGGAATCGGTGCCACCGAACAACGAAGCGAAGAAGCCTACGATGATGGCGCCATAGAGGCCGGCGATGGGGCCGGCACCGGAGGCTTCGCCGAAGGCCAGCGCCAATGGCAGGGCTACGATACCTGCGGTCAGCCCCCCGAAAAGATCACCGCGCAGATTATCCGTTCTAAAACCAAACATAGTTGTCGTCCTTTATCACACTGAATTGGTCGTGAGTGAAACGATTACGCTGATTGACGGAGCTTGTGATAGTGCTCACTGGCCGGTACGAACGTGTCAGTCTGCGGGTCGTAGACGTCTACCGTGCCGTGGGCGATATCATAAACCCAGCCGTGCAACTCCAGGCTGCCGGTAGCCAGCTTCGCGAGCACCGCCGGATGCGTGCGCAGGTGATTAAGCTGCAGCTTGACATTCTCCTGGGTCACCGCATCCACAGACTCACCCCCTTCTTTACCATCTCTTGCACGTACGCTTTCAACAGCGCCGCGGGCGTGATCCAGCCAGTCCTGGACATGGGGCAGGTCTGAGAGCGCCTTCAGGTTCAGGGCACCTTTCATCGCCCCGCAGTCGCTGTGGCCACATACCACAATATGTTCGACCCCCAAGGCTGCGACGGCAAATTCGATAGAAGCGGTCACTCCTCCTGCAGAGCGCATGTGTGGGGGGACAATATTGCCTGCGTTTCGAATAATAAATAGGTCGCCCGGCTCAGTCTGAGTCAAAAGGTTAGGGTCGATCCGGGAGTCCGAGCAGGTAATAAAAAGTACTTCCGGGCTCTGACCATTGGCGAGTTCGGCAAACAGCGCTTTGCGCTGCTCGTATGTGGAAGATTGAAAACGAGCAATGCCGGTAATCAGCTTATCCATAACTTAAACCCCTTATAAAGAAAATTTGGTCTCAAGGACCATCAACACAGTAGGGGTTTAAGATAGCAATGAAAATTGTCTTAAATGAGAGTTCGCTATAGATTTTATCTATCACTCACGCGCTGGGTATATGGATTTTATCTATCACTTCCGCTTTATATTGACAATTAAACCTATCACGTATAACCATGTCAGTTGTTTAAATAGAAGCGAACTTTAAGTCATGGATTCACTCGAAAACCTGACCCTCAAGCAGATCCGCTACTTCGCGGCGGTGGCTGAATTCGGCAGCTTCAGACAGGCTGCATTCCGGCTCAATATTACCCAGCCGACTCTCAGCAACCAGGTTGCGGCGATGGAGAAAGCCCTTGGCGTTCAACTGTTTGAAAGAACACGCAAGGGAATAAAGAGCACCCCCCAGGGGCGTGAACTGCTTCTCAGCGCCAGCCGGATCCTGGAGGAGGCTCAAGGGTTCGCAACCCAGGCCTCGCTGCTGTCCGGGGGCGGCATGGGCACGTACCGCCTGGGTGTGACACCCACACTGGGGCCCTATCTGCTGCCACATATCCTGCCAACCATTCATGACCGCTTCCACGGATTGAAGCTTTATGTACGGGAAGATGCGCCCAGCGACCTGGAAACCGGGCTGATCAACGGTCAGCATGACCTGATTCTCTCCACCCTTCCCATTATGTCTACCGAGCTGGTGGTGGCGCCCCTGTTCCGGGAACCACTCAAGCTGGCACTGGCCAAAGACCATCGGCTGGCCGGCAAGAAGCGCATCAACCGTATGGATCTGCTCGGCGAACCCGTACTGACCATCAGCGAACACCATCTTTTTCACCGCCAGATCACCGAGCTTTGCGAGCGGGTCGGGGCCGTGGTGCGCCGGGATTACGAAGGCACCAGCCTGGATACCTTGCGTCAGATGGTGGTTATGGGGATGGGGATCTCCTTTCTGCCAGCCCTGTATGTCAGATCAGAAATCCACGGTAAAAATGAGTTACGAGTGGCGGACGTGGAGGGCATCAATGTGGTGCGTAGTCATGCGCTGGTGTGGCGAAACACTTCACCGGTACGTAACTTTTATCGGGAACTTGCCGAAGTGATCCGGGCAATCGTCGAAAAGGACCTGATCGATACCGTGCTGCCCGCCAGCCACATCAAAATGAATCAACGGGCCAAGTGATCGTCGCTGGTTGACGGCGTTCCGGGCCGCCTGACAAACGCCCTGCCATCCTTCACCAGCCACCGGGCCAGTATAGCCAGACACCCCACCAACAACAGAAAATACAGCGGAAAAGCTTTCAGTGACTGCACAAAAACCACAGTCTGCAGGTTGCCATCCGGAACCGCGCCACTCGATTGACCTCGAAGCACTGCAATCAGCGCCGTATACAGCAGGCTGGCCGTACCCAGCCCCAGGTTAAGAGCCAGTCCCCGGAAGCTCAGCACCGTGGCCCGATGGGCGGAGTCAACTTCCCGATTAATATAGTAGCTGGACTGAAAGCTCACCATGCCCATCATGGCGAAAGCTGCCACGGCAAACAACACACCGAACCAGGGGATAACCAGAGTCAACCCCAGCAACCCGGCCATCAATACCAGGGACAACAGGCCAAAATTGAATAACGGCGAGTGGTGAGAAACCAGGTAGCGGGACAGCCGGGCATTGGCAACACCAATCAGTGCCATACCGGCGCCGATGAAACCGAACCACGCGGTGGGGATGTCGATCACGCGGTAATACTCGCTGGCCAGCACGACAAACTGTCTCGCCACGCTGTCCAGCACCAGAGCCGCCAGAATTATAAACAACACAAAGCGATGATTTATCGTCCAGCGGCCGGCTGCAAGTATCTGACGGAATGGTTCCAGAACTCCTGACAGGCTGAGATTTTTTTGGACAACATCGCTACCGGCCCGTTCAGCCACTTTAGCAGTGTCTATCTCTTTCAGCCCCAGGGTGGTCCACAACAACAGGCAGGCGGTGCAAAATGTCAGGATTATCGGCAACTTGATAACCCATTCAGGCTCGAGGCGCAGAGCCAGGCCAAGCATGGCGGGCAGCCTGTTGACCAGCGAGGCATCGTAAACCAGTGCGCCGATAATCATGGTACTGAAGAAGCCGATCGATACCATGCGGGTGGTGCGTTCCAGCAGTTGCGCCCATTCCTTCTCCCGCCCCAGACTCTTGAGGGAATCGTAGGCCAGGGCTTCGTCGGCGCCGCTGGCAGCCGCCTCGGACAGGCCCGAACAAATCCGATTGACCAGAAAGGCCAGAAACAGAATGGGGGAGTCGCCGACCGGCACCCAGACCAGTACCGCCATCTCTATCACCATCAATACGGAGGCGTAAACGATCAACCGCTTGCGGCCCAGGATATCTGCCAGCGCACCGGACGGTACTTCGGCAAGCACGATGGTCAACGCCCAGACCATGTTGAGAATCGCGAACTGTTCCAGGCTCAAACCGTAATCCAGAAACAGCACGGTAAAAACGGGGTAGTAAAACCGGGCGCTGTACAACACCCTGAAAAGCACAAATCTGCGCAGATTACCTTCCAGGGATTCGGTCGTCGGTTCCGCTGTCAGGCTATTTTCCTCCGCCAGGCGGCGATGGCCTGGCCGATCTCGTGTGGCGAATCCTCCTGAAGGAAATGGTTGCCCGCCACGGTCACCTCATCCTGGTTGGGGAACTGACGACAGAACTCCCGCTGGGCGCCGGTCAGTATCGCGCCAGGCTCAGCATTGATGAACAACTTGGGCACGTCGCTGCGGCTTAACCATTCTCCATACTCGGCGACCAGGCTTACCACGTCTTCAGGCTCGCCTGCGATGGGAATCTGGCGCGGCCAGCTGAGGGTGGGACGCCGGTCTTCGCCGGGTTTCTGGAACGGCCGGCGGTAAACCTCCAATTCTTCATCCTGCAGCTTACGCAGAATAGAGCCCGGCAGGACTCTTTCAACAAAAGTATTCTTCTGCAACACCATCTCTTCGCCGGCTGGCGAGCGGAACCCCTGAAAAATCCCCCTGGCGGCCTCCGGCCATTCATCCCAGGTCAGCGGCCTGACTATCCCCTCCATGTAGCAGATACCCTTAACCTTGTCCCGGTGCCGATTGCACCAGTCGAAACCAAGCGCCGATCCCCAGTCATGGATGACCCAGGTCACGTCGTCCTCGACGCCCAGCGCCTGCAGGGCCCCATCGAGGTAGTCCCGGTGCTCGGCAAACCGGTAGCTGTGCGGTCCCGACTGGTCCAGCTTGTCAGACCTGCCCATCCCGATAAGATCGATAGCCAGACAACGTCCCTGATCCGCCAGATGCGGCATTACGTTGCGCCACAGATAGGAAGAGGTGGGATTACCATGCTGAAAGACTATCGGAGCTCCCTCACCAAGTTCGACATAAGCCATTCGCTTACCTTTTACCTCGACGAAGCTGGCAGGTAATTCTGCGCTGCTGATCATTGAATGTCGCACCTCTATGGGGAGAATCTGAGAATCCCGACTCTACAGCAGAGTTTCCACCAGCAAAAGACCCTTCTCGGCAGACTCGCCGGTAACCGGTGAGGATGCTTGAGACCACAGTTGGTCTGCTATAAGCTTCAGGGATCCGGTCATCGGTGGTCGTTTGCACCACACCGGAACCACCCTCCCTTAACCACAAGAACGAAGGTGTAATCATGCGCTTCAGAATTCTGCTCTGCCTGCTGGCCTCGCTGGCCCTGTTTAACAACGCTGTCGCCCAGAATCGACTGACGATAGAAAGAGTCAAAGAGGGTCTTTACAACATCATGGGGCCTGGTGGCAACGTGGGTGTCCGGGTTACCTCCGAGGGCGTCATTCTCATCGACGACAAATTTCCCGAGGATTACGAAGAAATCCAGCAGCTGGTCAGCCAGGTCAGTGATCTGCCGGTCCGGTATGTGATCAATACCCATCATCACGGCGATCATTCCGGCAGCAACGAGAGTTTCCTCAGTGTGGCCGAAGTCGTGGCACATCAGAATGCCCGCGACAACATGGTACGCGCCGACCAGGCCGGGCAGCCCCGCGTGGTATTCACCGATGAGACAGCCGTCTATCTCGGTGGCGTCGAGGTTCGCGCATTCTATCTGGGCACCGGGCACACCAATGGTGACGCGGTGGTATATTTCCCGGATCTCGACACAGTGCATGGAGGCGACCTGTTGCACGGCACGGCGCCCTTTATCGATTACGCAAATGGCGGCAGCAGCCAGGGTTGGGTAAGCACCCTGAACAATATCCTGACGCTGGATTTCGACACGGCGATCCCCGGGCATGGAACGGTGATGAACCGGGATGACGTGATCGGCTTCAGAAATCAGATGGAGGCGGTGCGCCAGCACATGGCCAACCTGATCAGGAACGGCATGCCCAAAGGCGAAGCGCCGGTGCGGATCAGAAGCGAAGCCCTGAGCTGGACCATGGCGGAGAATGGCCTGTTCATGCAGCGCAGCATTCCGGGCTTTTACGACGAAGTAGCGGCGGAGATCCGCCGTTAGGACTGTCGCTTCGATGGCCACCCTGGTTGCTGAGAAGGGCGAGCTGCAAGGCAGTTTCGGCAAAGCAACGAAGTCACTGCCTGTTGTTTAACCAGGCAGTGACCCTCGCCGGGTCTGAACGGGTTTCAGGCCCGCTTCCATGCAGGCTTGCCTGAGCAGGACTTGTTGCCGGCAAGCCCGGATAGCGCTGCTTCAATCCGGCGCCTCTGTCTAAAGAGCCTCGGATTAAGTTGCAAGCATCTCTTTCTGTTATGCGTTACTTGTGTTTTACGTTTATTCCTATTCTCCCGCGACTATTACTTCAGCTTCCTGCGTCTCTGTAATCTTCTCTAGTCGTCTTCCCTGTGCCTTTTCCGATAACGAAGATAGCTGCGCAGGAACCAGCCAAGCACGATTCCGGTCAACAGGATCAGCAGGATCATGAGCGATCGCGGCATGCTGGTAGACCAGAACAGAAACTGAATCTCAACGGTGGCAACATTCTGAAATATAAAGAGTAATGCCAATCCGATCAGCACCAGGATGGTTGTCAGCCTGCTGTTCTTGGCCATGTAATTTTCCTTAAGTCAATGTAAGCAGGCCAACGGTAAACAGGTACAGCAGCAAAATCAACAGACTTTCCAGACCGATATTGGCGATTCCTTTGCGTTCCCGGTACATAAGCCCCACCAGCAACACGGTAACCATCAGCAGGCAGGCGCCCAGCCAGACTCTTTCGGCAAACTCCACTGCCCTGTAGATTGGCCCGTCGCGGTAAAAAAGATCGGCCACCGCAACAAACAGGGTATCGAAAGCATTGCCGCCAATAATATCGCCCACCGCCAATGAGAGCGCACCCAACCTGACCGCAGTGATCGCCACGACCAGCTCCGGTAACGAAGTGACGATGGCGATAAACACGCCGCCCATGATGCCGGCAGAAACATCGGTCTTCTGCACCAGCACCAGCCCGGCAGTCGCTGCCAGCCAGCCGGCACCGCCCACCACAGCCGCACAGACGCCAAAATCCAGGAACAGCAGCCTGCGCCTGGCGCGGAATATTCCAACCTGGGGCAACTTCCTGCTTTCCCGCTCGGTACCCGGGGTAAGCCTCGGCAACCACATGGGTTTCTCATGAACGTCGGCAAGCAGTCTGACACCGAACAGATAAACGATGACCATGAGGATGGACAACGGGTGTACGGCACCGACACTGTAATCGGGCATGATGAACGCGAGATTGAGCAGACACAGCAACAGCAACAACTGCACGGACATCATCAGGTTTTCCGCGGACGCCGCGGCAAATTCCAGATTGGCTTTCCGATAAACCATATCGGCCAGCACCAGAAACACAGTCTGCGCCGCTATTCCTCCGAGGGAGTTGCTGACGGCCAGGCTGGCATCGCCAAACCAGGCCGCGGTGGCCGAGGCAATGATTCCCGACAGCGAGGTGGTGGCACCGATGAAGACCGCCCCCATGAACGCCTGGCCCAGCCCGGTGGCTACCGCCAGGTCGCGGGCCAGATGGGTCATCCGTATCCCGAACACGGCAATCAGGACTCCCGCCAGCATAAAAAGCAGCACGGTTAACCAGAGCGTACTGTTGATCAGATAGTCAGACACCGTTCGATTCTACAGCAGAAACCCATTGGCCTGAATTTATACTCCCGTTGGACAAAGAGAAAGCCAGCTCTGGAGAAATTGCGGATTATCGTGAAACACCCTAATCAGCAGCAATAAGCCGTTCAGGTTTGCTTAAGTTTCACGCCGATAGTATTTTCCACATCACTTCGATTGCTGCGCTAGTGGAATCCGCCGGCAAGGTTTACTGACACAGAAGATGGAATGCAGAAATGGAAAGTTATGATGCGATACTGGGCACCCTCGCCCTGACCATGGGTGCCTCCTGGGCGAGCGGTATCAATCTGTATGCTGCGCTACTGGTCCTTGGTCTTGGTGGCATGACCGGCAGCATAGACCTGCCACCGGATCTTGAGCTGCTGGCCAACCCACTGGTGGTCGGTGCTGCCGGCCTCATGTACCTGGTGGAATTCGTGGTAGACAAGGTTCCCGGCGTGGATTCAGCCTGGGACGGCTTGCAGACTTTTGTCCGCATCCCCGCCGGCGCCCTGCTGGCGGCCGGCGCTGTCGGTGACGTAACCCCGGTAATGGAACTGGCAACCGGCCTCATGGGCGGCAGCCTGGCGGCCACCAGCCATTTCACCAAGGCCGGCACCCGGGCGCTGATCAATACCTCGCCGGAACCGGTGACCAACTGGAGCGCTTCACTGGCCGAAGACCTCGCCGTGTTCGGCGGCTTGTGGATAGCCCTCAACAACCCGGTTCTGTTCCTGGTGCTGCTGGCTGTGTTTATCGTCCTGGTTATCTGGCTCCTGCCGAAAATCTGGCGTCTGTTGAAAGCGATTTTCCGCAAGCTGGGCAGCTGGCTGGGTTTGGTCAGGGGGCCTGCCCCACAACCGGCCCTGGAACTGGAGACAGCAGCCACCCGAATGGTGGACGATATCGCCGGTCAGATCGGCTCGCTGCAGAAACTTCACCAGTCCGGTAGTCTTACCGATAGCGAATTCGAGCAGGCCAAGAAACGTCTGCTGGGCGGTTGACGTCAGTCTTCCGCCATATGGTGCCGGGCATCGACGGGGCGCATCAGTGCATTGGCAACCAGAGCGATGGCCAGCAGAGCCGCCATCAGCACCATGGTGGAATTGTACAGGCCGCTGGTGGGGTCGGGTGTCCCTGGCGGTGCGATCTCCATAAGCCTGGCGATATTGACCGAGTTCTGCGCCACCAGCAGCTCCAGTTGCTCTACCGGGGCCCCGAACTGCGCGCGGAATACTGCCGGATCAATCCGGCCGACCAGGTCCTCAATGGCGCTATTCACAGAATTCTGCCGCAGTGACGTAATGGCCAGAGGGCCAAGCACGCCGGCTGTGCTCCAGGCAGTCAGAATCCGACCGTGAATCCCACCCACGTAACGGGTCCCGAAAATATCTGCAATATAGGCAGGGATTGTGGCGAAACCACCTCCGTACATGGTGAAGATAAGCATCGTCGCAGCATAAAAATACACCAGCCAGATAACCGACTGATTGACACTGACCTGTTGCGCAGAAAAAGGGACCGAAAGGTATAAAACGATTCCGAGCACAAAGAAAATCCAGTAAGTGTTACGCCTTCCGATGTAGTCGGAGGCACTGGCCCAGACAAACCGCCCGACCATGTTGAAGGCGCTTATCATCACCACGTAAGTGGCGGCAAAGCCGGCATTCACCACCCCGGGCAAGGTGGAGCCAAAAATCTCGGTGATCATGGTACGCGCCACACCCAGCACCCCGATCCCGGCGGTGACATTCAGACACAGCACTATCCACAGTTGATAGAACTGGGGAGTCTTCAAAGCCTGATCAATATCCACATGATGGCTGGAAATCAGAGCCGAGCGGGATGACGGCTCAGGCTCCTGCCAGCCAGCAGGCTTCCATCCCGGCTGCGGCAGTCGATAGGAAAATGCAGCCAGCAACATGACAGCCAGGTAAATAAGACCGATGACCAGAAAGGCTCCGGCCACTCCCGAGGCACCGGTATCCACCAGATAAACCCCCTCGGGCCCGGGCAGGGTCATATCCCGCACTTCATTGGCGCCAACCACCACAACCTCGCGCAGCTGGCCGCCGATTTCAGCAAACCGGCGGCCGGCCTGGGTTACCAGGCTGACATCAGCGACATTTCCCAGGTAGTCCGGCGCCCGGTAGAACAGCCTGATGAAGTACTCTTTCATGGGAGTCCCGATCATGGCGCCGCCACCGAAACCCATGATGGCCATACCGGCCGCCATGCCACGGCGGTCGGGAAACCAGCGGATCAGCGTGCTGACCGGCGAAACGTAACCCAGGCCAAGACCGCAGCCGCCGATCACGCCGTAGCCCAGATACAGCAGCCACAGCTGGTGGGTCAGAATCCCCGCCGCGCCGACCAGATAGCCGCCACCCCAACAGAAGGCCGAAACCACACCAACCTTTCTCGGTCCAACCCGCTCCAGCCATTTACCCCCAAAGGCGGCAGCCAGGCCCAGAAAAACAATGGCAACGGTGAAAACCCAGACCACCTGGCTAAGGCTCCAGTCATCCCCGGCACTGGCAACCACCCCGTAAACTCGCGTCAGGGAGGGGTTGTAAATACTCCAGGCATAAACCGAACCGATACACAGGTGAATGGCGATGGAGGCCAGCGGCACCAGCCAGCGGTTGTAACCGGGCGGCGCAATAATGCGTTCTCTGGATAGAAGTCCTGACATCTGGTAGCCCTCCGCGGCTGTATTCTTGTTATTTTTAGCGCCCGTGTAGCGAAAGACTCCGCTCTCAGCTCACTGCTGCCAGCCTGTCCTCGTTGATCTGGTCAGCCCGTCGGTAGGCCGGCCGGTCAGTTGCCCGCGCAACGTAGCTTTCAAACTCGGCGCGCTTGGGCACGCCGCCGAATAACATGCCCCAGCTGAGGTGCGAAGCCAGGTAAACATCCGCCGCGGTAAACTGCTCACCACACACGTAAGTACTCTGTTGCACGGCGAGGCCAAGCGCATGTAACACTTCCTCGTGGCTGCCGAACCCGACAGTGCCTCTGCGGTCTTCCGTAACCACCCAGCCCATCGCGTTGACAGTAATGGATTGCTCCAGTGGCCCGGCGGCGAAGAACAACCAGCGGTAATAATCCGCCAGTCCCGGCTCGTTGCTTGAAGGTATCAGGCCTTTCTCCGGGAATCGAGCGGCCAGATAGGCACAGATAGCCGGGGTTTCCGTAATGACTTTGCCGGCATGTGTCAGCGCCGGCAGCTTGCCCATGGGATTCACCGCCAGATAAGCGTCTGACCGGGTCCCCTCGGGACCGTAAGCAAGCCACTCAATCCCGTAGGGCTCGCCGAGCTCTTCCAACATCCAATGGGCGATGCGGCCGCGGGATTGCGGATTGGTATAAAAGATCAGGTCCGACATGGGTTACTCCTCATAGTCTGGGGCGCGCGGCTTAGACGACTCTCTGTCTCCTCAGTCACCCTCTGCCCGGTGAGTTGCCGGCCGTTCTGATGTCCTGTCACGCACCGTTTCAGTCAATACCGGCCAGACAATACTGGACTGACCCAATGTTCGCACTAATTTTTTTGCCCACCAATCCCCGGGCAACATGGAAGGCCTCAGCGGTTATTTACAATTCGAGCCCGATCAGAGTAGGCTGCAGAAAATCAACAACCACGAGCCTGCCCATGTCCGCCATCACAATCTACTATTCGCCCCTGTCTGTCGCACTGGCCACTTTTATAGCGCTCGAGGAAGCTGGCGCAGACTACGAACCCCGCGTCATTGATTTCAAGACTGCCGAGCAACGCTCGGAACAGTATCTGGCAATAAATCCCAAAGGCCGTGTGCCGGCCCTGGCGACCGAGCGCGGCATAATCACGGAAACACCGGCGATTCTCGCTTACATTGCCCAGACCCATCCCGCAGCGGGACTGGCGCCGCTGGATGACCCGTTTGCCTTCGGTCAGCTACAGGCGTTCAACAATTATCTCTGTGCCACCGTGCATGTTGCCCATGCCCACCGACTCCGGGGCAGCAGGTGGGTTGACGACCCGGCGGCGATCGAGGCGATGAAAGAGAAAGTTCCCCAGACCATGACCGAGTGCTTCACCCTGATCGAGAATGAGCTGTTCCGTGGCCCCTGGGTCATGGGCGATAACTATTCGGTCGCCGATGGCTACCTGTTCACGGTGACCCAGTGGCTGGCGGGAGACAGTGTGGATGTCGAGCAGTTCCCCAGCGTCGCCGACCACAGTCGGCGGATGCAGGAACGACCCGCTGTGCAGCGGGCCATGAAGTATCGGCAGGTATCCTGACCCTCGCCCACAGCGCATAAAATCGGCGCGGCTGGCTGTAGTTTCTCAAATTGAATGTCTTGCCAGTCGGGCGTGTTTTTGGTCAGGGTTGATGGCAGATCGGTTACACTTTTTGAACGCTCACAGATTGGACAGTGATACAGAGTGGCTTCGAGCGGCGCGGCCGGCAGGGGGTTCTGTGGGCTGCGGACCGCGCCCGTCCCGGGTGCCTTCTCTCTGAAAAATGCCCTGGAAAACGGTCATTTTTCGCCGCTCAGCGCTGGTCCTTGATTGCAGCCCACAGAACCCCCTGCCGACCACGCCTTGGCACTAAGTGCCACTCGCTATTCAGTGCTCCCGAAAAAGACCGAAGCGACTGCAATCCGTTGAATGGGCAATGGTGTAAAGAAAGAACTATTGCACTCTTTCTTCAATACACTGAGATTTAAATTTCGCACTGAGCACCACCCCGGGGGGGAACCTGCTGACGGAGCGATCAAAACGCAGCACCGACTGACCGAGTGAGACCGTTTTCCAGGGCTCACGACCGAGGGAGGGAATCCCGGAGGGATGCACGTTGCTCCGTCAGCAGGTTCCCCCGGGGTGGTGCGGCCTCTAAAACGAACGCTGACTGAAAAGAACCTTGCCACTAAGTGGCACTAATTATTCAGTGACCTCGAAAGAGACGGAAGCGGTTACAAGTCGATGTAAACGCGGAGCTACGAAGAAAGTGCCGTCGCGCTCGTGCATCAATGCACAGTGATTGAAATCTCGCACTGAGCGCCAGCCCGGGGGAATCTGTCGATGGAGCGATCAAAACGCAGCACCGACTGACCGAAGGAGACCGCCTGCGGGCTCCTGACCGAGGGAGGGAACCCCGGAGGGGTGCGCGTTGCTCCGTCGGCAGATTCCCCCGGGGTGGTGCGGTCTCTAACAAGGACCTTTATAAGAACCAGAACTGTATTCCTTCGTGTTAGAGCGAACCAGAACAAGTCCCACTAGCAGAAACACATAAAAACAGACACACTGACGAACCGGCTCTGCGCTTGTGTAATTAACTGACTTGGGTTAGAAAGGCATCCAAACAGGAACGACACTCTCCAGGAAGGCGCATTACACCCAATGAGGAACCACCATGCACGCATTTAAACACCTGACAACTCTCCTGGTCGCCACCAGCCTGCTGGCGCTGGCGGCCTGTAACCCGGCTCCGGAACTGGACAGCGAGGTTCTGGCCCAGGCCGATATAATGAATCTGCGGGCACCGGAAGCGACTATCATGTCCAGCGGTCAGCCGACTCAGGAACAGTTTCAGATTCTGGCCGAGTCCGGCGTCAAGCACATCATCAACCTGCGCACTCCGGAGGAAATGGAGTGGGATGAAGGCGCCCTGGTTCGTTCGCTGGACATGGAATATCACTCCATCCCCGTGGCGGTTTCGTCCGGCATAACCCGGGAAAACGCCCAGGCCCTGTTTGAACTGCTGGAAGACCTGGCCGGCGAGCCGGTTGTTATCCACTGCGCGTCCGGTCAGCGGGTCGGGGCTCTTATCGCCCTCTCCGCGCAACAGAACGAAGGTATGGATGCAGAGGCAGCCATGGAAGAAGGCCGTCGCTGGGGATTGAGCAGTCCGCGACTGACCCCGGTAGTCAGTTCCATCCTGGCTGAAACACTGTAGAGAGTTGCTCTGCCGGGCACCCTGCACTGACGGGGTGCCCGAAGGACAGCCCCACTGCAACGAAGTCTTTGCCGCCCAGGGCTGAACCACCCGGAAAATGTGGTCGTAGCAACGGTTTGGCGAGACAATCGGCGATACACATCGGTCACGGTCTGTCATAATACCCCGCTACCATTTAAAGGGCTCCGATGCTTCGGGGCTGGACAGTGCCGACTGGGGGTAAGAATGCCCGCAACGGCGAACAACAGGGACTATTGAGGAGATTTTTATGCTACGTAAATTGCTACTGCTTGCCGCCGGCGGACTGCTTGTTTCGTTGTCGGGCCTGGCAAGTGCTCAGTCCGATATCTATTACGCGGCTCACCACGACTATCGCGTGGAGACTGTGGCCGAGGACCTGGTTCAGCCCTGGTCCGTCGCCTGGCTGCCAGGCGGTGACCTGCTGGTTACCGAGAAGCCTGGCCGGTTGAGGATTGTCAGGGATGGCAAACTGCTGCCGGAAGCCGTGCCTGGTGTACCCGAAGTGCTGTACAACGGCCAGGGTGGCCTGTTCGAGGTACTGCCTCACCCTAATTTCAGCGATAACCGCTGGCTTTACCTGAGCTACTCCAAGGAAGTCGGCGACAGCTCAACCACCGCGGTAGTACGCGGTCGTTTCGAGAATGACCGCTTAAGCAATGTGGTAGAGATATTCGCTGCTCAGGCCAGCGGCAGACCCGGTCACTACGGCGGCAAGATGGTATTCGATGGCGAAGGACACCTGTTCCTGACCCTGGGAGACCGCCAGGCAGATCCCAACGAAGATCAGGCCAACCATCCCGCCCAGGATACAACCAATCACCACGGCGTTATCGTGCGCCTTAACGAAGACGGTAGCGTGCCCAGTGACAATCCCTTCGTAGGCAGCAACGATGCCCTGCCGGAGATCTGGAGCTACGGCCACCGCAGCCCCCAGGGCCTGGTGATTCACCCGGAAACCGGTGACCTGTGGATGACCGAGCATGGCCCACAGGGCGGTGATGAACTGAACCGTATCGAGCCGGGCAAGAACTACGGCTGGCCGGTAATCGGTTACGGACTTAACTACGTATCAGGCAGCCCGATCCATTCCGGTCTCTTCAAAGAAGGGATGGAGCAGCCGGTTCGCTTCTGGGTTCCGTCAATCGCCACCTCCGGCCTGATGGTCTATACCGGTGACAAGTTCCCCATGTGGTATGGCAACATCATGGCTGGCGGCCTGGCCGGTGAACAACTGGCGCGCCTGCAGCTGAGCGATGACTACCGCAGCGTGGTCGTCGAAGAGACTCTGGCCTATGGCATGGGCCGCATTCGTGACGTGCGACAAGGTCCGGACGGTTACATCTACCTGGCCATCTCCGATCGTCGCGGCGACCCTACCTCGCTGGTGCGTCTGGTGCCGGCCGACTAGGTTGATCCGGCAGAACCAGGGCGAAAGCCAAGCAAAGAAAAAGGACCCCCAGGGGTCCTTTTTTTATGGGGGTTCAAATGTCGCCCACCCTTATCTGTCCTTACCTGTCCTGTCCGGATGCACGGTTAAGCAATGCCGGAATCAATGCAGGTGCGCCGGCAGGCTGTTGAAAACGCGATTCGAGGCGGGCATTACAAGGCAAAATCAGGTGGTAAGCGACATTCATCACCAATGGAAATGGGCGTGTTGGACCAGCATCTCAGACTGTAACACCGCGCAGGCAATAGCTCGCGGGTCGGCCAGTGCTCTGTAAAGCCTGAATTTACGGGTTCCGCTGATCTGTCGGCGTGCATGGCAAGGCGTGCCTCGCCGGCGATGGCCACGCCCTTGTCAAGAGCTGCAACGAAGCTGGCGGGCACCATGGGAACGCTGAAGCCGTAAATTCAGGCCTTACAGAGCATTACTCCCAGTCCCAGCTTTGCAGGTCGCTGAGGTACTCGTAATCAGTCCAATCGAATTTCAGTGGCGTGATCGTGATATAACCCTGTTGCCAGGCCCAGGTATCGCTGCGGGTATCGGTGGCAGGCTGGAGAGTCCGGGTGCGCCGATAGGTGGCGCCGCCATCCTCCTCTTCGATCAGTTCGTAGCCGTCAAAAGACAGGTAGGACTCACCCATCTGTCGGACCACCACACCCCGGATGTCACCGCTAGGAATATTCACCGAAATCACCACGTCCTGCGCAAAGCCCTGCCCCCGCAGTCTTTGCACCAGGTCAGCGGCAAAGCGGGCCGAGGCTTGCGTGTCGACACCTGTGGTGTCCTGGGATATCGCGATGGACGGAATGCCGTGATACTGGGCTTCCATGGCGGCGCCTACAGTACCTGACAAATGCGCGACGTCCCCGACATTCGCGCCTTGATTGATGCCCGACACCACCAGATCGAAGGGCTGCTCCGCACCAGGCACCAGAATTGCCCAGCGCACGGCGTCCGCCGGCCTGCCATGCACTGCGTAACCGAACAACCGGGCGCCCCGCCGTACTTCCTCGACCAACAGATCTTCGCCCGCAGAGGCGTGACTGCTGCCAGACTGATTCACCGCAGGCGCCGAGACCAGAACCTCGACACCGGGTAAACCCTCAAGTGCCTGCGCCAGCGCCGCCAGTTGAGGAGACTGGATGCCATCGTCGTTGGAGACCAGAATTCGAAAGTCCTGGGCCTGAGCGGACTGTGTCAGCAGCCCTGCCATCAGCACGGCAGTCAACCAGAAAGTCACTCTGAATTGAGATTTCACGCCAGTCCCTCCTTTCATTACAGCAGATAGTCCAGAATCAGATTGGTGGATTCGATGATGCGTTGATCCCGCGGTCTCAGATCGGGTTCAAAGGCCTTGCCCGTTATATGCTGCAGGCCCTGAATATAGCGAACGGCTATTTCGTTTACCTGCTCGAAACTGAACTGCTGGCTGGCTTCGGTGACCATCCCGCGGGCAAACTCCTTGGAAAAGGAAACCGGTTTGCCGTCGCGGGCCAGTGGCTGTCCGTTTTCGTCCTTGCGCCAGAAGCGGCTGGAATCCATGGTGTAAAGCTCGTCTGCGGCCACGATATCCCCTTTCGCATTGATGCCATGCTCGGTCTTGGTATCCACCAGGATCATGCCTTTCTCTGACAGGTACTGAGCAACCATGCCAAAGGCCATGAGCGAAGCGTTGCGGATCCGGGTGTATTGAGCCGGTGAACACACTCCGTTATCGAAAAGGTACTGTGGGTCAATGGTCCGATCCACCTTGTCCTTGGTGCTGGGGGTATCCATGACATAGGGGAGCGCGCCACTAGGCTCCAGCCGGTCAACCTCTATCTCGTGACCGGAAAAATTCAGCGTCTTCTCACCCGCGGCTTTGGCTTTCAGCCAGTGCTGATATAACGAGGTAGAGGTACTGCTTTCGGCATTGTAAAACCGCAGCACGTTCTCCAGCGGAATCAACTGCAGGTTTTCCGCCGGTATCACCGTGGATGCCGGCAATAGATTCGGGACTTTGAACTGGGAAGAACCCAGCACCGGTTCTACCAGTTGCAGCATATGATCGTGGTTGTAGGCAAGCACCTGATCCTTGAACGGAATCGAGCCGCGATTAACGTCATGGGTCGAAATGCGGTTGTTGCGATACATCAGCCGGAGCGGCCTGCCGTCCCGGGTAATGAGACCATCGCCCAGCACCGAATCAGAAACCTTTCCTTCCAGAATGGTACAGCCTTGAAGGCGCGCTATATCGCCGTCTCCGATTATCTGACGGATCGTCCGCCCTTCCTGAACCCGCGGGCCGAACTCGGCAACCAGCTCGCGTATCTCGTTCTCACTCAGCATGGGATAACCTTTGGCGGCGGGTATTCCGGGCGGGAATCTCTCGGTACTCGTTGCACTGTTCTATAACCCGCTCTGTATCCAGCTTTATGACCGACCTGGTGGCCGGGGTACTGGTAAAGCCAGGCGGGCCAGTCAGATAAATCGGTCGGAAAAGAGGGCAAGCATAGAGTAAAGAAATACAGACTACAACATGACGTCCAGCCCTTGGCGGCGTGGTGCTGGCGGGTCAATCGTCCTGGGCCAAGAAACGTGCTTTCACCCTGTCAGGCGGCAGTTCTGGGTGCCGATTGCTGCGCATTTCTCCCGCGCGATCGGATAACAACGCTGCTGACACTGACCAGGGCCCGCTCAAGTGCCTGATAGGCATCGACATCGTGACAGTTGACAACATGCCGGAACCCGGAACGTTCCAGAGCCCTCAACTTACAGAGATAGGCGGCCGCGCTGCCGCCGGACCTGTTAACAACGCTAAGGGACAGCTCGACCCTGGTGAAATCCACCGGCAGGAAGGCGAGCACCCCGATCGCCCGGTTACGGGCCGCTTCACTCCAGGGTTCGAAGACCGGATTATTGATCTGCAGATCGAACATTTGAGTACCTCGCTGACGTTACTGTTTCGACTATAGGGCTGCGCCGGCACAGCAATAAATCAGTTTCTACGGGTGAATTTATTCGGGATATCCGAACCATTGCGGCAATTAAAACGTATTTACTTGATATTTGGCTGGTTTCATACTGCCTGCCTGGGTGATGATTCCGCTATCCCTGCCGGGCTCATGCCAGGCCTGCGCCAGATACAGAAGCTGATCTTACGCGGCGTAAGCAGTCTCAAGGTCCTGAAGCTCAGGTTCAATATGCTCGACAGCAGAATGGCCAGGAATACCGACAATGCGACACCTTAATTACAACCACCTGCTCTACTTCTGGACCGTGGCCCGGGAGGGAAGCATCGCCAAGGCCACCGAGAGCCTGCATCTGACGCCGCAGACCATCAGTGGGCAGCTCAAACTGCTGGAGGAATCAGTGGGCGAGCCCCTTTTTCAACGCGTCGGCCGAGGGCTGGTTCTGACCGAAACCGGCCACCTGGTCTATCAATACGCCGATGAAATCTTCACCCTGGGCTCGGAACTGTCGTCGCGGATCAAGACCGGCAGAGTGGTCATTCCGGCAACCCTTACTGTCGGAATCGCCAATTCCATTCCCAAGTTGATCGCCTACCGGGTGTTACAGCCCGCTCTTGATTCCGAGATGCCGATCCGCCTGGTATGCCGTGAAGGCAGCCTCGAGGCACTGCTTGGTGAGCTGGCCGTCCACCAGCTCGACCTGATTGTCTCGGACTGCAGCATACCCAGTGGGTTGAACGTGAAGGCTTTCAGCCATTCCCTGGGTGCCAGCAAGGTTGCCATGTACGGCAAGGCCGAGCTGGTGAACAGCCTGAATAAAAACTTTCCCAAATCTCTCGACGGCGCCCCCATTCTGCTGCCGACCCGGGACAACCCGATCCGACGCGGACTGGAGGACTGGTTTGACCAATGGGACATTACTCCTTCGGTAGTCGCCGAGTTTGAAGACAGCGCGCTGATGAAGGCCTTTGGTGCTGCGGGCACCGGTCTGTTCCCGGTACCGTTCACCATCGGCCGTGAAGTGGAGAGAATGTACAGCGTGGAGCGGGTTGGTGAACTGATTCCGGTCAGTGAAACTTATTTTGCCATCTCTCCCGAGCGCAAACTTCGCCACCCTGCTGTAAAACGCATCATCGATACCTCACGGCAATTGATATTTGAGTGATGCGCCTGCCCGCCAATGCGGCAACCGGCGCGTCACTGCTTCAGGGGCTCCCCAGATTGCGGTGCTTGCGCTGCCTCAGCAGCGAGCGCTTCAAACGAGTCAGAGCACCTTCCAGGGCGTTGGTGAGATCATATTGCTGACTGCTGACCAGATGCCATTTGCCATGCTGCTCCAGCGCGCGCAGATCGCAACGGACCACCTTGCCTGACAGATCAGACGAAGTACCGCTTTCGATTACCGCTTCAAGAACCCGGACACTGGCCAGCGATGAGCCCAGCGTGACATAGATTCTGGACTCAATCAGCGGGTCCATGGCAGGTTCAATGGAATTCCTGATCGATATGGTGGACATGGGCCTACTCCGAATTGGGAGCGATTACTATAGAGAAACGTCGGGACCTGGAAAATGCGGTAATCTGGTGGACTAAGTTCGTATATACCGAAGCTGGCCGGCGACGGAATGGCCCTGACCTCAGTTCTGTATCAAGGGCAAAGAACGGGCAACGCACTCCGGAAGCAGCCTGTCTGAGCCCGGCATGCCGCAGCCCCGTGCCCGCACCCCGCTACCCCTCCGGATCCGGGCTTTCATCGAAGATCCGGGCTTGCATCGGAAATATCGATCAGAGCCATCTAAATTATTCGTTTTACTGATTGGACCACGCTGACTAGACTCTCTATCCGTTAAGTACCCGGGGCATGGGCCCCGGAATGATCGACTCGATGAGGGAAATAGAATGTTGAAGAAATCAATATCTGTAGCAGTCATTGCCGCGATGGGCATGACATCGCTGGCGCCGCTGAACGTGGCGCTGGCGCAGCAAGACATGGTGGGTAATGAGTACTGGTGGCCGAACCGTCTCGACCTGGACGCTCTGCGTCAGGAAGCCGTTGGTGCCAACCCACTGGGCGATGACTTTGACTATGCGGAAGCTTTTGAAAGTCTCGAACTGGACGAGGTTGTCGCAGACCTTGAGCAGCTCATGACCACGTCACAGAACTGGTGGCCGGCAGACTTCGGACACTACGGTCCGTTTTTCATTCGTATGGCCTGGCATAGCGCCGGTACTTACCGCACCATCGACGGTCGCGGCGGTGCCGATGGCGGCTACCAGCGCTTTGCCCCACTGAACAGCTGGCCTGACAACGCCAACCTGGACAAGGCCCGCCTGTTACTGTGGCCGATCAAGCAAAAATACGGACGGGCGCTTTCCTGGGCGGATCTGATGATCCTGGCCGGCACTGTGGCCATGGATTCGATGGGCTTTGAGACTGCGGGTTTTGCCGGTGGTCGTGTCGATGACTGGAAGCCCGAAGCCGTTAACTGGGGCCCTGAGGGTGAATGGCTGGCAGCTGATCGCCGTGACGAGAGCGGCCGTCTGGAAGGCCCTTTTGGCGCGACACAGATGGGTCTGATCTACGTCAACCCGGAAGGTCCCGGCGGTAACCCTGATCCGCAGGCCGCAGCCGATGCCATTCGCGAAGCGTTCGGCCGCATGGCCATGAACGACGAAGAGACAGCCGCATTGATCGCCGGCGGTCACACCTTTGGTAAAGCTCACGGTGCCGCCAGCCCCTCGGACTACGTAGGCCCGGAGCCTGAAGCGGAGTCACTGGAAGCCCAGGGCAAAGGCTGGCTGAGCAGCTACGGCAGCGGCAAGGGTGCCGACACCATCACCAGCGGTCTTGAAGGTGCCTGGACATTCAATCCGGCAGCCTGGACGCATAATTACCTGGAAAACCTCTACGCCTATGAGTGGGTTCAGACCCGCAGCCCGGCAGGTGCTGTCCAGTGGGAACCCGCTGGCGGTGCAGCAGCCAGTCTTGTCCCGGATGCTCATGATCCTTCTCAGCGCCATGCCCCGATGATGTTTACCACGGATCTGGCACTCAAAGTTGATCCGGCTTACCGGGAAATCACCTCCCGCTGGCTGGAAAACCCGGCAGAGTTCGAGGACGCCTTCGCGCGCGCCTGGTTCAAACTGACCCACAGGGATCTGGGCCCCAGCTCCCGTTATCTTGGAGACCTGGTACCCGAAGACACTTACGTCTGGCAGGATCCGATTCCGGAAGTGGACTACGACCTGGTCAATGAGCGCGACGTGCGACGCCTGAAGTCCGATATTCTGGATTCAGGCCTGACAGTGCCGGAACTGGTCCGGGCAGCCTGGGCGTCCGCGTCCACTTACCGGCAGACCGACATGCGCGGTGGTGCCAATGGCGGCCGAGTTCGCCTTGCTCCGCAGCGTAACTGGGAAGCCAATGACCCTCAGGAACTGGCTCGGGTGATTGAAGTTCTGGAGGGTATACAGGAAGACTTCAATGGTGGCCGGGGTAGCAAGAAGGTATCCCTGGCTGACCTGATCGTACTTGGTGGCGCCGCTGCTATTGAGAAGGCGGCCGAAGACGCTGGCTTCGAAGTCGAAGTGCCCTTCATCCCGGGCCGTGGTGACGCTACCCAGGAAATGACCGATGTAGAGTCCTTCTCTGTGCTTGAACCACAGGCCGACGGGTTCCGGAACTACTTCGAAAACGGCAACAGCCGTTCGCCAGCAGAAATGCTGATCGAAAAGGCCGCACTGCTTGACCTGACCATCCCTGAAATGACAGTTCTGGTGGGTGGTATGCGAGCACTGGACGCCAATACCGGCGGAGCCAGACATGGTGTCTTCACTGATCAGCCCGGCACACTGAGCAACGACTTCTTCGTCAACCTGCTGGACCTGTCCACCGAATGGAGTCAGACAGCCATGCCGGGCCTTTACGAGGGCTCCGACATGACAACCGGCCAAATCAAGTGGACGGCAACCCCGGTAGACCTGATCTTCGGTTCCAACTCTGAACTGCGGGCGGTTGCCGAGTTCTATGCTACCGACGATGCACAGGAGCAGTTCGTGCAGGACTTCGTTGCTGCGTGGACCAAGGTGATGACCCTGGATCGCTTCGATCTGGAAGGGTAATCACTCCTGGAGGCGGGGAGCCCCACCGGGGCTCCCATCGCGACTTCCCGGTCAAGCCGTGAACCGCAGACATACGCTGAAGCCTGCTGATCAGCAGGTAAACAGCCAGGCAGGAAGATAACTGAAAGAACTTTGGATAACGGCGACCCGGATGGGTCGCCGTTTTTTTTTGCCAACCCTGGCAGGCAGGCAACGAGAGCCCGTTGAACAACCCCATGCCCTGCCTTTCGGCCCGCAGGGCAGCCCCAACGCCCGCAACTGGCAGTACGGCCCTCGCCAACACTGTATTCAAAGCACTTAACAGCAGGTTTGCACGCCAGCGAAGCAGCCTGCCATAGACGAGCCGGCGCCGTGGATACAGCACCTCCAGCAGCGCCAGCACACAGAACAGAGTAATAAACGCACCCAGGCGCAGCCCTCATTCAGTCTGAACAGTGAGTGCGTTCATGTTCGCTCACAGGCCTGGCGTGCCGTCAGATCGTCTGGCAAAAAAGCGATTGTACCGATACGCTCAGCCTCAGATCAGTCGGTGGCAAAACAATACAACAGGCCGGCGCCACCGACACTGACAAGGTTCTCCTGGGTGCAGCCGGGCGTACCGTGGGCTGAGTTCCAGGGTGACCCGGGCGTGGTAAAGGAATAACGGTCCGCGTGGCCCACCCTGGCGCTGCCGTCGCTGTTGCTTGTCCAGTTGTTACAGGTCTGATCCTGCCCGGCCGGATAGGCAGTGCCGTCTATCCGGGAGCCCGTCAGGACGTCATGCACGGTGAAATCAGGATCACCATCGATACGGGAGGCGAACTGATTACCGTTCTCGTCCAGGGTAAATTCCCAATTGAAGTTCGAATTGTCGTAATGCAGGCTCTCGACACTGGTAGCCATGACCAGCCCATTGGCGTTAGCCCACGGACCTGACCCGATGCGGTCCCGGGCATTGACCGCGCCGGGGCCCTGGGTGCTCAGATACGCAGCCCAGGTGCGGTGGCCGGCACCCGCCGCCCCGGCCAGCGCCTGGCAGTGGGCATCGGCCCCGGCCAGACCACCCAGATTGCCCCCGTCGCCAAGACCGACGCTGGTGATGAAAAAACCCATCCCGGGCGTTTCCTCAGCCTGCTGTTGAGCAAAAAGTGACAACCCTGGCAGCGCCAGGACCCCAAGCGCGGCAACACCCGCGGCGATAATCTGCTTATTACGTGCCATAAGTTCGTCCCCTGCTGATGGTTATTGATTTACAGACAGTGAAATTAAAGTATCGCCGCGCGGCAACAATGTCCAGCCTGGGGGCTGGCGTGGCCGATGAGAGACGAACGCAGTCGGATGGAAAGAGTAAATACAGCCAATGCCGCCATTATCCGCTACGGATTGTTTTCCAAAACCTGTGAATATTCGGCCCCCGTATTATTACTAAGGCCCAATTTGTTGTATGCTCCGCTTGAGGAACCTCTGGTTAGTTACCACGATGCTCTGGTGATTAACCAGAGGTTCCTTAATCTTGCACCCAAAGAGGTTATAACAATGAAATCACGCTTTTCACTAACACCCAGCTCCCTGAGCAGGAAGCTTCTGGGCCTGGGTTATCTGGCGGCCGTTATGGGGCTCACACCCCAGGCAGGTATGAGTCAGAACCTGGTCACCGACGATACCGTAGAGTGGTACACCCTGGGTGGCGACTATGCCCATACTCGCTACACCCCTGCCGATGAAATCACGGCCGAGAACTTCAGCCGGCTGGAAGTCGCCTGGGAATGGGACGGCGCCAGCTATGGCGGGCAATCCGGCCGCTCAACGCCTACCTATGTGGACGGCAAACTTTTCACCGTCTCCGGTGCCCGCCGACACGTAGTGGCCATCGACCCCAAGACGGGCGAAACTTTGTGGTCCTACCGCCTGCCGAACACCGGCCGCTGGGAATATTCCATGCGCGCCTCCTATGGTAAGGGCATCGGTTACTCACGCATTAATGGCAAAGGGGTGGTCTACATCTCCACGCCAGGCTTCTTTCTGGTGGCTCTAGATGCCAACACTGGCGCCCCGCTGGAAGGATTCGGCCGTCAGGTTCCGATCGATGGTTTCCCTGAGACCGGCGTAGTGGATATGCTCGCCGACCTGGGACATCCCTATGATGTGTACGAGGGAATTCCACTGGAAGTAGGCTACATCACCACTTCCTCTCCACCGATCGTCGTCAATGACACTATTGTTGTGGGTAACTCTGCCGAGCAAGGCTACCTGCAATCAAGAGTTGAGAACGTTCCTGGCGACATTCTGGCCTACGACAAGGTCACCGGCGAATTCAAATGGAAATTCAATGTGATCCCACGGCCGGGTGAATATGGCCATGAGACCTGGGAAAACGACGCCTGGCAATGGACCGGCGACGTCTCGTCCTGGGCTCCCATCACTGCCGACCCTGCGAATAATCTCGTCTATATTCCCACCAACCCACCGACGATCGATTACTACGGCGGATTCCGCCCGGGTGACGGCCTGTTCGGCACCAGCCTGATTGCGCTGAATTCTGAAACCGGTGAGCGTGTCTGGCACTATCAGACGGTAAAGCACGATGTGTGGAACTATGACAACCCGGCGGCACCGATTCAGCTGGACCTGAATATCCCCGGCCGGGGACCGGTTGCTTCGGTATCCCAGGTTACCAAGCAGGGCTTTGTTTACGCTTTCGACCGCATGACCGGTGAGCCACTCTGGCCAATGGTCGAACGCGCCGTACCTGCCTCGGAAGTGCCTGGCGAGAAACTGGCAACAACACAGCCTTTCCCGACCAAGCCACCGGCTTTCGAAATGCAGGGCATCAGTGAAGAAGACCTGATCGACTTCACGCCGGAACTGCGCAGAGAAGCCCTTGAAGTAATGGCCAACTACGATATGGGCCCCCTGTTCAATCCGCCCATTCACGCAGGCAATGCCGCAGGCAAGATAAGTGCGGCCATGTGTCCCGGTGACGGTGGCGGTGCCAACATCACTGCACCACCGGTCGCAGACCCGACCACAGGATTTCTCTATGTGTCCTCGGCGCGAGCCTGCAGCTGGCAACGAGTCATTCCTGGCGAAGAGGCGGATCTGCGCATCGCCGCACCGACCGGAGCCACGTTTGCAGCCTATGCTAACGATCGAGCCGGCCGTCCGCCTCGTCTCGCTTCAGGCCTGCCTTACTTCAAGCCTCCGTACAGCACGATCACAGCGTTCGATATGAACACCGGTGAGATTGCTTTCCAGATTCCAAACGGTGAAACCCCCGACCGTATCCGCAACAACCCGGCTCTTGAGGGCGTGGATGTCGGTGATACCGGAACTGGTAATCAGGTACCTATGGTGACTACGGCAAACCTGCTTATCTATTCAGATCTGGACCACGATGGGACCCCCCTTCTCTATGCGCTCGATAAAAAGACCGGCGAAGAGTTAGGGCGGATCGAAGTACCAGCGCGAAGCCGCTACGGCATGAGCTCCTGGATGCACGATGGACATCAGTACATCATCCTGCAGACAGGAGGCAAGCTCACTGCCATGGCAATGCCTGAAGCACAGGTACAGGCTGGAGCAGCACACTAGACTGTAGTCTGGCGTAACACGCCGAACAGGCAGGTCTAAGAGTAAGAAAAAGGGCGGAAGGATAATTAATCCTTCCGCCCTTTTTGTTGGGCTTCCAAACGGTACGTTTTTACTCAGGCCGATTATTACAGCTTTAAGGAACCGCTGTTTAATTCCTCACAAACTTGTAGACAACCTGGTCGCCAACGGAGGCACCCCAGATTACCCCGTCATCGTCCACGGCGATCCCTTCCGGAAAACTGGTACCGCCAGTTGGACTCGGGTCAGGAATGAAATCGGTGATAGTGCCGTCCAGCCTGCCCACATAGATGCCCCGGTGCCATCCCGGGTTGTAACCGTACTGACCTTCGGCGGCACGGGACTCGGAGTCCACTGCATACAGCGTATCCCCAAGAATACGAATACCGCTCGGTCGTCCCCAGTGCGCCCAGATTGCAATAAGTTCGCCTTCAGGGGAGAGAACCTGCAGGCGATTGTTGGTGCGATCACCCACATACATCCTGCCCCCGGCATCCACGGCAATAGCATGGGGCCCCTCGAACTGCAGTGGTCCGTAACCTTTCTCACCCCAGGCCTCGATGAATTCGCCTTCGGCTGTCATATGGACGATACGGCGATTCGATTCGGGATTGATATGGCCATCGACAATGTAAAGTGAACCGTCCGGTCCAATAGAGAGATCAGAGGGCTCATTAAACTCACCGGGCCCATCGCCACGAATACCCGGCTTACCCAGGGTAAGCAGCAGTTCTCCCTGCTGATTGAACTTGAAGATCTGGTTACCCTTCTCTCCATCAACCACACCGGCGTCTATCAACCAGAGATTGTCGTCGTCATCCACGATAACGCCGTGGGGCCAGACGAACATACCACCCCCGAAACTGAACAGAAACTCCCCCTCAGGGCTGTACTTCAGGACAGGATCGACACCCGATTCCAGGCAGGCACCATTGTTACCACCGCAGCGTTCGAAGACCCAGACATTGCCCTGCGAATCCACATCGATTGCATTCCCGGAACCCATCTGACGGCCGTCGGGCAAGGTGATCACATCCACGTAGGTCGTATAGTTATTCGGGTAAT
Organism: Gammaproteobacteria bacterium; assembly: GCA_041395725.1. Taxonomy (NCBI): domain Bacteria; kingdom Pseudomonadati; phylum Pseudomonadota; class Gammaproteobacteria; species Gammaproteobacteria bacterium. The sequence continues at coordinate 2,165,914 of JAWKZW010000001.1, read as the reverse complement.
CAGGTAGAACAGTGTTCTGATTGGGATCCTGCTGTGCTGAAGCTGAAGCGGCAGCAAAGGCCAACAGCAGGGCACCAATCTTCGGGCAGTATGCCACCGCATTTGCAGACGCCAATTGGCAGCTCAATGAATTGCTTTTTCTAATCAGGGGAATCATGGGCACCTCTCTTTTTTGAAATACGGCAGTTTTCAGACCCTATTAGCCTGACCGCTTGAATCATAGTAGGATATCAACCAATGCAACAGGATTTGTCGTTCACCCTGCCTTTCGATTTTCTTACTGGCTCAAATGACTTCCGCAGGGCAACTGCGGCCCTGCCACCCTACACGCCCGCAATAAGCAGGCACCGGATCTGCTGTGTTATTGGCGAGAGGGGTGATTTGAAGTCGCGTGCCCGAATCTGCGTTGGAGTTAGCTGAATATCCCGGTTTAACGCTGTACTCCTGCCGTTCGCACCAGGGCAGGACCGCCGGGGCGAGCACCGATGAACATCAATTACCGTGCTGCTTCGATTTACTCTGAATCTGAAAATTGGAGTGTGGGCACCAGAGCAGATACAATCCGCATTGAATCCCTCTTAATACAAAAAAGAAATAGCTTTTATGTCACCAACTCGATCCCCTTTCCGGGCAGGCTCTTGCTCAACCCTTGGTATTGTCTTTTTTTCTTGCATCTCGCTCGCTGGGATTTCACCGCCTGTGACGGCACAATCGGACTCAGGGCTACCGGATTGGCTCTCTCTGGATTTCGAGCAGCAAACCAGGTTTCAGCACCTGGACGGCCAGTTTCGCGCCGGCCTGGAAGGCAGCGACCAGGGCATTGAATGGCGCAATACTCTCAAGGCGGATGCAGAGTTCGAGGGATTCTCGGTAACGGCTGAAGTAGCCGACATGCGTACCTATCTGGTAGACCGCGATTCGCCTCTCGATAGTTTTACCAACAATCCAATCGATATCCTGCAAGCCAATGTGACCGTACCGTTCACCGGTTTGTTCAGTGAAGAAGATCGGGGCTTTATCAAGATCGGCCGCTTCACGATGGATCAGGGCAGTCGTCGCTTCGTTTCGCGCAATCGCTTTCGCAATACCATCAATTCCTTTGGCGGGGTGTTGGCCAGGCTGGAGAACGGCAATTCTTCCATCGAGCTGTTTTATACCCGCCCCACCACCAGGCGCGTCTCTGGTGACTGGATTGATAACGATCCCCTTCTCGACAAGCAATCCAGTGACTTCTTCTGGGGTGGCTTCTTCACCACTCGGCTGACAGATCAAGCAGACTCACTGCAGGTCTATTTACTTGGAGCTGACGAAAGGCGCGATCGGCCCGCCAACCAGCGCTTCGATGTGCTTAACACTGGTGTCCGCCTGTTTCGGAATCCCACCCCCGGACGCTGGCACTACGATACCGAGGCTTTGTACCAGTTCGGTGATGCACCGGCTCTGGACGCCGATTCTCCGCTGCGGGATCACAAAGCTTACTATCTGCACCTGAGCCTGGGCTATAGTTTCGAAGTGAACTGGCAACCGCGCCTGAGTTTCATCTATCACTATGGCAGTGGCGACAAGGACCCCCTGGACGATGAATCCAACGAACTGGATCATCTGTTCGGTGTGCCACGACCGGATTTCGGACCCACGGGGCTGTTCCGCGCCTTTCAGCGTGTTAACACCAGCTCACCAGGGCTGATGTTGAACCTGCAGCCTGCCCGTAACATCGATGCCTATATCCGGTGGCAACGCCCGTCCCTGGCAGAAGAGGCGCAGGGATGGCGCACCACCCGTTATCGTCACCCTGGCGACCTTGGCGAAGATTTTCTGGGCGATCAGCTGGAAACCCGATTGCGCTGGAACTTTTTTTCCAACAAGCTGACCATCGATGGTGGCTATGTGTGGATCAATGCCGGCCCTTACATGGATCTGGTCAACAAGGGAGATAGCCACTACGTTTATATACAGACCATTTTGCGCCTGTAAGAAAGCGCCGGGGCTTCAGCTGTGCCGCGCGCAGTAAATGCCTGCAGATTTCCGGTTCAAGGAACCTCTGCTTAATTATTGCTTTCACAGGCTGGTTAAAACTTCGATCCGGAATTGATCGACATTCCTTCCATTTAAAAATGGCGTCTGGCAGTGGATCGGGCACACAACAACTCCGAAGCACCAGTTGCAATCAGCAGGTCAGCTTTCAACTCATTCACGATTTTGGAGGAACACTTCAGCACCTACAACATCCGGATTAAAAACAACTAATTGCGGACTGACTACCTCGTTGCTTTCGAAATAATCGTGTTCCCAGGTTTCGCCCTGCTCCTCAATTGCATCTGCGCACCGATAAAGGAATGAAGCCAACTCTCTAAGAGTGGAAGGTTCTGCTAAAATTGTTGCTTCGCTAAGGATTGTCAGCTCGGAGTCGTTTTTCTGTGAACGGCCATATATATTCATTATTCGAATGCCTTAAAAGTGGTGAATAAAGTTCTGCTCGTACTTTTTTACAATTAATTCAGCCTTTTTGACCGACAGCTCTCGACCAGGGCCGATTAATTCACGGTATATAAGATATACTCGAAAAAAATGCTGAGCTGCGCCGAGCCAAGCCCAGCTCTCCTTCACCCCCATTTCCTTTTTTACTTTTCCCCGGCTCGAGTCACTCATTACATCTGCATGCGCCTCCCGGCAGTGCGGCCGACGCCATCATCCATTCTTCAAATGTTTCGCCTTTAGCAAGATGATCACAAAGATCTGAGCTCGGCGTCTTCATTTATAGCGCTTCAAGCAGTTAATTCGTATCAGGATGGTTAAATGTCACGGTTTATCTCATCATGTCTGAATGCCAGATTCCAAACCCCAAAGTCACGGACTCCAACAATTCCGATTATCCCAACAATGAGAGAGCAACAGTGGCGGCCCCGGCTATCGGGAGTAAATAACTGATCAGTCTCGCCCCGGTTACTATCTGACTCAATAAATAGGCCAATGCTGTGATTAGTAACAGGTACGATGCGAGGTCGCGATAATTGATCAGCAGTATTAGACCTGCACACTGCGTGGCACCCAATAGGTAATCCATGGCGCTGGCACTGCGGAAGGCTCTAAAGGCCATTAACAAAAACAGCGCTGCAACCACGATGTAAATTGGAGGAAAATCAGTCATAACATCTTAGCGATGGGGCAAACATGCCATTCAGTATCTTCAAGAAGCCCATATTCTTCTGCAAAGCAGGCATTTTCATAGGAGTCAAAAATATTGTAGATCTGCATGGTGGCTGGCACTTTATCTGTTGAATTGCATTTAAAACTGACCCACTGGGTCATAATTCTCTACAACTCAACAGCCTGCTTGATCAGAGTATCGCTGAGGAGCTTGGTTTAACGTGGCATAGTAACACTGAACCTGTTATCACCATGGGTGTAACCAAGCATGTTACTACGGCGTTTAGATGGCGCAAGAATGAATGCCCATCCCCGTTAATGGGGTAGAGCCCTTGGCTGGACTTGCTGAGAGAGGTGTTTGGTGCCGCCACCAAGAGTCGAACTCGGGACCTGCTGATTACAAGTCAGCTGCTCTACCACGGCTGAGCTATAGCGGCACTAACCAATCTTTTCGTAGCGGGAGCGATCAGGGACTCCTTGCCGACGCTGACCGGGGTCAGCTGCTACTCTCAACCATCACGGCTGAGCTATAGCGGCACTAACCAATCTTTTCGTAGCGGGAGCGATCAGAGACTCCTTGCCGACGCTGACCGGGGCCAGCTGCTACTCCCAACCATCACGGCTGAGCTATAGCGGCACTAACCAATCTTTTCGTAGCGGGAGCGATCAGAGACTCCTTGCCGACGCTGACCGGGGCCAGCTGCTACTCCCAACCTTTGCAGTCAAGTGTAAACGGCGCTGATTATTCTAATCAGGGCGCGCATGGTACACAAGCCCCGCCGGGCAAGTCAATACTGGCCTGCCGGGCAAAGTTATCCTTTGTAATCATTGATCAGCTCTGCCCGATAGGATAGCTTTGAAAGCCGGTATTTATTCACTCGCACGACTCGCTAAACGGGATGCAACACCTTATGACCAGCGCTATCGATACCCCGGCCTGGCAGCAGCTCAAGGCTGCCGCCGACAACCTGCAACAGCAGGGCACCACAATACGCAGCCTGTTCGGAAGCGATCCGCTGCGTTTTGACCGCTTTTCGGTCAAGACGCCGGAACTGGTGTTTGACTACTCCAAGAACCTGGTAACCGGCGATGTTCAGCAGCTGCTGTTTGATCTTGCCGACCAGGTCCAGCTGCCGGTGGCGATAGACCGGATGTTTGCGGGCCAGAATGTCAATCCAACCGAGCGGCGCCCCGCCCTGCATGTTGCCCTGCGGGGTCACCACGTTAACGGGCTGGAAAAGGCAGTGGCCGCCGTGCGGGAGAAGATGGCGGAGTTTGTCGGCGCAGTGCGCAGCGGGAGTTGGAAGGGCTGCGGCGGCGATGCGATTACCGACGTGGTGAATATCGGCATTGGCGGCTCTCATCTCGGCCCGGCAATGATGGTGAGGGCTCTGGAGAATTGCCGTACCGGGAACTTGCGCTGCCACTTCATCTCCAATGTCGATCCGGCGGCCGCCCTGCGGGTTATTTCCGGTCTGCGGCCGGCAACCACTCTTTTTATCGTCGCCTCCAAGTCGTTTTCCACGCTGGAGACCCACCAGAACGCGCTGCTGGCGCGCCGCTGGTACCTGGACAATGGCGGCACTGAAAAAGGCCTCAGCAAACACTTTGTCGCGGTCAGCACCAATATCGAAGCGGCTGCCGCGTTTGGCATAGCAGAAGAGAATATTTTCCCCCTGTGGGACTGGGTCGGCGGGCGTTACTCGCTGTGGTCGGCCATTGGTCTGCCCATCGCCCTGAGCATCGGGATGGACCACTTCCGTGAGCTGCTGACCGGTGCCCATCACGCGGATGAACATTTCCGTACCGAGCCTCTGTCGGACAATATCCCGGTACTCATGGGGCTGCTTGCCGTCTGGTACAGCAGCTTTTTCAATACCACCAGCCAGGTGATTCTGCCTTACAGCCAGAATCTGGAACTGTTTCCAGCGTTTCTACAACAGCTGTCCATGGAGAGCCTGGGTAAAAGCGTCACTCTGACCGGGGATCCGGTCGCCTGTGATACCGGCCTGGTTATCTGGGGGGCACCTGGCACCGATGGCCAGCATTCTTTTCATCAGCTGCTGCACCAGGGCACCCGGATGGTTCCGGCGGATTTTATCGCCGTGGCGAGCGGCCCTGGAGATGCCTACCGGGAACAGCAGGACCACCTGCTGGCCAACTGTTTCAGCCAGAGTCAGGCTCTGATGGACGGTAAATCCCTGGAACAGGCGCTGGCGGAGCTGGCAGCCGCCGGCCTGGACGAGGCAGCGGCGCGGGAGCTGGCACCCCACAAAGTGATAGCCGGCAACCGCCCCAGCAACACTTTCCTGCTCCACCAGCTGACACCCCATAACCTTGGCTACCTGACAGCGTTGTACGAACACGCCGTCTACGTGCAGAGCGTGCTTTGGGATATCAACGCGTTCGATCAGTGGGGCGTGGAACTGGGAAAGAAATTGAGCGGACCCATCTTTACCGCTCTGGCTGGACGCGATGATGTGGGTGAGTTTGATACGTCGACCAACAACCTGATCGCCTTCTGCAAAACCTGGCAAGCGGGTTGAGTCCCGCCTACCTGATGTCCGCCGCCAGCCTCAAACAAGGTCGCAGTTCCGACACACAGTGGTTGTTCGAGCTGTTCCGCGCCACGAACAGGGACTACATCGACTCCACCTGGGGGTGGGATGAGCTGCTGCAACGCGAAGCTTTCTTCACCAACCTGCCGGGAACGCAGTTCCGGATTCTGGAACTCAATGGGAAGGCGGTGGGTGGCTACCACCTTGCCAACAAGCAAGACCATCTGTGGCTGGAGATGATACTGGTGGATCCGGCCTGCCAGCGGCAGAGGCTTGGAACGCTGATGATGCACGAGTTAAAGGAGCGGGCCCAGGCTGCCGGCCTGCCGGTCCGGCTCAGCGTATTGCGCGTCAATCCGGCCCTGCACTTCTATTCAGCTCAGGGCTTTGAAACTGTCGCTGAGGACCAATTCAGCCTGAAAATGCAGTGGCAAAGCCAGGGAGCCTCTGAATAAGTACCACAATGCGCTAGGGTACCTGATCAGAGGCTCCCTGACAGGCTGCTAAATTGGCGCGAGCTTGCGGATTACACCGCCGGTAGTTACAACACCGGGATTCAGGACTCGTGCATTGATACCACGCAATTTCAAGCTTTTGCCTGAGTCCGAATTGACGAACAGCACAGCATTCCGACCAAATCGGCGCTCGAATTTCTTACAGCCCAGATGGGGTTCGCTGGTTACTTCCAGCACCGCCTCTCCCACCTGAATTTTTGTACCGGCTGGTAAATTATCTTCGCTGAGATCGAAGTCAACGAACAACTGGTCACCCGCCAATGGCCAGCGTTGCCGATCACCGGCGCAAATCGCATCAATGACCCGGGAGTTCATCAGGTTGATCTGCATCTCGCGGTGCCGCGGGTGACGCTCCTGCCTGGCCGGCCAGCTAGTGGCCCAGTTATCGCCCAGCAGGCCGAGATCGACACTCAACTCGCCTTGCTGCAGCACTTCCCGCTCATTCACCGTCGGGCGGCGGACAATCATCTCCACCACGCCGCTGGATCGTGGTGACTGACAAATCGATGCCAGAGCATCCTGCAGTGCTGCCCCGCTCACGTGTTCAGGCATGGGGTCAGTACTGATCGGCCGCTGCCCTGATACTGGCGTAAACACGCGTGCTGCCGTCTTTATTAAGCAACACCACATCATAGGGCTGGAAACGACCGCCCATTTCCATTCCGGGACTGCCCACCGGCATACCCGGCACCGTCAGCCCTTTCGCATTGGCCGGCGGATTATTCAGGAACTGCCTCACCAGTCTGGGCGGCACATGCCCCTCGAAGGCATAGCCTTCCGCCGTGACAGCCGTGTGGCAGGACTGCAGTTGGGGCGTGAAGCCATGTTCCAGCTTCACAGCATTGAGATTGGCGGGGTGATGGATGGTGGACTGAAAGCCCCGCTCAGTCATCTGATCAATCCAGTTGGCGCAACAGCCGCAGGTCGGGTCTTTGTAGACATCCAGCGGGGTTGCGCCGGCGTTCTGGGCCAGGGCCCGCAAACTGCCGGCGGAAAGCGCCGCCAGGGCAAATCCTGAGACTGCGTTACCCAGCAGCTTCCTGCGTGTCAGTGGTTTTTTGAACATGGGTGACTCCTGTGACGTTCAAGGCATTTTCCAAGGCATGATCAGGCTGCGTTGAGCGCCGGAGAAAACTGTTAAAAACTCTCGTGGCGCCGCTACCTATCAGCAGAGATCCCCAAGGATAAAACGATTTGCCGGCCCAAGGAAGAGCGGGGCCGCGGATCGACGCGGCCCCGGGCCATTCTGTCCGCCTGCCAGGGCGCGCCGGTCACGCGGCTGATCACGGCGTGCTCCGCTGAAAGCCAGCGGTGCCGACTGTCAGCCGCCGGCCATCATATCCAGTATTTCCCGGGTTTTTGCCTGCATCAGAGCCGTGTCTCCGCGGGATTCCACGTTGAGACGCACTACGGGCTCCGTGTTGGACAGGCGGATATTGAAACGCCAGTCGCCCAGGCTCATGCTGAGGCCATCGGTGTGATCGACCGCTTCCGCCTGTGCCGCGTAATGGGACTCGATTTTCTCCAGCAGCGCCGGCGGATCGCTGATCTCGGTGTTGATCTCGCCGCTGGCCGGAAACGCCGCCATGCGCTCGTTAACCAGTTCCGACAGGGGTTTCCCGGTTTTGCTGATCAATTCGATAACCAGCAGCCAGGGAATCATGCCACTGTCGCAATAGGAGAAATCTCTGAAATAGTGGTGCGCGCTCATTTCACCGCCATAGAGGGCGTCCTCGGCACGCATGCGCTCCTTGATAAAAGCGTGACCGGTCTTACTCTGAATCGCTTCGCCGCCATAAGCCTTGGCAATCTCGATGGTATTCCAGGTCAATCTGGGGTCATGGATGATCTTGGAGCCGGGCTTATGTTCCAGGAAGGCCTGGGCCAGAAGACCAACGATGTAGTAGCCCTCAATAAACCTGCCATTCTCGTCGAAGAAAAAACAGCGGTCGAAATCACCATCCCAGGCGATTCCCAGGTCGGCATCCTGTTCCTTGATTGCATCGATGGTCGGACGTCGATTTTCTTCCAGCAGCGGGTTCGGCACGCCATTGGGGAAGTTACCGTCGACCTGATGGTGTACCTTGATGAAGGAAACCGGCAGGCTGCCCTCAATGGCATCGATCACTGCCCCTGCCCCGCCATTCCCCGCGTTGCAGACGATCTTAAGGGGCTTGATGACTGACAGGTCTATATAGCCCAGCAGGTGCTCCACGTAGGCTGGCTGGGTATTCTGGCGGGTAACCTCCCCCTGCCGGGCTGCCTCGATAAATTCGCCGGATTCGGCAATGGCCTGGATGTCCTTCAGACCCGTATCACCGCTGATGGGCTTGGATTCTTCCCGCACCATCTTCATGCCGTTGTAGTCTTTCGGATTGTGGCTGGCGGTCACAGCAATGCCACCGTCAGCCTTGAGGTGCGCAGTAGCAAAGTACACTTCTTCGGTGCCGCACTGGCCGATGTTGATCACGTCGACACCGGAATCGGTCAGCCCCCGCGTCAGTGCCGCGCACAGGTCCTCGCTGGTCAGCCGGATATCATAGCCCACGACCACAACGGCTGGCTGCAGAAAGGTCGCATAGGCCCTGCCGATGCGATAGGCGATATCCTCATTCAGCTGGTCGGGAATGCGACCCCGGATGTCGTAGGCTTTAAAACAGGCTATCTTGTTACTCATCGCGTTGCTGCTGCCCCACCCTAATAATTTTTCTGATAGAAATTTTCGTAATTGTAGTTGGTCGCTTCCATGAAGCCCTTGACGCTGCCACAGTCAAAGCGCCGGCCTCTAAACTGGTAACCGATAACCCTGCCCTGTTCAGCCTGGCGCATGATAGCGTCGGTGATCTGCATTTCGCCATTTTTACCCGGCGGCGTGGTGCGGATCAGTTCAAAAATGTCCGGGGTCAGAATATAGCGGCCGATGATGGCCAGATTGCTGGGGGCTTCGGCCGGGTCCGGCTTCTCCACCATGGAATTGACCCGCCAGATGCGCTCTTCCTCCATCTCGCCCTCGATGACGCCGTATTTGAAGGTTTCTTCCCGAGGCACTTCTTCAATGGCAACGATGCTGCACTGGTAGCGTTCGTACAGCTTGACCATCTGCGTCAATACGCCGTCCTCCTCCGCCACACAATAGTCGTCGGCCAGGATAACCGCGAAGGGATGTTCGCCGATCAGCGTCTCACCGGTCAGAATGGCATGCCCCAGCCCCTTCATTTCCACCTGCCGCGTATAAGAGAACGTGCAGGTCTCGATGATAGAGCGGATTCCGGACAACAACTCTTCCTTGCCAGTGCCGGCAATCTGGTGCTCGAGCTCGTAGTTGATATCGAAATGATCTTCCAGCGCGCGTTTGCCGCGCCCTGTTACAATCGCCATGCCATGTATGCCCGCCGCCATGGCCTCTTCGACGCCATATTGAATCAGTGGTTTGTCGACCAGCGGCAGCATCTCCTTGGGCATGGATTTGGTCACTGGCAGAAAACGGGTACCGTAACCCGCCGCAGGGAACAGACACTTCTCGATTGTCGCCATTGTCACTCTTCCTCCTGTAGGGGCAGTCAACCCAATCATTGCATAAATTGTTGAGGTCAGGAGCTTTCAGAGTAGTATTTCCAGCGTCGCACGGAGGTTTTTATGGATTGAGCGTAGTCACTCTACGTGATATCCAGAAAAATTGAGTACGGCGCTGGAAATGCTGCTATGGAAGCAGCGAAGCGGTCCTGGGCCAACAATTTATGCAATGATTGGGTTATCTCCCTCTGAATACAGCAAATAGCTTGCCAGTTTAACGTCAGCGGGACTCACCTGCACCAAATAAGGGAACAACAGCGGCTGGCGGCATGCTTCGGCGCACGCCCATGCACCGTCTTAATGCACCGCATTCAAGCCTTCTCGAGACGTCCGTAGACGTCCTCAAACCTGACAATATCGTCTTCCCCGAGGTAGTCTCCCAATTGGACCTCGATCAACTCGACCGGCTCCGCGCCTGGATTTTCGAGTCGGTGAGTGCAGCCAAGGGGCAGGAAAATGGATTCGTTGCTCTTGAGCCGGTGCAACTCCGAATCGCGGGTCACCTGTGCCTCGCCGCGGATAATGGTCCAATGTTCCGCCCTGTGATGGTGCATCTGCAGGGACAATGCCTGCCCCGGATTCACGACGATGTGCTTGACCTGATAGCCTTCGGCATTCTCCAGCGAACGATAGGAGCCCCAGGGGCGATAAACCAGGTCATGATGCCGGCTTTCGCTGCGCTCGGCCGCTTCCAGCCGGGCCACGATCTGCTTGATGCCCTGCACCTGGTGCTTATCAGCCACCAGCACCGCGTCAGAGGTTTCGATAATCACCGTATCCTTCATGCCTACCGCAGCCACAACCCTGGAATTGGCCTGGACGTAGCAATCTGAGACCTGCTCAAGCAACACGTCACCACTCACTACATTGCCGTCGCCGTCCTTGTCGCCCACTTCCCAGACCGCGCTCCAGGCGCCCAGATCGTTCCAGTTGGCGTCAAGGGGCACTAGCACCGCCTCTGCAGTCTTTTCCATCACGGCGTAGTCGATGGAATCGGCCGGACAGGCTGCAAACAGTTCCCGGGGAATCCGCTGGTAGTCCTGATCGCTCTCGATCCCGGCAAAGGCGTCACGACAACAGCGCAGCATCTCGGGATTATGCTTTTCCAGTTCGGCCAGGAAAACCGAGGCCTGAAACATGAACATGCCGCTGTTCCACAGGTATTCGCCACTCGCCAGGTAAGCTTCGGCGGTCGCCAGGTCCGGCTTTTCCACGAACCGGTCAACGGCAAAGACACCGCTTTCCGGTTCCGGTGAGCCTTTCCTTATATAACCGTAACCTGTTTCAGGGACACCTGGCACGATACCGAAGGTTACCAGCCTGCCCTGACGGGCAGCCTGGTCGCCAAGCCTGATTGCTGCATGCAGGGCCTGCTGGTCGCGGATCAAGTGGTCTGCCGGCAGCACCAGCAGTACAGGGTCGTCATCGGACCGAGAGCAGCCCAGGGCCGCCATGGCCACTGCCGGTGCCGTATTGCGCCCCACCGGTTCCAGCATAATCGTGGCATCGGGCAAAGCCAGTTGCCGCAGTTGTTCCGCCACCAGAAACCGGTGATCAGCATTGCAGATCACTACAGGCGCTGCCAGCTGATGCAGCCCGCGCAATCTGGCGAGCGTGTTCTGGAATAGCGTACCTTCCTGGCCGGGAAACTGAATGAACTGCTTGGGCATCAGCGCCCTCGACTGCGGCCACAGGCGGGAACCCACCCCTCCGGCCAGGATTACTGGAACTATCATAGGCATCTACCTGACTGTTGATTGTTTTTCACTCTGTTTGTAAGTAAGCCACGCTATTACTGGCAGCACGTCGCTTCATTGTGTTCTGTAACGGCGGTAGTCTAGCAAACTTCATGGCATCCAAGACGGAACGGGTTCATAGTTAGGAGGTTGCGGAGCAGGCCCGGCCAGCACTTTTGACACGGCGCAATCTTATGATCAATAACCCGGGTGATCGCTGGCAGGAGCTACTATAATCGTCAGGAGGCTTCTATTCTGGTGCCGCCGTGCTCCTGTGCAGAACAGGCCCGGGCGCAGGGGGATCAGCGCCGGCATGCGCCGGGATGAGAGCGACACAGGTCAGAAACCGGTCGATAATTGCAGGCTGTTCCGCTAATATCGCACACTTTTAAAATTTGCCGTCGTTACTGCCGGGGAGCGGGTCCAACCGTGACTGAAAAAAATCCGAATTTCACACCCAGAGACTCCTATGACAAGGATCAACTGATCGAGTGCGGTCACGGTCGCCTGTTCGGAGAGGGTAACGCCAAGCTCCCTATCGACAACATGTTGATGCTGGACCGCATTATCGAAATCAATTCCGACGGCGGAACCCACGGCAAGGGCCGCATTCTTGCCGAACTGGACATCAATCCTGACCTGTGGTTTTTCAAATGCCACTTCCCCGGCGATCCGGTCATGCCCGGTTGTCTGGGCCTGGATGCCATGTGGCAGCTGGTGGGTTTCTTTCTGGGCTGGCGGGGAAACCTGGGCAAAGGCCGGGCACTGGGATCCGGCGAAGTAAAATTCACCGGCGAAATTCTGCCTGAGGCAAGTAAAGTGGTTTATGATATTTCCATGACCCGGGTCATCGAACGCAGGCTGGTCATGGGGATTGCCGACGGCACTGTGGCGGTGGACGGCAGTGTGATCTACACGGCCAAGGCCCTGAAAGTGGGGCTGTTCAGACCCGATCAGAAATTTGAATAAATAGAGATCGATAAACGGGGAAAGCAGAGAAGACAGTCTATGCGACGAGCAGTAATTACCGGCCTTGGCATCACTTCATGCCTTGGAAACGACAAGGAAACCGTCACCAGCTCACTGCGTGAAGGCCGCAGCGGTATACGATTTAACCAGGAGTACAAGGACATCGGAATGCGCTCCCATGTCTCGGGCTCCGTGGACATCGATTTTGCCGAGCTCATTGACCGCAAGCTGCTGCGATTCATGGGCGACGCGGCGGCCTACGGCTACCTGGCCATGCGGGATGCCATTCAGGATGCCAACCTCGACGATCAGGTAGTCTCCAACGAACGTACCGGGATTATCATGGGCGCGGGTGGCTCGTCTACCGAAGACCAGGTCGAATCGGCCGATATCATGCGGGAGAAAGGCCTGCGCCGCGTCGGCCCTTACCGGGTAACCCGCGGCATGGGCAGCACCGTCTCCGCCTGTCTGGCCACCTCATTCCGTATCAAGGGTGTCAATTACTCCATCTCGTCCGCCTGTGCCACCAGCGCACACTGTATCGGTAACGCTGTTGAACTGATCCAGTTAAACAAGCAGGATGTCATATTTGCCGGCGGTGGCGAGGCCGAACACTGGACCCTGTCCCACATGTTCGACGCCATGGGCGCCATGTCCACCCGTTACAACGACACGCCGGAAAAGGCCTCCCGGGCTTTCGACAGTGACCGCGATGGTTTCGTCATTGCCGGCGGTGGCGCTGTGCTGGTGATCGAAGAGCTGGAGCATGCGCGCGCGCGGGGCGCGAAAATTTACGCCGAAATCACCGGTTACGGGGCCACATCGGACGGTTACGACATGGTAGCGCCCTCAGGAGAAGGCGGCAGGAGAGCCATGATAATGGCCATGAAAACCGCCAGTCGGCCCGTTGACTACATCAACACGCACGGCACCAGCACGCCGGCAGGGGACATTGCGGAACTCCGGGCTATTCGCGAAGCCTTCGGCGACAATCTGCCAGCCATCAACTCCACCAAATCACTAAGTGGTCACTCACTTGGCGCAGCCGGTGCGCACGAGGCTATCTACAGTCTGCTGATGATGGAGAACAACTTCATCGCCGCGTCTGCCAACATAGAAAACCTCGACCCGGCGGCGGAAGGCATGCCGATCGTGCTGAAAAGGCAGGATAACGTGACACTTAACTGCGTCATGTCCAACAGTTTTGGTTTCGGCGGCACCAATGCCTGCCTGATTTTCGAGCGTCTTGAAGAGTAAGCGTCAGAAACCCGGCCTCAGCCCGGTCATAAGAGATTATGCCTAAGCAGCTGTTCAACATTACTCTGTCTGTGAGCCTGGCATTCTGGCTGATTACCTCTGCCAGCGCCCAGTTACTTCCCGGTGCCGGCCGCAGCGCCCTGGGTGGCAGCGACAGGCCCCGGCCGTTGCCCCTTGACCAGGCCTTTCCCTTCTTTGTCAGCATCATCGATGCAGACACACTCGAGATTACCTGGCAGATTGCACCGGACCACTACCTGTACCGCCATCAGTTCAACTTTTCCCTGCAGTTGCCCACGACCGCTGAACAGCAGCCGGTGCCCTTTCAACTGCCGGATGGGATCGCCAAGACAGACCAGTTTTTTGGCGCGATCGAAGCTTATTATGAGGGTGTCACAGCCAGACTGTCTGTAGACCCCGCCCTGCCGGCCGGCACCAGCCTGATTGTGGAGTATCAGGGCTGTGCCGACTGGGGGTTCTGCTACCCGCCCCAGGCAACCGCCTACGCCCTGTCCCCCTGAAACCAGTGATTAGCCAGTTTAATGTGTAGAAAAATAATGAAAGTTCGGTAAATTTCTGAGAAAATGCGCCGATCTTATCTAAAGCGTGCTGAATACCAGCTAACTTCGACTGCACTTCCGGCTCAACAGGGTTTATATCGAAACATGGCTCGCATTCTGGTCCTGAACGGGCCCAATCTGAACCTCCTGGGCGATCGGGAGCCCCATATTTACGGCACGGACACCCTGGCTGATATAAACGGGCGCCTGGCGAAACAGTGCGAGAATCAGGGCCATGAGCTGGATTCTCTGCAAAGCAATGCTGAGCACGTTCTGATCGACCGGCTGCATGCAGCCCGCAAGGACGGTACGGCATTCATTATTATCAACCCGGGTGCATTCACCCACACCAGCATCGCCCTGCTGGATGCCTTCCTGGCTGCAGACATCCCCTTTATTGAAGTGCATCTGTCCAATCTGCATCGCCGCGAGCCATTCCGCCAGAAATCCTATCTGGCCAGTGCTGCAGTGGGCACCATCGTTGGCTTAGGCGCCCATGGCTATGAACTGGCCCTGGAAGCGGCTTTCCGCAGGCTGGCCGCGAAAAATTAATTCATCGACAACCCCAGGTGAGACCCGTTAATGGATATCAGAAAAGTCAAAAAGCTCATTGAACTCATCGAGACATCAGACGTCGCTGAAATCGAAATCAGGGAAGGGGAAGAGTCTGTTCGCATAAGCCGCAATCCATCGGCCGCCCCGACCGCGTTCGCTTACCAGGCACCGCCACCGCCAGCCTATGCCCCGCAGCCCGCTCCGGCGGCCGAGCCGGCAGCCCCGGTATCGCTCAGCAGTGAGCCGGCAGCCAAAGGTAAGGCGGTTCTGTCTCCCATGGTGGGGACTTTCTACCGTTCATCGTCGCCCTCTTCACCACCATTCATCGAAGTCGGCCAGACCGTGGAAGCAGGTGACGTGGTCTGTATTGTCGAGGCAATGAAAATGATGAACCAGATTGAAGCCGAGCACGGCGGGGTCGTGGAGGCCATTCTGGTCGAAGACGGTGAGCCGGTTGAGTTCGACCAGCCGCTTATCAGGATCGCCTAGGAGGCTGTCGGACTTAACTGATCGTAACGAGGGAAAGCCGGTTTGAGTCAGATTTTTCGATCTTTTGAGGCGAATAGTTGATCTATTTAACGAAAAAGATCGGGAAATCTGGCCAAATCCGGCTTTTCCGCAGCAGACCAGTTAAGTCCGACAGCCTCCCAGGCCCCAGCTAACCCGGAATAAGTAAACAGCCCATGTTCGATAAAGTACTCATTGCCAATCGGGGCGAAATAGCCCTCCGCGTCCTCCGCGCCTGTAAGGAACTGGGCGTCAAGACCGTAGCTGTGCACTCCACGGCGGACCGCGAGCTCATGCACGTCCGCCTGGCCGATGAATCTGTGTGTATTGGCCCAGCCTCTGCGACCGAGAGCTACCTCAATATTCCCGCGATCATTTCCGCCATGGAAGTCACTGACGCGGTCGCCGTCCATCCCGGTTACGGCTTTCTGTCCGAGAACGCCGATTTCGCCGAGCAGGTGGAAAACAGCGGCTTTACCTTCATTGGCCCCCGGGCCGATACTATCCGCCTGATGGGCGACAAGGTGTCCGCCATTAACGTCATGCGCGATGCCGGCGTTCCAACCGTGCCAGGTTCGAACGGGCCGTTGGACGACAATAACGACCGCACTCTGGCGCTGGCCAAGGAGATTGGCTACCCGGTCATCATCAAGGCGGCCGCCGGCGGCGGCGGCCGGGGCATGCGTGTGGTGCACAGTGAAGCGGCGTTGCTGAAGGCGATCTACGTGACTCAGTCAGAAGCCAAAGCTTTTTTCGGCAGCGGTGTGGTTTACCTGGAAAAATTCCTGGAGAACCCGCGCCACGTGGAGATCCAGGTTATGGGCGATGGCCTGGGCGAGGCCCTCTACCTGGGCGATCGGGACTGTTCACTGCAGCGACGTCACCAGAAGGTTATCGAAGAGGCGCCTGCCCCGGGCATTCCTCAGCGCGTACGTGACGAGGTTGCACAGACCTGTATTCAGGCCTGCAGAAACCTCAAATACAGGGGCGCCGGGACGCTGGAATTTCTCTATGAAGATGAAAAGTTCTACTTCATCGAAATGAACACCCGGGTTCAGGTCGAGCACCCGGTAACCGAAATGGTAACGGGCGTGGATATCGTCAAGGAACAGCTTCGCATCGCCTCTGGCGAACCGCTTTCAATCAAGCAGGAGGACGTCAGAATTCAAGGCCACTCGGTGGAATGCCGCATTAATGCCGAGGATCCGGTGTCGTTCCTGCCGTGCCCCGGACTGGTAAACCTGTACCACGCCCCCGGCGGTCTGGGGGTACGGGTGGATTCTCATCTCTACAGCGGCTACCGCATACCACCCTATTATGATTCCCTGATCGCCAAGCTGATCACCTATGGCGCCTCCCGGGAAGAAGCCCTGGTGCGCATGGAAAACGCCCTGGACGAACTGCTGGTAGACGGAATCAAGACCAATATCCCGCTGCACCGGGACCTGGTCAAGGACCTCGAATTCCGGGCCGGTGGGGTGAACATTCACTACCTGGAAAAGAAACTCTCAGCCTGATGCCCTGGCAACTGCTGCGGCTGCGTATTGCTCCGGCGCAAGCCGAAGAGATGGAACAGCTGTTACTCGACTCCGGCGCCGTGTCCGTGACTCTCACCGATGGCGAAGATCAGCCGGTTTTCCAGACCGAGCCCGGGGCGACACCACTGTGGGACTCGGTGCTGCTCTGTGGCATGTTTACCGCCGAAATGGATCTGCAACCCCTGCTGTCGGACCTGCAGAATCGCCTTACTGACCGGGGCCCGAACGATTCAGCCAGACAGGCAATAGAGCTGGAGTCACTGCCTGATCAGGACTGGGAAAAAACCTGGATGGACCGCTTTCATCCCCTGCAGTTCGGGTCCAGGTTGTGGATCTGCCCCAGCTGGCTCACCCCGCCGGACCCGGACGCGGTCAACATACTGCTCGATCCCGGGCTGGCTTTCGGCACCGGCACCCACCCCACTACGGCGTTATGCCTGGAATGGCTCGAGCAGCAGAACCTGCGGGACAAACTGGTGATCGACTACGGCTGCGGATCGGGAGTGCTGGCCATCGCCGCCGCACTGCTGGGAGCGCGGGAAGTACTGGCAGTCGACAATGACCCCCAGGCCATCCAGGCCAGCGAAGCCAATCGCGCCGCCAACGGCATCAGGGTGGCGCAGCTGTCCTGTTACCTGCCCGAGCAATTCCCCCTTCACTCCTCATCTTTACCCGCCGATCTGCTAATAGCCAACATTCTGGCCGGCCCACTGGAACAGCTCGCTCCCCATTTTGCCGATCTGGTCAGGCCCGGCGGTCATCTGGTGCTGTCGGGCATTCTGCCGGAACAGTGCGAACCGCTGCAGGCGCTTTATCAGCGCTGGTTTGACATGTCGGAACCGGTGGAGCGGGAACAATGGACAAGACTTTCCGGAACGAGACGATATAGCTAGGGGGCTCCCGAAAAAGCACCTTAACGTTCCGGGAGCTTAACCTGTGGCTCATCTGGGAGGCTGTCATACCCCGGACATTCTCCCTGACAGTTTCAGCGGGCTGAAATGTGAAGCAGGGTAAATCTTTTCAAGCCGCGGGTAGCCTGTTGTGGGTCTCGGGTGATATACCTGGCTACAACGGGGAAATTCCAGGCTTTAAAAACGATTGCAACCGCAAATTCTGAAATGGCTCTACATGTAACCCAATGTCCACGTTGTGAATCAACGTTCAATACCAGCGCCCGGATGCTGCAGGCGGCGCACGGGCTGGTAAGGTGTGGGGCGTGCCTGTCCATCTTTGAAGCGGACCAGCATTTTGTCGGTATTCACGGCCAGGCGTCCAACGACGAGCATGAGCAGCAGGGAACCGAATCGGTCTTCATCTCCGCCCCCGGCGACTATTTTAGTCCGTCCGAATTCCTCAAACACGGCGATGAGGAAGGCCAGGGCGAGCAGGAAAACGACTGGGACCAGGAAGAAATTCTTTATGCCAAGTCCGACATCCAGGACAGCGACTTTGACGTCTTCGACGTCGACCCCGAGATTGATCAGTCTCCCGTCAAGGAACAGCTCACCGACAGCAATTTTGATGTCTTCGATGCCGGGGAGTTAGCGGAGAGCAGGCCCGACCCCAGCCTCGAGGAGCAGGATCACGAATTTGACATTTTCGATGCCGGTGAACGGGAGTTCCGCACACCGGTGTTTACCCCTGCCAACGAACCTGCGGGAGGCTCCACCTCTTCGCCCCGTGCCGATGCCCCGACATCCGGAACCCCCGGGTCAGCACCGGTCATCCTGCCGGCCGGCCCGAATGCAGCCAGCCTGCTGGCCAGGCTGAAGAACAGCAAAGACACTGAAGTGATTCTCCCACCCGGGCCCGATTCCGCAACTCTTCTGGCGGCCCTCAAAAAGGCAAACGAGCAGGCAGAAAAAAACGCTGCCGGGAATGAAAACCAGCCGCATGTGGATAGTGAAATCCTGTATGATGACCTGGATTTTGAGCCTGCCGCCAGCGTGTTTCTCGACGCTGAGTCTATTGAAGCGGCAGATCCACCGGGCGAACCTGAACCGAATACGGCCAGCGATTCCGGTGAGGCGGTCTACAACTTTCCTGCCAGCGACCTGGAATGGGAAGAGACCGACGTCGACCTGGACGCGAAATCATTCGTTATATTGCCGGTAGACCCCTACCAGCCTTCTGCTTTCCGGAGTGAAACCGAAAAAATGGCCGACAAGTCGGAGCCCAGGGACAAGCCTCTGCCCACGGACAGTAACGGGTCCGCGGCGGTGCCTGCCAGCGCCACTGGCACGGCGAAAGCGGCCTCTCCGTCCCAGGACGCCCCGCTTGTGGATAGCAGCAAGGAGGAGATCCGCGCCAGAGTGATGTCCACCAGCCTGCACGAGCAGGATGAATCGCTTGAACAGCTGAGCGAAGAGAATCTGCGTGCTATCCGCGATGTGGACACCTCACTGGAACTGGAACACCAGAGCAGAAAACGGCGTTCGTCCAGAATCGTACTTGCCGCCATTGCCTGTCTGCTGGCGGTGTCGGTCTTTGCGCTCCAGTTTTTCTGGCAACGACTGCCCGTACTCAGCCAGGATGCCCGCTTCCGCCCCTGGTATCAGTCTGCCTGCGGTCTGCTGCGCTGCGAATTGCCGCCGTATGTCAATCCCGCCGAAATTCAAACCGACAACCTGGTCGTACGCAGCCACCCGCAACAGGAAGGCTCCCTCGAGCTCAACGCGGTATTTCGGAACCGTGCTGAGTTCCCCCAACCTTTCCCCCTGATCGAGCTGCGCTTTACTGATCTCAACAACACCGTTGTGGCATCCCGGGAACTGCCTCCGGACGAATACCTGCCGCCCGCCCTGCGGGGCATGCCGTTAATGCCGGCAGGTGCCCCCGTCCAGATTACCCTGGAGCTTATCGATCCAGGGCCGGAAGCGGTCAATTACCAGCTGGGTTTCAAGGCCGCGCCACCCAGGCCCGGCTCCTAGCGGTTTTTCCCTTAAACGCGGGTTCATCTTTGACCTTGCGGTCCAGGTGAGTAGAATACTCGATTCCTCTCGACTTTGACCCGAATCATGGAACTGAAGCCATTCCAACTTGGCAGCTTTGTTATCGCCAATCCGCTGCTGCTGGCGCCCATGGCAGGCGTCAGTGACAGTCCGTTTCGTGAAATCTGCAGCGCCAATGGTGCGGGCCTCACTGTGGCAGAAATGCTGACCAGCAATATCGAGCGCTGGACTAATGACAAGAACCGGTTGCGGCAGGTCAAACCCGCGATCGCCGGCCCTCAGATTATTCAGATAGCCGGATCAGATCCGGGGCTGATGTCGGAAGCCGCCATCCTCAATGTCGCCATGGGTGCCGATGTTATCGACATCAATATGGGTTGCCCGGCCAAGAAAGTTCTGCGCAAAGAGGCCGGCTCGGCTCTGTTGAAAAATCCCGCTCTGGTGGAACGGATTCTGCGCGCCGTAGTGGCCGCCGTGGATGTGCCCGTCACGCTGAAGATCCGGACGGGCTGGTGTCCGGAATCCCGTAATGGCGTGGAGATCGCCAGGCTGGCAGAGCAGACCGGCATTCAGATGCTGACGGTCCACGGGCGAACCCGCGCCTGCCGTTTCAAGGGTGAGGCGGAATACGACACCATCGCGGCGATCAAGCAGGCGGTAAACATCCCGGTTATCGCCAATGGTGATATCACCTCGCCAGAAAAAGCCAGGCTTGTGCTGGCCAGGACTGGAGCCGACGGGCTGATGATTGGACGCGGCGCCCAGGGTCGGCCCTGGATTTTCCGCGCCATCTCCCATTACCTGAGCAGCGGCATGGCAGTATCGCCACCGGCCCCCGAGATAGTTGGCAAAACCATTGCATCTCACCTGAGGAAAATTTACGCTCTGTACGGAGATCACAAAGGGGTACTGTTCGCGCGCAAACACCTGAGCTGGTACACGGCTGAGCTGGCGCGGCATCAGAACCCGGACAGTCCCTGCGCCCGGCAGTTCTGGCAGCGTTTCAGCCAGCAGACGACACCCGCCGGGCAGCTTGCTGAGCTCCATGGATTCTTCGGCTCCTTAACTGACAGCACCGTAACCAACGGTGTCATGAATAAAAAAGAGAACAGGGAGATTGCCGCATGACTTCTCAGGAAGACGCTCTGCTCTTCAGAGCCACTCCAGTCGAGGGATTGAGTGATTTCTTCGAATCCGACAAACCGGCCATCCTGCGTGAAGAAGTCAAACGCGCCATGACGATGTATTTCGAACAACTCGACGATCAGGAACCCAGCGATATCTACCAGCTGGTCATGAACGAAGTTGAAGCCCCACTGCTGGAGGTAGTTATGCGGCAGGCGGACAACAACCAGTGTAAGGCGGCTACCATGCTTGGAATAAACCGTGGTACGCTTCGAAAGAAACTCAAACAATACGGAATGTTGTAAACCCAGCTTGACGGAGCCGCCGGCATAATGGAAGCCGACCATCCCGACCAAAACCCAGATCCTTGAACTTCTTATGACCTCAGCTAAACCTGCTGCCGTCCGTCGGGCCCTTATAAGCGTGTCTGACAAATCCGGCATTGTCGAACTGGCAAAATCTCTCACTGCACTGAACATCGAAATTCTCTCCACCGGCGGCACTTACCGATTGCTGCAGTCGGAGGGTATTCCAGCCATTGAAATTTCCGATTACACCGGTTTTCCGGAAATGATGGACGGCCGGGTCAAGACCCTGCACCCCAAGGTTCACGGCGGAATCCTGGCCCGACGCGAGCTGGACCAGGCAGTCATGGCGCAGCACGATATTCCGCCTATCGACCTGGTGGTGGTCAACCTCTACCCCTTTGAAGCGACAGTCGCCAATCCCGATTGTGATTTGCCTACCGCCATCGAGAATATCGACATCGGCGGTCCCACCATGGTGCGCGCGGCAGCCAAGAACCATGCCCACGTGGCCATCGTGGTCAATCCGGATGACTACCAACCGCTGGTGGAAAAACTGCAGACTAACGACGGCAGCCTGGATCATGCCTTTCGTTTCGACCTGGCGGTGAAGGCCTTCGAGCATACCGCGGCCTACGACGGCGCGATTGCCAACTACCTGGGCACACGACTGCCCCAGGCCGAGTCGGACAATGACCGGGTATTTCCGCGCACCTTCACTACCCAGTTCCGTAAAAAGCAGGCCATGCGCTATGGTGAAAACCCCCATCAGCAGGCAGCCTTCTATGTTCAGAGAGATCAGGACGAGGCCAGTATCAGCACTGCCGTTCAACACCAGGGCAAGGAGCTTTCCTATAACAATATCGCCGACACCGACGCGGCGCTGGAATGTGTAAAATCCTTTGCCGAGCCGGCCTGTGTGATCGTCAAACACGCCAACCCCTGCGGCGTGGCGGTGGCCCACTCGATACTGGAAGCTTACAATCTGGCCTTTCAGACCGACCCCACTTCGGCATTCGGAGGCATTATTGCCTTTAACCGGGAACTGGACGCTGAAACGACCCAGGCAATCATTTCCCGGCAGTTTACCGAGGTAATTATCGCCCCCTCTGTTTCTGACCAGGCGTTACAGATTTCAGCAGAGAAAAAGAACGTGCGGGTACTGACTTGCGGCCCGCTGCCCGCAACCCCGGTGCCAGGCTGGGACTTCAAACGGGTAGTGGGCGGCCTGCTGGTGCAGGACCGGGATATCCGCCGAGTCAGCGAAGAGGAACTTAAAGTGGTCACCGAGCGGGCGCCTTCCGCGGAAGAGCTTCGCGACCTGCAGTTCAGCTGGATCGTTGCCAAATTCGTCAAATCCAATGCCATCGTCTACGGTAAAAACAACCAGACGGTGGGTGTCGGAGCCGGCCAGATGAGCCGGGTCTACAGCGCCCGGATAGCGGGCATCAAGGCGGCGGATGAAAATCTGGAAGTACGCGGTTCTGTCATGGCGTCAGACGCCTTTTTCCCGTTTCGCGATGGTATTGATGCCGCTGCCAGGGCGGGCATCACGGCGGTGATCCAACCAGGTGGCTCCATGCGTGACGACGAAGTAATCGGTGCGGCCAACGAGCACGGTATAGCCATGGTGTTTACCGGTGTTCGCCATTTCCGCCACTAGCTGACTGGTGAAATATTTTTTCCGGGGCTGGATTTTTTCGGAGCTTAAGAGACAAAGCAGAGATAATCTGAAAATCGGCGCCTGGTGGTACAAAAGCATTTCAGACCCGCTTTTAACCCCGCAGCGGCCGCGCAGGGTATTCTTCACAGCCTGCCAGATCATTGAATCCAAAGGGTATCGGCAAGTGCCAACCAACACGCCGGCGCTTGGAAAAGTAATGCAGGAGACTGACACGTGAAAGTTCTGGTTCTTGGCAGTGGCGGTAGAGAACACGCGCTGGCCTGGAAAGTAGCCCAATCGCCACGGGTGGAAAAAGTGTATGTGGCCCCCGGTAATGCCGGTACCCGACTGGAACCCGGCGTGGAGAACATTGCCCTGGACGTGCTTGATTTCCCCGGGCTGGTGGAATTCGTTCAGAGAGAAGGCGTCGAATTGACTATCGTCGGCCCCGAGGCGCCACTGGTCGCCGGTGTAGTCGACTATTTCGCTGCCCGTAACCTGGCCTGCTTCGGGCCCAGCGCCAAAGCGGCCCAGCTGGAAGGCTCGAAGGCCTTCAGCAAGGATTTTCTCCAGCGTCACGGCATTCCGACAGCGGCCTACCAGACCTTTACAGAGGTCGAGCCGGCCCTTGCCTATGTGCGAGGGCAGGGCACCCCTATTGTGATCAAGGCCGACGGCCTGGCGGCCGGCAAGGGAGTTATCATCGCCCAGAACGAAGCGGAGGCGGCCTCCACCATCGAAGACATGCTGTCTGGCAATCGCTTTGGTGAGGCCGGCCACCGGGTAGTAGTCGAAGCCTTCCTCGCTGGCGAGGAAGCCAGTTTTATCGCCATGGTGGACGGCGAGCATATTCTGCCCATGGCGACCTCACAGGACCACAAGGCCCGGGATGACGGTGACAAGGGGCCCAACACCGGTGGCATGGGCGCCTATTCACCCGCACCGGTAGTTACCGATGCCGTCTACGCCCGCATTATTGAGCAGGTGATTGCACCGACCGTGCAAGGCATGGCGGCCGACGGCAATCCCTACACCGGTTTCCTGTATGCCGGCCTGATGATATCCCCGGCCGGCGACGTCAATGTGGTGGAATTCAACTGCCGGTTTGGTGACCCGGAAGCCCAGCCGGTGATGATGCGTCTGCAGTCTGACCTGGCCGACTTGTGCCTGGCAGCGCTGGACGGCAGGCTCGACGAGGTTGAGGCCCGCTGGGATGAGCGCCGCGCACTGGGTGTCGTACTGGCGGCCGGCGGCTACCCGGACAGCTACCAGAAAGGCGCTGTTATCTCCGGGCTGGACCAGCCCTGTGGAGCACATCAGAAAATATTCCATGCCGGCACGGCCTTTCAGGACAATACGGTGGTCACCAATGGCGGTCGGGTTTTATGCGCCACTGCCCTGGGCGATACCGTGACAGCAGCCCAGCAGGCGGCCTATCAACTGGTCAATACCATCAGCTGGGACAACGTTTACTTCAGAACCGACATTGGTTATCGTGCCATTGCCAGAGAAAATCAGGATCAGAAATAGGACCCATCGTCATGCGTGAAACCCGCCCGCTCAGTCCCGTTGATAAGTTACTGGTTCAGTTCGATCAGGCCTTGCGCACGCTGGTGCCGGGCAGCAGCCAGGCGGGCCGGGATAACCCCGCCCTGACGAGGGTCGAGACTGAACTGGACGACAAGCAACGCAGACATGCCGCCGGCCTGATGCGCATTAATCATACCGGTGAAGTCTGCGCCCAGGCGCTGTATCAGGGTCAGGCATTGACAGCCCGGCTGGACGATGTGCGGGAATCCATGGCTCACGCGGCCAGCGAAGAGGTGGATCATCTGGCCTGGTGTGAACAACGCCTGACGGAACTGGACAGCCGCCCCAGCGCACTCAACCCCTTGTGGTATACCCTGTCCTTCGGCCTCGGCGCTGCCGCCGGACTGGCCGGCGACAAATGGAGTCTGGGCTTCGTGGCGGAGACCGAAAACCAGGTTTGCCGGCACCTGCAGGACCACCTGGAAAAGCTGCCGGGCGATGACCAGAAGAGCAGGGCAATTCTGGAACAGATGATTATCGACGAACGACAGCATGGTGAAACCGCGAAACAGGCTGGCGGAGCCGATCTGCCGTTTCCGGTCAGACAGGCCATGGCTGGCCTGTCACAGGTGATGAAGAAGACTGTTTACCGCCTCTGACCTGACCATTCGCAAGTCAGCCGGTGCTGATCACCGGCCAGTCGAAGCACCGTCATGCCCGATGTGGCCCCCTGTACTTTGAACCTCCCCGCAACAGCCCACTAACAGGATAGCCGGCAAGGCTAGTCATCAAGACCAGCCACACCGATAATTTTCGGCCCTGCCTGCGTATTCTCACGCCACGACTTCAGGCGCCAGCCAGCACCTTGCCCTGCAGGGCGACAAATAGAATATCAGCAGACCTAGGCGCATGGCGCCCGCTAGTCTTCCTCGATCACCTCGAAATCGTGACTTATGGCCACCCCGGCCTGCTTGAGCATGATACTGGCCGAACAGTATTTGTCCGCCGACAGCTCGACGGCCCGCTCCACCTGCTTGGCGCTGAGCCCCTTGCCCTTCACTTTGAAATGCAGGTGGATGGATTCGAAAACCGCCGGCACCGCGTCCACACGTTTGGCGGTGACTTCGGCCTCGCAGGAGGAGACCGGCTGACGGGCTTTCTTCAGGATGCTGACGACATCGTAGGAACTGCAGCCACCGACACCGACCAGCAGCATTTCCATGGGCCGGGCACCCATGTTGCGACCGCCACCCTCCGGGGCACCATCCATGACGATACCGTGACCACTGCCGGTCTCGGCGAGGAACATTACATCTTCTATCCAGCGAACTTTAGTTTTCATCGGCCTCTCGTATCGGTCTCTCGTTAAGTGGAACCCATTGCGCTCAGTATGACAACCGGCGTGACTGTCGGCGTGTTTGCCGGCGCGAAAGGGTAACACAGCTTGAATAAAGCTGAAATCTGCGGCCTGGAAAGGGCGCTGCGGTCTCACAGGCGACACTATTTTCGTTACACTAGAGCTCCACGCACGCAATGATGTGGCGCCGACGCGTCGCCAGGACGCTTTCATGATCAAGCCCTTCGAAAATGTCATGGCCCTGTTTCTCTCGCTGGTCATCCTGCTGACCGGCCATGGCCTGCAATTGACCCTCGTGCCGCTGTATGCCGACACGCTGGGATTTTCCTCACTGCTTATTGGTTTTGCCGGATCCGCCTATTTTCTGGGCTTCGTCATAGGCTGCCTTTCAATCCCTAGACTGGTCTGCGCGGTGGGTCACATCCGCATGTACCTGGTGCTGGCCTCCACCGCCAACGCCGCTTTACTGGTGCTGGGTCTGATTGAGAGTCCGCTGTTCTGGATGCTGGCGCGCTTCACCACCGGCTGGGCGCTGGCCGGTTTGTACATGATTTTCGAAAGCTGGCTGAATGAACAGGCCGGCGCCGATAACCGGGGCCTGATACTCTCCACTTATTCCCTGCTGACCCTGTTGGCGATCGGTGCCGGACAGCTGTTGATCGGACTTGACCTCGAATTCACAGAACTGATTACTCTTGGTGCCATCCTTCTGGCTCTGGGGGCAATCCCCGTAGGCGTGACCCGCAGCGCCGCACCGGCACCGCTGCCCCTGGCCGGTCTGCAATTCCGTAGGGTAGTGGGATCATCCCAGGTTGCGGTACTGGGCGCGTTCGTCGCCGGGTTTGTGACATCCGGTTTCTGGGCCCTGGGCCCGCTGGTAGCGACTGCCCACGGGGTGCCCGTGGAACGCGTAGGGCTATTCATGGCGCTCACCATCGTCGGCGGTGCCATCACCCAGCTGCCAGCCGGGCGCCTGTCTGACAGAATCGACCGGCGCCTGGTCATTCTGCTGCTGGTCGCAGTGGCAGTTATAATCTGTGCGGCGGCCATTCTGCTGACCGGCCGTTACGGCCTGGTTATCTACCCGGTAATGATGCTGTTCGGTGCCAGCACCTTTCCCCTGTATTCAATCTGCCTTGCCCATGCCAATGACAACTCGCAGCTCAACCTGTTGCAGGTGGGCAGTGTCATCCTGCTCATGCAGAGCCTCGGCGCGGTAATCGGACCACCGATCATCGCTGCAACCATCCAGCGACTGGAGTCCGGGTTTTTCCTGGCGTCCGGCGCAGCACTGATCGCCTTCACCTTCTGGCTGCTGGTACGCCTCGTCTATCACGATGTCGACCGACACTTTTTCGAACCCTTCCACGCCGTGCCAAGGACGACCCAGGAAGCACTGGAGTTATCCCAGCCGGATGCGCAGGCGTTGCCGCAGATTGACGCATTAGCTAGTACCGGCGAAAGTTGCTGACCCTGACAAAGACTCCCCAGGAAATACAGTGCTCAAGCCAGGGAGCGGCTGATTGATGCCGACACCGGATTTTTCCATGCCGATCAGAGCTGACACCCTGGCTATCGGGATAGCCGCTTTCCTGGTAGCCACTCAGAGACAGGATAAACAGTGTAAAGAAGCCTGCCAGGCTGGCGCCTGGCAGGTTTACTGACAACGATCTGCTCAGAGGTCTAGAGTGGTGCCACGCAGGTCGCGCCAGCCTCTCCCGCGTCCCGCAGGTCCGGCACCAGCCCGCAGAATTCTTCGGGTAGCGGATAGATCTCCCAGGTCTCGGGATCCTGATTCTCAGGAAGAAGCCTGTCCCAGGTGGTAAACGCCGCGCTGATAGCCCGCGCTACAAAGTTGCCTCGGTAGTTAGCCTCGACGGCACAGTTGTTAAACCCGTCGCCGTACTCATCGTCTGCATTGGCGATCCTGGCGAACTCTTCAAGATGTTGAATTGCGAGAGAATAGTCCTGGCTGGAGAGCGCGCCGAGAGTAGACTGATACTCATCTGCCAGCAAATCCAGAAGGGTCGGATCGGTACAGGAAGCTGCTTCTGCCAGCGTGCCGCTTATCCCTTTCAACTGGAAAACCAGCAAACGTGTTCCCGATTCGACTGCCGATCCACCGCCAACGAAGCGCATGGGGCTCAGATGGGTCGTCCTGCGCGTGAGGCTCCAGGAGCGGTTGCACTGAGCAGTCTGTAGAATAACGTCGATGCCTTCCACGTTAGGCCATTCTCCAAACGTCCCGTTGGTTCCCCCGACATCCAGACTTCGAAAGTCCAGTTCATTGTTGCAGGCGGGGATCTCCCCAGCAGGTTCGTTGCTGTAGTCGACAAACGACTCAGGAAACGAAACCGAGGAAACCGGGCCATCGTATTCCACACCGTCAGTTCTGATCACTGCAACGGATACCCATGCCGCCCATATTGTTACCTCGTCCTCGCTGTCCAGCGGTACAAAAGTGACTTCACCGAAAAACGAGCGGTAATATTCGGGAACAACCAGATCGACGTCGGCCAGCAGCTCTTCCCAGGTCTGATATTCATCTGCTTCGCTTACCAATGGCAGATCACCCGTGCAGGTACCGGTACCCGCCAGTTGCGAAACCACAAGCGAACCGCCTGCAAACCCTTCGAATTCGCTCTCCTCAAGCTCTTCACCGTAAAAAATAATCGGTTCCCGCGGGTCGGGGGCAATGCATACATCGGCGTTGACCGTGCCACCGCGAACGACATTACCTTCCTGTTCGAACAGGTCAACGTCAAAAACTGTACCTTGTCCTGGCGGAGCAAAGAAATCCCTTACCGTTGTGCTGGACACAATGCCAGTGCGCTGAAGGAGTTGATCTTCGGTGCTGGAGTCACCGTCTATTGCGCCATCTACGAAACGGGTTACCGAGGCCTGCCCGCCAGCGAATTCAACAATGAAACCATCCATTTCCGCGTCGTTGGCTTCGTCACTCCAGCCAAACCTGCCACCGACATAGGCCGCGACATAATTCTCTACGCCGCCGCCATTGTCGGGCTGTCCTCGCTTCCAGTTGGCATAGCTGGTGTAGGATCTGGTGGTCGGGATAAAGCTCCCGTCCAGCCACCTCCAGCCACCGGCAGGCTCCACCGAGTCAGCTTTCTGATAACCACCAAGCCAGAGTCCTGCGTTGATGGGCTCCGGATGAGTTCGCAGTTTAAAGAAAATCAACTTCTCTTCTGTCGGTGTGTTCAGGCTCGCCAGAGTCCCGCCCCTAGCATAGGCTTCGTCCCGGGCCGCTTCCCAGGTCTGGTCGACACCTTCCACCGGGTAGGTGACTATTTCGTAATCGGGCAGCCCGCCGCTGCCTTCAACCTGGTAAACCGATCCGTCGAAACCAAGTCCGCTGAAGTCACCCTCACTGATACCAATCAGATTGCCGAATTCTTCTACCTGCTGGGTGTTGAGATTGAAGCGCCAGGCAACATTCGCTGCAGTGCGTGGCAGAGCAGGGGGAGAAGCGCCTCCGCCCGGCCCCAGCAGCGGCTGGATTACCCCATCAACAACGATACGATCCTGATAGACCCCACCTATATTGGGGGTCACGTCGTCGACTTTCATAATCAGGTCGTTGACGTCCTCGATCGTTATGACCCCACTGGTGGCATCCGTCGTCCAGCTGAAGATCACTTCATTGACGCCGAGAACGTCAGCGGTCTGCGGTAGACTGATCCGCGTTTCATAGGACACCGGCAGACCGGATTGCCCCCAGGCTGACCCGGCGGTCAGAAACAAAACAACGATGCCCAAACTCGATAATAGTCTGCCGAAAAAGCAGAGATTGCGTCGCCCGACTGTCATTTTTGGCTCCTCGTAAGTGAAATATTTGATCCCGTTATGGCTGCATGCCGTCCTGAATTCTGAACCGCCTGACCGGGATGCTCAGATAATTTTTCTTGATCGATAACCAATTCCACCTGATTGTGCCCTCCTTTGCCTAGGTTTGCTACTCTTCTGCCCTGCTGACCACCGTCAGCTGAGTTTTTTGACTTATTATTCTATCTACTAAGCGGCGCTGCCTATAACTTCCGGCGCAGAACGGTCCTTTGCAAATGACTCTGCCGCCTCCAGCTATAGGCCTGTTCCACAACGAGACAGCCGACAGCCAGACCAGAATTGTTCGCCTGCACTGCACTGACTAATTGTACTGATACAGGCATCGCATGGCCCGCCCCTTGACAAGCCAATTGAACCGCCCGCTCTGGGTTCTTTCTGACTCAAAAACAACCAAGTCAAGCAGAGGCACCAAGCAAGATTCAAGCCGATTTTAAATAGCTATTTAAATCAATATGATAGCCATCCTTTCACGGGATACCGTAAAGGAAGCTGACAGAACACTGGGGGTATTGGGCAAAGTAAGAAGCGTTTCGACGGCTGCCATGGCAGGTAAGTGCCACACGTCACCAGTTAATACCTCACCCTTAAGCGTCCAATCCAGGCAAAGCCTCGACCCCTACCAATCGATTTCCCTCGCGACAGACGCAAGACGTTGAAAAACTTTACATTCTGTCGCTTCGAAGGTGCCGATTCGTCAACTTACTTTACAAGTTCGGCTCCTCTTCCAATTTCTCCGATCTATCCAATTGATTAATATGAAGTTTTAAAAGTGGCACAATACGTGCTTAGTACTAAATCTCAGGGATGGTATACCGTTCGTTTTTTTATTTTGGCACCCTATTGCATATTGCATAGTTACTAATGTGCTTCGTCCCAGGGTCTTAACGGAGAATTCAGGATGATCAGCTCATCAAAGGCAAGAATCGCTTTAACAATTCTACTTTCCGGTTGGAGTCTGGCTGCCACAGCGCGCCCGATTCTACTCACAGTGGATATCGCCGACCTGTCCAATACGACCATAGCGTCTACTGGAGCCGCGGCTGAGAATTCGGGCTCAGGACTAAGCGCAACGTTGGACGGCATCTCCCTGCTGGGAATTTTCTCCGCCCCAACGAACAACACTCGGATTTTGTTTGGGGACCTTAGGGCTAGCAGTGCTAGTTCTGCTTACACAGATGCCTGGACACTTCCAGACGATATCGACCTGAATCTTTTCAATTTCAGTTTTGACGCGCAGATTTTCGACACTTCATCCGCTGCTTTCTCTGGGGCAAGTACAATAGACTTCACCGGCTACTCGTTGCTTGCAGCAGGTTCCGTCGGCGACATAATAGACAGTGACGGCTTCTTTGTTCAAGGAGTTGTTATCGGACAATGGCAGATCATCGACTCCAGCGCGTCTGTGCCGGAACCTGGTGCACTCAGCCTGCTGGGGCTGGGTCTGCTTGGCCTGGCGTTAAACCGAAGGCGCTCAAGCCTGACCCAACCGGTCTGACACCACGCACCCCCACACTCTTGCCAATTTCTGGCATGGTTTACTGACCGCAGTCTTAGCCCGCTAACCCGGGTCTGAGATTGCGGTCACCTTACATAAAACCCCTATCCCCTATTTGATACTCCAATCAACTGTCCCCAGTTCTCGCTGCGCGGGTAGTCGTTAGTTCTATTGCCGCAGAATTCTTTTTCCACAGAAAGAGACAATCACTTCCCGACAATTCGATGGGCAATATTCCCGGCCAGAGAGCCATCTTCCATGGCAACTTTGGATCTCGCCCTCGCCCGTTCGATTCCATAGCCATAGGCTTCTCTGGTACCATTCCGCGTAATATCCAGACTAATCGGAGCACATTGAACCGTTGGCGGTAGTTTAAAATAGCGCCTTCCCGGTCCCGGCCCGATTTCGACAGGCATAAACCCCCTAAGCAGCAGAGACAACAATGGACTGGAAAATTTTCTCGATGATATTCACTGCAGTGTTTATCGCCGAACTGGGTGATAAAACCCAGCTCGCCACCATGCTGTTTGCCACCGACAAGGAGGTCAGCAAGATGGCGGTTTTTCTGGCAGCATCGGCTGCATTAATCGTTGCCTCCGCGATGGGTGTGGTGGCAGGCAGTCTGCTGGCGGAGTACATCAACGAAAAGGTCCTGCATTATGTTGCCGGGGTGGGCTTTATCGCTATCGGCGCCTTTACGCTTTATAACGCCTGAAACACCGATCACCCGAACAGGTAACTACTGCAGGTCGCTCGTGACACCCCGCTTGCCAGGTGACAGCAGCACGACCAGGGTCACTCACGACAACTCTGCCCTGCCAGTTCTGACAGCAGCACCATTAGTGCGACAATGCCCCAAATACGCCTTTCCCGCCTCGGCCGCGCAATGGGGCAAATAGCCACTCTTGTTCTTGCTCCTATTGTCTCCGTCCTGGCTTATCCTTCCTTTTTTGTAACCTTCTACGGCCCAGTACGTAAAGACTTAGTGAACCCACCAATGAGGACCCCATGACCCAACTTGCTTCCCTCGCCGCCCTCGCTCTGGCGCTTCTACTGACCGCCTGCCAGGTCACACCTGACCAGGACAGGGCGCAGGCCATATTCGCAGCCGCCAATGCTGTGTTTGAGGAGGAGCAGCTGGTCGGATTACAGGCGGCTGTCTTTTCCGGGGGCAGAGTGATCGACAGGTTGAATCTCGGCTTCGCCGACCTGGAGCACGGCGTCGATGTTTCCGACGCCACCCGTTTTGAAGTGGCGTCCGTCAACAAGACATTTACTGGACTGGCCTTATTACAGCTGGAGGAAGCAGGGGGTATTGATCTTGATCTACCGATTCAATACTACGTGCCGCAGTTTCCGGTCAAGCCGGGAGGGCCCGTGACTCCCCGACTGCTGGCCGGTGGTCTGGGAGGCGTCAGACACTATACCGAGGAGGAGCGCACGCCTGAGTACTACGCCGCTCACTACGACGATGTTTTACAGGCAGTGTCGTATTTCGCTGACGACCCTCTTGTCGCCACACCCGGCGACACCGAGGTTTATTCCTCTTACGGCTACGTCTTGCTTGCCGCCGCCATTCAGCAGGCCACAGGCAGCCGTTACCAGTACCACATCACGGAGACGCTGCTCGCTCGACTGGGCCTGGAGAACACCGGCTTTGTGGATGTGCGGTTTCCTCTGCCTCACCGCAGTCGCCACTATTCGTTTATCGATCTCTACACACGCGAGGCTGGCGAACAGCTGCAGGTGCTTCCCACCCGGGACCACAGCGTCATCAACGGTGGTGGCAACATGTACTCGACGGCCTCCGACCTGGCAACCTTTGGTGGCCAGTTTCTGCGCCCCGGGTTTCTCTCTGAAGCGGTGCTTGAACAGGTTTACCTGCCCCACTTCGCCGCTGACGGCACCCCCACCCAGTTCAGTGATGGCTGGGTTCTGATCGGAGCGGGTCTCAGCCCTCGGTTTCTGTTCTTTGGCGGCAGCTATCCGGGCACCACAGCCTTTCTTGCGGTTTATCCGGATGCTGATCTGGCCGTGGCGATCGTCACCAACACCTGGGGCAGGAATGGCAGCAACTGGACTCTGCCGATGCTGTCGACTCTGGGTGGAATTCTCACCAGCCAGTAGGGTTTACCGACACGGAATCTGGCAACAGGCCCCACAAAATGTAACCTGCAGGCGAACCTGCTGGCCAGGCGCATTGCCGCCGGCGTGCGTAGGCCTGCCAGGGCAGGGCAACGAAGCCAGCGGGCTTGTGTGAAGCCCCGCCGGGCGGGGCCTGTCGGGCGCCACTGCGTCGATGTCGCGCTTGGCAAGGGAGTGACCCTTCCCTGCGCACGACGCCTGGCAGCAGCGCCCGACAGACCTCCTGCAGAGCGCTGTAGTACTTAATCAGAGGCTCCTCGATCAGAGCTTGCTGAAGTATTCCTGAAAACTGTCAGCCTGCTCTTTAAGCCCGGAACCGGCCAGCCGTTGCATGGCTATCTCCAATCCATTAGCGTTGTCCTGGATCAGGCGGTTCTGGAATGTAAATTCCGCCTTCTGCTGTGGATCTGGTTCATATTCCAGGACTGCACTATAGGCTGCGTTGAGGGCAGTCAGCGCCTCCGGCGGGCTATCTCCCTGTACCGTTGAGACCAGCACATCAAGCTGTTGCAGTCTGTCCAACTGCTCGGCACTCTGGTCAAGACGGGCAAGTCCGGCGACGAGGTCCCGGGTATTATTGACCGCACTTTGCTGCAGGGCCTGACTCCGAAGAAAGTCGGCGATCACCAGCTCCAGCGAGTCAGCAACCTCGATAAGGCTTTCGGCCCGGGCGATGACCTCAGCCCTTTGCTGCCCTGCCAGCCTGGCTGGCGGGTGACGCAGGGCCCGGGCATGCCTGAGCAGCTCACTGTGTTCATACTGCAGAAAGTCATAGTGGGACACTTCTCCCCGGGCGATACGTGTCATTTCAGTCGCTATAATTGATCCGCCAGCCGTTACTCTATCTATGGCGTCAAGATACAGGGCCTGGTGGTCGCCGGTTTCCGCTGCCGCCTGCCCTGCAAACAGGAAGCTGAACAAGCAGGTGACTGCCAGTGCCCGGATCGAGTTTCTATTACCGCTAATACCGCTAACCTGTAGCCTGTTCATCTCAGTGCACCCCTTCGTGTGAGTGATTCTGTCCCTGGTTGATTTGTTGCATCTGCTGCATTTGCTGCATATGTTGCATGTGCTGCATATGCTGGTGCATGCCACCGGGCATACCGTGCCCATCAGCACCGCTTTCCATTCCGCTGCCCATACCTCTGCCCATGCCGGCAAAGAATTCGCTGCTCAGGGATCCCAGAAACGCGACGATGTCCCCCGCGTCACTGTCACTGAGTTCGCGACCGCTGTTCAGCCGGCCCATAAGTCGAACTGCCTGGTCGAGGGTTTCCACACTGCCATCATGAAAATAGGGAGGTGTCAGCGCCACGTTGTGCAGAGACGGTACTTTGAAGACCTGCCGGTCTTCCTCCCGCCCGGTTCGCAGACTCAGACCCGCGTCATCGCCAAGCAGACCGGGCAGAGCCAGATCGTCGATGCCACCAAGCTTCTGGTAGGAATTACCACCAAGGTTGATGCCATTGTGACAGGACGCACAGCCCAGGTCGTTGAAACGGCGCCAGCCATTTAGCTCCTGTTCGGAAAGCGTGGCCGCCCCTGAACTCAGGTATTGATTGAATCGCGAGTCGCTGCGGGTCATGGCGCGTGATTGCTCGGCGATGGCGTTGCCAAGATTGGCTGCCGTGACACCATCGGGATAGAGGGCAGCAAACTGCTTCGCGTAAGCCGGATTGGAAGCAAGTCCTTCGACTACCGCATCCAGATCGTGACCCATTTCCACCGGGTTCGTGATGGGTCCCAGTGACTGCTCATCGAGATTGAACGCCCTGCCATCCCAGAACTGTCGAAAATTGAACGCTGAGTTGAATACCGTGGGCGCATTGCGAGTACCCGCCAGTCCGCCAATGCCGATCGACACAACCCTTCGATCCGCCCCACCGAGCATCCCCATGTGACAAGTGGCACAGGAGACTGTGCCGTCGCGGGAAAGCCCCGGATCGTGGTACAGCTGAAATCCCAGGGTCTGCTTAGCCGGGTCAATGGGCAATTCATCCACTGCCGGGATCGGCCTGGTAACGGCGTCTGCCATCGCATGGTCCGAACTCGAACCGATCCAGGCAGGCCCCCCAAGCGCCTGCAGAAACGCCTGGTAGGCCCCATCCGGTTGCTCTTCAGCCTGGGCTGTTAATGCCAGTAACCCCAGGGACAGCGCCCCCACTCTTCGCAAATTCATGACCGACACCTCTTATTGATGGTGGCTAACACGAGATTGTGTCACCACGCTCACTCTCACAATCAATGTGATACCTTTGGTAACAGTAATCAATGTGGCATATTGCCGCATTGGCGCCAGCGGGTGGTGCAATTGGCCAGGCACTCGCCGCTGGCTTGTAATGCAGACCTGGTTTCTGATCCGGAAGGAACTGGTATCGTTACCGCCGCGGTGGGATACTTCTGCCGTGTCAAATCGAATTGAAAAACTGGCGGTAGGAAAACGACAGAAACCGACGGGTTATCCTGATCGAACCACTACGATTGCAGTGATCACCGCGTTAGCAGTCGCAGTCGTCCTGGCAGCGTTTTTTACAGCCTGGGACTGGATTGAAAATCCGGGAGGAATCTTTCGAGACACGCGCGGCACAAACTGGCGCTTTGTGTTCGGCACGGCGAGGAGTTGGTTTGTACCCGTTTTTCTCGCAACTTTTTCCGGCTCACTGCTCCTGTGTCTTATTCACAGGGCATTCTTAAGGCCGGTAGACTCTAAAACAACTGCCAATAAGAACCGATAAAGAATTTCTAGGTTCCTAACATAAACCGACGCGCTTGCCTTCTCAACACTATCTGGAGATCCAGTCATGTCTGTCGAATTAAGTTATCTGGCCCATGTTTCCGTTCTGACTGCCATCATGTGGGTGCCCTATATCCTGAACCTGATCCTGGTCAGGGGTCTTATTGATGCTGTCGGGTATCCCGCCGATCCGAAACCCCTGGCGCCCTGGGCCAGCCGCATGAAGGCTGCCCATGCCAATGCAGTGGAGAACCTGGTGGTTTTTGCTCCTCTGGTCCTGGTAGTGGAAATTGCCGGATTTAACAATGGGACCACCGCGCTCGCCTGTACGGTTTACCTCTGGGCCCGCGTGGTTCATTTTGGCGCCTATACATTTGCCATTCCCTGGGTGCGCACCGTAGCTTTCGTCACTGGATTCCTGTGCCAGCTGACTCTCGCTTTGCAGATATTACTATGAATGCAATGGGGTCGGTGCGGGCGCTCCCCAGCCCCTGCTCGCAAACTGTTCTGACCTGCCAGCGATTGCCAGCCAGGAAGCTTTGAACCAGGCCAGAAATCAGCCCGGCAGTGTGCGTCGATACGTCGTCCGCCACAATGACAGAGGGCAATGAGACCAATAGCACAAAGAGGTAACAGGCTTTCATGGACCCTATCAATTGGAACGATTTTCAGAAAGTTGAAATCAGAGTCGGCACCATCATCGATGTGCAGGAATTTCCGGAGGCAAGAAAGCCAGCCTACAGATTACGGGTGGATTTCGGCAAGGAAGTGGGTATCAGAAATTCCAGCGCACAGATTACTGACCTGTACTCACGGGACGAATTACTGGGCAAACAGGTTCTGGCAGTGATCAACTTTGCTCCCAAGCAGATCGGTCCGTTCATGTCCGAATGCCTGGTGACCGGATTTCACCGCGAAGACGGCTCGGTGGTGCTGGCCACCACAGATCAGGAAACGCCAAACGGCGCGCGGCTGGCCTGAAAATTGTCAGGCTGGCAGGGTCCGTTAACGCCGGGTCATACGAACAGATCTTCAGTGGTAAAACCACTGTAAAAAACAATAGGAATACTTTGAGAATACCATGCCAAAAACTGGATCCCAGATAAGGAGACTTTCATTGAGACTCTCAGCCCTCGTCAGCGTGATACTGGCCGGCACCATGCCGCTCGTCGCCTGCGGCCAACAAAACTCGCTCCCGGCTTTCAATCCCATCACAGTTGAACGCCTGCAGGCCGAAGAACTGTCACGCTTTCCCGCGGCAGAAGCTGGCCAGGGCGCCGCCGCCGACCGGGACCACTTCTACGCCATCGTCAACACCACCATTGGCAAATACCACAAACAGAGCGGCGCACCGGTTGCCAGGTTTGCGGCACCAAGAGACGGTTACATTCGCCATCTGAACAGCTGCCTGGAAGAAAACGGAGCGCTGCTGTGTGCGAACTCGAATTTTCCCGAAGTCCCCATGGCCAGTTCCATCGAGGTGTTCGACACTGAAACCATGCGCCATGAGCGCAGTTTCAGCATGGGAATCCTGGATGAAGGCTCCCTCACCTGGTTCGACCACCTGGCAGACGGCTGGATAGCCGGGTTTGCCCACTACAGTACTGGTGGCGGTGTACCCTTCAAGGATCAGTCCTTTTCGACCATCGTCCGCTTCGACGCCGATTGGCGCCGCCTGGGTGGCTGGATGATGCCGGACAGTGTTATCTCCAGGATGGATCCCATGGCCGCCTCCGGTGGTGCCCTGGGCAGCGACGGATTACTCTACCTTACCGGCCATGATCGACCGGAGATGTATGTACTTGGCGCTCCAACCATGGGTCCAAAGCTGGTACATATCGCGACTATCGAAATCGACCTGGAGGGGCAGGCCTTCTCCTGGGACAGAACCGCAACGGAGCGTATCGTTTACGGAATCAGTCGTCCTGAGCGGGAGGTCAGGTCCTTCAGGCTGCCCGCTGTGAGCCTTCCTGACGGGGTGCTGCCTCTCACCAGCCCATCAGTGCTGCGGGGTCTGAACGGGTTGTAACAGCGCTTGCACTGCCCCCAACAACCTTACTTTTTCCGCGGGTATGGTAAAGAATACTCGTTCAACTGATAAGAATTTCAACTAACTGCCGATGAACTACACATTGGGATCTAGTCGATTCCGACGCTGTGGCGCTCGTGTGAAGCAAAAAAACTCGGAACGACAACCAGTACTCTGGCCTGACCGAAGTCTCCACCAGGCAGGCAACAGCAGAACAATCAGAATATCGGTCTTCGACTGACCACCCAAACACAAATAGCGGATTTTAACGGAGGTCTGCCCTATGGCACTCATGGCAATCACACCCCATATACAGGATCTGGATAATTTCCTGTCCCATTGCCATCGCAAACGCTACCCGAATCGATCGACGATAATTTATGAAGGCGATAGCAGCGATACCCTGTACTACATTGTCAGCGGCTCCGTGTCTGTAGTCCTGGAAGATGACGACGGCAAAGAGGTCGTGGTCGCCTACCTGAATGCCGGGGACTTCTTCGGTGAAATGGGTCTATTCGAAACCACACGCGAACGCAGCGCCTGGGTGCGTGCCCGAAGCGCCTGTGAGATCGCAGAAATCAGCTACGCCAACTTCAACGCCTACACTCGCCAGCACCCGGAAATTCTCTTTACTATCGGCAAGCAGATGGCGAGCCGCCTGCGCAACACAACGCGCAAAGTCGGTGACCTGGCCTTTTTTGACGTTACCGGCCGGATCGCACGCACACTTATCGATCTGAGCAAACAGCCTGATGCCATGACCCACCCTGATGGCATGCAGATCAAGATAACCCGGCAGGAAATCGGTCGTATCGTCAATTGTTCCCGGGAGATGGCAGGACGTGTGTTGAAGATCCTGGAGGAACAGGAATTGATCAGCGTGGCAGGTAAGACCATTGTGGTTTTCGGCACGCGCTAGGGAGCCCCTGCTGACACAGTAACAGCGCAGGGAGCCGCTCCACACCACGCCGGACCTCCGCTCGACCTTGAAAGCCAGCTTTTAGTGCAGTCCGAAACTGCAGGGAAGCTGGCTTTTTCATACCTGTCAGAACCCTGCATCAGGCGGGTACCAACCCGGCATAGCGCTGGCGGGATTTACCCCGAGCAAATCCGGGCAGCTCACATTGCGGAAATTTTCGCGACGAGCAGGACTCAGAACAGTCGCGGCAGCACCAGCAGCACTGCCCAACTGATCACCACTAACAGGAGTGCAAAAAATACGGCGGCAGAACCGGCGTCCTTGGCTGCCTTGGCAAATTCGTTATACTCATTTCCCCAGCGATCCACTGTGCTTTCCACCGCGGTGTTCAACAACTCGACTATCAGCACCAGAAACAGGGGGGCGATCAGCAGCAGTTTTTCCACCCCGCCGTCACCAAGCCACAGACCTACAGGTAACATGACGACGAAGGCTGCCATTTCCTGACGAAAGGCCGACTCGGTTTTCAAAGTGGCGGCAATGCCGTCCACGGAATTGAGAGTTGCCGGAATAAACCGCCCTAAGCCGGTTCCGGAACGGCGCTCCGCATCCCGCGGCGCCTGGTCGCCCTGGTCTTTGTGGTCGTCAGTCATCACCAAACACCACTTCGCGGAGCTTTTCACCCGGCCGGTCTGCCCGCATGAAGGTCTCGCCAATGAGAAAACCGTACACGCCCTGCTCCTCCATGGACACTACATCGGCGCGCGAGTTGATACCGCTCTCCGTGATGACGAGGCGATCCAGTGGGATCATTGGCAGCAGTCCAAAGGTGGTGTCCAGTGTTGTGTCAAAGCTGTGCAGGTCCCTGTTGTTGATGCCGATCAGTCGACTGCCCAGCTCCAGCGCCGCATCCAGCTCCGCCTTGTTATGAACCTCCACCAGCACACCCAGGTTGAGTTCGCGGGCAGCGCGATACAGTTCACCAAGCTGGTTGTCATCCAGGGCCGCCACGATCAGCAGAATGCAATCCGCACCCAGCCACCGGGACTCCAGTATCTGGTACGGGTCGATCATGAAATCCTTGCGCAGAACCGGGAGCGAACAGGCGGCTCGTGCCTGGCGCAAATAATCATCGCTGCCCTGGAAAAACTGCTCGTCGGTGAGAACGGAAAGACAACTGGCACCCGCCTCGGCATACTCGCGCGCCAGAGCCTGTGGGTCGAAGTCCTGACGAATAAGCCCCTTGGATGGCGAGGCTTTCTTGATCTCCGCTATGACTGCCGCCTGGCGGCTGGTTATTCTTTCCGCCAGCACGTCTTCGAACGGACGCAGATTACCGGCTGGCGGTAACTCGGCTTGCAACTGCGTCATACTGCGGGCGGCCTGGCGCTGGGCAACCTCGCGTTTTTTCTGTGCAATGATTTCCTGCAGAATAGTCGGCTTCACCACTGTAGAACTCCCTTTCTCAGGCTGCAAAGGACTGGGTGAAACTGGCCAGTTCCTCCAGCTTATCAAGTGCCTGGCCGCTGTTGATAACCTGCCTGGCCTTTTCCACCCCCGCCGGCAGGCTGTCAACCAGCCCTGCTGCGTAGATGGCCGCACCCGCATTCAGTGCCACGATTTCCGCACCCTCGGGATGCTGGCCGGTGATGGCCTGTTTTAATTTCGCCAGACTCGCCTGGGCACTGTCGATCTGCAAAGCACTGAAATCGTCGTGTAGCGGTAAATCGAAATCTTCCGGCGACACGCTGTAGGAAAATATTTCGCCGTTCTTCAGCTCACCCACATGGGTGGGAGCCGAAATACTGATCTCGTCCAGCCCGTCTTCGGAAGAAACGACCAGAACGTGCTCACTGCCCAATTCCTTGAGTACTTCAAGCAGCGGCACTATCCAGTCCGGATCAAATACGCCAAGCACCTGATTCGGGGCTGAGGCGGGATTGGTGAGAGGCCCCAGCAGATTGAACACAGTACGCACACCGATTTCCCGCCGGGCAGTAATAACGTGTTTCATGGCCCCATGGTGGCTGGGCGCGAACATGAAGCCCAGCCCTACTTTGCTGATGGTCCGGGCAACCTGCTCCGGCGTCAGCGTCAGATTGACACCGGCCGCCTCCAGCACATCCGCGCTGCCACTCATGCTGGTGGCACCCCGATTCCCGTGCTTGGCGACACGGGCGCCGGCACAGGCTGCCACCAGGGCAGCGGCGGTGGAGACATTGAATTTATTGGAGCCGCTGCCACCAGTACCACAGGTATCCACCAGGTGTTCTCTATCACCCAGCTGCACCGGCGTTACCAGTTCACGCATCACCACGGCACCCCCAAGCAGCTCTTCCACCTGCACACCTTTCATCTGCAGACCAACCAGAAATGCGGCGTTCTGCGCATCGGTCGTGCTTCCGTTCATAATGTCACGCATCACGGCGGTCATTTCCCTGGCGCTGAGGTGCTCTCGCGACGTGACTTTCTTGATGGCGGTCTTGATGTCCATGGCCAACCTCGTTGGTAGATTGTTCAGATTGTTGTCTTCAGGAAATTTCCCAGCAGCTTGTGGCCATGCTCACTGAGGATGGACTCGGGGTGGAACTGCACACCCTCCACGGCCAGTTCCCGATGGCGGACGCCCATTATCTCGTCCCGGTTCCCCTGCTCGTCTTCCGTCCAGGCCGTTATCTCCAGGCAATCCGGCAAAGTCTGCCTGTCGATCACCAGTGAGTGGTAGCGGGTAGCAGTGAAGGGATTTTCCAGACCTTCGAAAACCCCGACACCGTTGTGATGAATACTGGACAGCTTGCCGTGCATGACCTTGCCAGCCCGCACAATGTTACCGCCGAAAGCCTGGCCGATGCTCTGATGACCCAGACAGATCCCCAGTAATGGAATCACCCCGGCAAATTTTTTAATCACATCTACCGAGATACCGGCCTCGTTGGGCGTGCACGGCCCGGGGGAAATCACGATATGATCGGGCGCCAGCTCCTCAATCTGTTCCAGGCTGATCGCGTCGTTCCGATACACCTGCACGTCCGCACCCAACTCGCCCAGGTACTGGACCACGTTGTAGGTGAAGGAGTCGTAATTGTCGATCATTAGCAACATTAGATGGTTAACCTACTGATATGCTTGTTTATAATCATTTACTGAAGACTATTCTAACCGCCACCCAACCCATCGACCTGACTGATACCCAGGTGACTAGAACCGATTGCAGGCCAGGAAGAAGGCGCTATTTTGCTATAGATCCGTCAAACATCAAAATTCTCGTCAGGAACACTTCGCGACAAAGGCTGGATGAGTAACAACTAATAAATACAGTGGCGTGGTAAACCGGCGGCAGCGAAGCTCGAAGCTGACACCGGTGGTGCACAATCAGACAGGCGATTCGGACTCCAGGATCTGGTCCACAAACTCAAATAAATTCCGGCACTGGCTCTTGCATGCCTCCTTCTTGCACGTTTCTATTGATGCTGTGAGTGCAGCGCTGCAAGCACCAGGCCCAACGATGTTACTTTGACATGAATTCGCGGATTTGAATCTGGTTACCTTCCGGATCAGCAATATTGCACACTTTGAAAATCGGATTGGACCATTCGCCCGCCAAAGCCATTCCTCCCAATTGTATCGCTTTTTTTCTCGCCTGCTCGTGACTCTCCACGGTAAGAAAGAGCTTTACGGCATTAAAGCGAGGATCTGGAAGCGCGATGGGAGGAACATGCAGGACTATATTGAACGCACTGCTCCCGATACTGATGAAATCTTCCGTCTCCCTCAGCACAGTCATGCCAAACAGCTCAATATAGAATCGGGAAAGTTTTCGAAAGTCCCTTGCGTAAATAATTACGCCACTTTCAGGACGAGCAGTAGGCGCATTCATGTTCGGCGCTTCTCCATGACTCATTGATTACCTGCCAGAGCTCTGCATCTGGCGCTCTACAGG
Source organism: Gammaproteobacteria bacterium (assembly GCA_041395725.1). Classification (NCBI taxonomy): domain Bacteria; kingdom Pseudomonadati; phylum Pseudomonadota; class Gammaproteobacteria; species Gammaproteobacteria bacterium. The sequence goes on along the minus strand of JAWKZW010000001.1, from coordinate 2,122,942 downwards.
CAACCGCCGCCAGCACTACAAAGGCATCAGCCACGTCATGCCCTGATGATGGCCTGACGTTTGCTCACCCATACATTGTATCTCGCAAAATCGGATACGTAAGCAGGATTCCTTGCTGAGAAAATTGAGACACAGGCAGATGGCGTGGCGAATAGACGGGTGGACTACCAGACTGTCTGCTAAAGCTTTCTGCGAGGCGGCCTAACGAAAGTGCTGACAACAGGGTTCTGCTTGTACACGCTGTCATTAACCCACTTCTATGAAGAAACCAGTTTAAGCCCCACGATTCCTGAGATGATCAAAAGTAAACAGAGCACCCGCAGGGTGTCTCGCGATTCACCAAACAGAAACATGCCTGTTATTGCCACCCCCACGGCCCCAATACCAGTCCAGACAGCATAGGCAGTCCCCACTGGAATCGTTTTCATAGCAACTGAAAGTAACCAGATACTGATACCCATGGCCAACAGAGTCAACAGCGACGGAACAGGTCTGGTAAAAGTCTCGGTGTATTTCAGACCTATCGCCCACACACACTCGAATATCCCAGCTACTAACAAATAGACCCAAGGCATATTTTTACTCTCACTTCCTGATTCACAGAGTCATTGCTCACGCGCGAATGCAGGTTCATTGGCCGCCATACAGCATTTCTAGAGAAGACTGGCTGCTGTGAAGCAGCGGAAATCTTCCCGACCTGATAGCGGCGACAACACCGGATCGTCAGATACCAAGCCGCTCAAGCTCACTGGTGTGGCTGAGAACGACATTGGCGCCCGCCGCCAAAAGTTCATTCAGATCACCGAACCCCCAAAGCACACCGACTGATCGCAGCCCATTGAGCTTTGCCGAGGTAATATCAATCTCCCGGTCACCAATCATTACCGCTGCGACATCAATCTGGCCGGATCGCAACAGGCCTGCCAGCTGATCCTTCTTTTTTATCCCCACGTCGCCGCCATTAACGAAGCTGAAATGGTCCAGCAACCCGAACATCGACAATATTTTTATTGCGAAATCCTGCCGCTTGGAGGTGCAGACACCCAGACACACACCACGGGACGACAGCGCTTGAAGCGCTTCCGGTACACCCTGATACACTGAGTTTTCTGAATACCCCACTTCAGCGTATCGCTCGCGGTATGTCACGACAAGGTTTTCAATTTCCACCTGTTCAGCCTCGGGCACAAATTTTTTAAAGGCCTCATCCAGAGGGGGGCCGATTTCGGAAGCCACCTGTGCTTCTGATACCGCGGCGTATCCATGCACTGTTAATGCATAATTGATACTCCGGTAAATCCCCAGGCTGGGATTGCTGATCGTACCATCCAGATCGAAGATCAAAGTGCTGGCGTTTTCTACGTTACTGATCTCTGGCATCTAACACCCGCACCCTGGACCGTGGCGCAACAGCCCGGTAATCCAAGAAAGGGCGATCAGCATGTGCCTGTTGTGGAATTTCATTCATCGCCCTTTTTCTGCTTGATAAGCTTGACCTCTTTTACCATTTTCGCGAAGTTCCGACCTTGAGAACGTTTCTCCGCCAAAGACGCAGTAGCGTGGGCATTTTCACGCAGTAACTTCTTGTAATTGGCGAGACGACGACTGTCGAAGCCATTTTCCTCTATTGCACGTAGCACGGCACAGCCGGGTTCTGCTTCGTGCTGACAATCAGCGAACCGGCAATGTTCTGCCAGTAGTGCAATGTCGTCGAAAACAGCCCCGATCGACTGCTCAATCTCAGCCACCCTCAGCTCCCGCATACCCGGAACGTCAACAAGGAGCCCGCCGGACGGCAACCTGTGCAACTCCCGGTGTGTTGTAGTATGGCGCCCCTTCTTGTCGTTATCGCGGATCTCGCTGGTAGCACTGAGCGAGTGGCCTGCCAGGGTATTTAAAAGCGTTGACTTGCCCACGCCGGAAGAACCAACCAGTGCAACGGTAGTGGTGGTACCGACCCAGGAGCGAACCGCATCGAGGGTAGCGGGGTCAAGGGCATTCACTGCCTCAACGGGCACGCCAGCCTGCGTGCTTCGTGCACGGCGGATAAAGCTGTCCGCATCGTCTGCCAGATCGGCTTTCGTGAGAACGATAACCGGCATCGCGCCAGCCTCTGCACACAGGGCCAGGTAACGTTCCAGTCGCGACTCCTTAAACTCCTCATTGCAGGACGTGACAATAAAGAGAATATCGATATTAGCGGCGATGGGTTGCAGTTCATTGCCTCCGCCGGAGCCCAGGCGTTTAAACAGGCTTTTACGCTCCAGCACCTTTTCAATTTTTGCCAGTGACTCATCCAGCACAACCCAGTCGCCTACCGTCGGCCGGTCAAGGGCAGTGGATTGTCGCAATGCGGTCGCCAGCTCCACACTTCTCTCACCTGAGCCACAGACAACCGTGCTTCTTGATCGCTGGACTGACGTCACGCGCGCCAATCGATTGTGCAACAGGTCAATGTCTGCCAGTTGCTGAATGAAGAAAGGTACGAGACCGAGCTGCTGCAAAAAGTCACTCATAGTGGAGATCCATGGCCTGTCGTAACGCCGTTTGCGACCGGCACTGTCGCGAGGGTGTAGTTTACCTGGCCGCCGCTGATAGCCCGCTTGCCCTCAGGAGTCAGAACACAACTTTCTTCGCCAGAAATCACAGCAACCTGAGAACAAGCAGGTAAGCGAGCCCCAGCAGGGTCCACACGATCATCGGGACGAGCCCCAGCATCGCCATGCCTTGGGCACTATCCGTTGGATCGGGAAAGAATTCAGACCAAAGCAGGCTCACCGTGACGGCACCGGCAAACAGTGTGACCAGGATACCCGGAAGACTTAACGATACAAGTAATACGCAGACGATTTTAAGGGCCGTGGACATACTTGTTGCGGTATCGACTCCAGCTGAAACGGGTGCGGGATGTCACGCCTGCGGGTGAACTAAAGACTCGCCCTGCTCAGACGTTAGCCGACCTGATCATCCAGGCTCAGCCCGTTCTGCGCCAGCTGTACTGCTTTGACAATGGCCCTGGCCTTGTTCTGGGTTTCTTCCCATTCTGACGTGGGGACCGAGTCGGCGACGATGCCTGCACCGGCCTGAACGTACAGCGTGCCGTTTTTGATTACCGCCGTGCGGATAGCGATAGCCATGTCCATGTTGCCATTCCAGCCCAGGTAGCCCATGGCGCCACCGTAAATACCCCGCTTGACCGGCTCCAGCTCGTCGATGATCTCCATGGCACGCACCTTGGGTGCACCGCTCAATGTACCCACCGGTAAAGTCGCCTTCAGCACGTCCAGGGCAGTTTTATCCTCGCGGATTTCGCTCTCAACAATGGAGGCAATGTGCATGACGTGGGAGTATCGTTCCACGAACATCTTGCTCGGCACCTTCACACTGCCGGTCTTCGAGACCCGACCCGAATCATTACGGCTCAGGTCGATCAGCATCAGGTGCTCCGCGATTTCCTTTTCGTCAGCCAGCAGCTCCTTCTCCAGTGCCAGGTCTTCCTCTTCAGTCCTGCCCCGGCGGCGAGTACCGGCCAAAGGCCTTACCGTCACCTTGCCCGATTCCACCCGGGCCAGTATCTCCGGTGACGCACTGGCCACCTGGTGATCACCCAGCTCGAAATACACCATATAGGGGGAAGGATTAAGATGCCGCAGAGCGCGGTAAACATTCAGCGCTTCCCCCTCAAAGGGCACCGACATCCGCTGTGCCAGTACTACCTGCATGACGTCGCCCGCTACGATGTAATCCTTGATACGACGAACTGCGTCCTCGAACGGTTGTTGCCGAAAGCTGGACTTGAAGTCGTCAGCCTTTACAGGCGTACCCACACAGTTGGCAGGTAAATCGACAGGGTTCGACAGGGCCGCTTCCAGCTCATCAAGTCTCGCCTGGGCCAGCTGATAGGCTTCTGGCTGCGCCGGGTCCACATTGAGGGTAAAAAGGATAGTGCCTTTCAGGTTGTCGAACACCACCACTTCTTCCGACAGCATAAGCAGCACTTCGGGACTGCCGATCTCGTCCCGGCCCCGGGCCGGGCCGATTACCGGTTCGACGTAGCGGACACTGTCGTAACAGAAATAACCAACCAGCCCGCCGGAAAACCGCAGCGTGTCATCCAGGTCGGCCACCCTGAAGCGGTTCTGGAATTCCGCGACAAACTCGAAGGGGTCGTCACGTTCAACCTGTTCCACCTGCCGGCCATCGGTCTCAACGGAAATCTGCTTATCGACCACCCGCAGTACAGTGCGGCAAGGCAGCCCGATGATGGAGTAACGCCCCCACTTTTCGCCGCCCTGGACTGACTCGAACAGGTAGCTGTACTTACCCTTGCCCAGCTTGAGATAGGTACTCAGCGGCGTTTCCATGTCGGCCAGCACTTCCCGCGTCACCGGAATACGGTTATAGCCCTGCTGCGCCAGTGTGTTGAATTGCTGCTCTTTCATGGTAGGTCGCTATCGCCAGTCTACAGGTCACTTACTGCCGTCGCCGCGGGCCAGTTCTGTCCGCAGGGCTGCGATGGTCGCGGCATAATCATCGCTATTGAAGATGGCCGAGCCGGCCACGAACATGTCCGCTCCAGCCGCGGCAATCTCCGCGATATTGTTAACTCCGACGCCGCCGTCCACTTCCAGGCGGATCGGGTAGCCGCTGTCATCGATAATCCGCCGTACCTGTTGCAGCTTCGGCAATGTCGACGGGATAAACTTCTGTCCGCCGAACCCCGGGTTAACCGACATCAGCAGAATGACATCCAGTTTGTCCAGCAGGTATTGCAGGCAGTCGATGCTGCTGCCCGGGTTGAAGACCAGGCCGGCTTTGCAGCCAAGGTCTCTGATCAGCTGCAGCGAACGATCCACATGGTAACTCGCCTCCGGGTGAAAGCTGATGTAATCGGCCCCGGCTTCAGCAAAATCCTCAATCAGCCTGTCAACCGGCGTCACCATCAGGTGCACATCGATCGGTGCGGTAATCTGATGCTTGCGCAGCGCCTTGCAGACCATGGGGCCGATAGTCAGGTTGGGCACATAATGGTTGTCCATGACATCGAAATGCACTACGTCGGCGCCTGCGCTGAGCACCGCGTTAACCTCGTCCCCCAGCCGGGCGAAATCCGCACTGAGAATGGAGGGTGCAATTAGATAGTCTTTCATAGTTTCCCTGACTGTGGCTGGTCTCGAAACTTGCCTGCCCGTTTACTTTGCTGATCTGTTCAGTCACCTGGCTGCAAACACGGCAAATAGCTGCGCTGCCAGCCAGACGGGCGACATTTTACCGGGTTTGCGCGTAGAAGTATTCCTCGACGAACTGACGGCCCGGGGAACGGAGCTTCCTCCTGGCAGAATAAGGCATGGGATCATTTTCCGCAGCCTTGGGGGTCGTGCAATGACCTCACGCCCCGATGGTGCTGAGCCAGCGCCGCCAGACCAGGGATCAGGCCCGCATTTTGCGGCTGCCGCTCAGCACCTCATAGGCCTCCCTGATATTGGCGAACTGTTCCTGAGCCTTCTGCAGAGCCTCGGCAGAGAGTTTCTGGGTGATCAGTTTATCAGGGTGGTGTCGGGATACCAGCCGCAGGTAGGCGCGCTTGATTTCTCGCGCTTCGGCACCGGGAGTGAGCTGCAGTACCGTGTAGGCCTTGCTAAGCCTGGAGTCCGTGGTGAGGGTGGAATATTCGCCGTACGGCAACCGGCCCAGGCAGATTTCTTCGTATTCGGGCTTGCTGAAGCCGCAGATCTCGGCCACATCCCTCAGCAGGATACGCTGTTGCAGGCCAATTCCCCCGTCCAGGCTGGCTGCATCTCCCAGGGTTTTGACAAAAAGCCGTGCCAGATCGCTGCGACGTCCGATAAAGCGCATCAGGGCCCTTGTCGCGTCTTTGACCGGCGCCGTAATAGGCTTGCCTTCATTAAAATAACCGATCGCCAGTTGCCGGGCGGCTGGGTCAAGTCCCAGTAACAGCATGATCCGATTGCAGTTATGGATCGCTTCAGCGGTTACCTGCCCATCCATTCTGGCGAGCCGGCCGAACAGCATGAAAATCGCCCGGTTAAAGGTGTTGGCCGTACGGCCTCCATCGGGCACGACGATTCCCCGCCCCTCGCCACTAAGGCGCGCGGTGATGGCTTTCTTATACCCCGAATGCAGTAACGATTGCAGCATGAGTCACTCCACAGTCCTCCTGCTCTCTATATCGTTCAATTGTCGAAATCTTTCAGGGGTTCCGATGTCAATCCAGGTACCGGTAAAAACCTCGCCTTTGACCCTGCCCTCGCCGATGGCCTGATTGAGCACTGGCAACAGCGGCAGAGGCCCTGCCGGTTGCGCCGTGAACAGCGCTTTATGAAGCACGCTGATGCCGCTGAAGGTCAGTCGCTCGTCCAGTTGCTGATGCTCTGCGTTTATGCGCCCCGTGCTGCCGAGGTAGAAGTCACCAGCGCGATGGTGCTCGGTGTTGGGAACCAGCACCAGATGCGCCAGGTTGTCGCTGCCGTCCAAGGGCTGAAGGCTGGCAAAAGGGAAATCCGTCCACACGTCGGCGTTCACCACCACGAAGCAGTCGTCTTCAAGCAAGGGTAACGCCTTGATGATACCGCCGGCAGTTTCCAGCCTCAGGGTCTCGCGGGAATACTGGATGGCAGCGCCCAGCCGGGCGCCGTCGCCCAGGTGACTTTCTATCTGGTCACCGTGGTAGCAATGGTTGATCACGATGTCGTGGATACCATTGGCGACCAGGCGCTCAATCTGATGCTGGATAAGGCTCTTGCCCGCCACCAGCAACAGTGGCTTGGGCAGATTGTCGGTCAGCGGCCGCATACGCTTGCCCAGGCCCGCCGCCAGAATCATCGCTTTCATAACTGTCCTGCAGGAAGCCGCTCCTTCGCCAGTGGCAGAATGCGCTGGCGGAACCAGTCGACCAGTTCCCCGAGTTCCGCGTAGTTAACTGCCACTTCCATAAAGTACCGCATCGTCTGTGGAATATCGGCCAGAAACTGAGGTTTGTTATCGCGGATACACAGGCGGGCAAATATCCCCATCACCTTCAGGTTGCGTTGCAGTCCCATAAGATCGAATTGCCGGAAAAATTCTGCCTCGTCCAGGCCTGCTATAACCTGCCTGTCCTCGGCCTGTTGCCGGTAATAGCGTGCCAGTTCCTGTACCTGGGCAAGCGGCCAGCTGATGTAACAATCCCGCAACAGGGAGACGAGATCATAGGTGTAGGCCCCGACGACAGCGTCCTGGAAATCAATTACTGCTGGAACGGATTCCGGCCCATAACGGGTCGGATCAGGAATCATCAGGTTGCGTGAATGGTAGTCACGGTGCACCACCACCTGAGTCTGGCCGAGGGCGTTGGCCGCCAGAAAATGCTGGCTGGCCTGGATCAGCCCCTGCTCTTCCGCAGACAGCTGCAGTTCCAGGAACCGACCGCAAAACCAGTCCGGGAACAGTTGCATCTCACGATGCAGCAGCGCGCTGTCATAAGGGGGGAAGCCGTCGGGCGGAACATTTTTCTGCAGCGTTACCAGTGTATCAATGGCGCGCCGGTAAAGACCATTGACCAGCTGAGGGGACTGCCGGTCCTGCTGTAACGCCTGCAGGTAAAGCGCGTCACCGAAATCTTCCTGCAACATAAAGCCGTGTTGAAATTCCACGGCAAGAACCCGTGGAGTCACCATGCCCCCAGCCCGCAGGGCATCGGCAATGCGCACGAAGCCGGGATTGTCTTCTGTCTCTGGAGGTGCGTCTACGACGATAAAACTGTTATCCGGCAGTCGGGCGCGGAAATAACGTCTGAAGCTGGCGTCGCCGCTGAGACTTTGTAAAGGCACAGTCACGGCGGGCTCGTTGGTCAGGCGGGCGATTTCCCGGTGTGCCCAGGCGGTCAGCTCGGCTTCTCTGCTCATCGACTGATGCCACTTGCCAAAATAACGGCATCATCACTGACCGGGGACCCCTGAAGTGATTTGTCACCTGCCACGACTCTGGCTGAGGCATCCCTGTCTGTCTTCCGTGCCCGCATCTGTCCCCTTTGCCCGCTATCCTTGTCTGCAATTGAAAGCCGATAGAAACAGGTATTCACTGCTCACCACTTCGCAGCTTGGCCAGATGCGCAGTCAACCACTCATTCAACGGCTCCGGCCGACCGGCCTCACATTCGATCTGATAGAGCCGGCCGGTCCAGGAGCTCTTGGTTGCCAGGTTCTCGATAAAATCCTCGGCTGTCTTTGCGTAACGCTTGCCGCGGCGCAGCTTCAACCGCATATGATCGGCAGCTGCGGCTGAATCGTGGGTACTGCCGTTGCGGTGGAACGTACAACCACTCTGTTCGACCGTCATCACCAGGGCCTGGATTTCCTCTTGCGGCTCCAGGGCCAGCGCTAACGGTGGCGCCAATAAAATAATGATCGTTCCCAAAAAGGGTAAAACCTTCATTTCTCAAACCTCTTCCAGCATCAACTTCAGGATCAGCGGATTGTGGTCGGATGAGCGGACCTGTTCGGTATAGCTGGCGGTTACCTGGAGTCCCCTGACGAAGACATGATCGAGCGGGTTACCCATAAACCTTTTCCGATAATCCGGACTGAACGTCACTGAATCAAAGCCGAGATTTGCCGTAATCTCCTTCAACACATTCCACCTGGAGAGTTTCCAGGTATTGAAATCTCCTGACAGAATCATCGGCCCGTCATGTTGCGCCATCACCGCCGCCAGGTCCTCTAACTGCCGGGCAAAATCGGCCAGGCCAAAGGCGAAATTAATCTGATGCACATTTACCAACAGCAGATCCTGACTGGACTCAGCCAGGCGATAGCGGGTGATGCTGGCCGCCTTCGGCGTGTTCAGCCAGGGCTCCTGGTGCTGAAGGCTGCACAGAATTCCGGGGGCGGATCGACTCAGAGTCATAACCCCGCTGCCGGCTTCCGCGGTCTGGTAGCCAGGTGAAAATGACCAGAAACGAAAATCTTCCTGCCGGCGGGGAAGCATCTCCTCGGAGAGTACTGCTTCCTGCAACATCACCAGATGGGCATCTTTAGTCAGCCGCCTGAGGTCACGGCGCCAGCCAGAGTTACTGCCCTTCTCAATATTCCAGCTGACCAGTGAGATTTCCCGGCCCCGCAACGCCTCTCTTACCGGCGCACCGTCGTTGCTGCCCACCGCCTGGTAACAGGCCGCCTGCGTATCAAGTTGCAGAGCACCATGGTTTGCTTCGCCCGCCTGGGCGGTGTGCAACAGGGAAACCAGCAAAGCTGAGCTGATCAATAGGAAGACTTCTTTCATGGGTGCGTCAGATTCTTTGCAGCGCATTGGCAGAACTTCCCGGCCAATGGTTTCAGAGTTCAGAAAAGGTGTGGAGCGGATAAAATTTATTGCTGCTCAGAGTACCAAGTTTACCTCCTGTTTTCCACTTCGACTAATGAACGGTGCTCATTCAATCCCCTGAGCCTGCTGTCCGGTTCTGTGCTGGCCGACACCCGGATTTCCGCCGGAGGGCTGATAAATGAGATCCGTAACCAGGTTCAGGCTCAGACAGACCTGGTGTCGCCGGGGGACGGGTCACTGCCATGGCGAACCACGCCGTGGTGCCGGAATTCTCCTCGAAATGCACAATATTGACGACGACTCTGCCAATGGCGCGGGCCGTTTCGATTGCTGGTGGTGTCGAAATTCCGCTGGTCGTTGGATTAAGCCTGTCAACGGTACTGAACTTCGACATCCTGGATCCGGAGAACTGCAGCCGCTGCCAGGGGACCCTCAGGACCACTATCCTGCAGCCCTCCTTCGAGAACCTGATTGCCTGACTGGGATGCCAAAGTGCGGCTTTAAGGGGCTAAGTCGCGCACCGGCCTATCAGCAGAAGTTCCGGGAAGAGACCTATCTGCGGTCAGCGCCAGCCTTAAGCTGATACAGCGTTCCGCAAATTATTCACAGCCTGAAATCCCGCGATCTGCTAACATGACAGATCTAATCCGGGCGGAATTCAGCACCGTGACCCAACGTATTTTGCTCTTGGACCTTGTCTGGAGACAATCATGACTGACCAGGTAGTAGTAGTCGACACTCAGCTCGTCGAGAAACACAAACTCGAGTTACGCCACCTCACAGTGGAGGATTACGACGGTATCGTTGCCCTGCAGGATGAAATCTACAGTGCCATGGGCGGGCACTGGCCGTTGAAGAAATTTCAGGCCCAGCTGGATGTATTCCCGGAGGGTCAGTTCTGCCTGGTGGACAAGGGTAAAGTAATCGCAGCGGCGTTCTCGCTGATCGTCGATTACGACCGCTTCGGGGACAAACACACCTATAATGAAATCACCGGTGATGCCTACCTGACCACCCATGATCCGAAAGGGGACGTACTCTATGGCATCGAAGTTATGGTGTCTCCCCGGTATCGCGGCCTGCGGCTGGGCCGTCGCCTGTACGATGCCCGCAAGGAGCTGTGCCGAAACCTGAATCTGAAATCCATTATCGCCGGTGGCAGGATCCCCAACTACAGCAAGTACTCTGACGAACTGACTCCCTATGAGTACATTGAAAAAGTCAAATCCAAGGATATCTTCGACCCGATCCTGACCTTTCAGCTGTCCAACGGGTTTGAGGTCAAACAGATACTCAAATCCTATCTACCGGAAGATAGGGAATCAAAGGGATTCGCCACTCTGCTGCAGTGGCACAATATCTATTACGACGCTGAGTCAGATCAGCTCATCGGGGTCACCAAGTCAACCGCAAGGGTCGGGCTGGTCCAGTGGCAGATGCGCTACTTCAATGACGTAAAGGAACTGCTGCAGCAGGTCGAATATTTCATTGATGCATTGTCCAGTTACCAGTGCGACGTGGCGGTATTCCCGGAATTTTTTAACGCCCCCCTGATGGGTCTGGCAGAAAAACCGGAGTCCTCGATCGATTCGATCTGGCATCTGGCTGAATATACCGAGCAACTTTACACCGCCATCTCGCGACTTTCTGTCAGCTATAACATCAATGTGGTTGCCGGTTCCATGCCAATAATAGAAAACGACGAACTCTATAACGTCAGCTTTCTGTGCCGTCGTGACGGGACCGTAGACAAACAGTACAAAATACACCCGACCCCACACGAGAAGCGAGACTGGGTAATGCAGGGTGGGGACGAACTCAAAGTTTTCGATACGGACTTTGGTAAAGTCGGAATTCTGATCTGCTACGATGTGGAGTTCCCGGAGCTTTCCCGGCTGCTCTCGGAAAAGGAAGTGCAGATCCTGTTCGTACCCTTCTGGACCGACACTAAGAATGGTTATCTACGTGTGCGTCGCTGTTCCCAGGCCCGAGCCATTGAAAATGAATGTTACGTGGCGATAGCCGGCAGTGTAGGCAACCTGCCGAAGGTGGACAACGTGGATATTCAGTACGGCCACTCCGCCGTGTTTTCACCCTCGGATTTTGCCTTTCCCCATGACGCCATCGTGTCGGAAACCACGCCCAACACCGAGATGATGCTGATCGTCGACCTTGACTTTGAAAAGCTGAAAGCGCTGCAGAACGAGGGATCAGTGCGTAACTACCTGGACCGCAGGCGTGAGCTTTACAAGGTCGTTTGGACCGGTCCCAAACGGGTGTAATACAGATCGGACGCGGCTGGCCGGCCTGTCGAATTCAATTGCCCGATGTTTTCGGTACTCAAATAGGACACCCACAGTTTAGTTGGTTAGAACGTTGTCGTCCTTCTCAAGCCAGTAGCGAACTCATGAGACTCAAATAGGACACCCACAGTTTAGTTTACTCAAATAGGACACCCACAGTTTAGTTTACTCAAATAGGACACCCACAGTTTAGTTGGTTAGAACGTTGTCGTCCTTCTCAAGCCAGTAGCTACAAACATTAGGATCTATTACTGAAAATCAGGATAGAGAATTTCATCCTCAGCAATTCTTAAAGCAAACGTGATTAATTCTTGCTTAGTAAATTCCATCTATCTGTTGGAATTATTGTTTCAAACAATTGGAGAGAATAAATCAAGAACAAGGGTAATGATAAAATCCTTGTGCCGCTTTTAATCCGTGAAGCCAGCGCTGATTACTTCTTCTCGCCAGTTTTCTTATTTGATTAACACGACCCAGGGCCCGATAAAAGCGCCTGCCAAACTGTTCCGTGTTTTCCACCCAATTTTTCTCTACTACGTTCAATCTCTTAAGAATCGGTTCTACTTGCGCGGGTATAGCTCCTCGTTTGTCGTGGCGGATAGCTCTGCCTGTCCAGTCAACCAATTCGAAGTAATCCAAGCTTTGAATGGGAATTTTATCTCTTGAATCTGGTCCCCCAGGGCTTTTCAAAGGCTTGAGCCAAGTTTTTTTGCCCTTCGATTGCGAGGATGACCAATCACGGAGTCGCTCCTGGATTGACGTGAAATCTGAGGACTCCAACGTATCACAAATCTCTGCCCTGATCGGGTTCAGATCAACATAGGCCATACAGCTGATCAATGCGGCCTCATTCAGTAGGGCCTGGCTCTTGAAACGGCCCTCCCAGAAGCGACCCGTGCAATTGTCTTCAGCATTGGCCTGCCTGGCGATGGCTTCATTCAGACAACGCATATACCAACTCAGGTCCGATAATCGCGATCGCCAAACTTCCACGAGTGAAAGCAATGCTTTCGATTCCCAGGCCGTCAGCGATTCGCCTGCCAGGTGTTTCCTGGCCAGTTCTGGTCCTTTAAACAGCAGAAGCCAACGCTCTATCACTTCTTTGTCGGACAACCCGGTGGCGGCCTGAGAATCTATACACAAAACCAGATGAAAGTGATTGGACATGATTGCGTAGGCGCAGACGTCAATAGCAAAAGCTGAGGAAAGCCGTTTGATACGATCAAGAATCCACTGTTTACGGTGATCGAAGTTTCGACCGGTGCAGCTATCCCTACCGCACAGAAATGCCCGGCGCACGCAGCGGGAAATGCAGTGATAGTAAGGCGTGGTACCGGGATCGACCAGGCGATATCGGGCTAAGGGCATCGGTTCCTCCGTGAACCAGAAACACTTACTAACAGTTATAGTCGATATCGGAATATATGCTAAATAAACACAAAAAATCTGTGGGTGTCCTGATTATTCTACTGATTATTCTACTTTTTTGGGTGTCCTATTTATTTTTTTGCTATTTATTGTGTTCTTCCTGGGAAGACTATGTCAGAGCACGTCAGGTAACAGTCGCGCAAGACAGATCAAGATAAAGCCGGGTGGCAGAGCCTGCTGCCACTCTGAAGTCTCCGGGCAGATGCGGCAGCTGGCAATTAATTGTCTTCTTGTTTATCAAAACGCCGCTCTTCACCAGGGCGTCGATCAGACCCCAACGATTCCATCCAGTGCGGGTAAGGCGCGGGTAGCTGGCTCACGGCACCCAGGGCTTCTAGTTCCTTATCAGTAAGCTGGACCGCCACTGCGCCCAGGTTATCCTCCAGTTGATCAAGTCGCCGCGCGCCGATAATCACACTGGTTACGGCGTCGTTCGCCAGTATCCAGGCCAGGGCCACCTGCGCCGGGCTGACGGCTTTCTCGCTGGCGATACGGACCAGCACATCGACGATGTCGTAGCCCTTTTCCCGATCAATGGGCGGAAAATCAAAACTGGCACGACGCCCCTCACCCTCAGACTGCCTGGTGAACTTGCCACTGAGAAACCCACCCGCCAGGGGGCTCCACACCAGCAGACCCAGACCCTGATTCTCGATCAGCGGGATTGTATCCCGCTCCAGTTCGCGGCCCACCAGCGAATAGTAGGACTGGGTGGTTTTAAACGTTTCCAGCCCCTGCGCACGGGAAATACCCAGGGCTTTCATGAGTTCCCAGGCGGGCAGATTGGAGCAGCCGATGTATCGCACCTTACCCTGGCGGACAAGGTCGTCCAGTGCGCGCAGGGTATCTTCCAGGCTGGTGTACTCGTCCCACCTGTGGATCTGGAACAGATCGATGTAGTCGGTGTCGAGACGCTTGAGGCTGGCCTCCACGCTTTGCATGATGTGCAGGCGTGACAACCCCACGTCGTTGGGGCCGGGGCCCATTCGGCCTCGCACCTTGGTGGCCAGTACCACGTCGTGGCGTTTGCCCCGCAGCGCCTTGCCGGTCATGATCTCCGATTCGCCGGCCGAATAGACATTGGCGGTATCGATAAAATTAATGCCCTGGTCCAGGGCTCGTCCCACCAGCGCGTCAGCTTCCGACTGATGCAGCCCGCCGATTGTTTCCCAGATCTGCCCCTGGCCGCCGAAAGTCATCGTGCCAAGGCAAAGTTCAGAAACAAAAACGCCGGTATCGGCCAAGTTTCGGTATTTCATGTGACGCTCCTGCGCTTCGGTGGGTGAATTTCAGCAGCCACTATACCGGTCCGCACACGGCAAGCAAAGTGCGCCACCGGATCGACCGCTCCGACACCGGACACAACCGTACTGACCCTTGGCCGGGCTGTGCAGGGTGCCCGGGTGGCACGCAGCCAGGCACTGCGAGGGGGCGATACTTTCTTGTGAATGGCAGGATGAGCAGTCCTTCTTCTGGATTCTTGTGGTAACGTTGAAAAAGAGAAACCGGTCCGTCAGCAACGGGGCAGCGTCTGGTCGGCAAAGTCAAAGTTCAGAGGCTTTGTACACGGCTGACGGGGAGCTGCACCAGGACTGTTATAGATCCTTGGTGTCATCTTGCGACTGAACTTGCCAAGCACTGCCACCAACAATAATATCGACGCTTTGTCTCTGCGCCTCACATATTGGCGCCAACTGTAACAAAGCGCCTGCGGGGTTCAGCCAACCATGAAACGACTTTCCCAGCTTTTACTCGTCTCACTGCTCTGGACCCTGCTTGCCGGTATGGCGCAGGCCCAGCAGCAGGCTACCCAGCCGGCAACCGATGGCAATGAGAATCAGCGGGAACGTCTGGACGACCGCCTGGCGAATATCAACCGGCAACAGTCCCTGCTGGAGGCAATTGCCGCGCGCTCACCCGCTGACAATCCAGAGGTCAACAGAGCCCTGCAAAACCGGTTGAACCAGGA
The DNA here is from genome assembly GCA_041395725.1 of Gammaproteobacteria bacterium. Classification (NCBI taxonomy): domain Bacteria; kingdom Pseudomonadati; phylum Pseudomonadota; class Gammaproteobacteria; species Gammaproteobacteria bacterium. The sequence continues at coordinate 2,107,921 of JAWKZW010000001.1, read as the reverse complement.
ACGGATCGACCTGATTGCCCAGCAGCTGGCATTCGCCAGGGCAGTAGCCGGAATAAAGGACCAGACCGAACTCTACGAGGAGTATGCAGACGGTGCGAGGGCGTATCTGGACGACAACCTGCGCATCGCCACCGGAGCGTGGGGGCAGCTGGAACAGAATGTTGTGTACCCCGATGCGAGTCTGTCCGCCGTGGAACAGACGACGGCCAATCGCCGTTTTTTTGACAATCTGCGCACCGCCGATCGCCTGGTCGCCCAGGCAGCTGACAGCCTGGCAGCCATGGTAGAGCTGGACTACAACACTGACGCGGCGCAAAGCACCTATCTGGAAAGCCTGGAGCGACGCGCCGTCAGCCTGTCTGTGTACCTGAACCTGGCTCAGCAGCAGGTGGTGGACAAAAGAGCCGCTTCCGGCACCCTGCCAAGTGATTCTGACCTGGCGGCCCAGGTGAGCCTGGCCGTGGCGCGGGTCAATGCCATCGCCGATTCACTGCAGGACGTGGTAGCCGAGCTTGACGCACTGGACGCAGAAACCGCGGAGTTCCGTGAGCAGTTGGTAGTCACTACCGGAGCCATTACGTCGGATGCCTTCGATACCCAGATTCTCGGCGACCTGTTGGCCAGCTGGAGCGAGCAGGCATTGGATTACGCCATCAATGAAGGTCCTGACCTGGTGATCGGTGTAGTGGTCTTTCTGATCGTACTGATTGTCGCCTTCAAACTGTCCCGGGTGGCCAGGCGAATGATGGAGCGGGGCCTGGAACGATCAAAACTGAAATTGTCCGAACTGCTGCGCCGCATGATCGTTTCCACGGCAGGGAATCTGGTACTGGTGCTGGGTATCTTGTTCGCACTGGCACAGATTGGCATATCCCTTGGCCCACTGCTCGCCGGCTTGGGTATTGCCGGTTTCATCATCGGTTTCGCCCTGCAGGACTCACTCTCAAATTTCGCGTCTGGAATGATGATTCTTTTTTATCGGCCCTACGACGTCGGCGATGTGGTCGAGCTGAACGGCATGGCCGGCAAAGTCGCCCAGATGAGTCTGGTTAACACCACCATCCATACGTTTGATAACCAGCGCATCATCATGCCGAATTCCATGATCTGGGGCGGCATCATCAAGAATGTCACCGCTCAGAAGGTCAGGCGCGTGGACATGGTGTTCGGCATAGCCTATTCGGATGACATAGAGAAGGCCGAGAACATTTTGAAAGAGATCGTCTCCAGGCATGAACTGGTGCTGCCGGAACCGGAACCGGTAATCCGGCTCAATGAGCTGGCGGACTCCTCGGTCAATTTTATTGTGCGTCCGTGGAGCAGGACAGAAGATTACTGGACCGTCTATTGGGACATCATCCGCGAGGTGAAACTGCGGTTTGACCGTGAGGGGATCTCCATACCCTTTCCGCAGCGGGAACTGCATCTTGTTACCGCTCCCAGTCAGTCGGCGGCCCTGCCTCCGACGGAACCCGCCAGGCCCACTGCGAAGCGCCGTAGTAAGAGTAAAAAAAAGGTGGCGCCCGGCCCTGGTGATGGCGAAACGGTGGGATACCCAGAGACGGACGATACGCTCAACACCGATCCAAGGTGAAGGCCCGGACAAAATGCTTTATCATGCGAGCCCTGTCTAACCAGAGACCAGGCACTGTCGGCGCACTGATCCATCCGTGACCCTGGCCCGACCGAAATCAGCCAGAATTCCGAAAGATGTCAGCAAAAAAACATCGTCTCAGCGCCAGATATTCCGTCATCTTTTCAGCGGGGTTGCTGGCTCTGCAGTCCTCTCCGCCCGCTCAGGGCCAGGACGGTAACATTTTCGACTGCCACCCCAACGACAGTGGTGACGGCTGGATCTGCACCAGTACATTACCATTCCAGCCAGCCCCGGCCCCAGCCAACGGTAACAGCGACAATCGAGACCCCGGTGGCGCGGTCGGTATCAGACCAACCCAGGTCACCCCCCCTGACCGAGCCATACCCGGCCCGGTGGCATCCAGAGGCGTGAACCCATCCCGCACCGCCCCGCCGGCGAATCGAGGTAACGAGCTGGACTGGGTACCCAGGGATCAGCTGAGCCCGGGCGAGCTCGCCGGCATTCCGGATAACTGCTGCGGTGCCTTCATCGAGCCGGCCAGAGAGCCTGGCAGCACCACTGAGAGCCCTGCCGGTGCGCCGATCCAATTTACCACCGAGCGGGGTTTCACCCGCCTGCCGGATGACACCCTTAGTATCAACGGCGTCGTGCAGGTTCGTCAGGGGAGCCGCACCGTCAACAACGATCAGGCAACCACCATCAGCGGCGCAGACCGCTCGGTGCTGATGGAAGGCAACGTGGAGTTCCGCGAACCGGGCGTATTGATGCGAGGCAGCTCGGCATTCATCGATTCCCAGGCCACGAGCAGTCGTCTGGGCAATGCCCGGTATGTGCTCCATGCCAGCGGAACCCATGGTAGAGCCGAGAGCATCGTGTATTCTTCCGAGAGCAATCTGCTGACCATCACCAATGGTGAATTCAGCCGCTGCGAACCGGGAAGTGAATTCTGGCAGCTCAGTGCCAGCAGCATTGTGATCGACCAGCAGGCCGGCCGTGGCTACGCCAAGGGAACCAGTTTGCGAATACGTGACTTTCCCGTGTTCTACTTCCCATTCACTTTGACATTCCCTCTCAGCGACGAACGGGTATCCGGTTTTCTGGCACCCAGCATTGGCTCGACCCGGGATGGCGGCACCGATCTGCAGGCACCCTACTACCTGAACCTCGCCCCGAATTACGATGCCACACTGGCGCCACGCCTGATCTCCGACCGGGGTCTGCTCGTCAACGGTGAAGCCCGCTACCTGGCGAACTGGTCCATGAATACCTTGAATGTTTCCCATCTTGCCGGCGACAAACGGTACCAGGCGGACAGCACCGGTACCCCTGACATCGAACGACCGCCTCAGGAAAATCGCTGGTTTATCGGTTTCGAGCATACCGGCAGAATTGGCGACAACCTGACGACCTATGTCGATTACAACGCCGTCAGCGACTATGCCTACTTCGACGATTTCGGCGGCAGCGGCCTCAACGTGTCCAGTCGCACGAATCTGAACCGCCAGGGTCGAGTGAATTTTCGCAGCGATCTGCTGCAGGCCAGCCTCAACGTACAGCGAAACCAGGTGCTGGACCCATTCCTCGATTCACGGTTCTCACTGTCAGATCTGACCCGCCCCTTCGACCGTCTGCCACAGATGAAACTCAGCAGCGATCTGCCGATCCTGGGTGATCTTCGTTTCGGACTGGATGCAGAATTTACCAGCTTCGACCGGAACCTGACCGAGTCGCTGCTGAGCCAGGAACAGATTCAGGCCGGCGCGCTGGTAACCGGCAATCGGGTCAATCTGGAGCCTCGGATAAGCTTGGCACTGGAAACCCCCGGATGGTTTGTCAGGCCCACGGCCAAGTACCACCATATTGGCTATGACCTGCAGGATCAGGGTATTTATACCGAGGAAGACCCGGAAATCGGCGTAGCCGTGATGAGCCTCGATACCGGGCTTGTTTTTGAACGCCCGATGCAGTTTGGCAACGGCTTTACCCAGACCCTTGAACCCCGGCTTTACTACCTGAACAGTGAGTTCGAAGACCAGAGTACGTTACCGTTGTTCGACACTACTGAGTATAGCTTCAGCTTCAATCAGTTATTTCGCGACGATCGTTTTGCTGGCGGTGACCGGGTGACCAATGCCGACCAGTTGACAGCTGCCGTCACCAGTCGCATCCTCGACAACAACGGCCGGGAACGGGCCCGGGTCAGTCTGGGGCAGATCACCTATTTCGAAGACCGGCAGGTGACTCTGAGCAACCCCCTGCAATCCTGGGTGCCCCTCTATTCCACATCCAGCTCGAGTTCGGCTCTGGTTGGTGAGTTCCGCTACGCGTTCAGCGAGTACTGGCGCCTCGGCGCCGACCTGCAGTGGGATGAGGAACAGCAGGATGTTATCGAGGGTAGTTTCAATTTCAATTTCCAGTCGCCTGATAATCTGATTTTTGATCTTGCCTATCGGTTCCGGGATGTCATTACCCTGCCGGATTTTCTGCTGGGTCCGAATATCGACCCCCGTATCAAGCAAACCGACGCCTCTGTGGTATTGCCATTGAATAATAGTTGGCGACTTCTCGGTCGTTGGAACTATGACCACGCCAATTCCCGGAACCTGGAGACCTTTGCCGGTGTCGAATTCAGTAACTGCTGCACGACAATCCGGGTAATCGCCCGGGAATGGGTGCGGCCTTTCCAGCTTTTTCTGGCCAATGTCGAACCCGACCGGGGGGTGTTCTTTCAGTTCACCCTGCATGGTCTGGGCAATATCACCGGCGGGGGACTGAGCAACCTGTTAAGTGATAGTATCCAGGGATTCCGCGACCCTGATCAGCCCTGATTTTTAAGACCGTCTTTAGATAACCAGACTTTATGAACACACTTTATGAATAGACACACTTACCGGTTTACCGACTGGCGCAAGCCAGCCGTTCTGTTAGTCGCGCCTTTGATGGCACTGTGCCTGATGACACTCTCTCTGGACTCCCAGGCCCAGCGCATCAGCCTGGACAGGGTAATCGCCATTGTCGATGACGACGTCATACTGCAGAGCCAGCTGGACTCCCGGCTTGCGGAAATACTTGCCCAGGCCAGGCAGGCCAACCGACCGCTGCCCCCCATGGAGGAGCTGCGGAAAGAATTGCTGGACATCCTGGTCCTGGAAAGCATCCAGTTACAGATGGCCGAGCGCGCCAGTATCCGCTTCGACGACGATACCCTGAACCGGGTGATGGCCAATCTCGCACAGCAGAGCAACCTGAGCTTCGACGAGTATATCTCCGCGCTCCAACAGGCAGGCGTGTACCGCCAGACCCGGGAGCAGGTGCGCCGGGAACTGACCCTGCAGGAACTGCAGCGGGGCCTGGTCAATCGCCGCATCAACATTACCGAGCAGGAAATTGAGAACTTCCTCAACTCGGAGATGGGGCGTGCGGCCATGGCGCCCGACTATCTGGTCGAGGATCTGTTGATTCCGATCAACGAAGGGGATTCACGTCAGGTAGTTGAAGAAAAACTGCAATTTGCCTCTCAACTGGTCTCGCTCGCCGAAAACGGCGTGGACTTTCAGGAACTGGTTGCTGAAGCACGGCTGAACCGACGCTTTCAGGTAGGCTCGACCAGCCTGGGCTGGCGCCGGCTGGAGCAGATTCCAAGTCTGTTCGCGGAACTGGTACCGGACATGCGGGTCGGCCAGGTGACGGGGCCGGTTCGGGCCGGCAATGGGTTCCATATTATCGAACTGGCTGACATGCGGGGCGGAACCGACCGGGTAGTGAATCAGACCCATATTCGTCACATTATGGTCTCTCCCAATGAAATCCGCACCGACGAGCAGGCTCAGGCGCTGGTTTCACGCCTGCGGGAACGTATCATCAGCGGGGAGGACTTTGAGAACCTGGCCCGGCAGAATTCCGACGACGCCTCTTCGGTCGTAGCCGGCGGTGACCTGGACTGGGTAAACGAAGGCGGCATGCCTCCGGAAATGGAAGTTGTGGTAGACGAGCTGGAAATCGGCGAATTGAGCGAACCCTTCCGCACTGCCACGGGCTGGCACATCGCCGAGGTACTGGGCCGCCGGGAGCGGGACCTGAGCCAGCAGTTCAGCAGATCACAGGCCGAAAATGCCTTGCGCAACCGCAAATTCGACCTGGAGCTGCAGAATTGGCTGATAGAGATTCGCGAGTCTGCATTCGTCGAATTCAAAGAGTAGAACCACGACATCGCCGGTAATACGGCTTCGGTAGTAGCGCAACGACGCTGGACCAAGAATTTACGCAATGAGTGAGCCGATCCAGCGACTTATCATCACCCCGGGGGAGCCGGCCGGTATCGGCCCGGACATCTGCATTCAGGTGGCACAGCAGCCGCCTGCTGATTGCGAACTTGTCGTGGTGGCGGACCCGCAACTGATGGCCGAGCGGGCCAGTCTGCTGGGCTTACCTCTGGAGCTGACACTGTTTGATCCGGTGGCTCCTCGCCAGGCCAGCAAACCAGGCAGGCTGCTGATTGCACCGGTGACTCTGCGTGCCCCCTGTGTTGTCGGCACGGCCGATGTGGCCAATGCGCCTTACGTACTGGAAACCCTGCAACTGGCGGTTACTCTGTGCCAGCAACACCAGGGCGATGCCTTCGTGACCGGCCCGGTGCATAAGGGCATTATCAATCAGGCAGGCATCCCCTTCTCCGGTCACACGGAGTTCCTGGCAGAGCTTTGCCAACAATCGCTTACGGTCATGATGCTGGCCACCGAAGGGCTTCGGGTAGCCCTGGTGACAACCCATCTGCCACTGGCGCAGGTACCTGAGGCCATCACCCCCGAGCGATTACGCAAGATCATCACCATTCTCGATGCTGACCTGCGCAGTAAGTTCGGCATCGCAAGGCCCCGCATCCTGGTCTGTGGACTCAACCCTCACGCCGGTGAAGGCGGACATCTGGGACGGGAGGAAATCGAAATCATTGAGCCGGTTCTCGAATCTCTGCGTACCAGGGGTATGACTCTTATCGGTCCCCTGCCAGCCGATACCCTGTTCACGGACAAGTACCTGGCCGATGCCGATGCGGTGCTTTCCATGTACCACGATCAGGGATTGCCGGTGTTGAAGTTCAAGGGCTTTGGCCGGGCCAGCAATATCACTCTGGGACTGCCCATCATCCGCACCTCAGTAGACCATGGCACCGCACTGGACCTGGCTGGTACCGGCGCCGCAGATTGCGGCAGCCTGTATCACGCCATCGCTACCGCACAACAGATGGTTCAGCAAAGTACTCAAGCCCGCGGCCGGTAAACAGCCGCTCGCAGTCCCTGACGGAGACCCCTTATCGTGAACAATCGCGCCAGACCAGATGCTTTTCGCCATACCCCGAGAAAGCGCTTTGGTCAGAACTTTCTCCATGACGAAACTGTAATCGAGCGGATAATAGATTCTATCGACCCGCAACCGCAGGATCATGTCGTAGAGATCGGCCCCGGCAAAGGCGCGCTGACCCGCCACCTGCTGCACAAATGTGGGAGACTGGATACTATCGAGCTGGACAGAGACCTGGTCGACTATCTCGCCAGAACCCTTCAGCAGGAAAAATATTTTCATATTCACCAGGGAGACGCACTGAAATTTGACCTCTCTCAGCTTACTGACCAGCCGCGATCGCTGCGGATTGTCGGGAATCTGCCGTATAACATATCCACGCCTGTTATCTTTCACCTGCTGCGACAACAAACCCTGATCAAGGATATGACTTTTATGCTGCAACTGGAGGTCGTCAATCGACTGGCGGCAGGCCTCGGAGACAACAACTACGGGCGCCTCGGCCTGATGGCGCAGTACTTCTGCAAAGTGGAACATTTATTCAACGTTCCCTCGGCGGCATTCACACCCAAACCCAAAGTGAGCTCGGCCATAGTCAGACTGACTCCTCACGACAATCCCCCGGTGACCGTAAAGGATGTGGAATGCCTGCAGAACGTGATCCGCACCGCCTTCACGCAACGCCGCAAGACCCTGAGAAACAGCCTGCGGAGTCTTGTCCCCGAAGAGACCTTGCAACAGCTGTCGCTGGATGTGACTTTACGGCCGGAAAATCTCAGTCTTGCTGACTACGCAAGAATTGCCGACAGCATCGCCGGACAACCTGTCGGCAATTGAGACCGGGGCAGAATCATCCACCGCGGGGGCGATACGGATAAGCAACCGGTGTGTGCACCGGTAGTGCTATACTTACGGCAGTTGCCTGCGCGTTCTAAATTCTGAATTTACCGGGCCCGAGGAAAACTTTGCACGGTAAGCTGTGCAGTAGAGTTCCCGTTAAACAATCCAGCTACGGAAGTATTAATGACCGTTTACGCCATCGGCGACATCCAGGGATGCTACAAACCCCTGAAGAAACTGCTCAAGCAGGTTGACTTCTGCCCCGGTCAGGACGAGCTCTGGTGTGTCGGTGATCTGATCAATCGAGGCCCGAAATCCCTCGACACATTGCGTTACCTGAGCGACATCGACGATTCCGTGCAGATCGTATTGGGTAATCACGACCTGCACTATCTGGCGATTTATTACGGCTGCATCGAAGCGCGCAACAAGGATACCCTGCAGAAGCTGCTGGATGCGCCGGACAGCCCGCAACTGGCCGAGTGGTTGCGCCAGAAGCCTCTGGTTCACTATGACAGCATGGAAACCTCGTTCGGCATTCAGAGCTATCTGATGCTCCACGCGGGTGTGGCGCCACAATGGACGCTGCAGAAAACCCTGGATTACGGCGCCGAAGTGGAATTGGCGCTGAAGGGAGACAACTTTCTCAAGTACCTGAGAAAAATGTACGGCGATCAGCCGGACTGCTGGAGCGATGATCTCACCGGCATGAAACGCCTGCGGGTAATCACCAATTACCTCACCCGGGTCCGTTTCTGCACGGCGGAAGGCAGGATGGACTTCAGCATCAAGGAAGGCCTGGCATTTACCCCGGCAGGATTCCGGCCCTGGTTCGATTTCGAACAGATCACACCAAAAGCCAATATCCTGTTCGGGCACTGGGCGGCACTGGAAGGTTTCACCGGTAAGGAGCACGTGCACGCCCTGGATACCGGCTGTGTCTGGGGTCGGGAGCTGACCATGATGCGCCTGGAAGACCACAAACTATTCAGCGTATAGGCCTATTCATGCAGGTATACCTGGTTGGCGGCGCAGTACGGGACAAACTTCTCGGCATTCCGGTCAAGGAACGGGACTGGGTGGTAGTGGGTGCCCGCGACAGAACGCTGTTGGATAAGGGCTATCGACGGGTGGGAAAGGATTTCCCGGTGTTTCTGCATCCACAAACCCATGAAGAATATGCCCTCGCCCGCAAAGAAACCAAAACCGGCCACGGTTATAAGGGATTCTCCTTCGAAGCTTCAGAGACTGTGTCTCTGGAAGAGGATCTGCTGCGCAGGGATCTGACCATCAATGCTATCGCGGAGGACTGCGACGGCAGACTGATCGATCCCTACGGTGGCAGGCAGGATCTGGAGGACCGTCTGCTGCGTCATGTCTCACCGGCTTTCAGCGAGGATCCGCTGCGCGTACTGCGGGTGGCGCGGTTTGCCGCCCGATTTGCGAAACTGGGTTTCAGGATTGCGGATGACACCCTGGCTCTCATGAAGCGTATGGTCGCGGCCGGCGAACTCGAACACCTGGTCAGCGAACGGGTGTGGCGGGAAATCGAGACCGCCCTGCAGGAATCCAGCCCGGTGACTTTTTTCCGCAGCCTGCGGGCCTGTGGTGCGCTGGCCGTGTTGCTGCCGGAAGTGGATTGTCTGTTTGGCGTGCCGCAACCGGAAAAATACCACCCGGAGATCGACACCGGCGAGCATGTCATGCTGGTGCTGGAACAGGCGACCCGCCTGACCGACGACCCGGTGGTGCGCTATGCCACCGTAGTGCACGATGTGGGCAAAGGTGTCACGCCGCGGGACAACTGGCCCCATCACTATCGCCATGAAACCCTGGGCCTGCCACTGATCAGGCAGATCAACACCCGCCTGCGGGTCCCAAGGGAGTACGGAGACCTGGCTCTGCTGGTGTGTGAGTACCACACCCGGATGCATGCTCTCAAAGAAATGCGCAGCGGCACCATTCTTGAGCTGTTAGAGGCACTTGACGCGTTTCGCCGCCCGCAACGCATGCAGCGCTTTCTGTTGGCCTGCGAGGCGGATTCCCGTGGCCGCACCGGGCTGGAGGATCAGGCCTATCCACAGCGGGATCTGCTGCTGGCCGCACAGCAGGCGGCCAGTTCGCTGAATGTGGCCGAACTGCTGGCCGGGCGCACCGGTGAGAGAGATCAGCCCGACACCATCAAGGGTCTGATCCACCAGCATCGCAGCGAGCTCATCAGCCTGAAACTGGGGAGAAACAAATGAACGAGACAGCCGTAGAACCGGTAGTCCTGATTACCGGTGCGGCAAAACGCATAGGATTGGCTATCACACAAAAATTCCATGAGCACGGTTATAAGGTGCTCGTGCATTGCAATGACTCGCTGCAGGAAGCGGGGCAGCTTGCCGGCCAGTTGAATCGATCACGTCAGAATTCTGCCATGGTGATACAGGCCAACCTCACCCGGGACCAGGAAGTGCTGACTCTGGCCAGGCAGGCCACGCTGGCATTCGGGCGCCTGGATGTCGTGGTAAACAACGCCTCCACATTTTATCCAACCCCCCTGGGGACGGTCACCAGCAGCAACTGGGATGAACTGACGGACAGCAATCTGCGCGGCGCCTTCTTTCTGTGCCAGGCGCTGGCTGATGAGATCCGTCAGAACCATGGCTCTATCGTCAATCTGCTTGACATCTATGCTGAACGGCCGCTCAAGAACTACCCTGTTTACAGCATTGCCAAGGCCGGCCTGCAGGCTATGACCAGGTCACTGGCGATTGAGCTGGCGCCTAACGTTCGCGTCAATGGTGTGGCTCCTGGCGCCATTCTCTGGCCAGAACACGAGCAGGACGAAACCGCCACTGCAGCCCAGCAGGCAGTTCTCGACCAGGTACCCCTGGGCACGACCGGCACGCCAGGGGATATTGCCGAAGCGGTTTTTTTCCTGGCAACCGGGGCCAGTTACATGACCGGTGAGGTCATCCGTGTCGACGGGGGTCGGCGGCTCAACCTCTAGCCCGGAAATTTCAGGGCTGGCCTCCTTTAAGCCGCCTGCGACTCAACCGGCGTTGTTCCAGTCAAACGGAACCGGCCACAGACGCTGGCTGTCTCCCTCATCCCGCTGAAACTGCTCCCATAGTTCGCGGTAGGATCTGCCGAGGGTGGGATGCAGCGCATCCGGGAGAAGGTCTGCCAATGGCTGTAACACGAAGGCGTAGCGGGTAATCTCCGAACGCGGCAGGCGCATGCCCGCCTGCTCGCCCCGCAGCTCACCGTAGGTGAGAATATCAACATCCAGCGTGCGGGCGGCGAAGCTGCCTGCTGAGTGATCCCTGCCCTGCTGCCGTTCCAGTTTTTTCAGCTCGCTGGCCAGATCTTCCAGCCTGGCATCCACTGTCATTGCCACCACCAGGTTGAGAAAGTTGGCGCCACTGAAGCCCACAGCCTCGCTTTCATAAACCGGGGAAGTTTTCAGATCGCCATAGAGCGAGCGCAGGGCATTGAGCGCCTGGCGAATATTGATCGCCGGCTCGATATTACTGCCGAGGCTGAGAGTGACCAGCGGCATTGTGTTCAGGCCCGGGCGCTGTAAGCAGTGCCAGCTCTCTGACCTCGCTCAATCAGCACACCGACTTCACGGGAGCCGGTAACCGCGCCCGGTTTGCCGAGCCTCAGCTTCAACCAGGGGACATTGAATTCCTGCATGACGATGCGGGCGAGTTCCTCTGCCAGTGTCTCGACCAGGAAAAACTCTGAACTCTCAACATAGGCGATCAGGCGCTTGGCGACCCGCTTGTAGTCCAGCGCCAGAGCGATATCGTCATCGCGGGCTGCCGGCCGAATATCGGTCGCCATCTCCAAGTCCAGCCTGATAACCTGTTTCTGCTCGCGCTCCCAGTCGTAGATACCGATGACGGTCTCAATTTCCAGATCGTGAATGTAAACTGTATCCATGGGTAAACCTTGTGCGGCGTGAATTTTAAGGCCCGGAGGCCGGCGGTGCCAGACTGTCCAGAGGCCAGCGGGGCCGGGCGTTTATCACCAGCGCATCCTGCTCACCGGCCATCAGGCGCTGGCAACCCACATAGGCGATCATGGCACCGTTGTCGGTGCAGAAGCGCGGCTTGGCGTAATATAACCGGCTGCCCAGCCCCTGAACCAACCGGCCGAGCCCCTCACGTAGTCGCAAGTTAGCACTTACCCCGCCGGCAATAACCAGGGTCTGCAGGCCGGTGTGCTCCAACGCGCGGCGACACTTGATAACAAAGGTGTTGACGACGGCTTCCTCGAAGGCCCGGGCGATATCCGCAGCAACCTGGCTGTCCAGTTGCCCGTCTGCGTCCCGCTGGTCCTCAATGGTATTGCGCACAAAGGTTTTCAGGCCGCTGAAACTGAAGTCCAGCCCCGGCCGATTGACCATCGGGCGTGGAAAATCGAATGCGCCGACAGTGCCCTGTTCTGCAAGAGCCGCCACTCTGGGCCCGCCCGGATAGGCCAGCCCGAGCATCTTGCCAACTTTATCGAACGCCTCCCCCGCCGCATCATCCAGGGACTCACCCAACAACTGATAACGACCGATTCCCTCCACCCGGACCAACTGGGTGTGTCCACCGGAAACCAGCAGGGCGACAAAGGGAAACGACGGGGGATCCTCTTCCAGCATCGGCGCCAGCAGATGCCCTTCCATATGGTGAACGCCCAGGGTGGGAATACCCAGGCCCATGCCCATGGCCCGGCCGATGGACGCTCCTACCAATAGCGCCCCGACCAGGCCAGGGCCAGCGGTGTAGGCGATACCATCCAGATCCTGGCGGCCGAGGCCGGCTTTCTCCAGTACCTCGTTGATCAGCGGTAATGTCTTACGCACATGGTCGCGGGACGCCAGCTCGGGGATCACACCGCCATAGCGGGCGTGAATCTCAACCTGGCTGTAAAGGCAGTCCGCCAACAGGCCCCGCTCGCTGTCATAAACAGCAACACCGGTCTCATCGCAGGAAGTTTCTATACCGAGGACTCTCATCAGGAGGCAAAGTGTATCCTGTTCTGGACGAGGCCAGCCAACACTATTCGAGGCAACCCACCAGGTAAGGTACACGGCGAATCGGGCAGAAACCGGCCATCGGCACCGTATCGCGGTCCAAAAGGACGGTTTTTTCTTTGCATTTGCCAGAGTGGGGCATTAATATATGCGGCCTTTCGAATTGGCGAAAACCAGAGTAGGTGTTTTATACATGCCACAAGTTAAGTTAAAAGAGAACGAGCCTTTTGACGTCGCCCTGCGACGCTTCAAGCGTTCCTGTGAGAAGGCCGGTATCCTGGCCGAGGTCCGGCGGCGGGAGTTTTACGAGAAGCCGACTTCTATCCGTAAGCGAAAAGCAGCGGCAGCGGTCAAGCGCCACCTTAAGAAAGTGCAGCGCGAGACTAAAAAAACCCAGCGCTTGTACTGATCGGGACAGCCCGGTGCCCCCTGGGTCACCGGCCCCGGCCACCCTCGCCAGACCAGCCTTAATCCAGCGGCCCGCCCCGGGCGGGTAGCGGAACGGCTAACAGTTGTCTTGAGCCGGGCCTGAGACCCGCATTGTCAGTCCTGCAGGAGCGATCATGGCAGACAGCGCACTGAAACAGCAGCTTACCGAAGCAATGAAATCCGCGATGCGTGCCAAGGACAAGGAGCGCCTCGGAACCCTGCGCCTGGCACTGTCAGAAGTCAAGAAAGTGGAAGTGGACGAGCGCATCGAACCCGATGACGCCCGCATTCTCTCTATCCTGGACAAGATGGTCAAACAGCGTCGGGAATCGGTACGCCAGTTTGAAGCCGGTGGACGCCAGGATCTCGCCGAGAAGGAAGCCCGCGAGATAGACGTATTGCAGGAGTTCCTGCCGGAAGCCCTGGATGAAGCCGAGCTGACCGCCCTCATTCAGACTGCCATTGCCGAAACCAAGGCCGAGTCCATGCGTGACATGGGTAAGGTCATGGCCCTGGTGAAGCCAAAGGTGCAGGGACGAGCCGACATGGGCGAAGTCAGCAAGCAGATCAAGAACCTGCTGGACTGACAGTCTCTGCCCCGGTCCCCGGGCAGCATTTCCACCATTCACACCCGCAGCGTTGCGCCGGTCCGATGAGTGAACTAGGATTTCAGCAAGGCCGCCGGGCAACCGCGCCGGTTGCTCATCGTCACCCCGGCAACGACATTTCCTTGATTTCTCTATGGCAGGACTGATCCCGCAAAGCTTCATCGACGACCTGCTCAATCGGGCGGATATAGTCGATGTCGTCGACAAGCGGGTGAAGCTGCGCAAGACCGGCAAGAACTATTCCGGACTGTGCCCTTTTCACCAGGAAAAATCCCCCTCTTTCAGCGTTGAGCCGGATAAACAGTTCTACTACTGTTTCGGCTGTGGCGTCGGCGGCAACGCAATTGGTTTCTTGATGAACTTCGACGGCCTGGATTTTCCCCAGGCCGTGGAGGCCCTGGCCGGCGAGTACGGCCTGGAAGTACCTCGGGAGGCAACCAGCCGGGCAGAACAGCAGCGGCAATCCCGGGCTGCGCAACTGCTGCAGCTGCTGGACCAGGCCAAGCATTTTTATCAGACCCGCCTGCGCCAGGACAGCAACCGCCAGGAGGCAATCGACTACCTGAAAACCAGAGGCCTGAGTGGCGCCATCGCCAGGGACTTCATGCTTGGCTATGCCCCGCCGGGCTGGGACAACCTGCTGTCAGCCCTTGGCACCACGGAAGAACAGCGTAAGCTGTTGCTCGAGGCCGGCCTCGTCGTCGAAAAAGAAAAACAAAACCGCTCTGATACGGACGAGCCTGCCGGGGACGGTGACAACCCTCACTACTACGATCGCTTCCGGAACCGCATCCTGTTTCCAATCCGCAACAGCCGCGGCCAGGTAGTCGGCTTTGGCGGCCGGGTGCTGAGCGATGAGAAACCCAAGTACCTGAACTCGCCGGAAACCGCAGTCTTCCACAAAGGCAGGGAGCTTTATGGTCTGTTTGAAGCCCGGCGTGCCAATCAGAAGCTGGAGCGCGCACTGGTCGTGGAAGGCTATATGGACGTTATAGCCCTGGCGCAATCCGGTATCAGCAATGCCGTGGCAACTCTGGGCACCGCCTGTAACGCCAATCACCTCAACCGGCTGTTCCGGCTGGTTAACGAGGTTATTTTCTGCTTTGACGGGGACGAGGCCGGCCGAGCCGCGGCGTGGCGGGCCCTGCAGGCCAGCATTCCGCTTATGGAGGATGGCCGCGAGATTAATTTCCTGTTCCTGCCGGAGGGAGAGGACCCGGACAGCCTGGTCAGGCAGATCGGCAAGGAACGCTTTCTCGAGCGCATGGACAACGCCATGCCGCTGGCGGACTTCTTCTTTGAAAAGCTGGCGGCGGACCTGGACCTGGAAGATATCGCCGACCGGGCCAGACTCGGGAAACTCGCGCGCCCCCTGCTGAGTCAGTTCCCGAAGGGCATCTACGGGGAGTTGATGCTGGATCGACTGGCAGCCCTGGTGGGTGTGAGCAAAGCCCAGCTTGACGGCCTGGCAGGAAATCAGCCCGCCGCCATACCGGAGCGCCCTGCCGACACTGCGCCTGGCCATGTACAGGACTGGCAGCAGCAAGGTTCCCGGTCCGCACCCAGGCCTGGAAATACCCCCATCAGCCAGAAAAAATCCTGGAGCCTGAAAGCGATCGAGCTGATTCTGGCCAAACCCGGGATTGCGCTGGAAATCGACCGGGATTTGTCCCAACTGGCGGAACTGGACGGCGAAAACTCCCGCATGCTGCTGGATCTCATTGAATTGGTGCGTAACACCCCCAATATAACCACCTATACGATGCTGGGGTACTTCTACGATTCCCCGGTCGGCAACCGGCTTACCCAACTGATGCGCGAAGAGAAAATAACCCCCACGGAGGGGATCAGCGAGGAATTCAGGCAGATAATTGACAGAATATTGTCAGATACCCAGAAGAAGTCGGACATTGACAGAACCCTTCAGGAACTGCGCGAAAAGCTGAGCCGTCCGGCAGGGCTGCCGGATTAAAACCGATGTAACCACTAGACCGGCTTGTGAGACCGCGCAGGCTGGCCCGAAGTAAATAGTTGATGAAACGGTCTAAACCAATAGGCACGCCAGCCAATAACCCAGTATAATGGCCGGCTGTTTTTCAGATGGACAGCCGCCCATCACCCAAATTTATACGTAACGCGAAGCCGGGAACCTAATGTCTGATACCAACACTCCGCAATCCAGTCTCAAATCTCTGATCGCCAAAGGAAAGGAGCAGAACTACCTGACCTACGCAGAGGTTAACGACCACCTGCCACAGTCGATTTCCGATCCGGATCAGGTCGAAGACATCATCCAGATGATCAACGACATGGGCATCAAGGTCTTCGAGACCGCACCCGATACCGATGCCCTGCTGATGGCCGAAGACGAAAACGAGGTCGGCACCGAAGACGAGGTGGCTGCGGCGGAAGCGGCAGCAGCCCTGGCAGCGGTTGAAAGCGAGGCCGGCCGCACCACGGACCCGGTACGCATGTATATGCGCGAGATGGGCACCGTGGAGTTGCTTACGCGCGAGGGCGAAATTGTCATCGCCAAACGCATCGAGGAAGGCATTCGCGAGCTGATGAAAGCCATGGCCCACTTCCCGGGTACCGTTGAACATGTGCTGAACGAATACGCCCTGGTGGAGTCGGAAGAGCGCCGCCTCAACGAGCTGATCACCGGCTACCAGGAGCCCAGCGACGATGACGACATCCCCCCGCCCGCCGCCAGCGAAGAGCCGGCCGTGGCTGAGTCCTCGAAGGACGACAGCGATGATGACGATGATGGGCTGGACACTGATGACGACGATGAGTCCGCATCCGGTCCTGACCCTGAGGAAGCTCGTATACGCTTTACCGAGCTGCGCAAGCAGTATGACAAGGCAGCTGCCACCGTAGCCAAACAGGGCAGAGGCAACAAGAAGTCAATCGAGGAGCTGGACAAGCTGGGCGACCTGTTCAAGTGCTTCAAACTGACACCGAAGCAGTTCGACCCCCTGCTGACCCATATCCGCGCCGTTCTGACGCGACTGCGTCGTCACGAGCGCAATATCATGACCTTGTGCGTGCGCAACGCAAAAATGCCCCGCAAGGTTTTTATCGAATCCTTTCCTGGCCACGAGATCGACGAAAAGTGGATCAACCAGCACATCAGTGCCGGCGAGGCGTATTCCGAACTGCTGGTGAACGTCAAGAACGACGTGATCCGGGCACAGCGGAAGCTGCGCATGATGGAAGAGGAAAATGGCCTCACTATCGCCGAAATCAAGGATATCAACCGTCAGATGTCCATTGGCGAAGCCAAGTCGCGACGCGCCAAGAAGGAAATGGTGGAGGCCAACCTGCGCTTGGTAATTTCCATCGCCAAGAAATACACCAACCGGGGCCTGCAATTCCTTGACCTGATCCAGGAAGGCAATATCGGCCTGATGAAGGCGGTGGACAAGTTTGAATACCGCCGTGGCTACAAGTTTTCAACCTATGCCACGTGGTGGATTCGTCAGGCGATTACCCGCTCTATCGCCGACCAGGCACGCACGATCCGGATTCCGGTGCACATGATCGAAACCATCAACAAGCTCAACCGTATCTCGCGCCAGATGGTGCATGAGAAAGGCCGTGACCCGACCCCCGAAGAACTGGGCGAGCGCATGGAAATGTCGGAAGAGAAGGTGCGCCGGGTGCTGAAAATCGCCAAGGAGCCCATCTCCATGGAAACTCCGATCGGCGATGATGAAGACTCCCACCTGGGCGATTTCATCGAAGATGCCACGGTCGATTCCCCGGTGGATGCGTCCATCGACGAAGGCCTGCGTGAAGCCACCAAGGAAGTTCTGGGCAGCCTTACAGCCCGCGAGGCCAAGGTACTGCGCATGCGCTTCGGCATCGACATGAATACGGATCACACCCTGGAAGAAGTCGGCAAGCAGTTCGACGTCACCCGGGAACGCATCCGGCAGATTGAAGCCAAAGCCCTGCGCAAGCTGCGTCACCCGACCCGCTCGGATCACCTGCGCAGCTTCCTGGACGAATAGCGCCGTCTCCAGTGCCAGCAGGAACAGCAGGCACGGATTAAAAGCACAAAAAAAGGGGCGCATCGAGCGCCCCTTTTTCGTTACTAGCCAACCGATCGCTCAGTTCGGCTCGATGTCCAGCGGTTTGTAGTAAGTACCTCCGGCACTTTCAATCCGGTCGCGCCGGGCCCGCCATTCGGGTCCTGCCGATCCGCCGTCCTCGTACTGCAGATCCTGGCGCAGATAGTTCCAGCTGGTGGGGTCCAGTTCCTGGGCCATGGTCCAGTACTGCTCCGCCTTCTGATCATTACCGTTGGTAAAGTAATGGGTTCCCAGAAGAAAGGCCGGCTGGGCACGCTCCGCGTCAGGAGTACGCTGTACGATGTTCTCCCGCACCCGGGTGCGGTCCCAGACATACTCACTGTCGGCTCCCCTGGCAACCCAGTCGCGCACTAAAGGCACGTAATCATTGGTTCCAAAAGCGCCGCCAGCATGCTCCTTGGCGTAAGTACCCTCGTTAATGCGGACAATATTGCCCTCCTCGTCGATCCACACGCCTGACGGGACATTCACCAGGTTGTACAGCGCACTGATGTAATGGTTTACATCGATAATGGCCGTGTACGTTACCTTGCCATCGTCATAAATCGGACCAGCGGCTGCTTCGCCACCGGAATCCTGGGCTACTGAAATAATTTCGAAATTCTGATCTTTGAGTTCGTCGTAAATCACCTGCCACACGGGCACGTCAAGTCGACATCCTCACCACGAGGCCCAGGTCAGCAGCAGGACCTTTTTCCCTCGAAAATCGGAAAGGCGAACCGGATTTCCATCGCGGTCAGGCAATTCAAAATCCGGCGCCTTACCACCGCGCAGAAAGCTCTGTCGCTTGACCGGCATTTCACCAAAACTCCAGATGGCATCGTCATAGTCCGCCACGTAAGACTGCCGTACCTTGTCCGCCAGCTCAGTCACGTTGAACCAGCCCTGACCCTGACGGGTGATGAACATCTCGCTGTCGCGATCCTGCAGCACGGGAATACAGATTGCTTCGAAGCAGGCTCCCTCCGGCTTCAATTCGAAATCATTGATACGCGTCAGATCTGCCGGTTTCACCCAAAGATCCGTGGCATCGGGCAGCGTTTCCTGCAGCTCGACGATACGATCGCCATACAGCACTGTCACCGCCTGTGCACTCGCCAGCGAGCTGCACAGCGACAGCACCAGCAGCGCCGCTATTCTGTGGATTAAAGTCAACGTTTATCTCCTCTATTGGACGCCGCAGGTGGATGAAATGGGGGCAGGCTCAATGAACTGAATTGGGCGTCCTAGCCCGTATCTTAACCTGATTCAGGGTGGCCCGCACTTGAACATCAGGCAGAACAGCGCATCACGGGCACGAAACCAGCTGCCGGCCCCTGCTCGTGGATGCTGCCATCATCACGTCAGGCATGTTGGCAAGACCCCGGGTGGCGCATATAATGCGCGTCTTGGTTTTTCCGATGTTACCCGACTGACTCATTCTCAAGCCATGAAGAATCATGGTCTGCCATGACCAGGCTTTTCCCTCAGCCTGGCATGGTGAGTCGATCGAGCTTTCCTGGTTACAGACAACGGCGCAGTCATCAGCCCGCCTCTGAGAATAAGGAAGTCGTGCAACAGCGAGAATACCTTTGGTGAGTCTTGCGAATACGTATTAACGAATGCGCTGACACTGTTGCCAATAGTATGGCTGACAGCATCGCCACCACCCGCAGCATCGAGGGGCCTGTAGCTCAGTTGGTTAGAGCAGCGGACTCATAATCCGTTGGTCGAAGGTTCGAGTCCTTCCAGGCCCACCAATAAAATCAATGTATTAAAGATACTTCACGCTTTACCGCAGCCCCACAAGCAAGCGTAATCGTTGGTGATAAGGAATGGCGTCAGATTACGGAAACCATTGGATATTCGTGGAATCAAGTTGCCACTGTCTGCAGTACCATTACTAGTGCTTGTACCGGTTCGTTGGGCACGGCGAGTCCGGTGGATTTCACTGATTGGACTCGGGCGTCAGCCACTTATGTAGATTCACTTTTTGACCATTTTATTCTCGGTACGGTAAATGATTTAGATAATGTACCAACCCCGGACTACGGCCTGCTTATTCTTACTCCCCTTGCCTCTTCCAGACGGCGTAATGGCTGCCCGGTGCTTGCTGATAGGAGCGAACACCTCTTGAAACCGGTTCAGGTTCACCCTGGGCTTGGGTACCAGCGCAGCCAGTCTTGCCGGAAAGTCCAGGGGCCCGAAGATCACATGGGTGGTGCCGTTGCGAAACGGTGTATTTAATTCGTAGCGCACTTTGCCACTGGGAGTAAGTGACAGGAGCTGTTCCGAAATGGCGGGCCTGGCACTGTTGCGGCACAGCCTCTCCACTTTATTTGTGTTGACGCGCTTTAGCTGCAATGCCGGCGTGCAGGCTGAAGCCATTGAGAATCGCCACCCTGGCATTACCCGGGGATTCTTCCGGTTGCGGTGGAATGGTCTAGGCAGAACACCTTACGGCCCATCTGCGGGCCTACTGCGATCCGGTAGGCGACCGAGTGGCTGTAAATGTCCTGCAGGGGATCTACCTCCACTCCGTCCGGGGTCAGGTAGTTATTATCTTCGTTCCGCTCCAAGATGCCGCGCCGCTCCAGGAAACGGGCCACCCGCTGACTGGCTCTATCGTTATTCAGACCCAACCTAGTCGCAAACTTCAATGAAGGCCCTTCCAATGTTGTTGCCGGCCAGGATCTGGCAGAAGTTAAGAACTACTTGTTTATTGTGCAACAGTTCAAGGCAGATATGGTTGAATTGAAACCGAGGTCGTTCAACATGGGAAGTTCCAGTGGTTTGCCTATCGAACAGCCAGTACACCGGGTCGACATGGCTCGCCTCACTATTTCGAAGTATGAAGTGACTTTTTCTCAATGGGATATCTTTGTGCAGTCGGGAGGTCGCAACAGACTACCTGACGATGAAGGGTGGAGGCGCGGCCGTAAACCTGTAATAAACATCAGCTACGCTGAGATAGAGCGTGTGTTTATTCCCTGACTTAACAGTCTGTCTGAACTTGAGTTCCGCCTACTCCCTGAAGCCGAATGGGAGTATGCGACAAGGTCTGATACGGTCTCCGAGTACAGCTGGGGTGATCTGTATGTCGATGGGCGGGCAGATTGCTCAACTGCATGCGATGATCAGTTTCGAACCACCTCTCCTGTTAGAAGCTTTGATGCAAATTCTTTCGGCCTTTACGATATGCACGACAATATGCGGGAATGGACCGCAGATTGTTAAAACGACTCCTATGCCGGAGCTCCAGCAGATGGCTCCGCCTGGGTTACTGGAAACTGCAGTAGACGAGTTACCAGAGGCGGTTCATGGGGAAGCGATGCTGTAGACTTAAGGTCAACTGCGCGCACTTTGTTTGACGCTGGCGTCTCGTACTACAGCCTGGGTTGCAGGCTCGTGCTGCAAAAATAACCGCAGGACTGAGAAGATAAAGGTCGGGAAGAGAAATTAAGAAGTGAAGTGAAGTGAAGTGAAGGTAAAATAACAGAAGTGAAAAGAACCGCGACTGTTATTCATCCGAATAATAATCAGCAGGATAGAAATAAACCGGATAAAAAAAGGGCGCTGGATGCGCCCCTGAAGTCTAAGGTCAATGTCACGATCAATATCTAGCAGTTTCTGTTCGTAACGTCCTCACACGCATCTTCAATAGCATTGCCCGCATCGTTGGCGGCATCACTTACACGGTCCGCGGCGTCACGGGCAGAATCTTCTACCTGATAAGCAGCCTCATCGATCTGTTCACCAAACCGTTCCGCGGGACCTTCTTCCTCGCAAGCGATCAGGGCAACAGGGATTGTCAGTGTCATTAAAATTCTAAGTATCATTTCTATCTCCTAACGTTTGTAACAAAATCAAATATTCGCTGCTGACTCAGATCGGTTATACGGGCGGGCGGCCTCGTATAGCTCTGGCGATGAGAGAAATCAGCAACAGCACGATGAAAATCATAAACAACAACTGAGCTATTCCGGCAGAGGCTCCTGCGATTCCGCTAAAACCCAGCACGCCCGCAATAATCGCAAAGATAAAAAAAGTAAGTACCCAACCTAACATTATTTCCTCCTGGGACAATAATCCCTTTGGTAGTAAGTTTAACTTTCACAACTTTCACTATAGTTGTTGCGAGAACCGTGCCAGGATAGTGAAAACTTTAAAAATAACCATTTTTCATTGAGTTAGTTGCTGGTGCGGTTAATCAGAGGGTTGTTATTGGGTTGGGCGAGGAAATATTTACAGAAGGGCCTGCAATATTTTCAAGAATCCCGCGCAGGATTTACAGCGTCGCTTTCGGAATGCAGGGTATTCGCGAAGTAGAGTGTGCGATGCGGAAACGGTATCTCAATATTGCTGTCGTCAAACGCTTGCTTGATCCGTTTGTTATACTCCCTGCCGACCAGCCATTTATCGTGTGGCTGAGTCTTGATCCTGGCTCTGATGACAACGGCGCTATCGTCAAGTTTATCTACGCCCAGTATTTCCAGCGGTTCAAGAATCTTGTCTTTCAGCTTGTCGTTATTCTGAATGTCATCGTCTACCGATTTAAGACACTCAATGACCTTGTCGGTGTTTTCGCTATAGCCAACACCGATATCCATCAGGTAATAGCTGTATTCCTTGGTCAGGTTCTCCACTACCGAAATATCGCTATGAGGCACGGTATAAACCGTACCGTCCAGACCGCGCAGCTGTATTTTGCGTAGCGTGATTTTTTCCACCAGCCCAACTTTATCTGCCAGGCGTGCGACGTCACCCACCTGAATCAGATCTTCCAATACAATCGTAAAGCCGATCAGAAAGTCTTTTACCAATGTCTGAGCACCGAATCCTACGGCTATGCCCAAAACGCCTGCGCCTGCCAGTATCGGCCATATGTCCAGTCCCAGCTCCGCAAGCAGCACCATGACAAAAAGAATTGAGACAATGAAGAACAGGAAATTCCTGGCTACTGGCAACAGCGTATCGACCCTGGATTTGTCGACGCTGGAGACCGTCTTCATGCCATATTCCAGGCCGGCGTTTATGAGCTCCCAGCTTCCTATAACGATCAACAGCAGTAGCAGGAACACCGCAATTGATTCGGCCACGTTCGTGCCCCAACTGGGAAAAACCACTTGTCCGTCTGAAGAGGTGATGATCGAATAGACCGTATAGGTGAAAACTACCAGAGCTGCCAGATAGCCTGCCAGGCGCTGACCTGTGAAGAGCAGTCCCAGCCTGTTGCGGCTGAGTCCGTAGCGCTCTCTGACCCCTGCCAGGGGCTTTTCCAGTGCTCGAGAGATCCAGTTGTTCAGCAGTACGAAAATCAGGCAGGATAGTGTTACTGCTGTAATCAATATACCCTTGCCGACCAGATTTCCATCGAGCCCCAATCTGTTTATCAGGCGGATGTATGATCCCAGCAGGCTGCTGCTTGTATCGGAAATATCGAGGGTCTCACTCAACGAAAACGTGAAGTTTTCATCGTCTTCCACTTCGATCAGTGTGCGCAGGTTTTCGACAAACTGCTGCCTGGCGGTCGGACTTTCCAAAGTGACTATCAGCTGCCTGATCCGATGGACTGCTATGCTCTCGATACGTTCGCTGCTTGCTGCATCTTCGTTGGTTTCTCTACCTGATTCACTTTCACGGGTTTCGCTACCCTGCTCCGTGGTACCATTCGAACTCCGGGTTGCCTGTTCGGCGCCGAGGGCCACATGTGCAGCCGGCAGCATCAGCAGTAGTGTTAACCACAATGTTGCCGGCTTTAACCTATTGATCAATCGCATACTGATTTATTTGCTGTAAGGTATCCTGATAGCTGGTAATAAATGTTGAGCCATGAATGATCGCAGCTTCTGCGTGTACTCTGGCTCTGGCGTATTCGCCGAGCTGCAGATAAACATGGGCCAGGTTATTATGGGCGGGGGCCAAAGTCGGGCGCTGTTGTAACAGCTGAACCAGCTGTAATCTGGCATCAGCATATTCCTGCCGTTCAATGTAGAGATTGGCCAGGCCCATTCCGAGTAGCTGATGACCGGGCCAGCGGCGTAACGCCGTTTTGAACGCCTCTACTACGCTATCTTCGCCGTTAAAACTATGTTCAAAGTCAACCAGGCTGGCAAAGTAAGCATCCGGATTCGCTGTCTCTGGCAATTCCCCGGGATTGAGGGCGACGATTGCCCAGTGATCCGCACGGCCCCAGGTTCTTTCAAAGGTTTTGATTTTCATCTCATGATCCTCAATCGTACCCGAGTTGAGAATCAGTGTGCCCGCTTCCAGGTCGTATCCTTTGACCACTGCAAAGTGCCAGACTGGCCAGCGCCGCAGGCCAAGATTCTGGAACACGATAACAGGATTGCCCGCGTCTATCTCGATTAGGATGTCTTTCAGTAAAGGTTCGAGCGCATAGGTAACACGACCTGTAGAGCGCGCAGCGGCAACAACTTCAAGCTGAAAGGTACCTTGCCTTTCGGGTAGATACATGAATCTTTCCAGTTCCGCCGGCGTCGTGAGCCTGTCGTTGTGGCTTAGCACGGTTGCCAATGCGGCCGGGCCGCACTGATAACGCTCCTGGGGGAAAAAGGGAAGATCGCTGATCATCGCGCTCACGGGTATTGAACGCGGGTTCTCAGAAAGCAGCGCCTCTGACTGAGGGGCTGACCGGCAGGCAGCCAGACTCAGCCAGAGAGTGAGCAGCAGGGAAAATCTGATGGCGGATTGGCTCATTATACAGCCGGAAAAATATCCGTCACGCCGGCGACGTCCAGCAGAATGAAGATTACCAGCAGGCTGATAACCACACCTAAAACTCCTTCGCCTGCTGGCATTGAATCCATTCCCTCATACAATTCCATGACTTCCTGGTCCGTAAGATTATCGATTCGCTGATCGACGTCGGCATGGCTCACGCCCAGTTCCAGCATCTTCTCCCGGACTTCATCACGCGCGATGTAGTTCTTCACTTCATTGCGTACCTTCTCAACTTCCTGTTGTGCGGAAAGTTGTTCCGTAGATACCAGGTCAGCGCTGGCCGACATGGAGACAGTGGTAGTGAAAAGACTGAGTGCCAGCAGCATCGCGATTTTTTTGAGGCCGCCTTGCAGATTGTTGTTAAACATAGTGTTACTCCTGAAGTAGATTCCAATGGCTTCCGAGAACGAATCTCCAGATGCTGACTGTAGGGAGAGCAAGCCTCGTGCCAGAAACGGAAGGCGGCTACAAAGGCGCGCCAAATGGAGCGAATGCGCAATTGTCATAGCGGGATAATCACTTCTGCAGATTAAAATAACGTCCAACACTGAAATTCTTACCAGCACATCATGTAGTTTTTTCCGCTGACTGTCCGGAAGGTGACTCACACGAAGCTTGTCGAGCTCTCCTTGTGTAGCAGCCATGGGCGTTAAGCGTGGGCGATTACCCTGGGCACAGTAATTGCAACCACTGATTGGCAGATCATTCTATCTGCATGTAGCAGTTCGGAATCAGGTAAATTTGTGGAGGCACGATGAAGAAGAAACAGTCCAATAAAATCAGTTTATGCCGCGATATGGCCATCGCGGCAGGTCTGCTGGCTGGAATTGTCATGTTGCATGTGATTCGCCCCGAGTCAGCGGGAACAGATGAAGTGACAGAAAACGGCATTGAGACGGTGCCTGTCAGGACCAGCGAGATTCCTGCCGGTGTGGATCGACTGAGCTACGTGCAATCAGCATTCCCTAAAATTTCGAGCTGGGATGCTGGTCAGATTCGTCCGTTGCTGGCAACACCAACCAAAAACAGCCTGCCCGGCAAGGAGCTGACGGAAGTCGTGGAAACGCTTGAGCACAATCTCGGCGTGCTGGAGTCTTACACGTTGCCGATTCAGCGTGACATCGAAGCGTGGTCTGCTGACTCGATGCTGGTCACTTATGAATTTACTGCCAGTTTCAGCAAAGGGGAGGCTGACGTAACCTTGCAGCTGTTGGACCAGGACGGTGAATTCGGCTTGCTGGCGTTCAATATAACGGTTATAGGCAAAGGCGAAAATTTGAGTTAACCGTATGGTTTGATTTACCAAGCCAGCTGTTGTATCCGCCTTATTGTGGTTGCGTTATTGTAGGGCAGGGTCAGGCTGTTTTAGTCTCAGGTCCGACCTGAAACCGGTAAGTGATGTTACCCGTGAAAGTCAGGTCTAATCAGTATCTTGCCCACTATTTCTCTCCGCCAACCTGTTCAACCTATCGAGGGTTTTTTTTACATGATTCTCGATATCTTTCAGTTCCTCACGAATACCGGTTTCATCAAGATCTTCAAGACTGTTTCTGGCCAGCTCAAGTAAGCCATTTTCTGTTGCAATACATCTTGCCACGGTGGATTTCAATGGATCTTCGGAAATCGCGGTTTCCAGCCGGGCCCCGAACCCCAGGGCAGTGGCAGAATCATCGTTTCCATCTGAAGGGAGCTGTCCCATGTCCAGGAGACACTGTTTAAGACCCTTAATGTGTCTGGACCTTTCAGATACGATGTCGTCTATGGTCTCGCGAACGGTTTCAAGCTCGGGGAATTCGGCCACCATTTCGTACAGATTCCTGGCATCGATCAGTGATGCTGACAGTTGGTGTATATTGGCTTCGCTATCGCTGCGTAGAATATTCATAACGATTCTCCCTTTATCACTTCAGAAACCTACAGTTACATATTGCCGGCTATTACTTCGAGTAAAGACGGGCAATTTTTGAAGCATGCCGGTGTGGTTCCGATGTTCTCGCCATCAATGACGATGCTCATTGGCCTTTTTGTTGCCACTTCGAAATGCTGAGCGCTTTTGTAGTTAACATGGTCTGTATAACGAACAAGTCCTATGCGCAATGTCAGTGCCAGGAAAAAGAACTTCCACCACGGGAATCGCTCAAGGCAGAACAGGCGCAGGTTGTCGTCATAGAGGCTGGCGGACTGGTCGACCAGGTGCCCGCCGCCAAAAAAACGGCCATTGGCAACTGCGACATGCATGACCCGAAAGGTTTGCTGCCAGTCGTGGCTTTCGACCTTAACGGCGAATCGTTTGTTTCGCCGGAATGCGGCTAGAACGGAAATCGGGTAAGCGAGCACCCCCGCCAGGCTTTTGAGGCCGGGATCCAGTTGTTCTGATGCGCTGGCTCCAAGTCCGATGTGTGCGGCATTCAAGAAGTAGTTGCCGTTGACGCTTCCAACACTTACCTGTTTTCTTTTGTCTCTGACAATCGCTTCAGCCGCTTTTTCGATATCGGTGCCGATTCCTATCGATCGGGCGAAGTCATTGCCGGTTCCAGTGGGCAGTACCCCCAACGGGCGTCGCGCCTTGATTACCGGTTCCAGGGCAGTATTGACAGTGCCATCGCCTCCCATGACGGTAATAAGATCAACGGAGGACTGGTATCTGTTAATCAACTGCGCGACTTCCTGTGCGCTATGCGTGATCTGGCAGTTGACTGTAATTCCGGCAGATTCGAGTGTCTCGATGGCGCTGGTCAGCACAGTAGAATCTGCACGACTGCTGTTTTCATTTACCAGTAGTAACGTGTTCGACACCATAACTGTCAGCCGCTTGCCAGAGATTGAATTTGGAAAAAAAGAAAGGTTGGTGCCGTTATCGGCACCAACCTCAAGGCGTCATGCGGCTTATTGAGTACTGGCTACCACAAGTTGATTGATAACTTCCACAACGTCGCCAGTGTTGATGGCTATTTCTTCCGCCAGCTGCTTTTCTGCGGCGGAGGAAACCTCGCCTTCCAGAGTTACAACATCATTTTCCGTCATCACCGAAATCTCCAGTCCTTCTGTTTCAGAATTAGCCAGAAGTTTGGCCTTCACAGAGGCCGTGGTCGTAGCGTCATCAGCCCAGCGCATGAAATTGTTGCTTGCAACCGCCAGTTGATCCCGGCTTTGTTCGATGAATCCTTCGCCTTCGCGCACGACAATTTCGTTCTGTACCTTGGTGACACCTTCGACACCCAGTGCAAGTTCGCCTGCCAGTGCTTTATCGATGTCTGAATCGACGGTACCGGACAATATGACATCGCCGTGACTGACATCAGTGTCGATGGTGAATGGATTCAGTTCGCGGTTCAGCGTAAAAACTGTTTCGATTTTCCCGGTCAGCCAGGCATCGTAAGCTGCGCCTTCAAATCGGCTGTCCGCATGGTCAGCCAGCGCATTGCCTGAGAATGACAGGGCCATGGTTGTAAAAATTGCAGGTATGATACGTAAATTGTTCCTGATCATTGCGCTTCTCCTCTATTAAAAACTGCTAATACGTTAATGTGGATAGCCACAGTGAATTAAGTTGCAATCGTCATGCCAGGGAAGATTTTGATAATTCACCAAGGGGTGAGATTCGGTCAATTTTTCGGCACCATCAGCAGCGAACGAGCGCTATCAACCCCGACTTTCAATGACAGCAACCAGTTCGTCAAACAACTGCAAGCGCTTTGCGATCAGCTTGCAACAAACAAGTATCGGTACACTCAAAAGCACGCCGATAGCTCCCCAGAGCCAGGCCCAGATAAACACCCATACAATCATTACAAGTGGATTCAGTCGCATGTTGCGGCCCAGAAAAATCGGCGTTACAACCTGTGCTTCAACGTTGTCCAGTATAAAAAACACCGCCACGGGCAAAATTGCATACCACTCGAAGCCGTACTGCACCAGACCCGCGATAAGTAGCAGGCATGAGCTGACCAGGGACCCTACGTAGGGCGCAAAATTCAATAAACCACAGACAACTCCCCAGAGCAGCGCGTCTTCCACCCCGATCAGTGTCAGGGCTCCAGCGGTGGCCGCTCCCAGAGCAAAATTGATCAAACTGATAGTCAGTACGTAGCGTGAGAGCTTGCCGCGAATGTCTTCGAACAGATCCATCACGTCTGACTCCATTCGCTTCGAGTGCCGGGCATAGGTCTGCAGCAAGTCCGGTCCGAATATTAAAAGGAACAAAATCAGAATCGTCACGGTCAACATCTGAACTAACGCAATGGGTGTAGCACTCAATAGGTAAATCAACACCTCCATGCCTACCTGTTCAAGCTGATCGCTGAAGTCGAGTCCATTGTCGCTCTCGGTAACCTGTTGCTGTGGTTGGTTTCCAAAAACCCGCGCGAAAAGACCCCGTTCCTCGACAGGTAATTCAGCTTCCTCCGACTCAGTATCCGTTTCATTTCCTGTCACTTTTTCAGAGATTGTCTCGATCTGCTCACCCAACGCGGCGGAGAATTCAGGCAAAGCCTGAGCCCACTTCTGGAATGGCCCTGCCAGTTCAATCGTCAGCAGCGTGATACTACCGAATACGGCGACAAGCACGATCACTGACGATATGGAGCGTGGCACCATGGCACTTTTTAACAAAGTGACTAGCGGACTGAGTAGCAAAGCAATCAGCAATGCCAGCACCAGCGGAATCAGTAGGGATTTTGCAAAATAGAGCGTATAGAGTGTGGCGAGGACCAGCAGAAACCTCAGCACATTGGTCGATGTAAAAGTCATTCGGGTTGCAGCCATGTCAGCACGCCTTGTTGTTTTCCGTATATCGTCCTGCTGTTGCAACATACGTACCAGCGCACCAACGCAACACGCGCACTATCGAAACATTGGCGACGTGCGTACCGGCGTGTCAGGTTACATTGGCTTCAAGCTGCAGATAGCGAGCGGCGGTCGCCATGGACGAGAGGCTGGCAATCTTCTTATCCTGCTCCTTGCCTGCAGCAATCCAGCCAGTAAATTTTACGTGATCGATGTAAATCTGACATTACGGAACGGCTCCCGCAACAGGGCACCGGGGTAATGACAGCCAACTGAAGCCAACGACTTATTGCTCGTGCTAGACTCTCGTTCTGAGTAGGAATATGGGTTGGACTGGACTATGGCAGATGTCTTGCTGGTAGATGACGATAAGACTTTCACCGATGCGACAGCAGAGCTTTTGGGATTGCTCGGGCATAAGGTGACCATAGCGGAATCGGTCGAGAGTGCGAGATCAATTCTGCAGGCACAGGAATTTGACAGGATTCTGCTGGACCTGATGCTGCCGGATGGTAGCGGGTTTCACCTGCTGGATGACATACCGCAGAATACCGGAACGACGCAGGTGACAATTATTACCGGTCATCCGTCGATCAAATCGCGGGTCAGTGAACTGGTCGGTGATAACGTGAATTACCTGGTTAAACCAATCAGGCTGGAACAACTGGAAGCCCTGTTCGGGGATCGGGAATCCACCCCCAGCAATCCCGGTGTTACCCGACACTTTGATGCGCTGATCGGCGAAACCGACAGCATGCACGAGCTGTATCGGCAGATTGAGCAGGTGGCCCGGACGCAAGCCAATGTAATGCTGGTGGGTGAGAGCGGCGTGGGCAAGGAAGTGTTCGCCCAGGCAATTCATAACGCTTCTGCCGCCACAGGAAAACTGGTCGCATGTAATTGTGGCGCGTTTCCTGCAGAGCTTATCGGTAGTGAACTATTTGGACATGAGAAGGGGGCGTTCACGGGAGCGGCAGGTCGTAAGGCCGGTGTGTTCGAACAGGCACAGGACGGCACGCTGTTTCTCGATGAGATAACCGAGATGCCACTGTCTCAACAGCCTAATCTGCTTAGAGTACTCGAAACCTCCACAGTCACTAGGCTGGGAGCCAGCGACGTGCTGCCGGTGAATTGTCGGGTTATTTCCGCGACCAACCGCAGTCCTGATCAAATAGCAAAGGATCACTCGCTTCGCGAAGACATCTATTTCAGGTTGGCGGTGTTTCCAATGACCATCCCGCCGCTGAGAGATCGGCAGGACGATATCCCGCTGCTGGTGGATGACTATCTTAGTTCGCTGAACAAGGAGCAGAACAGCAACATTGAGCTGACCGATGAAGGTCTGCAACGCCTTCTGGATTACGACTGGCCCGGCAATGTTCGGGAGCTGCGTCACTTGATTCACAGATCCTTTATTCTCAGTGATCCGGAGAGCAGTGTACTCGAACTGCCTAAGCAGTTTTCCTCTCCTTTTTCGAATCGTGATTCCGCGGATGCGTCCGATACGCTGGTTGGCAAGACTATCGAAGAAGTGGAACGCAAACTTATCATGGATACCCTGGAGTGTTTCGAAAACAATAAGACCCGGGCTGCGGAAGCGCTGGGTGTAAGTATCAAGACCCTTTACAACAGGTTGAATTCCT
This sequence comes from Gammaproteobacteria bacterium, assembly GCA_041395725.1. NCBI lineage: Bacteria > Pseudomonadati > Pseudomonadota > Gammaproteobacteria > Gammaproteobacteria bacterium. The sequence continues at coordinate 2,076,881 of JAWKZW010000001.1, read as the reverse complement.
ATGAGTCAGATGAGCGCGAAGCCAAGGGGGGGCAGTGACTGATAAACAGAGTGCCGACGACATTTGCAAACTGGTTCACGACAGCAAGGCCTGTCTCAACTCGATTTCGATGAATGCCGAACTGGTCAAAGTGGTAACGACCCGGGGCCACGATCCTCAGAAAGTGTCCCGGCTTATGGACGTGATAATCAGACAATGCCAGCAGTGCAGTGAAATACTTGAAGATTATCGAGCAGCAGGCAGGAGCTAGGTATTGTTTACGAATGCAGAAGTCAAGAGTAAGCGGCCAGGGATAAATAATCTTATTATCCCGATACTCCTTTTTATTCCATTCTTTGTCTTGAATTCCGTCCTGGGGTATTACGCCATGCGTGATATCGCACTCAGTCAACTGGAAGTCAATCAATCACTTGGCAACATCAACTTCATTAATGAACTGTATGTAGAAATATTAAAGGCTGAAACCGGGCAGCGAGGCTATCTTCTTACCGACCTGGAGAATTACCTGACACCTTTTATAGGTGCCAATGCCGTCATCGACCAGAAGATCCAGGAACTTCGCTCGGCACCACTGGATTCGACGCAGCGTATTAATGTGGGTGAGCTGATAGTACTGGTCGAAGAAAAAATCATTGAACTCGGGGACACAATCACGGCCGTACGGGAAAACAGCAACGCCAATGCAATTGTCTCCCTGTTTTCCGGTCGTAACCGAAATCTCTTACAAGAGATTTCAGATAAGGTTACGCAGATGGAGAACTATGAACGTAATTTGCTGTCTGATAGGCTTGGCGAGGCGAGCAGGAGTCGCGGCACTGCCTTGATACTTATTCTCGCTGCCAACCTGGTGGGTGTGCTGCTGGTAGTCCTGAGCCTGGGACTTGTGATCAGGGGTATTCGAAAGGACAGAGATTTTTCCATAGCTCTGCAGGAGTCACACGAGCAACTGGAAGTCAAGGTCGAAGAACGTACAGAGGCACTGGAGCACCTGTCCCGGGAATTGAAACGCAGCAATCGGGAATTACAAGATTTCGCTTTCGTTGCTTCCCATGATCTTCAGGAGCCGTTACGAAAGATCAGGGCATTTGGAGACCGGCTGCAATCCAACTTTGGCGACAAACTGGGTGAGCAGGGCGGTGACTATATAGAGCGTATGCGCAATGCGTCGCGCAGGATGTCCAACCTGATCAATGATTTACTGACATTCTCGCGGATAACCACAAAGGCTGAATCGTTCAAGCCGGTCGATCTGCAGCAGGTGCTCGATGAAGTACTGGACGACCTTGAAATTCTGATTGAAGAAAGTAAAGCCTCTGTGCACTGCGATGGACTGCCGGTCATTGAGGCGGACTACTCGCAAATGAAGCAGCTGTTGCAAAACCTGATCAGCAACGCCATAAAGTTTCGCCGCGCAGACGTACTACCTGTTGTTGATATTACAACCCGGATGGTTGAGCAGAATGCCGAGGGCTTGGAATTCCTGGAAATGCAAGTCAGCGACAATGGCATCGGTTTCGATGAAAAATACCTGGACAGGATATTCCAGCCGTTCCAGCGCTTACACGGCAAAGGTGAGTTTGCAGGCACGGGGATAGGGTTATCTGTATGCCGACGGATTGTGGAGCGGCATGGTGGCTCCTTGACTGCGCATAGCAAGATTGGCGGGGGAAGCAGTTTTATCGTCCTACTGCCTCTGGTGAATAAACAGTATGATTTAGCGGAAGAAATTCAACTATGAAAACACCGGTAACAATTTTGATGGCAGATGACGATGAAGACGATCGTTTACTGGCCAAAGACGCGTTAGCTGAGAGCAAAGTGCTTAACAATTTTATCTGTGTCGAGGATGGCGTTGAACTCCTTGAGTATTTAAAGCGCGAAGGCAAATTCGCCGACGAAGGCAAATTCCCACTGCCAAGTCTGATTTTGCTGGATCTCAATATGCCCCGCATGGATGGTCGCGAAGCGCTCGCGCATATCAAGTCCGACCCTGCACTGCGTGGGATCCCGGTGATAATCCTTACCACCTCGTCGGCTGAGGAAGATATGGTAAAAGGATACGACCTGGGCGCCGCCTCGTTCATTACCAAGCCAGTAACATTTGAAAGCCTGGTTAAACTTATGAAATCCCTGGGTAGCTACTGGATAGAATTTGTACAGGTGCCCGAACAGAAAGGGGAAAATGAATAACCCGGTCAATCAGGAAGTACGGTTACTGATCGTCGAAGACGACGAAGAGGATTTTCTGATCACCAGTGACCTGCTCGATTCCACAGAAGCCTACCAGTTCGACATTGACTGGCTTGACCAGCCGGACTCAGCCTATGAAACACTGACATCTAACACTTACGACCTGTGTCTGATGGATTACAGACTCGGAATACAGTCTGGTGTCGATATTGTGTCGCAGGCGGTCTCCGCTGGCTGTACTGCTCCCATTATCATGCTGACGGGGCAGGATGATTCCGGCATAGAGATTGCTGCGGCCAGAGCAGGCGCAGTTGACTACCTGATAAAGGATGGGCTGACGCCTGAACTTTTACTGCGGGCCATCCGGTATGCACTTGTTCGCAAGGAAATACAGCATGAACAGGAAGAACGGCGCAATGCGGAGGCTGCGAACAGGTCAAAAAGTGAATTTCTGGCCAACTTGAGTCACGAGATTCGGACTCCGCTGACAGCGATTGTGGGGTTTACGGATCTGCTGATCCGCTCACAGCCTACGGACCCTTCTGATCTTCAGGAGAAGTTGCAGTCCATCAGGCGTAACAGTAAGCATCTCCTCAGCCTGCTGAATGACACGCTCGACCTGTCCAAGATTGAGGCAGGTGCACTGGAGTTGGAACTGGCGTCGGTTGACCTCCTGGAATTTGTCACCGAGGTCATGTCGATCAACTACATTGCCGCCAAAGAAAAAGGCCTGGCGCTGTCTGTCGATTCGCAGGGCAAAGTGCCAAAAACGATCAGATCCGACGAAACGCGCCTGCGGCAGGTTGTTCTCAATTTAATGAGCAATGCCATCAAGTTTACCGAACAGGGATCAGTTCGATTGACGGTATTTACTGAACGATTGTCCAATCGCGATTTTCTGGTCTTCAAGGTAACAGATACCGGGATCGGAATTTCTGCAGACGAGCTGCAACAGATATTCAGCCCCTATCAACAGGTAGGGGACCAGGCATTGGGAACCGGACTGGGACTGACAATCAGTCGGCACCTGACGGAAATGATGGGCGGCAGATTAACAGTTGACAGCGCTCCTGGTCAGGGAAGCTCATTTACATGTTACGTCGACCCGGGACCGATTCGATCTGAAGAGCTTGTTGATCTCGCCCAGTATGATGGAGATATAACTTTACCTCGGTTACAGACTGTTGACCAATCAGGGCACCTGCTGGTCGTAGACGATGTGCTGGATAATCGCAAGCTGCTGGATGATTTGCTGACCGCAGCGGGATTTGCTGTAAAAACCGCCAGTGACGGCACCGAAGCGCTGCAGTTGCTTGACGATGACCAGATTGATAACTTTGACTTGGTGTTACTGGACCTAAATATGCCCGTGATGGATGGTTACAGCACGCTTCGTGAGATACAGAAGCGAAGCCCGTCGATACCGATAATGGCCATGACGGCCGGCGGTCTGCGTGGCGAAAGAGACAAATGCTTGGAAATGGGTTTCACAGGCTACCTTTCCAAACCATTTAAATCGGATCAACTTATTCAGGACATTGAGTCGCAGCTTCGTGCGGCAGGCAGTTCTGAAACGAACGGTGGGACTGCGCAAACTGATCACGGGTTAATTCTGGTTATCGAGGACAATGAAGACGCCAATCATGCACTGAGTGAGCTTCTCCAGTTGAGTGGTCGTCAGGTATTGTCAGCAGGTAGCGGCGAGGAAGCGCTGCAACTTGTGTCTCAAAATCAATTTGAAAACATTCTTTGTGACATACACCTGGGTGACTGGAATGGAATTGATCTGCTGAAAGAACTGGCCGGCTCACAAACCGGCGCCAGCTTTTATATAATTAGCGGAGCCGAGGAACCGGTTAGAGAACTCGCTGGAATTCAGAATTATACGTTCATTGAAAAACCGGTGAGCGCAGAGAAACTGATTGAGCTCGGCCTGCTGGACTAATCTCCGCGTTTTGAAGCCTGGCTTGCCTGCAGAATCTGCAGCACCAGTTCCGGATCTACCGCATCGCTCGTGCCGGTATAACTTTCTGAAAACTGCGCCAGCAGTTCCTTCCAGGGCAGATCGCTCCTGGCCAGCGCGCATACTGCCTCGGTAAGCGCCTCTTTTCTCAGAATCCAGCCGGAAGCGCATCCGAACAGAAAGACGAGTGGCAGGTTCGCGGGTTTCCCCGCGGTGGAAACGAAACGCTCTCTAAGCGATTTTTTTTCCTGCTCGATTGATTGGCGCAACAGCTCGAGCTTCATGTCGAGATCGTCTATTTTTTCCTTCCGGGCTTTAGATAGCACAATGTCACCTGTGTTGAGCTTAAAAAAGTCTGTTCTTCCATGTTTCAATTCGCTTTCCGAAGTCTATTCTGCTCATCAGCCGGCTGATCGCCAGGCACAGGACCAGAGCCAGGAATCCGTGAGTCAACAGTAGAAACAGAATAACCTGAGCCACCGTCCAGCCAGCAGAGAGCAGCAGGTAGATCGTCATCCCGACCAGGCCAAGCCAGGCTGAATTCACCAGAATAGCCAATCCCAGACCAAGCGCTCCAACGGAAAATACCTGGCTCATATCCTGCCTGAGCTCTTCTTCCAGCAAGTCCCGGGACAGTTTCCATCGCAAGGTGTACAGGTCGACAAGACGTGAGAATGAAGATCCGGGCAAGGCACCGCTATCCAGTGCCTTACCGTTCTCCGAACTATTTGAATAGCTACTGTTCATCTTCCGCATTCCCATTGATCAGGATTTCTTGTCGGAAGTCAGCGACGTCAGCAGAAAACCCGCGGCGAAGGCAACGCCCGCTGCCACCAGGGGTCTCTTGGCAATCATATATCGTGTCTTGTTGACAGCCGTTTCCATTTTCAATCCGGCGATCTCCGCATTATCGGAGATGGCATCACTGGATGCGGAAACAGACTCTCTGATGGAACCTTCAGCTTTGCCAACTTTCTCTGTTGCCTGGTCCAATGCGCTCTGCGCGATCCCAGACAGTTTATAAGTGAACTCGGGCACCTGTTCGTTACTGGCGGCACCATTTGGCTTACTGGCAGTACTCATAATTACTCCTTACTAATTCATTTGGATTTAATTAAAACTCGATGTTCCCTGATACAGGAAACGCTCACATTACACGGTTGCAACTGCTGTGCCACTTCCAGAACGAATGCCTAATTACCTAATTTTCCTGTTTTTTTATACATCAGGCAGAACTTTTGCTCTAACAAGATCGCTCTGTAGCCGCGTTTCTGCCCGGAATCCATGAAAGTTTTTCAGTCGCCGTGAATAAATTTCATGGCACGGTGGTTTCTACAGCCGTACCGGCAGTGTCATGAGGTAGTAACAAGTATCACGAAGCAATGAAAAGTGTCCTGGCACGATACTCGCATGTTCAACCTGTGTTAGTAATCAAACCAAGGAGAACATTATGATTAACAGCGATATTGTTGAAGGAAAATGGAAGAAACTTAAGGGCCGGGCAAAGCAACAGTGGGGCAAGCTGACTGACGACGAGCTGAACCGGGTAAATGGCTCTGCCGAAGAGCTCTCCGGACTGGTTCAGGAGCGCTACGGATTATCGCGGGAAGAAGCGAAAAAGCAAGTCGATCAATGGATGAAGCGTCAGTGATTGTTCTGACCCTGTCTGTGGGTCGACAAACCGACGAGGGCTGGCTAAACTCAGCGCAGGTCAAATGATTCCTGAAATTTAATCTAACGCTGAGATAGCCATGTCCATCCCTAAAGCTTTCGCAATTCTTACTTCAGGATGGCAAGCCGGCACGGGTCGCAGACAACTTGTTAAACAAAGAGTTTAATCCCGACAAGCCGAACAAGGCGTGGGTCAGTGAAATCACTTATATCAGAACCTATGGGGGATTTTTGTATGTGGCCACGGTGCTGGATTTATTTTCCAGAAAAATCGTCGGGTGGGCCATGGGCAAGAATATCGACCGTCATCTGGTGATCGATGCTATCACGATGGCGAAGCTAAGGCGGTAACCCAAGCACGAGGTGTTATTTCACAGTGATCAGGAAAGTTAGTACGGCAGCGACGACTGCCTTACGTTCTTGAAAGAAAACAACATGCTGCCGTCAATGAGTCGGAGGGGAAACTGCCACGACAACACCGTGGCGGAGAGCTTCTTTGCCACGTTTAAGAAACGCGTCACTCGAAGGAAGATCTACGCGACTCGTGGGGAAGCCAGAACGGAGATATGTAAATTTATCGAGATGTTCTACAATCCGATCAAGCGTCATTCAAGCAACGGTGGGCTTTCCCCGGCCAAGTTTGAAGAGGCTTAGTTTAATGGATTGGAAAGTGTCTAGTAAAGTCTGGGAAGTCCAAACCTCGCAGCTAAAGAAGTTCGAATCGCCAGATTTAGCGCTGGGAAGTATATTTCTGCACCAGTACTCGCTTGCTAATTTTCCAACCCTCGGCCGTACGAACGAAATCGTCGTGATACTCGCCCATCAGGACGAAGCCCGACACACTGTACTCACCTGCGGGTGCGCTATAAATCGTGGCATAGCTGACCCCGGTGGCATGGTCATCATCAACTGGCACAATGCGAATCGTGCTCATCTCATGCCGAATGGACGAACCAGTCTTGAGCCCCTCAATACGTTGCCGGATATCCTCGCGACCAACCCAGGTCTGTCCCACTACCGTAAGTGACGCATTCTCCGTAAATAGATTGGCAAACTCATCAGCATTGAATTGATCACGATGGTAAGCGTAGCCATAGACTAAATTCGTGCACGCCCTATACACGTCTTCGTCGGCATAACTCGAATGTATGTCTGTGAAAAATACGCTTGTAAACAAGGCAAAAATAAATTGCAGCTTCTTCATTGTAATTCCTTTTTTGGAAGTGATTGATGATGTGCACTGATGCGGAATGAAGGCCGTCCAGTCGAATATACGCTGGGGAAAATGCGATGATGCAGGAACTGGCTAGCTCGGTTAACCAGGGCATTCTTTCATCTATCGATTACAATTCACAGCGCGAGAGAGGTTCGATCCAGGGAACCTCTGATCGATATCACCTGGCTGATCCTGGCAGGGATAGAGGGATAGAGGGACGAGTAACAATAGCCAGATCAACAGCGGCTCAAAATCCCTGAAACCAGTGCAAACACTGCCAACAAACAACCAGGCCGCTTGATAAGTGCTCGTGTTACTCGTATAAATCAGACACCGCTTTCAACCCCTCCGCCATCACGCCTCGTAGGAAGTCATACCACCCACCACCGTCCGGGCAATCTCGATATCCTTGATGTTCTCCGGGTCAATGGTATGGGGGTCTTCCGCAAGCATGACATAGTCGGCCAGCTTGCCGGCCGTGATGGAGCCCTTGATACTTTCCTCGCCTGACGCCCAGGCACCATTGTAGGTACTGACGGCGATCGCTTCCGCGACGCTGATGCGCTGGTTCGCGCCCCATACCTTGCCGTCCCAGCCCCGCCGGGTCACCATGCCCTGTATCCCCATCAACGGCGCGAATGGCCCCGGGCTGAAGTCGGAACCGGCGCAGGCCATGATGCCTGCATCCAGCATGCTGCGGTACGCCATGGCCCGTTGCATCAGGTCTTCGCCGTAATAAACGAATTTGTCGGGGTTATAGTAGGCATACGTGGTAAACATCGCCGGCACACAACCCAGCGCGTGCATCCGGCGCACCAGATCTTCCGTGACGAGCGTACAATGAGTGATTTTGGGTCGCGCGTCTGGACGCGGGTACAGGCGCTGGGCCCGCTCGGCCGCGGTCAGAAAGCTGTCGATCGCCACGTCGCCATTGGCGTGTACATTCACCTGTATGCCGGCTCGATGTACACGCTCAACCCAGTCATTCAACACATCCTGGCTTTCCGTGACATTGCCACGGTAGGGAGGCGACACGTTGGGATAATCCACACTGATGGCCATGGTGCGCTCAGAAAAGGAACCATCAACAGTATGTTCCGAAGTAGCGCCAAGCTTGATCCACTCGTCCCCGAACCCGGTCTTTATGCCGGCGGCGATCATGGATTCCAGTACCGTGCCGCTGGCTTCGTAACTCACCCGGTGCAATAACTCGCCCCGGGCACGCACGTCCTGTATCGCTGCCAGGTCGCCCCCTTCATGGTGCACGCTGGTCAGCCCGTACCGTGCAAATTGCTTGGAAATATAGGCAATCGAGTCTCGAGCACGTCGCTCCTGCTCTTGCGCACTGAAAGTAGCCCGGCTGCCAACCTCCCGGAATGGATACATGGCACGGTCGGTTACCCTACCGGTCAGCTGACCTTCCGGATCCTTGTCGTAGGTGCCGCCCATTGGATCCGGAGTCATATTGGTGATGCCGGCCATCTCAAAGGCCTTGCTGTTATAGAAGGCCGAGTGGCCGCCGCGATGGCGCACCACAACAGGATGATCCCTTGAGACCTCGTCCAGGTCTCGGCGATGAATGCCCCGATCGTCCGTCAGCTTGGTGTCGTCAAAGAAATAGCCCTCCACCCAGGTGCCAGGCGGCAGGGTCTGTGCCTTGGCCCGCAGCTTGTCCACAATACTGGCAATGCTGACAAACTCCACCTCGAAGGGGTTGCCCACCAGTACCTCATACAGCAGAGTTTCACCACGGGCATGGACATGGCAGTCGATGAAGCCCGGCACCACAGTCATGCCCTGAGCGTCGACTACCTGCGTATTGCCGCCTGCAAGATTGCGGATCTCGTCCGTGCTGCCCACAGCCAGGAAGCGATCCCCCTTAACCGCGAACGCGCTGGCGCGTGGCAGACTGGGATCAATGGTGTAAACATTGGCATTGATCACAACAAGGTCGGGATTGGCCGACCCACTGATTGCAGAAGCCAGCGGCTGGGCCTGCGCCTTGCCGGCAAGTAATGGCGCACCTGCCAGACCCGCCATCCCAAATCCGGAAAGTTGCAGGAAGTCTCGTCGGCTGTTCTTGGTCATCGTGGTATCCTCGTTCAGGTGGACTGCAGGGGTAACAGGTTTTGTGCAATTCGGAGCTGGAAATACGTTACCCTACGGAATCCCAGCCCTGGCTTGGCAGGGTTAACGAGAGAAAGTAATGCGCTTTCGTCAGGGATTACTGGGAAGTAAAAAAAGTATCTCTCTAAGCAGGAGTTTTCCAGTTCCGGGCCCATTGAAGCTACAAAATGTAGCTCCGAAGTCGCGGATTGTCCAGTGCCACTGGCGGCGAAGCTGGAAGCTGATAGTGGCGCCAGTCTCTGAGAGAGTGTCGAGACCTTATTTCCTGTATCTGTCTCTCAATCTTTTAATTTCTTAATCTCTTAATCTGTCTCTCACTGCTTTCCCGGCTGATAGCCACCAATCCTTCTGGAAAACCACTTTGGCAAGGATCAGCAAACAGGAAATTCGGAACACAACGCAGCAGAGAGTTCTATTTTCTGAACTCTTTCACCAGCATGAACAAGCATTTCTATTCTTGCTTAACCATTAGCGCTGGCAAAGCATTTCATGGTCGTGATCGGCCCGAAACCGACCCTGCAACGCTTACAACCCGGGGTTGAAAACCATCGAGTTGACGAAGTTTTCGCCGTAAACCAGCCAGGTATTAAAAACGCTGGTAACTGGGGCATCCTGCGCGAAAACATTATCTATTATTGCGGGTGACAGCACGAACAGTGCAAAGGAAAGAATAAACACGATATAAACCACAGAGTCTTTGTTTTTCATTGTTTTTTTCCCAAAGCCAAGGTTTTTCTTATCAGGTTCTTAGCGTCGAACCACAGAAATAGTATTAGCTGGTTGGGCTTCTTGCAAGTATGGGTTACCCGACACATGTATATATATACAGCCAACCAGTCAAAAATGGCAATACGGAGACACTATCGAACCTGAATCTTGCGGCGAGTGTGAAATTCTCCTTTATCGTCGCGGTACCGGTGGATCCCCTATTCCAGCACGACCAGCAAATTCGCCGGAACGGGATCCTTGCTGCAGACTGTTGATTTCCGGTTGCAAATACATAGTAATAAGCCAATGGTCTTTTATTGAATAAGCCTTAGTGAATAAATCTTCTCAAGCCAGCCATAAGCTTTAGGAGCCCCTGATTATTTGCCACAATGCGCTGCGGGGTTCTGGGCTCTTCAATAAGAATCGGGGTCAGTTCAGCCCTGCGTTTAACTGGACAGGATCGAGCACAGCAGAAAGTCCCTTCGCTGTATCGGTCCGGCCAACTTATAGAATTGTGAACAGCACAATATGCCACTCTTACTGCTGGTCCTGGCGACACTGACAACCAGTTTTATTTCTGGCGTCTTAAGTATGGCCGGCGGAATTATCCTGATGGGGGTTTTCAGCTTTGCTCTGTCGGTTCCTGCTGCAATGGTTCTACACGGGCTTGCCCAAACCGCCTCTAACGGTTCACGCATATGGATATACCGACACCATCTGCGCTGGGGCGTTTTTATCCCCTATTCACTGGGCAGCTTTATTATCCTGGGGTTTTTTGTTGCCACCTCGCTGGTATCCAACCAGGGACTGGTATTTCTACTAATCGGGACATTCCCTTTTCTGGCATTAATGCTTCCCTCCACTATCGCTCTGGATATAGAGCGAAAGCCAGTTGCTTTTCTGTCAGGGCTTGTCGTAACACTGGCGCAAATGCTGGCTGGCGCCTCCGGGCCAGTACTTGATATTTTTTACAATAAGAGCAACCTGACGCGTCATGAAATACTCGGAACTAAAGCCATTACGCAAACACTGGGGCACGTCATTAAGCTCGGATACTATACTTTCTTCCTGTCGCTCTCTACGAATCTTCCCACCTGGATTTACCCGTCGGTTGTTGTGGCAGCGATCCTGGGTAACTGGTTGGGTAAACACGTGATCGAAAAAATAGATGACGCGGTGTTCAGGCAAGCGGGTCGAATTGTAATTCTGGTATTGGGTATCGTATACCTGGGCAAGGGATTGGTCGAACTTGATCTGTTGGCCTTATAACCGAAAAGTGAATATTCGCATTGCCATCCCGGGGAACCTCTTATCAACTATCGCGATGCCCTGCGGTAGTTGATAAGCGAATCTCTGGATAGAGGTTTGCCAAGAAGCAAAAATGCAAAGAGAAATCTATCAAAAGAGTGGATTTGTAAGAGTGGTTTTGGATATAAAGGTCGGACTCTCACCACATATCAGCACAGGTCAACCCCAGCGGAGTTAATAAGATCACTGCCGTGTCCAGCCCGAAGTTCAAAGAAGAAGAAGAAGAACGGGGCCTGCCCGGGCAATAGGAGAATCTGAATGAAGCATCAATCAAAAAATGAATCGAGCGTCAAGTCCAGAGTTCAAGCAATGACTCGACGACGCTTCTTGCAGTCGACAGGAGCCGCCGCCATGATCATTCCCAGCGCCGTCAGGGGTTATTCTCCGGCTGAAATGCGTTCCTTCTATGTAGATGGGGAAATGCAGGTTAATGTTTCCAAGTGGGAGCTTGATACTCCTGCTTTATGTGTCGATCTCGATGCCCTGGAGTCCAACCTGCAGACCATGCAGACTACTGTCGCGCGCAATGGCATCGCCAGCCGCCCCCACGCCAAGACGCACAAGTGTCCTGTTATCGCGCAGATGCAACTGGATAGCGGTTCCGTGGGAATCTGCACTGCCAAGATCAGTGAAGCGGAAGTCATGTTCCAGCACGGCATCAATGAAATCCTGATGACTACCACCAACGTGACATCGACCAAGATTCGCCGGGCCATGGCATTGAGACGTGACAACAGCAGTTTCATTCAGGCTACTGACTCGCCCCGCAACGCCCGAGACCTGTCTGCCGCCGCCGAGGAACTTGGCATCATTGCCGATGTTGTAATTGATGTAGATCCGGGCGGACACCGCACCGGCATTACCCCCGGGCAACCAGCCCTGGCTCTGGCCCAGCTGGTGGATCAACTCCCCGGCCTCAGGCTGCGAGGACTGCTTTGTTATGACGGCGGATCTCAGCACGTTACCGGCTTTGCCCGGCGTCGGTCGCAGACTCTTGAACGACTGGCCGCGGCGACTGCAACGTTCGATCTGATGTACCAGTCCGGGTTGAACACCGAAATTTTCAGCGGTGGCGGCACCGGCACCTACAATATCGACCACGAAACTCGAGGCCTGACCGATGTGCAGGTTGGCAGCTATGTGTTCATGGATGCTCAGTACCTGGCTATCGGTGGTCGGAACGATGATAGTGTTTACTCCGACTTTGAGTCTTCGCTCACTATACTCACCACTGTCCTGAACGATCAGTATGAGGGGCGTGTAACAACAGATGCTGGCGCCAAAGCCTGCACCATTAATCGACCCTGGGCACTGGTGAAAGGAGAAAGCGGTTTGAGTTACAGCTCAGGTTCCGATGAATTTGGCACTCTGATCTACCAGGACAATCCGTCAAAAACTTATTCGGTCGGAGACAAGATTGAACTGATAGTGTCCCATTGTGACCCGGTGGTTAATCTCTACGATCAGATGTACGCTATTCGCAATGATCGGGTGGAGGCCGTCTGGCAAATTGCTGCCCGGGGGATGTCCACCTGACTGTAACCCTGGCCTGGAACCAGAGCACGGCCGAATTCATGATGCGGGCCTGTACGTGCGCTGAAAACGCACCGTTGAAATCGTTTAAAACTACTGTATTTTTACTCTGTCCCCATCTATGCGATCTAACGTTGATAGACGGACCTGCCGCGGGAAAATGTTTCAACAATAGCGATATCGGCCAATTCTGAGGGGTCGGCGACCAGCGGGTTTTTTTCAAGGATGACGAAATCAGCCTGTTTGCCGGGTGTGATACTCCCCTTCTCGTCTTCTTCAAAATACTGATAGGCAGCTCCCAGAGTAACCGCGTGAATAGCTTCCATAACAGATGCTCTCTGGCCGGGCCCGAGAATGTAACCGCTGCGAGTCTCACGATTAACCGTTATAGCTATCAAGCGCATGATATCGGGCGGCACGATGGGTGAATCATTATGGATCGTAAATGGGATGTCCCGATCGATTGTGGCACGTACCGGACTGATGAATTCCGCCCGCTCATCGCCGAAGCTCAAGCGGTGCCAGTCTCCCCAGAAATAGGAATGTACCGAATAATAAGAAGGAATAATATTCATTGCCTTCACCCTGTCCAACTGATCTTCCCTGATTAACTGTGCATGAATTATGACAGAACGATGGTCTGGCATAGTCTTACCCGCTAACGCCATTTCAATACCTTCGATCATCAGATCAATGGCGGCGTCCCCATTGGCATGAGCCAATACCGGTACCCCTCGTTCCAGTAATCCTCCTATGCGGGCCTTATAAACCTCGGGGTCGTAACTGGGGTAGGCAACATAGTCGGCCGAGGCGCCAGGTGGCCCTTCATTGTAAGGCTGGCTCATCCAGGCCGTTCTGCCCTGCGGTGATCCATCAAGGGTAAATTTAACACCCCCGATGCGGACGCCCCAGGTGTAACTGTTGTCCTGGCTTACTTCTGCCAATCGTTCATCCGTCAACGGATTTGCCATTATGTAGGCGACAATATCGACATTAAACGGTTCCGAACTGCCAAGTTGCTTTAACCGATCAACATAGGCAACTGAAACATTGCTGTCCTGAATAGTAGTTATGCCGTATCCCGCGTAAATATCCACTGCGTCTCGAAGCAATTGCGCCTGGCGCTCAGGCGTTTGCTCAGAACCGGCACCGGGAAACAAACCCATGGCTGTCTCCTCGATCACGCCGTTGGGTACATTGCCACCCGGCCTTCTTCGGATTACTCCGCCTTCGGGGTTAACCGTTTCCGCGGTAATGCCGGCTTGTGCCAAAGCCATGGAATTGGCAGACAATAAATGTCCCGAGACATGACGAATAATAACCGGATGTTCTGTAGACGCCCGATCCAGATCATCACGATCCGGATGCTGTTGCTCAGCTAATAGGGAGTCATCATAGCCAAAGCCGTAAACCAGTTCACCGGCCGGTATTTGCTCCTGCTCAATATAGCGTTGTAGAAGCCGGACAATATCATCAGCACTTTCCACACTTCCGACTGGAGGTGATGATAAATCCAGTAAATCCAGATAACGCGCCACCGCCGAAAAATGGCCATGTGCATCAATGAAGCCTGGCAACAAAGTATGATCGCCAAGCTCCACCAGGCGGGTTGTTTCGCCTCTCAGTTGGAGCAGCTCCTGTTGTGTGCCCGCTGCCACGATACGATCGCCGATTACCGCGACAGCAGTGACGTCGGAACCATCCATGGTGATTATATTCTCGCCAACGAAGAGGATATCGGCTATCTGGCCGGCCGGTTGCGGCGGCGAATCACAAGCCGACAGACAGAGCAGGAAAAGCCATACCAAACCATTCCGTGCACTCTTTATTCCCAACACGACAGTCTCTCCTGGCTCTTTTTTTTACGGATCTCTGATTAATTCCCACAATGTCCTGGTAATTGATCAGAGGCCTCTTGGATTTTCAATAGTGTTAATAAATCGGTCCTCACTGGTATTGCACTGGGTGGGTAGCAATCCTGATACGTGATTCCATGTAGGTAATGGATTCACCGTCAATCTCGCTGAAATAGTGCGGCGTTCCCGGCTGCAGCACCAGCACATCACCGGCACTCACCCGGCGGGCCAGACCGCCGGTGACACCGTTGCGGGTGCGGATGATATTGGGATCGGTGGACTCGGCCAGAGGCAGATTCAATAACCCCCCTGTCACGAGGGTGCCGCTGCCTTCGAGAATGCGGTACACCTCGACGCTGAACGGGTGCAGTACCGCATACTGCTCCACCGAACTGCTGCGCCGTCGAACCGACACGCCCGGTGAAATACTGACCGACCAACCGCCAGCAGACGCAGAGCTTGCCGCCGCCTCATCCAGTTCCGCCATGATTTCACTGGCCGACATAAAAATTCCCGGCGGTGCACCTGCGTCCTGTGCCATTGCAGGTAGAGACACAATAGCGAGTAAACTGGTGAAAAATAGCTTCTGGAGATTTGTTGTCATTGTTATACACCTCGAGGCAATGGGATGTTTGCCTGTTTATACACCAGTCTCGTAGCCAGCGCACCCCAGTTCGAATTCAGCTCTACCCAAAAAATAATGGGGTCAGAGTAAAAATACAGTACTGTATTTTTACTCTGACCCCATTTATTCCATTTATTACCGACCCCATGTATTACTGACTCCGATTATTCAACATTGAGCACCCAATTCGCTGAAATCTCCCCTGGCAGCGAGACCAGGCTTTAATCGTAAATATCGATAACTATTATCGATATTAATCGTTTTACCGATTAACCATAGGGCGCTACATTAGGATCCGTAAGCTAATTAATTAAACTTTTGAGAGGTAAGTAATGACTGTATCCCGTGTACCAGAGGTGATATTCAAGACCCGCGTAAGAGATGAGTCGGTGGGTGGTGATAATCCTTTCCGTTGGCAGGACTTGAGCAGCGAAGAAATTTTTGCTGGCCGTCGCGTCGTCGTGCTGGCCCTGCCAGGAGCTTTTACTCCAACCTGCAGCAGCACCCACCTGCCAGGCTTCGAAAAGCACTACCAGGAATTCAAAGAATTAGGTATCGATGAAATTTACTGCCTGAGCGTGAATGATGCTTTCTCGATGTATCAATGGGGCAGGCAGTTGGGTATAAAAAACGTGAAAATGTTGCCCGATGGCAACGCGGACTTCACCCGTGGTATGAACATGCTGGTGAAGAAAGAAAATCTGGGCTTCGGCGCCCGCTCATGGCGCTACTCGATGCTGGTCGAGGATGGTGAGATCAAGAAGCTGTTCAGTGAAGAAGGCAAGTCTGACAATTGTCCGACCGATCCTTTCGAATGCAGCGACTGTGACACGCTCTTGAACTATCTCAGGGAGCTCAAGACGCAAGCCGCTTAACAGGCAACGTTCAGAGAGACTAACCGAAGGCAAGACCAATGGAGTCAGTAGACTCCGCGACCGGGCCCCTGATCTGAGTTTGACGGACCCGGGTCGCTCCTGCATTATCCTGTCTCACTCTGAATACTCAGGTTTCACCAATGCCAGGCAAGGGTTTCCGTCATACCGGCCCCGGCGCGATAGTGGCGGCGGCCTTCATCGGCCCCGGCACTGTGACGGTATGCACCCTTGCCGGTGTCAACTTCGGTTTTGGGCTGCTATGGGCCATGCTGCTGTCGGTGCTGGCCACCATAGTCCTCCAGGAGATGGCCGCACGGGTGGGCCTGGTTACCGGACAGGGTCTCACCCATGTGCTGCGCGAGCAACTTCGTCATCGGCCTTTGTACCGTGCCGTCGTGTTATTGCTGATACTCTGTGCGGTGGTGGTGGGCAACGCCGCCTATGAGGCTGGCAACATCAGTGGCGGACGCCTCGGCCTGGAAACACTGCTGGGATTGGAGGGTCAGGCCACGGCGCGCTTCCTGAGTCTCCCCATCGGTGCAGTGGCGTTCGTGCTGTTGTATCAGGGAAGTTACCGCCTGCTGGAGCGGGCGCTGATCCTGCTGGTACTGCTGATGAGTCTTTCGTTCCTGGTCACGGCATTGCTCACCCGACCGGATCCTGGAGAACTGCTGCGGGGATTGCTGGTACCTGCCCTCAGTGATGCCAGCCTGCTCACCGTTGTCGGGCTGATAGGTACTACGGTAGTTCCTTACAACCTGTTTCTGCACACTTCGCTGGTGGCTGCCAAGTGGCAGGGACCAGCCCAGTTGCGCGATGCCCGACGCGATACCGTCATTGCCGTGGCCATGGGCGGCCTCGTCTCCATGTCCATCATCGTTTCGGCTGCTGCCGTGGACAGTGCTGGCGTGCGCAGTGGCGCCGACCTGGCACTCAGTCTGGAACCACTGTTTGGTGAAATGGCACGCTATCTACTGGGGATCGGCCTGTTTGCTGCCGGTATCACCTCGGCAATCACCGCCCCACTGGCGGCAGCCTACGTAACCAGCGGCTGCCTCGGTTGGGGCAGCCACATGAAACACCCGGGCTTTCGCGCCACATGGATGGGTGTCCTGGCACTGGGTGTGCTGTTCTCCTCACTGGCAATCAGCCCTATAGAGATCATCCGCTTTGCCCAGGTGGCTAATGGCATTGCCCTGCCAGTGGTGGTGGGGGTCCTGCTGTGGCTGATGAACCGGGAGTCTGTCCTGGGTACTCACATAAATCGTATGTTCCATAACGTCACAGGCGGATTGATCTTCATATTTACCGTAGCGCTGGGCTGGCGTGCCTTGATCCAGGTGGTGGCTTCCATCCAGGCGGCTCCCTAGGGAACTGGCGCAATCGCATAGGTCGCATAGGGGACACCAATAGTTTAATAGCTTAACAAATCGATAGATTCGTTAAGCTATTAAACTATTGGTGTCCCCTATGAACTGCCCGAAGGGGCTTTCAGGCGAGCCGACTGCATTCATGCTGCTTTTCAACAGCCGTTAGGTAGTGGAGGACTACTTCGATTAGAATATCTGAATATATGCTTTTCGAGGGGCAGGGCCCAAAGGAAAATAGCTTTCCCTGACATCTGACAGGAGATTTACCCGTGACGAAAGTGCGCATTATAAAAAGTTGGCCGCCGACCGAAGACGATGGCCTACCCGATCTGTTCAGGCGGATAGGCAGGTTTGGGGTCTTGTCGCAACTCGCCATTATTACAGTTGATGCCGCTTTCATGGTGTATGTGCTGATCATACGGGGCCTGAGCGAAGGCGTGGGCTTTCGCGAGATTGTGGTGATGTTCGGCCTGGCAATAATGCTGGTCACAACTTACATCTTTTTCCGGTACAGACAATTCGGTCAGCGAATGCTGTCCTTGGATAAGGTTCCGGAATTTGACAAGGTTGTGTCTGCGTTGTGGTTTGGTCTTTGGGTAAGCTTTGCAGGAATTGTCTTATCGCTCTTGCTGCTGTTCACCGCCGTTTCTCGTTTGGCGTTGATGATGTTGGCCGCACCGCAGTCGGGTGGCGCCTTGCCCCTGGCACCGGTAAACGTTGGATTTTTATCTGCATTGGATGGCGTCAGCCTGATGGGCTCACTGATCGTCTTGACAGTAGAACTGGTTCTTGTCGGCTTGACGCTCTGGTTGCTGTTCTGCACCTCTGAGTACGAAGAGTACGAAGACTGAGGCGATCAGTCGGCAACAGCGACAACAGGGGACACTGATAGTTTGATAGCGTAACAAATCGATAGATTCGTTACGCTATCAAACTATCAGTGTCCCCTTAGAACGCTTGTCTAAGCTCCAGTATGGCTAACCTCACCGTTCGAACTCACGGTCCAACTCTGAATGCCGGGATTATGATAGAACGCACCCGTGCCGCGATCAGCAACCACTGCTTCGCGAGTTAACTGCACGTTACCCTGGCTGTCCGTGGCCCGGCTCTGCAGTATTGCGTCGCCACCATTCCATTCCCAGGGAATGCTGAACCTGCATAAGGCCTTGTCCCATTTCTCGCTCTCGATCAATGCATCTGCCCAGGTACGGCCCCCGTCTGCGCTGACTTCAACGCCCCGTATACTGCCGCTGCCAGACCACGCGAGTCCGGTAATTTTATAGAGCCCCGCGCCTGGCAGTGTCATCTCACCCGAAGGTGAGGTGATAAGTGACTTGGTCTCCATAGGAAAGGTGAACTGCCGGGCTGTTCTATCCGGCAGAACGTCAGTGTATTTGCTGGTTTCGTCGCGGAATTGCGCTGGGTTTCGCATCAGCTTGAGCTGCGCCAGCCATTTCACGCTGATATTCCCTTCCCAGCCTGGAACGAACAGGCGCATTGGGTAACCCTGTTCCGGACGAATCGGCTCACCATTCTGAAAAAGTGCGACCAGCACATCATCGAGAGCTTTTCCGAGAGGAACAGATCGACCCATACTGGCACCATCCGCACCGACAGCGGCGACCCAGCCCGCATCTGGCAAGATGCCAGCCTCATCAAGAAGCGTAGCCAGTGGAATCCCCGTCCATTCTGCACAGGACACCAGACCGTGAATGCTCTGGGCAGAACCGCCCGGGATGCCTTGAGTATTTGACCTGCCATTACCCGAACACTCAAGGAAATAAACCTTGCTCACCATCTGGTACTTCAACAGATCCTCGTAAGCGAAAACCAGCGGCTGCCTGACCAACCCATTGATTACCAGCTTATGTCCGGCAGGATCGATATCAGGGATGCCGGCATGGTGACGCTCGAAGTGCAAACTGTTCGGAGTAATGATGCCCCGCATATGCTGCAACGGCGTTTGCGAAACACCGCCTCCAGGGTAAATGGGATCGGGAGCGCGAGCCAATCTCTGCAATCCGCTATGACGGGATGGCGCGCCGTAAGCACTGGGGCCTGGACCGGGAGTCTTCGCCCAGCCAGGGATTTGTAAACTGGCCTCCGCACCCAGCACGGTTCCTGCAGCGGCGAAGCCCATACCACCCACCCCCAACTCGAGTAAATGGCGTCTGCTGATAAGACCGTTGGCAGCAACTTTTTCGAATTCGCTGGTTTTCATTGTTCGCGCCTTCTTGTAGAGAAACTTGATACAGATGTAGAGTGTAAAATGGGGCGCGGATTAATAAAAGGGCCAATTCAGGAGGAAAGAACACGGGGGAGCGCAAACGACATCCACAACCTGTCCTGAATCAGAGCTGCCCCGCAGGGACCAACTGATCAAGCATGCGCGGCCGCAGGTGAGGGTGTAGGGACACTGATAGTTTAATAGCTTAACGACCATCCCTTGGGATTGACTGAAATTGGCTCAACGATTCGAAGCGAATACAGCGATCAAATATCTTAAGCTATTAAACTATCAGTGCACTCTGTCATCGAAATTGGAATCGAGCACCTGCCGGTGTGACAGACAGCAATGGCCTGTCGTCATCCGTGGCTGCCGAGACCGGAAGTAAACGAATCAACTCCAGCTTTATTTGACCGGAAGGGAAAGAATTCCGACTGCTGTCGGTGGCTTCTCAGGCCTGCAACCCTGTCAGCGGCCGGGTACCATCATCGCCAAAAGTCTCCGCTTCAACGCCCACCGCGGCCAGCATGTTGTTAAAGAGTTCGCTTATCGGGGGTTCGTCCTGATAGACGATATGGCGCCCGGGGCTCACAAAGCCACCACCGCTGCCTGCCAGCAGTATCGGCAGGTTTGAGTGGCGGTGGTGGTAATCGCCGTCTTCAATCTCGCTGGAGAACAGCACCAGGGAGTTTTCCAGCATGGTCCTGCCACCTTCCTCAATGGCGTCCATGCGGTTCAGCAGGTAAGCGAACTGCTCCACCTCCCAGCGGTCGATTATTTCCAGCTTGGCGAAGTTTTCAGGCCTGGACTGATGGTGGGAGAGGCTGTGGTGGGCTCCGCTGACGCCGAGAAAGTCGAAGCTGCGGTTGCTGGCGGCGTTACCCAGCATGAAAGTAATGAAACGGGTCATGTCGCATTGCATGGCCACCACCATCAGATCGATCATGCTGCGGGCTGCAGCCGGCAGATCACCCTCTCTTCTGCTGACCACTGAGTCCGGATCCGGCGCGGCACACACACTGGGCTCGGCTGCGATGGATTCGATCTGAGTTTCCAGCGCCCGCAGTCCGGTCAGGTATTCGTCGAGCTTGAGTCTGTCACGGTATCCCAGGCGCGGCTTGAGGGCCTCGGTTTCATCCTTGACGTAGTCGAGAATGCTGGTGCGATAGTAGTGGCGTCTGGCGATCTGCTCTGCCGTAAGGGCGCCATCGCTGCCGCCAAACATGCGGTCGAACATCAGCTGGGGATCGATGATTTTCGGTAGCGGTGTCGATGGCCCTGCCCAGGAGATATTGCGGGTATAGGCGCAGCTGTAGCCGGAGTCACAGGTTCCGACGTTGGCCCCGCCTTCCAGGCCCAGCTTTAGCGAAGGAAACAGGGTGGCAGAGCCGAGTGCATTGGCGGCGGCTGAACCGGGAATTGTAGCGTCTGCGGCGGTTCATGGCGGGTCTCCTGCCGCGCTGCTGCGGGTACGGAAGGGCTCGCTGCTGGCAATGAATTCCACCAGACTGCGGAAGCTGTGATTGGACTCCACGAAGGATTGGGTGATCGACTCGAGATGAGGCTCATCGTAGTCGGTGGTGCCGCGGCCCATACCATAGGTAAAAAGCTTCTCGGCCACGCAGGCCGGGAAGCGCTGGTCCTCTGCGGGCATGTCCACCATTTCGGCCGGATCACTGAAGGGACCGGCGCCGTACAGTACGCCGGACGGGTCGATAGGCGTGCCGTTCTCGATGCTGCGCCAGGTGCCGATGCCGTCGAAATTCTCCAGCCCCAGGCCGATAGGGTCCATCAGGTCATGGCACACCGCGCACTCTTCCCGTTCACGGTGTTGCGCCAGCACCTCGGCCACTGTGCCGTTGGCAATCGCTTCTTCCGCGAGGCCCTCGACGCCAGGTGGCGGGGGTGGTGGTTCGGCGCACAACAGCTCGCCCAACACCCATTTGCCCCGTTGTACAGGTGAGGTACGGGTGGGGTAAGACAATACCGCCAGTAGCCCTGCCTGCCCCAGGATACCGCGCCGGGAGGTGTCAGGGCCCAGGTCCACCCGCGTGGGCTGCACGTCGAATTCACCGGCGAGGCCATAATGGTCAGCCAGATTGCTGTCGACAAAGGTATCGGTGGCGGTCAACAGTTCCAGCATGCTGCGCTCTTCGTCTATGAAGGTGCGGAGGAACATGTCGGCCTGCATCTTCATCGAGTCACGAAGTGATTCCCGCCATTCCGGGAACGCCATGGGGTCCGGGATAAGGTCAGCGATACCTCGAGTGCGCAGCCATTGTCCGGCGAAGTTTTCCACCAGCGCCCGCGAGCGCGGGTCGTCCAGCATTCTGTCAACCTGTTGTCGCAGCACCTCCAACTGCTGCGGCTGACCCTGACTGGCCAGATCCAGCAGCTCCTGGTCCGGTGCCGTGCTCCAGATAAAGTAGGACAGGCGGGACGCAAGTTCGAAATCGTCCAGTGCATGAACGACATCAGTGCCGGGCTCGGCATCCAATTCGACGCGAAAGATGAAATTCGGTGACTGCAGTGCCGCCGCCACCGCCAGGGTGATGCCGGTGTTGAAGACATCACCTTCGGCCTTCGCCAGTTCCACCAGGCCACAAAGCCTGGAGACTTCCTCCGTGCTCGGCGGGCGCCGCCAGACGCGCAGCAGAAACGATTCAAGAATCAACGACCCGCAGGCCTGCTCGCCCATTTCCTGTGGATCGCAGATCATCAGGCGCCGCGCTGCCGGATCGATCTACAGGGGCCCTTACACCTGGAACCAGTCCACCAGCAGATTGCGGTCTTCCGCCAGATCGGGGTTGTAGTAATCATTGAGGAACGCGACGCCGATCTCCGGGGTACCTCCGCTGATCTGTGCAGTGGTTTGAATTTCCTCAAAGCTGCCGGAAGCGGCAGCCACTTGCGTAGTGAGCACACTGCTGCCATCGACCATAAGTGCTGACTGTACCAGGTCGGGTCCGGCCTGCATGGGTGAAACCCATGCCGTCAGCCTGCGGGTCCCGTCTACCGGCAGCGGGATCCGCATTGAACAGCTGCCGTTGGACCAGAGATTCCAGTATTCGCCGGTGGCGCCGCCGACGCTGCAATCGCTATCCTGGGCGTAGAGTGACCAGAGTCCGGGTGAGCTCTCCAGCGAAACGAGCGCTTCGGCCAGATTCCACGCGGCCTGCTCGTAGAGCTCCACATGCAGCGGTGACAGACTGAGAACCGCGGCGATATTGTCGAAGCCGAACACGATGTCGTCGGCCGGAAAGTTATCTGCCGGTTGCTGATTGGTACCGAGCAGATCCCTTATGGTGTTGTTGAATTCCGTCCGGTTCAGTCGATGTAGCGTTTTCACATTCAATGCCGGGAGATCGTCAGGCGGATCCACGAAAGTGGTCAGAATGAAGGCTGCGACGTCAGCGGCGCAGTCGTTGTCGCAACGTGTGACATCGTCCAGCGGCATGGTCTGTGCAATGGTCTCGATGAGTTCCGCCAGCGGTACGTCGCTGGTCAGGGCAGGCGCCACGCCACCGCTGCCACCCGCGCCGTGGCAGATTGCGCACTGGGATTCGTAGGTGCTGCGGCCGCGTTCAGGGTCGCCGGGATATGAGCCGTTGCCCGGGTCGGGATCTGGCGATTCCGGGTTCAAGTGCACCGCTTCCAGCAGATTGAAAATGACCACCGGAGCATCAGACACCAGGCCCAGTAACACCGAAAACAACTCACCGCCAGGCAGTTCAGTCTGATAGATCTCGATAGTCAGCCGCTCTGGTTCGAATTCGCCCGAATTGGCCTCGGTAGAGGAGGCCTCGTTCACCGCTTCCAGCACGAAGAAGTATTCGCCGTCGAACTCGACACTGAAGCGCAACTCGAGCGGGCCGAGACCATCGACATCGACACGGGGAACAAGCAGGTAGCCATCAATCAGCTCCGAGCGACCGGCGTGGGCGAGCTGAGTGAATCCGGCAAACAGCACTATCGCTATGAGCCATCCAGACGGATTTTTCTTGAATTGACCAGCCACAAAAACTCTCCGGAGAGTGCAGTCTTAAACAGGGGAGTTCAATAATAAGAAAATAATTTATAGCCGAAGCCTGGTATTGTTCAGTTTTGTGACAAGTGACTCAAAATCACATGGGAATTAAGTCGGCTGTTGTTATCAGAGTGATACCGAGGAGGTTACACGACCCGGCAGGCTCCACTCGACGAGAGCAACTGGTTCGAAGATTTACGCATAAAGTTATATCTTTGTTAGTAACAATGAGTTAATGCATTGGTCATTGCTTGAAACTGGCCTATTTTCTCTCGATTTAACCTGTTTTAGCTTATTTTCCGCTACATACCCTGAATAGCCGACACTGATTTGCACTCTGCATGACCAGCAACAGGGAACACTGAGCACAAAAACGGGAATCTGATCCAGACAGAGAGTCCAATCGATCAATACGGGGCCGTCACTTGAAGCCCGAGATCCTGCGCGTGTGGGACGAGAACCGGGACTGCCCCTGAGAAAAAAGAGCGAAACATTTTTGACACTACCCGCAGGTTCGATAAACAGCTATGTTTCTATGAGTTACAAACCTGAGCTGTTCCATCAAGTTGTGCCCATGTCACATAACCCAATGATCTTGTTAAGTCAGAGTTGGTCGACCGGTTCGCGGAGTCGCACAATATCGGTGAGGAGCAAACTTCTGATAGAATCCCGTCACTCAAAATGCAAACGGATTAAATCACCATGAAACAGCTTTCTTTTTCCGCTCGACTTCGGCTGAAGTCAGGGCTGAAGCTCCTGATCCTGTTGCTGTCTTCCGTCGGCGGGATTAGTGCTTCCCATGCTGCCACTGTTGTTGATGTGCAGACGCTATTCGGTTTTTTTACGCTCGAGCTTTATGAAGAGCAGGCTCCAGCGACGGTGGCACGCTTTCTGCAAAACGTAGACTCCGGGGTGTATAACCTCACCTTTGTGCATTGGGCCCAGGGAGGTACGGTGCGGGGTGGTCTGTTCCGGTTGGAGTCCTGCAGTCAAGGCCCTTTCGAAGCTGCGCCTGGCGTCAGACACCCTCTTGAAGTAACGGGTCTAAACAACGTGTCCGGGTCCTTTGCGATACGTCGCGACCCGCTCGACGCAGGACAGCTCAGCAACGAATGGCAGTTGAATATCGCCAATGGCGTTGAAGACGACGGGTCGGGTTCGGCTCCGGTGGTAATCGGGAAGATCATAGCAGGTCAGGCGGTGGTCAATGCCATTCATGGCCAGCCGCGGATTTCGCTTGGTCCAGTGCTCCCTTCCATCCCGCTGGTAAATTACTGGATTGATTACCCTTTCTACAACTGCAATCTGATGACACGCGACAACTTTACCTTCGTGGTCATGGACAGCCGTCAGGTAGCTAATATTTTCGATCCGACTTCGGAGCAGATACATGCGCAGCTTGACATCGGAGAATCCGCTTATCTTAGCCTTTCGTTCCAGCTGGAATCGCTCGAGGAGGGCACATTTCGGGCCTTGCCCGATTCGATTGTCGCTCTCGACGAGTGGAACAGGGGCATGGCCAGATTCGATTTTGAGACCGGCGAGTTGTTTCTGCCTGAAATTGCGGTGGGCGATGACGTGCTGTTTATCGATGTGGTCTTCACGCTGACGGATCCCGAAAACCTTATCTTTACCCTGCAATCCCTGAATAACCCTTGATGAGACCGGGCCTGCCGGGAGCCCAGGGGACACTGATAACTTAATAACTTAGCCAATCGATTGATTCGTGAAATTATTAAGTTATCAGTGCTCCCGCTTTTGTCCGTTCGCAGCACTGTCCGATTAATCCATTGCATAGTTTCGATACCCGCAGCGGGCGCGGCACGCAGCAGGCCAGCCATAATGAATTCAGAAAAGGCTTTGAAAACGACTCCAACCAGAGCGCAAGAAGCAGGCAGAAGTAGATTGTCCAATGAAATGTCATAAATATCTCCCTAGCTGTTGAACACCCGCTGACCACGAAATAGGACGTTGTAAAATGACGCCACGGAAAGCGCGCACAGCCCGACTTCGATAGCAGTTGCCAGTTGTATCTCCACGGGTGGTATACCATCAAGCAGCATAGCCAGCAGTCTTACACTGCCGTAGCCGCCATATACCGCTATTGAAAGCAGAAGGCCTTTTTGAACTGCAGATGGCCACGACGCGCAAACCACGATCACCAGCCCGCAGAGTAAAAGCAAACCACCGGGAGCTCTCAGCTCTGACAGCAAACCCACCGACAGCTCGCCTTGCAGGCCGTAGGAAGACAGCATGCTTACCGGGTCCAGAATTATAAAGCTACCGATTAACACAGCGCCCCAACCATTCACGTGTAATTGAGCTCTGATTAAGCCGTTCACGCGGCTACCCTCCACAGGCCAGTCTTGGCGACTTCCCTTGCGAATAATCTGAAGTCTCTGGGTTCGCGGCCAAGCGCCCGCTTTACACCATCGGTGAGAGAGGAATTACGGCCGTCCAATACGGTGGCAAACAGATAATCCAGCATCCATACTACGTCCTGTGGCGCTCCTGAAGCTTTCACCTCATTAACAAAAGCGTCATGTGGCACATCCAGATACGTGATTTCGCGACCGATCGCTGCCGATAGGTCCGCCGCGATGTCAGTGAATCTCATCAGACGTGGACCAGTTAATTCGTAAATCTGACCGTTGTGACGATCCTGAGAGAGAGCAGCCGTGGCCACTTCAGAGATGTCATCCACATCCACAAAAGGCTCCTGCGTATCGCCTGCAGGAAGCGCGATTTGTCCGCCAAGCACCATGTCAATAAATGCGCCTTCCGAAAAGTTCTGGAAGAACCAGCTTGCTCTGACTATGGTCCATTCCAGACCGCTGTTGATAACGATCTGCTCGCAGGCCTGAGCCTCTTCTTCACCTCTGCCAGACAATAGCACCAAACGCTTGACTCCTTTCGCTACAGCCAGGTCCACGAAAGCTTTAATTGTGTCGGTTGCGCCCGGCATGGCCAGATCAGGCGCGTAGCTAATGTATACCGCCTCTACGTTCTCAAGGCACTCATCCCAGCGGGACTCGTTGTTCCAGTCGAAGGAGGGACTGGATGAGCGTGATCCCACTCGAACTGGTTTGCCCATAGTTTTAAGATTCTCCACGATGCGGCGACCAGTCTTACCGGTGCCTCCGGTTACTAAAGTGAATTTTTGATCAAGGTTATGCATAGGTCTCTCCTGAATTGATCTCGTCGATTAAAGAAGTCAGTAGAGATCTTAGTGGTTCAGGAGGCGATACTATTGACAGCTAATGCCAAGTTTTTGGCCGATGCTGCCAATTTCTGGGGCAGGGCCTACTGTGATGGGAAGATCCGGGATTGGGCGGAGAGACGATAGGAGCGCGGAGTCTGACCTGCCCAGCGCTTGAATGCCCGATTGAACGAGCTCTGCTCAGAGAAACCCGTGAGAAAGGCGATGTCACTGAGAGAATGTTTGCTCTGCAACAGCAACTGCTCTGCCAACTCGCGGCGTGCGCCGTCCACTAGCTCCTGATACGTGAAGCCTTGCTCAGCCAGCTTGCGTTGAAGGGTGCGGCCACTCATGGCCAGCGCACTGGCTGTATCGCTGACATTAGGAATTCCCTCGCTCAGGGCATTTGCAACTTGCGTCTTTACTTGCTTGTCCAACGAGTCTTCGTTGTAAAACTGAGTAATCTCTGCTTCGAGTTGAGCTTTGAAATATTTCGCAATTCCAGCATCAGCGAGTTTATTACGCCCTTGCATGGATTCCTTTGCGATCAGCAGGGCATCGCGGTCAGTATTAAAATGCACCGGACACCCAAAGAACGCCTCGTGATCTGACGTGATCTCAGGCCCTGCGTGTTTAAAGAATACACCATACAGCTTCACTGGTTGGGCTGCTGCTTCGCGACTTATTGTAAACATACTTGCGACCGTGGCTTCGTTGGAAAGTCTCGTTCCCAAATCCCGGCCCCCGTCTCGGAGAAGATGGGCGAACGAGCCATCATCTGTAGGCTCGATTTCATAAACAGCAACGCTGGTCAAGAATCGCCAGTATCGTTCCGCTCTGGTAAAGGAGGCTCTCAGGTTGGAAGCTGTTTTCCACGCCAGGCCGAAGACGCCGTAGTCATCGCAGCACATGGAATTGCCTGCACGCAGCGGTAGCGTGTGACCGGATTGCTCTGCCACGGCGATGTTTTCTAAGAATCTATAGTAGTCACTGTCGCTTACCATAACTGATGGATCGACTGGCGCACCTGGATCAATACCAATTGATGCCAGCATGGCAGAAACGTCGATGGACTTTTCAGCAATACGCGCAACTTTGTGTGCAAAAAGTGAAGTAATCTGTCCCATAGGTAAACTGAATTTACGTGTACTGATGGAATATAGATCAGCAGATGAACATCGGCAACGGGGACACTGATAGTTTAACGACAAACCCTTGGGATTGGCTGAGATTGGCTCAACGATTCTAACCGAATACAGCGAGCAAACTTCTTCAGCTATTATACTATCAGTGTCCCCTAGGCTCCTTATCTGCTCGTCTGGCTCAGTACCTGGATATTACCGTAGGCATTCAACTCATTAATCCAATCGAACGTGATCTCGTAGAACATATCCCCAACGAGCAGCTTAGGCACATAATATTGGTAAATACCGTCGCCGAACATGAAGGTCGCAGCGTCGTCACTCAGCAGAGTCTTGGATCTGAGTGGCGCCCCGTATTGAAAGTAAAAAAGCAGATTCTCTAAATCCACTTCAAATTGGGCTGCCTGGAGCCCCTGCTCTCCGCGATCTACTTCGGGCAGAAAAATGGTGTTGTCCTGTGGATTGAAAATTGCAAACGATCCTACATTGACGGTCCCCGTTTCGCCGGCCAGATTTGTCGGAGAAGCGATACCTGGCCCGCCCAACCGGTTAAGGGATTAAAATCCATTAAGCGGTTAAACGTTTCCTGGCAGACGAACACGGTCGGTGCCTCCTTTGAACTCCAGGGAGATCGTCTTCACATCGCCGGAAGGGAGGACCGAGTCCGGAATGAGGTAGCCTTGCACTATCCCTGCCGCATCTTCGAACGCGGCGGTAGCAAGCAGGATTGACTTGTTCTTGGTTGAGCCGCTCAAGTCTTCTGGAAACGTGAATGTCTGCCTCTCGCTCCCGAGGCTGCGTGCGGCCACAAGAGTTACGCCGGCGAGATTCTGTTCTTCAGAGCTTGACGTAAACAGCTCGATGAATTGAATCGTGCCGTCCACATCGCTGTACGTCTCCCAGACGACCCTGTTTGGTTCCGCATCGGCGTTGGTATCCACCAGGACAGGATGGACGTCAATTATTTCGATATTGCCGAACACAATCGAATCGTAATCCAGCAGATACATACGAAGTTCTATGAATTCATCGTCCAGAACCAGAGTAGGAATGTAGAGCGAGCTATTATTCTGAAATATCGATGGATGCGCGCTTGGATCGATTCCTTCGCCATAGAGGTAGAAGCCATCCCGCAGGGTAAATTCCAGTGTTTCCAGATCAATGTCGAAATTGAGATTCGCAACACCGATACCTGGGGCATCGACAACGGAAACGTTAAGAATTCCAGCGCTGAGGTCTGCTGTTGCTGCTGGCTCAATCGCGACCCCGGAGCCCTGCCCACTGTAGTTTAGCGGCGAGACTATTTGCGGATTACCGTCACCGTCCATCGATTGAGTTCCATTGAGTGGTTAGTCTTCCCGGACGATCTCCAGACTATCGACGCTTCCAAGATAGAGAATCCCGCCATCGAGGGGCAGGAAACTCTCGGGTATGTAATAATCGGGAGGCAGTCCGGTTCGCTCTACAAACCGCTGGGTTGCCAGCAACACATTCCTGCCCGCTGTGTCCCCGGTCAGCGCTGTATCCAGCACCAAGCTGCGTCCGGGCCCTGTCGCTCCGCCATCGTCCTGATTTCGGCTAAATAACGTTAGCCCCTCCCAGCCTCCCTGGCCGGATTCAGATGTGTACAGTTCAACGTATTGCACCCTGCCGTCGGAACTGGAGAAAACTTCATTTATCTGCCATTGGTCAAATGCCGAACTGGTACCCGAGGCGAACGCACAAACGAAAAGGAGGATTAGAGTATTCTTATAATTGCAATACATAGCATTCTCTCTGCAGGCTTTCGGCCGAAAAGCTGATTGATAACTATACGATTAGTACGGGTCCGCGCAATCAGGCAGTGTCCCCCTGGGCTCCCTAGAGAGCCGGCATCCGCCCCAGTGTTGCCATGGCCTCGGTGACAATCTGCAGATCCAGTAGAAACTGATCGATGCGTTTGAACTCGTTGGCGTTATGCCCGGTATATTTTTGATCCGGCATCGCCAGGCCAAACTGCACCCCGTTGGGCAGGTCATGAATCGAGGTGGCGCCGGCCGAGGTGCCGAACTCACGGGGCATGTCCAGAGTTTCGGTGGCGATATCCAGCAGCGCATTGACCCAGGCGCCTTCCGGATTGCGATGCATCGGTTCAGCGGCGCTCAGGTCAAAGCTTACGTCGATTCCGTTCGCCTCCGACCAGGCCAGCAAACGGGACTCGATCTGCTGCAACAGTTCGGCCGGCTCCTTACCTGCCGGCAGTCGCAGGTTGACAGCCAGCCGCAGGACTCGCTCTCCGTCACCGATGAACGTGACAGCGGTAGTCAGCGGTCCCATGAAGGGGTCGCTATAAGCGATGCCCAGCGTATTTCCCAGGTAATCCAGGCCCCAGTTGACCGCGGCATAGTGAGCTATATCGGTAATGTGATTGTGCTTGAACAGCTGTTGGGCATCCATCCGGTGTAGAAAATCCAGTAAACGGGAGACCGGATTGACGCCGGATTGGGGTTCCGAAGAATGCGCAGACACCCCCTGCACGATCAGGAGTACCCGATCCGATTCCGCGCGGGCCTGAATAGCAAAATTGGCGCCGTTGGCAGCCCGGTACAATTGCCCTGCTTCTTCCAGTGTGGCCGCCAGCTGTTGCGGTTGCGCAGAGAGAATAGTCGCGGTTGCTGCGGCGGGAATCTGATTGGTCGCCAGGCCACCAGTAAGATTTATTATCTCGGCACCTTCACCGGAGCCACGCCGGACCGGGAAGCTGGCCATCACGGTGCCGAAGCCTTTTTCGGCAATGACAACGGGATAAGAACCATCCAGGGCAATGTTATAGGCTGGCACCGGATTCTCTTCGAAATAGTAGGGAATCGCCTCTCCGGTAGTTTCCTCGGTGGTATCAACCAGTAACCTCAACGTCCTCAGCAACCCGAGGTTCTCTTCCTGAATTACGCGCATGGCGTAGAGCGAAACGACGATGCCGTTCTTATCGTCTTCAGTGCCACGTCCGTAAAGGCGATCGCCTATACGGGTGACCTCCAGTGGGTCCAGTTGCGTGCCGTCTTCCAGAATCCAGAGCGCCGGATTGACAGGCACCACGTCCGCGTGGGCATGAAAGCCAACCAGTTCCTCACTGTCGCCTGCCAGGGTGATTTCGTAAACACGCTCATCGATATTACGAAAACTGAGGCCAAAATCATTGGCCAACGTGGTCAGGATCGCTGCGAACCGGTGGAACTGGGGATTGTCATGCTGGGGAATGTTCTCGTCCTGATAGGTGGGGACAGCAACCAGCTGACGCAAGGTCTCCAGAGCCTCGTCACCGTAACGTAACCGGGTATAGATTCCCAGTAGCCGGTAAAGCTCGACGGACTGCGCCTCGTTCAGATTTTCGTCGTTACGATAGGCTGTTGCGACGCCCGCTGTTTCAGGTGTAATAACAGCTGACCCGGAAAGCTGATCGAGGAATTGATCGAAACCGGTCACCGGACGCGTTTCGAAATAGTCAATGAGCTGGTCGATCTGCTGCCGATCCAGATTGGCGAACGTCCATGGTGAGACAAGCAGAAACGATAACAATATCAGTGAGGCGGTGTAGTATCGAAGTGTAAACATGGCGTGAGAAATCAGCAGCTTTCGATAAAGAGTGGAAAAATCAGTGTAGCGGCTCAGCGCGTCTGTGTCGACCGGTGAGGACCGGGAGCCGACAGATCGCCTGACTCCCTGGTGCGACACAGTAAACGCCACTCTGATACTGATATACCGGCTCCGGACCGACAGCGGAAAATTGGGGACACTCACAACTTAACAACTAAGCTAACCTAGTCGTACCCTACTTATTTCCGAACTTTCTGTCGACAATGGAATTTTGGGGTAAAACTTTTTAATCATCAAACTTAGAGCATCTCGCGTCGAACAACACGATCTGGGAATCGACGCTAAACGATTAAGTTGTTAAGTTGTGAGTGTCCCCTTTTTCTGTCTTCGGCCTCCAGGTGGGCGAGGAACGCGGGGTAATACTCTTCCACAAGCCGGTAGAGCAAAGTCGCTTCTGGCTGATGCCTCCGGTAGTGGCACGGGGGGTGCACAGATGGCGGAACGCCGCCCGTAGGGGACAAACAGCCCCAAGGCTATTTGGATCATTCCGCCCCCGGGCACCACCATTCTTTTCCAGCGCCTACTCAGGCATCAAGCCCAGCACATCTACCTGTAAACGATGGCCATTGAGTTTGACTGCGCATGAGATTGTCGCCAAGGAGCTGTGGAAAATTTTCTTGATCTCTGACTTCTTCAAGAATAATGCGCCGCTTAAGTCCGCGACCTATGACGTGATAATATCCACCCGGAATATGAAGCCGCCCTCTTTTAGGGATACTTCAAGGGTAGATCACGGCATTGCATGCCGCCAGATTGCGGCTATTTTATTTGTGTCCCCTTCTCTTATCGCTTTCAACCATTCGTCCCGGCCATGATCACTTCAACCATACTAAGCCAACTCGATCTCCTAATCCGCATGATGGTTATCGGGCAGCTATTGTTAATCGGCGGATTATTACTACGTGAACCGGCATCCAGACTTCGACACCTTTTATTGGCCTGTGGCCTAAGCGTCGCCGGCCTTGTGCTGCTGACCGCGCCAATACCCGATGAGCAGTATGGCCTGTTCCGCAATGTGCTATTGCTGCTGACCGATGCCTTTGCCTTTGTTTTCTGGCTACTAATCTCCCACCTTTTTGACGACGACTTTAACCCCGGCAAGTGGCCAGGTCCGATTAAGGGGCTACTCGGCATACTGGCATTGGTTTATGTTTATGCACTGGGTATCCAGGCTGGCGGTAGCATCCTGCACGATTTCATACATGCGGTAAGCCTGGGATTGATCCTCCATGCTGGTTTTATAGCCTTTCGCGGCTTTGCTGATGATTTGCTGGATACACGACGCAGAGCACGAGTCGTGGTAGTGCTGGGCATAACGCTCTACAGCACGGTATTGATGATATTCGAGTTTGCTGACCCGCGTTATCGCAATGCTGCCGCGTTTGGTCTGGCCAATGCCACGTTTCTGCTCCTGGTCACAACCATTGCGGTGTCTCGCCTGTACCGCTTGCGCTACGAACCCGGCAAGCTCACTCAAGAAGGCGGCGTGACGAGGTTACAGGGCAAAGTGAGACCCGCGCCTGGCGACAACCCGTCCAAGCTGAGCAATTCTCTGTTCGATCTGCAGCCAGCAGACAAGCGCCTGTCGGAAGCTCTTGATGCCTTTATTGCCGAATCTGGTTATCACGAAAACGGTTTGACAATTTCAAAATTGGCAAGGCACTTGAATTGCCCGGAACACCGCCTGCGCCGGCTGATCAATCAGACCCGCGGCTACCGTAATTTCAATAGCATGCTGAATGATCTGCGCGTGAATGATGCCCGCGATCGCCTTCAGGATACAGCCTATGACGATAAACCTATATTAAGCATTGCGCTGGATTTAGGCTACGACTCCATCGGTCCGTTTAACCGGGCTTTCAAAGCCGCCACGGATCAGACTCCAGGCGAATTCCGGCGCGTTTTTCAGAATCGGCGCTAATTTTTCATAATCGGCAAGACCTCGCGACACGCTCTTAAGCAGACTCCGCATGGAAATGCACACAGGAGAATTCTGTATGGCTGTTCGAAGAGTTGCTGGTGGGTCTGGTCTGCTGATGTTGATAATTCTCACCTACTTACTGTGGCCAGTATATGGCTTTATCGGCGAAGACACTCCCTGGATGCGCAAGCCCTGGGCGTGGCAAGCAGTGCCTGCAGCGGTCTACTGTCAGACCGGGGTTGCCAAGCCGGCCATGGCGCAATTAATCGAGCAGGCATGCTCTCTTTTAAAGACACATCAGGCAGCTATTCATACTCCCTCGCTATCCGCTGCGGTGGCGATAGATGGTGAACTGGTCTGGAGTGCCGCAGCAGGCTGGTCCGATCTGGCGTCGAATAAACTCGCCACACCACAAACCCTGTATCGTATCGGCTCCACATCCAAACCCGTGACCGGTACATTACTCGCGCAAATGGTAGCGAACAACGCTGTCGATCTGGATGCGCCTATTGGCAACTATGCAGCCGCCCTCCCTAACCCCGACTGGCCACAACTGACCTTGCGACAGTTGGCTTCCCACATGGCCGGGATACCCGAGTACAGTACCAACAAAGACTGGGCAGGGCTCTATCAAACGGGCGCATTGCGCAGGCACCATGCCAACGTCACTGAAAGCCTCAAGCTGTTTGACGGTAGTCCGCTGCACTATCAACCGGGCAGCGAATTCGAGTATTCCTCATTCGATACCTTGATCATTGCCGCTGTCTTGCAAAGTGTTGCTCGGGAGCCCTTTGCTGAATTGATACGACAGCAAGTCACCGCGCCGTTGGGTTTGTCCTCTCCCGTACCTGATGAAGAGAATCCGCAGCGTGCAACGTTCTATCAACAGGACGGGAATCTTGTTCAGCCGTGGCGTAGCGTTGATCTGAGCAGCAAGCTGGCCGGTGGAGGATTCATGTCGAGGCCGGCAGATTTAGCCATACTGGGCAGTGCGTGGTTGAACAATAATTTCATCAGCAAAGCCACACGAGAGACATTCTGGACACCACAAAAGCTGAATAACGGAGAGATTAACGAACAATCC
Organism: Gammaproteobacteria bacterium; assembly: GCA_041395725.1. Taxonomy (NCBI): domain Bacteria; kingdom Pseudomonadati; phylum Pseudomonadota; class Gammaproteobacteria; species Gammaproteobacteria bacterium. Next base: position 2,042,206 of record JAWKZW010000001.1, on the reverse strand, counting down.
TATGCCCTGACATGGCGCTGGCGAGAGGATGGTAGCTACGCCCATCACGGCGGCGTGTCCAAAGGTTCCATGGCGTGGTTGGCGGTCTATCCTGAACAGTCACTGGTCATTGCCATGGCGATGAATACGACCTTGCCCGAGTTTACGGACTTTTCATCCTTGCAGACTGATTTGCTGGCATTGTTCTCGCAAGATAAATAGGTTGAAAGTAAAAATACAGTACAGATTCTCTGGCTTCTTTTGTTCCTGACAAATTTGACCGCCCCTGGGCACCACCCTTTCTAACCCTTGCCTGCAAGTCTCGCACACTGTGTGAACAAGGGACACTAATAGTTTAATAGCTTAACGACCAGCCCTTGAGATTGACTGGAATTGGCTCGACGATTCGAGGCGAATTCGGCGAGCCAATTTCTTGACTTATTAAACTATTAGTGTCCCCTAGCCTCCGCGCGTCGAACAACACAATCTGGGAATCGACGCTAAACGATTAAGTTGTTAAGTTGTGAGTGTCCCCTTTTTACAGAAGTATTAACCCATTGGAAAGTTAACTTGTCGGTTACCGTGGAGCTGCTCGCCGGTGGGGGGGGATGGGGTGGGGTATGGCGTTAGCCGTATTCACCAATGGAGTGCGGAATGCATCGCTATCCGGCGTTGTACTCAAGCCTGTGGGGAATAAAAAACTCCTTTGGGAGATGAAAACCATGGCCTGTGATCGAATCATGATAATCCCGTGACACCCTTGTGACATTTCAGCAATACAGTGACGACTCAACCTTTCAACTGACAAGTTAAATGGAGTCGCTCATGAAACAACTGAAAACCCCAATTCCAGGTCTTTCTTTTATCACAGCCATTCTGGTACTGCTGGCCTCCACGTCCAGTCTAGCAGACACCTACGAGGTAACAGTTACCAATCTGACTAAAGGACTGTCATTCACACCACGATTGGTCTTCAGCCACACTGGTGGACAACTGTTCAATCCCGGTGCTCCGGCTATTGACGAGCTTATCAGCATCGCCGAGAGTGGAAATGTGGGCCCGATGATGACACTGCTCGCAAGCTTTCCCCAGATCGTTATCGGCATGGAACTCGGCGATGGATTGATCATGCCAGGTGACAGTCAAACGTTGACTATCGATGCTGATCCCGGCAATGTGCTGACCCTTATCAGCATGTTGATTCCGACCAACGACGCCTTCATAGCCCTGAACGGAGTGACATTGCCCACAACCGGTAGAATCAACTACTATCCCAGCGTCTATGATGCAGGAAGCGAAACCAACGATGAAATCTGCGCGAACATACCAGGACCAGCCTGTGGTGGTGCCGGCGATTCACCTGATGATGCCGGTGAAGGGTATATCTATACCCATCCTGGTATCCACGGAATCGGCGATCTGGAACCTTCGGAATACGACTGGAACAATCCTGTAGCCATAGTTGTCATCAGAAAACTATAAGGAATCAATCAGTGGCAGGCCAATGCTGTTGTCTCTGAAAGAATTCACATTACCTTGGCCATCATCAAGCCGGCCGGCTACCCCGACAGACAATAGGGCTGCCGGCCCCAGGGGTTGCCGGCCTCTTCGTTGAGCTGATCGAAATTAAGCACTCCCATTGGCATGATAGCGGAGCGTCACTAGACGTCGTTACCACCATGAGGGAAAATTGGGGACACTCACAACTTAACAACTAAGCTAGTCGTACCCTACTTATTTCCGAACTTTCTGTAGACAATGGAATTTTGGGGTAAAACTTTTAATCATCAAACTTAGAGCATCTCGCGTCGAACAACACAATCTGGGGATCGACGCTAAACGATTAAGTTGTTAAGTTGTGAGTGTCCCCTAGGCTCTGAGCAGCCACTGCAATACTGGACAATCACCGGGCTCGGCGATATTTTAGCTGTTCCCTGTAACTGTCTTAATGCCACCCGCGGCAGAGCCCGCCGGCACCTGGACGTTCAAGAAAGCTTGACTGGGATAGAATGAATACGAAAGGCGCGCGATCATCACTCGTCCCGGATGCAACCGCAGCATCTGAAACGCTGCATGCCTTCAGCGATACCCTTGATTTATTCTCCGGATTTACAGAGGAACAGATTGAGAAAGTGGTCCCTCTGTCAAGAGTGCGGACAATCCGCAAGCAGGGTTGTTTCATCAGGGAGGGCCAACAGCCACGCAGCTTCGCTTTTGTGCGTAGCGGCCTGTTCAGATATTTTTACAGCGATTCCAACGGGCATGAATTTACCAAAGGATTCCTTCAGGAAAACTCTTTCATTGCTTCCTACAGCGCTTTAATTCAGAAGCGGGCAAGCTATTTTTCCATCCAGGCTCTCGAGGAATCTTTGATTTTGGAAATCGATTACGAGAAGTGGAAGTCGTTAGCCGAGAAAGACCTGTGCTGGCAGAAGTTTCTGCTCGGTATGCTGGAAAAAGGCTATTGCATAAAGGAAGCGCGGGAACGAGAGTTTCTGTTATTGGATGCTGAACAACGCTATCGATCTTTTCTAAGTACCTTCCCGACCTTGGAAAAAAGGGTGAAGCAGCATGTCATCGCCTCTTATCTGGGTATTACCCCGGTCGCCCTGAGCCGGCTGAGGAGAAATATCAGAAGCATTAACACAGGTTAATGAAATGACCAGTATCTGGAATTAGCCTTACTCCTCAACTAATGCGTTGGCAGCTGTCGGTTGCCAGAGGAGGATACGATGAAGAAGTTGCTACCTCCGCAACTTTTCCTGCTGGTCTCAGTTCTGATGGGACTTGTTTGCTGGTATTTTGATTTTAGTCACTACGTTGTCTTTCCCTTCAATCTGGCCGGCCTGCCTTTGCTGATTGGTGGTTTAGCTGTCGCGCAGATTGCTAAGAACTTATTTCACGACGCGGAAACCAACGTAAACACTTTTGCCCTTCCAGATACCTTCGTTACGACAGGGATCTATCAGTATTCCAGGAACCCGATGTATGTTGGCCTCTGTTTATCCCTGCTGGGCGTTGCTGTTCTGTATCAGGGAAGCCTTTCATCTTTCATTCTTGTCATCGGGTTTTTTCTGGTAGTGGACCGATGGTACATAAAGAGCGAGGAGGCAACTATGCGATCTGTATTCGGTCAATCCTATCTTGACTACTGCAGCCGCACTAGAAAGTGGATATAAGGACTCCGGGCATCGGGGACACTGACAAAAGTACCATGAAGTAAGCTCTTTTCATCATTGTGCTCCGCAATCTGAGTCATCTATTTGGCCACTTTTATGGTAACTCAAAAAAAGTGGCGGGTGTCAGTGCCGATATTTTCCTGAAGGCGGCCGAGCGACAAGGATAACCAGCGCTTGGTGGTGAGAAATATCATGGGAAATATGGATAACCATCCGAATATCTTGACAAATTACAGATAAAGAGGTCTCGATAACAGAGTCGCCCGTGTAGCAAAAAATCTGGCGCCGAGGATTCCAGACCAGGTCATGCTCGCCTACGGCCAGTGATTTGTCACCGCAGCGCTGGACAATTGAATGCATCAAAGATACCTTTTCGGCACCCTTTAAACCCCGGCAGACAGCTCTGTGCTCCAGGCACAAAGTACTGCAATAAACAGGCGGATAGCGATTTACCAATGGCAAAGATTGAACCTTACGAAAGTAGTTTAGCCTGGAAGCCGGAAACCATCCGCAAGGATACTTCATGGGTAACCCACTTAAGCGATGAAAACACAAAGGAACTCAAAGAGGCGCTTGCCTTTTTCAAGGCCTGGGTAAAATCCAATGGCAAGCAAGATGAAGTAGACTCAGGGGTACTGTATCCCTGTCAGGAAAATTTTCCCCTTCCTGTTTTCGGAAACAAGCTTGCACAAACCCGGCATAATCTTGAACATGCATACGGTATTGCTCTGTTTAAAGGGTTTCCCCAGGATGTTTCAGAACAGGATGCCAAGATTATGTTTGGCGGGCTGGTCGCCTATGTGGGCACTTTAATGCCGCAAACGGTAAACCGTGAGCTACTTCAACCTGTTCAGGATGAAGGTCAGGCAAAACTTGATGAACGACGGGGTAGCAAGCACAACATGGGGTTGCCCATACACAACGATGGCTGTGATGTTGTTGGTTTTCTGTGCAGGCGAACACCCTTAAGAGGGGGTGCGACCATACTGGTAAGCGCAGCCGCTGTGCATAACAGAATGCTTGAAGAGCATCCGGAGTTAGTAACGGAACTGTACCAGCCCTTTTATCACTCCTGGCAGGACTACCAATATCCAGGAGGAATCAATGACGAGCAAGCAAGCCAGGCGTACAATCTTTCCAGAACATGGTGCGCGCCCATCTTTAGCAGGGAGCAGGGAAAGCTGTGTGTCAGATATTCACGCTTCTACACTGACCGTGCGCAAACCTACGATAACATCCCCAGGCTGACTGAAAGGCAAATAGAAGCACTGGATACATTTGATCGCTATATCAATGATCAAGACAGCTGGCAATTCAGGAGAGATTTTGGAAAAGGCGATATCCTGTTCGTTAATAATCATGAGCTTTTTCATTCACGAACAGAGTTTGTGAACGGCGAGAACATCGAAGAATGTCGACAGCTTTATCGCGCCTGGATTGCTGTACCGAATTCCAGACCCTTGTCCAGCTCCATGGCTTGCTTCTTTGGCAATACAGCGGCTGGCAGCCTGAGGGGAGGGGTCAAGGAAGAATTTATCGCGATTGCCCAAGCCCAAGCCCAAAAAAGGGCATGCTGATTTACCTTCATATATGCATATCATCGCCAATGACAATTCAGCCATAGCAATCAACTGGAACGACGAAAATATCTCCTATGGCGAACTACAGCAAAGGGTGGAGAACTATCGGCGTGCGCTGCCTGATTCACAGGGACAGATCATTGCCCTATGTCTGAATAACTCACCAGATTTTATCGCCTTGTATCTGGCTTGTTGGTGTAACAAGCTAATCCCGATGCCTGTTAATCCAGACCTGAGATGCCATGAAATTGTCGAGCTTCTTAAACAAGCGGATAGTCAAGTTCTGGTTCTGGAGGAGAATCATTGGAGTTCTTTTGGCGATCGATTATGTGAGGCGCCGAGGCTGGCGGTAATAAGCAGCCTGAGAAACCGGCAAATCAGGCAGGTTTACTCGACAAAAGGGCTGTCGGAACCGGAGCTTCCAGGTGAAGACGTAGCGCTTATATTGCATACCTCTGGCACCAGTGCTTTACCTAAAGCTGTTATGATTTCCGGGCAAGCCTTGCAGCATATTATTGAAGGGAGAATTCGTACAGCGAATATCGGCAGCGATAGCAAAGCGGTCATTGCTTCCAGTCTGTACCATAGCGTCGGACTTTATCAATGCCTTGCTTATCTGAAGCAAGGCGCTCAGTTCGCGTTGCTGGAAGGGTATGATGTGGCGAAAATGACAGCCAAGGTGAATGAGATTTTACCCACTCACCTCATCATGGTCGTAGAAGCCTTTGAACGATTGCTGGGCCACCCTGATATTAATAGCAATAGCTTTGCGAATATCCGTTTCGCTTGTATTGGCGCTGATAAGGTCACAGAAAGCGTACAGAAAGCGTTTTTCAAAGTCACTCAGCGATTTTTGTCCACCAGCTATGGAATGACAGAACTGAGCTGGATCATGGTGAACAGAAATCCCGCTGATTCCGATTGCCTTGCCCTGGGCAGCCCCACTGAGGGTGTCGATGTTAAATTGATTGATAGTGCGGGCAAAGAAGTAGCGAGGGGTGAGGTTGGAGAAATCATCGCTTCAAGTCCAAAAATGATGACTGGCTACTGGCGATCATGGGGCGAAGATGACTTGCCATTCATCGATAATAAATGGATAAAAACCGGCGATCTAGCTTGTCGGGACAGCAACGGTCTGTTTTGGTTCATGGGCAGGAGAAAAGACATAATTGTTTTGCCTGGCGGAGATAATATTTCGCCACTGGAAATCGAAAGTCATATTCTACGTATACCCGGGGTAAAATCCTGTATTGTGGCAGCAATCCCTGCTGGCGATGACCTGTATGCAGAACTCGCGCCTGAAGAGCCTCATGCATTTATTGTCAGCGATATAGATTATAGCCAGCAACAGATACTGGAGCGTTTACGCCCTCTACTGAGCAACTACAAATTGCCCAGAAAGGTTCATTTTGTAGCAGAGATACCACGAGGCAGCAGTCGCAAAATATCTCGCCGCTTATTGTTGGACTGGTTGGTAGAGCAAGAGCAGGCTGGATAAAGCTATAAACACCCAATACACGGTTGTGTGAATAGCGGTAGCAGGCAAAAATTCCTATTCTTTTCCCCATGCAGGGTTGTGGATGTCTGGAACCGCAGGAGTCATCATGATGATTGCTGATGCTCTGAAGGGATTTACCTATACAACATCAAATTCTTACTGTGCTGGGAGTAAGATTCAAGGCCACTCATTGTAGTGTTCGCTTTGCTCAGAGCCTTGCTGGCTACTCAAACCTTGCTTGTCGCTCTGGGGATAATTAGGTTTTCCACTATGCTGTTGCGAATCCCGTCAATGGCTTCTTCCCATATATTTGGCGATGCTTGATTGTTAGGCATTATGTTCATGTTCGCGTTAACTTCAAAAAGAATCAGTTTGTCATCTTTGATAGCGCAATCTATGCCAAAATAATCCAGCCCGATCCGCTGGTAAATCTCATGGATAATTTTCTGAACTTTTGGTTTCAGTTGGTCTTTGAACTGGGTAATTGCATCAGCTTCGGCCTGACGCAGCTCGGGCACGCTTGCCGTAAATGCCCGGGCATCGCGATGAATCAACCAGTGATCCCTGGAAAGCCGATGTCGTATATGCGGTTCGCCGGCAACAACAGCAAAGCGATATTTTGAATAGATGCCATTGGAGCTGAAGTCAAAAAATTCAGTCAGGTAAGCTTCTTTATATCGGTGCAAGTCCAGATCATCCAAAGCTGATAAGTGCTCTATTAGCACCAGATCATCGCCGCCATGGCTGCCAGCAGGCCTCAATAGTACCGGTAAGGAGAAACCGCTGTCCTCGATGGTGGATTTGATGTCGGCAAGCGACGATGGCTTGAGCCGCAGAGTTCTTGGTGCGATCACTCCGGCGATGTCTCCCAACAAGCCCGGCACCACCTCACGTCGAGTGTTTAGTACCTTATAGGGATTGTTAATCCATGGAATCTTGTCATACAGAGCGTTGTACACTTTCTGCGCTTTGTTCAGTGCATTGGCATGGGAGTCTGGATCGGAGATTTCACAAAATACAACGTCATGAGACAGTATGTAGTTGACGTTGATCCTTTGCTGTCTTCGATGGTCAAGGATAAAGTGACTGACGTTGATTCGCTCTGACGGGACGTAACTGGCAACATGACAACTACCTGAGGTGCTGAATATAATGCGGCCAAGAAGGTTAACCCCGGAAACATCCACGGTTCCGTTATCACGGATCCCATTGATAAACAGAACCTTCACTTTTTGGTCGGTCACGGATAAGGGTCTCTGTCGATGAAGGGAAAATTGGGGACACTCACAACTTAACAACTAAGCTAACCTAGTCGTACCCTACTTATTTCCGAACTTTCTGTAGACAATGGAATTTTGGGGTAAAACTTTTGATCATCAAACTTAGAGCATCTCGCGTCGAACAACACAATCTGGGAATCGACGCTAAACGATTAAGTTGTTAAGTTGTGAGTGTCCCCTTATTATTTAAAAGATTGCCACCAGGCAACCCTTGGAATCAGGAATCTCCTGCATGTCGACAGTGCCGCCAGCCAGCACCGTGTCGAGGGCATCTTTCAGGTACTCGTCAAAGGCCTCGTTGCGCTGCGTTTCATAACCCAGCTGGTCATTGATCGGGCCGCGGAAAAGTACATCCTGCGTTCTTGGATCGATTACGAACACTTCGGCAGTGCGCTCCACTCCCAATGACTTGGCAAGAACCTGGCCCTCGTCCTTGAGAATGGGGAACTCAATCCCGAATTCATTGGCTTCACGGTTGATACGCTTGATATCGTCCTGGATATTGGCATTGAACATGAGGAACTCAATGCCCTGATCCTGATAGAGATCCCGCACTTCCCGGTACTGTGGAAGGGCGATACGCGCGATGGGGCAGCCCACTCCCTGGACATACATCACGATTAATTTCTTATCACGGTATTGATCCAGCGTGTGGGTGACACCATGCTGGTCCTGCAGCTCAAAATCCGGTAGCGATTTCAGCCAGTCATCGGCGACGCTGGTTGCTGACAGAACGAATAGTGTTAATCCGAGTAAAACCTGCTTCATCATTTGGGATTCCTCCTTATCTGTAGTTCGCTTATTTCAATTTCAATCAAAACTGTTTCTGCATACGCCGGGATGGCTCATTCTTCGATGACGTATGTAAGATAACCGGTGAACATTTCTTCCCAGCTTTCCAGGCCCCAACTTACTTCTTCGCGCGGGTCTGGATTGAACGGGTTGGAAAGAGAGTTGTCAAAGGCACCAGCCACTGTAATGACGGTGCCGGGTTCGATAGATACTGATTCATCCAGCCAGTAATGGGGCTGCCAGCCATAGTTATAGGCAGGAATGCTGAAGAAGTCTTCAGTAGCGCCGTCTGGTTTCGCTACCGAGAACTTCATGTATTTGCCTCGATAGTTCATGCGCGCCCTAACGGCGATTAACGTCACTTTTTCGTCGAACTGGTAAGTGGCCGAGAGTGCGTGTTCCGGATCAAACGGCGCAATGGTAAAGCGCTCTGCCATCGCACGAGTCAGGATTTCCTGTCTGGGTGGCGTGTCGCTGAAGTAAAGGCCGACTCTGGTGCTGTCAACGATCTCCACGCCGTTTGTGACGTAGTGAAACTGCAGAGCGAGCTTGTGTCCTGCAGGAATACGAACACCGGTGCTTTCAGGAAACACCGTGGCGTGATTCTCTCCCGGTATGAAACTCCCGAGAAAGCGCCGGACAGCAGATTTTTCGTGTTTTTCCGCACCCCAGAAATCCTCATCAGGTGCGACCACAAATGCCATCAGGTGGTGTAACACACGCTCGTCGGAGGGACGATACTGAAACGCACGCACCCATTTGTCTTCGCCGAACGGCAGTTCGACTTCCTGATACTCGTAATCCTGAATTCCCACTGCCGGTACCGTGTAGGAGGGAGCCTGGACAATATAGTCTGGCTCACCCAGTTGCCAGGTGAAATCTCTTTCCTCTGCATTCAATTCCAGCGGATCGATTTCTCCGTCACCCCGTGGGGCACCCGCCTCCATCCAGTGAAGCAGCTTCTGTCGATCTGCGATGGGGATATTATGGGCGTTTTTCGAGGTCCCGACTTCATTGTCGACCTGCATGGGTGGCATCCGCTTGTTCAATATGACTTCGCGGACCATGGGTGACCAACCGAGCAACGACAGATAGCTGTCGAAGGGGAACGGTCCCGCGCCACCCAAACGGTGGCAGATCGCACAGTTTTCGCCAATGATGGGAGCAATCTCGGTGCTGTAATCCGGCGGATTCTGTTTGTGCTGTGCGAGGTCACTGTATTCGATGGCACAACCGGCAACCGCAGAGGTGGCAGTGTCGCTTGCTTCGCCACTTACTACCGCAGCCAGGGTAGCGTCGAGGGCTGAGTCTGACCCGCCGCGGTAATAAAGCGACATGCGCTCAGGATTAAACACCAGCACCTCGCCGGCCTGACCAAGGGTCAGGCTTTCAGAGACCAGTTTCATCTCATCACCAAGAATTGGAAACGGCAGTTGCCATTGCTGACGCTCGACCCGGGAAGCGCCGCTGATATCCAGCGCCAGGAACGCAATACTCTGACCATACTCGGCCTGCAAAGCAGCCAATTTCCGGGCGGCATCACCGACAGCGTCGCAGCTTGCGTCAAACGTCAACATCACTACGGCATCGCGATGCTGGTAGCGGCTGAGCTGATGGAAGCGGCCCTGCTCATCCAGCAAGGCGAAGTCACCGACGCGTTCGGTTGCCGCATGACCCTGGGTCGCGGCCAGCAGGAGTGCGACCGATATCAGTACTGACTGGATAACAGTTCGTAGTGGTAAGCGATGGGTGGATTGCATAGGGAGAACGTCCGGTTAAAAGCGCATTGGGGAAGTGCTGACATGGGGATTCTCAGACTGCTCCCTCGACCAGTTGCGATCGGGAGTGGTGAGACCACCACGGGCCGGACCCCCTGCGTTATAGATACCGCCGCGCAATACGTACAACAGGTAATCCATTTCTTTACTTAAATCAGAGTTTTTGTCGGTGTAGTTTGCAACCGTCTGCTCAATGACTCCCCAACGGTCTTCCACTTCGGGATGCGCGAGGATGTCGCCTATGACGACCTTGAGCAGTTCAAGGTTATCAAGAATGTAAGCCGCATCCGGGTGCAGCTGATAGAAGTTGGGAGCAATAACCGGTGTGGTCGGGATGTCGCTGGGCAACGAAACCATGCTGCCGTGGAGGCGTTTGATTTTTTCACCATACAAGTGGAGCAGATTTTGTATGTCTGCCTCACGTGACTCTGCATCCGGCGCCGAGACCACCACTTCCAGCAGAGCCAACTTAAGCCACTGTGATGCCCAGGTCAGGCCGCTAAGCTGCGGGAATCCCGCTTTGTAGGCATAGGCATAATCATGGTCGGACAGCAGCGCGTCGGATTTCGGCCGGTTGGCGACGGAGTATTCCTGTACGGCCATATAATCCACGACAATCTGAGAAACGGCAGACTTCTTGTCCTCATAAACCGGATTCAAATACACCTCAATCACTTGCTCGACGAACTCCCGACCTCGCTGTAGAGTCTCAACCGCGACAGGTGGCAAATTTCCAACATCAGCCAGGGCCGTCTTCACAGCAGTGGCATTATGATTCTCCCTGATCACCGCCAGCAGGCCGGGTGTCGCGCGACTCTCAAACACGCGGTGGGGTCCCAGCATGGCTGAGTGATCACCTGCAGAGTGGTAATGCGAAGCCTCGGACTCTTCAAGCTCCACCAGGGTTTCCAGCAATACCCGTTGACCGATCGCTGCGTTGGGCGATGAATTGGTAATACTGAGCTCTTCATAGGACCGTGCCTGCACAACATCATGTGCCAGCAATAATTGCTGCAGCTCCGGGTATTGTCTTGCCAGAAACGTGTCGTTTTCGCCCAGCGCTGCAACAGGCTGACTGATAGCCAGCCCGATAACAACCAGGCGCATGGCGGCGTTACGTAGTTGCTTGATGGCAAGCTTTTCGGGTATTCCGGGACAACTATTCATTTTCCGTTCTCGATAGGTAAAACCACGCTTAGTATAAACTCAAGGTTGCAGGCAGATACCTGCGGCAAAATGACTCAGGTACCGCTCCCATCTTGGGCGGTTTCATATTCTTGTTATTTTTTAATGGGATAGGTGAGAAGTCAGCAGTTGCCTGCCAGTACGCTATTACAAATTGCTACATTTCGACCGCCTCAGGAGAGATTTCTGACCTGATTAAGAGCGGATTCCAGCCCGAATACTTAAACAGCGCCCTTGCTGCGGCAATTTGTCACCTTGCCCGGAAAGGCTTCTCGCACTAGCTTTTGCACCTGAAAGACAGATAAGTTATCTGCAAAGCAGGTGATTGTCCGATCGGTCAAGGATAACCGCATTAAACAGGTTCATAAATGACATGAAAAGTTCAATTTTTTACAAGGCATCAAGAACGCTTCTATTGGGAATGCTCATTTTTCTACCTGGCTTGGCGAGTAGCCAGCCGGTTTCACCACTATTGAGGGCGGAACCGGCGGTGGACGCCGTTCTGACCCGCGCCCCTCGTACTCTGCGCCTCTTTTATGAAGCTCTGCCCGACGTTTCGCAGAGCAGTTTACGTCTCGAAGGCCCGAACGGCGATCTGGCGCTACGCGGCTTGCATACTATGGCAGCTGACGACCTGATGATTGAAATCATGGATCCTGTGACACCCGGGACTTATACCGTGCACTGGTCCACCGTGCTGGTTGGTGACCAAACTTTGTACGAAGGCAGCTTCCAGTTCACCTACAGTGAATGACCGGCAGTATTCGTGTTCCGCTCAACGCTAGATGTACAACGCTCATCAGATCAGTAACCAACATGTCCAGGCAAACTCAACAGAGAACTTATACCGTGGCCCAGTTGCAGCAGGCCGTCAGCGCCTACGATTTGATTTTCGATGATCAGGTGCCTCTACACCTGCTCGCCGCGGCAGCCGGATCATTCCGATCGATGGAGTTGATGAGAACACTTCTGCAATGCATCGACAGCGGGGTGCCGGTTACGAATTGGTCGGAATTTACCCTGCGCTTTTTATCAGGGATCGAAGAGGTTAGCTGACGGCACCTGCTTTTGGTTAAATCGCCAACGGATTTCCTACTGCTGCACACCGTCATTCTGCAGACGTTGTTGCCGCGCGCGAAAGGCTTCGAACGGTGTTGGGTAACTGCCGTCCGGGTTTGGATTGCTGGTCACGGAAGCCTCAATGATTTCTGAAGGGGGCACGGCTCCAGGGCCAAAGGAAAAATTAAAGGCACCGCGCATGAAGCGGCGGTTCTCGTCCACCACTGACCACTCTGTCACGTAGAAATCCGCCGGTGGCAGTTCCGTGGGGATGGGAAAAACGAAATTATGGTTCTTGGCGCCCGGGTCCCACTGAAAACCCATATCGATCCACTCGCCCCTATTCGTATAGAGCGCGAGCTTGAGTAACTGCACGTCCACCCGGAAACTGATGGTGAGCATACGAGGTTGTTCCCGCAGCACGGCGTCGTCCTGGGGAAAAGTGACGGAAGGTGTCAACACACCATGGGTGTGCTGGGCCCACACGAGCCCTGGCAGGCTGGCCGCCAGAAGCAGCAGAATCCGCATGCCGGATTTCGAAATCACGCGCAATTCAGTAATCAGTCTATACACAGCATGTCCCAAGAGCGTTGTGGGTAAGCGTGAATATAATAGACATACCAGAACTGGCTTGCAATCTGCACCCGGCTCATCATAGTCTTGCCAGATCAGCCAAACAGACAGGCAGCCTCACTTGTACAGCGCATTGCCAGGGCATTTTTCCCCATGGCGATGCAGCTCAGTATGGTATCAGACATGAGTAAAGCAGCACTACCGAGAATACTCCTTCGGACATTACCAACAATCCAGGCAATGCTGTTCGGCAGTATGGCCCTTATGACAGCGATGACAACGACACCTGTCCTGGCCGCGCCGGAGCGGGTCAGCGATTTCGCAATGCTGGACTATTCCGGCCAGTTTCACCAACTGAGCCGCTATCTGCATCGCGACGCCCTCGTGGTGATGAGTTATGACCACGACTGCCCTGCCATGCCAGACCTGGTCCAGGCTTACTCTGCGTTCAGCAATGCCTGGGAGCAAGCCGAGGGTCGCCAGGTCAGCTTCGTCCTGATTGATTCACGGGGGCTTGGTCGGGAGCTTATGGGCGGTGTGAATCTGCCCCTGCCATTGCTGGAAGACACCGGCCAACTCGTCTCCGAAACACTTGAGATCAATAAAGCCGGAGAAGTGCTGGCCTTCAATCCAAGACGCGCCACCCTGATTTATCGTGGTTCCGTGGATGGCGGCCTGGATACTGCACTGAATGACTTCCTCGACGGTGACATCGAAGACACCCTGCGTACTGCTGTGGAGGGTTGTGGGATAGCTTACGACAACGGTATCGCCAGAACCGGTGTACCTGACTATGCAACGGAGGTGGCACCCATCATCATCGAAAAGTGTGCCGAATGTCATCGGCAGGATGGCGTCGGGCCCTTCGCCATGGACAGCCATATTATGCTGTTGGGCTGGTCCCCGATGATTCGCGAGGTGCTCTTGAACCGGCGCATGCCTCCCACCCAGGTGGATCCTTACCTGGGGCATTCCCGCCAAGCCCGCCACCTTGACACCAGACAGTTGCAAACCCTGATCCATTGGATCGATGCCGGTGCGCCGCGCGGCGACAGTCAGGCGGACCCGTTGGAGAACCTGGATTTCCAGAACCGCAAAACATGGCTGTTAGGGGAGCCGGATTACATCATCAAGGGACCTGCCGTCGAAGTCCCCGCTACCGGCGTCATGAATTACCTCTACAGAATCATCGACCTGCCGTTTACGGAAGATCGCTGGGTTCGGGCGGTGCAGTATATGGCCGGAGACGAATCCGTGCTGCATCATCTAATGACCTATGTGGTACCACCGGAAGAGGATTTCTGGGGACCGGAGACGAGCCAGACAACGGTGACACGCCGTTTTCTCGAGGGCTATGCGCCAGGTTCCATCGAGGCCGTTCAGTTCCCGGCAGACACTGGCGTTCTTGTCCCGGCCGGTCATCGACTGGCCATGCAGTTTCACTACGTAACCAACGGCCGCGCGACGGTCGATGAGACGCAACTTGGTTTGTATTTTCACGACTCCCCACCGAAGTACGAGAAGCTGACCCAGGTGGTGGGAGCCCACTTCACTCTGCCGCCCGGGGAGGATAATTTCGAATTGCAGGCCGACCATCGCATCGACGACGAAGTGGTCATCGTTGGTCTGCGGGCCCATATGCATTATCGAGGCAAGCGCATGAAGTTCTCAGCCACCCTGCCCGATGGAGCCACGCGCGATCTGTTCAGTGTGCCCGCCTACAACTACGGGTGGCAACCTCACTACCTGCTTACCGATCCCGTGACTCTGCCGGCGGGCAGCACGCTTCATGTCATAGGTGCCCTGGATAACTCCGAATCCAACCCCAGCAACCCCAACCCGGAATTGGAAGTGCCTTTCGGCGTGGACAGCCGTCAGGAAATGTTTACCGGTTACTGGACCTACTATAGACCGAACTGAGCCCCCGGTGCCGACTCTGGCGCGACTTGGCCAGGATAGAAGAGGCATTTCTGTCTTATCGAGGAGCAAATCCATCGGATTCCATTAACATTCTCGTCGATAGGCAGTCTTTGCCTGATGCACCATGCCGACGTGAGAAAAGCCCATCTTTTCCAGAATCCTGGTGGCAACGCAGCGCCCTGGCGAGAGCCTTGGCTCGCTCAACTCCCAACTGAGTTGGATCCTTTTCAATTGCCGACATCGTCGATCGCGGGATTCCGGAGAGTTCGGCAAGCCGATTCTGACTAAGCTCCCGAAGGATTCTCCCAGACTCACCCACCGATAGTTCGACCCGGCGAGTGGCAGCTTTATAGTCACTCATGCTGCTTCCTCCGGAAGTCATGGTCGATACGTTCTCTACCTGAATCAAGACGCGATCTTTCTCTACCTTGTATATGACTCGATACAGAAGGTTCAGGCGTGATGATCTATACCCACGCCACTCGCCAGAAAGCGCCTCGTCGTTCAAGCAATTAGTCGGCCTTAATCCTTTTGGACCTGAAATTGGGACAATCTCGCGGTAAACAGAGGTTTTCACTCAGGTCGCCGCTCAAGAAACTGAGCACAATCAAGGCTCGGAGATAGTCTTAATTCTTCCTAGAAGCGGCGAAAGCGATTTACAGCTCAGAAACAATGTCCAGTTTCATCAATACGACCAGTGTCAACGAGCCTGGTGTGATTCAAACATTGTAGGTCACGTCGAACGCTGTCGTCGCTCTGCATCTATGCAGGGCAATGGAATTTTGGGGTAAAACTTTTAATCATCAAACTTAGATCATCTCGCGTCGAACAACACAATCTGGGAATCTACGCTAAATGATTAAGTTGTTAAGTTGTGAGTGTCCCCTTTTTACTCGCTCTTAGTAACCTACGGCGGCGGCGTCTCCGCTTCGGGAATCAGATGCTCCCAGAAAAAGCCCATTTGCTCGGTCGTTGTAAACCCCCATTGCCGAACCTTGTGTGCCACGAACGCGCAATTCATGCCCCATAGCTTCATACAACTTGATTGTATCCGGTGAGAAATATTTCTCTTCCATGCTCGTTACATCGGGTAACCATTGGTGATGAATACGACCGGCTTCGACTGATTCTGCAATATTCAAGTCATGGTCGATGATATTCAGAATTAACTGCAAGGTCGTATTGATGATGGTGCGACCACCCGGACTGCCAACTGCGAATACCGGCTGTCCGTTCAGCGCTACGATTGTGGGGGACATGCTTGACAGCATGCGCTTCTCCGGAGCAATCAGATTGGGGGCTGTACCAATCTGGCCATAGCGATTGGTTACGCCTGGAACCGGATTGAAGTCACCCATTTCATTATTCAGCAGGTATCCGCCACCTTCTACAACGATTCCTGAGCCATAACCATATTCCAGCGTGTAAGTCATCGATACCATATTGCCCTGATTGTCGACAATTGATAGGTGCGTGGTTTCGTCACTCTCATAAATATTGGCAAATTCCTTCTCGTCGCTCACCGAAGCCTTGTTCATATCAATCGTTGCTCGCAGCTTGGCGGCGTAGTCCTTATCCAACAATTGTGCCCGCGGCATACCTTCATTGAAGTCCGGATCACCAAGATGCTCTGCCCTGTCTGCATAGGCACGACGCATCGCTTCTGTAATCACATGCAAATACTGAGCTGAATTGTGCCCCATGCTCTTGATGTCAAACCCTTCAAGAATGTTCAGCATTTCGACAATTGCCACACCGCCAGAACTGGGTGGTGGCATACTGACAATGTCATAGCCCCGGTAGGTTCCGCGAATCGGTTCTCTTTCAACTGCATCATATTTGGCCAGATCTTCTTCTGTGATGATGCCACCAATCTTCGCCATAAAATCGGCAAGACGCTTGGCGTTCTCACCGCGATAGAAACCATCTTCCCCATTCATCTGGATCAATTCCAGCGTATGCGCCAGATCGGGTTGATACCAAGTGTCTCCCAGTTCATAAGGCGAGCCATCGGCGCGGCTGAATTTTTGCGCTGAAGATGGATATTGATCGAATCTGGACTTGTTTGAACTAAAGCCGGTTTGCAGCGCATAGGTAATTGGAATCCCGTCACGTGCCATTTTTATCGCCGGTGCCACGAGATCTGCCCACGGCAACACTCCCAATTCCTGATGAGCTTTATATAAGCCTGCTACTGTGCCGGGCACGCCAACCGCAAGGGGACCGGCATGATTTGAGTTATTCACGATACGGCCATCCAGTCCCAGATACATAGTGTCAGTCGCAGCCAGTGGAGCTTTTTCGCGAAAATCAAAGGTCGTGACATGCCCATCTGAACCATGATAGACCATGAATCCACCGCCTCCGATATTGCCTGCAGAGGGCCACGTGACAGCGAGCGCAAATGCAGTTGCCACTGCAGCATCTACCGCGTTTCCGCCTTGCTTGAGTGCTTCCAGTCCAGCTTCAGATGCAAGTCGTGACACGCTGGCGACGATTCCATTCCTGACACGAAGAGGCGTACGCCCACCCTCTGCGAAGGCGGATGTTACGAGGATAAAGCTAAGTAACAAAACCAAACTCTTGAGAAAGCGGTTAACTGAATCGCCCCGGGTTTACCGGAGGGTCTAATTCTTGAGAGGATAGACCCTTATGAAGAAAGGAACAAGATATTCACCAGAGTATCGAGAGCGCGCTGTCAGGATGCTGTTTGAACAGCAGGATCAACACAGCTCGCAATGGGCAGCGATTAATTCAATAGCCGCAAAGGTTGGTTGTACGCCTGAGACGTTACGTAAGTGGGTCAAGCAGGCAGAGATCGATCAAGGCAAGCGAGACGGCTTAACTAGCGCAGATCGAGATCGGCTTAAGGAGTTGGAACGGGAAAACCGAGAGCTTAAGCAAGCCAACGAGATTTTGCGCAAGGCATCAGCTTTTTTCGCCCAGGCGGAGCTCGACCGCCGACCAAAGAAATGATTGCCTTTGTCGATGCTCACAAAGAACAGTACGGAATCGAGCCAATGTGTAAGCAGTTGCCGATAGCTGTCTCAACTTACTATGAGCATAAAGACCGGGAATCTGATCCAGACAAAGAATCCAACCGATCAATACGTGACCGTCACCTTAAGCCTGAGATCCAGCGTGTGTGGGACGAGAACCAGCAAGTGTATGGTGTCAGAAAGGTCTGGCGGCAAATGAAGCGCGAGGGTTTTGTCATTGCTCGCTGCACGGTAGATCGGCTGATGAAACAGCTTGGCATCCAGGGTGTAAGTCGAGGTGGTGCCAAGTGCTGGACGACTATCAGCGATGACAGCCAGGACCGGCCCTCTGACCTGGTAAACCGTCAGTTCGTTGCTGAGCGGCCTAACCAGCTTTGGGTAGCGGACATTACGTTCGTAGCCACCTGGTCAGGGTTTGTCTATGTGGCGTTCGTGGTAGATGTCTATGCACGCGCTATCGTCGGCTGGAAGGTAAGCCGATCACTTAAAACAGAACTGGTACTGGATGCCCTGGAACAAGCGATCTGGGCCAGGAAGGAGATCGACAACCTGATCCACCACAGCGACCGGGGCAGCCAGTACCTGTCGATCCGTTACAGCGACCGCTTGGCCGAAGCCGGCATCGAATCTTCCGTAGGCTCTGTGGGCGATTCCTATGATAACGCTCTGGCCGAAACGATCAACGGCCTCTACAAGACCGAGGTCATTCGCAATCCAAAGCGTGGGCCCTGGAAGACAATTGACGATGTTGAATACGCTACCCTGGAATGGGTGGAGTGGTTTAACAACAGGCGGCTGCTGGAACCGATAGGAAATATTCCACCGGCTGAATATGAAAAGCAGTATTATGACAAAATTGAAGAGTCTGCGATGGCGGCATGACTCAAACTAACGACCCTCCGATTTTCCCGGGGCGATTCATAACACCCATAATAAAACTCACATATATAGACTACTTGAGAAGTTGAATTGATTTCGCACCTGGTGTGCGCCCGAACTCAGGTTGCCATGGTAAGCCAGAGCGGCGGTGGGGGGCAAATAGCGGCGCAAAACGCAGGAAAATCAACATTGATTAATGAATTTGCTGTGTTAACTTGGTTGCCGAATCCGGCTGAATAGAGCTGGCTGCTGTGGAAACTACTTGTGATTCCTTAAACGGATTCTGACCTTCGCCAGAAACACTGTATGAATCCAAAAAATGTCGATGTTTACCGGAACGCACGCATACACGGCGCGAGCCCCTGGATCACTCTTTCGTACCTCAAAATCCTGGGTGGGTTACACGCATTTAGGAGCCAGGACGCTCAAGCAAGTGAGCTTGAAAATGAACTTGCGCGAACACCTTACGGCTCTTTTGCGGGCCTACTGCGATGTGGTAGGCGACCGAGTGCCTGTGAATGTCCTGAAGCGGGTCTTCCTCCAGGCGATCCAGAGTCAGGTAGCTGCTGTCCTCGTCCCGCTCCAGGAAGCGGGCCACCCGCTGGCTGATGCGCTGCAGCAGGTTGTGAAGCTGCTCGACGATTGGGGGGCGTGTGTGACGGAAGCCGTAGTGACCCGCCTCATCCTGTATATACACCCCAGAAAGCTGAAAGCAAAGCGCTCTCACAACGAAAGATTTCGAAAACCTGGACTCTCTCAGCTCGTCCTAAAACCAAGGTTGGAATACCTGAAAATCAGGAGTCTTCAACCTCCAACAGTCTTAACCTTTCAAATAAGGCTGCCATCCGTTTCGCTTCCATGTCCAACCCTATACTTTCCAGGAATGCATTGCCACGCTCCCGATCAAGTTTGCCCTTGGTTAACAGCGAGTGAATCTGGGC
Source organism: Gammaproteobacteria bacterium (assembly GCA_041395725.1). NCBI lineage: Bacteria > Pseudomonadati > Pseudomonadota > Gammaproteobacteria > Gammaproteobacteria bacterium. The sequence continues at coordinate 2,022,564 of JAWKZW010000001.1, read as the reverse complement.
AAAAGCACTGCTTAGAAACAGCGTATTGGTGGTACTCAATTTGGCCTCGAATTCAGAATTGAGAATCAGGGCACCACAAAGATGATCGTACTCATCCAGTGTATTCAAGATCAGATCCGGTAACTCCCATTCCTGGGCCACTCTGGTTGATAACCAGTGACCTTGTTCGAAGCAGATATGCCTGATCACTTTCAAGTCGTTGATAGATTCGTCACTGCTGTTGCCAACGGCGTCCACATACGAAGACAGGACGACAACATATCCTATGGAATGAACAAGGCCCAGAAGGTAATTGATGTAAGCGTCGTCCTTGTCGCCAAGTACTGTACCGGCCTCAGCACTCTTCAGACAATGGATCCAGAGAAAATGACTGAAGTTTTTAAAACGTGAAGACTTAACATTGATCACACGACGTAGTAACAGCTGAGAAGAAATCTCCATTACGCCACGGATTCCCAGCATGGCAATCGCTCTTTCTATAGAGGTAATGTCTCCGGACCTTGTTCGGAACAAAGGACTGTTGGAAATTCGTATGATCTCACTCATAAGCCCCAGATCTTTCCTTATCTTTTCCTGAATCGCACCGAAATGCACGCCTGGCTGTTCCAGACCGTTCAGCAGCTCCATCAACTGATTGGGCGGCGTAGGAATAAACTCTGAAAGTCTGCTTGAATCGTCAAGATGATCGCTTATCTGATCATAGAGACGTGCTTCGGCGTCATTAAACGCAGCGGACGAATCGCTTACACCTGAAAATATCAGGTCGCCGTGTAAATTTATCAGGGTCGAATAATCGAAGGCATCATCAACTAGTTTCGCAACTGCAGTCATTTTCTTTGTTTCCAGCGTGGTTTCGGACTGATAGCAGCAACTCCCCGAGCTTGGTTGTACACTTTTCGGTCGTTGCAGATATTTCCTGTCAATCCTAAGATGCCAGCGATTTTAATGCTTTGAAGCACTTCACGACATTCAGATTTATAAGAAACCCATAGGGCAGGGTTTCTGCGTTGATTCTGGATTCGTAAAGCCCTGGATCGCGACCTGGGAACGTACTAATATTGTCTGACCGTAAGCCTGTACGGAATTGTTGAAATCAATCGATAAGGTGGGCTTTTGCGCTTCCGGGAGCATTCGCAACCACACTGAACTTAAGAACTCGAAAAAACTCAGTTGAACTTAAACTTTGTTAACACAGGAACTTTGGCATGAATCGGCCATACCCTCTGCCCTTCTCGCAGCCGCAACCAAAACGCGAATTTTTTAAGGTGGTCTTAACCCGGTTACTGTCATTAATTCTGGTTTCATCGACCTCAATCACCATGACGCATGCTCAATCAACTTCGAATGATACCGACGAGACTTTGTGCTTCACACAAAATCTTTACTTTGAAGCCCGATCTGAAGGGCGAGAAGGAATGATTGCCGTAGGCTGGGTGGTACTCAATCGTGTCGAAAGCGATATGTATCCGAACTCAGTGTGTGGGGTAATTTATGACGGCGGCGAAAGGCCACCCTGTGAATTTAACTGGTGGTGTGATGGCAGAAGCGATCAACCCACGGAGCCGGAATCCTGGGAACTGGCTAATCAGATCACACGGCAGATGCTCAACAATCCGCCAGCGGACCCCACTGACGGAGCACTGTGGTTTCATATGGACTCCATTTCGGTACCTGGCTGGTTAAATTCCAGGGAACGCACCTTGCATCTGGGCGCCCACTATTTCTACAAATAGACTGGCACAATTCAACCGGTCGCGAACAAGGCCGGAGTAGGTGAACTGGTCCGTTTAGTTCTCTTGAAGCCAATTGACTGTAACACCGTAGGAGACGTTTTCTTCCTCAGTATTACCAGATGTAAAAATGGCACCCAGTTCGATCTCCGTATTAATGTCACCGGCTTGTTGCGCATACGCACTATTGGCAATAAAGCCCGCCATAGATATAACAATTCCCAATGGATATTTGAGCATAGATACAAATCCTCTAGTTTTAATAAGTAGTTCGGATACAGCCGAGCAGGCACTTGAAGTCCTGTTCGCTGAATAAAATGACGCCTCCGGAATCGCTAACAATTTCGCTTAAGCAGAGGCATCAAAATTGGCGAAAAATTCTCACACATTGCTTATAGTCTGAAAACTCTTTTTTCTTATGCGCCGCACTGCAGCGTGATACTGTAGGAGAAGTATCTTTGGATTGGTTTGTTTCAACTGACACCAGCAGGGCGGCACTTTCCACCATGCGACGGGCGTCGCAGCTGGGGAAGAAGCCTCTTCTCTTGCAGGAGAAGGCCACCAGTTTCTCGTAGTGGCAGCTTTCGCAGCGTACCCGCAGGAAACCGTGTTCCACGCGGCCGCACTTCAGGTTAGTCGGTTAACTCCTGCTGCACGTGGTCAGGCAATGCTCTGCCTTCGGCTTCCAGATGGGCGAGGAACGCGGGGTAATACTGCTCGACGAGCCGGTAGAGCAGTGTCGTTTGCTATTTCTTTCTGATGGAGCTGATCGCGCTGTTCTATCAGTACGTGCTGGACTACTATCCTTGCGCACTGTGTGTTCAGGTGCGAGCCTGGATCTGGGGTGCGACATTTACAGCACTGGTCACCGCTTTTGTCCATGACAAGTTCTGGTTACGCTAGGCGGGCCTGACATTGGCGGGCCTGTTTCTTGGCGGTGGCTTCTCCACCAGCTGGTACGCCTGGCGCGTAGAAAGGAACCGTCATCTCAAGCTGTACCTTGGGCGCAGGAATTCCCGAAATCATGCTTCTGGATTAATGGATCCCGGTACTCTTCAGAGCAGACGGTTTCTGTGGACAGTCACCAGCTCTGACTAAATACCTCTGGGTGAACGTTCCCTGACACAGGGGCAAGTATCGCCGCTCGATCTGTCAATTGGCCGCCAATCCCTGGTATTTTTCTTCCAGTCGGGAGAATTGGTCGCGTATCTCCCTTTCAAGACTTTGCTTCTTGCTTTCTTCCAAGTATGACGCTTTGCTCGCAGTCAGAATGGCAGACTTGAGTTGCTCGATGGACAATCCACAATCGACAACTGCATGCCTGTATTCATCGACCAGGTTGCTACTAAACAACACCGGGTCATCAGAGTTTATTGTCACCCTGCAGCCAGCTTCCAATAGCGTCTTCAAAGGGTGCGCCCTATAGGAAGGATAGATTCCAAGCTTGAGGTTGCTCGTGGGGCAAACTTCAAGAACAATCCCGCGATCCTTTACCAAGGCGATAACCTCAGGGTCCTCAATGACACGGACACCGTGACCGATTCGACGAGGGTTTAAAGAAAGTATCGTATCCCGTACAGCAGCTGCCCCAGCACCTTCTCCAGTATGAGGATTGGCAGCTAGCCCTATAGGTTCTACTCTTGAAAAATGCTTCGCGAAATAGCTGGACGGATTACTGTGTTCAGGTCCCCCAAGCCCCAATGCCACGATACCGCTGGTCGCACTGTTGGTCGCCAGAAGCCAATCTATTACCCGTTTTGCAGGTTGAGGGAAACTTCGTACCAGATCAGGAATCCACCTCATGGTAATTCCCGATACCTCGAATATCTGATCTCGAGCCTGATTCATGCCCGCGAGCACATGGTTTAGCGAAATTCCGCGGTTCATGTAGAATTGTGGAGTCCAGGTTATTTCGGCATGGAGAATATTCTGCTCTTTCAGCCGGTAACCTAAATCCAGAACCAGCTCCGAAAAGTCTCTTGGTTGCCTCAGGCAATGGACTCCCATAAGTAAAAGTTTGGCGAATCCACGAAAATTACGAAAACCCAAGTATGTCTTAAATTGGCAGGGATCATTGAACGGCAGCGGTATACCGTTTCTCCTCGCCAACATCAACATCAACTCTGGCCTGATGGAGCCCTCCAGGTGTAAATGCAACTCGACCTTAGGCAATTCCTCCAACAAAGAGTCGAGCCTTGGCGACGGTCCAATCCTTGTTTCGTCAGGCGTAGCTGGTAGTCTATTTCTGCGGGTGAGAGAACTTCCGGCCAGGCGGATAATCATATCGACAGGATCAGAAGTTGTCAGTGCTTTGAAGACACGCTGCTGTCTGCCGATGTCGAAAGATGGGGTTGTGAGTATCTCTCGGCACCGCTGATCGGTTTCAGACAGCAACAACTCCGTTTGCTTAGAAAGTGCATCCAAACAGATTTGCGTCTGTCGTTCCCATTTCTCGTTTGTAAGCGTTGCGAGAATTTTAGAGGCTATTGCTTTCGGCATGGTTGTGGAAAAGCTCCTGGAGTAGAGCGTGCCGAAATGGTAAAGCTGCGTACTATTCATTGGCGGCAAAAGCAAAACGGCAGTTCCCGCGGCAAGTGCTTCATAGATGGCGCCGATGCCTGGAGTGGTAATCAGAAGGTTCGATGAAGCGATGAGTTGAGCCGACTCGGCGGGGCTGACGTCTCCCTTGAGGTCAAGTCCCGACAATTTGATGGAGAGGTCTTTCAGACGGTTGTTACCAATTACACTCAGACATTGCCCCTGCGCCGAAACCACACTGTGAACCAACTTTACGATTTTGCTGACAGGTCCAACGATTTTTTCCCAAGATACAAGGGGCGACGTCAGCCCCCCGAAGTGAAGAACGACATTCTTGGAATCCCTCCGCGCTGCAGGCTCGATAGGCCATATAATCGGGGCCACAACGTTTACAGGGCTGTTCGGTGAAGATAGCTGGCCCAAATTCAATCCAGGATAATCCTGAACAAGATAGGCCAGCAATCCATCTGGAATATCGCTGTCTCGGCCGACCCGCCACTTGAACAGGCTGTCGATAAATAACGTGGCTCCCAGCAGACCATAATCCTCCAACCTCTTCAGCGCGGGAACATGATTGATCGAAACGATCAGGTCATAACACAAGAGCGAACTACGGTCGGGAAAGGTTGCCGCGAATTTTCCCTCAACAATATGGACACCTTCTGGGCTGAATCGACCGACAAAATCGTGTGCGTCACCGGCGCAGTTAATAGTTATTGAGGCGTGACGCGACAGTCCGCTGGCAAGAACCAAAGCTTTAGAAGAGGGGCCGAATCCAAAAGGGGCGGCTATGATTAGTATTTCGGGATGCATTCCGTATTAATCGGTGAGGATTAAGGCAAGTTCAAAATCGCCAGACACGCCTGCCTCGGCTATCGTTAGATTTGCGCTCTTCATTAGTTGCAATCGTTATCGAATAGTCTGTAAATAGCTTCGGTTACCGACGAATGGAAAGGACGAATTCTGGGAACCTTTGATTCGTTGCCGCAACACACAGCGGCAATCCGTCGGGCGTTCCGGCAGTGAATCAAAGGTTCCCAGGATCGAATTCAGCATCCGGCTGGTGTCGAGATTATTCGACACGAATAAAGTCAAGTGACCCTACGTCCAGCAGAAACCCGTCGAAGTCAATCAAAAGGACATCGCCTTCAAGGCCGTCGTCCAGGCTAATCTCTAATTCCATCGAGAAAAAGCCAACTACCAGGTTACAGAATATAGAGTTCGCGTCTGTCAGAAAGCAGGTGCCTGAAGTCGCAAATGTGCTACCGTTGAAGTATTCGACAATACCATTGGCAGCAATGAAGTAATTGCCTTGATTTAAATCCAAGGATATTCGATCGGGACTGCTTTCAGCATCCCAACCAACCATGTTCCATACTATGGTGTAGTCTGATTGTGCTGTTGCATTGAAGCTCAAAATAAGCAGACAAACGGTTAAAAGTGATCGCATTGCTAGCCTCCAGGCTTGATGGGTTGGCGATGGGGCTTAGTCTACGCTAGTAAGACCTATCATCAAAGTTTTAGGAACCTCCTACATGGACACCGCCCGTTTGCCAAGTGAATCCTGATGACGAGAAATAGTCGATTGCAGTCTTACGTCCGGCCTGTTTATGGAGTTGGTCTCCAGGCCTCTATGAATTTCGCCGACGGGGCCCTATCTGATTAAAGAGGTTTGCACGTCAAGAGGTTCCTCGGGTTTGACCCGCCGCGGACCGACCTGTTTCATCATAGCTTCACTTGTGCAATCGTTGAGCATGGAACTTAGGGAACTTAGGGACACTCACAACTTAACAACTTAATTCGCCAGGTTCTGGCGGTATGCCCGGCTATTGTCTACATTGTAGCCATGCCAGGGATGGGACGATTACATATCCCGGGTGGCTGCTACGATCTGATTGGGCGTGGCCTGGAGCGCCGCACTATTTTTGAGTATGACGCTGATAAGCTGGAATTCCACGAGAGGCTTGGCAGCAACCTGGTCAAAACACAATGTCAGTATCTGGCCTGGGCTCTTATGTCCAATCACTGTCACTTATTGGTACGAGCCGGGCATCTTCCATTATCCAAGCTCATGGCGCCAGTTCTGGGCGGTTATGGGGGCTACTAAAACCACCGCCACAAGCGTTCTGGCTATGCCTTTCAAAATCGATTTAAATCTATACTCTGCCAGGAAGACAGCTACCTGCTTGAACTGGTTCGCTACATTCATCTCAACCCTTTCCGCGCTGTAATGGTGCCGGATCTTCCCTCGCTGAATCGATATCTCTGGACGGGTCACGCCGGCATGCTGGGGAGAAGGAAGCGGGCGTGGCATGACACAGATTCTGCACTGAGTTTATTCGAAACAACCAGCAGCACCGCAAGAAAGACGTATCTGGGATTCATGAGAGCAGGGATTAAGGAACCCAATCCCGGCAATCTCTCTGTTAGGGGATTGTTAAGAAGCACTGGCAGCTGGGAAGCACTAAAGCAGGGGACAGGGGACAGGGGACACAAATAGTTTAATAGCTTAAGAAATTGGCCCGCCGAATTCGCCTCGAATCGTTGAGCCAATTTCAGTCAATCTCAAGAGCTGGTCGTTAAGCTATTAAACTATTAGTGTCCCCTAGCCTCCGCGCTTCGAACAACACAATCTGGAACTTAGGGACACTCACAACTTAACAACTTAATAGGGTAAGCCATGTTGCGAGTGTCCCAAAATTCCGCAAACAAGAGCAGTAACCACTCACATCTGAAGACACGTTTAGGCAGGTTGTAGAGTTTTAAGCTCTAAGATTCATCGTTAAGTTGTTAAGTTGTGAGTGTCCCCAACATTTCCGAAGTTGTGAGTGTCCCCAACATTTCCGGCGGATTCTGGAACATTTGCGGAAGAAGGAGTCGGGAGATTCCCAGGCGCAGCCACCGCCGGAAAGGGCACCGCCGCAGATCGGGTTATTTGACGAAGTCTGACTCACTCAACAACAAAGATAAAAAGGGAAATCTACAGTCTGCCTGGGAGGGTGGCCGGATCACCCTCGGCCGGCTGGTGGAGAAGGAGGTACTAACGCGCGAGCGTTGGCCTGATTGCTGATGGAAAGCGGCTGATTTCTCAGAGACTCTGACTGATTTTGCGCAAATTGGGTCTCTTGGTGAGCCACCTGCTCACCAAGCTGGACAGCAGCCTACTTTGGAGATTCCTTTTGTTTTACTTATAAGCTGGGAGAGGGAGGTTGTGGGTTCTGGAAAGAGTTCTGGCCCACTGGTCCGGGGTCATTTCGAGCTCTCGGAATGTCTTCGTTCAAAGCGCTTGCGACTACTTTCTAGTTAATCGGACAAGCCCCGTCTCGTTTCTTGATGTCATCAGACCAGTTGATACATCGGGATTACGGTAGTAACACCTCGTAAAAAACAGACTAACTCACCAAACCATGGAAATGTTCTCAGCGTTATCTTCCTCGAACCATTCATCAGACTACTGTAAGAGGAAATAGAACATGGGTGTGATACGTAACCTCCGGGGATTTTTATTGGGTTCGCTTTTTGCGATCAGCGCAACTGCAGCAATGGCCGACGATTCTATCGTTGAGCGACTGAGCGCTGTGGATGGCACGCAGGCGCTGATTGCCGCGGTTCTGGTCGTCGACGAGTCCGGCGTGCTGGATGTGAGTATTGCTGAGGCCCTGGACAGCATTGACGATATTGTTTTATTTGCACCGGTCAACTCAGCTTTCGAGACATTACTCCAGCTTGAGCCTGGCTTCCTGGACGGTCTTAGTGTTGACGACGTTAAGGCGGCTCTGCCATCCGTGCTTGGTGGTCTTGATCTGACTGTCAACGACGTTTTAAGTATCCTGCTGCTTCACGTCGGTGTGGTTGATGATGACGATGCCGAAATCGAGGACCTGCTTGAAGATAGAAGTGTCTCCGTCGCGGCTGGGATGCTGCCGGTGAGTCTCGGCAGTAAGGGCGTGCGCATCAACTATGAGGCAAATGTAATCAAAGCAGATGTTGACGCGGACAACGGCATTATTCACTACATCGACACCGTCATAGTCGGTGACCTGCTGGGTGAGTAGCAGCTGGTTATTGCGCGCTAAAAAAACCCGGCTCAGGCCGGGTTTTTTATGTCCTTTTCCTGGGCGCAAGCTCGGAGGGCTCTACGCCCATGGAATAATGGATCCCGGAATCGACATTTCAGAGACCGAGATTATGGTCAGAACTCTGATTGGCAATGGAATAGATGCGTCATTCGTTCGCATTCCGGATGAGGACCATGGACGGAGAAGATTGTCGAATCAGCTATTCTATTGTCGAAGACAGGCAGAGTTTCTGGAAGGGCAGCTGTAAATCACCGAACCGTGGCTGTTACGTGCTTTCATATATCCAGCCGTAACCGAGTGCTGCGTAGTGAATAAACCAGGCCTGCTAAGATCACACAGATTGCGGAAGCCGTTTCGGCTATAGCGGTCATGGTCACGATTGATTATCGTTGTAATCAAAGTAGGGAAAAACACTGCAGCAGCGATTCCGCAATATACTGAACGACACTCTGCTCAAGGATTGCCAGGGGAACGATGCCGACGCTGAGCACAAGATTGTGGAAGTCACGCAATGAAAAGCCTTCGCCGAGAGCCTCCCGAGCGCGCTCGCGAAGCTCGGTTGTCTTGAGCTGGCCGATCGTGTAGGAACATGCCTGGCTGGCCAGGCATGACGACATAGCGTTCGACTTCACTGGCTTCGATTCCGAAGTCGATAGCCTGTTGCCGGGTCCAGCCCTTGGCGTGGAGGCCAGTGTCGACGACAAGCCTGCGCGCACGAAAAAGTTCGCTGCTAAGCTGTCCCAGTCGGCCCACCGGATCATCCTGGTGCCAGCCATCCTCGGCTGCGAAACGCTCGGCGTAAAATACCCGGCCTTCGGTGCCGGCAGACAGACCTTCCAGCCCGCGGATCAGCCTGAAGTCTGACCCCATACTTGTTGAGTTAATGGAACTTAGGGACACTCACAACTTTACAACTTAATTCGCCATTTTCTGGCGGTATGCCTGGCTATTGTCTACATTGTAGCCATGCCAGGGATGGGACGATTACATATCCCGGGTGGCTGCTACGATCTGATTGGGCGTGGCCTGGAGCGCCGCACTATTTTTGAGTATGACGCTGATAAGCTGGAATTCCACGAGAGGCTTGGCAGCAACCTGGTCAAAACACAATGTCAGTATCTGGCCTGGGCTCTTATGTCCAATCACTGTCACTTATTGGTACGAGCCGGGCATCTTCCATTATCCAAGCTCATGGCGCCAGTTCTGGGCGGTTATGGGGGCTACTAAAACCACCGCCACAAGCGTTCTGGCTATGCCTTTCAAAATCGATTTAAATCTATACTCTGCCAGGAAGACAGCTACCTGCTTGAACTGGTTCGCTACATTCATCTCAACCCTTTCCGCGCTGTAATGGTGCCGGATCTTCCCTCGCTGAATCGATATCTCTGGACGGGTCACGCCGGCATGCTGGGGAGAAGGAAGCGGGCGTGGCATGACACAGATTCTGCACTGAGTTTATTCGAAACAACCAGCAGCACCGCAAGAAAGACGTATCTGGGATTCATGAGAGCAGGGATTAAGGAACCCAATCCCGGCAATCTCTCTGTTAGGGGATTGTTAAGAAGCACTGGCAGCTGGGAAGCACTAAAGCAGGGGACAGGGGACAGGGGACACAAATAGTTTAATAGCTTAAGAAATTGGCCCGCCGAATTCGCCTCGAATCGTTGAGCCAATTTCAGTCAATCTCAAGAGCTGGTCGTTAAGCTATTAAACTATTAGTGTCCCCTAGCCTCCGCGCTTCGAACAACACAATCTGGGAATCGACGCTTAACGATTAAGTTGTTAATTTGTGAGTGTCCCCTTTTTACAAATACCTCTTCAATACTGGCTAAATCGTGCGCAAGTCGTTTCCAGGCCGAGAGCAGTCCGACCACCGTTCCAGCCCCCAATCACAGATTGGGGTCGTTCGGTTGCGCAGAAAGCTGGCGCTTTCAAATACGCTGACCTCACCCCTTGGCAGGCTGTAATTCTCCCTTTTACTCTTATTTACGTCTTGATGTTGAGTCAGGCCTCATCAAACAACCCGATCTGCGGCGGGGCACGCTCAGGCGGCAGCTGCGCCTGGAAATCTTCGGCCCCCTTCTTCCGCATATGTTCCAGAATCTGGCGGATCACCGCCGGGTCTTCCACGCAGGCGATGATCTTCACCGGGCCCTGGCACTTTTCGCAGGTTTCGATGTCGATGGGGAAATTGGGCACACTCACAACTTAACAACAAAGCTAACCTAGTCGTACCCTACTTATTTCTGAACTTTCTGTAGACAATGGATTTTTGGGGAAAAATTTATAATCATCAAACTTAGATCATCTCGCGTCGAACAACACAATCTGGGAATCGACGCTAAACGATTAAGTTGTTAAGTTGTGAGTGTCCCCTTTTTACGTACCTCGCGCGGCACGAAACAGACCATCGGCCGCCTGCAGCAACTTACCCCGCAGTTTGGGTTCCATGTCCTGATGCTCGGTGATGAACCGCTGCACAATGGCTGCTGCCTCTTGAGAATTGTGGCCATCCAGTGTGGCGTGCAGCCAGCTCAGGGGAAAGAAAATGTCTCCGGTGTCACGGATTGATTCCAGTTGCTCCAGCGCCGGCCGGATCAGACTCACTGAGTCGTCCGCGCGCAAGGGGTGATGGATGGCACGCATGGCCGCCAGCACCCAGGACTCCTGGCGGCGGTTGGCCGGATCGCTGAAGGTGTCAAACAGTGACTCCCGCACGGCCGGATCGGCGCTGAAGGCGGGGCGCACGAAGCGGAAGCGGGCCTGGCGGTCCGGGTTGTCGATGTGCTGCTGTTGTTGCTCCAGAACCGACTCTGTATCGGGTATCCCGCGCAATGCCAGAGCCTCGGCCAGGTCGATGTACTGGGGCTCCTGCAGCGGCAGGCCAGCGAGCTCTTCTTCCTGGGCCCAGAGTCGCCGCAGGCGCCGGATGCCAGGCTCTGACAGGGTGACATTGACCAGGGTATTGAAATAGGCACGCTTGCGCCCTGCCCCTTCCACACGGTCCAGGGCCTGCCAGAGGACAGACTCCAGTTCGTCCGCCTGCGCGCGGCGTTCAGCGGGGGACAGGTAGCGCCACCAGACCCCCTGCAGCAGACCAAGAAGCTGCTGGGCGATCAGCTCGTCCTGCTCGCGGCTAACGCCATCGAGCAGTGCCTCGAACAGTGGCAGGGCTTCCAGCCGCTCTTCCAGCAGGTCTTCGTACAGGTGCTGCCAGGTCACTGCGCGGTGCAGCGGCGTAGCGAGATCATGAACGTTCGCGAGCAGCGTGCGGCGACTGTCCTGATCCAGCTCAAAGCGCCCATAGCCGACACCGGCGGCGCCGGTCAGGATGAAGTCCGGTTCGGTCATACCGGCCAGTGGCAGGTGGGTGCTTTCGCCGCGCAGGGTGACAATGTGTTCCGTGACCGCGCCATCGTGTCCCACCGCCAGCACCAGAATCTGCGGCCAGTGCAGGCCGCGCTGGGGCCGGTCATCTGCCTGGGTCACCGTAATGCCATCACCGGTCCAGCGGGCACTCACCCGGGGCCGGCCCGGTGATTCCACCCACGCCTGGTTCCAGGCCGACAGGTCCTCCGCGGTCAGACTGTCCAGTATCCCGATCAGTTCAGGCCAGCCGGCGTTACCGAACCGGTAGTCCGACAGGTATCGACGCAGCCCCTCCTGCAGGGTCTGCTCCCCGATCAATCGTTCCAGTTGACGCATCACCACCGGAGCCTTCTGATAGATGATGGCACCATACAGAGAACCGGCCTCGCGCTGGTTCTCCAACTGCTGTCGAATGGCGTTGGTACCGACGGTACGGTCCACGGCATAGGCAGCCGGGTGATGGGCCTGAAAAAACCGGAGTTCCAGATCCAGTTCCGGAAAGGCGGGGCCGGCGATCTTCGCGGCCATGAAGTTGGCAAACACCTCCTTCATCCACACATCGTTGAACCAGCGCATGGTGACCAGATCACCGAACCACATATGGGCGGTCTCGTGGGCGATCAGACTCGCGCGCCCCAGTTCCCGGGCGCGGGTCGCTCCCTCGTCCAGGAACAGGCTGTCGGCGCGGTACCAGATAGCACCCGGGTGCTCCATACCGCCGAACTGGAACGAGGGCACGGCAAAGAAATCGAAAGGGCCGAAGGGATAGTCGATGCCGGTGTAATCCTCAAGCCAGCCCAATGCCGTGGCATGCAGGTCAAAAATGGCTTCGCGGTTGCGCGCTACCCGCTCGGCATCGGTCTCACGATGAAAGAGGCGGTAGGTACGGCCATCGCGCTCGGCGCTCTCCACGGCAAATTCCCCGGCGGCGAAGGCAAACAGGTAGGAACTGATAGGCAGTGTTTCTGCGAAGAGCAGCCGATCCCGTCCGCCGTCGTCCAGGTCTGGAGTTCGGGACAGCTGTTCGCCATTGGACAGCGCCTGCCAGCGCGCGGGAATGGTCAGTTGCAGTGTATAGCGTGCCTTGATATCCGGCTGCTCGAACAGCGGAAAGGCAGTAGAGGCGCGATCCGGCACGAACAGTGAGTAGAAAAAGCCATCCCGGCGATTCAGCGCTGCATCCGTGCTGCGGAAGCGGACGCTCACCGACTGCTCGCCAGTCTTCAATGCCCCGGCCGGTATCACAATGTGGTCGGTCGGTACGCTGTAAGCAACCGGCTCCCCATCCACCATGACACCCTGGACATGGTCAGCGGGTGCACGAAAATCCAGCACCAGCGGACCGGCCGCCACGTTCCGCTGGAATTTGAGGGTGACCAGGCCCGTCACCGGCTCCTGCACATCCTCAGGGATGTTCAGGTCGATCGCGTAGCGCACATCCGTCAGCGTCGCGCTCCGCTCGGCAGCGACGGCGCGGGAGACGCCAGGCTCGGGCAGCTGGCGGTTGTCGACAGTTCCGGTACAGGACATTAAAAAGGTGGTCAAAAGAATGATTGTGATGCTGTGCGGTGTCACCATGACGGGTATTCTCGCACGAGTACTGCGAGCGCGAAACCTCGGGCCTGAGGGATCATTACTTCGTAATGGGTCCCCTGCGACAGGGTCATCGGAAAAACAGGCTGGCTGTATGGCACTGTCTCGCTGCGGCACTCTTGCTGTGGCACTGCGCTGACCGCCCACGTACAAAGCCGACTCCTGCCGGCGGCAATGGGCCTTGCCTGTGCGAGTCTCCGAAGGCCGGACCACGGCGGCACTGAATTACAGCTACCTCAGTTCACAATGACGTAAGCTGCCAATATGCACACCAGCAGCAGTGGACCGCCAAATTTTCTGACCGACCTAGAGATTGGATACTGAAAATCTTCGTTTTTCATGGCTGCCAGGTTAGCCCACCCACAGGCAGGAAAATATGGGATAGCTGAACCATGTACTTTTATACAGCAGCCAACTCGGCTGTGCCTGAGGTTGGGGTTGGGGTTGGGGTCGGGGTTGGGGTTGGGGCTGGGCGGCTCAACCTTCGTCTACCCGGCCGCCCCGCGCGGGTTTCGACCCCGGTGCTTGAACCGTGAACCAGAATAAATGAAAGATTTTACTGAACGCCCCGGGCCAGCAGCTGGCCCGGGGCGACAGTCACAGTGTTGCGTTAGCTATGGATCAGGGCAGTGCATAAGCCACCAGCTCGGCCGGCTTACCACCGCCACCGACGAACATGGCCAGGTACTGCTTGCCATCATGCTCATAGGTGAACGGCAGGCCGGTCTGCGTGTCCGGCAATTCCAGCTCGGCGATAATTTCACCGCTTTGCTTGTCGACGGCGCGGAAAATCGGGCTTGCGCCGGCACCGCCGGTACCTTCACCGACAAACAGCAAAGACTTGGTCAGCAGAATGCCCGCACGGGTGGGAATTCCGGTCCGCGGAATATCGACGCCTTCCAGCAGCGGGTGGTTGGCGATTCGCTCCGGCGTATCGGCGTTGGCTATCCACCACAGATGATCGCCGGAGTTCATGTCAATTGCCGTGACACGACCATACGGGGGCTTGACGATTTCCAGCCCCTGGATACGCGGTGTACGGACACCGAAACCCTGACTGAGATCAAGGTCTGAATCCGGGTTCTTGGACAGGGCCAGAACCTGCAGCACTGTTCTGGAAGGAACGTACAATATACCGGTCTCAGGATCGATGGCAGAGCCTTCCCAGTTTGCCCCGCCTGTGGAAGAAGGCAGACCCAGCCGGCCTCTTGTCCCATCGGGCGCGTCTGCCAGCGAGGGGGGCGTGAACAGGCTGGGGCTGAGCCGGAATCCTTCAACAGACTCCAGAGCCATCGCACGCAGCTCCGGCGTAAAATCGATCATGTCGTCTTCAGTAAAGCCCTGGCGATCAAAAGGTGCCGGACGGGTCGGATAAGGCTGGGTGGGTGCGTACCATTCCCCGGGCACATCACCCGCTGGAACCGGTCGCTCCACAATTGGCCAGATGGGCTCGCCATTCAGCCGATCAAACGCGTAGATGAACGCCTGCTTGGTAACTGACATGACGACTTTCCGGCCATTGGGCAGATCGGCCAGCACTGGCGCAGCAGGCACATCCCAATCCCAGATGTCGTGATGGATGAACTGAAAGTGCCAGCGGCGCTCGCCGGTTTTCACGTCCAGGGCCACCAGACCACTGGAGAACAGATTGGCGCCGGGCCTGTCGCCGCCATAGTAGTCACCGGTTGGATCCTCGACCGGCAGGTAGACAATGCCCAGTTCCGGGTCTCCTGAAATAGGAGCCCACACACCGGAATTACCGGTAAACTCAACACCTTCGTCCAGCCAGGTTTCGTAGCCGATTTCACCCCGTTCCGGAATGGTATGAAATGTCCACAGCAGCTCACCGGTACGCACATCGAAACCGCGTATATCCCCTTTGACATTGGCTTTGGAACGCGGTCGGCCGCCGGTGCGGTGGGCAGCGCCGACCACGATGACATCATTCATGACAAACGGAGGTGCGGAAATACCGATATCCGGATAGGGGAACCTGGGGTCGTCGGCGTTCCTGAGGCCAACAAACAGGTCTACGATGCCGTTATCACCAAAGTTGGGATCTGGTATGCCGGTCTTGGCATCCAATGAAACCAGCTGGTAGCCGGGCGTGACGTCTATCACCCTGGTCGTATCGCCATCCCGCCAGAAAGACACCCCGCGACCGGCACCCTTTCGTGGGGCCTCGTCGAAACGGTCACCTTCCTGGGCCCGCCACAGCCACAGCACCTGACCGCTGGTAGCATCCAGAGCCACCACGTTGCGGGTGCTGGCTATGTTGGCATAAAGGACACCGTCCACTTCAAGCGGGGTCGAAGGGTTGACGTAGTCGGTGGTAGGGCCGAAGTTTTCTGTCGAAAAGCGCCAGGCTATTTCCAGCGAACCGACATTTTCGGCATTTATCTGGTCCAGCGGCGAGTAGCGCTGAGCAAATTCGCCGCCATGATATACAGGCCAATCTCCCTGGTAGACGCTGGTTCCTGACTGCCCCACGGCAAGAGGGCTCAGGCACAGACTGCCGAGGGCCAGGATAAATGGTGTGACTGACTTTCTTTTTATTAGCATTTAAGACTCTCCTGATATCTTATTGTTATTCCTGACAGGCGCCCCGACCAGTAGTGGTAGCGGCTGATGGTATCAGCCATCAGCAAACTCTGGGGCCCCGCCGGGCAAGACCTCATCCACATGCCCGCATAAAGGTCCGAATGCCTGCCCTGACGACAGTTGCATGGTATTGTCAGAGGTGTCCGCAAGTATCGCCTATTTTAGGCTGGTAGAGAAAGACCCTGGCCCAAAGCCCTGTTCCGGCCAGGCAGGACATCCTAACCCGTGGTTACCCTGCCAGGCATTACCGACTCAGGCCCCGGGCCTCAATCAGCGCTGCCAAGCGGCCCGAAACCGGCAGGTGGCCTGCGGTGCCGGGTACGCTGCTCATAGACGTAGGCCATTTCGATGAGGATACCCTCCGCATAGGGGCGTCCCACAAACTGCAGGCCTGCCGGCAAACGATCCTGCCAGAACCCCATCGGCACAGTGACAGCAGGCAGCCCCGCGGCAGGTACCAGACGCTGGTTGTTATCGCCTTTGTACTCCTCCCGGGCCCGATCAATAGGCGCGGGGGGATTGGCCCAGGACGGGAATATCAGCGCATCGACGTCGGCCGCATCCATGGCTGCCACGGTACTGTCCAGCAGCTGATTGCGCTGGGGGTTGTTGGGCCAGGTCGGGCACGGTGGGTCCCATTCGTCCGGCGCCACGTCCAGGGGGAACTGGGCGTAGTAAGTAAACGAGGTGCGGGTCGCCTCGGCAATCTCACCGGTTTCCAGCACCTCGTTCACATCCAGCAACGGTGGGTTTGCAAGGGTTCTGAAATACTGCCCGACGTCGTAACGGAATCTGCCGCAGGACGGAATGGCATCACTTAATACCTGGAACTGGTCGATCTCGAAAGGGTCGACAATGATCGCCCCGGCAGCCTGCAGGTCGGCAACGGCAGCGAAAAACAGGGCCTTGATCCCGGGATCCGCCTCTTCGCGGTCCACCAGAGCCCGGAATACGCCGATTCTTTTTCCGGCCAACCCGTCTGGATCGAGAAACTCCCGGTAGTCGGGTTCCCGTCGATCGGGCACCGTAAGCGGATCATTGGGATCGTAGCCGGCGACGACATTGAAAAGCCGCACGCCGTCCTCAACGGTGCGCGCCATCGGCCCGGCTATGTCCCGATCGAAGGCAAGCGGAATAACCCCGTCACGGCTGGTCAGCCCCAGGGTCGAACGGATACCGAACAGGGCCAGGTGCGACGACGGCCCACGGATCGAATTGCCCGTGTCACTGCCCATGCCGGCCACGCCGAAGTTAGCTGCCACACCGGAGGCCGTGCCCCCTGAGGAGCCGGCCGGCACGTAGTTGAGGTCGTAGGCGTTAGCCGTGCGCCCGTAGGAAGACGACACTGTCTCCCGGGGGCTGAAGGCCCATTCCGCCATGTTGGTCTTGGCCAGCACGATGGCCCCGGCCTCCCGCAGGCGGCGGATCATAAAGGCATCGTCAGGAGGAATCGAGTCCCGCAGAGCGATGGAGCCACCGGTGGTGACCATATCGAAGGTGTCAAAGTTGTCCTTGATCAGCAGCGGTGCGCAGAACAGCTCGGGCAGTGGATCGCCGGCAGCCAGCTTACTATCGAGCTCGGCGGCTGTAGCCAGGGCATTGGGGTTGATCTGGGTAATGGCATTCAGGCTGCTGGCCTGGTCGTAGGTCTCGATGCGCCGGATGTAGCCTGCCACGATATCCTCACAACTGCTGACGCCAGAGACAATCGCGGCCTGAATATCGGCGATAGTCGCCTCCATGAAGTCAAAGTCCTGCGGCGGCGGCCCACTGCACCCCGAAAGCCCAACGAGCAGTGGCCAGGAGAAATAAGAAAAGCGCTTACTGAGCCATTGCATCACGGAAGTCCTCGTTAATACGGGTTACACCTGGGATTCAGATCCGGCCAAAGACTGGCAGGGCTGGCCAGAATAATGCGTGTGTGGACAGCAGTTGGCAAGCAGAGAGCGGCTGGGTCCGGTGATCCGTTTCCGCACAATCTGCGTTTTAGTAGGATCGCCAGACCAAATCTGACGATCCTTTTTATACAACACTGATTTATTCCTGAATCGCTGGGACGGAGTCTGTCAGCGATTCATCAATTCCAGATAACAGAGAGTAATCCCCATGAAAGCAAAATTAATTACCGCTCTTCTGACCCTGCTGGCCTCCTCAAGCCTGTGGGCCCAGTCACCGGCTCAGGGCACCTGGGCCTTCACCATGAGCAGCCCTTTCGGCGTAGTCAACGCCACCGTGATAATGGAAACCGACGGCGATGTTCTGAGCGGCGAATTCGACCTTGGCGAAGGTCGAAAACTGGCTATTGAGAATGGCAGCATAGAGGGTGACACGCTCACTTTCAGCATCACCCGCGAAGGCATGATGACCATGACCTACGAGATGCGCGCCACGGTAGACGGTGATTCCATCAAGGGTATCGCCACGGCAATGGGAAGTGATGCGCCCTGGTCCATGACCCGCAGCAGCTAGCGGGCCAGGAGACCTGAGGTTTTCGACAACCTGCTAAGACTCATCGATACCGGCGAATTCATCGATAGCCATCTCCCACACGGTAAGAAAAAATGCCGCGATGATGGGACCGATTATAACGCCGGCCAGTCCGAATGCGGTCAGGCCTCCCAGGGTCGACAGCAGTATCAGATAGTCCGGCAAACGGGTGTCGCGGCCGACCAGAATCGGCCGCAACAGGTTATCCACCAAGCTGATCACCACGGAACCGATCACCAGCAGAATCAGTGCGGCCACTATCTGCTCACTGAGCGCCAGGTATACCACGGCGGGCACCCACACCAGCGCCGGCCCGACCGCCGGGACGATACTCAGCAGGGCCATCATTACACCCCACAGCACTGGCGCGCCGATACCCAGCAGCGCAAAGGCCACACCACCGATGGCCCCCTGTACCAGGCCAATCACCAGCGAACCCTTGATGGTAGCGCGGGAAACTTCCACGAACCGCTTCAACAGTGTCCGCTCCCGATCATCCCCCAGCGGCAGGGCGTGTACCAGACCATCCAGGATCCTGTGCCCATCCAGCAGGAAGAAAAACAGCAGATAGAGCATCAGGAAGAAAAAGATGGCGATGCGCAGGGTATCCTGGCCAAATTCCAGCGCCCAGTTGGCCATAAAACCGGAGACGGTCGACGCGGCGGAAGAAAGTTGCTCTGTAACCCGCACTGGCTCGATATCGAAGCGCTGCAGCAGATTCTCTACCGGCGGCAGGTACTCGGCCAGATTGGTAAAGACCCCTGCGAGATTGAACTCTCCGCTGCGTAACTGCTGATACAGCAGGCTTGCTTCCCTGGTCACTGCGGCGACGATTCCAATCAGGGGCAGAACGACAACCAGCAGCACTGCCATGACACTGATACCTGCCGCCAGATTGGGACGGCCGGGCAGCCTGTCCTCAATCAAGCTGTGAGCCGGGTAGAAAACGATCGCCAGCGCAACCGCCCAGAAAATGGGTTGTATGAACCCCCTGATCAACCAGAAAAAGGCGATTGTTACGAAAAGCAGAACAAAGACAAAAAAGCTGCGCTGTATATTCTCATTGCTGATCATGGTTGCTACGCGGGCCCTGGTCATCGTGTAATTAAGCCAGCGTACTTGACCTTAACAAAATTTCCAAACAGCAATTACCCGAAAATTGTTATCTGGAGACCTCACATTGATTTACAGGTAAGCGGACCGGCTTCAGGCGACCGCTCCCCTCATCAACAAAGAGCCTGCCTACTGGCGCCACCGCCCGGTGTACACGGTGGCTGAGCAGATCAAAAATATCCCCGTTCTGGCCGCGCAACTGCACAGGGACCCCGGCTTCCCGGGCGATCGCAGCATTGTGGTCCATGTGCCGGCTTTCGCCATGCACTGGCACCGCCACCCGCGGCCTGACCCACTGGTACATCTGCCGCAATTCTTCTGCGCAGGGATGACCGGATGCATGGAGGGGACGCGGGTGCGTTTCCGCGTGGGTGACCCGGATCTGACGGGCTTCGAATGCCCGGATCAGCGCGGCAACCTCAGCCTCATTGCCAGGAATGGTTTTGGCACTGAAAACCACGTGATCCCCGGCTGCCAGATTGAGATCTGGATGGGAATCCATAGCCAGGCGCTGCAGGGCAGCGCCCACCTCACCCTGGCTGCCGGTTGCCAGGACCAGAGTCTCGGCCGGCAACAGGTAGCCCAGGTCGAGGGCATCAATGGGATTGAAGTTCTCCTGCAGGTAACCGGCCGCTCTGGCGCAACCGACCATTCGCTTCAGCGATCGCCCCAGCACACCAAGGAATCGTCCGGTGACAAAGGCCACATTGCCCAGGGTCTGGAGCCTGGCAATATTGCTGGCGAAGCAGGCCACGACCACCCTGCCCGGACTTCCCCGCACCAGTTCCAGCAGCCCCTCGAACAGCTCGGATTCAGACAGCGAGTGTCCCGCCTGGGTAGCGTTGGTGGAATCACAGACCACCGCATCGACTTTCTGCTGCCCCAGTTTCCGGTAGCGCGCCGGCTCTATAGCATTACCCGCGATCGGGGCAGAATCCAGCTTCCAGTCAGCGGTGTGCAACACCTTTCCCACATCGGTAGTGATCAGCAGGGCATTGGTTTCAGGTGTCGAATGAGTAATAGGCAACCATTCGATATAAAAGGGGCCCAACTGCAGAGAATCGCCTGGATTGACTGTGATTACTGGCGCCGCTATCCCATGCTGCCGGAACTTATGCAGAATTACATTGCGGGTAAACGGCGTCGTGTAGATGGGACAGCGGAACTGCTCCCACAGATACGGCAGCGCACCGATGTGGTCCTCGTGGGCGTGGGTGGCGATGATGCCCACCAGAGACTGGTTACGATTACCGATGAAGCTCGGATCGGCCATTTCAACCTGGTTGCCTGCTCCCGATCGCTGTTCCAGCTTCTCGAAGGTGACCCCGCAATCCACCATCAGCCATTGACCGGCATGACCGTATAGATTCAGGTTCATACCGATCTCACCGCAGCCGCCAAGAGGCAGAAACCAGAGGTCTTTATGGGTCGGTTGCATGACAGCGTGAAACAATTCCTGTTAGCGGGTGCATGGCCGGCCAGCCTATTCCGGCCCTGCCAAACTGACAAGGGACAAGATAAAAGAGAAAGGGTCACTGGCGCCCGATTGATCAATACGCCGACCGAGCGACAGGGTTCGATCCGATCAGGCCAGTCTTGACCTGATCGGATCCTGGTCAGAGCCCCCGTTCAGACTACTCAGCCGACCCGGGCATGGCCATCGAAGGCGTCAGCTGGACCTGGTTCTCCTGCTGCTGCAGGCTTGCCAACTGCCGGGCCACCTGCTCCGGGGACCCTGTCTTCCTGGCCAGCAGGCTGTAGACAACCGGTACTACAAACAGTGTCGTTATGGTCGTCATCAACACGCCGGAGAAAATCACGATACCCAACAACACCCGGCTTTCTGATCCGGCATCGGTAGCCAACAGCAACGGCACAGCTCCCATCAGGGTGGAGAGTGCGGTCATCAGAACCGGCCTGAAACGCTGGTCACAAGCCTCCAGCAGCGCCCTGCCGAACTCCATTCCTTCATCCCGTAACTGATTGGCAAACTCCACTATCAATATGCCGTTTTTGCTGGCGATTCCGACCAGGATGATGAGTCCGATGTTGGAGTAGATATTAAGGGAATTGTCAGTGAGAAACAGACCAATCAGCGCGCCGAAAATCGCCAGCGGTACCGTGGTCATGATAACCAGCGGATGGATAAAACTTTCGAACTGCGCTGCCAGCACCAGAAACACCACCAGCAGGGCCAGCAGAAACACAGAAGTCAGCCCTCCTTCGGAATTACGCAGGTCGAGCGACTCGCCTTTGTAATCCACCTGGGCGTAGTCAGGAAGTTCCTCCGCCACCACGTTTTCCAGGAACGTCAACGCCGTATCCAGATCGGCACCCGGTGCAAGCCCTCCGGAGATGGTAATGGAGCGAATACGATTATAGCGATTCAGCGAAGTCGGTCCGGCATCATTTGCCACCCGAATGACATTGGCGAGCGGTATCATCTGCCCGGAAGTGTCAGAGCGCACATAAAGATTGGACAGGTCATCGGGAGTTGCCCGCTGGGACTCTTCGGCCTGCATGATCACGTCGTATTCCTCGCCACCGTCAACAAAAGTCGTCACCCGACTCTCACTCATCATTGCCTGCAGGGTCTGACCGATGGACTGAATGGAGACGCCAAGATCCGCAGCCCGGATCTGGTCGACCGAAACCGCCAGGGCAGGCTTCGTTTCATTGAAGTCTGAATCGAGGCGGGTAAACAGGCCGGAATCCCTGGCGCGATTGATCAACAGGTCCCGCCATTCCACCAGCTCCTCATAACTGCGGCCACCAACCACGAACTGGACCGGCTGACCGCCACCGCCACGCCCCAGGCCGGAGCGCATGAACATGAAGGCCCGGACCCCGGGTACCTGGCTCCAGCTGGCGGTAAGTTCGCGCATCACGGTTGCCGTGTCTTTTTCACGCTCATCCCAGGGAGGCAGCGAGATAATGGTCATGCCGCTGTTAACACCACCACCGCCGCCCCAGCCAGGAGTCATGGTGACAACGTTATCAACCTGCCCGTTTTCTACGTAAGTGAGTACCTCGTTCTGAATGGCATCAACCTGGGCTTCCATGTAATTGATGTTGACGCCCTCCGGCCCGGAGAGGCTGGCGAAGATGACGCCCTGATCCTCACTGGGCGCGAATGCCGAAGGCAACTGCTGAAATAACCAGTAGATTGCCACGATGACAAGAAGCAGACCCGAGACAACCGCCCAGCTGTATCGCAGACAGACCACCAGAGAGTCGTGGTACCCCTGTTTGAACCAGTGAAACACCCGGTCGACTCTGGCAGTCAGCCAGCTCTCATGGGCATGGCTGGTGAGCAGTTTGGAGCACATCATGGGTGTCAGAGTCAGCGCCAGCACACTGGATATGATCACCGCACCACTGATGGTGACCGCCAGCTCGAAAAACAACACCCCCAGGTTGCCCTCCAGGAAAACTACCGGGACGAACACCGCCACCAGAACCGCCGTAGTGGCAATCACCGCAAAGGCAACCTGCCTGGCGCCATTGAATGAGGCCAGCAATGGCGGTTCGCCGCTCTCCACCCGGCGCTGGATATTTTCCAGCACCACGATCGAATCATCCACGATCAGACCCACGCACAAAACCAGCGCCAGCAGAGTAATAAGGTTAATCGACAGGTTGAATCCCGCCAGCACAATAAAAGCGGACAGCAGACAGACCGGAATAGTCACCACGGGAATCAGCATGAAGCGGAAAGACCCGAGGAACATATAGATAACCACGCTCACCAGCACCATGGTGAGAAAAATGGTGGAGTAAACCGACGAGATGGCTTTCTCAATAAATTCCGCGTCGCTCGAAGACGTGACCAGGTCCATGTGATCAGGCAGTGTCGGTCGGATCCGATCCGCCAGCGCTTCGGTACCGCGCAGGACCTCAAGACTGTTGGCATTGGATTGCTTGACGATACCGACACCTACCGCCTCGACCCCGTTACCTTTGTATATGGAACGTTCGTTCACAGAACCCAGCTCCACCCGTGCCACATCACCAAGACGGACCAGGGAATTATTCTCGCCGCGGGCAACCACCAGCCTTTCGAAATCAGCAACCGACTGGTAGATACGCTCTACCCGCACCGAAAACTCCATATTAGTGGAGTCGATCCGGCCGGCCGGCAGCTCCACGTTCTCCCGCCGCAGGGCATTCTGCACGTCGGTCACCGTCAGGCCGCGAGCCGCCAGTGCGACCCGATCCAGCCAGATTCGCATAGCGAAACCACCGTTGCCGCTGACTGTCACGTTGGCAACACCCTCCAGCACGGCGAACTGATCAACAATATAGCGATTGGCGTAATCGTTCAGCTCCAGGTAGTCCAGCTCGCTGCTGGTCAGGTTGAAGTACTGAATCGGCCGCGCCTCACTGTCCGCCTTGGAGATTTGCGGTGGCTCGGCATCTTCCGGAAGGGTCCGCAGAACCCGGGAAACCTTGTCGCGTATATCGTTGGCTGCGATTTCGATATCCGTACCCACTTCAAATTCGACGGAAATCCGGGAACTGCCATCGACACTGGAGGAATTGATCACCTCGATACCATCGATGCCATTGATCTGATCTTCGATGGTTTCAGTGATCTGGGTTTCCACAATCTCCGCCGAAGCACCGGGATAGCTGGTGCTGATGGAGACCACTGGCGGGCTGGTATCCGGGTATTCCCGCAGCGGCAGCTGGAAAAAAGACATGATGCCGAAGGCCACCAGCATCAGGCTGATGACTGTCGCAAATACCGGACGTTTTACAGAAACATCGGAAAGAATCATTGGCTCATTCTCCCCGGAAGCCGGCTACCGAGCCGGCACTGGCGGTAAAGGTTGCGCCCTGCCTGGGAACGGGTGTTTCCCCCTGGGGTTGTACCGTCAGGCCGGGTCTCATGCTGGCCACGCCTTCGCTGACGACCCGTTGCCCCGCTTCCAGGCCGGACAGCACTTCGACCATGCCGTCCCGCCGGCGCCCCAGTTGCACGGCCTGCTGACTGACCCGGTTCTCGCCATCGACCAGGAAGACAGTCTGACGGCCCCGGGAAGCCACCACCGCGCGTTCAGGCACGACCAGGACCGACTTTTCGTTCAGATCCAGGGATACGGTCAGCAGCATACCGGGCCGTAATAATAGATCAGGGTTCTGAATTTCGGCGCGCACTGACACTGCCCGGGTTACCGGATCGATACGGGAGCCAACAACATTGATAGTGCCGGAGAAAACCCGGTCCTTGTAGACAATGCTTTTGGCGTCGATGACCTGGCCCACGGCCACATCGGCCAGATAGACTTCTGGAATGGTGAAGTCCAGCTTGATAGTAGACACATCATCCAGGGTGGAAATTACGGTGCCCGGTGTCAACAGGCTGCCGGCGCTCACATTCCGAAAGCCGAGATAACCGGAAAACGGTGCCCGCACCAGGCGATCCTCCATTTCCACCAGTACGCCTTCCAACCGCGCTTCGGCAGTCTCCAGAGCAGTGCGCGCCTGATCAAATTAACTGACGGCCACCAGGTCACTGGCCGAAAGGGTTTCCAGCCGCAGCAACTGACGCCGGGCATCGTTGACCGTGGCCTGGGCCTCGGCCAGCCGACTGGCCTCGGCCGAGTTTGTCAGTTCAACCAGTACGGCACCCTGTTGCACAAACTCGCCGTCTTCGAAGTGTACCCTGCTGACCGTCTCCGAGACGGCGGCAGTGAGGTCCACCGACTCGTTAGCCACTGTTGTTCCGACGGACTCCACCGCGTCGGCCATGACCCGGCTCTCGACGTCGGCCAATCCGACCACCGGCGCACCGGCGCCGAATGCACCCGGGAAACCACCGCCTGCCGGTGCCTCCTGGGTCGCCTTGGCGAAAACCATGTAACCAAGCACGGCAGTGACAAGCACCGACAGGATTAGAATCGGATGGCGTAATAACGCTAACATTGTAGTTCCCCGCGAAACTGAAAAGATAACTGAAATGATTCTGTTGTTTGGTCGAGGGAAAAGGTGTGCCTTAAACCCTACGATTGTCATGGATACGCATTGGACAGTGGATTCGGTTTAGTCAGCAGCTGAGAAAGGCCAAAGCGTTCGCTTGGCACGACAGTCTGCGCCTGCTGCCTGATTATCGCCAAGTGGACAATGTCTGGCTGCGGTCTTATGCTCTTTACCCCATTCACGGTTGCGTTAAGCTTCGCGCCAGGACTTCCCCAAGAGACCTATCGATGGCCCGCCTTACAAACCTGCAAGTAATCCTCCTGACATTGATTATCGCTCTTTCTACTCTGCAGAAAGTCGCGGCGCAGGACACACTTTCCGGGCCACCAACTGCGGCCGAGGTCGCTGCCCGCGCTCAACAGGCTCCTCCGGTGACCCGGGACACACTGGAAAACCTCATCCTTCAGCTGGTCGCAGGTCAGGAAGAGATCCAGCCCTTAATTGACGCTATCGATATCAGTGTGTCGGAAAGCTGGCTCAACGAAAGCCCGCTGGAGCGGCTGCAGGAACTTGCCGCCCAGGATGGCCTGTCAGATGCCGAGCGCACCGTCTGGCAGCAGGCAGCCGAACAGGAACAGGCCGGGGCTGAGAGAATTCGAGGCGCTCTGAATCGGGCCGCCCTGGCAACCAGCGGGGTAACCCGTCTGCAGACCACACAGGCGCGGATTGAAGCATTGCTGGAACAGTCGGACCCTTCCAGCGATGACCCCGATCGCACACTCAGTCAGATTGAACAGGATATGTCCAGTCTGAATACGCGCCGGACCCAGGTCTCCATCGAGCTTTCCCAGCGCCGACAGACGCTGACGCAACTTGAAGAGCAGGTGCGTAATCAGGTCGCTACCTTGGAACAACTGAGCCGCGAGGAGGAAACGGAACTGGCGGCGCTGGAAGAGGCGGACACCAGCGGCAGCGAGGCCTCGGCCGAGGCTCTGGCCGCACTCATGGCTGCCCAGGTAAGGAGGATTCAGGCCCGGCTCATCGCCGCGCAGCTGGATGCCCAGGCTTCTCCAGTCCGACTTGCGCGACTGAGGATCGAAGTAACAGCCAATGAGATTGAAGAGCGCTGGCTTGGCCAGCGCCTGAGTGCGCTGCAGGCCGAATTTAATTTTCGCTCTACCGAGGAACTCAGGGCCCTTAATCGCGGCATCCAGGAGCTCACCGAACGGGAACCCGAGTTTACCGAGCAGAATTCCGGCCGTCTGGCCACGCTGCGAACACAGATAGACGACATGGAGCAGATGCAGGCCCGGATCCGGGAGCTTCAACAGAACAGAGAACAGTACCAGAGGCTGGAAACGGACCTGAGTCAGACCCTCGCCAATATCGAGGAGCGACTGGAAATCGGGGGGCTGACTGAAACTCTCGGCAGCCTCTTTCTGGAGGAGCAGCGGCGCCTGCAGTCATTGGACGACAGCCGCCTGATCCTGCAGCAGATCGAACGGGAACTGTCGACGGCGCGGTTACGAAATATCAACCTCAGAGAACAGCTGAACCTGATGGATGAGCCGTTCGAGTCAACCATGGATGAGTCGGCCAACGCCGAAATGCAACGGCTTGAATACGAGATCCTCTCTGCGCTGGTGGTCGCCAGCGAGTCACTTTCCGATCAACTGCGTCAATCAGAGGTGCAGTTGCGCTCGCTGCTCGCCGTGGTCGATGAGCTGGATCAGATCCTCACCGAGACACTGCTGTGGTGGCCAAGCCACGTCCCGGTGAGTGTGGAGTGGAGCAAGCGCATTCCCAACGCGATCGTAGCCGCGGTCTCGGTCAGCGCCTGGGCGGAGTTAAGACGGGCTTTCCTCGATATAACCTGGCGGGGCCCGGCAGGTTCACTCATTACCCTGCTGCTGGTTCTAGGCCTGTACCGCGTGGGACTTAACTACCGCCGCGAGATGGCCAAGCTGACGGAAAAAACCCAGCACCGTTTTACTGACAGCATCGTGCATACTTTCAAGGCCCTTGGCTGGACCCTGCTCAAGGTACTCCCGATTCCTGTTCTACTGGGGATTACCTCGTGGCGATTAAGGCAGGTCGGCGCAGGCAGCCCCAACATCGAGCTGCTTTCAGATGCCCTCATCAGCGCCGCCTTGTGGTGGACAGCCGGCCACTTCACGTTATTGTTCACCAGTAAAACAGGTGTTGGCCCGAACCACTTCGACTGGAAGCCGTTTTTTATCGGTCGGCTGCGGCGCAACCTGTCCTGGTACGCGCCAATTCAGTTTGTCCTGATAATCGCCATGGCGCTGATCCTGACTCACCCCAATGAGCTGGTCTTCGATGTTTTCGGACGCCTTGCTCTGGTGGCTGTAGGTTTACTGTCATTGTTTTTCTTCTGGCGGCTGCTGGGTATCAGTGCGGATACCACACTTCCGCCGGCTGTTGATCGACAGCGGCGGCTTATCCGTCTGCTTCTCCTGCTGCTCTCAGCCGGTGTCGTCGTGCTATCGCTGATGGGCTACCTGCTTACTGTCCGACAACTGTTGCTGCGAATTCTGGATACCATCTTCGTTCTCAGCGTGGTATGGCTGGGTTATAAGACCGCCTCACGTATGCTGGTGCTCAGCGAGGTACGACTGCGCGTGCGCCGGGCGCGGGAAGACAGAGCCAAAGCGGCGGCCATGGAAAACGCCGTTATGGGCGGTGAGGGCCTGGATATCCCCGAACCACATTTAAGCGTTGACGACATCAATCAGCAGACCCGTTCCCTGGTGAATGTTGCCACAGGCGGCATAGTGGTTCTGGCGCTTTTCTGGGTATGGGCAGACGTTCTGCCAGCTCTGACCTGGCTGGACAGCGTAACCCTGTGGACTCGCAGCATCGTCGAAGGTGACGCGGAAATTGTCAGCCTGGTAAGCCTGCAGGACATCCTGCTGGCCGGCTTCCTAACGGTCATTTTTTTACTGGCTTCCAGAAACCTGCCGGGCCTGGTGGAAATCCTGCTGAGCCGGGGAACCAATCTGGATGCAGCGGCACGCTATACCGCTACCACACTGATTCGCTACCTGTTGCTGGTCGTGCTTGTCATCAGCGTATTTTCCCTGCTGGGTCTGCGCTGGAGTGAATTACAGTGGATGGTTGCCGCCCTGACCCTGGGGCTTGGTTTTGGCATGCAGGAGGTAGTGGCCAACTTTGTCAGCGGCCTGATCGTGCTGTTTGAGCGGCCCATTCGGGTAGGGGACACGATTACCATTGCTGAATACAGCGGCACCGTCAGTCGTATTCGCACCAGGGCGACTACAATCGTGGATTGGGACAACAAGGAAATCGTGGTCCCCAATAAAAACTTCATCACCGAGAGACTCATCAACTGGACGCTCAGCGATACAATCACGCGCGTCATCGTCAAAGTAGGTGTCAGCTACGATTCCGACGTGGAGCTGGTTATGAAAACCCTCGAGGAAGTTGCCGTTGAAAACGAGCTGGTACTGAAAGACCCGCCGCCAATAGTGCTGTTCATGCTGTTTGGTGACAGCACGCTCAACTTTGAGCTGCGGATTTATGTCAATCAGTTAAGGGAACGCCTGTTGGTCGGCAGTCAGCTGCATTGCGAGATCATGCGACGCTTCCGCGAGCTCAATATTGAGATTGCATTCCCACAACTGGACCTGCATGTGCGTGACATGGCGCCTTTTGAAACCATGACCCAACAGAACGTTCCGGCACATCAGGCATCCGGACGAAAGCGGACCCGGGTTAAAGATAAAATAAAGAATGCTCGCGACGACGAGGGCGCCGGCGAAGTCCAGCCACCGGAATCAGATCGTTAGCGGAGTAGCGCCTGATCGTGTCATGCTGCGAGCTGATCCGGCAGCGGACCTTTTAAGGCTCGCCAGCCGTTTTTGGCCCGACCAATACAGGAACTTGCCATTAAAGGAAAAGTCCCCTTCCTCTGATAGAGAGACCTAAAAGCGCACTTCAAGATAAGTGACTGATCCTTCCACGGCACTGTACCAGTGAGGCGTTCCTTCAGGAATAAGGATGGCATCGCCGACAGCAACCCGCTGCGCCCTGCCGCCCTCGATGGTAGCGCGACCGCCGCCGGCGGGCCGCACAATGACTCCCCCGGTTACCAGTGTGCCGGCTCCGCCAGTGATGTAATGCAGCTCGGTTCCCACCTCATGGACAATAGCTCCTGCTGCCTCGGTGCGATGAATCATATTGATACGGTATTCATCGGTAGTGATGAATCGACCAACCGCCATGCCGGGACGGTCATCTCCCGACTGTTGAATCGCCGTGGCAATGGCCTCCGCACTCATATACTGCCCTGGCGGGAGCGGAGATTGCCCCTCCAGGCTGGAACTGATAAACAGGGTCAGAATTATCATTATTGATTTGTTTGGCATGTAGTGGGACTCCCCGCTTGTTGAACTGTCGTTCTGGTCTTGGTTTTTGGTCTTGGTCTTGGTCTTTCCGGCTTATTGCAATGTAGTACAACTCAGCGCCGAGTAAAGAATTCAGGGCACCGGGCATCTCGAACCATTGCGGCAAGCCCGGCAGGCTCACGCAGAGCGTCGTGGTAATTAATCAGAGGCTCCATAAGTTTTCCTAGAAAAAGCGGGTCCGCCAGTTCGGGCCTCCTCCGCCACCGGAGCGTCTCGCCCGCATCCTGGAATGCAGCACCGACCGCTTGTCAGCGAGCCAGTCCTCCCTGCCCACCCTTGGGTCCAGGCCGCGATTTCTGCGGCGGTTTTCCTCGGCTATCCGATACTGGCAGAACTCGTTGTACAGGCGCAGTTCACTATCGAGCTCCTGGATAACAATCTCCGTATAGATCGCGTCGTCCAGAAAGCCTACCCCGGGCACGTGATCGGGGATCAGATCCTCAGTCAGGGAAAAATAGGACAGCGCGGACAGGACCCGCTTGCGCTCCTGCGCCTCTAATTGCCATTCCTCATCCTGCACCATGTTAAGCAGCGTCTCCAGTTTAAGGAGTCGCTCACGGATAAAATCCGGCAGATCGCTGCCGGCTGCCTGATCGAGCAATTGCTGTGCGGCTTCTTCCACCTTGCGTGCGTTGTCCGGCTCCTCGACCAGTATTTTTGCCCTGGCGACGATTTCTTCGAAACGTTGCAGATCGGCGTTGCTGAGGGTGAAAGTGATATCAATAGACACTGCGGGCTCCTTGTGAAATTCCTTACCGGTGACTGACGTTGTTAACCGGCAGCAGCCACGAGACGAGGTCGGCGTTGAAGAAATTCGGTGAGCCGTTCATAGGCCAGACCAAACTCCAGAACCCGTTTGTCGTCACCATGCCTGCCCATAATCTGCATTCCCATAGGCCGCCCGCTACCATCAAAACCCACCGGCACGTTGATCACCGGCAACCCGGCGAGACTGCCTGGTATTACCACCTCCATCCACCGGTGATAGGTATCCATCCTGCGGCTACCGATATACTCAGGCCAGGCTATGTGCTTGGAATACGGAAATACCTGAGCCGTGGGAATGGCAAGAAAATCATGGTTTTCAAACAACCGTTCCAGTTCCGCAGACCAGTCTGTGCGTATCTGGTTGGCTCGTGCAACATCCTGCTCGGAAAGCAGCATGCCCTGCTCAACCTCCCAGATCACTTCGGGCTTGAGCATGGCCCTGGCCTGGGGATCGCCGTAGTAACGCCGGTAACTGTCCCGCCCCGCATGACGTAAAGTGGTCCAGCTTTCCCACGGATCGGTGAGGGAAAACCGGGGCAACACCGGGTCAATACCCGCGCCGGCGGTTGCAAGCCGCCGCAACGCCGCCTCGCACAGCTCCACAATACCGGCTTCCATCGCCAGG
Organism: Gammaproteobacteria bacterium; assembly: GCA_041395725.1. Taxonomy (NCBI): domain Bacteria; kingdom Pseudomonadati; phylum Pseudomonadota; class Gammaproteobacteria; species Gammaproteobacteria bacterium. Next base: position 1,991,291 of record JAWKZW010000001.1, on the reverse strand, counting down.
TAGTCATTCAGATTACCCAGCCACCCGATACGCAGCCCGCCCATATCGAGGGCATTGAACTCGCCTGGCAGGGGACGTGGCGCCATAGTCTGCAACAACTGTATCGTATCGGCGGTATTTCTACCCATGGGCCCGCTGGTAGACAGCGGCAGCATGGCAGGACGGGTATCACGCATCAGATCGGCACTTGGTCGAAATCCGATGACATTATTGTAAGCGGCGGGATTCCTCAGTGAACCCATCATATCGCTGCCATCGGCCACCGGCAGCATGTGCGTGCCGAGACCGGAACCGGCGCCACCACTGCTTCCACCTGCCGTCAGGTCCGGATTGAAGGCGCTGGCGGTCGGCCCGAATACCGGATTATAAGTCTGGGAACCAAAGCCGAATTCCGGCGAATTGGTCTTGCCGATAAACAGGGCGCCGGCACTGCGCAGTCGGGCGACAAAGCTCCCGTCACTGTCGGCGATGCGGTCGGCAAACAGTGGCGAACCACTGGTATGCAGCAGCCCTCTGACCGGAGTCAGATCCTTGACGGCGTGGGGCATACCATGCATCCAGCCACGGTATTCACCTCTGGCCAGGGCGTCGTCTGCGTCGCGAGCCTGCGCGATCAGCGCCTCTTCGTCGACCAGACCTACGATCGCATTGTAGACGGGATTGTAGCGGTGGATATGTTGGACATAGGCCTGCATCACCTCGACACAACTGATGTGTTTCTGCCTGATAGCCGCAGACAACTCGATGGCACTCAGGTCGACCGGGTTGGCTGACAGGCTGGCAGCAAACAGTCTGCTGTCGATCAGCGAAGGTAATGTGACGGTCGCTCCAAATACGGCTCCTGTCCTGAAAAACTGCCTTCTGTCCATACTGATTCCTCAACGGTACTTGATGATCCAGGGAGCCTCTGATTAAGCACCACAATGTTCTGGCGGCAGTTTCAGGCGCTCCCTGGCCTGATAAAGCGGCCCGTCAGTCACTCCTGAGGCGCCAGATGCTCCAGTTTTAAGCCTATCGTGGCTCTCGATTGAAAGCCGAACCAGCCTTCCTCAGAATTGACCGGCAGAGCCAGATACTGCCGCCTTTCCTCTACACCTTTCAACTGCAGGTCGAGAAATGCGGTGATGAAATGGTCCATGATGTTGTTCATTCGCAACGTGTCCCACACCGGATCGATGTAATGACTCACGCCAGTTGCCTCGCCGCTGTTAAGCAGTTCCACCGGCACCGGTATCGGTGCGCCGGCGCTGTGGCCGGCATTCTCAAAGGTGAGCAGATAGCGATCACTTTTGCGGGTATTCTCAAATACCGCCCGGGTACCGTTCTCATACCCGGCGGTAGAATCCACGCTTCCGGCCACATAAAAAACAGGCAGCCTGATACCAAGCAGATCAGCGGGGCGCCACATGGCATTGTTCATCCCCCAGGGTGCAATAGCCACCCCGGCCCTGATGCGGGGATCCAGGTTTTTCTGATAGTCCGGATTCAGTGTCGTGTGGTCTGCCAGTATGGCATTGGGCGGGGCCGTCGGCAGATTGACTGCCGCCGGATTGTAGCCGGCACCCAGGTTATTGAGCAGCCCGTAACCGCCCATCGAGAAACCGACAACAGCGGTTCTGTCCGCGTCCACCAGCCGGTAAAGGTAGCTGGCCGGGTCTGCTGCCTGCCGCGCGATCTGCTCCAGCACGAAGCGCTGATCCGGCGCCCGATTATACAAAGTACTGGCAAACGCCTGTTGGTCCTCGTAGAGGCTTTCGGGATGATCGATCGAGGCGACGACATAGCCCTTGGACGCCAGATTTTCTCCCAGGTGACTCAGCAGATACCGGTTCCCGGGATAGCCGTGAGAGATAATGACCAGTGGAAAAGACTGCCCCGCCGCCAGAGGATCCGCATCGCGAACGGCCGATCCGGTCAAGGTCGCCATGATGGCCGTGTTTCTGGTCGAGGTAAGGTACTGACCGCCCGGCTCCTGGCCCGGTGCCAGGCTGGCCGGGTACCAGATTTCGACTGTCAGGGTACGATCCGCGTACACTGTCTCCTCACCGTCGCCGGTATTGAGTACATCCACCCGATTGGAATCGGTGAACTGCTCGGTGCGGACACCAATTGTGTATTCGCCAAATGCGGCAAGCTTCGGCGCGTCGGCACGAATCAGATCGATACGGTTGGGCTGCGCCGGAAGACCGGATGACAGAGCAACCAACAACAGAAACACAACTACTCTACTCATCGACAGCCTCCCGGGCCTCACTCGTTAAACAATGATGGGATCAGCGCGCATCAGTCGCTCTCGGTCCTCATCTGAAAATCCGGACCCAGGGCAGGATTCATGTAGTCATCAGGCAACACACGATCCGGATCCGGGCGCACGCTCAGGTAATCGACGTGCACGGGAACTTCGAGCCAGCCATGGGGCGTTCCGGCGGGAATAATGATGATGTCGCCCTCTTTGACATGCTTGGCCACCCAGTCACCTACGATCATCCCGCTGCAGGATGGACCATTCAGCGTGGTAGTGACATTGCTGTCGGGGGCCGACTCGTCACCGTTCATGATCTCCCCGCCGGTTACCAGCGTGCCGGAACCCGAGGCGATGTAATAGGCCTCAGTCTGGTGATAATGCAGAATACCGCGCGCGCCGCTGTTGCGGCTGGTGCTGCCGACACCACAAGGCCGTGCGGGGTTCGGTGTGGCGCGGCCACTGCCCCGCTCTACGGCTCCACGGTGAATAATACCGACTGACAGATTCAGCTTGCCGATGTCACGGCTTATTATCTGTCGATCCACGCCGGGCAGTTCATTAACTGTCTGCCATTGCTCTTCGGTAATGTAAGTGGCATAGGTCTGGTCGCTGTCCTGGGCGCCCACCAGGGCCGGCAATGTCAGTATTGTTGTTGCCAGCAGGGCTTTTACAGGTGCTTTCATGGCATCCTCCTTTTTTATAGTTCTTATGGTTCTTATAGATCTTCTGGTTCTTATAGATCTGCTAGTTTTGTCTTGGGGACCCGGGTACTTTAAACCCAAATGGACAGCATTGCCAAAAAGGCTGCGGACAGCCCGGCTTATCGATGCCCCGGGCTACCACGGAATTCCGCGTTGACTCCCCCGCAGATACTGATTATTCTGCCGAAACGATAATAAATGCCGGTAGATATTCCGGCAACAGGAGAGAGTTATGGTCACCCACCGATTGACCGCTGCGATCACTGTCGGGATTTCCCTGGCATTCACCGTGATGATCGGCCCCGCCGTCGCACACCATGCCAGCACACCGTTTTACGATCCCGAGCGTCGTGTCGAAATCGAAGGCACGGTAACCCGGTTTGTGTTCCGCAACCCCCATGCCTTTCTGTATGTCGATGTACCCGACGCCAATGGCGCCAACACCGAATGGCAGGTGGAACTGGGCGCTCCCGTCAGCCTGAGAAGAACCGGGTGGACCCCCGACTCTTTAGCTGTCGGCACGGTCGTTAAGGTGGCCGGACAGGCTTCCCGTGCCGAAGGCTCATACGGAATTGGCGGACCAGTGCGGATGACACGCCCCGATGGCAGCCCAATTCTGCAGGGCGGACGCGTGCAGGAAGACACCCCGCCACCCCGCTAGCGTCCTGACCGAATTCCCCGACAAAAAAACAAGGCAGGAGAGTTTATGAAACCAGTAATCAGTGCTGGCAGGTCCACTTTTTCCAGATCCGCGTTACTGGCCATGCTCGGCCTGACAGCGGTGATTTCGTTCCCGCGACTAAGCGCCCAGGAGCCTGACGGAGACATACCTGACCTGGCCGGCGTCTGGGACGGCGGCTTCGGCGCCCGCCCGGTCAATGGCGTCAACATGCCCTGGACCGAGGAAAATTTCCCGGTACTGAACGAAAGGGCGTTGGCGTACCAGGAAGTCTTTGAAGAGATCATCTCACCGAAATACGACTGTCAGCCCGCCTCTTCGCCTGCGATTCAGTACGACCCCTACCATTTCGAAGTGACTCAGTGGCCGGACCGGGTCCTGTTCCGCTACGAGAAGGACGATCAGCTGCGTACCGTGTGGCTGGATGGTCGGCAGCCAACCTCTCTGGACTACAGCATTCAGGGATTTTCCACGGGCTACTACCAGGACGGTTCTCTGTACGTGACCACTACCCATTTCATCTTTGATATCACCGGGTTCGATGACTATAACGGCATTCCTTCCTCGGCACAGAAGAAGGTAACCGAGCGCTACTGGATGGAGGGAGATGATCTGCGGGCTACGGTAACCGTCGAGGACCCTATGTTCCTTCGCGAGCCGACTGGCTACACCACCCGCTGGGTACCTGCCCGCGAGGGTTACAGGCTGGCAGCCTATGATTGCGATCCGGAAGCGGCCCGGGCATCAGTGCGTTTCTTCCCCTCGAAGTACGACTAGGGCCTTTCCAGGGAGCCTCTGATTAATTACCACAATGCTCTGGCCTTAAGGGAGATCGTGTCCTTCCGGGAGTAGCGGGATGATCACACCTTCCGTCAAATGGTACGACCAGCCGGATTCTTTCGGCTGGATTTCCATCGCTCTGCACTGGCTGACCGCTGCGGTGATTATTGCCCTGTGGTTCCTGGGCAAGAGTATCGAGTTTCAGGCAGCAGATCAGTTGGCAGAACGGCGCAGCCTGCATGTGACTCTGGGCCTGGTGGCTTGGCTGTTACTGGCAGCACGAATCTTTTGGCGCCTACGCCATGCTCATCCACGCGCCAGGGGACAGGGCAAACGGATCCATCAGGTGGCGCGGTTCACCCATTACTGGATGCTGGCCCTGCTCAGCATCATGCTGCTGAGCGGTCCACTGCTGGCATGGACATTGTCTAACCTGCCAGACCTCGCCGGGCTTCTCCATCGCCTGCACGCGCTAAGTGCCAACCTGCTTGCCCTGTTGATTGTTATTCACATTGCAGGGGCTCTGAAGCACCTGATGTTCAATGACGATGAAACAGTCGCCCGCATCTTCATACCGAGGCGCCAGATAACTGACGCTCAACACGCCATCGAAACTTCAGATCAGCAAGAAACAGCTGATTGATTGCCCCAAAGCCCTGACTTTCAGACGCCCCCGGTGCCAGCGCGGAGTGCCGCCGCCGCAAAGCAATGCCAGCGGGCTCCGTGAAGGCCCATACGCTTGCTTATTTAAAAGCTTTGTTCAAAAAAAGCAGGCTGTTAATGTCTGTTTTGAGTCTGTCTTTTAAAAAGCAAAGGCATGCGCAATGGGTTTTTGACAGCCTAGCCGGTCCCCACATAGGGAATCAGGCGGCCGCAGATCAGCACCACAGACCAGACGGCCAATGAGGTGTAGGCCACAGCCCGGGCGATTGCGGGCGGGTCGGTATCGGCGCCCCAGCCTGCTACCAACGGTCGCACTTTGAAGTAGTACAACAAGGCATTAAGGCCGGCCACCAGTATCATGACCATCTTGATCTGAAAACCGATATTGATCGAATAGCGATTTGGATCGCCGAAAAAAAACAGCACACCGGTCAGTAGATTCAAGCCGAAACCAAGAAAAACCAGCGGCAACAGGTCATGGGTAGCGTGGGGGTCGAGTCTGCGAAAATGGCCCGCCAGGCGCAGATCGATAATTATCAGGCCTCCAAGCAGCAACGACAAACCGACAAAGTGGGTGATCTCAAGGATCGGCCAGAGCCAGTAAGTACCCTGAATCCATTGATGCAGTGAGCTGTCGAGTGCTATACGGGCAAGAAAATCCAGCATCTTAGGGCCTGTTTAAAAATACGCAATAAGGCGGCCGGCTATTATCGCCGTAATCCAGCATGCCAGAGACGCCATTGCGATGAATCGTATCGGGCCGGCCGGCTCCACCTGCGCTCCTGCCGAGGTGGACAACTCGGCTCGCAACCTTGACTGAATGATGCCGGCCAGCACCATGCCGGCAATAATCGCGGTAATCTTGATGAGAAAAGGCAGGTTACCGGCAAAAGTCACAGCCTGGGACGTAAAGAGCAGAATACCGGATAGCGCATTAAGAACGAAACCTGCCCAGGCAAGCCTGCTCAATGGGAGGAAGGCATCCAGACGCAACCCCGGAAACAGGCCCAGCAGGCGCAGATCCCGCATGGAGAACAGGCCAACTACTACAGCCAGACCGACAATGTGCACAGCCAGCAGCAAGGGATAGGCCCACAGTGACAGACTGACCCACAGGGCGACCGGTGTAGATTCAAGCCAAAGGAACATAAGTTGTAGTTTTTATCAGAAAACACAATTCTAGGGGAGTTTCCTTCGCCTTACCAGAACCGTGACATTCCTGTGCCGGGCACCGGCCCGACGCCTGCCGGAAATCGCAGGCTGACCGGACCGGTGCTCCGCAATCAGGGGTACTGGTAGCCGGCTATAACCCGCCGGAAATCCGCTATCGATTGTCGCCCTGCCAGAACTGTCACTTCGGTAACAACCTGGTTGTCCCCCAGCCTGCCAATGAAGAATGTCGGGGTCCCCCTGACACCCAGCCCAACAGCCAAGGACCTTTGCCGCTCTACATAGGTGCCCGCGACCCCTTTCTCCAGGCAGCGGCGAAAACCCCTGGTGTCCAGCCCCACGGTCTCCCCTGCTGCCACCAGTTCCGCCTCGCCGGGCAGACCCGGGTACCGGAACAACCAGTCATGATACGGCCAGAATAAGCCCTGCTCTCTGGCGCAGCCGGCAGCGACCGCGTTCAACCCGGAGGCATCCTGGCCCGGCAGGGGATAATCCTGTACGAAGTAGCTGACGGTGCCGGGTTCGATAAACTCCTGCGTCAGGAGCGGCAGGGTTTCCTGGTAATGAGCGCGACAGAACGGGCACTGGTAGTCGGTAACCTCGATAATCGCGATCCCGGCATCGGGTTTACCCATTACCGGTAAGTGGGCCACATCCAGCTGCCTGGCAAGCAGCGCTGCCGGTAAGGGACTCGGTGGTGGATTGGCGGCGCAACCCGCCAGCAGCACCACCATCGCGACAAAACCCAACCTTATCAACCTGCCTGCCCTGTCTTCTGTCTTCCCTGACATAATTTCTCCAATGCCTAGTTATTGACTCTTTCTTCCAGATAAACCATAAAACTTTGCTGCAGAGAGCCGAGCGCGAACAGTCTGTACAATTCATGAGAACTGGTGTGCAGACTGCCCGCCGTCAGCAGTTTCCCTCCCACCCGTCGCACCGGCATCACCGACGTGACAGGATCGCCCGATCGGGCGTCCCTGAACTGGGTGTAGAGAAGAGTGTAGACACCGTAGCGCAGGCTGCCCAGCAGACGAATGTCGTCGTACTGCAGATAAATTTCCCGGTCTGCGGCAAGGTCGATCCCGCCATTGATGACCGACTCTGAAAATCGCAGGAACGTCTCAGCGTCCAGCCACTCCCGGAACTGCTCAACCCGGTCAGCAGCCTGGAACAGCCGAAATTTTTCCCGCACGAACACTTCCTGTTCAGTCAGCTCACCGGGAGTCCTGCGGGCTTCGTCCGGCTCACCTTCCTGCGCCTGACTCATCAGCCAGTTGCCCGGAAACAGCGTCACTGCGGCAGACAGACTGATACTTACAGCAGGGTCCGAATCAACCTGTTGCAAAGCCAGATCAGGCGGCAGCACGGTAATCTCCAGAATCCCGGACTCGGCGAAGAGACCGGAAGCCGCCTCATCAGGCACAAATTCAAACCGATAGTCGGGCTCAGCGGGCTGTGCCACCAACGGTAGCGAAATACTCAGCAGGACAGTGCAGATAAAGTCACGCATTCCCTGTTTCCTCCTCCAGTAATAAGATCAAAAGCATAACGTGGTTCCCTCAGCCCATTCTCTTGGCACTATTTCTGTTCTGAATTCAGAGCCCAGGAACCTGACCCAGCCGGTAATTTCTGCCGGCCCGATACAACCGGCCACATCCAGATTTAACACATCGGGACCACTGGCTGAAATACTGAAACTGTCGCTCAGTCGAACCCCGGCACCGATCACCTGGGTACTCAATCCGCCGACACCGATTTCACCACCAAACCCACCTGAGATCGTGCCGCTCAAGGTAATACCATCAGCTTCAACATCACACATGCCGTTATCCATTCCCGAATAGGCGAAGCTCGCCGAGGCACCCGCCCCCAGCGAACCCTCCAGCACAATGCCATAGGCAGGGACAATGATCTGTTTCACCGAGCAACTGAGCGCAGGCACGGAAAACGTCGCCCTGCCAGTCGCCCTGGTAGCTGTGTCGTGTCGCTCTGCCGCCTCGCAGCACTGGCTGACACTCTCCAGTTTTAGATTGCCGGAGAAGGTCGGCGTGCCTGTCACACTGCACACCCCCAGGTTTTCCACCGCCTCAAACGCACCCTTGATACTCGATACCAGATACCCGTGAATATTGCTGGTCAGGCTTGAGGACCCGGTCACCTGCATATCAGTGGACTCGCAGTAGGGCGGCGGCGCAATGGTCATCGCGCCGTCGCACAAAGCAACATCCAGCAGACCCCAGAAGTAATCCAGATCATCCACCTCGGACAGAGAGTAGCCTGTCCAGTTGTAACTGCCCGGGGGCATGTAGATAAAAAAGTGCCAGGAATTCCAGGTGTTGTAGTGCAGGGAAGACAGACTTGGCGAAACCGGTCCGCTGACGTTGGTTTGCATCCAGGTTCGCACGAAGGGAAAGCCGCTTTCCACGGCAGTGAGGCTGGCCCGGTGATAAAAACCATCGGCTTCGGGCCCGGGCAGACAGCGACTGACCAGCGCCTGGGAACTGACACTGAACAACATTAATCCTGCCATCACGGCGCTAACAAGCAGTGTTTTCATTTCTCTCATCCTTGATTGAGTCGTACAGGTTTATTGCGGCTGAAACAATTGCACAGCACCCTGATTGAAATCATCAGTCAGCTGATTTCCCAGCGTGCGGCTTTCAGCCATACTCTGATCCAGCATCTGCTCACTGTTCTGGCAGGTGTCCTGCAGAAAGGCTACGACGAAGTCTGGCTGGTCAAAGCTCAGAGCCTGCAGGTCCATTTCTGCGTAGACCAGTGAGCCATCTGTCATCAGCCTCCCTACCTCGCGGGCAACCAGTTTTCTGCCGCTTTCCGACAGCTTTCTCAGCACCTGCCCGTAGTGACGGTCGAGCCTGGCATTGAGCGCCTTCTGGGCCCGCTGGTAAGCGCGGGCAGCCAGTTGCGCCGCAGCCGGATCGCTCGCTGACAACCGGTCTATCACCCGGCAGGCTGCCGCCACGACACCCTTGGTCCCGGCGGCAAACTGCTTGTCATTGTGGGCGGGCAGGGATTCGATCAGTTGCCGATCGGCGGGCAGCAGGCCGGCACCCAGGCCGGGGTTGAGCAGCATATCCAGAAAGACGGCCTGATAAACCTGATTGGGCGGTATGGCATCCAGGTTATCCCTGCTGGAGGCTCCGCGCAGGTTCTCCTGCAGGATTTGTCGCAGTGACTGACGTTCATCCGGGCTTAGGTGCTGAAGATAAGTGCGGGTGTGGGGATGAGGTTTTTCCGACGGGGGAGCTGCGGTTGCCGGCACTGCTGCGGTCAGCGTTAAGGCAACGCCGATGGTGGTGGCAGACCGGACTAACAGCCCAAAGGGGGGACGGATTGCTGGTTTTGACATAACGACTCCTTGTACTGCTTGTAATGACAAGTGATCTCCCGGCCATAACCGGGGTTGGCGATCACTTTCAAAAGTAGCCGGCAGGAGCGCCTGATGCCAAATTCAGCGAAAAATTAAATAGAGAAAAATTAACCCAATCATTGCATAAATTCTTGGCCCAGGACCGCTTCGCTGCTTCCATAGCAGCATTTCCAGCGCCGTACTCAATTTTTCTGGATATCACGTAGAGTGACTACGCTCAATCCACAAAAATCTCCGTGCGACGCTGGAAATACTACTCTGAAAGCTCCTGACCTCAACAATTTATGCAATGATTGGGTTAAATGATGCGGGACTTGTCGATTATCGGAGAATCGGTGGAATCTGCCCAGGTAAGTGAAGGCATAAGATGGAAGGCCGCCTTGAGGCGTTCGTCCCAGGCCCGGCCGATGTCACGCAGAAACTGGCTGTCGGCCTCAAGCTTCTGATAGCCGTTCAGTACCAGGCTGTCGCTCCGGTAGACCTGTAACTCCACCGGAGGGCCCACCATGAGATTGCTACGCATGGTGGAATCCATGGAGATCAGTGAGCAGAGCGCACAGGTATCAAGGCTGGTTTCCGGCGTGAGAATGCGGTCCAGAATCGGCTTTCCGTACTTGCTTTCACCGACCTGCAGAAACAGAGTATCGGAGGAAGTCGTAATGTGGTTGCCCTGCGGATAGACCAGCGCTAACTCATGCTCGCTGCCTGCAATCTGACCACCAATGATGAAGCTGGCATCCATACCCTTCTTCTCACCATGGCGAAGTTGTTCAGCGCGACTCAGCTCACCCAGGTAGTCAGCTGCCTGCTGCACGGTTGGTACATTCAGCAGGTTAGTCGGCGCAGCGTCGCGAATATCGAGTCTGACCCGGGTTATGGTGGCCTGAGCAGTGGCCAGGTTTCCGGCGGCCAGGATCACGAACTGGCGCTGCCCGTCGCGGCCGAAGCGGAACATCTTACTGTAAGTGCTGATCCGATCGACTCCCTGCATGGTACGGGAATCAGAACAGAACACCAGGCCCTCATTTACTGATATTGCCAGGCAATAGCTCATCCGCTGACCCAGGTTTGAAAAACAATTTCCGAGCATACCCCGAGAATTGCTCGCTGAATAGCCCTGCTGTCATCCTGGCGGCCTGATTCTGAACTGAGGCAGCTATCAGCAACTGCCTGCCGGCTACCGCGCCGGTAAAATGGCTTCGTTTTACAGATCAATAGTAGTAACCTCAGTAACGCCCTGCCTGTCTCGGAGCGCACAGGGAACAACCCCGAAACTCCGGCAACTGGGGCCATAACCCGGCTGCAGGGCAACCCGCTTGAGAGCGAAGAACCCACTGGGGCGATTGGTAGATCGAGTAGTCGGTAATCGGTAATCGGTAATCGGTAATCAACAGACAAAAACAACAAGAAACCATACCATGCGCTCTCACTTCAAACTGCAACCCTCCTCCACAGCACTGCTCGCCCTTTCCCTGTTTCTGGTGTTTGGCGGAGGCCTGCTTGCCTGGCTGGTACAGACTGACTTTGGCGCTGTGGAAGTGCTCGATATCCGCTTTCAGAGCGACAGCGGCGCTACGCTAAGCGCTTTGCTTTATGTGCCGGACGGCGTAACCGCTGCCAACCCGGCTCCAGGTGTACTGGCGGTCCATGGTTACATCAATTCCCGCGAGACCCAGTCACCCTACGCCATTGAACTGGCCCGGCGGGGTTACGTGGTGCTGAATATGGACCAGCGGGGACATGGCTACTCCGACCCGCCCGCCTTTGCCGACGGATTCGGCGGCCCGGCCGGACTGAACCACCTGCGCAGCCTGGACTTTGTGGATACCGATCAGGTCGCCCTGATCGGCCACTCCATGGGGGGCTGGACAGTACTCAGCGCGGCCGTGGCGATGCCTGATGCCTACCAATCGGTGATTGTTTCCGGCTCGTCCACCGGGACCTTCGGCGTACCCGCTGGCGATACCAGTTTCCCGCGTAATTTCGGCCTGGTGTTCGGCCGCTTCGACGAATTTTCTCCAACCATGTGGGGAGCCAGGGCGGGGTCGGAAGTTGGTGACACCCGACGCCTGCAGCAGCAGTTCGGGGTAACGGAAACGGTTCAGCCAGACCGGCTCTACGGCAGCCTCGCCAACGGCTCCGCCAGAATGCTTTACCAGCCGAATCAGACACATCCAGCCAATCACATTACGCGCAGCGGCGTGGCACCGGTTATCGACTGGGTTCAGACCACCACTGCCGCACCCAACTTTCTGGAACCATCCGACCAGACGTGGTTGTTGAAAGAAACGGGCACCCTGTTGTCCCTGGTGGGCGGACTCCTGTTTCTGTTCGCCGGCGGCGGTCTGCTTGCCCGCCTGCCGCTTTTCCAACCCCTGCTGAAGAGCCCGGCCAGCCCGACAGGGATCAGCGGTAACCGCTGGTGGCTGGCGGCCGGGGTGTTCATTGCCATTCCGGCGCTCACGTATTTCCCGTTCCAGGGTGCAGCTGCCGCCATCCCGACAAGTGCCTGGTTTGGCCAGAACCTGACCAATGGTTTCATGATCTGGGCTCTTGGCAACGGGGTAATCTCCGGCCTGCTGCTGCTCGGCTGGCATTTTGTTCTGGGCGGCAGGGAAGCCGGTAACAGTTTCACCAGCTTGGGCCTGACCTGGCCGGCCGGCCAACGCCTGCGTGTTGTCGCGTTGACACTGTTGCATGCCACCCTGACAGTCGGAGGCCTGTATCTGCTGCTGGCGACAATTCATTTTCTCTTTACTACGGATATGCGCTTCTGGGTGATTGCCCTGAAACTGATGAACTCGGTCCAGCTTCATGAATTTCTGGTATACCTGCTCCCTTTTACCGGATTCTTCGTAATCACAGGCAGCGTACTCCATGGGCAGATGCGAGGTGCAGATCAGTCTGCAGACATTGGCATTTCGTTGCTGCGCAACGCCGTTCTGATGGGGATGGGCATCGCGCTGCTGCTTGCTTATCAGTACCTGCCATTGTTTGTCAGCGGCGCGCTGGCCATTCCCTCACAGGCGTTGCTGACAATCATGGCTCTGCAGTTCGTTGTTCTGCTGCCCTTGACAGGATTGATTTCAACCTGGTTTTTCCAGCTTACCGGCCATGTCTATACCGGTGCGCTTATCAATGCGCTGCTGATAACCTGGCTGATTACCGCCGGCCAGGCTACCCACTACCCCTACTAGGGAACTTCTGCTCAACTTAAGCAGAAGTTCCCTGACACCCACCGCACTGCGGTAAGGAGACTTGCGAAATGTTCAGTAAATTCATGAAGCTGCAACTGCTGCTACCTTTGCTGGTCCTTGGTATTGCCGACCCTGCAGTGGCGCAGCGTAATCACAGCATTACCAGCACGGCAGACTTTGAGCGCGCCATGGAGGAGTTGTCCAATTGGGGACGCTGGGGAGATGAAGACGAGATGGGCGCATCGAACCTGATTACACAGGCAAAACGTGTCGCCGCCGCCTCGCTGGTTACCGAGGGGATTACCGTCTCCCTCGCCCACGATGTCAATCAGGAAAAGGCCGTCGATGCTTCCACGGTGCTTACCCGAGAAGTATTGCGGGTAAGCCCCACCGGCGCCTCTGACCGCTATCAGTATGACGGCAGCTATCACGGCACAATCCATAGCCACCTGGATTCACTGGACTGTCACATCATGTATGAAGGGTTTGGCTACAATGGTGTCAGCTATCAGGCCGTGGAGGCCGCAGGTGAGTGTCCCAGCGGCAGCATCCATGCCCAGCGCAACGGTATTTTCACCCGGGGTATCCTGTTTGACGCTACCCTGCTACCAGGCGAGGCCACCGCGGATGGCTGGCTGGAACCGGGGACCGCAATACACTACGAAGACCTCCTGGAGCTGGAGCGCATCCAGGGCGTCACCGTGCAGCCCGGCGATGTCATTCTGCTGTACACCGGTCGCTGGAAACGGCGGGAAGCGTCAGGCCCCTGGCCTACGTCCCAGGGCGTAGCCGGTTTTCACGCCGACGTAGCCTACTTCCTCAAGGAACGGGGAGTCTCATTTATCGGTCACGACATGTGGAATGACGTGTCACCCAGCGGTGTCCCCGGCATCGCTCTGCCACTGCACAACCTGGCGCTGGTGTCACTGGGGGTGGGCATTTTCGACAACCTGGACTTCGAGCAGCTGGCGTCTATCTCGGCGCAACTGGGCCGTTATGAGTTCCTGTTTACTGCAGCTCCCCTGCGGATCAAGGGGGGCATGGGATCGCCACTCAACCCTATCGCGACATTCTGAATCCGCCTCCGTTGACCTGCAGACTGGCCCGCTGAATGGCTTGCAGAGCAACCCGGCTGTCGGTGTAAAACAGCGCCGCCGGGTCTATATCCTGCTCCTGCATTACCTGTATCTGGCGTTCCAGAACAGGCAGCTGACCGGTCGCCACGATAATACCCTGGCGCAGCAGCACCAGGGTGATGACGAACAGCGGTATGGTAACCAGCGCCTTACGACTAGAGCGCATTGGTGATATCCGGGAAGACTTTGTAGAACATGATCCAGGCCATGAGCAGGGTCAGGCACAGGTTAAGGCTCTGACCGCACACGTAGAGGATCAGTGGCCTGCCTCCGGAAAACTGTCCGCGCAGCTCCTTGAAGTTGGTGGACAGCCCGATGCTGGCGAAAGCCAGGGCAAAAAACCAGCCTCGCAGATCGGAAGTGAACTCTATCACCGCACCTTCCATCAAAATGACTGCAACCGCCTCGCCCAGCACCTCGTAGAGCAGGGAAAACACCAGGCTCGCGCCGATAAAGCCCAGCACAAACTTGGGGAAACGAATCCAGATTTCGGCGGCGGTTACCTCCTTTCCCGCGCTCTTGTCGACTTTGGCTGTCCAGTAGACCGCGACGCCAAAGGCAAGCACGCCGATCAGAATGTTCTGAATCATCTTGATAGTCGCCGCTACGTTCAGCGCCGTGTCGCCCAGAAAGGCTCCCGCTGCAACGACGGCGCCGGTCGCGTCAATTGTGCCTCCTATCCAGGCGCCACCCAGAACTTCAGGCATGCCAACGGCCGTGATAAAGGCTGGCAGGGCGACCATCATGACCGAGGTGAACACCATCGACAGCCCAACGGCCGTGGTCAGTTCTTCTTTGCTCGCCTTGCAGGCCGCTGCGGTGGCGATCGCAGCCGATACACCACACACAGACATGTCGGCGCTGATGGTGATATTCAGTGTCTTGGAGCCGATCTTCAGAACTTTCTGGCCAAACCAGAAAGTGGAAATCAGCACAATCGGCGTGACGATCCAGGCAACGAAAATCCCCGGCAGACCGATCGCGAGAATCTTGCCGAACAATACTTCGGCGCCCAGCATAATGAGGCCGGTCTTGATATACAGTTCATGCTTCAATGCCGGCCTGAGAAAATCAGGGATCCCCACGGTGTTACTGATAACCAGCCCAAGAATAATCGCCCACAAAGCGTAGCCCAGGCCCAGGTCACGGAATTCCTGCTGGTTGGCAATAAAAAACGCCAGGGTAGCGACGCCAAACACGGCCAGGAAGCCCTTGAAAAAAGCACCGACGTTCTCTTTCAGCAGGGCGGCCCCGGCTCCGAACAAGGCACCAAAAACTATCAGCAGGCTGATACCGAAAATCAGGGTGTCGAATGAGAATGCAGCAAAGGGATTGACACTCCAGCGCCCCGGTCGCGACGCGTTGGCCAGCGAGTTCAGGAACTCGCCTCCGGCATTGATAAAGCTGTTCTCAGCCATCCAGCTTTCGGTGCTGAAACCCGCCGACTGGCTTGCCTGGGTAACCGAATCGCTGACACCACCGAGCGGCGCCAGCAGGAAAATCAACAGGGCGACTGCCAGAATCACAGCGCCTGACAGGATAGCAACCAGGTCTTCAGTCCAATTCTTATTCATCGTGTTGTCTCCGCGGGACCGGGGATTCAGGAAACCTTGGCGTTACAAATCCAGCGGCATCAAAAGGATCTTTACTGGTAAGGAATCTCTCACTGATCAGCGCCGTATAAACTTCCTGACATTGGACTCCGCCACCTCGGCGGCGTACAGATTTCCGTCATTGTCAGCGGTTACACCTTCGGCATGGCTGGTTGTGCCGGCAGGATCAGTCACTGGATCCGGAACGAACTCAGTGACGAATCCGTCGCTCACACTGCCAATATAAATACCGCGCCGCCAGCCTGGATTGCGAAGGTTTCCGGTGTTGGATTCAGAATCCGCCGCGTACAGAATATCGTCCGCATCGATATACACATCGCTGGGTCGACCGAACTGGGTCCAGGTCATCAGGTGATTGCCCTGCTGGTCAAAAATCTGCACCCGGCTGTTGCCACGGTCAGCCACGAACAGTCGGCCGCTGGAATCCATAGCCAGCGCATGGGGTACCCTGAACTCGCCCGCCTCTGCGCCGACCATTCCCCACTCCATCAGGTACTCACCGGCGCTGTTGAATTTGACGATTCTGTTGTCGGTGGAGGTGTTATGACCGTCGGCCACGAAGATATCTCCATTCGGGGCTACCAGGACATCATTGGGCGCATTGAAATAATAATGACCACTGCCCTGGACACCGGCAATACCCAGGCTCATCAGCAGCTCACCTGCGGGGCTGAATTTATGCACTTGGTTACCCTTCCGACCTTCCCGGGCGATTGCCGCGTCAGTCACCCAAAGGTTATCTTGCTGATCCACGAACATGCCATGGGGCCAGACAAACAGGCCCGCACCGAAGCTCCTGATAATATTGCCGGCGGAATCCATGAGAAATACCGGGTCTATATCCAGGCGGTCTTCGCAACTGCCTGGCCCACGGTTACCGCCGCACCGGTCAGCGACCCAGATACGATCGCCACCCGCATAGTGAATGGCGCTGGCGGCGCCCCAGGATCGACCGCCGGGCAGATTGCCCCAGGCGCCTTCGCCACGCTGATAAGGATTCGGCAGCCCGCTGCCGGCCGTCTGCGCAATCGAAAGCGGGGTCAATAGTAACAATCCAGCCAGTAAACAGGCTGACCTGCACAGGGTCTGCATGGGAATCTCCTTTTTCAGCTTCTCTTCAACTACCGTGATCGGTTACCAGATTCTTACCCGCTCATCCGGCGCCAGGTACAGTGAGTGATCCGGCTGCACATCAAAAGCCCGGTACCAGGCATCCTGGTTTCTCACTACACCGTTAACCCGATACACCGCCGGCGAATGAGGGTCTGACTTAAGTTGCGATACCAGTGCATCTTCTCTGATCTTTGATTGCCAGACCTGAGCCCAGGAAAGAAAAAAGCGCTGATCGCCAGTGAGGCCATCGATAACAGGTGGCTCTGCACCGTTCAGGGCGATACGGTAAGCGCGATAGGCCATCGACAGCCCACCCACGTCACCGATGTTTTCACCCAGAGTGAAGCTGCCATCGACGAAATTACCTGGCACCGGTTCGTACTGGTTGTACTGTTCCGCCAGCATGGCCGTACGTGAATCAAAGGCCTCGCGCGCCGCATCAGTCCACCAGTCCCGTTGAATACCCTGGTAATCGGACTTGGAACCCTGGTCGTCAAAGCCATGGCCCATTTCGTGGCCGATAACAGCACCGATGCCGCCGTAGTTAACAGCAAGGTCCGCGGCCGGGTCAAAAAACGGCGGCTGCAGTATGCCAGCCGGAAAGACGATCTCGTTGAACGAGGAATTGTAGTAGGCATTAACCGTATGGGGGGTCATTCCCCATTCCTCGCGATCAGTAGGCTCACCCAGTCGATTGACATTATCCCAGTAAAAGAATTCCCGCACATTGCGCGCATTCCCGAACAGGTCGTCACGGGTGATCTGAATTGCACTTAGATCTTTCCACTCGTCCGGGTAGGCGATCTTGGGGCGGAACGATTCGAGTTTAAGCAGTGCTTCCTGCCTCGTTTCATCGTCCATCCAGTCATTCTCGTTGATACTCTGCCCCAGGGCCGTGCGCAGGTTTTCGACCAATTGTTCCATCTGTTGCTTGGCGGATTCCGGAAAGTAGCGATCGACGTAAACACGCCCAAGGGCTTCACCAAGGCTGTTCAGTGCTCCGACCCGCGACACTGCCCGCTCCCATCTGTCCCGTTGTTCCGGGACCCCACGCAGCACCGTGGAATAGAAATGGAAATTCTCGTTGTCCAGCGTCTCGGACAGAATACCGGCGTTGTTGCTGATCAGGTGGTAGGTGAGATAGCTCTTCCAGTCTGCCACGGGCAGTTCATTGACCATGGCGATCACCGGAGCCATGGCGCTGGGGTACTGGACGTTGAGTTCGTCAATCTTCGACACATCAACACCGGCGGCGAGAAAAAACCGGTCCCAGTCGAAAGCGTCGTAGGTAGCCTTGAAATCCTCATAACTCATCGGGTTATAGGTAAGATCGCGATCACGACGTTGTGCCCGGGGCCACATGTGCTCGGCGAGCCGGGTCTCCAGGGCCAGCACGGTATCTGCCTGCGCGGCACCGTCCATCTGGCCGGCCAGCGTCAGTAATCGATCTACATGGCTGATAAATTCCTGACGGATTTCCTGGAATCGTTCCGTGTCCAGCAGGTAATAGTCGCGATCCGGTAGACTGATGCCGGTTACCACCAGGCGCAGCTGATTTATGTCGGGATCAACGCGATCTGGCCCCACACCGAACCCGATAGGACTGGAGCCACCCAGCAGACCGGCTCGCCCCAGTACAGCAATCAACTCTTCCCGGCTCTGGATGGCTGCCACTTCAGCGAGTGTGGGTCGCAGCGGCTGAACACCCAATGCGTTCAACCGCTCGGTATCCATGAAGCTGAGGTAGTAGTCCGCGACTTTCTGCTCCAGGGAACCGGCCATCGGCTCGCTGTTGACCAGATCCTCGACAATGGTTCGGATACGCTCATCAGAACGATCGCGCAGCGTATCGAAAGCACCGTAACGGCTTTTATCCGCAGGTATTTCAAAATTGTCTGCCCAGGCGCCGCTGGCATGGCGGAAAAAGTCATCGCCAGGGCTGGTCTGCAGATCCCTGCTGGCCAGTTCGATACCCCAATCACCCAGCACCGCGCCCGCCGCACTGCTTTCCGCGGCGCCTGACTCAGTGTCCGCCTGTTGGACCGCGGTGGTCTCGACATCGGATTCGCCTTCCTGTTGCGCTGGACCGCAGGCGCTCAGCAATGCGGCAGCACAACCAATCAGTAGGTGTTTACTCATTTCCATTTTTTACTCTCGCAGTTAGAGAATGGTGAAGATTTCGCCAGCACCGGTTGGCGACCCTGGGGCAGCCTCCTGCCAGTGCTATCTGTGACAGGATTTGTGAGCCGCTTCCGGATGTTATTGGATGTTGCTCGGGAAGGTCTCGAAAACCCGATAGACCGCAGGTATTTCTGGATTATTCCCCCAAGGCAGGGACAAAGTAAAATCCCGAATAGAAAAAACCCGGCCTCCTTGCGGAGACCGGGTTTACGATTACCTGCAAAGCGAGAGATTACTCAGCGGCTTCGGCAGCAAATTCCTGCTTTTCTTCCTCACTAATCTCCTTGATGCTGAGCTTGATGCGTCCACGCGCATCCAGGTCCAGCACTTTCACCAGCACTTCCTGGCCCTCGGTGAGATATTCGTTGATATTCTCGACCCGGTCCTGGGAAATCTGGGATATGTGTACCAGCCCGTCCTTGCCAGGCAGAATGGTGACGAAGGCACCAAAATCCACGATACGGGCGACTTTGCCCTGATAGATCCGGCCCACTTCGGCTTCCGCGGTGATCGCTCGAATAGCATCCAGCGCCGCATCGCGGGAGACGGAATCCTCACCGTAGATACGGATATTGCCGTCATCATCGATGTCGATGGAAGCGCCGGTATCCTCGGTAATCCCTCGGATCACAGCGCCACCTTTACCGATTACATCGCGGATCTTGTCCGAATCAATCTTCATGGTCGCCATGGAAGGTGCATTCTCGGAGACCGTATCGCGGGATACTGAAATGACCTTATTCATCTCACCCAGGATGTGCAGACGAGCCTCGTTGGCCTGTTGCAGGGCGATTTCCATGATCTGTTCGGTAATGCCCTGAATCTTGATATCCATTTGCAGTGCGGTAACACCCTGGCTGGTTCCCGCGACCTTGAAATCCATGTCGCCGAGGTGATCCTCGTCGCCAAGAATGTCGGTCAATACGGCGAATTCGTCCCCTTCCTTGATGAGACCCATTGCCACACCGGCAACCGGTGCACTGAGCGGAACGCCAGCATCCATCATGGACAGACTGGAACCACAGACCGACGCCATGGAGCTGGAACCGTTGGATTCCGTGATTTCCGAAACCACGCGAATGGCGTAGGGAAAATCGTCTTCCTTCGGCATAACCGCCATGACACCGCGCTTCGCCAACCGACCATGGCCGATTTCGCGACGCTTGGGGCCACTCATGAAACCGGTCTCACCCACCGAGTAGGGAGGGAAGTTGTAATGCAGCATGAAGCTGTCTTTCTTGGTGCCTTCCAGCCCTTCGATCATCTGGGCATCGCGAATAGCGCCCAGGGTTGTGACAACCAGTGCCTGTGTTTCTCCACGAGTAAACAAGGCCGACCCGTGAGCCTTGGGCAGAACACCGATCTCCACCTCGATGGCTCGCACAGTCCGGGTATCACGGCCATCGATCCGCGGCTGACCGGAAATAATCCGATTGCGAACGATTTTCTTCTCCAGAGCGCTGAACACGTCAGACACTTCGCTGCCTGAGACATCGGTATCAGCAGTGGCAAACTGCTCGATCGCTGCCGCCTTCAACTGACCGACCGCATCGTAACGCTGCATCTTGTCGGAGATCTGATAGGCCTCGGTCAGACGCCCGGAATAGGCCTCCGCCACGGCATCTTTGAGTACCTGGTTGGTTTCCGCCAGCTGCCAGTCCCAGGCCGGTTTACCAGCCTCTGCCTTCAGCTCATTGATCGCATTGATAACGACCTGCATTTCCTGGTGGCCAAACAGCACTCCACCCAGCATCTGGTCTTCGGTGAGCTGCTTGGCTTCCGACTCAACCATCAGCACGGCAGAGCCGGTGCCGGCAACCACCATATCCAGCAGTGATGTCTGGAGCTGCGTACTGCTGGGATTGAGAATGTAGCCTTTTTCCGGGTCAAACCCGACGCGGGCACCACCTATTGGCTCCAGGAAAGGCACTCCCGAGATTGCCAGTGCCGCCGAGGCGCCGATCATGCCGGCGATGTCCGGATCATGCTCCTTGCTGGCCGACATGACCGTTACAACCACCTGCACCTCGTTCATGAAACCTTTTGGAAACAAGGGCCGAATCGGTCGGTCAATCAATCTTGATGTCAGGGTTTCCTTCTCGGTTGGACGACCCTCGCGCTTGAAGAACCCGCCGGGAATCTTGCCCACGGCATAGGTCTTTTCCTGGTAGTTCACCGTCAGCGGGAAAAAATCAGCTCCCGGATTGACAGTTTTTCTTCCAACAACGGTTGCCAGCACCTGGGTATCTCCCATTGTGACAACAACTGCTCCAGTCGCCTGCCTAGCTATTTTACCCGTTTCCAGAGTGACGGTATGGTCTCCATACTGGAACGTTTTGCTTACTGGATTAAACATAATATTTTCCTAATTCTGCTCGAGCCATGCGTTTGCCTTCCAGCATGGCTACTCTGATTCATTTTTTATTTATCGACGCAGACCAAGACGTTTGATCAGGGAAGCGTAACGCTCCACATTTTTGCGCTTGAGATAATCGAGTAACTTTCTGCGGCTGTTCACCATTCGAATCAATCCTCTACGAGAATGGTGGTCGTGAGCGTGCTCCTTGAAATGCGCCTGCAGTTGGTTAATGTTTTCTGTCAGGAGTGCAACCTGGACCTCGGGTGAACCGGTGTCGCCCTCTTTGGTTGCATAGTCCTTGATAATCGCTTCTTTCTGTTCAGCTGATAAAGCCATTTGATTTACTCCAAATTAATATGCGATTAATAAAAAGCTGCTCTGGCAGTTTTCTGCCGGGACAGCAACCTCCCTGTCGAGCCAGAGTAACCACGCATATTAGTAGTCACCTGGTCGTCCAACTCGAGAAATTCAAAATGATCGCCTGATCACCCTGAACTTCCCGCGAAATTCTACTGATCTGTTTCTTCAGGCACCAGCAGCCGCTTTGGTGCCACGCGCCCGTCATCGAGGATACTCCCTATCCCGATGAACTGCTCTCCCTGGTAGAGCCTTACAAGCCCCTCGGCCGGCAGATGCCTGACCAGAACCGGCTGCCCCTGCTTGATCCAGCCAGCCGTAACTTCGGGCAGCGTCACCTCGGGCAGATCACTCACCGCTCTGTCCATAGGCACCAGAAAACTATCGATGCCACTGAAATCCTCCTCGTCTCTGCCCTGGAGAGATTCTTCCAGTTGTTCCAGCGTAACGCTGTCACACTCCCTGAAGGCTCCAGCCTGGGTACGCCTGAGGGCTTTCACATGTGCCCCACAACCCAGCAGGTTGCCGAGGTCATCAGCGAGGGTACGTATATAGGTACCTTTGCTGCAGTGCACATCGAGCTGTAATTCCCTGCCATCCAACCCTAACAGACCGATACTGTAAATCGTGATTTCCCGGCCGGCCCGTTCTACCTCTTTGCCCTCTCTCGCCAGTTTGTACAATGGTACGCCCTGTTGCTTGATGGCGGAGAACATCGGGGGCACCTGCTCGATGGTACCGATAAACTGTGTCAGGGCCTTTTGCACCTGCTCTTCAGTGACGGCAACCTGCGCTTCCGACTGAGTTATCTCGCCTTCCGCATCGCCAGTATTGGTCCTGACGCCCAGTTCAATCAGCACCTCGTAGCGTTTGTCGGAATCCAGTAAAAATTGCGACAGCTTGGTGGCCTCACCGAAACACAGGGGCAATACCCCCGTGGCCAACGGGTCGAGACTGCCTGTGTGCCCGGCTTTGCGGGCACGGTACAGCCATTTAACCCGCTGCAGCGCCTGATTCGAGCTCAACCCCCTGGGCTTGTCCAGCACCAGAATTCCGTTAACAGGTCTGCCCTTTTTCCTGCCTTGTCTTTGTCTTGCGCTGCCCAACAGCCCTATCCCTTCTCGTGCTTACCCGACCTGTCTTACCTGCCTGACCTTCAACTCAGGAGTGCAGATTCTTGTCGGCTTCCAGCGCATTGTCGATAAGCGAGGAAAGACGGTTACCCTGGCTGATAGTGGCGTCGTAGTGAAACTTCAGTTTGGGAGTAGTCCGCAATTTCAAACGCTTCGCAAGCAGGCTGCGAAGATAGCCCGCAGCCTTGTTAAGGGCCTTCAGGTTTTCCTCTACTTCCAGTTTGTCCAGTTCGCCCGCAGCGTTACTTCCCGCACTGTCCCCCTCGCCCCCTTTCGGAGAATTGAGAACAGAGACGTACACGTTGGCGTGACCAAGGTCCCGACTCACATCGACACCCGTCACCGACACCATGCCGATTCGCGGATCATTAATTTCCAGCTGAATAAGCACCGCCAGCTCTCGCTGAATAAGGTCAGCTACCCGTTGTATCCTGGGTGATTGTTCTGACATGTCTCGTTACTTGACCAGTCTGATTTCAATTTCAACCGCTGACTTACAGAGTTCGCGCGACTTCCCTGGTCTCGTAAACTTCTATCTTGTCACCAACGCGGACATCGTTGTAATTCTTGACACCGATACCGCATTCAATACCGCTGCGCACTTCATTTGCGTCGTCTTTAAACCGACGCAAAGACTCCAGTTCACCTTCGTAGATCACCACGTTATCCCGTAGCACCCGGATCGGCTTGTTTCGATATACCGTGCCCTCGATAACCATGCTGCCGGCAATCTGTCCAAACTTCGGCGAAGTAAATACGTCGCGCACTTCAGCAACGCCGACAATTTCTTCACGAAGTTCAGGCTTCAGCATGCCGCTCATCAGGGCCTTGGCGTCATCAATAACGTCATAGATGACATTGTAGTAGCGCATTTCCAACCCTTCGGTTTCCACTACGTCGCGCGCTGCTTTATCTGCCCGCACATTAAAGCCAATAATCATGGCCCTCGATGTGGCAGCCAGGTGAGCATCGGTTTCGGTGATACCACCGACGCCAGAAGAAACCACATTAACTTCTACTTCTTCAGTGCCCAGCTTCTGCAGTGAAGAGACTATGGCTTCCACAGATCCCCGCACGTCACCCTTGATGATGACATTCAGGGTGCCTTTCTCATCCTTGCCAATTCCGGCAAACAGGGAATCCATCTTGGCAGTATGCTGAAGTGCATGCTGGCTATCTTTGGTTCGAATCTGACGAAACTCAGCGACTTCACGCGCTTTCTTTTCGTCCTTCACAACAACGAATTCATCACCGGCTTCCGGCACCCCGTTTAGCCCCAGGATCTCGACCGGTATGGAAGGGCCCGCGGAATCGACGTTTTTGCCGTTCTCGTCAATCAGCGCCCGTACTTTTCCATATTCATGACCGACCAGTACGATATCACCCTGTTTCAGCTCACCGTTACGGACCAGCACCGAGGCCACTGGGCCCCGCCCTTTGTCCAGCCGCGACTCGATTACGATGCCGCTGCCCGGCACATCGGTATAAGCCCTCAGCTCCAGCAGTTCTGCCTGCAGCAGCACCGCTTCCAACAGGTCTTCAATTCCCTGCCCCGTGTGGGCGGATACTTCGACAAACTGAGTATCACCACCCCATGAATCGGGAATGACATCCAGTGCAGCAAGCTCGCTCTTCACCTTGTCCGTATCGGTGTTTTCCTTATCGATCTTGTTGATGGCGACCACGATGGGCACCTTGGCCGCCTTGGCATGATGGACGGCTTCTTCAGTCTGCGGCTTGACGCCATCGTCTGCGGCAACCACCAGGATCACCACGTCCGTGGCCTTTGCACCCCGTGAGCGCATAGCGCTGAATGCAGCGTGCCCCGGTGTATCCAGGAAACTGATCATGCCGTGGTCGGTGTTCACATGGTAAGCACCAATATGCTGGGTAATGCCCCCAGCCTCGTGGGAGGCGACAGTGGACTTGCGAATGTAGTCAAGCAGCGAAGTTTTACCGTGATCAACATGCCCCATGACAGTCACGACGGGCGCTCTTACCACTTCCACTTTGCCCTCGTGCTGCGCCAGATCCTCGTAGAGTTGTTCCTCGATAGCGTCTTCGGAAACAAATCTGGCCTGGTGACCCATTTCTTCGATCAGCAGCGTCGATGTGTCACGATCCAGTATCTGATTGATGGTAGCCATGACTCCCATCTTGAAGAGTACCTTGACCACTTCGGCAGCCTTGACAGACATTTTCTGCGCCAGCTCCGCTACGGTATTGGTTTCTCCGATGGTAACTTCGCGAGAAATAAATTCAGTAGGCTTCTCGAAGGCATGCTGCTTGCGGGCCATTCTTGACTTGGCCTTGCGACCGCCGCGCCGCATGTGGCCTTCCACTTCGGCATATTCGCCGTCTTCCAGCACGAAATCGTCGGCAGTGGGAGCTCTGGTCCTGGCCTGACGCCGGGGAGCCTTGTCTTTTGGTTTCTGGCCTTTCTTTTCTGTATCGCGCTCGACTTCGCCGGGTTCCCGCGGTTTGCGCTTCGGAACAGCTTTGCCGGCCTTCGTGGATTCGGGATCCACCGGCGCCACATCCGGTATCTCAGGAACAGCTCCAGCTTGCTCGGCAGCAGCGGTTTCCTCGGCGGGGCCCGTAACTGCCTCGCTCTCCGCTTCCGGAGTCGCAACTTCCGCCTCGGCAGCTTCAGTGGCCATGCTCTCTTCTACCAGCTGTTCCGCTTCAACTATTTCTTCTGCTTCGGTGACCGGGGCTTCCTGATCCTGTTCCGGCAAGGCACTGCGTTTCACATAGGTGCGCTTTTTACGCACCTCTACGTTCACAGTCTTGCCGCGGCCGTGCCCGGAAGACGATTTGAGTGTGGCAATGGTTTTTCGCTTGAGTGTTATCTTGCGGGGAGCCCCATCGGCAGCATCACGATTGCCATGGCCGCGCCGCAAGAACAACAGCAATGTGTTCTTGTCTTCATTAGTGATGGCCTCATCAGGGCTGGTATGAGGGAGACCCGCTTCTTTGATCTGAGCAAGAAGCTTCTCCTCTGTCACACCTACCACTCTGGCAAGCTCTTTAACTGTTACATCTGCCATTGACAATACCCCTTAAAATCTTTCCTCGCGGCTCAAACGATCATTCAAACCACGGGGCTCTCGCAGTCATGATCAGTTTGCCTGCTCGCTCTTCGTCCATGCCTTCAATTACCATCAGTTCATCAACCGATTGTTCAGCGAGATCCTCCATGGTGAGGATCTCCATCTCGGACAGAGCCAGCGCCAGTTGATCATCCATGCCTTCCATATTGAGCAGGTCATCGGCAATGTTGGCACTGGAAATATTCTCTTCCGAAGCAATAGCCTGGGTCAGAAGTGCATCCTTGGCCCGGTTTCTCAATTCGTTGGCAATCTCTTCATCAAACCCTTCAATTGCCAGAATTTCATCAAGTGGTACGTAAGCGATTTCTTCCAGAGAAGTAAACCCTTCCTGCACCAACACTTCGGCAACATCCTCGTCCACTTCCAGTTTGTCCTGGAACATCCCGATATAGTTGCTGGCTTCCAGCTGCAGCTTGGCCGCCGCATCTTCCTCACTCATGACGTTGATGGTCCAGCCGGTCAGCTCACTGGAAAGCCTTACGTTCTGGCCGTTCCTGCCAATGGCCTGGGCCAGATTATCTTCCGCCACGGCAACATCCATAGTGTGGCTGTCTTCATCGACGACAATGGAGGCCACTTCAGCCGGTGCCATGGAATTGATGACCAGCTGGGCCGGGTTGTCATCCCACAGGATTATATCGATTCGCTCGTTGGCCAGTTCGTTGGAGACTACCTGCACCCGCGAACCCCGCATGCCGACGCAGGCACCGACCGGGTCGATACGTCCGTCATTAGTACTCACTACAATCTTGGCGCGGGATCCCGGGTCTCTGGCGGCGGCGCGGATCTCTATGACTTCCTCAGAGATCTCTGGCACTTCGATCTTGAACAGCTCGATCAGCATGTTGGGCGATGTTCTGCTCAGGATCAGCTGCGGACCGCGCTGTTCCGACCGTACTTCCATCAGCAGCGCTCTTACCCGATCGCCGGTGCGGAAAGTTTCCCGCGGAATCATCTGATCACGCGGTAACAGGCCTTCCGCATTGTTTCCGAGATCGACGATGACGCTGTCTCTGGTCACCTTTTTTACCGATCCTGAAACCAGCTCGCCAACCCGGTCTTTGTACTCCGATATGACCAGCTCTCGCTCTGCTTCGCGCACCTTCTGCACAATCACCTGTTTGGCGGTCTGTGCGGCAATGCGGCCAAACTCCACATTTGCGATGGATTCCTCCCAGGCGCCACCAATTTCCAGGGCAGGATCCTTTTCAGTGGCCTGCTCCAGAGTCAACTGGGTGGCCGGGTCTTCGTATTCTTCGTCATCGACTACCGTCCAGACCCGGAAAGTTTCATATTCGCCAGTTTTCTTATCAACACAGACGCGACAATCGATTTCATCGTTGCCATGCAGCTTTTTCGTTGCCGTAGCCAAGGCGGATTCGATCGCTTCAAAGATAACGTCACGGGACACACCTTTCTCGTTCGAGACAGCGTCCGCAACCATTAAAATCTCTTTACTCATCATAACGGTTTCACCCTAACTTACTTCTCCATGCCCGCGCCCAATGCCAACGAACATGAAATGCATCAGAAGACCAGATTTGCCTTCTCGACTGCTTCAAACGGACACTGGTAGATAACACTATCGACTTCCAGGCAGACAGTATTCTCTGTCACCTCGGAAATACGCCCTTGTAACTTCCGTCTCCCCTCTATCGGGGTCCGTAATCTGACACTGACCTCGTTGCCGACGTACAGATTGAACTGTTCCAGCGAAAACAGTCTCCGGTCTGCACCTGGGGACGACACCTCCAGGTTGTATTCCCCGGCAATAGGATCCTCAACATCCAGAACAGCACTCACCTGCCGGCTTACCCGTTCGCAATCCTCTATGGAGATGCCATCCGGATTATCGATATAAATTCTCAGCACACTGTGGCGGCCCTGGGAAATATGCTCGACACCCCACAATTCCAGCCCCAGGGCAGTGATTGTCGGTTCCAGCAGGTCAGCTATTTGTCGTTCGCTTCTCTTCACCGGTTCTCAACTTTTCAGCCCGCGGAAACAAAAAATGGGCCAATGGCCCACTCCTTAAGAAACTTATGTCCACAGAAGCCTGTCATGCACTTCGGTCTCAGGAGTGACACAACATCAGCTTGACCACAGTCGCTCCTAATAAAAAGCCCCGATCCGGGGCTTTTTACCTCTGCGCCGGGCCACTCTGGTCGCAGAGTCACAAAACCAGACAGCAGGTACTTAAGTCGCGCCCGTCTACCGGGCATTCCCGCCACTTCTGGTTTCATTCAAATTGATAGCGGGGGCAGGATTTGAACCTGCGACCTTCAGCGGCTGCGCCCAACAACAGTTGAGCCCGACACTCGGGCCTACCAAAAAGACCCGTCTGTTAAATTGGTAGCGGGGGCAGGATTTGAACCTACGACCTTCAGCGGCTGCGCCCAACAACAGTTGAGCCCGACACTCGGGCCTACCAAAAAGACCCGTCTGTTAAATTGGTAGCGGGGGCAGGATTTGAACCTACGACCTTCGGGTTATGAGCCCGACGAGCTGCCAGACTGCTCCACCCCGCAACTAATCTTGTTTCCGGCCTTGACCGGAAAACTGTTCTGGCTTTGACACCCCTCCGAAGACCAGGAACCCTCAGCTACTTAACCAAGCGCCATTCTGTCTTCAGCGGGGTGCGAGATTATAAAGAAGTAGGAGCCCAATAGTCAAGCTTAATGGGCGTTAACAACCTGCCATGGCAGGTGATACATGGTTGGTGCCGAAGGCCGGACTTGAACCGGCACGACCGTAGGTCACTACCCCCTCAAGATAGCGTGTCTACCAATTCCACCACTTCGGCAATTTTTACCATTTCCAACTCTGTTTCAACCAACGCTCAATTGGCCGGCGGGACCGCAGGCACGTCGCCACCGGACTGTGGCTGCTCTACTGCGCCACCCACACTGTCAAGCTGAGACACATCAGAAGGCCCGGGAACAGCCTGCTCCAGTAACTCCTCATTGACAACCGGCAACCCGGCGGTGCTGCTCAACCCAGCATTCTCACGCGCAAAAATAGCCAGCGAGAGGCTGGTGATAAAAAACAATGTCGCCGCAATAGTGGTGGCCCTGGTCAGAAAATTCCCTGAACCCGACGCGCCAAACACAGTCTGGGAGGACCCGGAACCGAACGAGGCTCCGGCATCCGCACCTTTACCCTGTTGCAGCAGTACCAGCCCGATGATGGATACGGCAACTACGATATGAACTATGACTATTAGAGATTGCATCTTCTTTAACTCGCACTATTACAAATTGAGGCGAAATCAGCGGCTTTCAAGGACGCCCCGCCAACCAGACCGCCATCGATATCAGGTTGGGCAAACAGTTCCGCCGCGTTAGCAGCATTCACGCTGCCGCCGTAGACGATCCGACAGTCTGACGCCACTTCCTGGTCAAGGCCCGCCAGGTGCCGTCTGATACTGGCATGGACATCCTGGGCCTGTACGGGTGTGGCAGTCTTGCCGGTACCGATCGCCCAGATTGGCTCGTAGGCAATTACCGCACTGGTAAAAGCCTTGATGCCCGCCGCCTCAACCACCCTGTCAAGCTGGCTCAGTATCACTTCCTGCGTCACGCCCTGTTCACGCTGTTGCAGTGACTCGCCCAGACACAGGACAGGCACCATACCACCGGCCTGAACCGCTATAAATTTCTTTGCCACGGTCGCGTCAGTTTCCGCGAACAGCTGACGCCTTTCCGAATGACCGACGATCACAAGCTGCACCCCGAATTCCGCCAGCATGGGGACCGACACTTCGCCGGTGAACGCCCCCTCGCTCTCATAATGAACGTTCTGGGCACCCAGGCTGATATCACTGCCACTCAGCACTGACCCGGCCAAAGGCAGGTGAACCAGGGCCGGGCACAAAGCCTTGTCAACATTTCCCAGACCACTGGTTGCCTCGATAACGGCCTTCAGCGTGTTCTCGACAAAGCGCCTGGAACCGTGCATTTTCCAGTTCCCGGCTACCAGCTTCCGTCGCATGATAGTTAATCCCGCTGCTTGACTATCGGTGGCCCTGCAGGGTTTCTACAACCCGCAAAAAATGGGCGCCAATACTACCCAACCTGCCCGGTTAAAGCAACTTCCAACGAGCAGCCTGTAGAAGTGTAAGACGGATTTCCTGCCGGCACCATGATTCCGGGCAGGCTGGATCGGCCTGAAGGCGGACCCGGACACTCCCTTCCACAGATCAGACGACTACGGCGGCTACCAGTTCGGACAGTTCGCGGGCCAGTCTGTCCACTACGGCACTGTCCTCACCTTCAACCATCACCCTGATCACCGGTTCAGTGCCCGAGGGGCGCAGCAGAACCCTGCCGCTGCCACCCAGGGTGTTTTCCACTTCCGCCACCGCGGCAAGAACCACTTCGTTAGCGGAAATATCCTGCTTGCTGGGCAGGCGGACATTGATCATTGACTGGGGCATTTTGCGCATTTCACGCTTCACCTCGGCCAGGGGCTGCTCGCAGTGAACCAGTGCCTCCATGGCCTGTAGCGCCGAAACGATGCCGTCGCCGGTGGTATTGATATCCTGGCAGATGATATGCCCCGAAGATTCACCCCCAAGATCCCAATTGCGGGCCAGCATTTCAGCGAGCACATAGCGGTCTCCCACATCAGTGCGGGTAAATGGTATCTGCATTTCCCGCAGCACCAGCTCCAGCCCCAGGTTCGTCATCTTGGTACCCACCACACCGCCGAAATCGATGTTGCGCCGCTGCCTGTCACGGGCAATGACATAGAGAATTTCATCACCATCCACCAGCGCCCCGGTGTGATCCACCATGATCACCCGGTCCCCATCCCCATCGAACGCAATACCCACGTCAGCCTGCGTTTCAACAACGGTGCGCTGCAGATTTTCTGGCGCGGTGGATCCACACTGATGATTTATATTGAGGCCATCGGGTGACACTCCGATAGCCTTGACCTTGGCGCCAAGCTCCTCAAAGACTGCCGGGGCAATGTGGTACGTGGAACCATTGGAACAATCCAGCACAACCTTCAGGCCATTGAATTTAAGACTGGAACTGACCGTGCTTTTACAGAATTCTATATAACGTCCAGCGGCGTCATTCACCCTGGTTGCCTTACCCAGCAGACTCGACGCTACCGTTGTCACGTCCTTCGTCAGCTGTTCCTCAATGGCCCATTCGAACTCATCCTCCAGCTTGGTGCCACGGCCCGAGAAAAATTTTATGCCATTGTCTTCGAAAGGATTATGAGAGGCGCTGATCACGATACCGGCCTGAGCGCGCAAAGTGCGGGTCAAATAGGCTATAGCGGGTGTCGGCATGGGACCCAGCATGTAGATATCCACACCCGCTGCGGTAACGCCTGCTTCAAGCGCGGCTTCAAACATATAACCCGAAATGCGGGTATCCTTGCCGATCAATATCTTGTTGCGACCATTGCCCTTGCCGGCGAACACCTTGCCGGCCGCCCAGCCCAGCTTCAACATGAAATCCGGCGTAATGGGCGCCTGACCAACGGTACCTCGGATACCATCTGTTCCGAAATACCTTTTTTTCCTGCTCTCCCCCATAACCACTTCTCCAGCTTACCTTGTACCTGTAATTGCACAGTGTATTTTAATTATGTCCATTGTCTCGACAACGTCGTGGGTACGGATAATCTTCGCCCCTTTCGTCAGCGCCCAGCTTGTTGCCGCCAGCGTACCAGCCAGGCGCTGATCCGCCGGCTTGCCGGTGACATTACCAATCATGGACTTGCGTGAAATACCCACCAGTATCGGAAGTTCCAGTTCGCTGAAACGATGCAGTTCGCGCAGCAGGGTGAAGTTATGCGCCACGGTCTTGCCGAAACCAAAGCCTGGATCGATCACCAGCTTTTCTCTGGGAATACCTGCGCTTATCGTTTGCGTCACCCGATCCTTGAGAAATGCCAGGATTTCCTCCACCACGTCGGTGTAGTGAATAGCCTGCTGCATGGTGCCTGGTTCTCCTCGGCTGTGCATGAGACAGGCTGCCGCTGCGCTGGACAAAACCGCTGCCAGTGCCCCGTCCCGCTGCAGTGCACGTACATCATTGACCATATCGGCCCCAAGACGACAGGCTTCACGCATCACCACTGGCGAACTGGTATCAATAGAAATGGCAGTATCAAGGTTACTGCGAACAGCTTCAATGACAGGCATCACCCTTTGCAGTTCTTCTTCCGTGGAAACCGGAGCAGCACCTGGTCGTGTTGATTCGCCTCCCACATCAATGATTCTGGCACCGGCGCCAACCATGGCTTCGGCGCGGGCCAGAGCCCGATCCACGGCAACCTTGAAGCGGTCAGCCTCAGGGGTCCCAAGGGTGGCGCCATCGGAAAAGGAGTCGGGGGTCACGTTTATTACCCCCATAACAACAGGGGTAGACAAGTCCACTTGCCTACCCCCGAGATTTAATTGCTGACTCACGGCTGGTGCCGACCCATCAGTGTTCGCTGGCTGGACCACCGATCTTGGTGTCTTTTATGGTGTCTTGCGGGCCCTCGGCTTTCTTGTCTCCGTCCCTGCTCAACGTACCGGTGCCGGAATTATTCTGGTCCTGATCCGACCAGTCTGCCGGCGGCCTTGGCCTGCTGCCTTCCATGATGTCGTTGATCTGCTCGGCGTCGATAGTCTCGTATTCGAGCAACGCATCCTTCATCAATTCCAGCTTGTCCCGGTTGGATTCCAGTATTTCCTGGGCCCTGGTATAGCATTCATCGATAATTGTGCGTACTTCGTGATCGATTGCTTCGGCAGTATCGTCAGAGACGGACTTGGTCGGTGAAGCGGCGGATCGCCCCAGAAACACCTCGCCGTCGTTTTCTGTGTACATCAACGGACCCATCTTTTCAGATAGCCCCCACTTGGTAACCATGTTTCTGGCCAGTTCGGTGGCACGCTGAATATCATTGGACGCCCCGGTAGTGACACCTTCCTTACCAAGCGTCATCTCCTCGGCGATCCGTCCACCATAGAGGCTGCAGATCTGACTCAGAAGGTGGGTTTTACTGATGCTGTAGCGATCCTCTTCAGGCAGAAACATGGTGACACCCAGGGCCCTGCCGCGGGGAATGATACTGACCTTGTAAACAGGGTCATGTTCCGGGACCAGGCGACCGACGATGGCATGCCCGGCTTCGTGATAGGCAGTATTCAGTTTTTCCTTGTCAGACATGACCATGGACTTGCGCTCGGCGCCCATCATGATCTTGTCCTTGGCTTTCTCGAATTCCTCCATGGTTACCAGGCGTCTGCTGCCGCGGGCGGCAAACAGGGCTGCCTCGTTTACCAGGTTGGCCAGATCAGCGCCGGAAAAACCTGGCGTGCCGCGGGCTATCAGGCTGGCTTTCACATTGTCGTCGATGGGCACCTTGCGCATGTGAACCTTGAGGATCTGTTCACGACCACGGATGTCAGGCAAGCCAACTACCACCTGGCGGTCGAAGCGACCGGGACGCAAAAGAGCCGGATCCAGCACGTCGGGCCGGTTAGTGGCCGCGATCACGATGATGCCGTCATTGGCCTCGAAGCCGTCCATCTCCACCAGTAGCTGGTTCAGAGTTTGTTCGCGCTCATCATGGCCACCACCCAGCCCGGCACCACGATGTCTGCCTACGGCATCGATCTCATCGATGAAGATAATGCAGGGAGCCGCCTTCTTGGCCTGGTCGAACATATCGCGCACGCGGGATGCGCCTACGCCGACAAACATTTCCACAAAATCGGAGCCGGAGATTGAAAAGAACGGCACTTTTGCTTCACCGGCAATTGCCTTGGCCAGCAGCGTCTTGCCGGTACCGGGTTGGCCAACCATAAGTATGCCGCGGGGAATGCGCCCGCCGAGCCGTTGAAACTTGTCCGGTTCGCGCAGAAACTCCACCAGCTCCTGAACATCTTCCTTGGCCTCGTCGACGCCAGCCACATCGGCAAAGGTTACCTTGATCTGGTCTTCACCGAGCAGTTTGGCCTTGCTCTTGCCGAATGACATGGGACCACCCTTGCCTCCAGCCCCGCCACCCTGCATCTGCCGCATGAAGAAGAAGAACAGCGCGATTATGATCAGAATTGGGAAACTGGCCACTAGCAACTGGCTCCAGATGCTTTGCTGCTCTGGGGCACTGGCACGGATTTCGACTCCGTTTTCAAACAGATCATCCATGAGCTGGGGATCACCGATCATCGGCATGGTGGTTCGAAAGCGGCTGTTGTCGGTACGGATACCGGCAATCTCGATACCGGCTATGTCCACGGCGGCCACCTGACCGGAACGCACCTCCCTGATAAAGGTTGAGTAGTTCAGGGATTCGTCACGGGTTTCCTGATTTATGCTGTTGAAAACCATCAGCAGGACGCCGGCGATAATCATCCACAAAATCAAGTTCTTTGCCATGTCATTCAAAGGCTTATCTCCTAATCGGCGACCTTTCGGAGCGGCCCGGGGGGCCACCACATTCGCAACAACCGGGGAGTTCCCCGGCGCTTCAAATCGCTTGTTTCGTTACTATTCGATACGCGAATTATTACACTAAAGTTCATTCACCCGCTATAAAACCCTCGGCCAGCAGATACAGTTCAGCTGACCGGGCCCGGGAAGCTCGTGGTTTTCTTACCTTTACCGACCTGAAACGGGTTTTAAGCTGCTTCTGGTAAGTATCGAGTCCGGACCCCTGGAACACCTTGACGAGTAAGGCGCCGTTTTCCCTCAGCACCGTTGTGGCGAGGTCGAAGGCAAGCTCTCCGAGATACAGGACCCGTGGCTGATCGATTTCCTTCATACCACTCAGGTTTGGGGCCATGTCCGAAATTACAAGGTCGGCGCGCTGATCTTCCAGGGCAGCGAGAATCTTCTCGAACACGGCGTCCTCAGTGAAATCCCCCTGGATGAACTGCACATCGGCAATCGGGTCCATGGCGAGAATGTCACTGGCAATCACCTTACCACCGGCTCCCACCAGCGAGGCGGCTACCTGAGACCACCCGCCCGGCGCAGCCCCCAGATCCACCACCGTCATACCGGGTTTGAAAAGGTGATCCTTATCCTGAATTTCCAACAGCTTGAAACTGGCCCGCGACCGGTAACCCTGATCACGGGACTGCTTCACGTAGGCGTCGTCAAAGTGCTCTTTCAGCCAGCCTTTACTGCTTTTCGATCTTGCCAAAATTCATCACCGAAGTATGCGACCCAGATTCAAATATCGCCTTATGCGGCCTATCTGGGTACAATGCCCCGCCTTGGAGGATGACCCAGCACCATGCCCACTAACTCTCAGCAGAAAAAGCAGTTTCGCGCCATCGGCCACAAACTGAAGCCCATCGTCACGGTAGCTGATAAAGGGTTGACCGAAAACG
This sequence comes from Gammaproteobacteria bacterium, assembly GCA_041395725.1. Classification (NCBI taxonomy): domain Bacteria; kingdom Pseudomonadati; phylum Pseudomonadota; class Gammaproteobacteria; species Gammaproteobacteria bacterium. The sequence continues at coordinate 1,956,102 of JAWKZW010000001.1, read as the reverse complement.
TCAGGCTGGAGCTGGAGCGGGCATTGACCGACCACGAACTTATTAAAGTCAAGATCGCCGTCGGTGACCGGGTCGCCCGGGAGGCAATTAAAAACGAGCTGACCGACCTGCTGGGGGCCGAGTGTATTCAGCAGGTCGGTCATATCCTGCTGATATACCGGGCAACCCGAAAAGCTGATCCGCGGCTTTCCAACCTGCTCCGTAAAGTCTGAGCCGCCCGGCACCTTCGCTCCTGTTCCGCCTGCATTCGAGGACAGGGTGGATGGCCCTTTGAAACTTCCAGCGCGATGACTGCCCTTGCCTAGCGGTGCTCCACCTTCTCAATCTCGTACTCGATATCGCCAACTGGAGCCTTGACGACCACTTCGTCTCCTTCGTGCTTACCCATCAGCGCCCTGGCGATAGGTGAGCCCACGCTGATTTTGCCGGCAGCAACGTTAGCCTCATCTTCACCGACGATCTGATAGACCGACTGCTTTTCATTGTCCAGATTAAGCAGGGTCACAGTAGCGCCGAATATAACCCGACCGGTGGGTTCTATCTGAGTCACATCGATAATTTCACAGCCTGACAGCTTACCCTCGATCTCCGCGATCCGCCCTTCGCAGAAACTCTGCTGCTCCCGGGCCGCGTGATATTCGGCATTCTCTTTCAGGTCTCCATGCTCTCGGGCTTCTGCAATGGCAGCTATTATGCGCGGGCGGACCTGCGATTTAAGCTCCGCAAGCTCTTTACGCAGCTTTTCGGCACCTTCCTTTGTCATTGGTACTTTTTGCATATCACTCCCATACCAGCTCCCGGCGCCTGAATACCCGCAAGCTGTCTGAACTGAATTGATTTATTGACCGGCTATGGCGCAGCCCCGATCGATGACTGCGAACTGCAGGCAGGCGGTTACATGCTGCTACTGCCCCGAACTCAGGCTGTTAGCATAGCAGCACTTTACCCAATAGAAAACTTGGCTGGCGCGCGGCCTGGTAATCTGGCTGCTGCTCAATCACAAGCAGCCAAACCGGACTCCAGGCTGCGGCGCCACCAGGTTAATACAGGACTCAGGCCGCGCTCAGACGACTATGGAGTTCCTGCAGACTGAGTACCGACATCGCATCACCGAATTCTAACGCCTGGCATACGGCCAGCCCCGCGTCCAGGGTCGTGGTACAGAACACATCGTGCCGCAGCGCACTGCGACGAATATTGGATGAATCGATAATCGCCTGCTTGCCCTCGGTCGTATTGACGATCAGCTGAATTTCATCATTCTTGATCATATCAACAATGTGCGGGCGCCCCTCGGCGACCTTGTTGACAACCCGCACCGGCAGACCTGCTCCCTCGATAACCCTGGCAGTACCGCGGGTAGCAACCAGCGCGAAACCAAGCTTATTAAGCTTGCGTGCCACCTCCAGACAAGCGGTCTTGTCGGAGTCCTTCACGCTGATAAAGGCGGTTCCCCCGACAGAGATTTTTTCTCCAGCCGCCATCTGGGACTTGGCAAACGCTTCGGCGAATGTCTCACCGACTCCCATCACCTCCCCGGTTGACTTCATCTCCGGACCCAGAATGGGGTCCACTCCGGGAAACTTCACAAACGGGAAGACGGCTTCTTTCACAGCAAAGGTGGAAGGGATGATCTCCCTGGTAAAGTTCTGTTCCTCCAGGCTCATGCCAACCATGCAGCGCGCCGCAATCTTGGCCAGTGACTGGCCGATACACTTGGAAACAAAGGGCACCGTGCGCGAGGCTCTGGGGTTAACTTCGATAATGTAGATCTCACCGTCCTGGTAGGCCAGCTGGGTATTCATCAGCCCCACTACCCCGAGCTCCAGCGCCAGGCGCGTGACCTGCTCGCGAATCTGCTCCTGCACTGCAGCCGGCAGGCTGTAGGGTGGCAGCGAGCACGCCGAATCGCCAGAGTGCACACCGGCTTTCTCGATGTGCTGCATGATGGCCCCTACCACTACCTGTTTACCATCGCAGACGACATCGACATCGATCTCAATCGCCGAGCTGAGAAAGTAATCCAGCAGCACCGGGCTTTCGTTGGACACTTTAACTGCGTTATGCAGGTAGCGATTAAGCTCCTCTTCGTTGTACACGATCTCCATGGCTCGCCCGCCAAGAACGTATGAAGGACGCACTACAAGCGGATAAGACAGATCTCTCGCCCGCGCCAGGCTTTCTTCGACACTGCGCACCGTACAGTTGGGCGGCTGCTTCAGATCCAGTTTTTGAATCAATTGCTGAAAACGCTCCCTGTCCTCAGCCCGGTCAATGGCATCCGGCGACGTGCCAATCACCGGCACACCAGCATCTTCCAGGCGGGTAACGATGTTCAATGGGGTCTGCCCACCGAACTGCACGATTACACCGACTGGTTTTTCAAGATGAACGATCTCCAGTACATCCTCGAAAGTTACCGGCTCAAAAAACAGACGATCAGAGATATTGAAATCCGTAGAGACGGTTTCCGGATTACAATTCACCATGATGGTCTCGTAACCGTCTTCCCGCATTGCCAGTGCAGCGTGTACGCAGCAGTAATCAAACTCGATACCCTGCCCGATGCGGTTAGGCCCGCCTCCCAGAACCATGATCTTCTTCCGGTCGGACGGATTTGCCTCACAGACTTCTTCATAGGTGGAATACATGTACGCGGTGGTGGATTCAAATTCCGCCGCACAGGTATCCACCCGTTTGTATACCGGCCGGACACCCAGTTTATGCCTAGCGTTCTGCATTTCAGACTCGCTGACACCAGTCAGGGTGGCAAGGCGTCGATCAGAGAAACCCTTTCGTTTGAGTCGGTACAGGGTGTCCCGGTCCAGCTGCCCCAGGGACATTTTGGAGACATCTTTTTCCAGCTTGATCAACTCTTCGATCTGAATCAGGTACCAGGGGTCAACACCTGTCAACTCATGTACCTTGTCGACGCTCATGCCCAACCTGAAAGCATCGCCGATATACCAGATTCGCTGCGCACCAGGCTCCATGAGTTCGCGCTTCAGAGTATCGCTGGCATCGCTCAGCCTGGTATCCAGGATAGGGTCGAAACCACTGACGCCAACCTCCAGGCCGCGCAGTGCCTTCTGAATCGATTCCTGAAAAGTGCGGCCGATCGCCATCACCTCCCCTACGGATTTCATCTGGGTCGTCAGGCGATCATTGGCCTGATCAAATTTTTCAAAAGTGAAGCGGGGAATCTTGGTAACCACGTAATCGATAGCCGGCTCAAAAGAGGCCGGAGTGACACCGCCGGTGATTTCGTTCTTCAATTCATCCAGGGTGTAGCCGACCGCCAGCTTGGCCGCCACCCGGGCGATCGGAAAACCGGTTGCCTTGGAAGCCAGGGCCGAAGAGCGGGACACCCGCGGGTTCATCTCGATGACGACCAGCCTGCCGTCCGCGGGATTGATACCGAACTGGACGTTCGAACCGCCCGTTTCAACGCCGATCTCCCGCAGCACTGCGATCGAGGCATCTCGCAGAATCTGGTATTCCTTGTCCGTGAGAGTCTGGGCCGGAGCCACCGTAATGGAGTCGCCGGTGTGCACGCCCATGGCATCGAAATTTTCAATCGGACAGACAATGATACAGTTATCATTCTTGTCACGCACAACTTCAAGCTCGTATTCTTTCCAGCCGATTAATGATTCATCGATCAATAATTCATTGGTGGGTGAAAGTTTCATCCCGCGAGTACAGATCTCTTCAAACTCTTCCCTGTTGTAGGCAATTCCTCCACCGCTTCCACCCATGGTGAAGGAAGGGCGGATAATACAGGGAAAACCCACCTGCTCAAGAGTTTCGTAGGCCTGCTCCATACTTCGGGCAATACCATGCGCGGGAGTTTCCAGACCGATGGCCTTCATGGCGTTATCAAACAGTTCGCGGTCTTCGGCCTTGTCTATAGCTTCTTTTCTCGCGCCAATCAGCTCTACATTGTACTTTTCCAAAACCCCATGTTTATCCAGATCCAGAGCACAGTTAAGCCCGGTCTGGCCACCCATGGTCGGAAGAATTGCGTCTGGCCGCTCTTTCTCGATGATTTTTTCGACAACCTGCCAGTTCACCGGTTCGATGTAAGTGGCATCCGCCATGGAAGGGTCGGTCATGATAGTTGCTGGATTAGAGTTAACCAGAATGACCCGATAGCCCTCTTCCTGGAGAGCCTGACACGCCTGGGTGCCTGAATAATCAAACTCGCAAGCCTGACCTATTACGATGGGCCCTGCTCCAATGATCAAAATACTTTTAATGTCTGTTCGTTTTGGCATTACTCACCTGATTCTGTGTCTGCGAATTGGAATCTGTTTAAGTCCGTATGGGATAACTGGCCCTTACCGATGCTTCAACCAGCACTCCTGTGTTTTTCAATCAACTCTATAAAGTGATCGAACAGCGGAGCGACATCATGGGGCCCCGGACTCGCCTCAGGATGGCCCTGAAACCCGAAGGCCGGCTTGTCGGTACGCTCTATACCCTGCAAGGTGCCATCAAACAACGACCTGTGCGTAGCTCGCAGATTGGCAGGGAGAGTCTGTTCATCAACCGCAAAGCCATGATTCTGGCTGGTAATCATCACAGTCCTGTCATCCAGATTCTGTACCGGATGGTTGGCGCCGTGATGACCCAGTCGCATCTTGACTGTCCTGGCGTCACAGGCAAGGGCCAGCAGCTGGTGTCCAAGGCAGATGCCAAACAAAGGGATATTCTTTTCCAGAAACTGCCTGATCGCCGTTATGGCGTATTCGCAGGGCTCGGGGTCGCCGGGGCCGTTGGAGAGGAAAACACCGTCGGGACTCATGGCCAGCACCTCGTCGGCCGGGGTCTGGGCCGGCACCACGGTGACCTCACATTGGCGTTCGGTCAGCATCCGCAGAATGTTGCGCTTTACGCCAAAATCATAGGCCACCACTTTGTACTTGCCATTTTGGGGCTTCGAGTAGCCCGCGCCCAGCTGCCACTCGCCGGTTTCCCAGCGCAGCGATTCTCCGATGGAAACCACCCGGGCCAGGTCCATGCCTTTCAGGCCGGGAAATTCCCTGGCGGCCTTGAGCGCCGCTTCCTCGCCCTGTTTTTCCAGTGCCTCACCGGCCAGCAGACAACCATTCAGCGGCCCTTTGTCGCGAAGGATCCGAGTCAGATGCCGAGTATCTATCTCGGCGATGGCGACTACATTCTGGCGCACCAGAAATTCAGTAAGTGTCTCTTCGCTGCGCCAGTTGCTGGCTATAAGAGGCAGATCCCTGATGACCAGGCCTGATGCCCAGGCCCGATCCGATTCATTATCTTCCTGGTTGGTTCCGGTGTTGCCGATATGAGGATAGGTGAGTGTGACTATTTGCCTGGCATAAGAGGGGTCGGTGAGGATTTCCTGGTAGCCAGTCATTGAGGTGTTAAAAACCACTTCGCCAGCGGAAAGTCCATCTGCCCCGATACTTTCGCCTCTTAAAATGGTTCCGTCTTCAAGCGCCAATACTGCAGTAACTGCCAATGTATGCTCCTTTTTCCGATTTAACGTTCAACAAAAGCCGGGCAAAAAAAAGCGGAGTGAGGTGTAAACCCCGCTCCGCTTTGCTGTTTGTTTTCGAAATTTAGCCCGTAGCATCCTGAGCGCGCATTCTAGATAAACACATGCTGCTTGTCTACCGGTCTGTCCATCCCAGAACGTCATCCATCCCATAGAGCCCCGGTTGTTTATCCCCCAGCCAGGCCGCAGCCCGCACCGCACCAGCAGCAAAGGTCATGCGACTGCTGGCTCGGTGGGTGATTTCTAACCGCTCACCCTGACCGGCAAAAATGACTGTATGATCACCGACGATGTCGCCTGCTCTGACAGTCGCGAAGCCGATGGTCTTGCGATCCCGCTCACCGGTAATACCTTCGCGACCATAGACAGCCACTTCGCCCAGGTCCCGACCCAGCGTATTGGCTATCACCTCACCCATGCGTAAAGCCGTACCGGAGGGCGCGTCTTTCTTGTGGCGGTGATGAGCTTCGACTATTTCCACATCCACTTCATCGCCCAGGGCGCTGGCCGCCGCCTGCAGTAATTTCAGGCAAACGTTGACACCTACACTCATATTCGGGGCAAACACCACGGGAATCTGTTCCGCTGCGGCGGCGATCACCTGCTTCTGGGGATCCGAGAAGCCAGTAGTACCAATGACGATACCCTTACCGTGACGCTGACAAAGTGCCAGATGCTCTAGGCTGGCTTCCGGCGCAGTGAAATCAATGAGCACATCGAAATCGGCCACGCTGTTCTCCAGCGACTCGTCGGCCAGGATACCCAGGGGCGCCATACCGATAAGCGTGGCAAGGTCCATACCGTGCGCAGGATCACTTTTGAGTACAGTGGCCACCGTCAACTCAATATCGAGATTACTGCATAGGACCGCTTCGATAAGGGCGCGACCCATTCGCCCCGCTGCACCCGCTATGGCTATCCGGTTCATGGTTGCTCCTTCTGAATTCCCTGGGTGACTGAGGGAGCCAAGTATACAGACAGCCATAGTGATCCAAAACCATCGGCTGCCTGGAATGACACGGGCCTGAAGAATAGCCATTGCCGGACTGTAAAACTTGATGCCAACCGGTTAATTGGGCACACTTTCACCCCACCCTTGCCAAGCAATGTCTGTAACCCTTCGTTCGTTGCTTCCATAAGGTCCCTTTCCAGGTCCTTGTCCGGGATCAGGGAAAGGTCACATCCTCAACTGGCAGTGCAATAAATGACTGAGACACCGGTCTTAAACGGGAAAACCAAACAGCAGCGCTACGAAGCACTGGTCGATGCCCTTTACCAGGATGTATACCGCTATGCCTACTGGATCTGCAAAAGCAAGCCGCTGGCTGAAGATCTGGTGCAGGAAACGTTTCTGCGCGCCTGGCGCTCTCTGGACAGCCTGCAGAATGACAAGGCTGCCAAAGCCTGGCTTTTCACTATCCTGCGGCGGGAAAACGCGCGGATTTACGAGCGCTTTCAGCCGGACCTGGTGGATGTGGAGGATTACTCGCTGCCCGAAACGGGCATCGATGAACCGGATGACGCGATGGAGCGGGAGCTGTTGCATAACGCCATCAACCAGTTGGAAAGTGAATACCGGGAGCCCCTGCTGCTGCAGGTTGTGGGGGGCTTCAGTGGCAAGGAGATTGCCGATATTCTCGACCTGAACAGCAATACAGTAATGACTCGCCTGTTCCGGGCGAGAAGCAAGCTTAAAGACCATTTCGCCTCCAGGCAGAACGAGGCTATTGCCGAACTAGAAGAGCCAAACACAGATGGATAATTCGGAATTTGAAACGCGGGTATTCGCCAACCCTGAAGACAATGAGCAGGATTTTCTGGACGCCGTAATGGCCCTGCCGGAGCGACAGAAACTACTGAACGAAGTTCGTTCGTTCAATGACCGGCTGGGACGCCTGACCAACGGGGTAAGTGCACCCCCGGAGCTGTCCAGCAGACTCAAGAGCCTGGTCACCGGGACCGACGAAGAAGTCCGGCAGGAGTCACCTGCGCCTGACAATGTAGTCCGATTCCCCGGCCGTTTGCGGCCGACGCGGCGGCTGTCGATGGCCGCGGTGCTGGTACTTGCCGTTGGCGTGGCATATTCCTCCCTGTTTGGCGGTAACCAGCCCTCAGCGGCTGAAATAGCATTCGGACAACAGATTGTCAACCATATTTACATGGAGCTCGATGAAATCGGCGCCAGTTCCGGCGCCAGTCTGCAACAGGTCAATCAGGCGGTCAGCTCCATCGGGGGCGCTCTGACCAGTGCCGGGGCCATTAGTCAGCTGGGCATCAGCTTTGCCAAACCCTGCGCCATCCTGCCCCAGGGCAGCAGCGCCCACCTGGTTGTGAGTGGCAACAGAGGCGCGGTCAATATCATCATCACCGACAACAGTCCTGTGCGGCGTGAATTCAGTTTCACCGATGAAAGGTTCGAGGCGGTGATAATACCGCTGGAAAAGGGCAACCTGATCCTGGTAGGGGAAAAGAACGAGCGCCTGACTGACTTTCAGGAAATGCTGAACGAAACCCTCACCTGGTCTATCTGACCAGTCTTTCCGGCTCAAGCGGGCTGCCGGCCACCCATCAAAACTGGTCGGCATTCAACGACATCACAGGCCCGGCGCCGGCGGCGACCGTCTCGACCAGGGATTTATAGCCAGGCATGACACGCTCGAAATAGAAGCGCCCCACCTTGAGCAACCCATCCCGGTAGTTACTGCCGTAATTCCGCGGATCAGCTTCGTTCTGTGCGGCCGCCATAATTCGGAGCCACATATACCCGTAAAGAAACAGACCCATGGCTTCCATGTAGCCGTAGGATGCGGCACCGATCTCGTGAGGCTCGGAGCGGGACTTCCCGATGATCTGCCCGGTCAGCTGTTCCAACGCTGCACTCGCTTCCTGTAGCGCATCAACATAAGGCTGCAGAGGCGCGACCTGCTCCAGTGCGTCGACATAGGCATTAAGCTCTGCAACCAGTACCCGAAAATACTCGCCACCGCACTTCACGGTTTTTCTACCCATCAGATCCAGAGCCTGGATACCGTTTGTCCCTTCGTAAATCTGCGCGATGCGGGCATCCCTGACGGCCTGCTCCTGGCCCCACTCCTGAATATAACCGTGTCCACCAAGGACCTGTTGACCGGTAACGCAGTCCTGGAAGCCCCGATCGGTACAGTAAGCCTTTACTATCGGTGTCAGTAACTCCACCAGCTTTTCAGCATCCTGTTTTTCCTGCCCGTCAGCGGCAAATTTAACCGTATCCAATTTGGTGGCGGCGTACAGTGCCAGCGCCCTGCCGGCCATAATATTGGCTCGCATCGTAAGCAGCATGCGCCGTACATCCGGATGCACAATAATGGGATCCGCAGCTTTGTCAGGATTTACCGCGCCGCCCGGTGAGCGGCCCTGGATTCGTTCTCTGGCATAGTCCCTGGCAACCTGGTAGGAAAAATCCGCCAGACCAATCCCCTGCAGCCCCATGGACAAACGTTCGTAGTTCATCATGGTAAACATGCAGGCAAGGCCTTTATTCTCCTCGCCAACCAGGTATCCGGTGGCATCGTCGAAATTCATGACACAGGTGGCTGAGCCTTTCAGACCCATTTTATGTTCGATGGAACCACAGCTGACGCCGTTCGGGCCCGCCGGCTGTCCGGCCTCATCGATCTGCAGTTTGGGCACCAGGAACAGCGATATACCATGGGCGCCGGGCGGACTGTCGGGTAGCCTGGCAAGCACGAAGTGAATAATATTCTCGGTCAGGTCATGTTCACCGGCAGTGATGAATATCTTACTGCCTGTCAGTTTGTAAGTATTGTCCGGCTGCGGAACCGCCCGGGTTTTCATGATGCCCAGATCGGTGCCGGCATGGGACTCGGTCAGACACATGGTCCCGGACCAGCGCCCCTCATACAGTTTCTGCAGATACTGCTGTTTCAGCGCTTCGCTGCCATGCAGGCTAAGAGCCAGTGTGGCACCGTTGGTCAGTATCGGATAAAGGGCAAACGAAGAGTTTGCCGCAAACAGCATTTCCTCGAACAGCACCGCCAACATTTTCGGCATACCCTGACCGCCGTAATCAGGCGTTCCGGTGAGAGCACCCCAGCCACCTTCGGCAAAAGTCCTGTAGGCCCCCCGAAAGCCCGCCGGTGTCGTCACTTTGCCGTCACGAAGCTCACAGCCCTGCTGGTCGCCAGACTGATTGATGGGCGCCAGCAGGTCTTCGTTGATTCTTGCCGCCTCTTCGAGAATCGCATCAAGCAGTTCAGCAGACAATTCCTCCAGTCCATTCAGAGACGCCAGAAACGCTTCCGCCTTAAACACTTCATGTAGCAGAAACCGCATATCTGCAAGTGGTGCCTTGTACTGCTGCATCTGTCTCTCCAGTCGTTGCGCAAGTCTTACCGCTCGAATTATAGGGGAATCGGGCCAGGAACAATAAGAACGACCCTGCCTGTAATCCTGCCCCGCATCGCGCGGGCCTCTACTGTTACGCAAAATCTCTTCAGCGGGACTACAGTCAGGGTAACCGGACTTCGCACAGGGAATAATCTGATGAGCCTGATCGATCGTCTTCGCCTTTGCCTGCCTGGACTCTGCGTCCTGTGCGGGTGTCCGGTCTGCAACCAGATCAGCCTCTGCGGGGATTGCCGGGCCAGGCTTCCACTGGTGGCAAGGACCTGTCGGGTTTGCGGCATTGTAATGAAGAACAGCGACTCTGCTGACACCTGTGGTCGCTGCCAGTTGCTGCCACCAGCCTTCGATCGTTGTATCAGCGTGTTTCAGTATGAAAAACCGCTCAGCAACCTGATCACCGAATTCAAATACCATGGCAGCACTGCAAAAGGCCACGTCCTTGCCCAATTGCTGGCCCAAGCGTTCGTTAATCACTATCGGGGGGCGGCGACCGGCCAGCCGGTTGACTGCCCCCACGCCGCCACTGTGTGGCCCGGGCTGCTGATCCCGGTCCCCCTGCACCCGAACCGATTAAAAAGCCGCGGCTTTAACCAGGCTCTGCTCCTGGCCTGCTCCATCTCCCGGCTTACCGGCATCCCCGTGGCCAGCGGGCGCCTGAAGAGAACCCGGGACACGGACTCCCAGAGCCGGCTTCACGCCAGACAGCGGCGCAAAAACCTGCAGCGGGCATTCCAGGCAGTGAATACCGGCAACAATAAGGAGCTGGATTACGTGGCGGTGATTGACGACGTGGTCACGACCACCGCAACGGCAAACGCTGTCGCCAGGGTGCTTCGTGCTGAGGGAGCCTCGAGGATTGATGTCTGGGCACTGGCCAGGGCCTAGCGGGGAAACCGGGAGTAGCAGCGGAAACTGTGAAACAGTACACGGCAATTTTCAGGTTTCCAACTACTATAGGGAACTTCTAGAGAAGCCGACGCTGATACTTGTTGCGGATTTTCCTCCTTTAGCAATTCCTGCAAAGAATTGTGTAGCCCTTTGCCCCGTCTTGAACGGGGCTTTTTTTTTGGTCTTATTGGCCACAGGGCCTTGTTGGATCGGGAAGCCTCTGATTCAGTACCACAACGCTCTGCGGGAGCATTCTGTTACTGAGTAAGAGGCTACCTAGAACTGGTACTTGATAGAACCATAGGCAACGCGGCCATTCTGGTCCACTACCCGGCTGTTCTGATTGAGAATCTGGGTCGTCTTCTTGTCGAATATATTGCGAATGCCCAGGGAGAAAGAGATGACAGTGCGATCCTCTTTTCCGGCTTTCACATTGTAGCCGTACTGAAGGTCCACCGTGGTGATGTTTTCCACCAGCGCATTGATTTCGTCCACATTCAGCTCGCTGATATCTTTGAACGAATCAAAGTAATTGGTGACGGCACTGGCCGAATGATTACCAATATCCCAGGTCAGCGTGAGACTGCCCTGCAAATCCGGGCTGCCGGACAGGGTGACCTCATCGTTAAGGAAGGCTCCGGCGTCTACCACACCGTTGCGCTGTTCAAAATCGTGAATGTAGGTTGCGGTGGTTTGCAGGGTAAACGTGCCGGCCTTCCCGGCCTCCCACACGTAAGCCGCACCCAGATCGACCCCCTTGCTTTCCAGGCTGTTACCCAGAAATGACTGGTCCAGGCCAAATTCCTGCCCCCGCTCGCTCTCGAGGTAGGGCTGCGGTAATCTTGCCTGCCAGCTGGCGGCCTGATTGACTGCAGGCGCCGGGGTCGGCTGCTCCTGAATACTCCAGGCATCGGCCCGCAGGCTGAGACCGTCAAGCGGCGTGAATTCCAGCCCCAGATTGATATCCGTGCTCTGCTCCGCGAACAGACCCTGCAGATCCTGCTGCCGATTTTCTCGCTCGATCCGGATAATCGGCAGTAGCAGCTGGCCACCCGGGGTTCCTGCCGCGCCGTCCAGACCAATGGCCGTTCCGTTAACTCCGCTGCCCTGGGCGCTGACCTGCGTGGCCGGCAACAACGACACTGCAAGGCCCAGAGTGCCGGTTTGTAGCAGATAGCGGAGTGAGGCGGAAATCATAGTCACAACTGGATAAGTATCATTGTCATCATTGAATGATTAAACAGGCGCTGGCATTTTACCACCGAACGCAGCCATCGTGCATCCTGTTTGAGGGTTGTCGTGCTGCCCCGCTGATCAACCCCAGGGCTCCGATCGGCGGGGTTTACAGAGTGGAGGCCGGCGTCTCGGGCACATCCTCCATCAATCCGCCTGCGATCAGCTGTCGATTTTTACGACCAGTGGCCCGGAATCTGGCAGCGCCGCCACCAGTTCCGCGACCGTGCGTGACTGGCCGGCAAGCCGCAGGTCTGGCGCTATCTCCGCCAGTGGCAACAGGACAAAGCCGCGCCGATGGGCCTCCGGGTGCGGCAGCCTGAGCTTCACATCCGCCACTGTCCGCGCACCGAAGCTGATGAGATCCAGGTCCAGGCTGCGCGCTGCATTGACTGTGCCCGAACGGCGTCGACCGAACTGCTGCTCCAGCGCCAGCAATCTTTCCAGCAGGGAATGGGGGCTCTCATCAACGGCCGGAACCAGGCCCACCACGGCATTGATAAACTGCGGGGATCCGGGCGGGCAATCGATCGGATCAGTCTGCCACAGCGACGAACGATGCAGGGGTTGAGCAGACCAGGTGGCGATCCTTGTCATGGCGGCCTGCACCGTATCCCGGGGGGAACCGTAACGGGAATCCAGATTTGACCCCAGACCCACGAAGGCCATGACCGGGGCATTCACCGGTGAGTTACTGGTGGTATTGCTCGGACAGCTCATGCACGGACTCGACGAATGCCGCCACATGGTCCGGATCGACCCCCGGCGTGATTCCGTGCCCCAGGTTGAACACGTGCCCCTCACCAGGACCAAAATCAGCCAGAATTCTGCCGACCTCCTCCCGAATCCGCTGCGGCGAGGCATACAGGATGCTCGGGTCCATGTTCCCCTGTAACGCAACCTGGCTGCCTATGCGCTGACGGGCACCGCCAATTTCAAGCGTCCAGTCCAGGCCCACACACTGGCAGCCACTGGCGGCGATCTCTTCCAGCCACAGCCCCCCGTTTTTGGTGAAAAGAATCACCGGCACCTGACGGCCCTCGTTTTCACGGATCAGACCATCCACTATCCTGCGCATATAGGCAAGGGAGAACTCCCGGTATGCCGGCGTTGTCAGTATGCCTCCCCAGGTATCGAATATCTGCACCGCCTGGGCGCCGGCACGAATCTGCGCGTTGAGGTAGTCAGTGACCGCCGTCGCCAGCTTGGTCAGTAATCGATGCATCGCCTCCGGCTGATCGTAGAGAAATTGCTTGGCAATACGAAAGTCGCGGCTGCCACCACCCTCGATCATGTAGGTAGCCAGGGTCCAGGGACTGCCGGAAAAACCGATCAGTGGCACGGAGCCATTCAGCTCCCGGCGGATCAGGGCGACCGCGTCCGTCACGTAACCCAGGTCGCTGGCCACATCGATTTCCGGCAACGCCTCCACATCGGCGGCGTCGCGAATCACCTTGCGAAAGCGGGGCCCTTCACCCTCCTCAAAATACAGCCCCTGGCCCATGGCGTCAGGAATGGTGAGAATATCGGAGAATAATATGGCGGCATCGAAAGGGAAGCGCCGCAGCGGCTGCAGGGTGACTTCGCAGGCCAGCTCCGGAGACTGGCACAGGTTCATGAAATTGCCAGCCTGTTGTCGGGTTGCCCGGTACTCAGGCAGGTAACGCCCCGCCTGTCTCATCATCCACACCGGCGTGCGATCAACCGGTTGCCGTAATAAGGCCTTCAGAAATCGATCATTTTTCAGGTTACTCAATGCCTTGCCCTTATCGTCTGCGGACTGCTGCCGGAGAAACTGCCTGTTCATTGCCTTGCCGGCCAGGGCCGGCAAATCGGGCGCTAATTCTACATGTCAGACCTGCGTGGGACAACGCGCTACCGGCCCAGTAACCGGGAAATCATTGATTACGGCGAATGTCCGCCTGAATATCCGCCAGATTGCGGGCCCAGGGCTTCAGCTCCTGCAGGCCAGAAGGCAGCCGGTCGATGGCGTCCCGAGCCGCATCCTGAGTGGGGAAATTACCGTACACGACGACAAACCAGGGCTTGTCCTGGTAACGGGACGCAAAATAACGCATTGCCGCCGGGTCCGGCTGACTGGCAATAAAATTTTTCACATTGCTTTCGGAATGAGAACCAAGCAGTTGCAGTGTATAGCTGTCTGCGGGTTGTGCCAGCAGCGACTGCTGGCCCACCGTATTCGCTGGCGGACCACCCGCGGGTCCGGTATCACTGGGCGCTGACTGCACAACGCGGGCTGGTGTGGCAGCATCCTGTTTGCGCTCGGCGGGCGCAGTTCCCTCGCCGGCTTCACTTGCCGAGCGTCGCTGACTGCTGGATAGCGTATCGGTGGGGCGGTCACCGCGACCGGTGCCGGCAATAGAGCCGGAAACCCGGCCGTCGGTGGTGGCGGCAGCCCCGCCGCCCCGATTACTGATCGCCGCACTCGCGCTGGTGATCTGCAGCGGAATCTCCACCCGCACCTGGCCCGTGGGTTGTCCCTGGGAGCCCCCCTCTGCGGCAGCAACGGCCGCCATTTGCCCCGACCCGGATTGGTCCTCTCCACCGACAGTAAAAAACAGCAGCAGCACCAACGCTCCGAAAACGACACTGAACGGCACCAGGTGACGTTCGATAAATCCCAGCCTGGGCAGCGTCTGCCGGGGCGTCCAGCTGTCGGTCAGCTCATCCCGGATCAAGACGTTGATAGTTCCAGGCATTCCCCGCGCACGGGAATGAATCACTGCCAGGGCATCCTGGTCGATTGGCAGATCTCCGTCAAAGCCGGCACAATCGAGCTTGAACTCCACGTATCTGGTGGTTTCGACGAGATCCAGCGCTTTAAGCTCCAACAACTGGTGAGCGGAGGGGGCCAGCTTTTCCACACTACCCCGTAAGGTGGCCTCACCGAACAGCACCGCCTTAATACCGTCTTCTCCCAGGCTTGAGGAATCCGCCTGGCGCTCCAGCAGAGCGAGAACGCAGCGCAGGGCTTCTTCGCCCAGTTCATGGGCATCATCCACCAGCAACTGCAGGCAGCGGGACCTGGCGTGCAGGGTGTCGACATACTGACCGACCCGCTCCAGCAACTCGTCTGTACTGGCATCACTGGCCAGTTCCAGCCCCAGTTCCAGAGCGAGGGTCTCCAGAAACTGCTCGCCACTCATGAACAGGGAGGCACGAATTTGCACCGCAACGAACTCGGCATCCAGACTGAGAGCGAGCCAGCAGGCCAGTGTGGATTTACCGCTGCCCAGGGGGCCGGTCACGGCAATCAGGTCGGAACTGCAGACACATAACTCCAGCAGCTGGTCCAGCAACTCCTGGCGTTGCCCGCCAGGAAAGAAATGCCCGGTCTCACTGGCTAAGTCAAACGGATCGAAATCGAGATGCAACTGTTCGCTGTAGTCTGCCATGGCCATTCCATCCGGATGCTTTGCCGCACCCGACTAAATTGCGTATTTTGGACAGTACTGAACGATGCCGTCAGGGTTCGCAGAGGCTGGCCTGGGCCCGTAGAGTCTGGCTCAGCAAGGCGCTATCGACGCCACTGGTGACCACTGCCCTGCCAACACCCTGCAACAGCACAAAATTAATTTTGCCAGCCCGGGCTTTTTTGTCTGACAACATGATATCGAGGTACTGCTGTTCCTCTATATCGGCAGGCGGCGCTACCGGCATACCGTAATCCTGAAGAATTTTTTTGATGCGCGCAGCTTCTGCGGCCGGCAACCACCCCATGCGCAGGGAAAGGTCACTTGCCATGACCATGCCGGCGGCCACCGCTTCCCCGTGGAGCCATTTCCCGTAACCCATCGCGGTCTCAATGGCGTGACCAAAGGTATGACCCAGGTTCAGCCAGGCCCGAATTCCACCCTCGTGTTCATCCTTGGCGACTATCCCGGCTTTCTCAACACAGCTCACCCTGATCGCCTCGCTCAACAAAGTGGCGTCCCGGGCAAGGATCCTGGGCCGATTCAGCTCCAGCCAGTCCAGGAATTCCGGCCGATTGATGAGCGCATACTTGATCACCTCCGCCAGGCCTGCTTTCAGTTCCCGCTCCGGCAGACTTTGCAGGACATCGGTATCTGCAATGACACAGCGGGGCTGATAAAACGCCCCGATCATGTTTTTACCCAGCGGGTGGTTTACCCCGGTCTTACCGCCCACAGAGGAATCCACCTGTGCCAGCAGAGTGGTGGGGATCTGGATGAAATTAACCCCACGCAGGAAAGTCGCGGCGGCAAAACCGGTGATATCTCCGATCACACCCCCACCCAGGGCAACCAGGGTGGTGTTTCGATCGTACTTGTCTGCCAACAGCCTGTCATAAATACTGCTGACAGTCTGCAGAGTTTTGTGCTTTTCGCCGTCGGGCAGAATCATGGCGTCGCCGCCCCCGGTCAGCGCCCGGACCTGCTCCAGGTACAACGGTGCCAGTGCGTCGTTGGTGACCACCAGGACCCGGCCCTGGCCCAGAAAGGGGCTGATCAGCGCCTTGTTTTCCAGCAGCCCGGGGCCAATATAGATGGGATAACTGCGCGTACCCAGATCGACGGTGACTGTTTGCATGGTCAGTTTTCAGCTCCTGATGACTTGTCCTGGCTGGTCGCCCCCGGGGCCGGCTCATAGGGGCCGGTATCGGCTGCGGACTCCGATCTGAATTTTTCCAGTCGTCTGGCAATCTCAAGACACACCATGCGGGGACTGCGTCGGTTTGTGTCCACCACAATATCGGCGGTTTCCCGATACAGGGGCTCGCGAATTTTCATTAATTCTGCGATCTTGGCGGCCGGATCCGGCGTCTGCAGCAGTGGCCGGTTTCTGTCCCGGCTGGTCCTTTCCAGTTGCTGGGACAGAGACGCTCGAAGATAAACGACGAAACCCCGGGATTTCAGGTAGCTGCGATTGTCCGGCGCCAGCACCGACCCGCCGCCGGTAGCCAGCACAATGCCCTGCAGGGCGGTCAGCTCGGCAATCATTCTTGATTCCCGCTGCCGAAAGCCTGCCTCCCCTTCCACATCGAAAATCCAGGGGATATCGGCGCCGGTGGCCGCTTCGATCTCCCGATCCGAATCCAGGAACCGCAGCTCCAACTGCTCGGCCAGCACTCTGCCAATGGTCGTCTTGCCCACTCCCATGGGACCGATTAGAAATATATTGTCAGTGGATTTCATCTGCCTGGACTGTCACTTTCCTTCGAGAGGCGCCATTGTACTCTGATGAAAAGCCGAGGACAGCCACTACCGACCATGGAAGGCACAAAAAAGCCCGTGCTGCCGATCAGCACGGGCTATTTTAAGAAACCTCTACCTGATTACCGCGAGCATCTGCGGCCAGGGTAAACCTAGAGGACGTTGAGCTCTGAAATCACCTTCGGGGTAATAAAGATCAGCAACTCGGTGCGACGACTCTCGTTCTCGGTCCGCTTGAACAGCTTGCCGAGGTAAGGCACATCACCCAATACCGGGGTCTTGGTCTCCAGAGTCGTGGTTTCCTCTCTGAATACACCACCCAGCACGATCGTTTCGCCGTTATTGACCAGCACACTGGTTTCCACCGAGTTGGTGTTGATAGCCGGTACCTGACTGGAACCCGGAGCCACGGAGTCCTGGTTGATCAGAAGCTGCATGATGATGCGACCGTCGGGCGTAATCTGCGGCGTTACTTCCAGGGACAGTACGGCTTCCTGGAATTCTACGGTGGAACCTCCTGCCGTGCCGCCAGCCTGGGCCTGATAGGGGATAAGAACACCGGACCGGATTACTGCCGTTACCTTGTCCTGGGTGGTTACCTTGGGTCGGGCGATTACCTCGCCGTTGCCACTGCTTTCCAGGGCAGATAATTCCAGTTCGATCAGGCCACTGTTGCCACTGAAGCCGATCGAGAACGACGAAGCCTCCTCTTCCTGAGACCCCAGGTCAATGGCCAGGGCATCTGGAAAGGTGGTGGTGCCAATGGGTATTGGTATGGCGTTGATTGCCGCCTGAATCAGTGCCGGTATGAGACTCGGGTCGGTACCTGACTCCAGGGCGGTGAGCCTGGCCTGTTCGCCAGCCAGCATTGCTTCCTGCATGGCCAGTTCCCGGGCTACCCGATTGTTGTTCTGCTCGATAGTGGAATCCAGTGAACCGCCATAGCGAAAATTGTCATGGCTGCCAGTCTGCCCGGCACCACCCCAGCGCACGCCCAGATCGCGTCCAAAATCAGTGGACACGTTGACAATCCGGGCTTCAATCAACACCTGTCGGACCGGAACATCGAGCTGCGAAACCAGATTTCTGACCTCTTCCAGTTTTTCTTCCACGTCACGGACAATAATGATGTTGGTACGGGAGTCCACCGTGGCGGTGCCACGGGAGGACAGGATGCCGTTGCCGTTGGCGGTCAGTGTGGTGGCACCAGCCCCCTGGGAAACCGGATCCAGCGGCTGTGCCGCTGCGCCACCCTGGGCATTGCCAGTGCCGAGCAGCAGGCCAAGAATGTCATTGGCATTGGCATAATTGATCTGGACGAACTCGGTATACAGGGGCGCCAGAGCCTGGGCAGCCAGGCTGGCTTCCAGTTCAGCCTGTTCCTGGGCGGCGATATCTTCCGCAGGCGCCACATACAGCACGTTGCCTACCAGTCGCTTGTCGAGATTGCCGGCTCTCAGAACCAGATCCAGGGCCTGATCCCAGGGCACATTGTTTAACTGCAGGGTTACCGTGCCCTCGACGGCAGGTGCCACGAGATTGAAATCGTATTCATCCGCCAGGATCTGCAGTGCGGCATGTATTTCCACATCCTGCAGGCTGAGCGAGCTGATCTCGCCATTATAGGCGTCAGTGGGGTCGGACTCAGATGCAGTGACCGGTGGAGGCTGGACGCTGATGGTGTACTGGCTGCCGGTCTGGTACGCGACGTACTCGTAATTACCCTCGACATCCACGACCACAGTGGCGGTTCCATCCTCACCGAGAACATCAACGGTTGAAACCGGTGTAGCAAAATCGGTCACATCAAAACGCCTGTTAAGACGCTCTGGCACGGCGGTATTGCTGAACTGAACGAAAACCCGTGCACCAATCTGTTCGATACTGCCGACGATGCGGTCACTGGACAATTGAACAACCACCTGCCCTTCAGCACCTTCGCCACGGCGAAAGCTGACATCGGTGATGGACTGCCCGGCCGGTAGCGCCGCTCTGGCCGCCGGCTGGCCGGTACTGGCCGCAACCCCGCCGGCTCCCTGGCCGGAGTCGACTCCGACGGTAAGGACGATACTGTTGCCAACCGTACTGGACTCGTAATTCACTAATCGATTGAGATTTACAATTAACCGGGTGCGGGACCCGTCGTCAAGGACAATGACACTGTCAGCGTTATTGGACTCGATGTTGTAGCGCTGCTGCGAGAGTCCGCTGGCTACGCCGGGAAGATCGATGGAAATTCGCGCCGGGTTATCCAGTACAAATCCGTCGGGTTGCGGGGGGGCACCATCGAAGCCCAGCCGAATTTCAACGCTGTCTTCTGCCAGACTGGCAAACCCGATGCTTTCCAGGCGCACATTCTGCTGCGCGCTAACAACGCTTGACATCAGCAAGGCTGCCAGAAGAAAAGCGAAACGCTTAATACACATAGTCAATCCATCCCATGTTGCGTACTGTTTTGGCTTAATAATCACGGACATAGCATCCTGCCTCCCTGTCCTTTTTTACCTGACCAAGGTCAGAGATTGAGGTCTTTCCATCCAGCCCCCCGTACCGCTGGGCACTATCTCCACGAGATCCAGCTGCGAGGCAGAAATGGAAACCACCTTGCCGTGATTCCTGCCCAGGAAATTTCCCAACAGAACACGATGCACCTCACCCATGCCATTTTCCACCAGGGCGACATAGTGACCATTCCTTTCTACCATCCCTACCATAGCTAATTCGGCTATCGCGAAGCTTTCAAGAGGTTCTTTTAGTCGGTCGAGGTCAGGTTTCACATTCTTGGATGACGACATGCCCTCCTGCAACTGAATCCTGATCGGAATATCGAACGGACTTCGGAATCCTGCAGCGCCGTAGGTGAACGCTTCGTAGGCCTTGAATTCGGGTACCGGCTCGACATCGCCACCCGGCCTGGCGCGGACCTCGGTAGTAAACTGCTGCAGGTCGGAAAAATCATTAACCGGTGCGCAGGCTGCTATCAACAAGGCAAAAAAAGCGGTCGTTGCAAGTTTGATTGGTTTCATAGGTCTTACCATCTCACAGAGCACTCAGCTCTTGGTTGTCCTCTTTGTATCGGTAAGTCTTCGCCGTGATACTCATGTCCAGAAAGACGTTGTCCCTTCTCACTATCTGAAAATCATGCAGGGTCACGATGCGGGGCAGAGCTGCCACGCCGCTTACAAAAGTGGCGAAGTCATGGTAATTGCCGGTCACATCGATCTCGATCGGCAGTTCAATGTATATTTCCTGTGTCACTTCGTCTGAAAGCTCAATGTTGGCAAACTCCAGACCACTTCCAAGTCCGGTATCAGTCACGTCATCGACCAGACCCGGAACTTCCGTTTCACTGGGCAACTGCCGCAACAGATCAGAGAATGCCGCTTCCATCTCGACCGTCTGTTCCCGGTATTCAGCCAGGTTGGCGGCGAGGAAGGCTTTCTGTTCGAAACTTTGACGCAGGGAAACTTCTTCGGCCTGCTGGCGCATCAGCTGCTCACGCAGATTTTTGACGTGAAGGAAATAGCCGGCCGACAGGCACCCCCCGATCACGAGCAGCACGAGCACGAATTTAACGGGCGCCGGCCAGACCCCGACACTGTCGAAATCGGTCAGGTCGGCGAGGTCAAAACTGCGAAGTTCATCAATGGCTTTCTTGAACGCGGACATAATTTAAACCTTATTCTGAAAGTTCTTCCTCACCTGATTCACTGGGTGTAACCAGGGTCAGGTTGAGGTTAAAGCGATTGGCCGCGGTATCGTCGAAGGCGCCTTCGTCGTCGGCGGCGGAGATGATGCGCAGGTTTGGTGCCGTGAACCAGTCGGAGCCATCCAGCTTGCGCATCAGGGTGGTCAACTGGCTGTAGGACTCTGCAACGCCCACTATAGACATGCGATCGGCACTGCGCTCCAGGGTCTCAAAATAAACCCCGTCAGGGAGCGTTTTGACCAGCTCGTCAAATACTCTGACGATCACCGGCCGCGAGCCCTGCAGATTCTGAATCACTGACATACGATCCTGAATCTCACTCTTCTGCTGCTGCAGCTTGCTGATCTCGGCCACCTGCTCTTCCATCAGCCGTATTTCCGCCATCAGGTATTCGTTTCTTGCGGATTGATTAACCATGGCGCCGCGCACATAACGATCGGCCGCCAGCACTACCCCGCCGGACGCTATCAGCACCACGACCATCAGTGCCAGGTACTTGCGCTTGCGCTCTTCCCGCAGCGTTTCACGCCAGGGCAGTAAATTGATTTGAGCCATCAGTTCGCCCCTCGCATTGCCAGACCGAAGGCGATCAACAGTGCCGGAGCATCATTGCGCAACATGGTCTTGTTGACTTTGGAACCTATCTGCAATTCCTTGAATGGGTTGGCCACCAGTACCGGCGTGGAAAGATGCTCCTGCACCAGTTCGTCCAGGCCGGGTATCGCGGCCACGCCGCCGGCCAGCACGATATGATCCACTTCGTTGTAGTGGCTGGAGGAAAAAAAGAACTGCAGCGTCTGGCTTATCTGCTGTACCACGGAATCCTTGAAGGGCAGCAGCAATTCAACTTCAAATTCTTCCGGCAGCCCGCCGCGCTTGATAGCCAGCTCTGCTTCCATGGATGTGAGTCCAAAGCGTCGGATTACATCATCCACCAGCTGGTTGCCGCCGAACATCTGTTCGCGGGTATAAATCGTCTTGCCGTCCATCATGACGTTCAGGGTTGTCATGGTGGCACCAATATCGATGATGGCAGTGGTCTGGTCTTCTTCCGCCTCGATCTGCTCATTCAGCAGACCAAACGCTCTCTCTATGGCGTAGGCTTCGATATCCACGACTTTGGTTTCCAGTCCGCCCATTTCCAGGGCTGTCACCCGGGAGTCCACGTTTTCCTTGCGGCAGGCCGCCAGCAGCACTTCGACCAGGTCTTCGCTACGCTGTGACAATTCCTGCCGTTCAAAGTCGATTGCCACTTCATCGAGGGGATACGGAATATATTGATCCGCCTCCACGATAATCTGATTTTCCAGCTCGGAGTCACTCAGACTCGCGTTCATCTCAATAGTCTTGGTGATCACCGCCGAACCCGCCACCGCGACGGCGGCCTCTTTGATGGAGGGCTTCATGACACTCACCGCGCCAGCGATCGCTTCACCGACAGCGCCGATATCACTGATGTTTTTTTCGACAACCGACTTCGCCGGCAGAGGCCGGATCACGTAGTTATCAAGTTTGTACCGCCCGCCGTTGTTGCTCAGTTTCACGATTTTCACCGAAGAAGAACTGATGTCCACACCCAACAGTGAGGTAGATCTAAGCCCGAAATTTCTGAATTTATCTAGCACCTGGCAATTCCTGAAGTTGGCTGTTCTAAGATTCTGGTGTTGTGTCTAAACTGCTCTGGTCGTTATCCAGCTCCGGCGGTTGCTGCGCCGAGCGGGCCGGCCTGTCAGACTTCGCCCTGGGAAGAAGCCTGCCGACAATCCGGTCATTCAAAACCTAGGTCAGGGTTGGTAAAAATTCCATAATTCAACCCAAACTATCGGCGTGAAATGAATTTTTTATAGTTTTCAAGTAATTATATTGAAATCTAAAGCTCTGACCTGGATTGGAATCATCGCGTATGTACGTGGTCATTTCTATGAATCCCATCACGATTACAGGGCAGCTACAGGGGACATTCATCCACGGCGGTCACACTTTATGAAGACTCTGCGTTCGGGTGGCGAGTTGGTTGCCAGATGGTGGTGGCTGGACGACCACCAGCGCGGGATCCTGTCGGACAGGGAAATCCCGTTCCCAGGGTGTATACTTAGCTGCGGGAGCGACGAGTACCCGCCGCCCACCCACGGATTACCTGAGCTGGCAGGAGGAATTGGTTAGCCTGCAGAGCTCACGCCAGATTCCGGACTTCGAGAAATTGTGAACAAGCGACTGAAGAATTTAATCAAGTGGACTGCAATCTGGGCTACCGCGATGTTCTGCGGCGTCCTTATGGTCTGCGCCGCTGCTTATATGTACCTGGCGCCCCAGCTCCCCTCGGCGGAAAGCTACCGCAACGTGCAGCTGGAAACCCCTTTGCGCATCTACACCGCGGATTTTCGCCTGATCGATGAAATCGGCAACCGCCGCCAGCCGCTCAGTTTCGAGGAGATTCCAGAACTCATCCGCAATGCAGTTATCGCCAGCGAGGACCCTGGATTCTACTCCCACCCCGGCGTAGACATTCGCGGCCTTCTGCGCGGTTTCTGGGGGTTCGTGCGAGGTGTCAACCTGGGTGGTGGCAGCACCATTACGATGCAGCTGGCAAACAATATCTCGTTCGACAACGACAATGTCTATTTACGCAAATTCAAGGAGATCCCCTTTGCTCTGCAGATACAGCGGGAGCTGAGCAAGGAGGAAATCCTCGCACTCTACCTGAACCTGGTGTACTTCGGTGCCGGTGCCGACGGCATCGGCGCAGCTTCGTTTATTTACTACGGCAAGGACGCGAGCGAACTGACCCTGCCGGAAGCGGCCATGATGGTATCGCTACTGCCCTGCCCCTCGCCCTGCAATCCACTGGCCGATCCAGACCGGGCCATGGAACGCCGGAATCGAGTACTGGAGCGCATGTACGATCAGGGGATGATCGATCAGCAGCTGCTGACCGATGCCCAGGCTGCCCCGGTAACCGCCCGTCGGCACGGCCGTGCAATCGAAGTGCCAGCACCGTTTATTGCTGAAATGGTGCGGCAGCAACTCTACTCGGAGTATGGCGAGGACACCTATACCCAGGGGTTCGAAGTGGTCACCAGTATAGATGGGGACAGGCAGCTGGTCGCCAAGCAGGCTCTGGTTCACGGCCTGGAAGAATATTACGACAAGCGTCACGGCTTCCGCGGTGTCGATGCGCACTATGAATTCAACGACGTGGATCCAACCGCCCGGTGGCTGCAGGAGCTCACCGCTGTGCCGGTTTATGGCAACCAGCAGCCGGGTATCGTCGTTGCTACCGGAGAGCGTGAGCTGCGCGTGCTGCTGAAAGACGGCGAGATAATTTCGATCGGCTGGGAAGAGATGCGCTGGGCGCGGCCCTATATTTCCCAGAACAACGCCTGGCCTCCCCCTCAGGCTGCCAGTGACATTGCGGCTGTCGGCGACCTGATCCGCGTCAAGCAGATGGATGGGCAATGGCACCTCGGTCAGATTCCGGACGTGCAGGGTGCTCTGGTGTCGGTCTCGCCGACCACTGGCGAAATAATCGCCCTGGTCGGAGGTTATGACTTTGGCCGCAGCCAGGTGAATCGGGTTTTGACGCCTCGCCCCCCTGGCTCCAACTTCAAGCCCTTTGTCTATGGGGCAGCCCTGGAACAGGGCTACGGGGCAGCCTCAACTGTTAACGACGCGCCGATCACCCGCAGCGGCTACCGCCCGAATAACTACGACGATAAGTTTCTCGGCCCCATCACCCTGCGCTATGCATTGCAGGATTCACGCAATGTGCCGGCGGTGCGGCTGTTCGATCAACTGGGCTCGGATACAGTCATCGATTTTGCATCGCGACTGGGCATCGAGACCGACGGCTTCCCGCGCGGTGATCTCACTGTGGCGCTGGGCAGCCAGGATGTCCAGCCACTGGAGCTGATCTCAGCCTATGGGACGATTGCCAACGGTGGCTTCAAGGTGGACCCCTGGTTTATCAAAGAGATTCGCAATCTGCCCGAGGGGGTCATCTACACTGCCGAACCGTTGGTGGCCTGCGCGGAGGACTGTGACCTGTACGTCAGCCAGGATGCCGAGGTGCCGGTTCAAAAAGCCGAGCGGATTCTTGATGCACGGGTAGCGTTCATACTGAACAGCATGTTGCGCTCCGTGGTCGTGGAAGGCAGCGGGCGGGGCGTACAGCGGGCGATCAATCGCAGCGACCTGATGGGCAAGACCGGAACCACCAATGGCCCGCAGGAACTCTGGTTTTCCGGCTTCAATCGGGATATTGCGACGACTGTTTTCGTGGGTTTCGACCAGCCCAGACCCCTGGGAGAATCCGAACAGGGTGCAACTGTTGCCGTACCGATCTGGATCGATTACATGAAAGAGGCCTTGCAGGGCATGCCGGAGCGCACCATGAGAAGGCCCGACGGGCTGGTTGACCGCCTGGTGGAAAAAACCACCGGCCGACCGGCCAGACCTGGCGAAGCCAACACCATGTTCGAATATTTCCGGGTTGAGAACGAACCGGATGCACCGGTCAATGACACACCGGCCGTCACCGCTGACGGTGAGGACACCGAGGTATCAATCGAGACGCTGTTCTAGGGCTAGCTCACACTAATTCGGCTGGCGCTCTTTTAGCCGCATTCCGAAGGGTTAAGGCCATTTCCACCTTCAGCAACGAAAATCAGATCAGTGTGAAAAAGCCTTGGACAAAACCCGCGGACGCGGGTGTGTGCAGGGGAAAAATCAGTCCGTAAATTTGACCGGAATCCGCAGCGAGGCTCGCCTTAAGGCGTGCCCCGAGGTGCCCCCACAAGGGTTGGGGAGAAATTTCCGAGCTAGACCTTGCGGCTACCGAAGCGGCGCTTGAAGCGGTCGACACGACCACCGCTATCCAGGATCTTCTGCTTACCTGTGTAGAAGGGGTGGCAGTTGGAGCAGACATCGATAAGAATGTCCTTACCCAGGGTTGAGCTCGTCTCGATAACATTGCCGCAGCTGCAAGTGGCCTTGATCGCTGTGTATTGGGGATGTATTTCTGGTTTCATCGTGGTCTCCGGCGGCGTCGCTACACAAACCGTCATTTGGTCCGTGCACCACACCTGATTCTAATCTCAAGCGCTGGCACCCTACATCCAGCAAAATGGGCGAGCATTCTACCAGAGATGCCGGCGCACGCAAGGCTTGGCGCACAAACGCCGTCAATCCTTATAAGGAGCCTCTGATTAATGACCCCAATTTAATTACCACACCGCTCTGGCCTTTACCCCTGGCTGCCCTCGCGAATCTGCCGGTGATTGGCGACCACCTCAGCCATAATCCGCGTAAACAGCTCGGCCACCAGCTCAGGATTCAGAGCATGCTCACGACTCAGGTTGCGCAGATTCTCCAGCTTTTGCGCCTCACGGGCCGGGTCAACGGCTTCCAGTTTGCTGTCCGCCTTCAGATGACCCACTTTTCTGGTCAGGGCGAACCGCTGCGCCAGCAGCTGCACCAGCTCGCGATCCACCTGATCGATTTTCTCCCTGACTTCCAGTAATTGCTGTGGGATCGGCGCCTGGGCCATTCTGCCAACTCCTCGATTTGTTCTTCGGATATCTGCCTGGTTACAGGGTGGTTACGGATTCACCGACGGCGGGGCGCGGCGAAATACGGCCAAGTATAAACCAGGGAGCCCCTGATTAAATACCGCCATGCAAAGTTCAAGTGGAATGCTCGGGACACAGATGGCCGGTTCCGGTGACATCGGTTGAGTAACACATCCATTGGCCTTACCATGCCGCGTTCCCCAATCAACAGCATCGGCCACCCCAGTTCACAGCGGTACCTCCAACCGGCATGCCCAGTAACAGCTCAGAAAATTCGCCGCTAATCCTGAAACTGGCAGTGCCTTCGCCGCTGCGGCGCCTGTTCGACTATCTGCCCCCGGTGGCATTGGCACACCACGAGCCCGGGTTCTGGAAACCGGGCATGCGCCTGCAGGTACCGTTCGGACGCCGTCAGGCAGTGGCGATGCTGGTGGAAACCAGCACTTCCAGCGAAGTGCCAAAGGCGCAACTGAAACACGCGACCGGTCTGCTGGACGAGACGCCCCTGTTTCCCGGGCCTCTGCTACAGACCCTGAAATGGGCGGCCGCCTATTATCAGCACCCGCCCGGTGAAGCCTTCAGTGCCGCCCTGCCGGCGAAACTGCGGCAGGGGTCCAGCACCCGGCCGGAGCTGGAGTCCGTGTGGGAGGCCTGTGACACCGAGGCAGAGAACAGCGCCAGCCTGTTAGGCCGGGCACCACGGCAACGGGCCCTGCTGGAAAGGCTTCAGCAGTTCGGGCCACTGAGCCGCCAGGAGTGCCTGGCGGCCGGCTTCTCTGACGCCGCGCTAAAGGGTCTGGCGGCCCGGGGCCTGATCAGGTCACGCCCCAGGGCACCGGCGCTACCAGCCACGCAGGTCGACCGGGCAACCCTGGAACGCCAGCCGGGTCACGCTCCGAATCCGGAGCAGCAGGCAGCCATAAACACCATCAGCCGGTCGCTGGACCAGTTTCAATGCTACCTGCTGGACGGTATTACCGGCAGTGGCAAGACCGAGGTGTACATGCAGGTTATCGCCCGGGTCCTGGAACAGGGTCGCCAGGCCCTGGTCCTGGTGCCCGAAATTGGCCTGACTCCACAGTCCGTGGGTCTGTTTCGCGACCGCTTCCAATGCAACATCGTGGTCCTGCATTCAGGTCTTGGCGATGCTGAACGCCTGGCGGGCTGGCTGCAGGCCAGGGATGGAACCGCAGCCATAGTCATCGGTACCCGCAGCGCTGTCTTCACGCCGCTGGCGAAGCCTGGTCTGATTGTGATCGACGAAGAACACGATGGCTCGTTCAAACAGCAGGACGGGTTTCGCTATTCGGCCAGAGATCTGGCCATCTTCAGGGCCCGGGAAGAAAACATCAGCATCGTGCTCGGTTCTGCCACGCCGGCGCTGGAAAGCCTGCAGAACGCCAGAGAGGGTCGCTACCGCCATCTGACTCTGCCACACCGCGCCGGGACCGCCGATAAGGCCCCGATCAGTCTGCTGGATATCGCCAAAGCGGCAACCCGGGACGGTTTCTCAGACATCCTTCTAGGTCAGATCGAACACCATCTGGGTCAGGGTAACCAGGTGCTGGTGTTTATCAATCGCAGAGGCTTTGCGCCCAGCCTGGTTTGCCAGGACTGTGGTTACGTCTTCGAATGCCG
The DNA here is from genome assembly GCA_041395725.1 of Gammaproteobacteria bacterium. Classification (NCBI taxonomy): domain Bacteria; kingdom Pseudomonadati; phylum Pseudomonadota; class Gammaproteobacteria; species Gammaproteobacteria bacterium. The sequence goes on along the minus strand of JAWKZW010000001.1, from coordinate 1,927,935 downwards.
GCGCTGCGATGCCCAGCTGACAGTGCACAAGTCGCCTCCGGGCCTGCGCTGCCACCACTGCGAATCCCGGCATGGCCTGCCGGGTGAGTGCAATTTCTGCGGCTCAACCCAGTTGCTGACGCGGGGGGTGGGAACCGAAAAAAGTGAGCAATTCCTGCAGGAGCGCTTCCCGCACATACCGGTTCTGCGCATCGACAGCGACTCCACCCGGCGCAAAAACGCGCTCAGCAGCCGCCTGGTCCAGGTGCAGTCAGGGGCCCCCTGCATCCTGGTAGGCACCCAGATGCTGGCCAAGGGGCACCACTTTCCAGGTGTCACCCTGGTAGCGGTTCTGGATGCGGACAGCGGCCTGTTCAGCGCCGATTTCCGGGGCCAGGAGCACATGCTGCAACTGCTGTTTCAGGTGGCGGGGCGGGCCGGGCGGGCGCAAAACCCCGGGCAGGTGACTATTCAGACCCGGCATGTTACCCACGCGTCACTGCAATCACTGGTGGCAAACGACTACCACAGTATCGCCGATCTGCTGCTGCAGGAGCGGCGCGAAACCAGCATGCCGCCATTCTGTCACCTGGCGCTGTTTCGAGCGGAAAGCACCGACCAGCGCCTGTCTCTTTCCCTGCTGGAGCAGACCCGCTCTCTCTGTACCCAGGCCTGCCAGAGCCTGAAGCTGGGGGACGTGGAGATTCACCACCCCCTGCCCGCACCGATGGAGAGACGAGCCGGTAAATTCCGCACCCAGATGCTGGTAAAAGCCTCCTCGAGGGGCGCTATGCAGACGCTCCTGGCGCGTGTCTGCCCCCAGGTAGAGACACTTAAGTCAGCCAGGAAGGTCCGATGGTCCATTGATGTGGACCCGGTTGATCTGACCTGAAAAATTCGCAGCCCCGCCCCTGGAGTGCTTTGAACACGCCCTGCCGCCATCATTTCCCGGCAGCAGCCCTTCTAATGGACAGCGAACTTTGACAGGCCCTTCCACCCCCGGATCCGGGTGACAAACAGATCTGAACGGCGCATCATTACACCTCATAAAGAGACTGCAGGCTCAACCGATAATGTTGGTTGTGTATTGAACGGGGAATTTTGGTCGGCCTTGTCGCAGAAGGAATCTGTGCCCTGTCTGACCCGCTGCTGATGGTTCACGATTTCGCAAAAATCAGGCCGGAACCGGTTCTGGAGAAACGCGCTATGGACGCGCCACCCGCATGGACGCTGCTGTTCACCGGGTTGATTACCGGCATTGCGGTCGGTGTTTTCGGCTGCTTTCTGCTCTACCTTTCCGGTAAGGTACCGCCGCTGCAAAGCCAGCAGACAACTCTTGCTGCCGGCGAGTCTGCGCCACGGCAGATTGCGCCCTCGCTGCAGGCTGAGGAAGTGCGTCCTGCGGAACAGACCCTGACCGTCGTTGCAGCAGACGGTGATCCCGGCGTCGACGAAGAGGCCGCTGAAGAGGTCGCTGAAGAAAGCCCCATAGGCCTGAGTTTCTATGACGAGTTACGGGACTATGAAGTACCGGTTAACACCACACCGGTACCCCTGGCAGTGGAAATCGCGGTAGAACCACGCCGCGCAGAATCAGCGCCGGCCCGCGGCGGCGACCGCCGCTTACTGCAGATCGGCGCGTTTCAGCAGGCAAGCAGTGCCGAACGCCAGGTAGGCATGCTGGATGACCTGGGCGTGGCTGCGTTCATCAAGCAGGAAACCGTACCCGGTGGCCGCGTCCTTCACCTCGTGCAGGCGGGGCCATTCGATACACCGGCGGAGCTTAACCGGATCAGGTCACTGCTGCAGGTGAACGATATCAACAGTTTTCCTCTGGATCCTCGCTGACCCCGCTTGAAATCCCCCGCTGCCGCCCCATTAAGAACCTTTTGTGTAGCTGTCAGGATTCTTATTACCACCATGCCACCCGTAATTCACGGAATGGTGGCGTCCCTTCCTGAACCTGACAATCTGTCAACTGATCTGGAGATCAACGTGGAACAATACCGAGGCACGACCATCGTTTCCGTCCGTCGCGACGACAAGGTGGTCATTGGAGGTGATGGTCAGGTGTCCCAGGGCAATACCGTTATGAAGGGTAATGCCCGCAAGGTAAGGCGTCTTTATAACGACAAGGTGATCGCGGGGTTCGCCGGCGGCACGGCCGATGCTTTTACCCTGTTTGAACGGTTCGAGGAGCAACTGGAGAAGCACCGAGGTAAACTGACCCGGGCGGCGGTTGAGTTGGCCAAACTCTGGCGTACCGAGAGAGCTCTGAGAAGACTCGAGGCATTACTGGTTGTCGCTGATAGTGAGGCCTCACTTATCATTTCCGGAAACGGCGATGTCATCGAGCCCGAAGACTCTATCATGGCAATCGGTTCCGGGGGGCCCTATGCGCTTTCGGCAGCACGGGCGCTGTTCCACAATACAGAAATGGATGCCCGCACCATCGTCGCACAGAGCCTGAAAATCGCCGGCGATATCTGCGTATTCACTAACCAGAATCACACCATTGAAGAACTGACCCTGTCCTGAATCCTGACGGGGCTGAATAGGTATTAGCTGTATGTCTACCATGACACCAAGAGAAATCACCTCGGAACTGGACAAACACATTGTCGGTCAGAAGGAAGCCAAACGAGCCGTAGCCATTGCACTGCGCAACCGCTGGCGACGTATGAACCTGGATGAAAGCGTCAGAAACGAGGTCACCCCGAAGAACATTCTCATGATCGGGCCCACCGGCGTCGGCAAGACCGAGATCGCCCGCCGCCTGGCAAAACTGGCCCATGCCCCCTTTATCAAGGTGGAAGCCACCAAATTCACTGAAGTAGGCTACGTTGGGCGCGACGTGGAGTCCATCATCAGGGATCTGGTCGATGTGTCCGTGAAGATGCTGCGCGAAGAGGAGATCAACAAGGTCCAGCACCGGGCCGAGGATCTTGCCGAAGAACGTGTCCTGGACGTGTTGCTGCCCCAGGCGCGGACTGGCGATTCGGAACCCGATCCGGGGCAGTCCGCGACGCGACAGATGTTCCGCAAGAAGCTGCGGGAAGGCGAACTCGACGACAAGGAGATTGAAGTCAAGCTGACAGAATCCTCGGTCGGCTTTGAAATCATGGCACCGCCGGGCATGGAGGACATGACCAGCCAGCTGCGCAACATGTTCTCGAACCTCAACTCCGGCAAGAAAAGTGCCCGCCGCATGACGGTCAAAGAGGCCCTCAAGGCGATCAAGGACGAGGAAGCCGCCAAGCTGGTCAACGAGGACGATATCAAGAATCGGGCGGTGGTGGCGGCCGAACAGACCGGCATCGTGTTTCTCGATGAAATTGACAAGGTGACGACCCGGCATGAACAGGGGTCCGCCAGCGTTTCGCGAGAAGGAGTGCAGCGGGACCTGTTGCCCCTGATCGAGGGTTCCACGGTAACCACCAAGTATGGCAGCGTGAAAACCGATCATATTCTGTTCATCGCTTCCGGCGCATTTCACCTGTCCAAGCCGTCCGACCTGATACCGGAGCTACAGGGCAGGCTGCCTATCCGTGTCGAGCTGGACCCGCTGACCAGCGAGGACTTTCAGCGCATCCTGGTGGAGCCTGACTTCTCCCTGACTGACCAATACCGGGCACTTCTGGCGACCGAGGAGTTGCAGCTCAGGTTCACCGAGGATGGCATTGCCAGAATCGCTGAAACTGCCTGGCAGGTTAACGAGCGCACGGAAAACATCGGCGCCAGGCGCCTGCACACGGTAATGGAAAGGCTGCTGGAAGAGGTTTCCTTCAGTGCCTCAGACCTGGCAGTCAGCGGCGACAGTGAACTGGTGGTAGACGCGGAATACGTTGACCGGCAGCTGGGCGAGCTGGCCAGGGACGAAGACCTGAGCCGCTTCATACTCTGACCTGCCGGCAACCGACATGGCCTCTGACAACGTACCGTCCGACATCAAGCTGCACAGGAAATCCGGCATCCTTGAGCTGTCTTATCGGGATGGCGAGCGTTTTGAGTTGACCGCTGAATTTCTGCGGGTCTATTCCCCGTCGGCTGAGGTCCGGGGCCACGGCAAGGGTCAGGAAGTCCTGCAGACCGGGAAGAAACAGGTACAGATCACCGGCCTGATACCTACCGGCAACTACGCAATCCGCCTGGTCTTCGATGATCGACACGACTCGGGGATCTACAGCTGGGATTACCTGCGCGAGCTGGGCGAACGCAAACAACACTACTGGTCTGAATACCTGGCAAAACTGCGTGCCGCCGGGGCCTCGCGGGAGCCATTGCCTCCCGGAACCCAGGTGGTTAGTATTGAACCTCTGAAATCTGAAGACCCGTCAGCCGGGCAGTCCTGAAGCTATGATCGAAACCCCTGACAGGCCGGATGAAAAAGAATCGACCACCCATTTCGGCTATCGGACCGTGCCGGTGGAGGAAAAAAAGAGCCTGGTGGCGGCAGTCTTCGACTCTGTAGCCGGCAAGTACGATGTCATGAACGACATCATGTCCCTGGGCACACACCGCCTGGTCAAGCGCTTCACCATAGAGTTAAGTGCCGTGCGGCCAGGCCAGACGGTACTTGATCTGGCTGGTGGTACGGGCGACCTGAGCCTGAAATTTTCCCGCCTGGTGGGACCCTCCGGCCGGGTGATTCTGGCCGATATCAATGCCTCCATGCTACAGGTGGGACGCGACCGGATCATCGATAGCGGCGCCACCAGCAATATTGTCTTCAGCCAGGTTAATGCCGAGGCGCTGCCCTTCGCGGACAACAGCTTCGACTGTATCTGTATCGCCTATGGCCTGCGGAACGTCACTGACAAGGATGCCGCCCTTCGATCCATGTACAGGACCCTCAAACCAGGCGGTCGGGTGCTGATTCTGGAATTTTCCAGGCCCACCAATCCGCTGGTCGGCAAAGCCTATGATGCCTATTCAGCCCTGTGGCCGGTGGCGGGCAAGCTGGTGACGGGAGACAGTGAGAGCTACCGCTACCTGGTGGAATCCATCCGCATGCATCCCGACCAGGACACACTGCGGCAGATGATGGCGGATGCCGGTTTCGTGGATACCCGCTATCACAACATTATGAGCGGTGTCTGCGCTATTCACCTTGGCTTCAAGCCAGTGGAAACCAGTAACTGAGTTATTCGCCAGCCTCTTAACATTCACGCAACGGAACAGATAATGTCGATGGCCCCCCGGTCCTCAAGCCTGCTGCTACCCTTTGAAACCCTGGTCAATCGCTGCATCGCCCAGGATATCAGGCTGGCCGAAGGCATTTCCCGGCATGCCGGCAGAATTCTGCTGATACAGGTCACCGTGCCGACGTTGTCCATTTACCTGCACTTCTACCCCGGCAGCGTTATTTTAAGTTTTGATCCACCGGCCCCCTTGCCTGACCGGGACGGACCGGCGGACTCTCCCGACCCGATGGGCGCGCAAACTGGAAGTGCTGACTTCACTGGTACAAGGGAATCTCCAGCCGCGGGCCCGCCATTTACGGCATCCCGTGGCGAGGACGCCTGCATCAGCGGTTCCGCCCTGGCCATGCTGCGACTGCTCACCGACAGGTCAGACACCCGCTCACTGGTGAACCCGGCTATCCAGATCAGCGGCGATGTGGAGTTTGTACAGTCGGTCTACCGGCTGTTCGCGGCCATGGAGATTGACTGGCAGGAGCCACTCTCGCAGGTCATTGGAGACGTACCTGTCCAGGGCCTGCAGCAGCTGTTCGATGGCCTCAGGAGTTTTACCCGCAAAACGGCTGACAGCGCCAGACGCAACCTGGACGAATACCTGCACGAAGAGAGCCGGCTGGTGCCCCCGCTGCATCAGGTGGAAGCCTTTGACCAGGGCCTGGATGATCTGCGCCTGCGTCTGGATCGGCTCCAGGCCAGAGTGCAGCGGCTGGCCAGCGGAATCGACCGGCGGCGCCAGAGGCCGGAAGGATAGCTGAATCACCGTGACTCAATTCCTGCGCCTGCTCAAGATACTGAATGTCGCTGCCAAATACCGGCTGGGTGACTACCTGCGTGGCCGTGGCACTTTTCTCATCAAGCTGTACCTGCGACTTCACGGCCTGCCCTGGACCCATCAGGACACCCTGCGGCTCAACCGCCATCAGCGCCTGCGTCTGGCGCTCGAGGAATTGGGGCCCATCTACATCAAGTTCGGCCAGTTGCTGTCTACACGGCGGGATTTCCTGGAGCCCAGCCTGGCCGATGCCCTGCAGGGGCTGCAGGACAATGTCCCGCCCTTCCATTCTCCCGGCATCGAAGCGCTCATCAGCCAGTCCCTGGACACGCACGCCAACGACATATTCAGCGAACTCAGCCTGGAACCGCTGGCCTCCGCATCTATTGCCCAGGTCCATGCAGCCCGGTTAAAGACCGGGGAGGAAGTGGTCGTCAAAGTTATCCGGCCTGGCATCGAAAAAACCATCCGCGCCGATATCACGCTATTGAAATGGCTGGCGATCCATATCGAGAACCGCATTCCCATCGGCAAGCGGCTGCGCCCGGTGGAGGTTATCGACGACTACGAGCGGATCATTTTCGACGAATTGAACCTGCTGTCCGAAGGCGCCAATACCACGCAATTGCGGCGCAACTTTGAAAACTCCGCCCAGTTATACGTGCCAAAGGTTTACTGGCAATACAGCCGCCGCAACCTGCTGGTGATGGAACGCATCTATGGCATTCCGGTGTCAGACATCAGGACTCTTCGGGAACGGCGTGTCAATCTGAAAAGGCTGGCCGAAATCGGCGTTGAAATTTTCTTTACCCAGGTGTTTGAACACCGATTCTTCCATGCCGATATGCACCCGGGAAATATCTTCGTTAATCCGGAGCGCCCTGACCAGCCTCAGTACATCGCCATTGATTGCGCCATTATCGGCTCGCTCAGCCCGGCGGACCAGCTTTACCTGGCCAGGAACCTGCTGGCCATCTTCAAACGGGACTACCGCAAGGTAGCCGAGCTGCACGTGGAATGCGGATGGGTTCCCAAGGAGACCCGGATTACCGAGTTCGAGGCCGCCATGCGCACGGTGTGCGAGCCGATTTTTGAAAAACCCCTCAAAGACATTTCCTTTGGCCAACTGCTGGTGCAACTGTTCCGCACGGCAGGGCGCTTCAATATGGAAGTGCAACCCTCCCTGGTGCTCCTGCAGAAAACCCTGCTGAACATCGAAGGGCTGGGACGACAGCTCTATCCGGAACTGGATTTGTGGGAAACAGCCCTGCCCTACCTTGAGAAGTGGAACGCCCGCCGCCTGAGCCCGGTTGCCCTGTTCTCGCGGCTTCGAGAGAACATACCGGACTGGATCGACCAACTGCCTGATCTTCCGCAACTTTCGATCGATGCCATTCGCGAGACCCGCCAGCTTGGCGAAATCAACACTACCCTGCGGAATGAGCGACTGCTGGAAAAGCAAAAGGAATCCGCGCGCCGCAGCCGTTCATTGCTGGCCGGCTCAGTGTTTCTCGCGGCGGCCCTGGCTTCGACTCACCCGACGGCACAGGCAGCTGTCGCCGACCTGCCGCTGGCCACACTACTGCTGGCCCTTGGCGGATTGTGGTTACTGGTGCGTAGAGATTGAGCAAAGAATGCCAGCCGACTCACCATGCTGTCACGGTTCCGTTATACTAGCGTGCTATTGTTCATCAAGGTTACGGGCGGCCGTTCAGAGGCTCCCCGGCGGATAACACAATGACTGACGATTATCTCGACCAGGTTAACTGGGATGCGCAAGGGCTGGTGCCGGTCATTACCCAGGACCATGTCAGTAAGCGCATCCTTACCCAGGCATGGCTTAACCGGGAGGCCTTACAGACCGCGGTGCAGGAAAAGCGGGCAGTCTACTGGTCCCGTTCCCGACAGTCCCTGTGGCGAAAAGGAGAGCAGTCGGGCAACATTCAGGAGCTTGTGGATATCTACCTCGATTGCGACAATGATTCGGTCTGCTACCTGGTCAGACAGGTGGGCGGGGTGGCATGCCATACCGGGCGGGAAAGCTGTTTTTATCAGAAACTGGTCAACTGCCAGTGGCAGAGTGTGGATCCGGTGATCAAAGATCCCAGTCAGATGTACGGCGGCAGCTGAACCGCCAGCCCCAGGCCGATCAAACTATGAGCGACATTCTTGAACAACTGACAGCCATTCTGGCACAGCGCAAACAGGCGGATGCTCCTGACTCCTACGTGGCAGACCTGCACCGCAAAGGCCTCAACAAGATTCTGGAGAAGGTGGGTGAAGAGGCCGTGGAAGCCGTGCTGGCGGCAAAAGATTGTGAACAGGACGCTTCGGACAGCAGGCGCCTGGAAGTGGTAAAGGAAACTGCTGACCTGTGGTTTCACAGCATGGTCATGCTGAGTCATCTGGATCTTGACGCCAGGCAAGTGTTGGAGGAACTGGAAAAACGCTTTACTATATCCGGCCTTGTCGAAAAAGCGTCGCGAACTAACCAATAGGGAACTCACAGGCTTCGGGAATCGGTTGCTGCCCGGCAACCAGTCTGCCCGAAAGCCTGTTTTGGAGGTAACACATGGGCTTAGGTGGTATTGGAATTTGGCAGCTGTTAATCGTCCTGCTTATTGTGGTGATGCTTTTTGGTACCAAGAAGTTACGTAACCTTGGTTCCGACCTTGGTGGTGCTCTGAAGGGCTTTAAGACCGCCATGAAGGACGATGAGGGTGATGACGACAAGGAGGAGAACGTCGAAAAGTCGGAAACAGCCGAAACGGATGATGACAAGACCTCCGACACTGCGGCGAAAAGCTGACCGCCGTCGTTCTTCCCCGATTCATCCATAAATTACACTCGCTGACTGGCCGGCAGGCCAGTTGGCCCTCACCCTTCCGGAAACCCTGGCGTCTGGTCTATGTTTGATATTGGTCCATCGGAACTACTTGTCATCTTCGTCGTCGCCCTGCTGGTCATCGGCCCCGAACGACTGCCCTCCGCTGTCCGGACCGCGAGCCTGTGGGTCGGGCGCTTTCGCCGAAGCTTTCACAAGATCAAAGCTGATGTGGAGCGGGAGCTGAACGCCGATGAAATCAGACGGCAGCTGCACAACGAGTCGATTCTCGCCGAAGTGGAGGATGCCAAGAAGCAGGCCAAGGAATTTGCCAGCGATATAGAAAAGGCGGCGACTTCAGACCCGGGCAAGCCCCGGCAGACCGACACCACCGGCGCTGTCAGCGGTTCTGAAAACGGTCCCGGGCCGACGGCCTCCCAGGCTGATAAGCAAAACGACGCCGAAGGCACTAACGACAAGCCCGAGGCAACCATCAAAAGCGAAATCCAGCAGGCAGTCAGCTATGTCAACGATATTTCCCGGGAAGTGAAAGCCAGCAAACAGGAGATTGAAGAAGAGTTCAGCAAGAGTGGGCAATCCAGATCCGGCAATGCGGGTGACAAGTCATGATATCTGCTGAAGAGGAAAAAGAACTGACTCTTATCGATCACCTGATTGAACTGCGTGATCGGATTCTTAAGGCCCTGGTGGCAGTTGTTGTCATCTTTCTGTGCCTTTTCCCTTTTGCCAATGAAATCTACGTCTTTATCGCCGACCCACTGATCGCTGCCCTGCCGGAAAACTCCAGCATGATCGCGATCGACCCCACTTCACCATTTTTTGCGCCGTTCAAGCTGACTTTTTACGCGGCGGCAGTGATCGCCGCACCTTACATCCTGTATCAGCTCTGGTCGTTCGTGGCACCGGGCCTGTACAAGAACGAAAAAGCAGTGGCCATGCCGCTTTTTATCTCCAGCGTCGCCCTCTTTTACCTGGGCATCGCCTTTGCTCGTTATGTACTTTTCGGTATAGTTTTTGGTTTTTTTATCTCCGTGGCGCCGGAAGGTATCGCGGTAGCACCTGATATAAGCAGCTTCCTGAGTTTTGCCCTGACTATCTTCTTCGCATTCGGACTGGCCTTTGAAGTGCCGATTGCGGTATTCCTGTTTATCTGGGCAGGCCTCGCAGAACCCGAGTCTCTGACCGCCAAACGGCCCTACGTGGTTGTTGGGTGTTTCGTCGTGGCGATGCTGTTGACACCACCGGATCCGTTCACCCAATCGATGCTTGCCCTGCCAATGTGGGCGCTGTTCGAAGTGGGTATTCTGGCCGGTAAGCTGGTGCGCAAGCGTCAGCGTAAGGAGGAGCAGAAAGAGGAAGCCGGCGGAGCCGCCAGCTGATTCCGTGCAGAAAAATCCGAGCCCGTTAAGTCGCAGGACTGGAAAGGCCTTGGGTTCAGTCTCAAGGGGCTAAAGAATAAAAGTCACTGGCCCGTCATTGACCAGTTCCACCTGCATGTCGGCACCAAAGCACCCACTTGCAACTTTGCCGTGACGGGAACGCGCAGCTGCAAGCAAATGATCGTAGAGTGCTTCGGCGGCAGCAGGCGGCATGGCTGATGAAAAACCGGGACGCAGCCCTTTCCGGGTGTCCGCTGCCAGGGTGAACTGAGAAACCAGAAGCAGGCCGCCGTCAATATCCCGCAGACTCCGGTTCATCCTGCCCTCATCATCGGCAAAAATCCTGTAGGCCAGGATTCGATCCAGGCCCTCTTCGGCTGTTTTTTCCGAGTCCTGCTTCTCCAGCCCGACAAAGGCAAGGATGCCCTGTCCGATAGCGCCGACTGTCTCGCCCGCCACGACGACACTGGCGCGCTTAACCCGCTGAATAAGAACAATCACTGGAATGCTCGCCGCACCGGTACCGCCTAGGCTTCCTTGAGCTCGTCGGCCAGTTCGCCGGTAGCGCGAACCAGCGCGTCGGTAATGCCCGGCTCCGAGGCGGAATGGCCGGCGTCCCGAATGATGTACAACTCCGAGGCTGGCCAGCGCTCGTGCAGCACCGCGGCATTGTCCAGGGGGCAGACCATATCGTAGCGCCCGTGAATAATTTTCGCCGGTATGTGCTCTATTTTAGACAGGTTATGCAAAATCTGATTTTCATCGATGAAACCATTATTGACAAAAAAATGGCTTTCGATCCGACTCATGGCCAGCGCATTGTGCTGCTTGGAAACCAGCTTCTGCACGTCGGCACCGGGCCGCAACCTGGAACAGTGAATTTCCCAGCTGACCCAGGACTTGGCCGCGGCCATGCGGGCCAGCTCATCACGCCCGGTTAGTCGACGGTAATACGCCTCTACTAGATTATGCCGTTCATTCTCGGGGATGAACTCAACAAACTCCCGCCAGTGATCCGGGAACACGCGGCTCGCACCCTGCACGTACAACCAGTCCAGGTCCGCTCTTCGACACAGGAATATGCCGCGCAGCACCATTGCCATGACATGGTCGGGATATTTCTGCGCATACAGCAGGGCCAGCGTTGAACCCCAGGACCCCCCGAACAGCACCCAACGGTCGATACCAAGAAAGCAGCGGATTGCCTCGATGTCACTGATCAGGCTTTCCGTGTCATTTTCCTGCAGTTCCGCATGGGGTGTAGAGCGCCCGCAACCCCTTTGATCGAAGGTGATAATCCGGTACAACTCGGGGTTATAGTAGCGACGTGAGGCAAAGTCGCAGGCGCTACCCGGACCGCCATGGATGAAAAGTACCGGAATGCCGTCAGGATTGCCTGCCTCGTCCAGGTAGAGCTCATGGATTTCGGACACGCGCAGCTGTTGGCGATTGTATGGTTTCAGTTCAGGATACAGGACCAGCACGATTTCCCTCTTGGTTACTTTGGTGTCACCGGGTTATCCCACTCAATGCATAAATTCCTGGGATAACAAGACGTCGAGGTTGCCAATATTACCCCAGAGAACCTCAGATCAAGAAACTCACCGTGTGCCCCGGGCCCTTGATCTGTATCCGCCATTCACTAAAAGGCTCTAACCCCTCGCCTGGCTGCCGCGGCTGTGGCGCTTGCGTTCGTTTTCTGTGAGGTACTTTTTGCGCAGGCGGATATGGTGAGGCGTAATCTCAACCAGCTCGTCATCCTCGATGAATTCCATGGCCTGTTCGAGGCTGTGAATCACCGGCGGAGTGAGTATGATATTTTCGTCGGTCCCTGAAGCCCTGACATTGGTGAGTTGTTTTGCCTTGGTGGGATTCACCACCAGATCGTTCTCCCGGTTGTGCAGGCCGACGATCATACCCTCATAGACTTCCACGTTGGGTCCCACGAACAGGCGCCCTCTTTCCTGCAGATTGAAAAGCGCATAGCCAAGGGTTTTACCGGTTACCATGGAAACCAGCACGCCGTTCTTGCGACCGGCAATCTCGCCTGTCTTCACAACTCCGTAATGATCAAAAATATGCGTCATGATACCGCTGCCGGAGGTCATGCTGAGAAACTGCGAGCGGAAGCCGATCAGCCCCCGCGTGGGAATGATAAAGGTCATGCGCACCCGGCCCTTGCCGTCGGGCATCATTTCCCGCATGTCAGCCCGCCTTTTACCCAGTTCCTCGATCACACTGCCCTGATTTACCTCATCACAGTCGATGACCAGTTCCTCAAAGGGTTCCTGCCTGACGCCGTCGATTTCATGTTCGATCACTTCGGGTCGGGACACGGCCAGTTCATAGCCTTCCCGGCGCATGGTTTCGATCAGCACCGATAGATGCAGTTCACCGCGCCCGGATACCCGGTACTTGTCCGGTGTTTCACCCTGTTCAACCCGCAGAGCAACGTTATATTGCAGCTCGCGCTCCAGCCGCTCCTTGATATTACGGGTAGTTATGTATTTTCCGTCCTGCCCGGCGAATGGCGAATCGTTAACCTGGAAAGTCATATTGATGGTGGGTTCATCAACTGTCAGCGGCGGCAGCGCCTCCACATGGTCCGGGTCGCACAGGGTGTCGGAGATTTGCAGTTTGTCGATACCACTGATACAGACTATTTCGCCGGCTTCCGCCTGCTGGACATCGATCTGCTCCAGGCCCAGATAGTTTTTGACCTGCAGGACTTTCCCCTTGCGCGTGTGCCCTTCCCGATCAATGATCGTCACGGACATATTGGGCCTTACGCGCCCGCGGGTAATCCGACCGACACCAATCACCCCGACATAGCTGCTGTAGTCCAGCGCGCTGATCTGCATCTGGAAGGGACCGGACCGATCCACCTCTGGGGGTGGCACATTCCTGACAATAGTTTCGAACAGCGGCTCCATATTATCGGCCAGCCGGTCGTCCTCGTAGCCGGCAATCCCCTGGACCGCCGATGCATAGATAACCGGGAAGTCCAGCTGGGTTTCATTGGCTCCAAGCCTGTCGAACAGGTCGAAAACCTCATTCAAAACCCAATCCGGCCGGGCACCATCACGATCCACCTTGTTGATGACCACAATGGGGTTGAGGCCCGCCGCGAAGGCCTTCTGGGTAACGAACCGGGTCTGGGGCATCGGCCCCTCGACTGCGTCAACCAGCAACAGCACGCTGTCGACCATCGACATCACCCGCTCCACCTCGCCACCAAAATCGGCGTGGCCGGGAGTATCGACAATATTGATTCGATATCCCTGCCAGGTGATCGAACAGTTCTTGGCCAGGATCGTGATGCCGCGTTCCCGCTCCTGATCATTGGAGTCCATCACCCGATCGATGGATTTACCCCGGGTCTCCAGGGTGCCTGACTGCTGTAAAAGTCGGTCGACCAGGGTGGTTTTGCCGTGATCAACATGGGCGATGATCGCTATATTTCTGATCTTCTCTATCACTGCTTGGAAGGCCCCTGCCAGGCGGGTACTTTGGCGGCCGTTGCGGCCCCCTCACAAAAGGCGGCGAGTATACACGATTCGCCCGAAAGAACCAGTGACGACTCGCTGATCGTTCCCTCATCAGGCTGGGGAGTGTCTAATTGAGTGCCCTGCCGGTAAGTGGTGTTGTTGGTCACGGTAATCGGCAAATTTCTGATCAGCAGGCAGATTGGGGCGCGGGTTGTGGCTTTGGGGGTATAGTTCAGGGCATGTGTGGTGGCTTCGGGGTATCGTTTAGGGCATGTGTGGTGGCTTCGAGCGGCGTGGCCGGCAGGGGCTTCTGTGTGCTGCGGACCGCGCCCGTCCCGGGTGCCTTCACTCTGAAAAATGCCCTGGAAAACGGTCATTTTTCGCCGTTCAGCGCTGGTCCTTGATTGCAGCCCACAGAAGCCCCTGCCGACCACACCTTGGCACTAAGTGACACTCGTTATTCAGCAACCTCGAAAGAGACGGAAGTGATTGCAAATCGATGTAAAGGCGAAGCTGCGAAGAAAGTGCTGTCGCACCCTCGCATTAATACTCAGTGATTGGAATCTCGCATCGAGCACCAGTCCGGGGGAAGCTGGCGACGGAGCGATCAAAACGCAGCACCGACTGACCGAAGGAGACCGCTTGCGGGCTCCTGACCGAGAGAGGGAATCCCGGAGGGATCCGCGTTGCTCCGACGGCAGGTTACCCCGGGCTGGTGCGGTCTCGAAAATGAACGCTGACTGATAAAGAACTCTTGCAGCAAGTGGCTCTCGTTATTCAGCGACCTCGAAAGAGACGGAAGTGATTGAAAATCGATGTGCAGACGAAGCTGCGAAGAAAGTGCTGTCGCACCCTCGCATCACTACTCAGTGATTGGAATCTCGCACCGAGCACCAGTCCGGGGGAAGCTGGCGATGGAGCGATCAAAACGCAGCACCGACTGACCGAAGGAGACCGCTTGCGGGCTCCTGACCGAGGGAGGGAATCCCGGAAGGATCCGCGTTGCTCCGACGGCAGCTTCCCCCGGGCTGGTGCGGTCTCGAAAATGAACGCTGACTGATAAAGAACTCTTGCAGCAAGTGGCTCTCGTTATTCAGCGACCTCGAAAGAGACGGAAGTGATTGCAAATCGATGTGCAGACGAAGCTGCGAAGAAAGTGCTGTCGCACCCTCGCATCACTACTCAGTGATTGGAATCTCGCACCGAGCACCAGTCCGGGGGAAGCTGGCGACGGAGCGATCAAAACGCAGCACCGACTGACCGAAGAAGACCGCTTGCGGGCTCCTGACCGAGGGAGGGAATCCCGGAGGGATGCGCGTTGCTCCGACGGCAGCTTCCTCCGAGGTGGTGCGGTCTAGAAAAAGAACTCTAAAAAGAACTTAAACAACAACCAGAACCAGAATACCCCGCCCTGACGCAAGTCAGAACAAACCCCGTGCGGGAGCACAAAGTCGGAATGAGGCACTGGCCCTCAGGCCGCAACAGGCTGATAGACACCGACATTTATGAAGCCCTGATCTGCCAGGTGCGCCCCATGCAGGCGACTCATCATGCCCCTGTCGCAGTAAAGCAGATAGTCGCCCTCAGGATCCTTGCCTTCCATATAAGATTGCAGCTGGTAAAACGGTACCTGCAGTACTTCCACGTCCGCGCCTTGCTGCAGGTACAGCGGAGCGCGCTCCTGTTCGTCCGGATGCCGTATATCGATAAGAATGGCACCTGGCTTTAACTCGGTTTCCACCCGGATTGCCTGCTGAGGATTCGCCAGGTCTTCGGCTACCTGGCTTATCAGTTGTACCTGGGCATTGTTTACCGCCTGGTCGAGCAGATCCATCCGGAAGCGCTCCTCTTCCCGGGCAATACGCTCGGGACGGGCCTTGGTCGTAGGCTTGTCGGAAATGACGCCACAATATTCCGGTATCTGACTGGAAAACTGCTCAGTGCCGATTTCCCGGGCCAGATCGATAATATCCTGCTTGCCTGACACGATGAGGGGACGCAGCACCAGCTTATCGGTGACACCATCAATAACCTTGAGATTCGGCAGTGTCTGACTGGAAACCTGCGCTACCGCTTCTCCGGTAACCAGTGCCTGGGCGTGGATCTCGTCCGCCAACCGCGAGGCAGCCCGCATCATCATACGTTTCAGTATCACTCCCATCTGGGAGTTTTCCACCCTGGCAAGAATTTCTGCCACCACCGGTTCGAATGGAACGGTAATAAAGAGTACCTGATGAGACGCGCTGAACTTCATCCACAGATACAGGGCCACCTCCTTGACTGCCAGCTCATGGGCCTTGCCTCCCAGGTTGAAAAAACAATAGTGGGTCAACAATCCACGGCGAATACACAGGTAACTGGATACGGCCGAGTCAAAACCTCCTGAGATAAGAGAGAGTACCGGTTCCACGGCGCCGAGAGGAAACCCGCCGATGCCGGGTTGTTGTTGCTCAACCACATGAACAAAATCCTGGCGAATCTCCAGTTGCACCGTTACATCGGGGTCTTTAAGACGAACGCCGGCTGCACCGGTCTGCTGCAATAATGCCGCACCCACATGGCGCTCCACATCCACCGAACTGAAAGGGTGCTTACCCTGACGTTTGCAGCGCACGGCAAAGGTACGGCCGGCCAGGCGGTCAGCGTAGACCGGCAGGCAGGCCTCCACTATGGCGTCCAGATCCTGCAGGGGATGGCGCCTTACTATCTGAAACTGCGCTATCCCCGGGGTGCACCGCAATCGCTCACACACCCGATTGAGCAGATTTTCGTCATCGGAAGAGGTTTCAATATCAATCGCATCCCAGCCACCGGCCACAGTTACTTCGGCGCCGATCTCCCTCAACAGGCGCCTGAGGTTTTTGCGCAGCATGCGCACCATCCGTTTGCGTACCGGGCGGCTCTTGATGGTAATTTCTGGATACAATTTGACTACAAACAACATAATGGGATTCTGACAGACGAAAACGGGAGAACAGGGGGTTCACAGACGTGGCTGCGAGGAATTTATGGGCTGCCGGCGCCCGGCCTTTTTTTCTATTGCATTACTAATTATCCGAGCTCTGCATTATAATAGTGCGACTCGGGATTCAATGCTCCATTGTTGTGCATTTTAAACGCGCCGGTCCCGATAAGCCCCTGAAATACGGGCCTTTTAAGTTACCACGTTATGGCATATATTTTGCTCCACTCTTGGGACTCAAGGCAAGCCAATCACTGAGCCTTACGATTCGCTTCTTGAATAGAGGTACTGGAGGACACCAGTCATTGCTCTACCCGCGGGGGGAGAGGCTGACGGGACTTCAATATTAAACCAATAGTAAACGAACCTATCAGATTGATCACACGGAGGATCAGGAATGTCTGAAAAGACGCTTAATTTAATCAAAGAGAACGATGTAAAGTGGGTTGACCTCCGTTTTACAGATACCAAGGGAAAGGAACAGCATGTAACGTTCCCGTCCAATCGAATCGATGCGGAGTTTTTTGAGGGCATGATGTTCGACGGCTCCTCTGTAGCCGGTTGGAAAGGTATCAACGAATCCGACATGATCCTGAAACCCGACGATTCCACCGCAGTACTGGACCCTTTTGCTGACGAGCCTCAGGTGAACGTCCGCTGCGACATCATCGAACCCAAGACCATGCAGGGCTACAACCGCGATCCTCGCTCGGTAGGCCGCCGCGCCGAAGAGTACCTGAAAACCACCGGTATCGGTGACACCGCCTATTTCGGCCCGGAACCGGAGTTCTTCGTCTTTGATGACGTACGCTGGACTGCCGATATGGAAGGTGCCAGTTACAAGCTGCATTCCGAGGAAGCGGCCTGGACTTCAGGTGCTGAATTCGAAGGCGGCAACATGGGCCACAGACCCCGGGTCAAAGGCGGCTACTTCCCGGTCCCCCCGGTAGACTCAGCCCACGACCTGCGCTGCGCTATGAGCGAAACCATGGCGGCAATGGGACTGGAAATCGACCTGCATCACCACGAGGTGGGCAATGCCTGTCAGAACGAGATCGGTACCAAGTTCAACAGCCTGGTTGCCAAGGCCGATGAAACCCAGATCCTGAAGTACTGTGTACACAACGTCGCCGCCGCTTTCGGCAAAACTGCGACATTTATGCCCAAACCGCTGGTTGGCGACAACGGCAGCGGGATGCACTGTCACCAGTCCATCTTCAAGGACGGCAAAAACGTATTTGCCGGAGAAGGCTACGCAGGCCTGTCTGATGAAGCCATTTACTACATTGGCGGTATCATCAAGCACGCCAAGGCTCTGAATGCCTTCGGCAACGCCTCCACCAACTCCTACAAGCGTCTGGTAAAGGGCTTTGAAGCGCCGACATTGCTGGCTTATTCGTCCAGAAACCGCTCTGCAGCTATTCGAATTCCCTACATCATGGGCGGCAACCCCAAGGCCATCCGTATCGAGGTACGGTTCGGCGATCCGACGGCCAACCCTTACCTGTTCTTTGCCGCCATGCTGATGGCTGGCCTTGACGGCATCCAGAACAAGATCCACCCTGGCGAACCCGCCAGCAAGGACCTGTATGATCTGCCTCCAGAAGAGGAAGCATTGATTCCTCAGGTTTGTGGCAGTCTGGAGGAAGCCCTGGACTCCCTGGATCAGGACCGGGAATTCCTGAAGGCCGGTGGCGTTTTCGACGATGACCTGATCGATGGATACATTGCTCTCAAGCGTGAGGATTGTGTGCGTCTGGCCATGACCACTCACCCTGTAGAGTTTGATATGTATTACAGCCTGTAATCCCTGATTGATCAGGCAGTGAAACCAGGAAAGCCCGGGCAGTGCCCGGGCTTTCTTTTGCCAGTCCGCCCGTCACAGGCACAATCCAGCGCCTGATTTAACCCCCAGCACCAAGTCGGCCCAGAGGCCTGCCTCTCTGCGTAACGCACCGTCGCAGCGGGCACCCGAATCAGTCACGGGACGGATCAATCACCCATCAATGCACTTGAAAAAAACATCATTAGCACCATTTTAGTGCATAATGCAGGGCGGACCGCCACTTCCTCCGCCAGCTGAGGTGAAACGTGTCCCGATAGTGGCCCGAAATGCACCGGAAATCAGGTAACTGTCTCTGATTGAAGCAGTATCAGAGATTTGGTTTGTTTATTGCATAGCCTCATTGATTAGGCATTTCGTCAGCCTCGCCCGCAGGAACAGGACTGGATTGTGACCCTGAGCAGTCAGAACAGACACTTGCTGGATCAGCTCAAAACCGGCGTGCTGCTGCTGGATGGGGACCTGCGCATCGGCTATCTGAACCTGGAGGCGGAGGCGCTGCTGGAAATCAGTGGCAAGCAGGCGACCAAGCTGACCCTGTCGGACGTGCTTCTGGGCGCAGATGAAGACATCAGGAGCATTGAAGAGGCGCAGGAAAAACGCTCCAGCTTCACCAAACATCGCGCGTCGTTCAGGTTGCTTTCGGGAAAAACCATAGTCGTTGATTACACCATCAATTCCATCGAGGACGATGACCAGGCGCAGCTCATGATGGAAATACACTCGCTACATTATTCACAGCGAATCCGCCGTGACGAATTCCTGCTGTCCACCCAGGCGACCACCCGCGAACTGGTTCGGGGCCTGGCTCACGAGATCAAGAATCCGCTTGGCGGAATTCGCGGCGCCGCGCAGCTGCTGGCCCAGGAATTACCGGACTCAGAGTTGCAGGACTATACCGACGTCATTATTCAGGAGGCGGACCGACTGCGTAATCTGGTGGACCGTCTCAGCGGTTCACGAAAGATGCTGGACATCCAGCCCCTCAACATCCACGAGGTACTGGAACGGGTCGCCAGCCTGGTAGGCGCAGAATTCACCGACCGGGCCATAGAGCTGGTGAAGGACTATGATCCCAGCATCCCGGCCGTGCGGGGTGACAAGGAGCAATTGATTCAGGCGGTCCTGAATATCGTGCGCAACGCGGTACAGGCCCTTGAAAGCCCCTCGGTCAAGCATGACCTGGGCATTATCACCCTGAGAACCCGGGTGCTGCGCAATATAACCATTGGCAGCGTCCTGCACCGCCTGGTGGCGAGCATAGAAATTTCAGACAACGGTCCCGGCATACCCGACAGTATTGCCGAGACTTTGTTTTATCCCATGATCAGTGGGCGGGCCGAGGGAACCGGCCTGGGTTTGTCAATCGCACAATCGATCATCAATCAACACGACGGCATTATCGAATGTGATAGCGAGCCGGGGTCAACGGTATTCACCATCACCATACCGTTACCTGACGACAATTAAGTTCAAGAGGTATGAAGAGCCAATGAGCGCTAACAATTCAGTCTGGATTCTGGACGATGACCGTTCGATACGCTGGGTGCTGGAAAAATCCCTGGAGAAAAAAGGCCTGGATACCGAGTCTTTTGAAACCGGAGACGAGCTTCTTCACAGACTGGAGCAGTCCCAGCCAGACGCCATAATCAGCGACATTCGAATGCCCGGCATCAATGGCCTGGAGTTACTCTCCAATATCCAGCAACAGTACCCCTCTCTGCCGGTCATCATCATGACTGCCCATTCTGACCTGGACAGCGCAGTCTCGTCCTACAGCCGGGGGGCTTTCGAGTACCTGCCCAAGCCGTTCGATATCGACGAAGCGGTGGCAATGACCCAGCGGGCCCTGGATCACACCCGCAAGAAAAGCATCAGCGAACAGCCGGAAAGCACCTACAAGGCCCAGGAGATTATCGGCGAAGCACCTGCCATGCAGGAGGTTTTTCGCGCCATCGGGCGCTTGTCGCAATCCAATATCTCAGTGCTTATCAATGGCGAATCCGGTACCGGCAAAGAGCTTGTGGCCCATGCCCTGCATCGCCACAGCCCGCGTCGGGAGAGACCTTTCATCCCACTCAACGTGGCCGCCATACCCAAAGAGCTGATCGAATCGGAGTTGTTCGGCCATGAGAAAGGGGCTTTCACCGGCGCTACCGCGCAGCGTGTGGGCCGTTTCGAACAGGCTGATGGCGGCACACTGTTTCTGGACGAAATCGGCGACATGCCGCCAGATACCCAGACCCGCCTGTTACGCGTGCTGTCAGACGGCGAATTCTACCGGGTCGGCGGTCACACTCCGCGCAAGGTGGATGTGCGGATTATCGCGGCTACGCACCAGGATCTGGAAAAGCTGGTGCGGGAACACCAATTTCGAGAAGACCTTTTTCACCGCCTGAATGTTATTCGCATTCACATCCCCCGACTGCGCGATCGCCGGGAGGATATCCCACAGCTGGCCCGCCACTTTCTGCGCCAGGCGGCCAAAGAGCTTAACGTGGAACCCAAAGTCCTGCGGCCGGAGACCGAGCAGTACCTGGCCAACCTGAACTGGCCCGGCAATGTCCGCCAGCTGGAGAATTTCTGCCGCTGGGTCACAGTCATGGCCTCCAGTCGTGAAGTGCATCTGAACGATCTGCCGCCGGAGTTTGCCGAGCAGGAAGTCCAGCGCGGCGACTCTGGCAGCTGGACCCAGGCACTGGAGGCCTGGGCTGACCAGGAACTGGCCCTGGGCAACTCCTCGATTCTGGATCAGGCGGTACCGATGTTCGAGCGAACCATGATCGACGTGGCACTGAAGCATACGGCCGGTCGGCGACGCGATGCCGCTGCGCTACTCGGCTGGGGAAGGAACACGCTGACCCGCAAAATCAAGGAACTTGAAGACGGCCAGAACGCAACGAACTGAGGCCGGGACGCGCTGGCCTGTCTGTCGCCGTCAGGGTAAGCTTACGGGCTTTCCTACCCAGGCGGTAACCTGACCTGTGCTTAACCTAGTTCTTTTCGAACCTGAGATTCCGCCCAACACGGGCAATATTATCCGCCTCGCGGCAAATTCCGGCGCCAGCCTGCATCTGATCAGACCCCTTGGTTTTGAATTGGATGACAAACGACTGCGGCGGGCCGGGCTCGACTACCACGAATTCAGCAGGGTACGGCAACACGCTAACTGGCAGAGTTTTCTGGCCTTTGCGGCCGGCGGGCGAATCTTCGGAATCAGTACGCGGGGCAGGCTGGCTTATCACCAGGTCAACTACCAGGCGGACGACTACCTGGTATTCGGTCCGGAAACCCGGGGCCTGCCTGCTGAAATCCGCGAACAACTGGGCGACCAGCACATTCTGCGCATCCCCATGTTACCGGAAAGCCGCAGCCTCAACCTGTCCAATTCGGCTGCGGTGGTAATCTATGAGGCCTGGCGGCAGCTGGGCTTTGAAGGGGGCGCCTGATCAGTTCTAGGCTTGCCCGCCTTCGGGTGCCGCGCCATTTCCGTTACCATTGCTGGCGGCAGCCTGCTGGGCTTCGTGCTGTTTGCTCTGGGCATAAAGCGCTTCAAAATTCACCGGCGCCAGCATCAGCGGAGGGAAACTGCCTTTGACGACCATCGCGTCTATGGTTTCACGGGCATAGGGAAACATGATATTGGGACAGACCGTCGCCAGCACCTGTTCCAGCTGCGGCTCTTCCAGCCCCCGGCAGGTGAAAATTGCACCCTGCTGAACTTCAACCAGAAAGGCCACTTTGTCTTCCTGCTTGGCCTCGACGGTCAGAATCAGGACCACCTCGTACAACTCGTCCTGCAGCTTGCTGTTGCGACTCTTTATATCGAAAGTGATCTGCGGTCGCCACTGGCCACCACGAAACGAATCAGGGCTGTTGGGCGACTCGAAAGAAGCGTCTTTCAGGTACAGCCGTTGCAGGGAAAAATTTGGCCCCTGCTGCTCTTCCTGCTGGGCGGCTGCAGCCTGTTCATTGGGTTGTTCGTTTTCTGCCATGGGTTATCCTGTTACTTGCGCTCGCGGTTGAACAAATTGGTGATATTAGGTTGATGGATTTACTTTTGTACCAGCGGAAGCGACTGTGCTTTCCATTCGGCAATGCCGCCGGACAGCCTGACAACCTGCTCAAACCCCGCCTGTTGCAGAGTCTTGCAGGCCTCGCCGGAGTGCTGCCCCATCTTGCACACGACCACCAGCGGCTTCTCCTTGTGCCTGTTCAATTCGGTGAGGCGCTGGCTTAGCTTGCTGGATGGAATATTGATGGCATCCACTATGTGGCCGGCATCGAATTCCTTCTTATCCCGCACATCCAACACCACTGCGTCCTCGCGATTGATCATCCTGACTGCCTGCTGCGGGCCGACCGCCTTGCTGGCCCGGGAGCGATGCTGGATAAATATTGCAACCACAAGCACCAGCCACAGACCGAACAACAGCGGGTGGTTGCCAATAAATTCTATGAACCGCTCAAAATCCACTTCAGTACGGACCTCAACAACACTGTGCGGGCCTCTGCAGCCGGTTGCTGTAGAGGCCACTCTCAAAAAGGGGAGCAGTATACACGTCCGGACAGCCTGAAAGAAGTTTCAAGTGGACTTCAAAGGAAGCTCCGAACAGGGGCCCCCAGGCATCGCAGTACTTATTCTAAGCTTCCCTGGAGTATAATCTGGCCCTACTCGGGGAAAGGCGGGGGTTCCGCGGAATACTGTGGAACTCAGACGCAAACGCCGTGCTTACCCGCATCGCACAACACGACCTGACAATCTGTTACTCATGCTTACTCTTTCGATGAAATCCGGGACAATCGCCCTATGACCGAACTTCAGAAACATCCTGCCCTGCTGCTGATCCTCGACGGCTGGGGTTACCGCGAGCAGACGGAACACAATGCCATTCATGCCGGCAATACTCCGGTCTGGGACCAGCTCTGGGAGAATGAACCTCATACGCTGGTGCGCACCTCCGGGCTGGCAGTGGGATTGCCGGAGGGCCAGATGGGCAACTCCGAAGTGGGACACATGAACCTCGGCGCCGGGCGCGTTGTCTACCAAAGCCTCACCAGAATCGACAAGGCTATCGAAGATGGCAATTTTTTTACCAACCCGACCCTGGGCCAGGCTGTCGACAAGGCCATCGCCGGCGATGGAGCAGTTCACATTTTCGGACTGCTCTCGCCAGGGGGCATCCACAGCCACGAAGAGCAGATTTTCGCCATGATCGAACTGGCCCACAAGCGTGGGGCCGGACGTATTTACCTGCACGCATTCCTGGACGGCCGGGATACCCCGCCGCGCAGCGCCCTGGAATCGCTGCGTAAGGCGCAAGCTCTCCTGCGCGGCAAGGGCGAAAGTCGCATCGCCTCCATCGCGGGAAGGTTCTATGCCATGGACCGCGATCAGCGCTGGGACCGGGTGCAGCTGGCTTACGACATGCTGACCCAGGGTCAGGCACCCTTTTGTTATGACAGCGCGGAAAGCGCCCTCGCCGCCGCTTACCAGCGGGATGAGGACGATGAATTTGTCCAGCCCACTCTGGTGGCCGGTGCTGACACGCCCGCAGCCACGGTATCGGATGGCGACTGCGTCATTTTCATGAACTTTCGCGCCGATCGCTCTCGACAGCTGACGCGGGCCTTCGTAGACCCCGGCTTTGACGGGTTTACGCGGCAGGAGTGCCCGGCATTGTCGGCCTTTGTCACCCTGACCGAATACGCGGCTGATATCGATGTACCCTGCGCTTTCCCGCCCGAGGAGTTGAAGAATGTGCTGGGGGAATACCTGGCAGAACAGGGCAGGACCCAGCTCCGTATTGCGGAAACAGAAAAATACGCCCACGTGACGTTCTTTTTCAATGGTGGACGCGAAGAGCCCTTTGCCAACGAAAAACGCATCCTGATTCCCTCACCGAAAGTGAAAACCTACGACTTGAAACCGGAGATGAGCGCCTTCGAGCTTACCGACAGGCTGGTGGAAGCCATTCGCTCCCGACAGTTTGACGCCATCATCTGTAATTACGCCAATGGCGACATGGTCGGTCATACCGGAGACTTTTCGGCAGCGATCAAGGCCGTGGAAGTGGTGGACCAGTGCCTGGGCAGAATTGTCGCGGCAATTCGGGAAGTGAACGGCGAACTGCTGGTGACGGCGGACCATGGCAACGTAGAACAGATGGTCGACAACGAAACGGGGCAGCCCTTGACCTCCCATACCAACGGTCCCGTTCCTCTGGTTTATATTGGCACCCGGAACAGGGTGTTTGACGGCGAGGGCGCTCTGTGTGACATCGCGCCGACATTGCTTGCCCTGATGGGGCTCTCGGCACCGGCCGAAATGACCGGTCACTGCCTGCTGGCGGATCCGGATGATCCCGCCCGGCACGCGGCGGGTTAACAGAGACCTGCCTGGTGGCAGCGCCGCTTCCCGACTGCCTGCTCCGGCTACTGGTCACCCTGCTGCTCGGAGCCGGCCTGCCGGGTGGCCTGACAGCAGCCGAGTCAGCACCTGCAGAGGAAGATCTCGCTCAGATAAATCAGGCAATCGGTCGGATCGAGGCCTGGCTGGAACAGACCAGGCAACAACGCCCTGCGGCCGAAGCCCGCCTGCAGGAAGCGGAACAGCGCCTTGCCCTGCTCGCCAGCCGCATCGCAGACACCCGGCAGCTCATTGCCGCAGGCAGAACCCGGTTGCAGACATTGCAACAGCAACAGCAGGCTCTCGTTACTCAGCAGGCCGGGCAGATGACACTGATCAGACAGCTGGTTCGCGCTGCTTACCGGGAAGGCTCGCAAAGTACCGTCAAGCTGGTGTTGAACCAGAACGACCCTGCGGAAGCGGCGCGAATGCTCTACTACTATCAGTTGATCAACCAGGACCGACTCGAGAAGGTACGTGAGTACCAACTCACCCTTACCAGCCTGTCCGCAACCGAACGGGAACTCGAGTCAGTCAATCGCGGCCTCAGCGCCGAGCAGCTGTCACTCGATGCCCAGCTTGCCCAACTGGAACAGGAACGGCTGGTCCGCCAGCAGGCGCTAGCCGAGCTGGACTCAGCCATCGACCTGCGCGGCCGGGAGCTGGAGGGATTGCTTGCCGACCGCGAGGCCCTGCAGACGCTGATCGACCAGGTGCAACAGGCCATGGAAACCGCCCCGGTGCCCGGCAGTGACGAGCCCTTCGCACAACGCAAAGGCCAGCTGCCGTTACCTGGCGAAGGCTCGCTGCTGGCCCGCTTCAACGAACCTTACGGCAACGGTGATCTGCAGCGCCAGGGCATTCTCATCGGCGGCACCGCAGGGAGTCCGGTCCGTGCCGTGCACGGTGGTCGCGTCGTGTTCGCCGACTGGTTGCGAGGCTCCGGTCTGTTGATCATCCTCGATCACGGGGATGGCTACCTGAGCCTTTACGGCCACAATGAAACGCTGACCCGTGAACGGGGCAGCCGGGTCGAAGCTGGCTCGGTGATCGCTACCACCGGCAACAGCGGTGGGCAACGGGAAACCGGCATCTACTTTGAAATACGCTACAATGGCAGGCCGCAGAATCCGGCGGAGTGGCTGGCACCGGGAAATTTTTAACTGGCGGCGCTGGTCGTTGTCCGAGGCCTGTATAATTTGCGACAACCGGCATTGCGCGCCAGGACGTAACCTGAAACGATAGACAGCATTGCCACCAGGCACCGGTACACGACCCGGTTACCAGCGGTTTTTGCTGAAGATTCTTTCCTATGAGCGGGCAGATAACATGATTGAAATGCAGTCTTTGAAACGCCAACTGACCACGCTGGGACTGGCAGCGGTGACTGCCTGTATGTCGCTGGCGGCGTCCGGGCAACGGCAGGCACAGGCAACACAGCTCCCTTTACCGCTGGAAGAGGTGCGGATGTTTACCCAGGCGCTGGACCGAATCCGCATGTCCTACGTGGAACCAGTGGACGACGAAGTGCTCCTGGAGAATGCCATCCGCGGCATGCTGGCGGGACTGGACCCACATTCTGCTTACCTGGCAGCAAGCGAATACGACAGCCTGCAGGAGACCACCACCGGTGAGTTTGGCGGCCTGGGGGTTGAAGTGGGCCAGGAAAACGGTTACATCCGGGTAATCAGCCCCATCGATGGGACTCCTGCCGATCGTGCCGGCATCCAGGCGGGCGACCTCATCATTCGTATCGATGGCCAGCCCCTGCAGGAGATACTACCCGAAGAGGCCGCAGGCATGATGCGCGGCGAACCGGGCACGGACGTGACCATTACGATCGTACGGGACGGTCAGCCAGCACCCTTTGACGTGACCATCACCCGGGAAGTGATTTCGGTAGCCAGCGTCAGGAACCGCAGCCTGGAGCCGGGCTACGGCTATATCCGCATCGCCCAGTTCCGCTCCAATACCGGCGACGAGGTGGTGGACGCCATCGAATCTCTGCGCGAGGACAATCAGGAGCTGAAGGGCCTGGTACTGGATCTGCGTAATAACCCGGGCGGCGTGCTGCCAGCCTCAGTTGCGGTAGTGGATGCATTCATTTCCGAAGGAACCATCGTCTCCACCAAGGGGCGCCTGTCGGAGAGTGACATGGCCTTTGAAGCCACCCGCAGTAACCCGGGTGGCGACACCCCGCTGGTGGTGCTGATCAATGAGGGCTCGGCCTCGGCGTCGGAAATCGTTGCCGGCGCTCTGCAGGATCATGGCCGGGCCATCATCATGGGCAATCGCAGTTTCGGCAAGGGTTCCGTGCAGACGGTCCTGCCTCTCAGTGACGACCGCGCCATCAAGCTGACGACGTCCCTTTATTACACGCCATCCGGGCGCTCTATCCAGGCTTTCGGTATTGAACCGGATATCACCGTGGAAGAAGCCCTGGTAACCAGGCTGGACCGCAGCACCGCTGCCTATTCCGAGGCTGATCTGCAAGGTCACCTGGAAAGCACCACAGAGAACCCGGATGTCCGCCCTGAGATAAGCGCGCAGCAGATCCTGGTCAATGATTATCCCCTGAACGAGGCACTGAACCTGTTGAAGGGCATCAATGCCTTCGGCATGAAGCGAAGCCCGCGCGGCTTTACCCAGACTGCCGAGCTGATCGACTGACATACCCGAGAGCGGCAGCGTAGCGCTGCCGCTGCTTCCCTGCCACGATTGCGCAGCCGGCTTTACGCCTTCCCGCCACGCAGCCCCCAAAGGGTTATCAGGCAGGCCACGATCATTCCGACCGACAGCGAAACCAGGGCGAACACTATTAACCCTTCCTGCAGGGCGGACCCGGCCATTTCGCCGCCGGCGATGGGCATCATTGTTGTGCCAGCGCCCCAGAACCCTGCCAGCTGAGTCGCCAGCCAGTTAGCATAAGTTCCGTAGACCACCACAGCAAACAACACCTTTTGTACGGCAGCTCCCAGGGACAGGCGCCCCCAGGCCAGGCCAAGCACCACCAGAAAGGTGCCGTTCATGACACCCTCCAGATGACTGCTGAGCCCCATGCGGGAGTTTTCCATCAGAGGCAGCATGAAGCCTCCCAGTAAACCCAGCAAAAACAGCAGGATGCCGGCCCGCAAAAGCCAGGTATCCAGTCCAGTATTTGACCCGTCTTGCACGGTATACCTCCCGGAAATTGTCAGGGCACCTTCGATTGGCACTGGACAGTCCGCCCAAAAGCCGCTCAATCAGCGGGAACCGCTTCCAGGCGCAGCAGGGCACCATTATCCTCATCGGTCAGCACGTACAGAAAGCCATCCGGGCCCTGCTGAACCTCACGGATCCGCGACCGCAGTTCCGTTAACAGATTCTCCCGGCGAATTTCCTGGCCACGGGAATTAAACACAATCCGCACCAGGTGGCCGGTCCCGGGGATGCGCCCGGTCATCATGGACCCCACAAACAGGTTACCCTGCCAGGCGGGAATACGGTCGCCGGTGTAGAACGTGATCTCCGAAGGTGCAATTGACGGCCAGAACAACACCTCTGGACTGCGAAAGCTGGCGTGGCCCGGCTCACCGGCAATCCAGTCGCCGCGGTAATGGCGACTGAAGGACACCAGCGGCCAGCCATAGTTCTGGCCCGGTTCGATAATATTGATCTCGTCACCGCCCTGGGGCCCGTTCTCGCTGGCCCACAGCGCCCCGGTCTGCGGGTGGAATGTCAGACCCATCTGGTTCCGATGACCGACGGAATAAACCTCCGGCAGGTATTCACCGCTGTCTACAAAGGGATTGTCTGCCGCTGCGCTGCCGTCATCATTAAGCCGTAACAGTTTGCCATAGTGCACAGCCGGATCCTGGGCCAGTTCACCAATGCCCTGATACGCATAGGCGCCCCCTACCGAGACAAACAAGGTATTGTCCGGCGCGAAATGCATGACCGAGCCAGCTATGCCTTCATCAATCTGTTTGGCAACGAATATATCCTGCACGTCGGTAAGCCGGTCTTCGACCAGGCGCCCGCGGGCCAGCGCCACCGTCTGGGTTGCTTCCTCACCGACAGTAATTGGCTTGGTGTAGGTCAGATAGACCAGGCTGTCGTCCTCGGGGTGCAAGACTACATCCATCAGGCCCGCCCGAAAGATGTCTCCATAAACCTGCGGTACTCCCAGGATAGGCTCCTGCACCAGCCGACCATCCCGAATCAGCCGTAACCTGCCGCTGTAACGCTCAGTGACCAGGATGTCGCCATTGTCGCGAAACGCCATGGCGTAAGGGTTGGCAAGACCGGTAACCAGCGGTACAACCCGGAGTTTCGGGACTTCCGCTGTGGTGAGGAGCAAAGGCTCATCGATGGGTAACGGATCAGGGCTGCTACGCTGCGCCAACACGCCGCCGGAAACGAGCAGGGCTGTGCTTGTCAGCAGAATCAACAGGCGGTTCTTCATGGCCTGGCCTCCGGTTTTTATTATTGATTTTTGATTGCCGTTTTACTCTCTTTGACTGCCTGGTCTCGACAGGACAACCAAGAATGGTAATTAATCAAAGCCTCCCTAACCCGCGAGAAACCTTTGCACAGATCTTACCTCAACAGTGCCCTCTCAGCTAACCCAATTTAGAGTGTCCACAGGGCAACTCCTTGCCAGTGAGCATCCCAGGCTCAATACCAAATCATTGCCTGGATGCATTGCGTCTCCCGCCAGGCAGGAGTTCGACTCGGCGGCAGAGAAGCGCCTGACTCCTTGCTCCTGGCAGTCAGATCAACAGAATTCAAACAATTCTCTTCTCTACACAGCAGCGCCAGCACTCGCTCACATTGACGGCTCCATTTATTGTTTGACATGACCCCTTTAATAGCCACTTACTCGCCGCATAAGACGGAATCAGGAATGACGCGACAAGATTCAGATGTCAATGGCGATACCTGTCATTGCGATGCAAACTCGCTCAATGTACAAAAGTGCGACAGTTATGTATAATGCTCCACCTCATTGACATTGATGCTGCAATTATTGTGCAGCAGCTTTTCTCAAACTCCGAGTTTGAGATAGGGTCATATTTAGCGGTATTTCCGCTGCCTGAATTACTTCAACCAATCAGCAATCAGCAATCAGCAATCAGCAATCAGCAATCAGCAATCAGCAATCAGCAATCAGCAATCAGCAATCAGCAATCAGCCTGATGATAAACAGCACAGCGAGTCAGGCAATCAAACGCCTGGCACATAAGCAGAATACTTTTCGGAGGATGAAAAAAAGATTTTTATTATGAACAAAGACCAAGAGAGCGTCTCTTTCAGGGCACCGATCAGTGCAGATGGCGCCCAGGTTCACAATCTCGTGGCAAACTGCCCGCCCCTTGACACCAATTCAATCTACTGCAATCTGTTGCAGTGCACGCACTTTGCCAGCACCTCTGTTGCTGCGGAAATCAATCAGGAACTGGCAGGCTTTGTCTCTGGCTACCTGAAGCCTGAGCAACCCGATACATTGTTCATCTGGCAGGTCGCTGTCGGCGAACCTGCCCGGGGCCGGGGTCTGGCTACCCGGATGCTTTCCCACATCCTCAACCGCACTGATTGTCAGAATGTACGCTGGCTCGAAACCACCATCACTGAATCCAACGCACCTTCCTGGGCGCTGTTTCAGTCCTTCGCAGCAAGCCTGGACGCTGACATTCAGTCATCGGTGCTTTTCGACAAACAAACCCATTTCAATGATAAACATGAATCGGAACGATTGGTCCGCATCGGGCCCATTGGTCTCTGACACTCGGGCGCCGGTCTGGACCGGCCTGACTCGGCAATAAACCGAGCAACCAGTTCTTTCACTGATAACCAAGGAGAGTGGTTAATGAAAATATTTGAAGAAATAGAATCGGAAGTACAGAGTTACGCACGGTCTTTCCCGCGCGTCTTTAACAAAGCCAAGGGCGAACACCTTTACGATGAGGAAGGTAATCAGTACCTGGACTTCCTGGCCGGCGCCGGCACTTTGAATTACGGCCACAATAATCCGATTTTCAAGGAAAAGTTACTCGACTATATAAACGCTGATGGGATCACGCACGGCCTGGACCTGCATACCCGTGCGAAGGGTGAATTCCTGCAGTCATTCAACGACAGGATACTTAAACCGCGTAGCATGGACTATGTTCTGCAATTCACCGGCCCCACTGGCACCAATGCAGTCGAGGCCGCGCTGAAACTGGCGCGGAACGTTACCGGGCGCGAGAATATTATCTCTTTCACCAACGGCTTTCATGGTGTGACTCTTGGCGCTCTCGCTGCAACAGGTAACTCCCATCATCGGGGTGCCTCGGGTGTATCTCTGACCGGTAGCAGCAGAATGCCCTACGACGGTTATCTCGGAGAAGGTATCGACACCATCGCTTACCTGGACAAGGTTCTGTCCGACTCCAGCAGCGGCATTGATCTGCCGGCGGCAGTTCTGGTTGAAACGGTTCAGGGCGAGGGAGGTATTCAGACTGCTTCGTTCGAGTGGCTTCGCAACCTGGACCGGATCTGCAAGAAACATGACATCCTGCTGATCATCGATGACATACAGGCCGGTTGTGGCCGAACCGGAACTTATTTCAGTTTCGAAAAGGCTGGCATCGATCCCGACATGATTACCCTCTCCAAATCGCTGAGTGGATACGGCCTGCCCTTCGCGGTAGTGCTTTTCAAGCCGAGCCTGGATCAGTGGAAGCCGGGTGAACACAACGGCACATTTCGAGGTAACAACCTGGCATTCGTAACAGCAAAGACTGCGATCGATCACTTCTGGAGTGATGACGGCTTCTCCAGGCAGATTCAACGAAAGGGTGATTATGTCTCCGGGCGGCTCAGTGCCATCGTGGAAAAATACGGCGAGGGTAATTTTACCACCCGCGGCCGTGGCATGTTTCAGGGCATCAACTGTGTAAACGGTGAGCTCGCGGGGGCTATAACCCGGAAAGCATTCAAGTTGGGTCTGATTATCGAAACCAGTGGCGCCGACGATCATGTTGTGAAGATCCTCTGCCCCTTGACCATCAGTGACGAGAACCTCGCCAGAGGTTTGGATATTCTTGAGCATGCTATTCGGGACATCTGCGCGGGGGAGGATTCCATCCCCGAACCCGTCGACTACCTGGACTCATGGATCGGTCGGCATGGGATAGCAGAAAAGATCGAAAAGAAAGTCGCCTGAACCAGAACAGACTACTGAACAGATACTTCCAGGAGAGCTAGAGACAATGATTGTACGAAACCTGCAGGACGCGGCGACGACCGACCGGAGGGTGATTTCCCCGGATGGCAACTGGGAAAGCACCCGGTTACTTCTGAAGGATGACTGTATGGGGTTTTCCTTCCATATAACCACCATCTACAAAGGCGCGGATTTTCAGATGCATTATAAGAATCATCTGGAATCGGTCTATTGCATAGCCGGTGAGGGGGAAATTGAAACCATCGACGACGGTCGAATCTATCCGATCAAGCCGGGCACTCTGTATAACCTGGACAAACACGACAGGCACATTCTGCGCGCGTTCTGCGAAATGAAGATGGCCTGCGTTTTCAATCCGCCACTGAACGGCAGGGAAGTCCACAATGCCGAGGGGGCCTATGAACTTGAGGCCGAAGCCGTAACTGCATAAGGAGCTTCAGATTTATTCTATGAGTTACCCACTCCCTAAAAAACGCAGCAGAGAGGATTTCTATCCATCCCGCAGCTGTCCGGGCGGCCGCTTTCTGGAACGCCTGGACCCGGTAATCTATCCGTCTTCTTTTGCCTGCCCTTTGAGCAGTGAACTGTTGCACCGTTACCGGGAAGACGGATTTCTGATACTAGATGATGTGTTCGATGCACAGGAAATGGATCGCTTCCAGGAGGAAGTTGACCGCCTGCAAACAAGAAACTCCGATGAGGTGATTCGCGAAACCACTGGTGGTGATGTTCGTTCGGTATTCCGGGTGCACGAGCAAAGTCCTCTCTTCAGCCAGCTTGCTGCTGACAGCCGGCTCATGGACCTGGCTCAATTTATCCTGGGCGACCAGGTCTACATGCATCAGTCCCGGGTGAATTACAAGCCAGGATTCCGAGGCCAGGAATTTTACTGGCATTCAGATTTCGAGACCTGGCACGTAGAAGATGGCATGCCGGCAATGCGAGCGGTCAGCATGTCTATAACACTGACCAGAAACTATGCAACCAACGGACCGCTGTTATTGATTCCCGGATCCCACAAGAAGTATGTGGCGTGCGAGGGGGAGACGCCGGCAGAGCACTTCCGTTCGTCTCTTATAAAACAGTCCATAGGCGTACCCGCGGATGAGCAAGTGCGTCAATTGGCCGACGAAGGCGGCATAGTGGCCGCAACCGGCAAGCCAGGCAGTGTCATCCTGTTCGATTGCAATGTCTTACATGGCTCGGGCAGCAATATCACGCCGTTTCCACGCTCAAATGTCTTCTTCGTCTACAACGCCCTGAGTAATCGGGTGGAAGAGCCGTTCTGCGACCTGCCTCCGCGTCCGGAGTATCTCTGCAGCAGAGACGGTATTACACCACTGACCGCGAGAACGTCGGAGCAGGCTGATGAGTCCTGCTGAACTGAGGGCCCTCAAGCGCCAGATTACCGAACGCATAAAAACACTGGAAATTCTGCTCGGTAACTCGCGGCAGGACGATCACGAGAGCGGCCCGCAGCCCGATGACGAATCGGCACGCATGGACCTGACTATCAGCTCCGCCGTGGAATCGCGCCTTACCCTGGCCGAGAAGCAGGAACTGGCAAGGCTCCAGGCCAACTTGCAATGGCTGGAAAGCAACGATGCCGGCAATTGTGAAGGCTGTGGTTATCCGATTCCCTTTCTTCGCCTCAAAGCAGTACCAGTAACGCGCCTGTGTATCCAGTGCGCAAAAAACCAATCCTGAATTTAATGAAAGGAAAGCATGAATACCCACAGTGTGGAAAAAATTGGCGGTACATCCATGAGCAACTACGCCGCTGTAAGGGACAATATCGTCAGAAGACCAATTCGCAAAGATACGATGTACCAGCGCATTTTTGTAGTCTCTGCCTACGGCGGAATAACGAATGATCTGTTGGAACACAAGAAAACCGGCAGGCCCGGTATCTACAGCCTTTTCGCCAGCGGCGAAGAAGACGCTGGCTGGCTGGAGGCTTTGCGTAAGCTGCGGAAAATATTTCACAACATCAATGCAGAACTGTTCAAGGAAGCTGTGCTGCTGAAGCAGGCCAATGCCTTTATCGATGAGCGCCTGAGCGCCGCCGAAGAATGCCTGGTGGATCTCCAACGCGTCTGCCGGCACGGACACTTCTCTCTGGAACAGCACCTGAACAGTGTGCGTGAAATGCTGGCCAGCATCGGTGAGGCACATAGCGCGTGGAATACTTCCCGACTGCTGCAGCGCGATGGCGTCAACGCCTGCTTTGTCGATCTGAGCGGCTGGAAATCCTCTAAACACGTGAATCTGGATGAGCGTATCCAGCTGGCTTTCAAAGACATTGATCTGTCGTCGCAACTCCCCATCGTGACTGGTTATGCGCATACCGAGGCTGGTCTTATGGCCAGCTTCAATCGCGGCTACAGTGAAATGACCTTCAGTCGAATCGCTGTCATCACTGCTGCTGCTGAAGCGGTAATCCATAAAGAATTCCACCTGAGCAGTGCCGACCCCCGACTGGTCGGTGAACGTCAGGCCGTGCCAATCGGCCGGACCAACTATGATGTCGCCGATCAGCTGGCCAACCTGGGTATGGAGGCTATCCACCCGAAGGCTGCCAAGGGTTTGCGTGAAAACAGCATACCGTTACGGGTGAAAAACACTTTCGAGCCAGAGCATGCCGGCACGACCATCACCGCGGACTACATCAGCAGTACACCCCGGGTAGAGATTATTGCCGGCTGCAAGGGAATCTATTCGCTCGAACTTTTCGATCAGAATATGGTTGGCCAGATCGATCAGTACGACCGGGAAATACTGGCTGTCATTCGCCGATTCCGGGCGCAGATCGTTTCCAAGGACATCAACGCCAATACCATTACCCATTACCTGGCCACCAACCTGAAAACCATGAAGCGCATCTGCAGGGTTCTGGAGCAAAGCTATCCGGATGCAGAAATCAATCATCGCAAGTCGGCTATCGTATCGGCCATTGGCAGTGACATGCAGGTACCCGGTATCCTGGCCCGGGCTGTCGCGGCGCTGGCGGATCGACAGATCAATGTGCAGGCGATCCATCAGTCCATGCGCCAGGTGGACATGCAGTTCATAGTCAATGAGCGGGACTACGATGCGGCGGTGAAAAGCCTGCATCAATGTCTGATAGAGATCCACAACCACGGCAGTGCAATCTGTAGTGCACTGCCACTGACGTCGGTGGCCTGTCAGTAGACATCCCAGGGACAACTGTCGCCGCAGTGGAATTGAACGCCACAACGGCGACTGCTCCCACTCCCGCGCCTTGAATTTCCACCAGGATCAATCACTTGATTTTTTCACCAACCACCGTAGCCTTCATCAGCTTTCTGCTCGGCTTTACTCTGATCGGCCTCGCGTCGATGAAACAGAGCCGCGGAACCCGGCACGACTATTACCTGGCCGACAGTTCCATCAAGCCCTGGCTGGTTGGATTGTCAGCCGTCGCGACCAACAACAGCGGTTATATGTTCATCGGTGTAATTGGCTACACCCATGCAACCGGACTGGCCGCGGTGTGGCTTATGGTTGGCTGGATACTGGGTGATTTCCTATCGTCCCTGTTCGTCCACCGGCGCCTGCGAATGGCTTCGGAATCGACAGACGAGGTCAGCTATGCCGGTGTGCTGGCAAACTGGTATGGCGATCGTAACCTGAGACTGCAGCGAGTGATCGGTCTGATTTCTCTGCTGTTTTTACTCACTTATGCGGGCGCTCAACTGGTTGCCGGCAGCAAGGCACTTGAAGTGCTGTTTGGCTGGCCGGGCTGGACAGGCGCGGTAATGGGGGCTGTCATGGTGGTGCTCTATTGTTTCGCCGGTGGAATCCGCGCCTCGATCTGGACCGACGCCGCTCAGTCCCTGGTGATGATCACCGCCATGGCCCTGTTGCTTTGTGTGGCGGTAGCGGCCCTGGGCGGCCTGAACGGCGCGCTGGCCCAGCTCCAGTCCATCGATGGCTATCTCACCTGGTTCCCCGATGACCTGGTCGTGTCCGGTCCTTTGGGTGGTGCGCTTTTTGCACTTGGCTGGCTGTTTGCCGGACTGTCTGTCATCGGGCAGCCACATATCATGGTCCGGTTCATGGCACTGGAAGACGCCGGCGAAATGTCCCGGGCCAGAATGTGGTATTACCTGTGGTACGTGTTGTTCTATTGCCTGGCTACTGGTGTCGGGCTGCTGTCACGGGTCTACCTGGCTGACAGTGGCAGCTTCGATGCGGAACTGGCACTGCCCATGATGGCCCGGCAGTTGCTGCCACCGGTCCTCGTCGGGCTGGTGCTGGCCGGAATATTTGCCGCCACCATGTCGACAGCCGACTCCCTGATACTCAGCTGCTCGGCCGCCATCACCCATGATATGCTGCCGGAATCAATTGAAAAAACCTGGCTTATCAAGTCTGCCACCATTCTGATTACCGCCTGTGCACTCGGGCTGGCGTTACTCAACAATGACAGTGTATTCAGTCTGGTGGTGATGGCGTGGTCCGGATTGGCCAGCGCTTTTGCGCCACTGCTGATTGTTTCCTGCCTGGGCTGGAAGCAAAGCCAGTCTGAGAACATTATCGCCATTCTAGCCGGACTGGCTGTGGCACTGGGCTGGCGCTACCTGGGCCTGCACAATGCGGTTTACGAGGGCTTTCCCGGCATTCTTGCCGGGCTGCTGATTCTATTCCTGCTCCGATATCTGACACTGTGGAAGCCCGGCAGGCTGAGCGATCGGGTCAGCGGATAATTTAAGGCGGTGATGCGTGCCGGACAGCCCTCTGGCGCTTCCGGACCAAGTCGCATTCAGTCAACATTACCGGCCCGGGCAGCGCCTCCATGCCGCCACCTATTTTCCACGCAGCCTCAGGGCATTGGTGACGACAGAGACTGAACTCATGCTCATGGCCACGGCCGCGATCATCGGCGATAACAGAATCCCGAACACGGGGAACAGCACGCCGGCTGCAACTGGCACACCAATGCTGTTGTAAAGCAGGGCGAACAACAGGTTCTGTCGCATGTTGGCAACCGTTTGTTCTGAAATAATTCGAGCCTGGGCTATACCCCGCAGATCACCTTTGACCAGAGTCACCTGAGCGCTGCTCATCGCCACATCGGTACCGGTGCCCATGGCGATCCCCACGTCAGCCTTGGCCAGGGCCGGTGCGTCGTTAATCCCGTCGCCCGCCATGGCAACCAGAGTGTTGTTTTTCTGCAGCGTCTCGATCAGACGCAGTTTGTCTTCGGGTGTCACTTCGCTGTGTACTTCATCGATACCCAGCACCTGGGCCACAGCGCGGGCCGTTATCTCCCCGTCCCCGGTTGCCATGACAATTTTCAGGCCACGCTCATGAAGTGCCGCAATGGCCTCGCGGGTACTTTCCTTTACCGGGTCGGCCACCGACAGCAGGCCGGCGACCTGGCCATCCGAGGCCAGGTAAATAACACTGGCCCCGCTTTCCCGCAGCGACGCCGCGTCACTTTCAACGGTACTGGTTGCAACGCCGCTGTTGCGCATAAACGTGGTGTTACCCAGCAACAGCTCCCGGCTATCTACCCGGCCGGATACGCCGATGCCCGTCGAAGAGTCGAAGTCCACCACTTCCAGCAGCGTGATCTCTTTCTCCCTGGCAGCGGCGACAATCGCCCGGGCCAGCGGGTGCTCGCTGCCCTGATCCAGGCTGGCAGCCAGTTGCAGCAATTGCTCGTCACTGAAGCCGGCGACAGGCCGGACACTCTGGAATACCGGCTTACCCTCGGTGAGAGTACCCGTCTTGTCCACCACCACCGTCTGTATGCGCCCGAATGCCTCTATTGCCGCCGCATCCTTGAACAGAATTCCCTGGCTGGCGGCCTTGCCGGTGGCCACCATGATAGACATCGGCGTTGCCAGCCCCAGGGCACAGGGACAGGCGATGATCAGCACGGCTACCGAATTGATCAGCCCGTACACCCAGGCGGGGTCGGGGCCCAAAAAGCCCCAGGTGAAGAAGGTGACCACGGCGATGCTCACCACAATCAATACAAAGTAGCCTGCCACCACGTCAGCAAGCCGCTGCATCGGTGCCCTGGACCGCTGCGCCTGGGCGACCAGGCTGACTATCTGGGCCAGGGTGGTCTCGGCACCCACGTGCTCCGAGCGAATGATCAGGCTGCCGCCGGTATTCAGCGTCGCACCGATCACCTGGTCACCCTTTTTCTTGCTCACCGGAATGGGCTCGCCGGTCAACATGGATTCGTCCACGGAACTGCGCCCTTCCTCGACCACACCGTCCACGGGGATTTTTTCACCCGGCGTTACCCGGAGCCGATCGCCAACTGCAATGTCCTCGACAGCGATCTCAACCTCACTGCCGTTGTCATTGATGCGCCGGGCGGTTTTCGGAGCCAGATCCAGCAATGCGCGGATTGCCGCCGAGGTTTGAGCCCGCGCTCTCAGCTCCATCAACTGGCCAAGCAGAGTCAGGGAGATAATCACAGCGGATGCTTCGAAATACACGCTTACCCGCCCGTCCATCACGAAGGAATCGGGAAACACACCCGGAGCCAGGGTGGCGACCAGGCTGTACAGGTAGGCCAGCGAGGTGCCCAGGCCAATCAAGGTCCACATATTGGGGCTGCGATTGACTACTGACTGTACGGCGCGGATGAAAAATGGCTGACCGGCCCAAAGAACCACCGGCGAAGCCAACGCCAGCTCAATCCAGTTCTGCCAGCCCAGGGGCACCCAACCCCTGCCGTGGCCGAACATCGCCAGACCAAACACAACTGTGGTGAAAGGTAGAGCTCCCCAAAAGCGGCGCCGGAAATCGATCAGCTCAGGATTCTCTTCTTCCTCCAGGCTGGGTGTTTCCGGCTCCAGTGCCATGCCACATTTAGGGCAGGTTCCCGGTCCGCGCTGACGCACTTCCGGGTCCATGGGGCAGATATACCAAGCATTCTGATCCTGCGGTTCCTCTTCCCGGGGAGAAAGGTACTTTTCCGGATCGGCGCTGAATTTCTGCTGGCAACCACTGCAACAGAAGAAATACTCTGTACCCTGATAGGCAGCCTGATGCTTCGATGCCGTGGAGACGGTCATGCCACAGACGGGGTCCTTCAGCTCGCCTTCCGATTCATGGCAGGCTTGTTTGCCTGATTGCGAATGGCTTTGATGGTGGGAGGAATTCATGACTGTCCCGCTCCTGTGATTGTGGTGTTGTGGGGCTTCAATCTGTGCAGCATAAACCTTAACCTGCCTCTAAGGTCAAGGGCTCGAAGATTCGGGGGGTTCTTCGGTCTGAGTTTTTCCAACTCAGGGGTTTAGTTCTGGACTGCGTCAAGGTGGGGAATCTGGTTCTTTTTGTGGTTTGTGTTGAGTTCTCGTCGTAGTTCTCTTTGTGGATCTCGTTGTGGATCTCTTTGTGGTTCTCGTTGTGGTTCTCGTTGTGGTTCTTTTTGTTGTGGTTCTTTCTGAAGACCGCACCAGCCCGGGGGAACCTGCCGTCAGAGCGATCAAAACGCAGCACCGACTGACCGAAGGAGACCGCTTGCGGGCTCCTGACCGAGGGAGGGAATCCCGGAGGGATGCGCGTTGCTCCGACGGCAGGTTCCCCCGGGCTGGTGCTCGGTGCGAGATTTTAATCCCGGTGTATTGATTCAAGGATGCAATAGTTTTTCCTTACCGCCATTGCCGTTCAGCGATCTACAATCACTTCCAATTTTTTGACACCACTTTGCATTCTGCGATTTCTAATCACTCCACTATCCTTCGAAGTCACTGGAGAATGAGTGCCACTTGGTGCCAAGGCGTGGTCGGCAGGGGGTTCTGTGGGCTGCAATCAGGGACCAGCGCTGAACGGCGAAAAATGACCGTTTTCCAGGGCATTTAAGGAGCCTCTGATGAATTACCACAACGCTCTGCGGGAGTCTGTCGGGCGCTACTGCTAGGCGTCGTGCGCAGGGAATGGTCACTCCCTTGCCAAGCGCGACAACAACGCAGTGGCGCCCGACAGGCCCCGCCCGGAGGGGCCTTCAGACAAGCCCGCTGGCTTCGTTGCACTGCCTTGACAGGCCGACGCATGCCGGCGGCAATGCGCCTTGCCAGCGAGCTTGTCTGAAGGCCAGAGCATTGTGGTAATTCATCAGAGGCTCCTTAGAGTGAAGGCACCCGGGACGGGCGCGGTCCGCAGCACACAGAACCCCCTGCCGACCGCGCCGCTCGAAGCCACCTCACGTACCTCTCCCCGAACCTGCGCCCCCTAAGGTACTTACTTAACAAAGAGCATCAGCTCAAAGTGGTCAATCTCAGCCAACAACGGAAAACGGTTTTTTGTCCGGCCCTGGCAGGCTTACAATGCGCAGGTAACTCAACGGGGGAAAAAATCATGATACTGGAAGTCGCTGTTCTCGACGTAAGGCCAGGGCTGGAAGTGGATTTCGAGGCAGCGTTCAGGGAAGCCCAGCAGATAATTTCCAGTATGCCGGGCTATCTTACGCATCAGCTGCAACGCTGCATGGAATACCCAGGCCGTTACCTGTTGCTGGTTAACTGGGCAAAGCTGGAGGACCATACGGTGGGCTTCCGCCAGTCCGATGAGTATCAGGAATGGCGCAGGCTATTGCACCATTTTTACAATCCTTTCCCGTCAGTCGAACACTATAAGGAGGTGATCCTCACGTCCCCTGAAGGAGATTGCAAGGCCGGAGCATCGCGGTAGTTGACAGGCCGCTTAATCCGCGGCTCTGGCGTTTCTCTCGATTGCTTCGACAATCATCTGCCTGGCGATGTCGGCACCCTTCCAGCCACCTATCTTGACCCACTTGCCCGATTCCAGGTCCTTGTAGTGCTCGAAGAAATGTTCTATCTGATTCAGGGTGATCTCAGGCAGATCAGTAAAGTCATGAACGTTCTCGTAGCGACGGGTCAGATGCGCGGACGGCACACTGATTATCTTCTCGTCCTTGCCGGCGTCATCTTCCATGATCAATACTCCGATTGGCCGGACATTGATCACGCAGCCGGAAATCAGCGGACGGGTGTTACAGACCATGACATCGATAGGGTCACCATCCTCGGACAGGGTGTGCGGAACAAAACCGTAGTTGCCCGGGTAGGTCATCGGGGTATAGAGGAACCTGTCCACGATCAACGTACCTGACTCCTTGTCCAGCTCATACTTGATAGGGTGCCCGCCGATGGGTACTTCTATTAAGACATTCACGTCGTGCGGGGGGTTGTTGCCCACCGAAATTGCTTCAATTCTCACGGCTCATACCATCCAGAATATTATTAGGGGGCCTCTGATTAATTGCCAGAGTATTGTGGGAATAAATCAGAGGCTTCTTAGAATTAACAAACGCATTTCTTGCCGCGAATGATATCGACAAGTCGCCGCGAGTAACACCGCTATATTGAGAGGGAATACACGGATTGCGCAAGCCTGTGTGCCGTTACTACAATGGGGCAGCTGTCTGGACTGTCGTATGGCATAAATAATGCAGCCACTAAGTGTTCCAGGCTACCAACTGACAAATAGATTCAGATCGCGGGTGATTACCATGCAGCGCAGACATTTTTTACACACCTCCCTCTCCGTTCTTGCCTCCTCGAGCCTGACAGCCCTCCAACCTTCGCTGGCAAGGGCCGCCCAGCCGCAGGACCCGGCGGTTATTCCGCCGGCCCGCCTGCAGGTCGGCGGTCGCGTGCTGGCGCCGATTCTTGCCAGCCCGGAGCGCATAATCGAAATGAACGTCTGCACCCGGCCTTTTCGGCCCCAGGGTCCTCGCATCGAAATCGAGACCTTGGGTCGCAAGTCCATTGTGCACAACTATGGTCACGGTGGCAGCGGCTGGTCACTGTCCTGGGGCAGCGGCTCTCTGGCGGTGGGTCTCGCCCAGAATCTGGGCAATCAGCAGATTGCCGTGATCGGTTGTGGCGCCATCGGTATGACGACTGCGCTGGTTGCTCAGCGGGCCGGGTTGTCAGTCACCATCTATGCGCGCGAACTGCCTCCCTATGTCCGCTCAAACTTCGCAACCGGCGCCTGGACTCCGGATTCCCGTATCTGCTCTGCCGAGTATGCCGGTTCGTTCGCCAACCGCTGGGAAAGCATGGCCCGTTATTCCTTTCGTCATTTTCAGTCCCTCCTTGGCCTGCCCGGTGACCCGATCGAGTGGCGCGACATGTACAGCCTGCAGGATGCGCCCTTTGGCGTCTCTGGCGGAAACGACCACGAGTCCATGGAACCGGAATACCCGGACTTCAGCCGGGATCTGATCGCTGATATTACGCCAGCAGCGGTGGATATTGCCTCTACCGATCACCCGTTTCCCGCCGCCCATGTCCGCCGCCGTCCCGCAATGCTTTTTAACATCAGCAGCTACTCACGACTGCTGCTTTCTGACTTTCTGCAGAGCGGTGGCAGGCTCGTGACGCGTGAACTCAAGAATCACGAGGACTTTGCCAATCTTGACGAGGACACCATTATCAACTGTACCGGCTATGGCGCCCGCGACCTTTTGGACGACGATTCCATTATTCCGGTGCGCGGCCAGACGGCAAAACTGATCCCCCAGCCGGAGGTGGACTGGGGATTAAACTATGGCGACCGCCGGGTCTCGGTTTATCCACGCCGTGACGGCCTGCTGGTGCAGGCCCAGGCGGACACCGATTTCAATAACGACGCCGAAAATCTTGACCCCCAGGAGTCGATCTCCGCGGTCAACCGCCTGGCCGAAATTGTCGCCGGCATGGGCAATCCGACCAGTGTTGCGAATCGCTAGCGATCCTGCAGTCGTCCGGCCCCGCCCAGCTCGTAATACACTACCGGCACAAAATCGGTGGCAGTCCAGCCGGCCTCCTGCCCCCATCGTGCGTCATACTCGGCAGTGGGCCGGGCCGCCATCACTTCGGCAAGGTGTTTGCCATCCCGGATCATGGTGTAGACCTTGTTCTGTACGTCCAGAATCATATCCCTAAACTCGATCATCGCGTCCCTGCCGACCACTTCCAGACCGTGCCCCGGGATCACCCGGGTAGCCGGGCCGGCCAGATCGATGGCCAGATCCAGTGCTGCAATGGTGCCCCGTAAACTGCCGCCGTTGTACTTGTCGATGATCGGGTAGCTGGTGGTTCTGAACACATCCCCCAGATGCAGCACGTCTGATGCAGTGAAATACACAAAGACATCCCCGTCCGTGTGCGCAGGCGGAACCAGGAATACCCGGACCTGCTCGCCGTTCAAGTGAAAACTCATTTCATCGTTGAAAGTTATAACCGGCCGGCCGGCAACGGGAGGCTGGGGAGCAAAGCTGCCGCCCTGGCGTGGAAAGTGGCTCTTCTCTTCAAGAAATCGCAGACGGGTGTTGTCATGGGCAAATATCAGCACGCCCAGTTCGGCGAGATTTTCATTGCCGCCTACATGGTCCGGGTGAATATGGGTGTTGACCAGGAAACGTATTTCACCGTCGGTGACTTCCCGAACTGCAGCTACCAACCGGTCGGACAACGGCGCGAAGAGAGAGTCGACCAGCAATACGCCGTCCGGGCCCGTGAACGCACCGATATTTCCGCCGCCGCCCGGGCGCTTCACCATATAAACGTTGCCTGCCACCGGCTCGATCG
The DNA here is from genome assembly GCA_041395725.1 of Gammaproteobacteria bacterium. Lineage (NCBI taxonomy): Bacteria > Pseudomonadati > Pseudomonadota > Gammaproteobacteria > Gammaproteobacteria bacterium. Next base: position 1,884,259 of record JAWKZW010000001.1, on the reverse strand, counting down.
AGAGCTCGACGCCCTGGAACTGGTTACCCTGCGCCACCGCCTGTCCTGACTGACCGACACCGGCCACCAGGGCCAGTATCAGATGCAGAATGGGTTGGAATCTGTTCATGGTATTTTCCCTCTGGGGTATTTTCGATATTGACAGAAAGTTTTTCCAGGCACGAAAAAGGGCGCCCACCGGCATCAGCCGATGGGCGCCCTTTATTCGATCAATACTGCCTCAGCGACTAGTTGCGGTAGCTGCTGGTCGGCGGCAATTGCGAGCCGGACAGATCGGCCGGGACACTGCGCTCTCTCATGAGAGGATGAGTCAGGGTACCGATTCCTTCGATGGTGGCACTGATTGTTTCACCGTCTACCAGGTAGCCGGAACCGGAGGCCCGCTCAACGCGACCGGCGCCGGTGCCGCCTGAAGTTCCACTCTGCAGAACATCACCAGGGAATACGGTGATGAGCGACGACGCATACTCGATCAGCTCAGGGATGTTATGGATCATATCTCCAGCCTGGGCTTCCTGAACTGTCACACCGTCCACAACCGTGATCTGGTGCAGGCGCTGCATTGGATCACCGTAGAACTCTTTGGGAACAATCCAGGGACCATGTGGTGCGAAAGTGTCGTGCCCTTTGCCGACAAACCAGTCGGAACGTGAGCCGTAGCCACCGGGCGGACGTCCACCGCGGTCGGAAATGTCCATGGCGACCATGTAGCCGAACACGTGATCATAGGCTCGGTCGGCAGCGATGTACTTGCCAGGCTTGCCGAACACGATGGCCATTTCGACTTCGTATTCAATCTGATCACGGCCGTAAGGCATGATGATAGTATCGCCATCACCGATAACTGCGCCACGGGTAGGCTTCAGGAACAGGTAGGGAACACCACGATTCTCCTGCCGCTCGCGGGTACGGGCGCGCAGTTCCTCGTCTGTACAGCCTTCACAGGCGTGGGTGTAGAAGTTAACAGCTGCGTTCATGATCTTGCTGGGGTACTGAATCGGCGCCATGATATCTACTCCGTCCACCGGGTGTACCCAGTCAGGACGGTTCATGCCGCTCAGCTTGTTTTCTTCAACCAGCCAGTTGACTACTTCGTAGATCCGATACTTCAGACCGTACTCGTACTGCTCGATGAGGCCCAGCATATCGTCTGGCATGTCCATCTTGCTGTAGCTGGGTACCAGTTGCATGGCGCGGTTAGCGGCTTCCAGCTCGACGATCAGCTGATCATTGCGCATCACCAGGCCGACAGTAGGTACATCATCTATCGCAAACGTTCCAACCTTGAACGGCTCAGCCGATTCCATGGCTTGTGCGGAGACCTCGCCCGGGCTGGTGAAAACTGCCAGCGCGGTAACAAGCGTCAAGGTGAATAGGGATATTCTTATCATATTTCTCTCCCGTGCAAGGCACTTAATGAGATTGATAGAACCATTTCTGTTAATGGTTTTTTTAGGGTTATTGGCTTGTTAAAGCTATATCGCCATTAAAGCGGACAGACAAGATATATCGCTGACTGCTAATTGTCCAGATACGCGAGACCGGGAAAGGACCTGTTGTCCGGCAGGCAGGCTGGACGTGGCCCTGAGCGGAAGCCGGCAAATTACCGGGCAACGTACTCCCGAATTAGCCGGAAAATATTTTATTTCTTTTTAATCAATATGTTACGTATCCACAAGACCCAGAGCGCGGTGCTGTAATCGGTACAACGATGTCGAAATCGGCTACCAACAGGCCTGGTGAGGGGTTCGACCCACTTTCGCTCAGTTGCGTCGTCTGACCTGCTCTGTCGCCAGATTCCCGCCCTGCTTCCTGGTCAGCTTACGGCGAGCGCTTGTTCGCTCCTTGATTTTGCACAGCAGATCCAGCGCCGCTGATGTCGAAGTTGCACGGCCTGTGTCGTCGCCTCCGAGGCCCGGCAGTTCCGCTTGCCGAGTGCCGCCAGGGAACCCGGTAATCCTTGCTGCTTTAACAGCAAGCGGTCCGGTTTTCCTACAAGACAGTTTTCTGTTCCGACTGATTGCACTTTTTGCACTTTCTGCAATTTTCGGACTTTTCAGCGCTTTTAAATCTTTTAAGAGTTCAAAATAAAACCGCAAAAGCTTTTAGAACTTTTGGTACACCTGTACCGCCGACAGGCGTGTGACGGCGAGACTGATCCCGCAAGGCTGCGACTGGCGGTTGATTGACCAGGCCTCTCTCTAAACACTTCTCTCTAAACGCCTCTCGACTGCAGCAGGCATGCGCCAACCAGGATAGCTCTTCCCCTGTCCTTGATAGCTTCAATACATCAAGAGTATGATTCCCCTCGCATTCCCCGTTATTAGACCCCGCAACGGAGAGGCTGTCAGACTTGCCTGCGCCTGCACTGATGCCTGTCCCGATGACCGAACCTATGCCTGAGACCATGCCTGAAGAAGCTTACATACCCGATGACCTGCTTGGTAATTCAAAGATACTTGCCAATCTGGAGGACCTGATCCAGGCATTTGCCTGCTCGCTGGACCTCGAGGATGCACTTAGAGTGTCACTGGAGAAAATTCTGAGCTACTCTGGAGCGGAAGCCGCATCCGTTTTTCTGCTCAATGGCAAAGATGAACTGATCTGCCAGGGCTGCGCGGGACAGGTGGATATTCAGGATCCGATGCTGAAAGTAGGCATGAAGGTACTGCACAAGGCTGTCAATCAGTCCCGGACCGTGCTTATCAGGGATACCCGGGACGAGGACGATTTACCGGTGGAGGCAGCGGAGTATTCAAAGTTCGGCACGCGGTCAATACTCTGCGCACCACTGATCATTCAGAATGAGACCATTGGCGCTATTGAGCTGATCAACAAGATCCCGACCGCCGGGAACCCTGATGGCCTTTTCGACCAGTCAGATTCCCACCTGCTAAGCCTTCTGTGCGCGTCTGCGGCTATGGCGATTCACAATGCCACCATGGTGGAAGAAGTACTCCGGTCTGAAAAAGTCCAGCAGGAATTGACTCTGGCCCGGACAATTCAGGAAAGTTTCCTGCCAGACTTTGATGAGCGCCACCACATTGCCGGCCTGAACATTCCAGCCAAGAACATGTCGGGAGACTTTTTCGATTACCAGTTGCTGCCCAGCGGCAAATACATGTTCAATATCGGCGATGTATCTGGCAAGGGCGTAGACGCGGCACTCCTGATGGCAAAGGGCAGCAGCCTGTTCCATTGCCTGGCCAAAACGATAGATTCGCCGGCCGAAATACTGGGTGTCATCTCAAGAGAGCTTTACGAAATGACGACCAGGGGCCTGTTCATCACCATGATCGGGGGCACCTATGACCCTGAGACCGGGTTAGTGACCATAGCCAATGCGGGCCACCCGCCCGCAATTCATCACAGAGTGGACGGCCAGTTCACCCTGTATGAGTCCCTGAGCCCGCCAGTAGGGATTCTATCGGACCAGCAGTTTGCGGAAGAAAGTTTTAATCTGGCTAACGGAAGTCTGTATTTGTATACTGACGGCCTGTCCGAAGGATTGACCCGCGGCTCAGAGGAACAAGATGAAATCATAGCTCTGCAATCCCTGATCAGGCGCTGGAGCAGTTTGCCGCGGCAACCCCGCCTGGAGAAATTTGTCGAGGAAGTTTCAAACACAGGTTCGCGATTCGACGATTTAACCGTACTCATCATTGAGGACAACAATCGGGATAAAGCCAGCCAGAAACCTGAAAAATAGAAACAAGAAAAAGACAAAGAAAAAAGAAGCAGCAAGTAATTTCTCTGTGTGAGTAAACGAGTGCAAGTCGGGTAGTTAAGGGTATTCAGCTTCTAAGATAATACAGCCCTGAACCGGCCCGTTGACTAAAAATCAGCTCGCGGGGTTTCATTGTGGCGACACAACAGATTCTGGAATTTGCGTTTCCTGCCAAGCCGGAGCATCTTTGCACGGTAAGGGCCAGATTGCGTGAGGCACTGGTTAAAGCCAAGTATTCCAAAGAAACTATTGAGTGCGTAACGCTCGCCATCGGTGAAGCCTGCATGAACATTATTCAGCATGCCTACTGCGATGGCGATTGTGGAGATATTGTGCTGGAGATAATCAGGCAGGATTCCAGCCTGGTATTCAGATTGACAGATTTTGCCCGCAACAAATCCAGAGCCGATGAAATGAAGTCCCGGCCTCTGGATCAGATCCGCCCCGGCGGGCTGGGATGTCACATCATCAATGAGATCATGGATGAAGTGAAGCTGATCGATTGCGGCAAACGACAAGGCAATATTTTACAGATGAAGAAGGAAGTGATCAGTTGAAACACGTATTAAGAAACGAGTCTGATTTCGACGTGCTTGAATTAAGTGGCGAAATCGATCTCCATCACTCACCTACTCTCAGAGAGAAAATCCTGGCAACGTTGAAGGATGGCAGATCGCTCCTGATTGATATGCAGGAAGTCAGTTACATCGACAGCTCCGGTATCGCCAGCCTGGTAGAAGGCTTTCAGACCGCGAAAAAGGCGAACCTGCAATACGGACTATTGAGCATCAGCACATCGACAATGCAGGTTCTGACTATTACGCGGCTGGACCAGATTTTCTCACTCTATGACAGCGAAGACAGCTTCATAGAGATTCTTCAAGAGTGACCGAGCGCCCCCGATGACTTCTACAATGGCAATTGAAATTCGTGATCTGGTCGTGGAATACGGCAAGCGACGAATTCTTGATTCCATTGATCTCGATATACCTCTCGGACAGATTTTTGTCATCATGGGCGGCAGTGGCGCGGGCAAGAGTACACTGCTGCGCAGTATGCTGGGCTTGAAGAAACCCACTTCCGGCAAGATCAGAATCCTGGGGACCGACATCTGCAGCGCCAGTTCCACACAGCTGCGTGATATGCGCAAACAGATGGGCGTGGCTTTTCAAGGAGGCGCCCTTTTCTCGTCCATGTCGGTGGCGGAAAACATTCAACTTCCCCTCCACCAGCACACCGATCTCGACGAAACAACCATACAGATCATGACCCGCATCAAACTGGACATGGTCAACATGCTGCCACATGAAAATCTGATGCCCGCTGAATTGTCCGGTGGCATGACCAAGCGTGCGGCACTGGCGCGGGCAATCATCATGGATCCCAAACTGCTGTTCTTCGACGAGCCTTCCGCGGGTCTGGACCCCATCACCTCGGCAGAACTCGACGAATTGATCATCAAACTGAAACAGACGATGAACATGACCATCGTCGTGGTTACCCACGAATTGGAAAGTGTTTTTAAAATCGCCGACAGAATCGCCATCCTGGGTGACGGAAAGCTGCTGCTGGCGGGAACGCCAGAAGAAATACGCGCCAGTGACGACCCCAGGATTACAGGCCTGTTGAATCGAACCCCTCGCCAGGTGAACGTCGACGTGGATCAGCATCTGAGACGACTTGCGGGACTGGAAGAGGCATCACAAGACTGATGAAAACCGTGGAATCAATGGGCAGTGCCGTTCTGAATTCCCTGGAGCAGACCGGGCGTACTTTTTTATTACTGCTGATAATCGCCATTCGCATCGTGCAACCCCCCTACCAGTTCTATCCGATCGTCAGGCAGATCTATTTTATCGGTGCAAGGTCTCTCAGCGTCATCGTCATCTCCGGGTTAACTATCGGGATGGTACTGGGCCTGCAGTTCTACAATACCCTGGAGCGCTTCGGATCGGTGGATCTGCTGGGTTCTGCCGTGGCATTGAGTGTGTTGCGGGAACTGGGACCGGTAATGACCGCGCTGATGGTTGTAGGGCGCGCCGGGTCGGCCATCTGCGCCGAGCTGGGCATAATGAGAATTTCAGAGCAGGTGGATGCACTGGAGTGCATGGCCATCAGCCCTGATAAGTTTCTGGTGGCACCAAAACTGGTGGCAGGCATTATTTCCGTACCACTGTTGACCTGCGTGTTCAGCTTGGTGGCAATCTTTGGGGGCTACTTCGTCGGCGTCGTTCTGTTCGGCGTCGGCGAGGGGTCTTACATCAATGGCATGATCGACGCCGTGGTCTGGGGTGATGTACGGCTGGGCCTGGTCAAGTCCCTGATTTTTGGCCTGCTGGTAACCCTTATCTGTTGCTCCAAGGGCTTTTATATTCACCTGACCAGATCCGGCTCCCTGGGCGCCGAGGGTGTCAGTTATGTAACAACCGACGCGGTGGTAATCTCATCGATCGCCGTGTTATTCAGCGATTTCCTGATCGGCGCAATCCTTTAACGGAGTGATACTGCTATCTGTAGCGGACAGCAATCAGTGGCAGCCCGGCCTTTTTTCCGGAGAGTGGGAAAATTATGAACAAATTGAATATACAACTGATTACAGGAATTTTTGTCGTAATTGGTATTCTCAGCTTCAGCTACCTTGCCGTTACAGTTGCGGGTGCGTCCTTTATTGAGCAACCAGGGTACAACCTGACGGCCCGATTCACCTCAGCGTCCGGATTACGACCGGGAGCGATCATAGAAGGTGCCGGGGTGCGGATCGGGACGGTTTCCAGTATCGAATTTGATCCGGAGTCATTCGAAGCAATCGTCGAGATGCGCATCAACGACGGCGTTATAGTCCAGGAAGATGCTATCGCCGCCATCCGTACCCAGGGAATCATTGGTGAAAAATACATAAAAATCGTCCCAGGCGGCTTTGATGAACTGCTGACCGACGGTATGGAGTTTTACGAAACGGAATCCGCGATCAGCCTCGAGGAGCTCGTAAGTCGTTACATCTTCCAGACCGAAGGATGACCGGAGAATCCTTAAGATGCCAGTTAAAAAACTAACAAAAGCAAGCCAGACTGTTTTCAGATTGTTCGCCTTGCTCGGGTTGCAGCTTTGCCTGATTGGACCTGTCTACGCGCAGGACGATGATGACGACTTTTTTGAGTTCGACGAAGGGCCGCAGATTGCCGACCCACTCGAGTCGCTCAACCGGGCAACCTTCGCGCTGAACGACAGCCTGTATCGAGGCGTACTCAAACCGGTAGCCGTGGCTTTTCGGGTTGTCCCGGAACCCGCCAGGATTTCACTGTCCAATTTTTTCTCCAATCTCGGCACGCCGATCTCCGCCATCAACGCGCTATTGCAGCTCGACCTGCCCAATGCCGGGACCGAGGCGTCTCGCTTTGTAATCAATTCAACCCTGGGCATTCTGGGGCTGTTTGACCCTGCCGGCAGCATGGGTATCGAGCAGGACAACGAAGATCTGGGTCAAACACTTGGCCGTTATGGTGTCGGGCACGGATTTTACGTGGTGATTCCGTTCCTGGGCTTCAGCAGCTTACGGGATGGCCTGGGCAGTCTGGGCAACACGGCCATCAATCCGGTACTGGACCCGCTGTCTACCGGCGAAATCATCGCTCTGAATCTGGCCCAGGCCGAAACCACTCTTTCCCTGGATCCCGATACCTACGAAGCCCTTTACCAGAGCGCCATTGACCCCTATATTTTCTTCCGTACCTCCTACATACAGAATCGAGCCGGCCGTGTAGAAGAGTAACCCTCTGGCCCTGTTCGCGCTGCCTGCCCTGCCCCATGTTGAGTCCCGCTGACTTGGGCGTATAATCGGACAACCAGCCGGTGCAGCCGGCTTCACTGAAGATATCAGCAAGTCCGGGCCAGACCCGGAAGAGAGCTAACCAATGTCCATACTACTGAACAGAAAGAGAAGAACAACCGTGCCGGCAGGCAACTCCTTTCTGGCGCTGTTGCTTTGCGCGCTACTGCCCGGCTTTGCGCTTGCTCAGGCCAGCCCTACCGAACGGGTTGAAAGTGTCGTCGAGGAGGTACTGACTATTCTGCGCACCCAGTCTCTTACCGCGGATGCGCGCCGGGAGCAGTTGAAAACCGAGCTTGGCAAAGTGTTTGACAGCCGGGCCATGGCACAGAGCGCGCTGTCCACCAACTGGCGTAATGCCAGTACGGAACAGCAGAATGAATTCCAGGAACTGTTCCGCCAGACCCTGGAGAATACCTACATTGGCCGGATTGAAGCCTATACCAATGAATCCGTGGAATATCGGGACGAAGAAATCAATGACAACCGCGCCACGGTAGAAACCACGATCGTCACCAGCGCCAACGAAATTCCGGTTAATTACCGGCTGAGGCTGCGCAGCGATGGCTGGTACGTCTATGATGTCGAGGTGGAAAACGTCAGCATGATCAGTTCCTACCGGGAAACCTACCGCAGTGTCGTGAGGCGTTCCGGTATTGACGAGCTGCTCGCCGAAATGCGCCAGAATGTTGCGGAGTCCGAAGCCGTCAGCGGCCTTTGATCGCGCCATATATGCTATTGCCGGAGTGTGTCTCCCACAGGGCTGCCCGCGCGGCCACCTCCGTTCAACGACTCTGACGGCACCACCGATTGCCGAAAGGCACTCCTGGCGCCAGCGCATTCGCCGTCTGGCGGGACACTACTGATCCGATCCCGTCGCGGCCCAGGCCGCCGCGATGGCCTCGGCAGCCCTCTCAAAATCGTCTTGTATTGCTGAATTAAACGCCCGTTTTACCAGGAATGCCAGCCAGCGCGAACTTGGTTCATAGGCCAATGCCACTTGCAGTGTTGTACCCCCGTCCTCCCGGGCGAACAACTCGTAACGGGTAATCGAATAATTTAACGGTGCGGAAAATGTCGACCGCTGCATGTCAGTCAGATAGGCATAAGTGGTTGGTGCATCAAAAAGCAAAAATCGCTGCACAAGGGTTTCACCGTCTTCCATGGTGATCATTCGATCCGACCCGCTTCCCAGCAGGCCGGCAATTTCCGCATCAGAATGATCGAAAGCGACGCTGACCGCATTCTCAGTGTAGTCATGTGGTCGCCGTGAGAGAAAGTCAAAAACAAACTCAACAGGCGCTGCAATCGAGACAGTCGTCTGACTGTCCGGCGCGATTGCGGTGCGCTGCAGCTCCGCGACAATCAGGTTTTTATCAGGCCATTTCTCAGCCGCGACGACGTTGGCGCAAAGCAACAGGCCACACACCAGAACAGCGTAGGAAGGTGTTTTTGTCATATCCGGCGCCTCAGAAACCGTCAGGAATTTCGCCATGGGGAACGTAAATACAAGTCTTCTAGCAGGCAGGCTAGGTGCCTGATGAAAAGCCAAAATCCAGCCCCAGCACGATCGCACCCAGGGCGGTGGACCAGAGCGCACAGGCCAGCGCATCCAGCAACAGGTAACGACGCCCGTCGAAACCACTGATACCCATGGTCGCCGGTATCAGGCTGCGAATGGCCGGCACGAACCGACCGATAAAAACGGCCATGGCCCCATGCCTGCGAATAAGTGCTTCCGATTTATCTACACTGTTGCGATAGCGTTTCGCCAGCCGGCTGTGATGGAACCTCGTACCAACCCAGCGGCCGATATGAAAGCCCACCTGATCACCAGTCAAGGCACCCAGAAAGGCCAGTACCATAATCGTTTCAATAGGCGCCAGCTGATTCCCGTAGACCGCCGTCGCGACCAGCAACAGAAAGGCGCCGGAAACCACCAGCCCGATGCCAAGACAGGCCTCGGCAAAGGCCAGCAGAGGAACGGCGAAAATCGCGTACCGGCTGTTTACGTTGAACCAGTCAAGCGCTGCCTGTTCGATAGGACACTCCCATGAAGACCCTCAGAGTCGGGTGTCACCGGTCTGTTTTTAACTGTAATCGCCTCTGTCAGGAATACCCTCCAGCACGACAGGCAGTGATACCGATTTCATAGAGACGCTTACGTTGCTGGCCGGCGATTGGATGTCTCTGCTGGCGGGCCGCCAGACCAGGGAACCGCTTATCAATCCAGGAACCGCCGATTAACAATCACCACAACTCTCTGTGGTGGTAATTAATCAGGGTTCTCTAGAGTGCCATCAGGCGTTCCAGATACGGCAGAATGACCGCAGCCATAATGATGGCCTGAGTCCAGATGACTAGCTTGTGGTTGGAGTCTACCTTGGCTTCCAATTCGGCGAAGCGAGTATCGATACGGGCGTCCTGCTCTGCGAAGCGAGCATCAATTCGGGCATTCTGCTCCGCGAAGCGAGTATCAATTCGGGCATCCTGCTCCGCGAAGCGAGTATCAATTCGGGCATCCTGCTCCGCGAAGCGAGCATCAATTCGGGCATCCTGCTCCGCGAAGCGAGTATCGATACGGGCATTCTGCTCCGCGAAGCGAGCGATCAGTCGGGTATCGAGGAAATCCTGGGAAACAAGTGATTCAAGATTCACCGTAAATGCCTCGGTCAGTAAATCCGCCTGCACTTCGGCCAGCTCCGTTGGCATGCCCGCCTGCTCCAGGCGGCGAACAAATTTATGGGTATCAAATGCAGTAATCGCCATTACACATTCCTTGTCTCAGGCGTTTCTTGTGACAGTATAGCCACGGGGATAGCAGATTGCCAAACCATTTGTAATTCCTTCAGGGTATCTGAATCAATCGCTCCTGACGGTGAAGGCTGGCGAATTCCACTCGGGAGGATTCTGAAATTGAGCCTGAATCGATAATCTGCAATTTACGCAACGGGTCGACTCCGGGTCTTGGCCGAATTCGGTATAAGAAATAAGAATGAAATCTGAAAAATTCAATAACTTGATTTCTCTAACGGCTAATTTTAGAGCAATTGCCGGTATAGTGTTCTTGGCAATAGAAGTTGAACAAAATACACATATGATGAATGCACAAACTCGAGACTCGGTAACTAAAAGTATTCTAGCGATCCAAGAGTGGAACAATGATTTAGCTACTATCGAGTTAATGGATCGTGGAGTAGCCGGACAGCTTGCGACAAACACGCTTGAATGGGCCACTTTTAGAAGTAGAGTAGAAATGCAGCTTCGCGTTTCGGAAAACGAGCTGTATCAATATGAGCAGGGCTTATTTGAGGAAAACGAATTCTTACCCCGCACAACTGTTTGGCAAGGTGCTATGAATACCCTTGGATTCAGACAAGCATGGGAATCTGTCAGGAATACATATTCAGTTAGTTTTCAAGACAAGATTGAGGAAGTTCTTCGGAACAACGAAGAATAGCAGCGAACGCGGCCTGCAAAACATCTATTATTTCGGCTTCTGGTTGAGTTCCGACTTTCATTATTCGTATCACAGCAGATCAGTAACTTATAGAATACTCCTAAATAAATCTTGGCTGCGCTTGATAAGCGAATTGGTCGTCATAGTGCCCGGAATACTTTTCGCACTTGCTGCTGACTCATATTTGGAAAATTGCATCCACCGTCCCCGGCCATTTCTTCCTTGAGCACCCCCTTAGCTATTCGGCTTCGGCAGGTTTAAGTGCATCCTCATATTCCTGTAAAGACACCTGTCCCCGTCTGGGGCAATAACAAACTCAACGCGTTGCTACCTTGCCGGGACGGGCCGTTGTGGCCCGCCCCGGAGGTGTGCTGGAAAGTTCCTTAAAGTTCAGTCCGTAATTGCGATTCCGGATGGTTTAATCGTATTCATCGCATCAGCCACCGCCTTTCGGTAACAGTTCCGGTTCGCGCTCATCCGACTGAATGATCCCGCACGGCGAAGATCTTGCGGGCCGCAGACTTTGGCAGCCGCCTGGCGTATCTTACGTTCCAGAGTTTCTCGGCCCTCCGCCGTGGACACCATCTCCGGACTGTAAGTGATTCTGACCTGTCCCTGTTCAGCATCAACATCTGGCTCACTGACACCAGCCACGGCTGTTGCAGAAAACGCGCCCACTACTACCATAGTAAAAATAGCTTTCTTCATCTTCCCATCTCCCAAAAAGTAACAAAATGGTTAAGGTGCGCATCCTTGTCTATTTAGACGCGGGGTGATGTAAAAAAGTTACCACTACTTTTTAAGAAGACATTCCCAGGGCGAAAGAGAGTTGTGCCCCACGAGACACTGGACTTGACCAGCCTTGATCTAACTTCTTTTTATATTTTAATGGAACTAACACGCAGTACACTGCTGAGTCGCTGAAGCTCTGACTGTATACGAAACGGGCAATCTGGTAGTTGAGATAAAACTGAGATCTGGAGGAAATTGACAGGAAAAGTTTCAATAAGCGAGTGCCACTCGCGGGCGTTACACGCTTTATCTATCTGGCTGGATTTTGCGGTAATTCTTGAGGGGTTAGAGATATTTTGTAAAAAGACCCATGTCTGATTGGCGGAGAGGGGGGATTTGAAAGCTTAATCTATCTATTTGTTTTTATTTAATTTAACCATCTTCTTGAGCAGCTGGTGTTACTTCCGTTGTTACTAATATTTGTTTTCAACGTTTAATCCCAAGACTAATTTTAACAGCTCTGATTATATTAAACTTCAGGAAAGACTGCCTCAACGTCAATAGATCCAGTCGCGAGTTCTTCGAGTGCTCCGTAGAGTTCATCCGTTATTACCTGGCGGCAGAACCGCCTATCAGTTGACCCGGCCACTACATGGTCGATCCGGGCCGGGATAGATAGGAGCCTGGCTTTAGCCGCCAGCACCTCTGCCGTGCGGATCTTCACGGCATCCTCGATGTAGATCACCTCCCCGCGTTTCTTTGCTGCCTCGACTTCGGCAACAGTTGTATCAGCGGCCAGCTTTCGTTTCTTCAGCTCTTCCATGTCGGCTTGCGCAACGTCACCGACAGCGTTCGCTACCGCCTGGTTCTTTGCCCACTGGACGCAATCAGGAATATTCAGAACCCACTGCTTGCCCTGGGTGCCTTTCTGTTCATAAGGCATACCATCCAGGACATACTTGCGCATGGTGGTCAGGCTCACGCCCAGTATCACCGCTGCTTCCTGTAGGTTCCCTTTCATAAAGTGTTACCTTCCGTAACAATAACAACCCGAATACGGGCCGGCACGCACACTGCTTTTTTCGGGCTACCTGTCACCCGTACCCGCCCCCCCCAGGGAGGACCCGCTACTTGATCCGGAGGGACATGACAATGCAAATAAATCTCAGCTGTATTATCGGATCTCACTTGGTAGTTCGTGACAGACAACAAAAGCAAAGCAGAAGTTCGAGTTCCCCTGTCCTACTTCCGCTACCGGCTTCTGAGCGGACGTTGCAATTAAGGGAAACTGTGTTCAAAGGATTGGTAATCTACTGCATTGATAATCCGAATCAACTTCGACTTCTATATATTCAGAGAGCCATGAAAGAGCCTCTTTCGTTGCATCACAAGACAAGAAATGTCCAGTAGGGTACCAAACCACTTTTTTGGAATCAGAGCTAACCGTGTTTTGGTAAAGCAGGGCAGCTCCTTTTGGAATAACGCGATCATCCTCACCGTTTTGTAGAAGTATAGGAACATTCCCTATGTGAAGAACATAGTGGATCGGGTCAATATCAAACATTGGATCTGATTGTCGAAGAGAATTTCTTCCACCGGTTCCAGACGCCAAGACAAGTGCTTTTAAGCGGGGCTCCACTGCTGCGAGGATGCCTCCTACCGCAGCTCCGTAAGAATAACCGTAATAAGCAACCTGCTCTGTATCCACAAATTTTAAATCACCTAACAGTGAAATTATTGATCGTAAATCTTTGATTAGCTGTACTCGTTCATTCCTTTCTTGGTCACCTGAGTAACGAAGTACTCAAGGACCTATTCCATTAGCTCGATCTGATCTATGAAGTGGTGGGTCTAATGCCACGTATACGACTCTCGTCTGGCTCACCAAATTGATCCCGGGACCACGTGAGTATTCTGGAATGTGAGATAAGCCATACATTGTTAGAATCACTGGAAACATGCCATTTTCAAGTGGTCGGATAATTGTTCCAGCGGCTTCCCCGTTGTCCAGGCTTTTGAATCTGAATCGGCTAATCAGAACTTCACCTTCTGTTTCCCAGTTTTCAAAGGTTAACTGTGAGTCTATTCGTGTTGGAATTTTGAACAGATATTTGTTCTCTTCGAAAATTTGCGAGTTTGGTTGGACTGGTTCAGCATTCACAGAACCTGTGGCAATAAGTGCACTCGCAAAAACACAAGCCTTCAAAATATTCGTAATATTCATGTCAAAATATGTTTCTGCGAAGCGGGATCGGGTAGTGTCAAAAATGTTTCGCACTTTTTCTTCAGGGGCAGTCCCGGTTTTTGGTTAGGCTGCTGAGTGTATTGCTTCCTGATCCATCTCCCTCAGCAACTCCATGTTCATGTACTTGCGGGTTCCCCAAGACGTGGCAGAAACATGCCGAAGCCTAGCAGCCACCAGCATCAATGCAGAGTGACCATCCGGGAAAGCACCGACTACCTTGGTCCTGCGCCTAGCTTCCTTGAGCAGCCGTTCCATCGGATTGTTGGTCTTCAGCTTCAGCCAATGCTGCGGTGGATAAGCATAGTAGGTCAGAGTTTCATGAATTGAGTTCTCTACCAGCTCTGCTGCCACTTTGAGCTTCATCGCTTTTAATTTCTCAACGACATCCCTGGCCTTATTCTCAGCGGCCTCACGACTCTCCTGGGCGTGAATGGCCTTCAGCATGGCCGCTACCTCTCTGACCCTGCCACTAGGCACATGGGAGAATACATTGCGATAAAAATGAACAGCACAGCGTTGCCAGTCCGCGTCCGGATAGACCTCTGCAAGTGACTCGATCAGGCCCAGACAGGCATCTGAGATAAACAGCCTGACGCCTTTCAATCCGCGTTTCTTCAGCTCCTTGAGGAAGCCCAGCCAACCGGACTTGTCTTCCTTATGCCCCTCAGAGACGCCCAGAATGCGCCTGAAGCCGTCACTGTCTACACCAATGGCCGCCAGCACCGAGACATTCTTCACCTCGCCGCCCCAGCTGCGCTTGAGCACGATCCCGTCCAGATATACGTAGGCGAAATCCCCCTCAAGGGGCTGGCTACGCCAGCGTTCAATATGCTTATAGACCTTCTTGTTGAGATTGGAGACCGTGCCTGACGAAACCCGGGTGCCCCACAGCGCCTCAGTAATATCTTCCACGCGACGAACTGAAACCCCAGCCAGGTACATCTGCACAATGGCTTCCTCGATGGATATATCCCGGCGTCGATAGCGTTCAATTATTGCTGTCTCAAAGGTCTGCTTCCGCAATTTCGGCACCTTGATCTCGACTTCTCCGGCTTTCGTGTGGAGTTTCCGTTTGTAGCTACCGGCCCTGGAATCAATGCGGTCCGGGGAGTGCTCGTAACGCTGGGCATTGCAGAGATCATCAGCCTCAGCGTCAAGCATGGCATTCAATGTCTCTTCAACGGTTCCCCTAACCATCTCATCCAGATGGCCGCGGATCTCGCTCTCGTCGATACGTATCACCTTGCTCAAAGGTTTTGTGTTATCGTTTTTCATGGGTGGCTTCCTTATGGTCTGTACTGTGGTTTGGCGATTACAGTTTTAACAGACCGGGGCCACCCCCTTCAAAAAAATGTGCGAAAAATATTTTACGTTATCCGGGATCGCACCAGGGCTCTAGTCGTAAATTGCTCTTCAAATAGAGGTGTATATTCAATCTCTTTTTCTAATTCACCACGATTTGGGGATCACTGCAGTATCCCACCAATATCGCTGGAAATCCATCGAATGAAAGTACTAGGAAGAATTTAATGAACTGGAAGTCCCTTTGTCCGCTTCGGGTATATTAGGCGATCTAGCTCTAATCCTCGGGAGCGGCCTCTGTCTGGCCTTAAAGGAGACAGTGGAAGCCAATATCTTCTAGGCGGTGGTCTAGGAAATCAATATGAACGATAAGGAGGGGTAGCTAGCGAAAGGTAGTTCGCTATTTAGTTGCATTCCAGCTTGGCAACTTGATATAGCGCGCCCAAGCTGCAAATTCAGCGATCGCTCCCAATATCAAGAATCCTATTGCAGGCTTGTCAAGACCCACTGAATAGAAGTATATGGCCGCTACCAAGAGCAGAATTGTGACCATGAGTTTTTTCATAATGTTCAGAATACGCCTATTCTGGGGAAATGCCAATAATCGAAATGTCGGGATTGGGGTTAAAAGGCGACCAGGCTAGTTCGAATCTGGACGTCCGCTTTGCAGGCGCAAGTAAATTCAACAACTTACGTTGATAGCAGACGTTTCAGTCGCTGCTCTGGTCGGCTCCTTGCGGCTTCTAAGCCGACATTAATTCGCTTGTAATGTGTTTGTTCTCAACAATTTTTCAAGACCGTCTATATCTCCTTCCCACGGGTCTAACCCAGGCCATGTATTAATGCCATCATCGATAAATCTTGGCATCAAGTGGAAGTGGAAATGGAAAACGGACTGTTGTGCTGCAGCCCCGCTTGCATTCATTAAATTGACTCCTTCGCAGCCCAAAATCTTTCGATACTTTTCGCTTAGCTTTTTTGAAGTTTTCATCAATGAGGATGCTATCTCACCAGGCATATCAAAAATGTCTGAATAATGTTCCTTCGGCAGAATTAACGTATGTCCTTTCGAGTAGAGTGTTCTTGGGAAAAATGCGATTGATCTTGCGTCCTCGTAAATTACTCGTGCTTGCTCGGAGCCACTGATAATCCTACAAAAAATGCAATCGGTTTGCATGGTCAATTAAGCTCGAAGCAAATTGTTATCGCGGAAAACCACATATTTCGGCACATGAGCAAGCTCACATATACTGGAGTATTTTGTGATTGTGGCCAATAGCTGCTACTCAATTTAAATTTCCAAACTGAAATACTGCTTCCTTATTGAGCAAATTATTTAAAGGCAAAAATAGTGGTTGGGGAAGATTATTGAAATCAAACCATTTCCATTGCTTACAATAACCCGGCTCTCTATTTTCTGCCTCCCCCTTATGGCATAAAGCTGTCACATAAAGGGTTACACAGTGCATCCTTTCATCTTCAAAAATGTCATTAGTAAATCCATACTTTTTTATCGATGTCAGTTCAAGTCCGGTTTCCTCAAAGACTTCGCGCCGCGCACAATTTTCTACGCTTTCCCCTATCTCCAATTTCCCTCCGGGGAGCGCCCATGTTCCGGCACCATGTGCCCCAATTCTCTCTCCTAACAGAACTCTATCATTCCTGATAATGAATACGCCGACACCGACTTGCACTACATTGCTCATTTCAATTTTATCTATATGCTCAGTGAAGGTTTATTAATCAAAAGTTTATCAACTGAGGAAGCCCAATTATTCTAAAGGCGGCTTTCGGCTTCAAAGCGGCCATTCTATACCTTCGGTAATCGCCTCAATTCCAAATTATCGATCAGTAGGGGTAATTCCATCATATTATCGAATGTTATGGCCCCTGCCGCTCGGAGTTCTTCTTCGGAAGTAAGATCGACAAAACCTAACACTTGCATACCTGCCGCGATAGCACCTTCAATCCCAGCTGGGGAATCCTCGACTACTACGCATTCCTCAGGAGCCACACCCATTTTTGAGGCAGCATGAAGAAATAAGTCAGGAGCGGGCTTGCCTTGGGAAACATCCGAAGAACTGTAAATACCCTCGGTAAAGTACGATGTAAGCCCTGAAAGCTCTAAGCCTAAACGGATATGCTCGTGAGAGCTACTAGACGCAACACAGCGGCGAGTAGCGAGCTTTTCAAGAGTTTCTTTTATTCCTGGGATAGGGCGAATTTCCTCATAAAATCGCTTCATCCCAATTTCTTTGTATTTGTCGTTGAGCTGTCGCTCAGGTACTGGACGACCAAGCAATTGCTCAGTAATAATTATGCAGTCCTTTGTAGATCGGCCTTTAAATCTCTTAATTACCTCGTCTAACGACAAGTCGAGTCCGATCTCTTTCAGACACTCACGATATACGTCATTGAGTATTCGCTCAGAATCAATCAGAACTCCATCGCAATCAAAAATTAATAGCATTCGCTTAGCCTAGCAGATCTGCGAACGGCAGCAATGGGTTTATTTGCAGCCGGTCTTCGGGCCACGCTTCAACGTCGGCTTTCATGACAACGGAAGTAGCCTTTTACTGCCTCTGTTACCGAAACTGGCTTCACAGCGGACATAAAGGATCTCCAGTAACCTCTCCCATTGTTTGTTAGAGGGGATTGAATTTCCATTGTTGACCTTGATCGGTATTCGGTGAAACTAACAATTTTGAAACTAATCCCCAAAAGCCAATTTGCTTCCTTGAAATTGATTTATTAATCCGTTACCGACCAATCTGCGATCGCTAACGCGACAAAGTCCCCAATTAACCTCAGATTTTTCTCAAACGCCTCGTTGCCAGATAGAGGTAAGTTCTCGAAGCTATGGTCGCCACCGACTACAGCCAGTCTGCTTGGTCCTGTTAGCTCTGAGATCAATCTGTAAAGTATAGAAGGAGAGCATAAAGGATCTGAATCTCCCACCACAAAGACTAATGGGCGAGTCTCTTCGTCGATGCTTGGATAGTAGTAGTCGTGAATAGGCGTTGGCTCTTGATTTCCACTCTCTGCCTGGCTGCATACTGGCGTTAGTAAAGCCCCACCTTTTAACGAAGAGTCACCTTTCAAAACATGCCAAGCTACAGAGGAGCCAAGTGACTTACCTGCAGCCCAAATCCGTTCCGAATCTACGCGAGTATCAGACTTTGCCAGAGCAACCACTGCATTCATATCCTCTATTTCCAGCACAAACTCGTTAGAGAGATTGCCTTGAGGTGTGCTTGTGTAATAGGCCCAGTTAAAACGAAAGACAGCAAAGCCGGCAGCAAGCAACCTTTGCGCTGTTTTCTCTAAAGCGGGTAATTGCATGTGATAGCCCTGACCGGGAGCCAGTACTACAGTTGTAAAAGGGCCGGTGCCTTCTGGTAATTGTGCAATGACATCAATTTTAGCCCCTCTAGGCGTCGTGAGTGTCAGCGACTCTCCGCTCGATGTTCCTGCTAAAAGCAAAAGGATTCCCGCCAATAGATATTTCATATGCGCATACTCCCCGAATAACCAAATTCTGCCTAGATTTTTGAAGCTTACCTTTTTCTGATCTATTCCTGCTAGGGAATAGACAAAGGATTTTCGAGTTATTGCCAGTAACAAATATGCCGGAAATAGAAGACCAATGTTACGAAATTGGTCGCAGCCGTTGCGCCGAACAACTTCCGCTTCGGGTTTATTTGCAGCCGGTCACTAGGCCACCCTTGAACGTCGGCTTTTATAATAGCGGAAGTAGCCCAAGGCTGCCTCTAGTGCTGAAATCGGCTTCAAAGCGGACATCCTAACTCATCGAAAGGTGGGAAATTTGAAGCGGATCGTATTACTCCCCCGCTAATACAAGGACCTTAGGGCATGGCATCTTCATTGACCTGCATCTGCTATTTGGAAACGTTTGCTTCAATAGCTTCACTATATTGGAATCGAGCTTAGTTTCCAGAATAACTTTCAAGTCGATTTTTTAGCTGTGCCATTACATTCGCAATTTCACCCAATTGCTTGTCAGCCAAGGTTAGCTCTTCGATTTTCTGAACCAGAGCATCGTAATTTCGCTTTCGATTGTTCTGTCGTACGACTTCCGATTCATTTTGAACACTTCCAATTGCGTCAGCTATACCCCATTCAACACCACCAGTGGAAAATGAAAAGGCGAGATTGGCACCATCAGCCGCGCGTTGCCGTATCATAAAAAGCGGTTCACAAGCGCGCTTTCTGATATGAGACATTGTTGGAGTGTATTCATAACAATACATATCGTACATGTCGTCGGTATTCAGCTCGTTAAACCTAGCGAAATAATCTTCTTCCACTTTTTGAATGAGTTCCCGGTAGTATGCTTTCGACGGTTGACCGGTGATGACGACTTCATAGGGTGTCTCTGATTCCTGTTGCGAATTGGAATCACCAGCTTCCGTCTGGGCTACGGCGAGATTGGAAACGAACAGGGCAAGCAGAATGTTGGCAATCGACAACTTCAGTATCATGATATTTCTCCTCAATTTGTGGTCAGTGACCAATTGCACAATTTCTAAAAAAGGCAATCGACCTCTCGCTTGTTTTATTGGCTTCAAGTCAAGTGTCCGCTCTCGGTTCATGTCTTGCTAATGCTGTGAACTACAGAGTAAGCTTCTCCGCTGTTCATTGTATTTTCTCTAACCGTGCTCTCATGGCCCTCAACGTAGCATTTAGGCCACGAAAGTATTCATTGCGAGCCAGCAGTGCATTCATCTCTTCTGTGAGTCTCTGAAAATTTTCTCGATTGTTATTCACAATAGTGTTTGTAGTTACTTGCGAAAAATCCCTGTGAATAAATTTCGATTGCATGTTTTCACTACGGGAATCGATTAGGAATTTAGGTTCGCAGTAGCTGTGCGAGATATGCGAATTTGTTGGACGATACTTCCCGCAAATTATCGTTAAGCTTTTCTCTATAGAATTGCTATTGAACACCCTATAGAACTCCTCTTCTGTGCTCTCTATTTGTCTGAGCAATTCGTTTTTTGATATCTCATCTAAAAGGGCGATTTGACTATTTCCCTCGTTGACAGCTTGGGTCGTCGTTGTCTTTCTGTTTAGGTTTGGATTGCCCTCGATAGGTTGCCAAACATCCGTAAGTTCGAGATCGACGACAGTTTCCGGTACTTCCGCATTGGCGAAAAAGCCATCGCTAGGTTTTGATCGCGCTGGTCGCAGCGTACTGATTTCAATCTGGCGATGCGCGCTTGGTTCCTGGAAAGGAGTTACGGAAGCAATTGGCGCAGGCGGGGTGCTATCCAATTCCCTACGACCAACCTCTTCGTACTCCGCAGTTCCGCTGTCTACGTCTGTTATTCCATCAGGTGTAGTGAAGCTGGTTGATTGCGGCTCGGGAACAGGTTTGCTGTCCGAAGTTATCGCCGTTGAATTAGAATCAATTGATGGTTCCTGCGAACGGCCATCAGCCATGGATTGGATAGCGCCTTCATTGCCACCACCCAGAAGTTGATCAGCAGTCTCTACATTGATAATAGCATCATTGAGTTCAGTGCTTGTTCCTTGTTCTGTTTGTAGTGTTTCGTATTGTTGGCTCCTTGTTTCCAGGATAACGAGCTGGGTATTCGAGAAAGTCGAAATGGCGGCATTGCTTACAGGAATCGCAGGCCAAATCAATACCGATATTAGGAGAAATACAAGAATTACTGCCAAAAAAATGTTGTATTGTCTACTTTGAATTCTATTCGAATGATTGGCTTGTCTATCGAGCAAAATGGCAAGCCTAGCCCCCAGTCCCCATGAGGATTGAACACATCCTACCGACAACGAGTGTTTCTCGGCGCCCTGCGGCATTGCGGTGGCAATAGCCAGCAGATTGGTTGCAAACGACTTTATTTCCTTGCTTTTATTCGGGCTTGAACTAGCGATTACCCAATCATCACATGCTAGCTCACGTTCAAATCGGATCTGACGGTTCACATAGTTGATTCCCGGGTGCCAGAACGTAAAGATTGAAATGAAGGACTGAAACAACGCAACAAATGGGTCGTAGCGCTTTATATGCGCAAGCTCATGAATAAGCGCCTGATTCACGAATTCCGGATCAACACTTTCACAATCAACCCAGGCTTTGGGTAGGACAATCCAGGGCTTGAATAGTCCACATGACAAAGGCGAAGTGATCGCTTCATGAGTTCTCAAGCTCGGACATTTTGTCAGTCCTACAAACCTCATCAAGCGTTGTGTTTTCTCCTTCCAGCACTGGTTTGCGGCTTCAGAAGTTCTGAATAGACTTTGCAACTTGATGTAGGCAATCGCGAAAACCATTAGTTTCACAAAGGCGCCAACGACTATCGAACACAACAACAGTCCCAGAATCCAATTTACCAAGGCAAATTTTCCCAGAGTAGAGCTGAGCACATCAAAAATGCGACTCTCTATTGTGCGAACTGAGGCAAGCATGTCAGAGAATGAGCGCTTTAAGCCAGCAGTGCTGGTTGATTCAAAAGCGTTTTCGCTCTGTGGCGATAGGGCATTGCGGAAATCGGTTTTTACAACCGTGTCGAGGTGACTGCTCTGTGTTTTGACTGCATCCGGGTTGTTTTCTGGAATTTCTACTCTATTAAACGGGTTTAGGGTTGAAGCCGGCATTAGGATCAATACGAGTAAAACGCTGAGCCAGGTACTGTGTCGAGTCGCTGCATTTATTCTGGACTTCGCTATATATTGAGAAGCCAACAAAACTAGCAAGCTTCCCAATATGAGGTGGAAGACTATTACTGACGTGATGAGTTGAATGATCTCTGTCATTGAGAAAATCTCAGTTGTTCACGATCTTTCTATCAATTCTTTCAGCCTACGTATTTCTGCTTCGTCTAACTCTTCATCTTCCAGAAGATTGGCCACAAGCGAATGTGGCGAATCATTAAAAAAACTATTCAGCACTTTTTTAAGTGCTTCCTTGCTTGCTTTATCTTTTTCTACAATTGGTTGAAAAATAAATGTTCTGCCGGATATCGTGTGGGATACATAACCCTTTCGTTCGAGGATTCGCAGCGTTGTCTGTACGGTACTGTATGCAATCCGAGATTGTTGTTGGAGCACGCTGGTTACTTCTTTTACCGACGCACTTTTGAGTGACCACAAGACATCCATAACGCGTAACTCGCCGTCTGTCAGGGTTTTTGAAACTTTACGCGCCATTTCATGCAACCACTATTAATTAATTAATACTTACAATAGCCATCAGGAGCCAGCCTGTCAACTAATTAATTAAGAGATGGATGGAGACAGATTATTTGCATGACAAAGTATTGGACAAATTTGAGACTACTTGTTGGTGCATCTAACGTCTGCATCGGGTCTAAAAGGCGACTAGGTTAGTTCGAATCCGGACGTCCGCTTTGCAGGCGCAAGTAAATTCAACGACTTACGTTGATAGCAGACGTTCCAGTCGCTGCTCTGGTCGGCTCCTTGCGGCTTCATAGCAGTCGCTGCAATGACAAATGTAGTTGCAGTAGTTCAGACGCGCAAGTTTGTTGGCGTGGACTTTGCGTCTTTTTCAAAAGTCATTGCGACATATTTTTATCAGTCGAGAACGGCATGCTATTCGATTCCGCCGAAAAGTACTTGGTATAAGAAAAAAATTGCCCAAATACTGTGAGCTACCCACCCTGATATTCTCACGGTATCTGGATTTTCCATTTCAAACGATTGTACCGTTGGGTCTATCATTACGTCGGCATACCAAATCGATGCTAGTGAAAGAAAGCCAATTGTCAGACCCCGTCTATTCATATCTTCGGAACCGAAAATCACATACAGTGCTAGCACAAAAGCTAGAATAAGTCCTGCTGCAATCTTTCCTCTGTCCCAGAACGGCTCACTTACAAATCCCGGAGTTGGCCGCGACCAGCCGAAATAATATATTCCAAAAAGAACGCCGTAGACGGCACAAGGGATCGTTAGATAGGCGAGCCTTTCGATCATGGGCTACAAGCATCTCCCACCATCCGTGGGGAATCGCAAATTTTCATAGTAAGAATCCTCGGCCTTGTAACACATTTATACAGAGCCATTTAAAAAAGTTCCGGTAACGAACATATCGGAACTAGAAGGATAATATCGCGAATGCGGGCATAATCACTGCACAAAAACCACTTCCGCTTCGGGTTCAGTAGCTGCCGGTCTCCGGGCCACGCTTCAACGTCGGCTTTCATGATAGCGGAAGTAGCCTTATGCTGCCTCTATTACCGAAACCGGCTTAATTGCGGAAGTTAAGACTTCACAAATCAAATTCTCTTGCCATGACCAGTTGATAAATGGGAAGCAGCTTGTTGTTGAAAAGGCAGCTTGCTACGCTGCTACGACAAAGTCGCTTGGTAATTAGTCCGCCAGTTTCCCTTGGTAATGACACTACTACAGTTAAAGAGGGTCGAGGGTTACCTTTAAGATGGCGCTCTAACTGCCTTGCGAATCATAGTTGCAAATGCAACGCGATCGATATCTTCGATTTTCTCTACTCGGTTATGTCGCACATACTTTCCCTTCCCCCGGAGCATTTCTATTGGATCGGTAAAGGTAGCTCCTGCGAAAATCCAAACTGAACGTGATCGGACTGGGTGTGAATAAAAATTATTGGAATATCGCCTTTTAGCCACACCCCATTAGTCTATTTGTCAGCCTTCGTTTTTGCGTGGTCCCACCAGCGCGAACGACGCGCCCTGCGGGTCTATGCCGTTAACTTGAAACTCACCGCCAGGGATTTCGGTCGGCTCAAGAGTTATCTGACCACCATTCGCCTTGGTCGTCGTCACCGCCTCGTCTATGTTTGGCACTCGAAAATAGTACGTCCATGTGGATACAGGCATTTCATCGGGCTTTGTCATCACAGCTCCGATCATGCCTGGGCCGTGTTGAAAGAATTGATAAGTCCCCATCGGGCCCATATCTATATCGCCCTCCTGCTTCCAGCCGAACTGATTGGTGTAAAAGTCAACCGCGCCTGCCTGGTCGCTGGTCGCGAGTTCATTCCAGGCGCAATGGCCAATCATGGGCTCAATAGCCGCAAAGGCGGTGCTTGTTAAGTCGGGATTTTCTGCAGGCGGGGTGGGCTTCATGATGTAAAACATTACACCTTGAGGATCAGTCACAAACGAGATCCTTCCGGCACCAGGTATATCTTGCGGCTGCATGTGGATGGTTCCGCCGGCGGTCTTGATTGACCTTGCCGAAACATCAACATCATCAACAAGAATGTAACCCATCCAACAAGATGGGCCCGGCGCGCCATCGGGTATTTTCATCAACCCGCCAATCCCTTTGTCGTTCATAGAAACGATGCGATAGTCACGATCCTTCTGTCCGCTATCGCTAAAGTTCCAGCCGAGCAGCGGCCCATAAAACTCCTGAGCAGCGTCAGGGTCGCTGGTCATCAATTCATACCAAATAAAATCGCCGTGTTTGTTAGACATAGCCTTGCTCCTTGGTGCCCTTAATGGATCGATATATGACTTAGCCAAACGATTCTCGGCAGTCTGCGATCGAGATTTTCACAAACTCACTTTGGGTACGATAGCATTCATTATTGTTGTCATTTTAATTCAACATATTTAGCAAAATTGTTAAGAATACTCTGCCAGCCCTGGCGTTGTTGTTCCGCCGAATGTTCATCTTCTGCGTCGAAAGATTCGATGACTCTAACCTGGCCATCCTCAGACACAAAACGGATAGAAACTGTCCTTTCATCATCCATATCAAATTCAATTAGTTGCTTCTCGATTATCGTCGTATATGTACCCTCGAAATCGAAACCCATGCTGCCATCTTTAGCTTCCATTCGATAAGAGAAACGACCACCAACTCGCAGATCATTTGTACTACTTGGGTTGTGCCAATCGTTTGTAGCTGCGTTCCATTGATTAATGTCGTCTGGAGTAATCCATGCTGACCAGACATCGTCCAAGCTAGCATTGACTGTGGTTTCAATGGTTATTTTTATGCTCATAGGTTTAACCGTGCTAGTTTCGCGCTACTGTCAAACGTCCGCAGTTTAAAAGCGGTAGTAAGATTGTTTTGATTCTACTTCCGCTCACGGCTTCGTAGCCGACATTGATTCGCTTATTAGCCGTCTAGGACAGCCCTAATATCTCTGACTCGGGGATCGCTGAGAATAGCCCCCCGAAGATGCAATATGTGAGCGTTCGTGTGCGCTCTATATGAGGCATAATCTCCTATCACCTCATGTGGCATTATGACGGCATCCAGAATATTGTAATTCTCATCAAATATAACTGCTGCTAGTTGGTCAAAGTCTTGAGATTCAAGATTTCGAATCGCGCTAAGTTGCCTCGAATTATTGTCCGGTGTGATTCTCCGCCCCTTAATCTGGATTTTTACCCCATCCCTATCTATTCCATCGAACCCTGCAACAGAATTATTCGCCAGCTCTAGACCTAAACCCCGGGCCACCAGCCATTCTGTGTAGTCTCCAACAGGGTTGTTTTTTGTGCGAACCACACCTCGTCGTTTTAGCTCTTCGATTATAGAAGAATGCAACTGAAGCAAATCGAGGTTGGAAAGAGTTTCAATGTCCACGATATCTCGCATAGCAAACATCAGTAGTGGAGGGGGGCTTATTATTGTTAGTCAGTATCCCACTGAAAATGGGCGAAATCCACAGTAGCCGTGCGGAAAAGAGCGGCTAACCCTCCGAGTCTCTTAGGTCGCCTTGGAGTTGACTCCTGTCCTTGTGCGAATACAACGGCGTATGCCGGGTTTATTAAGTAAAGCTGCCATCGTGTTCAATCAAGTCGGCTTTCTGCCCGGTGTCCTTGGCCCACGTAACATCCCCAGCTTGACCGTGAATCGCTTAACTGCGTCTTGCATTACCTCATCAACCCACGTGCTTTCAGGTCCCGTTCCATAGCCCTGAGCTCAGCCATCTTCTGTCGGCGATACTCCTTCGCCGCCTTCGTCTCGAAGCCATGACGGTACTGTGGGTGATCCTTGCCGTGGCACTGATGCGCAGTGGCCGGCTCATTATTCGTCAGCAGAAATGTGGGGGCGGGTGTTTTCTGATTGGCTTTAGGCCAAAGGTGACGGAGAAGGGAGGCAATATATTTACCTCCCACGCCCATTAGAATTATTCAACCTCAACGGTGCTAGCGCCGTCTGCAGCTCGCTTTACGGCCTGAGTTCCGTCTTTTGCTGCACTCTCTGACGAGTACGATTGAGAAGTAAGGATAATCTCACCATTCCCAGCTTTCAGTCTGAAGTAGAACTTTTCATTCTTGCCCTCATAGACCTCGAACCGCTTATCATCCTGAGAGTTCTTCTTGACGGACTCAATTCCATTGCTGGCACCTGCTTTGGCTTTATAGCCCTCAGAGGATCCGACAGTTTCACCGTTTCCAGCTTTGAGTCTAAACCTGAATTCACCTGCTTTATCTTTATAAAGCTCAAATTTTCCTGCCATACGTTAGTTCCTTTATAAAATTTGATTGAATTTAACTAACTGTCTGATGGTCCACGTAAAGTAGACGCCTGGAGCTGACAATGTTATTGCAGCTCGGCCTTCATCAGCTATCAATCACACCTGACATTCGCTGCGGAGTCAAGCCAAGTGGCCAGCATAGTCATATGGGCCATACACACTATTCTGGGCCTTTTTTAGGAGCGATACGGCGAGATGGTACTATGGGGTCACCTGAAAGGCCAAAACGCACCGGAGGGGCTGGAATTTGCCCTCTGTCGGGCCTCAGTTGACGCCCCCAGGGGCTGCAAGTCCATTACTTTAGCGAAGGCTTGCTTATAGTGACGATTTTTTCCCGACATAGATATTAAATCGCTTTACACCGGATTCGATTTTCTTAGATCGGCCAGTCTTGAGCGTAACTGCCTGATTGAATCCTTGTGGTCTAATAGTTCAGCGATGGTGAATAACCGGCTCTTTTGTAATGGAGAAGTAGGTAAGCCCACGACGTTCGCTGCGCTTTGCCGTTGCAAGTCAAATCCCCAGCGGCCATGGAAAAGCTCATTTCTCAGTTCCCGTATGCCGTGAGCATCGTTAATCCATTCGTCATACTTCTTAACGATGTTTAGTGCCCCAGAAAACTTTTCCTGCACCTTAACTTTTAAGAGGTTGATTCGGAGGTTGAAGTTCATGTCGTTAACTTTCTTCGTCAGTTCCTCCACGCCAACACTATGATCTGACCAGCAGAGGTACAATCCGAGCTCCATATCCAGCTGAGTAAATTCAAAAAGAATATAGCCAATAGCGGTTGCGGCTTCACGTTCTACCCTGTCGTAGTCTTTTTGGATTGCTGGAGCGTTCTTAGTCTTCATTGTCTTCTCTTCGGTATGAGTAAGTCGAAGGCTCAAGCTTAAACAGTACTTCTGATAACTGAACTTCGAGAGAAAGACTATCTCTTCCCATACTTTTACGCATAGCCCTCACCAGTTTTGTGAAAGCGATAATTTCTTGTTCTTTTTCAAGTGTGCCGCCTTGAAGCCAAAAGCTCTCTAGAGCCACCACAACAGGTGCATCAGAACATACACAGATCCTGGCCTTTGCATCGTTGAGCAATGCAAGCTCAGTGATCTCATCTTGCGTTCGGCCTGATCTTCTAGCGGAGACTAATAGAGAGATGGATTTCAGAAAATCAGTATAAGAATCCAAGCGCATTTTAGCCAGTTCGTCATTGCGGCTCTTTTTCTCAGACAGCACATGACCGAAGACTGCTCCTATGAGTGCTGTAATAAGCGAGAGTATTGCCGCTAGAGTAATTGTCATAAAGTCTTCTAGTTAACGCCCGTAATGGCAGTGGTAGCCCACTGCTTCCTTGTTGATGTGTTATGTGTCGTCATCACTTAACCTCGCCAGAAACTATCCGTGTTCCAGCTGCTAACTCATCAGAAACTTTTTTCTGGCTCTCTAATATAGATTGGCCAATTTCTGTGTTGTAAAAGTCGAGTAGTGCTAGTAACTGTTCAGGTTCGAAGTGTTTGATATACAGCTCAGTTTGTTCCTGGCGCATTCTTGACCTCAATTTCTCGGTCATATCAGCGTCGGGAACTCCATTTAAGTTCGCAAATGACCTCACGCGACTCATTACCGTGAGATCGACTACTTTTTCAGCAAGTTCTCTTTTTCTATCCGTATCCACGTTACTCACCCGAGACACATAGCCCGTAATAATAGGCGCAGTTTGCGGAGCGCAAGCTTGTAAAAATGGCTGTAGGCAATTCACAAGCTGTGAGTGTAGCAAACTGTTTTATATTTGATTTATTTGTATGGCCCAATTTCACCTGGGCAGCTGGTAGCGTATTACTAAACTCGCACCTTTACCTTTTTCTGGCTGGTTTACGATCTCGTCACCAGCCTTCATTTCCTAGCGCATGGCATCACAGCAAATTGGCATTCGATGATCTTTATCAGGATAACCGCCAATCCTCCGATGGAGGTTCCCCGACTTTACATCGACAGCGACAACTCCAAGGTTTTCAGCGACCTTTAAAGTTTCTTTTAGTGCGGCTCGAAAACCTTCTATATTGGTGCTCATATTCTGCTGTTCCTCGAAGCCAAAGATAAATGACTCCATTGAATAATGGGCAGGGTGTCAGCCCCCGTCTGCTTTTTAATATGTTGGTTCTGCGCAAACAATGCTAGTAAATAGATTGTCTTTAGTTCTAACTAGACTCATAGAGTGATGCGTATACCCTAGCAGGGTATCATCAAATACTTCTATCGCTAGTAAAAGCAAATTTCGGGCTGCGGTTTTGACGTCCGAAGCCTTGACTTTTTATGCGTTGCCCTGCCATAGCTACAAACCCAATGCCTCGGAGACGACTTTAACCGCCACAGCTTTTACGATTTCAAGACTGGCACTACCACCTACAACACCGAGCCTTTCCTTGGTTCTGGCCCAAATACCGGAATCCCTCACAGCATCCAAATAATCGTGGCCAGCCCACTCTAGCCGGTTAATGAAAAACTGCCGGGGACCATTAGGTGACAACTCTTTGGACACAGTAGCGTTTAGATACCCAGCGCGATCAAGAAGTTGAACGTGCTCTGATACTTCTTCGAGACTATCTGCATGACGCTCCTCAAAGTCCTTCAGGCTAATACGCTGTTCTGGTTTCGCGCCCTCGGCTACAAACAAAATCTGTCGGATTAGATCAAAGTCTCTACGCATTAGATGTGCTCCAAAGACGCATAACGCCGCAATAAAGGGCGCGCGTTAGCGCGTCCAGCCGAAGGCGTCTTTGATTGCCTTGCTATGACTTTTTACCTGCGACTGGTTCATGTATATTTTCAATATCTACTAAGTTCCACGGCATATCTTTTTGCCTATAGATGCGTTTTCCTAAATTTGGATAGTCCCCGACATCATGAGCTAAACGCTGGCCTACAACAATACACTTGAGAGGAATGCTACCATTGTTGTAAAGTTCGTGGGGCTTACCACCGGCACGATAACCAATGAAGTCTCCTGGGAATACTTTGTATTTTTCATCGCCGATTGTTGCCTCTGCCTCCCCCTCAAGAATATAGACACACTCATCCTCGTGGTAGTGCATATGAAACTCTGTGGAATAGTGGCCGGGGCTTACTTCAATAATATGAAAGCCAAAACCAGACAGGCCAGTTAAATCTCCTAATGATTTATTTGTTCTCTGAGCATTATTGTTTAGAAAATGCGTCTTCTTTATGCCTTCGTGCTCATCGATTTCATTCCTTGTAACGATGTATCTTTCCATTTCACTCTCCATAGTTATAACATCTGTTGACAGGATTTATTTCCTATTGACGCTTTTCGAAAACACACCAGAAAAAGAAATAACTCTGCTATTCAGGCAGATACCCTGGGGTAAGTTTGTTAATGAAAAGCGCAAAGGCCGAATTTCTTCCCTGTTTTTGGTTTTTTTGGGGATAACATATACCGCTTTAATACCTAATTCAATCAGTTGCAGATGAGCAATCTATCGGGCTAAACCAGGATTTCTACATCAAGCTCGCAACGAACTCAGGCGTCGCCACTGTGCAGCTCTGTACTGGAATCATGACAGCAGCTAACCAGGCTTCATGGAAGGAGGCTGGTGGCCCGTTAGCCGTTTCAAGACCAGGCAGATAAGACACTCCCTCAAACCAGGAAGATAAGATTAAGCTAGTAGCAATAAGAACTCCCAGCATATGGACTACGTGTGCGGAGGGTGGCTCTCTGGCCTCTTGTGGGAAGCTTACAGGTTCGCCGGTCGGCGAGCAGCACAGAGGAGGTGTGCGTAGCGCAGCGACGATGTGTGCTGGTCCACGGGCAGTGACCACTTCAGTGCAAGACTATTAATAATAATTAGAAAAGCTGCTGGCTCTTGACTTGGAGATTTTATTTACTGGTTTGAGTGGCTTAATTCCGAAGCCAGTAAGTAAAGTAAGTGTGAGGGTATTTGTTTTTTATAGGGAGTGCGCCATAGCCTGCGCCCCAGACTGCGTCTGAGGCTTGTCTACGGACACTCCTCAAGGAAGAGGGGAGTGAGCAGGGTAAGAGAAGTTGGCACTCCTAAGGAGCTGCATCGGCGTCAGCAGGGGATGGGACGACAGGGTGGGATGAAGTGCCCGGGGGGCAATTTTTATTTGTAGTAGCTCAGGCTTGACCAAACAGGTAGTGTCGGATCTTCCCCTGAAAGCAGCCGTGAGGAATGATGTGATCCGACTTGGCGTTTTGTCTCAGGTCCGCTAAAAGCGGAAGTAGCATTGAGTCTGCCAAAGGTCAGCTTCCGGCCTAAAAGCAGTCATCCAAGGCTACTACAAATTTGCTCAGAATCCACTTCACTAATTTGACAATAATTCCGTAAACTCAACAGGACTTGGCGATGATAGAAACTGTGGTAACTCATCATTTATTTGAAACCAAGTACATTTTGATTCTGTATTAACATGTGCTAATGGACGTAATTCTTCATCGGTAGTTAAAGTAGCAATAACTATGCTGGCCCTTCCCAAAGACGGCAGAGAATTGTATAACCGCGTGCCACACTCGGAGCAAAAACACCTATCTGCGTTCAGGTGTTCGACATGGTAGCTACTTAGGAATTCCTTACCTTCGGTAATTGTAAGATTAGCAAGCGGTATAAATAGAAGAGTTGTGAAAGCCGCGCCGTGTGCCTTACTACAGAATCTACAGTGACAGTTCACGACAGCTTTGAGATCACTTTCTATTTCATATTTTATTGATCCGCAGAGGCAACTTGAATCGCCCCGGGTTTACCGGAGGGTCTAATTCTTGAGAGGATAGACCCTTATGAAGAAAGGAACAAGATATTCACCAGAGTATCGAGAGCGCGCTGTCAGGATGCTGTTTGAACAGCAGGATCAACACAGCTCGCAATGGGCAGCGATTAATTCAATAGCCGCAAAGGTTGGTTGTACGCCTGAGACGTTACGTAAGTGGGTCAAGCAGGCAGAGATCGATCAAGGCAAGCGAGACGGCTTAACTAGCGCAGATCGAGATCGGCTTAAGGAGTTGGAACGGGAAAACCGAGAGCTTAAGCAAGCCAACGAGATTTTGCGCAAGGCATCAGCTTTTTTCGCCCAGGCGGAGCTCGACCGCCGACCAAAGAAATGATTGCCTTTGTCGATGCTCACAAAGAACAGTACGGAATCGAGCCAATGTGTAAGCAGTTGCCGATAGCTGTCTCAACTTACTATGAGCATAAAGACCGGGAATCTGATCCAGACAAAGAATCCAACCGATCAATACGTGACCGTCACCTTAAGCCTGAGATCCAGCGTGTGTGGGACGAGAACCAGCAAGTGTATGGTGTCAGAAAGGTCTGGCGGCAAATGAAGCGCGAGGGTTTTGTCATTGCTCGCTGCACGGTAGATCGGCTGATGAAACAGCTTGGCATCCAGGGTGTAAGTCGAGGTGGTGCCAAGTGCTGGACGACTATCAGCGATGACAGCCAGGACCGGCCCTCTGACCTGGTAAACCGTCAGTTCGTTGCTGAGCGGCCTAACCAGCTTTGGGTAGCGGACATTACGTTCGTAGCCACCTGGTCAGGGTTTGTCTATGTGGCGTTCGTGGTAGATGTCTATGCACGCGCTATCGTCGGCTGGAAGGTAAGCCGATCACTTAAAACAGAACTGGTACTGGATGCCCTGGAACAAGCGATCTGGGCCAGGAAGGAGATCGACAACCTGATCCACCACAGCGACCGGGGCAGCCAGTACCTGTCGATCCGTTACAGCGACCGCTTGGCCGAAGCCGGCATCGAATCTTCCGTAGGCTCTGTGGGCGATTCCTATGATAACGCTCTGGCCGAAACGATCAACGGCCTCTACAAGACCGAGGTCATTCGCAATCCAAAGCGTGGGCCCTGGAAGACAATTGACGATGTTGAATACGCTACCCTGGAATGGGTGGAGTGGTTTAACAACAGGCGGCTGCTGGAACCGATAGGAAATATTCCACCGGCTGAATATGAAAAGCAGTATTATGACAAAATTGAAGAGTCTGCGATGGCGGCATGACTCAAACTAACGACCCTCCGATTTTCCCGGGGCGATTCAACTTCCTTGATACATGTGATACTCCAAGATAAATACAATATTGGGCTACTGAAAACCCTTGTTATCCTAACTCTCTAATTCGCCGTGGTTTTTACCCCGTTTCCATGTCGTTATTCTATCTAGGCCCCAGAATACCGCTTTTAGTGTTTCTGCTTTCGGCGTCGAAGTGGCCTGTCGCTGAAGATAAATCGCAATGCGAGAACGCGGCACAGCTATTCGACGATGCAGGCTACTTCGGCCTAGGTTTCTTTTCAATTAGGACAGCTTGCTGCCATTTGCTAGGCTTCTTGTCGGTGCGGTGAATGCAGCCTGCCCAGCAGCATGGACGCTTTTGGCCTTCAGCAAGTTCTTCGACTGTACGCCGAATTCGCCGTGCCCGTGTTTTGTCTTGCTTTGCGTCTTCAACCCAACAAATAAACTCATTGCGCCCGATCGGTGTCAGGCTTTCCCAGAGACTCGTGGTCTCTTTCGTCTCGATGAGCGCGTCGAGCAAGTCATCAGGCATGTCGTGCACCAGCCCGCCGGAAAGTCTTTTTGCCATAAGTTCAGCTCTAATCGAGCGGCCGCAAAGGGTTTAAAAGCCGCCCCTCAATTCCTTAGTTTCTACGTCGGCTCCCGGCTTCCTAGCGGACATTTAGGATTCGATTGACGAACTCGGATTTCGCATCTGTGTATGCAATTCGGTCGTCACGATACTGTACCGCTAATTTGCGTTTCAAAGCACTATACTCCTCACGCAGTGTCGCATTCGCACGCAAGTTGTCTCTAAAGATAAGGTATCTGTCCCATTCAGGAGCGCCTTTGAAGTAAACGTGAATGTGGTGTGTGCGAAATTCTGTCGCGGATTCCCGAACGAACATTCTCCCGCCTACAGCCCCTTTATCACCTCTGTAAATCAAATTGATAGAGGACAACGCAGCAACCAACTCATTAAACTGTAATTCATCGGGAAGTAAAATTCCGACATCAATAACTGGCTTTGCCACCAAATTGGGAACTGACGTGCTTCCAATGTGTTCAAGCTCCAGCTCGATTCCGTTGGTTGCTCTTCGAATCTGAGTGGCGATAACTTCGTACTCAGAAGCCCATTCTGGATTAGGCTCGGAGTCGTCAACTATGTAGCGATTCAGGCCGAGCATATAACTTATTGTAGAACATGCTTATGGGTTTATTAAGCGACTTAGCCCCTACACGCGGGAATGACCGCTGCCGGCTTCAAGGCAGACATTTAATTGTTTATGTGCCGATTCCACTAAATTGCACTGCCTCAAATGGCAACCCACGATTTTTTCTTCTTAAGTCTAACTAGTGATTCATTAGATGCGAAATATCTAATAAAGCCGCAATCCATGCAGACTACTGGGATAATGGTTCCAGGAGCATCCAAGATGCCTCCTTCTGGGAGCATCATTGGTCCACCAACACCATATGATGGAATTGCTTTTTTGTATTTAGAAATATTCTCCGATTTGCACTCTGGGCATGGTTTCATTTCGCTTTCCTCGTAGTCGAGGTCATGAATATCGATGTCAAATGCTGAAGCAGTCAGTTTCCCTACTGTTAAGTTCTACCCTTAAAGTCCAGCTGACAAGCTACGGCGGGTCTGGTATAAAAGCACACTTAACTGGTTAGATTGCTGTGTTGTCAGCTCCTGGCCGATCTGGACCACTACTCAGCGATGTGTTTCATTTGCAGCGAATGTCGGCTTTCCAGGGTGATCAAGTCGCTGCCTGCACGGTTAAGTTTGGTCTACTTCACCCTATGGCTCCGTTTAACATGAAAGTGCATCGCAATTCAAAATACGAACTCACTAAGAGCTTGTTTATATTGCTTTTTATTAAAAACTTGTTAACAAATTAATTACTACATGATGTTTGATACCATTCTGACATCAACTATAGTCACATCAGCTCTTGCTGCCGTATTTGCACTGCTTGGCAAAATTTGGGTGAATCGAGTTCAAGAACGTGATCGTGAACGGGCCGAATCTGATCTGAAGAAACTTAGTCACCGAATTGAGCTTTCTCTCCACACAAACAAATCTATTTTTGAAAAAGAATTTGCATCCGCAGTAGCTTCTTGGAACTCGGTGCTCAAGCTAGTTACTGAGGTCCAATTTCTTCTCCGTGATGCACGTTCTGGGGTAGTACCAAATGATCAAATAAGAAAGTGTTATGAGCAACATCTTGAAACGCATGATGTACTTTATATGCATGCTCCATTCTATCCGGAAATTATACGAGATGCGGCTTTCGATACAGTAGGAGCAGCGCAAGTAATGTATCAAGAGGCAGAAAATGTAAAAGATGAAACAGGCGCGGAAAATTTGATTGAATCGATGTGTGAGCAACAATTTAACGTTGTGCAAAGGAAGGTAGAAGAGTTTGAATCGAGAATTAGAGAAAGATATGTTTCCGAGAATGCTTTAGCACAGGTGACCGTACCCCCATAAATCGAGCCACCCTGAATGTGGGATTTCCTTATAATCAGCCCCTAAGGAGTGTTGATTTGCAACTAATTGTGATCCATTAATCGCGCGTATTTGCATTGAATTTTGACCCATAGACCATGCTTGCAGACCGCGAATTATCTATTCTTAGCAGGGGCAGTTAATTCTGCAAATCTCTGGTTAACTATAAATGCATCTCAACAATTCGAGAAAGGCTAGTTTTTGAACAGGTCTACCCAGCCTGAGATAGCGTCTTCTGATGCTTCAATTTCTATTAGCCGCTTATATATTAATGAAGGAATCATAGTTAAACCTATTAGTTGAGGCATGGAGACTGTAAATTCTTCTGTGTAAATGACGGTTAGTCATAGCGATGCTCTGTCGCCAAACAGAATCATAAACTGGCTCATGGCCTGTTTCCAATCCCTTATCGGCATCGTGCGTGTTCCGGCCCATCGTGAACACTGATTCCGATTACTTATGAACACTTTTCGGCTTGGCTAAGGAATCGGTGATACCTAGCCTGGAATCGAGCCATTTCAGCCTTGCTAGAGCTCTTTAAGCATTCTGACAACTCAGGCCTACCCCTCCACCTTATAGGCTCTGAGATGAGCCCTAATTGGCACCATATGAGGCTGTAAACCAAATAGAAACTTGATCCTACCAGACCCCAAGATCATGCTAGCAAACAACAAAGGGAGATTGCCATTATGATTAAACCCGAATTCCAAGCAGCCATGACAGAAGATGAATTACTAGAAGGTGAAGAGCGCCACCAGACGATAGAGCAATCTAGGACGCTAGCCATGGCAGCGGGTCTGATCAAGAGCAGCGATGAGCTGAGAGAAACCTGGGCGGCCGATCCAGAAGCATACAAAACGCTATTAAACGGCGCGGTCGCCGCCTATGAACACAATGAATTAGTTGAGGAGTTGCTGAGAGGTGCGATTGCAAGGCTTGTGAGCGTGGTTGATCAGGAAAACATTCCGGAAGGATTAATTGAGCTGTAAATACCTGAACTTGGCCTGGCAGCCGATGCCCGCTTTCATCAGGAGCAGACAGGAACTGGTAACCAGAAATAATGACGGCTCCCGGCCGGAGGCAGTCTTCCAACGAAGCCATGTCAATGTCGGCTTTCGCCTATCCTGCGACATTTGGCTAAGATGGTCTCTGCGTCCGCAACCCCAAGCGGAAGATTAAATTTACGCATTGCTACTTGATATTGGTGATTTGGCTCGCTTTCCATCGAATACTTGGGCAAAAGACGATACATATCAGGGAGGTACATATTATCCTCCAGTAAATACAGAGAAACCCTCTATTAAATATAAAGAGGGTCTCAATATTTTGGATACTCGTGACCCGCGTTATTCAAACTGACTCAGCAACGGTTAATCTAAATTATCGTTGTGATGAAGGAGTTGGCGGGTATAACTTAGGCTCAAGCGGAGCTAAATACCGCATTGACTGCACATACAAATAATGAGATGGACGCCCACTGGTCTTAGTCTAGTAGTCTTAACCGACTCAAACTAACCGGAGGGTAAAAGATGAAAACAGTAGCAGTAATCGGAATCGATTTAGCTAAGAATGTGTTTCAAGTACACGGTGCAGATCGGAATGAACAATGCATCTTCCGAAAGAAGTTATCTCGGAACAAGGTCTTGGGATTTTTCTCAAATATGCCTGGGTGCATTATAGGATTAGAAGCTTGTAGCAGTGCTCACTATTGGGCACGCGAGCTTGAAAAGCTAGGGCACGAAGTACGATTGATGCCGCCCCAATACGTAAAGCCCTACGTAAAAACAAATAAGAATGACGTGGCAGATGCTGAGGCCATATGCGAAGCAGTCATTAGGCCAAATATGCGATTTGTTGGGATAAAGACCGAGGAACAACAAGCGCTGTTGTTGGTTCATCGAGACCGAGAAGGCGCAGTAAAAGAAAGAACCTCTCTGATTAACCGGATACGGGCTACATTAGGGGAGTTTGGAGTTTCAATACCAGTTGGCCCACAGCGGATGAAACACTGGTTTAACGAAAGTTATGGCGAAGTAGAAGCGCGATTACCACAGTTATTGACACGCCATGTATATCGAATGAGAACAAGGCTTTCATATTTGGAGGCGCATATTGCAGAGCTGGACAAAGAGATAAACCAGATAAGCTCAGAGAATGAAGATTGTATTCGTTTAGAGGAAGTGCCTGGCATTGGTCGGTTAACGGCGTCAGCGCTGGTGGGGGTTCTACCCCGATTTTACGGACACTTCAAAGAAGCCTCAGAATAGGCGAAAGGAGTGTTTATGTCGAAGAGAAGAAAGTACAGTCCCGAGTTTAAGCAAGGTGCCGTTGAGCAGGCCCGTCAGCCAGGTGTCAGTTGTGCTCAGGTAGCACGTGAACTGGGCCTCAACTCTAATCAGCTGTCCCGCTGGAAACGCGAAGCTGACGCTCGTGGCCATCAAGCCTTTGGTGGTACCGGCAAGCCCAGAGATGAGGAGATGGCCCAGCTAAAACGAGAGTTGGCCCGCGTTAAGAAGGAACGAGATTTTTTGCGCGAAGCGGCAACGTTCTTTGCCAAGGAATCGTCCTGAGGTACCAGGCGATTCAACGTTGTTGCAATGAGTTTCCAGTACGCATGATGTGCAGGTGCCTTAAGGTTTCACCCAGCGGGTATTATAGTTGGGAGACTCGACTACCGAGTGCCAGACAACTCGACAATGATCGATTGCTGGGACGTATACGTGAGATTCATGATGACAGCCAGGGCTGTATCGGTGCCCCACGCATGCATGAGGACCTGGTACATGAAGGAGAATCCGCCAGCAAGAACCGTGTTGCTCGCCTGATGGCTACAGAGGGTCTGCAGGGCTGGCCACGAAAGAAGAAACAGGGTCAACGCGGCCGACCCGGCCTGCCGCCTCCTGGCGTTCGGAACTTGCTGGAACGAGATTTCACCGCACTTGAACCCGAAAGCAAGTGGGTAACCGATATTACGGAGATAAAGACTGGCGAAGGTAAGTTGTATCTGTGCGTTGTCCTTGATCTTTTCAGCAATCTGGTTGTCGGCTGGTCAATGCATCATCGGGAGGATCGACAGATGGTGATCCGAGCCGTGGAGATGGCAGTTTGGCAACGTCAGGGAGACTGGTCCGTGATTCTGCATTCAGATCGTGGTGGTCAGTTTCGCAGCGGTGACTATCAGCGCTTCCTGAAGCAGAACACCCTGATCTGCTCAATGAGTGCTGTAGGTCATTGCGGAGACAACGCAGCCTGCGAAGGTTTCTTCGGGGTGCTCAAAAGAGACAGGACAAACCGCAAGCGCTATCGAACAATGAACATAGCAAAAGCGGATATTTTTGATTACATTGAGCGATTCCACAATCCGCGAATGCGACGAAGAGTCGCCAAGCGTGATCAGGAGTTTACGATCGTTTTAGAACCGTCCGTAGAAACGGGGTAGAACCCTGGCAACTGTAGGTAATGGAAGAACTTTTAAATCGGGGCGCCAGTTTGCTGCGTGGCTAGGGTTAGTGCCTCGACAGTACTCTAGCGGAGGCAAACAGAACTTACAGGGAATTAGCAAGAGAGGAAATTCCTATTTACGAAGAATGCTGATACACGGGGCGAGAGCCGTGATAAAGCATATGAACCCAAAGCGTAAGATAACACCGTGGCTAACTGAGTTATCTAGCAGGGCTCACAAAAACGTTGTGATAGTAGCATTAGCAAACAAGTTGGCGAGGATGGCGTGGGCTTTACTTAGCAAGGGAAGCAGGTATCAAGAGGCCTATATTTAATAAGCAATAGAACAGACGTATCGTGGGTTGCGCAGGTAATAGGATCGAAGACGAAACAGGTAGAACCGTGGATTGGAAAAGCTGTACCTAACATCGTGCCTAGAGCACGAACAAATGATTAGCTCCAATTCAGCGAAACTCATCAGGGATCGGGCGTTGACCCAACTAGAGAATCCGGATAGATGACTGCAATACCAACTTCGTTAAGATTGTATTACTTGATAATCCGTGGGCGTCCATAGATGTTAGGTACACGCAATGGCGACTGCTGAAGAACTGTTCTCAAATACATTTGGTAGTGTGACGACTCGGTTCACAGGAATTTTATCTCTCAGAAAAATTGCTGGACTTGGCATACTCGCAGTAACTCCCGCCCTCTATGAGGAATGGATGGGATTCGCTGTAGATTTATTCCACGGCCCGGAGAGTGACAAGTTTTTCCATGACAAAGATGCTGGGCTAAAAGTGCTGGGCGGAGTGGATAATCTAGGGCAGCAACTAGTAGAGAACGAAATTAGAACTTTCACGGCGGCGATTGATGCAGCTTCGTTAGTATTTGCCCATTCAATTGTAGATGGAGCAGTTCTTGATTACCTCAGGGTGACATACGCTCACTCCAAGGAATCTTGGTTGCCTTTTGTTGCAAATAAAAACATCAAAATATCAGATATGACTCAAAAGGACAATGACACTCTAATTGCTGAAAAAATCGAGGCACTGTTGGACGAACTAGACAGGCAACCTTTATTAGTAAAATCTGATAGGTTGTTTCAAATATGTAAGCCTGAAGCAGATTTCAACCCCATAGTAAATTTCAGATTCGACAAAGACCGATTAGAACAACTTGGCGAGCTTCGACACAAAGTAGTTCATGGGTCTGGAGTTGTAGGAACTTTGCCAAACGGAGATGACGACATCAGCTTTCTATGGAGTA
Organism: Gammaproteobacteria bacterium; assembly: GCA_041395725.1. NCBI lineage: Bacteria > Pseudomonadati > Pseudomonadota > Gammaproteobacteria > Gammaproteobacteria bacterium. The sequence continues at coordinate 1,844,227 of JAWKZW010000001.1, read as the reverse complement.
CAGCAAACTACTACATGTCTCTCGTGAACATGCGCTTTGATACAAAAATTGATCCGAGGGCAGCATTCGCCAAGGGTGCTGCAGGTTAAGTGTATTTTTTCTGGTGCCTAACAAAAAAATAAAAAAGGACGCACGCTATTGAAGCCGGAAGCGGAACTAAAAGAGGGAAATTGATACGTCCGCTTTTGCAGTCTGACACGAACTGCCAACTCAGATCCGAACTAATACAGCTTAGATTTATTTACGCGACCTTCTCCCCTGAATCAAGTAGCGGGTCCTCCCTGGGGTATCCAGGTACGGGTGACAGGTAGCCCGAAAAACGCAGTGTGGGAGCCCCTCAGATCCGGGTTGGTGTTGGCTATACTGGAACACTCGTTACCTAACCAGTGAAGTTTATACTTCAACTAACCCGGACAAAAATACTGCCCCTAAAGTTCCCATAACGCCGAGTATAATGAGCGCTGGAATAGCAGCCAAAACCCACTTAACCATGAATGTCACCATCGACATAAATGGCATATGAATATCAGTGATTATGACGTGGTTATCGAAGTCGATTGGATCGCTTTTATTATCCTCTTTCATAACTGATCCTGTTGGCAGGGGTTGATTCGATTTAGGGGGCGCTGACTCGAGATAACACTTTGACCTTTTCCCTTAATAGGAACCAGCTTCTCAGTAAGTTTTTCCAGCAACTGAGATGCCCAAGATTTTAGTGGGGTTGCCAAGCAGGCCATCTTGGCCCCTGTCGAAACTGTTAAACATGAAGGTGGACCAAGCGTTAGCGCCGACACCATAAAACGAAATTCAATTGAACATCCGTAGTGTGCCGGCAGATCGTATAATATCGGGCGGAAGAATTTAGCCACAAAACGCCAGAAACCAAGAGTGGGAGAGCAATTTTTGTGGGCTGGAGCCGATAATGCTTATGACTCGCTTGTATTCGGAGGGCCGGAAATGTACACTGCGCGCGACTGATAATAAAAAAATTAGATATTGGCACGTAGTGTGCATGCATAATTATATCGGTAATACTGCAGATAGGACATTATCCCATGGCAACAGAGCAAGAGTTTAAGGTTCAAGAACTTGATGACCGACTAATATTCGGAAATTTGAGAAATGCAGGAAGCGTGCTAGAAGAAACGAAGCACAATGTCTCTGCTTCGAAGCCTTCTACAGCCGTCCAACGAGGCAATGCCAAGGGAGATTTGCGAGAAATAAAGGATTTCCAGGAAGCTGCGGACCTTGGCACAGAAGCGGCTGAAGAATTTAAAGCAATCCTGAAGCTGTAATAAAAATTTCGCACAGTTATAATTAGGGGCTCGGGGCAGAAATGTGCCGAGCTTTTTGTTTGGGGAAGAAAAAATGTCCAAAGCGCTGTATAACGAGCCAGAAATCTACGATTCCATCAACGTCCTAGCCTTCATAAATGATTTTGCTTTGGGGATTGGTGTTAAAGACTTGGAGATTGACGAAAGGGCGCTCGATGGCGTGATTGTTGGCATGAGAGCCGATTTCCCTCATTGTGACGGAGCGGAGGAGGCGAGCCCGTTTAAGAAAGCAGCAAACTTCCTATGCTACTTCGTTGCAGAAAGGCCTATTGTGAATGGGTTTCCTGAAGGTTCGATTGGCGAGAGTCTCCGGCGTATTCATAACCATCAAAACGCGCTCATAGGCTTTTTGTTCGTCTGCAAGATGCTTCACAAAGCCACCATCCACAGGACAAACGGGGAAACGCTAACCATAGAAAATCCGATCAGATTTTCAAAACATACACTGGAAGATGTCGTCGAGGCGTTCTCAGTGATAACTCCCCAAAATCACTTTAAAGTGATTGCGGTACTTCTGGAGCAGTTGGCATACAAAACAAACCCTGATTGCCAATACCCTGTGCTGGGTAATTCCTGACAGCTGAAAAGCTGCCTTCACCAATTCAATACCTGGCTCCGTTGTTCGATTTCTTGCAACCGTAATTAACGCAGTAGTTTAGGATGGCTAAGGAGGATCAATAGTGAACGGTCACTCAACCACTGCCACCATTCATTGAATCACCTTTGATTGTGCAGGAATCACCGATTTAGTTGCACTCTAACTTAGAGCTTTCCAGCGTTTCATGTTTGACTAGGGGCTCTCAGGGAGTGAGCTCATTCAAGGAGTCATGCAGCCCTTCTGCGTTATATTCTCTGATCCAGCTTCCCGTTCTTCCCAACCTATCAGGTTCTTGAAAGCAGCCAACCGCAAAGGCTGGCAGGAGAATTGCTCCCCCTTTGATCTGTCAACACACAAATGAGGGAGGAGCAGGGTATTTCTAAATAGGAATTTTTATCTATCCTGCTATTTTTTTAAGTGATTGTATTTTATAGATTTATTAGATATATATATACCTAAATAGGTAAATAGCTGAGTAGTATAGACACAATAAAAACAGCCCAGAAATAAATCTATCTCTGAACTATTTAGCTATTCTGCTATCGAGCAATAAATATGGCGGGATTTCAAAAACTTAGGGCCGATTCTGGGTAGTTAAAGCGTTACTATCGAGCCACTACCCTGATTTAAAACTCCTTTTATTACATACACTTAGGTCAATATACAGCGTTTCCACTATTTTGCAAATACCTTGATGTATTTTTTCTTGTTGCCTTTATGTATTACCTCGACCAGCCGGATCATCCCCTGGGCAACCATTTTATCGATAACCTCTTTGAGCTGTTTTTCGGAGATATTGCGCAGCCCTGCTTTGTTCTTGAGCACACCCAAGGTTTCGCCGTGTTCCTTATTAACTACAGACAGCACACGAGCCGCGATCCCGTTCGCCTCGTCCTTGTGGATGTTGCCGTAAACCAGCTTTATTTTGCGCTCCACGTCTGCCTTAGCCAGCTCAAAAGCCCACTGCACATGCTCAACCGTGCGCACGCCTCCAGGCATCGCCAGCAGCAGAGAAACCTTGGCGGCCAACTCATACCCGCGCCGGGGGATAGGCTCCAGGCCGGTGTGTTCTTTTTGCTTTTCACCCTCTTCCCAGAAATGGTCCTTGATTTGCCTCAAAAGGTCGGCCGCTTCCGGTTCGGTAGGAATCCCGGTCTTGTCACCCACGAACTCGATCCGAGGGGCACTATCCATATCAGCCCGCCCTGGTGCGTGCAGGTTCCTGATGGCGCTCGCCAGATCCTCACCCATCGGCCGCTCCGTGAATCCCCTCTTATCCTTCGGGTTTGTTTCGCTGTCCTCGAATATCATCGCCCTGGCTACAAAGCCGTTCGTGGCCTGCTGGTAGCCAATCAAGTCGTTAAATGTTACCGGGGTGGTGTAACCTAAAATAGTTAGGTAGGGCCTCACCAGCCCCTTGTCGATGCTGGCAAGCGCCGCACGCGCCTGGTCGGCCTTGGCTTTTAATGGTGGGGTTTCGCCTTTTTCGTCAATCTGCCTTTCGGCCTTGGAGAGTTCGCAGATCAGGCCGTCGCGCACCTCTTCCTTGAGGTCGCCAGTGATCGGTAGGTAAGCGTTGGCCTTGGAATAAATCGACATGATTAAACCGACCAACCCCTCAAGGTACGACGCCCCTCCGCGCTTGGTGGCGTTTTCCAGCTTTTGCAGCACCGTACCCAACTCGTCCACGCAGTAGAGCGCCGCCTGGTGCCGGACAAGGTTGCGCATTAACTCCTGCTCGCTCTTGAATCCACCGTGAACAGCCGCGCTAATATCCGCCGCCTCCATAATCTGGAGATACGCCTGAATAACCGCTTCCTTGCCGGTCCCTGAGCCGGCCACACAGAACGCAATCAGGTTGGCGGACATCTGGTCCGCCTCATCGTGGAAACGCATCCCAGCAAGCCCAGAGACGGCACATAAGGCCGCCGCAACTGCCAGGTTCTCCCGTGGGTACATACATTGATCGTTAATCCACTGGGTAAGCTCACCGACAAACCCGGGCGGGCGCTTGAGGTCCACCACCGGGGCGCCGTCTGATTCTGGCGTGGTGTACTCGAACGTGACCGGCTCGCAGTAGCCACCCTCGCGGGCGTGGTAGATCAACGTCCCATACCCTGCCGGGTTGGCCGACTTACCGAAGGAATGCCACTTTTTGTCCATCATGCCAGGGTCATGCTTTGGCCCGGTGGCTGACCAATCAAGCCACAGATCGAACCCGCCACCGTTTAAGCAATGGTGGATCGCCATGCCGATCTTTATCCATTGCTCATAGTCTACCGCCGCGCTGTTTTTGATATAGCCCAGCAACTCCTGAATATCCGCCTCGGTAACGTCAACGTCCCCGGCGTCTGACTTCACCCGGTAGGCGTCCGGCTTTTTCAGCAGCTCCAGCAGCGCATCCGGGGGCGGGCCTACGTCCTGCGGAAAGCCCCGCTCCACCTCGTACAACATTCCGCTGGCGTGCATGGAACCCGCGCCCACCACATACCCGGACGTTTTAAAGTCAATGCCGGGATAGTCTGGCAGGTTTTGCACTAACGATAATGGCTCGGTCAGTTTAAAATAATGGTGTTGTGAACCATTTCCGCTGCCTGTATTTACGACAAAACGCGCATCCAATGGCACCACCTCGCACAACTTGGCGAAGGATTCCACGCCACCATTGCGGGCGTCAACGTCTACCACAAGATAACCCGAACACAACACCCCGAACCCGGTTTTAAACTGCCCGGTAAGCTCGAACGTTTCCATCTGCTCGTCTGACCAGTACGGGACGATCTGCCAATTCGACATAATCGGGTGCTTGTATAGGGCTTTACAGGATTGATTCCCGCACCCACAAACGCCTTTATTGTCTACCCCGTATAACCCGAAAACCTTAAAACCCGCCTCTCTGTAATCGTACAAGCTCACGGGTTGGCCTCCTTGAGTTCCAGCTGGTATTTGGCGGCCTCGATACAAGCGGTAATCTTTGCGTTCTTCTGCCGATCAAGCTTAAGCCGTCCATCGGCTCGCCATGTGTACCTGATCCCGGTGCGCCAGCTCCCATAGGCACCAGCCGGGCAGCCGTCCAGGTGCAGTACATACCAACAGGCTTGGTTTCCTGGCCTGCCTTCGGGACAGTCGAAACGCTTTATCTCACCATCGGGTATGGGGTCGATTATGGCGCCTATATCCCTTGCGATTGCTTCCGCAAAGTCGCGTATCACGTCGCCGCTTGTGCTAAAATCGGAAAATTCATCAAACTTACTGGCGCCCTGTGCCGGGGCGCTGGTTCTTTTTTTCATGCTCCCCTCCTACACCCCTTCGTGGCGGATTGCTACCAGTGATTTGACAAGTTTTCTTATGTCTTCATCGGACTTTCCCGCCGCCATAGCGTTAATCCAGGCGGTTACTTCATGATCCAACCAACCAGTAGCTCTGCCCCCAAGACTAATTGGAGCCGGGAAAGTGCCTTCTTGGATTTTTCGATATAGGGTGGAACGGGAAATGCCAATTCTTGCCCTTACTTCTGGGTTCTTTTCAATCCGAGGCGGGGTGACTTGACTCATTTCTATGATCTCCTGTGGGATGTCTGGAATACCACAAAGAGATTAATGGTTACGGTTCTGTGTCGGCTAGACACAAAACCTCAGGTAGCTGGAGGGGGTTTTGAAATCTATCTGCTCAAATCTTTTATTTCTAGCGCATTCTTGATGTGCCTTGTTGGATCTATTGTTGATTCTTCTAGCAAGTACTGGAAAATGTATTCGATTAGTTTAAAGAACTTGCTGGATTTGGAGGCGCTCGGTTTGATATTGGGGAAGTTCGATTTGAAGAATCTCTCCAAAGACTTTATGAGGTCGAGGTGCCGAAGAGCCTTGGGTGCGCCGCCTTCTCCTTTGATACTCAGACTATTTCTATACCCTGAGATACCAGCTTGCATTCTAATCAATATTTCTTCAGCGCCTGAGTTAGTATGATTGAAATTCGCCTCGTCATCTTCAATATCTTCCGTATTTAGCCCTATAGAGTTCCTAAGATTCCAGAGAGTCGAATCATTGCCGTTCGCAAGATAATAGTGGTCATCAATCTGCCTGATTGATCCCCCCCGCCTATTTAGTCTGCTAAGTTTTTCCCTTATTTCAGTCAAACTCTCGGTCATAGTCTGCAACTCATCCCGGAGTTCCGCTCCTGTTATAGGGTCGGCGGAATAGTAGTAAGTCTTTTCCTTCAAAACTTGGTTTATCACCTCGAATAGACTAGCGAGCACCCGCTTGTCCACATCGGGGAATATGTGTTTGCGTATCTCCTCCTCGTGCTCTCTGGTTACCAGGGACTTAATTTTATAGCGGCCCCTTTCTGGTGGCTTCTTCATATGTTCTTCCAATCTTCCATCTTATCTACGTGGTAAGCCGTAGGTGCTTGAAACTAGAAAGACTGAAACTACCCTGGCTGGCGTTTTCTATATACTCAGACCACCAGCGCATCATTGCCCGCCTTCGGTCCAGGTACTCTGCCCGGTTGTAAGCTGCCCGAACCTCGTTCTTGTCAGTGTGTGCCAGCGCCGATTCGATCACATCTGGATCGAAGCCCTGCTCATTCAGGGTCGTACTGGCCAGGGCCCTCAAGCCGTGAGCCACCAACTTTTTGCCGTACCCCATTCGCTTCAGTGCCATATTGGCAGTCTGGACGTTGATATGGTCTCTGGGATCTCGATCTGATGGAAATATGAACTCCCGGTGAGCACTGATTGGCTTCATGACTTCGAGCAAGGCCAGTGCCTGGGGTGTCAAAGGCACAACATGCGGGCGTTTCTTCTTCATCCGATCTGCCGGGATCTTCCAAATCTCATTCCGGAAGTCGATCTCATCCCAGCGGGCCCCGGCTGCTTCCTTTGGCCGGACCATGGTATGAAGCTGCCATTCAATGAGGCAGCGAGTTGTACGCTTGATGCTGGCTGAATTGAGGGTAGCCATCAGCTCCGGGAGCTGGGAGGGCTCCAGAGTCGGCATATTCACCCGCCTGGGCATGTCGAACGCCTTCTGGATTCCTGATAGCTGATTAAATTCAACAATGCCGGTATTCGCGGCAAAAACCATGATTTCATTCAATCGCTGGCACAATCTACGGACAGTCTCCAGGGCTCCCCTGGCGGCGAGTGGCTCTAAGACCTCAATAGCGCCTTTGGCTGTGATCTTGTGGACCGGAACCCTGCCAAGCCGGGGCAGGACATGCCTCCTGACAGCGTTTTCAACATCCCTCGCGTAGCCTGCCGAAACCTGGCTTTTCTTTCGAGCCAGCCATTTCTCGAAAACCCGCTCGAAGGTATTCCCGTGCGCGTCCTTGGCCTGCCGGCGCTGGTCGTCTCTGTGGTTCTTGGGGTCGATGTCCTGGGCGAGCAGTTCCCTGAATTCCTGCCGGCGCTCTCTTGCCCTTGCCAGGGAGAGATCAGGGAAGGTACCAAGGCTGATATTGGCGCGCTGCTTGGTGTAGGGACGTGAGTAGTTGAAGATCCAGATTTTTGAGCCGTTCGGCTTTACCCTCAGGAGTAAGCCCTGCCCATCTGCTAGGTTATATTCTTTGTTCTTCGGTTTGGCCTGCTGAACCTCGGTATTAGTCAGCGGGCGGGTGGTTCTTGCCATAATTGTAACACCGATAGGGAGCTGAAACGGCCAGTGTTACAAAGAGTGTTACATTTTCTGTGGGATGTTGCAATACCTTATGGAATGCCTTGGAACATTAACTGACTATTCTATATAACATTTCTTAGAGACTTGGATCAGTATGGAATGTCTTGAAACTACCGGTTGGCGGAGAGGGGGGGATTTGAACCCCCGGCACGGTTGCCCGTGCTCCTGATTTCGAATCAGGTCCATTCGGCCGCTCTGGCACCTCTCCGGAGCGGCCATTATAGACCAAGCGGCTGGCGAAGCAGAGCCCCAGGCTCACTGCCGCCGACCACCACCTTGCCTATCGCGATCACCATCCCGTCTGCCATTTCGGTCATTCTGATCGTCACGGGTGCGGTTGCGGTCTCGATCATTGCGGCGGTCGTCACGGCGGTCCTGGACGCGATCCTCGCGACGCTCCTGGCGCAGGTCCTGGCGCAAGTCCTGAATACGATCCTGCTGCCACTCTATGCGGTCCCGCTGCCGTTCGACCACGTTTCTGCGGTTATCCCGTCGACCGCCGTTTCTGTCATTGCGGTAACCGCGGTGGGAATACCAGTCGTTTCGACCGCGATCGTTCCGGAACACGGGCGGGCGTATGTTGCCGCGACCGTTGAATCCGCGGCCATTGGCGTAACCTACCTGTCGCCAGCCGCCGCCGGTCCAGTGATACCGCTCGCCCTGAGAGTTGATTACCCAGGGGTTTCTTGGATTACCACCCAACTGGACGCCTCGGCCTGGCATTCTGCGCCAGCCACCACGGGTCCAGCGCCAGATCTCATAACCGCCCTGACGATAGGCACCGCCGAGACGCCAGCCTTCAACCGTTACAGCGCCGTAGAAATTGCGGCCCCGATCATTACGAAAATCATCTGCGAAAGCCCTGGTAAGAGGCAGGGCGAGCAGAATCACCACAACGGTAAAACTTGTTGTCCTGAATGCCTGCTGCGCGAATCTGCCTAAGCTGGATTGATTACTCTTCATGGTTGCTCCCTCCTTTCTCTACTGTGTAGTTCCAGTTTAAGGAGACAAGCTGTATGTAAGATTAACGAAATCGGGGGTTTTTCTATTCAGCTGCCTGGACAGGCCCAATAACGCACACCTTGGATCAAAACCGCGCTTGCGGGTGACCAAAAGGTATTTTCAGGCCGTCAACCGGAATAGCAAACTGAATGAGCTTTCAGCAGCCTGTCAGTCCAACTCACAGGTGAAATGGTGGGAAGAAATATGAAAACCTTCGCGGAGATAAAAGCGGTGGGCACCGAAACGCTGTACACCGGAATCCAGCTCGATGGCGACACAGCCCTGAGTTCTGGCCAGTTCCTTTAACGCATCGATAAGCTGTTTTCCGTAACCTTCGGAGCGATGCTTGTCATCGGTTACCAGGTCATAGACATACAGGGATCTGCCGTGCACTGACAGTTTGTGGCATATATAATAGCCGGCTACCGCCGCGACAGAATCGCCGCTGGTCAGATACGCAAGCGCATAGCCCTCCGATCCCATATCCCGCACAGTAGCCAACCAGGTCTCTTTCTCCAACCGCGGCCGAAGCTGTTTCATGACATCGAAACAGGCCATTATCTCATCATCGGTTTGAGCTATCTTCATCTTGACCCCCATCTGATTCGGCTGCGTGAAGCTCACAATAATTGTGCCGCTGGATATGGAATATTATTTCTTTAACTTATCTGTTTATTTTGCGGGATACAGATTTAAACGCCATCACCGACCCCGATAAATGATTCCGAAATCAGTCCACTGCCCCTCAATCACGCACGGTGATACCGTGCTCCGCCATGTGCCGCTTGGCGTCCTGAATACTGTATTCGCCGAAGTGAAATATACTGGCCGCCAGGACGGCATCGGCATGGCCCTGCTGCACACCATCAACAAGGTGCTGCAGATTGCCGACCCCACCGGAAGCGATAACGGGCACTGGAACCGCATCGCTGACAGCCCGGTTCAGCGCCAGATCAAAACCTGCCTTGGTGCCGTCCCTGTCCATGCTGGTAAGCAGGATCTCGCCGGCGCCGTACGCCACCATTTTACGCGCCCATTCAACGGCATCGAGACCGGTGGGATTGCGCCCGCCATGGGTAAAAATTTCCCAGCGATCGGGCTCGCCTTCCTTGCTTACTTTCTTGGCGTCGATAGCGACTACAATGCACTGTGATCCGAAACGCTGCGCCGCCTGCCTGACGAACTCAGGGTTATTCACCGCGGCCGTGTTGATGGAAACCTTGTCGGCTCCCGCGTTAAGCATGGTGCGGATATCTTCCAGAGTGCGAATCCCGCCGCCCACGGTAAGTGGTATGAAAACCTGCCCGGCAATTGCCTTGACAGTTTCCACGGTGGTATCCCGCCCTTCGTTGCTGGCAGTGATATCCAGAAAGGTTATTTCGTCTGCGCCCGCCTCACAGTAGCGGCGTGATACTTCAACCGGATCGCCGGCATCGCGTATGTCGACAAACTTCACCCCTTTCACCACGCGCCCCTTGTCACAGTCGAGACAGGGAATGATGCGTTTTGCCAGTGCCATGGATTTGCCTCCGCGAAAAAAATGCCTGGCCACCAATAGACCGACCAGCCAAGTAATTTACCAATAATTCAATATTTTTTTATTACCCTAAAATATCGACCGGGACAGCATGCAGCCGCCCTGCTTTGCTCGGGCGTTCCGGCGCGTGGAATACCTGCTCCCTGTGTTCTTCAAAGTGCGGTGGTCGCGGAGTTTTCACCTCTGGTTGTGAATCATGTTCCCTCTGGATAAGGAAGCCAGGCAAGCTTAACCTTTATCGAGAAGCCGCTGGGCGTCACCCAGGTCGAGGGTGCCTTCGTAGATCGCCCGACCCGTGATTGCGCCGAGGATACCTCCACCGGTAGTGGTCTTGCAGACAGCCTGTAATGCGGCGATGTCGTCAATCGTGGTGATACCGCCTGAGGCGATGACAGGTATGGAAGACTGCTCCGCCAGCTTCACGGTGGCTTCAACGTTGACGCCCTGCATCATCCCGTCCCGGGCGATGTCCGTATAAACGATCGCGCTTACGCCAAAATCAGAAAAAGCCCGGGCCAGTTCAATCGCCGTCAGCTTGGATACATTGGCCCAGCCGTCGGTCGCCACCAGTCCATCCCTGGCATCCAGGCCGACGATAACCTGCCCGGGAAACTCCTGGCAGGCAAGCCGGACAAAATCCGGGTCCTCCACGGCTCTGGTGCCGATAATCACATAACTCACACCGGCATCCAGGTAGCTCTGGATCGTGGCCAGCTCCCGGATTCCACCGCCTATCTGAAGTGGCAGATCCGGCAGTTCAGTGGCGATTCGTTTGACGATTTCACCATTGACCGGCTCGCCTGCAAAGGCTCCGTTGAGATCCACCAGGTGCAGTCGACGTGCGCCCTGCTCCTGCCAGTGTCTGGCCATCTGAACCGGATCGTCGGAGAACACTGTGCTGTCTTCCATGCGACCCTGCTTGAGGCGCACACACTGGCCGTCTTTCAGATCAATTGCAGGAATGACGATCACGACTGTACTCCTTCCCAGTAAAGAAAATTTCTCAACAGGCGTAACCCGACATCCTGGCTCTTCTCCGGATGAAACTGCACGGCGAATATATTGCCTTTGCTCAACGCGGCGGCAAAATCGAGACCATAATGTGTGATACCCGCCACCTGCTCCGACGGATCGGCGTCTATGTAATAACTGTGCACGAAGTAGAATCGGCTGTTGTCCGCGATCCCTTCCCATAGCGGATGGTCCAGGGTCTGCTTCACGCAGTTCCAGCCCATGTGTGGCACCTTGAGACGTTCGCCGTCCTGCTCGGCCAGAGAGTCACCGAAATACCTGACCCTGCCACGGGCGATGCCCAGACACGCCACGCCGTTGTTTTCTTCGCTGTATTCCATCAATGCCTGAAACCCTACACAGATGGCCAGTACAGGTTTGGTCTGAGAGATTTCGGCAACCAGCCCGTCGATACCGTGCCGTCGAATTTCGGCCATACAGTCGCGGATCGCACCGACCCCGGGGAAAATCACCCGATCGGCCTGCCTGATCAGGTCGGGGTTATCGGTAACATCCACCTGCACGGTGAGCCCCGCTTCCCTGGCAACAAACTCGACGGCCTTGGAAACCGAGTGGAGATTTCCCATACCGTAATCGATAACCGCAACTTTATTCATTGAATGACTGCTGGCCTGTTAGGGCAGATGAGCGCCGGGTATTACGGGAATTCATGGACTTGATCAGAACTTCTTTAGAGTGACCCTTTGGTGGAAGGGATGACACCGCTGGCCCGTGGGTCGATTTCCATAGCCATGCGCAGTGCCCGACCAAATGCCTTGAAGATGGTCTCGATCTGGTGATGGGCGTTACGACCACGGATATTGTCGATATGCAGCGTAACAAGCGCGTGATTCACAAACCCCTGAAAGAACTCGTAGAACAGGTCCACATCGAAGTCACCGACCGTACCCCGGGCGAACTGCACCTTGTACTCCAGCCCGGGCCGCCCGGAGAAATCGATCACCACCCGGGACAGCGCCTCGTCCAGTGGCACATAGGAATGGCCATAACGGCGGATACCGGTTCTGTCCAGCGCCTTGTTAAAGGCCTGACCCAACGTGATACCGAGATCCTCCACCGTGTGGTGGGCATCGATCTCCAGGTCGCCGGTTGCCTTGATGTCCATATCGATCAGGCCGTGACGGGCTATCTGATCGAGCATGTGTTCCAGGAAGGGCAGGCCGGTGTCGGCCGACAGCTTCCCGCTGCCGTCCAGGTTTACGCTGACTGCGATCTGGGTTTCTTTGGTGTTACGTTCTACGCTGGCGGATCTTTCTGACATGAGGTCAGGTTACGGTTCCGGGACGGACCACCGCTCCTTGGAAGTAAAGACGCGCATTATAAAGCGCCCCTTGTCGCAATAAAAGCCGCAATAAAAGCCGTGATATAAACTGGGGTGAAAGCCGGGATGAAAGTAACGCGACCATCCGGTACACTAGCGCCTTCCCGTCCCACCCGCTGAAATCCCCCATCATGCCCTGGGAGCGGGTGATATCCGGGCCGTGAATCCCTTTAGACGATACCAGCGAGACTAAACATAGCGATGTCCAGACTGCTACGCATAACACTGATCATCCTCGGCACCCTCGTGGCCGTGATTGTTTCGGCGGTGGTCGCTCTGGTTGTGATTATCGACCCCGACCAGTATCGCCAGGCTATCGAAGAAGCGGCTTACGAAGCCACCGGGCTGGAACTCAACATCGCCGGCGATGTGGCCGTATCCTGGCAGCCCTACGTTGGCGTAACCCTGAATGATGTGCGCCTGCGCAATCCACAGCGCCCCCAGGAGCTGGCCTCCTCGTCGCAGGTAAGCCTGCGGGTAAATCCCCGTGAGCTGTTGAGTGGGCGCCTGCTGGTGGAAGAGCTGCGGGCCGACAACTTCCATTTCAACTGGTACGTGGACGCGGATGGCAATTCACTGTGGGCCACCGAGCGCCTGCGCCGCTTGCAGGGGGCCGCTTCTGGTCAGAACAGTGACGCGGAGCCGGCACTGACGACCCGCTTCAACTTTATTTCCATTGCCAATGCCAGCGTGGATATCCAGAACCTGCAGCAGGGCTACTATTACAGCATTCGCGGCCTGGAGGTAAACAGTCAGGACAGCAACGCCAGTGGCCGGCCGTTTCCTGTGCAGGCCAGCTTTGAACTGGTTTTCCCGGCCGCGCCCCGGCCCTGGCCCATCACCCTCAGCACCACCGGAAGCATGAACCTGGAAGACGGGGAGGTATCCCTCGCCGACATCCAGCTGGCCGTGACCCCGGCCCGGCTGGAAGGCGAATTCCGGCTGCAGAACCTGTTCGGTCAGCCCGACTGGCAGGCGCAGCTGACAACCAGCGAGTTCGCCCTGGACGACCTGATGAAAAACCTGTTCGGCGAAACAGAGCCGGCAGCACAGCCGAGACTGCCAGGATTCAGTGAGAATGCCATCTGGCGTACCCGTCTGCAGGCCAGCATCAGCGGTGACAGGACTGGCATAGAACTGCCTGAATTGGTCGCCACCCTGGGTGAGATGCGAATGGATCTGGACGCCAACGTGCGTTTTGCCAACGGCTTGTTACCCACCAATGCCCGCTTTAATGTGCAGACCAGTGCGCTGGATCTGTCACCCTACCTGTCTGCCGATAACAATCAGCCTGAACCGATACCGGGGATCGACGATCAGGGTGTTCAAAGTGTTGTGTCTGACGACCAGGAACCCGGGTTTCTCGCCAGGCTGACGGTTCCCGACAGCCTGCGGTCAGGGGTCAATGTGCAGGGCTCCGTGGGGATAGGCTCCCTGTTTACCGGCAACCTTCAGTTTGGCAATCTCACCCTTTTTACCAACCTGGAAAGCGGAATCCTCGACATTGAGTTGCAGCCATCCAGCCTGCTGGACGGTTCCGTCGAAGGTAACCTGCGCCTCAACAGCGCAGTAGCGCTGCCGCAGGTTACGCTGGATCTGTTTGCCACCGATATTAATGTCGCCGACCTGCCACTTCCGTTAGTCGTACCCGGCACGCTGGCCGGGCGCCTGAGCCAGGAATCACACTATACGGGCACCGGTACTAGCCTGGCCGACTGGATGACAAGCCTCTCCGGCGCAACCAGCTTTGCCATGGCCAACAGTTCCGTAGACATCGGCATCGTCAAACAGGTATTCAACGCCATATCGGTGCTCAGTCCCGCGGGGGAAGCCTTCCAGAGCTGGCCCGATGCCATCCGCTTCAATGAACTCAGGGGCTACGCGATTACCACCAACGGCATGGAAGCAGATCAACAGATCAAGGTGCGCCTGGACAACTTTGACATCACCGGCACCGGCGGCATCAACCTGGACCAGCAGCGTTTCAACTATGACCTTGTCTTCACCCTTCTGAGTGAGCCCTTTACCCAGACCATTCCTCTCAATCCACGCTATCACAACGTATCCTGGCCAGTGCAATGCAGTGCCGGTTTCGATGAGCCGGTCAATCGCTTCTGCCGCCCCGACCTGGCTCAGGTGAGAGACATCTTTAACCAGCTGGACAGCGAAACCCTGGTGATTCAGCCGGATGAGGTGATACTGGACCAGGTACCGGAAGCGCTGCAGACTTTCACCAGTGGGTTGCTGGTTAACCTGCTGCCAGCACCAGCGCTGCCGCTGGAACAAACCCTGCCTTCGGGTCAGGATCTGACGCCTGGCCAGGACCCGCTGTCTGACCAGACTCCTCCACCTGATCAAGTGCTGCAACCAGCTCAGCGCCTGCGGGCAGAACCCGGCACTTTTCCAGGCACGGGAAACTTCTGACTGTTCTCGTGACTGCCCGGGTGAGTTGATGGCTGTATTTGCCGACAAGCTGCTTCACTGGTTTAAACGCCATGGCCGGACAGATCTCCCCTGGCAGCAGAACCCGACCCCCTACCGGGTGTGGGTATCGGAAATCATGCTGCAGCAGACCCAGGTAGGCACCGTAATACCCTACTTCCAACGCTTTACCGAAGTATTTCCCACCGTCAAAGCGCTGGCCGAAGCCGACTTGGACCAGGTGTTGCACCTGTGGACCGGGCTGGGTTACTACGCCCGGGCACGGAATCTGCACAGGGCAGCCGGAATTCTGCAACAGGATTATGAAGGGGCGTTTCCCCAGCGGGTGGACCTGCTCTGCGAACTGCCGGGGATCGGCCGCTCAACAGCCGGTGCCATCGTTGCGCTCGCCCATGGCAAGCGCGCAACCATCCTGGACGGGAATGTCAAACGGGTGCTGACCCGCTGCTTTGCCGTCGCCGGCTGGCCGGAACAAAGTGCCGTCAAACGGGAGCTGTGGGAACTGGCGGAGCGGCTGACCCCGACCAGGCAGGTGGGCGCGTACACCCAGGCCATCATGGACCTGGGCGCAACCGTGTGCACCCGGACCAGGCCGGCCTGTGAGACCTGCCCGCTTGCCGATCAGTGCCAGGCACGGCAGGCCGACGCAATTGACAGCTACCCCGGTCGCAAGCCTGCCCGGACACTGCCCGTAAAAGCCACTGTCATGCACATGCTGCACAACGAGTACAACAACCAGGTGCTACTGGAAAAACGCCCGCCCAGCGGTATCTGGGGAGGATTGTGGAGCTTCCCGGAAACTGCCAGTCCGGAGCAGGTACCGGAAATCACCACCCTGACCCACAGCAGTTCGGAACCAGACGACTGGCCTCTGGTACGCCATACATTCAGTCACTACCACCTGGATATCACCCCCATCCACCGGAAAATCCACACCGCATCAGACGTGGTCATGGAATCCGAGCGCTGGCTGTGGTATCCATTAGACCAACCCGCTGAAGTGGGGCTGGCCGCACCAGTCAAGAAACTGCTCCAGCAGCTGCAACTCCGCAGCGCGAAGACCCATAGCGCCGACAACCGACGAGGAAATTCATGACCCGCACCGTACATTGCCGAAAATACAAGAAAGACCTGCCAGGACTGCCGGTCCCTCCCTATCCGGGCGCCAAGGGCCAGGAAATCTATGCATCCGTCTCACAGCAGGCCTGGACAGAATGGCTGTCGCAACAGACCATGCTGATCAATGAAAAGCACCTGAGCATGGCCGATCCAGAGCACCGCAAGTACCTGCAGGAGGAAATGGAGAAATTCCTCAGCAACGAGGATTTCGACCAGGCCGAGGGCTATGTGCCCGAAGATAACTAGCGCCTCCCGGCCCCTTGACTAATAAAAGCCGTGAGGGTTTAATACGCGGCTCGCAACATAACGCCCAGGTAGCTCAGTCGGTAGAGCAGAGGACTGAAAATCCTCGTGTCGGTGGTTCGATTCCGCCCCTGGGCACCATATACAAAAAGGCCCCGCAATGCGGGGCTTTTTTTATATGGCGTTCAGGGGCTGAACGAGAATCGCTGATGTGGTTCGAAAGCTGCGGCAGCAGCGCAGACGGCGGAACGCCGCTCGGAGGGTGAGAATTTGGCTCTACCCCATTAACGGGGGATGGGCATTCATACTCACTCGATTGATTATCCCATCCCACCCACAGTGGGTCAGAATTTTGATTTAATCAAAATTCGAATCACCAATTGCGCCAGCAATTTGCAACGAGCGCGCCAGCGCGAAGACCGCGGGGGACAAATAGCCCTCAGGCCATTTGGATTCTTCCACCCCGATGAAGACAACACTAATCCGGCGAAAATCAAACTAATCTGACCCCTTTGCTGTCAACTCGGAAATACCGCTAAGTTATTAAGTGAACGGCATCAGCAGCTATCTTTTTACCGCGCCCCACCAGATCATCAAGCACTTGCATTCTATCAGGCATGCTGATTTAATTGACCGGCCGTCCAGTTAATTAAATAAGACCCTTATGAAAGATAAAGCCCCCACTCCACAAAAGAGAGATCGCGATAAAACCTCCGGCGTAATACTCAGCACCGCCACAACACTGTTTCTGGAGCGTGGGTATGCCGCTGTCTCACTAAGCCTGATCGCAAAACAAGCTGGCGTTACCAAGAGCCTGCTCCACCATTATTTTGGCGATAAGCAGGGGCTTTGGAAGGCAGTAAAAGATGCCTCTGTCGCATCCTATGCTGAACAACAACGAGCACTGTTCTCTGAGGTCCAGAGCAATCCGGAGGAAGGCATTACCTCCTCGATTACTGCTTACTTTTCGTTTTTGAAGAAGCACCCAGAAATTGCACGTATGTTCGCGCTAGAGAGCTTCGAAGGCGAATACAAGCCTAGTGCAACCGAACAGGAATTGCAGAAGAAAGGCATCAATTTCATACACGACCTGCAAAAAATGAACTTACTCAGAAAAGACATGGATGCCGACATGATTCTTGCTCTATTCAGCGCCTTAACCGAGCACTGGTTCATCAGCAGAGATCGAGTAGCCAAACTCAATAACACAAAAGTTAGCGACGCCCTCGACGCTCGCTACTTCGAGGCAGTCACTAAGGTTTTTAGGGATGGATTCCAGATTCAGTGAATTTGGCATACTTGTTTGAGAAAGATTTAGAGTCTACACATATTGGTATCTAAGGAAGAATTATGGCGAATGTAATGGTTACAGGTGCGAGCAGTGGATTAGGCGCTGCGATCGCAAAACAATTTGCCCGTCGTGGTAACCGGGTAGTTGTCGTCGCAAGACGCGAATCTTTACTGGAATCCTTGCAAGCAGCGCTTATTACCGCAGGCGCAGCAAGCGCGGAATACAGAGTGGTTGATCTCGCGGATGCAGAGCAGGTACAAAGTCTTGCCACTGAACTGCCCAAACTTGGCATCGATGTTCTGATCAACAACGCAGCCCTGGGTCACTGGGATTACACATGGGACACGACGCCAGAAACCATGCGCTCGATGATTGCAGTGAACGTGAGCGCCGTGGCGGTGTTAACAGCCGCGTTCAGCCAGCTAAAACATACACAAGCAGCTCGACTCATGAATGTCGCATCCGGGGCGGGTTATGCACTCTTCGAGAGTTCAATACCCTACTCTGCAACTAAGTTTTTTGTTACTGCGCTAACTG
Source organism: Gammaproteobacteria bacterium (assembly GCA_041395725.1). Lineage (NCBI taxonomy): Bacteria > Pseudomonadati > Pseudomonadota > Gammaproteobacteria > Gammaproteobacteria bacterium. The sequence continues at coordinate 1,826,096 of JAWKZW010000001.1, read as the reverse complement.
AAGGACTTGCACATGAACTCGCCAGCCAAAAACTGGCGATGCGCGCACAACTACTCGCGCCTGGACCAATAGCCACTGAGTTCATGCTGAATGCATTGGATGGCTCAAAAATAGTTCCCACTGAGCAGGATACCAAAGGCATTAAATACCATACAGCAGAAGAAGTCGCCGAGTTTGCCATGCAGCTCTACGATAGCGAAGCAATGGTTGGCGCTGTACAACCGGACATGAGTTTTGTGCTGAGCAAGGGCTTGCATGCAGTTGGAAAATTGACAGGCTGAGTCTGGAAAAATCTGCTGATGACGGACTACTGTCAGAACCGCGCAATAACATTAGAGAACCTCTGATTAATTAGGGAATCGCTCTGGCTTTCAGGCGAGGTCACGGTCGAGGCGCCTTGCCGCCGGCATGCGTCGGCCTTTCAAGGCGAGACAACGAAGGCAGTGAGCTCGCCTGAAAACCCCTTGGAGCGGGGCCTGTCGGGCGCCACTGCAGCGTTGTCGCGCGTGGCAAGGGCTGGGCCATTCCCCGCGCACGACGCCTTGCAGTGACGCCCGACAGACTCCCGCAGAGCGTTTCCATAATTAGTCAGAGGTTCCTTAGAAATAGAAAGAGAAAGAGGAAGCAGAAATGGAGTACTTACCACTAGGGAACACGGGACTCTACGTCTCCCGGCTATGCTTGGGAACAATGAATTTTGGGCAGGGCCCCATGAGTGCGCGCATCGGTGAATTGGGAGAAAAAGAGGTTAAGGAGTTAGTTGACCGAGCGTTTGATGTCGGTATCAACTTCTTCGACACGGCGAACCTGTACACCATGGGTGAGTCAGAAAAGCTGCTCGGCAAAGCAATCGGCAAACGACGCGAGAACTCAGTAATCGCAACCAAAGTCTATAACCCCTTCTCAGCTGACATGAACTCACTTGGTACGAGCCGGAAGGCAATAATGCGCGAAGTGGAAGCAAGCCTGAAAAGGTTAGGAACAGATTATATCGACCTTTACCAGGTACACTCCTGGGATCCTACAACTCCGCTCGAAGAAACTCTTTCAACACTCGACAACTTGGTAAGAAGCGGCAAGGTTCGTTACATTGGGCTCTCAAATTTTACTGGCTGGCAGATCGCAAAAGCTCACGGCATCTCTGAAGCCCGAGGCTTCCATAAGTTTGTTTCGGCCCAGTCCTATTATTCACTGGTAGGAAGGGAACTTGAGTACGAGGTGCTTCCCGCTGTCCGCGACCTGCAAATGGGCGTCATGGTCTGGAGTCCACTTGCCAGCGGTTTCCTTAGCGGGAAATACACGGGAAAAGACGGGGCATCAGGTAGGCGAGCAACCGCCTCATTTCCTCCTGTAGACCAACAGAAAGGTGATGCAGTTGTCGAGGTGCTGAGAGAGATAGCCTCAGCTCATGAAGCAACTCCCGCACAAATTGCGCTCGCATGGCTGCTGCATCAACCGGAAGTCACGAGCATTATAGTCGGGGCTCGTCGCATGGAGCAATTTGAAGACAATATTCAATCGGTGAAGATCAGCCTATCCGATGACGAAATTGCCATATTGAATAATGTAAGCCAGCCGGCAACACCGTTTACCTACATGGATTTCAGTCTTCAACGAGGCCAAACACTTGAGGAAAGGTTAGCGCAAGTGGCAAATTCAGCCAAGTGATGCAGAGGGTAATCGTATGTGGAACGAAAAAAACATCGGAGATCTGAGCGGAAAGCTCTACATCGTAACCGGAGGCAACACCGGCCTCGGCTTCACCACTACTCAGTATTTGCTTCGCGCTGGCGCTCGCGTCCTCTTCACCGCGCGAGATCCTGATCGAGGGCAGCACGCGCTCGCCATTCTACAGGATGAAGCTGGCGCGCGTGCACAGCTGCGTGAGTTGGATCTGGGCTCACTTGAGAGCGTGACACGGCTTACTCAGCGAGTGCTGGCGGAGGAGTCGCATGTCGATGCTCTGGTGCTGAATGCCGGCGTGGCACTGCTGCCTCATAGCAAGACTATAGATGGAGTAGAGACGCACTTCGCAGTTAATCACCTTGGCCATTTCGCCCTGACCTTGCCGCTGGTTCAGATCACCAGGCGCGTAGTAGTCACGACCTCTGGGGCAGCAAACCAGGCGAAGGAACCTCTGCCCTTCGATAAGTTGGCAGTACGTGACGAGGGTAAAAACTACGATGCAATGCAGGTCTACGCAGAGTCGAAGCTCGCCAACGTGCTTTTCGCGAGGGGCCTGAAAAGCCGATGTCCTAGTCTCGAAGTAGTTGTTACACACCCCGGCTTTACGGCAACGGATCTACAGCGCCACTCCCTCAGGTTTAAAATTCTCGGGCGATTGCTTGCCCAGTCCGTTGAGCGCGGAGCTCTAAACAATGTTCGCGCAGCCGTGGATCCGGGCTTAGGCAATCTCGGGCCGTCGGAGTGGATCTGCCCAAGCGGACAGAACGAGATGAAGGGAGATCCTGATGTTAGCGCTACTGTCCGCGCGTACGCAAATGATGAAGCGGCGCAGAACCGGCTCTGGCAACTGTCGGAATCCCTAGCGGGAGTGGCGCTGCCCAACTAATTTCGCACAGAGCCTAAGCAAGAAAGTTTTTGCGATGTAAGCGATCAGCATTTTAGTTTGGAAATAAAAATAAATGTCCGGTATCGGTATTGGCCCAGGCTGTGTAAAAACTCGGAGCAAAAGAAAATATATTACCTTAATGAGTGTGCTCTAGTTTCCCTTTTACTCGTGATTTTGACCTGGAATTGAGCTCTCATGTACGTCTTTTGAAGATTTCGGTTCGCCAAAATAGTTTTCCCACAGCCTGGGCCGGAAGCTGCCGTCAGAGAGTTGGATAGTAAGTGAGAAAGCAAACAGCTAATAGAAATTACAGCTAAAATCGCCGCCCATTCACCCTATTTTCAGCACACTTCTTAGCACACTCTGATCTAGAAGCTTTAACTTATAGAATTAATTTCGGAATCGGTCGCTCAGTCTACTGAAAATCCTCGTGTCGGTAGTTCGGTTCCGCCCCTGGCCCCTATACAAAAAGGCCCCGCAATGTGGGGCCTTTTTGTATAGGGGGATTAGTGGCCGGCTACGGGCCACAACCGGTTTAAAAAATGCCAAAGCAGCTTTCAACGAGCGCGCCAGCGCCAGGCCCCCAGGGTAAAAAAACCACGAGGCTATTCAGGTTCTTCCGCCTCTGAGCTCCACCGCCTTTACATTCTGACAACGACCGTGTTCCTTAAAGAGTTACAACTCAACTCCTAACCGCCGATCTTCACATACCCCTGTCGGCCAAGCTCTATAAGAGTAGTCAGGGCCCAGTAGTCCACCTGGATTTCTTCCAGCAGATCCTCTTCCTTTACATTGCGTGATAGCACACCCTGCCCGCAGAGATGGAAAGTTACGCCCGCAGCATGAAGCTGTTTGATGAGATCAATGTTGGGATTGTCCTTCCCGTCGTGGCGAGCTTTGAATTCTTCGTTCTTCAAGCCGATCAGCCCGGAACCCTGATGCATTACAACAGCGATCTTGCGATTTTCTTCAGGCACACCCAGATTAGCTAATGTATTCACATAGCGCGCAATCAGCGGCAGCATGGGATAAGGATCATCCAGATTGTCATCGGTGACTACCAGGTCGAATAATACCTTGTATTCGGTATTCGGATCAGGGGTCAGGTGTGCACCTGGATAGTCCCGGCTTGCGTTGTATCCGGAAATGGGAAGCCCATCGGCGGCGAAAGCTGGATTGAGCAGAATAATTGCGGGCAGTGATAAAAGTATTACTTTCAGTAGCTTCATTTTGTATATCTCCTTTGGAAAAGCTAGAGACTGACTTGCTGAGTGATTAAACCCAGGAGGCTTAACCCATTGATCCAGCAACTTATCAGTCGAGATCGATCATGTTCGAGCTGTCTTCAGAATAACTGGGCCAGAATTAATACGGCCTTAGCGGGCTATGCCGAACTATCATCGCAGAGTCTAGCAAATATCGGGTTATGCTAAACATCATATTTTTCCTGATTTGACGAAGAAGTTTAACCGCTCCTCGCAGAGTCGACCTGGCGTTCTGACAAACCTGATGCAGCCTGATCTCCGGTTCTATCCAGAACTGACGAATATTCGGGCTCTGTTTGAAAATCCAGGCATCGGGGTTGTGTACATTGCCGAACTACGGCATACCAACGTGTATTGGGAAGGTCAGACACGGCTGGCAGAGTAAAGAGCGGAACTCCGCACCGGGTTGCTTTCCTCCTGTACCACTTTCACGCTACAAAGACAGGGCTGTCCGGTATCGAAGGAATCAAAACCGGTTCTTATTATTCCTCCTGCCTCCTATATTTTTTCAGTCAAGAAAGCCAATACTTTGCAATTCCTTTTCCACTGCCTGCCGGATTTCCTGCGCTTTCCCCATCTTAAGTGCACGCTCTGCCAGCGAACTGGCGCTGGACTGCTTCAACATCCTGATCATGTTCTTGATCTCCGGAAGCATAGCCGCACTCATGCTGATCTGTCTTACACCCATGCCGATAAGCAGAACCGCTGCTATCGGGTCTGCACCCATTTCGCCACAGATGGAAACCGGCAACCTGCATTTGTCGGCGGCCTTCACAATCCGATTGATCTCGCTCAGTACCGCCGGATGGACATTGTCATATCGATTGGCAACCCTGGCATTGTTACGGTCGATAGCTAACAAAAACTGGCTGAGGTCGTTGGTTCCAATGGAAATAAAGTCGATAAGTGGGCTGAAATTTTCAATCTGCGAAATCACGGCAGGAACTTCAATCATGATACCCACAGCGGGGCGAATGAATTGATGTCCCTCGTCTGTTAGCTGGCCGCAGACATCAGTCAGCATTTCGTTGAATGTCAGGATTTCGTCCAGGGAAGTAACCATTGGCAGTATTATGTGCAGATTATTATCAGTTCCCGCCGCTCGAATCATGGCGCGCACCTGTGTCACAAGAAGCTGAATAACATCGAGCGTAAGCCTTATTCCACGCCAGCCAAGCGCGGGATTCTCCTCATCGTGTATCGGAAAATAAGGAAGTTGCTTGTCGGCTCCAATATCCAGCGTGCGCATATAGACAGGCTTACCTTTATAGGCGTTCAGCACTTCACTGTAGAACTCTATCTGCTCCTCTTCTGCCGGGAAACAGTCGCGAATCATGAAGGGAATCTCGGTGCGATACAGGCCTATACCTTCGGCACCGCTGTTCAACCCGGGCGTTATGTCCGCCAGCAAACCCGTGTTGACCAGCAGCGTAATGCGTACCCCATCTTTGGTAATGGCCTCCTTGTCGCGCAGGGCGTCAAGGAGTTTCCGGTGCCGCTGTTCTTCGCCCAGGATCTGCAGATATTCATTTATAATTGCCTCACTGGCATGGACGATAAGTTGCCCACTGTAGCCATCGACGATTAATCTGTCTCCAGACTTCAGCTCCTTTATTTCCCGAACCCCCATCACCGCGGGAATACCAAGCGCGTGAGCCAGCACAGCCGCGTGGGACAGGCTGGACCCTTCAGAACACACTACAGCTCCTATCAGTTTACTGGGAACCCGGGCAATATCTGACACACTGACCTGTGTACCCACGAGGATTATTGACTCCTGATCGGCGTGCAGTTCTACCTGCTCCATTTTCTGCCCGGACCACACCGCCAGCAGTTTATCTCCCAGATTTTCCATGTCTTCAGAGCGCGCCCGTAAGTAGGGGTCGGTCATGGCGTTAAAGAGCTGGGTATAGTGCTGGATTGCGACGCGTAAAGCCCCAGGCAACCAGTTGCCTGCCTGAATCTCGGATTCGATGCGTTGAACCAGCACCTTGTCCGATAGCAGCTGAGAGTATGTGTCAAAAATGCGTGCGACATTCTCTGGTATGTCTTTGCCGACGAGTTGCTTCTCGACTTCTATCTCTGCCTGGACGGCCTTCAATAATTCATAGAGGCAACTTATTTCTGCATCAGCATCATCACATTTCGCATCCGGCACTTCCGCCAATCTGGCGCCGAGACTCAGTTGAATCCTGCCAACGGCAATACCCGGCGCGCCAACCATTCCGGACAGCACTCGGTTCTGAGCTGAGCTTTCCAGCACAGTAGATGGAATGCCCGCTACAATCATCGCCAGTTGTGAGGCGAGTGTGACCAGGAAGGCTTCCAATTCCATGTTAAGTTTAACGGCCCGCTTACTCTGAACGACCAGGACTCCAATGACCTTGCCGGACCGTACCAGCGGGACACCACAGAAACTCTTGAACGTATGTTCGTTGGAATGTTGTAGATTGTAGTAATGAGGGTGCGCGGCGGCGTCAGCGAGATTAACCGAATGTTTACTCTTGACCACCAGACCAACCAACCCCTTACCTGGAGGCAGGCTCACATAGTCTTCCGCTATCAGCCCTTTAGATGCCAGCAACTGTGCCTTTGCTTCCTGGTCTATGCGATAAAGGCTGCATACGTCCTGTTGCAAGGTTTTACTGATCGAATCAACAATCGTTTTTACCTGCTCCTGTGGATCGTTAAGCAGAGCAACAGCCTGCACGATTCGGGTCAATTCAATGAGGATATTATCCATTGGCTGGTTTACCGCGATTTCGATGACATAAGTTTTCCGGGCCCTTTAAGACTGACCTCGCACGAACAGTAGCATGCAGACCTAGCCAGCCTTTCTTCGTGCTTTCCGGCTCCAATCTTTCCTCTTCCAACCCTCGCTATCCCCTGTTTTCTTGGCCAAAGGATGAGCTGTATGCTATTGAACGGCCTGCCAACACACCGTTAGGTTAGTAACAGACAATTGCGTAGCAGTAATAGTGACTGACGCATTCAATACCTGCGTCGGCTTACATCTGATCTATCGTTCCATATCTTTCCATATCGTTCAATTTCGCATACCTGAACCTATCGCGGGATCCGGCACCAACCCGGTTCTGCAAAAGTAACGGAGCCCTGGTTTCCTGCCGCCTCAGGGGAGGCAAGGAGCACAGGCTTTGCCGCTGGCAATCCAGTCGATCTGCTTTCCTTGGCGGCAACTCCCAGAGCAGCATTTGCTGCTTTATAGCCAATTCGCCGGAAAAGAAAACCCAACTGCTATGCGACAGGTAGCATATTCCTAATCCTGAAAAGCGCAATACTCGCCCGAAACATTTTCAGTCAGAAGGAACTGCGAAAAATGGGGGCTTAGTGTTTCCCAGCGGACAACTGCCAACGTGCCGGCTGTACGGTGACAGATGTTTTCATTGCACCGCTTCCGTGTCACTCCCGATCTTCCGGCTCATCCGTAGAAACATCCTTGCGTGTAACACTCATCCAGTCCAGCGCAACGCCGGAAATTGCGTTGATTCGTGCAACGCGCAAGATCACATCGAGAAGCCTGGGCCGCTTGCGGATCTCCGGCTCCTTTAAGATCGGCACAAAGCAGGCGACTACCAGCGCCCTTATTACCGAAGTTGAAACGAATACGACAAATAACGCACTGCCCGGTTGCCAGAACTCCGCCAGAGATTCTGAAATGTCGGTGGCATGCCGAGCCAGATAACCGCCAAATACTCCACCAATGGCCACCATCAAAGCACTGGTGCCCGATTGCACAGCCGCGTAAAGGGCAAAGTTAGTCTGGTGTGGGCGAATATCATACAAGTAATTCGCCGTGCTCAGAGTAAACCCGCTCCAGAAGATTCCCGACACGATTTGAACGCAGATCAGGTACAGGGGCTCTGGTGAGACCAGCCAGAGCAGCGGAATCAACGGAATTGAACAACTGCAGATCACCATCATCAGATGATTACCGAAACGATCACCGAAGCGGCCCCAGAAGCGCAGCATCATGAACTGAGTCGCGATGGACGCGATACTGTTCAGGCTGAACTGCAGGTAGGTGAACTGTAAATCGCGCAACATATAGACTGCAAAGAACGGTGCCGAAATAGCAACCGCCCCCTGCAGAGCGGCAACAAAAAAGCTGTAATGGCGGAATGTCGGGTCTTTCAGTGATTCGGCGATATGCAGCCAGCTGTCACGCAACCGCATGGCGCTCTTCGATGCCTCCGGCTCCGGGTCGTGCATCTGCCAAAGTAACAGCGCCGAGACCAGACGCCCGGTTGCTGCCACGCCAAACAACAGAGCAAACCCCAGCCAGACCCGATCAGCCCTATCAGTCCAAGAGAGCAGAATGCCACCGCCGATGAAAATCATCAGTGAAGCGGCCATGGTCAGTCTGGAACGGGCCGCAAAGAAAACACCCCGCCGCGATCGCGGCACCAGGCTGCCCATCCAGGCACGCCAGTGCGGTTGGATTATATTGATGCAGGTGAAATAGCCCACTGCCAACGCGATCAGCAGATACACCCGGCTGCTTTGCAGTGCTCCCAGGCCAAAGGCTGTCGATAGTAATGCCATCAGACCGACCAGCCCACTCTGCAGTATTGCCACAGTCACCACCAGCGGTTTCCGGGTAAAGTGATTACCCAGCCAGACGGAAATAATCTGCCAGATGGCACCCGACAGTTGAGGCAATGCGGTCAACCAGCCCATCTGCATAGCGGTAGCCTGCAGGGAAATCGCAAAGGCATTGAGAAAATTATCGTTGGTCCCGGTCATTGTCGCGGACGCGACAGCTTCCTGCTGAGAGCAGCGCAAAGACTTGCGGAGGGTTACCCTGTGCCTATGGTTTTTGCGTTCCGCTGGCTGCACCGTCTCATTCACTATTGTCATGTACCTTGGGTCTCGATTGGGAACTTTGCACGGTAGCGTTACGGTGGCGCGAAACTGTTAAACAAAGACTGCTTGAAGGATTCCTTAAGGAACCTATAGTGAATTGCCGGTCGGCGAGTGCAGCCCTGTGTTGGTATTTTACAATAGGACATCAGAGGAGAACTAAAAGAAACCGCCTAATTTTTCTTATCCCTTATTTCCCGACTGATGCCTGAGTCAATTCGAATCAAAGGGACTGGATACACGCGGGGCAGAGCGTATGGATCTGCAAATATTGAACAACCCAATGTCCCCTGGTACACGCAGCACTGATTCCCCCAACCTCCTGTTTCAACTAAGGATCCTCTGATTTGCAGTACCGCTGCCTGGATGGTTATGGTTAAATTCCAGCAATCAATGCTTCCTGGACTACAAAAACCAGGCGGCATCAGAAGTGGATTTCCCAATAGTACAGATTCATTAACAGATCTATGGAACTAATGTAACAGCCTTGCTCCAGCTCTCGAATGTATCCTGTTTCAAACAGCAAAGGCCTTACCTGATCCTCATTGTCTACTACGTACTGTTTTCACTTACTTTTACCATCCTGATAGGAAATACATGGACAAAGGGACGGTGAAGGATCGCAGTGCCAGTCAGATGCCGCTTTCCGTTTTTCAGATGGCATAGAGAGCAAAGCCAACCGAAGGAAACAACAGGCGTCTGACTCGCGATTGACACTTGATAGAAAAGATTCGAACCCATGAATGAAATTTACACCGCACTGAATCTCAAGGAAACCGCGACCACAGTCGGTGAGCAGCGATTGCCCTCCTGTTTCGCCGTATCTGAACTGGCAGCCTCATCTATCGCGGCGGTTGGCTGCGCGATCGCAAACCTGCAGGACGCACTGAATCTTGTGAATACTCAACCCGCAATCCAGGTTGATAGACGACTCGCCTCGCTCTGGTTCGCTCAGTCCGTGCATCCTATCGATTGGCAGTTGCCGCCGGTCTGGGATGCAATCGCTGGTGACTACGAAACCAGCAATGGGTGGATCAGAATTCATACCAATCTGCCACATCATCGAGTCGCCGCCCTGCAGGTGTTAGAGACTGACTACCGGCGCGAAAAAGTTAAGCAGGCCATGCTGACCTGGCAGGCGGGTGCGTTGGAAACGGAGATAGTAAATAATGGCGGCGTAGCTGCAGCCATGCGGTCCCGCGACGACTGGATGGCCCATCCTCAGGGTAAGGCCGTCGCGTCAGAATCGTTGATCGACTGGGGCGAAACCCGCCAGGGTAAAATTCGACCCTGGCAACCCAGGCGCAGCCGACCACTGAATGGATTGCGAATACTGGATCTCACTCGCGTTCTCGCCGGCCCGGTGGCGAGTAGAACGCTGGCAGGGTTTGGCGCTGAAGTTTTGCGCATCGACCCACCTGCCTGGGATGAACCTGGTGTAGTGCCAGATATTTCCCTGGGTAAGCGGTGTTGCTCACTTGACCTGAACCAGCGCAACGATCGACATGTTTTTGAGGAGTTGCTGGCCCGCGCAGATCTACTGATCCACGGCTACCGACCGGACGCACTCAGCAGACTGGGTTATGACCCGGACACGCGCCTTCGAATCGCCCCTGCCCTGATTGAAGTCTCTCTTAACGCCTATGGCTGGACCGGGCCCTGGTCCAGGCGGCGTGGTTTCGACAGCCTGGTGCAAATGAGCTGCGGCATCGCCAACTCCGGCATGGAATGGGCAAGGCAGGACCGGCCGACTCCCCTGCCCGTGCAGGCCCTGGATCATGCCACAGGGTATCTGATGGCAGCGGCTGCGATCAGGGCGATCTCGATGGCTATCAGCGCTGATGAACGGCGCAGCGCACATCTTTCGCTTGCCCGGACCGCTGAATTGTTGTGTGCGTATCCGCAAGACGAAGACAGAACGCTGACGAAAGAGCCTCTGCCCAGGGATTTTTCAAACGCAATAGAAGCAACTTCCTGGGGAAAGGCCCATCGGCTTAAACCTGCTCTCTCGATTGCTGGCACGCCGATGGAATGGGGCCTGCCCGCCTGTGAGCTGGGAAGCTCGCCCGCTGCATGGCTATCCTGAGCTGACCCCGGGAGCTGTGGGACAAACACACACCCAGCGAGCCTGGAAAATAATTCCTGATAACAGCGGGCTGAGGAGAAACGTCAGGCACGCAGCAAGGAAGACGTTAGAACTGGCGAAATGTCGCTGTTAAACTGGTGTAGATGAAATGGCGGCTGAGACTCAAATAGACGAAACGACAGCTTACCATCCGAGTTGGAAATCACAGAAAGTCCGGCAGTTTCAGATTCAGTCAGCTGACCGCAGTCTCCAACAAAGTCAAAGCACCGGAATCCGCGTCAAGCCGGGCCCGAATGCCAAGGGGTACTACGGTTTTATCCTCGATGTGTCCGATCATCGTGCCACGCAATGCGGGAATGCCCAGAGGCTCGAGGCGATCGCGAAACACCTGCTCCATACTGAACGTATTACTGTCGTAGTCATCGTCGGTAAACTTGCCCAGTACGATGCCCGCAACCTGCTCCAGCTTGCCGGCCATCCACAGATGCGTGAGCATACGATCGACACTGTAGGGCGGTTCGGAGACATCTTCGAGAAACAGGATAGCACCCTCAAAGCGTGGTTCGAATGGTGTGCCCAGCAGCGTCACCATCAAGGATAGATTACCGCCAAGCAAGTGGCCTTCTGCCACACCGGGCACAATAGTCGTCAGCCGATTCTCCCAGTCGATGACTCCGGGGCGGGTTTCGAATTCAGGCGGCTCACCAATGCGCGTAGTTGGCCCCGGCTCCACCAGAACCTTTAAATACTGCTGGTAGGTGTAATCGGAAAAATTACCGCCCGCTATGGGCCCGTGGAAGGTGACCAATCCGGTTCGCAGAGTGATCGCATTCAAGATGGCCGTAATGTCGCTATAACCCATTAATGTTTTTGGATTGGCTGCGATGCTGTCGTAATCAAGATAGCGCAGCAACCTGCCCGAGCCGTATCCGCCTCTGACACAGAAAACCGCGTCGACTTCCGGGTCCGCGAACATGGCATTGAGATCATCGGCCCGCTGCCGGTCGGAACCGGCCAGGTATTGGGTACGGCGGAAAAGATTGGCGGCCGGTTTTGCGGAAAACCCCAGAGAGCGCACGAGGTCCATTGCCGCATAAAGCTCCTCATCTTCCGGCACGTTGCTGGCGGGTGTCACCAGCCCCACCGTCATACCTGGCTGCAGTGCTTTAGGCTTCAACTTTTTGTGGTTGACCCCCGGGCTGACTGCGGCGCTCGCGAGCTTCGAAAATCCCGCTACGCCAATAGTCAGCGGTCCACAGGCAGCCATCAGTTGCCGACGAGTAAGTGTCATAGTTTCAGCCTTCAGTCAGATAGCGGATGCGATCAAGACTAGCGAGAGCGCCTGATTTTGTAAATATCGCACAAGCCCGGATTCCTCATACCTCTGAGTTTTCGGAGGCAATGCGCCGAAAGATATCGCGCCTCTCAGTAGCCTCACACCGGGCTCTTATTTATCTCTCACTTGATAGCGAATAACTTCAGGTACAAACGCTCAGGGCTCGTAAGCGGGTCCCCGCAGGACCCTGCCGGGCATGGCGCCGGTGTGAATTCCCTGATCGATTACCAGCTCCCCGTTTACCAGCACGAAAGGCACACCATAGGCATAGGATTTTGGATATTCAAAGCTGTTGGTGTCACTCACCGTATCCGGGTCGAACAACACGACATCCGCTGCAAAGCCGGGTTTCAGAATTCCGCGGTCGTCAAGACCGAGAATCTGCGCCGGCAGGGAAGTCATTTTACGAATCGCGTCTTCCAGGCTGAGTACCGCTTCCTCGCGAACGTACCTGCCAAGCACCCGCACATTCGTGCCGTAATTGCGGGGGTGAGGAACCCCGGACGCATTCAGGTCAATCGCGGAGCCATCACTGGCGATAGATACCCAGGGCTGGCGCATGACCAGGCGCACATTGTCTTCGGACTGATTATGAAAAACGCCGGAAATATTACCCTCTTCGGCCGCCATCAGGGTGATCATGGTATCTGCCGGGTCGGCGTCTCCGCGCCTGGCCGCAATATCCACCAGACGCATACCTTCATAGACCTTTACTTCCGGTGTACTGGCCCTGGCCATGGCGATGCCTTCCCACCAGCCATGCTCCTGTGACCAGGCGATAAACTCGGGATCGGACTTGATACGCTCTCTGAGGGAACGATCCCGCAGCATTTCGGTAAATCGCTCCGGTCCTTCCTCCCGCATCCATAAGGGAAAATTGGCGCTCCAGCCATGGCTCATGGCCGTATAAGGATACTGATTCGCCGTGATGTCCAGGCCACGGTTGCGGGCAGCATTGATCTGCTGCACGTAATTGGGCATTTCATCCCAGATCTGTTGCCCACGCACCTTCAGGTGCAGAATGTGGACTGGAATACCTGTTTCCTCGGCCACCCGGAACGCAAAATCAAACTCATCCTGCTGCTCATAGCCCTCGGAACCCACGTGGGAAAAATAGACGCTGCCGTAGGACCTGGTCAGCGCTGCCAGGGACAGCACCTCTTCGGGATGCGGCGTCCCGCCGCTTTCAAAGCGTGTGACCAGACCCCAGGCACCTTCCTTCAGTGAGCGCTCCAGCAGCGCGCGCATCCGCGCCAACTGTGCCGCGCTGGCAGGCCCCGGGTCATAGCCCATCACCACCAGGCGCAATTGCCCCTCTGAAACATGGGAGATGATATTCATGGCGATACCCTGCTCTTCCAGCAGGTCAAAGTACTCGCTGAAAGTTGTCCAGGACGGGCGGCCGGCTTCCTGCGGCAACCCGTCCCGTGGCGCCACGCTGTCTCTTTCGCCCATAATATCGAGGGTTACGCCCTGGCGAATCTTGCTCTCGGCCCGGCCGTTTCCAAGCAGATCGGTATGGGTATGGAGATCGATAAACCCGGGCGCAACGACCAGGCCCTGGGCGTCGATTGTCCGGGACGCAGTGGCACCCTCCAGCCGCCCCACGGCGACGATACTGTCGCCGCTGATACCCACGTCACCATAGAAATAGGGATTACCGGTGCCGTCCACAATACGACCACCAGTAATCAGCACATCGAAGTCCTGGGCATTCACGGGCAAGCAGATCAGCCCGGTTACCAACCAGGCGGCCAGCGCCCGCACCAGAACTACCGGCTGAAAAAGGCCAGGGGAAAAGCAACAAAACGGTGCAGTTTTTGAATTCATCTTGTGCATCCTCAAGTCAGATAACTGTCAACGGTCAGGCGTGAATCCCTGACACAGCAGGAAAAAGTGTGTCGCTGTCTGTCAGCGGGTTTTTATCCACTTTCTGACGCAGGATACATGCCAAAAGCCGGGTTCTCACGAGAATACCAGACTTCTGACGAGTGACCACCTGGTCAGGACCTTCATCGGGCGTTCCTGCACCGCGACGAGACATGGGCAATCAAAGCCCCGGCACTCACTCCGGCTCCGTCAGTTCTCTGTCCTCAGTACCGTTCAATATCCAGATATAAATACCGTCGATTGGCGTTTCTATCTCGGCATGAAGATGTAATCCGGCCAGCCTGGCCAGATTGGGCATTCCACCAGCACTCCGATAATGCGCAAACCTGCGATAATGACCGGAGATCAATTCGTCCAGCTCTATTGATGCTTTGCCCCATTGGGTTTTAGGAGCACCGTAATCCGCGATAATCAATTTCGATGCAACACGGGTGAGTAACTTCAAGGTGGTGATGGCATCCTGCTCCCGCATCTCATGCAGGCACAGCGTACTCGTGGCAACATCAAAATTCTGTCCCAACGAATCGGTCAAGGCAGTAATGTCCTGATTTTCAAACCTGAGATTCGGGTGCTTTTCTTTCTGCATTCTCGCAGCAGCAAACGCAATCATGCGATGGTCGAGGTCGACTCCGAAACCATATTCAATTCTGTGGGATGCCCGGAATAATAAATCGCCCGTACCACAACCAACTTCCAGAATTCTGACCTGCTCGTCCAGCTGAGCGACTATCAGATCACGCACTGGCGACAGGACTCTATCGGCTGTAATACTCTTAAAATAGGCTTTGAAAGGAACTCTGATCATCTCATTTCGTTACATTTGTTGCTTCAGTAGCATGGTAAGACTGAAGGATTGCCTCAGCGCAGCTTTTCGAAGCCACAGAGGAAGAGACGGGAAACTAACGGCCCCAGTTGCCTGCTCTAGTCACCCTGTGACTCGACGCCCCATTCGAGCGTAGATTAAAGCGCAAAAAAAACCCCGGACAGCAACTGCCCGGGGCATTTTACATTGGAGAAGAAAGGCTCTTTAAATCCATAAAAAGAGCCGATCCGATCTTCCTTCAGACTTACTCGGTTACAGTAACCGGCACATACCCATTCGACCAGCAGCACACATTGTCGAACTTGCTGTCCGGCGCAGTGAAGTTGTCCACCCGCAGTCGAACGACGTATTCACCCGGCTCAGAGAAGGTAGCCTGGGTGGTCACTTCGTCCCAGCCGTTGCTGCTGCTCTGGGCGCTTTCGCCACCCTCGGCGGCCCGTTCCCGACCGGAAACTCTCGCCTGGTCAAACTCGGGCACTGCCGGTCCCTGGTGCAGAAGCCACTCGGTACCCAGTGGGTAGAGGAGCATTTCGTTTTCAGGGTAGTCCGTCCGGTTGCCGCGATCCTGCACATAGGCAGTCAGGGTCACAGGCTCACCAACTTTGGTAGTTATCCTGGACGCATAGATGCCTTGTACATCACCCGCTTCCGGCCCATTGGGATTAAACCGGATAACCGGCTTAAGGGAACCCAACGCTCGTTCGCCGTGACTCATTTCATAGGCGGTCGACGTGGCGCGACCAGGGACAGAATAGGTCTTGCCGCCGGAGGTCAGAGTCCACACCACCTCGGTGCCGGCCATTTCCGCCGGTACCGTGATGGCAAAGGCGCCACGCTCCTGGATGCCGACAAAACCACCTCGCCGGTAGACCGGAAAGTGGGTAGGCTGCCCGCCGTCAAACTGGGCTGGCTCCAGGTAGTTGTCCGGTCCTAACGGAACGTCTATTTCGTTATCACGGTTCAGGTTTGCAAACCCGAAGATCATCTGCACGGAGCCGTCTTCGTTGGCAATCCAGCCGTTGAACATGGGTGCTACCGATTCACCGCTGCCACCCCGGGTGGCCAGCGGATAATCGCGCAGGTGTTCCGGTAACTGGGCGTACAGAGGTGCTGCAGTCAGGGCCAGGAGCGCTCCAGCGAGCGCTCCCTTAGCGAGTTGCTTGGCTTTTATCATTCGCCACTCTCTCCTGTCATGGCGGCACGATCCCTTTCATCACGCTCTTCCAGCATCTTTTCATAACCCGCTTCGTCCAGATGGGTCACGGCAATCCAGGCATGAGACATTTCGTCAGTAGTCCTTTGGCCTGCGCCAACCCACTGGTCCGGATCCGGGTTACGCGGATTGTTGGCGGTATTGTCGTACCAGGCAGTCAGGATGAGTGTGGCACCTGCTGGAATCAGCGGCTGGTAGCCTTCTTCATAAGTATGACTGTGGTTCCAGCCCGCGTTCCAGTTGGAGACCTGGCTGATCATTTCGCGACGTCCACTGTTGGGATCAAACATCTCTATGGACATGGCGACACCGCGGAGATGCAGGTGCGGCTGCCAGCTGTCGATGCGTACTGGATGATCGAAGGAATGGAAACCCTGAGTCATCAGCGTACCGTGAGGAGGAATCAGGTAGTCACCACCGCCGCTCAGGTTGTAAGAACGCAGATCCTGCCGGTAAGAGTCTCCCTCATTAAAGTTGTCTTCTTCGTCGTAATACCAGATGCCTACCGTGACCTGATCGTTGGGCACAGCCTTGCCATCGGGGTAGTAGTGAATGCTCCAGCCTACTTTGGAGTTGGCCGGAACCCTGCGGCAGGCGCCTTCAGGCACTTTCTCACCCAGTTTGCCGAAGGCAAATTCGGACAGGCGGTCACCTCTTACCCAGTTACCTTCTTCATCCAGTACCAGGAAATGGGAGTTGGCATGGTGTGTTGAACCATGAGCGGCAGCCGATGGCAGAGTTTCAACCGCCTTGATGCAGCGGCTCTCGGTCAGACCGGAGTCTACTTCCGGCTCCCACCACAGGTCCTGGCCATTGGCCGGAACATCCCAGGGGGAGGACTTGATGGTGTGGTCAGGCTGGCCCAGTTCGGCCGCCAGTCGCCATTCGCCAACAGCCGGATACTGCCTGGCGGGTGGCAGATCTTCCGGGTTACCCAGCGGTGCACCGGCATCTACCCAGGCAGCGATGGTATCGATGTCTTCCTGCGCCAACCGCCAGTCATCTTTCAGGTGTTGAACACCGGTGTCGGAATCATACTGGTAAGGAGGCATTTCCCGCTGCTCCACACGCATCTTGATAAGCGGGGCCCAGGGGCGGATTTCTTCGTAACTGGTAAACGACATGGGACCTATCTGTCCCGGCTGGTGACAGCCCTGGCAGTTTTCCTGCATGATCCGGGAAACTTCGCGTGCGTAGGTAGGCGCTTCCTGTGCTCCGGCAAGCGCAGGCAAAGCCATCGCAGAGACCAGCCCTAATAATCTAGTTGTTTTCATAATCAACTCCTCTCCAATGTATAAATGGCACTGTAACCGTGCCATCAATAAGATCGCCAACCGGCTCTCTTTTTCATTTTCAGTTTTACAGCCTTACAACTGTCTGTATCCAGGTTTGTGCATCCTTTCGAAGCACTCGAAACAATCTCTTCGAGCTTCAGAACACCGGCCTCCTTTCGTACTGCTTTCTGAGTCAGACTGCCAGTGCGCCTGGCGCTTCGGGAACGCCTTAGTAAGCATTTTGCGCGGAGGGGGCCAGGTTTTACTGATCTATGTCAATTTTTAACGCCCCAAAGTGTTACAAATTGTGTAACAGTTGACGCCCCGGCCGGGTTTTCCGGCCCGAAGCGTTGTCCTGCAGCGTCCTAGCGCCGTCGGTTGAAGACCAGTATCTGGTTCTCCTGATCCGAATCCGGGTACTGGATCGAAATTGTAAGCTGCTGATAATTAGGGGAAATAAACTTTGCCCCGATCTGGGACACCTCCCCACCCACACGCACGGTGTATTCCACGGTGGTTTCATTGATCTTGCGGTAGGAAATCATGGCGGGTGCCGGCAGCTCATCAAAGCTTACGATGGGATATTCTTCCCCACTGTAGGTGTAAATCGCTGACGTGAGACTCAAAGTCCCATCCAGTGCCACCCTGGCCACCTGGTACGCGTAGCTGCCGTTACCAAGATCCGTGTACGAGCGTGACATGTTCAGGGGGGGTGTAGCGCTGCCAAAATCGGACGCCGACAGGTCGATATCCCAGGAACCAATGAATGGGTTCTCGCCCTGAGCCAGCACCGTGGAAGCCCCCAGCAGCAAAGTCAGGGCAACCAGCGTTGTTGCTATTCTGTTACTCATCAATTTCAACTCCTATCAAAGGCACAAATCACGGCCATGCGAAATGCTGCGCCGTGTCTTTAACACTACTCTGAATAGGAGTCAGCTCGTTGAGCAAGATCAACTTTAACCGGCGCACCGGGTCACTGAATATCATTGAAACGCGCTTTCAGCGCACTGCACTGCAGCCCTTGCCGCTGAACGGCTTTAGGGAATCTCTGCTTAATTATGGAATCGCTCTGGCTTTCAGACGAGCCCACTGCCTTCGTTGCCTCGCCTTGACAGGCCGACGCATGCCGGCGGCAAGGCGCCTCGTCAGTGGGCTCGCCTGTCAGAGGTTCCTTAGATACCGTTTCGCAGGCCGCTAGTCAGCGGTCTCAACACCACGCTCTTCGAGAAGCGGCGCGCTGACACCCTCGATTCCTGCCATGGCCAGGGTAATGAGCAGGGCAACCTGGGGACCGACATGGGAACTGTCACCTGGCGCAAACCATTCGTCCGGCGAGTGTGCACCACCTCCTTCACCACCTCCGGCAATGGTAATGGCGGGTATGCCCAGAGACATGGGCAGATTGGAGTCGGTGCTGGAAGTTCTCAGCCCCTCCAGCTCGATACCGGCGGTGTCGAAAGCCAGGGCCGCCGCCTGCACCAGTGGAGTCTGAGTGGAAGTCCGCCCTACCGGGCGATCCCCGATCAGCCGGAACTCCACCTGAATTTCGCCGTTATTCCAACGGGCATTCTCTTCCGCTACTGCCTCCAGGGCAGCGTGCCGGGCCTGTTGCTCCAGCCGCGCCAGCTCGTCCCGGTCATTGGAACGCATATCCAGGGCCAGCACGGCATCCGCGGCGATAGAGTTGACAGATGTACCACCGCCAACAGTGCCGACGGTAAAGGTGGTCTTGGGGTCTTCGGGGGTGCGAAGCTCGGCGATCTTGGCGATCGCTCTGCCCATGGCATGAATGGCGCTGGCCATACCAAAAGCGCCGAAGGAATGCCCGCCAGGACCAGTAAAGACAAACTCGAAGCGGCGACTGCCGGTTCCTCCCACGGTGATCCGCTGCAGACTGACGCCGTCTATGGAAACGAAGCCGTCAAGCTCGGGGAAATCACGGAATATAGCCTTGATACCCCGCAGGTCGCCGCGTCCCTCCTCGCCCACGTTGCCAGCGAAAATGACGTCACCAACCGTATCGATGCCGCTGGCGTTCAGGCTGTCGAGTACCGCCAGCAGCGCTGCCAGACCCCGGGTGTCATCCCCGATACCGGGTGCGTAGTAGCGGCCATCGCGGAATTCCACGGTAGTGTCGACCTCGGGAGGAAACACAGTATCGAGGTGGGCGGCAATCAGGAAGGTGGGGCCATTGCCACTGCCGCGACGGATACCGATGGCGTTGCCCTCGGCGTCGAGGTAGGCATCACCGATGCCCCGGGCTTGAAGTTGCTGCAGAAAATACCTGGCCCGTTCCTCTTCCATGAAAGGCGGTGCAGGAATTTCTGTCATGCGCAGTTGTTCTTCGATGGTAGCCGGCTCATTGCGACGAATCTGCTCCAGGGCGTCCACCACCCGCGCATCCTGGGTCAGACTTTCAAAAGTTCCGGCAAGGCCTGGATCAATGGGCACAATTTCCTGCGGGATCTGGGCGCCTGCCAGCGCTGAGTGGAGAATCAGGCCCAGCAGGACCTTCCTGGACTTTTTTAATGCCGGTTTCACGTTTGCTGCCACCTTGTCTGAACCATCGGGTTGACTGACACAGCGCTCTGGGGCATTTGACGCGGGATGGTCGTGCTGCCGGCCCGGGGCTGCAGAGAAGGACAAAAGGTAGCTCCGATACCGGACATTGTCCAGCCGAACAATGGTCTGCGGGTGCCAGAAACAGGGACTGACAGGCAAGCTGGAACTGCTGCAGGCAGGCTTTTCAATCCCGAAACTGAAAACGCCCCGAACCATTGCCGGTTCGGGGCGTTACCTGCTCGCTGGTGAAGGTGGGACCTATTCGGTGACCGTCACCGGCACGTACGCGTTTGACCAGCAGCACACATTGTCGAACTGGCTGTCCGGCGCAGTGAAGTTGTCCACCCGTAGTCGAACGACGTATTCTCCCGGCTCGGGGAAGGTAGCCCGGGTTGTGACTTCCATCCAGCCATTGCTGCCAGCCTGGGCGCTTTCGCCACCCTCGGCGGCCCGCTCCCGACCAGTAATCAAGGCCTGGTCAAACTCAGGCAGTGCCGGCCCCTGATGCAGAAGCCACTCGGTGCCAAGCGGGTAGAGCAGCATTTCGTTTTCCGGGTAGGCCGCCCGGTTGCCACGGTCCTGCACATAAGCGGTCAAGGTTACCGGAGCACCCACTTTGGTAGTGATCTGCGAAGCATAGATACCCTCTACACCGAAAGACTCAGGCCCATTGGGATTGAATCGAATAGCCGGCTTCAGGGACCCAAGTGCTCTCTCGCCATCACTCATCTCGTAGGCGGTCGATGTGGCCCGGCCCGGGACGGAGTAAGTCTTCCCGCCGGCGGTCAGAGTCCACACCACCTCGGTACCGGCCATATCCGCCGGCACCGTGACAGCAAAAGCACCACGCTCCTGAATGCCCACAAAGCCACCCCGGCTGTAGACCGGAAAGTGGGTAGGCTGGCCGCCATCGAACTGGGCCGGCTCGATGAAGTTGTTCGGTCCCAGGGGGACGTCCACAGCGGCTTCCCTGTTCAGGTTCGCGAATCCGAACAGCATCGTGACCGAGCCATCCTCGCGGCCTATCCAGCCGTTGAACATCGGCGCTACCGCTTCTCCGGTGGCGCCTCGGACGGCCAGGGGGTAGTCACGCAGGTGCTCGGGCAGCTGGGCGTACAGCGGCGCTGCGGTCAGGGCCAGGAGCGCTCCAGCGAGAGCTCCTTTAGCAAGTTTCTGATAATTATTCATGTTGCTCTCTCCTTTTGCTTGTTAGCGCGTAGCCATAGTCCGCTGATCTTGCTTTTCCCGCTCTGTGAGCATTTTTTCGTAGCCCTCTTCATCCAGATGGGTAACAGCAATCCAGGCGTGGGACATTTCATCGGTTGTCCGTTGGCCTGCGCCCACCCACTGGTCAGGGTCAGGGTTACGAGGATTATTGGCGGTATTGTCATACCAGGCCTTCAGGATGATCACCGCACCGGCGGGGATCAGCGGCTGATAGCCTTCTTCGTAGGTGTGGCTGTGGTTCCAGCCCGCATTCCAGTTGGAAACCTGGCTGATCATTTCTTTGCGGCCGGTTTCCGGGTAGAAAACTTCCATGGACATGGCGACCCCACGCAGGTGCAGGTGTGGCTGCCAGCTGTCGATACGGACCGGATGATCGAATGAATGGAAGCCCTCGGTCACCAGAGTGCCATGAGGCGGAATCATGTAGTCTCCACCACCGTCGAGGAAATAAAGAGTCAGGTCCTGAGGATAGGCAGCCTCTTCATCGAAATCCTCGTCCTGGTACCAGATGCCCACCGAAACCTGATCGTCGGCAACAGCCTTGCCATCAGGGTAGTAATGGATGCTCCAGCCTACCTTGGAGTTCGCCGGGGCCTTGCGGCAGGCGCCCTCTGGAACGTATTCGCCAAGCTTGCCATAGGCATACTCGGACAGACGACCAGCCGGCACCCAGTTCCCGTACTCATCCTGGGTCAGGAAGTGTGAGTTGGCGTGGTGCGTGGAACCATGTGCCGCCGCTGAAGGCAGTGTTTCGATGGCCTTGATGCAGCGTTCTTCGGTGATACCGGAGTCCACTTCCGGCTCCCACCAGAGGTCCTGGCCATTGGCGGGCACATCCCAGGCAGAGGATTTGATCACATGGTCAGGTGGGCCGAGCTCTCCCGCCAGACGCCATTCACCAACCGCCGGGTACTCACGCGGTGGCGGCAGATCTTCCGGATTACCCATTGGCGCGCCGGCATTTACCCAGGCAACGATTGTATCGATGTCTTCTTTTTCCAGTCGCCAGTCACCTTTCAGGTGCTGTACGCCAATATCTGAGTCGTACTGGTAGGGCGGCATCTCGCGTTCTTCAACCTTCAGCCCGATAAGCGGTGCCCAGGGGCGCACTTCTTCGTAGCTGGTAAACGACATGGGGCCGATCTGACCGGGTTGGTGGCAGATCTGGCAGTTGTCCTGGATGATCCTCGACACTTCCTTCGCGTAGGTGGGATGCTCAGCAGTCGACTGAGCATCAGCCAGGGCCGGCGTCAGAGCCAGCGCCGAGAACAATCCGATTAATCTGGTCTTCTTCATATTCCACTCCTGTTTTAGCCTTACCGAATCGTTGCGCTGTCGTTATCAGGCCGCCTTTGATCCGGTTTTTCATTCGGTGAGAATGTGCATTATCACGGGAGCAGTTTAGTGCTCTGGTAACCAATTTTATTGATGTAAATCAGAGGTCAGAGCAGCGAACGGATTTTCCTTGTTACAAAGTTTGTCGTTATGTAACAGGAGAATTCCGGGCCGATTGCGAGACAGGATGATGGATGATTCCAGGGTCTTTGGGCCCACTCCCCGGCGTTCTCGACACGAGCTGCTTATCCCGCCAGAAAGCGTCGGGCTAAATCCAGGACATCGTCCGGGTCGTAAAGCCGCCACCCCCGGGCGGTGAATGCCTCCAGGTCAGCCTCGGTGGGGAAACTGTAATAGTTGCCGGGCGCCGCCTGGGTGCAGGCCGGCAATTGACTCCGTGCCTCGACGGTCTGTACCGCCTGCACCATTTGCCGACATCCGTCGCGATACAACGCCAGAACATGGCCAAGATAGGACTTACCCCGGTCAACGGGCAAAGTGGTGGACGCTATGATCCGCCCTGCGTCAATGCTGCTGTCGTCTATATAGTGCAACGTGGTACCGATTTCTGATTCACCATTCAGCAATGCCCAGAAGGTTGCCATGACGCCTTTATAGTCTGGCAGGTGTCCGGAATGCAGATTCAGTACGCCGTGTCCTGGCACCGCCAGGGCGGGCTCGCGCAGGATCAGACCGAAACGAACCGACAGCACCAGGTCCGGCTCAGTAGCGGCAAATTTTTCCAGCCCCGCCCCGGTGTTAATGACATCCAGTTCCTGTACACCGCCAGCGAAACGACCCTGCAGTTGATCGAACCCCAGCAGCTCCGCTCCTGCAGCATGCTTACTTTCTGGCAACAGGGGGAACAGCAGTTTGTTGAACAGGTCCTGTTCAACAAACTTCAGATGCTGAAGTGGCGCAGCGAGAGGTTTACTGCCCACCCGCGCCGACAGGAACAGTGAAAGCTGATGACCCTGCAGACCCTGCAGCAGGTAATTGACTGCCAGGCAACTGGCAATGTCTCTGTTGGCAAGTAAGGTGATGTTCATCGGCGGACGCCGCGAGATTTGGTAATGCCTGATAAGGCGGCTGCGAATACCGATGTCACAGCCGCCCTATCTGATCTGTTCTGTTACGACCTGGCCTGAATCAGCGCCGCGCTCAATACGTGGCCAGGTTTCCACTCAGGATCGGAAAATCCTCGGTGTCGGAGTCGTAAGCGCCTGACTTGCTGGCTGCCGGTTCGTCAACCCTCGGCTCCAGCGTGTTTATCACGGCCTCGTCCGACTCCTGCCGAGCTTCCTCTCCGCCGTCCAGTGCAGCAGCATTGCTGGCAATCCGGATATCAAACTCGGACTGAATCTGGCCCAGCGACGCGGTGAGCTTCTGGGCCGAGGCTTTTGTACCTTCCAGAATACCCACCGCCTGCATCCGCGCCTTCAATTGCTCCCGACAATCGCTGATCTCCTGTTTTACACTCACCCGCAGTTCGGCGGCCCGTCGCTGCATGGCCTCGGTGAATGCAGCACGATAGCTCTCCAGAATCTGTTCGATGTAGTCTCTTTGCAGTGCGGGCAACTGCTCATTGATTACCCTTTGAAGCTGCTCTTTCAGGTACTCTTCGCCACCACCGCCCAGACGTTTGCGCTTCTTCCTGGCTGGAATAGACTGATCGCCGTCCCTGCCAAAGAATTTTTCCAGCACCTTGGGCCTCTTTCTGAACAGCACCAGGTCAACCAGGGAACGCTTGAGCGGAACCTCCTCAACATCCAGATCCAGCCGTGGCATGCCTGCCTGTACCTTATCACCCAGGCTGCGCAGCAACTGAGGCACGCTTTCCTCGATGCGCAGGCCGGCCTGATGCAGGCGCCCCATCTGGAACATATTGAGCCGGGCGCCGCCTGAATAGCCGGCCAGCAAGGGCCGGAAGTGATCGACAATGTTGCTGGCGTCACGACGGACTTCCTGCTCCAGCGTGTTCTTGAGGTGCCAGTTCACCAGATCCTGCCAGGAGTCATCAGTATCCAGCCATTCTGACAGGCCATTTTCCAACGCTCCGACCAGGCGGGAATAGTCCTGGCTCAGGGTGTCCAGCAACTGGTCCTTTTCCGCATCCAGATGCCCAAAGCTAGCCGACCAGTCAAGGTCCTCTACTTTTTCGATCGCCTCGGCCTGCTTCTGCTTCTTATCAATAGTCGCCCGCAACCCGACACAGGATTCCAGCAGTTCGTTGGCAGCCTTGCTGGTGGCCAGCTCGACTGTGCCCATTCCCAGCTCGCCGGCCATCCTGAGGCTGTCCGCCATGAAGTCGCGGATATATTCGTTACTGTTGAGGTAGTCGGTAAGATCCTGCAGGAAAGGGTCGAAGCCATCAGCCTCGGTGCCCGCCTGGAACTCGTCGTAAACTTCTATAGGATCAAGTTCGGGATCAAGATCCTGCGCAGTTGTCTCGTTACTATCCTGTCCTGCTGCCGACAGGCGCCTGGCTGCCGCTTTCTGCAGATCAATGGGGTACAGGCTAAGACGTCCATCCTCGATAGCCTGCCTGAGGGTAGCATTCATACTCAGAGACCGGAACGCTTCCAGCACCTGCTCGGGATTGGAGCTTTCAAGACTGGCTGTCAGACTGCCATCCGGCTGCAGATCCTGTTTCGAGCTGTCGATATTGGTGATGAGAAAAATGCGCCCATAGCTGTTCAACAGCTCTTCGAACTCATCAAAAACCTTTTCGAAGAAAAGGTTGTCGCTTCTGACCACGAAAATCCCGCAAGCCGCGGTGTTACGCAGCTCCCGGGTCATCTGGTCGTAGCCAAACTTCATGTGCGTGTAAAGCCCCGGGGTGTCGATAAGTACAGTGCCGGAATCAGCCAGGGGCTGAGCAGGCAGTTCCACGTTCACTCTTCGGATTGCTTCCGGCAGGTGCCGGGAGGGCTCGAATTCCTGACCCGCGGACTCAGCCAGCCGGATTGTGCTGGCCAGCCGCTCGTGCTCCAGCTTGATCGCGCTGCAGAGCTGCCGGCTGCCGGTAAAATCACGGGTTTCACCTGTGTAATCGGTGGCCTGAAAGCGGGGCTGCGCTGCGTTCTTCACATAGACCAGGGTGGGATAGGAAGGCAGGCTGGAGACTTCGCTGACGTAAGTGCCGCTGATGGCATTCATCAGTGTGGATTTACCACTCTTGAGTGGCCCGAAAATCAACAGGTATGCCTGCTGGTTATCGACTTTTTCCTGGAGGTTTCCATAGCGGTGCTGAATGTCCCGCAGATTGGCTCTGATTTCGTTCAGGCAGTCCAGATCAATCTGGCCCAGCTGCCCTGAAAGAGCGCTGACAGCCCTGTCCAGCCGATACCCGAACGGCCCAAGCTGCCGGGAAAATTGCTCGCAAAAACTCTGTACTTCAGTCTTCATCAGAAATGAACTCCCTGTGAGTCAACCCGGAAGGGGAATTTCAGTCGCGTAATGAATCGACCCAGTCGTGCAGTGCCTCTGAATTACTGTGTTTCAGAGCGTGACCGCCGAACCCGGCCGACCAGAATAACCGCTGCTGCTGAACCCTCCACCCTCCTTCTGTCAGGACTTTAACGTCAGGACATTAAAAGGCAGGGTCTTAAATTTAGGAACTTAACTATGTATCGACAGTTATTTGAGAACTTCCATAGTTTTGAAAAATAGTTGTGCCCACCTTCCGATAGGGCGAAGCGCCTGCGATTTAAATGGCGTTAAGAGTTATTGTGAGGACGAGCCAACACCGGTCGAATACCCGATAACCGACAGTGCCGACCTTCTGCTATCAGAGGCGTCCCGAAGAGCCTCCGAGCCGATATCGCACTGGTGCCCCTATGGTTGGACCAGCGTCAAGGTACGTGACTCCCAGCCTGCTCTGCACTGTCCGGGCAATGCACCGCCGCCTGGCTGGAGGTAAAAATGACCTCCAGCAGTGATAATCAGAGGTTCCTTGGTGTGAACATGCCCTAGAGGCCGGCGTACCAGACGGCACCATTCCAGTCTTCCCACCAGCCGCCGCGCCCGGCACCGATCGACTCCAGGCTGTTTACTACCTCGACCCGTTCAACAAACTTGGCGTGCTTGTAGCCAATCTGAGTCTCGATGCGCAATCGTAGCGGCGCACCGTTTTTTTCGGGCAGGGCCTCGCCGTTCAGGCCATAGGCGAGAATGGTCTGCGGGTGAGTCGCGGCCAACAGGTCGATACTCTCGTAGTAAGGGAGCTGGTTGTACTGGGTATCCATGCAGTGAAAGACCACATATCTGGCGCCCTCCCTGATGCCTGCCATGGCGAGCAGGCTGGCGAGAGGCACGCCGGTCCAGGCGCCGATTGCACTCCACCCTTCGTCACAAGTGTGCAGGGTTATCTGCGTCTGGGCCGGCAATGCCTTCAAGTCCGCGAGACTCAGGTTGAGGGGATTGTCCACCAGGCCGTCCAGAGTGAATGACCAATCGGCAAAGCCATTCTCCTTGACCCGGTGGTAGCGGTCGTCTCCCGGCGAGGTCACACCGCTGGTCGGAAAATCCAGCGCCACGTCGGCCCGACTGAATTCACGAACCCTGGGCTGCCCTCTGAGGAGCAGATCGTGGACTCCGTAGTTCATGGCATCGGCGATATCATAGACATTGCGGATAGAGCCGGGATACCGGTAGGTTGCCAGAGCAACCCCGCCAGCCGCACCACCAATGAGAGCACTTCGTATCACCGCGCGACGCTTGATCTTTACTGGCATCTAAAAGTCCTCCGGGGTGATGCGAAAGCGCCCGGTGATCATGGCCCGGACAGAATTGAAGAAGCCTGCTACAAAAAGCTGCACAACATGCACAAGGACAAACAGCACCATTGAGAAAGCGAACACGAAATGCAGAGTCCGGGCCGACTGCCGGCCTCCGAACAGGTCGAACAGAAATGGCCAGGCTGCTGTTACGCTGTTGGACATGGTCAACCCGGACAGAAACAATAAAGGCAGCAGAATAAACATCACGCCCAGGTAGCTGAACTTTTGCAGCGTGTTGTAGCGGCGCGCCGCATCGCCCCTGGCACGTCGCAGTCTCAGGTGATCGACTATATCCCGACCCAGATGGCGGGGAGACAACTCATGCTTCCCGGGCAACCAGCTGCTCCTGAGCCTGCCGCTGGCAACCAGGTGATAGACATAGGCCAACCAGCTGAGTACCAGCACCCAGGCGGCGGTAAAATGCAGGGCACGGGTGCCACCAAACTGGAATCCGCTGGGAAAATTAAACAAGCGTACAAAGGGCTGACGATTCACCCGGCCCAGAATACCGGTTACATCCAGGGATTGGGAGCCGATCCGGATCGCCATCTTTGCGGGTTCGCTGGAGGTATCGGCCACCAGCTCGGCGACTGCCGGTGTACCAAAGTATCCCGTCTCTCCCCAGTAAAGGCGGGGGTGGATGTTGAATATCCAGAATCCGCTCCATACCAGTATGAAGATTGCCAGCGCTGACACCCAGTGTAACAACCGGGTCGAGAGAGGAAAACGCAGGTAAGCAAAAGAGCCGGGTTGCCCTGAATCCAGCTTGTCCTGTTGCGAGTGATTCTCCACAGCCTTGTGCTCCCTGTTACCTGCAGTTGTGTAAGCATCTGGCCCGGTGAAAAGCGACCCCGGGAAGGAAACCTTTCTGAGCCAGAAGCCCCGTGATTTAACAATTCAAGGTTCGACCGACATCTGTTGAGATGGCGACGCAGCGACGTATACCGGGAAGGTGTATCACAGCTCTCCTACTGTCCTATTTTCCTTGTATCCCTTGTATCCCTTGTTTCCCCTGCTCTCTCTGTTCGCGCTTCCTGTTCTCCCTTCATTGCTCTCCTGCCGCCCCTTCTACAATACACTGTGTGCTTTCACTTTCACATGCCATGAACAAAGCGGCGCATGCAGCGGGCCGGCCCCGTCAGACCGGGCGTTTCAGATCGGGGCGCCGGGGGGCATCGGTAATGGCTTGGTCAACAAACTCTCGCGTGAGCCCCGGTCAAACCAGCTGTCTATTTCATCCAGTGCCAGCTGGTGACTGGCCAGCCACAGAATACCGCCCCCCTCCCGCCGAGCATTGATCCGGTCGCGCAGGTCACGCAGTGCCAGGGCAACCTGAGACTTTACCTGATTATCCAGTGCATCGTGCCGCACCAGCTCCATAAGCCGGTACAGGATTACGTGGTTAAGAGCCCGTTGCACGGTGGCCTGCTGGTCATCCGCTGCCGAGAACCGGTAGGCGTTGTCCAGCAAGCGGGTTACCACGGCGTAGACAGTTGGAAGTGATCGGTCATTGCCGTGTAGATTACTGACCCGGGTAAGGCGCTGGGGGTGCAGCACGCCGCTGACGATATGGTCGGCGAGAGATTCGGCCATTGCCACATAATCAAGGTTCTGGAATGTACGACCCGAAAAACTTTCCCTGCCCCGGGCATAACCGATTGGCTTGGGAGGAATAAGCTCCAGAATGGCAGCAGGCAGAGTCAGCTCGACCGTATCCAGCGTCGCGATCAACGCATCCAGAGCTCGCAGCTGCTCATCAGCAGGAACCGGGACGATAACCGGGTCGGTGGCCTCGGCAACGCCGTCATAAACTGCGTAGTCATAGTAGGTTCCACCTATCAGCCGATGGGTGGCTTCTATCTGATAGCGGTGCAACAGGTAGAGTGGAACCAGCACCTCTTCCAGCTCTGCATAGGGCTGCCCGGCGCGAATATTCCGTCGGCCAAACTGGCTCATAGCCTCGCGGCGAACTTCCAGCAGGTGCTCCAGCTCCTCGGTGGGATAAGCGCCGTTATCCCACATATGTGCCAGCGGATGAGAGCTGCCAGGTGGCCTGCTGTCCTGGTCGGAGATAAACAGCAGCCCTGCATCCGCGCTTTCCTGCAGGGTGTTAGCCAGACCGACAGCCTCTTGCTGGGGACTGCTGTATTCGCTATATCCGTATTTGATTACCTGGTAATCCCACTGTCCAAGACCGATGTCGTAGGCGTTCAAGGCATTCAGAACCCCCTGGTCGTCAATGTCGATCAGAGGATGGGGATAGTCCATTACCGAGGCCCGTTGATTTATGCTGGCGGCGAAATTATGGGCAATACCCAGGGTGTGACCCACCTCGTGGGCAGACAACTGCCTGATACGGGACAGGGCCAGCTGCTGTATGGACTCATCGGCCCCTTCCATCGCCAGGCCGATCAATGACTGTGCTATGCGATAATCCTGCCTGACCCGCAACGAACCGAGAGTTACCTTGCCTTTGATGATTTCACCGGTACGCGGATCTATGACACTTGACCCGTAAGACCAGCCTCGCGTGGAACGATGCACCCATTGAATAACGTTATAGCGGATATCCATGGGGTCGGCATCTTCAGGCAGCAGTTCCACCTGAAATCCATTACGAAAGCCTACTGCCTCGAAGGCGTCAGCCCACCAGCGGGCGCCGTCAAGCAAGGCTGAACGCACGGGTTCGGGCACCCCCGGATCCAGATAGTAGACTATAGGTTCCACAGCCTCGCTGACAGCGGCATCCGGGTCACGCTTCTGCAATCGGTGCCGACCGATGAAGCGTTGTGTCATATCTTCGTTGATAGGGGCTGCATAGTCCTCGAAGCCCCTGGACCAGAAACCGGACTTCGGATGAAAGCGTCGTGGCTGATAGCCTGGCTCGGGCAACTGGACCAGCGAATGGTGCAGTCGTACCGAAATACTTTGAGGGTCCGGTACCACAGTGCGAACCAGGTTCCCTCCCCGCGCAGCGCTGGTGTAAGTAAGCAGTGCCTCGAATTCCGAATTTTGAGGGAAATTTCGGGTCCGGGGCATGTAGATTGCCGAGCGTGATACATCGACGGCGTAATTACCCTGCTCTCCTGCGGCCAGGCTGTTGGTTACACCGTGCGCATCCCGCAGCAGGAACCCGGTAGCGTCCACCAGTACCCGTGCTGCGGATTCGGCTATGATTTCAAAGCCCCACAACACCGATTCGGCAAAGGCTTCTTCAACGGCCAGGCGTTCCAGTTCATTGTCTGACTGAGCCCGGTAATCCAGGTTGATCTGTTTGAGGAATATCTTGTTGCCAAAGCGTTCGAACTCCACTACCCGGGTATCCCCGATCTGGCCACGATCCAACCCGATGTCATTGGACCCGACTCCTGTAGCCAGAGAGTTCACGTACAGGAATTCTTCGTCGAAGCGCTCTATCTCCAGTAGCAGACGGCCGCTGCCGGCCTCGTAATAAAAGTTGAAGTAACCCGGATGGGGGTCGGCCCCGGCTACAGCCTGTTCTATGGTCGGCATCTCTTCAGCAGCGAACACGCCACCGGAAACAGCCAGCGCAACAACCAGAAAAACGACGAATCTGTACATGGGAAAAACCTGAATTGAAAGAGACTGGGGGTGAGTAGAAGACTAATGGCTTGGCGCGAGAATGGCAACGGGCGGAAACATTGCGACCGCACCTGGCAGCCGCGCAGCAGTCCCGGACTAAGAATTCAGGCAGTGATCGGGTTAGAATCCACGCCCCGGCAGTCCCGTTGTCTTGCTGTCATGTCAACCACCCCAAAGGGAACTCCCCTGGAATGCACAATCCTCAATCTGGTTACACCGTCGCGCTAGCCGTCGCCAGCGCCGGAATTGCCTTGTTTTCGGTCATGGATGTGGTAATGAAGGGACTGTCGCTGGGCCTCGGCGCTTACAACGCGATGCTCTGGCGCAGCCTGATCGGCGTTGTGGTTGCTGGCATTCTGTTTCTACGGAGCCGACCCACCCTGCCCGAGCCTGCGGTGATACGTTTACACGTCCTGCGTGGCCTGATTCTTGCCATAATGGCGTTTCTATTCTTCTGGGGCCTGAAATTCCTGCCCGTTGCGGAAGCTGTAGGACTAACCTTCATTGCACCGCTGTTCGCTCTCTACCTGGCCAGAGTGCTGCTCAAAGAGACCATCAGTCGTCGGGCTGTCATTGCCTCTCTGATCGGTCTGCTGGGTGCCGGTGTCATTATCACCGGGCGGTTCAGCGGCCAGTATGACGAAGAGACCAGCAAGGGAATTATCGCCGTTCTTGCCTCGGCGCTGCTGTATGCCTACAACCTGATCCTGCAACGCCAACAGGCGCTCGTGGCCCGGCCGGTCGAAATCGCATTCTTTCAGAACTGCGTGCTGCTGGCGCTATTCGGCAGTCTGGCGCCTTTTTTTGGTGAGATTCCGGCGCCTGTTTTTCTCAGCCCGCTGGTGGCAGCCGCGGTGCTGAGCATTGCGTCGTTGCAGATGATGTCCTGGGCCTATGCCAGAGCCCCCGCAAATATCCTTTTGCCAGTCGAGTACACGGCTTTCGTCTGGGCTGCCATCCTGGGCTGGATAGTGTTTGATGAAACGGTGACACCCACAACCATCCTGGGCACCATCCTGATCGTCGCAGCCTGTCTTGTTTCAGCCAGGAACTGGTCTTCTCACGAGGACGATAGCGCAGTCGCCTGACAAAGGGGGGTAACTTTACTGCCTGGCAGCTGTTTGAGGGAATTTGTTGCAGGAACCTGAGCTATCCCAGGTTCTGCTTGCTGATCGTGACAGGACTTAATCCACGGCTCCCTTGGGTTGCTCGGCGGTGCCAGTCAGTTCAATGAGCAACTCGTTGCGGTAACGCACTGGATCCGACAGACGATTCTCCCGGCCCGCAATGACCTCGGCAGCGGTAAACGGCTCAAAACCCTCCTTTTCCGGGTATAGCCGGTTAACCAGCCAGGTCATTAAGGCAGCCATCTGCTCATCGGATACCTGTGCATCCGTGACACCGGGAACACGGAGTGCGTAGTGCCGACCTTCGGGTACCGTCAGCAACAGACCGAGTTCCTCCCGCAGATCGGGAATGTCAGGAGGATCTCCCGCGCCGTTCTCAAGATGGCAGCCGGCACAGTGCAACAGGTAGGCAAAGGAAGGTGAATCTCCCGACTCTGCATTCGCTGCCGTGCCGATCGACAAGGCCAGAATCATGACGGCGAACATTGCTGCAACACGCCTCACAGAATTCGCACTAACCCGTGCCTCGGCCAGGTTACTGACACAGTGGGAAGGACAACCCTTTAAGTGAGTATAAAAAGTGTTCATGGACTCAGCTGCTGATAAAGATTGGGGAAATGCTCGGCCCGGTATTTAAGAGGATCGTAAAGCGGGTTGGCACGACCCGCTTCAATTTCCGGAACAGTAAAGGGTTTAAATCCGGACCGTTCCGGATAATAGGTGGTAATTATCCAATTCATCAGGTCAGCCACCTCGTCCACGGCTATCGGAACGCCAACGACACCCGGCACTCGCAGGATGAAATCTCTGCCTTTGGGTGTATCGAGCAGGTTACCGAGATCGATTCGCAGGTTCGGCACTTCGGGTGGCACGCCGCTGCCATCCACCAGATGACACCCGGCACAAAACTGCAAAAAATGAAACTGTTCCCGCCCCGTCTGTGCCATCGCGGCACTTGCCACCAGAGAAGTGGTAGCAAGCGCCAGCATGGTGACAGACCGCAGCATCCGCTTCAGATCAGGGATCGACGACATTGCTGGCACCAACACCGATGATTCGCGCCAGGGTGCAATGATAGGCATGGCTGGTAGACCCGAAACACCAGAGAATGCTGTTAGCTTTACTCGGGAAATAAACCGGTCGATCGCCTTCCGAACGGTGACACCCACAGCGACCGCAACCACCCTTGCCACAGCAGTCGTTATAGGAAATCAGGTAGTCCTGGCCGTCGGCAGGATTCTGACAGGTTCCAATCCAGGCCACCGTGGCGGTTTCCGCCCCAGGAGGACACTGAGTAACGGTACCACCACAGCATGAGCAAAGACTGCCGCTCATGGCGCAGTAACGCCAGTATTCGCAGGCTTCGGGATCACCCATATCGGGAATGTCGTCGGAGCTCTGCGCATTGGCCTCACGAATAACAGGCAGTATCGGAATTGTCCCCATACCAACCAGGAGAACCCCTAACCTGCCGAAAAACGAGCGGCGGGAAGTTCTGGCTGCGAAGAAGCGGATCGCTCCGGTCGTGGCCGCGTCCAGATCTTTGAGTAATTGTTCCAGGAGCTGTTCTCGGTTGTTCATGCCTGTTCTCCAATAAGTTCTTCTTTGACCAGGTAGTCCTGAATCGACTCATAGCCACTGCGCATCGAATCTACCAGGCTTTCCAGATGTTCACGGCTGTTTACCAGCCCTTTGGACCTCAACACGCCCTGCTCGTCGATCAGGACTGCATAGGGCAGTTTGCCCACTTCAAATTTCATTCCAAGTTCCAGTGAAACGATGTAAGGATAAGATTCGAGTTTCATCTTGCTTACGTAATCACTGTGCTTCTTGACCTGGCCTCCATCACTACCAAACACCAGGGAAAGTTTTTCACTCTTCGCCATGGATTTGGCCGTAGGTACCAGCTCCTTGCAGATGGGGCAGGTCGGAGACACGAACAGAACCAATTGTGGAATCTTACGAACCCCGCCTATGGTTATCGAATCACCTTTGAGATCCGGAACCGAGAGTATCGGTGCCGGTTGCCCCACTTTAGGCCCAGCTGTAGTCATCAGGGCGCCAGCAGGAGCAAGGCGGGTGTGGAGAACGCCGATCTGACGTGCCAGCGCGAACATCGCCAGAACCAGTATCAGCACTACTGCGGACAGCAGCAAAACTATTTCAAAAATGTAACTATCCATTGCTGGAACTCCTGTGGGTCATAACGGATTGATTTCTTACCAGTTGCTCCACCAACAGATAGACCATGGCAAGCACCGCTGTCATTAAAATTAGAAAAGGCATATCGCTCCATGCGACGGATCGCTGAGCGCCCGGGGTCAGCAGCAGGCTGCTGCCCAGAACCAGCACAACGTTGCGCACCACCAACCACACTGACAGTACCTGTGGCTGACCACCGCAACCGCAATCGATGTCCTTGCGCCCGCGCAGTATGTTGACAGCCATGGCCAGGGCATACGTAGAGAGCAGCAGCACGGCAAGGAATGCGGCGAAAGAGCGTGTCATCGGTATCAGAATGAGGAAGACCACCGCCATTTCGACAATCGGCAGCAGACGCGCCGCAGTCGGCACCAATGCTGCAGGCAGAATCTCGTAGGCGGCCAGCTGACCTTCAAACTCGGCCAGCGAACTCATCTTGTGCCTGGCGGCCATAAAGAACAGCAACGCCAGGGACACCGAGATGACAAGTGTTATTAAAGGATCAATCATGTGAGCATTAACTCCTGTCGTCCACAGCGCTTAGTCAAACCAGAGATTCTGGATCAGGCCACCGCGGATATCTTCGACTACGCGGATAAGCCCACCGGTCCGCGGATTACGGATTTCAAGATTGCCACCGACAGACATCATCATCAGCGGTTCCTCGTCCTGAGTCAGCTGAACGCTGCTCACCTCATGACCATCATCAACGGCCAGTCGGTATCCACGACGCTGAGTGGGCACATTGAATCCCCAGACTTCGGTGCCGGCATCCTCGAAAGTTTCCTGTCCACCACCCTGATGCATCACCGTAACCAGTATTCCGGTGTCGGCATTGTAAGCGAACGGCTGCCTGCCACCGATCCGCCAGTTATCATCAGGCGTCACGACAAAGCCGTTGCGGTCAGGCGTTTCCGAGTCCGGCGGGTTAATGGACCAGCCGTCTGTTACCAGCACTTCGCCACCTTCAACGGTGACTTCATAGACCATGCCTTCCAGCGACATGAAAATCCAGCCTTCAGCTGACGCCACTGCGTAATCGTAGACCGGGTCCTCTTCCAGGTCGAAGAAAACCTCACTGCGTCGTCGGCCAATCTCCGCGCCGCTTTCATCAAGCTCTATAAGCTGAACTCTGCCGTCAGCACAGGCCATGATAAAGCCGCCATCCACCGGGTAGACGCCCGCGCAGTTGGGTGTTGAAACCTCACCGACGAATTCATTGGTTTCGGTATTAACGATTGACACTGACACGCCGGGAGAAATATTCCAGACACCGATGAATTTATCATCAATCAGACCGATCATTCCGCTGTGACCTATGCCTGCCGCCCTGGCGGGAATCTCCACTTCAACTACGGGCAGCGTTGTCGTTGCATCGAAACCGATAACGACATCGGTGCGGTCACCGTAGACGTTCCGTGTGTAGAAAGATCCGTACGCATAGATCATACCCTTGTCCATGTGTGGCCGGATTGCCGGGGAAAACTGCGACAGCTGCAACGTTCCTTTGACCCGACCTGAATCACCGTCAATCAGGTAGGCAATTTGACCACCCCGGACGGAAAACCAGTGGGGGCCGATATCCTCAATATCAAGGACCAGCGAATCTCCAGCCACGGTGTCCCAAGGCTGAGCATTAGCAGTGACCGCGGCCGCTGCCATCATCACAAAATAAACCAGACGCTTAAACATTCATTACTCCCAGGAAAATATCCATTCGGTGCTTGAAAATCACAAAGATCTTATCACGAGGATATGCTACCGAATAGCTAGAGTCTTTATTCGTGTTACCGGTTTATATTCCCGGCCGTTTTACTACTACATTTCTATGCCTGTCCCTGCCTCCTATAAACAGCGGGGTAGGCACGTTATGAATTAGCAATCTCTATGCCATATTAGATAAAGCACTGTATCTCAATGATTTGGTTCATTATTCATGCACTCGCCAGGAATGGGCGCCCGAAAAACGGCACTCAATAAGCGCATTGGCGGTTCCGTACCATGTGATATCGCACCAAAAGGTGACAACCGTCACCTGTATAATCGAAACTTCTGCGCACGAAAGATAAATGAAACGCACAGCCTGTTCCCTTTTATCAGCTCTCATACTTTATTTTTACCGCACTCAGAAAAGCCAGACCAGGGGTCTAAGATTCAGCCCGCGCCCTGATAACCGTATATTTTGAATGGCTTTACATTCCTTCCCGTTAGTAAAGCGGTTTTCAGCGGCACGCGCCTGGTTAAAGCCCTGCCCGGCGCGCGCAGCCCGGGCGCCTACCGTGCGCGCAGAAAGTGCGCCAACAGCACCAGTAAAGTGCACTTTGCTCGCACCAGTCTCGCCGCATTGCTGCGTTAGATACGGATAATAATATTTATCTATATTGATCGATAGGTTATTAAAACAGCATTGAATATTACCTCGAAGAGACCTGGCAAGCCTTCACCAGGAAGCATATTACCTATATATATCATTATGTTACGTGCCTCCCCGGCCTGACAGCTGATTGTCAGCTCAATTCTTTTAAAAACTTTCTCAGCATCACAGAGAGCCCCGAAGTTTAACTTTGGCACAAATACTGCTGAAGAATATTGCGAAAGCTAGTGCAGCTTCAGGCACAAAGAACATCGTTGGCGGTCCAAATCACCTTCAGAGAAGAATAAAGGGCGCCATGTGTATTAATACTATCTAAATGTTTCAACCATACCTGCGAGGCATCACAATGCGCACCGACTGCAAAACAAGCCCGACCCGATATAGAATGAACGTACTGTCAGCGGCGATCTCCGCCGCACTGATTCCCCTGGCATCTCCCGTCCAGGCACAAGACGAAGTGGAAGAGGTGGTTGTCACCGGATCGCGTATCACTCGTTTTGAAGGTGACTACGTCGCCCCGGTTTTATCTCTGGGAGCAGAGCGAATCCAGCAATCAGGAAACGTCAATATAGAAGATTTCGTCAGTGAAGTTGGGGCGCTGGTTGGGTCATCCGGTTCATTTAATACACAGCGGGACGACGGTGGCGCCCAGGCCGGGGTTAACGCGCTGAATATGCGCAACCTCGGTAACAACCGTACGCTGACCCTGGTCAACGGCCGGCGCCACGTAAGCGCCATTGCCACCGGCGAGCCCCTGGTCGACACCAATACCATCCCGATCGCCCTGATCGAGCGGGTCGACGTCCTCACCGGCGGCGCCTCGGCGGTCTATGGTGCTGACGCGGTATCAGGGGCCGTGAACTTCGTATTGAAGGACGACTTTGAGGGTTTTGCCGTCCGCACCCAGGGCGGCATGTCCGACCAGGGTGACGCGGAAGATTTTTTCGCCTCCTTTACCGCGGGTACCAATTTTGCAGACGGCAAAGGTAACGTGACCGCCAGCTACGAGTACCGCAATCAGGAAAGGCTGGAGATTTTCGAACGGGATTACGCCCTCAAGAAGAGGCAGTACCTGCAGAACAACCCGGCAGAGTTCCGTCAGACAGACGATCCCAATGTTCCAGATCGGATTCTGACCCCTCCGGGAAGCCGCACCTTTACTTATACGGCCCCGGATGGTCGCTATGATATTCTCGGCTTCGACCCTGTCAGCGGGGAAGAGCTGACCTATCCGTCACCCATCGCATTGAACGCCGAAGGGACACAGTTTGACGAAGGCACACCGATCTCCGGCTTCGCCCAGCTGTATGGCGACGGCACTCCGACTGCGTATTTCTCATCCTCGCTGATCCCGGAACTGGAGACCCATTCTTTCAACGTACTTGGACGCTATGACCTGAACGACTACGCCACCGCTTTCGGTGAGTTTAAATTTGTCCGCTCTGATGCGGTAAACCCGCAAAGCTCTTCCTACACCACGGTGCTGGAGCTTAGCCTGGACAACCCGTTCATTCCGAGTTCCTTCAACAGCGTACTGGCCAGCATTCAGGACCCCTCAATCAACCTGGCGCGGGACGACCTGGAGATGCGCTCACTGAACGACAATACCCGGGACACTACCCGCTTCGTGGTCGGACTGCGTGGCGACCTGACTGATTGGCTGAGCTACGAAGCATCGGCCAACTACGGAGTCACCGACGTAACAGCAAGGCTCAACAACCAGCGCCTTGAGGACCGCTACTTTGCATCCCTGGATGCGGTGATTGATCCTGCCACGGGTCAGGCCACCTGCCGTTCTAACCTGGACCCCTCTGCAGTTCCGCCAAACGACTCTGTTGTATCCCCCTGGAATCCTGATGTGTGGGGCGACCCGGCTAATATGACCTTCACACCGGGGCCCAACAGTGGCTGTGTCCCCTTTAACCCTTTTGTGAGTGGTGAGCAGTACTTTTTAACCCCTGGCAGAATCAACCCGAACGATCCCAACGGAGCAGCCCAGGCGTTTATCACCAACGCTGGCGTTCCTCTGAAGAGCGAAGGTCAGGCAGAGCAGACTGTGTTTAACGCCTTCGTGGCCGGCAACAGCTCCGGCCTTGGTTTCGAGCTGCCTGCCGGAGCCATCGATTTTGTTCTGGGCGGAGAATACCGCGAGGAGAAAGTCGAGGACACGCCCGATCGGCTGCGCAGCAACCCCAACGGTCTGACCCCGTTCGATTTCGTCCGACCCAGCGGCTCATCCTATGACGTTTCCGAGCTGTTCACCGAAGTTTCGGTGCCAGTCTTCGAGGATCTTGGCCCTCTGATGCAGGGTCTGCGACTGGATGGCGCCTACCGTTATTCGGACTGGTCGACAATCGGTCAGACCACTGCCTACAGCCTCGGCGTCAACTGGACACTGAACGACAGTCTTATCGTTCGGGGATCGTTGGGTGAGTCAGTGCGAGCACCTAACCTGGTTGAATTGTTCGAGCCAGAGAATCAGGCCTCTTTCCGCCCGGACGATCCCTGTGAGGCAGCCAACCTGGGATTCCAGACCGCCAACACGGTTGCCAACTGTCAGGCTGAACTATCGGCACTGGGAATTGATCCGAACGGTTTCGTATCCGCTTCACCGGTGGGCCGTCCGGGCGTACGGGGTGGAAACCCCAACCTTGAGGAGGAAACCAGCGAAACTCAGACTCTTGGACTTGTCTACACACCACAATGGGCGCCCGGTCTGGTTGCCGCCATCGACTGGTGGGAGATCGACATGTCCCAGGGCGTACTCTACCCCAGTGACGACGAAATCGTCGAGCGATGCTACGATCAACCAACCACCAACAACTCTTTCTGTGATCTTTTCTCACGCCAGACAGAGGGCGCATTGGTCGGTATTATCGTCGATCTGGAGCAACGCCCAGTCAACGTCAGTACCCTGTACACTTCCGGTGTTGATTTCAGCCTGAACTACCCAATCGATCTCAACGATTACGGTACGCTTTCACTGGCTCTGAACGGCACCTACCTGGAGTCGCTGAAGACGCAGCCTACTACTGACCCAAGACTGATCGATGAAGCGGGCCTGGACGATACCCTGCTGGGTGAACAGGCGCCGGAATGGGTCGCAAACCTCAATGCCAACTGGCTGCGCGGGCCACTGTCTGTGACTTACCGGTTCCGTTATCAGAGCCCGCTGGCTCTCTACCGGGATGATGAGATTGCCCGCGAGCCGGACATCTCCGCTTTTCTGGAAACCGATGCTTTGATGGTTCATGACATTCAGGCCAGTTATACCTTCAACAACGGACTGGAAACCTATTTTGGGGTGAACAATCTGACAGAACAGGAGCCGGATCCTTCGTACCTGAATATTCCGGTTGGACCCAGAGGCCGGGTTGTTTACCTGGGGCTGTCGGCAGACTTTGAAAGCCTGTCCAACCTCAATCCTTTCCGATAGGAATAACCGAGCCGGCGAGTGTAAAATGGTCAGCAATGCAACGACCAGAAACGCTACCCGCATCGGAAGTCATTAGACTGCTGCGTGACAAGGTCGCCCGGAATCCGGGCGACCTTGACGCGAGTCTGATGCTTGGTTCCGCCCTTTACCAGGCAGGCAACTACACCGAATCCATCTCCGCGTTCCAAGCCCTTCTCAATCGATACCCCGACCATCCCCAGGCACTACTACTTTTGGCCAGAACCCTGGGCCGGTGTGGCAGGAATCCTGAGGCACTCAAGGTCCTCACACACGCCTGGCAGGTGAATCCCGACCACACTCAGATATGGCAGGTGGCCGTGGCACTGGCCGCCGAGATTCGGGACTGGGCTGAGTTATTGCGGATAGCCGAGGCCTGGACTCAGCAGCAACCAGACTCCCTCGAGGCCTGGCAGGCACTGTCCCGCGCTCACTTTGAAGAGTCCCGATTCGATGCCGCCATCGCCGCGTATGCCGGCGTGCTTAAGCTGGCACCCGGCAACCCGGCAATTCTGGTCGGCGCAGCCCGCCTCGCAATCGCAGCACAGCAGTATGACCAGGCCCGCACGTATCTCGACGCGGCGCAAAAGCTGGCACCGGATCTGCCAGAGCTCCTTTATACGCTGGGGCGCCTGCACCACATGACTGGCGACCTCGTCCCCGCCGAAGACTGTTTTCGTCGTGCCATCAAAGCCCGACCGGATTTTGCGACCGCTTATGTTGAGCTGGGGACACTGCGTGAAGGCAGGATGGACGATGGGGAGATAGAGGCGGTCAGAAAATTGTTCGGTGACCGGTCCGTCCACCCCGAGTACCGGGTCATGCTCGGTTTTACCCTGGGGGATGCACTGGATCGCCGGAAAGACTATGCCCAGGCGTTCGCCGCCTGGGACAGAGCCAACGAAATAAACCGCGCGATCTCCGAACAGGAAGGTATCACCTATCAACCGGCCCGGACAGACAGCGAACCGGAACTCCTCGCTGCCCTCTTCAGCAATCTGGATTGTGAGCTTGAGCCGCTGAGTTCCAAACATCCGCGACCAATTTTCGTGGTCGGCATGCCCCGCTCCGGTACGACGCTGATCGAATCGATCCTGGCTTCTCATTCAGAGGTCTACGGTGCCGGAGAACTGCCTACTCTCTACGATATTTACGAAGAGATGATGGAGGTGGCTCGCGGGCAGGGCATCGCAGTCGCGCGTGAAATGGTACGCAGCAAGGCAGCCAGCTGGCGCCAGCGCTACCTCGAGGCACTGCCGGCTGCCGCCGTTGAGGCCTGCGTGGTGGACAAACAACCAATGAATTTCCGGTCCATCGGCCTGATCCGCCTGCTGTTTCCCGATTCGCCGGTTATCTTTACCGTGCGCTCACCCCTTGATGTCGGACTTTCCATCTACCGGCACAAGTTCTCCAAGAACTGGCCCTGCGCCCACAGACTGAGTGACATTGGCCATTACTATGGCATGCATACCAGGGTCTTTGAGCTATGGAAGAGTCGCTATCCGGATGCCTTTCTGACCGTTAATCATGCCGACATGGTGCAGGATACACAGGCCGAAATTGGCCGCGTGCTGGAGTTTGCCGGACTTTCCTTGCAAGCCGCGTGCTTCAGCCCCCATGAAACTAAGAGGCCTATTGCCACCTTCAGCTCGGTGCAGGTTCGCCAACCGGTGTCGGCCGCATTCAGCGGTCGGGCGAGGCATTATGATCTACAACTGGCCCCATTGCGCGAAGCTCTGCTGAAAGCCGGTGTTGATGTCGAAAGCGGCCTCACAGAGCGCAGCACCCTGGAAGGCGACTCACTTGAAGGTGTCGATGACGACGGAGCCACAAAAAAGGACGAGAGCACATGACAATCTCAAACCCTGACTTACAAGCTGTCTCACTACATCAAGCCGGATCCGGTAACGAAAATATCGCGACTCACTTTTCCATTGCGACTTTCCAACAACAACTCCTGACCCCAGCCCCTAACCCAGGGAATAAACTTATGTTGAAACTCAATCCGATAGTTGTTGCCACAGTATTTTCCGTAGCGCTGTCATTCACCACTTCTGCCGATGCTCAGACTCCCCTCACGGGCACCCGCCTGAACACAGCAGGGACCGCCAATCCGAGAACGACCATTCAATTTGAGGAACCTGACGAAGTTTCAAGCATTCGCCGTCTGCTTTCTCAAGACAAACCGGACGAGGCTCTTACACTGGCACTGCGGTTCAAAGAACGGGCGCAGCAGGCCGGGATGGATACCAGCAGCCGTTATTTCGCCTACAATTCATTGTGCGTTGTTTATACCTACATCCGGGAGCTGGCCAAGGCCGAGGTGGAATGTACAGAAGCCGTAGAGATGATACCGGGTCAATGGTCGGCCTGGAATAATCGGGGCACCGCCCGGTATCTGGCCGGCGACATGGTCGGCGCCCAACAGGATTACCTGCGCGCTCTCGAAGCGGCCGGCGACAGACAGGGGGTGGTTGATCTGTTGCGCCACAACCTGTCATTGCTCGATGTGCCGGCGCCCACCCTGCAGCCTTGAAAACATAAGCTGCTGTTAACATAATCATCACTCCAGAATTCTAGCCAGCCCTTAACGCACTATGAGCCAATTACTCCCACTGTTCAGCCATCCGGTACTGACCGTCGACGATTTCCCGGACAAGGAAGCCCTGGCTGATAAGTTTTTTGCCAGAAGCATGGCATTAATGGAGGAATACCCGGACGCCGGACTGATCAGCGATGCCTGGCACAGCGGCAAGCGCGCCGAAAGCAGGGAAGATATCAAGCAGCATGGGTTCACCTCGTTCTACAACGTAAACCTGGGCAGACGGAAGGATTTCGACTTTATCAACAAAGCAGCGATGGACGTGTTCGCCCACTATCTCCAGGTGGTTGGCAAGCCCGGTCTCGGCATGCGGCTCGATAATGCCTGGGCCTCAGTCTACGGCCGGGGACATTATGTCCCGGAGCACACCCACCCGCTTTCCCATCTGAGCATGGCATTTTATGCAGCCGCAACGGAGAACACTGGCCGTATCGTGTTTGACAACCCATCAAGGGGTCACTTCCAACACTTTTACCCCCCGGAAATAAGCTGGCTTAATTACCGCTACTCGATCCAGCCGACGAAAGGTCTTTTTGTGGTATTCCCGAGCTATCTGATGCACCACACCGAACCCCATGAAAGCGACGAGTATCGGGTTATCTATTCTGCCAATGTGCAACTGCAGTACA
Organism: Gammaproteobacteria bacterium; assembly: GCA_041395725.1. Taxonomy (NCBI): domain Bacteria; kingdom Pseudomonadati; phylum Pseudomonadota; class Gammaproteobacteria; species Gammaproteobacteria bacterium. The sequence continues at coordinate 1,782,860 of JAWKZW010000001.1, read as the reverse complement.
GTAAGCCGACCGATGCGGACAAGGTGGTTGCGAAGACTTAGGGACTGTGACCTTCTCAATCCGTAACTCGCTGCTGAGACCGAATATAGTTGCCTCTACGTGCAAATTGGAGGATTCTTTAAAAAACTGCCAAGTCAGGTCAGTTTGGCAACTGCAGACAAGGATCGACGATGAAAGTTACGGGAAAATACAGGCGAGTATTCGGTTCGATAAACGACCTTTCTGAGGTCAACTCTCAAGTAGAAAAAAAGCTACTTGAAGGATTTAGTCAAACGCATAAAGAAAAGCGCGTTCTTCAAACGGCCTAGTATTGAAACACTAAATGCAACATAAGTTGTATTGATAAGCATCCCGCATGTATCGAAATCAATAAGTTGGGGTGAAGTTCAATTCTTGTTATATCCATCGCCTCGATTCAAAAGGTTTGCGGTGTCTTGTCGTCTCTGCCGCCACATCGACAAGAGCGCAACTGTCACGCTAAAAACACAAATCGAAATATAATACGCCACGTTGCGTCTTCCAGGAAAACTACCTGTACCCGTGAGATTGGTGCCCCAATATTCAAGGCTTACACCAGCTATGGCGTAAGCCAGTGGTATGACAATCAACATGATTAGCGCACCAAATCGATTAACGAAACCGAACACTATCAGTGCCGCACCTGTAATAAGATTCGACGCACCGAATGCGATCATTAAAGTCAGCTGGTCGAGCCCGGTCGAACCGGCCAAATCAAGACCGGCCAGTATTGCACCTTTGTTTCCTACAAAGACAGTGTGCACGAGGCCGCGAACGATATCGAAGCTGCCAAGCAAAATTGCAACGATTGATACAAAACGGGGAATGGTATGCATGAGAATCCGATCCAATCTCTATTTCAGGCAGAGCTGCTGCCCAATGGCCTCCAACAGCCTTTTATGGCGTGATAGTGTCGGTAGTTTCAGCTGTAAGATTTAAAGCAAGTCGTTCTTGTGCGGCAAAAACGTGCGCTGGACCTCCAATACCAGGCCAAAGGGTGTTAGGTCTGCCTCGCATTATTGAATAGCTACTTGATTGGCTAAGGAACCTCTGATTAATTAGGGAATCGCTCTGGCTTTCAGGCGAGGTCACTGACGAGGCGCCTTGCCGCCGGCATGCGTCGGCCTGTCAAGGCGAGGCAACGAAGGCAGTGGGCTCGCCTGAAAGCCCCTTCGGGCGGGGCCTGTCGGGCGCCACTGCGGCGTTGTTGCGCTTGGCAAGGGCCGGGCCATTCCCTGCGCACGACGCCTTGCAATGACGCCCGACAGACTCCCGCAGAGCGTTTCCCTAATTAATCAGAGGTTCCCTAACTCTGCAGACACCTCAATACTGTATTCTCCCGCTGTTCTACCATCACTATCATTAAAGAAATGCCCAGTTGGCCCGCGAGTAAGAACCTGAAGGCATGGCTAAACACTCGGCTAGTGCTGGTAGGCCAGTGCGCGTTCTTCGGCTGAATCGGTGTGGCCGATGAAGTCGTGCAGGATCAAATACAGGCTGGGAACCAGAAACAGCGTGATCGCAGTGGAAAACAGCACGCCAAAAGCCAGGGATATAGCCATTGGGATAACAAACGCGGTAGCCGGAGTAGCAGTCGCCATCAGAGGCACGAGTCCTATAAACGTAGTAATAGAAGTCAAAATGATGGGGCGAAACCGCATCATGCCTGCCTTGGATAACGCTTCCACCATGCCGTATCCTTCATTACGAAGACGATTGATCGAATCCACCAACACCAGGCTGGCATTCACAACTACCCCACTCAGAGCAATAATACCTAGTAGTGAAAAGAACACGAGATCAGCGCCCATGATGAAGTGTCCGCAAATTGCACCAATAGCCCCGAAAGGAATCACACTCATGATGATGAGAGGCTGCAGATAAGACTTCAGCGGTATTGCCAACAAGGCAAAGATCACGATCATAGCGAGCGGGAATGTTGAGAACAGATTGGATAGAGATCGCACCTGTTGTTCGGCTTCACCACCAAGCACCAGTTCCACATCCAGCTCCCGCTCCCAACGCTGGGCGTACTTTGACATCACTTCAGATCGAATTTCTTCCGGCTTGACGATGGTGCGATCGATGTCACCCCGAACAGTTATAACTCGACGTCCATTTTGACGATTTATGGAGGAGTAACTATTTCCCAGTGTGTATTCGGCTACGCTGAGAAAAGGCACCTCGGCGCCACTTGGCGTGCGAATCAACAGATCTTCCAGGTTGCCAAGTGACTGGCGCTCCTGTTCGGGGTAGCGAACCATGACACGGATGTCGTCGGCGCCACGTTGAATACGCTGGGACTCGGCGCCATAGAAGGCCTGACGAACCTGAGTGGCGATATCATTTAGAGTAAGCCCCAGTGTCTTACCCTGCTCCAGGATCTGGACCTGCACTTCCTGTTTGCCAGCGCGGAACGAATCGCTGATATCGAAGACACCAGGGTACTGGGCCAGCTCACCTTTTAACTGATTTGCAGCTGTCTTTAGATTTTCTTCGTTGCGTCCTTCCAACCGATAGTTGATCGCTTCGCCTGCCGAAAAGGCATCGGAGACATAAGTTAATTCCAACGCATCGGGAATAGTTCCGACTTTTTCCCGCCAGCGATCTCGAATCTCTGCAGAACTGATCTGTCCGCGATCTTTAAATGGAGCCAGGTATAACACGACTTCTGCTACTTCGCTGCTGCCAGCTGATCGCCTGCCAGGAGGGTTGGGGCCTCCGCGAGGTGCCTGGCCACCAATGATGGTTAGAATTCTGTCAACTGCCCGCTCAGTAGAATCAGGTGCCATGCCTATAGCTTTCAATTGTTCCAGTTCGACATCAAGTTCTGCGGCGAGTTCTATGGCCTTTTCCTGCAAATTACTGACAGCATCTTCGGTAACTTCGCCAGGCACTCCCGCTGGCATTTGTAGTGACCCATACACCACATCTCCTTCTACCGAGGGCATGAACTGAAAAATCACCCTACCACTGAACACTAGAGCCAACGTAATGATCATCACACCTGTTGCAGTTGCCCAGGCAGCGTAGCGATATTTTAATACTTTTTTCAGCGCACGCTGGTATCCATGCTCGGCAAGTTTCTCCATGCTCTCCGCAATGCGGTTTTGAAAGCGCTGCCACCACTGCACTAACGCAGAGCTTTCAAGAAAATACCCTTCGGTTTTCCGATGCGCAATATGCCCCGGCAGAATCAGTTGTGATTCAACGAGACTAGCGATCAGGCAGAATACGACTACTGCCCCAATCGTGTTGAAAAACGCACCCATTTGTCCATCGAGTAACAGGATAGGAAGGAAAGCGGCAATTGTTGTGAGTACGCCAAATATAACTGGTACGGACACTTCACAGGTACCTTCTATTGCAGCCTGCTCCTTGTCGAAACCCTTGCGTTCGAAGGCGTGAATACGTTCACCTACGACGATAGCGTCATCTACGATGATCCCCAGCACCAGTATGAACCCCATTACAGTCAGGGAACTGATGGTCAGACCCACGCTGGGAAACAGGGCCAGTGCACCGAAAATAGCGATGGGAATGCCTGCTGCTACCCATACGGCCAATTTGAAGCGCAGGAAAAGCCCCAGTACGATCAATACGAGAATAAGTCCTGTGTAAGCGTTCTGAGCTACCGTCGAAATACGTTCCTGCGTGGCTGAGGCTGAATCTGTCACCACTCTCAAGGTCATCCCTTCTGGTAGATCCAGCTTCGCAGATTCCATCCACCGACGTATCTGCCGCGCAGAACGCACAATGTCCTCGTCGCCCACCCGCAACACATCAATAATGGCCGCATTGACGCCATTGAGACGCGCATCCAGGTAACCTTCTTCGAATCCGTCTTTTACCGTAGCAATATCGCCAAGGCGCAGTTGGGTGCCATCGGGGAATGAGCGTATAACGAGATTCTGGTACTCGGAGCCGTCATAAACCTGCCCCTTGGTGCGCACTAGAATTTCACCCGACTCGGATCGGATGGTGCCGCCAGGCATATCCAATGAGGCCCTGGAAATGGCCCGGGAAATCTCGTCTAGGGTCAATTCATACTGGCGCAAGGTGTACTCTGATACCTCGATAGAAATTTCCAGCGGTCGCAGATACTCGATATTGACGGTGGAGATACCCGGTAGGTCGAGGATGTTGTTGCGAACCTCTTCTGCAATGAGCTTGAGGCTAAGATCGTCTGTCTCGGAAGCCAAGGCAAGGGTCATAACGTTGCTAGTGGGGCTCAGTGCCCGCACGATGGGTCTTTCTGTCTCGACCGGGAAAGTAGTGATGGCATCCACCTTGCCCTTTACGTCATTCAATACGCGATTAAGATCCGCTCCACTAGTCAGCTCCAGGGTGGCATCACATCCACCCTCCCGCGCCGTGCTGATCAGGCGTTCGATATCTTCGGCTCCTTCCAGTGCCTCCTCGATACGAAGACAGATAGCAGACTCGGATTCTGCAGGCGTTGCACCCAGGTAGGCGACACTGACCTGTACGAATCCAAAGTCGATATCGGGGAACTCTTCCTGGTTGAGGTTTATATAGGCGATGAGGCCACTCGCTAGAAACAGCCACATCATCAGGTTGGTGGCCACGGGATTCTTTACGAACCAGGTTATTGGTGTGCGCATGTTTGGCTCTCCCGGATACCAACTGGCTTAGTTTGAGGCCTGAGCAGCAGCGGAATTCATTTCACGCAAAGGCTGCACTGTCATGCCATTGACCACTGCCTGGATCGGCGAGATACAGATCAGCTCACCTGGCAACAGGCCGCCACTGATTAGCACTCGGTCTTCTTCCAGGCGGAAGATCTCCACATCCCGGAAATACATTTTATTCTCCGCATCAATTACTAGCACCTGGTCGTTATTGCGAATCACGGAACGGGGCAGAGCGATTAACTCTTCTACCCGTTTGCCCTCAATCTCCGCTCGTACAAACAGACCAATGGGCAGAGGAATCTGATTGGTGTTCGGGGAATTGCTCACGGCCAGGGGACCCGGCTGCTTTACACGAATTATGGATTGCACCGTATTGCTGTTGGCATCGATGGCTGCCTCGGTTCTCACCATTCGGCCAGTCCAGTGATGTTCTTCGCCACCGTAGATACCGGTGAGTGTTACAGTTGGCGCCGCTGTTTCGCTGAACTCACCTCGTGAACCGAGGGGAATGTTCAGGTAACCGAGCTGTCTGATGGCCAGCGGCACCCTCACCTCAACTTCTTCAGCACCATACAAAACCGCAACCTGCTGGGCCCGGTTCACATACTGACCAAGTTCAACATCACGGCTTGCTACAATGGCATTGATGGATGGCCTGATCTGGGTGCGCTCGAAATCCAGTACAGCCTGATTAAAATTCGCTTCTGCATCTGCCAGACGTGCCTTGGTTACCTCTACCTGCCTTGTCGAATCCTGCAGCTGGGATTCACTTGCGAGGCGTTGATCTGCCAGTTCCTGGAATCTGGCCAGTTCCGCTGCGGCATGGCGGGCTTCCGCCTCTGCCTGCTGCATGGCGGCCCGACTCCGCGCCATGACCGTTTCGAAATCGCTGGATTCCAGGCGTATTACTACCTGGTTTACTTCCACATAACCGCCAGCTTCGAGAGCCGGGCTAATCCACTGTACCGGTCCGGCTACCGGTGCTGACAGGCTCACCGTCTGTGCCGCCTGCACCTTGCCCTGGGATTTCACTACCAGGTCCACCGTTTCCATTTGCACCTCGGCAACCCTGACCGTGACCGGAATGACTTCCGGCGCACTTTCTTCCAACAGAGTCGGAGTTCGAATCAGGAAGACGGCTACCAGGATACATCCCAGCATTATGCCGATTGGAATTAGAACTCGCTTCATGTAAGAACTCCTTAGTCTTCCTTCTCCTGCTGCTTGTGCGTTACTTTTGCTTATCCATTCACCAGGTCAGAGCAAACCTTTACCTGAACCTGGTCTTGGGCAAATAGCTAAATGACACAGCGAAAGCCGGCAAAGTAAGTCATTTAGCATTCCATTAAACCAATAATAGGGGGAATACTAGCCTTCGAGAGTTACCTCGTTATGTCGCAGGAGCAACCAATTGTTGCGAAATGTTGCCGAGAGCTGTCTTTCGCATTAAAGCGCCACAAAGCCGAAGTTGAGCGTGTCATATGAAGCAGATAAGCCCCATTCATGGACATGTCTTACCGCATCCTGATTGTTGATGACGATCTCGAGATCTTTGACCTGATTAATGGGGTACTAAATCGGATTGTATGGAAAAGCGCTGAAAGGGTTGAAGAGACTACCGTTCTAGCGGCATAAAGAAGGTGACTATCTAGCATAGATAACACCCATTGTGTTTATCCCGTCATTGCTGATGTTATTGGACGGTTTGTTCCGGAGCTTCCAGCCACTGGTTTAGATCCAGTATATCTTGCGGTGTCAATACGCCGGTAATCTGCTTAAGTGCCAGGGTATCGAGTACATAGTCATAGCGCGATACCGCATACTGTCGTAAAGCGCGATATAGATTCTCGCGGGCACGTAATAATTCAACTATATTCCGCTGCCCGATTTCCAGCCCCAGTTCAGTCTGATCCAGTGCACTCTGGGCAGAAACGATGGACTGCTGCCGCTGGGCGATGACCAGCACATCAGTGTTGACGCGACGATAGGCGTTGCGGATGTTCTGGGTCAACTGGCGCCTGGCTAGCTCCAAGCTTTCCTGAGCAGCTGTAACATTATACTCGGCAGCGCGACGTCTCGAACTGAGTGCGCCACCGGAATACAGCGGAATGTTCAGCGCCAGTCCGAGATTGGTCTGATCAAAAGCACCACCTGAGGCCTGAACACCGTCACGCACGATAGTTGGTGTGACGAAATGGCTGAAACTACCGGTTGCAGTAAGAGTGGGGTAGCGATCCGCTTTGCGGGCGCGCAAAGTATCCTGCGAAGCTTCCAGGTTATATTTTGCCGCGGCGACGGCCAGACTGTTTTCACCCGCCATAGCCTCCCACTCATCCAAGGAACCGTCCACCTGCAGGATGGGGAAATCTTCCCGCAAGACTTCAACCTCCAAATGGCGCTGGCCGGTTATCGCTTCCAGTGCTTCGTAGCTGGCTCGCAGAATGTCGCGCTGCAGGATCGTAGTGTTGCGTGCAAGATCGTAAGCCGCCTGACTGTCATTGACATCGATGATGGTGTCCAGGCCCACTTCCTCCCGCCGGCGCGTCTGCTCAAGAGATGTCAGAGCTGCCTCTTCCTCCTGGATGTTTGTTTCAAGCAGGTCGATGGCTCGCAGTACATCGAAGTAGGCAATGGCGACGCGGAAAATCAGGTTCTGTTCCTGGGCGGCAAAGTCCATAGCGGCTGCCCGATCCGTGGCTTTAGCACTCTGGTAGGTATACCACGCCGGCAGATTGAAAAGAGCCTGGGACAGGTTCACGAAGTAACCGTGGCTGTTCAGGCCAGGTTGGAAACTCATATCGTCCGCGATCCTGATTCTTCTTATTTCGCCAGTCTGAGGATCGGTTATCGTGGCATAAATGGAGTCAGACGGACCGGAAGTTTGGCGTGACGTTGTACCAGTTGTACTTAAACTTGGCATGAGGGCCGCCCGTCCCTGTACCAGCACTTCCCGGTTGGCCCGGTATAAGGCCCGGGCTTGTCGTAAGGTCGGGTCGTTGTCCAGCGCCAGATTCAGTATTTCGGCCAGGTCGTCCGCGGGGGCAGCCTGCGGAATTGACGCGCAAGCTAGCATAATGCCGAGTGTTCGTAGGAGCGATCCCATGGAGTCACCTTTTACCTAGGATGGGCAAGCATCGAGGGGTGTAAATTGAGCGGTTTCAGTTAGCCAGGGAATCAAGTCTGTTGGTATTGCTCATGCCCGCACGTAGTGCAGCCATTTCTTCACTACTAAGCACTTCATCATTATTTTTGTCACCAGCCTCGAACATGGGCTCGGGTCCTTCTAGTAGTTCAGAGCGCGAAATGCGCTGATCTGCATCGACATCGTAGCGGGCTTTCATACGGTTAAATGCTTCATCGAATCGCCGTCCAAACCCAAAACCGGGACGGTCCTGCTTATCAACAAATCCATCGCCATTGCGATCTAGACGCGCAAACGCATTTGTCCGCATCTCAATCACTTCAGACCAGGTGATCTCACCGTCTCCGTTTGAATCGGCACTCAATATGGAAGACCGACTGCCCTGGCTTTGTGCCTTGGATTCCAACGGTGTGGCCAGTAATATAAAACCAGCAGCCATGAAGTAACTAACACGGGCACAGCGGGAATAGAATTTCATATTGCACTCCATCAATCTGAGAATTGGCTAAATATTAGCCTCTGTGTCTTGTCGCATTTTGCCGGACAACTGACCAAATGTTGCGAAATGTTGCCAAGGGCTGACTTTGACACTAAAGCGCCACAAACCGGAAGTTGAGCGTGTCTTCTGAAGCAGATAAGCTCTATTCATGGACATGTCTTATCGCATCCTGATTGTTGATGATGATCTCGAGATCCTTAATTTGATCAAGGAGGTGCTGGAGCGTAACGGGATGGAAACACAAATAGCCTACTCTGCAGCCACAGCCGATATCGAATTGGAGCGCTTTGATCCAGACCTGATAGTGCTCGACTTGATGATGGAGGGCGAAGACGGCTTGTCTTTCTGCCAGCGCCTGAGAAGAAAGTGCAACGTACCGATCATTATGGTGACAGCGCTTGCCGAAGATGTAGATCGTATTGTAGGCCTTGAAGTGGGTGCTGATGATTACCTTGCTAAACCCTTTAATCCCCGGGAATTGGTCGCACGCATAAAATCTGTGATGCGCCGGGCACAAGACAAGACCGGCTCTCCCGCATCCAGCACAGGTCGCGCCTTCGCTTTTGGACACTTCACTTTATTCCCCGAACGCAGGTCGATCCAACGAGACACGGGTGAGTCGATTGACTTAACGTCTGGAGAGTTCGCTCTATTGCTTGCGTTAGTAGAGCGGGCCCCGCGGGTTTTATCGCGAGATCAGCTTATTGATCTGTCGCGTGGTGTAGCCACTAATCCATTCGACCGCAGCATTGACTCTCAGATCAGCCGCCTGCGCGGCAAAATCGAAAAAGACCCCCGTCGTCCTGAATATATAAAGACGGTACGCAATCTCGGCTACGCATTCGCGGCCGAGGTAAAAACGGTGAATATTTGATGGTCCGCTTGAGCGACGTTTTTTCGTCGATCATAGTGCGGGTGATGGGCCTCACAGTGGGCGGTATTATCCTCCTGTTCCTGTTGCTCATCGCGCTCATGCAAACTCCTTTTACTAACCTGGTGTTCCCTTCAGTGGTAGAAGAGAATGCAGTGAGCATTGCAGAGCTTGTCTGGCTCTTGGAAAATGTACCCGAAGAAATGGAGCCGTTCATTCTGTCGGCGTACTCTGGGAGTGAGCGGTTGGCATCAGTCAGTGATTCCTTTGAGAACGGTCTCCAGTTACGGGCAGAGTTACGTGCTGAACTCGATAGTGCCGACAGCGATGTAACAGGGCGACTTAGAAACCGAGAAATTCGTTTTCGCAACCTGGGCGCGTTAGAACTTCGCAGGGATGCTGATTTCGGCAGCAATGAAGCGTTAGACGCGGCCTCTGCGATTCATATTGCTATCGAGCTGGAGGATGGACGCGTTCTCAATCTGAAGCTCGCTCCATCGGCTTCATTGCCTGGTCAACCAAGAGGCATCTTAGTGGCCATTACTTTACTTGTGGTATTTGCCCTAATCTTCAGTTACTCGCTTTCTTCGGTCATGTTACGACCAGTACAGGATTTGGAACGAGATGCCGAAAGAATCGGCCTGGCAGAAGTCGGCACAGTTGTATCGGAGTCAGGGCCGGTAGAATTGAGACGCATTGCAAGTGCGCTGAATCGAATGCGGTCCAGACTAGCAAACCTGATACGGGAGCGCGAACAGATTATGGTCGCAATTGCCCATGACATCCGAACTGGGTTAACCAGGGTTCGGCTACGCATGAGTGAGGGGCACACTATTACAGAAAAGGAAATCGAATCTGATCTAAATCAGATGGAGTCACTCGTCACCGACATGCTTGCTTATGCCCGCGCCGAAAGTCCAAAAGGCCCTCGGGAGTTGATCGAACTGAATACTTTTCTTGCGAAGATTGCAGAAACGGCCCCCTTCGAGGTTGCCTACTCAAATACCAGATCCACCGACCGTTTCGAGATCGCTGGCGACCCGATTGCCCTACGACGACTTTTCGAAAATTTGTTAGATAACGCAAGGTCTTACGGTAATGGTCAAATTTCATTATGTACGATCTTTGACGGCAAGAACTTTGTAGTCCGGGTGGAGGACAATGGTCCAGGATTGCCAGAGGATCAACTTGAAGATGTGTTTGAACCGTTTTACCGCCAGGATTCCTCACGGAGCAGGCAGACTGGCGGTAGCGGCCTTGGACTTGGTATTGCCCGCGCCATCGCCCGAGCCCATGGTGCATCTTTGGAGCTGGAGAATCGACCTGCTGGAGGACTATCTGCAATCGTTAGCTTTCCAGAGGCTATTCGAACTTGAGGTGAGTAGTTTACCGATTGAATTCGAAATTGTTGTAGACAAGGAAGGCGATCCGACAGAGTCAGTTTTCAGTGAAAACGAGTAAGGAAAACGGAGTTTTTACCTGTTTTGAGTTCAACTCTCACTCCTTTTTACCCCCAAAATGTTGTAAAAAACCACGAGCTTTGATGGCAAAATAGGCCATTTTTGGAAGAGTTGAACGCAACACTGAACTGAACGTTTAAGCTATTGATTTATATAGATAATTTCGGAGATATCGGGTTGCAACATTTCATAGCAACACACGTGGCAACATTTACGAAACTTGAACTCATCTTTATTTATTAATATCAGATAGTTAGAAGCCTAATTCAACTCCCCACGCCAGCACGCTACGGTGCTCGGTCAAAGCGCCCCTAGTGCAGAGCCCTGCGCAGAAAATTGGCCGGTAAGGCCAGGGCGGCATAACAGACCACCGCTATCAGCAGGCTGGCGCTGATGCCGGCCCACATGGAAATGGCGACGGCCAGTACCGAAGCCAGTACGCCGGTAGCCCCGTTGATACCCCACATCCATGGCAGGCAGGAGTCGGCGTATTCCCGGAACAGGCGCAGACCCAGCGGGAAACACATTCCCATGGGGAAGGCGACGATGGACACGATAAGCACCACGATCAGACAGCGGACCAACAGTGACTGATCAATACTGTTATCAATCACCCATCCTGAAACCAGGTAAATAATAAACAGCAGTGAGGCGATCACCGCAGGCAGCCACACCGTCCAGCGGCTGGCGCGATTGACCGCGAGGCGATCGGACACGAAACTGCCTGCTCCGGCAGAGAGAATCATGGAAAACAGCAATACACTGACCGCATAGACCGGGTGCCCCAGATACACTGAATAGCGCTGAATGAGCGGAATCTGCACCATCATGAATCCCGTACCGATCAGTGCAAAATACAGCAGGCCACTGGAGAACACCCCGACCGGCAAAGCCGGTTTACCCATGGTGAGCAACGGAATCAGGATGACCAGTACGACACCGAACAGACTGAGACCACACAGCACCAGCAGTGTATAAGTTGCCAGCAGGTTGCCTCCGGCTACGATACCCAACTCCTCCAGATCTGCACCGTCGCTGAACAGGGCACCAGGCTTGAGTATATTGAAAAAGTACGGCCGGCTGTCGGTGGGCGGGGTAAAATCCAGCCACTCATGCCGTGTCGCCTGCTCCAGTTCCGGCAGGGATTTACTGGCCAGGACGCCACGAATAAGCGCATTGTCACTGGCGTGGCGGGGTGACTGGATGATTGAGAATTTATAGCGGTCGGCCACCTGCTCGAGCTTATCCAGGTCCGCCTCGGACAGAGGTCGTGGAGAAACCAGCAGCGTGGCGACCCGGTCCCGCGCCACCAGGGCCATATAATCGGCAGGATTCGTAACCCCTCGTTCCAGTAATGCGCCCGTTGCCAGGGATAATAGCCGATTGGTTTCCGAAAGGGCTTCGGCGGAATACCAGCGGGACACACTGAACAGACCATCAGGCTTCAGTCGATCGAGGAAGATCTGCCAGCCTTCAACAGTGTAAAGCCCGTTCTCAGACAGAGTAAACGCGCCAGCTCCGGTGGCAGCCCAGGTGTCTATCAGCGACATCTGGATCAGGTCGTACTGCTGATCGCCGCGAGTCAGAAAGGAGCGTGCCTCGTCGTGAACGAAAACCACCTCCGGCTGGGTCGCCAGATTGACGAAGTCGCGCATTTCGTTCTCCAGCAGGTCCAGTATCGCCGCGTTGATTTCGATGCCGGTGATGCTGGTGCTGTCCGCCCACAGAGCCGTAAGGATATCGCGACCGCCCCCGACGCCGATTACTGCCACTTCGCCGCCGGGACGCAGATGATAGGGTAGCGCGGTGACATCGAACTGGGGCCATTCCAGCTCATCGCGGTTGCCGTCCCAGCCGGTGACGGCCGTGCCGGCTTCCCCGTCGATGACCAGGGGGTGTAACAGCATGCCAGGGGTTGAAGGTGCACCCTCGCCCGGCCCCCAGAAGAACGGCCCGCCTTCGTTGCGGACCGGGTGGAGCAGGATCTGACCGTGGATAGTCCAGTATTCCCGCATGGTTTCGTCATAGGTGATAGTAGTGCCTTTGGGATGAAATACCCGTAAGCCGTTTATGCTCTGATGATTGACCAGCCCGGCTATTGTCGCTATCAGCGCCACCGCGAGCCAGGCAAGCGGCAGTGGCTTGCTGCTGAGACTGGCGAAGCAGGTGACACCAACCAGCGCCACCGCAGCGACAATAAACGTGGCACTGGATATATCCAGTGCACTCAGCAATGCCAGACAGGCAATGCTGCCAAGCGCCGCACCCGCCAGGTCCACGGCATAAATGAAGCCGCTGTTACCTGGCACCTGGGTCAGGGCAACGGTGACAACTACACCGCTGAGAAAAAAGGGAACGGCGATAGCCAGGGTGATCATGGCCATCCGCATCACCAGCGCGGCAGTCCATCCCTCCCGGATATCCAGCACGGTGTTGACGATAACGATATGGCAAAGCACGGTGCCGGCGGCAAACAGCAGACTGTAGACAAACAGATTATGAAAGGCTCTTGCCCGGGTAAATTTTCCCGGCCGCAGATAAACCCACAGCGCACCAGCCGCCATGCCAAACATGGCCATGGACACGGCAAAAAAAGACAGGTGGTACCAGGTAACAACCGACAACAGCCGGGTGTTGAGAATTTCCAGCAACAGGGTCGATGAGGTGATAAAGAAAAGTCCAACCAGGAAAAGACGGTTGGTGGGCTGGCTGGTGTCTGCTGTTGAAGTCACGGATTTTTTGCTCGCGCTGCCCGAAGGGCGATTTCAGATTTGGCGACCTCTGAGAATGACACAGAAGCTCGACGATTTCAGGAAACCCCAGTCAGATGAGAGGTTTCGTTCTCTGGCTGATTACACTTTCTTATGCCCCCTGCTCATGGTTGCCAGCAGCGCGCCAAAGTAGACGGCCATCAGAGCGAACTGTATGAGCAGCGTTATCCGGTCACCCGGCACCATGGACGACGCATAGAAGTGGCCCAGGTTGGCTGCCTCCCCGTATGCGGAGAATAGCAGTGCCGGGGCAGCACCAGGATCGAACAATTGCCCGCCCTCATCACCAGGGATCGGCAGAAACACCCGGAAAGTGAGCGTCTGGACCAGGACAAGCGGCCCAAAGAATAACACTTTTCGCAGCCGATCAGTATCGCGCCAGGGCAGGCATTCCAGCACCTTGCCGAATACCACCAGCACCGCCGGGTAGGCCCACAGCACCAGCCGGTCGGTATGAAACCCCGCTACCAGGGCCAGCAGCGACAGGCCCAGCAGGTAAAGCAGAATATCCTGGTTGGCACCCAGAAATCCCAACAGCCGGTGATTTAGCCGCAACAGGATAATCACCGGTATCAGCCCAAAGGCAGTCAGCCAGGCCAGGGGGTAAATAGTGGGCTGCTGCACAAGCTGGGTGATTACCCGCTGGGCCTGCACCAGATACTGGTAGCTGCCGGTGGATTCCACGGCAGCATTGGCCAGCCATATACCGGCCAGGGTGGCGGCGACGGGAACCAGCGCCAGCCCCAGTGCAGAAAAGGATTTCAGCCGTAGCCACGGCGCACTGACGGACAGGCTGGCACACTGGCAGAAGCTGGTTACCAGCACCGCGCACAGCACCAGTTCCCGAAACAGTGCGCCGACAAATCCTGCCGTGGCAAACACCAGGGCCGTGCGCAGATTCAGCGTCGCGATACGACGATTCAACAACAGTAACAGGGTAATGAAGAACAATGCCGGCGGATCTGTATAGGCCGGCAGATAAAACACAAACCGCAATGGTGAATTGGGATTCACCACGGTCAGCAGCAGCAGCGACCAGACCAGCCATTCACTGCGCAGAAACTCCCGCAGAAAAAGCCCCAGCAGTAGCAGCCCACCCAGTGCAAAAGCAATATTAAGCACGGTGAATCCCAGCATCAGGTCGGCTGGAAACAGCTTACCAACCAGCCAGGGCAGCGCCACCCTGGAGGCAAACGGCCGTAGCTCCTCAATCCGCTCCCCGGCAGCGACCTGTTCAGCCATGTGGTAGTAGGACTGGGAATCGTAAGGATGGCCATCGCCGGACACGATGGGGGGCTGAGTGAACCCGTAGAGCAGGATGACCGCTGGCAGTGTGAGCAGCAGAAGCAGCTTCCCGCTCACTTCCAGTACGGACCGGTTTCGGTCGAGCATAAAAATACCTGGGCAAAAACCCGCAAAGGCCGAATTCTGGCGGAGAAAGCCAGCCAGCGCAACAGGCGGTATCTGTGGGCCCGATGCGCAGAACTGTGATCCAGCGCCTCAAGCGAACAGTTCTGATAATCGTAGCGTGCGTTGCAATAACAATACGTTTCGTCAACGGAAAGGCATACGCGGCTAGCAAAGAACTCATAACTTACCTCGATACCAGTCCACCGGTGTTCGTTGCGGTATTCTGGACCTCCCTCGCAATGCTGGGCGCAATCTGTTGTCTGGCACTCGCCATGCCACGGGTACGCGTCAGGCATCTGCACCAGGAATGCAGGCGCAAGCGCATTGCAAGCCAGTGGTTGCCTCTCTTCAATGCGGAACAGGCTGATCGCCCCTGTGAAATACGCAGGGACGGGACTTCTTCTCTGCCGTAACTGCTGAAGTTGTGGGTGGATTACCGCAAACTGGTTCGAGGTCCCGGTGGCGACAGGCTCGACGAACTGACCGTGGAAATTCCAGGCGCCATGGAGGGGCTTGCGCTGCGCGTCCCTGATTCCTGGCAAGCGGTGGAGCTTCCTGATAACGTCCGCATGATAGGCGATGTACTGATCTTCGACACCCTGTCGGGCAAACAGGAACTCACGCTGCATGTAAAAACGCTTGAGTTTGATCAGGGAAGTGACTAACCTGACAGATCGCAATCTGCAGGACCACGGGCCTGGATGAGCCTGAATTACGGGCACATTCAAAGCACCTGTGAATGTGGTTGTGAGGTTGTGTAGTTGTGTAGTTGTGTAGTTGTGTAGTTGGACATTCGCGGATTTTGGATACCCGTAGTTTTCAGATGCGCACGGGTTGCATCTATCCAGAAAGGCACGGCCGCGCTATTGAGAAAATGCAGAAACGCCACCAGGTACCTTTGCAGACAATGCCAAACCTGAAAGCACTTCATCGCCTTAGCCTTTTCCTGATTCTGTCGTTGCTGGTCAACAGCAGCCAGGCACTTGAGATCGCCGTGCATAATATGCATGGCCATAATGAAAGCTCTATGCTGGCAGGGGCACATGACGATCCGGGCAGATTCGAAGGCAGATTTAAAGATCACCACAACTCTGACCACAATGCAGACAATGACCTTCCCCACCCTGGCGACGAAGCGTCACGCCCCGATGAATCTCGGCTCCGGGCGACTGATCTTTCCCCTGCCAGATCAGCTGGTGGTCTGACTGTTGATTCAACTGATTACTCCCTCGAGAGTACTGATGATTGCCTTTGTGCTGAATTGTGCTGCATAAGTCTGGCCGGGTTCAGCTTCGCAGCGACCGGCCATTCCCATTACCCAGGCATCTCGTTCGAAAAACGCCTGCCCGACCACTATCAATCAATCTCTCTGGACCCGCTGCGACCACCGCCAAATCACTGATCCTCTTTACGCTGTATTTCTTCAAGTCAGCCGATTACGGAGAGGCAATGTGTTCAAACATCTGTTAAACCTTTTCCTATTAGTTCCTGTCGTCGCCCTCGGCGCTACGACAAGCTATGAGTTCGATATTGATACTGTTCAACTCAATGTAACAGGGTCCCCGGTGGAGGCCCTTGCCATTGACGGGCAGATACCCGCGCCAACGATAAGCGCTGCTGTGGGTGATACCCTGCGGGTCACCTTTCATAACCACCTTGGCGTCACCACCTCGGTGCACTGGCACGGCATTCTGCTGCCAGCCGACCAGGACGGCGTTCCCTACCTGAATACGCAACCCATTGCACCTGGAGAATCCCACACATTTGAGTTCCCCATCCTGCATGACGGAACCTTCTGGTATCACTCGCACACCGACCTGCAGATCCAACACGGGCTGTATGGCGCCGTGGTGCTCAAGGATGGAGCCTCACTGCTGCCTGAAGATCAGGTGGAAGACCAGGTCGTGGTATTTTCCGACTGGACCGACGAAGACGCGGAAACGGTGCTGGCGAACCTGAAAAAGTCGGACGACTTCTACGCCTGGAAGAAGGGTAAGGTGCAGTCCTGGGACAAAGTATTTGCCAACGGTGGATACGCCGTGCGCAATCGAATCGACAATGCCCTGACACGTATGGGGCCAATGGATCTTACCGACGTGGGTTATGACGCTTACCTGGTCAACGGTAAACGGGAAAGTGTGTTGCCGTTGCAGGACCAGACTGCCGGGCAGGTCAAATTGAGGCTGGTCAATGGTTCCACTTCCAGTTATTTCGATCTTGAGTACGCCGGGGGGCCAATGACCGTTGTCGCTGCCGACGGTCAGGATGTCCAGCCGTTGCGGGTGCAGAGACTGCGCATCGCCACCGCTGAGACTTATGATGTGCTGGTCTCAGTGACACCGGAACGGGCTTACGAACTGCGCGCCACTTCGTTCGATGGAACCGGACACAGCAGTCTCTTCGTAGGCACAGGCGAACGGGTGGCCGCGCCGGATAGGATTCCGCCCAATCTGTACCTGATGGATCATACGGATATGTCTGCAATGGACATGGACATGGGTATGTCGATGGATAGGCCTGCGGACAGGGACAGGGCTTCCGGTGAAGCCATGAACACGGACAGCGCCGCGTCGGCAATGAAACCCCATGACAGTCACGACGAACCTGGCGTAAATGTCGAACCGTTGCCGATGGCGATGCCGGCAGATACGAGCACCGTCGCTGAAAACAGCTCCGCTCAAGCAGACCATCACAGCCACGCCGATCACCTGGCAGAGGCCCGGCCCATGCCCAAATCCGGCAGGATGGCAATGGCGATGCCGGGCGAGGTGATCGAACACATGACCGACTACCGCTACCTGGCGGCCAGGCACGATACGTCGCTGCCCGATGACCAACCCTGGCATGACATCGAATTGACCCTGACCGGCAATATGGAACGTTATGTCTGGAGTTTCGACGGGCAGACTGTGCGGGAAAACCCGCAAGTCATGATCCGCGCCGGTGAAAACGTACGATTCCACCTGACCAACGACACCATGATGCACCACCCGCTGCATCTGCACGGGCATTTTTTCCGGATAGTCAACGAACAGGGTGAACGCAGCCCGCTGAAACACACGGTGAATGTGCCGCCCATGGGCCACGTAGTCATTGAATTTAATGCCAGCGAGAAAGCAGACTGGTTGTTCCACTGCCACAACCAGTACCACATGAAAACCGGCATGAACCGGGTGATCAGCTACGAACAGAGCAGCACTTTTGACCCCCAGATGGCCGACCTGATTGTGCCATCGATCCGCTGGTTTCGGATCAATGAATTCCACCTGCTGACTTCTTTCGCAGATTATGAGTTCCGCGTATCCGATGAACGGCACTCGTTTGACCTGGAGCTGGATACCGATCTCGACGATACCCTTGAGCTGCATCTGTTCTACAACTACCATTTCAATCGATTTGTGTCTGCCTTTGGCGGCCTGGAAAGACGCGAGCACCATCACGGCAAGAGCCATGATCTGCCGGTTGCCGGACTCAACATTCTACTGCCCTTCATGATAGACAGTGAATGGCGAGTGGATGACCACGGCAGGTTTCGCCTGGAGCTGGAGTCACAAATGCACTTCACCCGCCGCTTCGGTTTCGACTGGCGCTGGAATTCCGATGACGAACACCGCTATGGTTTCAGCTACCGGCTCAGTAACCGTTTCTCTGTCACTGTCCACACCGATACCGAGTACGGTGATGGTATCGGTGTACAGTTTTTTTATTAGCCCAATAGGTTAGACTGCGAACTTTCCAGCCAACAGTCTCAGGCGACTACACATGAACCAGAACAAGCCACACCATGCGGGCCGTCACTTTCTCCAGATACCGGGCCCTTCCAACGTACCGGACAGCGTACTGCGCGCCATGGCCCAGCCGGTAATCGATCATCGTGGCCCGGCATTTCCGGAACTGACCTATCGACTTCTGGAGAAGTTGAGCAGGGTATTTAATTGCACAGGGCCAGTCTTTATCTACCCCGCTTCCGGTACTGGTGGCTGGGAAAGCGCCCTGCTGAATTGCCTGTCGCCGGGCGATCGGGTACTGGGGGTAGAAACCGGACACTTTGCCACTCTGTGGAAAAACGTCGCAGAAAGACTTGGCCTGGAAGTGCAGTGGCTGGAAGGGGACTGGCGCCATGGGATCGATCCGCAGCGGATCGAAGAGGCCCTGCGCGAGGACAGCGGCCACAGAATACAGGCCGTGCTGGCCGTACATACTGAAACATCTACCGGCGTTACCAGTCGCATACCGAACATACGAGCGGCCATTGACAACGCGGGACATCCGGCGCTGTTCATGGTGGACGCGGTGTCCTCTCTGGCCTGCTCCGAATTCAATCACGACGCCTGGTCTGTGGATGTCACCGTCAGTGCATCCCAGAAGGGCCTGATGCTGCCTCCGGGTCTCAGCTTCAACGCGGTGAGTGAAAAAGCGCTGAGCCGGTCCCGCAACTCAACGTCTCATCACTCCTACTGGCGCTGGGATACCATGCTGGAAAACAATCAGCGGGGTTACTACCCTTATACGCCCGCCACCAATCTGTTGTACGGACTCGATGAGGCATTGAGCCTGCTTCATGCCGAGGGGATGGATAATGTGATCGCCCGTCACGCCCGTCTCGCCGAGGCTACCCGTCGGGCAGTATCGGCATGGGGGCTGGAAAATGTCTGCCTGGATGCACAGGAGTACTGCAATTCCACCACGGCGGTGCTGGTCCCCGATGGCCACGACGCGGATGTGTTGCGTAAGCTGATTCTTGAGCGCTTCGACATGTCACTGGGCACCGGCCTGGGCAAGCTGAAAGGAAAAATTTTCCGTATCGGGCATATTGGTGATTTCAACGAGCTCATGCTGGCCGGCACGCTGAGCGGTGTTGAAATGGGTTTGCAGCTGGCAGGAATTCCCAGCAATCGAGGCGGCATTGGCGCCGCCCTGGAATTCCTGGCGGCAGGCTGAGAGAGCAGTTTACAGTCCTGTTTTCAGTGACAGATAAAGAAAGAACAATAACAAGGTACTAAAAAAATGGATCCTTCTACCGCGGTCAACACCAGCGCCGCCATCTCCCTTCTTGGCTTCTCGGTCGTTATCTTCCTGCTGCTGTTCCTCATTGCAAAGTGGAAATGGCATGTATTTTTTGCGCTGTTGATTCCTATCCTGCTGTTCGGCGTGTTACCCGGGATACAGCAGAACAATTTTATCGACGCTTTCGAGAGCGGGTTCGGCAATACGCTGGGATCAATCGGCGTCGTGATCGTGCTGGGCTCGATCATCGCCGAAGCAATGAAGCACACCGGTGCGATTCAGGTGATAACGCGATCGATGGTAAACCTGGTGGGGCGATCCCGCATGCCGCTGGCGCTGACACTGACCGGGTTTATCATCGGTATCGCCATTTTTTCCGATGTGGCCTATGTGATTCTAAACCCGCTGGTGCATTCCGCAGCCAGGACCATGGGGGTCAGCATCGCGACCATGTCTACGGGCCTGGTAGGCGCTCTCCAACTGACCCATGCCATCGTTCCGCCCACGCCCGGTCCACTGGCTGCGGCAGCCATCGTCGGTGCCGATATCGGTACCACCATCATCTATGGAGGCATCGCCTGCCTGGCCGGCTCCCTGGCCAGTTGGGCCTGGGGCATGTACGTTGCCGGGCCACGGATCAAAACCATGGCCAGCGACGAGTTTGAGGGAATCTCCATGGAGAGTCTGCACGTCGAGGGCCCGTCCGACCTGCCCAGCACCCTCAACTCCTATACGCCCATTGTCATTCCCATTCTGTTGATTGGAACCCAGAGTGTGGTGTCCCTGGTCCTTGAGGAGGGGCATTTCATACGCACCCTCTTCCAATACCTGGGCTGGCCGGTGGTGGCACTTTCCATCGGGGTCTGGCTGGCCTACCGTAACATCCGCAGTGCGGATGATCGGGAAAAAGCCCGGGATCAATGGGTGGAGGCGGCACTTAAAACCTCGGCAATGATCCTGGTTGTGACCGGGCTCGGGGGTTCACTGAGCGCAATTCTGCGCGGCACGCCGGCTGTCGAGACTATCGCCTCGCTGTTCACCGATTACGGTCTGCCCACTATTCTGCTGCCTTTTGTTATTGGCATTATCGGCAACATGATTACCGGCTCCACGACCGTCGGGGTGATTACCGCGGCCTCGCTGGTGGCGCCAATGCTGGGCAGCCTGGGCCTGTCGCCGGAAGCCGCCATGCTGGCCGGCGCGAGCGGTTCTGTAATCATCAAGTACGTCAACAGCAGCTATTTCTGGGTGTGCACCTCGCTGTCCCGATTGCGGGTCCCCGATGCAGTCTTTACCTACGGCGGGGCAACCTTCGTGGGCGGCATCGCGACCTTTCTGACGGTCTGTCTGATGTGGACACTGGGGCTGGTGTAAGCAGCGGGATGTAAGAAGTACCTTAACATTGATCGGAATCAAGAGTAGGTCCGGTACCCGTGACAGTTTGCTGCGCAACCAACCCTAAAAGTTGTATTCTGAGCAAAGAAGTTGGGCCTTCCCGCCCAGTTGGCCAGCGATTATCAGGAAACACCAGAATTGATCTGGTGCGAGAGACGGTGAGAAAATCGCTATCCACTTATATATCACTAGGATTCGGTGAACCAGGCACTATGAAAATGTCACTCAGCAAACAAGTCAATCCGTTGCTTGCCGGCTCGCTAATCGCCGCCGTCATGCACCTGTTTCCGGTCACAGCCTCTGCCCAGGAAATCGCCATCACCCATTGTCAGGACTCCTGTCCACAGTACCGGTCGGCTATAACCGCCAACAACTCAAGAGTGGTGATCCATCACCTTTATGCCGCAGGCCTGAACAGCTACAGCCGCCGCTCCGACTGGGTTGCCTACCGGCTGACCCGGGATGCCGTGGGTATTGCCTCGCTGCTGCCGAGGGAATGGCATCCGGACCGGCTGGCCAATCTTTCCGAGATATCGCGGCTGGCGGATATGGAGGAACTGGAACCGGTGGATAACCTGCCCGATATCAGGAGTAGCGCCAGCCCTTACGGTGGCATTTCGACGCCTGTCAGCCGGGAACAGAACCGGGTCCGCCTGGTGCCTTTGACCAGCTTTGCCAGCACTCCGTACTGGTCAGAACTCAACAACACCAGCAATATGCTGCCAATGCCTGCACCGCTGCGCCTGGGGGCCTGGCTGCAGCTGGAGCAGGCGCTGAACTCCCTGACAGCCCAGGAAGAAGAGATCCATGTGATTGCCGGGCCTGTCTATTTTAACGGTACGGCCCCGGGCTCCGACCCCCTTGAGCCTGGCACCAATCTGGCGGGCTATTATAAGATCGTGGCTACCGATTCGGGCATCGCGAGCTTCGTCTTTCCCCATGACATGCGGCAATCGGAGTCATTCTGCCAGCAGCTGCAGAGTCTGGGCGACGTTGAACGGCTGACCAATCTCGAGCTGTTCCCGGGACACCAGAAGAATCAGTCCTGGCAGCTGGTCGCCGATCTGGGCTGCAGCCAGCCGGTCTCCCCTTAGAAACCCCCGGGCTCACCAAGATTCTGCTGCGGGGTCGGGGAATCTGAAAATTCCGGGAATGAGTTACCCCCGGCCAGACAGGGCATCAACGCGCCTGCGAAGTTTTCGGTACGAAAAGGGGGTTGATCAGAGCTTCCTTCAACACCTGCACTACGTGCACAGCCTGCCTGCCGGTACCGTGGCTGATCTGGCTGCGACAGCTGGTGCCATCCGCCACGATCAGGTCTGTTGCATCGGCGCTCTGCACGGCAGGAAAGAGTGATAACCCGCCCATCTGCATGGAGGCTTCGTAGTGCTCGGCCTCGTAACCGAATGAACCAGCCATACCGCAACAACTGGATTCTATGGTCTGAACCTCAAGGCCGGGAATCATCGCCAGTAATTTCTGTACTGGCGTCAGCACATTAAAAGCTTTCTGATGGCAATGTCCGTGCAGCAGGACACGGTTCGCTGCGATGGGTTTCAGGTCCAGCTGTAACCTTCCCGCCTCCTGCTCGGCGACCAGAAACTCTTCCAGCATGAACGCCTGCTCAGCCAGTCTGCGCGTATCCGCGCCGGGCAGAACAGCCAGGTACTCATCGCGCAGGGTAAGCAGGCAGGAAGGTTCCAGACCGACCACGGGCACACCTCGTTCCAGGAACGGTTGCAGGGCGGTGATTGTGCGCCGGGCTTCGTGCCGAGCCTGATCCAGCAGACCGCTGGAGAAAAAAGTGCGCCCGCAGCACAAGGGCCGGCTGGAGTCGGCTGCACCAGGGCTGTGGACCCGGTAGCCGGCGGCACGCAGGACATCCACTGCCGCGCGGGCATTCTCACTCTCGAAGCAACCATTGAAGGTATCGACCAGCAGCACCACTTCTTTCTCGCGGCCCGGCTGAGGGTCAGCCCGGGTTATTGCATGGTCTTTCGTTAATTCTTCTGCAGCCCGAAACTGATCCCTGCGCCAGCGTGGCAGAGTGCGTTTGCTGCTGAGCCCCAGCAGCCATTGTGAAACAGTGGCCAGCCCCGGCACCTGGTCACGCAGATTAAGCAGAACACTGAGATTGCCCAGGCGATACGCATAACGGGGCAGATAGGCGAACAGACGATCACGCAGCGCCAGCCCATGGCGCTGTCTGTATTGAGACAGAAACTCCATTTTCATGCGCGCCATATCTACACCGGTAGGGCACTCACGCTTACAACCTTTACAGCTGACACACAGATCCATGGCCTGATACATGGCTTCTGAGGTGAGAGCATCCTCGCCCAGCTGCCCGGTCAGGGCCAGCCGCAAGGTATTTGCCCGACCCCGGGTCAGGTGCTGTTCATCTCCAGTGATACGATATGAGGGACACATGACGCCTACGTTGGCCTTTCGGCAGGCGCCGTTGTTATTGCACATCTCGGCGGCACGATCGAAACCGCCCCAGTCTGACCAGTCCAGCTGCGCGTCAGTGGCTATCGGCCCATAGCCGGGCGGAAAGCGCATCAGGCGCCTGTCATCCATTTTTGGGGGGTTAACTATCTTACCGGGATTGAACAGATTGTCGGGATCGAAACAGCGCTTCACCTCCGCGAAATTCTCCACCATGCGACGACCGAACATGGATTCATGAAACTCGGATCTGGATATTCCGTCTCCGTGCTCGCCGGAATGAGAGCCTTTGTATTCGCGGACCATCTCGAGAGTTTCCTCAGCGATAGCGCGCATTTTCTTCGCCCCGCCTTCTTCTTTCATATTCAGGACAGGCCTGACGTGCAGGGTTCCTACCGAGGCATGCGCATAGAACGTGCCGGTTGTCCCGTGCTTATGAAAGATATCCGTAAGCCGCCGGGTGTATTCGGCCAGGTCTTCCAGTCGCACGGCGCAATCCTCAATGAACGATACCGGCTTTCCGTCACCCTTCATGGACATCATGATATTAAGGCCGGATTTCCGCACTTCCCAGACAGCATTCTGGAAAGCCGGTTCGGTCGCGCGGACCACGGCATCCGGGAAACCAAGATCAGCCATCAGTTCCACCAGACCATTCAGCCTGCGCAGCTGTTCATCCAGGTCATCACCGGCAAACTCCACCAGCAGCAAGGCATCCGGCTCGCCGTTGACGAAGCGGCTGACGGTAGGAGCAAACAATGGAATGTCCCGCGCCAGTTCGATCATAGTGCGATCCACCAGCTCCACCGCATCCGGATTCAGCCCTACTATATGCCGTGTGCTGTCCATGGCCTGGTAGAAGGTGGGAAAATGACAGATCCCTAACACCTTGTGGGTGGGAATCGGTTGCAGGTTCAGATGAATGCGTTGAAAAAAGCCCAGCGTGCCCTCGGAACCGACCAGCAATCTGGCCATATTAGGGGCATCCCGGGTCAACTCGTCGATGTTATAGCCGCCAACCCGGCGCAGCAGGTCTGGAAACCTGGCCCGTATCTCGTCAGCCTCCCGCGTGCCCAGAGCCAGTAAATCCGCTACCAGCTTCTGATAAACGGGACTTTCGTCGCCAGCGCTTCGGGCGTTCTGAAAATGGGCCCTGGTGCCGTCCGCCAGCAGAGCTTCAATGGAGCGGACGTTATGGACCATGTTGCCATAGCGAATGGAGCGGGCTCCGCAGCTGTTGTTACCAGTCATGCCCCCCAGGGTGGCCCGATTGGCGGTCGACACGTCAACCGGGTACCAGAGGCCATGGGGTTTCAGATAACGGTTGAGGGTATCGAGTACGGTGCCCGGCTGGACGCAGACCGTGCGTGACTCAGGGTCGAAATCCAGAATCCGGTTGAGATGCCGGGTGGTGTCCAGCATCAGCGCCTCGCCGATAGCCTGGCCATTCTGAGAGGTACCCCCGCCCCTGGGCAGGACAGGCAATCCCTCGTCCGCCGCCATCTGCACGGCGATCTCGACATCCTGCTCGTCGGCCGGGATAACCACGCCGAGAGGCAGCAACTGATAAATGGAGGCATCCGTGCTGTAACGACCGCGGCTGAAATCATCAAACAACACCTTGCCACGCAGCGCTTTAGCAAGCCGCCGGGCGAAATCACTGTGCTGGTAATTTTCAGCCATCTACCCGCTCTTTCCTGCTGAGAAACAAAAACACCTTATAACACAATGTCGGGCGCTTCACGCAAACCGGGGGTATCCGGAATGATCGGGTAGTTTGATCGGGCGCATTGAAATGTGTTTACTGCTCCATTACTCTGCCGGTAGTTCCACAGAATCTGGAGGAGTCTATGAAGACCTTCGTGCGCCGCATCCCGGCTCATAACGCCCCTGTTCGCGCAGCGATACGCCCGGCAGATCTGCCCGGGCCCCTCTTTAAGGGCCTCTTCAGAGTTCTCTCCAGCAGTGTTTCCAAGACAGACCCCCGGCGTCTCATAAACGGTCTTTTTAAGGATTTCTCCAGCGGGCGCGCCAGGCACCGGACGGTTTCGATGCCCGTGTACGCGGCGGTCTTGCTGGTCTCCAGGCTCGTACTGGCGCAGGATGCCGGCTTACTGTCCTGGCAGGACAATCTTTCTCCACTCGCGGACGCCGACTGGAATTATGACCGCGCGGCGCACCTGCTGGAACGGGCCGGCTTCGGGGGCACCCCGGAGCAGGTCCAGGCCCTGGCCGCCCTGCCGGTATCAGAAGCGGTGCGCAGCCTGGTTTATTTCGATGCGGCCGCCAATCCTCACCTGCAGGCCTTTGACCACTCCGGCATCCACGACCCGGGCCTGGAGCCCTTCCCGCCCAGCCGCCCGGCTACTACTGCGCTGGCCAGGGAGCACGGCGAGGCGCTTGGCATTAAAGTAAAGCCGGCCGGCAACCGCCCCCTGCAGCCGATCGTTAATAAGTTTTTTTACTGGCTGCGGGCCAGCACCCTGGAAACTGACCGGGTTGCCTACTGGTGGGCAGACCGAATGGTAACCACCAATACACCGCTGCAGGAAAAGATGGCCCTGTTCTGGCACGGCCATTACGCTGTCAATGAGGGCAAGGTGCGTGATTACCGCAAGCTGCTGAAAGAGCTGGAACTGTTTCATGCCCAGGGCACCGGGAGTTTTCGTGACCTGATGATAGCGGTGGCCCAGGACCCCGCCATGCTTGCCTTTCTTGACGCCGGCGTGAATGTCAAAGGCGCTCCCAATGAGAACTTCGCGCGCGAAATCATGGAACTGTTTACCATGGGCGTCGGTAATTACACTGAAGTCGATATCCGGGAGGGAGCAAGGGCTTTCACCGGCTGGAACTTCACCGACCTGGATTTTGTCATTAACGCCGATCAGCATGACGATGGCAGCAAGAACTTTCTTGGTCGACAGGGCAACTTCGACGGTGTTGATATCATAGACATCATCATGGAGCAGCCGGTCACTGCGGAATACCTTGCCGGCAAGATCTATCGGTTCTTTGTGCGCGAAGACCTTAGCCCGGAACTGCGGCGACAATTGGGTACAGTGCTGAGGGATGCGGACTACGGAATCGCGGCCCTGCTGGAAACGATCTTTATGTCCCGGGATTTTTACAGCGCCGCCTCCGTGGGCACGCACATAAAGAGTCCCGTAGAACTGGCCGTCTCCACTTACAGAAAACTTGGCCTCGAGGGCGTGCCAGGAGTCCCTGATTTTAACCAGGCAACTGGCGCCCTGGGCCAGAGCCTGTTCAGACCACCTACCGTAGCCGGCTGGGCCGGAGGCCGCAGCTGGATCACACCCGGTCTGCTTCTGGAGCGCGGCAATTTTGCCAGGGACGTCTTGTTCCCTGACATTAATTTCATTCCGGCCGACCGCCGCAACCCAAGCCGCGAGATACAGAGTGTAGCCCAGCGGATCCGCCAGGGGCTGGATATCACCTCCGCGACTCAGCCCGCCAGCATCGGCGAGGGCCAGATCATGGCTGAGTCAAACAGGCTGGCCGACCGCGATGAAGACTTCAACACCCGCTACGGCAGCTTCCGTGGCTGGCAGATGGCGATCGAGCGGGTCAAACCCATTCCTCGCCACACCGCCCGGCTGAACCTTAGCCGGATGGTGATCCAGCAGGAACTCCAGACTACCGCCGATGTCGTCGACTATTTGATCAGTCGGTTCATGCGTGTATCGCCGGGGCCGGAAGCGCGCCGCTTGCTGATTGGCTTTCTCGATCGGGAACTTGGCACGTCCGCTATTGCAGAAGCGGAAACCTACATGGAGGATGCCCTGCGAATGGCATTGCATATTCTCATGAGCCAGCCGGAATACCAGTTGGGCTAACCCAGTCATTGCATAACTTGTTGAGGTCAGGAGCTTTCAGAGTGGCAATGCCAGTGTCGTACGGAGAATTTTATGGGTTGAGCGCAGCCACGCTGCGTGATATCGAGAAAAATTGAGTACGGCGCTGGAAAGGCTGCTATGGAAACAGCGCAGCGGTCCCGGGCCAACAATTTATGCAATGATTGGGTAAACAAAGGGAGAGAGGTATGACAAGTCGAAACCTGCTTAATCAGGCAATCAAACGGCGTGACCTGCTCAAGAAAGGCCTGGCCGGGCTCAGTGTAGCCGGCCTGAGTGGCAACATTCTGGCGCCCTCAGTCCTGGGCAGGGCGGCGGAGGCTGCAGCGGCCGCACCTCGTAATGATAGAATTCTGGTGATCCTGGAGTTGTCGGGTGGCAACGATGGGCTGAATACCGTGGTGCCTTACGGTGACGATGCCTATTACCGCCAGCGGCCGAACATTGGCCTGGCAAAACAGAACCTGCGGCTTCTCGACGATCATTTCGGCCTGAATCCGGGCATGGCCGGCTTCGAACGCCTCTATAAAGAAGGAGACCTGGCGATCATCCACGGCTGTGGTTATGACAACCCCTCTTATTCCCACTTCACCTCAATGGCATACTGGCACACAGCGGCCCCGAACAGCGGCGAGGAATACGGCTGGGTAGGACGACTGGCTGACTCCATGGCACCGGACGCACCCCCCAACTACCTGGTCAATGTGGCCGCAAGACAATCCCTGGCTGTCCGCAGTGAACACCACGTACCCGTCGTCTTCGATCAACCGGAAAGTTTCATGCGGGATGCTTTTTTCGAAGAACAAGACACGCTCGCCATGGTTCGCGACAGCGGCAATATCGACAACCCGTCACGACGATTCCTGCTGGACATCGCACGCAGCGCCAATGATGCTTCGGCCCTGGTACGCCAGGCGTGGTCAAACTACCGCTCTCCGGTGGACTACGGTATCAACGGGCTGGACCTGCCGAAAGTGGTCTCGCTGATTGATGCAGGCATGCCTACCAGGCTTTACTACGTGTCCTATCGCAACAACGCCTTTGATACGCACGTCTTTCAGAACGCCCTGCATCAGCGATTGCTCACTTACACTTCGGATGCCATTGCCGCCTTCATCCAGGACCTGGAGCGTATCGGCCGGGCCGACGATGTCACGCTGATGGTTTTTTCCGAGTTCGGCCGCCGAGTGCCCGAGAATGTCAGCCTGGGCACCGACCACGGCGCTGCCAACAACATGTTTGTGGTCGGCAAACCGGTGAAAGGCGGTCACTATGGCGAATTACCGAGCCTCACCGCGCTGACCGAGGGCGACAATCTCGCACACACCACCGATTTCCGTCGCGTCTATCAGACCATGATAGAAGGCTGGCTTGGTCATCAGGCGCCAGAAGATTTCTTAAATGGTAGCTTTGAATCTTTTGATCTTTTTGGTTGAAGTGCAATCTTTATGTCGACCATTAAACACATTCTGGTACCCACCGATGGCTCAGAGGGGGCCCTCAAAGCGGCCTCGTTCGCCGGTGACCTGGCGCGTTCACTGGACGCCCGTGTCAGTCTGTTGTTGGTGCAGAGCGACGATCTGCTCGTCGCCAGTGCCTGGGGAGCAAGCGGCTTTCCGGCGGG
Organism: Gammaproteobacteria bacterium; assembly: GCA_041395725.1. Lineage (NCBI taxonomy): Bacteria > Pseudomonadati > Pseudomonadota > Gammaproteobacteria > Gammaproteobacteria bacterium. The sequence goes on along the minus strand of JAWKZW010000001.1, from coordinate 1,753,688 downwards.
CCCTCCGCAGGGAACCATGTCGGTGGAGGAAGTCCGCAATATGCTCGAAAAAAGAGTTCGTGAGAAAGAGCTGCCCGATACGGTAAAAGCACTGGGCAAACTGAATGCGGCGCCAGAGCTGGCCACCACCTGGGGTCAGGCAGCGGAAGAGATCTCCCGTTTCGCTACCGAAAACTATGTCGACCTGGTTGTCATCGGCTCCCACGGCCGCTCAGGTATCAGGAAAGCGATACTGGGCAGTGTCAGCCACGCGGTCGCCAACCACGCACCGTGTCCGGTCACCATTGTGAGGTAACTTTGCGTTAACAGACTGTTAACCAGTCCAGCGGCTTCTGGACCGCCACAGTACCACCGCAAGGGCCAGGAAAGGCAGGGCCGTCAGCAGTCCGGCTACCAGGCCCGCGCCGCGCTCATCCAGTGTGCTCCAGACCAGCATCCCCACCGCGACCTGCCCCGTGTACAGGCTGGCCCAGGGATGCATCCATTGTTTCATCTGCCAGAACCCGGCAGTGCCGGCAGCATAGATCAGAAAATGAAGAGGCTCGGTGGCTTTGGCCGCCCAGCTCAACAGCAGTATGCCGAACCAGACTTCCTGTGCCTCCGCAACCGGCTTGGATAACATATCCCAGGGCACATAGATAAATGTCATGTAGGCACAGAACAGCATAAGCCCGTTCATCCACCATGGGCGCCTGGCAAGATTGTTACGCAACTTTTCAAACATGGTGTATTGAATCCTTCCCTTAAGCCAGCGGGATGGTCAGCAACCCCCGGGGCAACGGTCTGCAGAATGACACCAGCTTCCTCACTGCCATCGAGGCGGTCTGGCTGATTATCGGGCAGAGCTTCCAGACTGAAATCAGCGCGCCAGATGTCTGTCAAAAAACAGGGCCATCTCTTCAAACACCTCCTGCGCCTCGGGAATGTCACGCAGGTAGTAGGCATGGGCCTGGGCTTCATAGACGTGCAGATCCGCAATCACTCCCGCGCGCCTCAGTTTGCGATGAACGCGAACGGTATCGCTCAACAGCAGGTCACGTGTTCCGGTAGTCAGTATGGTGGGCGGAAAACCACTCATGTCTCCATAAACTGGCGACAGCATCGGGTCACTCAGGTCGTGTCCGCCGGCATAAACCTCGGCCATCGCCTGGCATCGCCCTTCCGTTCCGAACAACACGTTATCGACCAGGCGGTTGGTAGAGAAAGAGTCGCTGCTTTTCGTCAAATCGGACATCGGCGTACCGGGGCCTATGGCGGCTGGCAATGGCAGTCCCTCCGCCTTCAGACGAAGCACAGTCGAAAGTGTCAGAGCACCACCGGCGGAGGCACCAAAGATGCCCATCCTGTCAGGATCGGCCATTTCCAACAGGCCCTGCCAGGCCGCCACAGCGTCGTCCAGCGCCGCCGGGTACAGGTAGGTGGGTGGTCGACGGTAATCGATTGAGAGTACTCTGAACCTGCCATAGCCGGCCATCCTGATACCTTCAGCCATCGCGGCCTCACCGCCAAACATCATGTAGCAGCCCCCATGAATATGCATGAGCAGTCTGTCACGGTTGGCCTCGGGCATGTCTTCGGGCGTCAGCATAAAGGCGTTTACACCATTTACGACCATCGGTTCTGCTGTGACCCGGAAGCGTTCGAGGAGAGCCTGGGCGCCACTGGGCGCCTCGTCCATTCGAGCTGCAATTGGCAGCCACGCTTCACGGGTGCGTGGTGGGGAATCCCATCCGTCGGGAGCAGGGGCCGAAAGAAGCTGTTGCATTTGCGGACTCACCGTACTCGGTACCGGCAGAGTACGCGACGGAATTTCCCGCGGCTCGGGTGCCTGGCCCGCAACAGTGGGCAGCGCTAACGTGACAATGAACAATCCGATAAGCCGCCATGCCCTCGTATAAATCGTTACGGGCTTGACTGAGGGTAGTAAACGGCCATTACTCTTCATTTTTATACCCCTTTTCCTGGTTTCCCAGTGATTGTGACTCTAACTGCTTTCAAACAGCCTGTTAATTTACTTCTATGGCTGTCACTTTTCTACTTTTCTATTGTTCTTTTCTGATGTGCTTTTTTATTGTGCTTATTTAATACTGACTTCCTTATCGCCTACTGCTTTGCCGCTTAGGTCATCAGCCCTTCACAACTTTTCCGGGACTGATTTATTTGTCGGCCACTCTCTCATTGACTCGGGGGAAAATGCTGCAGACAAAAAAAAACGGCGCCCGCAAAGCGGACGCCGTCTCATTCAACTAATGACTGGCCGGATTAGCCGGGTATGACATTAGTCGCGCAAGGGCCTTTCTGGCCTTGCCCAACTTCAAACTCTACAGCCTGACCATCGTTCAGTGTTGCGTATCCGCCATCACTTTTGATTTCAGAAAAATGTACAAAGAGATCCTTGCCACCGTCTTCGGGTGTAATAAAACCAAAACCTTTGTCCGCGTTAAACCATTTAACTGTGCCTTTACTCATATGACCTTCTATATAACTAATGGTGAAAAAGTTGAAATTCCTCAGTCTCGGCTTCACCAATCCGAGCTGGGAATACGTGAATCCACACGACTCACGCATTATCTTTGCACTCACAACACTATGATCTAACTCATACCGACGTGCATACCGGTTCAAAACATGTGCAAGACCAGCGAAATGCTCGAGACTCCCACTTGCATTCACCCCGGTTCGGGCCTTCAGCGGTGCAGGTTCCCAAGTAACAACAATGGCGGAAACAACAATGATCCAGCAATCTGCAAAGGATAACTGGGGTCTATTTTAGGCTAATTAGTTGTTAATTGCAGGTATAAATTGGTAGACACGGGTCAAAATCCGCGAAATAGACTGCAGACTCACTTGAATTTGACCCGAATTGGTCCCCGGATCCATGAATCAGCCAGAATTCGCAGCTTTCAATCTGTTCGCCCACCCCAGTCAATGGTTTCTGCGCTGACCCCCTGTCTGAATTTTTTGACACCTCGGGGAATCACCGTAGAAGACCCCCGTTGCGAGGGCGACCCGCCGCCCGGGGTGATGCTGCGTCAATTCTGCAGCCGCTCGGTGAGAAACAAGAAAAATGCCATTGAGCCTAACCCGGCCTCTGCTGGCGTCAAGCTCACCTGATGATGAATGGGCGGACTCATCTGAAGGTCGGCGCATTGCAGTAATTAATCAGAGGCTCCTTAACTTTAAACGAGGGTCGCAGTTGTTCAGGGAACTGGTGTCTCTCGCGTACCGGTAAACTTTGCCTCCGCCTGATCCAGACAGGACTCTCCGGAACGATCGGTTGCGTAAACCAGTCGCCGGTGATGGGATTGAGCGTGGCCTCACCGGTGCGGGTATTGGGCACGTGACCGACAGAAGCCCAGTTACCGTTTTCGGTAGCGGGTTCAGGGAACCTCTGATTAATTAAGGAATCGCTCTGGCTTTCAGGCGAGGTCACTGACGAGGCGCCTAGCCGCCGGCATGCGTCGGCCAGACAAGTGATCAGCGGTTTTGAAATCTATTCTTGCCAGTTGTTCCTGTTAACAAACATCACCTCGTCACTCCACCGGGGTTCCAGTAACTGTCCCACCAGACCTTAGTGTTTATTGGCAATTGACGCAATACGGTGCCACCAAGACCCCGGCGAAGCAAACTCTGACCGGCATCCCTGCAGGCAGGGCGGTTTCTTCTTTAACAGAGGCAGCGTCGCAGTGTTAGCATTGCCCTTGTTCAGCTTGAGTATCAGGACCATGTTCAATCCACAGCGATTCTTTCCAACCGCAGTGTGTCTGTTGACCGTGCTGCTCGGTGCCTGCGCCGGCGAGGTTTCGTCCCGCCCACCTGAAATCTCCGAAACAGGCGACGGGGCTGAAACAGCCGGTCTGCACGCCGTGATGAGCGAGCAGTTGATGGTGGACAGCGCCCGCCTCAATGCACTGCTGTTCGATCTGCATCGCACAGAGACTGTCCTGGCGAGGGAACGGGAACAGCAGATCAGGCGTATCGGCGAGTCTGCGCGCAGCCTGCAGCAGGGTGCGATCGGCGTGGGGGGGCTGGCGACGTCTCTGCCGCTGTCGGAAAACGATACCTCCCGGTTTGCTGACCTTGCCGCTCGGCTTGTGGAGCAGGCGGACTCCCTGGCAACCCAGGCCGAGGGCGGACAGCTGACGCCGGGGCAGATGGAAATTATCCTGTCCCGCATCAACACCACCTGCAATGACTGCCATATTCTGTACCGCCAGCCGAGAGGAATTGGCCGGTGACACGGGCAGCCGCGTTGCGCTCGGGCCTGGTGATTGCTGCCCTGCTGAGCCAGAGTGTCGGGCCGGGGACTGCAGCAGGAGCAGAGTTTCCCGCTCTGAGTACCGGCGGATTCGCCAGATTACACCTGCTGGCAGGTGATATCTCTGCCGCAAGGGACCGCGCCGGTGACAGTGAACTCTGGGCCCCGGATATCCCTGTTGCCGGCGAACCCGGCCTGATCCGACACCGGATGAATGCCCACGCGCGGGAATCCCGGATCTGGGTGCGAGCGGTTCAGGAGACACCCCTGGGTGATCTGGAGGCACTGGTGGAAGCCGATCTCGATGGTGACCGGGCCGACGGTCATGATCCCCGTTTACGTCATGCTTACCTGATGCTGGGTCCCCTGCTGGCGGGACACACCTACACGACTTTCTCCAACACCTCGGCGCTGGCTGATCTCGACAGTGGTATCGCGGTCGGTAATGTCGTAACCCGGCACCGGCTGGTACGCTGGCAGCAGCCGCTCGGTGGTACCGTGCTGCTCAGCCTGGCACTGGAGGATTCCCTGAACCGACTGCATTTCGCCGGCACGGACAACATAGTCAGTAGCGGCGACCGCCGACCACCGGACGTGGTAGCACGACTGGATCAAACGGGTGAATGGGGCAATCTGTCGCTGAGCATGCTGGCGCGGGAAATCACTACCACCAGCCCCACAGGCACGGCCGCCCGCAGTGACGGCGATCTGGGTACAGCATTCAGCCTGGCCGGAAGAATCGAAACCGGTGCACTGGATAACCTGCGCTTCATGTTTAATTACGGCAATGCCCTGGCGCGCTATTCAACCCTGTCGACCTACGCCGATGCTACCGTTACAGCGGAAGGGCAGGTTGCGCTGGCGACCACCTATAGCGGCCTGATAGCCTGGCAGCATTTCTGGTCTCCCCGCTGGCGCTCGTCATTCGCCTTGAGTCTGTCCGTGACCGATCCTCACAGAACAACCAGCAACAGACTGACCCGGGAAAGCCGTTCCGCCCATGCCAACCTGATCTGGGCACCCAATCAGAGGATTTCCCTCGGGGTCGAATACCTCTATGGCTGGCGCAGCCTGCTGAGCGGTGAAGACGGAAATCTGCACCGCCTGCAATTGACTACCCGAATCAATTTCTGAGCGGGAGCGATCAGCGGAACGGCCCCTATCCCGTTTACCTCCTGTTTATCTGATGCGTTGGCTGTAGGGCGAGACCGGGGCGAAAACCCGGTAAAAGCTCGACTCATCCCGTATCTCTATCGGGCGTTGCAGCCTTTCAGACAACTCATCGGCCGAAAAAATCCCCTGTATCTGATGAGTCTGCCGGTCCAGTACCAGGGCAAAGCGGCAGCCGGATTTCTTGATTGCGGAAACCACGTCACCAATGGTCGCTCTCTGAATCTCCTCCGCATCAAAGGCCGGCAGGTCCCTGCGTCTAATCATGACATCGCTTACCTTGATTTCCTTTCGGAAGAAACCCTCGGCCTGCTTTCTGATCAATGCCTGGTCGCTGAGTTCTCCCAGGCTCACAATCCCTGCAAAGTGAGATTGTGAGTCGAGAACCGATATCGGCTGGATATGCGAATGGAGCATGAAAGATTTCAGCTCGTCGGCGGAAGTCGTTGCATCATAGACTATTGGCTTGATCTGCCTGAAGTCGACCATGAATTTCGATGCCGGTGAATCCAGGTTGCAGCTGGCAGAATCATCCGGCCAGGCTAGTTCATCGACTTCCAATGCTGTGTAAAGGTGTAGATTTTGCATAAATAAATACTCCAGAAACTTGAACCTGAAAGGCCCACCGCATTCTTCAATTGATTGATTTGACACTTTACTGTGGCTCCTGATTGTGGAGCTCAGGCAAACAGTGATCAGGCGGGGGTAACTGGAGGGGCGCGGCTATGCTGAGGCAGCCATCGGCAGGACCGGATGACGCCGGCAGGATGATAATAGACAATGGCAGCCGACAAAGACAGGACGGTATCGGTAGCGGGTATACCTGGCAGACCGGGTTCCGGTGAATCGACATCATCCAGTAATTCAACGCAATACTGGTAACCAGACTGGCGGTCATCGCCCACCAGTGCGGTGTCCGCAACCGCACTGAAACTGAGAAATAAAACAAGGCAAGGAAGTAATACGCCCGGTACTGCTCCTTTTCTGAGAGCCCTGCAGGGAAGGACTGAGTCTGCGCTCACACTAAATTCCTTTATCGACCGGTTTCACTATAACACAGTTCCTTTATCTGGCCAGTGATGACATCTCAATACCCCCGGGCAAAATCCACCAGGTACCGCAGCTCATTGCCAGCGTTGAAAAGGCGATAGTTTTCAGCAAACAAGCGGACAATATCCCGGGGCTGACTGACCGCGGCAATATGCCCGGTAATTTTCAGTTCAGGGGTATCCCATAGCGGGCTGTCGGGTGGTAAAGGTTCCTGCCTGAACACATCCAGTACGGCACCGGCCAGTTGCTGCTCCGCAAGCGCCCGGCATAAAGCCTTCTCATCGATCAGGTTGCCGCGCCCGGCGTTAATCAATACTGCAGTGTCTTTCATTCGAGCAAAGGCCTCGGCATCAAGCAGGTTGTTGGTCGCGGGCGTATCGGGCAGGATGGACACCAGGTGATCACATCGCGCCAGAAAGGGCTGGATAGATCGCCTGCAGTAGACTTCATCAAAGGGTTCGACCGACGCACCCCGCGTGTTGAAACCAATGGGCACCATGGCGAATGCCAGAGCGGTTTTTGCCAGGTACCGACCAATCGAACCAGTACCCATGATACCCAGCACCTTGCCGCGCAACGAGCCGCTCTCAACGTCATCCCAATGATGGGCCTGTTGTTCCCTGAATCGCCTCGCTATCCCGATTTCATGGGCAAGCAGATAGGAAAACACATATTCCGCCATCTGGGGCCCGAAAATACCTTTAACGCCGGTCAGCTGGTAATCCCTGAAATTCAATTTCAGCAACGGCGCAACCCCCGCCCAGGTGGACTGTACCCATTGGACCGGGGGCCGGGTCTCCAGCAGGTCGGTCAGGTAGTCCGGGGAGCCGAGGATTATCGGCTGCCCCTGGTAGCCGGCTGTCACTGCGGATCTGGAACAGGCAATGTCGACAGGCACCGCCCCGCCAAGCTCAGCGGTTATAAGATCCCGGTACGCTTCAGCATCGTGGGCGGCAACAAAAACAGCCGGCGGATCAGACTGGTGCTGACTCATGGAATCACCCTGCTCCATCGCTTGAAGGCGCTTCCACCTCGAATACGTTGAGAGTCATCGCAACCAGTGCATAATAACCAAGTACCCCGACCAGTTCGACGACAGCCACTTCTCCAAACTGCTCCACAGCCCGCTTATAGGTGGCAGCACTGACTCGCCGGAGGTCAAACAGTTCCCTGGCGAAGTCATACACGACGGCCTCATCGTCATGCTCAAACACCGGACGCCGGTCTGCCTGCAGAGAAGCGATAAGCTCTGCGGATAATCCCGCCTCTCGCGCGATTGGCTCATGAATACGCCATTCCACGTCAGCCTGCCACCAGCGCGCGGTAACCAGAATCGCCAACTCTGAGAGACGGGGTGGAAGACTCGTGTCATAGCGACAGAAGGCGCCCAGCTTCTGGGCCCGATCGGCAAATTCCGGTGCATGCAGCCAGGCCTTGAACGGGCCTTCGATGCGCCCGTTACGAGACTTCAGAATATCCTGATAGATTGCTTCCTGCTGCCGGGACAGTGCTGCTCTATCGAGTTCTTTCAGTCGGCTCATTGGTCCGCTCCATGCCAGGAATCTCTGATTTACTCTGACCATTAATCATAGGTTGCTTAAATTGCCTCGAGAACTGGCGGACAATCACTGTCTATTAGGGCCACCTGGCATTCTTAGCGATGATTGTTAAGAGTCTGCCCGCCTGTGAACTCAGGGCTTTTCGAAAACCAGCACGAAGCGGTCAGTCTGTCCGCGCAGGTCCTCATCGAAAACAATGCGCCGACGATCATCGTCAGGATTGTGCAACGCAGTGGACGAGGTAACGAAGCGAAAGCCACGGGATTCCACTTCCCGCCTGGCAAATCCTTCCTCCATCCGGTGCAGGTCCGCAACCTGGTCCGGGGCCATGCCGGGTTCGCCGGCATGGTCCACCACCACGAAACGCCCCCCCGGTTTGAGCGAGAGAAACACCTGCTCCAGAAAATTACCGGCATCCATGGGTTCGCCCACCGGGACATATTCCTGTCCATTATATCGCTTGGGGACAACATAGAGATCGTGCAGAGCCATGACTATCAGGGCGGCATCCAGCGATTCCGGGGCCAGATCCAGATTGATCCCGTTGGTCGTGTGACGCTTCACATTACCAGGATTCCGACGGTAGAACCGGTCAGTCAGCTCATTCACACCCCAGGCTTCAAACCCCATGTTGTTGTGCAGAACCGCCTCGCCTTCGGGACCCAGTACGCGGGCCAGCAGCTCACTGTAGTAACCGCCGCCGGCGAAGATGTCCAGGGCCCGGTCACCCGGCTCCAGATTGAGTAAAGGTATTACCTTTTCCGGTCTGCTGCGGGGGTCTCTGGCGATATCGGTTGCCAGCCTGCCGGACTGATTCATGGCCTCCACGACTGCCGCCTCGCCAATAACACTGGCATACAGGTGGGTAGCGCCTGTCAGCCAGGCAACCAGAGCGAGCAGGAATAGTTTCTTACCTGGCTGTCGCAGTCCGAATTGGCGACCTTTGACCAGCCTGGCTTTGGGGCCTCGCCCCCCTGTCAATGTAGACGGAATTCTGAAAATCATAGCAGGCCTCTCGTGATTCACTGCCCCGTGGCTCGTCGGAGCCAGAATCGCCAGCGCAATTGCCTGGCTCCGGCGATCCGCCGATTCAGGCGGATTCAACTCACCATCAACCGCACTCTGGCACTCTGGCAACCTGACCACCGACCTGAAAGTGGCGGTAATTCGGGTTGTAGCTTAAACGAACAGGGCAGAAAGACATAGACAATGGTATATTCGCGGATGTTGCTTAAAGATCCCATAAAGACAACAGCAGCCAGGCAGTGAATACGGTCGTGTCGCCAGCCCACCGACCGGTTCGGATAGACGGTTTGCGCAGACCTTCAAGACAAGTAACGGTGCAGTGCAGATTGAGAGGCTGCGCCAGTATCGCCTCGGCTCATCCGTCTCTGCAGCAGACGAACTGAAAAGAGAGAAGACCTTGTGACTGAGCCCATTACCCGCTACCCCAAACCCCTTTTCCTGGCCATCGTCATCGGTCTGTGCAGCATCGGACTGCTGCGGCAGGGCTATGGGCTTATCCTGGCAGGAGGCTCATTCTACTACCTGCTGGCGGGAGTTGCGCTGGTCCTCTGCAGCGGACTGTTGTTTCGGGGCGACCGGCGCGGTGCAACATTGTATGGCGGCTTCCTGATCGCCACTTACCTCTGGGCATTCTATGAAGCTGGCCTGGCATTCTGGCCATTGATGCCACGGATAGCCTTTTTCACCGTACTGGGGCTCTGGTTCGTGGTACCGAGAGTGCGCCGCGGTCTGTTGCAGACACAACCAGAACCTCTGTTCCAGAAAACTGAAACCCAACTCACCCTGGGGGCCTATGCAGTCTTTGTGCTTGCCCTTTCCTTAGCCAACACCGGTTACCAGGTCGGTACACCAACGGCCCCAGGAACCGGTCAGGTACGTAATGACTCCGGGGAATGGCGACACTACGGATCATCGAAAGGTGGTACCCGCTATGCTGCCGCTGACCAGATAAACCGGGGCAATGTGAGCCGATTGCAGAAAGCCTGGGAAATTCGCACCGGCGTGCCAGGAGAATTCAAAGGCACACCCATCCAGGTTGGCAACGGTCTGTACCTGTGTACCGGTCAGAACATCATCCTGTCACTGGACCCGGACAGCGGCGAAGAACGCTGGCGGTTTGACCCTGAAATACAATCCGCCCGCATCGGTTTCTGGGACACCTGTCGGGGTGTTACCTACTACCAGTCGCCGACTGATGCAGAAACGAATGACTGCCCGGAGCGTATCTTTACCGCCACCACCGACGCCAGGCTGGTAGCGGTCAACAAGGAGACCGGCCTGCCCTGTCGGGAATTCGGCACCGGCGGCGAAATCGACCTGCTGGAAGGTATGGGAGAGGTAAAACCCGGGTTTTACTTCGTCACCTCGCCGCCCACCATTGCCAATGATGTGCTGGTACTGGGCGGCTGGGTGATGGATAACCAGGAGACCCAGGAGCCTTCCGGAGTTATACGAGGATTCGACCCCCTCACCGGCGACCTGATCTGGGCCTGGGACATGGGCCGCGAGGAGCGCCCCGGCCTGCCGGCCGCCGGAGAAACCTATACTCGCGGCACGCCGAATGTCTGGAGCCTGACCAGTGCCGACGAAGACCTCGGCCTGGTCTACGTACCTACCGGCAATGCGACGCCTGACTATTGGGGAGGTCACCGCAGCGAAGCCATGGAGAAGTATTCAAGCTCTATCGTCGCTCTCGACTCCCGCACGGGTAAAGTCAGGTGGCACTTTCAAACCACTCACCATGATATCTGGGACTACGACGTGCCGGCGCAACCGACCCTGGTGGACCTGCCCGTCAACGGCGACATGCGCAAGGCAGTGGTTGTACCCACCAAGCGGGCTCAGATCTTCCTGCTGGACAGGGAAACCGGTGAGCCGATTGCGGATGTGGCCGAGCTGCCGGTTCCGCAGACCGACCTGCCAGATGAAACGACGTCACCCACCCAGCCGTTTTCCATCGGCATGCCCCGCTTTGATTACGACAGACTCTCTGAACGGGATATGTGGGGTATCACGCCGTTTGATCACGCGGCATGTCGCGCTCAGTTCAAAAAGATGCGTTATGAGGGACCACTGACCCCTCCTACTACCGGCGATGGCACATTTCATTATCCCGGCGTTGCCGGTGGCATCAACTGGGGCGGAGTTGCGGTAGATGAAGTCAATCACCTGATGGTAGTGAACGCGCTGCACAACCCTTCGGTAGTCCGGCTTATTCCCAAGGAACAACTGCAGGGCGATGAATTTCTGGGAGTGGGCGGCGCCCAGGCCGGCACACCGTATGGCGTCTATTCCTTTTTCTTTCTGTCACCGCTCTTCGCACCCTGCCTGCGCCCACCCTATGGCGAGCTGGCAGTGGTAGATCTGGTGTCCCGGGAAATCCTCTGGCGTCGCCCACTTGGCACGGCCAAAGACCTGGGCCCCCTGGGCCTGGCTACCGGCCTGCCCCTGCCTATGGGGATGTATTACAACCTGGCCGGATCCGTCGCTACCGGGGGAGGGCTGATTTTCAATGGCAATGTTGTTGACAGCACCATGCGGGCTATTGATATCTTTACCGGCGAGGAAGTCTGGACCGACGCCCTGCCTGGTTCGTCCACGGCCACTTCCATGACTTATGTCAGCCCGTCCTCCGGCAGGCAGTACGTGCTGGTGACTGTACCCGATGGCGGGGGAGGTCTGCAGTTGGAGACAGCTACCGACCGGAGCGCCGAACAGACAGAGGTACCCGGTGGCTGGGTTATCGCTTATGGTTTGCCGGACTGACTGACAGGCTGCTGAACAAGGTTATGCGCGCAGCCACGACGGGGCAGAAACTGGCGGGAAAGCACAGTTTTTTCCCGCAAAGGCCATTGCAGTAGTTCGTACCGACAGGATCAGCATCGATGAACAACAACGACATTAATTACATGGAGCGCACGCGTCAGTACTACCGTGCCCAGGGCTATACCAGCGACTATCAGTGGGCTCACTTCGAAACCATTCCGTTCTCGAAGCCGACAAGAACCCTGAAGGAATCGAAGGTGGCGATTATCACCACGGCCATGCCTGCTGAAACAGAACACAAAGCCGATCGACAGGTGGAAGCGGTTCCGGTGGATCCGCCACCCTCTGCCCTGTTTACCGATCACCTGTCCTGGGATAAAGACAATACCCATACGCGCGATGTCCCCACTTTTCTTCCCATCGAGCAACTGAACAGGCTGGTGGCTGAGGGCACAGCAGGTGAGCTGGGTCGGCGGTTTTTCTGCGTACCTACCGAGTACAGCAAACGACTCACCCTGGATAACGACGCACCCAGAATTCTGGAGCTCTGTCGAGAGGATCAGATTGACCTGGCACTTCTGGTACCCTTGTGACCCGTCTGTCACCAGACCGTGAGTCTGGTCGCACGCCACCTGGAGGTCAACGGACTGCCCACCGTGGTACTCGGCTCCGCGCTGGATATCATCGAATATTGCGGCGTTCCGCGTTTCTACTATGTTGACTTCCCGCTGGGCAACCCTTGTGGAAAGCCGGGTGACAAGGCCATGCAACTGGAAATTGTCCGGCAGGCAATGACCCTGTTTGATAGCGCGACCGTCTCCGGCGTTACTGTCAGGTCGGCTTATCTGTGGAGTGACGACCAGTCGTGGCGGGACCGGTATGCCCGGGTAGACGCCAGCAACCGCGAGGCCTTGCTCCGGAAAGGGGAGCGTCGGCGGCAGCAACAGGCCCTGGCCAGGGCCGAAGGGAGAACAAGAATACCGATGATCGACTGAACACCGAATTAAAAAAAAGTTGAAGCATTACGGTATACGGCCCTTGTTTGCCCGGGCTGTCGATTTTGAGTTCTGTAGTTTTGTGTTATAAAGGGACTGTTCGGCAGGCTAAGAACAAAAACAGAGCCGCCGGCAGCCATGCAAATGAGAGAGGCTGGGATGCGTTAATAACGTAACCCGGGTTTGCATACACATGTCGAAATCAACTATCGCAAGCGCTGCGGGGCGCTGGATTGGTTGTTTGCGGGTATGTCTGTTAATACCTGTTCTATGCCTTTCCGTTCCGCCACTCGGTGCCGGCCAGGATTTACAGTTGCCGGCTTCATTCCGTTCCTATGGCAATCTGGAACAGCCTTCTGCAGTGGTACTCAGCCAGGAACTGGCAGACCACCGCCAGACCCTCGGCAGGATGCAGAGCGAACGGGGACAGTACGATCCTGCCCTGATCGAGGTCTATGACGACCTGGCCGGAATCTATCAGCAGCATGGCGACTTCGAAAAGGCGACCGCCAACTACCAGCAGGCACTGCAACTTACCCGGATAAACTTCGGTCTCGACAGCGAGCAACAGTTACCTTTTCTCGGGAAACTGATCCTTTGCAGTCTCTCCCTGCAGGACTGGCAGCAGGCGGATACCCAGCACCAGCTGCAGTTTTATCTCAAGAACCGTCTCTATGAGAGCACCGATATTCGCTACGCGGAGGCCGTGGTGGAACTGGCAGACTGGAAAATACGCAGTCTGCGGGAAAACCTGCTGGGCGAAGGTCCGCGCGAAAGAGGTTGGAAGGCGGAGGAGATAAGCACCATTTACCGCACCGGCCTGGCCCGGGTTAAAGACAATCCGGCCAGAAATGTCGCCGCGCTGGCTCTGCTTTACCAGGGCAAGTCCCAGGCGGATCTCGCCATGGCCAGAACCCTGGCCGAAACGCCCCACCAGTTTTTCCCTGGCACGGTAAATCCCTACGTCCAACAGCAGGTCTGTCAGAATAACGGCCAGGGTGGCCGAGCGCGTCAGTGCACTTCGGTGAGACGGGACAACCCCCTCTACCCTGAGTCTCAGCGAGACACCAGACGCAACCTGGTCTACCGCAGTATCAGCGAGCTGGAGAGATCACTGGAGAACCTTGGCCGGTTACTGGCGCAACACCCGGTCGCGCTTGCAGATCAGCGGGACAGCGTGCTGACCGAAATTCACGCTCTGCAGGCTGAGTTCAGGGAATTCAAAACCCATTCGTTCGCCGCCTGCTGTGCCCAGGGCACGCCGCTGGCACATCGCTGAGAATCCTGGTTCGCCCGCCGCCGCCTGCCAGCCCAGGCATCATGGGAGCCTGGCGTGGCGTTTTCTGCACTGCCCGGACAGATTGAGGTATGGCAATGACTATGACCTCCCAGGGAGTTTGTCGCCCGAGCAGCGTATTGCGCTACTCGACGAGAACCGCCCTAATCCAGTGCCAGCGCAATCCACTCCGCTGCCGAACCCAGGTTACCGACCGCTACCACGATGTACTGCCTGCCCTCATGCAGGTAACTCATGGGGCCTCCGGTAGTGCCTGAGGGGAGCGCCATTTCCCACACTATATCGCCGGTGGTCTTATCGAAGGCGCGGAACATTCTGCCCCACATATTGGGCTGGGTTCCACCGTACACGTTGCTGCCATCGCCCAGAAACAGCAAAGTTTTGGTCACCAGCGCCACCGGCCGGCTGGCAATACCCAACATCGGCAGGTCGAGATTTCTCAGCGCCGGGTGGTCGCTCAATGAGTCGCCATTGGCAACCTGCCAGACGTGCTCACCGGTATTCATGTCGATTGCGGTAATCCTGCCCCAGGGTGGCCTGGTCAGGGGTATACCGTCTATATAGGGCGCATCCCTGTTCGGGCTCCAGTAGGCCATTTCGGTATCCTCCTGGGTCGCCTCCTCAAGGCGATAAACCCGTGGTACATCATGCGTCACTCCGAAGTAATACCCGGTTTCGGGATCGAACGCACCGGTGTTCCAGTTTGCCGAGCCCCACGAACCCGGCAGCATCAGGGTTCCCTGGGTACCACCCACCTGCTCGCTGGCCAGAGTGGGCGGCGTAAAAATCGGCCCGGTGACGAAATTCGCCGCCGTCGCACGGGCAATCTGCCCTATTTCCGGAAAGTCGATAATATCCGCTGCCGTGATGCCCTGGGTGGCGATGGCTGCCGGTTTGGTAGGAAAGGGCTGGGTAGGAGACAATACTTCGCCCGGCACATCGGACTGCGGCACCGGCCGCTCCTCGATAGGCCAGACCGGCTCGCCGCTGACCCGGTCAAAGACATACACCCAGCCGGTCTTGTTGGCCTGCATCACTGCCTGGATGGTTTTGCCCTCGACCGTTATTTCTCCGAGTACCGGAGGCCCGATGTTGTCGTATTCCCAAACATCGTGATGGACCATCTGGAAATGCCAGACGCGCTCGCCGGTTGCGACGTCGATCGCAACCAGGCTGTTGGAGAAAAGGTTGTCGCCTGGCCGATGACCACCGTAGTAGGCGGCTGTTGGGGCCGTGAATGGCACGTAAACATAGCCCAGTGACTCGTCGGCACTGAGGCAACACCAGGACCCCAGGTCCCCGGACTCCCGCCAGGATTCATTGCCCCAGGTGTCGGTGCCGAATTCGCCTTCCCTGGGAACCGCATGAAAGGTCCAGAGGTGTTCCCCGGTTCTGACATCGTAACCACGCACATCTTCCGAAGCGACCCCCCGCCATAACCGGCCACTGTCTCCCGCGCCATCGAGAGTACCCGCCACTACGACGACATCGTTGACCACTATCGGACCGCCGGAAATGAAGGAGAATCGCTCGGCGGAGTCAGGCACCAGGTTGACGCGACCGTCGATGCCGAACCCCGGGATCGGCTGGCCTGTTGCCGCATCCAGCGAGAAAAGGTAATTATTTCTGACTACCAACAGGTGATTACTGGACCCATCGGTCCAATAATCAATACCCCGGGTACTCTGACCTCTCATTTCTTCCAGAGTCGGGGCAATCGGCTGCTGTATCCAGATTGTCTCTCCGGTGGCGGGATCGAATGCTTCGACCAGGCCGACGGCGTTAGTCGCATAGAGCAGGCCATCGAGGAGAATCGGCGTAGAGCGGAGATTACCGGACACGCGAATTTCCGGGAACGCGTTCTGGAGAGAAGGGTCCAATGCCGGCCGCCGCCAGGCGATTTGCAGATCGGCCACATTGTCTGCGTTGATCTGATCGAGGCTGGAATACCGATTAAACTCCCTGGTGCCACCCCAGTAGGGCCAGCCGCTCGTTTCTTCGGCCGCCTGAATCGAAACGCTGACGAGTGCCAGCATCACGCAAGGAAACAATCTAACCATGATGAACTCCTTTTAGTTCAAAGCCACTTCTACCCACAGTGGTGTCACTGCAGCCAACAGCTCTCCAACACTTTACAGTTGCTGCATGTTGCGTTTCAAGAAGCCTGATCTACGCTCTTGTAGAGACTTGAGGAGCCTCTGATCAATGAGTTAAACCAGTGACTGGACGACCTGATTCTTCAATTTCTTGGGTTCTTGTTTTCTGTTGTTTCTGTGTTTCTGTGTTTCTCTATTTCTTGGCCACTCAGCTACTCAATGGTAATCAACTCACCGGGTAAAACCGGCGTATGCGCAGGCAATCGCCTGGCGTGGGTCCGTTGCTCAAAGGCATAGCCGAGCCCCAGCAACCGTGGTTCACTGAAAGCGGGACCGAGAAAAGAAAGAGTTATGGGTAGACCACGGGCGGTAAAACCCGCCGGTACTATCATATCGGGAAACCCTGACATGTTTGCCAACGTCACCGGAGATTCACCACCGCCCGGAGCACTATCGGGATCAGGATCGGGGTCCACCCTGCCGGGCCTGGTCGTCGATGTGGGATAGACGATCGCGTCCAGTTCATTTTCACGCAGGATGCCTTCCAGCACGCTGCGTACCAGCGGTAGCGCATGGTCTCGCACGGCTATGTATTCAGCGTCGCTGAGTTCGCCGCTCGCGTCTTCCCTCATCATGAGATTCCATCTGCCAGGATTTGGAATAGCCCCGTCTTCCCTTCGCGCGGTAAGCGCCATGGACTGTTTGATGAGTTCATCGAGAGACTTGGGATAATCCGACCCCAGGGTAGCGAGATAATCGGCGATCTGGGCGCGAAACTCACGGTAGCGGATCGTCTGATAGAACCGGCCGCGCACATCCATGAGCCAATCAGGTATCGTCACGTCCACGACTTCGGCGCCGGCATCACGCAGGGTCTGTAACGCTGACTCGACGATCCAGTCGACTTCATTATCGCTGCCCATGAATACTCTGGCGACGCCGATTCTGGCGCCGCTCAAGGCGTCAGCGTCCAGGTAGCGGGTATAGTCGGTCTCAAATTTCCCGAAGCTTTTTGACGTCGAGGGATCGGCTCTATCGATGCCAGTCATCACACCCAGAGCCACAGCTACGTCATAGACGCTGCGCGCCATTGGACCGACCGTATCGAAGGACAGGGCCAGGGGCACGACTCCGTCGCGACTGAGCAGACCATGTGTGGTTTTCAACCCCACAATACCATTGGCCGAGGAGGGTCCACGCACCGAACCCCCGGTGTCGGTTCCCAGCCCCATCATGGCATAGCCGGCTGCGATGGCGGCACCGGTACCCCCGGACGAACCGGCCGGGGTACGTGACGTGTCATGGGGGTTAAATGTCGGTCCACCCAGGGAATTCAGCGCCCCACCGGAGGCGAATTCGCTCATATTGACTTTGGCCAGTATGATCGCGCCGGCGTCACGCAGTTTTTTCACGATAAACCCATCATCCGGAGGGATCGAACCCTTAAGCAGAAAAGAACCGGCGGTGGTGGGCAGGTCCCGGGTATCCATGTTGTCTTTAAGCACAATGGGGATGCCGTGTAATGGCGACCGCCGCCCGTTCTGCTGCCTCTCCAGATCCAGCAGACGCGCCTGATCCAGCGCATCCGGATTC
The DNA here is from genome assembly GCA_041395725.1 of Gammaproteobacteria bacterium. Lineage (NCBI taxonomy): Bacteria > Pseudomonadati > Pseudomonadota > Gammaproteobacteria > Gammaproteobacteria bacterium. Next base: position 1,735,878 of record JAWKZW010000001.1, on the reverse strand, counting down.
AGTGTCAGCACGGCGTTGATGGCCGGCCCCTGCTTGTCATAGGCGGCTATGCGACTTTGAAACATTTCAACCAGCTGCACAGAGTTCAGCGTGCCCGCATCCATCGCCGCGTTTAAATCAGCTATGGTTGCATCGGTAAGTTGCAGCTCCGCCGCCAGACTAAGGCCCGAACAAGAAGCCAGCAGAAACCATAGCAGGAATCTGGAACGGTACTTCTTCAGGCTGCCACTCGCCCTGCCCCGCGCTACCCGACACCCCGCTCCGCTGTTCATAATATTCCTCTTTGTTTCGCTTTATTTGTTTCGCTCTATTTATTGCGCTTTATTGAGCCACTGTTCCTGCAGTTTTTACTGGCCACGCTGGCTGACAGAGAAACAGAGTGACATTCGGCGCCGACAGGCCCTGGCCGGTTAACCGGTGGTCTGAATGAGCAACCATCGAGGAACGCCTGTCTCGGCAGCTGTGTGGATAAGACTTTCTACCGACCGTGACACCGACAATATGAATTTTTTAATCACAGTGTCAATGCCAGGTGACTGGTGTAGTGGAGTTTTTTATTGCTGACAGGACTATCGCCCCGCTTTGGTGCCAAACCGGCAGGTTTCAGGTCGAGCCGCCCCAGCAAGGGGCAATCATTCGTTCAGAAAGGGTTGCACCAGTTCCAGGCTGACGCTCCAGAGTCTGTGGGCTGCCTCGTCGGTAGCAAAGGAAGCAATGGACGGTCTCTTACGCTTGAAATAATAGTGTCCATTGGCATGGCGCGACAGATCATCCGTGGAACTGGCCAGCCAGATCATGGTGTCAGCGCCTTTCTCAATACTGATCATGAACGGGTAAAGCAGGAGACCCAGCAACCGGCCGGATACACCGCCCTTGGACCAGATGGGCGTGCGCACAGCACCCGGATGAAAGGAACTGGCCACAATACCCTGGTCCCGATAGCGCTGGTCCAGCTCGCGGGCGGTTAACAGGTTCATCAGTTTGGATCGCCCGTAGGCTTTCAGGCCACGGTAACCCTTTCGCATATTCAGGTCGTCGAAGTCCAGTGGCCCGCTCTTGTGACCCAGTGAACTGGTGAACACGATGCGGGCATGGTCTTTTCCGGCGGCGGCCAGTAACGAGGGCATCAGCAACTGGGTAAGCAGAAACCCACCCAGGTGATTGGCGGCGAAGGTCAATTCAAATCCCTCTGCAGTCTCCTGGCGCTTCTCGTTGGCTGCGCCGGCGTTGTTGCAAAGCACATCGATACGGGGAAAGTCTTTCTGCACGGCTCTGCCTGCCTCGGCAACACTGGACAGCAGACTGAAATCAGCCAGATAAAGATACACGTCCGGATTGCCGGTTTCCTGCTTGATGGTATCCACCGCTTCCTGACCGCGTGCTTCGTTGCGGCACAGGATGACGACGGTGGCACCACGGCGGGCGAAATCCCGTGCCGACTCGAAACCGATGCCACTGTTGGCGCCGGTGACAACAAAAATCTTGTCCTGCAAATCTTTTTCAGTCTTCATAGGGTTCCATTGTGGCGGGTTGCTGTCGAGTTTACGCCCATGCAACCGTGAGTGGTTCAGCCATAGTACCTGTTACCTGGGAAACCTTCACCGCATGTTGGCAATCGGGCCCGTGCTGACTTATGCTCTAGCCCATGACAAAACTTGTGTATCCCACCACCAACCTCAAACAGGTCGAACAATTGAATATTGTTCGCGGCGAGGGTATCTACGTTTACGACGCCGCTGGCAAGCGCTATCTGGAGGGCCTGGCCGGATTATGGTGTTCGGCACTGGGATATGGCAACCAGGAACTGATCGAAGCCATCACCGAACAGTTGCAGACTCTGTCTTACAGCCATCTGTTTGGCGGCCGTACCAGCCAGGTCGCCATGGACCTGGCCGATCGACTGACCGCCATGGTGCCGGTCGACGGCGCCAGGGTGTTTTTCGCCAATTCAGGCAGCGAGGCCAACGACTCCCAGATCAAGATGCTGCACTACTATCACAACGTGATCGGCAAACCGCGGAAAAAGAAAATCATCACCCTGGATCGTGCCTACCACGGCGTTACCATGGCCTCCGCCGCACTGACCAGCCTGCCCGCCATGCATACCCATTTCGATATCCCTGTTGAGGCGCTGGGTATTCTGCGAACCGCAACCCCGCACTACTACCACGGCCACGAGCCCGGGGAAACCGAGGAGGCTTTCGTGACCAGGCTGCTGGCCGGGCTGCGAGTACAGATCGAACAGGAAGGGCCGGAAACCATTGCTGCCTTTGTTGCCGAACCCATAGGCGGTGCCGCCGGCGTGGTGGTGGCACCCGACAGCTACTTTCCGGCGCTGGAAAAATTACTGGCAGAGTACGACATCCTGTTCTGGGCCGATGAGGTAATCTGCGGCTTTGGCAGGACCGGTAACGACTTCGGCAGCAATACCATGGGCATCAAACCGCAACTGATGAGCCTCGCCAAGCAGCTGTCATCAGCCTATATCCCCATCAGTGCGGCCATAATCCCCGACTTTATGTATGAAGCCATGCAGGAACCCAGCGCCCAGGTTGGCGTCTTCGGGCACGGATACACCTATACCGGCCATCCAGTGGCCTGTGCCGCTGCATCGAAGGCCATTGAGATTTATCAGCGTGACGGACTGTTTGCCCATGCCGCTGCGGTGGGCCGGCACATGCAGTCACGCCTGCGGGAATTCAGTGAGCATCCGTTGGTGGGCGAAGTGCGCGGCAAGGGCCTGATCGCCGCCGTGGAACTGGTAGCCGACAAACGGACCAGGCGGGGCTTTGTCGATGGCCGGGTTGGAGCCATGGCCAAACAGTTCTGCCAGAATCACGGCCTGTTAACCAGGGCAGTCAGTGGCAACTGCCTGGCTTTCTGTCCGCCGCTGATTATCAGCATAGAGCAGATAGACGAGATGATTCACCTGTTCAGTAAGGCACTGGACGACACGGCAGCGTATGTGCAAAAGGAAAATCTGTCAGCATCCTGACTGTAATAACCAGCGAGGTATCACATGAACAAGAAGATCAGCATTCGGCTACCCGCAATACTCACCACGTTTTTATTCGGTCTACTGCTGGCCGGTTGCGGTCCGCAGGAACCGCAGCAGAATTCAACTGACACGGCAGATACCCGGGAAACCAGGGGCGTCGATCTCATTCTGACCAACGGCAAGGTGCTGACGGTAGACGGAAATTTCTCCATCCACAATACCGTGGTCGTCGACGATGGGCGTATCGTGGCCACCGGTGGCAGTGAGTTGGCCAATCGTTATGAGTCAGACCGGTTGGTGGACCTGGAGGGCAAGACGTTGATGCCCGGTTTCATCGACTCCCATATCCATATCCGGGGGCGCCCACAGCGCTACATTGAACTCAGTGAGGTGGAGTCCATTGCCGAAATACAGGCGTTGATCAGCGCCAAGGTCGAGGAGATCGGCGAAGGCGAGTGGATTACCGGTTACGGATGGTCAGAGGACGAACTGGCGGAGGGTCGACGGCCACTGCGCCGGGATCTGGACGAGGTGGCACCCAACAACCCGGTCACCCTGACCCGCGCCGGAGGCCACAGTGCCGTGGTCAACACCCTGGCGCTGGAACTGGCCGACGTTACTCTTGAAACCCCGCAACCGGAAGGTGGTGTTATTGAGCGGGATGACAACGGGGAATTGAATGGCATCATCAGAGAGCGCCAGGAAATTGTCGGGCGCCTGGTCCCTGACTCCACCTACGAGGAACTGATCGCCAGCCTGGAGGTCAATCTGAATGCCTTATTGGCCAAGGGAATCACCAGCATCATCGATGCCTCCAAAACCACTAACGATTACCTGATGTTCGAAGATCTTTACGCAAACGCAGATCTTCCGCTGCCGCGGGCAGCGCTGCAGTTTCAATGGCGCAATCCGGAAACCATCAACGATCTGAAAGCCCGGGTCGGTGACGGCACCGAATTCCTGAAAATCGGCCCCATCAAGGTTTTCGCCGACGGCGGGTTTACCGGCCCGGCCGCCTACACGCTGGAGCCCTATGTGAACCAGGGCGAGTATCGGGGCTATCTGAACATGCCAGAGGGCGAACTGGTGGCCCTGCTCAATGAAATACACGATGCCGGCTGGCAAATGGGCATTCATGCCATCGGCGACGCCGCTATTGTCCTGGTGGTCAATACCCTGGCGGACACTCTGGAAAGAAATCCCCGTGCAGACCATCGCCACTACCTGAATCATTTTTCCATGCGCCCTCCCGAAATTACCATGGAACTGATGGCCGAACATGACATCCATATCACGCAGCAGCCTAACTTCACCTATACCCTTGAGGGTCGCTACGCGGAAAATCTGGACGGCTGGCGTTTGCAGCATAACAATCCATTACGCAGCCCCATGGATCATGGCATCACAGTGGCAATATCCAGCGACATTCTGCCAATCGGCCCGTTGGTAGGGCTGTATGCAGCAGTGACCCGCAAAGGCATGAGTGGCCAGGTCTATGGCCCTGATGAAGCCATCACCATGGAGGAAGCCATTCGCGGGTACACGATTCTCGGGGCCTACCTGAATCGCGAGGAAGCGGTGAAAGGTTCATTGGAGCCGGGCAAGTTTGCCGACATGATCGTACTCTCAGACGATCTGCTTACCATTGACCCGGAACAGATCATGGATGTTGCGATCGAACAGACCTGGGTGAATGGCGAGCTGGTTTACCAACAATAATTGTTCCCGGCGGGAATCAAGGCAGAGGCGGCCTCATGCTTAAAAATCTTTGCTCATTCCTTCTGTGCAGCCTGTTGCTGGCTGGCCAGTCAGCGCAGGCGCAGCTTGTCCCCAATCCAGATTTTCTGAGTGGTGCTGGCAGCCACACGTATAAGTCGGTGGATGGTGTCACCTTGCGCCTGCATGTTTTTCAGCCCCACAGCGACAGCGTCGAACCCAGAGCCGCCATAATATTTTCTTCGGCGGCGGCTGGAGACAGGGTTCGGTGCAACAATTTGTGCCACACGCTGAGCATTTAGCCAATCTGGGCATGGTCGCGATCGTTGCCGATTATCGGGTGTTGTTTCGTCATGGCAGCAACGTTGCAGCGGCGGTGGCTGACGCCAAATCGGCTATCCGCTGGGTGCGCAGCCATGCCGGCGACCTGGGCATCGACCCGAATCGCATCGCCGCGGCGGGGGGTTCCGCTGGCGGCCATCTGGCAGCGGCTGCCGCGGCGCTGCAGGGTTTCGAAGCACCCGGTGAAAATCTTTCCGTCAGCTCGAGACCCAATGCCCTGGTGCTGTTTAATCCGGCAGTCAATACAGGCAAGATCGGTGACTCCCGGCCCCGCCAGTTCCCGGGTGATGCTGAAGCCCTGTCTCCCTATCATCAGGCTGGCGGCGATTTCGTCCCCACATTGATCCAGCATGGTTATGGAGATACCACAGTGCCATACAGCGATGTCCAGGATTTCTGCGACAAGTTGACCCGCCTGGCCGGAGATTGCACGTCAATCGGCTACGAAGAGGCAGAACATGGTTTCTTCAACAAGGGTGTGGAGAACGACCGCTGGTACCTTCCGACGGTGGAGCAGATGGACGGCTTCCTGGTCAGGCTGGGCTATCTCGAAGAGCCCGGACGCTGATTCGCCAGCCCGCGGAGTTTGGGCTCCCCGCCCGCCCGGGTTTCTGAAAATAACGACAAAACAGCCATGAGTGAAAACAATAAAGATCACGCCTCAGAGAAATCCAGCTTTCTTCGCGTCCTGGGCCGTCGGGACGTCATTGCCCTGGCCTTTGGTGCCATGGTCGGCTGGAGCTGGGTAGTACTGACCGGCACCTGGATACTCTCTGCCGGTACCCTTGGGGCCATCCTGGCTTTCCTGATCGGCGGCGGCGCCATAGCGATCGTAGGGCTCACCTACGCGGAGCTGGCCTCAGCGCTGCCCTTTGCCGGCGGGGAGCATGTTTACAGCCAGCGGGCCCTGGGTAACAGCGCCTCGTTTGTGTGTACCTGGGCAATCATTCTGGGCTATGTGTCGGTCATTGCGTTCGAAGCCGTGGCATTGCCTACCGTCCTGAGTTCTCTGGTTCCGGGGCTTGACCGCGGCTATCTGTGGACCATCGCCGGGTGGGATGTTTACCTGTCCTGGGTCTTGACCGGCGTGGTCGGGGCGGTGGTGATGACCACCCTGAATAGCATCGGCGTCAAGATGGTCGCTATCGCGCAGACCGTCGTCGTCGCATTGATGCTTCTGGTTGGCGCTCTTTTTATCGGAGGATCGGCATTCAGCGGCAGCCCTGACAATCTTCAGCCCCTGTTCACCGATGGTGTCAGCGGCATCACGCTGGTGCTGGTCATGGTGCCCTTCATGTTTGTAGGCTTCGACATTATCCCCCAGGCAGCCGAAGAAATTGACTTACCGTTCCATGACATCGGTACCGCGCTGGTACTGTCCATTCTCATGGCGATCGCCTGGTACAGCCTGATTATTCTCGGCGTCGGTCTGGTGATGGATAGCGGAAGCCTCGGTGACACTGACGTGGTCACGGCCGAAGCCAATGCCCTGATCTACGGCAGGGTTGGCGGCACTGTCCTGTTGCTGACCGGTCTGGCCGGCATCCTGACCACCTGGAATGCACTCATTGTCGGCGCCAGCCGGGCCATCTACGCCATGGCCCACGCCAACATGCTGCCGCAGTTTCTGGGTAAAGTGCATCCGAAATACCGGACGCCGGTAAACGCTATCCTGCTGGCCGGCGCCCTGTCACTGATCAGCCCCTTGTTCGGCCGGCCGGCCCTGGTATGGCTGGTAAATGCCGGCGGACTGGGTATCGTTGTTGCTTATACTTTCGTAGCCTGGTCGTTCCTGGCGCTGCGGAAAAACGAACCGGAGCTGGAACGACCTTATCGGGCGCCATACGGCACACTCACCGGCTATGCGGCACTGCTGCTGTCCATTGGGCTGATTTTCCTGTACCTGCCGGGTAGCCCGTCGGCACTGGTCTGGCCCCAGGAATGGGGCATCATCCTGTTCTGGGTTATCCTCGGCGGAGTTCTGTTCGGCCTGAAAAACCGTTTCTGAGCCGCCGCTACCGGTTCAGTCTCTGCGGGGCTGCGAGTAGCGTTCCTGATACCTCTCATACAGCTCCTGCTGAGTGCCGTACAAGTCGATTTCCCGCCCCTGAATAAAGGCCAGGATGACATTGCTGGTACGCATGTCGAGGGCATCTCCCGTGGAAACTATCAAAGTTGCGTCCTTGCCCACCACAAGCGTCCCGACCCGTTCGGCAACACCAAGTATCTCGGCATTATTGCGCGTGATCATCGACAAGGCGGTTTCCCTGTCCAGACCGTAGGCCGCCGCCGTGCCGGCGAAAAACGGCAGGTTGCGCTGCCTGTCCAGGGATGTGCCGCCGCCACCGATGCCGACTTTGAGCCCGGCATCATGAAGCAGAAACGGCATCCGGAACGACTCGTTAACGTCACTCCAGGTATTTTCCGGCAGCGCATGAATCTCCTCGTAGAGGACCGGCACCGCTTCCTCAAGCAGCAGATCCTTGACCAGCAGCGCCCGACGCCCTCCGACGAGCACGATATCAGAGACGCCGTAACGGCGGGCGAAGCGCACGGCGCTGATGATCTCCCGTGCCTCGTCGGCATGAAGGTAGAGTCGGGCAGCGCCATTGAGAACAAGCTGCAGGGCACGCAGATTCAGGTTGGCCGGTTCACCGGTGTAGGCCACACCATTCTGGAACAGCGAATTCAGAACCTGAACGGCGCCTTCATATTCTGGATTGTCTATCGTTTCCAGCTCGCCGGTCTCCTCGTCGCGCTCCCGAATCCGAAGACTCGGCCAGCGTAAATGTAAGCCATCATCCTCCTGCAGCAGGGCGTCCTCCCAGTTCCAGCCGTCCAGCTTCATTACTGATGAATAGCCGGAAACAAGCCCGCCTTCCGGAGTGATCTGGGCTGTGAGGATGCCATTGAATCGTTGCGTGGGAATGAACTCGGAATCGGTGTTGTAGGCAATCGCCGATCTGACACTGGCATTGATGTCGCCCTCTTCTACAACATCCTGCGTAGCGCGTACGCTGCCGACCTCTTCAAGCCCCAGGACGGTGTTGGGCAGGACGAATCCCGGATAGACGTGCTGCCCTTGCAGATCGATGATCCGGTGCCCGGCGAGATTAATCCTGTCCGCCGCCTGGCCGACTGAGGTGATGATACCGTCATCGAAAGTAATCACTCCGTCACCAATAATCGTACCATCACCAACATGAATGATGGCGCCAACCACAGCGATGGGTTCACTCTGGTCCGCCGCCGGAACGGGTACTACCGCCCCGGCCAGACTGCTGAAGACCAGGCAAACCGTCACAACCAGACGGCGCAATGAGGAAACAGCTCTCGACCTGTTTATCCAGTTCATGCCCTACTCCTCCTCTTCACTGCTGTCATTGCCGTTCGCCGCGCTGTCCCGGGTTATCCTGGCGATCAGCCTGGCCCGTTCGGCGGCGATTTCAGTGCGTAATTGCTGGTCAGACTCCAGGTCAAAGTAGGGGATACCGTCCACCCAGGTCGTTTCCGCTACCGCGTAAACCGACAAGGGGTGATCGGACCACAGCACCAGGTCCGCATCCTTACCAACCCTGATGCTCCCCATGCGATCATCGAGGTGGAGGAGCCTGGCGGGATTCAGCGTGATCATTTTCATCGCATCCACCTCGCTGACACCCCCGTACTTGACCGCCTTGGCGGCTTCCTGATTCAGGCGCCGGGACATCTCTGCGTCATCCGAGTTGATTGCCACTACCACGCCGGCCTGCTGCATGAGAGCGGCGTTATAAGGTATCGCATAGCGTACTTCCCATTTGTATCCCCACCAATCAGAGAAAGTGGAACCTCCGGCACCATGCAGCGCCATTTTGTCAGCTACCTTGTAACCTTCGAGGATATGGGTGAAGGTATTGATATTGAAATCGAAACTGTCGGCCACCTGCATCAGCATATTGATTTCCGACTGCACATAGGAATGGGCGGTCACATAACGTTCCCCATTCAATATCTCGAGCATGGTTTCATGGACCAGGTCCCTGCGGGGTCTTGGCGTATTGCGGCGCGCCACACCGGAAAGGCTGTTGTAATCGTTCCAGGCCTTTTCGTAGGCTCGCGCATTGGTGAACGCATCAACGAAGACCTGTTCCACACCCATGCGCGTCTGCGGGTAGCGGACCGACGCCGGGTTGCTGCTGCGCTTGACGTTTTCTCCCAGGGCGAACTTGATAAACCTGGGGGCATTTTCGATCAGCAGTTCCTGCGGCGGCCTGCCCCAGCGCATCTTGATCAGCGCGGACTGTCCGCCAATGGGGTTGGCGGACCCGTGCAATAGCTGGGCGGCAACCACACCGCCGGCCAGGTTGCGGTAGATATTGATATTTTCGGAGTTCACCACGTCCGGCATGCGCACCATGCCGGAGTTGGTGGCCCGTTCATTGATATTGAAAAGGGCGATATGGGAATGTTCGTCGATGATGCCCGGCGTCAGATGCTTGCCGGTGCCATCGACCTCCAGCACATTGCCCGCTGCCAGATCGGGCCCCACCGCGCTGATTCTGCCTCCTTCGACAAGCACGTCGGTAACCACGATTCCGGCCGCTTCATTAGTCCAGACCGTGGCGTTTCTGATCACCATGTCCTGTTGCGCCGGCAGGGATTCCCGCCCGTAAGCCACAAAGGGATAGATCACTGCACCAGGGCTGTCTTCCAGACTGTCTGATGCTACCCGCTCTTCCTCGACGGCCACGTCTCCGAGTCGGGACAGCGACCAGCTGACGGACGCACCGCCGGGCAGGTTGCCGTTTCCGCGCCAACCGTCACCGTCCGGCCAGCCGGCGAGTCGCGTCTTGTTGCCGTTGTCGTCACTGACATAGTTAAGGGAGATGAACTCGTCATCGACTTCGATGTCGACCACGGTGTCAGATTCGGTCAGGCTGGCATTGGCCTCACCATTCCGGAAGGACAGTTCCATGGTCGACACGCGATCACCAACGGCCAGCCGATACTGCCCTGAGCGGTCCGACTTGTCGACATCCAGGGGATAGCGCTGGCCCTGAATCCAGTTCTCCAGCAGCACGGTGCCATCATCCATCAAGGGACCCGAGGTGATAAGGAAATTGGCCAGTGCACCAGGGATCAATTGCCCGACACGGTCCTCGACGCCAAGTAGGCGGGCGGGATGCAGGGTAACTGCCTCCACCGCCGCGGATTCAGACAAGCCTTTTTCTACCGCCTCGCGCAGATTCGACCAGAATTCTTCCCCGGCTCCATGACTGGTAATCGCAAAACGTATTCCAGCCTCTGCAAGTCTGGCCGGGTTATAAGGCGCCAGCTCCCAGTGCTTGAGATCAGCCAGAGAGACTTCGTCGCTTTCTACCGCATCTTCAACAGCAGGCGCCTCAGGAAAATCAATCGGCACGATAAGGGAAGCACCGGTTGCCCGGACCAGGTCAAGCTGCTGGTAACTGTCACCGGCTGTCTTGAGAATGTACTGAGTCGAGAACTCATCCCCGATCCGGTCCATGGTCAAGGCCAGCTGCCAGTTATCCACCTCCATAATCTGCGGCAGGGACCGGTTTCGAATCAGCGCTTCCAGCGATTCATCCGTGAAAGGCCTGGGGCTCTGTGCCGCGAACCATTCCGTATCCAGATAGGTCTGTCGCAGCAACGCCATCGCCCCCATCAGCGATCCCGGCACTGATTGCACAGAGGTGCCCTTGTCCAGCGAGTAGTGGGTAGCCGCATCGGGAACGATCACCGACTGGTTGGCTCTCTCGTCACCCAGCGTAACCAACGATGAAGTGCCGCGGGCGATGCCGTCACTGCGAAAACTGAGCACGGTGGAAAAACCCATCTCACGCAGTGCCTGTCGCCTCTCTTCATCGGGACTGAAAACCATGCTGGCGCGGAACTGGGACTTGATCGCGTCGTTAACGTAAAACGCCTGCTCGGTGGCGAACAGATTTTCCGCCGCCCCGTTGCTATCCTGAGCGCGGTCCGGCGCCGGCAGCCCGTAATCCGTATAGATATCGATCAGCCCCGGATACACATAGCGACCCGCCACATCGATTTCGAAATAGCCGGAAGGTACTGCACCATCAACACCCACCTGGTCAATTTTCCCTTCACTGACCAGCAGCATACCGTTCTCAAGAATGTTGCCACCAGACTGGTAAATACGCGCATTGGTGATCGCGAAGGCATCGCGGCGATTATCGGCAACGCCGTTGGGAGTGAAATTGTCCTGCCCATAAGCCCCGAGAGCGGCCGAAATCAGCCCGGTGGCGACGCTGACTACGATGGCCAGACGCTGTTTCCTGCCTGGCAATCCGGCAATTGGAAGAGAATTCATCGTTAATTCGGCCTCATCTGGAAAGCTGAAGGGTCTTTTGTCAAGGAGCCTCTGAAAAGCGATCTCCTTATAATCAACCCTCTGTGAAGGAAAATCTGTGATTAAGGAACCTTTGGTCTATTACCGCGGCGCTCTGTGCGAGCCTGCCGGTTCCCGTTGCAGAGGTTAGTGCGCTCAAAATGAACTGCCACCCTGCCCGGCTCTGTAATAGCGAAACGATGTCTGACAGGAAAACTCAATTGGACTGCAGGTAGAAACTGTTACATAACCGAGATTGCGCTGACCTGTATGGCAGACGCTCGCAAGGGGCAGCAGTCAGACTGTGCCCCGCAGCTCGCGATTTTCGGACTACTTCAGGTTTGAATAATCGGTGTTGCTCATCATGTAGACTTCAGCAGACACCTGAACCGGGTACTTCTCGCGCAGCGCCAACCACTCCGCATCGGTACGGAATGCATCCCAGACTTCGGTGCGGTGGGCGCGGTCACGATAGGCCAGCATCCACACCAGGGTGTTGGGATCGTCCAGCCGTTGCCAGACGGCGATTACTTCAGCGCCCAGGCGTTCAAAAATACCCACTTCCTGCTCACGAAAACGCTGATGCAGCTCACCGATGCCATGATTGCCATTTTCGTCTGGCTGTGCGGTGTACATGCGCAGCTCGAAACAGCGTGCATCCTCCGCCACGTCCGCGGCTAAATCGGCGGGCAGCTGGCCGGCAGGACCGCAGGGAGCCGGCGCCTGCTGGGCAGAGGCAGCACTGCCAAAGGCAAGCAATAGAGTTGGTATCAAGGCCACTAAAAGGTTTTTCATTATTATCTCCTTCGCATATTGTTAACAGGTAATTCAGATAATTTCTTATTTTCGATATAACGCCACGAACTTGCTGGTCTGACCCTGTATCGATGGGTCAAAAACACTGTTATCCAGGGGGTCTGCGTCGTTCCTGTGCAGATTTGAGTTACGCACCATCTCCAGCCCCACGGCTGCAGCGTAGCCGGTCACCACCTCTTCACGGATTCGGTGCAGGGTACCACCCACTTCCACACCTGAGCCCGGCGGGCCGATATGGTCAATGGCCAGGAACAGCCCACCGGGTTTCAGGACACGGCTGATTTCGGCAAACGCGGTTTCCGCATCGCCCAGGGATTCTCCATCGGGGGCATAGCCCAGTTCGTGAGGTCCCAGAATCCAGGTCACCATGTCGACGGAATTATCCGGCGCTTCCAGCACATCAAAATTGGTCCGGGTCACGCGCACGTTGGGCAGCCGGTCGTTTGCCACGCGCTGGGCAACGGAATCACCGAGAAAACTGTCGAACGACGGTGGATTGTGCATGATTACCGCTCCGGCAGGCCCTACTGCACGACTCATGATCTCCGTGTAGTAACCTCCGCCCGCTTCCAATTCGAAGACTGTCATGCCCGGCTGCAGCCCGGCAAATGCCAATACTTCGAGGGGCATGCGTCGTGCGTCGTCCGCAGCGTCGGCTGCTGGTCGATCACCATGGATCAGGGCATTGCCGACCAGGTCGGCGGTAGCGGGCTGGGCATTCAGTCCCAGGCTGGCTGCCAGTAATCCGACACCGACCAGGGGTATAAAGAGTTTCTTGATTGTGTTCATTTACTTGTCCCAACGTTTGTTATTAATAGGCAGGGCCCCTAAGTGTAGGGGTAAAAGCTGAGGAACACCACGCCTGACGCAGGTCCGATAGGTAGATTCAACCCAGGTGAGCGCCGTTTTGCCGTCGATCAGGCTTGGGAACCCGGTTCTCCAGAATGTTTTCCTCCCTGCCGGATTAGCGCTAGACTTGATTCTATTTTTCAGCAGGACAGCCAACATGTTCCGACGCCTCAACAACTGCCACAATGTTCATGACCTGCGCCTTCTGGCAAAACAGCGTCTCCCTGGTCCGATCTTCCACTACATTGACGGTGCAGCGGACGACGAAGTGACCTATCGGCGTAACACCAGCGCCTTCGAGGAGTGCGACCTGGTCCCCCGGGTACTGGCAGGGGTAGAAGAAGTGGACATGTCAGTTACTGTCATGGGGCAGAAACTGCAGATGCCGGTGTTCTGTTCACCTACCGCCCTGCAACGGCTGTTTCATCGCGATGGCGAGCGGGCGGTGGCGCGGGCGGCAGAAAAATTCGGCACCATGTTCGGCGTGTCGGCTCTGGGTACTGTTGCGCTGAAAGAAATTGGCGAAATGATCTCCACGCCAAAAATGTTCCAGTTCTACTTTCACAAGGATCGTGGCCTCAATGACGCCATGGTCGAACGGGCCCAGGCGGCGGGATTCAATGCCCTGGCCCTGACCGTGGACACTATTACCGGGGGCAACCGGGAGCGGGATCTTTACACCGGGTTTACTTCCCCGCCCAGACTGACTTTGCGCAGCCTGATGAGTTTTGCTACCCATCCGGGCTGGACTTTCGACTACTTTTTTGGTGAGTCATTTGAACTGGCAGAGCTGAAGGACTTTGTTCAGCAGGGCTCCAATGTCGCTGTTTCAATCGGTGACTATTTCGCCTCGATGCTGGATCAGACCATGAGCTGGAGTGACGCTGAGGCGCTGAAAACCAGGTGGGGAGGACCTTTCTGCCTCAAAGGCATCATGAGTGTGGAGGACGCCCGCAAAGCGGTCGACATCGGGGCCGATGCCATAATGATCTCCAATCACGGCGGTCGTCAGCTGGATGGCTCCAGGTCACCCTTCGACCAGATTGCCGAGATCAGCGATGCTGTCGGTGACCAGATCGATGTCATACTCGATGGTGGCATTCGCCGCGGCACTCATGTGATCAAAGCCCTGGCGGCGGGCGCCAGGGCCTGCTCCGGCGGCCGGCTCTATCTGTATGCCCTCGCTGCCGCCGGGCAGCCCGGCGTGGAGCGGGCATTGAACAACCTGAAGCTGGAAATCGAAAGGGACATGAAGCTGATGGGCGTGACAAGCGTGGCTCAACTGAATCGCTCCATGTTGCGTTTCCGATAGCCTCCGGTCGCATTTCAAACTGCTTTGCAGGACACCCTGCGTATCAGGAATCGTCGTGTGTTTCCCCTGCAGCCGGGCTGCCTGCTGCGCTCAGCACCCATTGTCGGGCGGGTTTCGCGGGTATCCACCAGGCTCACTGGCGTCGGGAATAGTCCCGCGTGCCGCCCCATAGTGTCCCTGACAAAGCAGGCTGGCTTACCAGAACCGACAGTTGAGAATAGCGATGTTTGCGCGTAGTCTGTACAGGGTATGAATAGGCGTTCCCCGTCAATACTCGTAAACCAATAAAAATAAGGAGCACCCTGTCATGGGACCAACTCAACCTGATATACAAAAAGCCTGCTGGTTTGCGCTCGGTCTCGCAGTTTTTGCGCTCCCGGCCCAGGCCCAGGACGCCGGGCGCCCTGATCTTGAAGGGATCTGGACCAATGCATCCTTAACCAGCCTGCAGCGCCCCGCAGGTGTCGAGACACTGGTGGTGTCTGCCGAGGAGGCCCGGGTAATAGCAGCCAGCACTCCCATCGCGGGCATTGAAGGAGGCCTGGACGAAGGCGACGGAATCAATGACATCCCCGATGAAGGGGCGTCAGATTTTGGTGTCAGGGCTTACAACAATTTCTGGGTGGATCCCGGCTCCAATCTGGCCCAGGTCAAGGGCGAATTCCGGACCTCTTACATCATCGAACCCGCCAACGGCCGCGTACCCTGGCTGGACAATCCCCGTTTCGACTTCGAACGCGCCAGTTTCGGCTCCCGCTATGCCACCGGTGTCGCGGACTTCCGCGGGCCGGAGGCGTTCCCGAATTCAGAGCGTTGCCTGCTGGGGTTCGGGAATAAAGCCGGGCCCGGCATGATGGGAGCGCTCTACAACAATACCTATCAGTTTGTGCAGACCGACAAGTACGTAACCATCCTCGTTGAGATGGTCCACGACGCGCGTATCATTCCAGTTTTTGATACCCCCGCTGAGGCGCGGGCCAATCGCCGGCCAGCCGTTCACGAGCCCTGGTTCGGGGATTCTGTTGGCTGGTACGAAGGCAACGAGCTGGTGGTGGAAACCGTTAACATCAACCCGCAGCAGCTCAGCCAGAGCACGGTGTCCATTACCAAGCAGGGGCGTATTATCGAACGCTTCAGCCGCTATTCCGATGCTGAAATGCTGTACCAGTTCAGCGTTGAAGACAGTAATCTGTACCGCCAGCCCTGGACTGCCGAACTGAGCTTCTACGCCACCGACGATGGACTCTATGAATACGGCTGCCACGAGGGCAACTACTCCATGCCGGGGTCATTGGCTGGTGCCCGTACATTGGAAGTCTACGAAGAATTCGGCATCACTGACTGAGACGGGCGCTGCCCAGCAGCAGGTCCGGCACACTGTCAATGCTGCCGTCTGATCGGGATTTCAACCGCACAAAGTCGTCCTGTACGGTCTGTGACAGAGTCGCCACCTTGTCGGTGTTGGATGTCGTGCTTTCCACCAGCTGATTCAGCCCCATCAGGCGCTGGTTCAGCTGATCAAGCTGCTCACGCAGGCGGGGATCATCGATGGCCGTGGTATCAATGCGCGAGGCCAGGTTCTGCAGTTCTTCCGAGGGCTGCCTCCAGACTCACTTGCCGGGCGGTAGTCCTGGAAAACCATCACCGGCCGGCCTGTGTTCAGACTTAAGCACGCCAAACAGATCGACGTCTTCAGGTTTGCCCCATTTAAGCAGTTGCTGGCGCAAGGTACCTTCATGACGCATGCCTAACTTCTGCAGCACCCGCTGCGACGCCTGATTCCGCCGCAGCGCGCGGGCAAAGACCCGTTGCAGACCCAGCTCGCCAAAAGCGTACTCTACCACCGAACGGCCGGCCTCGGTGCAGAATCCCTGCCCCCAATAGGGCAGCCCTATCCAGTAGCCCAGCTCACCCAGGTATCCGCTCTCCAGCATCAGCCCGATGGCGCCCAGCGGCTGATCGCTGGCATGCAGCGTGATGGCAAAAGTGACCTGCTCACCAGTCTTGAAAGCATCGGCGTGGCCGGCAATCCAGGACTCCGCCATACCGTCCTCGTAAGGATGGGGAATGTTCGCCGTGGTGTCGGCGATCTCCCAGGCACCGGCCAGGCGCTGCACGACGGGCCCGTCCTCAAGCTGGAAAGGCCTCAGTCGCAGGCGTGTGGTTATAAGATCCGGTTGCTGTAACATGCGTATCCATCGTCAGGGCTCAGGCGCCTTGCCGGGATGTTTTGCTGACTGCCAGGATGGTAGACTTCCACCTGCTGAATTCCAAGATGCAATACTGATAAACCCGATCATTGCATAAATTGTTGAGGTCAGGAGCTTTCAGAGTGGTATTTCCAGCGTCGCTTGGAGATTTTTATGGATTGAGCGTAGTCATTCTACGTGATATCCAGAAAAATCGAGTACGGCGCTGGAAATGCTGCTAGGGAAGCAGCGAAGCGGTCCCGGGCCAAGAATTTATGCAGTGAGCGGGTAAATTTAGGTATCACTGCCGTGATGCCATCAACAAGGAGAAAACAATGGCAAATGAAGGCTATCACGAACCCATTGAGGAACTGTCAGATGCTACCCGCGACATGCACCGGGCCATTACCTCGCTGATGGAAGAACTGGAAGCCGTGGACTGGTACAACCAGCGGGTAGATGCCTGCAAGGATGACGAGTTACGGGCCATTCTCGCCCACAATCGCGACGAGGAGATGGAGCACGCGGCCATGGTGCTGGAGTGGATACGCCGTCGCAGCCCACGCTTCGACAAGGAACTTAAAGACTATCTGTTTACCGACAAGCCTATTGCCCATAAATAGCGGAGGCTTCGTCGCCCCCTGGATCTTTGCGCTGGCCAGACCGGGCACCCGGCCCGCTGATCGAACTAACTGACAGGAGCCGCAGCGGCTTTCTTCTTGAAGGGCGCCAGCATCTGTCGGACATCTTCATCGGTCAGGGTTTCTTTCTCCTGCAGGGCCGCGGCAATGGCATCCAGCTCTTCCCGGTGGGCCTGCAGGGTATCGAAGGCGCGCAGCTCGTTATCACGGACCAGCCTGCTCACCTCCTCGTCGATCAACTCTGCGGTATGCTCGCTGTAATCCTTACGCAGCACCAGTTCCTGGCCGGGAAAGGTCTGGTCCGGGTGCTGGAAGCTCAGGGGGCCAAGACCCTCGTTCATTCCCCACTCTGTAACCATGTGACGAGCCAGCGTGGTCGCCTGCTGCAGGTCATTGGCAGCACCGGAACTGACTTCATCGAACACCAGCTTTTCCGCACTGCGCCCACCCAGCATGATGGATATCCGGTCCTCCAGGTAGTGCTGCCCGTAATTGACCTTGTCCTCTTTCGGGGTCTGCTCAGTAAAGCCCAGAGACAACCCCCGCGGAATGATACTGACCTTGCGCAGCGCATCGGCATAAGGCATGTAATAGGCTGTCAGGGCGTGACCGGCCTCGTGGTAAGCAGTGCGCTTGCGCTCATCCTCGGTCAGTAGAGATTCCCGTTTCTCCCCGAGAATCACCTTGTCACGGGCACGCTCCAGGTAGCTGTTGTCTACCCGCTCCTTCCCTTCCCGGGCCGCCAGCAACGCGGCCTCGTTAATCAGGTTCGCCAGGTCTGCGCCGGAAAAACCTACCGTGCCGGCTGCAATCCTGTCCAGATCCACGTCTTCCGCCATGATGACTTTGCTGGCATGGACTTTCAGAATATCGAGCCGCGCCTGACGCTGGGGCAAGTCCAGCACTACCTTGCGATCGAAACGCCCGGGGCGGGTAAGGGCCGTATCGAGTACGTCCGGCCGGTTGGTGGCAGCAATGACCACAATGGCTTCATCGCCGGTAAAGCCGTCCATCTCGGCGAGAATCTGATTCAGAGTCTGTTCCCGCTCATCATTGCCCAGCCCCGCGGCACTGCTGCGGGCGCGTCCCACCGAGTCAATCTCGTCGATGAAAATGAGGGCCGGTGCCACTTCACGGGCCTGCTTGTACATATCCCGGACGCGGGACGCACCGACACCGACGAACATCTCCACGAACTCGGAGCCCGTAATACTGAAAAAGGGGACACCTGCCTCTGCCGCTGTCGCTCTGGCGAGGAGTGTCTTGCCGGTGCCGGGCGGACCTATCAGCAGTATGCCCTTGGGAATTTTTGCACCAATGCGCCGATACTTGTCCGGGTTCTTCAGAAAGTCGATAACCTCGGCCAGGTCATCCTTGGCGTGCTTAAGGCCGGCAATGTCATCGTAACTTAACTTGATATTCTCACCACGGGTCATGCGCGCCTTGGACTTGGTGAAACTGAACACACCGCCGCCAGGATAGCCCTTGCCGCCAGCCCGCATCGCCCGGGTTCCAAGCATAAAAATGCCGATCAACAACAACCACGGAAGCAGGTTTATCAACAGCAGGGTCCACATGGACTGCTGTTCGGAGCTGACCCGAACCTCCACGTCCATTTCCTCCAACAGTGGAAACAGATCATCGTCAGCCAGAGGAGGGAAGGTGGTAGTGAACTCAGTAAAATCATTCACGGCAAAGCGGTAGGTACCGTCGATCCTGTCACCGCGCATGTTGATGCTGGCAATCTCATCGTTACGCAGCCGCTCCTTGAACTCCGAGTAGGCAATGTCCGCCTGCCCCTGCCCGCCCCGGTCAAAGAAGGTAATCAGCGCAAAAAACAACAGGGTGAGAATGAACAGGTCGGTCCAGCGCTGGATACCGGGAGGGATGGCAGGCGGTGGTGTGCCTGACGGCTTGTGGTCCTGCTGTTCTGGTGTTGGCATGCTTCAGGCCATTGCTGCTTGGCGGACTTTAGACTTGAGGAGCCTCTGATTTATCGCCACAGCGCGTTGTGGGAATCAGTCAGAGGCCACTTAACCGTAAAACGAGCATAAACAGGTTCCCCAGCAGTGTCCACTGGTCAGGGCAGACGCGAAGCCCCATTTTAGCGGCATCAACGCCAGATCGAGGCACCGGGCAACAGATACTGGAGCCTGCGACACCCTGGCAGGAGAATCGCGCCAGAAAAAATCTTCACTAACCGCTTGCTCACCGACCAAAGAGGGGGTTAACCTGCCAGCCTGGAAGGCCAGAATAATAATAACCATGGCACTCAAATACCCCCGCCTCCGCTTGCTCTGCGGGCTTTTTTGCCTGTCCCAGACCCTGTCGTTGCAGGCTCAGGATACACCCGACGGCACCGTCACCTATGCGGCGGGTTTTTTTACCCAGTACGCACCGGTTACTGTCAATGACATGCTGAACCGGATTCCGGGCATCGGCCTGGCGCTCGATGGAGACAGTGCCAGTAATTTCAGGGGCGGCAACGATCGGGGCCTGGGTGGCAGCGACCGGATACTTATCAATGGCAAACGCCTGGCCGGCAAGTCCAATGAAGCGCGATCGCAGCTTGATCGGATTACTGCGGATCAGGTGAACTATATCGAAATTATCCGCGGCAACTCCGGCAACCTCGATGTACAGAATGCCGGCCAACTGGTTAATATCGTACTGTTTGAGTCCCAGTCCTCCATCGCTTACTCCAGCGAACTGGGTATGACTCACTTTCAAGACGGTACTGTCGAGCCGACGGGGTCCTTTTCTCTCAGCGGCCAGCGCGGGCCGCTCAATTACCTTTTCAGTACCAACCTGGCGACCAGCTATGAGGCGCTGGAAAGTTACGAACTCAGCCTGCTGTCCGACCACTCCCTGAACGAAACAAGAACGTTTGACCGCTACCGGGATCAGCAGAACATATCTGTTAATTCCAATCTGGTCTACCAGCCAACACCGTCGGACCGCATCGCTTTTAATGTGCTGTATGGGGAGAGCGACCCACCAAGCAGCCTGGTCCGGGTGATCACCGACCTGAAGCCAAACCCGGGACCCGTTGTATTCGAGCGGGAGGAACTCCCCGCGACCGCGGATAACTGGGAATTCGGCGGCGACTACGAACACAACTTCGACGGCGGCGGACGCTATAAGCTGTTATTTATTGTTAACGAAAAGAACAATGCCATTAATCGGCAACGGTATGTATCCACGGCCATTAATAACGAAGAGATCAAAAACCTGTTCCTGGATACCCGCAGCCAGTACCAGGAGAGGATCGTCCGCACCTCTTATGCCTGGGACATTGCCGGAGGCCAGAACCTGGAGCTGGGGATAGAGGGCGCCCAGACTATCCAGGATTCCAGCCTCAAACTTGGCCTGCGCATCCCCGGCGATCCCCTCCCGGAATACGGTGGGCTCGTGCCTGCCGATCCTCCCAATGCCGTATCCACCGTAGAGGAGTTACGCTTCGAGGGATTCGCAATCCATAACTGGCAGATTAATACGCGCATGTCCCTGCAGAGCAGCCTGCTCTATGAAAAGTCTGAAATTGAACAGCGGGCCGATGACTTTAAATCCAGGATATTCGATTTCCTCAAGCCCAAACTGGATTTCCGGTTCAATGTCAGCAACTCGCTTCAGCTGCGCATGTCGGCGGAGAAGCAGGTGTCTCAGTTAAGGTTCTCCGATTTTTCTGCTGCCACCAACGACCGGGACGAAGATCAGGACACCCTGGCGGGCAACCCTGAACTGGTGCCGGAAGAAAGCTGGCGTTATGACCTGAATATTGACTATCGCCTGCCCGCTGACGGAGGCGTGTTGAACACCCGGCTGTTCTATTACGACATCAGCAATGTCATTGATCGTATCGACATCTCCAGCAGCCCCGGCAGGCTGGCCACAACCAATGGCAACGTGGGTGACGGAACAGTCTATGGCCTGAATATCAATGCCAGCCTGCGCCTGGGCATAATAAACCTTCCCCAGGCCGTTCTTACGGCAGGTCTCCTGGTGCAGGATTCGTTTATCGATGATCCGATGATCGCCATGGAAAGGAAGGTTGTGCCTTATGACCGGGGCCGGGTAAGTCTTGGGTTCAGGCATGATATTCCATCCATCAATCTGAACTATGGATTCAATTACTTCGATGGCATCGATGGTAACCGACCGTTCTTCGATATCGACAACGTCATCTACATCGGCTCGAACAGCAACCTGAACCTGTTCGTGGAGAAAGTCGGTTTTGCCGGCATGACTTACCGCTTTGAAGCAGACAACGTGCTCGACCACGAGAACTGCCGGGAAAGAAGGCGTTATTTCGGCTACCTGAGGGATGACAACCTGAGAGAAATTGAGCGCTATTGCACAACCAATGGCACACGTTTCGTGTTTAAGGTGAGAGCGACATTCTGATACCCGATCAGCTGCAAACGCTACTGGCGAAGAGGCTGCAATCAGATCTGACCGGCGTTGTTCAACGGGCTGTCAGTCGAGACGGTGTATCCGCGCTAGCTCCTCTGTGCCGGTTACGCTGACTTCGAGATCTTTAAGGATGCCGTCACCAACGCTGTAGATCCAGCCATGCACCGTCAACTGCTGGCCTGATTTCCAGGCATTCTGTAAAACCGTGGTGTGACAGACGTTGGCCACCTGCTCAATCACATTACACTCGCACAGCAGATTCTGTTGCTCCCGGTCCGAACCTGCCGCTTCCAGCTGCGCCTGATGAATGCGGTAAATATCCTTGATATGCCGTAGCCAGTTGTCGATAAGCCCGTGGTCCTTGTTTTCCAGCGCCGCCCGGACACCGCCGCACTCGTAGTGGCCACAGACGATAATATGCTTAACCTTGAGCACCTCGACGGCGTATTGAATGACCGACAGGCAGTTCAGGTCCGTGTGAACGACCAGGTTGGCGATGTTACGGTGAACAAACACCTCGCCGGGCAGCAGGCCCACTATCTGGTTAGCGGGCACGCGACTGTCGGAACAGCCAATCCAGAGGTACTCCGGACTCTGCTGTTCGGACAGTTTCCTGAAGAACTGAGGGTCCGCCTCTTTTATGCCGTCGGCCCAGTTACGGTTCCGGTCCAGCAGAAAATTCAGATCGCTCATAGTGCCGTTCGCCGCCCCTGCCAGCCCTAACGCCGCTCCACAATGGCCGCATCTACCAGGGCTTTGAAATTCTCGCGAAAACCATTCCCGCTGGCGGGGGAAACCTGGGCCATGATGACTACCACCATGTTCTCATTCGGGTCGATAAAATAGCGGGTCCCGGCCGAGCCATCCCACCAGATAGTGCCGTTGCTGACCGGAAAATTGTAGGCTTCGCTGTCGAGGACCACGTTGAATCCCCCCAGCGACCAGCCGGACCCCAGCCAATAACCTCGCGAATTCAAAGGCAGCACACTGTCAGGCACGGCGTTGGCAAAAATCTGCGCAACGGTCTCTTCCTGCAGAACCCTGACACCGTTGAACTCGCCACCGTTCAGCAGCATCTGGGAAAAATTCAGGTAGTCTCGCGCCGTCGAAAGCAGGCCTACACCGCCTTCCACCAGTCGCGGCCTGACGGTGAAGGGAACGCTTTCAATCTGGTAGGGAACCAGCTTTCCGTCGGTTGGACGATAGACAGTAGCCAGCCTGTCTACCCGGGACGGATCCGCCCAGAAGACGGTATCGGTCATTGCAAGCGGTTCGAACAGCCGGGTCTGCAGAAAATCCTCGAATGGCATGCCGGAAACCACTTCCACGACCCGCCCGAGGATGGTGGCGGAGATGCCATAGTTAAACTGGGTGCCCGGGTCGAAAAACAGCGGTACACGGGCTGCATTGTCCACCATTTCCTCCAGGGTAATATTGCGATCCCTGACATTGTTCTCCCGATACACAGGCACGCTGCGGCTACCCAGTCCGCCGGTATGGGTGAGCAGGTGTGCAATGGTGATGTCGCCAACCCGTTCCCGGGTCTGATTGATGTCCGGGGCAGCCTGATTCAGGAATACCCGCTGATTTTCAAACTGGGGAAGGTATTTCTTGACAGGGTCATCAACGCTGAGCGCCTGCTGCTCCGCCAGCAGCATGATTGCTGTGCTGGTGATCTGCCGGGTCATCGAATATTGCCGGAACAGCGCATCGTCGACCATCGGCTTGTGGCTCTCCAGATCCATCTGACCCAGGGATTCGAAATAGACGACTTTATTATCCCTGGCCACCACGGCTACCACGCCGGCAATATCACCGTCGTCAATGTGCTGTTGCAGCCGGGCCGTTGCGGTTGCCAGACCAGCGCGGGAAAGACCGACATCTTCCGGTGCGGCGCTCGCCAGACCCTGGGCGTAGCCAGCCATCGACCAGCTCAGCAACACCAGCGCAGTAGCGACCAGGCCGCCGCGCTGCCGCTTAACCCGGGCCTCGCTGCTGTTTCTGTTTTTTAACATTCGTTTCATAAAACCTCCACACCACTCTGTTCTGCTGTTATCTCAGACCTGCTGCTCGCGTACCCAGCGCTCCACCCGCTCACGCAGGATGGGCATCGGCAGGGCGCCCGCGCCAAGAACCACATCGTGGAACTCCCTGATATCGAAACGATCACCGAGTCGGGATCGCGCCTCTTCCCGCAGTTCCAGGAATTGCATCATGCCTATCTTATAGGCAGTCGCTTGTCCCGGGCCAGTTATATAGCGCTGAATCTCCGATCGCACGGCGCCTTCCGCCAGGGGTGAATTTTCCAGCATATAGCTGACCGCCTGTTCCTCGCTCCACTGCCGGGAATGAATACCGGTATCAACGACCAGTCGAATTGCCCGCCAGATTTCACCGGTCAGGCGGCCGAAGTCTGAATAGGGATCCTGGAAGAATCCCATCTCCTTGGCCAGATACTCAGCATACAGCCCCCAGCCTTCGGTATAGGCGGTGTTCCTCGACTGGGTGCGGAACCTGGGAATGTCGGTCAGCTCCTGCTGAATGGAGATCTGCATGTGGTGACCAGGGCTTCCTTCATGGTAAGCCACGTCCTCCAACTGGTAGACCGGCATGGCGTTCATGTCGGACAGGTGGGTATAGAAGGCTCCCGGGCGGGATCCGTCCGGCGCACCCGCCATATAATGCTGCGCGGCACCGTCCTGTTCACGAAACGCTTCCACGCGTCTGACTTCCAGTCCGGCCAACGGCAGCCTGCCGAAGTACTCCGGCAGTTTTTCGTCCATGGCGCTCAGGTAACTGCGGGCCAGCTCCAGGTAGTCCTGCCGACCCTGATCGGTGTTGGGGAAGTAAAACTGATCACTCTCCCGCATGAAAACAAAAAATTCCTGCAGGGAGCCCTCGAAGCCGACGCTGCGTTTGATGGTCTCCATCTCACCGGTCAGACGTTCCACTTCGGCCAGCCCGATGTCGTGAATCTGGTCGGCAGTCAGGTCGAGTCCTGTCATCAGGTTAAGTCGATAATTGTAGTAGGCTTCACCATCGGGCAGATTCCATACTCCGGTGGCCGCTTCGGTGCTGTTTTCGCGGTCCGCCCGCAACCAGTCGGCCAGTGCCGAATAGGCTTCGGCCACCGGCCCGCTCAGCAGCTGCCGGCCTTCCTCCAGCAGGGCCGACGCAGCCATGGAATCCAGTGTTCCGGCCTGCACGAGGGCCCCTACCTTAGTCTTCAGATCAGCCCAAAGGGGCGACTCACCCTCGGTACTGAAAGGCTGACCGGCGGTCACCCGCGCAATCTCCTCCAGGGCGAAATCAAAGGCAAACCGAGGCTGGCGGATGCCTTCCCGGGCAGCCAGCTGTGCACGTTCCAGCAGCTGGTCGAATACCCGTGGTATCTGTTCCAGCCTCGACAGGTAGGCCCGGGCGTCCTGCTCGGTATCCACCCGGTGAAAGTTGATCAGGAAGTTGGGCAGGCCGGCATGAGGCCCGCCTCTACCAAAAATATAGCCATGGCGCCAATACGGCCTGCCCCGCTCAGCGATGTCCAGGTTGTATTCCCACAGATCCCAGGACAGCTGACCATCCGGAGTCAGTGCGTCATAATCAAATTGCCGGCGCATACTGGCTACGCTGTCCCGCCGCCAGTCCAACTGCCGCTCGGCAGCCGCTTCGGACCTATCGTCCAGTTGGTCATAGTCGGTTTTTTCACCAAGCCGGGTGCGCATTTCCGGGCTGAAATCGAGCAATTCCAGGAACTGTTCGTCAAGCCAGGCATTGAGACGCCCGGTTTCAGTCAACGCTGTTGCGGGACTGGTTACAGGCGCAGCCTGGTCGGTCCGGGAAGTCTCCTCATTGCCGCAGGCAACCAGCAAAGGGAGCAGAATAAAGAGGGCGAGAAAGCGTTTCATGGTGTACTCCGTGTCAGCCGGGCTCAGGGAACCCCTGGTGCCACCGCAGGGTACCCAATCATTGCATAAGTTGTTGAGGTCAGGAACTTTCCGAGTGGCATTTCCAGTGTCGCACGGGGATTTTTTTGGATTGAGCGTAGTCATTCTACGTGATATCCAGAAAAATTGAGTACGGCGCTGGAAATGCTGCTACGGAAGCAGCGAAGCGGTCCTGGGCCAACACTTTATACAATGATTGGATAAACCAGACCCTGGCGCAAATCCAGGCGCACCCGCGCGGACATCAGGTTACGTCGCCAGTCAGCCTGTGGTCTGAAGGGTCTGGCGCTCCCGGCAGGTCAGTGGCCGACCAGCAGTGGGCCACTGTTTACGGCAGGTTGTAGTGAGCCGTTGTTAAGCATCAGTCGAAGAACTTCTGCCAGTTAACAGACGGATCAGCAATAGCGGTGAAGTGCGGATTAAGCAGCTCGGCCTTGCTGTTGTAGCGCAGCTCTTTGAAGTCCGGGTCCACCAGCGTCCCGCCAGCGGCGAGCAGGACTCCGTGGGCCGCCGCTGTGTCCCACTCGCAGGTGGGTCCCAGGCGCGGATAGAGATCCGCCTGCCCGGCGGCAACCAGACAGATCTTCAGGGAACTGCCCATGCTCACCAGGTCCAGGTCGGTGAATTCAGCGCGCAGCCTGTCCAGCAGACCATCCAGCGCCGGTGCACGGTGACTGCGACTGGCCACTACCTGCAGGGATTTCTGGCCGGGGCTGATCCTGCGGCAATGAATCGGCGTGGCGTTGCCCGCCTCCACGCGACTGGCTCCCACACCCTTGAGGCCAAGATAAGTGATACCCGTGACAGGAACATGGACGATCCCCATGACTGGCTGGCCGTCTTCAATAAGGGCAATATTGACAGTAAATTCACCATTGCGTTTGATGAACTCCTTGGTGCCGTCCAGCGGATCTACCAGCCAGTATCGGGACCACTGGCTTCGAACAGTAAAATCCAGTTGCTCGGATTCCTCCGACAGAACCGGCAACGGTGGGTTCAGCTGGCTCAGCCTGGCCACGATCAGTTCATGGGCCCGCCGGTCAGCCTCGGTCAGGGGTGAGTTGTCATCCTTGACAGTTACATCAATATTGCCGGTCTTGTTATAAACTTGGAGAATCTCCCGGCCTGCGGCTTCAGCAATCTGGCCGGCAAGGTGCAGAAGTTGTTCATCAATCATACTTGGGAACCTCAGATTAAATACCGCGATTTCCAGCTAAATCACGAGTCGTTGCACAACGTACTATGCGCGAGTTAAGTAACGAAAGCCACCCGCAGGGCAGCCAGATGCCACCCTGGGCACAAATTGATACCGTCATGTTCGACATGGACGGTACGCTGCTGGACCTGCATTTTGACAATTACTTCTGGCAGACATTCCTGCCCCGCGCCTGGGCCCGCGCCAGGGGCATGGACCTGGAGAGTGCCAGCCACAGGCTGCACCAGATGTACAGCGAACTGCGGGGCACCCTCAACTGGTACTGCCTTGATTTCTGGGCCGAGCAGTTGCAGTTGGACATCACGCTGCTCAAACACGAAGTCAAACACAAGATCGCTATCCGACCCAACGTCGTCGATCTGCTGACCAAGCTGCGGCAGCTGGATAAACGCATACTGCTGATTACCAATGCCCACCCCGACAGCCTCAATCTGAAACTGGCACACACCGGTATCGGCAGGTACTTTGACAATACGATCAGCTCCCATGTGCTGCGCCTGGCCAAGGAAAACCATGGCTTCTGGACTGCCCTGCTGGAACTGGAACACTACGACCCCAATCGAACCATGCTGATCGACGACAGCCTGCCGGTGCTGCGCCAGGCGCAAAAAGAGCAGATCCGCTACCTGTACGGTATTTATCAACCGGACAGTCAGCAGGACCCCCTGCTGGCGGAGGAATTTCCGCAGATCATCGACTTCGGGCACATCATGCCGGCACTCCACCCAGCTGCCGGTTCCCGGCCATTGAGTGAAGCCCCGTGAGCAGGGAACCATGAGCAGACAGGACAACCCGTTGCGGGACAGCAAGGTAAGACTGGATAAATGGCTGTGGGCAGCCCGCTTCTACAAAACCCGCGCTATCGCCAAGCAGGCCATCGAAGGTGGCAAGGTGCACTGCGACGGGGCACGGGCAAAACCGGGCAAGGAAGTTCACGAAGGCCTGCAGATCAGCCTGCGGCAGGGCTTCGACGAAAAGACGGTCATTGTGACGGGGCTGACCGAACAGCGACGCGGAGCCATGGAGGCCCAGCTGCTCTATGAAGAGACCCCGGAGAGTATCGAACGCCGGAAACTTGCCGCGGAACAACGCAAGGCGCTACCCAGGCATCTGCAGACCGAGGGCCGGCCCACCAAAAGGGACCGGCGCCTGATCCATCAGTTCAAGAACTCACAGCAGGAATAACGCATTTCACGCCAGGGAAGCTTTTACTCCAGGGCTTTTTATTTGGCATAATGGCTGCCTTCTTGAATGCCACGAGTAAGCACGCCCGGCAGCTTCCGGGAATCGAACAGTCAGCCCACCAAACAAGTTGCACAGTCAAGGCACTTTTTTGCCTCACAGGTAAACCGATAATGACGAGTCAGTCTGACATCCCTGACCAAACCGTCCACCGCAATCTTCCCAACAGTCAGCTCATTGAGCTCGCCCTGCAGAACCGTGAAGGTCGCCTGGCCGACACCGGGGCACTGGTGGTTGAAACCGGTCACCGCACCGGTCGGAGTCCCAAAGACCGCTTTATCGTAATAGAACCCAGCACCTCCGATTCCATCGATTGGGGGGCAGTCAACCAGCCCTTTGAGCCGGACGCCTTCGACGCCCTGTGGAACCGGGTGAGCCAGTTTCTGTCGGAAAAAGACATTTACGTTGCCGACCTCCATGTCGGGGCGGATCCGGAACACTACATACCAGTTTCTGTGACTACCGAGTACGCCTGGCACAACCTGTTTGCCAAGACTCTGTTCATCGGCCCTGACACCTACAATCCCAAAGACAAGCAGATCTGGCAGATCGTCAGCGCACCCGGGTTTGTCTGCGAGCCGGAGCGGGACGGCACTAACAGCGATGGCGTGGTCATTATCAATTTCGCTCAACGCAAGGTTCTACTGGCAGGGATGCGCTACGCAGGAGAGATGAAGAAGTCGATGTTTTCCGTGCAGAATTTTCTGTTACCGGAAAAAGACGTGTTGCCGATGCACTGTTCGGCAAATGTGGGGAACGACGGAGATGTCTGCCTGTTTTTCGGCCTGTCCGGCACCGGCAAAACCACTCTGTCCGCCGATACGGACCGCTATCTGATCGGTGATGACGAGCACGGCTGGGGCAAAGGGACTGTTTTCAATATCGAAGGGGGCTGTTACGCCAAGTGCATAAACCTCAGCCAGCAGAACGAGCCGGTTATCTGGGATGCCATCCGGTTCGGCGCCGTAATCGAGAACGTGGTAATCGACGAAAAGACCCGGGTTGCCGATTACGCGGACACCACCCTGACCGAAAACTCCCGCACCTGCTATCCCCTGGCACACATCGCGAAGCGCGTGCCTGAAAATCGCGCCGGCGAGCCGCGCTCCATCATCTTTCTGACCTGTGACCTGACGGGTGTCCTGCCTCCGGTAGCAATCCTGAGCAAGCAGGCGGCCGCCTATCACTTTCTCAGTGGCTATACCGCCCTGGTGGGATCCACTGAGATGGGTGCCGGGGAAGGCATCAAGTCCACTTTCTCTGTGTGTTTCGGGGCACCGTTCTTCCCGCGCCCGGCAAATGTCTATGCAGACCTGCTGATGAAACGTATCGATGATTTCGGCAGCCAGGTATACCTGGTAAATACCGGGTGGACCGGCGGCCCCCACGGCGTGGGAAAACGCTTCGACATCCCCACTACCCGCGCCATTCTCGCGGCAATACAGACCGATGCCCTGCGGGACACCGAAACCGAACACCTTCCGGGCCTGAATCTCGACATACCAAAGCTGGTAGCCGGTGTAGACAGCTCTCTGCTCAATCCCAGAAATACCTGGCTGGACCACGCCGCCTACGACAGGCAGGCGGCCAACCTGATTGCCCAGTTCAACGAGAATATCAAGCGGTTCGATATCGCGGACACGATCATCGCGGCAGGGCCGCAACAACAGGTTTGAGTGCCTGCAAAAACAACACCGCCGCAATCATCAGAAATCTGATTGCAGCATATAACAGAGAGAGGGACGCCATTGGCCGGGCAATTTGAGCAAAGTCTCGAGTACTTCAACCTGGTGGAATTTTTACCTGAATGGGGAAACGTTCGCCGCGGCATCGAGAAAGAAAGTCTGCGGGTTTCACCAGAAGGCAGCATAGCCCTGTCGCCTCATCCCGGTGGCCTGGGTTCCGCGCTTACCAACCCCTACATCACCACGGATTTCTCTGAAGCCCTTCTGGAATTCATAACTCCGGCCCGTGACAACATCGATGAGTGCCTGCAGTTCCTCGAAGCCATCCATCGCTTTTCCTATCAACACCTGGAAAACGACGAGTTGCTATGGGCGTGCAGTATGCCGTGCCCGACCGGTAACCTCGACGATATACCCCTGGCCAACTACGGCAATTCCAATATCGGCAGGCTGAAAACTCTGTACCGTCGCGGCCTCAGCCAGCGGTACGGCAGCCTCATGCAGACTATCGCCGGCATTCATTACAATTTTTCCATGCCCGACGAATTCTGGCCGGCCTTTCAACGCCACTGCAACGACGAAGGCAGCCTGCAGGAATTTCAAACCTCCCGGTATCTGCACCTGATTCGTAATTTCCACCGCTTCAGCTGGCTGCTGCTGTATCTGTTCGGTGCCTCACCGGTCACCTGCAAGTGCTTCGCCCGGGGGCGAACCCATAATCTCGAAGAATACGATGACGGAACCCTGTATCTGCCCTATGCTACCTGTCTGCGGATGGGCGACCTCGGATACCGCAGCGAGGCGCAAAAATCCCTGTTCGTCTGCTACAACGATCTGCACAGCTACGTCGACAGCCTCAGCTCCGCCCTGCAGACCGTCTACCCCCCTTATCAGGCAATCGGAACCGGGCCCGACGGCGAGCGCCGGCAGATGAACAGCAACCTGCTACAACTGGAGAACGAGTTTTACAGCACCATTCGCCCCAAACGTATAACTGAACCGGGCGAAAGGCCGCTTTCGGCACTGCTGCGTGGCGGTATCGAGTATATCGAAGTCCGTTCGCTGGATCTTAATCCCTTTATACCTATCGGTATAAACAAGGAACAGACAAAGTTTCTGGACGCGTTCCTGCTTTATTGTCTGCTCAGCGACAGCCCGGATTGCAACCCTGAAGAACAAAAAGAGATTGGCGAGAACCTGGAAGCAGTGATCTCCCGCGGCCGGGACCCGGAACTGCAACTGAACTGGCGCGGCAATCCAGTCGCTCTGACCGAGTGGGCAAACAAACTGCTGGACGGTATTCAGCAGGCCGCCGTTATCCTGGACGAATGCGAGGCCAACAAGATGCATGTGGCGAGCCTGGAGAAACAACGTGAAAAAGTTGTCAATCCTGACCTGACCCCTTCCGGCAGACTGTTGAACGGCATGCGGCAATCCGGTAAATCTTTCTACCGCTACGCCATGGAGGTCTCCCTGGAACACCGGGAAACGTTACGGCGGGGGACTATCGACAGCAAAAATCTGGCTATCCTGGAAGCGGCCGCCTCAATTTCCAGAGAGCGACAAAAAGAAATTGAGGAAAGCGACACCAGCAGCTTTGAAAGCTACCTGGCTGAATGGAACGCGTATCACGTTTCGTGAACCGCTGATCAGTCAACGGACACCGAGCGGGCCGCCCTGTCCGCCCTGGATTCCCGCCGCTGCCAGCGGAAAAAACGCTCCATGTAAGGAAACAGCTTAACGGGCAACCTGGCACTGCGCCAGTTGTTGGCCGCAAACCTGTTGGCTTCCATCAGTGTCGGGTAGATGTGGGTGGTGGCGGCGATCTTTTTCAAACCCAGCCCATGAGTCATGGCAAACACGTACTCGGCAATCAGCTCGCCGGCATGATAACCGACGATCGTCACCCCCAGTATCTTATCCTTGCCGGGTACGGTCAGCACTTTGACGAACCCGTGGGCCTCCTGGTCGGCCAGGGCACGATCCAGGTGGGAGAGATCGTAGCGGGTTACTTCGTAGGCGATGTTTTTTTCCTTTGCTTCCTGTTCGTTCAGTCCCACCCTGGCCACTTCCGGGTCGGTAAAAGTGGCCCAGGGAACGACCCGGTAATTGATCGGGGATTTGCGCAGCCAGCCCGCCAACGCGTTCAGTGCTGCATACCAGGCCTGGAATGAGGCCATGTGGGTGAACTGATAAGGACCGGCAACGTCTCCGCAGGCGTAAATATTCGGATAGGCGGTCTGCAGGTATTGATTCACCTCCAGCGTACCCTGTCTGGTCAGCGGCATATTCAGCGCTTCGAGACCAAAACCCTCTACATTGGCTTTACGCCCAATGGCCAACAGGACCCGGTCGAAGCCTACTTCAACCTTTTCACCCTCGCGTTCGGCCTCCATCACGGCCCCATCGTCCGTCTTGCGGAAACTCACGACCTTATGCCCGGTTAATACTCTGATACCCTCATTCTCAAACCGGCGGGCTACCAGCTCTGACACTTCCGCATCCTCCCGCGGCATGATGCGGGGCGCCTGATCCACCTGGGTCACGGCCGCCCCAAGGTTATTGAACGCCTGTGCCAATTCGCAGCCGATCGGGCCGCCACCGATAACCAGCAGGCGCTTCGGCAGTTCACGCAGTTCCCAGACAGTATCAGAGGTGAGGTAATCGATCTGGTCCAGGCCCGGTATGGATGGCACGAAAGGTCTTGCACCCGTGGCAATGATTATTGAGCGGGTATTGATTACACGGTCGTTCACCTTTACCTGGTACGGATTCAGAATACTGGCTTCGCCCTGCTCGCATTCGACACCCAGCGAAGTAAAACGCTCAACCGAATCATGGGGTTCAATCGCCTTGATCACTCCCTGAACGCGCTCCATGACCGCGGGGAAATCAACCTCCGCTGCCGGGGCCTTCAGACCATACTCACAGGCCCGTTTCAGATAGGACGCCACCCGCCCGCTGCGGATCAGCGATTTGCTCGGAACACAACCGGTATTCAGGCAATCCCCACCCATCTTGTGCTTCTCGATCAGAACGACCCTGGCCTTGGCGCCAGCTACGATCAATGACGCTACCAGGCCTGCGGAGCCGGCACCCAGAACCACAACGTTGGCATCGAAATGAGAGGGCTTTTTGAACTGCCTGAGCATACGATTCCGCCTGATCGTGTTAACCAGAAGTCGTGCAATCAGCGGGAAAACACCTATCAGAGCGAACGACAGCAACACAGTACCGCTGACCAGACCGGACAAAGACGTAATCTGGGCGAGTTCTGAACCCGCGTTGACGAACACGATCGTCCCGAAGAACATGCCCGCCTGACTGACCAGATAAAAAGACAGAGCGGATATGGGTGTAAGACCCATCAGCAGATTTATCATGAAGAAGGGGAAAATAGGCACCATGCGAAGGCTGAACAGGTAAAAGGCACCATCTTTCTCCACTCCCCTGTTAAAAGAGGTCAGGTAGTCTCCAAAGCGCGCCTGCACCCAGTCCCGAAGCAGAATACGGGACACGAGGAATGCCAGGGTTGCACCTATGCTGCTCGCAAAGGACACCAGCACGACCCCCCAGGCAAGGCCAAATACCGCACCACCCAACAGAGTCATCAACACCGCACCGGGAATCGAGAGCGCTGTTACAAGCACATAGATGAAAAAATAGGCAGCGGCAAACAGCACGAAATTTTCATTCTTAAGCTGCTCGACGGAGGTCAGCTGAGACTGCATGTAATCAAGCGTCAGAAAACGCCCCAGATCAAAAGCAAAATAAGAGGTCAAGGTTGCGGCGATTATCAGCACGAGCAGAAGTCTGGAGCTTTTCAAATTATTCTTCCTGTTGTTGTCTTTACAGGATGGCGGGGCCACCCGGCCAACGTCCTGAATTCAAGGTCAGAGACATTCCCTGTCAAACGGATTTCCCGTTTCGACCCTGAGCGAGATTGCGTGCGGGCAGCAGGGGCTGCTTGCTATTGCAGGGACCCGGCAGGATGTAATTTCTTTCAAGGTCAGCCATAATAACCCCTGGACCCTGAATTGGAAGCGCACCAGGATTACAACGTGCCAGAAATAAAGCGTAAATTCCCCGTTACCCGAATGCGCCGCATGCGCCGGGATGGGTTCAGTCGCAGACTGATGCAGGAAACCCGGCTTACGGTCGATGATCTTATTTTCCCGATCTTCATCGTTGAGGGTGAGCGGCAGCGTCAACCCATCGACTCCATGCCCGATATGTATCGGCTCAGCATCGACAAGTTGCTGGAGGAAGCCGCACAGCTGGTCGATCTTGGCATTCCGGCTATTGCCCTGTTTCCGTCTCCGGATCCGGCAGGTAAAACGGAAGACGGCCGCGAAGCTTACAACCCGGAAGGGCTGGTACAGAGAGCAGTTCGAGGCCTGAAGGAACGTTTTCCCGACCTGGGGATAATCACAGACGTGGCCCTGGATCCCTATACTACCCACGGGCAGGACGGCATCATCGATGAAAACGGCTATGTGCTGAATGATGAAACCGTGGAAGCGCTGGTCAGGCAGGCGCTTTCTCAGGCTGAAGCAGGCGCCGACATAGTGGCACCCTCAGATATGATGGATGGCCGCGTCGGTGCCATTCGGGAAGCGCTGGAAGAACAGGGCCTGATCTATACCCGCATTCTGGCTTATTCAGCCAAATACGCCTCCAGTTATTATGGGCCTTTCCGCGATGCAGTGGGGTCCAGTTCCAACCTGGGCAGTGGCAACAAGCATACCTACCAGATGGATGTAGCGAACAGTGATGAAGCCCTGCAGGAGGTTGCTCTCGATCTCGCCGAAGGGGCGGATATGGTAATGGTAAAGCCGGGCATGCCCTATCTGGACATCGTCAGCAAAGTGAAGAATCAATTTGGCGTACCGACTTTCGTCTACCAGGTGAGCGGAGAGTACGCCATGCACATGGCGGCTGCCAGAAATGGCTGGTTGAACGAGGACGCGGTAGCGCTGGAGTCTCTGGTTTGTATCAAACGTGCCGGTGCGGACGCGATTCTGACCTACTTCGCCCCGAAAGTGGCCCGCATGCTGAAGGGGTGAGGGGATTCCCCCGCCGCGTCTGACCCGGCTTTCGCACCCGGGATTCCGCTACCAACCGACATCCGCTGGCCATTTTCCATAAGCCTGCCGGGCCAAAACAGGGGCCTTCGGCACGTTTACGGCATTTTTCGCTTGAATCTCCCTGTTTTGGCCTTATTATAGAGCCCAGCTAAAAGTTGCCTGAGCCCTAAAGGTCAAGGAATCCACGATTATCGCTAGTTTAGAGACTGATTTTTTCACGAGATTGGCCAGTCAGAACTACCATAACGCCCTCTTCCAGCCAGCCCGGCAGCTATAATTTCTCTACATATTTCCCGCTAAACGACTAACTGAATCAAAGGAATCTATACATGAGCGAAAAAATCGTTCACATAACTGATACCAGTTTTAATCAAGATGTTCTGGAAGCAGATGGCCCGGTCCTGGTGGACTTCTGGGCTGAGTGGTGTGGCCCCTGCAAGATGATTGCTCCGGTTCTGGAAGAACTTGCCGACGATTACGAAGGCAAGCTGAAAATCTGCAAATTGGATATTGACGCCAATACCCAGACTGCCCCCAAGTATGGAATTCGCGGCATACCAACGCTTATTGTGTTCAGTAACGGTGAAGTGGTTGGTACAAAAGTGGGCGCTCTGTCAAAATCCCAGCTGTCTGCTTTTATTGACAGCGTAATATAATTTACGTTTAATGGCTTCCGGTTCCGCTACGTCAAGCGGAATCGGCTCCCAGCTGAATCACTCCTTATTCGAGACCATCGCGACAATCACGATAGTAGAGAAAGTCGAGATAGCTCAACAAGTCCGGGGATATCAATAACGACGCCCCCTGACGAGAGATTTCGGGAATATTTCCTTAGTGTTAGCTTGAAAAGTTCGGCAGACGTATGCCGATATAGTGCTCAATCGAATAGTATTCAGCCGTAAAAGCAAAAAAATCTGGACGAAGTGTGAGAGTCGTTCTATATTGAGAGCATCAAAAGCACCTGACCTCTTGCTTCTCGCTGATTTACCCTGACCTCTTGCAAAACCCAGTGGCCACACCGGGCCGTCGCAATCAATTGAGAATTTGAAGTTAGAAATCCTAAAAAAGACATCGATAATATCCAGAGTTTTTCTGAAAAGAGTTTACCTGGAAAGAGGTACTGAAAAGAGCCAACGAGGCTTATCAGGCCGCTGATCCAGAACTGCATTACAGTATCAGAGCAACTTGATATTAATTCTCTTTTCGGCTGGCGCAGAGTTACGAATTCAATCGAGTTAGTGAACAGGACGTATGTTGATCGATTAATTGAACAGATTTCAAAATGCTGACGGCTTTCCCCGGGGCCAGATTTTTTCTGTAGTTTTCTCAACACCAACAAACTAATTAATAAACCCAATCTCCCTTTACCCTTTTGTGATCCCCAAGCTATGAATCTAACTGAACTAAAGCAGAAACCCATCGCCGAGTTATTAAAAACTGCTCAGGAAATGGGCCTGGATAATGTATCCAGAACCCGAAAGCAGGACATCATCTTCGTTATCCTTAAGAAACACGCCAAGAACGGCGAAGATATCTACGGAGATGGTGTACTGGAGATACTTCAGGACGGCTTTGGTTTTCTGCGTTCATCCGACTCTTCCTACCTGGCAGGTCCGGACGACATTTATGTTTCACCCAGTCAGATAAGACGCTTCAACCTGAGGACCGGAGATACAATTTCCGGAAAAATCAGACCACCTAAGGAAGGCGAGCGGTATTTTGCGCTACTGAAGATTAACGAGATCAACTTCAGCAAACCGGAAGCCGCCAAGAACAAAATCCTGTTCGAAAACCTGACTCCATTATTCCCCAATGACAGGATGAAACTGGAAGTCGGTAACGGCAGTACCGAGGATCTCAGCGCCCGCGTCATTGACCTGGTAGCGCCTATCGGAAAAGGCCAGCGCGGACTGATCGTGTCGCCACCGAAAGCCGGTAAAACTCTTATCCTGCAGAACATCGCCCAGTCGATTACCAGGAACAACCCGGAATGTCGACTTATCGTTCTGCTAATCGATGAACGCCCCGAGGAAGTGACAGAGATGCAGCGTTCTGTGCGCGGCGAAGTAGTAGCCAGTACTTTCGATGAACCCCCCTCACGCCACGTACAGGTTTCCGAAATGGTTATCGAGAAAGCCAAACGGCTGGTCGAGCACAAGGAAGACGTGGTCATTCTGCTCGATTCCATAACCCGACTGGCACGCGCCTACAACACTATCATCCCTTCCTCTGGCAAGGTTCTTACCGGCGGGGTCGACGCCCACGCACTGGAACGCCCGAAGCGTTTCTTCGGCGCAGCCCGTAACCTCGAAGAAGGCGGCAGTCTGACTATTATCGCCACCGCCCTCGTCGAGACCGGCTCCAAGATGGATGAAGTCATCTATGAGGAATTCAAAGGCACCGGCAACATGGAATTGCACCTGGACCGCAAGATTGCCGAGAAGCGGGTCTATCCGGCAATCAACGTCAGGCGTTCGGGAACCAGGCGCGAAGATCTGCTTACTTCCGAAGAAGAACTGCAGCGCATGTGGATTTTGCGCAAGATACTGAGCTCCATGGAAGACGTTCAGGCAACGGAATTCATTCTCGACAAATTGAAGGATACCAAGACCAACGAGGAGTTCTTCAACGCCATGAAGCGTAAATAGACTGATTCGATAACACCTGGTTTCTGGCACTGACAGTCTGTTTGAGGATAATCGATGGCGCTGCGCGACTTACGTGATTTTATCGCTCTGCTTGAAAAGCAGGGTGAGCTTAAACGCATTGCCACCGAAGTAGACCCCTACCTGGAAATTACCGAAATCTGCGATCGCACCCTGCGTAACGCCGGTCCGGCGTTGCTGTTTGAAAACCCGAAGAACAAGACACCACTGCTCGGCAACCTGTTCGGCACACCCCGACGCGTGGCGCTGGCCATGGGGCAGGACGATATTCAGGGGCTTCGGGAGGTCGGTAAGTTACTGGCGCTGCTGAAGGAACCCTCACCGCCCAAGGGCTGGAAAGAGCTGCTGCAGAATCTGCCCAATTATCGCCAGGTGTTGAACATCAAGCCCAACATCAAACGCAGTGCTCCTTTTCAGGAAGAGATCTTCGAGGAAGATGACATAGACCTGTCCAGCCTGCCTATCCAGACCTGTTGGCCTGGTGATGCCGGCCCGCTCGTTACCTGGCCCCTGGTGATAACCCGGGGACCCAGACAGGATCGCCAGAATCTGGGCATCTATCGTATGCAGCTGATCGGTCGCAACCGACTCATCATGCGCTGGCTGTCACATCGGGGAGGCGCACTGGATTTCCGGGACTGGCAGGAAGCCCATCCGGGCCAGCCGTTTCCGGTATCCATCGCGCTTGGCGCCGATCCTGCTACCATTCTTGCCACCGTGACACCGATCCCGGACACACTGTCAGAGTATGCATTCGCCGGCCTGTTACGGGGCGAAAAGACCGAGCTGGTTGCCTGCCAGACCAATGATCTGCAGGTGCCCGCCAGTGCGGAAATCGTGCTGGAAGGGGTGATCGAAGCTGGCGACCTGGCGCCAGAAGGGCCGTTCGGCGACCATACCGGTTATTACAACGAAGTGGAAAAATTCCCTGTATTTACCGTCAAGCGGATGCTGCGCCGTAAAGACGCCATTTATCACAGCACCTACACCGGCCGCCCCCCCGACGAACCCTCAGTATTGGGCGTGGCACTGAATGAAGTCTTCGTGCCGCTTTTACAGAAGCAATATCCTGAGATCGTGGATTTTTATCTGCCACCGGAAGGCTGCTCCTATCGCATGGCGGTTATCAGCATCAAGAAACAGTACCCGGGTCATGCCAAGCGGGTCATGATGGGCGCCTGGTCGTTTCTACGACAGTTCATGTACACCAAGTTCGTCGTGGTGACTGACGACGATGTCAATGTCCGTGACTGGAATGATGTGATCTGGGCGCTTACCACGCGGGTGGATCCGTCCCGTGATACCGTACTTATCGACAACACGCCGATCGACTACCTGGACTTTGCCTCCCCGGTATCAGGCCTGGGTTCCAAAATGGGTATCGATGCCACCAGCAAATGGCCGGGAGAAACCAGTCGGGAATGGGGTCAGCCTATAAAAATGGATGCTTCGGTTAAAAACCGGGTTGATGATCTGTGGGAAGAACTGAATATCTTCGCCAGCAAGTAAGCCAGCCCAGTCAGCCGTTCGGCTCTCCAACCGAAGACTCAGATTCAGGTAGCGGCAGTTCAGGCAGCGGACTGTCGACGGCCTGCAGGTATTTTTCAAAATAAGGCAGACTGGCTTTTGCCTCGCCGAGACTGGCGAGCAGCCTGGCGAGCTCCCCGTAAACCTGGCCATCGGGCCTCAGCAGACAGCTGGCTTCAAAGTATTCCCGCGCTTTACTCCATTCCCTGTTACGCAGTGCGAGTCGGCCAAGGGTCAGAAGCAGAACACCGTTATTAGGCCGTTCCTGCAGCCAGCCTTCCGCAATCAGCAGCTGTGCCTGGTAGTTACCCAGATCTTCGGTGCCATACAACTCAATCAGCTGATCATCCCAGGCCTTGGACAGGGTTGACTCGAGAATCTGGGCCGACTCCTCCCTGGCGCCAGCGCCGGCCAGCAGCCTGGCTATCAGGGCGACCAGCTCCGGGTCCTTGTGATAGGCGTGCGGTGCGCCATCCCAAAGCCTGATGAGTTCAGCCGCAATGCTGTCGCTGTCCGGGACATCGGCGCCAGCCCGTTCGCCCAGCTGCAACAGCCTACCGCGAAAAATGCGCCGCGCCAGCTGTTTCGCTTCTTCTTCGCTGACCAGTTGCCGGTCTGTCAGCTGCGTCATCAGGGTGTCGAGTCTGTTCCAGTCCTGCAGATCAAGATACACCCGTTTCTGCAGGGACAGCAGTTGCCTGCTACTGGCCGAAGTCCGCTCTAGTTGTTCCAGGACCACCCGCGACTCTTCCTGGTGACTGTTTTTCCACAACAGCTCTGCCCGGGTTTCGTTGATCAGCGACAGCGCCGCCGGGAATCGCTTCGCAGCCATATCCAGGCACCTGGTCCACACCGCCTCCTGACCCAGCTCATTGGCCGATTGGGCGGCGGCCAGGTAGTTCGCCACACTGATATCAGCGTCGTTAAAACTGAGCTCCAGCTCCCGGTAAGCCGACTCCCAGTCGCCTCTGACATAGGCAATCAGGCCCTGAGTAGTGCGGTCATTTTTGACGACCCCGGGTTTTTGTGCTCCGCGCAAAAACCGGAGCCAGCGACGAGGATCGAGCCAGGCCACCAATCGCACCAGCAGCCAAAGCAGCAGCAACAGAAAGACGCCGGCCAAAACGACGGCAACCAGGCTGGTCTCGAAGGTGACATTGCGCCAGGCCACCAGCAGATAACCGGGATCTTGAGCCAGATCGAGAAAAACAGTCAGCGCAACCACACCGACAAGCGGCAGCACCAGATAGAGCAGCATTTTCAACATGATCGAGGTCGGGCACCTTTCCTGGTTGGCTGATTTGGGTTCGCCTGGCATCGCGCCTGTCTGATCCTGCTCATCTTCCTATCGAGCCTGCCACCAGACGCTCCATGAGTTCGCTGGACTCCAGAGTCTGCGGAAGATCGGGAAACGCATCCCCCTCGATCAGACTGCTCAGCTCGCCAGGCAGCTCCGCCGCCGGCTCACCCAGCAGCGTCTGATAGCGCCCGGCCAGGTCCCGGGCCCTTTGCAGGCTGTCGAGAAAGATACCCCGACGTCGCGTCAAAAGCGCCAACTGCGCCTGCTGCAGTACCAGACTGATGTTGTTGCGGGCGTAAAACAATTCACCGGGAAGCTGCAGATTTTCCGGGCCATCGGGCCACTTCCGCCAGATGAAAACCGAGCGCAGGTAAGCCGCGGCGCTGTCCAGCAAAGAGCGATTCTGTTGCGAAGCTGCTTCGGCACCATCCTGACCCTGGTTCGCCAGTCGCTGTAAATAAACGTCCTGCACCGAGGGCGCAGGCCCGGCCAGCTGCTCGCGAAGACGATTGAGGCGTTCATACACGCGTTGGGGATCGAAATCTTCAACAGCCCGCAGCCGTTCCAGATCAGCCGCCAGGGCCTGCCGAACGGGTGCAATCCGATCATCCGCCGACTCCACCAGCAGGCGGTCAGCGGTTTGCAGGAGGCGGATTGTGCTTGGCACGTCGGCGCTCAGCGGCAGATGCCGG
Organism: Gammaproteobacteria bacterium; assembly: GCA_041395725.1. NCBI lineage: Bacteria > Pseudomonadati > Pseudomonadota > Gammaproteobacteria > Gammaproteobacteria bacterium. The sequence continues at coordinate 1,694,891 of JAWKZW010000001.1, read as the reverse complement.
CTGGCCAACCGCAGCAGGTGCTGGGCTTCGGTAAACTGCCAGCGCCCGTTCTCCTGATCCAGAGTACGTGGCAGCTGGTTCTGCAGTGCCGCCAGCACCGCATTAACCTGTTCAAGACGACTGGAGAATTCATTCTGCAGGGATTCGATAGCCGCTGCATCGAGCGCCGCCGAAGTCGAGGCCGAACTCACCTCGCTCTCCAGTTCGGCAATCCGGGCGCTGCTGGTACGGACAGTGTCCTGTAACCGGCTGTTATCCGTGGCGAGTCGATTGAAGCCTGCGTTTAGCTGCCACTGCAGGTAGGCAAGATAGCCCAGGCTCAGTAACAGTGGCACGTATAGCAGCAGGGCGACCAACAGGCGACGCAAAACCGAACGTCCCGCCCGGCCTCTCCCTGCGGGCACGGGAGCGGCGTTGGCCCTGGTCAGTTCATCCAGGACCCTGGGTGTTTCAACGTTGTCGGCCACTGTCTGCCCCTTCTCTGATGTCCCGTGATGACTCGCTAGGGTGCCTCATCCTTTGCTGCTCTGAGGGAGTCATGCCTTTCCTTTCCATGCTTTTCCTTAACAGCCCTTTCTGTATCAAGCCTTTCTGTAGCAAGCCTGTCGGCATCGCCTGCCCGGGGACTGCGTCCACCGGCAATCTCCATCAGCGCAGTAACGATTGCGTGGTCCGTGGCACCACTGCTGTTAATAACCTGCTCGAAACCGGCAGCCAATGCCGCCTGTTGAATCCGTTCAGAGGGCACCACTAATGGTATCAGACTCACAGGGACGTGCCTGCAATCGACCAGCCTGCACAGTGTATCGAGCATCTGACCACTGGTAACGCTGATCGCGTTAATGTTCCTGTCACGTAAAACTTCAAGCAGCTCGGCACCCTGGACACCGGGCTCGCTGCGCAGATAGGTTTCTATGTAGTCTACCTGAGCTCCGCGCTCCCGCAGCGTGTCCGCCAGCAGCTCACGCCCTCCCACTCCGCGAAACAGGCCGATTTTCTTCTCTTTGACATCGGTCAGCAGGGGCAGCTGCAGAATATCTTCGCTCTGCATACCAGCGGGTGAAGTAGCGATGGCACAGGGCAAGGCCGCAAGCGCCTCTGCAGTGGAAGGGCCGACGGCGACCACGTCGATACCGGTGGGAAATTGTGGCCAGTAGCGGTCGATCCACTCAAGGCCGAACCTGGCCGCATTGGTGCTGATAAAGACCAGAATATGATAGTTATCGAGATCCTGAATACGGTGTCTGATCAGCGCTACCCGGGCGGCATCCTCAACCGGCTGGATACTCAGCAGAGGGAACAACACTGGCACTCCGCCAGCCCGCTCGATCGCGGCGGCCAGAGAGTCACCCTGGCCGGCCGGCCGGGTCACCAGGACATTCAGTCCCGCAAGGCGGTCAGATTCACTCATACCGGGTCCGATCTTTCAGTCGGTTGGTTTAAAGTGGGGTTCACTTCAATAAGCGCAACGCGGCGAGAATCCTGTCGGCTCCCTGGCTCAACAGGTCTTCGGCAACCGCGATACCCAGGGTTTCGGGATCGGCGCAATCCCCTTCGCGCTGACTCTTCAGCAGAACACTGCCGTCAAGATTACCGACCCGACCCCGGAGAAACAAACGGTCCCCCTGCAGTTCGGCAAAGGCTGCCAAGGGTACCTGGCAGCCACCCTGCAGATGACTGTTCACCGCCCGTTCAGCACGCACACGAAGCGCAGTCTGTTCATCATGCAGGCAGGCCAGCAGTTGTTGCACCTGCTGATCGTCGGAGCGGCACTCAATCCCCACGGCACCCTGGCCTACCGCCGGCAGGCAGGTGGAATAATCCAGGCGCTGCTGGATTCGTGCCTCCAGCTCTAACCTGATCAGCCCTGCCGAAGCCAGGATGATCGCCTCATACTGCCCGGCGTCCAGTTTCCCCAGCCGGGTTCCTACATTGCCCCTGAGATCATGAATCTGCAGATCGGGCCGCAGATTGCGCACCTGGCACTGACGCCGATAACTGGAAGTGCCGACCCGGGCCCCTTCCGGCAAGGCCTCCAGCGACGCGTATTGATTGGACACCAGGGCGTCGGATGGGTCCTCCCGTGGGCAGATTACCGCCAGCCCCAGGCCGTCAGGAAACTCTACCGGTACGTCTTTCATGGAATGTACGGCGATATCGGCCTCCCCGTCGAGCATGGCCCGTTCCAGCTCCTTGACAAACAGCCCCTTGCCTCCCACCTTGGCCAGCGGTGTATCGAGAATCTTGTCCCCCTGGGTCGTCATGGTGAGGAGTTCAACCTGTAAATCGGGATGCTGCTCCAGCAGACGATCCCGGACATAGTAGGCCTGCCACAATGCCAGGGGGCTTTTCCGGGTTGCGATAGTAAGTTGCCTGGCAGTCATTCATCCTCCGTTTGCGGCTCCTGTCTGGTTTTCTCTGCTTTCCCAGACAGTGAGCTTTTCCTGTTTTTCCTGTTTCTACTCAGCTTTTTCGGACCCGCCGGAGCCAACAGGACAGTGAAATCAGGCTGTTCATTCTACGGGATAATCCGTCATAGTCCGAATAATATTGCTATAATCGCGCGGCAATTCAAACCAGACAGTTATCAGAGAACACCATGAGCAACGACAAAGACGCCGATAAACTTTGGGGCGGACGCTTTTCAGAACCCACTGACCAGTTCGTGGAACGTTTTACCGCGTCCGTCAATTTTGATCAGCGTCTTTATCAACAGGACATCACGGGTTCTATCGCTCACGCCAGAATGTTGTACAGAATCGGCGTGCTCAGTGAAGACGAAGCCGGGCAGATAATCTCGGGGCTCCAGGCTATCGCAGACGATATCCTGGCGGGCAGCTTTCAGTGGTCGGTAGCGCTGGAAGACGTGCACATGAACATCGAGGCCGAGCTGACAAAGCGTATCGGTATAACCGGAAAGAAACTGCACACCGGCCGGTCCAGAAATGACCAGGTGGCAACCGATATCCGCCTCTATGTGCGGGAGCAGGCCGACATCATAGCGGCTATGATCACGCGACTGCAGGAAGCACTGCTGGTGCTGGCAGAACAGGAAGCCGATACCATCATGCCTGGGTTCACCCATCTGCAGACCGCCCAGCCGGTAACTTTCGGTCACCATCTTATGGCATGGTTTGAAATGCTGGACCGTGACTACACACGCCTACTCGATTGCCGAAAGAGATTAAACCTGTCACCTTTAGGCGCCGCAGCCCTGGCAGGCACCACCTACCCTATCGACAGAAACTTCACCGCGGCCGAACTGGGATTCGACGGGCCAACAAGAAATTCCCTGGATTCCGTGAGCGACCGGGATTTCGCCATCGAACTGGCGGCATTTGCCAGCATCCTGCTTACTCACCTGTCCCGTTTCTCCGAAGAGCTTGTGCTGTGGGCTTCCAGCCAGTTTGATTTCGTCGACCTTCCTGACAAATTTTGTACCGGCTCATCCATAATGCCGCAGAAGAAGAACCCTGATGTGCCAGAGCTGGTGCGCGGCAAAACCGGCCGCGTCAACGGGCATCTGATTGCCCTTCTGACCCTGATGAAATCCCAGCCGCTGGCCTACAATAAGGATAACCAGGAAGACAAAGAACCGGTCTTCGACCTGATCGATACCGTGAAGGATTGTCTGCAGGCCTATGGCGACATGGTGCCCCATATCCAGGCCAAACGGGACAATATGCGCCAGGCGGCCCTGCGCGGCTACGCCACCGCCACCGATTTGGCCGATTACCTGGTCAAGAAGGGTATTGCCTTTCGTGACGCCCATGAAATTGTCGGCAAATCAGTTGCCTATGGCCTCGCCAAAAGCAAAGACCTGAGCGAATTCGAGCTGGTCGAGTTGCAACAGTTTTCCGACGCGATCGGCGCAGACGTTTTTGATTTTCTGACCCTCGAGGGTTCCGTCAATGCCCGGGACCATATCGGGGGAACGGCACCGGGCCAGGTGAGGCGCGCAATCAGCACAGCCCGGGAGATGCTGCAGCAGCGGATGGCTGAGCGACGGCAGGCCGGGCACAGCACCGGCCCGATCTGACACCGCCGATGACCAACTTCGTTACCGCACTGGGCTTCGGCCAGTGCGAAACCTCAGTGCTGTCAATCTGGCGGAGCCATCAGGCGGACCTGGTACTCCTGGTTATCATTACCTCTTCGTGATTCGACCGTCACCGTATCGCCGGCCCGGTGACTTTCCAGTACTGTGAGCAGGTCATCCTCATTGCCTACCGGCATGTCGTCAATAGCCACAATAACATCGCCCAACAGCCAGCCGCTGGCGCTGGGTGTCAGTCCTCGCATACCCTGTCTGTCCAGATCACCACCGGGCAGCACGTCCAACACGATAACGCCCTCTATACCCTCGTTGCGCCGGTAGTAGTCTGCCTGGGCCTGGGAGAATAGCGACACACCCAGCACCGGAGTCTGAACCCGGCCATACTGGATCAGATCGGGCACTATCTTCTTTACGGTGTTGATTGGAATGGCAAAGCCTATGCCGGAACTTGCACCGCTGGGACTGTAGATCGCCGTATTCACTCCGATCAGCTCACCCAGAGAATTGAGCAGCGGGCCACCGGAATTTCCCGGGTTGATGGCCGCATCTGTCTGGATCACATCGCGGATCTTGCGGCGGGTAATGGAGTCTATTTCACGCCCCAGAGCGCTGACCACGCCAACGGTCATGGTGGTATCCAGTCCGAAAGGATTGCCGATCGCGATAACCTTGCGCCCCACTTCCAGTAACGAGGAATCGCCCACCGTGACCGGCACGAGTTTGTCGGCCGGTGCCTCGATCTTCAACACTGCCAGGTCTTTATTGGGCTCAAACCCCACCGGCGTAGCATTGTAAGTGCTGCCATCCTGCAGGGTAACGGCGACGCGATTGGCCTGCTGCACTACGTGGTAATTGGTGACCACATAGCCGTCCTTGTTCCAGACAAAACCGGAGCCGCTGCCCTGGGGGACTTCCTGGGGATTGAGTGAGTAATAGGACCGCACCAGCCGCGAGTTTGTGATGAAGACTACGGACGGGCTGGCCTGTTTGAAAACCTCGATGTTGTTTTCTTCGTCGTTAGTCTTGAAATTCAGGTAGTTCTGGGCACTGGTAACGCCACTGACAAAGCTTAACAGTACCAGCAGGCCCAGGGCATAGAGCTTTCCGGTCAACCTGATCATTGCATGATTCTCCCCTTCAGACGGGCCCGGAAACGCCTCCGGGTCTGTATAAAATGGGCACGCTTGAAATAAATTCAAGTGCCCGGCCTGCCGGCCGCTCAGGGCTCCTGGTATTGTTCACTCAGTTCCAGCCACGTTTCCTCAATTTCTTCCAGCTCATTCTTGAGGTTGCCCTGCTCCTGCAACAGGTCCTTAAGTCGCTTACGATTCTGCTCTTCATATAGCTCCGACTCCAGCAGCGCCTGCTCAATCACGCCCAGACGACTGCTGACTTTCTCCATGCGAGTTTCCAGTCTCGCTATCTCTTTTCTTAACGGGGCCAACTCGGAACGCCTGGCCGCCGCCTGCTGGCGCTGTGCCCGCTTATCCAGCCGGTCGACCTGGCCTGGGCTGTCACCGCTGTCTCCCTGTTGCCCGTAGCCGGCGCTGGCCTGAACCTGTCTCTCGTAATCCTTCAGATCACCGTCAAAACGGGATAACTGGCCCTCACTGATAGCGTAGAACTCGTTCACTGTGTTGTTTAACAGGTAGCGGTCGTGCGAGACAATAATGATCGCCCCGTCGAACTCCTGCAGGGCGACGCTGAGAGCCTGGCGCATATCCAGGTCAAGATGGTTGGTCGGTTCATCAAGCAACAGCAGGTTGGGCTTCTGCCAGGCAATGGTTGCCAACGCCAGCCGTACTTTTTCTCCGCCGGAGAACTGTTTAATCCGATTGTCGGCGCGATCGCCACGAAAATCGAAACCGCCAAGGTAGTCCCGGCCGGTCTGCTCATCGGCTTCCGGGTCCAGGCGCAGGAAAAGCTCCAGCGGCGAGGCATCGGCATCCAGCACATCCACCTGGTGCTGGGCAAAGTATCCGACCCGAAGATGTCGGGCAGTCTGCACTTCACCGGCGAGAGGAGCCAGTTCTCCCGCCAGTATTTTCAGCAAAGTCGACTTGCCACAGCCATTCACCCCCAACAAACCAATTCGGCTGCCGGCCTGGATAGCCAGATTGACATCCCTGACCAGTGGCTCGCTGAAACCTATATCCAGGTGATGAATCCCTAACAGGTGCTCAGGCAGCTTGACCGGCTCGCGGAACCGGAACTGAAATGGGGAATCCACATGGGCCAGCACAATGTCCTCCATGCGCTGGAGTTCCTTGATCCGGCTCTGCGCCTGTTTCGCCTTGGTCGCCTTGGCCCTGAAACGCCTGACAAAATCTTCAATCTCGGTGCGGCGCCGCTGCTGCTTCTCGAAGAATGATCGCTCCAGCGCCAGCCTGGCAGCGCGCTGCTTTTCGAAGGCACTGAAATTACCCTTGTATAACTGCAGCCTGCCGTTCTCAAAGCTGACCACATGACCAATGACTTTATCCAGAAATTCACGATCATGGGAAATGATCAGCAAGGTACCCTGGTAACCGACCAGCCACTGCTCGAGCCATAGTGTTGCTTCCAGGTCCAGGTGGTTGGTGGGCTCGTCCAGCAACAGCAGGTCGGAGGGGCTCATCAATGCCGCCGCAAGATTCAGGCGAACCCGCCAGCCACCGGAAAAACTGCTGACCGGCCTGTCGAACTCAGCAGGTTTGAATCCCAGGCCGGACAGCAGTTTTTCAGCCCGGTGCCTGACCGTGTAACCGTCTATCTGATCCAGTTCACCATGCAGTCGGCCCACCTGCTGCTGATCGTCAGCCTGCTCCGCCTCCAGCAGCTGCTTCTCAAGCTGCCGATAGTGATCATCGCCATCTATGACATGGTCGACGCCGCTACGGGAGGTTCCCCCGGTTTCCTGCGCCATGGCGGCTATTCGCAATCCGTCCGGCAGACTGAGCTGCCCCTGGTCGAGGCCCAGCCGCCCCTGCAGGCAGGCGAACAGGCTCGACTTGCCGGTTCCGTTTCGGCCCACGACGCCCAGCTTCTGCCCGTTATGTATAACCAGGCTCGCCTCCTCAAAAAGAAGCTTGGCTCCTCGATGCAGGCTGGCATTCTGAAGGGATATCATGGCTTCTTTGACTCAGCTGCGGAGGTTTTGATTGATTCTGTAGGCTGTTCAGGTAAGTGATTGATTTCAGCGGTCCTTCTTCGTACTATTGCCGGACGACCCTGGCCCGCTTAGCGGGCCTGATGTCCGCGCAATTATACAGGAACCTGGGACTCTTCCGCCGGAATCCCGGACCAGACAACATGAAAAATATCCTGATTATCGACGACGACGAAAAGCTGTGTCAGCTGCTGACACAGTACCTCGAGCGCTATGACATGACGGTGCACGTGGCCCATTTGCCGTCGCGCGGCTTCGAACTCCTCAGGCGTATCAAACCGGATCTGCTGATACTCGACGTCATGCTGCCTGAAAAAGACGGATTTGAAATCTGTCGGGAAATACGCGCCAAGTCTTCTGTTTATGGTCAGTTGCCCATCCTCATGCTCACTGCCCATGGGGAGGTAACCGATCGGATCGTTGGCCTGGAGCTGGGCGCCGACGACTACCTTTCCAAACCCTTCGAACCCCGGGAACTGGTAGCCAGAATCCATAACATTCTCCGCCGCACGAGTGACGAAGGTGCGGCCCCGAAAGAAGTCAAGCCGGTGGACGGGCTTGAAATAGACTTAGCACGCCGAGAAGCCAAGCTGGATGGCGAGTTGCTGGAACTGACCACCATGGAGTACGAACTGCTCCTGCTGTTCATGCAGTCTCCCAACAAGACATTTACTCGTGACGAGTTGATGAACAAATTGCGTGGCATCGATGCGGAGTTATTTTCCCGGGCCGTGGACACACTAGTCAGTCGCCTGCGACATAAGTTGAAGGATACGTCCAAAACTCCTCGGTTTATCAAAACCGTGTGGGGACGTGGCTACACTTTTGTCGGGGCGGATAAATGACGCCGCTGCTCACCCAGGTCAAGCGCTCACTTTTTCTTCGCCTGCTGCTGATCTTCGGCCTGACCGTCATTCTGATCTTTGCCATCATCTATATCTCTCTGCAACAGCTCAACCAGATCAACAGCAATCAGATTATCGAGATTCCGGATTATTTTGTCCGTAATTTCGAGACCATAATCATCGACGATATCGGCACACCTCCCGACCTGGAAGTGGCCGCGCTGCTGGCCCAGGATCTGGAGTGGACGATTCGCATCGAGCATCCGGTTATGGTCTGGCGCTCAGACAGCGATTACCGCCTGCCGGTCGAGCTGGCGGAGTTCAGCCGCACACTGTCCGGTGATGCTGAAATCCGCACCTGGAACGACGAGGACATCATCGTCGTAGAGCGTAATGGCTACCGCTTCTACATGCACCAACGCTTCCTCGATTCCACCGACTTCAATTACGTGGTGCTGTATTTCGGCCTGGGCATTGCCGCCATCGTACTGTTCCTGAACTATTTCCTGATCAGCCGTCTGCTGGCTCCTGTGAGATTGCTCAAGGAGGGGGCGGAGCGGATTCAGCACGGTGATCTGGGCTATCGTGTTCAGACTGACCGCCAGGATGAACTGGGCGAACTCACTGCCAGTGTAAACCACATGGCCGACTCGCTGCAGTCCATGCTGGAAGCGAAGCGACAACTGCTGCTCGCCATTAGCCACGAACTGCGCACACCCATCACCCGGGCCAAACTGCAGCTGGAATTCATGGACGATGACAAAACCAAGGATGCTCTGCTGGACGACATCAATGAAATCGATCTGCTGATTTCGGACCTGCTGGAAGCAGAGCGACTCAATAATACTCACTCGGTGCTGGTCACTGAAGAGGTCGACTTATCCGATTTTATCGAATCTGTAGTGGAAAGTTTTACCAGCGACAGCTCAAAAATACTGTTCAGGGGCCCTGAACATGACGAAAGTTTTGTCCTCGACAAGCTGCGCATCCGCCTGTTGATTACCAACCTGCTGAACAATGCGGTGCGACACGGCAGAGGCAACCCCATCAACGTGAATCTCGGGTTTGTCGACGACTCCGCCACCATCGAAGTTATCGACCAGGGGGAAGGTATTGCCGAGGAGCACCTGGTGGATATCACCGAACCTTTTTACCGGGCGGACAGCGCCCGGCAGCGCAACACCGGCGGTTTCGGTCTGGGCCTGTATCTCTGCAAGCTGATCGCCGAGGCCCATGGCGGCAGCATCGTAATCAGCAGCGAAGTGAACAAAGGCACCCACATCACCATCACCATTCCCCGTGAGCCTCCGGAATTCAAATCTAAAAACTAGATTTTTCGTGCTTTTGATTTTTTGGCACTGTGCCTTTAGCGACGCCACACCACTTTGGGGCAAGCTATCGTTATGTTGTCTGGAAAGGTTGAGGGTGCACGATTTAAGTCCGCACCGCCCCAGAAGAGTCTGATCCTCCGCAACTTGCACCCCTCCGGGGTTCCCTCCCTCGGTCAGGAGCCCGCAAGCGGTCTCCTTCGGTCAGTCGGTGCTGCGTTTTGATCGCTCCGTCCTCAGACTCTCCTGGAACGGTGCTCAGTGCAACATTCAACGCGAGGCGCTGTTTTCAGAATCTGAAAAAGCGAAGCCACGACAACAGGGATGCTACACAAGTGCAAGGTGCGGCCTGGCGGGGTGTTGTGCGGCTGCAATCAAGGACCAGCGCTGAACGGCGAAAAATGACCGCCCTCCAGGGCATTAAGGAGCCTCTGAGGGGCGCGGGCCGCAGCAGCGCAACACCCCGCCAGGCCGCGCCGCTCGAAGCCACATACCGCCGACTACCCTAAACAACAACTAAGCCCGACCCCAACGCAAACAACACACATCCAGCCCTCGCAACCACGCGTCCGACAAATCACACGCCGGACGGTTTCCGCCGCTGAGCTCTGAACCAGGCCAGTACCAGCATCAGAATTGTCAGCAGGACCGGGATCAGCACCGTATTGATAAGCTTTAAATTGGAGCCAAGTCTCTCAATATCCGCGTTCAACTGAAAACGCACATCCCGCAGTCGCCGACGGGTTTCCAGAATCTCGCCGTTGACCCGGTCTATCTCCTGCTGAACCTCAGGGGTAATCTGCAGAATCGGATTTCCTTCCTCATCCCGGCTGAGTTCGTTGAGGGTCTCCTCGGAAGCGGACAGGGTATCCAGCAATACGGCTTCCTCCTGACGCAGACGATCATCGGCTTCCCGCTGCAGATCCAGCACCCGGGTAAAGGGCCTGGAGTAGCGACCGCGGCTGCGGATGCTTACCAGGTCAGCGCCACCACTGAGGTTGTCGAGGCTGTTGACTACAAAGTCGCCGTTGTTGGCAAACGGCTGAGGAATACGTTGTCCCAGGAACTGGGAAATCTGTACCCATAAGCGGTCACCGAGTACATCTGTGTCGGCAAACACGATCAGGTTTACCTCGCCTGCGGAAGTCGTCAGGTGTTCCCGTTGCGGTTCCTCCTCAGCGCTTTCCTCCGCTTCGGTGGCTTCCTGGTCAGAATCGCTATCAGTCGCCTGGTCTCCATTCGCTGTCGCTTCCGCCTCTTCGTCACTGACGGCCTCTTCGGCTTCTTCTTCCAAAACCGGCGCCCCTTCAGGGAAGGCCGAGTTGATAACGCCGCTGACGCGTGCGGCTATGGTGAAGCGCTGGTTGGCGGATTCAAATTCATCAAATAATACTGAAGGGTCATCCACGTCCTGAAACACACCGACATTCATGAGCATGGCATTGCTGCTCGACTGCAACAGCGGTTCGAAGCGGGTGGTGGCGCCCTCGGCGGGGCTTATGGCACCGGCCGAAGAGACGTTGACCGCTTCCAGGCGGCTGGTAACGATATCGTCGGCTGTCAGGCCATTGCGCTGCACGCCCAGCATGCCCAGATGGGACACCGGTCGAGAGCCCTGGCCAAGCATGACCCGCAAGGCCATATCCGCATCGGTCAGAACCTTCAGGCTGTCGTACTCAACTCCCCAGGCTGACAGCAGGTCAGGAATGTCGGAACCGAAGCCGGCCGGAATGGTAGTGCCGAACTGATTACGCTCGATCATGGACTCGGCATTCGGGTCCAGAAACACCATGGCCTTGCCATTGCGCAGAATGTGCTGGTCAATGGCATAACGCATCTGATCTGACAGGCCTTCCGGGTGAACGATAAACAGGATATCGATATCCTCATCGATCTCACCGGCGGTTATGTCCACGCGGCGCACTTCATAGAGCTGACGCATGATGTCCATGACCATCCAGGCCGGAGTCGGCTGCCCGAAAGCAGGATTGAAACCGCCGTCCACTGCCAGTTCAGTAATCAGGCCGACCACCTGTCGATCCGGGTTTTCTACCCGGGTAATCAGCTTCATGAATTCATATTCCAGGAATTCTTCCTGGTCGGGCCGAATCAGCGGCATGGTCTCTGATACCAGCGCTGACATTGGCGTGGCTACATCTTCGGGCTCCTCGACCACCACCAGACCAAAATAAACTTCCTCACCCCCCTGGGTGATGGGCACTGCCTGAATGCCGAATCCCGTAGCCAGATCCTCATCTTCAGAAAATGGTTCTGGATCAACCAGTCTTAAAGACAGATTGCCGTCGCTGGCCAGAACGATTTCCTCAAGCAGTTCCTGCACACGGGTTGCGTAACTACGTATCTGGGGAACGTCCTCGGTGGCTCGATCAGAATAGAAGAAAATCAGCTCGATGGGTTTATCGAGGTCCGCAACAATATTCCGGGTTCCCTCCGACAGCGAATAAAGATTGTCTTCGGTCAGATCCACACGAATGGAGGGAAACAGGCTTATGACCAGCACAGAAAACAGCAGGAACACCGCGATAGAGATCAGACCGGTCGTAGAAAATAAAGTCTTACTGTTCATGTTCGAATTCTCTAAAGCTCATTATCAGTTGTTTCTAGTTGGCTTTCTTGATCTCGATGACCACAGCGCTGGCCATCAGCCAGGCCAGAATAAACACGGCAAAGAACAGGATATCCCTGATATCCAGCACTCCCTTGCTGATGGAATCGAAGTGCGTCATGAATCCCATTGCCGCAAAAGCATCGACGATAAACTGCGGCAGCCACTCCGGAAAGGCGTTAAGCACGATGGGCGAGCCCATGACCACAAACAGGAAACAGATGCTGACGGTCAGAATAAAAGCTATCACCGGATTCCTGGTGCTGGCAGACATACAGGATCCTATGGCCAGGAAGCCCCCCGCCATGAACCAGCTGCCGAGGTAAGCGGCAAAGATGACCCCATTGTCGGGATCGCCCAGGTAGTTGACGGTAAGCCAGAGCGGGAAAGTCAGGGCCAGGGCAATGCCGGTCAGTGCCCACGCAGCGAGAAACTTGCCCAGTACCGCTTCTGACAGTTTGACCGGCAGGGTCATCAACAGCTCGATAGTACCGGTCTTACGTTCATCAGCCCACAGGCCCATGGCCACCGCAGGCACCATGAACAGGTATAACCAGGGATGAAAGCTGAAGAACGGCAACAGATCCGCCTGACCACGGAGATAGAAACCGCCCAGGTCGAAAGTGAAAATACCGTTCATGATCAGGAAAATAACAATGAAGATGTAGGCCAGTGGGGTCGCAAAATAACTGGCCAGTTCCCGTTTACAAATGATTCCTAAATTGTTCATCACAGCGGCTCCTTAGTTCGTACCCTGGGTCACGGTTCGGAACACGTCTTCCAGTTGCCCCTTGTTGATGTGAAATTCCGACACCGGCCAGCTCTTGGCCTGGGCCAGTTCGGAAACAGTCTGAAATATCGGCTTTCCATCTTTGGCGAGAATGGTGTAATTGAGCCGGTCTTCGGCGTTCTGCTCCACGTGATCGACCCCCGCTACATCCCTGAGGTCGGCAGCCAGATCATAATCCCCGGTAAGCCGGATGCTGATGGCCTGGTGCAGACGGGACCGCGCCTCCAGTTCCGCAGGCGTGCCATCGGCGACGATACGACCGTGATTGATGATGATAGCCCGGGTGCAGACGGCGTTTACTTCTTCGAGAATATGCGTGGAGATAATGACAATCTTGTCCCGCGCCAGGTTCCTGATCAGCTCCCGCACATGGTGTTTCTGATTGGGATCCAGGCCGTCGGTGGGCTCGTCCAGAATCAACACCTTGGGATCATACATGATGGCCTGGGCAAGACCCACCCGGCGCTTGAATCCCTTGGACAGGGTATCGATGATCTGGTGACGCACCTCCGACAGAGCCACCTCCTCGATGACGTGTTCAACGCGCTGTCGCACTTCATCGCCCCGGAAACCCCTGACTTCGGCAATGAAGTTAAGGAAGTCCAGGGTTGTCATGTCGCCGTAGCTGGGCGCACCCTCGGGGAGATAACCGATCAGAGATTTGGCCTCGATAGGGCTGGTGGTGATGTCGTAGCCATCGATCTTGACCGAGCCACTGGTAGGTCCGAGAAAACCGGTGATTACCTTCATGGTAGTCGATTTACCGGCACCGTTTGGACCCAGAAATCCCAGTACTTCTCCTTCAGAGACAGTGAAGCTCAGATCGTCGACGGCCGTGAACTGGTCGAATTTTTTAGTCAGATGGCTTATTTCGATCATGCTGTCAGTCCGTTTTTATTCCGTTCGCAGTGCAGGCCAATGAAGCCTGAAACCAGGTAATGTTCTGTAAAACCGACGAAAATTAGAGATCGGCTACTATAGGGGTGCTACCTGCATTTTTCAAGGCATCACTGGTTTACACGATTTGCGACTGCGCCCCGGAGCAGGCCTCAGCTTTTATTGCCGGTTATACGGAGTTTCAGCAATCTGTGTTTACCAGCCATTCACGGGTATAATTGCCGGTTTTCACGCTTAATTTCGCAGCAGCAACGGGATAGAGCCGCAGCAGCATGACAAAGATCGCTTCACTACTTTTACTGGCCACCCTGGCCGCGGGCCTCACCGGCTGCGGGCAGAAAGGGCCTCTGAGGCGCCAGGATAGCGGTAACCTGGCCGTGGTCATAGCGGCACAGGCACCAGAAACAGCGTTCCGCTGATTCCGCACCCGTTGGAAAGTCCCTCCCGATTCATTCTTAATGGCAGATGCAGACATGGAAGCATTTTCGTACAGGCACGGTGAACTGTTCGCCGAGCAGGTGTCATTGACAGAGTTGGCCGATCGCCACGGTACGCCCTGCTTCGTCTACTCGCGGGCGAGCCTTGAAAGCAATTACCAGGCCTATGAAGAAGCCCTGCGCGACACACCGCATCTGATCTGCTATGCCGTCAAAGCCAATTCCAACCTGGCCGTGCTGCAGGTATTGGCCCGGCTGGGTGCCGGCTTCGATATCGTGTCCGCCGGTGAACTGCAGCGGGTAATCAGGGCGGGTGGAGACCCGGAGAAGGTGATTTTCTCCGGCGTCGGCAAGTCTGTCGAAGAAATAGAAATGGCGCTGGAGGTCGGTATTCACTGCTTCAATGTTGAATCAGAAGCCGAGCTGGTGCGTATCAGCCAGGTAGCGACACGTCTGGGGCGCCAGGCACCGGTATCGTTGCGGGTGAATCCTGACGTGGATGCCGGCACTCATCCTTATATTTCCACCGGCCTGAAGGAAAACAAGTTCGGTATCGACAGCGACGCTGCCCTGGGGGTTTACCAGCAGGCGGCGAAGCTGCCAAATATCGAAGTGATAGGAATCGACTGCCACATCGGTTCACAGCTCACCGACATCGCCCCCTACCTGGACACGCTGGATCGGCTGCTGAGTATCATCGATCAGCTCGACCAGAGCGGCATATCGATCAGACATCTGGACCTGGGCGGCGGGCTTGGCGTGACTTATAAGTCCGAACAGCCGCCGACACCCGGCCAGCTTGTCACGGCGATCCAGCAACGGCTGAGTGGCAGAAACCTGACCCTGCTGCTGGAACCGGGCCGTTCAATAGCCGCCAATGCCGGCATCTTCCTGACCAGAGTGGAATATATCAAGGAGACTCCGGACAAGCAGTTTGTCATTGTCGACGGCGCCATGAACGACCTGTTGCGCCCGGCCCTCTATGGAGCCTGGCAGAATATCATTGCTGTGCGGCCACGGGACGAAGCCGTCCCGGTGGTTTGCGACGTGGTGGGGCCGGTCTGTGAGTCCGCCGACTTTCTAGGCAAAGACCGGCAGCTTGCCGTGCAGGCCGGGGACCTGTTGGCCGTGTGTTCCGCCGGCGCCTATGGTTTCGTGATGAGTTCCAACTACAACTCCCGCAATCGCGTCCCGGAAGTCATGGTGGACGGTGAGCAATCCTTTCTGGTGCGGCAACGGGAAACCCTGGCGGATCAACTGTCTCTGGAACAGCTGTTGCCGGTCTGAGTTGCCCTGGCGCTCTGGCCTGGCGATTCAGCCTGCGGGCCGATAAGATCAGCAACGCAAACGTCAACGGGAATACCGATGAAAGTACCATTCACCAAGATGCATGGCCTGGGGAATGATTTCCTCGTGCTGGATCTGGTCACTAATCCGGTGCAACTGAGCAGCGAGCGAATCCATCAGCTGGCGGATCGCCATTTCGGGGTCGGTTTTGACCAGTTGCTGCAGATAGAGCCCGCCAGCAGCCCCGATGTGGATTTCGACTATCGCATTTACAATGCCGACGGGCAGGAAGTTGAACACTGTGGCAATGGTGCCCGGTGTTTTGCCAGGTTTGTGCACGATCACGGTTTGACCGACAGGAACCCCATCCGGGTAAAAACAGTCAACCGGGTCCTGGAGCTGGCTATTCAGCCTGATGGCCAGGTTACGGTAGATATGGGTAGGCCAATTTTCAATCCTGCCGACATACCTTTCAGGACTTCCGAACCGGCCAGACTCTATCGACGCACACTGGAACTCGATGGAAGATCGATGGCGGTGGAATTTTCCGCACTCTCCATGGGAAACCCCCATGCCGTGCTTGTTGTGGATAAATTGGCCAGTACGCCGGTGGAGGCCCTTGGTAAAGCACTTGGAAGCCATCCGGATTTCCCTGCGGGGGTCAACGTGGGCTTCATGGAGATAGAAAACAGCAGCCGGGTGAAACTGCGGGTATTTGAGCGCGGGGCAGGAGAAACCCTGGCTTGTGGTACCGGAGCCTGCGCCGCCATGGTGGCAGGCCGACGCCTGGGCCTGTTAGACGCAACCGTGCAGCTTACTTTGCGGGGCGGCGAACTGACAGTGTCCTGGGATCAGGGTAGCGATTCGGTCATGATGACCGGCCCGGCCAGAACAGTATTCGAGGGGAGTTTTGAACTATGAAGAACGAATCAGGCGCAGCCCATCAGCTGCCAGACGCCGCGGCAGAAACAGTTACAGCAGACCAGGTGGCTGCCTACCTGAGCGAGAACCCGGACTTCTTTCTTGCCCATCAGGAACTGCTGGCCGAGCTGACCCTGCCCCACGAGAGCGGCCAGGCGGTTTCCCTGCTGGAACGGCAGGTCTCGCTGCTCAGAGAGCGCAACTACTCGACCCGGGAGCAACTGGGCAATCTGTTGGAGAACGCCAGCAAGAATGACCAGTTTTTCGAAATTACCCGCAGCCTGGTGCTGGCGCTGTTGCGCGCGGATTCGGCGGACAGGATGATCGAGTCGGTGCGGGACACATTTCTCGCCCAGGATGCCATCGATGCCTGCGAACTGATACTCGATCCCCGCTACAACCCGGATTCCGCTCCCGGCGAAGCCCCGTCACAGGAGCTGGCGGTAACCTTTGCCGATGTCTTCAGGCTCAATCATACCCACTGCGGTAAACCGTCTGCTGAGCAACTCAACTGCCTGTTTGGCGATCAGGGAAGCCTCATCAGATCAACCGCGCTGTGCCCCATCATGCACGACGACAAGACACTGGGAATCCTCGCAATTGCCAGTCGGAAAAACCATTATTTCAACGTCAACCTTGACACTCTGTTTCTGGATTTCATTGGCAGCGCCATTGCCGCCATGCTGGAAGGCCATCTCTCCCGGTAACATGCGCCCGATCCAAATTGCCCGGAGAGTAACTCCATGACCGATATCGATAATGGAGGCGGGCCTCAGACCCCGCTCGTTTCGGTTATCGTAAGGACCACCGGACGACCGGAGCTGGACGAGGCGCTGCAGTCCATCGCGGCCCAACATTACCGCCCGCTGGAAATCGTTCTGGTCGATGCGGCCGGCACAGGCACTCTGAAAGACACCCTTGATGCCTGGCCGACCGGGACGGATGTGCCAATCCACCCTGTCTCTAACGGCTCACCATTGCCACGACCACTCGCCGCCAACCTGGGCCTGGAAGCCAGTCACGGCGAGTATCTGCTGTTTCTGGACGAGGACGACTGGATTGCCCCGGAACACATCGGCAATCTGGTTGCGGCTCTGGGGGCCAATCCTGCGGTGCAGGCGGCCTACAGCTCTACCCGTAAGGCAGATCCCCAGGGCAACCTGCTGGATGAGGTTTTCGAGCATGAATTCGACGCGACACTACTCCGGCTGGACAACTACATCCCCATTCATGCCATGCTGTTCAGCCGTCGGTTGCTGCAGGATGGTTGCCGCTTCGACGAGTCACTGGCCATTTATGAAGACTGGGATTTCTGGCTGCAGTTAGCCCAGCAAACCGATTTTCTCCATATTGACGAGATGACCGCTTTCTATCGACAGGGTGGCGGCTCTGAAACCGACAACATCAACCATGAAGCGAAGTTCAGACATGGCCAGCTCCTCGCGGAGGCCCGGACAAAGCTCTATGGAAAATGGAAAGCCCGGTGGACTGCAGAACAGGTCAATGAGTTGATAGGTGCAACCGTCTCCCGTTCGGAGTTCAATGCAGCCGCGACAGAACTCAGCCGAGTCGCACTGGAGCTCAATGAGAAAAAACAGAAGGTTCAGGAAATGGATTCCTATGCCGCCAGCCTGCGAGCCCTGCTCGACAAGAGCACCCGGGAATCCGCTGCACTGGCACGGGAGTCCGAAGAGCTGCGTAAGACCCTGCAGCGCGTAAAGCGTCAGCACGCCCTGTCGGACCTGCACCGTGACAGACATATAAAGGAACTGGAATCCCGGCTGAATGCAATTTATACCCTGCCGAGCTGGCGGTTGATGGGCCCCTTCAGAAGGGCTAAACGGCTACTTGATGCAGTCCTGTTGTTCCCGCTGAAAAAGAGACTACATTTTTGGCGTTACGGTACAGAATTAATCATTCCCGCTCTTGAAGGCGACACACAGCTGCCGCTGGACGAAGAAAATCACAGCCCGCAACTTGAAGCGGATACCAAGAGCCGTTATCGCCAGGCAGCCGAGCTCAATCTGCAGCGTTTTCTGCAATCAGACAACACGCTGGCCATTCCCCCCAGCGAACAGCCTCTGGTTTCGATCCTCCTCGTTCTTTACAACCAGGCTCCCCTTACGCTGCTGTGCATCGAATCGATACTCAAGTTTGCTCCGGCCCCCTATGAACTGGTCATCGTGAATAACGCATCAGCGGATGAGACTGACCGCCTGCTGAGTAAACTGACCAACGTAACGGTCATCAACAACGCCGACAACGAAGGCTTTGTCAGAGCGGTAAACCAGGGCGTTGAACATTGCCGGGGCAGATACCTGCTGCTGCTGAATAATGATGCAATGCTGCATCTTTATTCCATCGAGTCCGCCATTGAAACACTGCAGCGGACACCGGATGCCGGCGCAGTTGGGGGGCGCATCCTGTTGCTGGACGGCAGCCTGCAGGAAGCCGGCAGCATTATTTTCGACGATGGCGGCTGCCTGGGTTACGGTCGCCATGGCATTGCCGACGCGCCTGAGTTCATGTTCAGCCGCCCGGTCGATTACTGTTCCGGTGCTTTCCTGCTCTGCGAAACGGCGCTGTTCAGGTCCATGGATGGCTTCGACCTGGATTATGCGCCGGCCTATTACGAGGATTCGGATTTCTGTATTCGCCTGCAGGAACGGGGCCTGAAGGTGATTTACGACCCCAATGCCGTGATCACGCACTACGAATTCGCCAGCTCCGGCGGGCAGGAAAAAGCCGGCCAGTTACAGGAAAAACACCGACAGGTGCTGCAGGCTAAACACCCGCAATACCTTGCCCGCCGGCACCCGGTTGCAGCGGAGCCGGCTCTGTTCAGCCGCACTGCCAACAACCAGCCCAATGTGCTGGTTATCGATGACCGGGTACCCCATGCCAGCCTGGGCTCCGGTTACCCCCGCTGTCGTGAAATCCTTTCCTTACTGGCAAGCTCCGGCTTTAATGTGACGCTCTATCCGTTGCAGTTCCCGGAGGAATCCTGGCGGGAAACCTACGACACGCTGCCAGACACTATTGAAGTGATGCTTGATCTAGGTCTACAGAGACTTTCGGAATTCCTGCAGAAACGACGGGGCTTTTACTCCACTGTCATTGTCAGCCGCATACACAACATGCAGGTTGTCAATGAGGTGCTTGCCGCACAGCCGGACCTGTTCGACGGCGCAAGGCTGATTTACGACGCGGAGGCGATAACCGCACCCAGGGAGATACTCCAACGTGAGCTGCAGGGAGAGACTGTCCCCGAGCGGGAACGGTTTGACCTCGTGGAACAGGAGATCTCTGCCGCCAGAACAGCCGACCGGATCGTTGCGGTATCTGACCAGGAAGCGGCTATCTACGGGCAGCACGGGTTCAACAATACGGTCGTGCTGGGCCATAGCCTGCACCCCGTCCCCGGGGAAAAGAATTTTACTCAGCGGGCGGGCCTGCTGTTTGTCGGTGCGCTGCGCGACGAGGATTCTCCCAACGTCGATTCGCTGCACTGGTTTATCTCACACGTTTGGCCCCTGATCAGAGCGGCTGAACCCGCGGTCATCCTTCACGTGGTCGGAGACAACGAGGCGCCGTCTCTGCAGGCGCTTGATGCAACGGGAGTCTGCTTCCACGGCCGCCTGGGGGACATCAACGAGCTCTACAACAGCGCGCGGGTATTCATCGCCCCGACCCGGTTTGCCGCCGGTATTCCCCACAAGGTTCACGAAGCGGCAGCACACGGTGTGCCCAGCGTCACCACCAGCCTGCTGGCCAGCCAGCTTGGCTGGGAGAACCGCAAACAACTGCTTACGGCAGACTCACCCCAGGACTTCGCTGAGCGCTGCATCGAGTTGCTTGGTGACGAGAGTCTATGGAATAAGATTCGCCGCAACGGGCTTGCTGCCGTCGCCTCGGACTGTTCACCGGCGCGTTTCCGCGCCGTACTGCTGGAACTGCTGGAACTGCTGGAACCCGCTCAAAACAAAGCTGCATCGAAGGAAGAATAGCTGGAGGCAGGTCAATCGGGCATGCAATTCTACACCAGCGTACCCGTCTTAAGGCCAGAGCACTGTGGTAATTAGTCAGAGGCTCCCTAGAAATCAGCGGCCAGCCAGATCCAGTACTTTCGGGTATCCCCATAGGATTTGAAGTCAACCTGGCGGAAGTCGGCCATCGTCACGCCGAGTACATAGTGATCGCCGAACGCATGCTGGTATTGCATGTCCACCTCGGTTCCCAACTTATGCTGTCCGTGAGACTGGTATGCGGCCCTGAAATCATGGTAATCCACGCTGAGCGTGCCACCCAGTCCTCCGATGCTCCACTCAAGATATTCGTCGACAAGCCCGACTGCCGGTGTCACAAGGAATTTATCAGCCCACCCGTTCACCCCGTGATGAGCGCCGGCAGGGAAAGTAACCCCGAAAAGTCCGTGGTCCGAGCCCATGTGTTCGTAACCCATCACGACATCACCGTAGCCGCCGTGGAAACCTGTAGACACCAGCCAATAGTCTGCGCCGAAAGAGCGACCTGCCTGAAGGGCATTCTGATGAGCGAATTCCAGCTGATAGTTCATGTCAAACTGATCACGACGTCGGTGACCCTGCAGACGAAACCCGGCGGACTTGAGCTGCTGACTGCCGGGCGCGGAGGGATTCAAGTCGTAGTAGTAGGCGACCAGGACATCTTCCGGCAAAGCATAGGAAGCATTCAGGAGCAGGTCCTGAGTTCTGACGTCAGCAAGTTCTGCCACCCCACGGTTACGTTTGCCAACTGCGTAAAAAGCAAGTGACAGTCTGTCGGCGGAATACTGCAACCCCAGCGCATCGAAAGTCATCTCATCCTGCCGCCAGGACGCACTGCCTACAAAGCGCTGATTATCAAGCCTGATCAACTGCCGACCCGCTCTGGCACTGAATGCACCCTGATTGAAGTTGAGGTAAGCCTGATTCACCTCTGTCACTTCAGGATCACCAATGGTCGCGTACTCTCCTGCGTGAAAGCCGGCCGCAGGTACTGCATAGCGATCGACTCCGGCGACGATTCGGGTGTCTTCGATTTCAAAAAAGCCGGAAAGGCCCTTGCCGATCTCACTTTCGACACTGATATTGGAACCCAGAGTAAGAGCCTGGGCGCCATTGGTATTCTCCTGGCTGACGTTTTCGTACCTCAGCCTGAAAACACCATGTACTTGTGTGTCATTCTGCGCGGGGATGAGCCTGTTGATATCAGCTTCTGCCGCCATCAGTGTCGACGGCAGAGACAGCAGGCCTGCAGCCAGGCACAGCCGGCCGTAATTCATAAATTTCATGTCGCGCCCCCTATGCTGCCACGGTGAAGCTGGCGGCCAGCAGATAGATTGTCGCCAGCACTGCCGCAAAGAGTTTCGCCGGCAATATATCAATGCCCGGCTCATGGCCTTTTCTGCCATGACACAAATAAAGGTACATTTTAACAACCAGGATCGCCATCAACGCCGTGACGACAAGCCACGACATTCCCATCAAGGGTGTCTCGCTGAAACCGGCTTCCAGGATAAGATCCTCCGCGATATAGGCCAGAGAAAGTGGGAATCCTGCCCCCATCAGCCCAAATAACAGCATCGCCGAGGCAAGCTTTGGATAAGAATCATATTGACCTGATGGTCGCAGCAGGTTCAACTTGCCAGCCCGCATTTCGAGTGTGCCGATAGTAAGGATAAGACCTGGTACAGTGACCATTTGCGCCTGCGCCAGGAGTGTCGCCGCCAGCTCTGAAAAATGTCGACCTGAATCCGCGTATATCAGAAAGGCCAGTTGACTGGCTGCCAGGCCGGCAAGCGCACGACGGGCACAGCCCTGGGACAGCGCCATCAGCAGCGATAGCACCGCGAACACGGGCAGCACCAACAGAAGCAGACCGCGATCCAGGGCCAGTTGCTGTTCGAATGCCATAACGAGGATGACCTGGAACACGAATACCGAAGCCAATGTACCGGTCGGCAGAATTTCGAAGAGTCTGCTATACCAGCTCGACAGTGGGAACAGACCGACCAGTATCATCAGACCTATGAGCTCGGCCACCCTCATTTGACCGTCTATTTCACCGGCAACATTGACCGATAGGAACAACAACAGGCAAGACACAGCACCGAAGGAGAGTAGCAGTCGATGCATACCGTGCTGTTTCCCCACGGCCGCGAGCAACAGTCCAAAGAAAACTGGCACCGACCACATCAGCAACTGGGGCGTGTTGAACTTTGTCAGCGTCAGAGTCACCAGGTTCATAGTCAGAATCAGGACAAAGGTCAGCCTTGAGCTCATAAAAGCCGGGGTATAGAAACAGGCCAGCAGGTTGCCCAGCACGACCACACTGCCAAGATCGCTCAGTGTGCCGGTTTCCTTTGCGGGATCCATTCCTGCGTAGAGCTCTATTACAAACAACAGGCTGAGAGTAAACAGACCGGCGTTGCGCACGGCGTTTCTGTTCGAGAAGCTGGCAACCCCTAACAAACCGATACAAGTCAGTATCGGAGTCAGAAAAACAGGGAAATTCATAGTCAAAATACTCCGGCTATTTTTGTTTCAATGCCACACCAAGCGCATCCATGTCTGCTGCCTGGCCGGTTTTTACTGTGCCGCCATCACCTGCGATCTTTGCTCCGACTATCCGTTCGAAACGATCCAGATGTCGGGCCAGTCGCAGAATGCTGTGTACCACCCAGTCCACCAGGATGATGTCAAGGAACGCTCTTTCCAGGCTGAAGCGATACATGAATCGCTGGAACCCCTGGCTGTGCCCCTGTTGGGGATGGTAAATGCGGACGTGATGCCCCAGCATTTGCTCCAGATGGTGCCGTTCGTGTAACAGGCTTGGAGCACGCAGGAACTGCAGCGTTCGAAAAACGGCGTGGGCCACCACATGCAGGAGGGCCAGCTCGAACCAGCCGAGCCCGATCTCAAAGACGATAAAGCCCAGTTGAGTAACGGAGCCGTAGGCCAGTCTGCTCTTGATATCACTTTGCACCCGACCGACTATATTGCCGGTCAATACCGTCAGCAGTCCGACCACCAGCAGTAATGCCTGCGCAGTCGGGCTGTGGCTGATGAGGTCTGCCATTCTGAGCAGCAGCAGCGGCCCCAGGTGAACAGAGAGTGCACCGTAGAACACGGCGCTCGAAGGAGTGGGACCCTCCATCGCCCTCGGCAGCCAGTTGCAGAGGGGAAACAACGCAGACTTTCCGATTACTGCCAGCAACAGCAGCAACTCTGTTATCTGGGCAGACTGGTGTAGTGGTATCCCCGCCCAGCGGACTTCAGTCTGGGCACTGAATTCGGTCCCGACGCCGACATGGTGCAGATAAAGAATCGCTGCATACAGGCCAATATCTGTCAGGCGGTAATTGACGAAAACCCAGAATCCGTTCCGGGCCGGTTGCGGTCGCTGCGTGAAAAAAGCGATCAGTAGCACCGAGCTCAATCCAACCACTTCCCACCCTACCAACAGCAGTTCAAGTGTTCCACTGAAGCAGACCAGGTTAAGTCCCAGCGTGAACAACAGTAAAGCAAGATAAAAGCGGTGAAACCCCGGTTCTTTGTGTAAGTATCTTTGCGAAAAACTGCAGATCAGGTAGAGAAGAAGTGAGGAAAAAATAGCGTACGCGACTGCAATCAGATCCGTAAGCATCACGATATCATAGTGGTAACTTTCGGTGCTGAACCAGCTTCCCAGGTTTACCTCGCTGCTTGCGGATAGAGGAAGCAGACTCGCCATCAGCACCCCGCTGGCCAACGCCATGCCAATGGCAATGCGCGAGTACCGGACTACGTTCAACTCCGAAGGCTTCCTTGACAGCAGCATACTGACCGCCAGCCAGATGAAAACGGCCAGGGTCGGCAGGAATATCAAGGCCCCCAGAATTTCAAACAACAGCAATTCAGACATACTGGCCTCCTGGCAACCTGTCGCCGATATGAGCAAGGCCCAGATAACTGGCACTCCCCCGAAAAAAGTGTTCCGAAGTCTCGCTAATCGGGTAGCCCTGCCGTTCGATCCGATGTGGCACGAAAGTACCTTTATCGAAAACGGCCAGCTCCCCTGTCGCCGGGTTCATGGAAACCAGTTGAATCCACTCGTTGCTCACCAGTCTCCCGACCACAGGCCTTTCGCCAGCGATTTTCAACAGGTCTTCCGGGCTGGCTTCCACGATAGTCAGCAGCCTGACCGGCTCATGTATTTCCACCATCTGCCAGGGAAGGCCGGTTCTCAGGTCGGAGCAGTGTCCTTCCATGACTCCGACCAGGCCGGAGATGTTATGGGGCAACTTGGTGCCACACCCGAAGGCAACGGGGTCGACAAAGCTGAAGTAATATTCAAGGTTGATCCCGGCACCTACCGGCCCCGCGGACTCAAGCAGGTTCGCGAGAATAGACCGGTCGGGATCCTGATCGGGATCGTAGGAGATCAGAAACGAACGACGGTCCATGAACAGCCCTCGCGTGTACTCCCGGCGGCCGATCACACAGACTGCATTCGTTGCGTGCCCGTATTCGGGCCTGGGCTGGGCAAGGTCGATGGAATGCTGATGTGCAAATCCGAGTGCCTGCACGGCAGTCACATCTACCGGCACCTCTTCGAACTTGCGACAACGCTCCAGGGCGTCAAGCGTGCAGGCCCTGGCCATTACCCCCTTCACATGCTCAAAGGCCGCGTGATGTTGCGACGGAATCAGGTCCTCGTCGTAATAGCGCATCGAATCATCACAGGTATTGTGATAAGCACCGACAACCCAGGTGTCACAGGTCAGTTCGATGCCCTTTGTTTGCAACAGTGATCTGACCTCGGGATCATTCGCCATCGCTGCGAACGCTCTCGCATTCGGTCCACCTCTTCCTCCGCCAGTGGCACCACAGTCGTGAGCTGCTTCGTGGGGGTTGTTCAGGCTGGAGGACCCATGCCCAACGATCAGCAGGATGCTGGTAAAGCGGCTGCGCAGGCCCATTGAAGAAAGCGTCCCGAAAACCACCTCGGCAGCCTCTTCAACGCTATATCCGGGCAGGTATCCCTCAATCTGTTGATCACCTTTGTACCGGAAGACTCGCAGCCTGGTCTTCGGCCTGGCGGGACCAATCGACTCAAACCGTCGAGACAACTGTTCCCCAACCCGGGGAAAGAGGCTGCCGATCACCAGGGCTGGTGACTTGGCAATTCCCATCAGCAGAGACCAGAAAGGACCAATGGAAAGCATGGCTTCATGATGCATGACAGCCCGGGAGTAGCTGCCCAGCCACTTCCGATATCGCTGATAGCGCTCAGCTTCATTGATGTCGATCGGTTCTTCACGGACAAAATGTTGTGGTTGCCGGTTAACCGGGCACAGAGGGCGGCCGGTTACATCGTCGAGTCCCTGATAGTGCATGGCTACACCGAAAAATCCGGCAAAACCAAAAGTCTGGGCACGAGGATCCAACTCTTCTATATGCCGGCGTGTGGACTCTTCCCGTTCATCCATGCAGAGCACCGCCTGAAAGCTTGCCGGTGGCTTATCTGCCTCTCTGGCCACAAAGCGACGATGTTCCAGCAAACCGTCAAGTATGTGCTGGCGATGGCGGCGCTCATAGGCCAGCTGCAACAGATAGCGACGTTCAAAGCTGTTGAAAAGGCCTGTCTCTGTAACCCATTCATAGGCATTTTCCGGACTCGCGAACAGCCTGGCAGGCAGGTCGAATGCCTGCGCTGTGATAAAGGCCTCATAGACGTCCTGTACCGACTTCCTTCGCTCCGTGTGCTCGATGCCGCGTGTGTCCACATAGTGTCGATAGGCGTCCAGATCG
This sequence comes from Gammaproteobacteria bacterium, assembly GCA_041395725.1. Taxonomy (NCBI): domain Bacteria; kingdom Pseudomonadati; phylum Pseudomonadota; class Gammaproteobacteria; species Gammaproteobacteria bacterium. The sequence continues at coordinate 1,668,743 of JAWKZW010000001.1, read as the reverse complement.
GTGTTGCATTGCCGACAGGCATTCGTGAAGGCGACTTTTTCCAGCGTGAGCTGTACGGCAAGGAAGTCGAGTAGCCTCGCCGGATAAGCGGACACTGGGACCTTGGCAGGAAAACACTCAAACTGCTGAAACATGCCGGCCCAGCCTTTCAATACCTGCAGGCTGTCACTGATAAAGCGATCCCAATGCGCCAGCGCAATGCCGAAATGCGCGATGACATCGCAGATGACCGTCAGTGCCTCTGCGCTGGCCTGCTCCTGGCGCCGGCATTCTGCTTTCAGACCACGCATCCATCCCGGCACCGGTGTCACACCAGCCAGATGCATGCGCCTGAAACTCACCAGCAGACCTTCCTCCTTGTCCGGTTGTGGCAGACTGCCGATGCCCTGATCAAGATAAGCGGCACACACGCGGATCAGGGCAGGTTTGACCCACTCATCCGTATCGCAGTCAAACCGATTAAGGAGATAGTCCCGGGGCCTGGCCTGAGAACTTCGCTTGAGCTTGAATGTCGCGCTACTTTCCAGATTGCCCCACAAGGCTTGCAACTCGCCCGGTAAGTACTGCCGCCGACTTTGAAAAAACAATGAGCTGGCAGGGGATTTCACCGCCGAACCGGCTAACGCATGAGGTTTGTGTAAATACCCTTTCTCATGCAGCCACCAGTTCACCGATTGGCGACTGGGAACATTGAACAGAGAAGTAAGGCGCCAGAGCAGAACAGCACGGCGGGTCGGGGCACCGAAAAAGACGGCCTGGTCGAGCTGAGGGACCTCTTTCTCCAGTACTGCTTCGATGTCCGTTAAAAGTATACGGCCACTGTCAGCAGCCTGGCGAAACTGCTGCTCACTCATCAAGGGATCGGCGTCCAGCTCTCGAGCAGCCTCTTTCAGAGCCTCCTTGAAACTCAGTTTTTCGAAGGCGTGAAGCGTATTGTGATGCACAAAAGTATGAAGGGGCGATTGAGAGGGCAGCAGCCTGGCAGCCCTCTCGATGACCTCACGAAGTTTGTCTGAATCCGGAATCGGCATATCTTTCAACTCCCTCAGTGCGCGCGGGTAGTCAGATGAGTCGCTTCCGGGTGCTGACTGATACCGCGGAAAGTGTCGATACCAAAAATGGCAGACTTCGGATTCACATGATTGTTAATCAGCATTCCCAGGCCGGAGAGGAAGGTGTGATCGATCAATTTGGCCTCGGTCAGATCGATTCGCAGATTGGGTAACTGCTCGGGAGTCAATTGATTGATGATATTGTTGATTTTCAACAGAGAGGGAAATGCGGCATCGCCTTCGACGCGCAATATCACCAGATCACCACTTTCCTGTTTCTTTATTTTCACACCGAAGAGTGACTTGAATGTTGATCCTCTGATCAGATGAAACACCACCTTGAGGACAAGTCCGGCCGCGACGCCAATCAACAGATCGGTGAAAATTGTCACCAGAAAAGTCGTCAGGAACAGAAAAAACTGGTCCATGCCGATATCCCTGGCATGGATAAACTCCTTAATTGAAGCCAGGCGTGAGCCGGTCAGGATCAACATGGCGGCCAGGGCAGCCATTGGAATCATCTTTAACAGACCCGGTACCGCCAATACAAACAGCAACAGAAAGAGTCCGTGAAAGAAATTAGACCTGTGACTGCGAGCCTCTGCATCTATGTTGGCTTTGCTGCGGACAATTTCCGAAATCATAGGCAGGCCACCCAGCATGGCCGACAGAAAGTTGCCCACCGAAACACCAAGCAGATCCCGATTGAGATTCGATCGCGGTTTGTCTCTGACGATGCTGTCGATCGCAACCACGCTCAGGGTGGATTCGATGCTCCCTACCAGCGCAAACATCACGATGTATTTGATGGATACCGGTGACAGCACTACCGAGAAGTCCGGCAGGGCGAAACCGTCCATCAGGTTATCAGGCAGGCTGACAAAGTAATGGGAATCCGTGATGCCCAGGAACATGGCAAGGGGGATGGTCACCAGCAGTACAATCAGTTGTGGCGGACTCTTCTTCAACGCCGTGACCGGCACCTTGGGCCAAAGGAACAGAATGGCCAGGGAGACCGCGCATATAATGGCTACCGGAATATTGGCGGTCATCAGTGAGTGGGGAATTTCCTCGAGCAGCTCGAGGGTCTCGCCACCATGGGGTGTCACACCCAGCCCGACATGAATGAATCTGCTTGGCGATAATAATCAGCCCGATAGCGGCAAGCATGCCATGCACGACAGACTTCGACATTGCTATTCCCAGGTTGGCCATTCTGAACCGAGCAAAGAGAAACTGACAGACACTGGCTACCACGCCCACTGCCAGGGTTCGCTGATATCCAAGCAACATGTCGCCTCCACCGAGTTCAGTGACAGCGCCGAGGGCAATCACTATCAGACCGGCAGCCGGCCCCTTGATGGAGAGCGAGGCGCCGCCGAGCCATGACACCACGAGACCCCCGATAATGGCCGTGGTGAGGCCTGCGATGGGAGGAAAGCCGCTGGCGCTGGCAATTCCAAGACAGAGGGGCAGTGCAATTAAAAAGACAAGAAAGCCGGATTTAAGGTCATTGAATACCGAGTTTCCGAGTTGTGTTTGGGAAATACTTTGCATTGGTTACTCCACGCGGTTTTTGATTGCCCGAGGCAATCAATAAAAGTCATTGAATTTCTTGCTGAAAACAAAAGCAGACTGCGGGAAGCTGCCGAGCGGCAACGCCGACCGGCCTGGACGGAAAGACAAAATAATGACGAATTCCGCGAACCGGAGACAGCCTGACGAACCACATCATGCCGGCGTAAACCGGAGAGAGGTTCAGCGTTTCCCTAGTTCAATGGTGGCGCACGGGTAGGGTGGAAATTCCTGGCTCGATTCCAGGGTGTCTCTGCCGGATCATTAAGGGAGACCTGGCCTGTTTTGGCATGACGTACGAGCGGCAGGCTAAGACATTCAAGTTCAAAGTCATCCCCACAGCTATCACTGCAGTCGGATTCATTGACGGAAACCTTGTCCTGGAAAGTGAGGCCATGCAGCAAGTGCTCAATCGCACTCTGCTGAGCCCCAACATCAGTAGAGTCCGCGATTGATGCAGGATCCGCTCTATGATCGAAGGCCAGACCGGGAACCGACTGAAACACGAACAGGAAGACCAACAGGCTCAGGTAAAAAGGACGTCTGAATTTGCTGACTTTCACTAACTGTCGGTTCCACTTGAATGACACGGTCTAACCCGGTTAGGGCAGCATCCCCGATGAGGACGCGTCAGCATTATAGGACTAAAATGTGACATTGCCAAAGGGGCTTACAGGAAAAAAGAGGAATTCCCTACAGGGACACTGATAACTTAACAACTTAACGAATTATTGTTCTCTTCTATTCTTTGTACATAGCACATAGTTACCAGGTGGAAGCAAAGCTTTGTGGAGGAAAAACAGGACTAAGGTCTTTGCTAAGTTAGTAAGTTATCAGCGCCACATAGTTACCAGTGCGAGAATCAAGGGTCTGGCTCATTGTGCGGTCTCCTCCAGTCGTTGTCCCGCGGATTGGCGAGATAGGTTTCGTCCTGGAACATGGCCATGTACTGGTCGAGAATGGCCATCGCCCGCTTGGGCCTGAGTGCGCCTTCTTCAATCTTGGTCTTTATCATGGATTCGACGCGCCTGCGCAGGTCATTGGGGAAATACTGAACCTGGGCCAGCATGTCTTCTACGCGGGCGCCCGGCAGTACTTTCTCGATCCAGAAATTACCTTCTTCCTCGGCGTCCGCGTATATGTGCGCCTCGGCGGTGCGGCCAAACAGGTTGTGGACGTCGCCCATGATGTCCTGATAGGCGCCCATCAGGAAAAAGCCCAGGTAGTACGGTTCGCCCGGCTGCAGTTCGTGCAGCTCCAGGAAATTCTTGTCATCCCGTGACGAGACGTACTGGGCCACCTTGCCGTCGGAATCACAGGTCAGGTCGACCAACAGCCCGCGGCGGGTCGGACGTTCATCCAGGCGGTCCAGCGGAACGATCGGAAAAGGTTGCTGGATAGCCCAATGATCGAGCATGGACTGGAACACCGAGAAGTCGACCAGGTACTGATCGACCAGCTTGTCTTCCAGTTCCTGCAGCACCTGCTGGTGGGGGCCCGTGTCGGCGTGGCGTAAGTGCTGAAGCACGGCCGAGCAGGCGCTCCAGTACATGCGCTCGATCAGCGCGTTCTGCGCCAGGGACAGGAAGCCCATGCTGAACAGGGCGGACGCTTCCTGGTGAATTTCTTCCACGTCGTGCCAGGATTCGAGTATCTGGGTAGCCTTGGCGTCGCCCGGCGCCAGCTGCCGCAGCCCAATCAGCTTTTCGCGCAGGTCGTGAACCAGGCGATGGGCGTCGGCGGGTATCTGCGGGTCCTTGTCGGCCTGGTCCTTACGATAGGCGCCGACGGTTTCGGCCACCAGGACCGAGTGGTGCGCGGTCATGGCCCGGCCGCTTTCCGACACCAGGGTCGGATGCGCCACACCGCGTTCATCGCAGACAGACTGGATCGCGGCAACCACGGCATTGGCGTATTCACCCAGGCTGTAGTTGATGCTGCCTTCCTGCATGTCGCCGGTGTAGTTCACGCCGAGCCCGCCACCCACGTCCAGGTAACGGATGGGCATGCCCAGGCCGACCAGTTCGGCGTAGATCTGGGCGAATTCCTTGGCAGCCTGGCGCAACTGCTGAATGTTGGATATCTGGCTTCCAAGGTGAAAGTGGAGCAGGCTGAAACGGTGTTGGATGCGGCCACGGTTGAGCCGATCGATCATCTCCATGAGTTCGGGCAGGGTGATACCGAACTTGGAACGATAGCCGCCGGAATCGGCCCATTTGCCCGCCCCTCCGGTGCGCAAACGGACGCGCACGCCGAACTGCGTCGGCATGCCGGTCTCGTCCGCCAGGGCAATCAGTTGTTCGAACTCGGCGAACTTCTCCATTACCGGCATGACGTTCTTGCCCAGTTCCTGTGCCGACAGGATCAGTGACAGCATGGTCCGATCCTTGACCCCGTTGCAGATCAGCAGGGTTTCGTCCGACTCCAGGTGGGCGAGGGTGGCCACCAGTTCCGCCTTGGACCCGCACTCCAGCCCCAGGCCGAACGGCTTCCCGGCGTCGATCACTTCCTCGACCACTTCGTGCAGCTGGTTGACCTTGATCGGATAGACGCCGCGGTATGCGCCCTGGTAACCGGTTTCGCTGATGGCCAGGGCGAAGGCCTGGTTGAGGCGCTGAACCCGGGCGCGCAACACGTCCTGGAACCGCAACAGCAAGGGGAAGCGGACGCCCCTCCGCTGCGCTTCGGCAATCACGTCGAGCAGGTCGATGCTCAGGCTGTCGTTACCGAACGGCCGGACCGCGACGTGGCCTTGCGGGTTGACGGTGAAAAAGCCATCGCTCCAGTCATTGACCCGGTAGAGTTCGGCAGCATCCTCGGGCCGCCAATCCGGTTGGGCAGTCTCCAGCTTCGGCTCCCCGGTCATGTCGCGATACTCTTCAACGGCCCAGTACGCAAGCGAAGATCAGCGGTGCGACGATGGTCGCGTCCGACTCGATGATGAACTTGGGCGTGTCGGCCGACAGCTTGCCCCAGGTGATTTTCTCGTTGGGAACCGCGCCGGAGTAGGAGCCGTAACTGGTGGTCGAGTCGCTGATCTGGCAGAAATAACCCCAGCGCGGCGTTTCGTCCTTCTGCAGGTCCTGTTGCAGCATCGGCACCACGCAAATCGGGAAATCGCCGGCGATGCCGCCGCCGATCTGAAAGAAGCCGATAGAGGCCGAGGCTGCGGTTCGCTCGTACCATTCGGCCAGCATGATCATGTATTCGATGCCGCTGCGCACCGTATGCACGTTCTTTATCTCCCCGGTGATCACGTGCGAGGCGAAAATATTACCCAGGGTTGAATCCTCCCAGCCCGGGACGATGATGGGCAGGTTCTTCTCGCAGGCCGCCACCATCCAGCTGTCTTTCGGGTCGATCTGGTAGTGCTCTTCGAGTGCGCCGGAGCGCAGCACCTGGTACAGGAACTCGTGGGGAAAGTAACATTCGCCGGCGGAGTCGGCCTGGGTCCACGCGTCAAGAATCACGCGTTCGATCCGGCGAATGGCCTCTTCTTCGGGGATGCAGGTGTCCGTCACGCGGTTGAGGTGCTTGCTGAGCAGGACTTCCTCGTCGGCGGCCGTCAGTTCCCGGTAGTGTGGCACCCGGACGTAGTGATCGTGCGCAACGAGGTTGAAAATGTCCTCCTCAAGGTTTGCGCCGGTGCAGCATATGGCATGCACCTTGTCCTGGCGGATCATGTCCGCCAACGACAAACCCAGTTCGGCCGTACTCATGGCGCCGGCCAGGGTCATGAACATGACTCCGCCCTGGTCCAGGTGCTTGACGTAGGCGTCTGCGGCATCGATCAGCGCCGCCGAATTGAAGTGCCGGTAATGATGGTGGACGAACTCGCTGATGGTACTCATTTGAACCGATGACCTCCAATGGCTGTTTGCGAGAATCTACAGGGACACTGATAACTTAACAACTTAATGAACTAAATTTCCTTTTTATTTTTGGAGATATGGGCATAAATATCAGGTGGAAGCAAAGCTTTGCAGGGGAGAAACAGGACTAAGGTCTTGCGAAGTAGTTAAGTTATCAGTTTCCTATAGTGGCCCGTAGCAGTCGGGCCAGCAGGCGCCGGCCCGGCAGTTGGTACCTTACTTATTCCGGAACCATGCAGAATGCATTAAGCTTGTTACCATCGAGGTCGCGGAAATAACCGGCGTAGAATCCCGAGGTGCTTTCTTCCGGCCGGAAGCCGGGGTCGCCTTCATTGGTACCGCCCAGCTCCAGGGCCCTGGCATGAAATGCATCGACCTTTTCAGGCGAATCCATGAACAGCGCAACCATGACACCGTTGCCCACCGAAGCGGGCTCCTTGTTGAATGGAATTGACACAGCAACAGACGGGGCTCCAGGCACCGTTGCCCAGGCAATGAAGTAGTTCTCTTCTTCCATGAATCGACTTGCACCTATGGTCGCGAACAGTTTGTCGTAGTAGGCCGCCGCGCGGTCCAGGTCGTTAGTTCCAATCGTTACGTAGCCAATCATCGCTTTCTCCTCGAATGGGCTGCTGTTTTAGGGATTTTCAGCATACTGCAACCCTGCTGACACCGTGGTGTCAGTAAACTTGCAGTAGGATACTATTCACCGGGTATCGCTAGAAATTGACGACCGAAGGGCCCAAGCGAAAGCTGGCGAGGAAAGTAACCGATGCGCAGAGCAGACCGCCTGATTCAGATCGTCCACTACTTGCGACGTATGCACCACGCCGTGACGGCAAGGCGTATCGCCGATCAATTCGACATCTGCCAGCGCACAGTCTATCGAGACATTCAGGACCTGATGAACTCCGGCGTCCCGATTTATGGCGAGGCGGGTGTCGGCTACGTGATCGACAAGAAGTATCACCTGCCGCCAGTCATGTTCGATCCCGATGAACTGGAGGCGATCGCTCTAGGCATCAGCATGGTCCGCACGTGGACGGACGAGCGCTTCGCTGAGAAAGCCGCGAGCGCGCTGAATAAGGTACAGGCTGTTTTGCCAGCGAATCTGCTCAACAACATGCAGCAGGTCGCCACCTTTTCCGAGAACAGCATGGCAAAGATCCCCTGGGAGGTAGATTTTTCCGAAGTCAGGAATTGCATCCGGGAGCGCAGGAAGATCCGCTTCGAATACATGGATTTATCAGACTGCGTTTCTGCCAGAACGGTCAGGCCTCTTGCGCTGACTTTCTTCGGCCCGGTCTGGTTGCTGCTGGCCTGGTGCGATACCAGGCAGGACTTTCGCAATTTCCGATTGGACCGTATGCGAAGCATGAAGATTCCCGGAGACCTGTTCCCAATCGAGAAAGACAAGAGCCTGGACGAGTACCTCAGGAAAGAGCGACAGGAAAATTCGTAAAATTCGAAAGCCATGCTGCGGTAGAGCCCGTTTCATTCTGCACTTGTTCGTCAATCGGCCGTAGAATTGACAGGGAGGCTGATAACTTAACAATTTAACGAACTAATATTCTCTTATATCTTTAGACAAATGGGTGTAGTTACCAGGTGGAAACAAAGCTGTGTGGAGGAAAATTGGACTAAGGTCTTTGCTAAGTTATTAAGTTGTCAGTGTCCCGTATTAGCCCCAGAGTTCGTTTTCTCCCGGTAGAACCGCGCCCGGGAAGAACAGCGCCAGCGGCTCGGCGAACCAGTCACGTGTATCGATGCGAGTAGTCGCGGTGAATACATCCGTTTGGTTTACGTCGACCGCAAGAACTGTACCAAACAGGATAAAACTGTTCAAAGCAGCTTAAAGAAGAAACGAAAATGTGCCAGAACATTGGATATCTCCTGAGTTGAAGGTGCACCAACGGCAAGCGGGACAGCAAGTCTTAATATGATTACTCACATTGCGTGTTGAGTATTTGAATGGATCGAACAGTGACGATAATCTACTTATCAGGATGAAGATTGTCCAGCCCAAAAAGAAGGGGGGCATTTGAAAAATGCAATGCCCCCTTAGTTATAGTCCTGATACATAGCCTATTGATTTGTCACCACTCATCTCTATCCCGAAAGATTCAATAAGTTGTAAGAGCCTGATATTTTCAATTCTTTAACTGCTCCGCCGCAGTAAATACAGCCTCGCATGAACTCATTGAACTGGCTGGCATGACGGGAAGTTTGTCGCCATCTTTTACCAGCCCCGGTCGTGGATCGAAAGGAGTCAGGTATATGTATTTTCGTGACTCCAGAAGGGACTGGCTTTTTTATTTTCGATTCGAACTTCAAGTCATGTCGCAAGTGAATAATTCTATCCCCAATCCGACGCTGCCCTGCATTCTGGACAGGCTGTCAAAAAGATTCCGTGAGGACACAGCACCCTCAACGAGTAGTTGCGGCTAGAACCTGAGTAACCGGAATAGTACCCGCTGTAAAAAAAAGCTGTCGGTGCGAAGTCCGCCGGCCAGAGACAGGCAGACCCGTTGCCGCCGAGACAGATCCGCTTTAAACCGGCTGGCAAACACGTCCGCCTGCTGCGCGACGGAAAACAGCATTTCATCCGGATTCTTCTGCCACAATCGACGCCAGGTCGTCCTGCTGAATAATTTGCGAGGCTGATACTCGCGAGCTCCCAATGTATTCTGATCATGCTGACGATACTGGACGAGTCTGGCAGGCACGAAACCGATCTCCCCGAAGGCGGCTGCCACCATGGCGAGCCACCAGTCATGCATCATAGCCGTCTCGGGAATCGGCAGGGCCTTACGAACCAAATGTTCATTAACCAGCGCGGTGCAGCCGGTTACCGTATTGCTGAAAATGATATTGCGCAGATCGTTGCGGCCCGCATCCAGGCCATGAAAGGCCAGGAACGATTCAGCGATAGGCGTAAGCTCCTCATCGACCACCACCAGGTCGCTGTGAACCAGCAATGGCTTACCGGGGTGACTGGCCTCAAGTTTCAGCAACGCCTCAAGCTCGGTTTCTATTTTACGGCCGTCCCAGACATCGTCCTGATCGCACAGCATCAGGTAGGCGGAATCGAGCCCCAGGGTTTCCCTGTTATCCAGCGCATACTGCATAAGAAAAGAGAAATTGCCGCTGGGACCAAGGTTCTGTTCCGCGCCGGCCACCCGATGAAATTTCCCGGGCCACTGCTGTGCGTAGCGCTCCACGATCTCACAGGTTTGGTCGCAGGAGCCATCATCCCGGGTAACGATGACCAGATCGTTAACCGACTGAGCCAGAATTGAGTCCAACTGCTGACCGATAAAACGGGCACCATTGAAGGTAGGTAACAGCACGGCGATTCTCGGATAATGCGGCATCTTGTCAGGGCCTGTGAGCACTGTCTGAACCCCCTCTGCCCGGCGCTGCTTCATCCCCGTCCAGGTTCCGGGAGTCGCGAATTCCGGCGCTGATGTTCCGCCAGTACTGCCGCCTTTCGGTCGACGTCAGAATCAACCACACCGCTTTCAGAAAAAAACGGGGGATATCCCTGAGCTTCCAGCCCAGGGGCGCATAGTGCTGTCGGTACAGGTGCACCCGGTTGCGACTCGAGTAATAGGTTCTTGCCGGCTTGTGCTGCGCCATCAGGCCCCTGCGGACCAGCGGGTTATTACTCGGCTCGCCGATCGCATGATACAGCACGGCGTCGCTGGTGCCGGCCAGCTCATAGCCGCGCATCCTGGCCCGGAAACACCACTCGAGGTCGATATTGTCAATGAAATAGCTGGCCTTCATGTCGCCTGTCTGTTCCAGACAGGCGAGCGGCAGCAGCGTACCGGAGGTGATAAGAAAGTCGGCCTGAAATAAGCCGGATGCGCCGTGAAAGGGCTGGTCCGAACGCCGAAGTAGCCGGTTAAACAGCTTGAAGGGTGTCTGGCGCTGATTGCGGTGGTTGATAATTCGCGGGCCAAGCGCCGCTAATCTGCCCTCGGCGAGCGTCTCGGCGCGGGCAAAGGCAGCCAGCATGTTGTTCACGAAGGCGTCACCGGGACGACTGTCCTGATCGAACAGAAACGCAAACCGGTAATTGCGTTTGCGTACTTCCTGCAGGCCCTTGTTCAGCGCCTCAGCCAGGCCGATATTCTCCGGCAATTGCAGAAACCCAACACAGCGGTTGCAGGTGAGGATCGACGCCCGGTACTGGTCAGCCTGCGGAGACCCATTGTCAATCACCAGAAAATCCGTTTCCCTGTTCAGCTCATTCAATAACCCGAGCAAGTCCTTAAGCCCCGGATAGTGAGTCACCACAATGGCACAGCTGTCTGTCCTGGACTCTTCTCCGGTGGTCCCTGGCATCCGCTGATCCTCAGCCAATTTTAATGATCGAGTGTTGTGACACCTGGTACATCCGGTGAAACCGTAAGTAGTTCCGGCCTGAAAAACGACTGAACCAGGTAGTAGAGAATCGAAGCAATGCCGATTGCCAGCCCGGTAACCACCCCTGCGTCTACGATACCCCGCCAGGGCTGCGGCAGCATCCGTACAAGAACCACAAAACAGACAATCATAAAGGTGAGTGAAAATGAGAGGATCTTGCGCTTTCGTGTGGCATGGATATAACCCATACAGAAAAGAGGCGCGAGAAAAACCTTGTCGAGACTGACGTGGCGCTCAAGATAGCGCGCCCTGGCGATCACCCGAGGCGCAAAGCTCTTATGAAACCCCCGGTATCCTTCCGCATAAGCCATATAGCCAACACTGAATACCAGCGCCAGCCAGTGCAGGGAACTGAGTGGCTGCTGGGTCAACTCCATGGCCATAGGCGAGAGTCGATAGACAGCAAACAGCAACAGCGTCAGCACACCGCCGATCCCCCAACCCAATCCAATTAAACCCACAGCGGATAACCCCTTAGCCAAAACGCGGGCTATTATAGCCGGATCGGTGACCAGACTGAAAATCACCGGCAAAGAGCGACACCAGGCTGCCCTTGCGTCGCGCAGCGACGCAAAGATTGCTATTATGCACAGACTTCGGAGCAGCCCCGGTGGCCCCTGAAACCCGCAGATTCCCCAGGATTGAAACAACATTATGAGCATCAAACTCGGCATCGTAATGGACCCCATCGAGTCCATTTCCTACAAAAAGGATACCAGTCTGGCCATGTTGCTGGCCGCACAGGCCCGGGGCTGGAAAATTTATTACATGCTGCAGACCGACCTGTACATGGAGAGCGGCATCAGCAAGGGAATCATGCGGGAGCTGACTGTCAAAGCGGATCCTCAGGACTGGTATGCCTTCGGCGCCACCGAACAGCTGCCCCTGGGAGAGCTGGACGTGATCCTGATGCGCAAGGATCCCCCCTTTGACAACCACTATGTGTATTCCACTTACCTGCTGGAAGAAGCCCAGAAAGAGGGCGTGCTGGTGGTTAACGACCCGCAGAGCCTGCGTGACTGCAACGAAAAACTGTTTGCCGCCCAGTTCCCGCAATGCTGCCCGCCATTCCTGGTTACCTGCAACGGCGCCAAGCTGCGGAAGTTTTATGAGGAAAACCAGGACGTCATCTTTAAACCACTGGACGGTATGGGCGGTACGGCAATCTTTCGCCTGCGCCAGGGCGATCCCAACCTCAGCGTCATCACCGAGATCATCACCGAAGGTGGTCGCAACCAGATAATGGCGCAGAAATACATCCCGGAAATCGTCAAAGGTGACAAGCGTATCCTGCTGATCGACGGTGAACCGGTGCCCTATGCGCTGGCACGTGTGCCTGCCGTGGGCGAGACCCGGGGCAACCTGGCTGCCGGTGGCAACGGAGTTGCCCAGGAATTGACCGACAGAGATCGCTGGATTTGTGAACAGGTTGGACCAGTCGTGAAGAAAAAAGGGTTACTCTTCGTTGGATTGGACGTCATAGGCGATTTCCTGACCGAGATCAATGTCACCAGCCCTACTTGCGTCAGGGAGCTCGATGAAGCCTATGGCCTTGATATTGCAGGGGATCTAATGGACTGCATCGTCACGAAACTGGACAGCTGAATACAGACCAACATGGCAACATCGGTAAGTGAACATCAGAACGAGCGCTTCGGGTTTACAGTGTTCCTGTCGGCCTGTGTGCACGCCATGCTGATTCTCGGCGTGGGTTTTACTTACCTGGATGAAATAACCAACGAACCCACCATGGAAATAACCCTCGCTCAGTATCGCAGCGAGGTGGCCCCCGATCAGGCGGATTTCATTGCCCAGGAAAACCAGACCGGCTCCGGCACCCTGGAAGAGCGCTCCGCACCCAGCACCCCGTTCACCTCGGAATTCAATGCTGACGTGATTCAGGAAGTATCGCCGGTGCGTCAGGCCATGGCGGCCCGCCAGAACACTGCCACGACCGATATTTCAGTGCTCACCGCCTTACAGGCCGAGGAACAGATAGATCAGAGCCCTGAAGATGAGTCCACCGAAGCGGAAAACCCCGACGCCGACGACTTCACCCAGGAAGAGCTCAGCCTGGCCATTGCCAGCCTGCAGGCACAACTGGATCTGCAGCGGGAGGCCTATGCCAGAAAGCCCCGTAAATACACCATTTCCTCTGCGTCTACCCAGAAAAGTCACGATGCCCTGTACCTGGACAGCTGGCGCAAGCGCATTGAATCGGTGGGCAATCTTAACTACCCCGAATCGGCCCGTAGGCAGCAGATTTTTGGTGACCTGCGCTTGCTGGTCGCGCTGAATCCGGACGGCTCGGTTAAAGAAATTCTGATCCTCAAGTCCTCCAGCAGTGCCGTGCTCGACCAGGCGGCTGTCGATATCGTGAACCTTGCGGCTCCCTTTGAACCGTTCCCGCCGGAATTGCGCGGGCAGTACGATATCCTGGAAATCATTCGCACCTGGCGCTTCCAGGAAGGCGCCGCATTTACCACCGAGTAGTGTTCTGGCATAGTGCCAGTAAAACCAGCATTGCAAAGCAAGCCAGTGCCTGAATTTACCGAGTATCCCATCGCTGCCTATGTCTGAATCGGATTACGAGAACTCCCTGGAGGATCAGCTCCTGATCGCTATGCCGCAGCTGGCTGATCCGTACTTTGCCCACACTGTCACCTACCTGTGGAAACACAACAAGGACGGCGCCCTGGGCATCGTCATCAACCAGCCGCTCACAATCAGCGTGGCGGATATTTTCGATGAGCTTGAAATAGTCTGTTCCGTTGATGACACTGCATTCAAAAATCGCCGGGTGTTGGCAGGGGGACCGGTAGAGCGGGATAAAGGTTTTATCATCCATGACTCCAGCAATGACTGGAATTCCTCAGTGCGCGTAGGTGAACGATTCAGTCTCTCCACCTCCAAACAACTATTGCAGGATATTGCTGACGGCAAGGGGCCGGAACGGTATCTGATTGCGCTGGGCTGCGCCGGCTGGGACGGTGGTCAGCTGGATCGGGAGCTGAGCGAAAACGCCTGGCTTACCGCACCGGCAACTGCCGAACTGGTTTTTTCCGAAGACTTCGAAAACATGGCGGCGCGGGCCGCTGAGCAATTGGGAGTAGATCTCAATCAGCTGTCCCCCGATGCCGGTCACTCCTGAACCGACGACCACCGAATTCACTCCGCCAACCGACTATCCCGATGCCCCTCGAAATGTTTCCTGCTTCCATCCCCGCTGAAATTACCGCTCTCGGGTTTGATTTCGGTACGCGCCGGATTGGCGTGGCTTACGGACAGTCAATCTCCGGCACGGCCCGCCCCCTGGCCATCCTGCCGGCCAGAGACGGCATACCAGACTGGCAACAGATCCAGCAGCTCATGAATACCTGGCAGCCGGACCTGCTGGTAGTCGGTCTGCCCTACAACATGGATGGCAGCGACAGCGACCTGCTGCTGCGGGCCACCAAGTTCGGCAACCGGCTGCATGGCCGCTTTCACCTGCCCTGTTACGGGATTGACGAGCGCCTGTCGTCGAAAGCGGCCGAGGAACTGGCTGGCTCCAGGGGCGAGCCTCTCGACAGCATCGCCGCTCAGCTGATCCTGGAAAGCTGGTTCGCCGAGCTGCGGCAGCGCTCGAGAGAACCAGCCCCTTAGTGCCTGTGCCTGAGCTCCGCACAGACTCCATCGGAGGTGGCTTCGGTTCACTGGAGGGTTTGCCTCGAAACGGCTGGTGCCGGACAAGCCGCTTGGCGGAAAAAGATACCTTTTGACGACGATCCGGCAAGCGATTACTCTCCTGCCTTAAACACACGCTTTATCAACAACAACAAGCACAATCCCACCCTTGGAGAAGTCTATGAAACGCCTGCTACTCACCTGCGCAACATTCCTCGCATTCTGCGGATTTGCCAACGCCCAGCCGGAATACACCCGGATCGAGATGGACATCGAGATCGACAAACCGGCATCCGAGGTCTGGGCCGCGGTCGGTGACTATTGTGCCATCAGCGAGTGGCTGAACCTGGACTGCGAAATCACCTCCGGTGACGGTGGAATCGGAACTGTGCGGGCATTGGCCGGTGGCCGCATCCTGGAGATTCTGGTAGCCCAGACGGAACTGGCGTACGGCTACACCCAGCCGACCCGGGAAGGCCAATTCTACAATCTGTATCACGGCTTCATGGAAGCCCGACCGCTCGGTGCAAACCGCACCCGGCTTATTTACACACTGATGCTTGATGTTTCAAATCAGCCGGACCAGGCTGCCAAGGACGCCGATGTTGCCCGGCGCCGGGGGACTTTTGAGAACGCCCTGCAGAACATGAAGAATATCGCTGAATCCCAGTAGTCAGCTTTGGCCCTCCTGCAGCCGGTTCCTGTCAGGGCCGGCGCGGGGAGGGAGTTCTCCTCGCTGATCTGCACAGACTCAATCGGGAGGGGCTTCGGTCCACGGGCGGTATTGCTTCGAAGAGGCTGGTGCTGGACGAGTAGCCTGGCGGGGGTCCGGGGAAGTTTTCCCTCACGGCCTAGGGCCTGATTGTTCGGGAAATCTTCCCCGGACCCCCTTGGTCTCGACATGAATTCGCGTCGCTGTCTTTGACTATTTATCGTTCAGGCTAAACTTTCCCACCTCGCAGAATCCCGCAAACTTGACGACGTCAGGGGCAGGCCGTGGAGAGCTTTTGACGAGCAATCAGGCCGCAGGCCGCGAGGAGGAAGTTCTCCACGGCCTGCCCCGCACAGACTCGTTCGAGGGTACGGGAGGGTTTGCTTCGAAGGGACAACTCAAAGCCTGCTGAACTGTGACGAACAACCTAAAACCTTTTCGGGACATGCTGCTCGCCTTCAAAGCTTTGGAAACCAGGGCCCGCTAAAAATTATCCGGCATTTTGGCCTTGGCGCGGGCGTCTTCCCGGGTCACCAGGCCCTTGGCCAGCAGGTCCTTCAGACACTGATCCAGGGTCTGCATACCCGCTGAGGCACCAGTCTGGATGGCAGAGTACATCTGCGCCACCTTGTCCTCGCGAATCAGGTTGCGAATCGCCGAGGTGCCGATCATGATCTCATGGGCCGCAACCCGACCTCCCCCCGGCCGTTTCAGAAGGGTCTGAGAGACTACCGCCTGCAGAGATTCTGACAGCATGGAGCGGACCATGTCTTTTTCAGCGGCTGGAAACACGTCGATTACACGGTCGATAGTCTTGGCTGCGGAGGTGGTGTGCAGGGTGCCGAACACCAGGTGACCAGTTTCGGCGGCGGTCAGGGCCAGACGAATGGTTTCCAGGTCCCGCAATTCTCCCACCAGGATGATATCCGGGTCCTCACGCAGGGCTGATCGCAGTGCTTCATTGAACCCCAGGGTATCCCGGTGGACTTCCCGCTGATTGATCAATGCCTTTTTACTGGTATGCACAAATTCGATCGGGTCCTCGATAGTGAGGATGTGCTCGTATTTTTCCGAGTTAATGTAGTCGATCATGGCGGCCAGTGTGGTGCTCTTGCCGGAACCGGTAGGCCCTGTCACGACCACCAGCCCCCTGGGGACATTGGAGATCTTGCGAAACACCTCGCCCATGCCCAGTTGCTCCATGGTGAGAACTTTCGAGGGAATGGTTCGAAAGACCGCCGCCGCACCGCGGTTCTGATTGAACGCGTTAACCCTGAAACGGGCCAGGTTGGGGATTTCGAAGGAAAAGTCGGTTTCCATGAACTCTTCGAAGTCCTTGCGCTGTTTGTCGTTCATAATCTCGTAAATCAGGCTGTAGACTTCCTTATGGTCCATCTCTGGAACATTGATGCGGCGAATGTCGCCGTCCACGCGAATCAGTGGCGGCATACCGGCAGTGATGTGCAAGTCAGAGGCACCCTGTTTGACACTAAAATTCAAAAGTTCGGTAATATCCATAGCCTGTACCCGTGGTGTAAGCGCGCTTTAGCGCCTTTTGGTCTGATGCTGGTAAGTCAGCGTATACTGCGGGGTTATTCAATTTATTAGCCAATCCCCGTAAATGCCGAGAATAGCAGACAATATTTCCGAAATTCTTGAACGAATCCACGCTTTTGAACAAAGGTATCAAAGGCCGCCCGGATCGGTGACGCTGCTGGCTGTAAGCAAAAAGCAGTCTGAGCAGTCAATTCGCACCGCTTTTGCCGCCGGGTTGCGGGATTTCGGCGAGAATTACCTGCAGGAGGCAGAAGCCAAAATCAGTGCCCTGCAGGACCTGGCTATCTGCTGGCATTTCATCGGGCCTGTCCAGTCCAACAAGACCCGCCCGATAGCCAGCCTCTTCGACTGGGTTCACAGCGTTGACCGTCTGAAAGTTGCGCAGCGGCTCAGCGAGCAGCGCGATAGCTCCCTGCCGCCGCTTAACGTCTGCATCCAGGTCAATCTTTCCGGCGAAGACAGCAAATCCGGGGTCGATCTGGCCGACGTCGAATCTCTCTGCCAGCAGGTGGCTACCCTGCCCCGGCTGCGGCTGCGGGGTCTGATGACCATCCCCGCCACCGAAACCGATTTCGATCAGCAGCGCCGGCAATTCGCCCCCCTGGCCGGGGAATTCCATCGACTGCAGGGTGTCTTCCCCCACTTCGACACGCTCTCCATGGGCATGAGTGGCGATTACGAAGCGGCCATCGCCGAAGGCTCTACGCTGGTCCGCATCGGAACCGCCGTGTTCGGCGCCAGGATATAAATGCACCTGTTAATTAAGATAGAATACCGGCTACTTTTTTTCCTGCTGAGTGAATACCCGAAGTGAGCCTGGAAACTAGCACCACCGGATTTGTTGGCGCGGGCAATATGGCCAACAGCCTTATTCGCGGCCTGCTGGCCAGAGGGGTCCCACCGCGCCAGCTGATAGCCGCCGACATCGATACTGACAAGCTTGAGGTTCTGCGCACCGAGTGCGGCATCCAGGTGGCCAATTCAAAGGAAATTGCCGCCACCGCCGATGTCGTGGTGCTGGCAGTCAAGCCCCAGGTGATGAAAGACGCCTGCCAGCAGTTGCGCTCCACCCTGGCGGGCAGAGACTGCCTTATCGTCTCCATCGCGGCGGGCATCACCTGTGCTCAGCTTGCTGACTGGCTGGGAGGCGAACTGGCGGTGGTCAGGTGCATGCCCAATACGCCGGCCCTGGTAGGCAAAGGCGCTACCGCGCTGTATGCCAACGACAAGGTATCCGCCGAGCAGAAAACGCTGGCCAAAGACCTGCTCGAGGCCGTAGGCCTGGCCCTGTGGCTTGACGTCGAAGCGGACATTGACGCGGTGACCGCGTTGTCCGGCAGCGGGCCGGCCTATTTTTTCCTGTTGATGGAAGCCATGCAGAACGTGGCTCTGGAGATGGGGTTGACGGCAGACACGGCCCGGCAACTCACCTACCAGACCGCCCTGGGGGCTGCAGAACTTGCTGCCAGCAGTACCGCCAGCACGGCAGAGCTGAGGCGCCAGGTGACTTCCCCAGGCGGTACAACCGAACAGGCATTGAATCAATTCGAATCAGGCGGGCTCCGCGAGCTGGTATCAAAGGCGCTGCTAGCTGCCCAGCAGCGCTCCCGGGTGCTGGCCCGAGAGCTCGGCAGCTAATCACAGGTTAAAGGTTAAAGCATGAACGCTATTGCAAGTCTGGTAAGCACCCTTGGTGGACTGTATCTGTTGGCAATTCTGCTCCGGTTTCTATTGCAGATAGCCAGAGCCGATTTTTATAACCCCCTGTCCCAATCAGTGGTCCGCATAACCGATCCGGTGGTCAGAATATTTCGCAGCTTTATACCCGGTTATCGAGGCATCGATTTTTCCTGCCTGGTGCTTGCCCTGCTGGTCGAAGGGCTCCTGATCACAGCCCTGATCAACCTGTACGGCTATGAAATGCCCGGTATTGGCTCGATCGTTTCCTGGTCGCTGGCCGGCGTTATCCTGTTTATTCTGAATATTTATTTTTACGCCATACTCGCCACCATTATCATGTCTTTCGTGATGCTGTTCTCCGGCAGTATGAACCCGCATCCGATCCTGCAACTGATCTGGCAGCTGACCGAGCCGGTCATGGCGCCGATACGCAACATCATTCCGCCCATGGGAGGGCTGGATTTCTCGCCAATATTTATTTTCCTCGGTATCGAATTCCTGAGCAGTTTCCTGATGGAGGTTTTCGGTATCTCTGAGGGGGTCCGCCAGGTGATTGTTGGTGTCTGACCGGCTTATTCCCGGTGTTCTATCGCTGGCTCGATGACGACCTGGTTCTAACCTGTAGAATACAGCCCAGAGCCAGACAGGATGGCTTCGCTGAGATCAGCCAGGATGCTGTGAAGATTCTGATTACGGCGCCACCTGTTGATGGCAAAGCGAACCAGCATCTGATTAAATTCCTGTCCAGACAGTTTAAAACTCCGCAGAGCAATATCCAGATTGAACAGGGGGCTGCGGGGCGAAGCAAGCGAATAAGAATCTGTGCGCCGAAACGGCTGCCACCCGAACTGCAAATAATAGACCGATATCCTGATGCCTGAAGTCATTCCCGAAAATTCCGTCGGCCTGGTAGAACCCGAGGTTCACCACTTCGACGAACCATTGAAACTGCGTAGCGGCAAGGTGCTGCCCTGCTATGACCTGATGGTGGAAACTTACGGAACCCTGAATACCAAAGCGAGCAACGCCGTTCTCATCTGCCATGCCCTGAGTGGCGACCATCATGCCGCCGGCTACCACAGTGAATCCGACCGCAAGCCTGGCTGGTGGGATGAATGCATCGGGCCGGGCAAACCCATCGACACCAACCTGTTCTATGTAGTCAGCCTGAATAATCTCGGTGGCTGTGCCGGCAGCACCGGCCCCCGCTCGATGAATCCTCAGACTGGCAAAACCTACGGCCCGGACTTTCCGGTTATGACCGTGCGGGATTGGGTCAACAGCCAGGCCAGACTGGCGGACCGGCTGGGCATCAGCAAGTGGGCTGCTGTGATCGGTGGCAGCCTGGGAGGCATGCAGGTGCTGCGCTGGGCCATCAGCTACCCGGAACGGGTCGACAATGCCATTGCCATCGCCACGGCTCCGAAACTCTCCGCCCAGAATATCGCCTTCAACGAAGTGGCCAGGCAATCGATTACCTCCGACCCCAATTTTCACGAAGGCCGTTACCTGGAGTTCAACACTTCACCCAAGAAAGGTCTGATGCTGGCCAGAATGGTCGGGCATATCACCTATCTGTCAGAAAACGCGTTACGTAACAAATTCGGGAAAAATATCGAGGATCTGGTACCTGGCAGCAGTAACTTCGGCCGCGATCTGACAACCGGTAAACTCAGCTTCGGCCTTGATATTGATTTCCAGGTGGAGAGTTACCTGCATTACCAGGGTGAACGTTTCTCCGAAAACTTCGATGCCAACACCTACCTGTTGATGACCAAGGCACTGGATTATTTCGACCCCTCGGTGGATTACGACGGAGATCTCAGCAAGGCATTCGCCAACAGTCACTGCAGGTTTTTTCTGATGTCATTCAGTACCGACTGGCGATTTCCCCCGGAGCGCTCCAGAGAGCTGGTGGAGAATCTGCTGCACGCAGGGCGGGAAGTCAGCTACATTGAGATCGAAGCCGACCAGGGCCACGATGCCTTCCTGTTGCCTATCCCCCGTTACATGGAAGCATTCCGTCGTTACCTGCAACGGGTTCATGAAGGGCTTGCCACATGAGACCCGACCTGGAGATCATTCAGCATTGGATAGAACCTGACAGCCGGGTCCTGGATCTGGGTTGCGGGGACGGCAGCCTGTTGCAATACCTGAAGGAAAACAGGAATATTGTCGACATCGGGCTGGAGATCGATGTCGATAATATCAATGAGTGCCTGTCCAAGGGCGTCAACGTTATCGAACAGAATATCGACAACGGCCTGCGGAACTTCCAGACCGACAGTTTCGATACAGTGCTGTTAACTCAGACCCTGCAGGCGCTCAGCAACCCTGCCCTGCTGATCGATGAAATGCTCAGGATCGGTAAAAACGGCATCGTCACGTTTCCCAATTTTGGCAACTGGAAATCCCGCCTTTACCTGTTAAGCAAAGGCCGGATGCCGGTGTCCAAGTTCATGCCCTACCAATGGTATGACACACCGAACATTCATTTCTGCACGGTCAAGGATTTCGACGCCCTTTGCCGGGAAAAGAATATCCGCATACTGACCCGAACCGTGGTGGACAATGAACACCAGGGTAACTGGTACATGAGAGCCTGGCCCAACCTGCTGGGTGAAATTGCCATCTACCATCTGACACGCAACTAAGGCTTTTGCAAACTGGAAGCATAAGCACCAGGCAGAAAATTATTTAGAATGAACATACGGAAAACCAGGCAGGAAATTGTTCTGGCCAGCGGTAACGCCGGCAAATTGAGAGAGCTGCAACAGACGCTGGGCGATAGCGGTGTGGTGTTTATACCCCAAAGAGAACTGGGGGTCACCGATGCCGATGAAACCGGGCTGAGTTTTGTGGAGAACGCCATCATCAAGGCCAGGCATGCTTGCGAAATGACGGGGAAAGCCGCGATCGCAGATGATTCAGGCATTGAAGTCGACGCCCTCAATGGTGAACCGGGAATCTACTCAGCACGATACGCCGGAGACAAGTCTGCCGACGCTGACAAATCAAATAACGTCAAGCTGTTAAAAGAACTCGAGGGCGTACCCGAAAACGAGCGCAGTGCGCGCTTTCAATGCGTGATTGTCTACATGCGCCATGCGAGAGACCCCATGCCGCTGATCTGTCAGGGCACCTGGGAAGGCCGCATTCTGTTTGAAGAAAGCGGGCCCAACGGCTTCGGTTATGATCCACTCTTTTATGTACCCACCCATAATTGCGCGTCGGCGCAACTGGATCCATCGGTTAAAAATCAGCTGAGTCATCGCGGCAAGGCCATCAGGCAACTATTACAATGCTGGAACTCCCGCCGCTAAGCCTTTACATCCATGTGCCCTGGTGTATTCGGAAATGCCCCTACTGTGACTTCAACTCTCACGCGGCTGGCGGCGATTTACCCGAGGAAGCCTATCTCGCGGCATTGCTGAATGACTTCCGTCGGGATCGCGAATACATTCAGGGCAGGCCGCTGCAATCGATTTTTATCGGCGGCGGGACGCCCAGTCTGCTCAGCGCGGGGTTCTATGACGAGCTGCTCAGCGGGCTCGGGAATTCTGTCAACTTTGCCAGTGACATGGAATGTACCTTGGAGGCCAACCCGGGAACCGTCGAAATGCAGCGCTTCTCCGGCTTTCGTAGTGCAGGCATCAATCGGTTGTCGCTGGGCATTCAGAGCTTCAGCAACAGCGCACTGCAGGCCCTGGGAAGGATTCATGACGGTGCCGAAGCGGAAAAAGCCATCGCTATCTGTCAACGGGCAGGATTTGACAATTACAACCTGGACATCATGTACGGCCTGCCGGGGCAGACACCCCGGCAGGCGGAGAACGATTTGCGCAAAGCCATCGGTTTCGCACCGGCGCACCTGTCCTGGTACCAACTGACCATGGAACCTAATACCGCGTTCTACAGCAATCCCCCGCAGCTGCCCGATGAAGACACCCTGGTAGAGATTATGGAGTCCGGCTTTTCCCTGTTGGAGGAAGCCGGGCTGAACCGCTACGAAATTTCCGCCTATGCGCGACCCGGCAGGCCCTCACGGCACAATCTGAATTACTGGCAGTTTGGTGACTACCTCGGTATTGGTGCAGGAGCCAGCGGCAAGATTACTTTTGCCACTGAGAACAGGCTGATCCGTACCCGCAAGGTCAGGCAGCCCAATCATTATCTGTCGGTACAGGATAACTACGCGGCCGAGGTAAAAGACGTGGAGCCGGACAGCCTGGACCTGGAATTTCTGATGAATGCCCTGCGCCTGATAAACGGCTTTGAGACAGACCTGTACCAGTCCCGCACCGGCAAATCTTTCGGCACGATTCGAAAGCGGCTAGAATATCTGCAGCAGGAAGGGTTTCTGCAGGTAACGGACAGCAGTGTGAGACCCACAGCAAAGGGTGTGCTGTTTACCAACAACCTGCTGGAAAATTTTCTGTAGCGCGGATTTAAGGAGCCTCTTATTAAGTACCACAACGCTCTGCGGGAGGCTCCCTGACTTATGCCTGCCCTCCACAGGTTACACTGTCAGGCCTGTCGCTCGGACTCCAGCGCCGTGAACAGCGCCGAGGCAGATGAGTTACTGGCGCAGCTACCAGGCTGGATAATACAGGAACAGCACGGAGTGGCCAGGCTGGTACGGGAATACCGGTTTGAAAACTTTCGCCTGGCTTTCGATTTCGCTGCCAGGATTGCGACGCTTGCCGAGCAGGAAGATCACCACCCTGCTCTGCAGGTGGAATGGGGCAGGGTTGTGGTTCACTGGTGGACCCATCGGATCAGCGGCCTGCACCTGAATGACTTTATCATGGCTGCCCGAACCGACCAGGCTGCCAGGCTTTAATACAATCATTTCCGGCCCCTGCGGCCCGGTGACATCCAGATCATGGCTATTGAAATACCAGGCTTCATCGAAAATCTGAATCAGCTTGTCAGTCGCGCCAGCGTCAGTTCTGCCAATCCGACACTGGACATGAGCAATCGCCCGGTCATCGACTACCTCGCAGGCTGCTTCGAGGAACTGGGGTTTCGCTGTGAAATACTCGAGTGTGAGTCTTTCACAGCGAACAGAAAGTACAACCTGATCGCCACCCGCGGGTCCGGTTCCGGAGGCCTGGTACTGTCCGGCCATACAGACACAGTACCCCTGGATGAAGAGCTCTGGTCAGTGAATCCGTTTCAGGTGACGCAGAAAGATAACCGGCTTTATGGTCTGGGTTGTACCGATATGAAAGGGTTCTTTCCGGTCGTCATGGAGGCCGTACGCCAGCTTGGCGATGCACAGTTCAAAGAACCGCTGATAGTGCTTGCCACGGCGGACGAGGAAACATCCATGTACGGGGCCCGCTCGCTGGTGGAACTGGGCATCCCCCAGGGCCGGTACGCAGTAATCGGTGAGCCCACCGGGCTGGTGCCCGTGAAAGCCCATAAAGGCATCATGATGGAATCCATCAGACTGCTGGGGCAAAGCGGACACTCCTCGGACCCCTCTCTGGGCAACAATGCCCTCGATGCCATGCACGCGGTAATTACCGACCTGATGACCTGGCGCAACCAGATACGGCAGGAGTACGCCAGCGACCTGTTCAAGGTCGCCTACCCTACCCTGAATCTGGGCTGTATTCATGGTGGTGATAACCCCAACAGGATCTGCGGCCATTGCGAACTGGAAATCGATATCCGGCTTAACCCGGGAATGGAACCGGATACCATCAGGGAAGAGCTCACCAGGCGGATCAGTAAAATTGTCGACCCGCTGAATATTCAGTTTGAACTGGTACCACTGTTCCCGGGCGTGCCGGCATTCATGGCCGATCCACACAGCGAAATACTGCGCCTGGTAGAGCAAATGACCGGCCAGCATGGGATCAGCGTGGGATTTGGTACGGAAGCCCCGCATTTACAGGAGCTTGGCCTGGACACGATCATATTCGGGCCAGGCAGCATTGATCAGGCTCACCAACCCGATGAATATCTTGCCCTGGACATGATTGAACCAGGAATCGGGCATATCCGAAAAATTATCGAGAAAGTGTGTCTCCAAAGCGACACGTCATCACGCGGTTAACAGGGAATTGGCAGGAAATGAGTGAAAGTGTTCAGCAATATATTGAGTGGTTCCGTTATTCATCGGCCTATATCAATGCACACCGTAACAAAGTTTTTGTCATCCTGATAACCGGTGAAGCATTGGCCGACGGGAATTTCCCCAATATCGTCTATGATGTCAGTCTGCTCAACAGCCTGGGCGTCAAACTGGTACTGGTGCATGGAGCAAGGCCGCAGATATCAGCCGCCTTGCAGCAGGCCGGTATCGAATCCCGCTACCACCGCAATCTGCGCATATCGGACCCTGCCAGCCTGGGTGCCATCAAGGACACCGTGGGCCACCTGAGTATCGATATTGAAGCTCAGTTCTCATTGGGCCTGATCAACTCACCGATGCATGGCTCCGATATCAGACTGTGCCGTGGTAACTTCATTACTGCGCGCCCCTATGGAATTCATGACGGCATTGACTTCTGCAACACGGGCCTGGTGCGCAAGGTTCAAAAGAAAGCCATTGAGAGCCAGTTAAGCCAGGGTAATATCGTACTTTTATCCAATCTTGGCTACTCGACTACGGGCGAAGTGTTCAATCTGTCCGCTGAAGAAGTAGCCATGAAAACAGCGACAGCACTTGCCGCCGACAAGCTGATACTGTTTATTCCGGGCCAGGGTGTAATGAACTCCGAGGAGGCTCTCATCCACTCGATGAGCCCGAACAGCGCCCGGGATTATCTACAGGCGAATGAGCAAAGTCAGGATAAACAGCAAAGAGTGACAAACGACGCCTTGAGCGCCGCACTCAAGGCCAGTGAGGGGGGCGTACCCAGAGTGCACCTGATCAGCCACCAGCAGAATGGCGCATTACTACAGGAGCTATTCACCCGCGAGGGAAACGGCACACTGATCAGCAACGACAGTTTCGAAGAACTGCGCCAGGCAGGCATCGATGATGTGGGCGGCATACTGGAGCTGATAAAACCACTGGAACAGGCTGGAACGCTGGTGCAACGTTCCCGGGAACTGCTGGAAACCGAAGTCACCAACTTCAAGGTGGTCGCCTGGGAGGGCATGTTGATCGCCTGCGCAGCACTCTATCCTTTGGAGAACGCCAGCGGCGAAATCGCCTGCATCGCCATCCATTCGGACTATCAGAATCGTGGATTGGGCAAGCGACTGCTGACCAGTCTGGAAAAGGAGGCACGGACCCGGGGTCTGGAGCGGGTTTTCATTCTCACCACGGCTGCAACCCACTGGTTTCTGGAAAACGGATTCCGGCTGTCATCGGTGGATGAACTGCCGGAGTCCAAAAAGCAGCTCTATAATTATCAGAGAAATTCTAAGGTCCTGGTTAAGACTCTTTGATTTCTCCGCCTGTTTACCCTCGAACCCGCTGATTTTCCATGACACCGATCATCCATCTGGTAATGAAATATATTACTCGGCAGAAACAAAGAATTGTAATCAGGCCCAATAAAATCAATCATGACCAGTAATGGTTAAGGCTCAGCAGTAATGTTGAAACGTAACCCCTGTAGTGCTGTGCAGGATCGCGATCATGGGGCTGGTAAAAACAGCCGAAAGTCATGCCTCGACCACTGATACTGAGCCGGTCTCAGATTGATTTTCTCGTTAAAGTGGATCAGCAGAGAACTCCCACACTTTTAGTCTGAGAGCCGTCAAGAAGTAACCAGCCGGGTGATGTTCCGTCCGCCCAAAGAACCCTGATCCATGCCTGAATATCAGGAGAGCTTAGAATTTCATCATCATCGATGAACATATTACACTCCAGATCGTGTACGGCCACTTTCGCATACCCTGCTCCAAGGCAGTAAAGATAATCAGCGGTTTCTCCGACACGGAGAGTAACTTCTGTAGCTGACTGAACGTTA
Organism: Gammaproteobacteria bacterium; assembly: GCA_041395725.1. NCBI lineage: Bacteria > Pseudomonadati > Pseudomonadota > Gammaproteobacteria > Gammaproteobacteria bacterium. The sequence goes on along the minus strand of JAWKZW010000001.1, from coordinate 1,642,261 downwards.
CACTGATGGAGAGTTTCAGGGCTGGTTGCACGCACCTCGCCTGTTTCTATAACCCGCGTGAGTCCAGCTAATTCCGTATAGGGAATCAGCCAGTTCTCTCTGTAAGGAACTTGAATGCCTTCGGCCTCCAGATCTGGCAATAAGTAAAGCTCCAGTACGTCGGAATTTGACGCAAACTGGGGAAAGCACTCTCCAAAAAGCTGTGAAACCTCGATATGCGCTGGTTGCCCGCTCAGACTCGAAATGCCCGACAAGGCTACCAGGACAGCACTGACTTTCTTCATACACTTGAACAACCCTGTTTATTGACAAACGGCGCAGCAGTTTGACCTTTATAGAGCTGATAGTTAGCTATCAGAATGGCACGAGTAAATTATCTTCTGTTAAGTCATCCGGTAGATGAAACTCGAATACGATAATTCCTTGGTCCAAAGGGGGATTCGTAATGTCCTTTAGTTTCCATAAGCGATTATCAAACATTTTTCCTGCATTAACTTTAACGATGAAACTGGATTCAGGAGATGAACTAATTTTCCTGTAGTCCACTTTAAGCGCATTTGTGCCTCTGTTGAGTGAGAAAGCAAACTCATATTCCGGTGGAGCAATAGCTTTGTTAGGAGCGTCACTGTTCTGTAGTTGCAGCACACCCTCAAACCTCTCGTAGTCAGCCATATACACTGGCTCGACTAGAATACCATTCATATAGAGTTTTACTTCAAAACCAGTCCCGTCTATCGCAAGTTGAACGGCGTACCAATCCAAGTTCCGATCATACTCCCGTCCTGCTGTTTGAGAAGTCGTCTCCCGCATGCAAAGGCTCGAGATAAGCATCAAAAAAGATAGAGAAAATGCTTTTTTTGTCATCCGAGTTCTACGTATCCGTATATAGCGTCCGTAGTTACAGAAGCACCAAGTGCTACCTTTCTGATTCTCATGTCCCGCTTACACTAATATTCACCTGGAGCTCGCGGTTCGGTACGTAATTCTTCTACGAATTGGCCGAATTCAGGTCACGAAGTTTCTGCACTTTGCCAGAATTCTTTAGCCAGATCACTTCTGCCAAGATGATCGATTAGCGGACCAATGGAGCGCCTGGCCAAAGTACTATCGATAAATCCGTTTTCGAACTGCACAAATGCTAATTCCGATTGCCGCTGTAAAATTCTTAGATAAGCAATATACCTGCGGGTATCCTCTTCGCTTATATTGGGATCGTTAGTCAATGCCGCGCATCTAATACGTTCAACTTCGTCATCTAAAAGAATAAGGGAGTTAATATCTATAATACTCTCTGTTAATGCTTGAAAAGCAGTTATCTGCGTAGTCCTTGTGTTCTAGTTGATCTCCACGGCAAGAAAGACTATGCCTGTTAGAACCCCAATACTGGAAACTAAGGCAAACAATTCATTAAATTTTATAATACTCATTAATCCAGGACTATTTCAGCTTGCATTGAGTTGAAAAAGGCACATAACACCATTAAAAATAGGAGCGCTTTGTGCTTCCTTTTTAATTTTTGAACGAAGCCGCTACGCGGCAAATTCTTAAATCAGTTTTGTCTACAATAATCCCTCTACGCACTCTAGCCGGAGTGCGACAACTAGAGGAACTATTGTATGAACAAAGCACAGCAAACAAAGTTTTGATTCACTGTACCAACAACATGGTAACGCATTACGCCGCCAAGGCAAGGCCACCACGACAATTGATGTCTATAGCCGCGCGGTTAGGCGCATCACCGCTTTCTTTGATACCCCTCCGGATCAGTTGACCCCTGATCATTTCAAGACCTATTTTGACTCTTTGGTTAAGAGCCATTCCTGGAGCACTCTACGAATAAAGCGTAACGGTCTACAGTTTTTCTATAAGCTTGCACTTTTTCGGAATCATACAGAGAATTCCAAGGGTTTGTAGAGATACCTTCTGCATCGGCATTGTAAAGGCTTGACCTGCCCTGGCTTGCTTTCCGGGCATTCTCAGAGCGATATGCGCTTTGAATCACTAAGATTTGAATCAGTATGTTGTCAATAAAAAACCGAGCTCAAAGTCGCCGCTCGAAAACGCAGATACTGTATGGGTAAGGATTGTACTCGTCGGCTTCGAAATGTTCCTTGCCGACTTCTTCCCATTCAGACACATCAAAATCCGGGAAGTAAGTATCGCCATCGACCTCGGCGTGGACCATGGTTATGTGCAACCGGTCGATGAACGGAAGAGCGTGTTTGTAAAGCTCTGCGCCACCGATGATGAATGCCTCGTCGGTGCCGTCAATAAATGCGATGTTCTCCGCCAGTTCCAGCGCATCGGTGAGGCTATCCACGACCCGGGCATTCTCTACCTCGTAATCTCGACTGCGTGTAACGATAATATTTGTGCGGCCCGGTAGCGGTTTACCGATGGACTCATAGGTTTTCCGACCCATGATGATACATTTACCCATGGTAGTGCGTTTGAAGTACTTCAGGTCCTCCGGCAGGTGCCAGGGCAGGCTGTTGTTGCGGCCGATGACCATGTTTTCATCCATGGCGCAGATGAGTGAAAGCTTCATAATCCGTAACCTTTGTTACACGGCAACCGGCGCAGGTATGTGGGGGTGGGGGTCGTAGTTGCGTATCTCAAAGTCCTCGAATCGATAGCCATAGATGGACTCGGGTTTTCGCAGTAGGTGTAATTCCGGCAGTTGCCGTGGCGCGCGGGACAGTTGCAGTTTCACCTGTTCCAGGTGATTGCTGTATATGTGACTGTCTCCGGTACAGATGATTATTTCCCCCGGGTCCAGGTCACACTGCTGGGCCAGCATGTGGGTCAGCAAGGCCAGGGATGCGGTATTGTATGGCAGCCCCAGCAGACTGTCGGAAGAGCGAATCAACAGCTGGGAAGACAATCGATTGTTGGCGACATAGAACTGATACAGCAGGTGGCAGGGCGGCAAAGCCATCCTGCCCTGCTTGACGTTTTCCTGGGGCGAGAGACTTTCGTCAGGCAGGTATTCGACATTCCAGGCATGGAAAAGTATGCGGCGGCTGTTGGGGTTGGTCTTGAGACAGTTTACGACGTAATCGATCTGATTGATGCTGCCTCCGTCCCGGGTGGGCCAGGCGGTCCATTGCTTGCCATACACTGGCCCAAGGTCCCCGTTCTCCGTCGCCCACTCGTCCCAGATGCTGACGCCGTTCTCCTTCAACCACTTCGTATTGGTATCTCCATTCAAAAACCAGATAAGTTCGTTGGCGATGCTCTTGAAGTGGAGTTTCTTTGTAGTCAGCAAGGGGAATCCCTTACTCAGATCGTGTCTGAACTGACGGCCGAACACTGAGATCGTGCCGGTTCCGGTTCGATCGGATTTCTCCACCCCGTTATCAAGAATATCCTGAAGCAGGTCCAGATATTGACGCATTGGACTGATCTCCTCCCCGGTTCAGTTCGCGGTCGATGATTTGCGATAGGCCATAGCCAGCAGCACAGCGCCGGCCACGATCATCGGTACGCAGAGTAGTTGCCCCATCGTCAACCAGCCAAAGGCAATGAACCCCAGGTCAGCATCCGGCTCGCGGAAAAATTCTATGAAAAAGCGGAATGCACCATACCCCAGACTGAACAAACCCGACACGGCGTAGCGTGGTCGTGGTTTCGAAGAGAACCACCAGACGATGGTAAACAGTACCACCCCTTCGAGGAAGAATTCATACAGCTGCGAAGGATGCCTGGGTTGTTGATCCGGGTAAGGAAACACCATTCCCCACGGCACATCGGTGGGTCGACCCCACAATTCTGCACCGATGAAGTTTCCAAGTCTCCCTGCACCAAGACCAAAAGGCACGAAGGGGGCTATAAAGTCGAGCACCTCGAACCAGGGGCGCTTCAGCTTGCGCGAGTACCAGTAGAAGGCTGCCATGACACCGAGGAACCCTCCGTGAAAAGACATACCTCCTTCCCATACCTGAAACAGCCAGAGGGGATTCTCCAGCAGGCGATCGAAATTATAGAAGAAAACCGAGCCCAGCCGGCCGCCCACCACGGCGCCGAGCGCGCCGTAGAAGACCAGGTCCGATATCTGCTCTGGGGTCCAGCGGCCCGGTCCCTTGCTGGCCCGGTAATTAGCCATCAGCCAGGCGCCGCCGAAAGCGATGATGTACATGATGCCGTACCAGTGCACATCCACTGGGCCGATGCTGAAAGCTATTGGGTCGATATCAGGGTAAGTGAGCATGAAGGTTTCGGGCAGTAATCGCTGTCGGGGAACAGAACCCTGGTCCGGGAACAGGTTTCTGGATTCAAGTAGTGCCCGCGATGCTCTACTATGGGAAATGCGCTGTCAAGGAATGCGTGGAGAGGAATAACTAAAAAGAAACAAACTGCGGCAATATCAGGTGTAGTAAAAAAAGAAGGCCAGCGTTTTCATCCTGAATACGCCGGCCTTCCAAACATCCTTATTTAATACCCTGGCACTGCAAGCAAACTGCCCGGGCCGTCCCTGAGCAACCTATTATCCTCAAACCACTGTCCATTACTATAGGAGAAAGGCGCATAATCCCGGAAATGTGATGGCCTTCAATTTTTCGCTGTCACTTCCGTGTTGACCGACTGAAACAGCCTGAAATTCAAGGAAATCGTGAAAATGTGCCTGATTGTTCTGGCCTACCGATATCATACGCAACTGCCACTGGTGATAGCTGCGAACCGGGATGAGTTTCATGCCCGGCCCACACGCCAGGCCAGATTCTGGCGCGGGGAAGCGCCGCAACGGGAACTGCTGGCCGGGCAGGATCTCACCCAGGGCGGGACCTGGCTGGGCCTGTCCCGCAGGGGCCGGTTTGCTGCCGTCACCAACATCAGGATGCCAGGCAATTCCACCGGCAGCCGCTCAAGAGGCTTTCTCACGCGGGACTTCCTGCTGGGTAAGGCGACACCTGCCGACTACCTGGCTTCGCTGCTTGGCGTGCTGGAAGACTATGCGGGGTTCAATCTGCTGGCAGGCGACGCGAATGAGCTGTGCTATCTCAACAGTCGCAGGGGCGAGGTCGTTAAACTGCAGCCCGGCATTTACGGCCTGTCCAATGGCGCGCTGGATTCAGACTGGCCGAAAGTTCACCGCAGCAAAGCGGCACTGAAGGAATTACTGGGCCGGGAGAGCCCGATATCCACCGACCGCCTGACAGCGATCATGCTGGACCGCAACCGGGCACCGGATGATCAGCTTCCGGACACGGGGTTTCCGATCGAACTGGAGCGGAACCTGTCACCAAGCTTCATCGTCAATCCACAACGGGACTACGGAACACGCTGCACGACAGCAGTTATCATCAACCAGCAGGGCACCGCCCGCTTCAGTGAACAGAACTACGCCGCCGACACGTGCATAACTGCCAGGCGCCTGTTCCATTTCCCATTGCAGGTGTCGCAATTCTGAGTGTTCTGAGCACGGTTTCAACGCCGCTGCGCGCCGTCACAGGACACTAGTGGATGCGGGATGAACGCAGCAACCTGTCCACCCCGGCATTGTACAGCGCCATATCCACCGCACTGCGAATAGTCTGTGCATCGTCCATCAACAACACCTGCTCCAGCAGGTCCTGTGCCGCTTCCAGCGTCATGGTGCGGATCACCGATTTCACCTTCAGCAGGGTAGACGAGTTCATCGACAGCACATCGAATCCCATGGCCATCAGTAACACAGCGGCCCCGGGGTCGCCGGCCATCTCACCGCAGATACTGACCTGCTTGCCTTCCAGATGTGCCTCGACGACCACAAAACGCAAGGCCTGTAGCACGGCAGGATGGAACGAGTTATAGAGATTGGCAACCCGGGGATTGTTGCGGTCCACGCCGAGGATGTACTGGGTCAGATCATTGCTGCCCACCGAGACAAAGTCCACCATCCGGGCCAGGGTCCTGGCCTGATAAACCGCAGCCGGCAATTCGATCATGACACCGATGCGGGGATACTTCACATCGTGCCCTTCCTGCAGCAGCTCACGGAAGGCTTTCTTTATCAGCTGGGTCGACGCCACCACTTCACTGACATTGGAAATCATCGGCAGCATGATCTGCAGGTTATTCAAACCGATACTGGCTTTCAACATGGCCCGGATCTGGGCGGAGAATATCTCGGGGTGGTCCAGTGTCACCCGGATGCCGCGCCAGCCAAGAAACGGGTTGGCTTCATTGATCGGGAAATAGGGCAGATCCTTGTCACCACCAACATCCAGTGTCCGCATCGTAACGGGCATTGGGGCAAAGGCCTGTAACTGTTCTCGGTATATCGCCGCCTGTTCCTGCTCGCTGGGAAACCGTTCGGCCAGCAGAAAGGGAACCTCGGTGCGGAACAGCCCGATCCCCTCGGCACCCTGATCCAGGGAACGTATCACGTCGGAGATCAGTCCTGTGTTAACCCACAGGTGCACACGATGATTGTCTGCGGTCTCACAAGGCAATTCCTTGATGTAGGCCAGACCCTGGGTGAGAACATCTTCTTCCCGAATGGTATCTTCAAAGCGCTGGCGAAGCTGGTCCGTCGGGTTACTGATGACCTGCCCGTTGTAACCATCCACGATGACTTCCCTGCCATCGAGCTGATTAATTGGCAGATCCACTACCCCCATTACTGTGGGCAGGCCCATCCCTCTGGCCAGGATTGCCACGTGAGAGCTGCCGGACCCCCGCACCGAGATCAATCCCTTCAGATTGTCCTTGGGCACCTCAGCGAGCATTGCGGGTGTCACCTCCTCGCTGACCAGGATAGTGTTTTCCGGGTACTCGGTTTTGACCGGCTCCCGCTCCTGCAGATAGGCCAGCACCCGGCTGCACAGGTCTTTAATGTCGACTGCCCGCTCTCGCAGGTATTTGTCGTTCATCATTTCGAAGCCGCGGACGTGCTCGTTCGCTACGTGGGCAAGGGCGCCCTGAGCCCAGATTCCAGTGCGAATCTGCTCCACAACCTCCTTACCCAGTGCATCGTCATCCAGCATATGCAGGTATACATTGAACAGTTCCCGCTCGCCATCGGGCATGCGGCCAGCGGTTATTTCATACAACGCAATCATGTCGCTGCGCACTGCCCGCAGCGAGTTGTTAAACAGCTCTATTTCCCGCTCAATATCGGTAATTCTGCGCCTTGGAACCTGACGCAGGTCGGCAGGCGGAAATACCACCACGGCAGTCCCGATAGCCACCCCGCTGGAGCCGGGTACGCCGGAAAAGCTGGTATCCGCCGTCTTGTGGCCGGAAGGGCTGGTTCCCTCGATGGCTCCGGTTGCCTCGGCGTGTGCAATCACACCCGCCAGTTGAGCCGACAAGGTAATCAGGAAGGCTTCTTCCCCTTCATCAAAGCGACGCCGATCCCGATTCTGCACAACCAGGACGCCCAGCACCGAACGATGGTGAATTATTGGCACGCCAAGGAAAGATTTAAAGACTTCCTCGCCAGTTTCCGGCAGGTAATGAAAGCTGGGGTGTTGGTCTGCATCGACCAGATTGATGGGTTCAGCCTGCTGGGCAACCAGGCCCACCAGGCCCTCCCCCATAGCCAGACTCACATGGCCAACGGCAGACTGCTTGAGGCCCTGGGATGCCATCAGCACATGGCCATTGATGTCCGTGTCCAGCAGGTAAACGGAACAGACCTCGGTGTCGATGGCCTCTCTGACCTGCGAGACAATGATATCCAGCGCAGACCTCAGGTCCTTGGCCGAATTCACTGCCTGCACAATACTGCGCAATCTATCCAGCATAATGCTGTCCCAGTCCAGAAAGAGCCTTCGACCGGTATACTTTACAGAGTCTCAAGGGAATGTTCTGCCGCGTTATGGTCGAGTTATTCTTGTAAATACAGGTGCAGGGGCTGTTCCAGCTCCTGCAGCGCCTGTCGATAAACTTCGCGTTTGAAATCAATTACTTCGCTCAGCGGGTGCCAGTATTCCACCCAGCGCCAGGCATCAAACTCCGGTTGCGTACTGCGGGCCAGATCAATCTCCTGCTCGGCAACCTCGAGCCCCAGCAGAAACCATTTCTGCTTCTGGCCAATACAGACTGGCAATGAGTGGCGGCGGATAAAGTTACGGGGTAAACGGTATCTGAGCCAGTCCTCGGTCTGATGCAGGATCTTTACGTGCTGTTCCTGCAGCCCTACTTCTTCATTCAATTCACGATAGAGCGCATCTTCCAGCGACTCGCCCGGTTTGATGCCGCCCTGGGGAAATTGCCAGGCGTCCTGGCCAATTCGTTTGGCCCACAGCAGACTGCCCTGTTTATTACAAATGACAATTCCAACGTTAGCGCGGAAGCCTTCTTCATCAATCACCTGTGAAAGTCCTTAGACACCGGAAAACGCCCATTGTTTCACAACTGGGCCGGCGTGATCAATGTTGAAAATGCGAGTTGACGAATTTAACTATCTATTTTTCAATAAGTTAGAATGGTTTACGGCGGCTAAATCGATGCCCGCCCCGCACCTGGATAAACTCCATCAACGGCCCTCGACAGAGTATAATCGCGAGCTTTGTTTCAGGAAGCCTGGTAACCATGGGATTAGCTATTTTTGACCTCGATAACACGCTGCTGGGCGGTGACAGCGATCATGCCTGGGGCGAGTTTCTTATTGCCAGGAAACTGGTGGACGCCGCGGTGCATGGCGCCAGAAACGATGCCTTCTACCAGCAATACACAGAGGGGAGGCTCGATATCCACGATTACGTTCGCTTCACTCTCGGGCCGGTGCTTGGCTACTCACTGAAAGAACTGGACGAGTTGCACGAACAGTTCATGGCTGAATTCATTGCCCCGCTTATTCTCCCCAAGGCTCTCGCGCTGATAGAACGTCACAAGGCTGACGGCGACCATTGTCTGATTATGTCCGCCACGAATTCTTTCATAACCGGACCCATTGCCCGCAGGCTGGGCGTGCATGATCTGCTGGCCACCGACCTGGTCATTCAGGGCCGGCATTACACCGGCGATATCGCTGGCACCCCGTGCTTTCAGGAAGGAAAGGTGATCCGTCTAAGGCAGTGGCTCGAGTTACAGACTGCTCAGTTTATTATTAAAGAAAGCACTTTTTACAGTGATTCGTTCAACGACCTTCCGTTGCTGGAAGCCGTCGGCAGACCCGTCGCCGTGGATCCCGATGATCGTCTGGCGTCAGTGGCCACAGACCAGGGTTGGGAGATAATCAGTCTGCGTTAGCCAACCCGCGCCGCCGGCCTACTGCCCCGGTGCGCCGCTGGAAATACCACTCTGAAAGCACCTGACCTCAACAATTCATGCAATGATTGGGTTGAATTGAATATCAACGATAAGGTCATCGGCTATCTGTTCGAGGCGTCTTTGCAGAGCATCCAGATCCAGGTCGGAAGGGACCCGCAGCCTGACCTGCGCATTGAACAATGTCTCACCCGACATGGGCGCAATGCTGCACTCGGTATTCAGTTCTTCCACATTCACCCGCTGGCTCGCCAGCGCCGTAGAGATTTCCTTGATTATCCCAGGCCGGTCGTTGCCAATCAGGCTGAGGCTGAGGGTCTGGCTGACTTCACCTGACTGATTGCCAGTGCCCTTTTCGATTACCAGTTTCAGGCTGCCGGAAAGTGACTCCAGTTCACTGACCAGCTGCTCGACGTTTTCATCCGGCACACTGACACGCAGAATACCGGCGAACTTGCCGGCCAGTTGAGACATACTGCTTTCCAGCCAGTTGCCTGAATTACGCGCCACCACCAGAGCCAGCTGCTCTACCAGGCCAGGCCTGTCATCGCCGATAGCTGTCAATACCAGATAAGTAGCCATGCTTTGCTCCCAATTAATTCCAAGTCTCAGCCAGATTCCCTGACGAACCACGCCCTGGCCCGCACAAGCTCACCGGAACAGCTCTATCTGTTTATCGAGCAATTCCTTCATTGATGTAGATTTAAACACAAGAATGGAGTCCGCAATGGGCGTGATCTGTCGTTCAATGTAAAACTCATAATCTATTGGCGATTGCTGATACTGCCGCGGTTCGGGGCCATTGACGGTCATCAGGTATTCTACCCATCCGCCCTGTTCGTATAGCGACGGCAGGTGCCGTTCGGCCCGAATCGCCTCGGCCTTGCGGGCGGCCTGGACGTGGGGCGGGACGTTCTTCAGGTAATCCTTCAGTTTGCGTCGCAGTCGGCGGCGCAGCACCAGTTCATCAGCGAAGTCGCCATCCTGTATGGCCTGGACGGTCTGTTTGATGAAAGCCCCGAATGGACGATCCAGGAAAATCCGCTCGTACAGCTCCTGCTGAAAGCGCCGGGCCAGGGGTGACCAGTCACTGCGCACGGTTTCAAGCCCCTTGAAAACCAGGCGGTAATCGTCCTCGCCGACTCCGGTGCGGACCAGACCCGCGTAACGTTTCTTGCTGCCGGTTTCCGCGCCCCGGATGGTCGGCATAAGAAACCGGTCGAAATGGGTTTCGAATTCAATCTCGAGACAACTCTGCAACCGTTGCTCCTCGTGCAGTTTTTCTGTCCACCAGCGATTCAGGCCGGCAGCGAGTGACTGCCCCAGGCTTTCCACGCCCTCCCCCTGGGCCCCGCCCGCCTCTCCTATCAGCACAAAGACCGAGTCCGTGTCGCCGTAGATTACCTGGTAGCCGGCCTGCTCGATAAAGTCCTTACTCTCCTTGATAATCTGATGACCCCGGCGGGTAATCGAACTGACCAGACGCGGGTCGAAGAATCGACAGCCGCGGGTACCTAACACGCCATAGAAGGAATTCATGATGATCTTTATGGCCTGGGACAACACCTTGTTCCCGGTGGCTTTCGCACGGTCTCTTGCCCGCCACAGTGTTTCAATCAACTCCGGCAGCAGGTGATGCCGGCGTGAAAACATCCCACCATCGAAACCCTGGATCGGGTCACTCTCGGCTTCCCCTTCAACCAGGGCCAGTGGATCGACATGAAAAGTGCGGATAATACTGGGGTACAGGCTTTTGAAATCCAGCACGATTACATGCCGGTAGATGCCCGGTATGGAATCCATCACATAGCCGCCGGGGCTGAAGGTGTCGCTGAGATTCTGACCCAGTGCCGGCGCGACGAAGCCCGCCCGGTGCAGCCTTGGCAGATACAGGTAATCGAACGCGGCAACCGAACCGCCATAACGGTTCAACTCCAGGCCGGTGAGCTGACTCCGCGCGATGGCGAAATCGATCAACTGTTCCTGCGCGAATATATCCCAGACCAGCTTGCAGTCTTCCAGGTTGTAGGCCGCCAGCGCCGCTTTATCCTGCTCGAAAAGGCGGCTGATTTCTTCACCGCGCTGGTCCACGTCATCCACCAGCTTGCCCCGATCAAGCAGCTTTCGGGCTACATGGTCCAGGGAAAAATTCTCGAAACTGTAGGTCGCGGAACGCATGAGCTCGATGCCATCAAGGACTACGCGACCGGCAACGGTGGCAAAGAACCGGTCATTGCTGTCCCTTGCCTTGCGCCAGGTGACTTCCTCTTCACCTCGCCCCAGGCGCAGTCTGAGTGCCACCCTGTCGCAGACCTGCTGCAGGAAGCGCAGATCGAAGTTGACCACGTTCCAGCCTATCAATACATCGGGATCGTAATCTCTGATCCAGTCGAAAAACGCCAGTAGCAGGGACTTCTCATCCGGATAGAAAACCAGACTGCCGGATGGCTCAGCGTCAGGCTGCCCGGAGTCTCCAAGCATCAGGACGAGACGCTCCCGTTCGGCAACCAGACCAATGGAATAGAGCTGATCACCGGAATAGGCGGTCTCGATATCAAGAGAAACGCAGCGTAGAGCAGGTCGGTAGTGGGCCGGCCTCAGTCGCGGATTTACTACCTCGGAATATCCGTCACCGGGTGTAACCGGCCCGGTCAATTCAAAGCCACCGGTTATAAACCTTTCCATCAAATACCGATCGAGGGGATTAATGTCACCCTCCAGGATGGTCAGGCCCCGGGCACCCAGCAGGTCTCTCGCTTCGTACAGGCCCCGCTGGGATTTGAAATGCAGGGCTGCAACAGGTTCACGGCAGAAATCACGTAACTCAGGCATTGAGTATCGCCAGCCGCTTCGACGCGACAGTATCTGCCTGGCCGCTGGCAGATCCACGGCGGCCACAAAGCAGACACTTTCCTGATCCTCAACCACAATGCGGAGCGGGCCCTGCGGTGTAGATGCCCAGTAGACCAGTTCCTGCTGCCCGGCCTTCTCGCGGCGCTGGCGGGAAAGGACAAACCCGGATAACAGGCTGGCAGCTGTGCTGGAAGAGGTTTGCTTACTCATCGGTGAATGCGGTGCCCAAATCTTCCTGGCAGGCGGCCTGCCAGAAACAAAAAGCCGGTCTTTCGACCGGCTTCCGTTTGGTGCGCCTTTGAACCAGGAAACGTCTGACTACCAACAGACTACTGCAAGCGTCAGCGTTTCTCCAGAAACTGTCAGATACGGACAGTCCGCGGCCATTGGGCGAAGTTTTCCCAGTAACTGACTTTTTCCGGGACTTCGTCGGCGGTCGGTTGTACATTGCCATTCGCATCAGTCACACGGGAAACGATGGTGTGTTCCCCCGGCGAGGGATTCTGCCAGGTATAACTGAACAGCTTCCAGGTGTATTGCCTGTTGCGGGGATTCAGCTCGGCACGCTGCCAGGGGCCGTCGTCAATCTTGACTTCGACGCTGCTGATGGGGGTGCCGTCATTGAGGACGAAGCCCTGAATCCTGTGTTCGTTACCCAGGCGACTGACCCGCGCAATAACGGATTTCAGATTGATGGTAGTCACAGAATTCTCTACCCAGCGCTCTACCCCACCGATGTTTTCCTTTTTGAGCGTCACATAGTCACGCCCCATAAAACGACCCATGTAACGGGTATCCTGCACATGGATCTGGGTCAGCCACTTGACGTTGGCGACACCGTACCAGCCGGGGACGATCAGACGCAGGGGACGCCCATGATACAGGGGCAGAGGTTCTCCATTCATTTCAAAGGCGAGCATGTTTTCCGGACGCATGGCATCGGGGATCGACAGGCCACGGGCAAAGGCCTTGTCCACTTCGGCACCGCGGATTTCCTCGGTACCGATATCGCCACCGAAAAATACGATCTCTTTGGCGCCATCCTGAATGCCGGCCTGTTCCAACAGGCTGCTCAGGCTTACGCCACGCCAGCGGGCGTTACCCACCAGGCCATTCATGATAGTCCCGCGATTTCCGCCGCACTCCCAGCCGGCATCCAGCTCGATAATGCTGCGGTTCATCACATCCTGCAGGGATAAGTCCAGGGGATTATCCACCATGCCGGTGACTTTCAACCGGAAATTGGAAAGATCCAGCTCCGGCTGCCCGTAGTGCTGGACTACGTAGAAGTCCTCGTTGGGGCTGTAAAACGAATTGATATCCCGGATGTCCTGGAAGTAAGTCCCTCCGGCCTGCTTGTTTCGGAGCTGAAACGTGTCCGGAATGTCGGTAAACGGCACCAGTTGCTCGCCCTGGGCCATCGCCGGCAGCAGCCAGCTGGGAATCGATGCAGCACCAGCAGCCAGTACTCCGCTGCCTACTGCCCCTTTTAACAGTTCTCTTCGACCTTCATTTTCCGGTTTCATGTCATTCTCTCTCTATTCTTGGTCTTTAAGCCGACCGGATAATTCTGTATGGTTCCTGATTCGTGGTTCCTGGTTCCTAGACTGGCTCACTGGCGTGAGCCATGTGATCGAACAATACCACATCTGAAAGCCCAGTCTACAGCGCTAATCCTCCAGGCAAGAAGCGATGGATTACCAGGCAGCAAAACGCTATTTACTCAGCAAGCCGGAAGCCTGGGAGGACTACCCCTTCTACCCCGATGTGATGGTGCCTAAAGTCAGGGGGAAAATGTTTGCTACCCTCAGCCAGCAGAACGGCGTTGGGGCAATGAATCTGAAATGTGATCCGGACGAGGCGCTGGCATTACGCGACATTTTTCCTGCCGTCAGACCTGGTTATCACATGAATAAAAAGCACTGGAATACGGTTATCCTGGACGGCAGCATTCCCCCGAACGAAATCCGGCGGATGATGGACAACTCCTACCGCCTGGTAGTGATGAACCTGCCCAGGCTGCATCGTGTAGCGCTTCTGGCGCAGCTGGAAGGCTCCTGAAAACTCCAAAACAGCGGTTTCCCGATGGAAATCGGCTATAACTCCTTGCCTGAAAACTACAAATTCGGGAAATCGTAAAATTCATTTTCGTCCCCCAAATTTCCTGTGCTAGCGTAGTTCGTGGGCAGTGGCTGCTGCCAGAACCTGACAGCCCAGACGCGCTTGGAACCAATGGCCCCGTGCGCTGGCCAAGTGACAGAGATTCAGGCAGCAGCCGTTTTTACCTGGTGTAACCAGAACTGTAAAAACTACAAGGTGTATAGAAAAGTAATGAAACAAACCGTATCGAAGTTTTCACCTATCACAATCGACGTCAAGCGCAAGATCCGGCAGCTGCGACTGCAGAAGGGGTTCCCCATGAACGAGGCCGCGAGCCTGCTGGGTGTTTCCCGGAAACAGCTTGAAGACATTGAAACTGTCAGAAATTACGGTTGTCACCTGGACCTTGAGCTGTTGGCCAAGATCAAGGTTATCTATGGCGTGTCTCTTGACGAGATTTTCGGGGACCTTCCCGCTGATTACTACTCTGACTACTACGTTCGGCCCCGCAAGAAACTCGCGGACTGAGGACGAACCTGGCAGGGATCGGAAAAGCTCTCTCACCTTGGACCGGTAACCCGGGCCGCGCCGCGATGGGCGTCTGCCCGTCGCGGAAGCACCGACTTTTGTGTATAATGATCGGCCTTATCAGAGAAGTACATGTAGGCAGTTATGGCAAACAAAGCAAAAAAGGCAGCACCCGTCGCCAGTCGTGACGATCTCGAACAGCACATCGCCGCATTTCTGAAGTCAGGTGGCAAGGTACAGAAAATACCCTCCGGTGTAAGCGGCCAGACCTCCACGAGCGGGCCCCGGCAGATTGTACTCAGCCACAAGACCAGTTCCTGATTCGCCCCGCTGAGGGGCATTTTCCGCCAGCCTGAACGACCAGAGCCGTCCGCAACGACGGCCTGCGCCGTTACGCTGCAACAGCGCAATGGCAGCCACCTGGTGTCGTAGCAACCGACGCCGACCGCGCTACATCAATAATGTTAGGGACACCGTTCGAAACAGGCATTTCGCGGCGTCGCGGCCGGCGGGCCAGCCTGGCTTAAATCATACACTCTCACTTCTGCTACCATAAACGCCTTCTACAGGCTGGCTTGCCAGCGGGATACTGGCTATGGACACGCAGAATCTGATCGCATTTCTGGCGGTTGCCGATACCGGCTCCTTCTCCCTGGCTGCAGAGCGGCTGCACCTGACCCAGCCAGCCATCAGTAAGCGCATCAGTCTGCTGGAGCAACAACTGGACGCATCCCTGTTTGACCGCCTGGGTCGCCACATCTCCCTGACGGAGGCCGGGCGAACCCTGCTTCCACGTGCCCGGGAAATCATGCAGGCATTTCGAGACGCACAGCAGCAGATTAAGGACCTGCGTGAGTCCGTCAGCGGCCAGTTGCGACTGGTTACCAGCCACCACATTGGCCTGCACCGATTGCCTGCCCTGCTCCGCCACTTTGCCGGCAGTTACCCGGATGTGCAGATTGATATTCAGTTCAAGGATTCGGAAGAAGCGTGCCAGAGCATTCTGGCTGGCGAGTTCGACCTCGGCGTTGTAACCCGCTCCTCGTTCGCGGATAACCGAATTGATCGGGAGTGCATCTGGCTGGACAGGCTGGTTTTTGTCGCTGCGGCAGACCATCCGCTGGGAGCCCGGAAGTCCGTCTCTCTGTCTGAAATCAGCCGTCATCCCGCTCTGCTTCCGGATCAGAAGTTTCTTACCACCAGAATCGTCGAAGATCTTTTCCGGGACCATCGGCTGGAGCTCAACACCATCATGAGCACTAACTACCTGGAAACGATCAAGGCACTGATCAGTGTGGGCTATGGCTGGGGAGTTTTACCAGAGATTATGCTGACGGACGATAGTCTGATCAGGCTGCCAGTGAAAGGGGTCAAGTTAGTCCGACACCTGGATTGCATTCACCATCGGGAGCGTAGCCTGAGCAATCCAGCCAGGTGTTTCATGGCGCTACTACGGGCCAACTCGACGGGCAGCAACAAGTCATCCTGATCCGGCCCCTGGCCTTCAGCGCCTTGCCAGCGGGTTCCCCTGAAAGCCAGAGCATGGTGGTAGTTAATCAGAGGCTCCCTGGTTTTGAAGAGAGGCCTGCTAGAGTTTCTCTACCCGGTAGCCTCTGTCTTCCAGCAGTTTCAGTAATCCGTCTTTTCCAACCAGGTGCGCCGCCCCTACCAGCACAAACTCGTTGCCGTCCTCCTGGAACAGCTGTTCTATTACAGGAAGCCAGTTGTTGTTTCTTTCCAGCAACAGCGAGTTATACAACTCTTCGGATTCGACACGCATGTCTTCAACGAAAAGGCTTTCGAGCATATCCATATCACCATTGCGCCAGGCCAGTATCAGATCTTCCATGCTGGTGGCGATTTCCTGTAAATCCCCCAGAGAAAGCAGAATAAATTCGCTTTCGTTGCCTTCGCCCATGTTGGCGATGTAGTCAATCTGTGCATCGATGCTTTCAAGTTCGCCCACTGCTTTGGCATCACCCAGAGCCCGGTTGCTGAAATGGACATCCACGCCCTGGGGGGTAAACCCCATGCGCTGAAATTCCAGCAACTGCAGGGTGCTGACGATCAGCCCCGGCTTGAACTTCTCCATCATCATAATCGGCATACCAACCGCCATGAGATGTTCGGAAAGCGCCCTGTAGGCTTCCTCGCTCAACACGGTTTTCAGGGTTCGTGCATCGCCATAGGTCAGCTTCTGCAGCATACGCGCCTGAACCGCCATATCATTCATGGACGCCACATCAGTCTCAAAGAATACCCGGCTGGAATCCCTGTAGGCCTGTTCGTATTCTTCAGGCAACGGGTAGTCGCTGGGCCGCAGAAGGTGAACCGTACCGCCAAGATAGATCCTGCTGTCACCCGAGCTTGCAACCCAGACCGAGCTGTCGGCAACTGCGCCGGCAGTGAAGAAGGATAAAATCAGCGCAACGATCGGGCCTGCCGGTTTCGCTACTCGACCGGTGAAAATCCGCCAAAGGTAAAACATAGTGTATCCTGCTGTAGATATTTATTGACCGGAAGATACCTGGTAAAGAGAATCTCTGAAGGTGCCCCTGACTGATTACCGCAACACGCTGTTGAACGATTGCGATTGACCTGTTGTCTCGGCATTCAAAGGCTCTCTGAATCAGAGGTTCCCTAAACTTAGCATGGCTTCTGCCAGCGACAAAGCCGAAACAGCGCGTTTTTAGACCTGCGTCCTGCTACTACGGAGAATTGACCTACTGCTCATGGCCATTCTGCTCTTTAAATTACGTTCCGTACCGGAAGATGAAGCCGAGGAAGTCCGGGCTTTACTGGATGATCACGAAATCCTCTACTATGAAACGTCCGCAGGCAATTGGCGAATATCAATGCCGGCACTGTGGCTGAAGGATGATTCCCAGCTACAGCAGGCCAGGAACCTGTTGGACGCCTACCAGCTGGAGCGTCGGGAAAGAGTCAGAAAGGAGCACGAGGCACAGAAGCTGGCCGGCCGGCATCAGACTATGTGGAAAAATTTTCTCAGGGAGCCTTTGCGGGTATCGGTATATCTGGGTGCGGCACTGGTTGTTTTATACCTGTCGTTACAGGTATTCCTTTCATTGGGATAACAGCGCGGGAGGAGTAAAGATCGGGTAATGAGTGAGTTCAGGCGGCAACGTGGAGGAGAGAATTCTAGGCTGCCGCCTGATTCGCTTCGGTAGTGGCGGTCAGGCAATCTCACGGTACATGGGGTCAAAATCAAATGCCAGCTCGTCTTCCAGGTAGGACATTTCCCAGTTTTCCTCGTCGACGTCCATGAACTTCATGGCAACTTCCCGATTCTGCACTCGCACAACCTGTACCGGCAATGCGGGCATGGAATCGTCCCAGCCTTCACCGTGGATTCTGGCGTCCATCTCCATCATCTCGAACAGAGATACTTCTTCATCCAGAGACAGCGAAAGTCCACCGTGGGACATTTCGTGGACCTGCCCGGTCACTACTCCCAGAAGGGGGTGAGACAGGCTGACCCAGAACTGAACTGGTACCCGCTTGTGGCGGCGTCTTTCCATTATTTCCATCATTTGCATTTGCATTTTTTGTCTGACCCACGAAATACCTGATGACAAACGTAGTCTAGGTCAGTGGTTGGAAATTCGATGTGAACTACTGCACAGTAACCCGGGGGGAGGTGTGAACTGCGACACACAAATAACGAGAACCGGGGTGAAACCGTGAAAAAAATTTTGTTTTGACAGGGCGCGGGGGGGTGAGATATAAAACCTGTGACTCTATGTAGTCAGCTTTAACAGGGGAAGCTTTCTTACATTCGATTACCACCCTGAATGCAAAGAAAGGAGGTGATCCCATCAATAGTCAATCTATTAAGGGAGCCTCCGGTTATTCCATCTGATCTGATTCGATTCATTCGGTCAGTGCCCGATGGGCGATAACTGGAGTTCGCTCCCCTAGGCAAAAGGTCCCGCTGTTGGCCCTGGTCGGCAGCGGGATTTTTATTTTTCTGCATTGGCTGGTGAGGGGCGCCGCGACGAAACGCTACCAGGCTGTTGCTTGCTTCAGGAAATCAGCCCCGTCAATGCACGCTCTTGCCCAGGTAACTGCCAAGGCGAGGCGGAAAACGCCGTTGCAGGAGTAGCTGCTGCAGCTTCCATTGCTCCTGGGGGGCAACCTCTCTCAGGAAATTGACCTGATTGCCCTGCAGCACCGCCAGTGGTACCCCGTCAGCAAACAGCACCCGGTTATTAGCGAGGCGCGGCAGGCGGCTGTCCGGCAGCATGAGTGTCAGCAGATTCAGCGGATCGGTGGCGGCAAGTGAGATGTAGTCGATGGGCCGTGCCGGACCGGATTCAACAGTCTGCTGACGTGCAATCCTGCGCAGGGCGTCCACGGTTTCGGTATAGGCAAACTGTTCGCCGCTGATACCAGTGATGAAACGGCCGCCGCGCAGGACTCCCTGCAGCTCCATGCGCCGAAGCACACGCAGCAAAACCCGCCACGGCGGAGCAAACGCCTCCCGCTCCAGCAATTTTCTGAACAGCACACCCCAGCGTTGCAGATAGACCGTCACCAGGCGCTCAAGCTGTTCGTCGGTCAGGGGCTGCACGCCAGCCCTGGCGTCCCCGGCCGTCTGCCTGGCGTTACTGTTGAGCAATGACCAGCGCCCGGCATCTTCGATACCGAACATGGCGCGTCTGCCACGGCGGGATCGGTTACCGGGCTTGCGATCCTCCGGTGTCAGCAGGGCCCGAAGACCGGTGAAACTGTCACTGGTGGCGCGGCCCAGGCTGACCAGCTCGGCCAGCCCCTGCTCCAGGCGGGATCTCAGCAAACCGGTACGCTGCTGAATTTCCGGCACAAAGCTGGCGCCATATTGCTGTAGATCCTGCTGGATGGTTGCTGCGTCGTGGCCAGTCTCCAACTCATCTCCGGCACCATTGACGGTGGCGGCCAGCGCCTGCCAGATATCCAGGTTTTCGCGACTGACCAGCATAATAGGCGTGCTGCGAACAGGACCCGCCTTCTTGTGTTCTTCGCGACCACTGCGGCCGACCGGCAGCTTGAAGCGTCCCCAGGCTGTGCGGCCACTGATGCACATGACGTCGAGCCAGTTAGGATCGTAGTCGTGGACCCGGGCGGGAATTATATCGGCTTCCCAGGCCGCCGCCGGCGCCGCGACACCGTCCAGCAGGGCGAGACTGGATTGCAGGCGCGTCTGACCGTCCAGCGCTGGTGGTGCTGGCACCTGTTCGGTCACCGTGTGGTGACTCTGCAGCTGATGCAACTGAAACAGGAAGCGCAGGTAGTTCTGCAGGGATACCGGCTTGATCGCCTTGCGATGGGCATCGATGGTGTAGCGATGGATCCGTTGCAGCAATCGACGCTCGCACCATTCGATTGCGGGGCCGGGCTGACCGGCGGCCGCCGCACCCTTGGGTCGGCTGCTGAACTGCCCACGGAATACGTAACCTTCAACTTCCAGCGCCAGCAACGCGGCTTCAACTTCTTCGCGAACCAGACCGCTGTCATCGGCCATCTGCGCCGCAGTCACCGGGCCGACCCCCTCGAGCCTGCCACGCACAACCTCCCTGACCGCATCCTCCCGCTCCCAGGCCTGGCGGCTGATTGCCTCCGGCAATTCCAGCGCCGGTGCCAGGGTGGCCTCCGGCAGGGCAGCCCGCAGGCAGGGTACTCGTTCCGCCGCTATCCACAGTGCCTGTGCGCCGGTCAGCTGACAGGCCCGCCGATCAGCCACCAGCTGCTGCAGATGGCGCCCATAGACATGGTCCTTCGCTTCCGCCCCGGTCACGTATCCGAGGCTCAACAGGGCATCATGGAGTTCGTCCGGATTCCCGACCGTGGGCCAGGCCTGTTCCCGAACCAGCCGGATAGCCTCCGGATCAAGCTCGGCCAGGTTGCCGGTTTCAGCAGGATCGAGCCAGCTGCGGTTCTTGATGGCATTGGTACGACGCTCTTCAAAGGGTGCATCATCCAGAAACGCATAGGGGCGGGCGTTGATAATTTCCTGTGCGAATGGAGAAGGCTCCCGCAGGTCCAGGGCCACCAGCTTCAGTTCCCGCTGTTCGATACGGCCGATCAGCGCCGTGAGCTCTTCGATGTCCATGGCTTCGGTGAGACAGTCATGAATAGTCTGATTGACCAATGGATGATCGGGAACCTCCCGCTTGCCCTGAATATTTTCAAAACAGGCGATCTGATCAGGGAAGACATGGGCGACCAGATCCTCGGCGTCCATGCGCTGGAATTGCGGCGGCACCCGCTTGCCTGACCGATTACGCTGAATGGCCAGCGAGCGGGTGGCATTCCAGCGCCAGCGCACTTCGAACATGGGCGCGTCCAGCAGCGCCTGCACCAGCACATCCTTGAGGCTGGCGGTCTGCAGGTAGTTGTACACATCCTGCAACTCGAAACTGTGCACCGATCCCAGCGAGATGACGATGCTGTCCTCGTTGGCAGCGGCCTGCAGCTCGAAATTGAACGTGCGACAGAAGCGCTTACGCAATGCCAGCCCCCAGCCGCGGTTAATGCGGCTGCCATAGGGCGAGTGAATGACCAGGTGCATGTCACCCACTTCATCGAAAAAGCGCTCGATCACCAGGGTGTCCCGGGTTGGCATTTCTCCCAGGGACTGCAGCCCGGCATGCAGGTACTCCACCAGTTGCAGGGCCGCATCGTGGGCAATACCGGTTTTCTCGACCACCCGGGCTACTGCTTCCTGAGGTGAACCCTCCAGCAGACTGTCCGCCACCTCGGCGCGCAAGCGGGAAACCGCCTCGGAGAGCTCCCGGGTCCGGCCCGGCCCTTCGCCGAACCAGAACGGAATAGTGGGCGGCATACCCTGAGCATCGCGGACCCGCACTTTCAGACCGTCGACCCGGAGCAGCTGCCAGCTGTGGGTGCCCAGCGTGAAGACATCCCCCGGCAGAGCCTCCAGGGCGAAATCCTCATTGAGAGTCCCCACCACGGTATCCTCAGGATCCAGCACAACCTGGTAATCAAACATATCGGGTATCGCCCCGCCATTGGTGAGGGCGATCAGCCCACTGCCACGGCGGGGTCTGATACGATCATTGATCTGATCCCGGTGCAAATGGGCTCCGCGGCGACCGCGGCGGGTGGTGTAACCCTCGCTGAGCATCTGCAGGATTTCGTCAAACTCTTCACGCGTCAGGTCACGGTAGGGATAGGCGTTGGCGAACAGGTCATAAAGCCGTTCGCTGCTGTAGGCCAGGTCGGGCTCCTGCTCGGCAGCACCTGGCGCGGCCACCTCGGCCACAATCTGCTGGCTGAGAATATCCAGCGGTTTCTCCGGCATGACGATGTGATCCAGCTCGCCGCGCTGGATACTTTCCAGCAACGCCGCACACTCCACCAGGTCGTCGCGGGTGAGCGGAAACAGCACTCCCTTTGGCATACCACCTACCGAGTGACCGCTTCGACCCACCCGTTGCAGAAACGTGGCGATGCTTTTGGGTGAGGCGAACTGCACCACCAGATCAACCGAGCCGACATCGATACCCAACTCCATCGAAGCGGTCGCGACCAACACTTTCAGATCACCCGCCTTCAGGCGCTGCTCGGCGCTATGCCGGTGATCCTTGCTCATGCTGCCGTGGTGTGAGCACACACTACCCTCGCCCAGCCGCTCGGTAAGCGCCAGGGCCAGTCGTTCCGACAGGCGCCGGGTATTGACGAATACCAGCGTGGTATCGTGACTCTCGATCAGTTGCACCAGCCGCTCATACAATTCCCCCCACACTTCGTTACTCATCAGGGCAGACAACGGCGAGCGGGGAATTTCCAGACTCAGCTGCAATTGACGCCGATGCCCGGAATCGACGATCACACAATCCGCCTGCCCTTCCACGACGTTGCGATTGCCTACCAGGTAACGGGCCACCAGCTCCACCGGCTTCTGCGTGGCCGATAAACCGATTCTTTGCAGCCCACCGGCCACCAGCGCGTCAAGCCGTTCCAGAGAGAGGGCCAGGTGGGACCCTCGCTTGTCACTCAGCAGGGCATGAATCTCGTCGACGATCACCGTACCAGTATTCCTCAGCATGGCACGGCCACTGGCGCTGGTCAGCAGCAGGTATAAGGATTCCGGAGTAGTCACCAGGATATGGGGAGGCTTCTTCGCCATTTTCTGGCGCTCACTCTGCGGGGTGTCACCGGTTCTTACTCCTACCCGGATATCAACCGGTGCGCAGCCTTCCCGGTGCAGCTGTTCGGCGATCCCATTGAGTGGAATTTCAAGATTGCGATAAATATCGTTGCTGAGCGCCTTCAGTGGCGAGACATAGACCACCTGTACCCCGCCAGGCAATGGCCGCTCCATACCCCGCTCCACCAGCTCGTTGATCACCGCATAAAAGGCGGCCAGGGTTTTACCACTGCCGGTCGGCGCCGCGATCAGGGTATGGCGTTTCGCCTGGATCGCGGGCCATGCCTCGGCCTGTGCCGGCGTCGGGCGCCCGAAGCGCTCCTCGAACCAGGTGCGACAGACAGAATTGAAGCGACTCAGTGGCATCGGCAGGCTGAAACCCGGGTAGTGGTTGGCGTCAGTTCCGAGTCTATACCGTTTCAGTGGCAATCGGTACAGGGCCCTGTCAGCTGCTTATCCGGGGCAACTCTGATCAGGTACCGCAACGCTCTGCGGGAGTCTGACGGCCGACTGAATTGACACAGGAGCAGCCCGCGACTACTGTTACACAGAACGCAACAGGGATTGAGACGTGACAACTTATGTGGCGTTGCTGGTAATAAGTCTGCTGAGCATGGTTGCAGCAGCGGAAATGGCCAAGCGGCGGGGCCTGAGCCCTCGCTGGTGGTTTTTACTCGCCGCAATTATCGGGCCTCTGGCGTTACCCGTGTTGTTTTTTCGTAAAAGGGTCGCATAATAGCTGGTGTTATGAAGGAATCGAATCAACAGCACGGCATGCTGGAAGAACAGACCAGACTGTCCGTACGAGTGCAACGTGGCATCCGGACATTCTGGTATGAAAACCGGCAGTTTCTGTTACTGCTCTGCTGTATCGTGTTTTTCAAAAGCGCTATCGCCGATCTCAGCTCCATTTCCGGGGCTTCAATGCAGCCAACGTTGCTGGATGGCGACAAAGTCTGGGTCAATAAAGTGGCCTACGACGTCAAAATTCCTTTCACCGAAATATCCCTGGGCAGTTTTGCCGATCCGGAACGGGGCGACATTATCATCATCGACTCGCAGAAAGCGGGAAAACGCCTGGTCAAACGCATTGTCGGGCTACCCGGTGACACCGTCTACATGCGGGACAACGCCCTGGTTATAAACGGTGAGGCGGCAGATTATAAGATCGTGACGGAGGATGATGACTCCATGATCATCACCGAGCAGCTGCCCGAGCATTCCCACCAGGCCCAGCTTTCAACCAGCTATTTCAGCCGTACAATGCGAAACTACGGGCCGGTTACTGTCCCGGAGGACAGCTATTTCGTACTCGGCGACAACCGTGACAACAGTGCCGACAGCCGTGCCTACAGCTTCGTGCCCCGGGATGAGATCATTGGCCGCTCCAGCTCGGTAGTTTTTTCGCTGGATTCCCAGAATCGCTTTATGCCACGCCCGGACCGCTTTCTGTCGGGACTGGAATAGCCCCGCGTCGCGGACAGCGCATCAGCGACTGCCTGACAGGCAACGATTCACCGCCGGGGGAAGAATTCTGCTGCCCGCCGGTCATGACAGGTAGACGGCAGCGTTGCCGTTCCGACGACCACCAGAGAGGCTATAACATGAAAAAAAAGCTCTACCTGCAGTTCGCCAGTCTGCTTTCCCTGCTACCGATTCTCCTGCTGGTGCAGCCTGCACAGGCACAGGAGTTTGTCTGGGCACCTGATCTTCCGGTGGGTAGCAGTATTCCCCCGATTCAGGCGCGGGATCAGAATGGGGAAACTAAAACCTTTGACGATCTGGTGGGCGAGAACGGCCTGTTGCTGATGTTCAGCCGTTCCTTCGACTGGTGACCGTTCTGTAAAGCTCAGCTCGTGCAGCTGACAGAGATTCAGAACCAGTTCCCGGCCATGGGCATCACCATTGCTGCAATCACCTACGATCCGTACGAATTTCTCAAGGAAGTCGAACTGGACGAAGGTATCGAATTCACTTTATTGCAGGATGAAGACCGCCAGCATGTCAATGCTTTCGGCATCTTGAACACCACACTTTACAAGCCCGGGGACCGGGCCTGGGGAGTGCCCTACCCGGGCATTTTCCTGATTGATCCGGATGGCGTGATTCGCTACAAATTCGCCGAGGAGAACTACCGCATCCGGCCGGATTTTGCCGACGTGCTGGAGGCGGCGGCAAACATGTGACAACCGGTACTGTCCTGAAACCAGGGCCTGCTGACCCTGATTAGATCGCCTCAGATCATAAACGACCTGATCTGTATCGGCAGCCCCAGGCGGATTCACTGGGTGGTGGGTCCGCCTTTTTTGGACTCAGGATTCTACGCTGCCCGCCTCGCCCACAATTAACCTGTGCCAGCCTATTTGTATTCTGTCCCGGATGCGGGCCCTAACTGCTCTTACCGGTCGGCATGGACTGGGCTGCGGCGACGGATTCACTGTATACTCTCCCCTCATTAACACAGGCCACCATAAGGCCTACCTGTCTTTCGGGTCCAATAACAATAATGCGCAACATTATTCCTTTCAGATACCGGCCCGGGCTGCCGCCCTTTCTGGCCTGGGCTGTACTTTTCCTGCCCACCTTTCTCATGGCCCAGACAGCCGATGTGGATTTTCAGATTCCTCGCATCAGCACTCCACCGGTCATCGATGGAAACATCGGTGAACTGGAATGGGCAGCAGCCGAACGGGTTTTGCTGGACATAGAAACCACCCCCGGGGAGAACATCCCCGCCCAGGTGACATCGGAAGCGCTGATCATGGAAAACGGCGAGGTGCTCTATGTAGCGTTCATCTCCTGGGACCCGGACGTCAGCCAGATAAGGGCCTTTTATCGCGACCGCGACAATGTCAGCAACAATGACCGGGTCGGTATCGTTCTGGACACATTCAACGATGAACGTCGGGCCTTCGAATTCTATGCAAATCCCTTCGGGGTTCAGATGGACGCCATCAATGATGACGTCAACAACCGCTACGACAGTTCCTGGAACGCCATCTGGGACAGCGCGGGAAGAATCAACGAAGAAAACTACACCGTTGAAATGGCGATCCCGCTCAAACAACTGCGGTTCGCCGAAGGACTGGAACAACAGACCTGGGGCATCAACTTTGTGCGCCGCTACCCGCGGGACCGGGACTACAACATCAGCAACCGGCCGCGCAATCTCAACATATCCTGCTACCTCTGTGACATCGGCAAGGCACAGGGCTTTGCCGAACTGGAACCAGGCCGAAACCTGGAAGTCATCCCCACCGCAACCACCAGTTACATCGAGAACCGGGACCCTCAGACAGACGAGTGGGAAGCGGAAGACCTTGACCCGCAGGCCAGCCTGGACGTTCGCTGGGGAATCAACCAGAACCTTTATCTGAATGCCACCATCAACCCGGATTTTTCCCAGGTGGAAGCGGATCGCACCATACTGGATACCAACACAACATTCAGCATATTCGTTCCAGAACGAAGAACATTTTTTCTGGACGGCGCTGACTACTTCAATACCTATTTAAATCTGGTGCACACCCGTAACATTGCGGCGCCCGATTACGGTACCAAACTCACCGGAAAATCAGGCAACCACACTTACGGCTTACTGGCAGCCAATGATACCTCTACCAGCTTCCTGATTCCCCGCAGCCTCGGCTCCAGCGTGGCGACGCTGGGCGAAGTGGAAAGTGACGTGTCCATTTTACGCTATCGCTATGACGTCATGGAAAACTCTGCGATCGGCGCAGTGGTTACCAACCGTGAGGCGGATGGTTACCGCAATACCGTGACCGGCATCGACGGTGTCTTTCAATTGACAAATAGCGACACCTTAACCTTACAGACACTGCATTCCGAATCCAGGTACCCGGGCGCCATACAGGAACGTTATGGGCAGCTGCCGGAGATCAGCGACCAGACTCATGTGATCGATTATCGCCATCGCGACCGACGCTGGGACTGGTGGATAAACTATGTGGACTACGGTGAGGATTTTCGCGCCGACCTGGGTTTCATCAATCAGGTTGATTTCCGTCGTCTCACTCTCCGGGCCGGTCACACCTGGCGATGGAACGACAGTTTTTTCAATCGCATCTGGATCGCGGCGGACTGGGACAAAACCTACGACCAGTCGGGGTTGAACCTGGAAGAGGAAGTGGAATTCTTCCTCGAAATGGATGGCCCCTTGCAATCCCGGCTCAGCGGCCTGTTCGGCGGCAGTAAGACCTACTTCAATGGCAAGTATTTCGACGAACAATTCAACCAGCTACGCCTCAATTTCAGACCCACTGCCGATCTGTTTCTGAATATGTATGTGCGTGTCGAGGATGTGGTGGATTTCGCCAATACGCGCCTGGGCAGGTCACGGCGGATCGGGCCGGAGATCACCTACAACTGGGGCCCTCACCTGCAGTTGAACCTGGAGCACACTCTGCAGGAATTTGACGTGGATGGCGGCCGACTCTTCACGGCCAATCTTACTGACATCAGGGCCACTTACCAGTTCAGCACCCGCAGCTTTCTGCGTTTCACGGCGCAATACACCGACCAGGACAGAGACCCGTCCCTTTACATCAATCCCGTGCAGAGTAAATCCAGAACCCTGGCCAACCAGCTGCTTTACAGTTACCGGATCAATGCCGCGTCACGTTTCTTTGTCGGCTATTCAGACTCCGGATTCCAGAACGACGTCTACGACTCGATCGAGCCGACCAACCGGACAATTTTCGCAAAATTCAGCTACGCCTGGCAGCCCTGAAGCAGGTATCAGCGGACAGGTGCGAACCTTAAGAACCTGCGTTGTCACAGTATTCAAGAGCAGGCTCAAGCATTGCTTGACAGTTCTCCGCAACTCTCTTTCGCTGACAAAAAACTGCAATACCCCACCTAAACCCGGTTGAGAATTTCATGGCTGATTACTTTTTAGGATTGCAGCGTCGAGCAACAACCAAAGCAACGCCCCCCAACGCTAACAGTCCCAAGGATGGTGTTATCGCTGGCAAGAGGCTGACCACGCCCCTGTAAATGGGGCCGTTCAAGGGGTACACTTGCGACTTTCGCGTCTTAGTTTTGAGTTTTCAGTCATATAAAAGGACCCAACAAACCGTGGGACAGAAAACACCCCTCTACCGGCAGCACCTCGACGCCGGCGCAAAAATGGTCGATTTTGCCGGCTGGGATATGCCAATCAACTATGGATCCCAGATTGAGGAACACAATCAGGTCCGCCAGCATGCCGGCGTATTCGATGTTTCTCACATGACCGTGGTCGATATATCCGGCACCGGGGCCAATGAATATCTGCGGCGTCTGCTGGCCAACGACATTGCGCGGCTGGATCAGGTGGGCCGGGCTCTCTACAGCGCCATGCTCAATGAAGAAGGCGGCGTTATTGACGACCTGATCGTTTATCGCCTTAGCCAGGGTTACCGGATGGTGGTCAATTGTGCCACCAGGGACAAAGACCTTGATTGGATGCACCGCCAGTCGACAGGCTACCAGGTACAATTGAAGGAGCGGCCGGAGCTGGTAATACTGGCGGTACACGGCCCGGAATCCATCGACCGGGTGTGTGAGATCCTGACTCCCGAACAGGCCGGACCGGTTCGCGAACTGGGTAACTTCCGCGCTGTAGAGTTACCGGGTGACTGGTTTGTAGCCCGCACCGGTTACACCGGCGAGAAAGGCCTGGAACTCATTTTTCCAGACCACGAAGCACCGGCAGTCTGGGACCGGCTGCTGGCGGTGGGCGTTAAGCCTATCGGGCTCGGAGCCCGGGACACCCTGCGCCTGGAGGCAGGTATGAATCTGTACGGTCACGACATGGATGAGACTGTCTCGCCATTGGCTGCCAATATGGGTCAGACCATCGCCTGGGACCCTGACTCGAGAGACTTCATCGGTCGGGGGGCCATTACCGCGCACCGGGAGTTACAGGCAGCGAACAAACTGCCGGTCCTGACCGGGCTCGTGCTGGAATCCCGGGGGGTCCTGCGAGAGGGACAGCGGGTCGTAACCGACCAGGGGGACGGGGTTATAACCAGCGGCGGGTTTTCTCCCACATTGAAGCATTCCATCGCATTGGCTAGAATTCCCCCAGGCAGCTCGTCCTGTGAGGTAGAGCTGCGCGGCACGCTAACGCCTGTTCGCCTGGTGAAACCAAATTTCGTCAGGTTCGGCAAAAAAGTGTTCGAGTAATTACCCTCACCGTTACCGGAACACACCATACGAGGAATATCCATTGAGCAAGTTTCCTGATGACTTGAAGTACACCAGCTCTCATGAGTGGGTAAAGCTGGAAGACGACGGCAGTGTCACGGTAGGGATCAGCGATCATGCCCAACAGGCGCTGGGCGACATCGTGTTTGTGGAACTGCCGGAGACCGAAGCCCAGGTCACTGCCAGGGTTGAAGTGGCGGTGGTGGAATCCGTAAAGGCGGCATCCGACGTATACTCTCCACTTACAGGCGAAGTTATCGCTATCAACGAAAAACTGATCGATGCACCGGAGACTGTTAATACAGATCCGTATGGGGAAGGCTGGTTTTTCAAGCTCCGCCTGGAGGACGACGCCGAGTTGGACGAGCTGCTCGACGCAGACGCCTATAAGGAAATCTGTGACGAGGAATAGCTATTCCTGGCCGCGGATTTTAAAATCCCCGCTATCTCATTTCTCTCATTCCAAAGGGCTGGTTAAGTACCTGCCCTTTTTTCACTTGCCGAGGCTCAATGAACAAAGCCCTCTCTGATACCACTGTGACTTTACGCGAGCCGCTGGCCAAACTTCAGCACCAGGATGAATTCGTTCACCGCCACATCGGGCCCGATATCGAGCAGATTCAAACCATGCTGGACCATCTCGACCTGAAGTCGCTGGATGACCTGATCGACCAGACTGTGCCTTCCAGTATACGCATGAGTGCCCCGCTGGCCCTGGATCCACCGGCCAGTGAAGCGGCGACACTCTCCAGGCTGCGACAGCTGGCAGCCATGAATAAACCTGCGCGCTCGTTTATCGGCCTTGGCTATTACGACACCTACACACCTACCGTCATACTCCGCAATGTGCTGGAGAACCCGGGCTGGTATACCGCCTACACGCCGTATCAACCGGAAATATCCCAGGGCCGGCTGGAATGCCTGCTGGCCTACCAGCAGACGGTGCTTGACCTGACCGCGATGGATCTGGCCAATGCGTCCTTGCTGGATGAAGCCACCGCTGCCGCTGAGGCTATGGCGCTTGCCGGGCGGGTGAACAAAAATCGCAACGCCAACCGTTTTTTTGTCGATCGCCAGTGTTTGCCACAGACCATCGACGTCATCAAAACCCGGGCAGAATGTTTCGGGTTTGAGCTGATAATCGATACGCTGGACGCCCTGCCTGAGGAAGGCCTGTTTGGGGCGATCTTCCAGTATCCGGGCGCAGCAGGCGAAATCCGCGACCTGGGCGATGCCATCAACAGCCTTCACCAGCAACAGGGCATAGCCATTGTGGCTGCCGACCTGATGAGCCTTGCTCTGTTGAAAGCCCCAGGGGAAATGGGTGCCGACGTGGTAGTGGGTACCAGCCAACGTTTCGGTGTACCGATGGGCTACGGAGGTCCTCACGCAGCTTATTTCGCCACCCGGGATCAGTTCAAGCGGGCGGTTCCCGGTCGCATTATCGGCGTCTCGGTAGACAGTCGTGGCAACCGCGCCTACCGGATGGCGCTGCAGACGAGAGAGCAGCACATACGCCGGGAAAAGGCTAACAGCAATATCTGCACTGCCCAGGTTCTACTGGCGGTGATTGCAGCGCTCTACGCCATGTATCATGGCCCGGCGGGTATCCGGCGGATTGCCAGTCGAATACATCGACTGGCTGCGATATTGGCTGGTGGGTTGGAGGCCAAAGGCCTCACATTGAGGCACAGTAACTTTTTTGACACTGTCACCGTTGATCTCGACAAAAAAGAGCAACAGATTGTCAAGTCCAGGGCGGATAAAGCCGGCATTAGCCTTTGCTACCGGGATGATTCCGTCAGCATCAGTGTCGACGAATGTACTACCGACGCCGAACTGAAGCAGCTATGGGAAATTTTGCTGGGCGGCGACGCTGAGGGGCTGAGCATAGCGGAACTTGATGCTGTCCAGATGGTGGCTGAACCACGCATACCGGAACAACTGGCCCGGCACAGTGAGTACCTACAACATCCCTGGTTTAACAGCTACCACAGCGAAACCGAGATGCTCCGCTACCTTAAGCGGTTGGAAAACAAAGATATTTCTCTAGCACACTCGATGATCCCCCTGGGCTCCTGCACCATGAAGCTGAATGCCAGCACCGAGATGATTCCCATCACCTGGCCGGAATTCAGTAAGCCCCACCCTTTCGCGCCACTGGACCAGGTGAAGGGCTATCAGCAGATGATCGCCGAGCTGGAAGCGATGCTCAGGGAAATTACCGGATTCGACGCCATCAGCATGCAACCTAATTCCGGCGCTCAGGGCGAGTACGCCGGGCTGCTGTCGATTCGTAAATACCTTGATGGCAAAGGCGAGCAGCATCGAAACGTATGCCTGATCCCCCAGTCTGCCCACGGGACCAACCCCGCCAGCGCCCAGATGATCGGGATGCGGGTAGTCGTTGTCGCCTGCGACGACGAAGGCAACATCGATCTGGAAGACCTGCGCCAGAAAGCGTCGCAACACAGCGCAGAGCTGGCGGCACTGATGATAACTTATCCCTCTACACATGGTGTTTTCGAGGAAGGTGTGCGCGAAGTCTGTCAGATCGTGCACGACCATGGCGGCCAGGTCTACATGGATGGCGCCAATCTCAATGCCCAGGTGGGTGTTTCCAGGCCCGGCGACATAGGGGCCGATGTATCCCACGTGAACCTGCACAAGACTTTCTGCATACCGCACGGCGGCGGTGGGCCGGGCATGGGGCCCATCGGGGTGAAGAAACATCTGGCGCCCTATCTGGCAGGCCATCCTGTTATTACGCTGGAGGGACGGGAACACAACAGTGCTGTATCCGCGGCACCGTGGGGCAGCTCCGGAATTCTGCCAATTTCATGGACCTACATAGCGCTCATGGGCGGCACCGGGTTGCAGAAGGCCACCCAGGTTGCCATCCTGAGTGCCAACTATATTGCGGCCAGGCTGCGCGACCATTTCCCGGTGTTGTACACCGGCCGCAATGGCAGGGTGGCGCACGAATGTATTATCGATCTGCGCCCGCTCAAGCAGGCGTCCGGCATCAGTGAAGAAGACATCGCCAAGCGCCTGATGGACTATGGCTTTCATGCTCCAACGATGTCCTTTCCGGTAGCCGGTACACTGATGATCGAGCCGACCGAAAGTGAATCCCTGCCTGAGCTGGATAGGTTCATTGAAGCCATGATCAGCATTCGAGCTGAAGTCCGGCGGGTGGAGCGGGGTGAACTGGACTCTGATAACAATCCGCTTAAAAACGCCCCCCACACCCTGGAAGATATCCTCGATGAGAGTTGGGATCGCCCTTACTCCAAGCGCGAGGCCGCTTTCCCCCTGCCCCACCTCAAAGAGGGCAAGGTGTGGCCCGCCGTAAATCGCATAGACAATGTTTACGGCGATCGCAACCTGTTCTGTTCCTGCCCCGCGCTGGAGAACTATCAGTAAGTCGCACAGTTGACCGGAGCTGACCTGCGGTCAACTTTTCGAAATTTAGCGGTTGCAGCCTGCCTGCTTATTCCCAATAATTGGTTTCACATTGTGTGGAGGTTGATTCACCATGCCACAGAAAAAAGAAACCTATGAAGTAAAACTGGAAGGCAAAGCAAAACCTCGCGCCCTGCTGATTTTCATGGACGGCACCTGGAATGATGAGAACGGACGCGGTAACGACGGCGCCGTTACCAATATCTATAAAATGTTTTCCACCCTGTCCGGCAGCCACCGGGGTGGCGACATTCCCCACCAGAAGCGTACCGCAAAACACCTGGGGCTCTATTTTCGCGGTGTTGGTAACGACGAGGAAAATATAAGATCGATCGGTTTCTATCAGGGCGCTTTCGGTGCCGGCGAAAGAAACATCCGGGACCATGCCTACGCCAGCCTGTGCCGCCACTACCGGCCCGGCGATCAGATCTGCATTCTGGGTTATAGCCGCGGCGCAGCCAGCGCCAGACTTCTCGCCGCCAAACTGCACGAGCATGGCCTGCCGAAACGGATCGATTTGTACTATCGTCAACTGAAAAATAGAGTCAATGGCGAGAGTGAATGGATGTTCTCCCACTACCAGGCCGAAGAAGAAAACAGCATGCCGATTGAAGTTTCTTTCCTCGGCCTGTTCGATACAGTCGGTGCCTTCGGAATTCCAATTGACCTTGGCCCCTTGAACTTTCAAAGAATCAATCTTTTCCGGGACCTGACCGTGGCAGCGAATGTAAAACAGGCGGTTCACCTGGTAGCCATCGACGAGAGCCGGGAACCGTTCATTCCAACTCTTACCAATTTCCGCGAGAGTATCGACGAAGTATGGTTCCCCGGAAATCACGGCGATGTGGGCGGCGGCTACCATGAAAGCAACCTTGGTAACATCGCGCTTGACTATATGGTCACCCGATTACAAGAAACCGTAAAAGACCCGGAAATCAATTTTTCCAAGCACATCGCCAGATTTCTTGACTACGATCTGCGAAGGGACGATTTTCATATTCACTACCACGAGGACGGCTTTAAGAAGGAGCCGAGGAGAATGCACGTTCTGCATGATCAGCAACCCAGTGATCTACCCGTGAAAATCCACAAGGCAGCTTTAAGTCTTCAGGAACAGGACCACTTCTACTTCGCCGAGCGCTTCAACAGTTTTACGACAAGAACACCGATCAGGTATAACCCGATCAACCTGCGAGCGCTGGGCGAAAATTATAAGGTAGTGAAGTAACCTCCCTGTTTACCGGCTAACCGCCGCAATGCGAAGAGCTTTTCGTGGAGCAGCCAATGGGAAGCCGAGCCGTAATCGTTGTTCCAGGTATTTTTGCTGCGCGGCAGTGAATGGGTCTTCGATAAAATCCCGATAACGCTGAAACCCGTTGCCTTCCTCTTCGAAAAAACTTCGATACTGACGGTGAGCTGTCAGTGAAATGCCATGCCCCCCATAGGCATTGACACTGTATCCGGACCAGGAGTAACCACTGGCCCGGTCCGCGAGGGAATTCTGCACAGGCAGCAGTTCAATGTACTTCTGACAATCAAGTGCGATATTACCCCCTGTCAGCCGGCGACAGACCGGGTTGCCTGGCATCGGTGGGTATAGCCGGTCGAAGCGGTTGGCAAAATAATCGGCGTAAGTGGAGTTTACCTGGCGCACCATCTGGATCAGCCCACTGCATGAAAATGCACTGATCAACAGATGCAGTTCGCCGGGAAGCAGGACATAGGTATGTAACTGTTGGCGATACGCCTTGAGGCAATTGAACAACCGGTTCAGATAATAGCGATAACAACCGGCATCAAAGAAAAAAGAATTTTCTGCCTTCCCAGTCTGATACACATAGAAGGTTGAATCCTTCAACACACAGATTTTCTTTTTTTTGTTCGCATCACTTCCGCTCATGCAGTCTCTCCCTGGCGTTTCTTCAGCCGGAATCCGTTCCGGCCCTGTTAATGGTCCCCTTATTTCATTAACAGTGTAGACGTGGTTAGACGGCGGCGCCAGAAAACCTGGCACATTCCAGCACCAGTGTGCCTTGACGGGCCCATGCATGCCGGCAGTAATACTGCCTTGCCAGCGGGTTTGCCCTGAGGCCAGAGCATTGCGGTAGTTAAGAGACGCCCTAGTCGCGCTTCAGACGGGTCTTCACTGCGGTCCCACTGACGCTGACCATCATCATGCCGCCTTTGACGCCTACGACCTCATAGTCCAGGTCGATACCGACAATCGCATCGCCACCCAGCATGCGTGCCTCCTGCTCCATCTCTTCAAAGGCGATATCCCGCGCATTGCCGAGTTCTTCCTCATAGGCGCCGGCGCGGCCACCAACAATGTCACGGACTGCCCCGAAGATATCCTTGAAAATGTTGGCACCCAATATGGCTTCGCCGACAACAATTCCCAGGTAATCCGTAATTTCCCTGCCCTCGATGGAAGGAGTGGTTGTTTTGATCATCGGTAACCTCACTGAATAGTAAAAAGGCAGGATCGTTTCCCCAGGCGCTGGACGGAACACCCCGCCCGGGTTCTGCCTTCAAGTCTTCTGATCGGCTGTGAATTCTCACACTACCAATCGGCGAGGGTTAATTGAAAAGTGTCGGTCGACTCCTGTCAACCAGTCTCTTCCGGGCAGTACCGTAAAACCGGACGCTGTTCGGTAGCCCCAGTTCAATAGAACAACTGTGGAGAGACAGCGCCCAGAATGCCCGCCAAGGCGACTGGTCGCTATCCAGGTTCTGTTTCCGGACACCTTTGTCCAAAGACGCCAGCCAACGCAACTCCAGCCTCCTGATCTCACGCAGGAGGTCCTGGGTCTGCATCTGCTGCCAGGACCCGGTCTTCACAATTACCAGCCCAGGTCCACAGAACAGCACGCCCATCGCCCAGGTCAAACTGGCCTTAAGATCAGAGACCGCGAAGAAATTCAGCGTGCAGAACACCAGCGCCACAAACCCAATAACGCCGAACAGCCAGATCCCGGCACTGAGCCACCATTCGGGGTGTGACTGTGCACGGTATACCGGCTGGCGCAGTCACAATCTCACCTGCTTTCTGCGATGCCTGAAAATAGCAGGGGTTAGTCTCGGGCGTTTCTGGCAGCGGCCAGGCGTAATGTGAGGTAGCCCAGCACGCCGGAGAGAGTCGACCCTGCCAGGATTCCCAGCCTGTCATCAACCCCCAGTGCCGGCCCTCCCTGCTCAAATGCCAGGCCGCCAATGAAAAGACTCATCGTAAAACCGATACCGCAAAGCAACGAAACCCCGTAAATCTGCAACCAGGTCGCGTCCCTGGGCAACCTGGCAAAACCTAGCTTGATCGTTACCCAGGAAAAGCCCATAACGCCGATCTGATTACCGAAAAAAAGCCCCAGGCCGATACCCAGCGAAACTGGATGCAGGAAGGATTGCAGGGACAGATTATCGAGGGGAATGCCGGTATTGACGTAGGCGAACAGTGGCAAAATGGCAAACACAACCACCGGGTGAAGATCATTCTCTAACCGTTCCAGTTGGGTTTGTGAGTCTCCCGGCAGGGCTTTGTAAGGAATAAACAAGGCCGCAATGACTCCCGCAAGGGTAGCGTGCACACCGGATTTCAATACCGCAACCCAAAGGATTACGGTGAGGAGTATATACGGCGCGAGGCCGATTACGCCGCGTCGGTTAAGAGCAAAGAGGCACATGATAGTCAGGAAAGCCACCACCAGTGAAAGCATGGAAAGATTACCGCTGTAGAAAATCGCGATGATAATAATGGCGCCAAGGTCATCAACGATTGCCAGAGTCATGAGAAATATTTTCAGAGAATTCGGCACCCGGGTTCCCAGCAGGGCGATGATACCCAGGGCAAAAGCAATGTCGGTAGCCGAGGGGATGGCCCAGCCTTTCATGGCGACCGGGTCGCCCCAGTTGACTACCGAATAGATAACCGCCGGTAATGACATTCCACCAATTGCAGCGACAATTGGTAAGACTACCCGCGCAGGATCGGACAGTTCCCCGACCAGGAATTCACGTTTGACTTCCAGTCCGATCATGAAAAAGAACATTGCCATAAGACCGTCGTTTATCCAGAGTAACAGCGGCTTATCGATGTAAAAATCACCAAAGCGAATTTCTACCGGTATCTCCAGAAAGGCGTCATAGAAAGGACTCAGCGAAGAGTTCTGCACCAGCATCGCAAGCAGCGTGGCGACGATCAGCAGGAGCCCGCCGGAGGCCTTGAACTGGAAAAATTCCTTGACGGCTTTAGTGACGGTTTTAGTGACGGTTTCAACTACCATAACGTGACATTCCCTCAGATTCCCTGAAGTCGCTACAAGGCAAAACAGTGAATTGAACCTGTATTCTACACGGCAGCGGGCTCGTGGTTAAAATTTCAGCAACCTGCCAATGAAATCCCCGCCGGTCACCTGTTATAGTAGCCACATGCATAGTAGCCACACGAAACAACTCTTTGCCGCTCATATTGCGCGCCTGCAGGCGTGCTACGCCGACGCTTTGGGACAGCTTCCCGGCGCAGAGGGGATGCTGCTCTACAGCGGCACAGAACAGGTTTATTACGCTGACGACCAGGCTGTCTCGTTCAGAGCCTACGGGCACTTCTGCCACTGGCTGCCAGTAAACAGACCCGATCAGGCAATACTGGTTACTCCGGGACGGCGGCCTGTGTATTTTCAGGTGGTCCCTCCGGACTACTGGTATGACCAGTCGATTGTCAACGCCAGCTGGTGGGCCGACGAGTTCGATATTGTCACACTTAACAGCATTGAACAGATCAGGCCCTGCCTAAGGAATCCGGACAGGCTGGCCTTCCTGGGTGAGCCGGATTCCCTCGCGATGACAATTGGAATCGAACCGCAGTATCTCAATCCGAGAGTGCTGTTGAACAACCTGGACTTCGCGCGAGCAAGGAAAACCCCCTACGAGATCGAACAGATCCGGTCTGCCAACAGGCTGGCACTGCAGGGTCACGCGGCGGGTAGGCAAACCTTTCTTGACGGCGGCAGCGAATACGCTATTCACATGGCCTACCTGCAGGCCTGCCAGTTGACCGACCCGGAGTGCCCCTACACCAGCATCGTGGCGCTGGACGAAAAGGCTGCCATTCTGCACTACCAGCACAAGCGTCGACACCGTCCCCGGGACGGTGAGGGTCAGGTGCTACTTATTGATGCCGGCCATAAGGTCAACAACTATTGTTCCGACATTACCCGCACCACGGTCAGGCCTGGCTGTAATGAGCTGTTCAGCCAGCTTCTGGCCGGTATGGAAGCCATCGAAGAACGCCTGGTCGCCGCAGTCAGGCCGGGAATTTCCTACCTGGATATTCATCGTTCCGCCATGCAGCAGATCGCCGCCCTGGGAATTGATCTGGGCCTAATAAGTTGCAACGTGGAAGAGGCTTTGGCCCTGAATCTACCGGGGCTGTTCATGCCCCACGGTGTCGGGCATCTGCTCGGCCTGCAGGTCCATGACGTCGGCGGGCATCTCTGTTCAGCGGATGGGGAGGCCTCTCCCCCCCCTGCCGAGTATCCATTTCTGCGCAATACCCGCACACTGGTGCCCGACATGGTGTTTACCATCGAACCGGGTTTCTATTTCATCCCCTTGCTGCTGGACGCCGAGCGCGACACGCCCAGGGGCAGGCACTTGAACTGGCGCTTAATTGACCCCCTGATTCCTTTCGGAGGCATCCGGGTGGAAGACAATGTGCGGGTTACTGCCGACGCGGTGGAAAACCTTACTCGCCAGTAGGCTGTTCAGAGCAGCTCTCATCAATCTGCCAGTTGTGCCTCTATCAGTGACAGGAGCCGCCGCAGACAGCCGCGGTTACTCTCAACGATGCGCTTTCCCGCCTCACCCATTGACTGACGCCAGGGGGTGTTGGCGAGCAGGTGTAAGACCTGCTGGGCCAGATCGTGCTCATCTGCCACTGCAATCAGTGCGCCGGATTGCTGTAGCAGATTGCAGATGGTTTCAAAGTTGAACCGGGAAGGACCGATGAGGATAGGTATCCCCAGGGCCGCAGGCTCCAATACATTGTGGCAGCCGGTATCCACCAGGCTTCCGCCCACAAAGGCCAGGTCAGCGAGAGCATAGTAGTGCCACATTTCTCCCATCGAATCGCCCAGTAACACCTGGGTACTCTGTTCGCAGTGCTCGTTGTCACTGCGCCTTACCATAGTGAAGCCCCGGTCCCTGCACAGCCGGGCCACGCTGTTGAAGCGCTCCGGGTGCCGTGGAATCAGCACCAACAACAGTGCCGGCTCCTGGTCGAGGCATTGGCGGAATGCCGTCAGCACTTTTTCTTCCTCGCCTTCCCGGGTGCTGGCGGCCACCAGGACCGGTCGCTGCAGCTGGGCCAGCCCATGGAAAACCGGTGGCAGCTGCGCCTCCTTGATGGACGGCGGTGTGATGTCAAACTTCAGGCTGCCAATGACTTCTACCCGTTCGGCGGGGGCCCCCAACGCGATGAATCGGTCGGCATCAGGATCAGCCTGTGCCGCGATGAGATCGAGATTGGTCAGCATGCTCCGGGTGAGCGGGCCTAGCCGGCGATAACCACGGGCAGATCTCGATGACAGACGAGCATTAACCAGCAATGTGCGGCAACCGGCCTTCCGGCACTGATGCAGCAGATTCGGCCATAGCTCCGTTTCCATGATCAGCAGCAGAGCCGGGTTCAGTTTCCGGATGAAGCGTGCCATGGAACCCGGTAAATCGTAGGGTAGATAGACATGAAAGACCGTGTCGCCGTAACGGGTGAAGACCCGCTCCGAGCCTGTAGGCGTCATGGTGGTCACCACGATTCTTCGATCGGGGTATCGGGCCAGTAAGGCATCGATCAAGGGTGCGGCGGCAACTACCTCGCCCACTGAGACGGCGTGAATCCAGATCGGTTGCCGCTCCGCTTTCCAGTCAGCAGGCAGCCGGAAAAAACCGAATCGTTCGCCCCAGCGCCGCCGGTAGGCAGGCGCCCGCAACGAGCGCAAGACCAGGCGCAAAAGCGCGAAAGAAATAAGCAGGTAGAAAACCAGGCTGTAGAGTAAACGGGCCATGGGCGGGGGGGATTACTTCCGGGTATTGATGCGTGTTGGGAATACTCTCGCAGGTCGGTATACTTAAGCAAGTTTTAGCAGGTTTTCCTCCACCAGGCCAACTGCCCACCGGAATCATGACTACGACCGCACCCAGCAGCGCAGAGGTTTCTGCCGATATCGTTATTTTCGGTGGGGGTGTTGCCGGGTTATGGATACTGAACCAGCTCAGCAGTCTGGGATTCTCAGTACTGCTGCTGGAATCCACAACCCTGGGCAACGGCCAATCGATCGCTTCCCAGGGCATTATCCATGGCGGGCTCAAGTATGCCCTTGGCGGTTCGCTTTCGGAGGCCGCCAGATCCATAGCCGGCATGCCGGACCGCTGGCGAAACAGTCTTGCCGGCAACGACCGGGTAAATCTCGCCGCTTGCCGTACCCTGTCAGACCGATACTACATGTGGTCTGAAGGCAGTTACCGATCCCGTCTGAAAGCGTTTCTCGGCAGCAAATCCCTACGAGGAAAAATCGATGCGGTTGCTGAATCCGAATATCCCGCTTCCATGCAGCAGGCAAAGGGTCAGGGATCACTTTATTCCCTGCCGGACTTCGTCGTTGATACAGGCTCCCTGATCGACACACTGGCAACACATCACCGTGAACGTATTTTCAGTCTCGATGGGACAGTGTACGGGTTTTCACCGAGTGCCGAGCGAAACGGCACAGACCTCACTATCGATACCGGTACCGGTCGATTGACAATAAGGGCACAGCGCATTGTTTTAGCAGCAGGGGAAGGTAACGCCGCCCTGCTGCAACTGGCCGGCCTGGACGCCCCGACGATGCAGACTCGTCCTCTCAATATGGTGCTGCTGAAGAAGCGCGGACTGCCGAAGCTGTTTGTCCATTGTATTGGCGACAACTTTTCCCTTACTCCGGTACTCACTCTGACCAGCCATCCCTGCAGAGATGGAGACACCGCCTGGTATCTTGGTGGCGAGTTGGCAGAGACCGGGGTTAAAAGAAACGACCAGGAACAGATCGCTGCCGCCACGCACACCGTGCACGATCTGTTTCCCTGGGTTGACCTCAGCGATGCCCGCTGGGCCTGCCTGCGGATCAATCGCGCCGAGGGCAGTGAAGCGGGACGACATCGTCCGGATTCAGCCTTCCTCAAGGCGGAGCAGAACTTTCTGGTGGCGTGGCCGACCAAGTTCACCCTGAGTCCCGCCCTGGCGGATCAGGTTGTCCTCGAACTGTCAGAACAGGGAGTAAACCCAGCCTGGAGCTACCAGCCGGAAATTCCTGCATCTTTCCTGAAACCCGTTACAGTTGCAAAGCCACCCTGGGAGACCTGTTTTGCCGAAGCTTGAACAACGGCCCCTGGGACAGACCGGGCTCATGGTTTCCTGTCTGGGCCTGGGAACCGTCAAGCTGGGGCGTAATCAGGGTGTAAAATACCCCGCCGGGTTCACGCTGCCTGATGATGACACCGTGGTTGCGCTTCTCTCCCAAGCCCGGGCGCTGGGAATTAATCTGATCGATACCGCCCCCGCCTACGGTACCAGTGAGGAACGCCTGGGAAATTTGTTGACCCATCGACACAAATGGATTATCTGCAGTAAAGTCGGTGAAGAGTTTAAAGACGGTAACTCCTTTTTTGATTTCAGTGCCGGGCATGTAAAACGCAGCGTAGAAAGAAGCCTGCGGCGGCTCAATACGGATTATCTTGACATTGTGCTGGTGCATTCCGATGGTAACGACCTGAAGATTATCAATCAGACCGACTGCTTAGAACAGCTGCAGCGGCTCAAGCAGGCGGGTAGTATCCGGGCCTTTGGTATGTCAACCAAGACCGTGGCGGGCGGACTGACGGCTGCTGAACTTTCTGACGTCGTCATGGTGACGTTTAACACCCAGGCCACCGAAGATGCCGTAGTAATCGACAAGGCGTCTTCGCTGCACAAGGGCGTGTTGATCAAGAAAGGACTTGCCAGCGGTCATCTGGATGCCCTGACCCAGGCAGATCAGGACCCGGTCAAGGCCAGCCTGGCATTTATTCTCCGCAAGAGTGGCGTCAGCAGTGTGATTGTCGGCACTATCAACGCCAGCCACCTGGCCCATAACGTGGATGCGGCTATTGCAGCAACCAGGCAGGGCCAGGGGCGAAGGTCCGAAAACGACGGAGCACTCTGACGTTCCGGACGCGTACTTTCGTCAGAGGGCGGCAGCGTCTTCTTGGTTGGCAGGTTAAGCGTCCCCTGCGCAGGACCCACTTAGGTGTGGCGCTTTCAATATTTGCGCAGAACGCTGTGGTCACTGACAAACTAGTATGTGCTGATACTAAAGGAAATCCAGATTGGAGATTCGCCCAATTCAAGTGGCTGACGTGCCTGGTTTCCTGGATCTGTGGAATCGGGTTTACTCTGAGGGTACATTCCTGGCTAAAGGCCCTCCTCCAGTAGATCGTGCAATGAGCACCATAGAGAGAGTCGTCAAAGAGAGCATTCCAAATTTCGTTGCCATTATGGAAAGCCGGTTGATTGGGGCAGTGGAAGTCTTCCCAGGAACAATGTGTGGTAAGAACTATGACGGGGCAGAAAAAGCAGGCCACCTGGGAATCCAGGTTGACTACTCTTACAGAAGAAGAGGCATAGGGAGGAACCTCATGATCGCGGCGATTTCTGATTCAGCGCGTTTTGGCTACAAGACTATTCAGCTTTCCGTATTCGAATCCAACACCCCGGCAATTCGACTGTATAAGAGTCTCGGGTTTCTTGTTTATGGTCATGGAGCCACCGTTACTCTGCCTGCGGGCACAACTACGAGAGAGCTGCACATGGTTCTTAATCCTGAAAACATGGACTTAACCTGACAGCAGATCTCCGGTTTTATTGCGAGCAGATAGAAAAAGACTTTCAAGAGTTATGACGGCTTCTGGCCGAACGCGGCTGTAGAAT
The DNA here is from genome assembly GCA_041395725.1 of Gammaproteobacteria bacterium. NCBI lineage: Bacteria > Pseudomonadati > Pseudomonadota > Gammaproteobacteria > Gammaproteobacteria bacterium. The sequence continues at coordinate 1,599,740 of JAWKZW010000001.1, read as the reverse complement.
CGCTGCAATTGTAGTACCGGTTTGAACCCTTTGGGGACACTCACAGTTTAATGGCTTAAGAAAAGCGAGGCTAAATCTGAGGCACGTTAAGCTATTAAATTGTTAGTGCCCGTCAATACTATTCAGTGATTCAAGGCCTCTTAGTCAGTGCACTTTCTCCGGCTTCTGTCCGCATCATGCAGGCAAGTTGCCCGGCGACTTAAAGGCGCGCAGACTCTTGCCTGCAGAGCGGATTGTCCTGACCAAATTAGTAGCTTACGACTGTTGTGCCGGGCTCGAATAGAGCTGACATTCCACCTTGAACCTTGACTCCATCAATCAGTTCATCTTCCTTGATTCCACCGACATTATTCATGCACATCCCGCATACGTAGACGTTCCCTCCTCTATCCATGAACTGCGACAGGAGCCCTTTCAAAGAGTCTCCATTTGCATTGGTTTTTGCCGGAATATTCCTGTCTGCTATCCGCGTACCTTCAACAGTAAGATGTATGGTGACAGGTATGTTCATTTCAGTGAGCACCCTAGTGCCGAATACAATCGCCATCGTAGCCCGGTTGATTTCATCGCTGGTTAGATTGACGAATAGCCTCTGGCCATCATCTGCAGCAATCACACTGCTTGTAGCAAAAATGCACATGCTTAGAAACGCCAGTATAGTCATCGATTTCTTTATAGTCATCATTTCGTTGCCCTCTTTTCATAGAAGTGAATTTCATTAATCTAAGAACGTATCTCTTGGTATTGTTTGATCAAATTATATACCTAAGGGTTGCAAAGCTGACTGCGACATATTGTCCTGCGACAAACCGTCGCAAACCCAATCTAAAGCAGGAGGAACATGGGAGAGCCTAAAGGTGCATCAAGCTCGCTGGGCGATGGCAAGATTGTATTTCAAGGAGAAGCTGCGATGTGCGCGGCACAGTTTCTAGTAAGCAGGATTGTTAAAGTGGGGATGACTAATCCAGATGCCCCACAGAATGTCCAATTCTGCCTGAATACCGACAGATGGCTAACCAGAGTCGGAGTGCCCGATAATTAGTTTAACCACTAAGATCATATTAGGAGATTCTCTGTGGCGTGTTTGGGTCCTTACCTTTGCTTTTAAATACCATTTAGTGTTGAACAATCAAAAACTAAAGTCCGCTATGAAGCCGTGAACAGAAGTAATCTCAAAATTATCGTACTTCCTTTTTTAGACCCTATGCCGACATCGTCCAGCTGAGTGATACAATAAACCCATGGACTTCATCAGCACTTCGTCATTCTTCCTGATCATGCTTGCCTTAGCCGCGATGCCGAGCGCGAGCGTGGCCCTTGTGGTGACGAGGTCAGCTACTCTAGGCGTACAAAATGGCATCGCCGTATCTGTTGGAATTGTAGTTGGTGATCTTGTTTTCATAGCGTTGGCATTGTCGGGAATGAGCGTCCTTGCTGAGACATTAGGTGTCTTTTTCACTCTGATAAAGTACATCGGCGGGGCATACCTAATATGGCTTGGTTTCTCTCTCCTTCGATCAAAACCGGCTATTGATAACTTGGTCGAGTCCAATATAAATAGCTCATCTCTGCTTGCCAGTGCGCTGTCAGGGTTCGTGCTTACGCTTGGCGACTTAAAAGCGATCCTCTTTTACGCTAGCCTGTTCCCAAGCTTGCTCAACGTCCCTTCGCTCACAGTGACTGATCTTCTAGCAATTGTTGCAGTGACTGTTCTAGCTGTGGGAGGTGTCAAAATCTTATACGCGTTTTCGGCCCGCAAATTGTTGGAAAAGATACGAAACACCGCAGCAAGTCGACACGCTCAAACAGTTGCTGGCAGCTGCCTAATGGGGACTGGTACGTATTTGATCGTGAAAGTTTGAAGCGCTATTTTCGCTCTGAAGCCGGAAGCTGAATATGAAAGAAGGATGGGTACGTTACAAACCAGGCGAAAGTTTGAAGGAAGCCGATATTCCAATATGCAGCCTGTGCCATGAGAAGCCAGATCATAGTGGCAAGATCGTCGCAGGTCGAGATGGAATATACCTTTGTCGAAACTGTATAAAATGCGCCTGCGAAGTTCTCAGAGAATCAGGATTTCCTGTTTATGACTGAGTAATTTGACCAAGGCCAGAAGCGAAACGTCCGCTTCGAGGCCGCAAGGAGCCGACCAGAGCAGCGACTGAAACGTCTGCTATCAACGTAAGTTGTTGAATTTACTTGCGCCTGCAAAGCGGACGTCCAGATTCGAACTAACCTGGTCGCCTTTTAAACCCGAAGCGGAATTAAGAGATTTAAGACTGCGAAGTCAATTTGCCAATCCATGCGTGGTGGACTACTCTTTAAATTGGTGGGGTCTTGTATTTCAGTGAATTGTTCAATTCCCTTACTTCTTGTAATGAGTTTTGTGTGAATTGGATTTCTAGCTAAATGTTTTTGATCTACATCGATGAGAGCGGAGATAGCGGGATGGTTAATAGTCCTACAAGGTACTTTGTCCTCTCCGGATTGGTTATACACGAGCTACGCTGGAATGAATATCTTGAGCAAATCATCGAATTTAGAAAACGCATGAGGGATAGTTTCGGATTGTTACTGAGAGAAGAGATTCATTCAGCACGCATGTTGAATCGACCCGGTGAACTGGTCAGGATTAAGCGCAACGACCGCCTTTCTATAGTAAAGTACTTTATCAACGAACTTGCCCAAATGACTGACGTGAGCATCATAAACGTAGTTGTAGATAAAGCAGGCAAGGCGAGAAACTATGATGTCCTAGAGAATGCTTGGCGAGCATTAGTACAACGATTTTCTAACACTATTTCGAATAGAAATTTTCATGGGCCAGCAAATCCTGATGAACGTGGAATGATAGTTCCTGACATGAGCGAAGTGAAAAAGATAAGGGAAACTATCCGAAGGATGAGAAGATACAATCCAATACGGAACCAACAAAGGCATGGCGCCGGTTACCGAAATATCCTAGTTTCCAATATGGTGGAAGATCCTTATTTCAAAGACTCAGAGAAATCTTATTTTATCCAAGCCGCGGATGTTGTTGCATTCGCCCTATATCAAAGCATAGCCCCATCCAGCTATGTGAAAAAGAAGTCAGGACAGAATTTCTTTCAGAGATTGGACCGGATTCTATGCAAGGTGGCTTCTACGACTGATCCAGATGGTATTGTGAGACTCTAAAAAATAAGGGGCCTTTCGGCCCCGGGTGAATCCTACTACTTGGTTGAGCCAAGGTTCAGATTCAAAATAAGCTTAGTACCGCAGGTTGTGTATGGCAAGATCTGTAGCTACTAGGTGTAGTATCGGCACATAGCTATTTGAATTTAATAGAAATTGGGCATCCTGAGTGCGTTTGGCATGTAACCCCGGATTAAAAATTAAGTCGGCTATTAAGCCGGAAGCTGACTTTTGGTAGACTCAATGCTACTTCCACTTTTGGCCGATCTAAGCCAAAACTCAGAGTTAAATTACAGGCCTATCAATGACTGCTTTCAGGTGAATTCCGGACACTGCCTGGGCCGTCGAATCGGAGCTAATATACTTTATTATCTTACATAAGAAAGCAACTTCGCCGCTCACTTGAGGCGGGCGTCAGCCAGACGTTCCCCTGGAACGCGAATCCTGTATTTTTTCTACAATAGCAGATGTGGAACAATCATCCAGAAATTCCAGAACCTCTACCCGTCCCCCGTAATTGCTGACGTAATCTCCACCGACCACCTTGTCGATACTGTAATCTCCGCCCTTAACCAGAACTTCCGGCTGCAGGCTCCGCAGCAGAGACTCTGGCGTGTCCTCGGAAAACGAAACCACCCAGTCCACCGCTTCCAGGCCCGCCAGCACGGCCATGCGGCGCTCCACCGGATTGATCGGCCTCCCCGCACCTTTAAGATTTCGCACCGAGGCGTCATCGTTAACTGCTACAACCAGCCTGTCACCCAGCTTTCGTGCTTCTTTCAAATAACCCACGTGCCCGGCATGAATGATGTCGAAACAACCGTTGGTAAAAACGATGGTTTCGCCGTGGGCCCGGGCGTCCTGAATGGCAATCAGAAGCTGGTCGGAAGTCATCACCCCTCGACCGGCACCCTGTTCCCGCAGAGTGGCCCGGCGCAACTCGGGGCCGCTGATTGCAGCAGTTCCCAGCTTACCGACCACAAGGCCGGCCGCCAGGTTCGCCAGCGCGGTGGCTTCCGGCAGAGATTCACCGGCCGCCAGCGAGGCGGCGAGTACCGATATCACCGTGTCGCCGGCACCAGTCACATCGAATACTTCCTGGGCCCGGGCCGGGAGGTGCAGTTCCGGGGCATCGGGCCTTAGTAAAGTCATGCCGTGTTCTCCCCGGGTGATCAGTATCGCCTCGAGATTGAGCCTCTTCACCAGGGCCTGCCCCTTCTCGACCAGGGTATCCTCATTAGGGCACACACCGACGACCGCTTCGAATTCAGCCAGGTTAGGAGTAATCAGGGTGGCATCACGGTATTTTTCGAAGTCAGTGCCCTTGGGGTCGACGATCACCGGTATGCGGTTCTCGCGCCCCAGCTTTATCAGCGATTCGACATTCGCCAGTGCGCCTTTTCCGTAGTCAGAGAGAATCAGCGCCTGGGCATTTTTCAGCAGGCCCTCTACCTTGGCCTGCAGACCAACCAGGTCTGCGGCTTGATGCAATTCTTCAAAATCCAGCCGGATCAGCTGCTGATGCTGACTGATAACCCTCAGCTTGGTAATAGTCGGCTTGTCAGGGGACACCAGGAAATCGCAGTAGACCCCCGCCGCATTAAGACGGGACTGCAGGTCTTCGCCATTCGCGTCGGCACCGATGATGCCCACCAGAGAGGCGGCGCTGCCAAGTGCGGCCAGGTTCAGTGCCACGTTACCCGCACCACCCGGCCGGCCTTCTTCACTGCCGACTTTGACTACCGGCACTGGTGCTTCCGGGGACACCCGTGTCGCCTTGCCATGCCAGTAGCGATCAAGCATAACATCACCGACCACCAGAATACGGGCCTGCTGGAAAGGTGGTATTTCAAAGTTCATGTCTATTCAGGGTCCGTGGCAATGGCAATCAGTATGTCTGGCGGCAGATCATAGCACAGGGCCTGTTCTATGTAGATTGCAGGTGATTGGCACTATTCTGGCCGTTTTCTGACTATTGTGGGTATTTAAGTGCATATATTCGCGATTTGGTTCGCTTTTGTGGGTTATGAAGCCAATATTTCGCCCCTTTGGATTTCGATTCTGTAAGCCAGGGAACCTCTGGTTAATTACCACGATGCGCGGCGTGAAACTGCCGGGCGCTACTGTGAGGCGTCGTGCGCAGGGGATCTTCACTCCCCTGCCAGCAGGTTTGACTGAAGGTCAAAGCATTGTGGTATTTAATCCGAGGTTCCCTAGGCATACTGCACTGATTTGCTACAATGCGGCTTCCAGAAATTGTGGCACAAACCGGCCCTAGAAAAAGACATGCACCCCAGGTGAGCTCCACAAACTCTGACAAAACCCCTCTCTCACAGTTTTACGCTCCTGGATACTGGCCAACCTGGCTGGGCCTGTCGTTTATGTGGTTACTCGCCCATCTGCCGTTTCCCCTGCAGATCAGGCTGGGCAGGCTGATTGGCTGGCTTCTTTACCTGTTCGCAAGAGAAAGGCGGGAGATCTGCCGGATAAATCTGGAACTCTGCTTCCCGGAGCTGTCGGCAGCAGAACGCCAGGCACTGCTGCGCCGGACATTTGTTTCCAACGGTATTGGTGTGATGGAAGCGGTCATGTCCTGGTATCGTAACCCGGAGGACTTTCGCGACCGGGTAAGCATTCAAGGCCTGGATAATCTAAGGCAGGCAAAGGCCGAAGGACGCGGCGTTTTGCTGGTTTGTGCCCATTTCACGACCCTGGAATTTGCTGGTTCTCTACTCAGTCTGTATGAACAGATGGACGTCACTTACAGAAAACACAAGAATCCCCTGTTCGAGGCCGTCATGACCAATAGTCGCAAGCGCTTTTACCCGGCTGTTATCGAACGTGAAAACGTCAGGGAGGCTTTTCGGAGTCTGAAAAAAGGGCACATAGTCTGGTATGCACCGGACCAGGACTATGGACCCAGGCATTCCGTGTTCGTGCCGTTCTTTGGAGTTCAGGCGGCCACCATCACCGCTACAACACGGTTTGCGAGAGCCAATAACTCACCGGTAATTTTCTTTTCTCATTACCGAAGAGACGACAACTCGGGATACGAACTGGAATTCAGCCCCCCGATCGAGAACTATCCCAGTGGTAACGAAGAGGCCGATGCGATTAAAATCAATGGAATTATTGAACAGGCTATCCGCAAGCATCCCGACCAGTATCTCTGGTTACACAAGCGCTTCAAGACACAGCCTGGCGGAAAATCCGCCCGCCCCTACCCGGACAGGTCCTGATGACAGGTAAGAAATACCGCTGGCGCTCCGTGGATATTCGACTGCTGACGATCGGTGCCAGTCTGTTACTTTCCGGTTTAATGGTGCTTACCGGCTGGTTACCCAACGAGGATGCCTTCACCTACATCCGAACCGTCGATATCTTCAATGAAGGCGGCGTGGATGCGGCCTTCAGCCACTACCCCTGGGCAACCTATCCGGTTCTGATTGCGCTGGTACACAACACGCTGGCACTGGAGCCGTTTCTGGCCGCGGTTCTCGTCAACGCTTTCTTTTATGGCCTGCTGGCGTATTCGTTTATCAGCCTGGTCGCCGAGTTGAACAGTTCCCGCACCACGCTGTTATTTGCCGCGATTACGGTACTGGTTTACCCCCAGCTGAATGAGAATAGACTGGTCATCATCAGGGATAGCGCCTACTGGTCACTGGCACTGTTAGGCCTGTGGCAATACCTCCGTTTCCTTCGCAATAATCAGTTCAGAAATGCCGCCGCCTTCTCGCTGGCTTATCTGCTGGCCGCGACGTTTCGCGCCGAGGCACTGGCCTTTCTGTTTCTCCTGCCTGCCTCCCTTCTGTTTGACAAGCGCATGGACTTCCACCGGCGCTTTCTTTTGCTGGGAATGTTTACCGGCAGCTCGGCAGGGTTTCTGTTTGCGCTCACGGCACTGGGCTTTCTGGCCGGGGTTGATTTTACAGATCTACTGGCAAACCAGCTCTCGGTGTATTTTCCGTTTGTGCAGGATACGTTTTTCCCCACCGCTGAAAGAACCGCGGAGATGGGCCGGATCGTGTTTGGAGACTATGCTGCGAACTTTACCAGCGACTACCTGCCTATTTTCCTGGCGGCTGGCCTGTTCGCGGTTTTTATTACTTACCTCGTCAAAGGAATCGGCACCCCATTCCTGCTGATCATGCTGGCTGGCGGTCTCGCGAGGCAGTGGTCATTGCCCCGCTGGCAACTGATACCACTGCTCACTGTGATTGCGGTGAATTGTCTCATCGCCATGGGCTTTCTGGTTACGACCCGGTTTCTTTCCAGCCGCTATGTCATGCTGATGAGCCTGGTTTTTGTGCTGTTCGTTCCACTCCTGTTGAACAGACTGCTTTCAGCCGCCCAGGCAGCAGGCAAAGAGAAACGCTATTTCTGGCTCGTTGGCTCATTACTGGTCTATTGTGCAATCGATGCCTATGTCTCCTTTGGAGCCAACAAGGATTATCTGCGGGACGCGGGAGAATGGATTGCGCAGAACAGTGGTCCGCAGGCTACTTTGCTGACCAACAACAGAACCGTTGCCTATTACAGTGAACGCATTGACGACTATGACATCGTGCCAGTGCTTCTTACCGAATCAGAAATACTGCAGCTTCCTGCCGGCAGCCTGATCGCTTACGAGGAGGACACCGCCTCATTAGGATTATTTTCCCGGGCCAGCACGGAGACTGCTGTGGAGGAGATTATCCGTATCGGTCCTGAAACGAGCAGGCAGGTCGTTATTTATCGCCGCCGCTGAAACACCCTGCTGATTTACTCATGGCGACCAGTCAATCACCAGCTGTCCGACTCTTCCCGCTTGGTGACCAGGATATCCTCCATGATAAGGTATTCCAGTTCCGAGCCAATGAACAGGTTAACCGCATCCTCGGGTGAACAGACCAGCGCTTCTCCCGGGCGATTCAATGCGGCGTTTATGACCATACCATAGCCTGCCATGCTCTCCATGTACCGGAGCAGCTGATAGAAGCGAGGGTTGGCATCATGGGTCACAACATGGGGGCGGGTCGTGCCATCCTTGTAAACTACCGAGGCAAACGGTTCGTGCCATTTTTCCCTGACCGCTTGATTGATGCACATGAAGCCATGATTGGCCCCCGTTTCGAGAAATTCTGCGGCAAAACTGTCCAGAAGACTGGGCGAGAAGGGCCGCCAGCGTTCACGGAATTTTATTGTGCTGTTCAACAGGTCCGCGACACCCTCCTGGCAGGGGTTAGCGAGAATACTGCGGTTTCCCAGAGCCCTTGGGCCGAACTCCATCCGCCCCTGAAACCAGGCCACCAGATGTCCCCTGTTGAGCAGTTCTGCCGCTTTCTGCGGGGCATTCTCCACCTCTTCCCACTGAGGTCTGTCGCGGTGATTTCGACAGGCGCTGATACATTGCGTCTTGGTGAAGCGGGGCCCGAGAAACATGTTGCGTAAAGGCTTGATCCTGACACCCTCGCTGGCCAGCGCATAACTGGCGGCGCCGATGGCGGTTCCCGCATCGCCGGCGCCGGGGTGCACGAGGAATTCCTGCACCGCAGGCAATTCCTGCAGGCGGTGATTAAGCTTGATGTTCATGGCACTGGTGCCGGCGAAAACCAGCCTCCCCCCTTCTTTCAGTACCGGATAGAGGTAATTAATCACCAGCCCGGCGGCTATATCCTCGTAAAGTTTCTGGATTGCGGCAGCATAATGAACATAAGGATCGTCTACCAGCGCGCCTTCGCGACGAGGACCAAGCTTCTCGATAAGCCTGGGACTGAAAAAATGCCCGCGGGATTTAGCTTTATAACGACGAAACCCGACCGTACTGATCAGCCGGTTGTCCACCTTAAAATTGCGGCCTGTGAAGCGCGCCAGGAACGAAAGATCATAGCGCTCTGGATCGCCGAACGGCGCCATGCCCATGACCTTGTATTCACCATCGAGAATATCAAAGCCAAGATAATCGGTAATGGCCGCATACATCCCGCTAAGGGAATCCGGGTCATAGAATTCCCGGATTTTTCTGATCTGGCCGTGTTTTCCCTCTGCCAGAAGGATGGTGGCGTACTCGCCCCGTGAATCGATTGTCAGGATGCCTGTTGGCGCATCGGAGCCGCTCAGATGGTAAACGCTGCTGGCATGTGCAAGCTGATGCTCAACCGGGAAAAATTTAATCCTGCTCCAGGGTATATGCAGTCGCTCCAGTAAATTCCTCACATCCTTGATGTAGCGGCGATAACGTCGGTTCCCATTGAAAAGACTGTCAAAAGCACGATCCGGTGCATACCAGTGGCGCCGGGCATAATGCCAGCGGGCCGGGCTGAGCAGACTGATCGGCGCATTGGGGATTGCCACGATATTGACATCGGCAGGATTGACGCTGGCGTACTGCAGGCAGAAGCGGGCGGCGTGATAGGGCACTTCACCCTTGGCATGCTTGCGCCTGATCAGCCGCTCTTCTTCCGCAGCAGCAACCAGTTCGCCATCTACGAACAGCGCTGCTGCGGGATCATGACCTATGGTCCCGGTGAGACCAAGCGTGATCAGAGTCATCGAACTGCTCCCATTGCCACTTTTGCCCGCGTTTTAATCACTCAGCGACCTCACCAGTTCGCGGGCCTGACCACGCAGGTGATGCAGACCCGAATCCTCCGAAAAATTCTTTAAGAAGCGTTCCAGATCTTTTCTGAAAGCCCGCCTGAACGTCAAGCGCAATGAATGGCGGGTAGTAGCGTCGAGATCCAGCAACACCAGCTCGTCGTTTGCATAGATAAAATTGCTGGCTTTGAGGTCTCCATGGGAAATCATGTATCGACGCAGGACTTCCAGAAACTGCCCGAAGCTCTCAAAAATCCGGTCTCTGACCTGCGGGCTCAGGCCCGCCGAACCCAGCACTTCGGGAACCGTTTGCCCCTTTACCAGCTCATAGAGGATGTAGGACTCTCTGCGTAAATACCAGGCCTGGCGCTTCTCCAGCATCAACAAAGGCCTGGCGGTGGTAACGCCCAGCATCTCCAGCACCAGCCCCGAGCGCCAGGAACGGGAAGCGCGGCTGGCGCGCAACATCCTGCGTAATCCATGCAGCCTGTTCTTGATATTGTAGCGCTTCAGCACATAGTCAGTGCCTCCTACCGCAACCTGCCCCACTGTTGTGGTATTTCCGCCTTTGAGCAGAGTCCCCTGCTCGAGATAAGAATCGGGATTCTGCAGAAAGTCACGGAATTCTTCGGACATTATTTTCCGGTTACACAACAGACGTCGGTCCCTGCGGTGCTCCACATGAAAGGCACTGGTCTCACGGAAGAGCTTGGATTGGTACTTGTCGAGCCGTCGTTCCCTGGCCTGCCTGATCAATGCCTGCAGGTTCGTAATGTCCGCGATAGCCCCGTTCCCGGGCAGTTCACTATTGTAGGCTTCCACCATTACTCTAACCCGCGGATCCCGATACACAGAGAACTGTGCAAAAAACAGCGCCAGGTTTGAGAGGCGTTGCGCTTCTGAAAGCAACATGCCGGGGTTTTCAGATTTGAACTCGGCACTGTCCAGCAGGTACATGGTGCCATCCAGCGCCATAAAATTGCCCAGATGGATATCCTGCTGCCAGAGACCCTGCTGATGGCAGCGGGCGATCAGGCCAAGGGCCTGCCGGACATGGGTGTCAAGATCCATGGCGTGTTCATCCACCAGAGAATCCAGCCCGACGCCCTCGGACAGATATTCGCTTATCAGGTAGCCGCCCTTGTGACCAGCCAGATTACCACTGGCCAGCACCTGGGGAACCGGCAGGACGCATTGCTCGGTTAACGCATAGCCGGCCAGTTCTCGCTGCAGATGACGGGACCAGCGTCGCCGGTGGTAAAAAAGCTTGATAATCACGGCCCGATTCTGCCAGTGGGCAACCCCCACCAGTCGCTTGCCTGGCAATAATCGCAGTATCCTGCTGATAGCCAGTTCAACTGGCTCGGGAGGCGCTGAAGTATCCGCCACAGCGGGAAGCAACGTCACTGTCAGCGGGGTACCTGCATCGTGTTCAAGACCGACAAGTTGGTCATTCATTTCAGGACTCATTGCTTGGCTCGAAGCGGGTTACCCAGCTTTGTGTAAAGTGCCTCGCCACGGGCAACAACATCTCTCCAAAACCCGTTATCCTGGTCCAGAGTATTCCTGAGGCTGGAATCGCTATAAAGACGGGCAAATCGTAACCGATCTCGCTGTGTCAGCCCAATATCCTTGCTGGAAAAATACAACCCGGCAATGTCTTTCTTAACCCACCGGGAGTCAGGACTCTTACCGAACAGCGCCCGATGCAGGTCAATCAGGTAGATAACCGGTCCGGAGGCGCCAGAGGAAAGTTCAGAACCGGACAGCAAATGGAAATGACAAAGATAGTAGTCACGGTGGCAGACACCGGCTGCGTGCAGGCGACGGCTGATTACGGCCACCTTTTCAATCAGCGCTTTTTTAACTGCAAACGCAGGCGGGTTTTCTTCCCAGTCGGCGCAATAGGCTTCCAGGTCGATGGTGTTTTCCAGTTCCCTGGTTACAAGGAAGGACTGCAGGGCGGCCGGGTTCCAGCCCCGCTTGCCATACGCGGCGACAGTCAGCGTATCGATATTCCGTTCCTGCAGCAGACGGACGGCACGCCATTCATTCTCGGCACTGATTACCGGCAATCGAAAGCGTATCAGATTCTTGACTATTTCTTTCCAGCCAACCCCAGAATGAAACTTAAGAAAATAGCCCTTTCCTGCCAGCCTGAACAGCAGCGTTCTGCGTCCCTTCACCTGCCGGTAAATCTTTCCTTCCATCCCGCCCAGCAATCGAAAGACATCCTGCTCCTGCCAGATCCTTTCAAGCTCGTCATCCAGGTACAGAATCATCAGCTTTTCGCCTGCGCGAATTTTTCCAGGTGGTCAGTAGCTACCTGGGCCATGGCATACAGCGCATCGGAGCGCCCGTAGGCAATACCATTCTGCTGCCAGGCCGGCCTGTCTTCGGAAACCAGCATGTGCTGCAGCTTATCGTTCAACTCCTGCTGGTCGAATGGTTCACTGCAGACCAGGCCGGAGCCGGCTTTCTCTATGTGGCAGGCATACCCACAGGTGCTGGTGGTCAGTACCGGCAGGCCGACAATCGTCGCTTCCAGCAACACGTATCCCGCACTCTCGCTGTAAGCAGGATGCAACAGCAGATCGGCGCCCAGCAAAAAGCGTGGAATATCATCCCGGCCGGGCAGCACCTTGACCCGATCGGCAATTCCAAGTCGTTTTGCCAGGCGTAAATAGCGCCCCGGTGCGTCCTGACCGACGAGCAGATAAGTTACCCTTTTGAGAAGCTGCTCCGGCAGCGAAGCGATCGCGTGCAGCGACCGGTCAACGCCTTTGACCCTGAAACCAGAGCCGATCTGTATAACCAGCAAATCATCGTTACTAAGCCGAAATTCACTGCGAAACTGGCGACGGATCAGAGACGATGCATCGGTCAGTTTACGGTCTGGATCAATACCGGGCGGGATCAAGTGCAGCCGCGGACCGCAGCCTGGGTAATACTTTTCAAAGCCCCGCTGCTGTAATCGCGAAAGCAACAAGACCTGAGTCTTGCTCTGTGCGCCGAACACCGACCGCTCGTAGTCCATGAAATGACGAAAGCGCGGTGTATAGCGATAGTACCCACCCCGCTGGTTTTCCGCCTTGTCGGCAAAACAGGGATCGGCGGCAAAGTACACATCGAGCCCGGGCATTTTATTGAACCCCACAACCAGATCACAGGGTTCTTTCTGCAATTGCTCGAGGACCCGGTCGGTAAAGCGTTGGTAGAGCTTCAAGCGAGAGCGGGCGGCGACCTCTACGAACCGCAGGTCCACATCAGAGGGAGTTTCCCCCTGCCACTTTAAGGTGTAGACAACGACCTGGTGTCCCCTGCTGACACACTCCTTCATAATCCGGTGAAAATCCCGCTGCTGGCCTCCATAGGGGAAGTACGAATAAATGAGGAAGCCAAATTTCATCAGGAAACCGGTTCAGCAATCAATTTACTGAATTTATGCCAGACCGTTTCCGGTCTGAGAGTTGAAAAGCAGGGCGGAAAAACCAGAAACGAGCTACCCAGGTAATTATCTGTGACACCTGGCCCTGTATAAGTGCATTCCCGTTTTACACAGGGCGCACAATTGAGGTTTGATTTCAGGTGATACTGGTTGTCGCCATAGGTGCCGGAAAGCCCCGGATCAGTGGGACCGTACAGGGAAAGAGTGGGTATCGACAAGGCCGCCGCCAGGTGGCCCAGCCCGGTATCCACGGCGATTACTCCCGCCGATACGGCAATATGACAGGCCAGGCCGGTGAGAGACTGCCTTGGCAGGATTTCAATCTGATTATCACCTTTGGCGATCAGTTCGGCGCGTTGTTTCTCCGAGTCATTGCCCCAGGGCAGCAGTACTCGGTAACCCGCCGAGGTCGCCATACCGGCCAGTTCACGCCAGTAATTGTCGGGCCAGTTTTTAGTTTTCCAGGTCGTACCGTGAAGAAAAACCAGCTGTTTCTTCCTGGGTTCCTGTCCCGACAGACCGATTCTCTGATAATCGATGCCATAATCCACCTGCCCGGGATCATACTTGTACTGCAGGGCCCGGGAAAACAGTTCTCTCACGCGCTCCACGGCGTGTTCGGTCCACGGCACGGAATACACTTTGTTGTAGAAAAGAGTGGCCATCGGCTCCCTGATCGTCCTGTTGCTCAGGCCGACGGTTATGCCCTTCGACATACGGCTTACAATTCCGCTCTTGATAAGGCCCTGGGCATCAATCACCAGGTCGTAGTGGACTTTCTGCAGATTTTTACGGAATTCCGCGATTTCCCCGCCGAAATAACTTTTGAACCAGTGACCTCGCCAGCGCCTGATGCCTACCGGTATGACGGTCTCAACCGCAGGATGCCAGGCGGGGACTTCGGTGAAGGCCTCCTCCACAACCCAGTCAAAAGTCAGATTACGGTTGGCGCGACTGGCATCAGTGACAGCGGGAAGGGTGTGGATAATATCGCCCAGAGAGGATACTTTGACTATCAGAACGCGCAAATCGTTGACTCCGGACTCTCAAGGCAACAGCAGCTCCAGAAGACTGCCATATACACGCTCAGGCGTGATTTCAGTGAGACATCGCTTATGGCCCAGCGGACAACTTCGTTGGAAGCATGGCCGACAGGCAATATCAGTGAACAATGATTTTACCCTGTCTGCCAACGGAGGTGTAAAGTCTGGTGAAGTAGAGCCATATAATGCGATCAGTGGGCTGCCAACCGCCGCTCCGATGTGCATCAGGCCGGAATCATTGGTAATCGTGGCGCTCGCCAGTGATAGCAGGTCGATTGCCTGACCGAGATTGGTCTTGCCGGTCAGGTCATGGCAATGGGGCCGGGCAACCGATGATACCCGAGCGAGTAGCTCCCGGGCGGCATCACGATCCTTCGGTGAGCCAAGAACCCAGCTCTGCCACCCGTCGGCCACCGCCAGTTCGCAAAGCTTTGCATAATGCTCCAAAGGCCACTGTTTGGCGTCTCCGAATTCTGCCCCGGGACACAGGGCGAGGATTTTCCCGTCCGCTGCCAGGCCCAGGGCCTGCGCGGCAGCGCGGGCCTGCTCCGGATCTGTCTCCAGGCACGGGCGGCGGTAGCCTGGTAAGGGCTCCCCGGGGCCGACACCCAGCGCCACGAAGCGCTGAACCATTAACGGATACCTGTCGGTATGCAGCTTTCGACAGTCGGAAAGCAATGCATTACGAAACTCACCCCGCCAGCCAGTCCGGCGGGCGATCCCCGCAAATCGTGGGATCAGTGCCGACTTGAATGAGTTGGGCAGCACGATCGCCTGGTCGAACCGGCCTGCCAATTCTCTACCCAGCCGGTATCTTGCCCGCAGGCTGATCTCACCATGAGCGAAAGGCGAATCGATGGTTTCGTTCACTTCGGGCATACGTGCTAGCAGCGGCCGGGACCAGGCGGGCGCCAGGACCGCGATATGGCATTCCGGATGGCGGTCTCGCAGCAAACGCAGCAGAGACTGGGCCATCACCATATCCCCTATCCAGGACGGCCCCGCCACCAGAACGCGATCGGCAGGTATATTACCGGGAGCCGGCATTGCAGGTCATCGGCCAGGGACTCATTGGAAGCAAGCGGATTCGAAAATCCGTTCCCAGATGGCAGTGACTTCTGCCTGGTGCAGCTCGAGGACGCTGGCTGATTGCAGATCCTTTGGCTGCTGCAGAGCGATCTGATGGGAGGCAGCCCGAAGGTCCAGATAGGCGCTGATCAAGGTATTCATCTCCCCTTCTTCCAGCAATTGACACTCTCGAGCCGCCTCGAGAATACGATAGTTATCCGTATAGGTGAGTAGTTGCGGGAATTCTCCGGCATAGGCCAGCACCAGGTATTGAACCAGAAATTCTATATCAACGATCCCGCCCTGCCCCTGCTTGATACGAAAAGCCAGCTGGTCCAGTTCACTGGTTGAACTGGCCTTCAGCTCCTTGCGCATTCTATTGCGCATGGATACGACTTCGCCGGCAAGTTCATCCTTATCCCGTGGGGCGGACAAAATTTCGGCGCGAACCTCAGCAAACTTTTCCAGCAGACCTGGAGCTCCTGCTACTCCCCGAGCCCGCACCAACGCCTGGTGCTCCCAGGTCCAGGCCCTGGTTTTCTGATAGTCACGAAAGGATTCTACAGAGCTTACCAGTAATCCGGATTCACCCGATGGACGCAGACGCATGTCAGCTTCATAGAGTTTCCCTGACATGGTAGGGGTGCCCAGCAGTAAAATTATTCTTTGGGCAAGCTTGATATAGAACGCCCGGCTGTTGAGCGGCACCTGTCCTTCACTGACCACAGTCTCTTCGTCAAGGTCCGCCTGGTGCAGGAAAACCAGATCCAGATCAGAGCTGTAGCTTAATTCGAGCCCCCCCAGCTTTCCGTAACCTATAATTCCAAAATTTGGCTCACCGTATCTGCCGTCGGTATGCACAGGAAAACCGTGTTTGTCGACCATAAACTGCCAGGACAGATATAGCACAGCATCCAGAATGACCTCTGCGATATAGGTGAGATAGTCGCTGACTTTCATCAGGTGCATCTTGCCCGACACTTCCGCCGCAGCGACCTGCAGATGGTGAGACTGCTTGAAGTAGCGGAGGCTGTCCAATTCTTCTTCGAAGTTGTTCTCATCGACCCTGAGAAGCTGCACCCTCAACTCTTCAGCCAGGCGATGCTTCTCCGGCGGCGCATCAAGCACATTGAGCAATTCGTCCAGCAGTATTGGATACCTGCTCAAATAGTCTGCAATCAAAGGACTGGCAGCGCAGTATTGTACCATCTGTTCCAGCGCCTGGGGATTCTCCAGTAGCAGAATCAGATAGGCTGTCCGACGGCTGACCGCCTCTATCAAGGCCATCACCCTGGCCAGGCACAGGGAAGGCGCTTTCGTTTTGGCCACGGCATCCAGCAGTACCGGCATGAAAACATTGAGCCGCTCGCGGCTTTCTGCCGGCAGGGTAAGGAATTTCTTTTCCCGGCGAAATTGCAGGATTACATTCTGACTGCCCTGAGGGTCTTCAAACCCGCCCGCTCCCAGCATGGCAACCGCATCCTGCTCCGAAAGCTCCTGCCGCCACAAGGGTGCCCAGTCGTCGCCCTGGTGCCTGGTCTTTTCGACCTCTTCATCCGTACCCAGTACGTCTCTGAAATGGTTGCTGACAATCTGACGATTCTGCTCCAGGGCTTCGAGCAGGGCAGCCCAGTCAGCGTGCCCCATCGCGAAAGCAATACGCTGCTGCTGTTGCTCGCCGGTTGGCAGGCTCTGGGTCTGCTGATTCGCAAAAGCCTGCAGTTTGTGTTCAAGATTACGCAGATACCGGTATGCTGACTTCAGCTCATCCGCCACGTCGGCGGGCAGGTAGCCGCCGGCTACCAGGTTTTCCAGGGTGCGTACCAGCGCCGGATAGCGCAGCGATTTGTCGCGACCACCGTAAACCAGTTGCAGAGCCTGGGCGGTGAATTCCACTTCACGTATTCCCCCCGGCCCCAGCTTGATATCGCCGGCCAGCTTGCCGCGACGGGCCTGCTTGTTGATCTGTGATTTCATGCTGCGCAGGGATTCGAACATGGCGAAATCCAGATACCGGCGGTAGACAAAAGGTTTAAGACGTTCCAGCAGCTCTTTCCCGGCCGGCTTGTCGCCCGCTACAACTCGGGCCTTGATCAATGCGTAGCGTTCCCAGTCCCGACCCAGGCTTTGGTAGTAGTCTTCCATGGCATCGAAACTGGCCGCCAGGGCCCCCTCGCTGCCATAGGGTCGAAGACGCATATCGACTCGGAACACGAAGCCATCGGCGGTAGTGGTATCGATAGTATCGATCAGGCGCTGTCCGAGCCTGGTGAAAAACTGCTGGTTGGTCAGTTCCCGACCATCGGTCTGGCTGGTATCGACCTGGCCGGCCCCGGGGAAACAGAATATCAGGTCAATATCCGACGAGACGTTCAGCTCATGGGCTCCCAGCTTGCCCATGCCGAGTATCACCAGCTGCTGCTTTTTACCCTTGGAAACGGGCTCACCCCACTCGCGGTGTGCCCAGTGCTGCAGAATTTCCAGGCTTGCCTGCAGGGCGGCATCTGCCAGCTCCGACATCTGGCGACAGACTTCATGAACATCCACCAGCCCGCAGAGGTCCCTCCACAGCACAAGCAGGTATTCGCCCCGATGAAAGTGGCGCAGGCGGCTCTTCAACTGTTCGGCGCCATTCTGGTAACCGAGATCGCGAAGCGAATCCAGTACAGAGCGCAGCCGCGTTTCATAGTCGGTGCTGGCCTGCCTTCTTTGAGCGGCTACTTCCAGCAGCAACAGGGGCCGGGCCAGCGTGATGCCAGCAATGAAATCACTGGCACACCAGACACGAAACAGTTCCTGACGGAAGTCCAGGTCCTGGGTCAGTAATTCTTCGAGCTGCCCGGCATAGTCGGCATGTTCCTGGAGCCGTTTCCAGTAACCGGCTACAGTACCCTGTAAATTTTCCGGGATGAAATCAGCACCCTGCACGTTAGTGACCCGCCAATTTATTTCTGGTACTCAGGTGTGACACGCAGTACTTCGCTGATAGTGGTTTTACCCGCGGCAACTTTCAATGCCCCGGCCAGACGCAGACTTCGCATGCCTTCTTTGTAGGCCTGTTTGCGTAACTGTACCAGTGAGGATTTATCATCCGATAGAGCCTGCAGGCTTTCACTGAATGGCATGACTTCGTAGATACCTTCGCGCCCGAGAAAGCCGGTTTCCCGACACTCGAGACAACCCTCTGCGCTGGCCGCGTTGGCCGGCGCCTTCACCTTCCAGGGGGCCGTCATCAGGTTCCAGGCCGATTCGTCCGGTTCGGACGGTTTCTTGCAATAGGGGCACAATACCCGCACCAGTCGCTGAGCCATAACTCCAATAACTGTCGCCTTGATAAGATAAGACGGCACTCCGAGTTCCAGCAGTCGGGTGATTGCCGAGGGGGCATCGTTTGTATGCAGGGTAGTGAATACCAGGTGGCCGGTCAGTGCCGCCTGTATGGCCATATCGGCCGTTTCCAGGTCACGGACTTCGCCGATCATGATGATGTCAGGATCCTGTCGCAGCAGTGCCCTGACACCGTCGGCAAAACCCAGGTCGATGTTCTCCTGAACCTGCATCTGGTTGAAGACCGGCTCTACCATCTCGATCGGGTCTTCGATGGTGCAGACATTCACTTCATCCGTGGCGAGCGACTTCAACGTTGAATAAAGGGTGGTGGTCTTACCGCTACCTGTCGGGCCGGTTATGATCACAATCCCGTGGTTATTACCGGTTATATGTTTCCAGCGCGTAAGATCCTCGTTGACCAACCCCAGTTTTTCAAATGGTTTGAGCAGGACTTCCGGATCGAAAATACGCATCACCAGTTTCTCACCAAACGCAGTGGGTAACGTGGATAAGCGCAGTTCGACTTCCCGTCCAGCCGGGCTCTTGGTCTTTATGCGTCCGTCCTGGGGCTTGCGCTTCTCGGCAACATTCATGCGCCCCAGAATCTTGAGACGACTGGTAACCGCACTCATAACCTGCATGGGCAATGAATAGACCGTGTAGAGCACACCGTCAATCCGAAAGCGGATGTTGCCTTTGTCCCGCCGCGGCTCAATGTGGATATCACTGGCTCGTTGCTCGAAGGCGTATTGCAACAGCCAGTCGACCACGTTGACTATGTGCTGATCATTGGCCTCCGGCTCCTTGATATTGCCGAGCTCCAGCATCTGCTCCAGATTACCGACACCTTTCCTCTCTGTCGCACCCTCACTGGCACGATTAATGGAGTTGGCCAGGCTATAGAATTCGGTGGTGAACTTTTTGATCTCTGTAGGGCTGGAGACAACCCGACTGATCTTTCTTTGGGTAGTATGGGCCAGGTCCACTTCCCAGCTGTCGATATAAGGCTCCGCGCTGGCCACGGTAATCTCCACTGGCGTGACTTCCACAGCCAGGATGCCGTGACGCTGGGTAAACGCGTACGACATGATGTCGGTAATGCTTGCAACATCGATTTTCAGGGGGTCGATACGGTAATAACTCTGGCCGCTTTGCTGGCTTAACACCATGGTCAGTGTTTCCAGGTCCAGATTCTTATCCGGCGCCAGGCGATCAACCAGATTCAGACCGGCCAGATGCTGCAGAACATGGCTACCCCGGCTGGCAGAGCGGTAGCTTTTCAGGGCAATGTCGTAGTCTTCCTGGTTGATACGCCCCGTGTTCAGCAGGCCCTGAAGAAACGGCTGGAGCTGGACCTGCTGCTGTTTGCGCTGATCCAGTCCTGACATGACGGTTTGCGGATTACCCATGTGTAAAATCCAGCTGTTAGATACTTGCTAAAGTTGTCGGCAGCTGCCACGAACCTGTGACCTGTCCGTGAAGCGCCTGACAGTCGCAGCAGAAGAATTGCTGCTCCAAGGCGTGTTCACATTATTTGATTTTAGTCTGAGCAGGCCCTGATAGAAGTGTATCTGCGGCAGGGAGGCGAATAAAGAAGGTTGGCTGACAGAGCATCTTATCTTTGAACCAGCGCACCCTTGTGTGCAGAGATTGTGGTGTGGAGGGATTGTGCTACCCGGGCGAATTCGTCTCCCCGGGGCAGGCCCACAGGCTTTGGCGTGCGCTGGCGGAACTGATCAGCCCGGAGTAGTGCTGACCAGGGAGTTCACTCCACCAGCTTGACCCATTCTCCAGCCTCCGGCGTGCCGGTGGGGTAGTAGCCGTTAAGCAGGCGAAGAGTTTCCTCCGGATATTCAGCGAGTTTGCTGTTCCGGGCTACGGTGGCGAAGTCAAAGTACTCGCTGACCTGGTAGTATCTGATCTTCAGCTCATTGCCCGGCACCATCTCATTACGCTGGATCGCCCGGAAAGTTCGTATCGAAGAGAGCAGCATGCTGTCAACTTCTTCGGGAAAATCAGCGCTGCTTACCTTGCCACGAAAAATATAGGCCCGCGGCCCCATGTAGATAACCGCTATCCGCTCGGAACCGCCCGCCGCAGACTCGACCACACCGGTGTGACCGATCAGACGGTACTGGTTGAGGTCCTCAGACTTCTGCAGGTTCACAATGCCGAGTTTTTCGCGAATAAATACCCGGGGCTGGATATTCTCCGTGATCCGTTGCACTTCCACGTGCAGGGAATCCAGTTCCGGGCCCGTAGCCGTGACCGTGGTGGGAGTCTCCTGTACCTGCCACTCGGGTGGAAACACCATCGTGTACCCCAGCAGGTTCTGATAGTAGCGATTGCGGTCATCCCGGGTCTGGGAGGCGTTGCTTTCCCCCACTACCAGGCCGTCTATTCTAGCGCGGAACGCTGCCTCATCAACCGCCAGAACCCGGCTGCTGTCCAGCTGGCCTACGCTGGCAATAGCCTGTTGCAAGCGGGTGTCGTTACGCGGATGGGTTGCGAACAAACCGTGGTAGCCCCCTCCCTGACCGGTCACACGCCGCCGGAAGTCCTCCTGGTTTTTCAGTACCGTTATAACCTCGATCATGGCGGCCGGATCGTAGCCCGCCCGAAACAGGTACTCGGCACCCAGGCGGTCGGCTTCCAGCTCCGCCTCGCGTCCGTAGCCACTCAGCCCGGTCTGCGCCCAGATGGAGGCGACCTGGCTGACCTGTGACCCGATGTAGCCGCTGCGGGTAGCCACTGCCGTAACAACTCCCCCCACCGTCGATGCCACATTCGCCAGACCGGCTCGGGCCTGTTGCTGTACCGCGTGGCGGGCGGCAATGTGCGCAATCTCGTGGGCGATAACCGCGGCCAGTTCAGCCTCTGAGTTGGTAAAGGTGATCAGACCACGGTTCACATAGACAAAACCTCCCGGCAAGGCGAAGGCGTTGATCTCCGGGCTGTCAATCAGGGTGAATGTAAAGGGCAGGTCCGGCCGATCGCTGGCCTGCACCACGCGATTACCGATCTCGGTGACATAAGCGAGCAGTTCCTCGTCGTCGTAAACCGGCATACTGGCAAGAACTTTCTCGTGTTCCTCCTCGCCAATTTCTATCTCCCGATTCTCCGACATGAGCACCAGGTTGGGCTGGCCGGTAGCCGGATTGACCGCGCAGGACCCGACCGACAGCGCTATCACCAGCAGCGACAATGCCATGACCAGGTATCGCGGGCGGTGAGCGGCCCATAGCCTGATGAAGTAATAAAGTGCAGTAGGTGTAAGAGTGCTCATCATATCTTGGGAGACCGGATGTCTTTACCAGGGCCTGCTATCAATGGACTTTCTCAAAACCTTCTCAGCCTCAGCCGCCGTTAACAAAAGTCTTCAGCTGGTCCGCCAGCCGACTGCAGGCATTGGCCTCTACCCTGGCCAGCAGGGGAATCGGAATAACCACCGCCGGCAGGTAGGACTGGCCGGTGGCATCTGTGCTGATAGTGCCGACTGACGTCAGGGCATCCACGTCCCAGATGCGTGCGTCGAATTCGGAGTCGTCTTCCCAGGAGCCGAACCCGAAGCAACCGCCGCCGCCCGGACCTATGGCACAGGAGATCGAACCTGAACGACCGGTTGTCTCCGTGAACCCGTCTACCCAGACAATATAGCGAATACCGAACTCATCTATCTTATCCGCGACAATCTCCTCGGACATCAGACGCTCCAGATCCTGAGTCCGCAGCGGCGCAGTGCGCGGTTCGAACCACGGAAACAAGGCATCAACGAATTCCTTCTCAGGAACCACGTTAATGCTGTTCGAACCGCGGTTCACCTCGTCACCCACACAATCCACAAAGTCGGCGCGGGTTTCATAATCACTGGCCTGCCTGCGCCCCAGAATTACAATGGACTCATGACTTTCGATGCCAGTTTCACCCTGCCTGAACTCGTCGACCGTCGTGCTGGTGCAATTGGCAAGTATCAGCCCCAGGGCCCAGAATACAGACAGACTGCGCAAGTGTTTCGTGTATTCACCAGACTTATTCATTGTCATCCTCAAAACTCTGTTCAGACCTACTATTCAATTCACTAGAGACTCGCCAGCCAGTCTCTGATTTCCGGAACCCTGGCAAACTTCAGTGTAAAACTGGAAGCCAGGTCCCGTAAGGCGATGACCGCTGCCTCGTTGATAGACGCCTCGTTGGAGCGAAACGTTTCTATCGTGGTCTTGCCGTAGGATGTCTCCACCCAGTCCGCAATATATTCTCCGTCGGGAGTCGTGAGGCGCATGTTGTACTTAATCCACACCTCGTAGACATCCAGCTTGGTTTTGTACGGCAGGGCAAGCTGAAAGTCCTCGATCGCCGGTTCAAAGACCGCATCCACGGCCAGGTCCCTGGCCTGATCCAGCGAGTTGATCAGCACCACTTCCTCGAACATGCCTGGCAAAATGGCATTAAACAGGTCGACATGAGATTGACCGCTCTCGATGTTATATTCTTCCTGCCCCTGCTCCGTGTACTCCGTATAGACAAAATTTCGCAACGAGTCATCGTAGTAGACCGCTACTTTAAGAGGAATTTTCGATACTGTTGGCGTTGGATAATTACCGGAGATAGTAACAGTACTGGCACCGCAACCGGCAAGCAGACCGAGCACGGCCGTCAGGATCATGCCTGTAATACGTTTTCGGTAATTCAATGCCGCCATATCGCTCACTACTTTGGTTGCTGAAATGTGTTGACCGTTAAACCGGTTGGCTCTCTGTTTAAGCTGTATAAGCCGTCAGACCGATTATTCTTAACTATCCTGCACGACCACCGTGACTTACCCTGACATCCGTTACAACCCTGGCAACCTGTGTCCAGCCCGGGACTGCACCACGCTTTCCTGCAGGACAGCCTGTTCACTGGCCGTTGCTTAAGGGGCGAACCGGTGCCAGGTTGTCTCATCGGCGGCGGACGGCTCCTTCCCCTGTTCCGCGCGGAATCTTGTATCCTGCCATTTGCCTGGTATACGCCGAAATCTGCCGGCAGGATTATCCCTTAGCTGCTATAGGGCCCTCACCTGCCCACTTTACCCCTGTCCTTGAAGTTTCTGAATCACTTTCGAAGCAGATTTAATACCGGTTTATCGATTCTGTCAGCGAAAATCGTTCAGGCCCACGAAAGTTCCCCCATTTCGCTGGGTGAGTTCCCGCATCAGATTGGAAAACCGGTATACACTTTGCTGGAATCGGGCATCAAGCTGAAAAATGTTCGGAAAACCGATCCCGTGAATCCGAACCCGCCGGTTCCCGTCAGCATCCGCGACATTGATGCGGTCGATTGTTCGCAGTACTTCGGTAATAGACCCGCCTGGCTGGAAATCATCACCGAGCACGTAAATGCTTATCTTCTTGTCAGGTGAATAGAAGCTGTTGATGGCCCGCGTCACTCCCTCAACGGGGCTGCTGTTACTGTAGGGATTCCAGCTCCGCAGCGTGGAAATAATCAGGTTACGCCGGCTGGGCGTGTCAGGTATCCACTGACCCCGATAGGAATCGAACATGTAATCGCCCATGTCGTTCATTACCTGAATGCCTTGCACATTGGGGTACACATCGAGGGTGTCGCCGATCACCTCCAGCATCCGGTTCCAGCTGGACTCGTACATACTGCCCGACGTATCGATCACGAAAATAATGTATTCGCTGTCCACCGGAATACCACCGATTACATTATTTTCCCGACTGAAACTCTGCCCCAGCAGCCGCTCCATTTCAGCGGTAAGGCTCTGCCTGGCAATGGACAACTGACCGATTTCCTCACTGGATTCCTCTGCCAGTTGTGAAGAAGTCTGGAATGCGCCCTGAATATCGGTCAGCTCCCGGCGTAGCCTGGCGACCCGTTCCCGATAGGCTGACAGCTGTTCCCGCTTGGCGTTGAGTTCCCTGTTCAGCACAGTGGTCTCTCCGCGGATGGCGAACAGCTGTTCCCGCAATTCATTGACGGACCCTTCCGGATTCACGTCGGTGAATTCAATCACCACCGGTGTGGCACTCTTGGTGATCATCAGCAACAGAATGATGGCGCCAAAGCCGCAGGACATGACGTCAAGAAACGAAACACTGAACGAATCCGTCTCGCGATTTTTTCTCATCAGGGCCAATCCTTCGAAGGCGACAAAAAGGATCCTCTGGTGTACTGGGCCAGTTGCCAGTACGAAGCCGCCGCTGAGGGGTCGCCCTCGAGGGGAAGCAGGACAATATTGACCGGTATCCCGTTCGGCAGCTCATCCACGGCGTCTTCAAAAAGTTGCAGCCGGCGCCGGGGCGTGACCAGGGCGTCGGTATTGCGACCATTGCCCAGCGTGGGCAAACCGTCGGTGATCAGGAATATATTGTCCGGCGGCGGATTCATCCCGGCAACGGCCTGGAATACCTGGGCCAGATTGGTGCCCGCGTCCGGCACAGTATTTTTCACGCCATCGATGGCTTCATTCAACTGTTCACGGTCTGCGACTTCCAGCCACTGACCTTCGGTACCTGCCAGGGCCGCCGAGGTTTCATCACTGAAGCTGTAGATCTGATAGCGGCTGGTGATAGGCAGCTGACTGCTGATCCAGTCTACCGTCTTGACCACACGCTGCCATTTTGGGGCATTGCGCTTGGCCTCCTCGGACATGTTGCGGGTTCTGATGATGTTCACCAGGGTTTCATCCAGCATACTGGCAGAGCGGTCGACCAGGATCAGAATTCTGTTGCCGCCAAGATACAGGCCGGACAGATACTGGCGATCCCCGTCGCCGAGAAACTGGCGCGCGCTGTTACCCTCCTGTTCAAGGGCGCTGGCCTGGAGCCGCTGCAGCTCCTCTTCCAGAGCGCGCACATCGGCACGCAACTGCTCGACGCTTTCCACCCGGGCCAGGCTGTTGTTTTCCAGGGCCGCCAGTTCCTGCATGAAGTCGTCGATCTGATTCTGAATCTGGCGCGCCAGACCCTCAGCCCTCACCACTTCCAGGCTGACATCATCCAGGGTATTGCGGATTTCGACCAGACCGTCCTGCCCCTCGAGAACCTCCCGCTCCAACAGGTCTATTTCAGCCGTAAGACCGGAATCACCCTCCACGGCCTCTACCTGGGCGGCATGATCCAGAATCAGAAAAAGCAGAACTACCGCCCCAAAGCCACAGGACATCACGTCCAGAAAAGCCAGACTGAGGGGGTTGAAAGCCCTGCGCTTCTGTTTATTTGATGCCATCCCTTACTCTGATCAAGCGTATCGTTTCACTATTTTCGCCAAACTGAACCAGATCACCCAGCGCCAGGGGCTGCTTGCCTGAAATTCTCTTACCATTGACCAGCGCACCGGCCTCTCCACAGACCAGGCTGACCTGCGCGCCATCTCTCTCTATCTGACCCAGGTAGGCGGGCAGTCCGTTCATCGCCAGCTGAATCGTCTTGCCGTTTACCCGACCAGGACCGTTACCCTGTGCCTCGTTGTTAATCGTGATCTTTCCCAACGGCAGGGCGTAGCTGTCAAAAAGTACGTGGGTGGGCGCATCGCCAATCGGGTCCACGGGGGACGCGTCAGGCCCGGCAGCCTCGCTGAGACTCAATGGCGCGGAAACCGGCAGACGGGTGACGAACTGAAATCCTTCATCCACGCTGTGGATATATTGTGCAAACTCGATACAGGTCTTACCCAGCGTTTCCGGCCGGGCAATCTTCAATTTCCCCTGTTCCGGAAGCGAGCTGACAAAATCCGGCAGGCCTGCCAGAGTCGATGAAACCACCAGCTGGGTGTCCGGCCCGGTGTTTATGCCGGCTATCTGCTGATTGATGCGCTGGTAAAACTCCGCAAGCTTCTGCAACAGGGTTTCCCAGGGCAGTTTTGCCTGGTGTACGGCACTGCTGGTCTTGATCTCCATCAGCAGACTGCTGCGATTCTCGCCAAATTTGCTGAGCCAGCCGGGGATCGCGTTGTACAACTGTTGTTCTGAGAAGGCGTCATGTTGGGGATTGAAGCGGCACTGTTGAATGAACAGTCCGGTAGCAAGCTGCATGATAAGGTTGTAAAAATTCTGCAGGCCGGCTTCCGGGATCTGCACTACCGAATCCCGCTGCAGCTGGCCATCAACCAGGGAGAACCGGGTCAATAGCGCCTGGTGAAGCTGAATATCAGCGAATATCAGGGTCGGCCTGTTGACCAGGTTGACGGTGCTGGCCAGCGCCGCGTCCACTACACCAACCGGATTAAAGGGGCACTGTCGCGCAAGCCCAAGCAGTATAGCCAGTTGCTGACTGGTAAAATTACCCGGCACGGCGAAGATTACATCACCGTCGAGTGCGGCTTCCTCAGCGACGTGCAACAGATGGGCGTACGCCAGATCGGCGAAGTGTCGGATATTGCCCAGTGAATAGCCGAGCGGCTCGAGGCTCAGCTGGTGCCAGAACTTGTTGAAGCTGGTAGTAGGGCGCAGGCGTGCCTGCTGCTCAGCTGCTCTGCCGACTTCCAGTCCACGATCGCCCACCAGGGCAAACCCCGGGCTTTGTATCAACAACCCGCTTTCGTCGCTGACCGATACCGCTGAGTCATTGAGCTCGACTACCTTTATGCTCATACATGACCATCCTGGCCGGGGACCTGTAACCTTCGGATCAGGTTTTCATTGCAATAACTCTGGGCATCCAAAACCAGCCGGTCCTGCAGCAACTGCAACTGGTGGAGCAGAAACATCAACAGAATGCTGACCACCAGGGCGACGAAAGTAGAGTTGAAGGCGACACCCAGGCTGACGGTAACACCGACAATATCACCGCTTACGGCCTGATAAGCCTGGCCCAGCGCCTGTCCGATACCTCTCACCGTACCCAGGAAGCCGATAGACGGGATTGCCCAGGCGATATAACGCACGATTGTCAGCTCGGTTTCCAGCCGCTCCGATTCAGTTTCGCAGACGTCTTTCACAGTCGTCGCCACATCCTGAATATTGCGGGTAGTCTGAAACCGGTGCAGCCCCGCCAGCAGGGCTCTCGGCAGCAGGTAGTCGCGCTGCACGTCGGGCAGCGCCTGCACAGGCCTGGCAAAATTGCGTGAATCCTCCGGGAGGATACTCATGCCGTCCCCCACATTGATCAGTGACTGCTCCAACAGGCTGCGCTCGCGCAGAGTTCTCTGAATCTTCAGCCCGATAATGGAGATCGCCCAGAGCAGCAGAACGATGCAGGTTTCCTGCTCGAAGTCCTTGAGAATGACATAGACTGATCGTTCAGGAATATAATTCTCATCCGTTTGCTGTAGAAATGTCTGTTGTTCCTGTATCAGGTCGGCGTTGGGCCTGATAACTGTCACGTAGACAGAATGCACCAGGATTACGGCGATAATCAGCGCCGCTACCTGATAGATCAATTCCCAGAGTAATCCTTGTTTCATAACGTGTTCCTTGCCGAAGTTTATGCCTGCTCAATCGGGTAATCAGATATCGGCGGGAAATGACACGCCGAGATCCTGGGAAATCTGTTCGGTGGGAATAAATCTGGATGGACTGTCCTCTTCCTCCAGTTCATCCGTCTGATCGGACTCCTCGTTCAATTCACTCTGTGTCGAAGCGCTGTCCTCCTGACCGGGCGTGGCTTCTGCCCCGTTATCGGCAACGGCCCCGGAATTCGCCTCCGCGGCCATCAGCGAACCTGGCACGCAGAATCCCGCCAGACAGATCAGTACAAATGCTCTATATAGTGCCATCCCATCAGTCTCCGAGATACCGGGCAACCCGGAACCCGACATCGTCTCGCGGGTCATTACCGAAATCCCGAAAGGACAGGCGGAGCTCGGTAACCGAGCCATTCGACCAGCTGGAGCCGCGAATGGTGTGATATTCGCCGGATTCAGGACCAAGGGGGTCCGTCTCGGGCGCCCCACCCAGGGTCCCCACCGACCCATAAATATCGTGAACCCACTCCGCCACATTACCGGTCAAATCGAAAACCCCGTGATAATTGGCGTCAAAACGCCCGACGGGAGCGGCCACGGGGTAACCGTCAGTATACTCGATCACGATTTCTCCCAGCAGGGCACGGGCCGAGGTGTCGGCTATATTGCCCGGGCTCCCGACCGGTGGCAGCCTGTCTCCCCAGGCGAATCGCAGTTCGCCGTCACTGCCTGTCGTGCGTGCGACCCAGGCCCATTCGGCTTCCGTGGGCAAACGATAGCCCACTGAATCGGGATTGGAACCTACCACCTCCCCTTCTTCGACCACGTAGAAGACCGGCAGTCCCTCCTGCTCGCTAAGCCAGTTACAGTACAGGGCAGCATCCTGCCAGCTGACATTGGCAACCGGCTGATCATTCAATCCCAGCGGCTGGCCCTGAAAGGTACCGGTTGTGTGATCCGGCTTGAATCTTTGAAAGGCTTCGTTGGTTACCTCATGCAGACCGAAATAGAACGGTTTTTCCAGAATTACTTCGCGCAGGGTTTCGTTGGGTCGCCGGCCAGGTTCCCGACGGGACGCACCCATGGTGAAGGCTCCGGGGTTGAACAGTTTCAAAGTCTGGCCGCCGACCGTGCTGATCTGTGGCCTTATCTGCTCTCTGCGCTGCTGTTCCAGGGATTTGAGGGTGACCCGGATCGCCTGGTCCAGCCCCGGCCGTGAGACGAACTCCGTCGTGTAGGGAACATAACCCGCTTTACGAATCTCAATCTGCTGACTGGCAGCCATCAGCTCAATGGTCTGATTGGCACTGCCCCGGAACTCCCCGTTCACGTACAACTCGGCGTCTTCCGGGACAGCTGCTATCTGAACACTGGTGACTATCGGTTGCAGATTCAGGGTTACCGCCGACTCCTGGTCAGGCACAGTTGTGATTGACCGGCTGGCCTCCTGGTATCCCGCCTTGAACAGGGTGATTCGATGCTGTACACCTGGCGGCAGGGCGACCTCCAGCGGAGTCTGCCCCTTGAATACGCCATCTATAGTCACGCTCGCATCGCTGGGGTTGGAGCGAATGAAAACCAGGCCGTCGGCAGGGATGAGCTGCACCCGGGGAATACTGGTGTCCTGCCCGGCGATTATCGAGAGTCGCTGTTGCCAGGCCTGGTGCCCGGCCAGTTTGACGGTGACATCCCGCTCTCCCTGCAGCAATTCTGCATTCATTGGGGTGGTACCCACCGACTCGCCATCGACCAGCACCTCAGCACCAGCCGGTTCGCTGGTGAAACTGACCACCGCCCAGGCCGGATCCAGCTGCACTTCAAAACGCTCCCGCAGGGAACGTCCGTTGACCGTTATGGTTTCCCTGTGCGGCAGATAGCGCTCCCGGGACACGACCAGTTCGTGTTCACCCGCCTCCACCCTGGCATCCAGCAGCGGTGTCTCACCTATGTCTACCCCGTCAATCTGAACTCTGGCCCCGGCCAGATTCAGGGACTCCACGGCTACCAGGCCTGGCAGTATGCGCATCTCAATGGGATGAGTCTGGGACTGCTCGTCAGTCACGAAGAGCTTGGTATCGAGATCCTGATAACCGGCATTCCGGAGGCTGAGGTCGTAGATGCCTTCGCGAATCAGGTACCGCTGCCCCATCTTAATGGCCAGGCCACCGTCTATTGTGACATCGGCTGTAACCGGTTCTATCTCGATAAAAACCGATTTCGCGGTCAGAGTGAACCACGCGGCTGTGGCGGAAACCAGAAGAAACGCCACCAGAAACAATTGCCCCCAGCCCAGTTTGAAAGTAAACGCTTTTTTCCTGCCATCGTGGGGAGCGAAATCAATTGGAACGATGGTTTCGGGAATTGTGTTCTGCCGTTTCTCGTCAATGCCCGCCATATCATCAACGACCTCGGGTCGCTACAACTTCTTCTTCGCACACCACTACAACGGCTTCCGGCGTTTGCCCGAAGCCAACCACAAATTCCGTCCGCACGTCCCGGTACCCCTCTCTGATCCCCATGGCCACGTAGCGGCCGGGTTTCAGCGACAGGCTTCTGGCGTCAAATGAACCAAGCTCCTCATGACGCAACAGGGTGACTCGCGTGGCATTGTCAGATACAAAATTGACTGTCACGGGAATCTGAGAGCTTTCCAGCAACGCTTCCAGTCTATCCAGCTGTGACCGCAGTCGGGGTCCGGGTGATTCAAGGTTGCGGCCGGTGTAGTAGACGTCAACAGTCTGCTGATACACCTGATCATCAGCAAACCGTTCCGGGCTGGCGATAGCCGCCTCCAGCAGTTGATCGAGCCTGAGACGCTTGCCAGCGTAATCCAGTCCCTGCTGGGCGAACACCAGGTTGGGGTCGATCTCCAGAACCTCTTCGTACCTGGCAACCACCTGCTGCCACTGTTCAGCATTCTGCGCCTCTTCTGCCTGACTGCGCAGACGGTCGATCTCCACGAGTGCTACAGCATCCCGGGTCTGCTGAATAGCCGCTGCTGCCTGATCCTGATTAATACCCAGTGCCGCCGCCTTCTCAAAGGCTTCGATGGCCCGTTCCGGCTGCTGGTTCTGCAATAGACTGAAGCCCTCGGACATCACCCTGGCAAACCGGTTTTCCAGTATCTGCCGGTTGATCGCACCATAGGCGTCCCGGGCCATGCTGTTCTGTGGATCCAGATCCATTGCTTCCCGGAATCGATCACGGGCAGTTTCCAACTGGCCGGCCTGGAGCAGACTCTCGGCTTCGGCGATGATTGCGTTCACCTCATCGAGGTTCCCGGCCCTTTCCAGCCCGATTGCCGCCCGCTCGTTTTCCGGATCCAGTTTTACAGCGATGGAGAACTTTTCCAGCGCCCGTGCCGAGTCACCGGTTCCGAGTGCCGCCTCGCCGTCCACAAGAGTTTGCTCAAGAACGGTGGGAACTCTCTGCAGCAGGCCCTGCAACCCGCTGAGACCGGCCTGGTAGCTGCTCTGGGCACCGATAAAATCCTGGGCAAGATAGGCGTCATCGCCCGCCTGTGCCTCTGCCAGTGCTGACTGGTAGTCAACCTCGGCCCAGGCTTCTACCTCGATGGCATCCAGCTCAGCCTGCACCGCCAGTAATTCGGCCAGCACATCCTGGGCTTCCTTGCGCTGAATTGCGCGCTGGGCCTCGGTAAACGGAGAGACTGCATTGCTGGAAGCGCGGGCCGGAGCCTGCCCCGGCTCGGGCGCTACAGAGGCTACATCTACTGCCCGGCGCTCGAGGGGAAGCTCATACTCAGTAACCAGCGTGGGCAGGACAAAAATGACTACTAACGCCAGCAAGGCCAGCATACCAAGCCCAAACCAGACCCAGGGCGAGGGCCGATCGGATTTCTTTGCCGCAGAAGCCGGCGTCAGTGCGGGTGAATTGGCAGCGTCAAATTCAACCGGCTGGATTTTCTCAATATCATTGTCTGGCATAAGTCAGGAATCGAAGAGCTCTAATCAAACAGGGCTGGCGGACAGGAAACTTCCGGTTATTGTAATCCCGCTTCAACAGCATAGATATCCGCCAGAATTTCTTTCCACTGGTCGTATTGTTCTTCTACATTGCCTGACAGCGTAACAGTGCGATCCTCCAGATTGATCACTTTGGGGGCCACCTCGGTTTCCAGTGACTGGCCCAACTCTTCCAGTGCCGCCACGTGAATCTGTGCCTCGGCCCGCTTGTCGAAACCGCTTTTAATCAGATAGGCACCGGCACCCACGCCAATGGCTCCTCCGGACTGACCCACATAGGTACCGCTGCTGGCTGCCGCGATACCGCCTATCACTGCCGCGGTGCCCGCGATAAAACGCCGCCGGGCTGACTGTTGCAACTCACGCAGGGTAATGGTTTCGTAATAACTCTGTTCCCGCCAGGAGTCGTAGGGCAGTCTCATCTGGCGGCTGAAAGTAGAGTAGTAGTCCTGTACCGTATCGATGAACATGAAATCCCGTTCTCGAATGGCCTGTATGCGGGCCAGGGTCGGATCGTTCTCGGCGGGCAGCCTGTTCAGCCGGTACTGGCCGTTTCGATCCAGGGCCAGGTAACTGTCATAAACCTCCGGCGCGAAACGCTGGGCGAACAATACCTCGGAAATCTGTCGGATCTCGGTAATGCGGGTACTGGTCAGATTTTCCTTACGATAAAGCAGCAGGTCGTTGGCGATGTTGTTATAGATCACCTGGAAGGGGTCTGCCATGCTGCGCTGGCTCGGATCGTAACTGAACTGACTGATTACCTCGTAGTATTCCTTGGAATACCATTCCCGGCCGCTGGAATCGCGGACATTAACCCGGATTTTCATGGCCTCGCCATTAGACTGGAGAATTGTGCCACTCAGCATGACGTCCAAAGGGCTGCTGCCGTTGGGAAGGACCCGCACCAATCCCCAGTTGCCGGAACGCTGCAGCGTATCCGACAAAAGATAGGTCGCGTAGCGGGATTCGGCGACCCGGATCTGGCCGTTCACGGTATCTTCCTCGCCATCTTCAATCTCGTCGATACCCGGATCCAGGACCATGATACCTACATCCATCAGCAGGTCTTCGGGCTGATACTCAGTATCCTGTATCACGGGCGTATAGGTGGTACTTTTCACGACATGTGAAGCACACCCGTTGACCAGTAGCCCAGCGATTAAAACCAATAGCAACCTGAAACTGATTCTCTGCATCACTCCTGCTCACTTATACCCGTGTATTTACGATATTCATCCCAAAGCGCCTCACGAAGCTCCGGATCCGGTTCCCGCATGGCTGCTTCTCGCAACTGCCTGGCCACTACGTCATCATCCCGACCACTGGGAATGTCTTCCGGTGGCGGAAAGGTTTCGGCCGGTGGAGCACTGGAAGATGAAGAAGGCATCGAACCGACTGGAACGCCACTCTGCTGCCCCCCCGTACCTGGCGGCAATACCTGCGGTCGTCCACCGGCACTGCCAGCACCACCTGCCGCAGCAATATCACCAATGCCGCCCTGACTGCCCGGCTGCCGTTCCACTTCACGCTGGGTGCGTTGCCTTTCGTCTAGAATCAGGCCATCGAACACCTCGTAACCGCGGCGCAGCTGTTCGTCCAGCACCCCGGCCCGCTCGGAGGCTGTGAGTGTACCGGTCGATCCGCCGCCGGTTTGTCCGCCGCCTGACTCCGTGCCACCGAGGCCACCTCCAGGGAGGGAATCCAACGTGTAGTCACCGCCGCCACCGGCGCTTTGCCCACCCAGGCCGCCCGGGTTACCGCCGATAAGGTCACCGGTAGAGCCATCTCGCTGTCCACTGGAGCCACCACTGCTGTCGCCGGCTCCGGTTGCGCCCCCGGAACGGGGATCAAACCCCGGACTACCAGGGCTTCCTGCCTGAGAACCTGCCGTGCCCGTGCCGCTGGTCTGTTGCCCGGTCGTCTGGGCACCAGGCAGGCTGGACTGCCCGCTGGAGCCAGCGCTATCGCTGCCCGGTAACTGCTGACCCTGGCTGCCCGCCTGGGAGCTGCTGGTGGGAGAACCCTGCGACGAAGCGGAACCACTGGAGACTGACGGGAAGCTGCCTGCGGAACTGCTGGAGGGCGAACTGCTCGCCGAGGGAATACCAGGTGATGGAAAACTGCTCGACGATGAGGAACCGCTCGACGAACTCGATGACGAGCTGGAAGAGCTCGAAGAACTTGATGAGCTTGTTGAACTGGATGAACTGGATGAACTGGACGTCGAGCTGGAAGCCGAAGGCATGCTCGGCATACTCTGGGAACTTGACGAGGATGACGATTGACAGGCCGTGAAAGCGGCGGCAATACCGATAGCCAGCAAGGTAGACTTAAAGTTAATTCTGTTCACGGTAGTCATGGTTGTTTCCCTGTTCAGACAGCTTCCATTTCATAGAAGATGTCTGTCTGCTTTCCTCTGTTTGCTGCAGTAGGACGTCGTTTAATCCAAGCTTACTCATTGATCCAATCTACATTCAGCCGCATCAGTATTTAATACTGCACCAGCACTCTAATAGACCATCGGGTTCGCTAAATATTTCCCAGCGCGCCTCCACGGCACAACCTTTCGCACCTCTTCGGACAGGTAAAAGAGTGGCTTACTTCCTGATACGTCACCACTTCCCGGTCAGATTCCGACTAAAGATTCAGCCCGCTGGCTTTGTTGCACTGCCTTGACAGGCCGACGCATGCCGGCGAACTGGCCTGAAGGCCAGAGCTTTGTGGCAATTAATCAGATGCTCCTTAGTAGCAGGGCAACCCTTAACCGGCCCTTAACAATAAGCGAAGCACCGAATGCTTGCCAGTCTTTCAATAAACGTACCGGTACCGGAAACGATTACTTTCGCTTCTTACCGGTTGACCGTCCTGCACCACCGGCCGGAAAGTGGTCGACCTGACGAGGCGCCGAAGAGAGGAAAGAATGCGTGCATCCACCTCGTCACCCTCGGCCAGAACCTGCAGATCCACAACCGTGCCGTAAGGCGTCACATCAAACTCGACATCCACATGACCACTCGCCCTGGCGACCAGCTCCCGGCCCTTGACATTAGCCTCCACGAAAATCGAGTCGATCTCATCCGAGAAGTCTGGCAGCGGCTTCACACTGCCAAATACCGCTGTTAACAGCTCATCGCGATTTTCCTGTCCAACCAATGCAGCGTAGGCTTCACTGTAAGCTTCGTGGGCGGACCGATGCCGGTCAAACAACAGGTACCAGTCGGCCAGGTGTATCAAGGCGGTAACGTGCTCAATTGACCCTGCCTGCTCTTCGGAATAGGCTGCGACCACCCGCTCCAGGGCATCCAGCCCCTCTTCGTAACCCTCAACAAAAGCCGCATTGTGGGCTCGATAACTGCCGGGGTACCTTTCCTGAATGACTCTGAACTCCGTCATCGGTGTGCTCTCAATCAAGCCCCGGTAGCGGGAAACCAGGAACGCAGTACCGGCGGTGTCGCGCAGGTACTTGACGTAACGCTCATCCCGATTTCCGAAGTTAATACTCACTATGTTCGATGCCGCCTGATACAGGCGCAGCGCGCTGACCAGGTTCAACGCTATCTGGTCTCCATAGCCGGCGTTGAATGAACTCAGTTTCCAGTTGGCCAGCCGATGGAGTACCGGAACCAGGCGCGGGTCATCCTCCCCGTAAGCCCGGCGCTGATTGTAATACAGGTACTCCTGGTACTGATCCGCGCCTTCCCAGTCCCCCAGGGCAAGATGGGCATTCACCAGTCGCTCTGCCAGGGGAATGTGATTCAGGCTGTTCAGCCCCAGATTGACCCGGCTTATGTGCATTGCCCTGGTGTAAGTGTCTATCGCTTCCTCGTAAGCACCCTGTTGTTCGTAAACCTCTGCCAGCGAGGCGAGGTTTTCAGCCAGGTTCAATTCCCAGGGTCCGCCTTCAGATTCGATCTCACTGATAGTCTGCTGCAGATTCTGCAGATTGGGCAGGGGTGCCTGCCGGGCGCGCTGCGCCGCTCGCCGGGGGGTCGCCTGATCATGCTCCGGCTCTAGCAGGCCATCAGCTTCGCTGCGCAGTGGCACGGGCGTATCGAAAATGAGCGTCTGATAGATGAAGTCAGTCGACGATGATTCGGATTCTGACGTCTGAGCGGATTCTTCCACATCCTGGGAAACGTTTTCCTGGGCAGATCTTCCCTGTGAAAAGCAAAGCAAGGGCCATGCCAGAATCAACACGGCCAGGTGCAGAGGAAGAACTTGTCGAGCTATTCGAGACATCATGACGCCCTAAGCTACCAATTACATCACTGATCGCCAACAGTTCACCGGTCAATCAATCGATCAATCCGTCCGGCTAAGCCGCAGATTTCCGAGATCGTCCAGTTTCGCCGTCCAGCCTTTTTCCAGATAGGTGGTTGCCGACAACTCGCAAATTATAGCCGGGCCTTTGACTTCCATCGTGCTATCCAGCTGCTCCCGCGCATACACCGGCAATGTATTACTACTGCTTGAGACCTTAAGTGGATCGAATTTATTCGCTGCCAGTGTATTTCCTGCGGCCGCCAGGCCCGGTTGCCGGTGAGCCGCAAAGATACGTGCCCTCAAGTTCACATACTCCAGCTCCCGGGACAAGGAAAATCCGTAGCGCTCCCGGTGCAGACGGTGAAACTGCTTCTCGGTCCCCGCCTTCCCGACCCAGGGCAGATTGAGGGTGGACGACTGCCCCTGATAGCAGATATCCAGGCTGGGGTCAGCTTTCAGCTCTCCGGCGTTGAGACCCTCGGCCACCAGCTCCCCCATACCCTGTTCGATCAGATCCGACAGTGCCTTATCAACATCCGGTTCGCTCACTTCAGCGGCAGACAGCCTGACGGTGCGTGAATACTGGCGCCCCCGCGGAGCCACGAGCATTCCCATGGCGGACAGGACGCCCGCGTTGAGTGGCACAATTGCCTGTTTCATGCCCATGGAATCGGCCAGGGCACACACATGGAGCCCCCCTGCACCGCCGAAGCTGGCCAGCACAAAATCAGCGGGGTCATAGCCCCGTTGCACTGAAATCATCCGCAGGGCGCTGGCCATGTGTTCGTTGGCCACCTGAATAATCCCCAGCGCCAGTTGGTCCATATCCAGTCCGGCTGCCGAGGCCAGGATGGCCATGGCACGCCGGGATGCCGGCAGATCAAGCCTGAAGTTTCCCGCCAGCGTAGCGTCGGCCGGAATGCGGCCAAGTACCAGATTGGCATCGGTGACTGTCACCTCGCCCCCTCCCCTGCCATAGCAGGCCGGCCCCGGCTCGGCCCCGGCGGAACGGGGTCCTACCTGAAGCATGCCACCGCTATCCAGGAAAGCAACTGACCCGCCACCTGCACCAATTGTGTGCATATCCACCATAGGTACGGACACTGGATAACCTGCGATCTGACCCTCGCTGGTGGTTTTCAGCTCTCCGTCCAGGAGCGCTACATCTGTCGAGGTCCCGCCCATGTCAAAGCTGATGAAACGGGATTGGCCCAACTGTCTGCCCAGATGCCGCAGCGCTGTCAGCCCCGCCGCAGGACCCGAAAGAAGCAGATTTACCGCCCGCGTGGCTGCCGCTTCCGCACCGATGGTTTCACCACTGGATTGCATGATGGCAAGCCGGCAGCTGCCCAGTTGTTCTCTCAGCGCCAGCAGGTAGCGGTTGACGATCGGTCCAAGACTGGCATTCAGCCAGGTCGCCATGCCGCGTTCGTATTCCCGGAACTCTGGCAATACCTCCGACGAGCGACTGACAAACACCCCGGGCAGCGCAGCTCTGACGGCGGTTTCCAGATCCCGCTCGAAGCGGTCGTCCAGAAATGAAAACAGCAGGTTGATCGCCACGGCCTCCGGGTGCAATTTCACAACACCGGCCTGGACAGCCTCGATTTCATGCTCTGGCAACGGTTCCAGAACCGTTCCGTCAGCCCCCAGACGGCCGGCCGTTTCGAGGCACAGCGCGCTGCTGACCGGAACCGGTCGCGGGGTAAACTCGAGCTTGTACAGGGCGGGGCGAGTCTGACGGCCAATTGACAGCATGTCACCAAAGCCATGGTTGGTGATAAAGACGGTTCTTGCGCCCTTTCCTTCCAGCGCCGCATTGGTGGCCACGGTACTGCCGTGAACAATGTTCAAAGCGCCATTGCCGGCCAGCTCAGCAAGGCCCATCTCCTGTATACCCTGCATAATTGCCCGTTCCGGTGCTGCGGGGGTAGACAGTACTTTATGGACCCGTAGCTGATTGCCGGCATCGGTTTTCTGCCAGAAAACGAAATCAGTGAACGTCCCCCCGGCGTCAACGCCCAGGATGGCGGTGTGTTGTGCGGATGTGGGCATCTTAACTTGCTGAAGGTTCTTTACAGGATCCGTGAGAAAAGATTATAACGCGCGTTCACCGCTTTAATCAGTGCAATCGTGGCGAGCCACACCAATCCTGACCCATCCATGCCTGAACTACCTGAAGTAGAAACCACAAGGCGAGGCATCGCGCCTGCCATACTGCACCAGCCTGTCAAATCGGTCGTCGTGCGTACCCTGCGTCTGCGCTGGCCGATTCCTGAGCAGCTTGCGTCCAGCCTGGTGGGAACCCGATTCAATCAGGTCGAGCGACGGGCCAAATACCTGTTGCTCGACAACGGAACCGGCAGACTGATTATCCATCTGGGCATGTCGGGCAGCCTGCGTATCGTTCCCGCCTCGTTGCCAGCGGGAAAACACGACCACGTGGATA
Organism: Gammaproteobacteria bacterium; assembly: GCA_041395725.1. Taxonomy (NCBI): domain Bacteria; kingdom Pseudomonadati; phylum Pseudomonadota; class Gammaproteobacteria; species Gammaproteobacteria bacterium. The sequence goes on along the minus strand of JAWKZW010000001.1, from coordinate 1,560,992 downwards.
TCGTATTCCAGAATGGCATTGCGTTGCGATTTACCGATCCAAGAAAATTTGGCTGTCTCCTTTGGCAGCAGGGCCCCCTGCTGTTACACCCGCTGTTTCGCAGACTTGGCCCCGAACCCCTGACCGCAGATTTCGACGGCGACCACCTTTGGCGGGCAAGTCGTAACAAAAAAGTGGCGATAAAAAATTTCATCATGGACAGTTCGGTTGTCGTCGGAGTGGGGAACATCTACGCCAATGAGTCGCTCTTTAACGCGGGCATTCGCCCCACCCGACCGGCCGGAAAAATTTCCCGGGCCCGTTATAGTCGGCTTGCAGATGAAATCAAACAGGTGCTGCACAATGCCATCGAAGTGGGAGGCACCACGCTGCGTGACTTTACCGGTGGCGATGGCAAACCCGGCTATTTCAAACAGTCGTTACGGGTCTATGGTCGCGGCAATGCTCCCTGCCAGGTGTGCGGTAAGCCCTTGACGGAGGTAAGGTTGGGCCAGCGCAGCACGGTTTTCTGTCGGCAGTGCCAGACCTGAACACCCCATAGCCGTGAGTCCAGACAGCTTCCTCACGGGGCAATGCAGAACTTGATCAGAGACTCCCGGACCCTGAGGGCGGTTTTCTTCTGGTCATCGCGGCCACCACTGCCGGGTGGACGAATTTTGAGATATCACCTCCGTAAGAGGCTATTTCCCTGACCAGGGTAGAGGAAATATAAGACAGGTGTTCAGCCGGCGCCAGGAAAATGGTCTCTATCGAGGGTTCCAGGACACGGTTCATACCCACCAGCTGAAACTCGTACTCAAAGTCGGCGACGGTCCGCAGACCCCGCAGAATAATATTGGCACCTCGCTGTTTGACGAATTCGGTCAGCAATGAATCGAAGGCGCAAACCTCGACATTATCCACGTGCGCAAGCACTTCACGGGCCAGGTCCACGCGCTGCTCGGTAGAGAGGGCGACGCTTTTCTGCCTGGAGGTGCCGATGGCAACGATGGTGTGGTCAAACAGCCTTGACGCCCGCTCCACCAGATCGGTATGCCCGTTGGTGATGGGGTTAAAGGTACCGGGATAAACGGCTACTTTCATTGTGAGCTCGCGAGAGGAGTTACGGAGGCATTCTATCGGAACGGTTCGGGCGGCTCAACGCAGGTTTTGCCACTCACCAATGAACTTGACAATCCGATTCTCCAGCCAGAATCGATCGGCTGAGGAGGCGAATCCCACATGCCCACCCCGGTCGCTGAAATCCGTAACCAGCGTTTCACCGAAATGGCGCTCCCCCGGCAGGGCGGCCTGAGGAATAATGGGGTCATCCAGGCTCTGCAACAGCAGGGTGGGTACCTGTATGCCCTCCAGAAAGCGAAGACTGCTGCACTGCTCATAGTAGTCGCCGGCGCCGTCGAAACCATGCAGCGGCGCGGTCACGCGGTCGTCAAAATCCCATAATGATTTCAGCTTCCCCAGGTCGCCGCAGGCCCGCAGGAGTTCGAGCTGTTCGGAATTGCCCTGGCGCTCGAAATGGTGCTTCTTGGCTTCCACGTCCGCCACCAGACGCCGCAGAAAGTAGCGACCGTATATTCTGCTCATGCCTCCCAGCATTGCTCTGGAGCATAAGGCCAGGTTGAAGGGTGTGGACACCGCCACGGCACTCTGTACGGCAGCAGACCCGCCCGACTCCCCCAGCCACTTCAGTAACACGTTGGCGCCCAGAGAAAAACCAACGGCCGCGAATCGATGGTCAGGCAATTGATTGCTCACCGCCGAAAAAACTTCTGACAGATCTGAAGTGACCCCTGAGTGATAAGCTCTGGCAAGGCGATTGATCTCCCCGCTGCATCCACGGAAGTTCATCGCCACACTCTGGTAACCTGACTGCCCCAGTCGATGCTGCAGAGACTGGATGTAGCTGGAGCGCGAACACCCGCACAGGCCGTGCAATAAAAGAACTGCCGTTCTATTATTATCCAGGAGCTGCGGAGAAGGGTCATACCAGTCGACATCGATGAAATCACCGTCACGCAGTTCAATGCGCTGACGCCGGTGATTAATGGAAGGTACGGTCGCAAATTTCCGCCACAGCGTTTGAGCGTGACCATTTTTCAGCCAGGGTACGGGAGTGAATTCCGCTGATTCGGCAATCAAACTGCCTTTGTTAGTGTGTGTCCTGTTCACCTTAGGGAACCTCTGATTCCGCCCACTTTCCGGTCTGCTGGCCTTCCAGTTGCCGGCGTTCCAGCAGCACGAAGTGAACGGCCCCGGCCCGCTTCTTTTTAAGCATACGCCAGTTCTCCGGAACCAGATTCTCCAGCATTTCCTTATTCGACTCCAGATAAATAAGCGCCCTGTCTGTTAACAATCCTGACTGCTCAAGGGCCTCGCAGCAGACTTTTTCCAGCTCCGCCGCATAGGGTGGATCAATGAAAACGATACTGAATTTTGCGTCTTTTGCCGGTTTCGCCAGCCAGGCCAGTACGTCGGCGCAGATTACCGGCATCTGTGCTTCGCCCAGAAGGGCGAGGTTGTCCCGAATCGCTTTGGCAGCCTGGGGATTTTTTTCCAGGAACGTGACGCGCCGCGCTCCTCGGGAGAGAGCTTCGAGACCACAGGCGCCGCTACCTGCAAACAGGTCCAGGCACTCTTTCCCTGCAATCTCGTCCTGCAACCAATTGAACAGGGTCTCCCTGACCCGGTTAGCAGTTGGTCGCAGTTGATCGACAGCAGGGAAATTCAATTTGCGGCTGCGCCAGCGGCCTCCGATTATGCGCAGCCTGCCTGGCGGAGTATTCGCTTTCATAGTAACGGACCGGATCATTGAGCAGCGTGCAACCGGTGGTGGCGGCGGATCTCACCCCGGCCTGACCCGCAGACCGGCGCACCGGCTTCGCGGCTTTGCTTTGGATTGACAGGCCGGCGCGTACCGGTGGCCAGGCGCCTTGCCGGCGGGCCCGTCCGGAAGTCAGCGCATTGCTAATTAAAGGTTCCTTAACTCTAACCGTCTAACCCACCGGTGTATACCGCTTTGCCGTCCGCCTCGCTCGATGTAAACCGTGGCTGTCTAATGGTAGGATAACCGGTTCTCGTAACCTGGAGATACCAGCCGGTATCCCGCTAGACGGAAATAACTACTGATGTTTGGTTTTGGGAAGAAACAGGGCTCTGAGAATGAGACCACAGACAAGGACAAAGAGTCTTCAAGCACTGCAAAGTCACCGGAAAAAGGGTCTGAACAAGCCCAACCGGCCGGTTTTTTTGGCCGGCTGATTGCCGGACTGGGTAAAACCAGAGCGGCACTCAGTGCCGGCCTGGGCAGCCTGATCCTCGGTTCTGCCTCTATCGACGAGGACCTGCTGGAAGAAATCGAGACCCGTCTGCTGACCGCCGATGTCGGCATTGAAGCCACCGACCAGATCATCGACCACCTCAAACAGAAACTCAAGCGCAAGCAACTGGCCAATCCCGAGGATCTGCTGCAGGCGCTGAAGAGGGAACTGGTCAGCCTGCTGCGGCCAGTCGATCAGCCGTTGACAATCAGCGCACACAAACCGTTCGTCATCCTCGTCGTCGGTGTTAACGGGGTCGGTAAGACCACCACCATCGGCAAGCTATGCCGCTATCTGGAAGATCAGAAACTAAAACCAATCCTGGCGGCCGGTGACACCTTTCGCGCCGCCGCCGTGGAACAGCTTCAGGAATGGGGTGTTCGCAATAACGTGCCGGTAGTTTCACAGGCTACCGGCGCCGACAGCGCATCGGTAATTTTTGACGCTTATCAGTCTGCCAAAGCCCGTGGTGCGGATGTGCTGATCGCGGACACCGCAGGAAGGCTGCATACCAAAGACAACCTCATGCAGGAATTGGAAAAGATCGTCAGGGTACTGAAAAAGCAGGATGCTGATTTACCCCATGAAGTCCTCCTGGTGCTGGATGCTACCACCGGCCAGAACGCCCTCAATCAGGCGCGCAGTTTTCACAGGTCCGTTAATCTGTCCGGTGTCTGTCTTACCAAGCTGGACGGAACTGCCAAAGGAGGCATGGTTTTCGCCATCGCCAAAGAGCTTGGTCTGCCGATTCGATTTATCGGTGTCGGGGAAAAGATCGACGACTTACGCCCCTTTTCTGCCGAGCAGTTCGTAGAAGCCCTGTTTGCGGAATGATCCGGCTTGATGACGTCAGCAAACGCTATGAAGGCGGCAACGAAGCGCTGAGTCACATTTCATTCGAGCTGCAGAAGGGCGAGATGGCCTTTCTGACTGGACGCTCTGGAGCCGGTAAAAGTACCCTGCTCAAACTGATTACACGTATCGAGCAGCCCAGCCAGGGCCAGGTGTTTGTCGCAGGGCGGAATCTCAATCGCCTTTCACGATGGCAAATCCCCTATCACCGGCGTCAGATCGGCATGGTCTTTCAGGACCATCAACTGCTATTCGATCGCACGGTCTTCGAGAATGTGGCTCTACCCTTGAAAGTAAGTGGTTACTCCAGATACCAGATCGAGCGGCGGGTCAGAGCAGCGCTTGGTAAAGTCGGCCTGTCGGGTAAAGAAAAGTCTCTGCCTGAAGCCCTGTCAGGCGGAGAACAGCAGCGGGTAGGTATTGCCCGCGCCGTAGTAAATCGACCGGCCATACTGCTGGCCGACGAACCGACCGGCAATCTGGACCCTCTTCTGTCGCGTGAACTGTTTGCGTTGTTCGAGGCATTCAATCAGGTGGGGGTGTGTGTGCTGATCGCAAGCCACGATCTCGACCTGATTGCCAGTCGTGGCCGGCGGATCATTACCCTCGAACAGGGAAAGCTTGTACTCAAACGGGAGCAGGGTATCCATGGCTGAGAGACGCAAGCGTCATGCTCCGGTCAGAAAAGAAGTCAAAAAAGGTGCCAGAAAAGACCAGGCACCTGCAGGTAACGGGTTGCTCGCCAGTCACCTGGAGACGCTGGCAGACTGCCTGCGTAGATTGCTCAAGGCCCCCCTCACCAGCACGCTGACCGTATTTGTCATTGCCATAGCCCTTTTCCTGCCTGGCCTGTTTGGCCTGGTGGCGGAGAACCTGGCCGCACTGGGGACAAGGTTCCAGGAGAGCGCGAGCATTACCCTGTTTCTCATTGACAGTGTAAGCGAGGTAGAGGCCTTGCGACTCGGAGGCGAAATAGTCGCTTCTGAGAGTGTCGTGGCAGTGGATTACACGACCCGGGAACAGGCTCTGGCGGAATTCCGGCAACGATCCGGATTTGGAGGGATATTGACGGAACTGGGAAGCAACCCACTACCGGCATCACTGGCCGTGACCCCTGCCTCCAGTGCACTGGTCATGATTGAGAAACTGGCGGAAGAATTCGAAGCCTTGCCGCAGGTTGAAGCTGTGGCCGTCGACTTGCGCTGGATGCAGCGCTTGTCGGCAATACAGGCGACGCTGGAAAACCTCGCCCTGCTCATAAAAGTGGTCCTGGGGCTGGCGGTGATTTTTATCGTCGGCAACACCATACGGTCCAGCGTGGAACACCGCAAACAGGAAATAGAGGTTCTCAGGCTGGTGGGAGCCACGGCGGGGTATATCGCCAGGCCGTTTCTCTACAGCGGCCTTTTACTGGGTTTTTCAGGGGCCCTGCTGGCCTGTGTCATGCTTGTGATCTTCCAGCTGGCCCTCGGCGACACTATAGACAACTTATTGTCTTTATATGATTCAACCCTCCAGATCCGGACTCTGGCGCTGACTGACGCAATTGGCCTGTTGGTGTCAGGAAGCCTGCTCGGTTGCCTGGGAGCCGCTGTTTCCGCCGGAATTCGGCTGCTTTCCAACCCACCTTGAATCCAGCTCAAAAATTTCACGTTCAGCACCTTGAAACAATGTATGGCTGCCCCAACGTTTCGGTTGTTGGATGGAATTCGGACTGTATTGCATGACGATTCGCCGCGCAGGATTCGTAACAGCCTGTTTTTAAAGCACTTTTGCTACGTGGCGGCATGAAATAATGGGTGCTAAAATACGGTCTTATAGGGTAAGCAATATTTTCATCAGTTAAGGGATTCAGGAGAGTTATGGAAACGAGCAAAAGTTTGCAGGTTATGGACCCGATGGTACCGGGCCGTGATTTGACCGCTTACATCGCGTCTGTGAACAGTATTGCGGTTCTAACTCCCGAACAGGAAAAAGAGTTAGCAAACCAGTACTACTATGACGATAACGTGGATGCCGCCCGACAGCTGGTCCTTTCACACCTGCGCTTCGTGGTACATATGGCGAAATCCTACTCCGGTTACGGCCTGCCCCTGGGCGATCTCATTCAGGAAGGCAATGTCGGCCTTATGAAAGCGGTGAAACGCTTCAACCCGGAAGTCGGCGTGCGGTTGATCTCCTTTGCCGTCCATTGGATCAAGGCGGAGATGCACGAGTTTATTCTCAAGAACTGGCGGATTGTGAAAGTCGCCACTACCAAGTCCCAGCGCAAACTGTTCTTCAACCTCCGCAGTTCCAAGAAGCGGCTGGGGTGGCTGAACAACGAGGAAGCGGAAGCCGTTGCCAGAGATCTGGGTGTAGATGCCAAGGTGGTAAGGCAGATGGAAGGTCGCATGAGCGCCTTCGACACCTCCTTCGACGTGGAAGCTGATGCTGACGATGACGTGAGTTACCGTGCGCCGGTCAATTACCTGGAAGACCAGAATTCTGACCTGGCGGCCAGCCTGGAGGAGGCCGAGTGGGAAGAAGTGACCAACCGCAGCCTGCATCTGGCGCTGGGTGAGCTGGACGAGCGCAGTAAGGACATTCTTGCCAGCCGCTGGTTGAGCGACAAGAAAGCCACGTTGCATGATCTGGCCGACAAATACAACGTGTCGGCGGAGCGCATTAGACAGCTTGAGAAAAATGCCATGAACAAGGTCAAGGTGATGATGGAGGCCTGACCGGGTCTCACTCGGCGTTCAAAGACTCACTGGCAGTAGGGTGTTGAAGCGCTGGCCGTTTGATTCAGAGACGACCTGAAAGGCCGCCGGCAAAGGTGGCCTTTTTTGATGGTGTCGCTTCTGGTCTGACTCCGTGACTTTCTATGCAGGCTGCACCACTGACCCGGGCAGCTTGATTTGCCTTGCCCTAACAGCCACAATCCACCTCATGCCAAAACTTTTCCTTTTTCTCGCCGCGGCCAACGGTTTCCTCTCTGTCGCTTTAGGTGCTTTCGCTGCCCATGGCCTCAGTGCACGCCTGTCGGAGCAGATGCTTGCAACCTTCCAGACCGGCGTTCAATACCACATGTACCACACTCTGGCCCTGTTCGGTGTCGGCGTGTTGAGCCTCCACTACCCGGGGGCAACGTTGCTTCGATACAGCGGGTTTCTGTTCCTGGCGGGTACTCTGATCTTCTCCGGCAGCCTCTATATCCTCGCGCTGAGCGGAATACGCTGGCTAGGCGCTATCACTCCCATCGGCGGCGTGGCATTCCTGGCAGGCTGGGCGGCGCTGGCGTGGTTTGCCCTGTCGGAACCTCTTGCCTCCTGATGGGCTCCGCCATGGAAGTACTGGTTAACGGAAAAACTGTCAGCCTCCCGGAAGCAAGCAGCCTGGCGGCACTGATTAAAACACTCTCACTGCAGGACTCCCGGGTGGCGGTTGAAGTCAATCGCGACATCGTGCCACGCAGCCAATATGAATCAACCCACCTGAAAAATGGCGACCAGGTTGAAATCGTGCAGGCTATCGGCGGCGGCTGATCACACTGGCCGCTCTGCATTTCTTCTCTCACAGATCAGACACTTTTCTCACTATGACTCAAAAACAGGACACTCCACTGACAATAGCCGGCGTGACTTATCAATCACGCCTTATCATTGGCAGCGGCAAGTATAAAGACTTCGATGAAAACCTGGCGGCGCTGAAAACCAGCGGTGCGGAAATCATCACGGTGGCGATCCGACGCGTAAACCTGGGCCAGCATGCCGGTGAACCCAGCCTGCTGGAAGTAATCTCGCCCCGGGACTACACCATTCTGCCAAATACCGCCGGTTGCTATAACGCCGATGACGCAGTCCGTACCTGCCGCATGGCGCGTGAGTTACTGGACGGTCACAGGCTGGTGAAGCTGGAAGTGCTGGGTGACCAGAAAACGCTGTATCCCAATGTAACCGAAACTCTGGCCGCGGCCGAACAGCTGGTGGCAGACGGCTTCGATGTCATGGTTTACACCAGTGACGACCCTCTGGTGGCGAAACGCCTGGAGGAGATCGGCTGCGTTGCTGTCATGCCTCTGGGGGCCCCCATCGGGTCTGGTCTTGGCATCCGCAATCCTTACAACATCCGCATGATTCTGGAAAACGCCTCGGTTCCCATCATCGTGGATGCGGGAGTGGGAACTGCATCCGACGCTGCCATTGCCATGGAGCTGGGCTGCGACGGTGTGCTGATGAATACCGCCATTGCCGAAGCCGGTGACCCGATCCTGATGGCATCGGCAATGAACAAGGCTGTGCAATCGGGACGGGAAGCTTTCCTGGCCGGCAGGATGCCGCGACGTCTTTATGCCAGCGCCTCGTCTCCGATTGATGGCACCTTCTTTTAGCTTTCAGCCACCCGTTCCAGGCAAATCTCCAGCACTCGGTCCATTCACTTTCAGCGACGCTAGAGTTATTCCCGACATGAGCACATCAGAATGCGACAACGACCTGACCGGCAGTCTGCCTTCCGGTTCGGACAGGCGCCCGATCAGGAGTTACGTCATCCGCGGCGGTCGTCTGACCACCTCGCAGCAGAAAGCCCTGGAAACACTCTCAGCCGACTACGTGGTGGACTTCAGGCCCGAACCTCTGGATAAGGAATCTCTGTTCGGCAATGCCCACCCAGTGATCGTAGAGATCGGTTTTGGCATGGGAGACTCTTTGCTGGCCATGGCAAAAAACCATCCGGAGAGGAACTTCCTGGGGATCGAAGTGCACAAACCCGGCATCGGTAAGCTGCTGCTGGGTATAGCCAGTGACGACATTGCCAATATCCGGGTCATCAACCATGACGCCCGTGAGGTTATCGAGCGCTGTTTTGTCAATCAAAGCCTGGACGGCATCCAGATATTTTTCCCCGACCCCTGGCACAAGAAACGGCATAACAAGCGACGTCTCATCCAGGCGGGTTTCGTGGAACTGCTGGTCAGCCGGTTGAAAGCCGGGGGGAAGCTGCATCTGGCCACGGACTGGGAGCCCTATGCCGAGCAGATGCTGGAAGTGCTGGAAGCCAATCAGGCTCTGATCAACAGCGCCGGCCCGGGAAACTTTGCCACACCGGGTGACCGGCCGACGACAAAGTTTGAACAGCGTGGCAGGAAACTTGGCCACGGCGTCTGGGATCTTCACTTCACCCGCCGCCCGGACTAATCAGCGGGGCTACAGCCACAGACGATGCTCGTGAGCCTGCAGCCACTCCCGGTAATACTGGTAATCGGGGCATACCGACTCCACCAGTGCCCAGAACTCTGCCGAATGGTTCATATGCACCAGATGGCAGATCTCATGGGCAATCATGTAGTCAATAATCGAGTTGGGCGCCAGCATAATCAGCCAGTTAAACTGCACGACACCGGAGGATGTGCAGTGACCCCACTTGGTCTTGGTCTTGCGCAATTTGATCTCTTTAAGCCGTCGGCTGACGCGCAGGTAGCCAGCCAGTGCCCTGGCGCGGTCGGGCAGGTATCTGCTGGCTTTTTCCTGCAGATAATTCTCCACCTGCTCTCTGGCGCTGGCCGGCGTCAGCCCGGGACCCTGAATGATGAATTCGTCTCTGCTGATGACGATGCGCTGGCGCGGAGAGTCTGCAAAGACAATGCGCCGTTCCCTGGCCCGGTAGAAGATTTTTCGTCCGTGTTCAATCCGCAGCGACTCCCGATAGCGGCGGGACTCTTCACGCAACTTCTGTTCGATCCATGCCTGGTTTGACTCCAGGAATTTCAGAATCTGCCGCCGGCTGGTCCACAACGGACTGCGAACCTCCACCTTGCGGTGCCGAATATAGATAGCAAGACTTTTTCGTGACGAGCGGCTGATCTCACAATCGATGTGCTTAAGACGACTGGACCGATCACCAAAATTGAGAGGAATCACCTTCACTGTCATATTCTTCCACCCCATGTTAAGGAACCTGTCCGGCCGGCTTGCGTGCCACCAGGCTTGCAAAGTGCCGGGGCGGTGACGCCTCAAACCCTTCGACATCCAGTAAAATTTCCCAGTCCCGGAACCACTCTCTCAGCTCGGCAGGCTGCAGAAGAAACGTCGGGTTCCGAGGGCGACCCACGTTTGCCTGCGCCACGGTGAATGTCTCATAAAGCAACAACCCACCTTCCACCAGGCACTCTCTGAGAGCCGGAATCAGCGGACGATGCAGGTAATTGAACACCAGGATTGCGTCAAATTTTTTACCAGCCAGGGGCCGACTGTCAGGCTCCTCAAAATCAACTTGCCACAGCTTCGCCGACCTGTCCGAAGCGCCCAGCCTGGCAGCAACTTTTTCCAGAGCTGACGGCTCTATGTCGGCAAAGCAGACTGGAATATTATGCCCGGCAAGAAACAAACCATTGCGCCCGGAACCGCAGGCGAGATCCAGTACGCCATGGTTCCGCACCACTGCACGGATTTCTGGCAGGTACTGTTTGACCAGTCTGGCGGGAACTGAGTGCTCTGCTGCCATTGAAACCCGGGAACAAGAAATTTCTGACATGACACCCCGGCATGTGCTGCGCGGTTGCAACCGACCGCGACCCGGAGCGGATTTAATCCAGTGGTGGCACCGGGCCAGGCGCTTACCTTTGGGTTGGGTTAAGAAACGTGATTAATTACCACAACGCCCTGCGAGGCCTTCAGACCAACCTGCTGGGTGCGTCGCACTGCCCTGGCAGGCCCAGGCATGCCGGTGGCAATGCGCCCTGTCAGTGGACTTGTCAAAAGACCAGAGCATTGTGGTAATTAATCAGGTTCCTTAAAATAGTTTATCTCGCAGGATTGGACAAGCTGCGTTTATCACTGCCACGCACAATAATCCGGGCGACCGACATTGAGCTCCAAAAAAGATACCCTGTTTGCCTCCGATGCGGCGCCGACCAGCTTTGTTTTCGATGCCAAGGTGGCAGACGTTTTTGAAGATATGATAAACCGCTCAGTGCCCGGCTACGCCACGATTGTCTCCATGATCGGCCTGTTAGCCAGACAATATTGTCAACCGGATTCCAATGTCTATGATCTTGGCTGCTCACTGGGCGCGGCAACCCTGGCAATTCACAGTCAGGTTCCCCATCAGGATTTCCGGTTGATTGCTGTCGACAATTCACCGGCCATGGTGGAGCGCTGCCGAATGAATCTGCAACGCATGAATGGCAGTCAGACTGCTGTTGACCTGCGATGCGCCGATATCCTGGAGACGGAGATCTCTGCTGCTTCCGTGGTGGTTCTGAACTTTACTTTGCAGTTCATCGCACTGGAAGAGCGGGCCGCACTGATCGAAAGAATCTACCGTGGCATGTTGCCGGGAGGGATTCTGATACTGTCAGAAAAGATACGGTTTCCGAATTCCACACTCGATCAGTTGTTCATTGACGCCTACCACAGTTTCAAGCAGCGCATGGGCTACTCGGACCTTGAAATCAGCAAAAAGCGCTCAGCCCTGGAAAATGTCCTGATCCCCGAGGCAATCACAACCCACAAGGAACGCGCCCTGGCTGCCGGTTTCCAGACCGTGGATGTGTGGTTTCAGTGTTTCAATTTCGCCTCGCTGGTAGCCATCAAGTGAACCCTCCAAAGGATCCTTTCGGGCTGGCAGCGCTGCATGAGGCTGGCAGCGATTCACCGTTAGCCGAACTCCGCGCGATCACCGATCCCGCCTATATCGACACACTGAACCATGGAGACCTTCAGGACTGGCTGGCGGTCATCGAAAGTCTGCCGGACCTTCGACCCACCCATATCGAACTGAAGAACGGGGTCAGCGCAGGGCTTGCAGGTGTCACGGCAGAGCAGATCGAAACGCTTGAAACCCAGCTAAGAAAATTTATTCCCTGGCGCAAGGGACCGTTTGACCTGTTTGGTGTGTCGCTGGACACCGAGTGGGATTCCGGCATGAAGTGGGAACGGCTGGTCCCCCATCTGGATCCGCTGGCGGGAAAGCGGGTGCTGGACGTCGGTTGCGGTAACGGCTATCACTGCTGGCGTGCGCTGGGAGAGGGAGCCGATCTGGTGATTGGCCTGGAACCTTATCTACTGTATGTGATGCAGTTTCTAGCCGTCAGAAAATACCTGGCTGGCCTCCCCTGTCACCTGTTGCCGCTGCGCCTGGAACACTACCCCGGGCCGTTCCGGTTTTATGACACAGTTCTTTCCATGGGTGTCATCTACCATGTCAGATCGCCAATCGACCACCTGCTGCTGCTGAAGAACTGTGTAAAACCGGGAGGCCAGGTGGTACTGGAGACCCTGGTGGTGGAAGGTGAAGAGGGGTACAGCCTGACTCCCGCCAGCCGCTATGCGCGAATGTCCAACGTCTGGTTCATCCCCAGCGTACCCACCCTGCAACGCTGGATGCTGCGTTGCGGATTCACTGATGTCCGGCTGGTGGATCTGACTACAACCTCGGAGGCCGAACAGCGCAGTACCTCATGGATGCCCTTTCAGTCCCTGGCCGACGGGCTTGACCGGTCCGATTCATCCCGCACCGTAGAGGGCCTCCCGGCGCCCAGGCGCGCGATCATGGTTGGCAGGGTCGCGCCTTAGCTGCTTGTCAAACAGCGCTGCTATTTGCACGATCAGGGTCTGGAACAAAAAGTATAAAAGTGTAATTCCAGCCGTTGAATCAGCTGATTTATTGATCTATATTTTTCCAACGCGATTTATTCCTGCAAACCGCCATTGTTGTGTTGACCTGTAACCCTAATTACGATAACTATGTTAAGGAGTGCAGGGGGTCAACTGTAACCTGTTTAAGATTATGTGTAGGGTTTTTGGGAGTCACAGGGGGAATTCGAGGCTCCGACCACGCAGAACACCTGGTGGAAAAGCCCCATGCTTGGCGATTAAGCAGTCACCCGTATAACAATTAGATCGAACCCCCAGGCCCAGACTTCCCGGTTACCGCCGAAACGATAAAAACAACAATAACGAAAGAGTACAGGTACCTCACAATGGCCAGACCACTACGAATAGAATATCCCGACGCTGTTTACCACGTATCGAATTACGGTCTCGACAAACAACGCGTTTTCCCCTCCGATCGATATTTCGAGGCGTTCCTGTCCGGACTGGAAGAAACCTGCTCGCGGCTCAATGTGCAGGTACTGGCTTATTGCCTGCTTCGTGATCAGTATCATCTGGTCATCAAGACCCCGGAAGCCAATCTGTCCCGCTTCATGCGCCAGGTTGATGGCCTGTACACACAGCAGTATCAGCGGTTGAAAAAGGCCGAGGGATCCCTGTTCAAGGGGCGCTACAAGGCCGTGCTGGTGCAGGAAGATAAATTTCTTCTGCCCCTGACCCGCTACGTTCATTCCCTGGTGCGCTCCGGTGACATAAAGTCCTATCAATGGTCCAGCTACGCTGCTTACGTTGGCAAAGAGCTCCCCCCCGCCTGGCTGGTGCGTGATAACGCCCTGCGCCAGTTACCGGTAGCGGCCGCCAAGCGCCGCGCTGCCTATGGCGCGTATGTTGCCGAAGGCGTCGATGACGAGATGGCAAGGTTTTACGGTAAAAAGAACCTCGCTTCTGTTATGGGCGATGAGAAATTCAGGAAACAGGCCCAAAGGAAGCGCTCAACCACCAAGGTTCGGGGTGTTTCCCGGGGCGCTCACGCAAAATGGCGGCCATCCTGCAAAGATATCGTTAGCGAGGTGGCAAAGCAGTTCAAAGTTTCCGAGGAGAGTATTTACAAGGCTGCCCGAGGCCCCGGTTCCAAGAATGTACCGCGCTGGGTAGCGATGTACCTGTGTCAGGAGCTCTCCGCCGTCACGTTGCAGTCTATCGCAAGGCTGTTCAAATTGAAGCGTTACGGTACGGTTTCCACCACCGTGGGTAAACTCAAGAAAGAGTTTGACGCGGACCCGAAGTTAAAAGCCTCTGCGGAGCGGCTGGCCAAACGACTGGCCAAAGGCAAGTAACGGCGGGCGGAATACAGAGCGCCAGAGGCCGATCGCCTGCGGTTAAGCCAGAGGCCGATCGCCTGCGGTTAAAAAGCAGGCACTAAAAAGCCGGAATTCCCGTCGGGATTCCGGCTTTTTCTGGCAACCCGAAACCGTTACTTGATCTTGGATTCCTTGTAGATCACGTGCTTGCGAACAACCGGGTCGTATTTCTTGATTTCCATCTTATCCGGCATGTTCCGCTTGTTTTTATCGGTGGTGTAGTAATGCCCTGTTCCAGCGCTTGAAACCAGCTTAATCTTGTCACGCATCGCAAGTTACCTGTTAATTTCCTGAAGATTGGTTTAAACCCGCACACCCTTATCGCGCAGACTGGCCAGCACGGTGTCGATCCCCTGCTTGTCGATAATACGCATACCCTTGCTGGATACGCGCAGTTTGACAAAGCGCTTCTCTGACTCTACCCAGAAACGATGGGTATGGAGATTGGGACAAAAACGCCGCCGCGTTCTTCGGTTGGCGTGAGAAACATTGTTACCGGTGACCGGTTTCTTGCCAGTTACCATGCATACCCTGGACATGAACTACCCTCGATTCTTGACGTTTCTTGACCACGGCACTGTTTACCGTGTCTTGACTAAAGTCTTTACTAGAATGACCACTTCATTGTCAGTATTACCTGCCCTGACGTCACAGTCGGACCCCGTGTGTTGCAAAAATTCGGGTTTTGCCGGACCTGGCCAAAAAAGAGCTGCGTTTTATACCAGAATCCCGATGCCTTAGCAATAATAGACTTACAGTAATCCGCGTTCGGCAAACGATACGACTTCCGGGTCACCGACGACAAAATGGTCCAGAACCCTGACATCTATGGTCCCCAGGGCACTCTGGAGCTTTCGGGTAATAGCAATATCAGCCTGGCTGGGTTCGGCGATTCCCGAGGGGTGATTATGGGCAAAGATCACCGCAGCCGCATTATGATGCAGACACTGCTTGACGACTTCCCGCGGATACACCGCTGCGCCGTCGATAGTGCCGCTGAACATCTCCTCGACTTTGACAATATAATGCTGATTATTCAGAAAGATACAACAGAAGCTTTCCCGTTTATGGGACTTGAACCGGGCCCTCAGGTAGTCCCTGGTGGATTTGGAACTCGAGAGCAGTTCACCCTGTGGCAGGTTTTCCAGCATCTGCCGCCGACTCAGCTCCAACGCCGCCTGCAGCACGGCATACTTTTCGGGACCCAACCCGTCCAGGCTGCAGAATTCGGCGAGCTCGTGGGCGAACAGCCGGGTCAGACTGCCCGTTTGGGTCAATAAAATTCTGGCCAGATCCAGCGCCGTCCGGCCTCTTGAGCCGGAACGCAGGCAAACGGCAAGTAATTCGGCATCGCTGAGACTGCCTGGGCCATTGGCGATCAGTCGCTCTCTGGGCCGCTCCTGGGCGGGCCACTCAGATATTGCCATTTCGGTTTTTCCTCCATTTGCGGCAATTCAAGCATAGACCGGCGGCGGAAAAGTGCCACTATTGCGCAGGCTTCTACTCTCAACCGGCTCCTTTCAACTGTCCTGCCGACAGGGCTGCCGGGCAAATTGCCAAGCCCCGGACTTGCTGATAGGCTTTCCGGCCTGCTCACCAATTCAGGAATTCAGGCCCCGCCTCAAGCCACCATGCAAAGCCTATCCAACAAACGCATTCTGTTAGGGATAACCGGTGGTATTGCCGCCTACAAGTGTGCCGAACTGACCAGGCTGTTGATAAAAGCCGGCGCCACGGTGCAAGTGGTTATGACCAGGGCGGCAACGGAGTTCGTGACCCCGCTGACCATGCAGGCACTATCCGGTAACCGGGTCCATCTGGACCTGTTGGATCCTGAGGCAGAGGCCTCCATGGGCCACATCGAACTGGCTCGCTGGGCTGACCTGGTCCTGGTCGCCCCGGCCAGCGCCGATTTTATCTCCCGTCTGGCCACTGGTCGCGCTGACGATCTGTTGACAACCCTGATACTGGCCTGCACGGCCCCGTTGGCAGTGGCACCGGCTATGAATCAGGCGATGTGGGCGGACGCAGGCACTGGCGCCAACATCGCCCTGTTGCGACAACGGGGCGTTTATCTGTTCGGTCCGGCAGAGGGGGAGCAGGCCTGTGGCGATGTGGGACCGGGCCGGCTGCTGGAACCGGAGCAGTTGCTGGAAGCCTGTGCGTCACTGTTCAAGCCTGGCCTGCTGAGTGGCAGAAAGCTGCTGATCACGGCGGGGCCAACCCGGGAAGCGATCGACCCGGTGCGTTTTATCAGCAATCACAGCTCCGGCAAGATGGGCTATGCCCTTGCCGCAGAGGCTGCTGCAGCCGGTGCCCGGGTAATGCTGGTCAGCGGTCCCACCTGCCTGCCCTGTCCAGACCGGGTCGAACGTATAGACGTACAGTCCGCCAACGAGATGCTTGAAGCCTGTCTGACCCGTATTCAGCAGGCGGATATCTTTATCGGTGTAGCCGCGGTGGCAGACTATCGCCCTGAGCAGGTGAGCGGGGAGAAAATCAAGAAAAACGCCGGGACCATGGAACTCAGACTGGTTAAGAATCCCGACATTATCAGCGCCGTAGCGTCCCTGCCGGACCGGCCTTTCACGGTCGGCTTCGCGGCGGAGACCAGTAATGTCGTCGAGAACGGCCGCGCCAAGTTACAGAACAAGAAACTGGACCTGTTGTTTGCCAACCAGGCGACCGATACATTCAACAGGGATTCTGTCGCGGCGACGGCGATCTTTGCCGAGGGTCAGAGCGATATGGGACCAGGCAACAAACACCAGGTCGCCCGACAGATGCTGAAGTTGATAGCGGAGCGCGCTCCGCAGAGCAAGGGATCCACCGATCAGCCTGCCGCCAGGCAAGTGCGTTAGACAGTAATCAGTGGTTCTATCAGGGAGTATTGAATGCCAGCGAATGGGGACCTGGGCGTGTCCACTTCCGGCCAACCGGTCACCGCGGAAATCTTTCGGGCTTACGACATACGCGGAATCTACGACGACCAGCTGGATGAACAGAGTATCCGCGTCATTGGCCACGCCATCGGCAGCGAGGCACTGGATGCGGGCATTCACACACTGCTGGCAGGGCGCGATGGCCGTCTCTCAAGCCCGAGTCTGTCTAAACACCTGATTGCCGGGATCCGGGCCAGCGGCTGCAATGTGGTGGATCTGGATCTGGTGCCCACACCGCTGGTCTACTTCGGCAATCACACCACCAACTGGACTTCCGGCGTCATGTTGACCGCCAGTCACAACCCGGCTGCCTATAACGGTATCAAGATCGTATTCCGGCGCGCCTGTCTGGCCGACAATCAGATCCAACGCATCCGCCAGCGCATCGAAGCGGGACTGCTGCGCCACGGACAGGGCCGGTACCAGGCGCTGGATATCAAACCAGACTATATCGCCTACCTGTGTGATCACCTGCAGATAAAGCGCAAACTGAAGCTCGTGGTGGATTGTGCCAATGCCGTGACCAGCATCATCGCCCCGGCGTTATTCTCTGCGCTGGGCTGCGAGGTAATTCCGTTGTATTGCGAGCTGGATGGCAATTTTCCCAACCATGATCCTGACCCCACCATTGCCAACAACCTGGCCGAGTTGCGGAAACAGGTACTTGCTCAACAGGCAGACCTCGGCCTGGCATTTGACGGAGACGGCGACCGGCTTGGTGTGGTGACCAGTGACGGAGAAATCATCGACACCGACCTGTTGCTGGCCACCCTGATCAGCCATATCGTGCCCCATCACCCGGGTGAACCGGTCATCTTCGATGTGAAGTGCAGCAGCCGGCTTGCCGGTCTGATCGAAGCCTGCGGGGGTATACCGGTCATGCATAAAAGCGGCCATTCCTTCATGAAACAGAAGATGCAGGAGACCAATGCACCGCTGGGCGGCGAATACTCGGCCCATATTTTTATCAAGGATCGCTGGTTCGGATACGATGACGGCATGTACACAGCAGCCCGTCTGCTGGAGATTTTCGCTGCCAGCCCAGGCCCGACGGCGAGTCTGGTGACCAGCCTGGGGGAACGTTTCGCCACGGCGGAGCTGCCCGTGCCGGTTCCAGAGCAGCGCAAGTTCAGCCTGGTCGAACAATTGCGCAGCCAGGCCCGGTTTCCAGACGGCCGGATCAGCGAAATAGACGGCATCCGGGTAGACTACCCTGATGGCTGGGGACTGGTCAGGGCGTCAAATACCAGCCCCGCCCTGCTCTTGAGATTCGAGGCGGATTCGCCTGCCGCCCTGGAAAGAATCAAGGACGAGTTTCGCCACCTGCTTGCCCGGGTGGATCAATCTCTTGTGATAAACTTCTAGCGCTTGCATCAAAGTAAACGTTTACTTACCTTATGCCCTTCTGAAATCCGAGTGGTTTTTTTGCTATGTCACTGAGTCTGGACAATGCCCACAACGTCGCCAGGGTGCTCACCAAAGCCCTGCCTTATATTCAGCGCTACACCGACCGTACCATCGTCGTGAAATACGGCGGCAACGCCATGGTCGACGAAAACCTGAAAAACAGTTTCGCCCGCGATATCGTATTGATGAAACTGGTCGGCATGAACCCGGTGGTCGTACACGGTGGCGGTCCCCAGATTGGTTCGCTTCTGGAAAAGCTGGAAATTGAATCCAATTTTATCGAAGGCATGCGGGTAACCGACAAGCGGACCATGGATGTGGTGGAGATGGTGCTGGGCGGCCTGGTCAACAAAGAGATCGTCAGCCTGTTATCAAGACACCAGGGTAAGGCCATCGGCATAACCGGCAAGGATGGCGGGCTGATCACCGCCGAGAAGCTGTTACTGAGAAAATCCGATGCCGGCAGCGACCAGGCGGGTATCGACATCGGCCAGGTTGGCAGGGTAACTGCCATCAATACCGAGATTATCGATGCCATGAAAAACAGTGACTTCATCCCGGTCATTGCCCCGATCGGCACAGACCGCGAGGGCAACAGCTACAACATCAACGCTGACACTGTCGCCGGTGAAATCGCCAAGGTCCTGCACGCCGAAAAACTTATCCTGCTGACCAACGTGGCCGGGGTTCAGGACAAGGACGGCAAGGTGCTCACCGGCCTCACCACGGAACAGGTGGACGGCCTGATTGCGGACAAAACCATCCATGGCGGCATGCTGCCCAAGGTGCAGTGCGCCCTGGATGCAGTGAAGGGTGGCGTTAAACGGGCCCATATCATTGACGGGCGCGTAGAGCACGCGGTTCTTCTGGAAATCTTCACTGATGAGGGCGTCGGCACGCTTATCACCAACAATAATTAAAGCCTCACCAACTGACGGGCTGGAACAGAGTAATTATGGCAACACCCCCTAAGACTTCGAGAAAAGAACAGATTCTGCAATCCCTGGCGCGCATGCTGGAAACCTCGCCGGGTGAGCGCATAACCACTGCCGCACTGGCGCGGGAAGTGGGTGTATCGGAAGCCGCTCTTTACCGTCATTTCCCCAGCAAGGCGCGGATGTTCGAGGGGCTCATCAAATTTATCGAAGACACCCTGTTTACTCGCTTCAGCCGCATCCTCAGTGACGAAGGTACCGCCGAGCAGCGCTGCGAACAGATTCTGTTTCTGGTACTGACCTTTGCCGACAAGAACCCGGGTATTACGCGTATCCTTGCCGGGGATGCCCTGGCGGGGGAAACCGAACGCCTGCGGGCCCGGGTGGCTCAGATCTATGACCGCCTGGAATCCCAGCTGAAACAGATCCTGCGTGAAGCCCAGATCCGCGAGGGACTGAGGGCCAGTATATCGCCGGCGGCGCTCGCCAATCTGCTGCTGGCCTGGTGTGAGGGGCGTATGAATGAATACGTGCGCAGTGAATTCCGGCGCTCACCGCTGGAGAACTGGGATGTTCAGTGGGCTTACCTGAAAACCAATCTGCTGGTGCCCGCGACGATACCGGGTCTGCACCCCCAGACCACGATTTCGGGTTAGCTGGCTGTCAGTCCCGCCGCGCAGGATCAGACCGCACCGTACTCTTCCCGATATCGGTCGATGGCTTCAAGGTGTTCGAGATAGGCCGGATTATCGCTGGCGTCCAGGTAATCGATAATGTCCTGCAGACTGATAATGCAGGTAATCGGTACGTTGTAGGTACTGGCAATTTCCTGAATCGTGGAGCGCTCTCCCCGCCCTCTCTCCTGTCGATCCATTGCCACCACGATGCCGGCCAGGCCGGCACCTTCTCCATTGATGATCTCAACAGCTTCCCGCACCGCTGTCCCGGCGGTGATCACATCATCAATAAGTAATACCTGGCCCCTGAGGTGGGCACCGACAATCACACCACCCTCGCCATGGTCCTTGGCTTCCTTACGATTAAAACAATAGGGCCGGTCAAAATCATGTTCGATGGCAAGAATCGCAGAAGTTACAGCGGCCAGTGGAATGCCTTTGTAGGCCGGGCCGAACATGACGTCGAAATCCATCGCCGACTCTCTGATCGCGGCGGCGTAGCTGCGTGCCAGAAAAGCGAGCTTGGCGCCGGTATTAAACGACCCGGCATTGAAAAAATAGGGGCTGGTACGTCCTGATTTCAGAGTAAATTCACCGAATCGCAGGATATCGTTGTCGATCACAAATTCAATAAACTTCTTCTGATAGTTCTGCATCGCTGTACCGGTTCCGTAATTGGTTCTCAAAATTGTCTCGGGCAGTCCCTCAAAAACTGAGGCCGCAGTTCCCTAGCGAAGTACTTCCTTTTGTTTCCTGATCAGTTCATCAATACCGCGCTGGGCCAGCGCGATCATGTCCTGCAGCTGTTGCAGGGTGAAATCGCCGTCCTCGCCAGTACCCTGAACTTCGATAAAGTTACCGCTCTCTGTCATTACCACGTTCATGTCTGTTTCTGCGTTTGAATCTTCAGCGTAATCCAGATCCAGAATCGGCGTGCCTTTGAAGATACCTACTGACACCGAAGCAATCATCTGCCGCAACGGGTCCGTTTTCAGCAGGCCTTTTACCTGCATGTGCCTGAGCGCATCAACCAGTGCCACGCAGCCCCCGGTAATGGATGCCGTGCGGGTGCCACCATCTGCCTGAATCACGTCGCAATCGATCTTGATCGTGTTTTCGCCCAGTTTCCCCAGATCAACCGCGGCCCGCAGTGATCTGCCGATCAGCCGCTGAATTTCCTGGCTGCGGCCGGACTGACCGCCCCGGGCCGCCTCACGATCCATACGACTGTTGGTAGAGCGAGGCAACATACCGTATTCGGCCGTCACCCAGCCCTGCCCCGATCCTTTCAGAAACCGTGGCACCGAGGTTTCAACGCTGGCGGTGCAGATTACCCGGGTATCCCCGAATTCGACGAGGACTGAGCCCTCGGCATGTTTGGTGAACCTTCTGGTCAGGACGATATTTCGCAGCTGCTCGGGCTGGCGTTCACTGGGACGCACGGTGTCAGACATAAATCTCTCTTGGGTTGGTCGGATTGGCCGGGGATTATCCCCGATATCCCAGGCCTTTGCGACCCGGGATTCGATCTCGAGTGTGACTGGCATCTGACCCATTACTGCCGGATTGCGCTAGAATCCACTATTGTGATTAGCTACCGGGAAGGGTTTCTATGATTTACAGCATGACGGCTTTTGCCCGACGCCAGCAGGATGAGAGCTGGGGATCACTGACCTGGGAAATCCGCTCGGTCAATCACCGCTATCTGGAAATCAGCATCCGCCTGCCGGACACCTTGCGAAGCCTTGAGCCGCTGGTACGGGAAGCCATTCGCAAGAAGCTGAACCGCGGCAAAGTGGAGTGTCAGCTTCGGTATCAACCCAGCGAGCAACAGCAGCAGCAGTTAAACCTCAATCTGGGACTTATCGCGCAGCTCAGTGAAGCGTCCGAAACAGTCCAGCAGATTGCCAGCGATGCCGATTCCCTGTCAGTGGCAGAGATTTTGCGCTGGCCGGGAATTATCCAGGAACAGGAAACTGACGTCACCGAACTGGAAGAACAGGCCATGCAGTTGTTTGGCCTGGCCATCGAAGACCTGCTGGATACCCGTCAGCGGGAAGGCCTGGAAATGGGCAGGCTGATCGAGCAGCGGCTGCGAACGATCGAAGAAATAATTGCTGAAGTTCGGGGCCTGTTGCCGGGCATTCTCCAGCGCCAGCGCGACAATATCGTTGCCCGGCTCGAGGAGCTCAAACTGGAACTGGACCCCAACAGGCTGGAACAGGAGCTGGTTCTGGTCGCCCAGAAATCGGATGTCGATGAAGAACTGGACCGGCTCGCCGCCCATGTGACGGAAGTTTCCCGGGTACTCAAGGCCAGTGGCCAGAAAGGTCGGCGGCTGGATTTCCTCATGCAGGAACTGAACCGCGAGGCCAACACCCTGTCGTCGAAATCCATCGTGGCGGAAACCACGCGCAGCGCGGTGGAATTGAAAGTACTGATAGAACAGATGCGTGAACAGATTCAGAATATCGAATAACGCGGTCACCTGCCGATGACCGCCGGACTTTCTGCGTCCGGCCGGCTTTCAGCGACTGACAGTGAAAATAGAAAGGAACACTGACTATGGCCAAAGGAAATCTTTTTATCGTGATGGCGCCGTCCGGTGCCGGCAAAACCAGCCTGGTGAAAGCACTGGTTGAATCCGAGGGCAGTCAGAACCTGTGCGTCTCGGTATCACACACCACCCGGGAAATCCGCCCCGGCGAAGTGGATGGGGTCAATTACCATTTTGTCGATAAAGAGACGTTCATTACCATGCTGAGGCAGGGCGAGTTTATTGAAAGCGCCGAAGTGTACGGCCACCATTACGGCACCTCCCAGCGCTGGGTGCAGGACCGCCTGGATGCCGGCCTGAATGTAATCCTTGAGATCGACTGGCAGGGAGCCAGTCAGGTGCGTAACGCCATGCCGGACACCTGCACCATCTTCATCCTGCCGCCATCAGTCGAAGCCTTGCGGGAACGGTTGACCCGCCGCGCCCAGGACGACCCGGATACCATCGAACGGCGCATGCGCCAGGCAGTGGATGAAATTTCACACGTGGCTGAGGCCAATTACGTAGTGGTCAATAAGGATTTTGACACGGCACTGGACGACCTGGGCGCCATCGTACGCTCCCAGCGACTGACCCTGGCCTATCAGCAGGATAACCAGGCGGAGCTGTTGCAGAAACTGTCCCATTCTCCAGACTAGCCCGCTGGCTGGTCGATTAAACAGCTGCTGCTGGCACATTCGAGGGTTTTTATAGCGGCCAGGAGCAGAATTGAGTAAAATCCCGGTCCTTTTCAGTAGAGTGCCCTTGAACCAGCACGACGTTGTTGCCCGAGCGATTGAAAAGCAGGGTGCAACTGCTTTAATGGCCCGGGGCACACGACAGACAACCAAAGACAGGTATTGATATGGCTCGAATTACCGTTGAAGACTGCCTCGACAAGGTAGATAACCGTTTCCAGCTGGTCATGATTGCCAGCAAGCGGGCACGTCAGCTGCAAACAGGTGGCAAAGATCCCCTGGTACCCGTAGAAAAGGACAAGCCAACGGTAATTGCCCTGCGGGAAATAGCGGATGACCTTATCGATGTCAGCATCCTGAAGGAAAAGCAGACCATCGAAATGGACGAGGCGACTCTGGAAGCCCAGCATGCCGCCGAAGTGGCAGTGGCAGCCGAGATGCCGGCGGTTCCTGAAGAGGGTCTGGACGCGGCGGAAGGCGAGGTCGAACCGGATCAGACTTCGGAAGACGAAGAACAGTAGGTCTGAGGAGTCGGGCGGTGGACGTGCGTGCTACAGACACTATCGACTCACTGTCCAGTAACCTGGCTTCCTACCTGGTGCCCAACCAGGTCAACTCCGTACGACGCGCCTATTACTACGCGGAACAGGCCCACGACGGCCAGTTCCGTCGCAGTGGCGACCCTTATGTTACCCATCCTCTGGCTGTCGCCAACATCCTGTGTGACATGCACATGGACCATCAAAGCCTGATGGCGGCGATGCTGCATGATGTCATCGAAGACACCGGCATTTCCAAAACAGCGATCAAGAACCAGTTCGGGGGCACCGTCGCCGACCTGGTAGACGGTGTCAGCAAGCTGAATAAAATCAATTTCAGCTCCCGTGCCGAAGCCCAGGCGGAAAACTTCCAGAAGATGGCCATGGCTATGGCCAAAGACCTGCGGGTCATTCTGGTAAAAATCGCCGATCGGTTGCACAACATGCGGACCCTGGGTGTGCTGACGCCGGAGAAGCGCCGCCGCATCGCCCGGGAAACCCTGGATATCTATGCCCCTATCGCCAACCGGCTGGGCATGAACAACGTGCGGGTGGAATTCGAGGAACTGGGCTTTCATGCCCTGTACCCGATGCGGGCGAGCCGTATTGCGACCGCGGTGAAAAAAATCCGCGGCAACCGCAAGGAAATCCTGTCCCAGATTCAGACTTCGCTGGAGGCCTGCCTGGAACGGGAAGGGCTGCCCGGCCGCACTATCGGCCGGGAAAAGCATCTGTTCAGTATCTACCAGAAGATGCGCAGCCAGCGGAAGTCGTTCTCCGAAATCATGGACGTGTACGCGTTCCGGATCATCGTCGACAAGGTCGATACCTGCTACCGGGTACTGGGCGCCGTGCACAATCTGTACAAACCGGTGCCTGGACGGTTCAAGGATTACATCGCCATTCCGAAAGCCAATGGCTACCAGTCCCTGCATACTACCCTGTTCGGCATGCACGGGGTTCCCATCGAGATCCAGATCCGCACGGAAGAAATGGAGGCAATGGCTAATAACGGCATCGCCGCCCACTGGCTTTACAAATCAGGTGACGAGACCCCGTCCAACGCCCACATGCGCGCCAGGGAGTGGGTCAACGGCCTGCTGGAACTGCAGAAGAGTGCGGGTAATTCCCTGGAATTTATCGAGCATGTAAAGATCGACCTGTTCCCCGATGAAATCTATGTGTTCACTCCCAAGGGTTCCATCCGCGAACTGCCCACCGGCTCCACCGCTGTGGACTTCGCCTATGCAATTCACACCGATGTCGGCAATTCCTGCGTGGCCTGCCGTATCAACCGGCGTCTGGCACCCTTGAGCGAACCCCTGCAAAGCGGGCAGACGGTGGAGATTATTACCGCCGCCGGCGGCCAGCCCAATCCGGCCTGGCTGAGTTTTGTCACCACCGGCAAGGCTCGCAGCAACATTCGGCACTACCTGAAAAACCAGCGTCATTCCGAATCGGTGTCACTGGGCCGCAGACTGCTCAACAAGGCCCTCGCCACTTTCAATACCCAGCTGGACAAGATCCCCCACGAGGACATCGACCAGGTTCTGAAGCAGACCAGCCAGGGCAGCCTGGATAATCTGCTGGCGGAGATCGGGCTGGGCAACCGCATGGCCTATATCGTGGCCCAGCGCATGGTGCCTGACACCCGCACCCAGGAAGAAATGGAAAAGTCCGAGTCGCAGCATTCTCTGGCTATTCGCGGTTCGGAAGGGCTGGTGATGAACTACGCCAGGTGCTGCCGCCCAATCCCCGGGGACCCGATTGTCGGCCATGTCAGTTCCGGTCGCGGCATGGTCATCCATACCGATGACTGTAACAACATTACCGATATCCGCGACAACCCGGAAAAATGCGTGACAGTAACCTGGGACCCCGATGTCGAAGGGGAATTTTCCGTGGAGTTACGGGTAGAGCTGGAAAATCAGCGCGGCATCATCGCCACTCTGGCCACCGCTGTGACCGGCGCCGAAGCCAACATCGAAAAGATCAGTACTCTGGAGCGGGATGCCCGCCTCAGTATCGTGAACCTGTTGATCAGCGTCCGCAACCGCATCCACCTGGCCCAGGTCATGAAGCGTATTCGTCTGATCGGCGCCGTCAATTCTGTAAGCCGGGTCAAGAGCCGGGCGACCCGGAAAGAAATCAGAAACACTATTGGCAGTCATCAATTCGAGAGTAATCATGACAAAGATCCAGCCGGTTAACACCTCTAAAGCCCCTCATGCCATAGGCCCCTATTCCCAGGCTATCAAGGCCGGCAACCTGGTTTTTCTGTCGGGACAGATACCGCTTCTGCCCTCCACCATGGAACTGGTGGAAGGGGGTATCGAGGCGCAAACCAACCAGGTATTCAAAAATCTGTCGGCCGTGATCGAGGCAAGTGGAGCAACCCTGGCCGATGTTGTGAAACTGACTATCTACCTTACCGACCTGACAGAGTTCCCCCGGGTCAACGACATCATGGCCAGCTATTTCAGCGAACCGTATCCGGCCCGGGCCACGATCGAGGTCAGCGCCTTACCAAAAGGATCACAGGTGGAAGTTGATGCCGTTGTGATGCTCGGCGCCTGAAGCAGGCTGTCATCCGTCCTGTTTTTCAACGCTTACCAGGCCTGGCATCCTCTGACACTGCCATGGAGCCAAACGACGGGCCCTGTGGCCGCTGTCACAAAAACCTCCTATACTCATTCAGCACAGCCTTCAGCCAGGTGTTCGTTCAGTCCCCATGCCCACACCCACTGCCGGAAGCAATAAGTCAACTCCTACCGCTTCAGGCAAGGGCCTGGAACAGATGCCATTGACTACGCTGCGCGGCGTGGGGCCCAGTATCGAAAAGAAGCTGCAGAACCTGGGCATCAGCAACTTGCAGGACCTGCTGTTTCACCTGCCCTTCCGTTACCAGGACCGCACCCGTATCGACGACATAAGAAGCGCCCGCTTTGGCGACCACGTGCAACTGCAAGGCGAACTGGTCGCCAGCCGGGTTCTGTTCGGTAAACGACGCAGCCTGCAATGCACCCTGAAAGACGATACCGGCTTTATCAATCTACGCTTTTTCTTCTTTTCGCCGGCACAGCAACAATCCCTGCAATCCGGTGTGCGGTTGCGCTGTTACGGGGAAGTCAGACGAGGCAGCGCCGGGTATGAGATCTACCATCCCGAATACCGGATCCTCGACAACGGCGATAGCGGCGGGCTGGAAAACACCCTGACGCCGATCTACCCCTCCACCGAGGGATTGCAGCAGGCGAGGCTGCGCAGCATTATCGATCAGGCACTGGCACGCATGGACGCTCTGCATCAGATTACCGAATACCTCCCCGAGGAAGTACGAAGTCGATCACGACCCCCGGGTCCGAACGGCGGCAATCCATTGTCCATGAGCCTGGCCGAAGCCCTGCGTTTCCTTCATCATCCGCCGCAAAATGTGACACTGGAACTGTTGGAAAGCGGCCAACATCCTGCGCAACAGCGTCTGGCGTTCGAGGAATTGTTAAGCCACCGATTGTGCATGCGCCGTCTGCGACTGGCATCCAGTACCCGCCCGGCACCGTCCATGCCGGCCCAACATAGCCTGGTGGAACAGTTCATCAAGAACCTGCCTTTCCAGCTTACCGGCGCCCAACGGCGCGCTTTTGATGAAGTGGCGGCAGACCTGGCCGGCGTCTCGCCGATGCTGAGGCTGGTGCAGGGGGATGTCGGCTCCGGCAAGACCGTGGTCGCTGCGCTGGCAGCCCTGCGGGCGGTGGAAAATCATTTCCAGGTGGCCATCATGGCGCCTACCGAAATTCTGGCCGAACAGCACTTCATGAACTTCAGCCAGTGGCTTGAACCGCTGGGCATAGCGGTCGGCTGGCTGAGCGGTAAACTGACTACGACTCAGCGCCGGCAGCAACTGGAGGGCATAATCTCCGGTACAACCAGAGTCGTGGTCGGTACTCACGCGCTGTTTCAGGAGTCGGTCAGCTACGCCAATCTGGGGCTGATCATCATTGATGAGCAACACCGCTTCGGGGTCCATCAGCGTATGGCTCTGAAAGAGAAGTCAGCCAGCAAGGCCCGTGAGCCTCATCAGCTGGTGATGACCGCCACACCCATTCCCCGCACCCTGGCCATGAGTGCCTATGCAGACCTGGACTGTTCGGTGATCGATGAACTGCCACCCGGACGGACCCCGGTACAGACACTGGTGATCGGCGACGAGCGCCGGGAAGAGGTCATTGCGCGGATTCACAGCGCCTGCGAAGAAGGCAATCAGGTGTACTGGGTGTGTACGCTGATTGAAGAATCCGAGTCACTGCAGTGCCAGGCCGCCGAAGCCACAGCGGCAATGATGCGGGAACAGCTTACGGAGCTGAATATCGGGCTAGTTCATGGCCGGATGAAACCCCGGGAAAAGGCCGCCGTGATGGAGCAGTTCAAAGCCGGTCAGCTGCAGTTGCTGGTAGCCACGACAGTCATCGAAGTGGGTGTCGATGTGCCCAATGCCAGCCTGATGGTGATAGAAAACTCCGAGCGCCTCGGACTGGCCCAACTGCATCAGCTGCGTGGCCGGGTAGGCCGCGGCAGTAAACGCAGCTATTGCATCCTGCTTTACCAGGGACCGTTGTCTGAAACCGGCAAACATCGCCTGGCGGTAATGCGGGAAAGTACCGATGGGTTCTACATCGCGGAAAAAGACCTGGAGATCCGGGGCCCGGGCCAGGTGCTGGGAACCCAGCAGACCGGGCTGATGAGTTTTCGCGTGGCGGATATCTCCCGGGATGCCTATCTGCTGGAGGATGTGCGCGCATCTGCCGAGATCATTCTCAACAGCTACCCGGCGCTGATCGACCCACTGGTGCACCGCTGGCTGGGCCGGCGCGAAGACTACGGCAGGGTGTAAAATTAATCCTCAGGAACAGGGAAGCTGGAATTAAACCCGGCAATACTCTGGCGATCAGGCAAGTCCATTGAGAAGGAGCTTTGTCGCCAGCAGCCATCGGCCCGAAATGACAGCCCAGAGAAGCCGGGGGATTCGCAGGCTGGCCGCAGCTGGAAGAGCCTGTCATGCGAGAGGGAACTTTATGGTCATGCCAGGCAAAACAGCGTTTATTTGCCGGGCAGAGGAGGTATCAGTCATTTACAATGGGCATTGTCATGGTTAGTTTTTCCTGCATTGCGAAAGCTCCTTCATGACTTAAACTTCTGCGTGGCTTAAACTTCAGCCTGGCTAAAACGTCAGCGTGAAGCCTGAAATAACTCCGCTTCCACATCAATCGATAACAGTTTTACAAGGTTATGTCTTCTGAATCCAAATTTGTAACCACGTTACAGGACAAATTGCAGGGCCGATTCCCGGAGTTTTCTGCCAAACTGCCAGGCTATTTACAACTCATCCGCTTTGACAGGCCCATTGGCGTGCTACTGTTGCTCTGGCCCACTGTCACCGCGCTCTGGATTGCAGCGGAAGGGCTGCCCGATATCGGCCTGTTGATTATTTTTACCCTGGGAACCTTTCTGATGCGTTCGGCCGGCTGTGCCATCAACGATTATGCCGATGCCAACTTCGATGGCGAGGTAGCGCGGACTCAAGGCCGCCCACTTGCTACCGGCCTGCTTAAGCGCCAGGACGCACTCAAATGCTTCCTTTTTCTGGCAGCATGCGGGTTCTTACTGGTACTACTGACCAACCGGCAAACCATCCTGCTTTCTTTTGGCGCAGTGGCAGTTGCTGCCATTTACCCGTTCATGAAGCGTGTGACCAACCTGCCGCAGGTTATCCTGGGAATCGCCTTCTCCTGGGGCATCCTGATGGCATTCACCGCCCAGACCGGCTCGATTCCAGCTGCAGCATTCCTGCTGTTTGTGGCTAATTGTCTTTGGACTGTGGCCTATGACACGGAGTACGCCATGGTGGACAGGGAAGATGACCTTAAGCTGGGCCTCAAATCCACAGCCATTCTGTTTGGTTCCGCGGATCGTATGATGATTTTTATATTGCAGATGATGTTCCTGATGTCGCTTGTGCTGGCCGCACAACGCTTTCAACTGGGTGGTTTCTTCTATACCGGGCTGGGAGTGGCTACCCTGTTGTTGTTGTACCAACAGTTTCTGATTCGTGAACGCGAACCCGCTGAGTGCTTCAAGGCTTTTCTGAATAACAACCTGGTGGGTGGTGTGATCTTTACTGGCACAGTTCTCCACTATCTTTGAATTTTGATGCTACTCGGCCCGCTGAGGGACAACCTAAGAAAAACCAAGATAAGAATAAGCACAGAATCAGGAGAATCCTCTGATCTGATCGTCGCCTGTGAGGCTCACAAAGGAGCTCACTAGGCTTACGCGTATCGCGATTGTTATAGGTCTGCTGGTCGTCCTTCTGTCTAAGTTCTGCACTGGCACTATCAATCCTGCAAGACTGGGGCTCAACCGGCTCAGGATTGGTTAGCCTGTCACTGTTCAGGTGTACGTTGGATCAGTGAACAGAATTCGCATCACAGAAATCAGAGATAACTTTTAGAGACTGAATGTCAGAATCGACTGGCAGGTTTTGAGTCGACTATAAGAATTACAGCAATGTTGAAAAAGCCTGAAGCAGCCTTCTCTTTTTTCAACCCCAAGTACAAGGCGCGACAGAAGACACCCGGAGTACCCGGGAGCCTCCTGTGTTCAGAAAATGGCGCAGTCCCCCGGAATCCGATAGGGACACGGCTAGCGACTGAACGCCTGAATTCCCGTCTGCTCGCGACCCAGGATCAGCGCGTGAATATCCTGGGTACCCTCGTAGGTATTGACCACTTCCAGGTTCTGAGCATGACGCATGACCGGGTATTCGTCGGAAATTCCGTTGCCGCCCAGCATGTCACGTGCCTCCCGTGCCGCATCCAGAGCCTTCAGACAGGAGTTCCGCTTGAGCAGAGAGATCAGAGGCGGGGTCAGCCTGCCCTCGTCTTTCATGCGCGTGGCTCGCAGACAGCCCTGTAAAGCCAGTGACAGATCAGTCTGCATGACCGCCAGTTTTTTCTGTATCAACTGGTTGGCTGCCAGTGGCCGCTCGAACTGCTTGCGGTCCAGGGTGTATTGCAGGGCTGCTTTCCAGCACGTTTCGCCAGCGCCGATGGCGCCCCAGGCGATACCCAGGCGGGCCGAGTTCAGACAGGTGAAAGGACCTTTCAACCCGCCCACTTCAGGAAACTTGTTTTCCGCTGGCACGAACACCTCGTCCATTACGATTTCGCCGGTAATCGACGCACGCAATGCCAGCTTGCCTTCGATCTTTGGTGCGCTGAGCCCCTGCATGCCCTTTTCCAGCACAAAACCACGGATGACGCCGTCGTCGTCCTTGGCCCACACCACGAATACATCGGCGATGGGTGAATTGCTGATCCAGTTCTTGGCGCCGGACAGCAGATAGCCGCCGTCGACGGTTCTGGCGCGGGTTATCATGCTGCCCGGATCGGAGCCGTGATCGGGTTCGGTCAAACCGAAACAGCCTATGTATTCACCACTCGCCAGCTTGGGAAGGTACTTCTGCTTCTGCGCCTCGGTACCAAACTCATGAATAGGGAGCATTACCAGGCTTGACTGGACACTGAACATAGAGCGGTAGCCGGAGTCCACCGCCTCAATCTCGCGCGCTGCCAGGCCGTAACAGACATAGTTCATGCCAGCGCAGTCGTAACCGTCGATAAATGGCCCCAACAGCCCCAGGGCGCCCATTTCACGAAAAATTTCGGGATCGGTCTCTTCTTTTCGATACGCGTCGCGGACACGAGGAAGCAGCTTTTCCTGGGCGTACTGGCGGGCGGTATCACGCACCATGCTCTCTTCTTCACTGAGCTGATCGTCGAGCAGAAACGGGTCTTCCCAGTTGAACTGGGCCTTGTCTGAAGATGCAGACATGTTGATCTCCTAACGGTTGGTCCTATCTCGGTGACGGTATACCCGGTCAGAATTCCGATACGCCAGCCGGGGAAGGGAATTGGTTTCGCGGGTGGATCGCCTGCGGAATTGCGGTACTGAAACTTTGTCAGGGCGCCGATTCTACCAAACTTGGCGCGTTTAGCTAAGCAACCCCTGCTTAAGGAGCCTCTGATTAATTACCACACTGCTCTGGCCTCCAGACTGAGTCCGCTGGCAAGGCGCATTGCCGTCTTCATGCGTCTGCCTGTCAAGGCAGTACAACGAAGCCAGCGAGCTTGTCTGAAGGCCCCGCCGGACGGGACACCCGCAGGAAATGGTCACCTTATTGCCCGATAAGCGATGCCAGGTACGGCAAACTTCAACGCCAACATACCAGAGTGCTGCGGCACGTAACCAGGCGCTCTTCAGCTATCTGTCTGGTTTCCAGTGCGCCGTGAAAATCCCATCAGGCGACCCGGCGCAGAAAGCGAAGATTCTGGCCACCGCTAATTACTCTCAGAAGGTTTACGCTTCCGGCTCGCGTTTGGTTTCCGCGCATGTCGCGATACGCCGATGGGTCGCTTCGCCGCCAAAAATGCGCCCCTACATATGCTGTCATCCGAGGAGTTTTAGACGCCGTCCCGGCGTCTGGTAATGAACCTGACAATAAAACTCCCTTCTGTTCGGATCAATCGCAGACGAATGGGGTAATTTTGCTAGAATAGCGCCCATCATGATGGATGACGTCTCCCATATTCTCGACAAACTTAACGCCCCGCAGCGGCAGGCCGTTACTACCAGTTCCCAAAGCCTGCTGGTGCTGGCTGGGGCGGGCAGTGGCAAGACCCGCGTGCTGGTACATCGCATTGCCTGGTTGTTGCATGCCGAACAGGCTTCGCCCTACAGCATTCTGGCGGTGACATTCACCAACAAGGCGGCACGGGAAATGCGCGGCCGAATCGAGCAACTGCTGTCTCAACCTATCGGCGGCATGTGGGTTGGCACCTTCCATGGTCTGGCTCATCGACTGTTGCGCACTCACTGGCAGGAGGCCGGCCTGGTGGAGGATTTTCATATCCTCGACAGTGACGATCAGCTGCGCCTTATCAAGCGGCTGTGTCGCAGCCTGGGTATCGACGAGGATAAGTACCCGCCGCGACAGATCCAATGGTTTATCAATTCACAGAAAGACGAGGGCCTGCGGGCCGCCAACCTGGAAACCGTCGGCGACGATTACGGCCGTAACATGGCCGCAATTTACGCGGCCTATGAAGAGGCCTGTGATCGCGGCGGCATGGTGGACTTCGCCGAAATTCTGCTGCGAGCCCACGAACTGTGGCTGAAAAATCCACAGATTCTGGATCACTACCAGCGCCGCTTCCGGCATATTCTGGTGGACGAATTTCAGGACACCAATACAATCCAGTACGCGTGGCTGCGGGTGCTGGCCGGTAATCGGAACCAGATGATGGTGGTTGGCGACGACGACCAGTCGATCTATGGCTGGCGCGGCGCTAAGATTGAAAATATTCAGAAATTCAGCAGCGATTTTCCCGGCAGTGAAATCGTCCGTCTGGAGCAGAACTACCGCTCCACTTCGACAATACTGAACGCCGCCAACAAGCTGATCGCCAACAATCAGGGTCGACTGGGCAAGGAATTATGGACCGATGGGTCCGATGGCGAGCAGATCTCGGTGTACGAAGCCTTTAATGAGCAGGACGAGGCGCGGTTTATTGTTGATCGGCTGCAGGACTGGGTGAACAAGGGCAACCGTCGGGTTGACTCAGCGGTGCTTTACCGGTCTAACGCCCAGTCCCGGGAACTGGAAGACGCACTGCTGCGGGTTGGTATGCCCTACCGGATCTATGGCGGCCATCGTTTTTACGAACGGCTGGAAATCAAGAATGCCCTGGCCTACCTGCGCCTGCTGGTCAATCGTCATGACGATACCGCCATGGAGCGGGTGATCAACGTGCCTACCCGAGGCATAGGCGGGCGGACCATCGAGCAGGTGCGGATGCTGGCCCGGCAGGAAGGCAGCTCCCTGTGGACCGCCTGCCTGAGGAGTGTTAGCGAGAGGCTGCTCAGCTCTCGGGCAGCGAACTCTTTGCAGGCGTTTCTCGACCTGATTGAATCCATGGACGATGCCTGCACCAACCTTGAGCTGCACCACAAGGTGGAACACATCATCAAGCATAGCGGGCTGGTTCAGCACCATGAAAAGGAAGGCGGCGAGAAAGCCCGGGCCAGACTGGAAAACCTGGATGAACTGATTACCGCCGCTAACAGTTTCGACGAGTCGGAACTTGATGTGGATGACGACATGACTGCCAAATCCATCCTGGCCGCCTTTCTGGATCAGGCGGCGCTGGATGCGGGAGACGCCCAGGCGGGGGACGAGGAAGACGCGGTTCAGCTGATGACTCTGCATTCTGCCAAGGGGCTCGAGTTTCCCCTGGTGTTCCTGGCCGGCATGGAAGAAGGGCTGTTCCCGCACCGTATGTCGATGGAAAATCTGTCCGGGCTGGAAGAAGAGCGCCGTCTCTGTTACGTGGGTATAACCCGTGCCAAGACCAAGTTGTACCTGTGTTATGCCGAGTCGCGGCGAATGCACGGAGACGTCAATATGACCCGTCCGTCGCGGTTCATCCGCGAGATTCCTGCCGAACTGGTGGAAGAGATCCGCCTGAAGTCTTCCATTACCAGGCCGGCGCTGACCGGTGTTCGTCCCCTGTCGGGATTTAACGGCGGTGGGGCCGAGGTGCCTCAGACCCAGCTGTCCCTGGGCCAACGGGTTGTACACGGTAAATTCGGCGAAGGGGTGATTCTTAATTACGAAGGCCAGGGGCATAATGCCCGGGTTCAGGTTAATTTTGACGGTTTCGGCAGCAAGTGGCTGGTGTTGTCCTACGCGAAACTTGAAGCAGTGTGAGATGCCGGGCCTATCCTCCGGCTGATGCTGGCGTTGGGCGTTGGGCGTTGGGCGTTGGGCGTTGGGCGTTGGGCAGCAAACTACCGACTAATTAGAATAGCAATTACTTTACTATGCAGGCTTTCAGGCCTGCGCACCGGAGTTAACAAGCATCATGACATTCAAACTGGTTGTACCGGCTTTACTGGCAGTGGGGCTGCTGGCCTGTGGCGCAGAGAGTAATCCTGGCGCCGGTAATGCCACAGTGGCACCGCAACAGACTTACAACTGGAAAATGATTACCTCCTGGCCGAAGAACCTGCCCGCCCTGGGCACGGCACCGGAGCAGTTCGCCCGCAGCGTTGAAAAAATGAGTAACGGGCGCCTGCGTATCCGGGTTTACGGCGCCAACGAACTGGTGGGTGGTCTGGAAGTTTTTGATGCAGTATCCGCCGGAACTGCGGAGATAGGCCATAGCGGCGCCTATTACTGGCAGGGCAAGATCAACGCCACACCGTTCTTTTCCACCATCCCTTTCGGGCTGACGGGCACGGAGATGGACGCCTGGCTGGCCTACGGCGGGGGCAATGAGCTGTGGAAAGAGATTTATGCGCCCTACAATCTGATTCCGGTGCGGGGTGGCAATTCCGGCACCCAGATGTTTGGCTGGTTCAACCGGGAGATCAATTCCGTAGCAGACCTTCAGGGCCTGAAGATGCGAATCCCGGGCCTTGGGGGCGAAGTTTTCGCCCGCGCCGGCGGGGTACCGGTCACCATGCAGGTAAGCGATGTTTTCACCGCTCTTGAAACCGGCGCGTTGGATGCCACAGAGTGGGTAAGTCCCTACAATGACCTGTCGGCGGGCTACCACACTGTGGCGCGCTACTATTATTACCCAGGCTGGCACGAGCCCGGTTCCACGCTCGAAACCCTGTTCAACAAGGAGGCCTTCGAAGCGCTGCCGGAAGACCTGCAGGAAATTCTGCTGGCTGCCGCTGAAGTCATGAACCAGCGGGTCTATGATGAACTGACCGCCCGCAACAACGAAGCACTGCAAACCCTCGTCAACGAACACAACGTCGAAGTGCGCCGGCTTCCTGATGACGTGCTGCAGGAATTCCGCCGCCTGTCCGAACAGGTTATCCAGGAAATGGCCGCTGTGGATGAGACCAGTACCCGGGTTTACGAATCCTGGAAGGCATTTCTTGATGGCGTGTCGGCTTACCACCGGATTGCCGAAGATGCCTTTATTGAGGCTCGAAACCTTCCGGTCAATTAGTACTTACTTCGCTTCAGAGCACTATAAAAGGCAATGTGCGCCGGGGCTGTTTGGCTCGACGACTCGTTGCTCCCCGCCGCCCGGCCCAACGTCAGTGTGCTGCTGTTGGTAATCCGCTCTGCCAGGCTCGGCTTCCGCCAGGACGTCCCGTGCCGGGCGGGATAGTGTCCCGGTGATGTGATGTTTATTCTGCCGTGTGCTGACTACTGGCGTTCACCGGTCTTTATCCTTTACTCTTTTTTAGCCTTCTCTTTAGCCCATACCACCACTTAACGAATAGCTGTCCTGACCGGACTGGCTGGCATTGCACCCGTTGCATTTGCTTCCGGCGAATCCTTTTCAACCCGCGATGCTGATTCTGGCTCCTGTGACCCGAAAGCTGGTTAAAGCTTTAAAGGCTATTCAAGGTAAGTGTGTGCTGACTTCGCCAAAGTAACAGCATGCCTGGCAACGTCCACAGGCCAGGCTGCAACGATTGATTCCAGACGTGCCAGATCGTCTGCATAAAGTGCACGCACGGCTTCCTCGTAACCCGCTTCATCGCCGGCGATACTGGTCATAAACCGGAAGGCTGATTCCTGGGCAAGGCGATGAAAGTCGGTCTGCCGGCTCGTTTTACGGGCGCTTTCGACCAGTTTCCGCAGAGCGACAGACGCGCCACCGGGCTGCGTGGCGAGCCATTCCCAATGGCGCGGCAGCAGGGTTACCTCCCTGGCGACCACGCCCAGCTTCGGTCGGCCCCTGGGTCGTTTGGGAGCCCTTGCGTTTACCTCGGAGATACCTGGATCAATTTCACTGTCAGCAAGGCCGGACTTTTCCGGTTGGTGTGCGTCTCCAGTTGTTTCTGTAGCATGAGCCGAGCCGGTATCGCCGGAATTTGCTGGCGGGCCGTGCAGCACGGACAGAAGTCGCTCAACGGATAAGCGGAGATCCAGCTCCACTGGCTGACTGCTGACCGCATCCAGTACCAGCAGGTTACGGTCCGGAAACTGGCCGATAAAACGCTTCAAGTCAGGAATTGCCTGCTCAGGGGAACCGCTGGCCACACGGTCACCAGCGGAAAAAGCAATCAGGGTCGGCGAAGTTTTCAAACTGGACATACGTACCTCCGGGGTCAGGAGGTATTATTACCCGGGTATTAATAGTTAGTCAATTATACCCGGGTATTAATAAAAGCTATGTTGCTAACTCAGCGTGGTATCGGCCTAGTTCGGCCATTATCGTCGATGGCCACGAACACAAACTGACCTTCGGCAACCTTACGCAAATTTTCGTCCGCACCTGCGTTGAAGATCCATACTTCGATATTGATGTGAGCCGAGCTGCGCCCTATCTCTTCCAGCTCAGCGTAACAGCTGACGGTTGAACCAACATTCACTGGGTAGAGAAAATTAACATTCTTGATGGCAACGGTCGCCGATCGGCCCTTGGCAACGCGTTTCATTGCAATGCCCGCCGCCAGGTCCATTTGCGAAACCAGCCAGCCTCCGAAGATATCGCCATTGGCATTCGTGTCTCTCGGCATCGCCAAGGTCTGCAGAGTCAGCTCCCCTGTCGGCGCGGGGTCCTGGTCCAATTCTTCCTTATCAATCATTGGTATTCCTGCGAGTTTCTTCTTTTCAACTCTGAATGTTTTGGACAACGCAAAGACCAATCTGTTGCATCTGCTACTTACTGAGATGTCTCATTACTGCCTCCGATGGTAATACAATGCCAGACTCAGTGGTCAGTCGAGAGCGTCCGGCAACCAGGTAGCCAACTCCGGCCAGAGAGACAAAATCAGCAAAGCACTAAGCTGGATAAGCACAAACGGGATTACGCCCCTGTAGATATCGACTGTACGTACCTCCGGGGGGGCTACGCTCCGTAAATAGAAAAGGGAAAAGCCGAAAGGTGGGGTTAAAAAAGAGGTCTGCAGATTGATCGCCAACATGATCCCCAACCAGACCGGGTCGACACCCATGGAAAGCAACACCGGCCCGACCAGAGGTACGACCATGAAGGTTATCTCAATAAAGTCCAGTATGAAGCCCAATAAAAATATAAGTAGCATCACCAGAAACATGGCGCCGAGCACTCCCCCTGGCAGGTTGCCCAGTAGTTCTTCGATGAGAATATCCCCGCCAAAGCCACGGAACACCGATGAGAAAATGGTCGCCCCGATCAATATCAGATAGACCATGGCGGTAATTCGCATGGTCTCCACATTCACCTGCTGAAGGACCCGAAACCCAAGCTGTTTCTTAATAAGGGCCAAAAGACTCGCACCGATAGCGCCAACACTGGCGGCTTCAGTCGGCGTCGCCACGCCCGCCAGAATGGAACCAAGTACGGCGGCTATCAGCAGTACCGGAGGGAACAATCCTTTCAATAACAGGAGCAGAACCACAGTCATGCTTTCAGACCCGACACCATTTTTTCTTTGACCAGCGGCAGGTGCCTGATCGGGCCTCAATAGCGCAACAGCAAAAACATACAAGCCGTATAAGAAAACTAACAGCAATCCGGGCAGTAAGGCACCCGCAAAAAGATCACCGATAGTCACTACATCGGGAGAAAACACACCACCGTTCAACTGGGATTGCTGATAGGCGCTGGACAGCACCTCACCCAACAGTACGAGACTGATAGACGGTGGAATGATCTGCCCAAGAGTTCCGGTGGCACACAAAGTGCCACAGGCGAAGGAAGGGTTATAGCCTCGCTTTAACATGGTCGGTAAGGACAGAATACCCATGGTCACCACCGTGGCACCGACTATTCCAGTACTGGCCGCCAGCAGCATCCCGACGATCACCACGGAGATGCCCAGCCCTCCCGGCAACCGACCAAACACTCGTGCCATGTTGTCCAGCAATTCCTCCGCGAGCCGGGATTTCTCCAGCATTACCCCCATGAACACAAACAAGGGAACCGCCAGAAGATTCTGGTTGATGATGATGCCGTAGATCCGGTTTGGAATGATCGCGATGTAGGCCGGATCGAACCCGCCCGCCAGACTGCCAATAGCAGCAAACAGCAGCGACACGCCCGCCAGTGTAAAGGCAACAGGATAGCCCAGCATCAAGGCCAGACAGATTACCGCGAACAGCGAAAGAGGCAGCACTATTGCTGCCCTCCAGTGTCGACACGTATTAACCTCACTGCTTTAAGCATCTCCGCAATTCCCTGCCACCACAACAGCGCCGCCAGCAGAAGAATCGTGCTTTTAAGAAGGTATACTATTGGCAGACCACTGGTTTCGACGGATCTCTCGCGAATCTGCCAG
This sequence comes from Gammaproteobacteria bacterium, assembly GCA_041395725.1. Lineage (NCBI taxonomy): Bacteria > Pseudomonadati > Pseudomonadota > Gammaproteobacteria > Gammaproteobacteria bacterium. The sequence continues at coordinate 1,521,783 of JAWKZW010000001.1, read as the reverse complement.
GATAAAGAGACATAATCCCAACTACTCCAGAGAATGAAGCCACACACTGGCATTAAAAAAAATAGTGTTCCAAACAGGTTTATCAAAGCCTGGTGACGCACGGAAAGGCGGCTGTAAAATATATCTACCCGCACATGACCATCTCGCTTGAGCGTATAGGCAGCTCCCATTGTGAACAGGACTGCGTTTATGTAGATGAGAGATTCCTGTAAAGGGATAGAGCCAGTCTGGAAGGCATAGCGCAACAGCACAACCAGTCCGGTATTCAAGACAAGCACCAGAGCCAGCCATGCCACTACGCTACCGACCCACTCGGTGACAGCCTCAATACCCGCCCTTAGCCGATTCATTCTTAACAAGATCTCTCCATACCCACCAGTAGCGAAGCCACATCGATATGATCACAGCCACTGTAATTCCACCGAATGGTGCAATGTACCTGCAGAATTCGGGACGGGCAAGCCTCGCAGGTGCCTGTAAAAGAAGTAGGACCACTGCTGGTATTTCGGACATGGGTATAGATCTGTGTGGTTTTCAACTCACTGTGCCCAAGAATGTCCTCGACCGTGCGGATATCGGTGATGTTAGCGAGCAAACGGGTAGAGAAAGGATGCCTGAATGTATGACAGGTAACCCGCTTGTCATCGACACCAGCCCGCGATATGGCATCTTACTGACATACTGTCGTGTGTAACGAATGAAGAAAGCCCTCCCCGGACTCAACAGGGTCTGAAGGTCTATTCGCCCATTGCCGCAATGCCCCGTGAGTGCAAAACAATCCGAATAAATGTCTTGCACTCGGAGACTCGATCGCTCGCCAACTGTAAGCCCATTTCCATCAGAGCGGTCTTTTCGGATTCACGCTATGCCAGAACTCCATCGCCATGTAGGTCTTCTACGTGGACATACTGGAGCCGCACATACTCATATTGGAACGTCTGTCCTCTATGAACCGACAGGCATTGATGCACGCACTCTGATTCCTGATCGAACTTACCCTACAAGCTAGTAAATATCGTGTAGGATTACGTATTAAGACTGAAAAAGGAGAATTGAGCACACTATCCATCAGTTAAAACGTGAAATGTCGATACAAATCAGAAAGGTGGAAAGGCGAACCACGCGGATACGGGGAAACCTGCATATTGATGTACCGGGGGGCACCTTATCTACGATTCGTGAGACCAGCGCTATTTCATCTATCCCTTAACTGATCATATAAACTTATTGTTTGTCAGGAACCAACTAGCAGGTACACTTCACAACACCTCGAGATAAATACCGAGCGGGCCATATATACAGATGTTAGAGCGCAAATGTATATAGTGCGGCCTTCAAACAAATACCTATTTCTGGGGCAGTCTTTGAAGCTTCTGCTTGCCATTTCGCTGTTTGTATATAGTTCGATAATAGTGGCAGCTTCTCCCAATGAAGATACGCGTAGCTTTTCTCAAATTTTTCACCTTTTAGATATTTCTCAACCTCCGAGGGAAGGTGATACTTGTTTTGAGGCCTTTCAATACGCACTGAGCGAGCATGATGAAAGTTTGATGTCGCCCATCCCAGCAGGTGTATTAAATTTGTTCCAAGAAATGTACGAACTCACAAAGAGTAGAAGGGCTGATTTACTACAGAACCATATTCTAGATTTTGAAGATTCAAGATACTACGCCCAGGTGAGTGAGCTAGCGTCAAACGGAACGCCTTTTTTCACTAATTTCACAGATCAAGGCGGGGACAATTTTCTAGTGTTTTCAGTGGCATTTGAGTCATACAAATATGCCGACACTATTAGAAGCAGGCTATCAAGCTATTTCCCAGACCTCGTAATCGGCATAATTCAGTGTGAAATATATCAACCCTCGAATGGTAATACACCTTATATAGTTGGTGGATATAGCTACGTTATTGAACTTGATGATAGTTGGAAGTATATACTGCCTTAGGAGTGCTCGTGCGCTCTAACAATAAATTCAAAACGGGACGTGGCACTGCGCGCCACGCCCCTTAACAAGGGCGTTGAGGCTGTAGAAAAACCCCTATACCGTTCGTTCTGATATATAATGTAGCCCTCACAGACAAAGAGGCTTTTCTGTTGCCTAACTTCAAACATTACGATTACAACCAGTCTTCTATGGTTGTCATCAACTACGAAGACCAGCTCCAGCCCGGTACTTTCGAGCACACCATCCACCACCTGATCGATAACAAGCTGGACCTGTCCGTTTTTCATCCCAACTACCGCAATGATGACAATGGCCGCCCGGCCTACGACCCGGCGATTCTGCTGAAGATCATCCTCTTCGCCTACTCCAAGGGCATTACTTCCAGCCGCGAGATACAGTGGTGCTGCGAGACCAACATCCTGTTCAAGGCTCTGTCCTGCGACAGCGTGCCCCACTTCACCACCATCGCGCATTTTGTCAGTACCCATACCGATGAGATCGAAGCCCTGTTCGAACAGATTCTGCTGGTCTGCCACCAACAGGGGCTGCTGGGCAATGAACTGTTTGCCATCGACGGCTGCAAGATGCCCTCCAATGCCGCCAAGGAGTGGTCCGGCACATTCAAGGAACTTGAGGAGAAGCGTGACAAGATCCGGCGTCGCATCCGCCATCAGTTAACCGAGCACCGGCGCCTGGACAAGCAGGATCCGGACAACCAGGCCCGGGTTGAGCGTTCGAAACAGACCCTGGAAACGCTCGATAAGGCCTGCGACCGCATCGACCGCTTCCTAAAGCAGGCGGCCCCAAGGATGGGACAAGGTCGCCGGCGCAAGGAAGTGAAGAGTAATATCACCGACAATGAAAGTGCCAAGATGACCACCAGCAAGGGCACGATCCAGGGGTATAACGGGGTTGCAACGGTCGACGGCAAGCATCAGGTCATTGTGGACGCCCAGGCTTTTGGGGAAGGCCAGGAACACCATACCCTACAACCGGTTATCGAGGCAGTCCGGGGACGCCTCAAGAAACTCAAGATCAACAGGAACCTCAGCAAGACCGGCACGGTAATCACTGCTGATACTGGCTTTGCCAATGAAGCCAACATGAAATACCTGAAGGATAACGGCCTCAATGCCTATATCCCGGACAACCAGTTCCGCAGCCGCGATCCCCGCTTTGCGGATCACAAAAACAAGTACGGCAAGAAGCCGGCAGTAACCGGCAAGCCCTGGGGCGGAGACAAGAAGAAGGCCGTTATCCCCGGCAGTGAGTTTACCTTTGATGCCAAGGCGCTGGTCTGCATCTGCCCCCAGGGAGAGACGCTCAGCTATAACGGAACCCGCACCAATGCCCAGGGTGACAAAGTGGCTTACTTCGAGGGACGCTTATTACAATGCCGACACTGTCCGAGGAAGAAGGCTTGTATGCACAACCCGGAATCCGCTGACCACCGAAAGGGGCATGGCAGGCAGGTGTCCTTTGTCCTAAAGCAAGCCGGCAAGCGGGAGTCCAGCACCCCGTATACCGACTGGATGAAGGCCAGGGTTGATAGTGAGCAAGGTAAGGAAATTTATGGGCACCGGATGTCGGTGGTGGAGCCGGTGTTTGGTAATATCGGAACCAACAAGGGTTTGAATCGGATCAGTCTGCGAGGCAAACGCAAGGCGCAGGGGCAATGGCGCTTGTATTGCATGGTTCACAATATTGAGAAGTTGATGAATTACGGGAAGCTGGCGGCATCACCGTGAGAGGATGAGCGAATATCTGATCGATCTGGGTAAATTCAGATGGAAACGTCAAATACAAACGAATCGATAAATGGTCATAGGTAGAGAGACAATAATACCAGCTTGGGAAGGCCTGACTTGTCAGTCGGTTTTTCTACAGCCTCGTTATGCAGCATCCCAAGTAAAAGCCAGCATTTGACTTCTGTCACGTGACGCATTACATTTGCTGGCATGATTAAGACTTTCGCAGACAAGCACACCAAGTCTCTATACGAATCAGGAAAGTCGAGGAAATTTCCACCAGACATCCATGCTCGTGCTTCGCGCAAACTGGAATACGTCAATCTTGCCACAAGCCTTGATGACCTGAAGGTGCCGCAGGGTAATAAACTGCATAGACTGACCGATGATCGTGAAAGGCAGCATGCTATAGCGATTAATGACCAGTGGAGAATCTGTTTCCGATTTGAAGATGGTGATGCTTTCGATGTTGAAGTCTGCGATTACCATTAGTGAGGTGTGTTAAATGACGATTAACAATACAGGAATGAAACGAAAGCCCACTCATCCGGGGGAAATGCTGCGGGAGGATTTTATGCCAGATTACGAGCTAAGTGTCTCGGGCCTGGCTGAAGCGTTGGGTGTATCGCGGCAGTCAATCAATGAACTATTGCGTGAGCGCCGTGCGGTAAGCCCGGAGATGGCTATACGTCTTGGCCGTCTATTTGGTAACTCTGCTGAGTTCTGGCTCAATGCTCAGCGCGCTTTAGATTTGTGGGAAGCCAACCATGCGCTCAAATCTGAAGTTGCCCGAATTCGACCGCTAAATGCTGCATAACCATCAATTCCACGCGACCAGCAAAGCTGGCGCGTGAATACGGGCGTTATGTTTCTAGTTGGGACCCGTGGCCTCTGATAGATAGGAACGACATGAAGTTTGATAAACTGAACGAGTGGCTTTCCGTGGCTGCAAATATTGGAGTAGTAATCGGAATTATCTTTTTGGCATTGGAAATTCGTTTCGCAAGAGATTCTATTAATCTCCAACTACTGAATGCGTCAACGGGTGGCTACCAGAGTATCAATGAAATATTGCTGTCAAATGGCGGAGCAGCAGGAGCACTTGCGAAGGGTTTGTACAATCCGAATACCCTAACCGATGCAGAGGTAGTTCAGTTCTCGATGTTCCTATTAATGTTTCAGAACAATGCAAGGAATTTGCGGGAATTGTGGTTGGACGATCAAATAGCAGAAGAAGATTTCCGGTATGCAGTTAGGCAGTATGCATCTCTTTTGAATACGCCCGGAGGGCGCTTATTTAGAGAGAATTGGCCCCGGTTTGAAACAAGCGGAGTTGCAGAAGATATTGCGCCGTATGAAGACGCACCTCCAATGTTGAATTTTATTCTTGATAGAATTCCAGAAGAGATAGGTGTGAATTAGTACCGAGAAAACGAAACATAACAATCAATTCAAAAAGGAAAATGGCGATGCCATTTCCTATTAATACGGGCGTTAGGAGCCGCAATGAAGCCATCAGCACTCTTCGGCATACTTGCTTTTGTGCCTTCGGTGCTTTTCGCTGAAGGAACTATTTCGAGCGGAATTATCGAATCTTCCGCGCTTGGAGTATCAAAGAGTTTTAATATATATCTACCGACTGGGTATTCGAGTGGCGATCTAAGATATCCAGTGATTTATCTCGTGCACGGTTGGGGCGTCAATGAAGATACTTGGTCATCACCTGGCCTCGAGGTGCAAAAGGTTGCTGACGAAATGAATCTTCAGGCCATTATTGTTATGCCAGACGGAGATAGAGGGGTTTATGTAAATTCTGCTACTCCTGCTAATTTTGATGAGTGCATGAATGAAGCCTCTCCTACCCGCAATGCGCGTGAACCCCGACAAGAATTTTGCGTTCGTACATCAAATTACGAAAGTTATATGGTCGAGGAAATAGTTCCTTACATCGACGGCACCTACCGTACTATTTCAACCAGGCAAGCCCGCAGCATCACGGGAGAGTCTGCTGGAGGGCTTGCTGCGTTTCACCTCGCTTTGAGGCACAAAGATCTATTCTCTTCTGTTGCTGCCCATTCCGGCGGTGTGTCCATGCTTTACTTGCCCCGCGAGGACGCGATGCTCACGAATATCGAGCATCGTCCGGGCTTCGAGGAATGGGAAGCCGTGTTTGGCTTAAATATCGAGGGTTGGAGGCAGTATGACCCTTACTCACTGTTGGATTCTCTTCAGCCCAATGAGTTAGCGATCTACTTTGATAGCGGTACGGAGGATGAGTTTGGCTTTTACCAGATGGCACTTCATTTCGAGCGGCGGCTGAAAGAACTGGGCTTAGAACACACGTTTGTCTCGGTGCCGGGCGGGAAGCATGATGTATCATTTTTTGGAAGCAGGATACCTTTCAGTCTTGAGTTCCATGTCGGGCAGTTCGAGAAGGCAGGAGTATACCCGGAGCCATGATAAGTGTGGCGGCTCCTAACAAACCGATCCTGAGCGACAAAAGTATGTCGTCATGCCTTTTGCAAAGAGCGCAAAAGCCACGCCAACATACTTTCGCGCCAGATCAGGGGCGTTATGTGCCTTTTAAACATCGGAGATAGCGATGTGTGCTGAATCACCTGAATTGAGTCGTGAAGACATTCAAAGAATGGTGACTGAAAAAATAGATGAATATGCGACACTCAACTTCCTTGAACGTTTTTCAATCTTCATGGGGAAAGCCCAATTACTGGAATTCGGGCTCAAACGCGTTTTATCCAGGGACTACGAAATTCCGATTGAAGAAATGGAAAGATGGACCCTGGGACGGACCAAAAATGAACTTGAGAGAGTCGGCATTCGGCCAGATTTCATCGCTTTTCTCGACGGAGTCGTGAAACACCGAAACTATATCGCTCATGAGCTGCTTTTAGATAACGCAATAACTAGAAGCATAGCGAATTTTAGCCCGCGAAAGCTTGAAGGTGACTTATTTCGCGGCACGTACGAACTTGAACAAATCATTGTTCTTTACGACTGGTGTGAAGAACACAACGGGTGGGTAGAACGTGCTGAAGGCACATAACAAAGCTTTCAATGGGTCGGTCTCACCACACAGCGCTTTCGGGTGGCCTTCGCCCACTTTACCCGAAAGCGCTGCGCGGCGAACCCGCCCCTTAAAAACGGCGTTATGTTTCTAGTTATAAATAGTGCAATCTTGCAGGGCTATTAGGGGCTATGCCAATTCTTACTTCGCAGTCTAAATCGATTCGCTGGTTATTCGCAGAGCTGAGCGTCGTAATACTAGGTATACTAATAGCATTTCAAGTAGAAGAATGGCGCAGTGAGTCGATTGATCGTGATGAAGAACTTGCAGCGCTTGGTGCAATTTTATTGGACTTAGAGAACGAAGTATCTCTACTGAATACATTTTTAGAGTCTGCTGAACGACAAGTTTCAGCGTTGTCCCTGATGGTTGACCTCGGTTCGAATGCAAAGTCGAATGATGATGAATGGGTTGCTAATATCTATCGCGAAGCAGTGTTAACCCGACTTTGGCAACCTGCCTCTACCACGTACGAAGGATTACGCAGTTCTGGAAATCTAAATCTTCTTACTGATCCGGAATTACTGAGCTCCATAATCCGCTACTACGATGCAAACAACACAAGTCTAAACATATTAATAAACGACATGCGAGATGCAAGAGATAGCTTTCTCCTAGTATTGGGAAGAGATATTCATTTTCTGGCGACAGATGAATTTTCTAACGACACCGCATCTCTCAAAGTCAATATTGTTCCACCCATAGAGAACATGCCTCGACACCCGGAATTCTACGCGCACTATGGATCTTATGCTTATCGTGTTAGCGTTTTGAGAATTCGACTGGAAGGAAAGCTGGATTTCAATTCTAGACTCCATGATGACGTACGCAAACGAATTCAATTATTGAGCAACTAATTGGAAACGAAACATAACAAGCTGTGCAATGGGATGTCTTCACCACACTTGGTTTGCGGATGGCTTCGCCATCTTATCCGCAAACCAACTGCGGCGAATCCACGCCTTAACAAGGGCTACATGGACTCCCCCAAGTGTCAAGCGCTGATGGTATTAGACCTTAAGGTATAGACTGCAGCTCTACATTCGGCCTTCGGATGAGTTGTTCTGTCAACTCGGGCCCAGATGAATATTCGCTAGTGAAATCGGCCTCATTCGTTAGACGATCTTTCTGATCACCCTTGTTACCAGGCTCTGATTTCATCGGTCTGACCTGTTTGTCATCTACCGCCTTCGCAGGACTCGGTGGGTATCTCTTGTAAATTCTTACTAGTTAAATTGTGTTCAATACAGTGCGTTAAATTTACTAGTCGTTCACACAGGCATCGTTCGATAGCTTTCCTGCTTCATCATCAAGGTCCATATTAACCTCGCATTTCTGGCCGCCAACGCGACCACTGCCCGCAAGTAGCCTCGGCGAGCAATCAGGTCCCTCAGCCAGCAGCTGACCCTGTCTTGTTTATCTCTCAAATTGGCCACCACTGCTCTAGCACCGTGTACCAGACAAGTGCGCAAATATTGGTCCCCTTTCTTCGTAATACGGCCCAGTTTGATCTTACCCCCTGTCGTGTATTGCCTGGGAACCAGTCCTAACCACGCTGCAAACTGCCGACTATTCTTGAACATCTTTGGGTTGGGTACGCTGGCCACTACGCCGCTAGCCGTCTGTTCTCCTATGCCAGGGATTGTCATTATTAGCCTGGCAATTGGGTGTTCTTTCACCAGCAATGCAAGTTCTCGATCATAGTCTTGAATCTGATCACTGGCCTGTTTGATACGCTGCCATAGATTGGCAATAACCCGCCTCGCAGTCATCGGCAAGCTATTCTCAGCATCTTCCAATATGCCCACTATCGCCTGCTGAGCCGGATAACGGCCTTTGGGCATCACAATGCCAAACTCACTCAGCAGGCCTCGAAGTTGGTTGATCATGCTAGTTCTGTCACGTACCAAGCCCTGGCGTACTCGATGTATACACAACACCGCCTGTTGATCCGGCGTCTTGATTGGGACAAACCAGATATTGGGCCGTAATACTGCTTCACAAATGGCCTCGGCATCGTTATTGTCATTCTTACTGCCCTTGCGGTATGGTTCAACAAACTTGGCCGCAATAAGGCCTACTCGGTGCCCGAGCTTAATGAACTCGCGGCCCCAGTAATGTGCGCCTGAGCAGGCCTCCATGCCAATGAAACAGGGTGGGCACTGAACGATGAAAGGCAATAGCTTGTTTCGCGATAACGACTTGCGTAGAACAACCTTACCCTGCTCGTTCATGCCGACGACACTGAAAGAATTTTTAGCCAAGTCTATACCGATGGTTGTAATATTCATTTGGGCTCCCCTTACTATTAAGTGTATTGGTAACACATTCACTTTGGCACGTTGCGATGCCGTTAGGTAGGGGGAGTCCATTTCATTCGTTATGTGTCTGTGCGTGCCACGTCTATTGAGGTAGAATGCAGAAATGGATAATCAATATACAGCAATAGTGAAGCAAGACGGGGATTGGTGGATTGGCTGGGTTGAAGAGGTTCCGGGCGTTAACTGCCAAGAATTAACCAAAGAATCCCTTCTCGAAACGCTCTCTATCACCCTCAAAGAAGCCTTGGAGATCAATCGAGACGACGCCATTTTGGCGGCCGGCGAAGGTTTCGAGGAACTCAAAATAGCGCTATGAAGAGGCGCGACCTGATTCGACATCTCGAATCTCATGGTTGCGAACTACTTCGGGAAGGCGGCCGTCATTCTTGGTGGCACAATCCCACCCAGAATAGACGCTCTGCTATCCCCAGACATCGCGAAGTTAACGACCATCTCGCAGCTAAGATATGCGCTGATCTTGGGGTGGCTAAAGTTTGACGACACATAACAAACAACTCTAAAAGGAAAAATGGCTACGCCATATTCCTATTAGTACGGGCGTTATGTTTCTGAATCCAGACTCAGCGGCAATTCTGAGAAAAACGATATGAAAATCGAAAACCTAAATAATTTGCTTTCATTGCTCGCGAATTTTTGAGTACTCGCAGGTATAATTTTCCTTGCGATCGAAATCCAACAAAATACTGAAATATTCCAATTTGAGGCGCTTCAAGCTAATCGAAATGCCCACATTGAGCATTTTACCAGTGTTCGTGATTCTGAATTCATAATCCCGATATTGGCCAAGCAGGGTGCAGGGGAAGAGCTAACTAATGAAGAAGTTGGGCGCGCAATAAAACATTTTCGAGCCGCATGGAGCCAGGAATATTACGATTGGGCACAGCATGAAATGGGATTGGCTGGCTAATTTTCGACAAATCAAGTGTCCGAAGTCGTTGCCTCACTTTTAACCAACCCCATTGGATTGCGAATCTACAACGGCTCAAAAAGCATCTATCCAGAAGGTTTTGCCAACTACGTTGATAGCGTGATCGTGGAAATGAATTCCAGTGCACCACAATAATGTTGAAAGTTATGAGCACACAGAACATAACGAATAAGGATACGTCGCGCGCCAGCCGCGACTTATCCTTGTTCGTTAGGTGTGCTCTACGGTGCATGCGAAAAATGGCTATTTGGAGAAATGACTACGGAATACATTAACGCTATTATTCAGTGGTTCTCTGGATTAAGCGACAGTCCACAGCTGGATGACCAGGTAGTAATGTCGTTCGCTACTCTAAGAGACTGGTTCGTTAGCTTGAGTCTGAATCAGCAGTTGGTTGTTTTGCTGCTTTTGTTTTGTTGTGTACTTGTGGTATTCGGGATTTATAGGGGATTTAGAGTGAGTCAAAGAAACCTGAGACTCTGGTACCGGAGAAAACGCATTCCTAAAAGTATAGATCTGCACCTAGATCGCGACGCTTCATCAAAGGAATCACGGTAATCGCCATGGGCAAACTAACATCAAGGTCACAAAAGTTGTCTTTCTCTACAACACATAACATTTCAATAAGAGCTTGCGCAGCGCCCGATAAAAAGCGTTATGCAGCGTAGATCGGCGCTTCCGCAAGAATATTGACATATCATATTTAGTATATATACTATTTTTGATATGTGGGTGGTATACGAACATAAACGAGTATCGAAGATCCTCGCTTCAGCACCAATAGACGTGGCAAAGCGATATGAAAAGTGGAAAGATATTGTCTCGATATCAGGGCCTATTGGTCTTAGATCGGTTAAAGGCTTTCACGATGAGTCTCTATCTGGAAAATGGAATGGCTATCGATCTTCAAGACTGAATATTCAGTACCGCGTCATCTATAAGATCGAAAAAGACAAAGTGCTCGTCCAAGTAGAAAACGTTACTCCGCATGACTACCGGAGAAAGTGATATGAACGACTACAGATTAGCCAAACGGAATATCGATGTATCGGTCGGAGAATCCGTCAAGATCTTACGAGAACTACAGGAATTAAGTCAGAACGAACTGGCTCAGGTTTCTGGTATTCCCCAATCAACTATTTCAGCAATAGAGAATAACAGAGTGCCACTTGGCGTTGAGCGCGCTAAAGTCTTGGCGAGGGCCTTGCATTGCCACCCTGCAGTGCTTGTATTCCCAGGCTGGGATATCGATCATGAATCTGCTGCATAACAATACGCTCAATCAATGACAATCTGCTGAGCAGTTTGCCCATTAACAATGGGCTACATCGACTCCCGCCAGTGTCAAGCGTTAGCTGTATTTGACCTTAAGGTATAGACTGCAGCTCTGCATTCGGCCTTCTAGTGAGCTGTTTACCAGCTTGGGCCCAGAGGAATATTCGCTGGTGAAATCGGCCTCATTCGTTAGACGATCTTGCTGATCGCCCTTGTTAGGCCCTGATTTCCTCGGTCTGACCTGTTTGTCATCTATCGCATTCACAGGACCCGGTGGGTACATAACATGGCTCCGAGCGTGGCCATGTAAAGACTTGTTCTATCCGCGCCAAGGCCTTGCACTGCCATCCGGCAGTGCTTATATTTGCCGGCTGGGATATCGAACATGGATCTGCTCCATAACGATCAAAGCCAGCAGGGATAACTGGACCCGATCGGATAAGAGAAGTGAGGGCTATCCAAATTCAGTAATCTTTCGAGATTTTGTTATGATCGCGCCTGAATCGGCGCTGGTGTTTTTTTCAGCGGCAGTAGCCCTGGCGCTGGTTCCCGGCCCGGATAATATTTTTGTTCTGACTCAGTCTGCTCTTCATGGAAAAAAGCGGGGATTACTCGTTACTCTGGGCTTATGCACCGGACTGCTGGTACACACCAGTGCCGTTGCGCTTGGCGTGGCGGCAATTTTTGCAACCTCTGCGCTGGCTTTCAACACGTTGAAGATCCTTGGCGCGCTTTATCTGCTGTATCTGGCCTGGCAGGCTTTTCGCGCCGGGGCCGTGGGGTTGGTCGGGCAAGACTTTAATCCAACCAGCCCGTGGAAACTTTACGCCCGGGGAGTGATTATGAATGTCACCAATCCCAAGGTGGCGGTATTTTTCCTTGCCTTCCTGCCGCAGTTTGCGGATCCCACTATTGGATCGGTGACTCTTCAGATACTGGCTTTCGGTGGTCTCTTTATTATAGCTACAGTATTGGTATTCGGTAGCGTTAGCTGGGCTGGCGGAGTTTTAGCGGAGCAACTGAACAGATCGGCGAATGCTCAGCGGCTTATGAATCGGCTCGCAGGCTTTATTTTTATAGCTTTGGGGCTCAGGCTTCTGGCCAGTAGTCAATAACGTACCACATGGCAAGTCTCTTTTCCGGTTTAGAGAGATGGTATTTATCCTGTGATATAGTACCGACCTGACCTCATTCAAATAAACTGGAGAGAAAAGAAGCAAACCGCTTTTCAAGGAGCAAGTCATCGAAACCGAATCTTCATTTTTTGGCAACCTATGGCAGACTATTGTCTCTTTCTTTCAGAGTTATGGCGATACCAATATTATCGCGGTAGTCATTGTTGTCGTGGTCATCGCCGCCGCCGCAATGGTATGGTCGGAACGGTCTGATCGCCGCCGAATAAGAAAAGCTGACGCCGCTAATCGACTGCGACAGAGACGAAAATAGTCCACCTGGCCTCACTTTGGTTTATTCACAGACCCTCGCGAAAGCGGTAAAACCTGTATGTCTGCTATTTCCGATATCGATATACTTCTTCGATCCCTTTCGCCCACGCTCAGTGTTACTGACTATGTTTTTTGCAGCGTTCCGGGTGATTCTGGAGACTGGCTACGATTTGATCCATTGGCCACATGCAAAGAGCCGGAAGGTCTTTCACTGGTAATCTCAAAGGAGGCCGCGGAGCGGGCAGGAATTCAATATGATGGCGTTTTCAGATTAATCTCGCTGGGGGTTCATTCCAGTCTGGAGGCCGTCGGGTTAACCGCAGCAGTAGCCAGCAAGCTGGCATCCGGAGGAATCAGTGCCAACGTGATAGCCGCCTGTTACCATGATCATGTTCTGGTACCGGCACACCAGGCCGACGCTGCCTTGATTGCTCTCAAGCAACTGAGCACAGATTGACCTCCACTTTTTCGACTCCGCTGTATTAGTGTCCACAGTAAAATTGATGTTTCGATTATCCCAACAGCACCCTCGTTGATAAGGTAGCCGCCAACCCATGGATAAAGTCAAAGAAACCGTTGCCACCTTCGATAAATATGCGTCGCAGTACCAGCAAAAGTACGATAGCTACGAACCCTATCTTTCAACCTACGAAACCTTCTCTCAATTGATTGGAAAGGACCATGTGCGGGTACTGGATGTTGCCTGCGGCCCGGGAAACTTTGCCAGTTTTTTATTGAAGAAACACCCGGGGCTGAAACTCACCGGCGTAGATCTGTCTCCGGCTATGATCAAACTGGCAACACAGAGAATACCCGACGCTGAATTCAATATCATGGATTGCCGGGACATTATCTCTCTCGGGGCAACCTACGACGTAATTGTGTTCGGGTTCTGCTTTCCATACCTGTCCCCCGACGAGGTTACCGAGCTGATTGAAAACTCGGCACAGATGTTGAGCAGTGGTGGACTTCTTTACCTCAGCACCATGGAGGGTGATCACACCAGATCGGGATTTCAGTCCGGGGCAAGTGGCGATCGCGTCTATTCCTATTATCATCGACAGGGGTTTTTAACCGGGCTACTGGAGAGCAATGGATTTGACATTGTCCACACAGAAAAAAAGCCTTTCACACGGGATGACGGCTCGGCAGAAACTGATCTGTTTATTTATGCACGGGCGGCACACCGTCCAGAAATGCAGAAGGTTTGAGAGATTTCTCACAAATAGCCACAATGTTCTTTTTTTAATCAGAGGTTCCTTAGTATACATCCAGGGGTGAGGTTCCCAGTTTTTCTACTACCCGATCATCGTCGGGCTTTATTCTACCGGCCCGTACAAAATAATAATGTGCCTGGCCGTCGTCATTCTTTTTTTCGGCAATCAACCCCAACGTGAAAAGAACATCGAAGTTTTGCGGCTCATGGTCCTGGAACGTCTGCAACATTTTTTTCGCTTCGTCGTACTTACCCTGCATGAGTAATACCTTCCCAAGGCTAGTACCCAGGTTAATGTCTCCTGGCCTGATAATCAGAGCTTCTTGCAGGTATTGCTCGGCCTGGGCAATCTGGTTGCTCTGCAGGGATACCCGGCCCAGGTTGGCCAGTACTTCGAAATTCTCGGGCTCTTTGAGAAAAGCTTCCTTTAGCATCTGGATCGATAAATCCAATCTACCGAGGGCTTTGGCGATCATAGCCTGGTTGTTCAGCGACATGACGTGGCGAGGCTCGATAGTCTGGATTCTTTCGTACAATTCTGATGCACGCTGCAAATTTCCGGCCTTATGAAAGCCGACAGCGGCATTAAACAAGAATTCTATATCAGAGCTTGAACCACACATTAGCGCAGTTTAGTGACGCAAACCGACTGCCTCAAGCGAGAATAAGGTATTGGGCACAAGATTCTTGAATTCCACTCGATAATTTTTCAGTTGCTTGATCTATATCACAGACCTTATGCTTGATTTGCCGACCCGGTGCAGTTCTTACATTGTCCCGGATTCTGATCAATTTTTGCTGAGGGGAAGTAAAATTGCCAAACCCGGACATTAAGACCAAGGCCCTTTTGTTAGTCTGTATGTTGATGCTTTCCAGTTGTGCTGGACTGACCGAGAGCCAACGGCCGATCATTAATCTGACTAATCTGCGCCTGCTTGAATCAGAGGGCCTGAGTATGCGATTCGCTATCGACCTGCGTGTTACAAACCCCGGACCTGTTTCTTTTCCGGTAGATGGATTATCGTGGGAGCTGCAACTGGAAGGCAGCCAGATTCTGACCGGTGTAACTAATAACGTCCCGCGGCTGGAACCCTATACCGAAGTGCCACTCACCCTGGAGGCAAGCACCAATCTGGCCGGTATGGTGGAATTATTCACCCGTCTTATGAATCGCCAGAACGATCGGTTTGATTACCAGCTACGCACGCGGCTTGGCCTGTCAGGATTTCGCCTTCCGATTACCCATACCGATACCGGATCTATAGAACTGACCCGGTTGCAGGACCGACTTACACGGTAAACAGGGTCACCCGTCACAATACCTTGATTACAGGGGATCAGTGCAAGGGCGACCCTGGTTATACCAAACAGTCACTGCCCGGTTCCCTCCTGCTAAGCCAGGGCGGGCATAAATATCAGGGTCTCAACTCCAGGGTTTCGAACAACACCGTTTCGATTTTTTCCCGACTGTAGAATGCAGGAAATACCTTGTCGTTAGCCCAGAGTTCAAACAGATTAGCGTAAAGAGGATGATCGGGGTCTCCCACCTGTCCCGGCGTATTCATCCCGAGGGTATTGTCCCAGTCCCTGGTGTCCACGAAAATTCTGAAAGAAGCACCAGAAGTCTGATTATCGCCACCTCCTGTACTACCAAGGGTAAAACCATTTCCGCCCCTGGGTGCAGGACCCACGTCCAGCCGCTCACGAGTCCGGGCATCGACAGCGCTGGAAAGTGGATGCCTGATCAGGGCATGTTTGTAGTCAGCCTGACCATAGACCCAGTTGGACTCGTTAGCGCCCAGTTTATTCCGTAAGTCTTCAATCCCCTGTTCCAGGGCCTGCAATAGGAAGGCATCCCGGCCGGCAATCGGGTCGTTACCGAAATCACCGTCAGGCGCCAGCAGGAAGTCGATCATTCGCTTCATACCGATGGTTACGTATTCACTGGCAGTTTCCGGTATCTTCAATAACTCGATATTGTCCAGCAGGCGCCTTTCGAAGGCGACATAAATGCCTGCCTCCACAGAGTTTTTATCCAGCACGTAATTCCAGTTCAGCAGGCGCTGACGGGCTCGTTCTACTGCGGCCTCCTGAGCCTGCAGGTCCTTAAGCATAGGCACCAGGGTCCGGGCAGGAATCGACAGGTAGTCATGCTGTAGCTGAATCATGTCCATCATGTTGAACTTTCGTCCCGAGCCAAGAACTTCGCTGCCCCGAGCCCAACGGTAGGGATCAGTCCAGGTGAAACCGATAGCGTCCAGATAAGGATAATCCGGTGGCGTGTAATTACTGTTGGAGGTTTCGACAAAGCCACGGGATGGGTTGTATTCATGTGGCTTCGCTTTGATTGGCAGGTAACCATCCCACTCGAATCGACCGTCGCCGGATACCGGAACCATACCGGAAAAGTTGCGTCGTATGGGCGCTATACCTACCGCCTGCCAGCCGATGTTCCCCTCGCGGTCTGCCCAGATCATGTTCTCGCCGGGTATATTGCTGTAGTTGGACGCCTCGCGAAACTCCTCCCAGTTGGTGGCCTGGTTCATGCGCAGAGAGGCCAGGTAAGGAGCCCCTCCCGGTTCCATCCAGGCGGGCCGCACAGCGTAGGCCAGGTTCTTTTCCTGATCCTGAAAAGTAACAGGACCGTGCCGGGTGTAACGCAGTTCAACCGTAACCGGAGCACTACCTTTTACGTTGATGACTTCCTCGATAATCCGCATGTCTTCCCAGCGGCCCCTGTATTCATACTGATCGGGATTATCCGGGTTGGTTTTATAGACGTACAGGTCCTCACCATCGGTATTGAACACCGTCAGGCCCCAGGCTCCGTGTTCATTGTGGCCAATGGATATACCGGGAATTTCCGGCTCACCACCACCGATTACGTTCCACCCCGGGCCCACCAGATGCGACCAGTAACGCAAGGAAGGAACTGCCTGAACACGATGAGGATCGTTGATCATCATTGGCCACCCATCCTGGGTCAACTCACCGCTAACCACCCAGTTGTTGCTACCGATGTCATCGATGGAACGCTTGTTTAATTCCCGGTCCTCCTGGTCAAGCGTTAATGCCAGTTGCTCAAAGCTGCTCTGATTGTTTCTGAACGTGGCAACAACATCCTGTGGCTCAAAACGCAGGGAGTCACGATAAGCGTTATAGAGATAGAGAATGTCGTTCTCCAGCAGCGACTCACAATCGATGTCGGTATCAAGGTTTAAGTCTGGTTGATGAGGATGGAAGTAATTGAGTTCGGTGACTTTTTCCGGCCCCAACAGACAGACGGCACGGCCGGTTCTCAATTCAAGAGCGATGTTCCCCAACAGTCCCTGGTGGCGCGAGATTACAACTTCTTCGGTCCAGTGCTGTGGTTCAATTCCAAGTATCTTGAATGGCAGGGGCAGGTCGTCGGGGTTCAGCATCGCCTGGTCAATATAAGCATTCACCCCATGCACGAAGGCATTGATTATGTCCACGCCGTTGGGGTGATAGTGGCTCAGCTCCTGGCCCAGATCTCCCCTGAATTTGAACAGGCGGGTACCGTGGTCCCTATCTATGGCCCGGGGTCCCAGAATTTCAGCCGTGGTACCCGTAGCCTGGGCGCGCCAGATTTCAAACTGAAATAATCGGTCTCTGGCGGCGTTATAGCCCTGAGCAAAGAACAGATCGTGCTCGGTTTGCGCGTAGATATGGGAGATACCCCACCTGTCCTTGAGAATTTCCACCGGCTGATCGAGCCCTTCCACCTGCAAAATCTGGTTTGACTGGGAAATAGCCTGGTTACTCAACATTGAGCAGGCAACGACTAAAAGGAATGTCTGAATGCTGGCTTGGCGAATCATGGTACTATGCCTCTTTTGTCTTTTTGTGTTTTCTTGTCCTGATTTCTGAATCTACTCAGCTGATTCCGTTTTCCTGGTGGTGCCGTACAGCTATTATCAGGACCGCCTACAGCATAGAAGCCTTGGCGTACTTTGTCTAACAGGCTGCTAATCTGGCTCCCTGACAATTAGTTTCAGCGCCTGCCTGGTTTAACTTCGCAACAACCCTACGAGCGACGAAACCAAAATGCTGAGAATTACCATAGTCGTCAGTGGTAATTGAATTCTGCATCTTTACCCGCAAACAACCTCTGTGCAGATATCCCAATGCCCTGTATTTAACCGCCACTGGGCAGACATTGGCTTTTATGCAAGTCTCCGTAGTATAAACAATAAATCCGTTAACGCGCTAAATCGTTGGCCAGACGGGCTGGCGGGTGGCGCCTGATTACTTGCCGATGCTGCTATGACTCAAACTTCCATCAAAAAGAATACCGGTGCGCTGCTTGGCTGGTTACTGCTTGCCTTTTTTGCCGCCGGCCTTGGTGGCCTGGGGTCAGCCAGCGCACCGGATTTCTATGGGCAATTGAATCTGCCGGGGTGGGCACCTCCCGCCTGGCTCTTCGGTCCTGTATGGTCTGCCCTTTATCTTATGATGGGTATCGCCTCCTGGCTGGTCTGGCGGGAAGGAGGGTTTCACAAAACGCGCCTGGCCTTGAGCCTTTACCTGCTGCAGCTCGGCATCAATTCTCTCTGGCCTTGGTTATTCTTTGCCTGGCATCTTGGCGCATGGGCTTTTGTAGAAATTGTCATCCTGTGGTTCGTGCTACTTGCTACCCTGGTGTCGTTTCGAACTCATAATGTGCTGGCGTCACTTTTTCTGATACCTTATTTGGCCTGGGTGACGTTCGCCACAGCGCTGGCGTGGAGTGCCTGGCATATGAACCCGGCACTGTTAGGCTGAGAGTCAGAACCCCATGGTGTTTGAGTTATCCTCAATCTGAATATATAGAATGCCTGGTCTGTTACTAAAGCTGGCAGGCTTCTAACAGGAGGCAGAAATCATGTATCGTGTATACGGCGATTTACTTTCGGGTAACTGCTACAAGATAAAGCTGATTCTGGAGTTTCTTTCACTTCCCTATTCCTGGCAACACCTGGATATACTCGCCGGTGAAACCCAGGTCGATACCTTTCTGGCGATTAACAGTAACGGCAAAGTTCCAGTCCTGCAGATCAGTGAGGGCGAGTTTCTCTCCGAGTCGAATGCCATTCTGAACTTCCTGGCGGAGGGCAGCGACTGGCTACCGGATACAGGCCTGCTCCGGGCCAGAATACTGCAGTGGCAGTTTTTTGAGCAATACAGTCATGAGCCCTACATTGCCGTAGCCCGCTACCTGAACAGATACCTCGGTCTGCCCGACGCGAGACTGGATGAGTATCGAAGCAAGCAGCAGGGAGGACATAAGGCGCTCGCGGTCATGGAGAGACAACTTAAAGACTCGGCTTACCTTGTTGGTGACAGGCCCAGTATTGCCGATATCAGCCTCTACGCCTACACACACGTTGCCCACGAGGGCGGATTTGACCTATCCGATTATCCCGCCATCAAGGGGTGGTTAGACCGGTTCAGTAACCTGCCAGGCTATGTTGCGATGCCTGGCCAGTAGCTTTTGCAACACACCGCTGTCGGGTAAGAATACCAGTAAGTTAATGCGTCGCATGTGGCTGTCGGGTTATTCTTCTGCAATATGGTTGTCAGGTAGACTGGCAGAAACTAACAGGCTGTTGAAAACCGTTGTAGGCGCAGCCAGGACAAGGCTGAACTGGCGCTAAAGCACAATAGCTTTTCCAACAGTCGGTTGACCTGTCTTGCTGAAACGCAGCGATAACAATAATAGTATGGTTGACTCTCACCGTCCTTGTCCGGCCGCCACTGATTTCCACAGTCAATTCCTGAGGGAAACCGGAGTCCGGGACACTGGAGTAGTGAAAAGACCCTCCTTCCAAGAACCACTAGAACACTGGAGATTACCGATGAATTCCTCAAAATTCTTTCAGCCAGGATATTTCTGTTCGATCCTGCTGGCGGTGCTGACTGCCTGCGGAGAATCTGAACCCCCGGCCCCCACAATTACCTTTGAAGAAGAACTGCAAACGCGGCTCATCAACGCCACCCCTGGAGATATTATTGAGATCCCTGCCGGTGTACACGAATTCACCCGCAGCCTGTCTCTCACTGTTAACGACATAACCCTTCGCGGGGCAGGTATGAACGATTCCATACTTTCGTTCAAAAACCAGCAACAGGGAGCCGAGGGCCTGTTGGTAAGCGCGAATAATTTCGCTATTGAAGACCTGGCTATTGAAGACACCATCGGCGATGCCCTGAAGGTCAATCAAAGTACCAACGTAACTATACGCAGAGTCCGAACTGAATGGACTGGCGGACCTCTGTCCACCAATGGTGCTTATGGTATCTATCCGGTCCAGTCCACCAATGTCCTGATTGAGGAGTCGGTTGCAATTGGCGCCTCCGATGCTGGCATTTATGTCGGGCAATCCAGCCAGATTATCGTTCGCAACAGCAGGGCAGAATACAACGTGGCGGGAATAGAAATCGAAAATTCCACCTATGCCGATGTCTACGACAATGTCGCCACCAATAACACTGGTGGCATTCTGGTTTTCGATTTACCTGATCTACCGGTTCAGGGAGGCCAGGCAACACGGGTCTTCAACAACCAGATAGTAGGGAACAATACGGAAAATTTTGCGCCAGCGGGGAATATCGTCGCCAACGTCCCCCCTGGAACAGGACTACTGATACTGGCTAACGACAACATCGAAGTCTTTGATAATGAGTTCAGTGATAACGGCAACGTCAATATCATGATTTACAGTTATGTGCTCGGGGGAAGAACCGTTGAAGATCCCAACTACGACCCCTATCCGGAAAAAATCTATATCCATGGCAACCGGTTTTCCGGGGGCGGGACCAAGCCAAGACACCCTTTACTGGTAAAACTCAATAACAGTACCGGCCAACCGATTCCGAACATTGCATGGGGAGGAATTCTCAAACCGGGTACCGAAAATCAGGATCTTATCTGCCTCGAAAACAATGGAGAAGAAAGCTTTGTCAATCTCAATGGCGGCGGCGACCCGCTCTTCGAAATAACAGCTCACCGTTGCAACCTGCCCAGGTTGTCCGCAATTTCACTGGAAAATCCATAGGGGAAATCACTATGACTGCTTATGTTATTGCCGACATCACCGTAACAGATCCAGACAGATATCAGGAATATGTCCGGCTGGCACCGGCTTTCATTGAAAAGCACGGGGGTCAGTACCGGGTAAGGGGTGGCGAGGTAGACTGCCGTGAAGGTGACTGGAAGCCACAGCGGCTTATTGTGTTGGAATTTCCATCCCGGAAGAATGCCGAGGCCTTTCTGGAAGATCCAGGGTATCAACAGATAGCGAAGATCCGCCAGCAATGCGCTACTACCAATTTAATCGTTGTGGAAAGTAACCTGCCCGGCCGCCAGTAATTCGGGCGGGCTTAATCTCCGTGGCAGCGTAATACCCCCTGGCGGTTCACTAGTCTGCCTGTTGTCGGAGCACCAGGAGAAAGTCAGCCTACCCCGACAACCAGCAGCCGGTAACTGAGAACCAACAACGCCACCGTAAGGATAAGAAATAACAAGGCTAAAATATTGCGTAAAAAGTGCTGTAAGCGAATTTTCTGGCGAAGAAAGAACCCCTGGTTGTTATCGATTGCTGGGGGTATGGCACGAAACAGACTTACCAGCGTAAAAACCAGCAAGCACCAGCAGGAGAGGAGGAATGTCGGAACCAGCTTCCGCTCCAGCTCCATGCCGGGATCCAGAGCGACGTAACCGGCCACGAAAAAAGCGGATACACCGACGATCGCGGCCAATGGCTGCAACCACGTTAATCTTACCGCCAGTTCATGGAGCTTTTCCTGCATGTCAGCAAGTCCCTGTTAGGCCGGGCAAGTCGCCGAATCAGGTATCTGGTATCGGGACTGTTTCGGCCCAGCATACCTGTTAACAAACCAGGCATCCAACTGTGAGTCGGGGGCGTATAAGTCAGGGATTACGAGTTCATGTTTTGTTATCATAGCCCTCGTATCAGTGGTGGTAACAGGCTGCCCGCTTATGCCCGAAAAGACCGGGTCGGCGCTACCTACCCATCTGAAAAACTGCAAGCCGGATACTATCGACCATGTTAGTTGTATTATCGCCCGCCAAATCCCTGGACCTTGAATCCCCCGTAGCCACCCGGAAATTTTCCCAGCCGGAGTTTCTCAGCGAAGCACGGAAGCTGGTGAAAGACCTGAAAAAGCTCAATCCGGAGGAGCTTTCAGAACTGATGCACATGAGCTCCAAGCTTGGGACACTGAACTATGCGCGTTTTGCCAACTGGCAAACCCCCTTTGACAAGGATAACGCCCGGCCTGCTATCTTCACCTTCATCGGTGACGTATACCAGGGTCTGGAGGCTAAGAGCTTTACCAGTGCCGATTTGAATTATGCACAGAAACACCTGCGTATTCTATCCGGGCTTTACGGTGTGCTACGGCCCCTCGATCTTATGCAACCCTACCGCCTCGAAATGGGAACCCGGCTGGCCACCAGCAAAGGTCAGGACCTTTATGGTTTCTGGGGCCGGAAACTTACCAGCAACCTGAATGAGGATCTGGCCACTGAGAAAGGAAAGATCCTGCTCAACCTGGCGTCTAACGAGTACTTCAACGCCATTGACGTCAAGGCACTGGATGGCACGGTAATAACACCTGTGTTCAAGGATTTTTCCAACGGCAAATACCGCTTTCTGAGTTTTTATGCCAAGCAGGCGCGAGGTATGATGGCAGCGTTTGTTATCAGAAACCGGATAACCACGGTGGAGAAACTGAAAGAATTTGACTCCGCCGGTTATCGCTTCAGTGCTGATGACTCGACAGAGACAAAACTGGTTTTTCTGCGCAAGCGGGCAGCCTGATAAAGATCGTGACATCCCTGCCCTTCAGCCAGGCCTGCGAGAATAACAAAACGTTTATTCTAGATATTCTGCACAGGCATCTGCAGCAACCGTCCAGCGTATTAGAGATTGGCAGTGGAACCGGTCAACATGCCGAGTATTTCGCCAGCCACTTGCCTCACCTGACGTGGCAGGCGACAGAACTGGCAGAAAATATCCCTCTGCTTGACAGTCGCCTCAAGCTGGCTACCCTGCCAAACCTGCCCGAGGTTCTGGCGCTTGACGTTACCCGCGGCGAATGGCCCAGCAAGAAGGTAGGCAATATTTTTTCAGCTAACACGCTGCATATCATGGGCGCGCCTGCCGTAAGGCTGTTTTTTGAGGGTGTGGCCCGCCATCTTGAACCTGGCGGGTTACTACTGGTTTATGGACCGTTCAAATATCAAGGGGAATATACCAGCGACAGTAATGCCAGTTTTGATTCCTGGCTTAAAGCCCGGGACCCGGTCAGTGGGATCAGAGATTTTGAAGTTGTTAATGGCTATGCGATAACCGGCGGACTTGAGCTGCTGGAAGATAATGCCATGCCGGCCAATAATCAGATGCTCGTGTGGCGCAAGCAATAGCTCCCGGACACTCTTGATTACTTGCCGCACTGCATTATTGCGCGGCATCGGTACTTGCACGGAAGAATCCTCTTCAGGATTTCTTAAATGGCAATAGTTTACTGGCTTCCTGTCGATAGCGCTGCACGTAGCTCTGCTCCTGTTCAAGAAATTCTTCTATGGCATTTGCAAAGTCTGCATGTCGTATCCAATGGTTCGATACCGTTCTGATAGGTTCGAACCCTCTTTGTATCTTGTGTTCTCCCTGGGCGCCGGCATCAAACTGTTCGAGTCCGTGTCGTATGCAATAGTCAATTCCCTGGTAGAAACAGGTTTCAAAATGCAGAAACTGGTACTCTTCCAGCGAACCCCAGTAACGACCGAAAACTCGACGATCGTCGCGAAAAAAGAGTGCTCCGGCAATAACCTGTTCACCCAGAGTCGCCTGCACCAGGAAAAGATTCTCAGGCATGGTTTTACCGATTTGCACAAAGAATTCTTCACTGAGGTATCCCTGCATGCCACGAACCATGTAGGTGCTCTGGTAAAAAACGAAGAAATGTTTCCATTGTATCGGGGTTATATCTGCTCCACCGACGATGGAGAAAGAAATTCCCTGATCACTGACGGACTGCCGCTCTTTGCGGATATTTTTCCGCTTTCGGGAACTGAGTGCGTTAAGGAAATCACCGAAGCAGGAGTACCCCCGGTTGAACCAATGAAACTGGGTGCCTTCTCTGGTCAGCATGCCATTTTCAGCCAGAGTCTCGCTTTCTGACTCGGTAGGGAACAGAACATGCCATGAGGAGAGGTTCGTCTCTTCGGCATGGTGTCGAATAACATCGGCCAGCAGCGGGATCAGCTGCTTTTTAGAGAGATCCTCCCGTACCAGAAAGCGTGGCCCAACACTGGGAGTGAACGGAATCGCGGTCAGCAACTTCGGATAGTAAGGGATACTATGAGTTCGGTAAGCATCAGCCCAGGACCAGTCAAACACGTATTCCCCGTAAGAATTGCTTTTCCGGTATAGCAGCACCAGGGCGGCCAGGCTCTGCTGCTTATCCCAGACAGCCAGATGCCAGGGCTGCCACCCTGTTGCCTCGGTGGTACAACCGGTATTCTCCAGCGCCCAGATAAATTCATATCTAAGAAAAGGACTGGCCTTGCCGGCCAGTCGGTTCCAGTCTTCACTGCTGATCTCAACGAGACTGCTCAGGAACCTGAATTGAAAATCTTCTGTTTTCACCGCTGCGGACAAAACCTACGCCTGTATTCAAAGTCCATCCTGACCCCAAGACTACCCGTTCTTCCTGGGCTACTGCGCGGTATTGAATTCATCGGCGGTCCAAATTACTCGGCCTTGTAATCGTCGTCAAGAATACCCTTTTCTTTCAACGTTTTTACCAGCTTTTCCGTTCTCACAAGCGCAACCACCCCGACCAGGGAGAAGCAGAACGCTGCTGCTGCCAAACCTTCCATATCCGTTTCCTTTTGAATTGCTTATCGTAATTATTCTACCGTAACCGATTTCGCAAGGTTGCGGGGCTGATCTACATCCGTGCCTTTCAGAATGGCAACGTGATAGGCAAGCAGTTGCAGGGGAATTACAAAAATAATCGGATCGAGAATATCCGGTGATGTTGGAACGTGGATGACCTTGCAGTTTTTATCCCCTTCATAACCGATGCTTTCATCCGCAAAGACGAACAGTTTCCCGCCTCTGGCACTGACTTCTGCCAGATTCGCTTTCAGTTTGCCGAGCAATTCATTGTTTGGGGCTACCGCTATAACCGGCATGTTGCTGTCTACCAGTGCGAGAGGGCCATGTTTAAGCTCACCCGCCGGATAGGCTTCGGCGTGGATATAGGAGATTTCCTTGAGTTTAAGCGCTCCCTCTTTCGCCACGGGGTATTGAATGCCCCGTCCCAGGAACAGCGCGTGCTGTTTATCCGCAAACCTCTGGGAGAGTTTCTTGATTTCCCTATCCAGCTTAAGGGTGTTGCTAACCAGTTCCGGCAGTTTACGTAACTTGCGCACGATGCGCGCTTCCGCTTTCTCGCTGAGTCCGGTTCGACGACCAAGACAGATTGCCAACAGCAATAGCAGGCAAAGCTGAGTAGTAAATGCCTTGGTTGAAGCAACCCCTATCTCCCGTCCGGCATGAGTGAGTAAACAGAAATCGGATTCTCTGACCAGGCTGCTGGTAGCGACATTACAGATTGCGAATGTCGCCTGGTAGCCGGATTCATTGGCAAATCGTAAAGCCGCCAGGGTATCGGCGGTTTCGCCGGACTGGGAGATGCTGACGAAAAGAGTGCCAGGTTGCACTATCACATCCCGATAGCGGTAGTCGCTGGCTATATCAACCTGGCAGGGAATCCGGCCGATACTCTCGAGCCAGTATTTGGCCACCTGGCCGGCCAGAAAACTGGTACCACAGGCCACGATCTGAACATTTTTTATCTTGTCGAAGATACCCGGGGCGGTGACGCCAAACGCCTCTTCCAGTACCCGGCTGTTGCTTATGCGACCATCCAGCGTGTCCTTTATGGCGACTGGTTGTTCGTAGATTTCTTTGAGCATATAGTGACTGAAGGCGCCTTTGTCTGCTTCGGCCTGCTTGCTGCTTATGTTAGTGACCTTTCGGTTTACTTTTCGATTTTTGTTCCAGACCTCGATGCTGTCCGTCCTGATCCTGGCGATGTCCCCTTCTTCCAGGAACATAAACCTGTCTGTAACCTGCCCTAAGGCCAGGGGATCGGAAGCGACAAAGTTTTCGCCAATCCCTATTCCTATAACCAGTGGGCTGCCGCTTCGGGTGACAATAATCTGATCCGGTGTTTCCAGATCGATGACACAAATTCCGTAAGCGCCATCCAGGACTTTTATCGACTCTTTGACTGACTCCAGAAGTTCTACCTTACCGCCCTTCCTGTTTTTATGTATCAGGTGCGCAATGACTTCAGTATCGGTTTCCGTCTCAAACTTGTAACCGTCTTTCTTCAACTCACTTCGAAGCTTTTCATAGTTTTCAATGATGCCATTGTGGACCAGGGCAATCTGATTATTGGATGTATGTGGGTGAGCGTTCTTTACCGTAGGTTTACCGTGGGTCGCCCAGCGCGTATGTGCAATCCCCAGGTTGCCCCGTTTACTGCTGCGGGCAACCTGACTGACCAGCTTCTCAACTTTGCCGACTGCTTTAATAAAACTGAGTTTCGGTTTCTCGGTGTTAATGAGCGCAAGACCGGCAGAATCATAACCCCGGTATTCCAGTCTTTTGAGACCTTCGATTAAAATCTCCGACACTTCCCGCTGCGAAATCGCTCCTACTATCCCACACATACCAGTTACCCGAGTTTAGAAAATTACTGTTTTTTGACTGGTCGCTTCCAGCCGCTGATGTTTCTTTGCTTGCCTCGCCCTACAGCCAGTTCACCCTCGGAAACATCGGCATTGATTGTTGAACCGGCCGCGACAAAAGCACCATCCGCTATGGCGACCGGTGCAACCAGTGTACTGTTTGAACCAATGAAAACGTTGCTGCCAATGATGCATCGGTGTTTGTTGGCGCCATCGTAATTACAGAAGATTGTTCCGGCGCCAACGTTAACTGATTCACCCAACTCTGCATCGCCAACGTAGGCAAAGTGATTTGCCTTGGATCCTCTGCCGAGAACAGAGTTCTTTACCTCTACAAAATTGCCCACCCTGACGTTGTCAGCAAGTCTGCTTCCCGGCCGGATTCTGGCAAAAGGCCCAACACTACAATGATCGGCTATTTCCGCACTCTCTATAACCGAGTTGGCGAGTATACTGCTATTCTCTCCTATCGAGGCATCCTTAATAGTGACGTTTGGCCCTATTGTGACATTGTCACCAAGGCTGACCCTGCCTTCGAACAGTGCATTGATATCTATAAAAACGTCCTTGCCGCAAGTGAGTTCTCCTCTCAGGTCGAACCTGGCTGGATCCGCCAGGGTCACACCCTGTTTCATGAGCTGTTCGGCTGATTGCTTCTGATAGTGTCGTTCCAGCCGCGATAGTTGAAGTTTGTCGTTCACACCCAGCACTTCGAATTCGTCGTCTATAATCCGGGTATAAATATCACACCCCTCTGCTACCGCCATGGCAATCACATCTGTCAGGTAATATTCACCCTGGTTATTGTTATTCCCCAGTTTGTTCAGCCAGGTGTCCAGTTTTTCAGCCGGAAGAACCATGATGCCACTGTTAATTTCGGTAATTGCCCGCTCCGCTTCGTTGGCGTCCTTTTCTTCCACGATCGCCGTTACCCGGTGTTCGTCGTCACGGATGATCCGCCCCAGACCGGTTGGATTGGAAGTATTGAGAGTAAGCAGCGCCACGGTATCCGGACTGGCGTGTTGGATAAGCTCAGCCAGGCTTTCAGCCCGGATCAGCGGCACATCACCACACAGTACGAGTACTTTATCCTGCGCCGATGTCTCAATAAGGGCCATGGCCTGTGCTACGGCATGGCCGGTACCCAATTGTTGTTCCTGGGTAACCCAGATCAAATCTGGCTGCCCGGCAAAATGCGCAATTACGGACTCGGCCCCATGGCCAATAACGACATGAAGCTTTATAGACGACAATGATCTGGCCGTCTCTACTACGTGTTCCAGCATGGGTTTACCGCCCAATTCGTGCAATACCTTGGGCCGGTCTGAATTCATCCGGGTTCCTTTCCCGGCTGCGAGGATGACAACATTAACAGTCATTTTTTAACTCTTTACAATAACTTGTTGATTTGGCTTAAAAGCTTTTGGAAATACCCCAACAGAATAGCAAAAAAAAAGGTAGCTATTGCTACCTTTTTTGTGTCGCGGTTCCGCTTTTTAACAGAAGTTTACTTCCGCATCTGGCGAAGCGCTCGCAGTTGGGCAGCGGCTTCCGCCAATTGTGCGGCGGCCCGACCGTATTCGAAGTCGGCGGCCTGTTCAGCCATAGCTCTTTCAGCATCAGCCTTCGCTTCCAGAGCAGCGGCTTCATCCACATCGTGTGCTCGCAGGGCCGTATCGGCCAACAAAGAAACAATGCCGCGCTGAACTTCCAGATAGCCACCTGAAACATAGAAGACTTCTTCTTCTCCACCAGGTAACACGACTCTTACAGGGCCGGGATTCAAACCAGTCAACAACGGCGCGTGGCCTGGTGCTATACCCAGATCACCCATTGTTCCGGCGGCCACAACCATCTCAACCAGCCCGGAAAAAATGCTTTTCTCCGCACTTACGATGTCACAGTGCATTGTCATAGCCATAGTCTGATTCTCACCGTACTGGGTTAGGATTTCTTGAGTTTCTCAGCTTTCTCAACCGCTTCCTCAATGGTACCGACCATGCTGAAAGCCTGTTCTGGCAGGTGGTCGTAGTCGCCTTTAAGAATACCCTGGAAACCCGCGATAGTATCTTTAAGTGAAACATACTTGCCTGGCTGGTTGGTAAATACTTCGGCCACCGTAAAAGGTTGCGAGAGGAACTGGGAAATACGTCTGGCGCGGGAAACGATCAACTTGTCCTCTTCGGAAAGTTCATCCATACCCAGAATCGCGATGATGTCTTTCAGTTCCTTGTAGCGCTGCAATACGGTCTGTACACCACGCGCTGTATCATAATGCTCGTTGCCGATGACCAGCGGATCCAGCTGTCGAGAGGTGGAATCCAGTGGGTCCACCGCCGGATAAATACCGAGCGATGCGATATCCCGGGACAGTACCACCGTCGCGTCAAGGTGAGCAAATGTTGTCGCTGGTGAGGGGTCAGTGAGGTCGTCAGCCGGTACATAAACCGCTTGAATCGATGTAATGGAGCCAGTTTTGGTTGAAGTAATGCGCTCCTGAAGAGCACCCATTTCTTCCGCCAGTGTCGGCTGGTAACCTACCGCAGAAGGCATACGACCAAGCAACGCCGATACCTCGGTACCCGCCAGAGTGTAACGGTAGATGTTGTCGACGAAGAACAGTACATCACGCCCTTCATCACGGAATTTCTCGGCCATGGTCAAGCCGGTCAGGGCAACCCGGAGGCGGTTGCCGGGTGGCTCATTCATCTGGCCGTAAACCATCGATACCTTTGATTCGCCTTCCAGGTTAACAACGCCGGATTCCTGCATCTCGTAATAGAAGTCGTTACCTTCCCGGGTGCGCTCTCCCACGCCGGCGAATACGGACAACCCTGAGTGAGCCTTGGCAATGTTATTGATGAGCTCCATCATATTTACGGTCTTGCCTACACCGGCACCACCGAACAAGCCAACCTTACCGCCCTTCGCAAACGGGCAGACCAGATCGATAACCTTGATGCCGGTTTCCAGCAATTCATTGGTAGCAGACAGCTCTTCGTAAGTTGGTGCGTCACGGTGAATAGGCATTCTTTCCTTTTCACCGATCGGGCCTCGCTCATCAATGGGCCGACCCAGTACATCCATTATTCTGCCCAGAGTTTCGTGACCGACCGGCACAGAAACCGGAGCGCCAGTATCAGCGACGTTCAGACCTCGCTTGAGTCCCTCGGTGGAACCCAGTGCAATTGTTCGGACCACACCGTCGCCCAACTGCTGCTGAACTTCCAGGGTAATCTCGGTGTTGTCCACCGTCAGGGCATCATAAACCTGGGGAACCGCATCACGTGGGAATTCCACGTCAATTACAGCACCAATGATTTGAACGATTCGACCGCTACTCATGTCCGGTTCCTCTTAACTTGTCGCAATCTTGCTAGTCTTTGAATTCGAAATTCTTTTACAAATGAACCGCTATACGGCGGCCGCACCACTGACAATTTCCGAAAGCTCCTGGGTAATGGAAGCCTGACGTGCCTTGTTGTATACCAGTTCCATCCCTTCAATAAGATCGCCGGCGTTATCAGTTGCGTTCTTCATGGCGATCATTCGAGCGGCCTGTTCACAGGCGGCGTTTTCAACCACTGCCTGGTAAACCTGCGATTCCATGTAGCGCAGCAGCAGGCCATCCAGCAATTCCTTGGCATCCGGCTCGTACAGGTAGTCCCAGTGGTGCTGCAGATCAGCATCATCAGAAGGTAACAGTGGCAGAAGCTGCAGTACCGTCGGTTCCTGAGTCATGGTGTTAACGAAGTTGTTATAGACGATCATCAGCTTGTCGATCTCTTCGTTATCGAACTTGTCCAGCATCACCTTGACGGCGCCGATCACATCGGAAACTTCCGGTGCGTCGCCTATGCCGCGCTGGGAAGCGACCACCCTGCCGCCGTAACTCTGGAAGAAAGCGGCCGCCTTTGCACCGATTACGCAGATATCAATTTCGACGCCCTGGTCTGCCCAGGCTTTCATGGAGATCACGGTCTTTTTGAAAGCATTGACATTAAGACCACCGCAAAGGCCACGATCCGTGGAAACAACGATGTAGCCTACGCGCTTGATCTCCCGGGTATCGAAATACTGGTGCTTGTATTCCGGAGACGAGTTGGCTACGTGTCCCACCACCGAGCGAATGCGTTGGGAATACGGTTTGCCAAGCTGCATGCGGTCCTGCGCCTTGCGCATTTTGCTGGCCGCGACCATTTCCATGGCGCTTGTGATCTTCTGTGTATTTTTTACACTGGAGATCTTCTTACGTATTTCTTTTCCACCTGCCATCGGGAGCTGTTGCCTTTCTAGTAACTGTTATCTGTCAGTGAACTCTCAGTAAACGCTTTTTATTAATAAAGCTATTGCTTTACTATTTTTATGTTCAGCGCCTTACCAGCTGTTGCTGGACTTGAACTTTTCGATCGCTGCCTTGTACTGACCCTCAATGTCACCGTT
Organism: Gammaproteobacteria bacterium; assembly: GCA_041395725.1. Lineage (NCBI taxonomy): Bacteria > Pseudomonadati > Pseudomonadota > Gammaproteobacteria > Gammaproteobacteria bacterium. Next base: position 1,490,562 of record JAWKZW010000001.1, on the reverse strand, counting down.
CCAGTCACCTGTCTCGTTGACCTGCTTCAGCAGGGCAGCATGCTCACCGTTCATATAAGAAAGCAGCGCCGATTCGAAATCCAGTACCTTGTTCAGTTCCACGTCCTTGAGGTATCCCTCATTCGCGGCATACAGTGAAACACCCATTTCGGCTACCGAAAGAGGGGAATACTGCTTCTGCTTCATCAATTCGGTTACGCGCTGACCATGCTCGAGCTGGGCACGGGTTGCATCATCCAGATCAGAGGCAAACTGGGCAAATGCTGCAAGCTCCCGGTACTGGGCGAGGGCGATACGAATACCACCGCCGAGCTTTTTAATGATCTTGGTCTGTGCTGCACCACCCACTCGAGAAACGGAAATACCCGGGTTCATCGCTGGTCGTATACCCGAGTTGAACAGGTCCGTTTCCAGGAAGATCTGCCCGTCGGTAATGGAGATCACGTTGGTCGGTACGAACGCCGAAACGTCCCCGGCCTGTGTTTCAATGATGGGAAGCGCTGTCAGTGATCCCGTTTTACCCTTGACTTCACCGTTGGTAAATTGTTCAACGTAGTTAGCGTTTACTCGCGCTGCACGCTCCAATAGGCGGGAGTGCAAGTAGAAAACGTCACCGGGATAAGCCTCTCGACCCGGCGGTCGGCGAAGCAGCAGGGAAATCTGTCGGTAGGCCCAGGCCTGCTTGGTCAGATCGTCGTAGATGATCAGCGCGTCTTCGCCACGATCCCGGTAGTACTCACCCATGGAGCAACCGGAATAGGGGGCTATAAACTGCATGGAAGCAGGATCAGAGGCTGTCGCGGCTACCACAATGGTGTATTCCATGGCGCCGTGTTCTTCGAGCTTGTTTACCACGTTGGCAACCGAGGAGGCTTTCTGGCCTACGGCCACGTAGATACATTTGATGCCCTTGCCCTTCTGGTTAATGATGGCGTCTACCGCGATAGCGGTCTTACCTACCTGGCGGTCACCAATAATCAATTCCCGCTGACCACGACCGATTGGAGTCATGGCATCGATAGACTTAAGGCCCGTTTGAACGGGTTGATCCACCGATTTACGGGCGATAACACCTGGCGCCACTTTTTCGATCGGGTCGCTATGCTTGGAGTTGATCGGACCCTTGCCGTCTATGGGTTTACCCAGTGCATCAACAACCCGGCCTTCCAGCTCCGGCCCTACCGGCACTTCGAGAATTCGACCCGTGCAGCGACAAGTCTGGCCTTCAGACAAGCTCAGGTAGTCGCCCAAAACCACAGCACCTACTGAGTCTCGCTCCAGGTTCAGAGCCATACCGTAGATACCGCCTTCAAATTCGATCATCTCGCCGTACATCACGTCGGCCAGTCCATGAATGCGGATAATACCGTCAGAGACGCTGACGATAGTGCCTTCATTTTTGGCCTGCACCGATACATCCAGCGATGAGATACGCTGCTTGATAATTTCACTGATTTCGGATGGATTCAGTTGTTGCATGCTTGGTTCCTTTGTTCCCGACCTGTTCAGGAATTTATAGATTCGGCTAGTTTAGCCAACTTACCCCGGACCGAACTGTCAATCACGGTATCCCCCGCTCGGATAAGGGCTCCGCCGATAAGGGATTGGTCTACCCGGGTGGAAAGCCTGATTTCGCGCTGCAGGCGATCCTTCAGTGCCACGGCCAGTGCGCTGGATACTTCTGAACTGATGTCGAAGGCTGTTGTAACTTCTACATCCAGCGATTTTTCCTGGTTGGCCTTAAGTAATTCGTAGAGCTCGGAAATTTCGGGCAGCAAAGTCAGACGCTTGTTTTCTGCCAGTAGGCTGATCAGGTTCCTGCCTTTGTCACTCAATCCTTCACCGCACAGGGCAATGAATGCCTGGGACGACTGTTCCGCGGACAGGGAAGGTGTCGCCAGAAAAGACTTAACCTCCGCATTCTCGATCAGTGCGGCCGCCTTGCCGAGAGATTCGGACCAGCTCACCAGGTCGTTATCCGCCAACGCCACCTCGAAAGCCGCCTTCGCATAGGGTCTTGCCAATGTAGTCAGTTCAGCCATAGTTTTCTGCCGTTACAGCTCGTCGGCGAGCTTACTGAGCATCTCCTCGTTGGCTGCCTGATCGATAGACTTCTGCAGGATTTTCTCAGCACCGGCGATGGCGATTGAGGCAACCTGCGCACGGAGGTGTTCCTTCGCGCGGTTGATTTCCTGTTCAATCTCAGCCTGAGCTCCAGCGATAATCCGCTTTCCTTCTTCCCGCGCCTGTTCCTTGGCTTCGTCAATTATCTGTGCAGCCCGTTTGTTGGCGCTGTCGATAATTTCGGCTGCCTCGACCTTGGCTTCCTTCATTTGCTCCGTGGACCGGGCCTGAGCCAGCTCCAGGTCTTTCTGTGCTCGAGTCGCTGCTTCCAGACCTTCGGCGATTTTCCTTTTACGCTCATCCAGGACATTGGCAAATAACGGCCACACTTTGTTCTGGCAAAACCACCAGAAAACAAAGAAGGCAATTGATTGACCAACAATGGTAAGGGTTATATCCACAGCGCTTTCTCCCGCTTGTCAGAGCAGTGTATTTAGCCGGCGAGTTGTCCCAGGAACGGGTTGGCAAAAGTAAACCACATACCGATACCGATACCGATCATGGTGATCGCGTCGATAAGACCTGCCACCAGGAACATGCTGCCTTGCAGTTTGGGAGCCATCTCAGGCTGACGGGCAGAACCTTCAAGGAACTTGCCTCCCAGGATACCGAAGCCTATAGCTGTGCCCAGTGCGCCCAGACCGAGCAGCCAGAACACGCCGATGACCGTTGACGCGAGAATAATTTCCATTGTTTCCTCCAGGTTTTCTTCAGTTCAGAAGTATGCAGTGAATCAGTGAGATGGTGAGTCATGCGCGGCATTCAAATACACGATGGTAAGCATCATGAACACGAAGGCCTGCAGTGGCACCACGAGAATGTGGAAAACCGCCCAGATAAAGTGGAACGGCAGTTGATAAAGACCAAGTAACCCTGCGATAACCAGGAACAGAAGCTCGCCGGCATAGAGATTGCCGAACAATCGCAGTCCGAGAGAGATAGGCTTGGCCAGCAGGGTCGGGATTTCTATCAAGAGGTTGAACGGCATCATCCACTTGCCGAAGGGGTGGAAAGCCAGTTCGCTGAGGAACCCGCCCAGACCCTTGTTCTTGATACTGTAATAAATAATCAGAATAAATACGCTGAAAGACATGCCCAGGGTAACGTTGGGGTCGGTAGTAGGTACTACCTTGAAGGACATGTGCTCCTGGCCGAAAAATGTGCCGACCCAGGCAGCAAGGCCGGGTAACCAGTCAACCGGTACCAGGTCCATGGAATTCATCAGGATAATCCAGACAAATATCGTCAATGCCAACGGCGCGATAGTTGGATTCTTGTGGTCGAAGCCTTCCTGGACCCGGTTGTCCACGAATTCGAAAATATTTTCAACAAAGTTCTGCACACCGTTGGGGACATCCGCCGTCGCCTTTTTCCCGACATGACGGAAAAACAGCAAGGCGCCACCGCCAAGCAGAAAAGACCAAGCCATCACGTCCACATGGAACGCCATGAAACCCATTTCCTTGGCTTCTTCTATAGTGTGTGCAAATCCCCAGTGGCCGTCTGGATGGCGGCCAAAGGTTAAATAGGAAAGGTGATGCTGGATATATTCCTGAACAGTCTGTTCAGCGCCATGTTCCAGTCCGTGTTCGAGGCCTGCCGATTCCGCCATTGTTGACTCTGCGTCTCTCTCGTTTACAGTAATCTAGCCATTATTACTATTGGGACTGTAATTAATCAGTCCCGACATCATGGTGCCGCAAAACTGCACCACTACAAACCCGCTGATCAGGGCAATCTCATTGATCGTGGTTACCAGGGTAAACGTCAAGGCAAACAGTATTATGGTAATACCCAGTTTGCCGAAGTACCCTTTTCTAAAGCTTTTTACAACTTTATCCGCGTTTCTTGCGCCACGATACCGGAAAGCCTGCACAGCAAAGTACGCGTTGGGCAAGGCGCTGACCAGCCCTCCGATCAGGATCGAGTAAGCTGCTACGACATTCGAAAAGACCAGGAATGTTAGCGCCATCAAGGCTGTCGCTACCAGCTGCGCCACGATAATGCGGTGGACTGGCGGGGGCTTCAAATTGGACATGATCGCTATGCGGTAGACCCTGATTTGCAACCCCGTTTCGCTGGCAGAATCAGCCTCCCATTTACAGCGGCGATCTCCAAAGAACGCGCATTATAGGGACTTTAATTCCCCTAATCAACACAGAGGAAACTTCATTTGATATGGCCGAGGATACCCTCGAGCTCATCCAGACTGTTGTATTTTAGAATAAGTTTTCCGCGCCCCTTGGCCGTGTGCTGAATAAGCACCTTGGCACCAAGGCGGGATGACAGATCTTCTTCCAGATTTTTGATATCCGGGTCAGTAACCGGTTTGTTGTGCTTTCCGCCGGAACCGGCCAGCAGGCGGCGCACCAGGGATTCGGTCTGACGTACTGAAAGCCCTTTGCCGACCACGGTTCTGGCGGTCTCGGACTGCTGCAGTTCCGGCAACGACAGCAGTGCCCGGGCATGCCCCATCTCCAGATCGCCGTGTTCCAGCATCCTGCGCACATCCGGGTTGAGCCCGATCAACCGCATAAGGTTGGTGACTGTAGCCCGGGATTTACCGACGGCGTCAGCCACTTCCTGCTGAGTCAGTTCGAATTCGTCCTGCAGTCTCTTTAAAGCAAGAGCCTCTTCTATAGGGTTAAGGTTTTCCCGCTGTATGTTCTCGATCAGCGACATGGCAATTGCCGATTCGTCGCTCACCTCTTTGATGATGGCGGGAATAGAGTGCAACCCCGCTAATTGCGTGGCTCTCCAGCGCCGTTCGCCAGCGATGATCTCATAGCGATTCGGGCCTACTGGCCGCACTACGATGGGCTGCATAACCCCCTGCCGCTTGATGGAATTGGCCAGCTCCTCCAGCGTGGTTTCATGCATATCGGTCCGCGGCTGATATTTACCGGGCTGGATCAGGTCGACAGGGATGTTTTTAAGATCAGCGTTTTCATCGCGGCCGGTCCCGGTCCCAGCCGCAATAGGGGAATCAGGGCCGTCCGAAGAAAGGCCTTTGGCGACAGCCGACTCAGCACTGTCCTGCCGCGACACATTGCTGCTGCCAGTTTTGGACAGCAGCGCATCAAGGCCTCGTCCCAGTTTTTTCTTCGCTGTCATGCTGTTGTTACCGTTGAGCCTCTGCTCTTATCCGTTTTACCAGGCGTCTCAGATCCAGCCGCTCAGGCTGCTGGCTGCTCCGCCCTGTCTGCCTTATCCGCCCGTCGCAGCACTTCCCCGGCCACCGCCAGATAGGCGATTGCCCCGCGGGACTGCCGATCGTACTTCAATACCGGTAATCCATAACTGGGAGCCTCTGCCAGACGCACATTTCGGGGTACCACAGTACGGTATACGATATCGCCAAAATGGGTGAACAGCTGGCTGTTTACTTCTGTTGTCAGCTTGTTGCGCGGATCATACATGGTTCGCAGGATTCCTTCTATTTTAAGCCCTGGATTGAGGCTGTCCCGTATGGCATTCACTGTATCCATTAGCGCTGACAGTCCTTCCAGCGCATAATATTCGCACTGCATGGGAATCAAGACACCGTCAGCAGCAACCATGGCATTAATGGTCAGCATGTTCAGGGAGGGAGGGCAATCGATCACAACAAAATCGTAGCAGTCTCGCACAGCGTCGATAATCTGCCTTAAACGCTGTTCCCGCTGATCGAATTGCAGTAATTCAACTTCGGCGGCTGTCAGGTCGCCGTTGGAGGGGATAAGGTCGTATCCTAACCCTTCGGGTTTGACCACTACCTGGTCAAAACTGGCTCGCCCTGTTAACAGTTCATAAATGGAGAGTTCCAGGGAATTCTTATCGATGCCACTACCAGTGGTCGCGTTACCCTGTGGATCAAGGTCGATCAATAGAACTTTCTTGCGGGTTTCCTGTAAAGAAGCGGACAGGTTAACGGAGGTCGTTGTTTTGCCCACGCCACCTTTCTGATTTGTAACTGCTAATACCTTTGCCACTCTATCAAGCTCCACCGCACCACTCGGCAGGGTTTTCCGCCGGGGTTCAGCCTTTATCTATCGGCCAACCCGCTGGAAATTATTCAACCATATCCCGGGTAGCCGGCAACGGGATCTCAATCAGATAGCGGGATTCATTAACCCCCGGCACCGTCAACTCGACGGCTCGAGAAACCTCAACACCGGCAGGCAATTCCTCTATTTCTTCGCCAGGATAGGAACCCTTCATGGCCAGAAGGACCCCGTTCCCACCAGCCACAGGGCTTGAAAGCTGAACAAGTTTGTTCAGGGAGGCAAACGCCCGACTGATCACAATATCAATTTGACTGGGACATTGATAGTCTTCGATTCGCTTATTTTCCACTGTCACATTGGTCAGATTCAGCGCCAATTTTACCTGAAAAAGGAATCTGGTTTTTTTGCCATTGCTGTCCAGCAGGATTAATTGTTTGTCTGGATTAAAGATCGCAAGCGGAATCCCGGGCAAGCCGGCGCCAGAACCGATATCGAGAACTACTGCCGCAGTGGACAGGTAAGGGGAAACAGACAGGCAGTCCAGGACATGGCGCGTAACCATCTGCCGCGGGTCTTTGATCCCGCTGAGATTAAAAGCCCGATTCCATTTATCAAGCAGGGCCAGGTATTTCTCCAGCAGGACCAACCGGTCGCCGCCGGGATCCAGACCCAGACGGCGGATTCCTGTTTCCAGCTGCTCTTGTAAAGCTGTGCCTGTCAGCTTTCAGTCCCCATCAGCTTACTTTCCTGTTTACTGACTGGTACTTTTTCAAGTAGATCAACAACAGGGAGATTGCCGCCGGGGTCATGCCGGGAATACGGGCGGCGCGGCCTATATTTTCCGGTCGAGCCGCCTCCAGCTTCTGTTTCAGTTCATTGGACAGACCCTGCATCTGCTGATAATCAAAGTCTCCGGGCAGGGCTGTGTCTTCCTGCCGCTTGAGTTTCTCTATTTCGCCCTGTTGCCTGTCTATATAGCCCTGATACTTGATCTGGATCTCCACCTGCTGGGCAACCTGCTCGCTGTCTATCCAGGGGGCATGAGATTCTCCCAGCGTCGACTGCAGTCCCCGATAACTGACACCTGGTCGGGCCAGCAGATCAACGAGGTTGTATTCGCGACTGATAGGTTTTTCCAATAGCGGCTCTATCTGCGTGGCCGGCAAGGTAGCCGGCTGAATCCAGATAGCTCGTAACCTGCTCAATTCCCTGTCCACCGACTCCCTCTTTGTGCAGAAAACCTGCCAGCGGTGATCGTCCACCAGTCCCAGTTCCCTGCCTGTTTCCGTGAGACGCAGATCGGCATTATCCTCGCGCAGGGTCAGGCGATACTCGGCGCGACTGGTAAACATACGATAAGGCTCGTTAGTTCCCAGCGTAATCAGGTCGTCAACCAGCACACCCAGGTAGGCCTGGTCTCTGCGCGGGCACCAGGACTCTTTACCCTGGACCGCCAGTGCGGCATTGATACCCGCCAACAGACCTTGTGCAGCTGCTTCTTCATAACCCGTGGTGCCGTTTATCTGACCGGCAAAGTACAGGCCCTCTATATACCGGGTCTCCAGCGAATAATGCAGATCCCTGGGATCGAAAAAATCGTATTCGATCGCATAACCCGGCCTGGTAATGTGGGCGTTTTCAAATCCGCGGATCTGCCTCAGCATGGCTACCTGCACGTCATAAGGCAGACTGGTGGAAATTCCATTGGGGTAGAGCTCATGGGTGTTCAACCCTTCCGGCTCAACAAAAATCTGGTGCGAGTTCTTGTCAGCGAAGCGCATCACCTTGTCTTCAATAGAAGGGCAGTAACGCGGACCGACACCTTCGATGACCCCGGTATACATGGGAGAACGATCCAGCCCCCCGCGAATAATAGCGTGGCATTTCTCATTGGTTGCGGTGATAAAACAGGGAACCTGCCTGGGATGATCCTGTTCTTTTCCAAGGAACGACATAACCGGCAATGGCGAATCACCGTACTGAACAGTCATCACTGAAAAATCCACTGTCCTGGCATCGACCCTGGGTGGTGTTCCTGTTTTCAAGCGCTCGACACGGAAAGGTAATTCTCGCAGGCGTTGAGACAGAGCTATAGACGGGGGGTCGCCAGCCCTGCCACCGGAGGAGTTTTGCATGCCGATATGAATACGTCCGCCAAGAAAGGTACCCGTAGTCAAAATAACCTTTTTGGCCTTTATCTTCAGACCCATCTGGGTAACGACACCGCTGACCCTGTTACCTTCCAGCAACAGATCGTCCACTGCCTGTTGGAAAATCTGCAGATTGGGCTGGTTTTCCAGTATTTCTCGAATGGCCGCCTTGTAGAGCACACGATCTGCCTGGGCCCGTGTTGCCCGGACGGCGGGGCCTTTGCTGGCATTGAGCACTCGGAACTGGATACCGGCCCTGTCTGCAGCCAGCGCCATGGCTCCTCCCAGGGCATCGATCTCGCGAACCAGGTGGCTCTTGCCTATACCGCCAATAGCCGGGTTACAGGACATCTGCCCGAGGGTTTCGATGTTGTGTGTGATCAGCAAGGTTTTGACACCGGCGCGCGCTGAGGCCAGCGCAGCCTCTGTACCGGCATGTCCGCCTCCGACAACGATAACATCGACTGTTTGGTTAAAATCCATGGCAGTTCAGACTAAGTTCCAAAGGGTGGCTGTTAAGCAGGCCGGTAAGTATACGCTTTCGCTGCATTGAGACAATACCGACAGGACCTGGTATTCAGCTCGATCGTTGCACTAAGAAATAAAACTCAGCATTACTTATTTAAAATAAGTAGTTATATAAGTATAGGTAGTAAATCAGAGATAGATACAGTAGTTATAGGGACCCCACCTTTCTGTTGATAACGCCTTATTTTCTTTAATTTACAGAGAGTTGTCTATTGACTAAAGCGTTTGAAAAAGCCTGTTTAAAATGCGTATCGTGACTGTATGGAATGTGGGTAAAAAAACTCCCGCTGAAAACAGATCAGTTATCCCTGTTCATTCATAACGCTGTCCACAGCGAGGGTGGCTTTACTCACAACTTGCTAAGAAAATGTTTTTCCATGGCCTGCCTCTGACTATCCTGTGTATTGACGGTGGATTCGGGCTGGGAATTGTTACGCTGCCGGAGTAATAGGCTTCTTAAGGAACCTCTGATGAATTGCTAAACTCAGAGTATTCTGTCATTTACCGATACAGAAACTGGAAAATATCTGGCCCAGCAGATCGTCGCTGGTCACCTTCCCGGTTATTTCACCGAGGTGATTCTGAGCCTGGCGCAGATCCTCCGCCACCAGTTCCAGGTGATTGCGCGCTTGCAGTTGCATCAGCGCAGAGTCGAGAAACTCTTGCGCCTGGCCTAAGGCTCTCATGTGCCGCTCCCTGGCCATAAAGCTGCCTTCTTCACCGCTAGTAAAGCCGACTGCCTGTTTCAACCTGCCGCGCAAGGTTTCCAGACCCAGACCGGTTTTAGCCGAGACACTGACAAATTGAATCTCCTCGTTATTGATCCGATACCTATCGGAATCAACAGAGGCAGCAGTGGGCAATAGATCGATCTTGTTCAATATCAGCAGTAACCTGTGGTTTTTGAGGACAGAAAGGGGCAGGCGGGTTTCAGTAAACAGGCGCTCCAGGTAGCCCTTGTCACGGATCAGGGCCTGACTGTCCACTACCAGCAGGACCAGGTCTGAATCCTCAATTGCCCGCAGTGCTCTCTTGATACCTTCCTGTTCCACCAGGTCCTGGCTGCTTCGCAAGCCGGCGGTATCGATAATATGGGCTGGTATTCCGTCTATATCGATCAATTCGCGCAGCGTATCCCTGGTGGTGCCCGGGATATCGGTGACGATGGCCGACTCCTGGCCAGACAAGGCGTTGAGCAGGCTGGATTTACCTGCATTGGGATAGCCGGCAATAGCGACTTTGATCCCTTCCTGGAGAAGGGTGCCTACCCTGGCCTGCCTGAAGACAGCCGCGGTTTGAGCGATGACGGCCTGCAGTTTCTCTTCAGTACCGCCCTGGGTGATGAAATCAATATCTTCATCAGTAAAATCGATGGCGGCCTCTATAAAGACCCGCAACGCAGTGATATTGGTGACCAGCTCGTCAATACAGCGGGAAAATTCGCCAGTCAGTGTTCGATAGGCAGATCTGGCAGCCTGTTCGGTATTGGCATTGATGAGATCGGCGATGGCCTCTATCTGTGTCAGATCCATCTTACCGTTAAGGAATGCCCGTTCCGAAAATTCACCGGGTCTGGCTATCCTGCAACCGAAGTCCAATGTCACTTTCAACAACCGGTTCAAAACGAATGTGCCGCCATGGCCCTGGAGTTCCAGAACATCTTCACCGGTAAATGAGTGAGGGGATTTGAAAAACAGGGCGATGCCCTTGTCAATGGATTCTGAATTCCGGTCGAAAAATTCAGTAAAGTACGCTTTTCTTGGCTCCGGTTTGAAACCCAGTATAAGTTCTGTCAGCGCGGCGCATAGAGGGCCTGAAACTCTGACAATACCGATACCGCTACGCCCGGGCGGCGTAGCGATAGCACTGATCGTATCACTGTTCGTGATCGTCATAGGAAGGGATCACAAGGGTTTTTTATCCAGGGTCCGGTATTCAGGCCTTGGCTTTTCCTTCGGCGTAGGCAGCTTCTATTTTTCGCGTTATGTACCACTGCTGGGCCATACCGAGGAGGCTGTTTACCAGCCAGTAAAGTACCAGGCCGGCGGGAAACCAGAGGAAGAAAACTGTCATGATTACCGGCATGAATTTCATCACCTTGGCTTGCATGGGGTCGCCGGGGGTCGGGCTCAGGCTGGTCTGCAGGAACATTGATGCGCCCATTAATAACGGCAGTACAAAGAACGGATCCATGACGGACAGGTCTTCAATCCAGAGAAAGAACGGGGCATGCCGAAGTTCGACACTGCGCATCAGCATCCAGTACAGTGCAATGAAAACCGGCATCTGAACCAGCATGGGCAGACAGCCGCCAAAAGGATTGATCTTCTCCTTTTTATAGAGCTCCATGGTAGCTTTCTGCAGTTTGACCTTGTCGTCACCATAGGATTCTTTTAGTTGTTGTACCTTGGGCATTATGCGGCGCATTCCTGCCATGGACTTGTACTGGGTCTCTGACAGTTTATAAAAGATCCCTTTTACTAATATGGTGAGCAGGATGATCGCTATTCCATAGTTGCCGACTATGGGTTCAATGTGGGTAAGAAGCCAGTATATCGGTGAGGCGAGAAACCAGAGTATGCCGTAGTCGATTGTCAGGTTAAGGTTTGGTGCCAGTTCCGCCAGCTGGTTCTGATCTGTCGGTCCGGCGTAGAACCTGACGGTTTCGCTGGCAGTGGAGCCAGGTTCAACATTGAATGACGGGCTGACGAATCCACCTATATATTGATTGTTGCTGTTTTTTCGCGTTGAAAAATTATTGCGCTGGTCCTGGTTGGGTATCCAGGCAGTAATAAAGTAGTGTTGACTGAAGGCAATCCAGCCGCCGGTCGTGTCTATGGGCTGCACACCATCGTCTACATCGTCAAAATCAATCTTGATATAAGGATCGTCTTCTGAGGTTGCCGCAAACCCCAGAAACGTGCGTGAAAAGCCTCCCGCGTCACTTGGATCGGGAAAACCGTCTCGCTTGATCTGACCGAAAAAATTAGCTTGCCAGGCAGATGGACCGTTGTTGGTAACCTGGTAAGTAACGTCGATCACATGGCTGCCGCGGGTAAAGCTGAAACGCTTGATAACGTCGACCCCGGTTCCGGTCGAAGTAATCAGTTCGACTGAGAGGCGGTCCTGGTCAGCATTCATCGTATAAGCAGTCTGGGTGGACTGATAAGTGGCCCGGCTGTTTGAATCTACGCCGTTTGTACCGATCAGGCCGGACTGGGCCACGTAACTGCGGGACGGGTCGTTCTGAAGCAGGACAAAGGGCTCGTCCGGGTTGTCCAGTTCACGCAGGTGATCAAGCAATGCCAGGTAGACGATGTCTCCGCCATTGAGATCGATGTTCAGTCTCAACGTGTCTGTTGTGACGCTGACAATCCTTGACCCATTGGTTGTTGTCACGGTCTGCGGGGCAATGGGTGTAGAACTGTTGCCTGGCTGAGCTGCCTGGGCTGTCTGGGCAGGGGGAATCTGAGTCGGAATGTCCTCCAGGGCTTCTGAGGCGGTTCCGCTTTCAGGCAGGTCCGCGAGATTGGCAGCTGGCTGACTGACAGGTTCTGGAATCTGGTTGGGGTAGTCTTCGTTCCAGGCCAGCAGCATGAGATAGGAGACTACGGCCAGGGCGGCGTAAAGAAAGAATCTGGATAGGTCCATGATGACTTTATTTCCCAGTAACTGTTTCTTGTTCACCAGGCGTGGAACCTGGAACCGGATCGTAGCCCCCTTCATGCCAGGGGTGACAACGGGTAATGCGTCGGGTTCCCAGGGCTATGCCTTTACCAAGGCCATGGAGCTGAATGGCTTCCTTGGTATATTGCGAGCAGCTGGGATAAAAACGACAGCGAGAGCCGAAGAAAATGCTGATTCCGACCTGATAGAAAGAGATAAGTTTTATGACAAGTCTGTTTATCATCGAGAGGTCTTTGCCCAGCCTTTTCAGTCGCGTCGATTTTGGGGATTAGCCTTGGATTTTTTAATCAGGTCTAGCCACAACTGCTGGATTATTTCGTCGATCTGCCGGTTTTCTAACGGGTTCATGTTACTGCGCGCAAGAATAACGATGTCGAGGCCGCGGAGCAAATCCTGATTCAAGCGAAAAGAGGTTCTCAGTAATCGCTTGATCCGGTTTCTCTGAACAGCTTTAGGCAGGTGCTTTTTACCAATTACCAGGCCCACCCGGCCGTGTTCCAGTTGATTGTCACGGGCCAGTATCAGGAAGTAGCGATTGGAGACTTTGTAGCTTGCGTTGCCGAAAACTGCTTTGAACTGACTGGCATCAAGAAGCCTGAGCTTTCTGGGAAAGCCATAGCCAGGCACAGTAATCGGATTCCGTGGTTGGAGATTGACGGATTTTAAGCCGAAAGTCTGGCACGGCCTTTGGCTCGACGTCGCTTTATAACGAGCCTGCCGCCTTTGGTAGCCATTCTGGCACGGAAACCGTGCGTACGTGCTCGCTTGAGTACACTGGGTTGAAATGTTCGTTTCATGTTCTGGGTTCCAGTAAGTCGCTTTACAGAAGGTGAAGCCTCGCTGTAAAAAGGAGGGCGAATTCTATTGGTTTTGTGGGCAACTTGCAATCCTTGGCGAATTTCCGAGAGGATCCAGACAGCGTGTTGCCCGTGATTCTTATGGTCATAATAGAAACATGTTATCCACAGGTTATTAAGCCAGGATTTTTTCTTAATAGTGGAAAAATTTAAGACTGTATTTATCGAGCCTTTTTTCCTTTAGTTAATTAACTTATTGAATTAAATGAATAAATATAACTATCCAAGAGACACAAAGAATCGTCAGGGCTGTGGATAAGATTTTTGCGGTTGAGTTAGAATTGCATCCCTTCAGTTACCAATAAGAAAAACTTCTTAGAACACTATCGGGGAAGGCTACAGTGCTGGCAGTTAAATGGCAGAGTTGCATAGAAACGTTAAAAGATGAGCTTCCCCTTCAACAGTTCAATACCTGGATAAGACCCTTAAGAATAGAGGTGGATTCGCAATCGCTGACTCTGATTGCGCCTAACCGGTTTGTGAGGGACTGGGTTGAGGAAAAGTATAAGCAGCGTATCGAAGAATTGTTGAAGCGAGAAAGCAACGAGAAGAATATCGTCGTATTTGTCTCTGATAAGCGGGTGGATAGCACGGTTAACGGGTTTACAGCCCCGCAGCAGCGGGTTGCAGTTGAAACTTCAGAGCATCGATCGAATGAATTCGACGAGACGCCTCTGGCTGATGTCGGAGAGGCCCTGGATATCACTGACGGTCAAGGTCAGCTAGCAGAGCCGGTTCCGGGGGCAAACACAGGAATAACGCCGGCCAGGACCAGTCGACGTTCATTGATTGCCGGTAAAATCAGCCACAAGAGCAAGCTGAACAGCGACAGCACGTTCGATAATTTCATCGTCGGTAAATCGAATCAGCTTGCCCGGGCCGCGGCTTTACAGGTAGCCCAAAACCCCGGCAATGCCTATAACCCACTATTTATCTACGGGGGTGTGGGGCTGGGTAAGACACACCTGATGCATGCTATCGGTAACTACCTGTTACAGAGAAAACCCGACGCAAAGATTGTCTACCTGCACTCCGAGACCTTTGTGGCAACGATGGTAACGGCGCTGCAATTGAATGCGATCAGCGAATTCAAGCGGTTTTATCGATCAGTCGATGCGCTGTTGATTGATGACATTCAGTTTTTTGCTGGAAAGGAGCGTTCTCAGGAGGAATTTTTCCATACCTTTAACGCACTGCTGGAGGGTGGCCAGCAGATTATCTTGACCTGTGATAGATACCATAAGGAAATCAATGGCCTGGAGGAAAGGCTCAAGTCAAGATTCGGGTGGGGATTGACGGTTGCTGTGGAACCGCCAGAGCTTGAAACGAGGGCCGCAATTCTGATCAAGAAAGCCGCTCTCGTTCAGGTCGAACTGCCCAGCGAGGCGGCGATGTATATTGCCCAGCGGCTTCGCTCTAATGTGCGGGAACTGGAAGGTGCTCTGAAAAAAGTTATTGCCCATTCAAACTTTGTCGGCAAGCCCATCAACCTGGAACTTATCAAAGAAGCCTTGAAAGACTTGTTCGCCTTGCAGGACAAGATGGTATCAATTGACAACATACAGCGGTCCGTGGCCGAGTACTACAAGATTAAAATGGGTGATATGTTGTCAAAAAGAAGAAATCGCTCTGTGGCAAGACCAAGGCAGGTAGCCATGTCACTGTCGAAAGAATTGACTAACCACAGCCTTCCGGAAATCGGCGATGCTTTTGGTGGAAGAGACCATACAACTGTACTGCATGCCTGTCGCCAGATTAGTAAACTCAGGCAAACCACCACTGACATTGAGGAAGACTACAACAATCTGTTGCGAACATTGTCCGGATAGTAGTTATTTAGAAATTCACTAGATAAAGAGAAAAAACATGCGATTCACCGTTTCCAGGGATGCTTTGCTTAAACCCCTTCAACTGGTCAGTGGGGTGGTAGAGAGACGACAGACCTTGCCTGTTCTTGCCAATATTCTTCTGGTATTGAAGGATGAAGAACTTTCGCTCACCGGGACGGATCTTGAGGTTGAACTGGTTGGGCGAGTCCAGGTGGATCCCGGTGGGGATTCTGGCGCCGCAACAGTTCCCGCGCGGAAGCTGGTTGATATTTGTAAATCGCTCGCTGACGGCTCGGTTCTGGATTTTTCCCAAGCAGATGACAAGGTTGTTATTAAATCAGGGCGCAGCCGATTTACTCTGGCCACTCTGCCAGCTTCAGAGTTCCCTGTTACTGAGGATGAGACTGGGACTTCCTCAGTAACAGTGGAACAACATAAATTGAAGGAGTTGTTGGACAGCACCAGTTTTGCCATGGCGCAGCAGGATGTGCGCTACTACCTCAACGGTATGTTATTCGAGGTAGCGCCTGACTACCTGCGAGTTGTTGCTACCGATGGTCATCGTCTTGCCATGCAAACTATTACCCTGACTAATGAGGCAGATGGGCCGCAACAGCTTATTCTGCCTCGTAAAGGAATCATGGAATTGTCACGACTCATCAGCGAAGGTGAGGGTGAAATAACCTTGGTTTTCGGTAGTAACCATATCCGGGCCCGGATGAGAGATTTCACTTTTACGTCCAAGCTGGTGGACGGCAAATTTCCGGACTATAACCGGGTACTTCCCAAGGGTGGTAACAAAAGTGTTATAGGAGACCGTAAGGATTTGCGCCAGGCTTTTTCAAGAGTATCGATTCTTTCGAATGAAAAATATCGTGGTGTGAGGCTCATTCTTAGCAATGGTGAGCTGAAGATTCTGGCAAATAATCCGGAGCAGGAAGAAGCCGAGGAAGTTGTCTCTGTGGACTATGCGGGGGACCCGTTAGAAATAGGTTTTAATGTCAGCTACCTGATTGATGTGCTTACTGCATTGAATACCGCAAAAGTCAGGCTGACACTTTCTGATCCCAATAGCAGTGCTCTACTCGAAGCGGAAGACGGTGAACCGTCGGAAGCGCTTTATGTGGTAATGCCAATGCGGCTTTAGAGCAGCAAAGGCAAGGTTAAGGAAGGGTCCGGGAAGTCTTCGGCTTCCCCTTCCCGCCTTTCGTCATGTCTGGGTTAATTGCCTTGATTTCCATTCAGTTAACGCTTGCGAGCGGGCATGTCCACATTTCAGCGCCTAGAGTTCAGTCAGTTTCGAAATATAGAAAAACTCACTTTAACGGCAGACCCGTGCGTAAATCTGATTTTTGGCGCTAATGGCAGCGGTAAAACCAGTATTCTTGAAGCTATTCACCTTCTGGCTACAGGAAAGTCCTTTCGGAGTACCAAGACTGCCCCGCTGATTAACCATGTCTCTAACGAACTTACAGTATTCGCCGCGCTCGCTGGCGGGGTGAATATTGGTATGCAGAAGTTCCGGAACCAGAAGCCGGTTCTTAAGTTACAGGGGGAAAAACAACCCAACTGGGTTGAAGTGGCCAGGCTACTCCCCGTTCAGGTGTTGGATTCAACCACTTTTCGATTGCTCGAAGGTAGTCCTCGAGAACGACGACGTTTTCTGGATTGGGGTGTGTTTCACGTGGAACCATCGTTTGTGGAACACTGGAGAAACAGTCGGAAATGCCTGGCCAATCGCAACTATCTGCTTAAATCCAATCGGCCGGACAGAGATCAATTACGCGCATGGAATGCCGAATTGGCAAGAGAAGCAGAGCAGGTGGATAGAGCCAGAGCACGCTATTTTGACCATTTCCTGCCAGTTTTTACCAGTGTTCTCAAGGAGATCACTACCCTCACCGATTTAACTTTGCAATATCGTCGAGGATGGGACGCCGACCTGGGTCTAATGGATGTTCTGAGCAGGAATGAAAGCCAGGATATCAGGAGCGGTATTACACAGAATGGCCCTCACCGTGCCGATATAATAGTGAAGCAGGGAGGGGTAGCGGCAAGTGAAGTGCTTTCCAGGGGGCAACAAAAAATGCTGGTTAGTGCGTTAAAGTTGGCCCAGGGAGTGATTCAGTCTGAGACAGAGAACAGACGTTGTGTTTTCCTGGTGGATGACCTGCCTGCCGAGTTGGATGAGGCCAATCGCGGCAGTATCTGTCGGTTCCTGCAGAAGATGGGAGGACAGGTTTTTCTAACCTGTGTTGATGACTCCACTCTAAAATATTCCCTTGATTGGGAGGCTTCAGTGACTAAGTTCCACGTGGAACATGGTAAAATCAGCCACTAAGTTTGAATCAGTTCTCGAGGTAATTAATGAGCAACGAATCCAGCTACACGTCGGACAGCATCAAGGTTTTAAAAGGTTTGGATGCTGTCCGCAAACGACCGGGCATGTACATCGGCGATACCGACGACGGCACGGGGTTGCACCACATGGTTTTCGAGCTCGTTGATAACTCTATCGATGAGGCTTTGGCGGGTCATTGTGACCAAATTGATGTCACCATACATTTGGGAGAGACTGTAACGGTAACAGACAACGGACGTGGTATCCCTACCGAAATGCATAAGGAAGGCGTCTCCGCGGCAGAGGTCATTATGACCGTCCTACATGCTGGCGGTAAGTTTGATGACAACAGTTATAAGGTGTCCGGGGGACTCCACGGCGTCGGAGTCTCTGTGGTCAATGCTCTTTCCGAAGAGCTTACCCTGACTATTCGTCGGAACGGTAAGGTACACGAGCAGATTTACCGCCATGGTGTTCCGGACGCCCCACTTGCTGTCGTGGGGGATACAACCAGAACTGGCACAGAATGTACATTCAAACCCTCTAAAGAAACTTTCTCCAATGTGGAGTTTCACTTTGAAATACTCGCCAAGAAGCTGCGGGAATTGGCTTTCCTCAATGCTGGCGTATCCATCCGGCTAACTGACGAGCGGACCGGTAAAGCGGAAGTTTACAAATACGACGGTGGCCTCCGGGCATTTATTGAGTACCTGAATATTAATAAATCCACTATCAATAAGATGTTTTACTTCAGGTCGGAGCGAGAGGACGACGGCATCACCGTTGAAGTTGCGTTGCAGTGGAACGACTCCTACCAGGAAAACATTTTCGCCTATACCAATAACATCCCACAGAAGGATGGCGGTACTCACCTGGCTGGGTTCCGCGCCGCACTGACAAGGGTGCTGAATAATTACATTGATAAAGAGGTGTCATCAAAGAAAGGTAAAGAGGTAAATACCACCGGGGATGACGCCAGGGAGGGGCTGACAGCAGTAATTTCAGTGAAGGTGCCGGATCCCAAGTTCTCTTCTCAAACAAAAGATAAACTGGTTTCCTCAGAGGTAAAGTCCGTGGTGGAACAGGAGATGGCCAGCTATTTTACTGACTATCTGCTGGAAAATCCCCATGAGTCCAAGCTGATAGTTGGAAAAATCATTGATGCTGCGCGAGCTCGTGAAGCTGCCAGAAAGGCCAGGGAGATGACTCGTCGTAAGGGTGCTCTGGACGTGGCTGGCCTACCCGGCAAGCTGGCGGATTGTCAGGAAAAAGATCCTTCCTTGTCAGAAATATACATAGTGGAGGGCGATTCCGCGGGCGGTTCCGCAAAACAGGGTAGAAATAGAAAGAACCAGGCTATCCTGCCACTCAAGGGTAAGATTTTGAACGTTGAAAAGGCCCGCTTTGACAAAATGCTGAGTTCCGCGGAGATTGGCACACTGATTAAGGCATTGGGCTGTGGTATCGGTAACGAAGATTTCAACCCAGATAGCTTGCGTTACCACAGTATCATTATCATGACAGATGCCGATGTGGATGGTTCTCACATCAGGACATTGCTGCTGACATTCTTTTTTCGTCAAATGCGGGAACTGGTTGAGAGAGGGCACATTTTTATCGCCCAGCCGCCGTTATACAAGGTTCGTAAAGGCAAGCAAGAGCAATACCTGAAAGACGATGTAGAGCTCGCAGCGTATCAGACCCAGGTGGCGCTGGATGGAGCCAGCCTCTATATCAGTAAAAACTCCCCACCAATATCCGGGGATTCCCTGGAATCCATCGTTAAGGAATACAATGATGCTCACGCCATCGTCAATCGCTTGGGCAGGTTCTACCCGGCAGAGGTACTGGAATCGATGATCTATACTCCGCCGCTTACCGAAGAGATCCTTTCCGATAGGAACAAAGCCCAGGCCTGGATTGAGGAACTGGTCGAAAAACTAGCCGAAAAGAAGCCGCAAGTAAGCACTTACTATACGCTTAAGCTCAAAGAAGACGAGGAAAGGCACATATTCTTACCGGAGGCCGTACTGAATCTTCATGGCTTGCAGAAATCTTTTGCATTCAGCCGGGATTTTTTCAGTTCAGGAGAATACCGAGCATTAACCCGTCTGGGTAAAACCTTGGATGGACTCCTGGAAGCGGGTGCCTACGTTCAGCGGGGTGAGAAGACCCGGGAAGTTTCATCCTTCGATGAGGCCATACAGTGGCTGATCGCCGACGCCATGAAGGGGCACTACCTGCAGCGTTATAAAGGGCTTGGAGAAATGAATCCCGATCAGTTATGGGAGACAACAATGGACCCGGAAAACCGGCGCATGTTACAGGTAACTATTGAAGATGCTATCGGTGCTGATCAGTTGTTTACAACACTGATGGGAGACCAGGTAGAACCCCGTAGGGAATTTATCGAGGCCAATGCCCTGTCAGTTCAAAACCTGGATATTTGACAATAAGTTATCAATCAAACCTCGCTGGGGCTGAAAGCAATATGTTGTCGCGTCCACTGTTCGACTTGAGCTGTGAGGCCTGAGCTATCGGCATTCCGGGTACTCAGTGGCATGCCTATATAGACATGAATGGTACCGGGAAGTTTTAAAAATCTGTGGGCTGGCCAGCAATGTCCGGAATCATGGGCAATGGGCAGAATACGAACACCCGCTGCTATTGCCAGCTTAGCCCCGCTGCGAGAATATTTTTTTATCTTTCCTGGTAGTGCCCGTGTTCCCTCCGGGAAAATAAATACCGACCTGCCGCCTTCGAGCCGGTCCCGGCCCTGCGTGAGAATAGACCGGCTGGCCTCGTGAAGTTTGCTGCGGTCAATGGCGATCGGTTTCACCAGTCGCATTGCCCAGCCATAGACGGGAATGGCCAGAAGCTCTTTTTTCAATATCGGGCAGATCGGTGCCAGGTGTCGATAAACAAACATGGTTTCCCATTCGCTCTGATGATTTGCCAGGACGACAACTGGTTCGTCAGGGATGTTGTCAAGACCTTCTATCCGATAGGTTATTCCGCAACTGAAACGCAACCAGCCAAGCATCAGACTGCACCACAATTTGTGAAACAGATGCCGTTTAGAATCAGGAAACAACCAGACCAGTAACAGGGAGGCAAACGATAGAATAACGGTAACTACTATGTAACCGGCATAAAAACACAGGGACCTCATGAACAGGCTCAATTTCTTCATCCGCTCGTATGCTCTGTCAATACCTTAACCGCTTCCCGCAAATCCGCCACAACAGTGACATCTGACAACTCGGCGGGATCGCTGGTTTCGAGAGTCTGTCTGCCCTTACCTGTCAAAACCAGTATAGGCCGGCAACCTGCGTTACGCGCTGCCTGTAGGTCTTTCAGACTGTCACCCACAAAAGGTACCCCCTGTAAAGATACCTCAAATTCGCTGGCAATCTGTGTCAGTAAACCCGGTTGGGGTTTTCGGCATCCACAACCCTGATCGGGTCCGTGAGGACAAAAAAAGACACCATCGATAAGCCCTCCCGATTCTTCAGCCAGGTTACACATTTTCTGATGGATGCGCGCCAGTGTATAAAGATCGAACAGTCCCCGGGCGACACCGGACTGGTTGGTAGCAACGGCTACCTTGAAGCCGTATTCGTGAAGCCTGGCAATCGCCTCCAGACTTCCCTCGATCGGTAACCATTCCTCAGGGGACTTGATATAGCTATCGGAATCCTGGTTGATTACACCGTCTCTATCCAGAATGACCAACTTCACGCAATTGCCCCGAAAAGGTTAGAAGATCAACAGGCAGAAAGCCTGCTAGGACTGGTGCAGGCAGGAGATATCAGCTACCTGGAGGAACAGGGCTCGTAAGCGAAATAACAGAGCAATACGATTGTGCCTTAGCTCCATGTTGTCATCCATGACCATTACTTCATCAAAGAATCTATCCACTGGCTCCTTGAGAGCAGCCAGTTTTTCCAGCCCACTCTGATACTCCCGGTTTTTGAAATACGGAGTCACTTCGCCCACTTTCTCGTCAAGTATAATGCAAAGCGCCTTCTCTGCTTCAGCCTCGAACAGGGTTTCTTCTACTGTGTAAGCCGACACGTCACCTCCTACATCTTTAAGAATATTAGCCACCCTTTTATTAGCGCTGGAGAGAGCTGTAGCCTCAGGCAGTGAACGGAAATGATTCACGGCGAGAATTCGGCTATCAAAATCCAAAGGTCTGGAAGGCTTGAGTGCCAGAACTGATTGATAAACATCTACAGAGATGCCTTTTTCCTGGTACCAGAATCGAAACCGCTCCAGGAAAAATTCAAAAACCTGTTGACCAACGAGAGGCTCAGGGTTCAGGAACGAAAAGTTTTTTACTGCTTCATCAATGCAGTTCTCTAGATCCAGATCCAGCTTTTTCTCCACAAGTATTCTTAGAATCCCGATGGCAGCGCGACGCAAAGCGAAGGGATCTTTTGAGCCTGTAGGCGGCTGACCAATGACAAACAACCCGACCACCGTGTCGATTTTTTCCGCCAGGGACAGAATGCTCCCCGTCAATGTCTCCGGAAGGCTGTCTCCGGCGTGTCTTGGCATGTACTGCTCATTCAATGCCGCCGCAACTTCGGCGTCCTCACCATCGTGCAGGGCATAGTAAGATCCCATGATACCCTGCAGTTCGGCGAACTCCCCGACCATGTTGGTCACCAGATCACATTTGGCCAGCAGAGCTGCTCTTTCGCAAAGCGACGGATTGCCGCCAAGGTGGTTTGCGATTGTTTTGGAGAGAAATGCAACCCGCGTGGATTTTTCGAAAACAGTTCCAAGTTTCTGTTGAAAGACTATTTGTTGAAGGCGACCCCGACGGCTCTCCAGGGTTTCTTTCCTGTCTGTCTGAAAAAAGAAATCTGCGTCAGCCAGGCGAGGCCTTATCACCCGCTCATTACCCTCAATGACCTGGGAAGGGTCAGTACTTTGCAGATTGCTGACGGCAATAAAATTTGGTAGCAGCTCGCCGTTTGCATTGGTCAGGTAAAAACACTTCTGGTGAGTGGTCAACGAAGAGACCAGCGCCTCTGCAGGAATTTCCAGAAACCGACGGTCGAATTGACCGGTGAGTGCGACGGGCCACTCTACCAGGCTGGTTACTTCGTCCAGTAACGCCTCGTCAATCTGCACAACCGCTTTCAGCTTCTCTGCCTCAGCGCCGACCAGCGCGCGGATCTTTTCTTTTCTGTCTTCAAAATCCGCTACTACAAAACCGGTTTTTTCCAGTAACGATGCGTATTCAGATGGCTCACCGATCTCTATCCTATCGGGATGGTGGAACCGATGGCCGAACGTAAAACGGTCGGCGGACTTCCCCAAAATTGTCGCGGGCACAGTTTCAGTGCCAAATAAAAGCAAAACCCAGTGAGCTGGCCTGACAAACTCTACTCTGGAGCTCCCCCATCGCATTCTTTTTGGAATAGGCAGTTTTGAAAGCGCAGTGGCCACGATATCCGGAATGAGAGAAGCAGTGGCTTTTCCTTTCACATGGGAGCGGAACAGCAGCTTTGTGACGCCGTCCTTTTCACCCTGTTCAAGATCCTTTACCTCTGCATTGCAGGAGCGAGCGAAACCCTCGGCTGCGCGTGAGGGATTCCCATCGGCATCAAACGCTGCTTCCAGTGCAGGACCGAATCTCTCAACATCCTTGTCCGGCTGCGAAGTGATCAGATTCCTCACCAGTACAGCAAGTCGCCTGGGTGTCGCAAACCATTCAATTGAAGTGAAGGTCAACTGCTCGGACGAAAGGCCATCTTCAATGCCGGCCCGAAAGGCAAGGGCCAAAGATTTGAGCGCCTTGGGTGGGAGCTCTTCGGTGCCGATTTCTACCAGTAAATCTTTCTGAGACATCTTAGGTACAACCTGGAATGGATGGTTCAATTATCAAGAAATTCTTTGCGCAGCGATTCGGGCGCCAGTGGGAAGCCAAGTTTTTTACGACTTTCGAAATAGGCTTCTGCGACCATCCGGGAGAGCGACCTGACCCGCAGGATAAACCGCTGCCTTTCGGTTACCGAAATGGCCTGACGGGCATCGAGCAGGTTGAAATAATGGGACGCTTTCAGCACTTGTTCGTAAGCCGGCAGAGCCAGTCCACTTTCGATCAGCTTCTGGCACTGTGCCTCACAGTCATCGAAATAACGGAACAGCAATGTTGTATCTGCCTGTTCGAAATTATAGGCGGACATTTCAACTTCATTCTGTTTGAAGACGTCCCCATAGGTGACGACGCCGTTGGGCCCGTTCGTCCACACGATGTCGTAAATACTGTTGACGCCTTGCAGGTACATGGCAATTCTCTCAATCCCGTAGGTTATCTCGCCACTAACCGGAAAGCAGTCGAGTCCCCCGACCTGCTGAAAATAGGTAAATTGCGTTACTTCCATGCCATTAAGCCAGACTTCCCAACCCAGACCCCAGGCTCCCAACGTTGGAGACTCCCAGTTGTCCTCCACGAAACGAATGTCGTGAACAGATGTATCTATACCGAGACTTTTCAGAGAGGCAAGATACAAGTCCTGGATGTTATCGGGAGACGGTTTCAGGATTACCTGAAACTGGTAATAGTGCTGCAGGCGATTGGGGTTTTCACCATAGCGGCCGTCCGTAGGACGCCGACAGGGCTGCACGTAGGCTGTGTTCCAGGTTTCCGGGCCGATTGATCGAAGAAACGTGGCAGGATGAAACGTGCCGGCCCCAACCTCTATGTCCAGAGGCTGCAGCACTACGCAACCGTAATCCGCCCAATACTGTTGTAAGGCGAGAATAAGTCCTTGAAAGGTTTTCAGATCTGGCTGACTGCTCATTCAGAATTCCTGGAGCCGTTATCGGAAATGGGTACCTGGTTGTAAAAAAGGGCTGCAATTATGCTCGATTCCATTAAACATATCTATACCAGCGGGCGGCGCAGGCCATGTCGCAGGTCAGGGGACAAGTTGTTTGTACCGGGATTTTATGGTTCTATTCAGCCACAATTGAAAGGGCCGGGACTGGTTTCCGATTGTCAGCGCTTTTGCGGGCTTAGGCGAAACAACCTCTCTGCCCTTTAACTGCCTTGCCGGGCGACAAACAGCCTCCTACGCAAGCTGAATAGTTATCAACAGACTCCAGTACAGGTGTTGTCATAGACCGTTTGAAGTTCATAGTAGCCCGCTGTCTGTTACAGTTGTGCGCCTGGCTGCCGCTCAGCGTAGTGCAGGGGGTCGCCAGTTTTATCGGTACGGTGATGAATCTCTTTCCGACCCGGATGCGAGAAACCACGCGCCTGAACCTGCGCCAGTGTTTTCCGTCACTGGGTGAAAAGGAAATTCAGACACTTGCGGCGCGAAGCCTTCGGGAAACGGCGAAAACAGCACTCGAGATGAGTAAATGCTGGTTATTGCCCCTGGAAAGAGTATTGAATCTGATTCAGGATGTAGAGGGTGAGGAGATTCTCGAGAAAGCTAGGCGCCACGGCAAGGGCGTCATTCTGCTGGCACCGCATCTGGGCAACTGGGAGGTGTTCGGTTATTTCTTTACTGAACAAATTCCCTCCACTTTCATGTATCAGCCACCCAAGAACCTGTACTTTGATCAACTGATAAAATCTGCCCGCAGTCGTGGTCAGGCACGGCTGGCCCCGACCAATCGCCAGGGCGTGGCTATTCTGCTTAAAGCGCTCAACCGGGGCGAGCTGGTCGGGGTTTTACCCGATCAGGAACCCCCAGAGGAGGGTGGGGAATTTGCTGATTTTTTTAACACACCGGCTCTGACCATGACGCTGGTGTCCCGGCTGGTAGCACGAACCGGTGCCAGAGTAATCTGCGGGTTTGCTGATCGTCTGCCCGGAGGCATGGGCTATCGACTCAAGATTATCGAGGCAGACCCGGCGATCTATGATCCTGATCTGCAACGCTCGGTACAAGGCTTGAACAGAACTGTTGAGCGTTGCGTCAATCAGGCCGTTGATCAATACCAGTGGGAATACAAAAGGTTCAAGCGCAGGCCCGATGGATCGCGTCTGTATCGCTGACCAGGCGTGTACTGAGCTCCAAAAGGGGCAAAGTTCCGCTGCTGCGCGACAGGGAAGCCGAACCGGCTATTTACGCCAGAATGTCGGTGTAAACAGCACCAGCAGAGTAAAAACCTCCAATCGCCCCATCAACATGGCGAGACACAGAATCCATTTGGCAGCTACGGGAAGTTCCCCGTAATTAAGCGCGACATTCTCCAGGCCGGGCCCCAGATTGTTGATACAGGCACCCACGGCGCTGAAAGCCGTAATAATATCCAGCCCGGTCGCCAGCAGTGCCAGCAGCATGGCCATGAAAACCATGACGTAAACTGCGAAAAATCCCCATACTGCTTCTACTACCCGGCCTGGAACGGCAGTTTTGCCAAGTTTGATGGGAATCTCGGCTCTTGGATGAATCAATCGCTGAACTTCCCGCAGGCCCTGCTTGAAGATCAGCAGTATGCGCACCACCTTCATGCCGCCACCCGTGGACCCGGCACAGGCACCAATGATTGCGGCATAGAAAAGCAGATAAGGCAGGAAAGAAGGCCAGGAACTGAAGTCTGCCGAGGTAAAACCTGTCGTTGTGGCAATGGAAACGACCTGAAAAAGCCCTTTGACAAACGCCTCTGCCGGTTCATAGCTGCCGGTAAAGCTGAGAACGGAAATAGTTATCAGTGAAACCAGTAACAGGATGAAGGCATAAAATCGCAGTTCCGGGTCTGCCAGATAATGACGAAAGCTTCGCCGCCCCCAGGCCGTAAAATGCAGGGCGAAATTGATGCCGGCGATAAACATGAAAACCACCGCCACCAGTTCCACCGCAGGGCTGTTGAAGTACGCGATACTGGCATCATGGGTGGAAAACCCGCCGATAGCGATGGTTGCAAAACTGTGAGTGATCGCATCAAACAGATTCATTCCCACCACCCAGTAGGCAAGTGCGCACATGACCGTCAAGGCCAGATAGATATACCAGAGGGCTTTGGCTGTCTCTGCCAGTCGCGGCACCAGTTTGTTGTCTTTTACCGGCCCCGGGCTTTCGGCACGGTATAACTGCATACCCCCAATACCAAGCATTGGCAGGACGGCAACCGCGAGAGCGACGATTCCCATGCCACCGAGCCATTGCAATTGCTGGCGATAAAAAAGTATCGACTTCGGCAGATCATCGATGCCGCTTATGACGGTCGCCCCCGTCGTGGTGAGGCCGGAAAGAGACTCAAAAATCGCATCGGTCGCGGATAGCATGAGTTCCGGTGAAAATAGAAATGGCAGGCAACCGAATGTACCAAGTACCGCCCAGAAAAGGGTTACAATCAGGAACCCATCCCGGGTGTGAAGATCCTGCCTGGAACGAAAGGTCAGTAAAAAGAGAAGCAAACCCACGCTGAATGTTATGACCAGGGGGGCGCCGAATTCAAGATAAGTATTTTCCCGGTAAATTAAAGCCACTATTATCGGTGGCACATTACTGAGAAAGCTGAAAAGCATCAGCAGGATGCCGAGTATCTTTATTATTATTGAAAAATGCATACCGTCCTAAAAGAAGCTGAAGCCTACCTGGAATAAACGTTCTACTTCCGGTATCTGCTTACGGTCTACCAGAAAGAGGATGACGTGGTCGTCGGATTCCACGACGATATCATCATGAGCAATAAGCACCTGCTCGTTTCTGACGATCGCACCAATTGTAGCCCCTTCAGGCAATTCAATTTCTTCAATCGCCCTGCCTACAACTTTTGAGGAATGTGGATCCCCGTGGGCGATGGCTTCCATCGCCTCGGCTGCGCCGCGCCGCAGTGAATGGACATTGACGACGTCTCCGCGTCGAACATGGGCCAGCAGGCTGCCGATGGTCGCCTGTTGAGGGGATATAGCAATATCGATCTCGCCGCCCTGAACGAGATCCACATAGGCCGGGTTGTTGATCAGGCACATGGTCTTTCTGGCGCCCAGACGTTTCGCCAGCAGAGAGGACATGATATTCGCTTCATCGTCATTGGTCAGCGCAAGGAACACATCGGTGTCCTCGATATTTTCCTCAACCAGCAGTTCGCCTTGCGAGCATTCGCCGTTCAGAACGATGGCCTTATTAAGCGTTTCCGAGAGAAAGACACAGCGTTCTTTGTTGCGCTCGATGACCTTCACCTGGTAGCGTTTTTCCAGGTCCTCGGCGAGCCGTAAACCAATGTTGCCCCCTCCGGCTATCATCACCCGGCGGTACGGTTTGTCCATGCGGCGCAGTTCGCTGATTACCGCACGAATGTCATTCCTGGCGGCGATCAGGAAAACTTCATCATCCGCCTCGATAACCGTGGCTCCTTCAGGAATTATGGGTCTATCCCGTCGGAAAATAGCCGCCACCCGGGTATCAACGGAAGGCATGTGTTGTCTCAGCAGGCGTATTTCCTGGCCTACCAGCGGTCCACCATAGTGAGCCTTGACGGCGACTAACTGTACTTTTCCGTCGGCAAAGTCCAGAACCTGCAGCGAACCGGGCAGGTCAATGAGCCGGCTTATGTAATCGGAGACGATATGTTCCGGGCTAATGACGACATCCACTGCGATCCCATCCTGTCCACTGAGCAGCTTGTCGCTGACCAGGTAGGCAGTGGAGCGCAGGCGGCAGATTTTCTTCGGGGTATGGAACAGAGAATAAGCTACCCGGCAGGCGACCATGTTGATCTCGTCGCTTTCTGTCACAGCGATAATCATGTCGGCGTCTTCGCCCCCTGCCTGCTCCAGCACATCGGGGTGGGAAGGCATGCCGGTGATCGTTCCGATATCAATGGAATCTTTCAGTTCGCGCAGCTTGTTGACATCGGTATCAACCACGGTGATGTCATTACGTTCATTGGCGAGAGTCTCTGCCAGTGTCGATCCGACCTGGTTGGCGCCAAGAATAATTATTTTCATGTCTCGTGTCCTGTCCAGCTAACTCGCACACACTCGGCATGCCAGACAACAGTCCTGTGAGTTATTGCCGATGAGGGTCCGGGATGGCCGGAAACTGGGTGCACCCCGCACTATTCCCTGCGGTTTCTCTATTGGGAGTTCTCGCCGAGAGTCCCTGGTATTGACAGCCATCACTTCGCGGCCGTTACCGATTTTTTCAGCACCGCGAAATAGAAGCCGTCAGGTCCCTCCGGATCGGGAAGAAGCTGCCTGCCAAATTCACATTCTACTCCCCAATCGGCCTGAATGGCTTGATGTTTAGCATCCTGACACTGGTGCAGAAAGCGCCCTATAGTGTCCTGATTTTCCTGCCGGAGGACGGAACAGGTGGTATAGAGCATCAGGCCACCTGGTTCCAGGCAGCTCCAGAGACTGTTAAGCAGCACCTGCTGAAGATCGGCCAGCCGCGCTACGTCAGCCTCGGCGCGCAGTAACTTTATGTCCGGGTGGCGACGGATTACGCCTGTTGCAGAGCACGGTGCGTCGAGCAGAATACGCTGGTAAGGACTACCGTCCCACCAGTCTTCAAGCGCAGAGGCATCCGCCACTTTGACTTCGGCCCGCAGTTGCAGGCGCTGCAGATTCTGCTCGATACTGCGGGCTCGATTCCCCTCGATATCTACCGCGGTCAGGGTTGTCAGTAAAGGCTCACTCTCAAGGCAGTGAGCTGTTTTCCCGCCTGGAGCAGCACAGGCATCGAGCACCCGCTGGCCCGGGCTGAGTTCCAGCAGTGCGGGGACCAACTGGGAAGCCTCATCCTGAACACTGACCAGACCGTCCAGGAATCCCGGCAGTTTGTCCACCAGGCAGGGAGAATGAAGATAAATGGCGCTGCCAGCAAGCTGCCCGGGGCGCGCGCTGATACCTTCCTTCTCCAGCATCTGCAGGTAGTCAGTCGTGCTGATCCTGGAGATATTGACCCGCAGGGTCATCGGGGGGCGTTGATTATTGGCATTGAGAATAAGCTGCCAGTGTTCAGGCCAGTCATCCTTGAGCCGATTAATTAACCAGCGGGGATGCAGAAACCGCACTTCTTCCGGGCCCTGATCAAGGGACTGCTGCCACTCGGGTCTGGCATCCACCAGCTTACGAAGAATACTGTTGACCAGCCCTCCGGCCCAGGGTTTCTTGAGCAGCCGGGTGGCCTGTACCGACTCGTTGACTGCGGCGTGGTCCGGTATCCGCATGCAGTAAATCTGGTAGGCGCCGGCTAACAGCAGGGCGTACAGGTCCCGGTCCTTGGCTCGCAAAGGTTTTGTCAGCCGCTTATCCACCGCCTGCTGCAACGCAGAATAATACCGACAGACGCCGTAGCACATTTCCTGAATCAGCGCCGCGTCATCAAGGCCGTCACTATTGCTCGGCTGGCTGCCCAGCGATCCGCTACCGGACAGGAGCCGGCCAAGAATGCGTGCGGCAGCGGCCCGGGACCGGGCTCCGTTGCTCATCAGCGGGCCGTTGCAAGGCTGCTGAGCCGGGTGCCTGGCTGCAGAAGCTGCTGCCTCGCGTTCAAAAGGTCACGAATGGATACCGGGTTTTTCCCCGGCAGCTGGACAATTGATACCAGCAGCCGGCCCTCGCCGCAGCTCACCCGCATGCCTTCCTGGCTGAGGCTGGTGATTTCACCCGGTGCCGCAGTCTGCCCGCCGGATTCAGGCCTGGCTTCCAGGAGCCGCAGGCGGGTGTCGCCCACAAAGCAATAGGCGGGCTGACGACCGATGCCGGCGCGAATCTGCCGGTCAATCTGGCTGGCCGGGCCGTGCCAGTCGATCAGCGCTTCGGACTTGTCCAGTTTGGCTGCGTAAGTGCTGAGATGATCCTGCTGGGGCTCCGCTTTGTCCTGGAGTGCTGTAATATTATCCAACGCATAAGGCAGCGCTTCAGCTCCAGCTTCAATGAGTTTTTGCTCCAGTGACACCCGCGTGTCGGTAGCTTCTATGGGGACGGCCCGGCGTAACAGCATGTCTCCGGTATCCAGCCCGGCATCCATTTGCATTATGGTGATACCTGTTTCACTGTCTCCGGCCAGCAATGCCCTTTCGATCGGTGCGGCGCCCCGCCAGCGGGGCAGCAGGGACGCATGGACATTGATACAGCCAAGGCGGGGAATCTGCAGAATAGCCGGCGGCAGGATCAATCCGTAGGCCACAACGACCAGCAGGTCCGGCTCCAGATCCCTCAGACCCTGCTGGGCCTCCGGTGTTTTCAGGGAAACCGGCTGTCTGACCGGGATTGAGTGCGCCTCGGCCAGGCTCTTCACCGGGCTGGGGACCAGCTTCTTGCCCCGGCCGGCGGGGCGGTCGGGCTGTGTATAGACCGCCAAAACAGCGTGGGGACCGCCCAGTAGCGATGCCAGATGTCTGGCCGCGAATTCCGGTGTGCCGGCGAAAACTAGTTTGAGCGGCGGCATCGTCAAGCGGTGTTCTTGTGTTCTTTTTCCAGCTTCTGCCGGATTCGGTTCCGCTTCAGGGTGCTGAGATAGTCGACAAACAGCTTACCGTTCAGGTGATCTATCTCGTGCTGGATACAGGTGGCCAACAGCCCGTTTGCCGGCAGTTCGAATTGTTCGCCGTCCGCATTCTGGGCGGTGATAATAATCTCCCTGGGCCGGCATACGGTTTCATAAAAACCAGGTACCGATAGGCAGCCCTCATCGTATTCCGACACCTGGTCGTCAATTACTTTGAAATCTGGATTAATAAAGACTTGAGGACTATCTTTATTTTCCGATAAGTCTATTACGAGCAGGCGTTTATGCACGTTAACCTGAGTGGCGGCCAGGCCGATACCCTCAGCCTTGTACATGGTCTCGAGCATGTCTTCGATCAGCTGCCTGAGATCTGCGTCGAACACGGTTACCGGCTTCGCGACAATACGAAGTCGTGGATCGGGGAATTCAAGTATTTGTAAGGCTGCCATAGGTATAAGAGATATTTGATCAATAAAGAGGCCCTGGGTCCGGCCTGTCAATCCGATAATTTGGTTCTGTGAACTGGGACCGGTTCTGATTATACCTTATTGCTAAGATAATCAGCCTCGCAGCCCGTGGAAATTAAGCTATGAAGAGTCAATTGAGCAAAATTCTAGCCGCACTTGTAGTCGCTAGTCTGCTGGTACCCATTAATACGGCCAATGGGCAGGTTAGTTCAGTATTTGTGCGCAATTATCCACAAAGTTATACCGTGCAGGAAGGCGACACGATCCGGCAAATTGCCAGCAAGTTTCTGATAAATCCCGCAGATTGGTCCAATTTCTGGCAGCCTACCCCGTTTCTGGATAACGACCGGGACCTCCGTGGAGGAGACATTGTCCGGGTTGAGTTCATCAATGGTCGGGCCAGGCTCGTAGCCCAGCGGGGCAACCTGCGGATGCAGCGCCTGGAGCCGCAGATGCGGGTTGTCGGGGTAACCAGTGAAATCCCTGCGATTCCCCTGGAAGACATCCAGGCCAGTTTCACCAACAACCGCATCCTGTTGCGTGAGGTTTATGAATCCGCGCCCCATATCGTTTCACCCCAGGGCAACAAGCTGGTGATCGGAACTGGTGACGAAATTTACGCCCGTGGCGACTGGCCGGCTCAGGTCACCAGCTTTCAGATCTATCGGGAACTCAGAGAATTCAGCGACCCGGAAGATCGCAGTATCAACTCTGTGGAATTGTTGACTGTGGGCAGCGCCTCACTGGTGAGCGAGGAGTCCGAAGGAATCAAGCGGCTGCGCATCACCCGCAGCAGTGAAGAGATTAAAGTCGGCGACCGGTTGCTGGTTGGTGAAGAGCTGCGATTCAACTCCGAAATCTACCCCAGCGAGCCGGGCCGCGATATGAGTGGCCGGATTCTGGCCATGACCAGCACTGAGCGGATGGCTTCCCAGCTGGATACAGTGCTGGTTGATATTGGTGGCAGAGACGGGTTGAATCCAGGCGATATACTGGCGATCAGGCAGGTTGGTGAGCAGATTGTCGATGACACAGACCGGGAGAAAAAACCCTTTTTTCAAAGGCTTTTCGCTGTCGCTTCCAACCAGACCATAGAAATGCCTGGACAGGAAGTGGGTACGGTGCTGGTGTACCGGGTGTTCGACCACCTCAGCTACGGGTTGATTCTGACCAGTAGTGAGCCTGCCAGGCTGGGTGACATGGTGGTCAATCCCTGAGTAAGATCGATCAGGGGTTCGATCTCAAAAACCCCTGCCAAAGTTTCTGTCACGATCAGGGAAGATCACGATGGCTACACCTCTGCAATTGCAGTACCTGCAATTGTTCCACTTCGATGGGTTTCCCTATAACACCTACGCACGTCTGATTGGACAATTGGGGTCCATGGCGGCGCTGCGAGATGCCGATACTGAGATTTTTCTGCAGTCGGGTATTGAAGAATCCTGGCGCGAGGTGATCCTTGGTTGCCTGGATAGTGCACCCGCCAGCGTTAACAAGCACGTTTGCCCGACCCTGAGTTGGCTTGACAGAGATGCTCAACACGCGCTGGTCTGCTACGAAGATCCTGCCTACCCTGCTCTGCTGAAAGAACTCGACTGTCCGCCACCACTGCTTTTCGTGATCGGTGATACGACTCAGCTGGGGACCCCGCAGATCGCGATTATAGGCAGCCGCAAAGCCAGTAGAAACGGGAGCCAGATAGCCCACTGGCTGGCCCGTGAGCTGGCTGGTCTGGGTCTGACTATTACCAGCGGCCTTGCCGCCGGAATCGATAGTCAGGCCCACCAGGGTGCGCTGGCAGCTGGCGGGCATACCCTCGCTCTGATGGGCACCGGGGTCGACCGTATCTACCCAGGTCATAATCAGGCGCTGGCCAGGCGAATCTCCCGATGTGGCGCGTTGATTTCCGAGTTTCCTTTGGGCACACCGCCCATGGCCGGCAATTTTCCCCAGCGCAACCGCCTGATAGCCGGTCTCAGTCTGGGGGTTGTCGTTGTCGAGGCCGCGCCAAAGAGTGGTTCTCTCATCACCGCCCGTCTGGCTATGGAAGCAAACCGGGAAGTTTTCGCCGTGCCCGGCTCGATTTTTAACGGCAATGCCAGAGGCTGTCATGGCCTGATCCGGGACGGTGCAAAGCTGGTGGACAGCGTGGAGTCTATAGTGGAAGAGCTCATGTTGAGCGGAGTGTCCAGGGAGCAGGGTGCC
The DNA here is from genome assembly GCA_041395725.1 of Gammaproteobacteria bacterium. Classification (NCBI taxonomy): domain Bacteria; kingdom Pseudomonadati; phylum Pseudomonadota; class Gammaproteobacteria; species Gammaproteobacteria bacterium. The sequence continues at coordinate 1,456,952 of JAWKZW010000001.1, read as the reverse complement.
GCCAGCCCGGCTTCGGTAGCCGCGTCTCGGGTTGGGAATTCCGGACAAAAGTCGCCCAGCTGTTTCGGCAGTTCATCCGGGGCCTCAGCAGCGAAACTGTGCCCCGAGGAAACACGGATACTGCTGTCGCTGGGGCATGACCCCTGTCCGGCCGATTTGCTCGCGGAACGTTGTGGATTCCCCATCGAAAAAGTGAACCGGCTTCTGCTGAGTCTGGAGCTGAAGGGGCTACTGGTACAGGGCGGCGGTCGTTACCAGTGTACGGACACAAGCCTGCCACCGCTATCGGGCCGGCCGGCAGGGTTTAACTCGTCAGAAGCAGATAATACCGGGAAACAATAAGGTACCTTTGATTAATTTCCGCAATTCTCTGGTCTGCAGGCGAACTCGCTGGCGAGAGGCTTTGCCCCAGGCGCGATGGCTGGCCAGGGCAGTGCAACGAAATCAGCAGGTTTGTCAGAAGGTTCCGCCCGGCGGTACCTCTCGGCCGTAAAAACATACCCGCCAGCCCGGCCTGGGTTACGCAGAAAGTTTTTCGGCAGTCTGTTAGGATGGCAGCCAATTTTTTGCGAGCTTCTGAGTTAACGGGCTTTTCATAGCTCCAAGGCATAGCGAGTGACATGTGGGGAGGCGGCCTGAACAGGCCACGCCGATGAAATCCCGAACCATGGCCAGGTGTTGAGTTCGTCTCCTGGCGCGCCAGTCTTTGCCGTTAACCCGCAAGCGGGATAAAAACTCGATCCAGATTAAAATCAGCCATTCAATTAGCCGATAAACTGGACCACCTCGTTTTACCGCAGAACCCGAAAACGAGGCGGATGGGGTACTGGGCAGAGCCCAGCGCCGGACCGGGTACCACGGTAAATATTTCAGAAAAAGTAAGGGGTTAACACAGTGAAAACCGAAGATATCGCCAGAGTGAAGGACTTTCTGCTGGATCTGCAGGAATCGATCTGCAGCAAGCTGGAACAGGCTGACGGCAGTACGACTTTCCACACCGATCAATGGGACAGGGACGCGGGTGGCAGTGGCATTACGCGCGTAATCCGAGGCGGTGACGTGCTGGAAAAAGGCGGTGTCAACTTTTCCCATGTATTCGGTAAATCCCTGCCTGCCTCGGCATCGGCTACCCGCCCGGAACTGGCTGGACGTGCTTACCAGGCCATGGGTGTTTCCCTGGTGATTCATCCCTTGAATCCATTCGTACCTACGTCCCATGCAAATTTTCGACTGTTTGTGGCGGAAAAAGAGGGGGAACAGCCGGTCTGGTGGTTTGGTGGAGGGTATGACCTGACACCTTACTATGGTTTTGACGAAGACTGTATTCATTGGCACACCACGGCTAAAGAATCCTGTGATCCTTTTGGTGAGGGTATCTACCCGCGCTTTAAAAAAGACTGTGACGAATACTTTTTCCTGAAGCATCGCGGTGAACCAAGGGGAGTCGGTGGTCTGTTCTTCGATGATTTCAACAAACTCGGATTCGAGGAAAGTTTCGCGCTGGTGAAAAATATTGCTTATACCTACACCGACGCCTACATACCAATAATCGAACGTCGGAAGGACACACCCTACAACGAGCCACAGAAACACTTTCAGGAATACCGGCGTGGGCGCTACGCGGAGTTCAACCTGATCTTCGATCGCGGCACGGTGTTCGGATTGCAGTCCGGCGTCGGTCGCACCGAATCAATCCTGATGTCTCTGCCACCGGTTGTCCGCTGGGAATATGACTGGCACCCGGAACCTGGCAGTGAAGAGGAGCGGTTGTACAAGGAGTATCTGGTGCATCGGGAATGGGTCTGACCGGAAAGCCAGAGCCGAATGCCCTGTCGGCCGCCACTCATGTCAAAAGCTGTGTCGCACCGAGACAGTTTGGTATTATCGGAGACGCCCTTATACTAGGCACTCGTAACCGACCTGCCACAAACCGCGGCGTCGGGGCTATTGCCAGTTAACCAGGATATTCATCGTGTTACGCTTTGCTGTAGTCGGCAATCCGGTCAGTCACAGTAAATCACCCGTTATTCACTCCCTGTTTGCCCAGCAGACAGGGATCGAACTTCAGTATACCCGTGAAGAAGTATCAGAAGCCCGGTTCGACGCCTTTGTGAAACAGTTCTTTGCCAGTGGTGGTCGGGGGCTGAATGTCACCGTGCCTTTCAAGGAAAAAGCCTTTCAGCTGGTTGAAAGGCTCACCGCCAGGGCACAACAGGCTCGAGCTGTTAACACGCTTTTTCTGGATGAGCAGAAGCGGCTATGGGGTGATAACACCGATGGAATCGGCCTTGTCAGGGATTTGAAAGGAAATCACAACATTCAATTGCGGGACAAGCGTCTTCTTATTCTCGGCGCCGGCGGCGCGGTAAGAGGCGCATTGGGCAATCTGGCCGAGGAATCCCCCCAATCCATCACCATTGTCAATCGCACCCTCAATAAAGCGCTGACATTGAAAAAAGAATTTGCCGGTCTGGTCAATATCGAGGCCCTGTCTTTTCAGGATTCTATAGAAGGGCCTTTTGACATCATCATCAATGGGACGTCGACCGGATTGCACGGAAAAGTCCCACCGCTGTCTCCTGTTGCGATCGGTCCGGACAGCTGCTGTTACGATATGACGTACGGCAATCAGGAGACTGCCTTCATGCGCTGGGCGGCGCAACAGGGTGCAGCCCTGACGCTGGACGGCCTTGGCATGCTGGTGGAGCAGGCGGCCGAAGCGTTTGCTGTCTGGCTGAATGTAAGACCCCAGACAGCGAGTGTTATTCAGAAGGTCAGAGCTGACCTGGTCTGAATATTTGTAGTACAAACCATTTATCGGGAAATTTATGAACAATCCTTTACTTTCAGAGGGACTCCTGCCCCCTTTTTCCAGGCTGAAGCCCGAGCACATCGAACCTGCGGTAAAACAGGTAATCAGCGAGAATCAATCACAGCTGCGAGAGCTGTTGAGTAAGGAGGATCCGACTCCTGACTGGGGCAGTGTAATTTTTATACTGGATGATCTGGAAGACCGGCTGGACAACCTGTGGTCTACGGTAAGTCACCTTTTTTCAGTCAATAACAGCAAGGAGTTGCGGGATATCTATGACCGTTGTCTGCCATTAGTGACTGAATATTCCACCAATTTATCTCAGAATGATGCGCTGTATAGACGAATTAAGGCACTGCGGGAAAGGGCCGGTGAGTTGAACCTTTCAGATGCCCAGGTCAAGGTGCTGGATGATTATCTGCGGGATTTCAAACTGGCTGGGATTACGCTGGACGAGGACCGGAAGCAGCGGTTCAAGGAGATAGAAAAGCAGCTTGGCCAACTGTCAATGCGCTTCAGTAATAACGTACTTGATGCTACCCATGGCTGGACCCGGCACTTCACGGAGACCGGGCAACTGGCAGGATTGCCTGAAACGGCGTTGGCCGTTGCCGAAGAGGCTGCGCGTCAGAAAGGTCTCGAGGGTTATCTCCTTACTCTGGATTTTCCCTGTTATCATGCTGTTACCACCTATGCGGATGATCACAACCTGCGCCGGGAAATCTACACGGCTTTTGTAACCCGCGCTTCGGATCAGGGGGAAAGTGGTAAAGAGGGTGATCAAGGTTGGGATAATGCACCCCTGATCGACGAAATTCTGGCATTGCGCAGAGAAAAAGCCGATCTGCTGGGGTTCGAAAGCTATGCTGAGCTGTCACTGGCCACCAAGATGGCAGACAATCCGGAAAAAGTTGTCGGATTTTTAGAAGAGCTGGTGGTGCGTGGAAAATCAGTAGCTGAGCGGGAATTCAAAGAGCTCAGCGAATTTGCCGCCACCCTTGGCAAGGACACCCTTGAGGCCTGGGACCTGCCCTACTACAGCGAAAAGCTGCGCACCCACCTTTATGATATTTCCCAGGAGGAATTACGGGCCTATTTTCCTGCCGGGCAAGTGAAGGCCGGCCTGTTCCAGATCGTCGGCAAGCTGTTCGGAATCACCATAGCGCCCAATGCCCAGTACGAAACCTGGCATGACTCCGTGGAAGCCTATGACATTTTCCGGGATGGAGAACTGATTGCCCGATTTTTTCTGGATCTCTATACCCGGGACAGCAAACGGGGTGGAGCCTGGATGCATGGCTGTCGTACCCGGCGGATTCTGGATGATGGCAGTTTGCAATTGCCGGCAGCATACCTGGTCTGTAATTTCAGCGAGGGCAAGGGGAGCAAGCCGTCGTTGCTGACCCATACCGAAGTCACTACCCTGTTTCACGAATTCGGTCATGGTCTGCACCATCTGCTTACCCGCGAGAAAAGTTTACGTGTTTCCGGAATCAACGGTGTCGCCTGGGACGCGGTGGAGTTGCCCAGCCAGTTAATGGAAAACTGGTGCTGGAATAAGGAATCCATCAAGTTGATTTCTTCCCATTATCAGACGGGTGATCCGCTGCCAGAGCAGATGCTGGAAAAAATGCTCGAAGCCAAAAACTTTCAGGCGGGCCTGAAAATGATGCGTCAGCTGGAGTTTGGCCTGTTCGATTTTGAATTGCATCGGGGCCTTGCCAATCTGGGGTCGGGCTACGTGCGTGACACCATGCAGGCCGTCCGGGATAAAACCTCCGTGATTCCCACCCCACAGTTCAACCGCTTCGAAAACAGTTTTTCGCATATCTTCGCCGGTGGCTATGCGGCGGGATATTACAGCTACTACTGGGCCGAAGTACTGTCAGCCGATGTTTTTTCGAAGTTCGAGGCAGCCGGTGTGCTTGACGAAAAGATCGGGCGCAGTTATCTGGATAAGATTCTCAGTCGAGGCGGTGCGGCCAGGGCCCTTCAGCTGTTCAAGGATTTCATGGGGCGTGAACCGCAGATCGATGCTCTGCTGGCCCAGAAAGGTATCCCGTAGCAAAGGATTTCCTGGGGGCACAAAAAAAGCCAGCTGTATGCAGCTGGCTTTTTTGTTGGACGGTCTGATTCAGCAGACCGATCGGGTCAGCCTAGTGAGCTTCTTCCTCTCCGTGACCGCCACCATGAAATTCCTCAATGGACAGAGGCTTGAGGTTAGGATCCTGACCCCGGTACTCAACTCGCGTACCCCAGGTGTACTGCCCTTCTGAGGCCATGAAACCAATAAATAGCAATAACACGAGTGGTGGTCCGAGGATGGTTAAAACCAGCGCCATTCTTTCCCAGAAAGCGTGCATGAAGATAGCGACAATGAACCCGGCCTTCAGGACCATGAAGGTCAGAATCAGAAACCAGCGAAATAAGCCTGGCTCCAGAAAGTCTGTTGCATAGGAAAAGGCACTGAGTACGAACAGGAGAATCCAGACCTTGTAATAGATTCCCAGTGGATGTTGTTGACCTGCTTCCGCTGACATTACTGTCTCTCCTTACCAAAGATAGAAAAATGCAAAAATGAATACCCAGACGAGGTCAACAAAGTGCCAGTAGAGGCCGGCAATTTCGACAATCTCGTAACCTTTCTTTTCGTAGTGTCCCAGATAGACTTTGCGGGCGACGATAAGCAGGTAGATCACACCACCCGATACGTGCAAGCCGTGGAACCCTGTGATCATAAAGAACACCGATCCAAACTGCGATGCGCCAAAAGGATTACCCCAAGGGCGAATGCCCTCCTCGGTGATCAGTTTGGTCCACTCGAAAGCCTGCATGCCGACAAAGGACAGCCCCAGCAGGCCGGTCGCCAACATCAGCAACGCGGTTTTCTGACGATCCCTGCGGTAACCGAAGTTCACCGCCAGGGCCATGGTGCCACTGCTGGTGATCAGAATGAACGTCATAATCGCGATCAGGATCAGTGGGATAGGATCGCCGCCAAAGGACAGAGCGAAAATTTCACTGGCATAGGGCCAGGGCTCAGTCGATGTCCAGCGGACATTCATGTAGCTGGTCAGGAAGCAGGTGAAGATGAATGTGTCACTTACCAGGAAGATCCACATCATCGCCTTGCCCCAGGGCACATGATAGGTTTGTTTATCGGCAGACCAGTCGTCTACCAGCCCGTCTAACCCTGACTTAGGAGCCAGGGCGTCTGTTGCTGCTGTGTCAGTCATGCATTTTTCCCTACAATTTGCCTTGATGTTAATTTAGTTGATTGTTTCAAGCGGCTCAGGTGTTGGCCAGTATTCCAAACAGAACCAGCCACACTACCAGCAAGGCATGCCAGTAAATGGTGCACAGTTCTACGCTGAGCTTGATGTCTTTGGGTTCGGCGCTACCGGACATCAGCTTGATTGAACTTTTGCTCCAGACCCACAGGCCACCAAGCATGTGCAAGCCATGCAGACCGGTCAGCAGGTAGAAGAAGGAATCAGCCGGGTTGGAGGTCATGGTAATGCCGTCCGCACGCAGCCCGCTCCAGACCATCAGTTGTGCGCCAATGAAAGCAATTGCGAAAACACCGCCGCCCAGCAGGCTGGTCTTCAGATTGCGGGTCTCGCCACGCTTCAGCAGGGTGCGGGTCCATTGGAACATAACGCTGCTGATAATCAGCAAGCCGGTGTTAAACCACAGCTGCGCAGGTACCGCCCGACGAGTCCAGTCGGGCAGTTCCATACGAATGAAGTAACTGACAGTGAACAGTGAAAATATCACCGCTACAACCACCAGGAAGAAAGTCAGAGCGACCATTTCCGAGGGTACCGGAAAGGTACCCTCCGGCCGCAGTGGGCCGATGATGCCTTTCCTTTCCCAGGGCTTGTTGGTTACTTGCTTGATGAGGCTCATACATCCGCCTTGGACGCGTCGTGGTCCGGATCGAAATGTGCTTCGTCAAAAGTTGGTTCTTCAGATTCCGGAGTGTTCTGCGGAATGAAGTCCTGGTGAGCACCTGGAACACTGTAATCGTAGGCCCAGCGATACACGGAGGGAAGTTGCGCGCCCCAGTTGCCGTGTGCCGGAGGAGTATCCGGAGTATGCCACTCCAGGGTGGTGGCACCCCAAGGGTTAGGATCGGCTTTCTTGCCGTTCTTCAGACTCCAGATGATGTTAACGATGAACAGCAGCTGTGCTACACCGACGATCAACGCGGCAATAGTAATGTTTGCGTTAAGGGTCTGAGCAGACTCTGGGATGAAGTCGGTGCTGCCCAGGGCGTAGTAACGACGCGGAACACCCAGAAAACCCAGGTAGTGCATCGGCAGGTAGATGGCATAGGCGCCCAGGAAAGTAATCCAGAAATGCCACTTGGCCATGGTTTCGTTGTACATCTTGCCAGACACCTTCGGGAACCAGTGGTAGACCGCTGCGAAGAACACCAGTACCGGAGATACACCCATCACCATGTGAAAGTGGGCAATCACGAAGTAGGTATCTGACAGGGGCAGGTCGATGACCACGTTACCCAGGAACAGGCCGGTCAGACCGCCATGGATGAAGGTGAAGATGAAGCCGATGGCAAAGTACATCGGTACATTCATGCGAATATCACCTTCCCACAGGGTCAGTACCCAGTTGTACACTTTCAACGCAGTAGGTACTGCGATGATCAGTGTGGTGGTGGCGAAGAAGAAACCGAAATACGGGTTCATACCGCTCACATACATGTGGTGGGCCCAGACGATGAAGCTCAGACCGCCAATGGCGATGATCGCCCACACCATCATGCGATAGCCGAAGATGTTCTTGCGCGCGTGGGTGCTGATGATGTCGGACACCAGGCCAAACACGGGCAGGGCCACGATGTACACTTCCGGATGCCCGAAGAACCAGAACAGGTGCTGGAACAGGATCGGGCTGCCACCATTATGGTCGAGGGCCTGGCCCGCCTCCATGATAGCCGGCATGAAAAAGCTGGTGCCCAACAGGGTGTCGAAAGCCATCATGACCGCAGCAACGAACAGGGCCGGGAAAGCAAACAGACCCAGAACTGTGGCAACGAAGATACCCCACACCGACAGTGGCAGGCGCATCAGGGTCAGGCCGCGGCAGCGTGCCTGCAGCACCGTGGTGACGTAGTTCAGGCCACCCATGGTGAAGGCCACGATGAATACTGCCAGGGAGGCCAGCATCATGACAATGCCCCAGTCGTGCCCGGGCGTACCCAGCATGCTGGTTTGCGGAGGATAGAGCGTCCACCCCGCACCGGTTGGCCCGCCGGGGACAAAGAAGCTGATCATCAGGATGATCACCGACACCAGGTAGACCCAGTAGCTGAGCATGTTAAGAAACGGGAATACCATGTCTCTGGCGCCTACCATCAAGGGGATCAGGTAATTACCGAAACCGCCAAGGAACAGCGCGGTCAGCAGATAGACCACCATGATCATGCCGTGCATGGTGACGGCCTGGTAGTAGGCGCTGGGGTCGATCAGGGAAAAACTTTCCGGATAGCCCAGCTGCAGGCGCATCAACAGGGACAACACCAGCGCCACCACGCCAACCGCGACCGCGGTGGTGCCATACTGGATGGCGATCACCTTGTGATCCTGGCTGAACACATACTTGGTTACCCAACTATGCGGATGGTGGAGCTCTTGCTCCTGGTCGGCTAAAGGTACGTAAGCCATTAAAACCTCCTAAAGTACATAAAAAGTTACAGAGGCTGGCGCGGCAGCGGGCCTAATACTGCCGCGTAGTCCTGTAATTGCTATCAAAATCTATCTAGTCTGTAAGTAAAAACCGTTCTTATCGCAATGAGTTCAGGTAGGCGGCGACGTCTTCAACCTCACCCTGGTTTGCCATTGCTGTCGACATCCAGACCATTTGCTCACCGTACATGTCGTTCTCGTGGGCGCCGCGAACCTTGTTACGGAATGCATTGATCTGTTTGACGAAATACCAGTCGCTCATACCAGCCAGGGCCGGTGCGTCGGTGTACCAGGTGCCTTCGGCGTTTTCCAGGTGGCAGGCCGCGCAATTACGTTGATAGATACGCTCGCCATTGGAAACATTGGCACCCGCAATAGTAGGAGTGGCCGGCGTGTCGGTCAGGCTGGCAATGTAAGCCGCCAGATTGCGAATGGCACCGTCATTCAGGCCCATGGCCATAGGGGCCATCATGGCACCGGCGGTGTCACCTTCGCCGCCGCGGACGCCGGTCTTGAAGTAGTTGAGCTGGCGTTCCACATACCAGGATTGCAGACCTGCCAGCTTGGGCGCGTTCAATGCCTGATTGCCCTCGCCGTTCTGACCGTGGCAGGTGGCGCAGGCTGCATAAGCCTGTTGGCCGGCATTTGCGCTCGGAGTGGCCATGGACTGGGTCTGCGCGAAAGTTGGCTGCTGGGCGAGCCAGGCTTCAAAATCGGCCTGTTCTTCAACCACTACGTTGCCACGCATCATGAAATGGGCGATACCACACATCTCTTCGCACATGATGTCGTATTTGCCGGTTTCGGTGGTCTGAAACCACAGGTAGGAAACCAGGCCGGGCACCATGTCCATCTTGACTCGGAACTGGGGGACAGTGAAGTTGTGCAGTACGTCCTTGGAACGCAGCAGGCCGCGAATATTCGTGTCAACCGGCAGGTGGAGCTGGTTTCCGTCGATGACCACGTCGTCCTGACCGTTGGGATCTTCAGGATTTACGCCCCAGGGATTGGCTTCGTTAATGAATTGGGTATCCGCGGTACCCAGAACGCCGTCGTTACCGGGGTAACGGAACTGCCACTGCCACTGGCTGCCGATAATCTCGAAATCGTAGGAATCTTCCGGTGGAGAGACGAAATTGGCCCATACAAACAGGCCCGGTGCCAGCATCAGTACAACACCCACCGCAGTTACGACGGACAGGCTGACCTCCAGCTTGTGGTTTTCCGGCTCATAGACAGCCTTGTGGCCAGGCGCCTGGCGAAACTTCCAGACACAGTAGGCCAGGAACAGGTTCACGGCGATGAACACAAAGCCAGTCACCCAAAACGTCACGTTTATCACACCATCAACCGAACCCCAGTCGGCGGCCAGATCTGTGAAGTACCAGGGGCTCGCAAAGTGGAAGATGATGGAGCCCACAACCAAAACAACAATAACAACTGCTAGAGCCATAATCGACTAGTCCTTAACTTTCAATCAGTAAAACAAGCATGATCCAGCGCACCGCGGAGCAGCCGCTGAGTTAAACCTGTCATTTCATTACTTCGTACTGCTGAATTTGCTCCCGAGCGGAGTATCATGTTGACATTCGACATCGGGTGCGGAAAGTGTAGTGAATTGCCTGATGAGTCATAGACAATCCCGAAAGAGTTGCGCAGCGTTTGCGGGAGCGGTGCCTGCTCGTAGCACCAGAACCCGCGCTTGTTGCCGTTTCCCCCGGCTATTCTTTTTACTTCAAGCTATTCTCTATGACTGCTGTAACTGGACGCACTTTTTGACCGGAAAACCCGAGGGACAATCCAGCGTGAAAAACGTCATTCGAAGCTCACTCACACACCTTGTAAATCCGCAGCAATGCTATAGATTTTTCATTTCTACCGCAAGTAAAGATGGGCGATAAAATGGCAATATGTTGCGATAAATCAACAGGTTTTACTCAAATCGGGATTATCCCCATCGAGGAGTCGCCGGGCTGAGGTGGAAAGGCTGTCCTGAAACGGCCGATGGGCCTGTCCCGGTATGTCGTAGCGTTCCAGATGAGGTGTTCCAAATCATGCCTCTGAGCCCAAGAATTTATGCAATGATTGGGTGAACTTGAGATCGGCACCAAAACGTGCTTGAATGCCCGCCGCCAAGCCTCAGACTCCACTGGCATTGTCCGGACCTGCAGGTGATTCAGGCAACGTCAAACTCCCAGGCCCCGCAAGGCCTTTCCGAACGAGAGATGCAGTGACTGAGATAACCAGCCAACAGTCCGCCACCTGGCGTGACTTCTATGAAATGTGTAAACCCCGGGTGGTCATGCTGATGATCCTGACCTCCGTGGTCGGGATGTTACTGGCAGTCCCCGGTATGGTCCCACTAGATGTACTGATCCTGGGCAACCTCGGCATCGCCCTGGTGGCCGGGTCCGGTGCCGCAGTCAACCACCTGATCGACCGCAAGGTTGACTCCCTGATGAAACGGACCCACAACCGCCCCCTTCCCCAGGGACGCGTGGATCCGCTGCAGGCCTCACTGTTTGCGACCGTAATCGGCGTTATCGGCATGACGATCCTGCTGCTGTGGGTCAATCCGCTGTGCGCCTGGCTTACCCTGGCTTCGTTCGTGGGGTACGCGTTTATCTACACCGGCTACCTGAAACGTGCGACGCCCCAGAATATCGTTATCGGCGGCCTTTCCGGTGCCATGCCACCGCTGCTTGGCTGGACGGCAGTTACCGGCACTATAGAGCCGGACGCCCTGATTCTGGTACTTATCATCTTTGCCTGGACCCCGCCCCATTTCTGGGCGCTGGCGATTCATCGCAAGGAAGAATACGCAAAAACCGGCATTCCCATGCTGCCGGTCACCCACGGTGAGTTTGTCACCAAGGTGCACATCATCATCTACACCGCGATTCTTGTGGTCGTCAGTATCTTCCCCTACCTGTCAGGAATGAGCGGTCTGCTGTACCTGCTGGCTGCCGTGGTGCTGGGCGCGATTTTCATGGGCTGGTCTCTGGTCCTGATGTTCAGGCCCGAGCCCAGAACGGCGATGGAGACCTTCAAGTATTCCATCGTCTACCTGGCCGTGCTGTTTGTTGCACTGCTGACTGATCACTATCTTTTCTAACCGGGTTTTATCGACACGCCCATGACCAGAAAACGGCTCGCTTTAATCGCTTTTGTGGTCTTCGACCTGTCACTCCTCGCTCTGGTGGTGGGGTTGTTCGTTGCCCGGGCGCAACTGACCGGTGATGAGAGCTTCAGTGAGCCGGGTGTAGCCAGTTTCGAGGAGCCCTTTGTTCTGCAGGACTTCCGCCTGACGGACCAGCACGGGCAGATTTTCACCCGCGAGAATCTCCTGGGCCGCTGGCAATTTGTCTTTTTCGGTTTTACTTCCTGTCCGGACGTCTGTCCGTTCGCGATGCAGGCATTGGAATCCTTCTACCGCGAGGTGGTCGAGACCGGATTGGGGGACGAGACCGGTGTGATCATGGTCAGCGTCGACCCGCTGCGTGACACGCCGGATGTCATGGCTGATTTTGTTGAATCCTTTCACCCTGATTTCATCGGCCTGACGGGCGAATACCCGCAGATTGCCGGCCTGGCCGGACAACTGTTCATCGCCTTTGCAGGCCCCCAGGAGCACGGCGGCAGCCATGGTGGAGACGGAGACTACCAGGTACCCCACAGCGATTACATCGCGGTAATCGACCCGGCCGGCAACTACCGTGGCCTCATCCATGCCCCCCACAACAGGCAGCGACTGATCCAGGCTTACCAGGCCTTTCGGGCCCAGTAAACCCAATCATTGCATAAATTGTTGGCCCGGGACCGCTGCGCTGCTTCCATAGCAGCCTTTCCAGCGCCGTACTCAATTTTTCTGTATATCACGTAGAGTAACTACGCTCAATCCATAAAATTCTCCGTGCGGCGCTGGAAATACTACTCTGAAGGCTCCTGACCTCAATAATTTATGCAATGATTGGGTAAACCCAGGCCGGGTCAGGTGTTTTTCTTAGCTGATAAAGGCAGCCAGTAAAATATCAGGAAGATGAATGCTGCGGTCATCACTATCGATGGACCGACCGGTGTATCGGCTGCGAAGGCGGCAAACAATCCTCCCAGAACCGACAGGATACCGATCAGGCTGGCGAGCAAGGCCATCTGTTCCGGGCCCCGTGCCAGCTGTCTTGCTGCAGCCGGCGGAATGATCAGCAGTGAAGTGATAAGAAGCACGCCGACTATTTTGAGGGCCGCGGCGGTGGTGACAGCGATCAGAATAACCAGTAAATACCGTAATTTTTTAACATTGACGCCTTCGATACTGGCGAGTTCTTCGTGAACTGTAAATGACAGTAACTGATTCCAGAAACCCAATAACACGGCGAGCACAATCGCGCTGACAGCGACGATAAGAAAAAGATCCGGCGTGCTGATAGTCAGCAATTCTCCAAACAGGTAGGCTTCGAGGCTTACCTGTGCAGAGCCCGAAAGAGCAAGGAGTACCACGCCCGTAGCAAGAGCGCTATGGGCCAGAATACCAAGCAGGGTATCAGTTGCCACAGTTAGTTGGCGGCTCATTGAGGCAAGAATTATGGCCGTCATTACGCAAATCAGGATGATGCTGAACTGCAGGTTCAGGTCCAGTAAAAGTCCGAGTGCGATACCCAGCAGCGCGGAGTGAGCCAGAGTGTCGCCAAAGTAGGACATGCGGCGCCATACAACAAATGAGCCCAGCGGCCCTGCCACCAGTGCCAGGCACAGCCCGGCGATCAGAGCATACCAGATAAAATCAGCCATGCTGGTCTCCCGAAGCTTTGATTACATTGCCGTGAATATCATGGCTATGGTTATGATTATGGGTGTAAACGGCGATGTTGTCGGCACCGCGTTTGCCAAACAGCGCCAGGTAAGCAGGGTCGCTGCTGACATGTTCCGGCTTGCCGTGGCAACAGACATGTTGATTCAGGCATACCACTTCGTTCGTTGCCGACATCACCAGGTGTAAGTCGTGAGAAATCATGAGAATGCCACAGGAATCCTGTTCGGCTATCGCTTGAATCAGCTGATAGAGCTCTGCCTGGCCGTTAACATCGACACCCTGGGCCGGCTCGTCCAGGATCAGCAGTGAGGGTTTGCGGAGCAGGGCACGGGCCAGCAGTACCCGCTGTAACTCCCCGCCGGAAATGTTACGCAGCTGCTGGTCTACCAGGTGAGCGACTTTCAGCTTTTCAAGTAGCGTGGTGATGGTGGTCCGATGCCTGATTCCGGTCAGTTGCAGAAAGCGCAGCACGGAAATCGGCAGGGTCGGCTCGATATGCAACCGTTGCGGCATATAGCCGATGGTCAGGCCGGAACTGCGCCGGATATCGCCGGCATCCGGCTTGAGCAAGCCCAGGATAACCCTGACCAGGGTTGTCTTGCCTGCACCGTTCGGCCCGATCAGGGTTATTATTTTGCCACGCTCGATTTTCAGAGACACATTCTGCAGGATCTGGCGAGCTCCGAAACCAACGCAGATATTGCTGGCCTGAATCAAGATGTTTTGCGAATTAGAAGTTTCCTGCATGCTGGTTTCCCGTCTGGCCACTGACTACAGGGCTGCCTGGACGCACCCGGTTCCGGTTACACCCGGCCCTGGCCAGTTAAGGAGGCCCCTTAAGACTGGCGTCTCTGAGTAAATCGATTTATTTCCCTGACAATTGATCCGGGCGCGGACTGATAAGAGCCGTCCGGCCCCGCCTGCCTCCCCACCGGCGTAGACACCTGATGGTTGCTCCCGACGGAGACTTACTGTCCGGCCAGCCCGCAGCAATCCGCGGCTGCAATGGTATATCATAGCGAACCTCTGGCACATGGAACCCGGTGGAAAATTATGGCTCGATGCGTGACAAGGCTGGTTATAGCACTTCTCCTGATGTCATCGGCACATGCAGAGGTAAGCCTGGTAGTGTCTATCAAACCACTGCAGCTCATCGCCGCCAGCATACTGGGTGACGAAGGCACTGTAAGAGTACTGGTTCCGGTCTCCGATTCTCCTCACCACTACACCATGACCCCCTCGGACCGGGTTGCACTGGACTCGGCGGACCTGGTCGTCTATGTGGGGGAACAATTGGAGACCGAACTGCACGAAGTATTGAACAAGCTGGCAGAGGACCAGCGGGTGTTGGAACTGATTCTGCTGCCTGGCCTTACGCGCCGACAGGTTACCGGCAGTGACAGCCTCGACCCTCATATCTGGCTGGATAGCCGTAACGGCTTGCAGATTGCCGCGGCGCTGCGCGATGCGCTGACCGAGATCGACGGCCGCAGAGCGCGGCAATGGGCGGACAACTATACTGCCCTGGAGCAACGGCTGCTGGCCGATGAGGCCCGCTGGAGGGGCCGGCTGCAGACGGTCCCGGATACCGCCTACGGGGTTTATCACGATGCCATCGGTTATTTCGAAGCCCGGTTCGAGCGGCGCCACAGTGTAGTGTTGGTAGAGGATCCGGAAACTCAGCCCGGGATCAGGCAGATGCTGCAGGTGCGGCGCCTGATCGACGAGCAGCAGCCCGTCTGCCTGTTCACCGATATCACGTCCCGGCAGACTACTATAGACACCCTGTTCGCCGGCCATACGGTGCAGCAGGTCCAGCTTGACCTGCTGGGGGACCGGCTGGGTGCAGGGGGAAGCTATTCCCAGCTGCTCGACAACCTGGTCAGCGATTTCAGTCGCTGTTTGAATGGAGAGATGGACTGATGCCGGAAGATACTAAGCAACCACTGGTTCTGGTCGATGGCTCCTCCTACCTGTTCCGGGCCTTCCATGCACTGCCACCTCTGGTGTCCTCCCGCGGTCATCCCACCGGGGCAGTGAAGGGGGTCATCAGCATGATTCGCAGCCTGATCAAGAATTACCCGGACAGTCACATAGCCATTGTTTTCGACGCCAAGGGGAAGACCTTTCGCAACGAGATCTATGCCGACTACAAGGCTCACCGGCCGCCCATGCCCGATGAGCTGCGGGTTCAGATACAGCCCATTCATGAAATCGTCCGGGCCATGGGGCTGCCTCTCCTTATTATCGAAGGTGTAGAGGCGGATGATGTCATCGGCACGCTTGCCACCCAGGCGAATGAAAAAGGTATCGAGACGGTAGTCTCCACCGGTGACAAGGACCTGGCGCAACTGGTTTCGCCCCATGTGACGTTGATCAATACCATGACCAGCGAGGTACTGGACGAGCAGGGTGTGAAGAACAAGTTCGGCGTCACCCCGGCCCAGTTCATTGATTACCTGGCCCTGGTAGGGGACAAGGCGGACAATATTCCCGGCGTGCCCGGCGTGGGGCCAAAGACGGCGGTTAAATGGCTGGAAGAATATCAAAGCATGGAGGGTATCATCGCCAACGCCGAACAGATCAAGGGCAAGATCGGCGAAAAACTCAGAGACAATATTGATCTGCTTCGGCTTTCCTATCACCTGGCAACCATCAAGCGGGATGTGGCGCTGGACATCCCGATCGATGGACTCATCCCCGACAAGGAGGACAGTCAGGAACTCCATCGGCTATTCAGCGAACTGGAATTCAAAACCTGGATTACCGAGCTGGAGAGCCAGGGTGTGGAAGGCCCATTGGACCAACAGTCGCAAACAGGCTCCGTTGGCAGTCTGGATATAGAAAAACTTAAAGTGCCAGAGGTAATTGAATACCGGACAGTTCTTTCCGAACCGGAGTTGGATGAACTGCTTGCCAGGCTGGAACAGGCTGAACGCTTTGCGTTCGAAATACAGCATGACGGAGGCCACTTTCTCGACTCTCAGATAATCGGAATCGCTTTCAGCTGTGAATCAGGGAAAGCCTGGTACATACCCTTAGGCCATACTGGCGAAACAGGCGGAGAACAGCTGGACAGAGACGCAACTCTGAAAAAGCTGAAGCCTTTACTAGAGAGCAGGCGGAAAGCCAAGGTTGGTTACGATCTCAAGAACGACGCTCATGTGCTGGCCAATTATGAAATAGAACTGGCACCGTTTAAGAGCGATATACTGCTGGCGTCCTATGTGCTTAATTCTGTCGCTATCAAGCATCAGCTGCCGGAGATGGTGAAATATTACCTGGATCAGAACCCCACTGACCTGGATGCACTGCTTGGAAAAGGGCGGGGCAAGCTGACTCTTTCCCAGCTGCCGTTCGAGGAGGCCACCCGGTTCGCTGCGGAAAACGCCGACATGATCCTGCGATTGGCTACATTGCTGGAGCATGAACTCGAGACAACCGGGCACCTGGCCGGGCTTTATCGATACTACGAACTGCCCCTCATTCACGTGCTGCAAAAGATGGAGCGGGAGGGTATCCGCGTGGACGCCGCCGTGTTGCAGCAGCAAAGTGCCGAGCTTGGCGCCCGGCTTCAGGAACTGGAACAGGAAGTATATAATCTGGCTGGAGAAGAATTCAACCTTGGTTCCCCCAAGCAGCTGCAACAGATTTTTTATGAAAAGCTGGAGCTCCCCGTTATCAGCAAAACCAAGACTGGCCAGCCCTCCACCGCAGAGCCGGTATTGCAGGAGCTGGCGGCGGACTATGAGTTGCCAAGGCTGATTCTGGAACATCGCAGCCTCAGCAAGCTGAAGTCAACGTATACGGATAAGTTGCCGCTGCAGATAAACGCCGGCACGGGCCGAATCCATTCCTCGTTTCAGCAGGCCGTGGCCGCGACCGGTCGCCTTTCTTCAACCGAGCCGAACCTGCAGAATATTCCGATCCGCACGGCGGAGGGGCGCCGTATTCGCAAGGCATTTGTCTGCCAGCCGGGCTACAAGTTGCTGGCCGCCGATTACTCCCAGGTTGAATTACGTATTATGGCTCACCTTTCCCAGGACCCGGGCCTGCTGAAGGCGTTTGCGGATTCACTGGATGTCCACACGGCTACTGCGGCCGAGGTTTTTGAGACCAAGCTTGAGGATGTTACTGCCGAGCAGCGGCGCAGAGCGAAGGCGATCAATTTCGGCCTGATCTACGGGATGTCTGCCTTCGGACTGGCCAACCAGCTGGGCATCGGGCGCCAGGAGGCTCAGCAGTATGTCGAGCGATATTTTGAGCGTTACCCCGGAGTTCGCCAGTACATGGATCAGACTCAGGCGCTGGCGGATGAGAAGGGCTATGTAGAGACCCTGTTCGGCCGACGCCTCTACCTGCCGGATATCCGGGCCGGCAATGCCGTGCTGAGGCGCGCCGCGCAGCGCACCGCGATCAATGCGCCGATGCAGGGAACCGCCGCCGACATTATCAAGCACGCAATGATAGATATTGACCACTGGCTGGCGGTCGCCGGACTTGATGCCCGCATGCTGTTGCAGGTACATGACGAGTTGATTTTTGAAGTGGCCACAGAGGACGTGGAACTGCTGGCAGACGGTGTCAGGTTTCGAATGGTGACAGCCGCCTCACTGGACGTCCCCCTGGTCGTTGATGTGGGCACCGGAGACAACTGGGATAAAGCCCACTAGGGCGATTTATCTGAAGGCCTGGCAGTAGCCTTACTCGCAGCGACTCTGTAGGATGGTCAGGGTTCCCCACAGAAAAGGTCTGAATACGGGGCCCAGGACCGGGTCCTGTAAACGGATCCTATACAAAGAGGAGAGTGTCGATGAGAATTTCAGCAATTGTGGCGTTGACCATGGTGTTAGGCCTGGCTGGCTGTGAAGAAGAAGGAACCGGAGAGCAGATCGGCGCGGAAATCGACCGCGTGGCGGGAGATCTTCAGGACCGGGCCAGGGATACTGCTGACTCGGTCCGTGACGCCGCCTCGGATGCGGCGACGGATGCCAGAAATGCCGTAGAAGATCTCTGCGAGGATGCAACCGACCGGGATTGCTGAAACCCGGCGTCGTTGCATCCACAGTTGAGCGGCCCTAGGAGCCTGTCGCTGCATCGGTGTCATCCGGCACCTGCAGCCAGCTGTCCAGCTGCCTCGCCAGGGTTCTGATGGTGTCTTCCTGGTTGATGGAAAAGAGCTGTACGGTGATGTCAGGCAGCTCTTTAAGTTCCTTGCGGATTGCCAGCAGGGTATTCCTGGCGGCGCCTCGTTTCAGTTTGTCCGCTTTGGTCAATAGCAGATGCAGGGGCAACTCGGCTTCTACGGACCACTGGATCATCATGCGGTCGAATTCCTTCAGCGGGTGACGTATGTCGCTCAGTAATACCAGGCCTGTCAGGGCCTCCCGGCGCCGCAGGTAGCGTTCCAGCTCCTGTTGCCATTTGTGCTTCACTGCCAGAGGCACCTTGGCGAATCCGTAACCCGGCAGATCCACCAGGTAGCGGCCGGGCTCCACCAGAAAGAAATTAATCAGCTGGGTACGGCCGGGAGTCTTGCTGGTTCTGGCCAGCCGGGGCTGGTTGGCGAGGGCATTAATGGCACTGGACTTGCCTGCGTTCGAGCGCCCGGCGAATGCCACTTCGACCTCGCTGTCGGCAGGACAGGCGTCCAGTTTTGCGGCGCTGATGACAAATTTGGCGGCGTGATAATCCATGATTCTGGCTGGGTTCCGTGAAATCGGGCGGGATTGGCGCCGCGCAGTTTAGCAAAATTGGCCTGACGGGTCTTGTGGATAGAGTCCGGAAGGGTTTTGCGTTATAATTTGCGGCCGCGTTTTGTCGCGCACGAATCTACCCAAGACGTCTGGCGAAGACGTTTTTACTACTGGAGCCTTAGGAATCCTGGAATTGTCAATGAAGAAATCAGCTACCCTCCTCTCCTGGTTAATCCCACTGGCGGCCCTGGCCGTCGTTCAGGCCGCAAATGCCCAGGGCAACGCTGCCGCCGGCGCCACCAAGGTGGCTATCTGCGCCACCTGTCATGGTAATGACGGCAACAGCCAGATTCCCATGAATCCGAGTCTGGCCGGTCAGAATGCCGCTTATCTGATCAAGCAGCTGGAAGAGTACCAGTCCGGAAGCCGTCAGAACGCCACCATGTCCGCCATGTCCGCCAGTCTTTCGGAGCAGGATATTGCCGACATCGCTGCCTACTATGCGGCTCAGCCTCGCCAGATTACGGGCGCGCAGGACGACCAGGAATCCCTGGACCTGGGTGAAACCCTGTATCGGGCCGGCAACAGCGACATCGCTTCCGCAGCCTGTACAGCCTGCCATTCACCAACCGGCAAAGGCAATGCCCCGGCCGGCTTCCCGGCAATCGGTGGTCAACATAGCGAATATACCCTGACTCAATTGCGGGCGTTCCGGTCCGGTGCACGCAACAATGATCTCAATGGCATGATGCGCACGGTTGTGGAAAGGCTCACAGATGCCGAGCTGGAAGCACTGGCAAACTATATTGCCGGATTGCACTGAAACACGGCAGCTGCATGAGCTCTGTCGCGGGAGCGGGCCTTACGGGTCCCTTCCGACCGGCGGAGTGAAGGTCTTTTCCCGTTAATCACCGGTTCAGTCTTGAATCGGTATTCTGCCAGGGTAGCAGAGACGAATAGCAGCTGACGAAGCCCCGCTGCTGTGGCACGCCGGCAGGCCCTGTGATAGTGTTCTACACTTACCAAGGCAGCAGTTTCGGGTGTTCCAGCCCTGTGCCAGGCAGAAATCCGGTAGTCGATGCCTGTGCCATGGGCTAACGGATCATGGAGGTTAACAACGTCGATGACGTTAACGTTGATGCTGTAAATGTTATCAAAGTTATTTAAAAACCGACGTTTAACACCTAAGACTGTAGGACTAAGGGACTAAGGGACTAAGGGACTATAGATAGATCGAAGATGAGAAGGTCGAAAGATAGCGCGACAGATAGCGCGATAGACAGACAGGATAGATAGAAAGACGTTAAAGCCAAGACAGAAAACCCGGATACCAAGATCAGCTAAATCAGTTACCGACGGAGCAACCTAATGAACAAGGCGATCAAGCAGCTAGTTGCGATTCTTTTTCTGGTGCCCCTGGCATTTTCAGCCTACGCACAGCCCGCACGTTATATTGCAGGTACCCATTATGTGGAACTGAGCACCCCGGTCAGAACTCAGGATGCCTCCAAGGTAGAGGTTGTCGAAGCGTTCTGGTACGGATGCAGTCACTGTTTCCGGTTCGAGCCGCTGCTCCACAACTGGGCTTCCAATCTCCCGGATGACGTGGACTTTGTCCTGTTCCCGGCCCAGTGGAACCAGCTGATGAAAATCCACTCACAGATCTTCTACGCCAGCGAAGCGTTACTGGCGGCGGGCAAGATCGACCAGGCCAAGTTCGACGAACTGCACGAAGCGGCATTCAACGCGATCAATATTGAAGGCAACCGCCTGCAGAATGAGCGACAGATTGGTGCGCTGTTTGCCGAACATGGTGTCAGCGAAGCAGACTTTTCTGCCACGTTCAATTCCTTCTCGGTTCGCACCAAGGTAAACCAGGGCGACCGTCGCATGCAGGACTACCAGGTTCGCAGTACGCCGAATATGATAGTCAACGGGAAATACCTGGTTGCCACTGGCCAGGCAGTAACCACTCAGCAGGAAATGCTCAATGTGGTGGATTTTCTGGTAGAAATCGAACGGCGGGCGATCACTGCTTCGTCGGGCGACTGATCCCCGATTCAGCGCCCTACCCTGCTGATAAGCCAGTTCCGCCTCCGCGGAGCTGGCTTTTTTGTTAGTCAAGTCCCGCCAGGGGAAAACTTCCTGCGACAATTTACAGTCTTACAGCAGAACCATGAGACACTTTCCCGGTTTGAGGTATCGAACTATTTAGCCGATAGTACAGTCTTAAGGGAAGTCCGGCTGCCGGGTGGATGCTGGCAGTCATGTAATTCAAAAAAATGAACTTAGACAAAGATGTTAAGTGAAACCATTGAACTGGGTCGCTGGCAGGACACGGTCAGGCGCTTCCTGCCCCGGGAGTTGAAGAGCGTCTTTGCCGGGGGTTCCCAACGGGAAATCCTCAAACAGGCAGGCGCGATGATCCTGGTCTTTGATGATTGCGTCATGGATCTGGCGTCCGGTCGTCAGTCACGGGCGTTGGGCGGGCCCGGCTTCAGCGCCGAAACCCTTGCCCAGACGGTCAGTGACCTGTTGTCACCGGACGCGGACGACAACTCCGTGGTGCTGTTACTGCCGCCCGGTGAATTCGCCGCCACCTCGGTGGTCATGCCGGGAATGGGCCGTGATTCACTGGTGTCTGCCCTGCAGCTGCAGGCCCCTACGCTGCTACCCTGTTCGACGGAAAGGCTCGCCGTGGTGGCCAATCCCCATGGCACCGACGACAGTCACCCCGATGTCGCTTTGTGGATCCCGGAGCGGCGCCTGGATGAGCTTTACCAGGCCTTCGAGCAGCAGGGCCTGTTTCTGAGTGGCGTGCTGCCTCGTTGTCTGGCCTTAGGCGGCGGCGCTGCTGAGCGGGAGATTCTGGACGAAGACGACCTCCACCTGACCCGGGTTCTGCTCAGGGATGGTGTTGTAATCCAGTGGTTGCACGTCAATAAGAAAGACCTGGAGCAGGAGATTTTTGCCCGCCAGTGGCGACAGGCTCTGGCTACCACAGACCCGGAGCGCAGACTTACCGTCAGCCGGCACAATAGCGAGGAGGTCTTTCGGGAAGCGATCGCACAGAAGTCTGCCAGCGGCGAGTATTTTTTCTTCCCGGCCGGGGCCCTGCAGGCCCGACGACAGGTGGAAAAAGGCAAGCGCGTCATGGTCGGTCTGGGTGTTGTGGCAGTACTGCTGCTGCTTGGCTGTCTGCCATTTTTGTTTCAGACCTTTGAGACGTTCCGGTTGCAGGCCAGGCTGAGCGATCAGCGGGAGCTCAGCCGCGCGGCACGGGAAGACCGGCAGGTGGTCCAGAATTTCGAACAGCAATGGGGGGTGATCACTAATTTCCCACGACAGGACCTGGTGCAGACGCTGTTTACCCTGCAGAGCGTGCTGAGCCCGGAACAGCTCACCTCCTTTGAGTTGAGCGAGGGAGTGATTCAGATTGAGGGCGAAAGCGCAGAGCCGCAGGCCATTCTACAACGTCTGGAGTCCCATCCGATGTTTACCGAGGTGGCGTTTGCCCGGGCCACCAACAACGCGCGCTATTACATCGACCTGCGCCTCAGCACCGTGAACTTTGAAGGCTACATGGTGCGGTATTTTCCGGGAAATTAGCGACAACTATGCAAATCAGTAAGCGCGAGAAAAATATCCTCATCCTGGCCGGCATTGTCACCACGGCTTTTATGGCGACCAGGCTGTTCCCGGCGCTGCAGGGTTATTATCAGCAGCGCAACCTGGCCATTGACGATATCCGCTTGCAGATCGATCGTGAGCAGAGACTCTTCGACGAGAACCTCACCTGGCGTAGTCGTCGGGCGGAGGTGGAAAGCGCTGAGGCGGAACTGGAAGGCCAGGTATTTTCAGGCCAGACCCTGCCCATAATTGAGGCCAATATACAGCGGGCGCTTACCCAGCGCGCCCGGGATACGCAGGTCAGCGTGACTTCGACCCGCCTGGCCGAGCGGCAGGATACCGATGACTGGGTGATGGTCCGGCAGGAAATGGCGTTTCGCACCAACGATGCAGCCAATACGATCCGATTTCTGCAGAGCCTCGATGATTCCACGCCGAGGCTGTGGGTTACGGATTTCAGTCTCGATCGAACCCGTAATCAGTACAGCGGCTCTATCACCGTGGTGGGTTTTGCCCGCAGTGAAGGGCTGATGGTGGCGCAGGAAAGGACCAGGTAGCCAATGTCCCACAATGAAATCACCATGCCGGTTTTCAACGAGTTGCTGGAGCCCCAGAACATCGCGCCGGCGCTGGACTTCAACGCCAGTGGCACACTGGTTTGTGCTGATGTTCCGGAGATCGAACTGCGCGCCAAAATTCGCTTCTTACTTAACGAAGAGGTGAATTTCTCCCTGGGCAGCGGTGATGAAGTGAAGCGACTGATGCGGCACTGGCGGGCGGAGCTGTCTCCGGAGATCGGCAGTACCGAAGACATTTTTGTGTCGGGCTTCGAGGATGATGAAGAACTCACCGACCTGGCGTCGGAAGCACCGATAATCCGGCTGGTAAATCACCTGTTTGCCCGGGCCCTGGACCTGAACGCCAGTGACATTCATTTCGAGCCCAGCGAGACCCACCTTGATGTGCGCTGCCGGGTCGATGGCATTATGACCCGCATCGAGCGCCTGCCGGTAAAAATTCATAACGCGGTGGCGTCCCGGCTCAAACTGATGGCCCGGCTGGACATCGGTGAGAAGCGTCTCCCGCAGGATGGTCGTATTGATTACCAGATAGGCAGTAAACAGCTTGATATGCGGGTATCCACCCTGCCAGGAGTACATGGTGAGTCGGTGGTGCTGCGAATCCTTGACCGCAGCGACACGGCTGTTCCATTGGAAGATCTCGGTATGCCGGAGCGGATCAGGCTCCAGTACGAAGAACTGGTTACCCAGCCCAATGGCATGGTGCTGATTACCGGCCCCACCGGCAGTGGTAAAACCACTACCCTGTATGCCACCCTGGAAAAAATAAACGACGAGGCCAAAAAGATCATTACCGTCGAGGATCCTGTGGAATACCAGCTGGAAGGTATCACCCAGATTCAGGCGAATGCCAGCATTGGCTTAAGCTTTGCCACCGGCCTGCGTTCCATCGTGCGTCAGGATCCCGATGTGTTGATGGTAGGTGAGATCCGGGATCACGAAACGGCGGAAATTGCCATCGAATCGGCATTGACCGGACACCTGGTTTTTTCCACCCTGCACACGAATGACGCGGCGGGGGCAGTCACCCGGTTGCAGGACATGGGCGTCGAGGGTTACCTGATCAGCTCCTCTTTGCTGGCTATTCAGGCTCAGCGCCTGGTAAGAAGAGTCTGTACCGATTGTTCCAGTCAGGTGGAGTTGACCGACGACGAGGCCCGGGTGCTGGAAATCGAAAAAGCCAGCTGTCCTGTCATCAACCGCGGCACTGGCTGCGATCGTTGTGGTGGAACCGGTTATCGGGGCCGGGTTGGGCTTTATGAACTGCTGGTGATGTCTGACGCCATTCGGCACCACATTGCCGTGGAAGCGGATGCCAATGTAATCAGGAATCAGGCTATCGAGGAGGGTATGCAGACATTGCGCGAAGACGCCTTGCGAAAACTGCGTGCCGGGGTGACCACACCGGAAGAAGTCGTGCGGGTGACCAGAGCACTATGAGCGCACTACATTTTAAATACCAGGCCTACGACAGTAACGGTAAAGTACAAACTGGGCAGCTCAATGCCGATTCCGAACGGGAAGTGGTCAGGATTCTGCAGGGCCGCAAGTTGGTTCCGGTCAAGGTCCAGCAGGCCAGGGCCGGAGAAAGTACCGGCCGGCGCAAAAAAATACGCTACAGCGATCTGCTGGATTTCACCAATGGGCTGTGCACATTGACCGAGGCACGGGTGCCCATCGACAAGGCCTTGAAGCTGCTGGAAGGCATTACCGAGTCCAGCGCCATGCAGAACCTGGTCATGAGCCTGCGCCGTGAGGTCAAGGAAGGCAAAGGGCTGGCCGATGCGATGGAAGCCCGTCCGGATGTGTTCTCCAAGATGTACATCAATATCGTCCGGGCCGGTGAGGAAGGCGGCATTCTCCATCAATTGTTACCCGATCTGGCCGAGTTCCTGGATTCCAGCGCCAAGAATCGGCAGGCGGTCATCAACGCGATGATCTACCCGATTGTCTTGCTGGCGGTGGGTGTCATTTCGGTGTTTCTGCTACTGGTTTTCGTGGTACCCCAGTTTGCGGCCATGTTCGAGGACGCCGGTACGGAGATTCCGCCTTCAGCTCAGTTCCTGCTGTCCGTGAGCAGTTTTATGCAGAGCTATGGCTATCTGCTGGTGGTGCTGGCAGTCGGCCTGTTTGCAGGCTGGAAGTACCTGGATCGGGAACCGGCCAACAAACTGCGCAAAGACCGGTTTCTGTTGACCTTGCCGTTGCTGGGTAATCTGATACTGTTCCGGGAGAGCGCTATTTTTGCCCGGACACTGGGTGCGTTGCTGGGAGCGGGTATACCTTTGATCCGGGCGCTGCGCGTGTCCCGGGAAGTTATCCAGAATACTGAAATTACGCGGCATCTGGTGCAGGTTGAGGAGGATGTTCGCGGCGGCTCCGGCCTGGGAAATTCCCTGGAGAAGACCCGCTGCTTCCCTACCCTGCTGCATCAACTGGTTACTGTTGGTGAGGAGTCCGGCAGGACGGCGGGTATTCTGATTAAAACGGCGGCGACTTTCGACAATTCGGTTCGGAATCAGATGGCCAGGCTGGTCTCGGCGTTACAGCCGGCACTGATTATTTTTCTAGCCGTTGCGGTGGGCGGCATCACCATTACCATGCTGTCGGCAGTGTTCAGCATGAATGCCGTGGAATTCTGACAGGGAGCTATGACAGTGAAGGATGAACAAAGTAATTTGCCCGCCCTGAGAGTGCTGGTCAGAGCCGTGAGCCTGGTGCTGTTAACGGGAGCTGGCTTCGGTCTCACCGCCTGCGCCACGGTGGAATCTCCGGCCGATCAGCAAACCACGCCGGATAACACGTCCAGTTCAACTTCGGTCAATGCCGCCAGCAGGCCAGGCACGCTCCCCGGCCAGATCGAAGTACCGGAATTGAGTGCAGGCAATCGCGAAGAACAGCAGCGGCTTATCAATGAGATCAACCGCGACGGCGATCCGCTGAGGTTTTCAGGTTTTCGCGAGCAGGCACCGGCCGCAACAGACCCCCAGGGGGGCGATGTTGTCGAGCTGAATTACGAGCAGGCGGACCTGCGCCAGGTGTTGGAAGATCTGGCCGACGCCATTGACATTACCCTGGTCGCCGACCCCAGCATTGATGCACGGGTAACAGTCAGAACCTCCCCGGATCGACCCCTGACCCGGGACGATATCTGGCCTCTCATCCGGGTTATTACCCGCCGTAACGGAGTAACCCTCGAGCGGCTTGGCAATTTTTACGCGGCTTACGTGGTGAGTTCGTCCCTGCCGACAGATATTGTCACACCGGATACGGTTGCCCAGACCTTTGGCAATCGGGTGATGCAGATTACACCGCTTACCTACATCGCATCGGATACCGCCATCGAAGTACTGTCACCGATGCTGGATGAAGGGTCTATCACCAAGCTGACCAATCGCAACGTTCTGGCGGTTTCCGGGTCCGCGTCGCAGCTGGAGCGCGTCAACGAACTGCTGACCCTGATAGATGCCGACCCGTTCGCCAATCAGGGGATCCAGTTGTTTCAGCTGAGCAATGCCAGCGCGGAAGAGGTGGCCACCGAGCTGGAGGAAATTCTGACTCTTATTGAAGGCTCGGCTCCCACCTACCAGGTGAAGGGTATTTCCCGTATCAACGGAATACTGGTGACAGCCCCGGCGACCCGGGGCTTCGAGGAAATCAACCGCTGGATTCGAATCCTTGATTCTGAAAACCAGGAGCAGGTGGAACAACTGTTCTATTACAAGGTTAAGAACCTCAGTGCTGTGGAGCTGGCCGAAACTCTGACCAATGTATTCGAAGAAGACGAAGACGACTTTGTCCCCAGAGCAGCTGTCGAAGACCGTGAGCCCAGACTGGATACAGTAGAGATTAGTCCGGATACATCGGCCTTCACTATTTCCTCCCCCACCGCGGTGTCGGCGAATCTGCGGGTAAGAATCGTCTCCGACGAGGCCACCAACAGCCTGCTGATCCGCAGCACCGCGCGGGATTACCGGCAGTTGCTAACGACCATCAATCAGCTGGATTCAGTGCCTCTGCAGGTAGTCGTCAACGCAGTCATCGCCCAGATTACCCTGACCGATGACAATCGCTTTGGTGTGGACTGGTCCCGGGTTGCTGCGAATGCCAGTGTCGACCCGATATCCACCGATACCAGTACCTCCTTTCTTCCGGGCACAGGACTGGGGGGGCTGATGTTCAATAAATCATTCGTGGATGGTTCTGCCCGGGTTGAGGCGACCCTGGAGGCAATTGCAACTAGCAATGATGTGAGGCTGTTGGCCCGACCCACGCTGACAGTGACCAATAACCAGGAAGGGCAGATTCAGATCGGCTCTGACGTTCCGGTTCAGGGAGGTTCAACCATTGGTGTAAGTGGTAATGAAACATTCAATGTTCAGTACCGCGAAACGGGTATTGTTCTGACCCTTACACCCCAGATAAATGCCGACGGAGTGGTAAACTTGACCATCGAACAGGAACTCTCTTCGGTGGCGGAGACGGACGGTTTCAATAACAATCCGATTTTCAACAGCCAGACCATCAGTACCAATGTGGTCGTCAGGGATGGAGAAAGTGTGGTTCTTGGGGGACTGATCCAGTCAGATAATCAGAACCTCAATTCCGGCGTCCCAGGTTTGAGCAGAGTACCCGTGTTAGGCGGTCTTTTTTCCTATCGACAGGATCTGCAGGAGCGCAAGGAGCTGTTTATCGTGTTGCGTCCCGAGGTGATCAACCTGAACGATCAGACTGCGCTGGACTATTCCGCGCTTCTAGAGCGTTTTGAGCTGGCAGCAGAGCTGTTCGAAGAAGCAGGCCTTTGAATAGAAGCTGACTCTAATCTTATGGTAACGACAATGTCTACACAGAAGCATTCAATCCAATTTACACGTTCGAAAGCGACCCGCGATATGCGCGGCTTTACCCTGATCGAAATCCTGGTAGTCATGGCCATCATCGGCATGCTGGCGGTAATGGTAGCGCCGAACCTGTTTCAGCAGCGGGTTGGCGCCATGAGAGATGCGGCCCTGTCACAGATCTCGTCCCTCGAAACCGCGCTGGATTCCTATCGGCTGGATTTGAACCGATACCCGGACAGCCTGGACGCGTTGATGGAGAACGAAACCGGCAGTGCCAGCTGGAACGGTCCTTACCTGCGGCGTGCTATTCCTGCGGATCCCTGGGGTAATGAATACGTGTATCAGAGTGATGGACGCAGTTTTACCCTGATTTCTTACGGTGCGGACGGCGCACAGGGCGGCGAGGATGACGACGCCGACATCGGGCTATAACGAACAGACAGGGGTTTGCGGGCAGAAAGCAGACCAGGCTGGTCATAAACCCTTGGTCTCTGCCACATGCCGGCGACAACTCGCGAAACCTTTGCGAATCAGCGGGTTTACCCTGCTCGAGATCCTGCTGGTGCTGGGAATTCTGGCCATGGCCAGCCTGGTAGTGTTTCCCAATATCACCGGGCTCGAAACCCGTACCTTCAATGCCCGGATTCGTGAGGCCCATACGCTGCTGAATTATACCCGCCGAACTGCCGTGGTCAGCGGTCAGCCGGGAGTTGCCAGCTTTACGGTAGTGCCGGAGGAAGAACGGGAAAGTGTGCCTTCCTCCCCGCTTCTGGTCGGCAGCTGGGATGGCAGCGGCATGGCGCTGCTATTTCAGGACAGCGCCGACCGGGAAATGGAAATCGAAGACACTCTGGAGATCACTTTTTATCCCGAGGGTGGCAGTACCGGAGGCATCCTGATTCTTTCCAGTCAGGAGCGGCAGGCCAGTATCACCATCAATCCCTTCACCGGCCGGGTGGAGACAGAGTTTCTAAACTGACCCCATTATGCAGCGCAGAACCTACAACAGCACTGAGGGTTTTACACTCCTGGAAGTGATCGTCGCCCTGGCCATCACCGGTTTCCTGCTGGGCGGCCTGTTTACCCTGCTGGCCGGCAGCAAGCAGCTTTCCTGGCGCTCCGAGGCTGCTCTGGTTCGTGCTATCAACAGCCGCGCGGCGGTCAACTTTGCCCTGCTGGAGAATGAGCTCAATGAGGTGGAGCCGATCCTGGAGAATGACCGCTATCGAGTCCGGGTGGGTGAGCTGCTCGAGGATCCGGAACGCAGAACCCAGGCCAGTATCTACACGTTGCAGACCTTCGAGATTGTGGATGAAGACCGCGAGGATCAGTTGATAGGTACCCGCTGGCTGCAACTGGAAGTGCCGAGATAGCAATGGCTGTGAAACGATCCAAATGGCCGCTCAGGAAACAGGGTTTCACCCTGATCGAAGTGATCCTGGCGCTGGCCCTGACCGCCACCCTGCTCGGGTTGCTCAGCACCGGTGTCTACGTCGTGGCGCAGGACTGGAACCGAAACTCCGACCGGCTGGACCGCCATCTTGACGAGGCACTGGCAATTCTGCAGATCGACAGAGCACTACATGGCGCCTTTCCCCATGGCTACACTGATGTGGAAAGCCTTACCCGCTATGTGTACTTTGTCGGTGAAGACGACTACCTGAGCTGGGTTTCCACCGTCTCTCCCCAGCGGCAGCCCGGGCTCATGGCCTGGGAACTGTTTTCCACCGATGAAGGCGTGCAGTTGACCCTGGCCCCGGCTTTCAGTGACTACCCCGGCGATCGACTGGAGCAGGCTGAACCGCAGCTCATTCTGTCAAACTACACCGCCAGTTTCAGTTATCTCTATGCCGAGCTGGATGAAACCCGACAGTGGCGGGATGACTGGCCTGGCGAAGACATGCAGAGTCTGCCCCTGGCAGTCTATGTCAGGTTCACGCCTATCGACGATCAACAGGGCAGCCTGGAGGAGCTGGAGGTGGTGGCCCGCATTGCCAACAACCAGCACCGCAATCTGCGGCCCAGCCTGTTTCAGGGCCGGTGAGGAGAGAACGGTTGAACGGACCACAGAGACAGAAAGGCGCGGTCATTATCATCGTTCTGTGGACGGCGGTGTTGCTGACCGTGCTGGTCACAGCCATGGCCAGCAAGGTCCGCCTGTCGGCCAACACCGCGTTTCACAACCAGCAGGCGGTGGCCCAGTGGACAGCAGTAACCGCCGCCGTGAACAAGGCCTATATGGAGTTGATGCTGGAAACCATGCCCAGGCCCCTGGGCGAGGTCCTGCCTACTGACGAAGACGGCGAGATTCTGCTGCCCGAATACCGGTTTAACGGGCGCCCTCTGGAGCTGGCCTATGCTGCCGACGAAGACATTGTGGTTCGTATCTATGATCACGGCGGTAAGATCAATCTGAATCGTATCCCCCGCCTCAACATGCAGACCCTGATCGAGAAGCGGCTGGGCGGGGAGGATGCCGATCCGGAGCAGGTCCAGGACCTGCTGGCGGCCTGGACTGACTGGACTGACCTTAATGACATTCTAAGTCTGAACGGTGCCGAGGCAGACTATTATCAATCGCTTGATCCGCCCTACCTGCCCCGCAACAATCCGGAGTTGGAAACGGTGGAAGAGATCCTGCAGATTCGCGGTTTCGACGAGCTGTTTGAGGGCGTGAACCTTGAAGCCGCGTTCACCATCTACGGTAATGACCGTTCGGTTAATTTAAACCTGGCCAGTCGGGAAGCCATGCAATTGCTACCCGGCCTGGATGACGAGCTGATTGAGAGGGTTATCGCCTACCGGGAAATCGAGGACATCAATAATCGCGCCGAGCTGCAGGAGATCATCCCGTTCGAAAACCTGGTTGAGCTCTCCAACTGGGTCGGTAATTCCACCAGTATCGTGTATTCCATTTTCGCCTATCCCCGTCTGGAGCCGACGGAATCTTTTCGGGAGCAACTGGCAACGGCAGAGGAGCAGGGTCTGGATATCAATCCTGATCCAGTGGTGCAGGCCTACATGGAAATCGTTGAGATCCGGGATTTCAGCACTCCACCCAGAGTGTACAAGGTTGACCCTTACGGGCACCTGCCGGATACTGCCCCAGCGCGAGTAAACGAGTACGATATCGAGTTCCGAAATCTGCGTTGACACGCAGGGCCCTGCAGGGCTTCAACTCTTCGGAGTTCCCGCCAGACGGCATGACCCAGCTTTCAAGTGACAGACTCCTGCTGAGCCTCGCGGTAACCAGTCACCTGTCACGTGAATTGTTTCTGGCGCCTGGGATTTAATCCGGACTGGTGCTCGGTGTGGGATTTCAATCACTGTGTATTGATGTGTAACAGCATCAATTTTAATGGTCGGAGTCTGAAATGTCAGACAGTGTCAGAATTCAAAGCCGACATAGCCGCTGCTCGATCCTACGACCGCTTCCGGCTTAGCGGTCATCGGGAGGCTGTAGCCAGAAGGTCCGCTATCACTCTTTGCGGTCATTAAGCAGACCAACGCTATATGAGACGAGTGACGCATCAGAGGGTGGCGGGGTGTCAGGTTTTTTTACAAGCCCCTTTGCTTTTTATTACGCTTTAATCGCAACTCATTGATTTCTTTGCCATGGCCTAAAATTTGCTTGCAAAAAAGTAGTAGTTGAACAGACTGCTCGAACGTAAAAACAGAACAAATGCGACTCGCGAGGTGACTATGAAAAACTGTATAGCCGTATTGGTAACCACTCTGGTGTGTGCAACGCCCTCATTTGCGGGCGTTTTGGATGTCCGAATCTGGGAAACACCGTTCACCGGTGGACCTGGCGGCGGCCGCTACACAATTTCCGTGGGTGAAGACACGCAGGTGTGGGCATTTGGTGTCACTACGACGCTTGATGCTGGCTCCGTGTTCGTAGAACGCAGTCGTTGGACTGGGGATCTTGTCACCAGTTCTTTGTGGAACGACGGCTATGAGTTCACACAATACGACCCTTTCTTTGATCCTATCTTGTCTGCGTCGACCGGGGAAGATGGGTTTGGCACTTTCATAGAGGTGTTTGGTGCTGGTTCTGTCGCGGCTCTATTTTGGGCCGACGATTACTTGGCAGATTATATTGGGCCCTTTGCGACTTCGAGCCAATTTGGCTGGGAGTATGGGCCACCCACAAGCACGGCATTTGCACTAGTAGCTGAGGGTGGCGGCTCGGTTCTACTCGTCTGCGATGTCGTGGGCAGCGATGAAAACACCAGTTCGCAGTGCACCCCATTCGAGACTCCGCCCTCGGGCAACGCACCCACACCCACCACTATTGCACTTTTCGGACTTGGCTTGGCCAGTCTTGGCTGGTCTCGTCGCACGAAAGCGTAACCAGAAACTTTGATTATTAGGCCCACTTCGGTGGGCTTTTTATTGACTGAGATTTCAGAATGCTAACGTCGCAATGTAGGCGAAAGCGGACATTGACATGGCTTCGTTGAAAGACTGCAACGGGTTCATATTTGCAGCCGGTCTTCGGGCCACCCATTAAGGTCGGCTTTTATGATAGCGGAAGTTGCCTTAGCCTGCCTCTACTTCCGAAATCGGCTTCAAGCGGACATTACAACAAGTTTGCGGTGATGCTGAGGACAGAAAATCTTTGCCTCGAAGGTTCAACTCAGCCCCTAAAGACCATCTTTATGACCTTCATCGCTCGAACAACTATGATGAAACCTTACACGTTTATCTATCTAACGCTTCATTTATCTCGCTAGAATTTGATTTTAGTAACTTCAATGTTGGTTGCTCCACACCCGGCTCTCTTCGAATCCATGCAAGCTTGGAATCCAGGTAATGAATCAAGCCCCTAATTTCGTCCAATCGCTCCAACAATTGTGCGCGCCGCTTTTCAACTCGAATTGCCATTTCGTTATTTCTTATAGATCCTGATCGCGAAAGTTCGAGAAGTTCTTTGATTTCCGAAAGCGTCATTCCCAGCAGCTGACAAACTTTCACTGTCTGAATATCTTCCAGATCGATCTCAAGAAAAATCCGGTAAGGGTTACTTCCACCTTTGTTTCCACAATGCGGTTTCAATATGCCCAGCTTAATATAGAAGCGTACCGTATCAACACTAATGCCTGCTTCCTGGGCAAACTCGGAAATCAACAATTGTCTGTTCTGCTTGACCATGGACCTTGCTCCAGCCTTATAGTGGGAACCATCTTAACGGAATCTTCCACACTGACAACCCTGTACACGGAAGCAATATCGATGCAAAAAGCGGATCAACCCATAGTATTGATTACTGGAGCCAATAAAGGCATCGGATTCGAGATCGCAAAGCAATTAGCGGCAAAAGGTTTTATGGTGCTACTCGGTGCTCGCTCCCGGGAATCAGGAGTGAAGGCCGTCGTTGAGTTAGCTGGAATCACTCACGATGTGCGCTTCATCCCTATCGATTTGAACGATGAGCGATCTATAACAGAAGCAGTAAATCCCATCGAAGCAGAATTCGGGCGCCTCGACATTCTGATAAACAATGCGGGAATTACTGATTCCTGGGACGCGCCCCCGGCAAAAGTCAGCCTTCAAACCGTTCGACGTATATTCGAGACAAATTTATTTGGAACTCTTGCTGTAACACAAGCCATGCTGCCACTTCTGAAAAAATCTGACAGGCCCCAGATTATTAATCAGTCGAGCGGTCTCGGGTCGATCACGTTGAATGGCGACCCAGATTGGGAATTTGCACAGTTCAAGTTATTTGGATACTGCGCATCCAAGGCAGCTATGAATATGATGACAGTACAGCTAGCAGCTACCCTGGCCGAAGAAAATATTATCGTAAACTCCATTGATCCGGGCTTTACTGCGACTGACCTGAATAGCTACAGGGGCAGACAAACAATATCCGAAGGCGCAGCAGCGGCCCTATCTCAAGCTTTAGATACGAATCGAACTAGAAGCGGGAAATTCTTCAGCGCCGATGAATCATTACCTTGGTAGATAGATAGCGCACACTGATTTCGCGCTTATAACTCATTGAATAAAAGAAGGGTTCGGTCACACAGTCTATTGAAAACCCGTTTGTCGGTTATTCGATACTGCCCGAGATTGATTCTTGGCTCGCACTCAGAAACACACTAATTTAGTAGAGTTGCTGACTGATAGTCGTGTCGTCAAGTGTCTGCTATGGATTTATTCGGCGAACTAGCCGCTATCTCCGAGTTGCGGCGATTTTCGCTTTAGTCTCGACCTGCTCAAACACTGTCTGTAAGATCGGCTCTGAGTTATTACACATTAAAGTGCTACACATCAATACCATTAAAATTGATCCAAGAGTGCGACAGCTTTTCCTCGAAGCCACCTCGCGTTCCCGCCCCTAAGGATGTGTCTGCTAAAAAGCCCCCTTACCTCCTCCTATCAAAAAGCTCTCAATCACCACTGACTAAAAACGTATCTGATCCGCAATAAATTTAAGCTGAGGTACTGAAGTCTGTAACAGCAAGGTGTTGGCGGTCAGCTTTGAGAGCGAGTCCGGTTGCAGAGGCTGTCGGCTGGCGCCGCGGCATCACCCGCTGCTCTTGACCACCTGCCAGTCACACTTCATGGCCAGCTGGCCGAGCCCTTTCGAGGTCGCCACGGTCAACGGCTTGCTGACCTTGGTTTCGTACCAAAGCAGACTGCTGCGATCGGCTACCCCACCGAGGATATAGAAATCGCCACTGCGCATGGCCAGGCTTTTTACAGTCAGAGAAATCTCGAAACGGTCGCCTTTTTTGAACGGTCCCTTGTCAATGTCCGCCTCGTCGGTGGTAAGCCAGGAAGCAATAATATCATCGCTGGTGCGCATGAAGGCGAAGCCGAAATTACCTTCCACGCCGTCTTTCAGGATTTCCACATCCATTTTGAGAACCACGTCTGACAGTGGCGCTACCCGGGTCAGTTCCTCTCCTTCAGGCGATTCCACCGAAATGCTGAGAATCCTGCTGTCTCTGCGCTTCTTCTCCGCCACTTCGTCCTCATCGGCATCCGGGGCTCCCGGCAGATCCTCGACGATGCTGTTATAGGCTTTCTTGTTGTTGCAGAAATCCTCGTAGCGGCCAACGATCTCCTCGCTGGGCCCTATATCCCGGATGCGCCCCTTGTCAATCCAGATAGCGGTGTCGCACAGCTGCTGAACGTGGTACATGGAATGGCTGCAGAACACCATGGTCTTCTGTTCTTCCCGAAAACGGTTCATGCGTTCCACGCATTTTTTCTGGAACGCCATGTCACCGACACTCAGGGCTTCGTCGATAACCAGTATATCAGGCCTGACCATGGTGGCGATAGAAAAGGCCAGCCGTACGAACATGCCTGAGGAATAGGTTTTTACCGGGCGATCGATGAAGTAATCAAGCTCGGAAAACTCGATAATATCCATCTCCAGCTCGGGAATATTGTCGTCCGGTACTCCCAGCAAAGAGGCATTCAGATAGATGTTTCTACGGCCCGTAAACTCCGGGTGAAACCCGGCCCCCAGTTCCAGCAGTGCGGCCACCTGGCCAGCCACGGTGATCCGTCCGGAGGTTGGTTGCAGCGTGCCCACCAGCAGCTTCAGCAGCGTGGATTTTCCGGCACCATTGTCGCCAATGATACCCAGGCTCCTGCCGTTTTCCACACTGAAGGAGATATCGCTCAGCACGTGGTAGAGCTTGTGTTTCGGCTTCCTGAAAATAAGCTCCGTCAGCCGGTCCTTAGGCTGCTGGTAGATTCTGAAATCCTTGTGCAGATCCTCTACCTGGACTCGGTACTGGGGGGTGATGGGTTCGCTCATGAAGGTAAAAATTATCCTGACTTACAGTACGTCGCCAAAAGCATGCTTGATGCGCATAAACAACCAGCCGCCGATCAGATAGGTCACCAGCGACACTACGACAGCAATCTGCAGATTAAGCACCGGTAGCTCTCCTGCCAGCACTATCTGGCGGTAGAGATTCACGAAGCTGTGCATGGGGTTGTAGTTATAAATACTCTGAATTGAGGGATCCTCAATGATCGAGAGCGGGTAGACAATCGGGGTCAGGAAAAACCAGCTGGTTATTATAAGAGCCACCAGCTGCTGCAAGTCTCGCAGAAAGACACAGAATGCAGAGAGAATCGCGACCAGACCCATGGTAAACAGGAACTGCAGAAAGAAAATAAAGGGTAACAACAGCCACAGGCTATTTAAATAGCCACTGAACGCCAGGTATACCAGAAGCAGGCCAAAGCCGATGCTGTGAGTCAGGTAGGGGATCAGTGAGCCCACTACCGGCAGGATATTGACCGGGAACATCACCTTGGTGATAAGCGGTGCTTTTTCAAGCAGCAGACCGGGGGCCTTGCCCATGGCATCGGCAAAGGCGAACCAGGGCAGGTAACCCACCATCATAAAAACCACGAAGCTGGTCTGACCGAACTCCAAAGGCGGCCTGACGCCGAAAACATAGCGGAAAACGAACGAATAAATGATGATGTTCACAACCGGAGTAATGAACAGCCACAGGATGCCACCCACCGAGCCGACAAACTGTCCGGCGAAATCCTGCTTCACAAAATTATGGAACAGTCGGTAGTTGTCGAAAGGCGTTAAGATCCAATGTCGCAGAAGTTTGCTGATCATCCAAGTATTGGCCTTTTTATATCTTCCCGGCAATTTTTTGACACAATGCTCGCTGTGTCAAAGTTTCTGCCCGCGCTCACAGTACCTCTCTTCTACTCCGAGAGTTCCGCCATTCAGTCGGCCATCCCTTGCCGTTCGGCTTTGCCGGTAATAGGGCTGGCAAAGCATTGCTATTCAATCCATTTCGGATTTTCATAGTAGTGTAACCCATCTCGGAAAGCTAAGCTTCTTTGCTAACCCCTTTCTTGGGAATTCTCTAGTTAGTATCTGTTCTTGACTCGTGGGAATCATTGCAATGCTTTTTCAGTGAGAAACAGCTTAGCACTCTGATGAAAAATTACTTGTTCGGGTAATAATCCTATTCGAGGCGAAAATTCCAATCTCTATCAAGGTCATAAGTTTGATGCCGACCGACAAATTGTTGGTGCCGAGTTCCACTCTCGATCCGTACCTGTCTCAGTCACTTCAGATTCGACAATAAACACGTCGCGATTTACGGTGAGCGAATGGCCCATATAGCTAAGCCTGGTTTTTTGATTCCTTCCCTTCCTGAACAGTTTGCTGTCTGGAAAACAATTGCTTGGCTGCATCTTGTTTCTTAATGGCATCGAACAGCAACTCGCCAATACTCGAAGTCATCAGCCGGTCCCAGTTTTTGCTGAAAGTAGGATGATTCCAGACAGGATCACCCTTACCAAGACCATTAAACCGGCGGAATATGAAATCGTGGTCAATCCGTTCACATAGCTGGCGTTCCGGGTGGATAGTGAACAAGATTTGCAGAAGCGTGGCTCGAACCAATTTCTCAGGAGGGATCGATGCCTGCCGGCCTCTGCATACATAGCATGAAATTCAAGCTCCAGATTTATCAACGTCTGAGCAATGAGTCTGACGGATCTTACGATTTGGATGTTGCTTGGGAATGTGACTTTCAAGATCGACGTAGCTAAACAATGAGAACTGAGGATCGCTATGACCGCGCATTGCATGACTTTGTTATTAATTTGAGACATTTTAACGAATTATGACTTTTGCAACAGGCTGACAATTGATCAGAGGTTCCTTTGAGTTTCCGTGCACGTGTTTAGGCTATAGCCTAGTCCATGGGACCGCCTGAAGGCCGGGTAATTGCGGCAATTAGCGATAGGTTCGTCAGTGAAAAGCATCGGTGCCGGGATCAGGGGGAGGCTCTACGTCTTTTATCCAGTCAGGCCACGAACTATTTGGCCAGCCGGCGTGTTTCCAGCCACGGTGTAATATGGTCAACCATTGACGCAATTGTGAGCTACTAAAGCGAAGCCCTGTTTGGCTCTGGTCAGTAAGTTTGAAAATTATCGTCAGTTTTCCTTGTCTGCTGGAAAGATCCAAACTCCGAACCAACAGGAAGCGGGTGTTATCTCTTAACACTACTGGGGGTTGGGGAGCTCGTGATTTCAGCCTATGTCGAGCCTCCTGCTGAGCAAAGCTCTGTACCAAAGTATTTGCCTGGTTCGAGTTTTCCGGCGTTGCGGTAGAAACCAAAGGTGTCTGCTGCTCAAGCCATCTGAACAGATAGGGTAGAGCTCGGATTAAGACTCGCTGTGTCAGCCAAAGTCCTATTACTTTCCCGTCTCGAGTTTCTCCTATCAACTGAATTCTGTCTTCGATTTCCAGGTAAGAGGACGTCAATCGGTGTATCTCTGGAATGGCTGCCACTTCAGTTTACTGGGCTTTCCAGCCAACTGCCGACCTCAACCAGATCTTCGGCTGTCAAGACCCCTGCTTCCCTTTTTAGTTCCAGCAGAAATCGGATGTGATTATACTTTGTCTGCTGAAGATCGCGTTCCGCTTGATACTGATTTCGGATTGCATTTAGCACGTCAACGCTTGTGACGGTGCCAAGTTCGAATCCGCGCTGCATCGCAGTAGCTGATAGAGTTGCAGACTCAACCAGGGACTGCGCCGCCTGAGTCTGGAGTTGACTATTTTGAAGTTGTAGGTGCGCTGTCCGCACTCGCTCGGTGACGTCGAGTTTGATCTGCCTCAGTTCGTTTTCGGCAATGCTTTGCATGCTGGCGGCTTCGCTAACTGCTGCTCTGTTTGACCCACCGGCGAATAATGGTACCGAAACATTTATTCCTACGTAGGTGATGTCGGTTTTAGGTAAAGGAGCATTATCGAAACCAACGTTTGTATTCTGTCGCTGGACCACCAGGCTTACTTCTGGCAGGTATACACCACGTCTTTCCGACACTAATTCTTTAGAAGCTTTCAGCGCATACTCGCGAGCCTGAATTTCGTAATTGGATTGTTGAGCAAGCCTTGTCCAATAACCCATTCCTTGTTCCACTTCAGCTATTTCGATATCACTCCGAAGCCGATATAAAGTGACAGGCTCAAGGCCAGTTGCTGAGCGAAGCGCTTGCCGGCTGAT
This sequence comes from Gammaproteobacteria bacterium, assembly GCA_041395725.1. NCBI lineage: Bacteria > Pseudomonadati > Pseudomonadota > Gammaproteobacteria > Gammaproteobacteria bacterium. The sequence continues at coordinate 1,417,844 of JAWKZW010000001.1, read as the reverse complement.
CTGCAATTGACTCTCGAGCTGAAGCTGTTCGGCCCGAACGGCGGCAAGACTGGCCTGCGTCTGGTACAGGTCTGTAATCTGGGTGAGCTGACGCTCATAAAGACTCTCTACCTGTTCCAGCTGGTTGCTGACAGCCTCGAACTCTGACTGTATCAGCCTCAATGCATCTTCCGATTGCAGGACATTCAAGTACCGGTCTGTCACGTCTGTCAAGACCGACGCCAGTTCACTGAAGTATTCGGCCTCGCTCTGGTCTTCGGACGCATAGGCTCTCTTACGTCCAGCAAAGGTCTGCCAACTAAACAGGGTTTGGGTCAGCTGAAGTGAATAACGATCCCCGTCAAAGTTTTGATCAGAGGGGCCGGTTTGGCGGCGGTTGTCGGAAACAGACGCCGTGGCAGATAGTTGCGGCAGTAATTGCCCATTGGCAGCTCGAACTCGGGCCGAACCGATGTTTAGATTTTCCTCTGCAATTCTAAGCCTGGGACTGTATTCAAGCGCCGCGGTGTAAAAATCTTCAAGAGTACTGCCGCCGACTAATGCGACACCAAACATGTTATCTGGATCAAGATTATCTGCGTCAATGGACTCGGCAGCACCAGCAAAATTGCAATAAGCAGTGCCCAAAGTGAGGCTCAGCGCGACCAGCCGTGCAATTGAGAGAGTCTTCACAATGACTATTCCTCGTTGAAGCTATTGGCAACCACATTAGTCAGAGGCTTTATAAGGTACTCCAAAAATGTCCTTGATCCGGTCGTAATATAGACATCAGCAGGCATTCCTGGCACCAGTACAAGGTTTCCAAGATCGCTCATACCTTCGGGGGTAACCTGAATTCTTGTCGTGTAGAATGAAGCCCCAGTGTTTTCATCTACAAAACTATCAGCCGAAACTGATATGACATTCCCATAAACAGTGGGCACCGTTTTGCTGCTGAAGCTGGGAAATCGGATTGTAGCATCCTGGCCAACGGCCACTCTGTCGATGTCCAGGGGTGAAATGCTCGCCTCAACGATCAGTTCATCACTTGACGGCACAATCTCGGCGATCTGCGTCCCTGGTGATATTACACCGCCTTCTGTATGAACTTGCATACCGTTTACTATACCGTCTACCGGCGACCTGATTACCGTTCTATTAACGATATCTTGAAGTGCGTTTACCCGCTCTTGTACATCCTTTAGTTGAGTTTGTGTTTGCCCAAGGAGATCCACAACCTCGGTTCGAAAGACCATGTTCTCTTGTAGGATTTGCAGTCTCGTTTCACCAATTTGCATTTGCGTCGAAGAAATAGTTGCTGCCAGTTCGGCGGATTCTCCACTGAAGCTGGCGTAGTTTCTTTCCAGTTCACGAAGTCGGAGCTTATCTGCAAACCCTTCTTCCAAAAGTTCTCTGACATCATTTAGCTCTTCGCTGTAAGACTCGGCGAGTAGTTCCTTGCTTTCCTTCAATGCCTTCAGGCCGACGATTCTTGACTGTAGTTGTTCGATGCGTTGCTCCAGCACTTCTATACTGCCTTCGAAAGCGTTCTTACGGGCTTCGAAAATTTCGTTCTGAGAAGCGATCTCCTCCTGAGCGTCGTAGACTCCGCTCAGTATGATGTCCGGATAGACAACTCGTTCAAGATCATCCCTTTCGGCCTGTAGTCTCGCCTCTCTGGCTTTCAGGGCAACGAATTGGCTATTGGCGATTTCAAGATCGGCCCTGGCCTGGGTGCTGTCCATTATGAGCAGCGGGTCGCCCTGATTTACGATATATCCATCCTGAACCAGAATCTGATCTACGATGCCGCCTTCAAGGTGTTGGATTACCTTGGTGTAAGAGCGGACGGTGACTTCCCCACCGGCATGGGATGCGCTATCCAGTGGTGCTACCGCTGCCCAGACTCCAAAAACACCAAAAACCAGTACAAGAGCGGTCAGACCTACTCTCTTGGGCGTTTCGATGCCGAACCCCATTTGCGTGGTAGTGCTGCTATTATCGATTTGCGATTCCAGCGGCTTTGCTTCTGAAGGCGGGGTAGTTTCGATCACGATTTTATAAATCCTTATTTAAACGTTCATAAATACCGTCGGTAAACGTTTATGAATCAACAATCTCATATCCGAAGGCGCTTTGAATTTCCTCAGGCCTGAGCTGCGGCCCCACTTGCGGACTGTTTGCTGTTCTTTATCTGAGCCATCATCGTTGCGAGTACTTTTTCTTTCGGGCCGTAGGCAATTGCCGTTCCTTCCTTCAAAATCAGAAGATTGTCTACAACTTGCAGAATCGAATTACGATGCGTGATGACCACAATGGAGCAACCTTTCGATTTTATTCGTTTCAATGCCTGGGCCAAGGTTTGTTCACCCTGCTCGTCAAGATTCGAGTTGGGCTCGTCGAGTACCAGCAGGCGCGGCGAATCATAGACTGCGCGCGCCAATCCGATTAGTTGGCGCTGCCCTCCGGAAAGCATGCCGCCAGTGCCGCCGATAACGGTGTCGTACCCTTCAGGCAACTTCAGAATCATTTCATGGACACCAGCAAGCTGAGCGGCCGCAATTATTTTTTCGGAATCTGTCTTACCGAACCTGCAGATATTTTCTGAGATTGAGCCGTCGAACAGTTCGATATCCTGAGGCAGGTAGCCCACGCTGGGGCCAAGTTCCTCGCGATCCCAGGCGGATACGTCTGCGCCGTCAAGCCGAACGGCTCCAGCACGTGTTGGCCATATACCGAGGATGGTGCGCGCGAGCGTTGACTTGCCAGATGCGCTGGGTCCCAGAATGCCGATAGCTTCGCCGGGTTTAAGTTCAAGCGAAATACCTTTCAGTACCGGTATCTGACTGCCGGGCGCTGACACTACTACATTTTCCACCAGAAGATGGCCTTTTGGTGCAGGTAAGCTCATTTTCTCCTCTTCCGGGGGTATTGTTTCCAACAGTTCTCCGAGCCTTTTGTACTGTGCCCTTGCTACTGAGAAGCCTTTCCAGGAGTTAACCAATAGATCGATAGGCGCCAAAGCGCGGCCAAGTAGCAGAGACCCAGCTATCATCATGCCGGGGGAGATTTCCTGTTTTAGTGCCAGCAAGGCGCCAAGGCCAAGCGCTAGTGATTGAATGATCACTCGGAAAGATTTGGAAAAACTCAAAAAGCCACCCGCCCATCTGCTGGCGTTGGTCTGGAGCGCGATGGCCTTGTCGGTCTTTTCTTGCTGCTTTCGACGCACATTTGACATCATGCCCATTGCCGCTATAACTTCCGCATTTCGCAGACTTCTGACGATCTCGTTGTTCACCCAGTTATTCTGAGTATTGGCATCCTGCATTTTTTTGTTTGTTACTATCTCATTGGCTAGCGCCAGACTGAACATAACAATTCCGGCAAAAATGGCGATTACACCAAACCAGGGATGGAACATGAACATAATGAATACATAAATTGGAAACCACGGGGCGTCAAAGAAGCCAAACACCGCGTTGCTTGATATATATTGCCGCAAACCAGTCAGGTCGCTGATCGGCTGGGCGCTTGAGCTGGCTCCGTTGGTGCTTAGAGCATTCTTGAACGTCGATTGAAAGACACGTTCACGAAGGTCTCTGTCCAGTTTGTCACTGGCTCCGATGAGAAACATGGACCGCACCCACTCAAACACCCCCATTGAGCCCATCAGGCAGACCAAAATAATGGTCAACATTGCCAAAGTGGAGAGACTCCCGCTGGATATCACCCTGTCATAAACTTGCATCATGTAGATGATCGGTACGAGCATCAGCAGGTTGACGGCAACGCTGAAAACGCCGGCGTAGATGAAATATTGCCGGACAGACTGAAGTGCCTCGTTGAGTTCAAGGAAGCGCGACTTCGAGTCTTTTTTGATTGCAGGCTTAGGCATAACTTTTTTACCAGGAGTTCGCCACCCGGTCCCAGGCCAGATTCGGTGGCCAGGACGGGTGATCAAATCTGTATGTTCGATTTCTCGATAAAAGGTGTTTTGAGTTGAAAGCGTTTGTGTTATCTAGGTGAAGTTCTTATGTTCAAGCTTGGGTACCGCCAGGCAGCTTCGATGACTACTATTTTCAGAAAGATTCCCAGGGCTTATACAGCCCACGCCTTAGTCAGTAGCTATATTTCCGTAGCTATATTATTGAGGCTGCTTCTATTATGAGGCTGCTTCTATATTGGGGCAACAAGGCTGTTTTCAAGCTACTGGGCCTGAATCCAATTCCACACCTCACGAGGATGCAATTGTACCTACCTCGGAGTTTACTTAACAAGCGCACAACTCGCCCCGGACATCGACGGTAAGGGAAAAGTTTTGTTCTTCGCGCTTAAAATCGTCACCTGAGTATGGTTTGTGGCCCTGATATCGGCTAACTGTCCGCTTCACCAGCAAGGCGGCGCAGGTGGAGTTCCGGAATATCATTGTCTTATTAGTATTGTCGTTCCCAAGGATACCCCCCTCTGCAACAGTTCCATGAGAGGGTAGAGTTTGTGCGCCACGAACTAAACGGGACAAACTGAGTGAAGCTCTCTTGGCAACAAGCACGGAACAGCAACAGATTGGGTTACACAGCCGCCTACAAAGAAATCACTAATCGCTATCAAGCGCATTCATTCGCTACCGATAATCTGAACAGGGGGCTAACGCTGCTAAGCGTTCACCCAGCAGAGCAATATATAAAACAAAATGAGAGGCTTACGTTAGAAACCTGAGTTTTCAGGTCGTAACAATTTGTATTGTATTGGTGCAGCAGAGAATGTAAGATGCGCGTTATGTCTGCACGAGGTGCGGGAATTTGCGTGTGCAGTACGCATTCTACCCGGTATTGGTGAGCTTATTTTACTCCGTGTGACTGTGGTCACAGGGAGCAAAAAAGGGCCTGTGTATGCTAAGCGCACTTAAACTAAGGCTAAGCTATTAAGTGAACGCATTTTTTAATTTTTTGAAAACCTATTTGGAACTGATCTAAGGAGCTCTAAGGTAATGGCGATAACAGCTGACGAAAGACAAATAATAATCGGTCTTCCGATTGTGACACTGCAGGCGGCAATACCCGGCGATGTGCTGGGTGGGCTGATCGAATCCTATGAAAACGGCGCTTCTTACACTGACTTAGCTCAGGCTATCGTCGACCACCCGGTTTATAAGTCGATTTACCCTTCGCTCCTGACCACGGAAGAGTTCGCCGAGCGCTGGGTTGGCAACGTTTTTGGTGGCGAAACCGCCGCCGCCGATATGGTTGTCGTGGAGGATTTGGTTGTTGGAATCCTCAATTCAGGTGTCAGCGAAGCTGAGTTGTTCGCTGCGGCAACCGATTTCCTGCTCAATCTCGATACTACTGACCCCGCTTTCGGAAATGCCGCGGCGCGGTTTCAGAATTGGGTAACCGTTTCGACCGAATACGCCAAGACCAGTCAGTCTGGCGACCTCAGTGCTCTGCAGAATGCCTTGGGAGACGTCAGCAGTGACCCCGCCTCTGTGCAGGCTGCCCTGGACAGCATCAACGCCTCGGAAAACCCCGGTACCACTTTCAATCTGAGCCAGGAATCAGCTGCCAGCGCAGATGTGATGAGGCTTACCGGTGATCAAGACGTCCGAATTGACATTACCGCCAATGATAACCAGATCCGCGGTCTCGATCTGGACGGCGATGGCTACATCAAGCCGGACGGCATTGAGAACAACAATCCTACTACTTTAGATGATGGTCTCGACTTTGAGATCGTTGATGCGTACCGACGTGATTTGCTCAGCGAATTTAACATCGTTGACAACTTTCTGGGGGACATCGATTTTGACGGCACAGGATTCTCCGGTGACGGTGTCAACACAGACGGCAATATCTTCCTTGGCGGCCTCGGTGCCGACACAGCGCTGGGCGGAATAGGTAACGACTTCCTCGTCGGTGGCGGTGTTGCAGATTCCCGCTGGATGGTCGATCTTCCCGAATGGCTTGACTTCCTTGCCCCTTTTGGCGGAGTAAACGGATTAATAGGTGGGCTTGGCGGCGCTGCTATTCCGGGATTTGCGCCCATTGATGCGCTGTATGGTGGTAGAAACGCTGATGGCTTCTTTGTCGAGCTGAGCCGCTTGGACAATGCTGATGGAAACCGACTCCTGATCGACGGTGGTTCTACATCGGACGACCTGCAGGCAGACGATGACGGCGTTCTGGAAGAAGCTTTTGTCGACGAGCAAGGAGAGTTTTACTCGTCTCAGGACAGCGACTGGGTATTCCTCGAAGTCTCCGATGACGAAGATGGGGTAAACGTAAACCTTGGTGGATTTCAGAGCCAGGTCATACAGACTGGCGTTGGAACTCTGCTTTCGTCGATGAATGAAATCGAGCATATCGATGCGTCAGGCAATCTCTACGGACTCATTGACGATATTGACGTTTCTCTTGGCGGCGGCGGTATGGTCGTGAACGGTGAAAATGTCGGCATTGGATCTACTGCTCAGTTGGAGATCGAAGGTTCTGACTCCGCCAACATCATCGTCGGCGGTCACGACAATGACCGTATCGAAGGCTTCGAAGGCAATGACCTGCTGTTCGGTGGTAATTTAAGGTACGCTCTCAACAACCCCAATACCCAGGACATCGTCAACGATGGTAAGGATTTTCTGGTGGGCGGCGACGGGGACGATCATCTTGCCTGGGAAGTTGATGGCGGTGTTTACGAAGGGGATAACACGCTCGATTCAGATGGAAGCGGCAACGACTTCCTCTGGTTGACCAGTCAGAGCCTTGGTACTCAATCGGTCAGCGATCTCACAAGCGACGATCGAATTCGTATTGACCTTGCTGTAGGCGAAGGCGGACTCGGCAACGCAGCTGGATACGGCGGTGCCGACCGCAACTACACGTCGTTCGGCTGGTATACTGCTGACCAGACCAACTATAACGACAACTCCGATCGCACCGCAGTTCAGGATGTTGAAAATGTTATCGCAACTGGATTGGGTGCCGTCGACTACAAGTGGGCAGGAACAAACAGCCCAGACTTGACCTTTAACAACCAGCAGAACCATTTTGGTCTGATGACGGATATGGATCTGCGCGGTTCCGACGGCGACAACACCCTTTACGCCTACACCGGTGACGATGTCATTGAAGGTCGGGAAGGTGATGACAATCTCTCTGGTGGTGAAGGTAACGACGATTTCATCTTCTCACTGGAAGATGGTGGCGACGGACTTGACGTTATTCATCGCCAGACAGACGCAGATAACGACAACCTTTGGGATGGCGGTTACTCGCGAGACTTTGGCGTGGACAGTGTCAGCATTTTTGGCCCGTCCAGCCTCTCGGTAGATTTCTCCGGTGCTGACCTGGAAGAAGTTAACAACGTAATGACTTCGTTCTCGGTCGATATTGGCGGTACCACCTTCGCGGTTACAGACCTGGCTGCTTTGAACGCAGTTACCAGCACTTCCGAACTGGCCGCGTTGGCAAATTCGGCTTTTCAGGCCATCGACTCGAATGTCACTGTCACTTCCAGCAACGATGTGTTGACCATCACCGACAGCACCCCGGGTGGCGGTCGTGAAATCTCCGACACCCAACCGGAAGGTTACGCAGTCACAATCAGCGTGACGGCCCCGGGTCAAGGTCAGCTGGGCCTGCCAGTTTACGTTGCACCCGGCCAGTCAGTCTCACAGGACCGCCTGATTTTCCAAAGCTATCAGGACCGACTGGATAATGAGCGAGTGGATGACGACGCTGACTTCGGTGGCGACAGCCTTGGTTCCGACGCCTACGCCCAGGATCTGGTCGTTGGCTTCGACCAGGATGGCAGCACAGTGCTGGCTGAAGATCAGGGTTTCGAAATTAAATTAACCAACCTGGCGGTGCAGGACGAAGTCACCCTGACGGTTAACGGTGTAAAGTACACTCTGACCGTTGGTCGCGACTTAGACGGTACCTTGATAGCCAACGAAACTACTGCTGATTTTGCGGAACGCTTTTCGGATTACATCAACAACTCCGTTCTTGATGACGACACCGCTGCTGGTGATATCGATGCGGATTACGATGATGACGGCTTCGATATCGGATTCGTCTATATTGAGCAGAATACTTACGCCGGCGAAGAAGTCGTGTTCATGACTCCTAGCATCGACGTAACCGACAACAGCTCACTGGGCGAGCCGGCCACTGCGTCGATTACAAACTACACCCAAAGTGAAGTTACCCTGTTCCAGTTCGACGGACGCAACGGTGAGCTTAACGAAGATAACGTGTTGTTCTGGGGTGATCAGGAAATCAATCGGTCTCGATTGCAGACTGCGGAAGATGCCGGTGACACGCTGTTGGGTACCGACGCGATTGTTGTCAACGTAACGCCGGACATTAACATTACCGGCAGTGCGGCTGAAGGTGTCGATGGCGCGGAAATCTTCTACAACACTGTTGAGAATCCGACTACCGGCAATAGCAGCAATTATGCTGTCCACGGCGACGACCAGCAGTTCGGTGGTGATGGTGACGACTTGCTGGAAGGCGGAACCGGTGATGACCGATTCTACGGGTCTTTCGGTAACGATTTCATCGATGGGGGCCAGGATCTGTATGAAGAAGACGGTGTCCTGCGGGTATTCAATGCCTATGAAGCCAGCCAGTCTACTGGCCTGGTAGTCAACATGGTTACCATGGGTGGGTTCGAAGATACCCTGGTTTACCAGCAATCTGACTTTGGCTCTGTTGGTGCCGGTGGCTCTTTCTTCGACATAACGCTGGATCTTTCTGAAGATCAGATGTACGGCGGTGCCGGTCGAGTCGTTGTCGACAATGACCCGATCGACAACACCAGCTACTTCGTCGACATGGAGAACCTGCGTACTGTTTCCGGCGACGGAACATTGGCTGGCCAGGGCAACGATGGCCTGGATCTCAGCGTTAGTGTCAATCCAATGACCGGTGCAGAAACAGCCAATAACGAAGACACAATGTACTACCTGACTAATACCGGCAACGCCGGACGGGTCATCGTAGACGGAACATGGATCCAGACCGTTGACGGGCCAGAGAACGTCTGGTTTGGCGGTGGTGAGGACTACCTCGAAGTCGACGAAACCGAAGCCGGGAAAAACAATTTGTTTGATGGCGGATCTGAAGGCGCTGGCGAAGCCGATACCCTGGAGTACAGTTTCAGCGTTAACGGGGATAACGACTTCAACCCAAGTGTCGTGTTCGCGGTAGAGGGTGGCGGTGCCAACACAGATACCGCTACATTCAGTGGTGGCTTTCTGCTGGCTGATGATGTGCCAGTAGATACCATTATTGACTTCGAACAGGTCAATTTCGGTGACACGTTACATAATCCGATGCTGCGTGACACACTCAATACAGAAAGTGTACCGGGTGCCACTATCGACTTTGTCGAGGGTGAGGTTCGTAATGCAAGTGGCAACGTATTGGTTGGCATTGGCAACATGACCGATTTCGAGAACGTGGTCGCGGATTCAGCGGGCGATACCGTAATTGTTGCTGATTTCATGCTGGGCAACAGCAATGCAAGCAATTCCGAGTCAACGCTCTTCTCTAACTACGTACTGCCGTTCGACCTGGTCGATGAAGACGACTTCAGCCGTCGCAGCGTGTCAGAGATTATTGCTGATGGCGACATCGGCGACCTTCCTGAAGCTGAGAATATTGGCCTGTTCAATTTCGATCTGGGTGAAGGCAGCGGAGATACGGTCGACTACAGCCATGAGACCGGCTTAATCCATGCTGTTGTCAGTATTGACGGTACATCCGCTTCGGTAGGCGCGGTTGTGGTGTCCGATGACAACGACCTGGATTTCGCGGACGATGGTAACCGTGTCGATCTGATCTCCAACAATGAAAACCTGGTGGCTTCGCAGGGCAATTCGATCATCGATTTGACCAATGCCACTACGGGTCTGAACCTTCGATTCAACGTCGATGATGGTCCCACTTCCAGCGATGCCGCCTTGGACCGGGATGTATACCGCGTTCAATTGACTGTGGCTGACAGTTTGAGCCCCATTACGGGCACAAACTTCCTCGAGTACGAGGATGCCGGTGGCTCAGCAACCATCAACCAGCCGGGCGCTTACTGGAATGGCGTGGAGTTTGGTGATTTCGACGACAGTGTCGAGTTCACCGATCACGAGAGCACTGTTGATCACACTATCAACATGCGCGGTGGCGCCAACGAGGCTAACTTCAACGAGCTGACCCGCTCCATTGAGGCAATTCTCGATATCGATGCATTTGACTCGATGAACCCGACTACGACTGGCTTGGTAGAGGCTGAAGTAACCTTTACCGACGGTACTGGGAATCCATTACCTGGTGGTGGTACTAAGACGATCACGTCTTACAGCGCTCAGAACCAGGTAGCTGCCGGCTCGCTGCGGATCGAGGCTTCCCAGGACGCCGAAGATGCATTCGGTTTCGCGGGTGGTATCAATGACAAGGTGATCATCGCAGGTGAGGTGGTTGCCGGTTCCGACCAGACCACTGTACAAATCGGTTCCGGTGCGAGTCAGAACAGCATCATATTGACCGGATTTGAGCGAATCCTGGATGCGGCCACCGATGATGTCTACCGCATGTTGGACCTCGAGCGAGTGCAGGATAACTACACGCTGGTGGACAATATCAGTGACCGGGATACCATTGAGGTCGGCGACGACGCCATCGATTATGACGGCGGCCCTGCCGCTCTGGACACGGCTACCTTCAATGGCCCAGACACTATTTCGCTGGAAGTGTTGAACGACGTGTTCGGCTTTGACTTCGACATCCTTGATATTACCGCTGTCACTGATAGTGGATTAACAATCGTGGGCGACGATGACGATCAGGACGACGACGCGACTCTGAACAGTGCCGAAACAGACTACGTCTCAGCGCCGAACTCATTGAATGATGCGGACGAAGACCTTGCGACCGACAACGCTCGCGACCTGTCTGACGCGCTGGTCATTGGTGATCAGGGTCTGATTGATGACATCAGCCTGTTCGAAGAGCTGTGGGTAACCAACGCTCTCGACGGTGACACTTTCGAAATCAACACAAGTGTCAACGAGCTGCAGGATGGTGGTGGTTCCACGGAGCTGACCTTCGACGCGGTGCTGAATACCTTCAATGCCAGCCTGGTTGATGATCGTGACCTGACCTTGTCAGTGACCGGTGGTACCGACTTTACCGTAGTCGGTGGGGCAGGCGACGACACGATCACCGGTGGTGGCGGTAACGACACTATCATCGGTGGTAGCGGTGCGGATGCGCTCGACGGCGGTACAGCAGCGGAAGTGCGGCAATTCAACATCACTGGGGTACTGGCAGCTGATGGCAATAATGCGACCTTTGATTGGCTGAGTGCGGGTAATCTGGTCCTGACTGAAGGCACGGATTTCGTATCCGGCGCCGGTAACGATGCGGTCGGTGATGCCCTCGCACTGCTGCTTAACAGCGATCTGACTCAGGTCAATGCTGACTGGCAGGCTACCTATGCTGCACCAGCGGAAATCATCACTCGCGTTACCTATGACGACGACACCGATCAACTGCTCTTCGAGTTTGCTACCGGTGTTGACGTAACTAACGCGGTTGATCTGGGGTACGCGGCTAATGGTGACGGCGGTACGTTGGGTGTCTCTCTGGAGACTACACTGGTCGAAGGCAGTGACGGCGCGGCGGACGAGTTCCAGTACAACCTGTCGACTGACGGTGGTGATACCATCGATGGTTTCCAGAGTGGTCAGGACCAAATCACGTTCGCGTGGACTGCAGCAACTGACGAAGGGCCTTTGTTGGGTGATTTGATTGATGACTCGAATGGTTTCGGACTCAGCTTTTTCGCAGCTAGCGATCTCAATGGGGCTGCTGCACAGACTGGCGAAGACGAAGCTTACTTCATTGATGAAGATAACAATGGAACCTTTGCTGCAGCTGATTTGACTGACCTGACGAAGGTGGCAGCTGTATTCGAAGCAAACTTTAACGTCACTGTTAATGGTGGCGACGAGCGGGATGCTTTGTTGGTTCTTGAGTCTGATACAAGCGGTACTTTTGGTGTCTACGCCTATGTCGGCGATACTGACCTCACTTTCGAAGCCAATGAGCTTACGCTGCTTGCAATAGTGACTGGTGACGATGTGGCTACCGGTGACTTCAGCTTCATAGACGTGGGTTAAGACTTGGCTTTGTAAAGGCTGAAGTGAAAGTCAAAAACCCCCGAAGTGAAAACTTCGGGGGTTTTTACTTTCCAATTCCTGCAAGAATACAGACAATTTTTTGGGCTGCGCTAGATCTCTGAGGTCGGTGCTTGAGGTTTATGTTAAACAACAATAGAATTCGCGGCTGCTGACCGGTTTTGATCAGTTCGAGCTCAAAAACAATGGAGATATAGATAGAATGGCTACAGTGACAATTGATGGAAAAGAGTATTCGCTAGAAGATCTTTCGGACAACGCTAAGGGCCAATTAAATGCCCTGCGGGTATGTGATGGTAAGATTCAGAATCTACAACGGGAAATTGCCATAATTCAGACCGCCAGAGCAACTTACGCCAAGGGTCTGGCGGCCAATTTACCGGCAGAAGAAGGTGAAGCGCAATCCAGCTAGTAAGACAAATAACTAGACAGTTAACTGGAGGCATTCGATTCTGAACTAAGCGAGTCCCAGTGGTTTGGTTATTCCGTTTACACGACGCTGGAATAACAGTGGCGGGGTAGCCTGGCTGCTGTATCGTGCAGGACTTGAGATCGAGCTGTATCCGATTGGTAATTCGTCTGGACAGTGGTTTGAGAAGAAAAATGAGCGGAGTTGGCGTTTACCACCTTGAATCAACAGTGCCATCTTCCAACTGGCGGCGCATCATGAACCAGTTGCCTGGCACTGAGTCGTCGGCGCTGTTACCCATCACTTTGAATTGACTCTCTTCAAGGTAAGCTATCCGGCCGGCTCTAACTTCGATCCACACTTCTTTTATAGCAAGACGGGTTGCCATTTCGATACGCAAATTATCCAGTCGGGTCGCGTAGCCTCTGCCACGGAATCGTGGAAGTACGGCCAGGCGGCTCATTATGGCCAGGGGGAAATTCATCGTCTCAGCGAACCGCTGGTAACTTTCTGGATCGGGTAACAAATCAAAAGTTGAATGGGCGCTCAGTCTGGAACAGGCGATAAACTGGTCATGAGCAGTGTCTCTGAGGCAGAAGTGCCAGGCAATCCGGTCCGTCGCGTCCAGTTTAAACCGACTCTTGGCGTCCGTGGGCGACAGGATGGGTTGCCATGCGCAGACTCTCAGCGTTTCGATTTCCTCGAGCTTTTTCTGGTTACACTGCCCGGCAAAAACTTCTTCAATCATATCCATAATCGAAGGGATTTCTCCGGAAAATAGCTGATAAAACCTCCGATAGTCAGTCGGTCGGAGACTTGATCGACAGCATGAAAATTCCTCGAATTAAGCACCAGAAGCTGACCATCAATCGGCCTTATTCGCAGTGGCTCCAGGTCGGCCACTACGGCGTCCTCATAGTAGTAGTTGTCGCGCACCAGATAGCGATCAATTTCAGGTTGCCATTGCCGGTCCCACAGCATCAGCTCTCCACCGATAGCAGGCATATCAAGATAAAGGTTCCAGGCCAGTTGCACGGGGGCGGCGCCCACTTCCCAGTCAGCGGAGTCCTGGGCGGCAAAGTCCACGTGAATGGGACTGAAGCCGTTGCGCAGTTTACCCGCGCAGGGGGCATAGCTTCCGAAGCCAGGCTCCTGCATGACGCCTGCGTCGAACCCAGAGGAGGAAAGTGACGTTATGAATCGCGACAGCGGGTCGAAGCTGCTACGAAACGCTTCTGCAAGTTCCTTCATGACGCCAGGTACGAGGTGGAAGTAATTGGCTTTGGACTGACAGATGCCCTGGGCGTATTGGCTGATGCCAAGGCGAGTCACCTGCTTGATGCTGTGAGTTCGACGGGACTGGTCAAGCAGTGTCTGTTTGAGACTCTTTATCTCTGCAGGCCTGGCAAAATCGGCAATCTGGACCGCGGGAATTTCGTTGCGAATCAACGCCATCAGGGAATCGTTCGAAAGGTCAAAAATTTTTTTGGTTGCCCACATGGTCGACGTTCCGGAATGCTCCGCTCAGACTTCAGTGTTGTATGAGATGTCGCGCGAGAAGTTATGTGAGATTTTGAGCGCTACTTAGCCCGCTAGTTTGTTCGCTACATTGTACGCTGCACCAGGCGCGGCTATGATAGCATTCAACTCCCGAAGTGGGACAAAGACTTTTTATGAGTTGGCTCCAGCAATCCTATCAGTCCCTCAATACTCCTTTACAGGGAAGCCTCTGGCCCGTTGTGCCCACACGAGAAGCCGCGCTGGCGTTATCCCTGTTGCAGCAGATGGAGTTTGCCGAGCGCCTTGCCCCGGGCACTCTGGCTTTGCAACAAAGCGTGCAACTATCGCAGTTGGTCAGACATGCGGCGAAGACCGTCCCGTTCTACGCCCGGCGCCTAGGCGCGGTTCCCAGCTCCCCGCAGGAGTTCAGTGACTATTGGAACAGTGTGCCGATACTGAGCCGGGACGAACTGCAGGTGGCCGGCGAAAAAGTACTGTCTCAATCGCCCCCCAGGGGCCACAAGTTACTGGGAACCCGATCCACCTCCGGTTCTACCGGCATGCCAGTGAAAGTCTACACCAGCAATGTGGGAAGGCTATTCTGGATGGTCAATACTGTTCGGGCTTATCTGTGGCAGGGCTGGGACCTGAACAAAAAGCTGGCTTCAATACGGCCCGAGCTGGAGTCAGGCATTGGCAAAGGCGTGCGGGCTGGCAGCTGGGGCAAGTCCAGTTCCCTGATCACCCGCACCGGCCCCGGTGTAGCGCTGAGCGTAAGAACGCCCATCAGTGAGCAGATCGAGTGGCTGAAAAACGAACGGCCGGACTACCTCCTGTCGCTGCCGACGAATCTGCGTGCTCTCAGGGAAGCGGGGGCGGACCTCTCGTCGTTGCAGGGAGTTCAAACCTATGGCGAGCTGTTGGATGACAACACCAAGGAGTTCGTGGAGGCCGGCATGCCATGGCGTCTGTTCGACGGGTATTCGTCCCAGGAAGTCGGTTATATCACCCTGCAATGTGAAAAGCACAGTCACCATGTCATTTCCGACTGTGTCTTGCTTGAAGTGGTTGATGACAACGGACAGCCCTGTGCGCCGGGAGAAACGGGTCGGGTTGTGGTAACTACTCTGCAGAATTTGGTGGCACCATTGATTCGTTATGCCATCGGTGACTACGCTGTCCTTGGCCAGGCCTGTTCCTGTGGGCGCAGCCTGCCCGTGGTCGGCAGAATACTGGGTAGAAAACGCAACATGATAAAGTTGCCTGATGGCAGTTCTCATTGGCCCAGTTTTCCCTATAAAGACTGGGCCGAGGGAATAGCAATAAAGCAGTTCCAACTGGTCCAGTCCAGGCTGGACGCCATCGAGGTCAAAATTGTCGCTGCCGAAACGATAACTACCGAACAGGAAAAGCAGATGCGGCTCGGCCTGCAGGCAAGGCTGGGGTTTCCGTTCGAAATCGGCTTTTCCTACGTGGAGCATATACCCAGGTCCAAAGGCGGCAAGTACGAGGATTTTGTCTCATTGGTCGTCTGAATTCGAGAGTTCACAGGTTAGTTAGTGATTACTAATACTGTTATTAAGACGGACAAAGACACCAGAATTCAGGGCCTGCGAGAATCCTTAAAACAACACGATGGCCAGTAACCTGATGCAAGCAAACCCAATTGACTCGCAGCGACCTCTGCAGTTCTCCACCAACTGGTACCTGTTTCGGGGTATGGCGTTTGGCATGCAACAACCCACCATCCGGGGTGAACTGTGTATCGGTCGGTCACTGGGTGGGCAACTTTCTCGGCTCGAAAGCATCATTTCCAGCCACATCAACGAGCAGGCTCCAATAATTGATGACCACGACGAATACCAACGCTTTGCCCAGCTGGTGGTTTTCTGGATCGGTGCATTGCAACGGCAATGTGGTATCCCGGTTTCCGAGCGCAACCTCTGTTTACCAGAGGCCAGAGCTAGTGGCTCGAGTGATCAGCGGTACCTGGTATTCGATGTGATTATGCCCTATCTGCACGAGGCGGCTGTTGCGATCGCCATGCGTTGGATGACCACGCTTTTCAGGCTTGCCGCGGACACGCAGGCGAAAGGCGCGCCTGGCACCGAAACTGACGAGTTGGCCGATCGCGTGGTACTGGACAGGATCTACCAGGATCTTAAAGCCTACGGTGAGGAAGGGATAAACACCTACCACATCATGCAGGCGGCAAATCGCCTGGATATTCCCCTGTTCAGGCTGGGGGACCGGATGTTCATGCTGGGGACGGGTCAGTATGCCTGCAGAATGGATAGTACACTGACCGACCAAACCTCACCGCTCGGTATTCACATTGCCCGCAACAAAATGCGAACGGCACGCTTTCTCAATACCATGGGGCTGCCGGGAGCCCGCCATTCCCGTGTCACTTCCAGAGAAGAGGCCCTGGGCGCCGCACGGCGAATCGGGTATCCGGTCGTAATCAAACCGGCCGATCAGCAGAGAGGCAAAGGGGTCTGTGCCGACATCAGGGATGAACAGACCCTGACCGAGGCCTTCGACGCCGCCCGGCAATACTCGGAGAATATTCTGGTAGAAAAGTGGGTAGACGGCTTCACGCATCGGCTGACGGTGTTTCAGGGCCAGGTAATTCGAATCACTAAACGGGTTGCTGGCGGCGTGGTCGGCGATGGTACCGGCACTGTGTCGGATCTCATCAAACGCTGGCAGGAACAGGAAGACAACCGTGACCGGGCCAGACGCCTGGGCAGGTTCCTCCTTGAGTTGGATACAGAGGCAAGAGGGTTGCTGCGGCAGCACGGAATCGATGAGCAGCACGTGCCAGCGGCGGGTGAATACATTCGTCTAAGGAGGCGCGACAACATAAATGCCGGCGGCCATAACGAATACCTGTCGGTGGCTGACGCCCATGAGGACAATCTGCGGCTGGCCGTTGCTATCGCCAGGCTGTTGCGCCTGGATTTCGCTGGTGTTGATCTTATTATCGGTCAGATTAATCAATCCTGGCTTGCAACTGAAGCACTGGTTTGCGAGGTCAATGCACAACCTCAGATGGGGACAAGGAACAACGAGTCGATCTACCAGGAGGTACTGACCGGGTTGATGGGCGATAGATGCCGTATTCCGGCCTGTCTGGTAATCGGCTATACCGATAGCGAAAATACCCGCCGTACCGTATCCAGTTTGCTGGAGGGAGGAAGCTATAATGGCCTGTCCCTGGCAACTGGGTTGAAAGTGGATGGACATCTGGTGACAAAGGGGTTCTCTGACAGTTTTCTGGCTGCCCGGGCACTGTTGCAGCGGGTCGACGTCCGCGCGGCAATCTGTTGCATGAGCCCGGATGACGTAGTGCGCTTCGGGTTGCCGCTGGACCGCTGGGATCGCATCGAGATTGTGGTTGCTGACAAGGCGCGGCAATCAGAAGCGGGTGTTTTCGCAGAAGTCAGGTCGATTGTGCAGGAGCATGGGGATCGTCAGAGCCGGGGCGGGGAGGAAGTAAGCTGCACAGTGTAAACAGGCTAATCAGGTTGAACAGGGCAAAAGGAAGGAGAAAGAGGATTACAGATTTCTGCACAGGGATCCAAGGTTGCTGCCGGCGGTTGTTGCTGACAATTGTTGGTTTGCTCCCTATCGCCGGGCAGGCCGCCAACATTTCGGAAAGCTGTGAGCAGGCTTTGCAGTCCCGGCGAATTGTCATCATTGTCCCTTATGGGCCCGGAGGCGGCTACGACAGTTATGCCCGGGTATTTGCGCCGCTTTTAGAACAGCTGACCAACTCGCGGGTGCTGGTCAGAAACATGCCAGGCGCCGGGAGTGTAGCCGGAATCAGGGCGGTTGCAGCCGCCCGGGGTGATGAGGCTGTGCTCGGGCTGTTTAACCCGGTAACCCTGATTGCCCCACAGCAGTTGGGTGTCCCATTGCCGGGCCCTGAGGCTTTCAATTTTCTCGGTTCATTCCTGACCGACACGGCGGTCATTGCCGGGCGGCAGTATCCAGCGGATCTGCCGGCAGGTCAGGGCGTCAGTGTTATTGCCGCCGACACCGAGCTGGTCAGGCTCTATCTGGCGATCACTGCGCTGGGCTGGAAGAGCCAGCTGATTCGGGGATACAGCGGTTCAGTGGACAGATGGCTGGCGCTCTTGCGCGGGGACGTGGATTTTGTATTTGGCACCACGGAATCCATTGCAAGATCGCTCGCGAGCGCTCCGGAGATTCGCCCCCTGCTGTCTTTGACTGACGCTCCAAATCAATATTTTACCGGCATCCCTTACCTGGCCGGCCCAGGCAGCAGGGTAGATAGCCTGACTCAGGAGTTACCCCGTTCGGAACGTGAGGAACGCATGGTCATTGCCAGCCTGGCGGTAGATTTTTCCCTCAAGTTCAGAACCCTCGCGGTGTCGCGGCAGGTTGATTCCGTGCTGCGCGAATGTATGAAAGAAGCCGTTGAGTCGATTTTCAGCGGTGGCTCCTTGAGTGAGGCGCTGCTGGCCAGGAACCTGTCTTTCGATCCCCTCGACGGCGAGGAGATTCGCCGCCGCCTGAACCAGATGGGCCAGCGAATGGAGTCCAACCGAGTGCTGATTGACCAGTATTTACAGGCGGGTCCATGATGGCTGGCCGCCTGACTTTTCAAGCCTTCCAGTGATGAATAGGCGGGTATCTGGCAGATGAGCTGGCTGGGCATAGTAGGGACGGGATTCGGCGAGGTGTTTTCCTGGCCAGCCATCCTGATTCCGGTTGCGGGCACACTCCTGGCCATGGTCACGGCCTTTCTGCCAGGTATCGGTAATGCCAGTCTTGCTGCCGTCCTGTTGGTCATGACTGCAGACTGGAGTAATGAAGCGGTTCTGATGCTGTTTGGGGCATTGACTGGCGGCGCAACCTTCATGGGCTCGGTCACTGCAATCCTTTTTAATATCCCCGGTTCGGCATCCAGCGCACCTTCGTTGCTGGATGGTTTCCCCATGAATCGAAACGGTTATCCGAAGACTGCTTTGGCCTGCGCGGCGACGGCATCGGCCGTGGGTTCGGTTATAGGGGTAGTGCTGCTCATCAGCCTGTTACCGATAATTCGTCCTTTTCTACTTCAGTTCGGGCCGCTGGAACGATTTCTGGTCGGATTATGGGGCCTGTTGACGATCCTCAGCCTGAAGTCTCACAATCTGCTGAAGTCAACACTTATGGCCGTGTTGGGTCTGGTGGTCGCGCTGATCGGACTTGATCCCCGTTCCGGAATCCCCCGGTTCAGCTTCGGCTCCCTTGAACTGTCCCAGGGTTTCAGTCTGATTCCGGTACTGCTGGGTGTGTTTACCCTGTCCGAACTGTTGACCTGGGCCGGCTCGGTCAGAATGGCTGGGGGGAGAGTCGCCAGTCCGGCTCGAGACGATTCTGTGTTGAGCGGCGTGCGAGCGGTATTCAGGTATCCGGGGCTCACGTTGCGCTCTTCACTGATTGGCACGCTGGTGGGCATGATCCCTGGCGTGGGCGGCACAGTCGCGGGATTCGTCGCGTATGGTCAGGCCTCTGCAGGCTCACGCCGTAGTGACGGCACATTCGGCCAGGGTGACATCAGAGGAGTGATTGCCCCGGAAGCGGCCGTGGACGCCAAAGATGGCGGGTCGCTGTTGCCGGCCCTCGCTTTTGGCTTGCCCGGAAGCGAGGCTGGGGTCATGCTACTGGCAGTGTTTTCCGTGCACGGGATCGTTCCCGGTCTGCAGCTGCTGGATACTCAGGCCTCTCTGGTGGCTACCCTGATCATTGCTCTGTTGGTTTCGAACCTTCTGACATCGGTTCTTGGTTTGGGGCTGACACCTGCGCTTGCGAAAGTCAGGAGTGTGCGCCTTGATCATTTCGCCTTCCCCTGCCTGCTCATCAGTCTACTGGCTGTACTGCAGCTGGAGAGCAGGCTTTTCGACGGATACACAGCCCTGCTATTTGGGCTAATCGGCTACTTCTGGCGAATCAATGACTGGCCTCTGGTACCCTTTGTTGTGGCATTTGTACTGGGCGAATTAATTGAGACCAACCTGGTACTCAGCCTCCAGCTTGTGGAACTGGGTCGGATAGTGCCCTGGGATCGAGGTGGTTCTCTGTTACTGATAGGGCTTATCTGCAGCACGCTGTTCTGGCTGCTGCGACGTAAATCGAGCGAGCCGGCCCGCAGTGGCCAGTATGCTTCCGATTTGATATTCAGTCTGGCGATACTCTTGTTCATGTCATCTATTACGCTGATAGCCTGGCTGGGAGAGGATCAGTACTCATTCTACAGCAAAGGGATCGTGGCTATTGCCGCGGGCCTGGCGCTGTTAACCGTCGTTCGCGGATTTGGCCATCCTGCCATGGCTGAGGTGGGGCAAACCGCCCGAAAAGTGGCAAAAAAGCCTTTCATGCCTGCCGCACATACTCGACATCTGATTTCGCTGGTCGTTCTCCCTTTCTTCATATGGGCTTTTGGCATCACGCTCGCCGTTGGGCTTATTGCCTTGTTGTGGTACCTTGACAACAAGCGCGCTGGCATACGTTATTATCTGTATCCTGGACTCTTTGCAGGCTTCAGCAGTTTATTGACCTACTTGGCTGTGGACGTCTGGGGAGCACTGGTATTGCCAGCAGGTATAGTCTGGCGATACTTGGGATAACCCTGTCTCACCGAGCGGACATCAGGACAGGCGTGTGGGAAATTTTAAGCAATTCAATCCAGATGAACCATTACCAAATTTGGCACGATTCAGCTGGGACTGGGCTCCGTTGCTCTGTGATCCTTTTCATGGCTGCCTCGATTATCATCGCTGTTGGTCCATGATTCGCTGGTTAACCTTGGATGGGAACCTGCCTTCAGGTTCCGGCTTTTTCAAGCGCGAGCTACAACGTCTGAAATTGACGAAAGACGCCAGAATTCTAATTTCCGGGGCCGCGGATACTGGCATTCTTGCAATGGTGATCGGTGCTTTTGAGGCCGATGAACCTATTCCGCAAATCGCGCTTGTCGACCAATGCAAGACCACTGTCATTCAAAATCGATTGTTCTGTGACTATCTTGGGCTCAATGCTGAATGTATCGAGAGCAGTATAACGAACTTAAACTACGAGAAAGTTGACGTCATTGTTGCTCACTCCTTTCTGCTTTTCTTCCCCGGGCCCGCTCGACAGGAAATTGTCAGATGCTGGAGAAACCTACTCAAGCCCGGCGGCATTGTTCTATTGTCGAATCGGGTTTGTGAAAGTGAGGCAAAGGGGCCTCCGAAGAAGGACCAATTAGAAATAGACGACAGTATGGCTCGCCTGGTGAGGTTGGCGGAAAAAGCCGGGTTTTCGGCTGGCAGCGCCCTTGAACTCGGAGATTCGGCGAAAGTATTCTGGTCTGGTGAAAGGTGGCGCCAGCCCTATCTGACAGCCGAAAACCTGCAGCAGTGCTTTGCCCGGGCCGGACTAAAGATTCAAAGCCTCCATATCAGGGAGAAGAGCCGATCCGGTCCAGCAAGGTCGTTTATACAGGGTCAAGGCCCTGACTTCCGAGCTGAATTGGTTGCCTATAGGTAAGCAGGAGCTAGCAAACAGACGTTTTCCCTCCGGGGGGGCGATAAACCTGGCACAATCAGCGTGCTGAAAACTTTTGTGAAACTTGTTATGCATCAATTTGCTCAAAATTATCCACAACTTATGAACCAGGCGCTGGCTGCAAAGTACACAGTTTCGGATCTGGTGCTGCTCCGGGATGCATTCCTGTTTGCGCAGGAAATGGCCAATGGTTACTACCGTGCTCAAGCAATTCCATTGCTCAATCATCTGGTAACTACTGCTAGTATAGCCATGGCGGAAAAGGCCGACTCGGAACTTGTTGTGGTTGCACTTCTCCATGCGGCCCATGTCATGCATCATTTTGACGGGCCCGGACAAGAGCATGATAGCCTTGACCGCAGAGCCCTGTTGCGTACAAGGTTTGGTGAGCGCATAGAAACCATGCTTTGGAACTATGAGCATATGCGCTGGTGGTCGAGGGACAGTGTAATCGAGTATTTCAACCACGCTTCAGATCTCAATCAGGAAAGCAGAGATCTGTTAATGATAAGGTTAGCAAATGAACTGGATGATCACCTTGACGGAGCAATGGGATATTCGTTCAAGGGTAGGAAGGATGAAAGATCCGGAACGATGATTCAGTTATATCAGAAATTGGCCGAAAGATTGGAATTCAATGTGATTAGTAGCTGTCTTGTCGAAGAGATGAAAAATGGAATAGATCCACCCGCTGAACTTCGCTGGAATCGTGACCAGGGATATCGATGGAACCCCGATGGCGACTGACTGATTGGTTGAAGGCAGGTATTTTTACTGATTGTGAAACAATATCAATGTTGGTTTTTCGAGCGGAACTGTCAGTCAGGCGGGCCTGACTCAAAAATTAAGCCCCATCGAGGCTCTAAGGTGAACAATTAAGCCGGTGGCTAAACCTGAAATGCCTGAGAAATCAGATGTTCCCAGAGGGGTTTCCTCCGCTTTCTGCATGCCTTTTTCCGGACTCAAAGTGATTTTGCTGGCACGCGTAAGCATGAACTCGGCAAGTCGCCGGTCAGTTTCAGGATCCCCGGAATCCGCATGGACCGGGTTGACTACAAGGATGTCACAGCCATCCACTCCCAGTCCTGAACGACAGAACTCTTTAGAATATACCTCGACCACCACCGCAGCAGCGCTTGGCTCTCCCACGGCAGCCCTGACACCCGCAGCGGTTGAAAAGCTGCCCACCGCCAGGTTTTCGTTACCCCGCCACAAGCCGCGGCAGTCTGCTACACAAACTGGTGATATTTGTTGCTGTACGAAACTTACAACAGCCTTTGTCAATCTTCCTTCGGTATCAGGGTCCAGTATTGCCACGATAGGAATATTCCCGCGGTTTTGCTCCGGGAACAGCTCTGATAAGATTTGCTCCTCCTCATTGAATATAAGGCCAGGTGTCACATTTATTTCACAAATGGCCCCATTTGTTTCATGCCAGGGTCTGGTAATATCGGTAGTGATGTAATCTATTCCAGCAATATCGATATCCACAATCGCAGCAGCTCGCTCAGCCATTACGATATTGTCGGAGTGTATTACGTCCGTCATGACTTCCATGGTACCGCCCGTTGAGAGGTTAGCCTGTGAGCGAAGTCTTATCTCAACCCCCCGGTCAGGGATGCTGCCCGGCTGTAGCCCCTGCTGGTCCAGCACGAATTCTGATTCGTCGTCTAGTGGGATAGGCTTCCAGCCGTTCCTCAATCGCTCCACATTTGCCTTGTTTACAAGCCCAATGATGGAAGTTTTACCGTCTCCTTTGACATGGGCCGGTTTATGCCGGCGAGCAGATCTAAATTTACCATTGATTACCATGAGTCGGTGTTGGTCGCCGGCGATCTGCTCTTCAATCAATACCTTACCGTGCTGGCGAGCGTTGGTGAATGCTTTGCGAACCGCCGTCTCGTCCTTCAGATTGAGATGAACGGCTGTACCAAAATCTGTAGCAGCCGGCTTTACTACCAAAGGAAAGCTAAAATGACGAAGGGCCGGAGCAATTTCACGCTCATCAGATATCATTACCTGGCTGGGTACGGGTAGCCCGTTGTTTCGGAATATCTCTGCAGTTATCTGCTTATTCGAGGAAACTACGCTGGCTATATGGCTTGTCGCACTGGAGAAGTTTTTCCAGATTCTTTTTTGATATTTTCCATGACCAAATTCCAGAAGCTGACCAGCAGTTGTTAGCGGGTGCCACGGGATACCTAACTTTTCCGCGCCCAGGATGTAGCGAATCTGCTTCTCGCGGTCGTCGAAATAATGCTTCACGAAGTCTTCCAGTAAAGCTGACAGCGACTGCGGATCACTCTCGCGAGAAAATCCCTGCAGGACTCGCGCGGCCAGAGACCACGCGGCAAGGGCAAGCGGAATGATCCGATACTCGAGCGCCACTAACTCGTTGTTTGAACTTCCATTTGCTCTAACTCTGGAATAGTGGCTAACCGGAAGTCCACACCAGCGCTGGAAGATAATCGCCGCCTGGGCGAGAGAAATACCGGTGGTCAGCTGCCCTTGTTCTCTTTCATACCGGTCATAGGGAGGAAGAAGATCTGCAAATTGGGCACTGACTCTTTCCGGTTCACATGAATTTAAAAATTGGATAAAGCGCTCGTGATGCGCATAGGAAATATTCTCGTGGCCAAACTTCTGGTCAAGTCGCATGATCAACACTGAGCTGGTGTGTACGCAATTGGTGCCGACAAGGATTCTATGGACGCTGAATGGGTCTGCTTTCATTGGATGTGGGAATGAGTTGAGCTAATTGCAGTAGAGGTCCTCGCGAAGAATACGAGTACGCAACAGCGTTGTCCAGCGCCCAGAGTCTGTTAGGGACGAAAATAGCGGGGCCGGGAAAACTCGCTACAGCCGGCACTGTTACATGCCTGTACGATCCATGAATAACTGCGCTCCAGTGCCAGAGGAGGGGCGGTAAATTCCGTAAATCCGTATAACATGGTGTCCGCAGTAGTTTGTTCGGTTAGCAGGTCCTTCAACACGACACGATAGTATTCAGCTTCAGGAACGGGCTCCCAGTCAAGCATTGGAATGATTGAGCTCAGTTTAGGCCCAGGAGGAGTTAGCGAGCCTGGAGTTGCAACGGTCGGAAGTGATGGGATGGGCTCAGTCGAGGGGACAGTTAATTCGATTTCCTCGGATTCCGGGCTGAGCTTTCCGGAAGCGTCGTAAGACCTAAGGCTTAGATAAATTATGCCGGCACCGACTTCGGCAGAGACCTGTGAGACGTTACCCAGGTCCAGGTCGGCTTTGTATAGTCCAGACTCCACTCCGTAAAAAGCCTTAATACCGGCAATGTTGTCAGGGTTGGTCCACTTTATCGTTACAACATAGTTCTCTACGGTGTGGTGAACCAGAGTCGGCGGCGGTACTAAAGAATCCTGAATCGTAAAATAGTAATCAGGGCTGTAATCACTGCAACCGCTGGCGTTACAAGCCCTGACCCTCCATCTATAGGCATGACCCGGAATCAGTGGAGGCAGGGAGTAAACTGTCGACTTAAGGTCGGATAATTCGAGGATTAGATCGCTTTCAGTCAGGTTATAGAAATCTACCTGATATCTTGAGGAGCCTGGAACACTGGTCCATTCAAGCACTGGTGTCACGCTTTTAATCGAGGGCCCCGGCGAGCCAGTCGAACCAGTTCGCTTTACCTGTGGCACGCTAGGTAGTGAGGTTGGAGGGTCGAAACTTACTACCAGTGTAGAAGAGTAGTCACTCGTCCTTCCTATCGCATCGTAGGCCTTCAGTGCAAAATAATAAACCCCGACTGGAAGTTCCACAGAAAATCGGTTTGTGTTCCCCACGTTCTGACCAGAACCCGGTATTGATGAAGAGTTGAAATTGCTGGGTTCATCGTTGAAGTAGATAAAATAGCCTGCTGCGTCATCCCCAGAGGAGTTCCACTGTACCGTAATGACATTGTCAGTGATGGAAAAATTCAATCCACTTGGTGGCAGTGGCAGAGGAGAGACAGAGCACTCGTACTCGCTTTTCCATCCTTGATCGAGCCCGTAACCGGATATCCAGCGCCAGGGGCCATAGTTTTCTGCGGTTCCATAGAGATTGACACCCTCAGTTCGTGGCTGGCAACCCTTGTACGGGTCGAATGGTGGGTGGTTGGCCAGCGCCCAGGCAGAATCTCCCGAGATGTCCTTTCGATAGCGAGGGCCGAAAGGTGCTGCGACTTCGAATGCTTCCAGATCATTTCCGCCACTATTACCCCAGCGGCCCTCAAACCAGACCCAACTATCGCTGCTTACCTCTAGTTCATCCAGGTTCGATAACGCGTAGTCATCAAGCGGGATTAATTGCTGTCGGTCCCCCGTATGGTTGACGGTCAGAGACTCATCGCCGTTGGGTCCCGAGCTGTATGTTGTTGTGCCAGGCTCATTGTAGGAACCATGATATCCATTGGCCACATAGACTACCGGGTGAGATATGTCGTAGGTTTCCACATTACGCCAGGATATACGGGTTGTTCCTGCATGATTCAGGAAGGCTGCTTCTGAAGCCTGTTCTGACTTATTGAGGAAAACGGTTATGGATTCCCAATCTCCCGGATGCTGCAATTGTCCATAGTGGTAGAAGTAAAAAAACCAGTATTGGATAGCAGTGGGATTTTGCTGTTGAGGATCTCGGAAAACCTTAAAGTAGACCGTTGGGTTAAGAGAAAGTGCTTTGTAGCTGTTCTGCACAGCTGGCGAGTTTACCCAAATCGGTGCGAACAACAGGCTGTTGTCGGCTGAGCGGATGGCCGGCGAGCCAAGTATATCCAACGCTCCGTCCGGAACCGGATAGCGGGCAGCCGGGAAAAGAGTTTCGTTTAGCAATGTGTCAGCGGTGAGATCGAGTTCGATAGTAGTTTGAGGAGCCCTTGACGTTAGGTCATGAACATCCATTGGAATGTAGTCTATGAACGGGTATTCGGCGCTTGTCAGAAAAACGCCGGTTGTCCCCGGGCTGGATAGTCGGAGTTGAGGCGCAAACTTACTGGCAAGCTGATAGTCTCCCAGCTGATCGCTTGATTGGGCCACTGCGTCGCTAAAACTGGCAATAGTAAGCAACAACGCAATGACGGGTAGGTAGCGGTTGGGAGCTGAACGCAAAATGATAATATGCCTTTAAAGCAGTGGGTTACAGTCTTAGCTAAATGGATACTTATCCACCAAGCCTACCACAACCCTCTAGCTGTAAAAGCGATACTGATCACGAGAACGAATATAAATGCTTTTATCAGGGGGGCTGAAAAATGAAATCGCGTCGCCGGCAGGGTGTTGCAGCATGTACTCAGTAGTTATTTAGCGTTCTAAGTAATTTTCGACTGCATAAATCTCTGAAGATCCTTAATCCGCCCTGGAAGCAAGAAGCAGCTCATTCAGATTTCTTCATTGCCTTCAGCGAAGGCCTTAAGCGTGGCAAGGTCGATAACCATCAGACGAGAAGGACCGTCCCTTCGCACTATGTTTTTGGTCTGCAATGCCTGAAATACCCGTGTCACACTCTCCCTGCTCAGGTTGAGCATAATGGCAATTTCCATGTGCGTAGGAGGATTGTTTATTTCCGTTGGGGCCATACGAACCCTGTCTCTACTGGGGACAAGTAGCCACAGTTGACAACATACCCGCTGCATAATGTTCGGAAGTCCAAGTAGAGATCTTTGCCTTGTAAGCTGCCTAACCCGCGAAGCCAACCTGGCACCGAGCAAGTTTACAATGCCTGGTGAATCCAACATTACCTTTTGCATGGCTTTAACTGGAACATTGACGACGATTGCGCGGGTCAAGGAAATGACAAATTCCGGCTGTGGCCCCTCGTCAAAAAGGTACAATTCCCCACAAAAATCCCCTGGTTCAACGAAGTATAGTCCGACTTCCCGGCCATCTATGGTGAAATCTACCCCTTGTAGTCTTCCCTCAAATAAAAAGCACAGACTGTCTTCTTTCTTGCCTGCGTGCAGGACTATTCCTCTACGCATGAATTTGTGCATTGATGAACAAATTGCAAGTTCTTCTAGCGTTTCTTGCGGTAATGGTCTAAGAATCGGGAACCGGGATAGTAATTCAGGTGTAATTGCCATGATTTAGCGAGCCAATTGACGGGTTTTACATTGGATTTTAATTGTCACCCAAAATGTAACTATCTGAATTTATGATTATTATTTTGGCATCGCAAGATGATGTGACTACAATCACTCGCCCAAAAACCAGCTTGAGCTAATCTTTGACATTAACTGGTACACTAGCGGGGTTTTAATCTAACTTTGCATTCTAACCTCATCCGAAGGCTTTGTATGGCTTTATCTGTTTTTCTAAAACTCGTCAGATATTCTGGATACTTTAACAATCGATACCAGGGTAGGCCAGTTTTCGTGTCGGCTTTATGTTTGATTTTTGCGTTTGCTTCCGCCGCCCAGGCTCAGGTCAGTGACAAAAGAGTTGGAGAAGTGAGCCTGGTTTTGGGGAAAGCCTTTATTAAAGCCCCAAACAGCTCCCCCATCGAAATCAAAGTCGGGCAGGTTGTACGCGCGGCCGACAAAATAGTTACTGAAGCAAACGGCCATGTCCATGTGCGATTTGTAGACAATGCCTTGGTGAGCATCCGTCCAGGTAGTCAGCTGGAGATACTGAGCTACGAATTTGAAACAGAGAATCCCGAAAAAACGACAATAAAATTTAACCTTATTGAGGGTGTTACACGATCTATTTCTGGCGAGGGAGCAAAAGCTGCCAGAACCCGGTTTCGCTTTAACACGCCTATTGCGGCTATCGGAGTCAGAGGTACAGATTTCGTAGTAAGAGCCACTGATGAGTCAGTTAGGGCACTCGTTAATGAGGGAACGATTGTTCTCACCCCTTTTTCTGATCTGTGCGATGCCGACTCGCTGGGCCCATGCGAAACTAGTGAAGCCATAGAGCTTCACGGTCAGTCTTTCCAAACGGTGGAGTTGAACTCTTCTCGGGCACTGCCGTTGTTGACTCCGCTGGAAGCCGCCCAAGAGGATTTGCAACAAAGAACGGATTTGACACAAGCTAATGATGTAAACCTTGAACGGGACGCGTCAGAAACCAAGGCTACAGATAGCGAAGCATTTGTTGAGGCCAGGGCAGTTTCAGTAGCAGCAGAATTGGAAGACGACGACAGCGCACCGAAACCCGAGATTGACCCATTCGTAACACTGCCCGATTACACACCCACAAGCGCCGTTACGGATGAGTTGCTGGCACAACGCCAACTTATTTGGGGTAGATTCGCCTGGAATACGGATACGCTTGAAGAGGAGAAGATAGCGTTATCCTATGATCTTGCCAGGCTGGATCGCGAAGTTACAGTAGCCGACAATGATTACGCGTTGTTCAGGGTTGAAGACGGAACAAAACTGGTTGATAGGGGCTTGGGGGTAATCAGTTTTCAACTTAATAGCGCTCAGGCTTTCTATTACTCTGATTCTGGTGTCGTTGCGATGCGAGTGCATAGTGGCGATCTAGCTGTTGATTTTGGAAAAAGGCTTTTCGAAACTCAGCTTGACCTTAGCAACCGGGATACGGGCATGGTTAATTTTGAGGCGTCAGGCACTATCAACAATAGTGGATATTTTTTTAGTAACACGGCCGACCAGCGAGTGGCTGGTTCTACGAGTCTCGATGGGTCAGAAGCAGGGTACTTTTTTGAAAAACAGCTGGAGATTGGCAGTATTAAAGGCCTTACTCTATGGGATAGCAAGTAGCTAAGCTATGCAGAAGACCCTGGTTCCAATAAGCCGCTTGTTCCTTTTATTAGGGAGTAGGCCTGTCATAGGGCGAGTGGTCATTTTGTTGTTGGCTATGCTGATAAGCTTAGTTATGTATGCCCTGTTTGGCGCAGGCTTGAAAAGCCTCGAGGAACGATTTGGTGCATTGGGATGGACCTTCAATCCCGACCAGGAATTGGAACAACGTGTATTGCTCATTGGTATTGATGAAAGGAGCATTGCTGAAATTGGCGCTTGGCCTTGGCCACGAAGTGAGATGGCGCGCCTTGTAAACGCACTAAATGACTATGACGTTCAGTTGCAATTGCACGATATAGTCTACTCGGAACCCAATTTTTCCGATGATGCCCTGATAGGAGCTTTGGATCGATCTCGTGGCGCTATCATTGCCCAGTTTCCCCCGCTGCAATCCACTCAACAGCTCGAAGCGGGGGAGTTGACTCACCCGGTTTATGGAGTAAGTTGTAATGCAGATCTTGCCGCAACCGACAGCTTCATAGCGCCACATAGCGGTTTTAGAGACATCCCCAAAGGGCACATCACGGCAATAATTTCCCCGGATGGGGCAATTCGCAAAGTACCTGCCCTGGTCTGTGTGGGTGCCCAGGCATACCCTGCGTTGGCGCTCACTGCCTTGTTGCATAGCGTCGGAAGCGACCGTTGGTCGGTTATGCTCTCGGAGCAGTCCAGTTTTTTTGGTTCACCGAAAGTACTTGAACTCGGCGGGTATCCTGGGCTGCGAATACCATTGGATAAGAACGGAAATCTAAGAATTTCTTACAGGAGGGCGCCGGAGACTTATAGCGTCATATCTGCCTTAGATGTGATGAAGGGAACTGCGGACCGGGAATTGCTCGCTAACAGCTGGGTGGTTGTTGGTGCAACAGCTTTTGGTATTGGAGATATCGTGCCAACTCCATACTCTGGAGCTACACCCGGCGTGGAACTTCAAGCCCGCATATTGACAAGCCTTCTCGATTCTAAAATCCCTTACACGCCAGCTGGTGCGTATTGGATGCTGCTGGCATTCTCCATCATAGCCGGGGCTTTATTGCTCATAGTAGCTGGAGCCAGAGAAAAAGTATCACTTTACGGGCTGCCACTAGCGGGATTGCTTCTTCCCCTTGTCGCATTTGGGCTTCACATTCTGCTTCTTGCAAAAATGCAAATATGGCTTGGCTTCATATTCCCGGCAGTATTCTCTCTTTGTGCAGTGAGTATGTTGTTATTGCTTGAACAGGGGGTTCTCCGGAGTGAACGAAGCCGGGTTTTTGCTAATCTAAACAGTTTCCTCCCTGGTGATGTGGCGAAAGAAATAGCCTACAACCTGCCGAGCTCCAATATTAATGCAAAACGCAAAGATGTAACGTTGCTGTGCGCTGACTTAAGAAATTTCGCGGTATTTGGCGAGGCGAGGCCACCCGAAGAGTCTGCCGCGATATTGCATTTTTTTCTTGTAAAAGCTAGCGAGTTGACACAGAAATATGGGGGTAGAATTCAGGAATTCAGGGGAGATGGGATTCTCGCGGTGTGGGATGGCCAGGATAGTGAGACGGCCAGGAGTGCATTGAACGCAGCGCAGGAGATGCAGGAAATCATCACCCCTTGCCTGCTTACTCAGGATCTTCCAGAATGGTTGGCACCACTTGCTTTAGGTATTGGGATTGAACAGGGCCCGGTATTAACTGGTTTGATTGGTCCCGCCAATCGAAGGGCTCATACCCTTCTCGGAGACACTGTAACTATTACCCTGAGAATTCAGGAGATGACGGCTGAGCTGGCACAGCCAATTCTCATTGGTGAGTGTGCCGCCAGGCAGTTGAGTAAGATCGGGCTTGAATCTCAAGGCAGCTATCTGCTCAGCGGATTGCGATTACCCCACTTGTTGTTTGCGCCTCCTTTTAAGGAGATGCCATCCAACAAACGCGCTTCGGCTCGTAAGCTAAGGATAATCAAAGGCGGATTGGGTTAGTTTCTCGCTGCAAGCCTCATTGAAATTCAAAATAGCCCTTGCCTGCAAGGCGCGCCTTGCCAGGAACCTTGGCTGGCACGCTGAAATGCAACGAATTAACCGGACAGGACACTAGGTGGTGGTTGAAATATCACCACCCTTCAGAAAGTGCTGACGTAAATAGGGTTTGAGTATTCTCAATCATTCTCATGTTCCTGAACCTTGTTCTGCTGTTCAGATTTTTTAATTAGTGAGAACTGTTCGTATTGCTGACGGGGGGCTTTATCTTGCCTGTGTCCATCAGCTAAACGCGTTATCTGCCCGGGTCATTAGTCTCGGAATCCTGCCTTGCGGCGAAGCTCCCGGCAGATGATTGATTTGTGGCGTCCCAACATCATGGGGAGCACTTTTTGAGCATGCATTGCTTTCATCAGCGCTTTAATCTGTTATGGTTCTTCCTGGCTAAGCCGCGCCCGTTGTACTCCTCATACTAGCGGTCTGACAAAGCTTTGAATGAAAGCGTATTTTGCCTTCCAGCCAACTCCTCAAGAGTTGCGGATTCAAGTCGAGCTTGCGCGCATTCGTTGCGTCGTTCCAGGTGATTTCAGATAATGCCCTAATGGTGATCTCCATTCTCAAGAAGCGTTTTGCTTGCAACCTGAACAAGTTCGCAATGTTTGGCGGGCGCTCAGTATTTCTTAGTTTGTTTCTCTTGTTTTCGTCAGCAGTTCAGGCCTGTCCTGAATTGCTTATGTATTATCAAGGCGAGGTAACTGAGGACGCTTCCTTGGAGCAGGAGCTTATCAAGCTCATGCCCTTGTGCCTTGAAAGCTCAGAGTATTTTGCACTTCTTGGCTCGATACAGCTAAGAAATGGCAAAATTCCTGCCTCTCTCGAAGCATTGGAGCGCGCCCTGCTACTGGAACCACGGAACGGTGCTGCGCAGATTGATTACTCCGAAGCTCTTTTTTTACAGGGCGATTTATTTGCGGCGATTGAATTGAATGAAAACCTTTTGCAACGAGAGGATACACCGACCGCCCTACTACCGTTGCTGGAAGAAAGGCAGGAAACTTGGCAATCTTTTACGGAACAACGTCTATTCCAGCTAGAGTTGCTGACGGGTTATGATAGCAACTTGAACACAGCTCCCAATTCCGATCAGGTTACATTGACTCTGTCCGGCGAACCCGTTGTCCTTGAATTAAATCCAGATTTCCAACCAGTAAGTGGACCCTACATAAACTTCGGGCTTGGGGGACGGTTACGGCAGTTGAGGCCGGGCTATCAGCATGATTGGAGGCTCGAGGCGAGTGGGCGTATCAGTGAGGAGAAAAAGTCAGATTTGCTGCAGCTAAGTGCACGCTACTCATTTATACGCCCGTCGACAAGTAGCAGTTGGCAGGTGAATGGCGCACTTACCAATTTATTTTTTGGCGGCCGTCCTTTGTATACGGCCTCGGAGGGTATCGCAAGGGTTCAAGTTGGAAGCGTGGTTGGTTGCGATCCATACTATGATCTGGCGCTGCAGCACCAACTTTTTCATGAAAGAAGCGAGTTAAATGCGCTGGAAACCAAGCTTGCTGCTGGATTGTCATGCCCGATGACAGTAAAGGGGTTTTCACACCAGCTGGTTTTCGAGCTTGGATTACTGAATAACTTTAATCTGCAAAGCGGTCGGCCAGGCGGTGATCGCCATGGTTGGCAGGCAAATCTTATATGGCGTCTGGGAATAGGAGGGGGTGAGCTCATAAGTCAGTTTAATTATACGACCATCGATGACCAGGAATCATACAGTCCGATTTTGGCTGGCGGAGCTTACCGTTCCATCGCGCGAAACTATGTGTTGTTTCAATATAGACGACCGTACTCGAACTATGCCGCCTTTATTTTCAACGTGTTCCATCAAGAGCAACGCAGCAACATCGAACTTTTCAGGAATAAAGGTACTTCTATCGAAATTGGCGTAGGATTCATTTTTTAGTCATACTATTGTTGTTAGCTTGATAGCCATTTCAAGCCACCTACTAAGATAGTGTCGTCAAGGCTGGCGTGACAATTGTGCTAGAATGGAAAGCCATTTGTCCCATTAATTTAATGGCTTGGCAATATAAGCTTTGGACGATACAAAACCATTTTGTTGATAAATTAGTCTTAATACACGACACAGTTATTATGTCTATGAACAACATACTAAGCTGCAAGTATATATCCGTTGTACCACTTTCAACTTTTATTGGGGTGCGGCTTTTGCACAATTTTAAATATCTATTCAGTGTTTGGATGCTGTGCCTGACCCCGAATTTCGTTTTCGCACAGGGAGTAGACCGCGAAAAACTTCCTGTTGAAGCTGAGGAGTTCCAGCTATTCGGCTCGTTAGAAAATGAAACACAAGACGATGCCTCGATAAAGGATGCGCGCGCAACTCGGCGCCAGGCGTCCGCTAATCGTGAGCCCGAATTCACATTGATAGGTACCTCCCGTATCGGCGACCGCTACAGTGCTATTCTTAGAAACCAGGATGGGAGTGAGGTCGTCGTCACTACTGAAATGGGGCGTAACACCCGCATTGAGGGCTACGGTGAGTATTCCGTTGTGGATGTAGGAGCGGGCAGGGTGTCTGTTCAATTTCCTTCTGGCAGCGACTGTATTGAGTTCCGGGATCAGGGGGTCAGCTGTAACGGGGCTGCCAATATTGCTTCGCTGGAACTGACCAGGGCCGATCCCATCCCTCGACCGATGATTACTGCCGGTAACGGGGATACGGAAGTTGAGGATGAAGGCGAAGTAGTTGTGTCGGAAGAAGGAGCTGAGGAGCCCGAGAATCCATTTGCCGCCTTGCGTGCGCGGGCACTGCAGCGCAATGGCGATGCACCGGTAGCGCCAGCTTCAGCGCCACGCCGCAGCTTTACACCCAGGCGCATAGATCCGGCGGATGTGCCCCCAGGTATGCGCGTGGTTTCCACCCCGTTTGGGGATCGGCTGGTGCGTGAGTAGGCCAGTGCTTCGGCCGTGATCGCTAATCCTGACAACGCCCTGACGGTTTCCGTCGTTATATATGACTCTGAACAGCTGGAATTGCAGGCTATGCTGGAGTCCCTTCTCACAGCCCTGATGCGCCTGCCTGTTGTTGGTTTGCATTTTGCTGCCCATGTGAGCCTGGTAGATAACAGTGAAACCCACCTGCTTCGGACCATGACCTTCAGCGATCTGGAGTCACGATTCCTGGCCAGAGGTGCAACTCTTAATGTGGTGAGCGGGCACGGCAACGTAGGCTATGGCAGGGGCCATAACCTGGTGATCAGATCCTCCGCTGACAAATACCACCTGGTATTGAACCCAGATGTCGAGCTGGCACCCGATAGTCTGGCTATTGGATTGCTGTACCTGGAAAAGCACCCGGACGTCGCTGTGGTGAGCCCCTATGCGGAAACGAGCGATGGCGACAAGCAGCATCTGTGCAAGCGACACCCTTCGGTTTTGACCTTGTTCATGCGGGGATTCTTTCCTGACTGGATAAAACGGCTATTCTACAAGCGTCTGGCTCACTACGAGATGCATGACCTGCCTGAGGACCAGCCCAGTGATCGAGTGCCATTGATCAGCGGTTGCTGCATGCTTTGCCGGGCCGGAGTCCTGCGTGCTATCGAAGGATTCGATGAAAATTACTTCCTGTACTTTGAAGACTTTGACCTTTCCCTTCGACTCGGTGCCAGAGCCCGGGTTGTTTATCTGCCCGGGATGAAAATACGTCACTTCGGCGGCAATGCCGCCGGTAAGGGGCTGAAGCACATCGCGTTGTATACTCGCTCAGCATGGCGCTTTTTCAATACCTGGGGCTGGCGGTTTATCCAATGACAAGGCCTGCGGAAAAAGTCCTGGTTACCGGTGCGGGCGGATTCATCGGCCGGGAATTGTGCCGCCAGTTGGCAGCCAGCGGTAACTCCCTGGTTACCCTGACTCGAACACCCGGCAGTGTTGCAGACCCGGTTACCAATGAATTTGGTACACCTGATTTCAGCGGCGATATATGTGACCGCGCTCTGCTGGAGCGTGCAATGGACGGTGTACAGGTTGTGTATCATCTGGCGGGAATCGCACATGTAGACAGTCCGGATCCGGAACGATTGCAGACGATTAATACAGAGGGCACCAGAGCGGTGGCCCAGACCGCAGTGCGGGCCGGGGTACGCAAAGTACTGTACTTCAGCAGCAGCCTGGCCGGGGCCGCTGAAACAGAGAAGCGCAACGCGACGGCGTACGGTATTTCCAAATTTCAGGCGGAACAATGTCTGCTTGAAATTACGCTAGCAACTGAAACCAACGCGGTTATCCTGAGGCCGGTGAATGTCTATGGCCCTGGTATGAAGGGCAATATTGCAGCCATGTTGAGGCTCATTCGCCGTGGCCTGCTGCCGCCGTTACCAAAGGTCGATACGCGACTTTCTCTGATAGGATTACAGGACCTTTGCCGGGCTGCGCAGCTGGCTGCTACCAGCTCCGAGGCCGACGGAAAAATCTGGTACGTGACAGACGGGCTTGAATACAGACTCAATGAAATCGAAGCGGCACTTTATCAGACCCTGGGGAAGAAAAAGCCAGGCTGGCACAGCCCCAGGTTTGTGTTTTTCACTGCCGCCCTGTTGGCGGGGCTGGTGAGCAGATTGTCCGGAGGAAAGGCCAGCCTTGGGATCAGGACCTATCGCAACCTGATCAGCGACAATTTATTCAGCAGCCTTCCGATCCGCGAAACGCTCGGCTTCACTCCACAGCAGACCTTTTATACTGCACTGCCCGGCTTGATTCGCTAAACTGGCAGGTTGATGGCAACACATTGATCCGGCCTTGTGCCGACTACCTGCCCGAACCCGTCAAAGGAAGGCAATTGCAGGAAAAAAGGAACCCAGAATCATGACAAAAGGCATTATCCTGGCTGGTGGAACCGGAACTCGGCTCCACCCCATGACAATCTCCGTGAGCAAGCAGCTCATGCCGGTCTATGACAAGCCAATGATCTACTACCCCCTGTCTACTCTTATGCAGGCGGGCATCAGGGAAATTCTCGTCATTACTACTCCTGAGGATGCGGCATCGTTCCAGTCTCTGCTCGGTGATGGTCGCCACTGGGGAGTGTCTATCAGCTATGCACAGCAGCCGAAGCCGGAAGGTTTGGCCCAGGCGTTTCTTATCGGTGAGGAGTTCATTGGAGACAGCAGAGTATGTCTGATTCTGGGCGACAATATCTTTTATGGTAATCGTATCGAAGAAACCCTGAAGAACGCTGTCGACCAGGAGTCAGGAGCTTGCGTATTCGCCTATTATGTCAACGACCCGGAGCGCTATGGCGTTGTTGATCTGGACGAAGATGGCATCGCCGTAGATCTCGAGGAAAAGCCCGCCAATCCCAAGTCCAACTACGCCGTCACCGGCCTGTACATGTATGACAATGATGTAGTGTCCATAGCCAAATCCATTCAGCCGTCGGCACGGGGTGAACTGGAGATCACCGATGTGAACAAGACTTACATGCAACGCCGGAACCTGCGGGTAGAGCTGTTCGATCGCGGTACCGCCTGGCTGGATACCGGTACAATCCAGTCGTTGCTGGATGCGGCTAATTTCATTCGCGTGCTGGAAGAGCGCCAGGGCTTGAAGATTGCCTGTCCGGAAGAGATTGCCTGGCGCCAGAAGTTTATCGACGACGATCAGTTGCTAAACCTCGCGGAACCCTTGAAAAAGAGTGGTTATGGTCAATACCTGCTGAAGATACTGGAAGGTCACTAGTGTTAAGTCCGGCTGTCTTACGACCAGTTAAAAAGAAAGGATACTAAGCCGCCGATGAAAATTACTGCAACGGCAATTCCTGACGTGCTGATTATTGAACCAGTGGTCCACGGTGACCACCGGGGTTTCTTTATGGAAACCTGGCGGCAATCCTTGTTTGCAGAGCAGGGCATCGACGGGGGTTTTGTGCAGGATAATCAGAGTAGATCCGCGGGCAATATATTGCGGGGATTGCACTATCAGGTGAATCGCCCCCAGGGCAAACTGGTGCGGGCCATAGAAGGTGAAATATACGATGTAGCTGTTGATTTGCGGCAGAGTTCACCGACTTTCGGAAACTGGGTGGGTGTGCATCTGTCGGCGGAAAATCACTTACAGCTCTGGGTTCCACCGGGGTTTGCGCATGGATTCTACGTCACCAGCGAGTCTGCCCAGATCGTCTATAAATGCACCGAGTATTATTCTCCGGCAGATGATCGCAGTCTGATCTGGAACGATCAAACGGTCGGGATCGAATGGCCGCTATCCAGCGACCAGCCAATTCTGTCAGACAAGGATGCCCAGGCACCCTCCTTACAGGCCGCGGAGCTGTTTCCGTGACAAAGCTGAGCGTTGCCTTACTGGGGGCCGGCGGGCAGTTGGGGCAGACCTTGATCGCCGACTGGGCCGAAAATGGGCAGGTTGCCGGTGATACGCTTTATCCCTTTTCTCGAGAAGAACTGGATATCTGCTCCCCAGGTCAACTGGATGAAAAGCTCGGTCCCCTTGGGGTGAATGTCATCGTCAACGCCGCCGCCTACACCCAGGTGGATAAGGCAGAAGCGGACGCCGAACAGGCTATGCGGGTTAACGGGCAGGGCGCCACCGCGGTAGCCGAGTTTGCCGCCCGGCATGGCTGCCGCCTGATCCATGTTTCCACGGATTTCGTCTTCGATGGCCAGTCTTCGTCGGCCTACCGGCCGGACCATCCCACCGCACCGCTTGGCAGCTATGGTCTCTCGAAGCTGGCCGGTGAGCAGGGAATCAACAGGGCCTGCCCGTCAAGTTCCGTGATCATTCGAACCAGCTGGCTTTACTCACGCTATCAGCCCAATTTTGTGACTACCATGGTGCAGCTTATGGGGCAGCGCGATCGCCTCGGTATCGTCGCCGATCAGATCGGCACCCCGACATCGACCCATTCTTTGGCGACCTTGCTGGCCAGGGTGATCAGAGACGAAAAAGCTGCCGGTATCTTCCATTGGTCCGATGCCGGCGTGGCAAGCTGGTATGATTTCGCCGTGGCGATACAGGAAGAAGCGCTTGCCGCGGGATTGCTGAAGGGGGCGATTCCAATTACACCGATAACTACCGCGGAGTATCCGACACCCGCCGCGCGACCGGCATTCAGCGTATTGGACAAAACCGAGAGCTACCGCTGCTTCCACATGCCGGCGATACATTGGCGCAATGAGTTGCGACATGTAATTAAGGAGCTGAAGACAGCTGAAGGCGGTTGAAAGAGAAGCCAGAACCCTGCTGGGCAGTGAGTGCTCTCAGTGTGATGGCTGCGACTACAGGTGGTTGAGTACCGCCTACTTGAAGAATTGAAAACGAGAAACGAGAACCGAGAAAAGAGAAAAGAGAAAAGTGACAATGAGAACCTTGCTCGTAACAGGCGCCGCCGGATTCATCGGTGCCAACTTCGTCAAATACTGGATGACCAACTACCCTCAGGATCGGGTTGTTGTGCTGGATGCCCTGACCTACGCAGGCAATCTAAGCAACTTGGCCCCTCTTATGGAAAGTGAAAACTTCCACTTCGAAAGAGGCAATATCTGTGATTTCGATCTTGTATTGAAACTGTTGCGCGACAGGCAGGTTGACACGCTGGTCCATTTTGCCGCCGAAAGCCATGTGGACCGCTCAATCACCGGTCCCGACGCTTTTATCGAAACCAATGTGGTGGGCACTCATAGCTTACTCAAGGCAGCGAAGCAATATTGGCTGGACGAGCAGGGCACCGGGCAGCATTTGTTCCATCATGTTTCCACCGACGAAGTGTATGGGACACTTGGCCCTGAAGATCCGGCCTTCACCGAACTCACCACCTACGCTCCGAATTCACCCTATGCCGCCAGTAAGGCAGCCTCTGATCATTTGGTACGCGCCTATCACCATACCTTTGGTCTGCGGGTAACCACCAGCAACTGTTCAAACAACTATGGACCGCTGCATTTTCCTGAGAAGCTGATACCTCTCTGCCTGCTCAATATCCTGCAGGGCAAGCCACTGCCAATCTACGGCGACGGTCAACAGATCCGGGACTGGCTCTACGTGGATGACCACAGCCGTGGTATCGATCTGATCGTCAACAAGGGCAGAGTCGGTGAGTGTTACAACATCGGCGGCAATAACGAATGGGCCAATATCGATACGGTGCGCCTGCTTTGTAAAATTGTCGATGACTGCTTTACCCGGGACCCGGCACTGGGCCGTCGCTTTCCCGAGAGCCCCTGCGCCGGGGGTACCCCGGCAGAGAGTCTTATCACCTTCGTCAAGGATCGGGCCGGCCATGACACACGGTATGCGATTGATGCCGGCAAGATAACTTCCGAACTGGGTTACCAGCCCCGGGAGGATTTCGACTCGGGGATGAGCAAGACCGTGCAATGGTACCTGGACAATCAACCCTGGTGGCAGGCAATTCTTGACGGGAGCTATCGCCGCTAGAAGCGTAAAAGTCCGACAATAGCTTGTCTTTTTCTGCGCTGTGATGTGAGAGCCCAGGGAACGTGATATGGAGGCAGAGGCCAGCAACGGCGGGGTCTTTGGCCCGTATTCACTAAACAGCCAACCAGGCTTCAAATACGTTTAGCTTGTTTAAGAAGATGGCATTACAGGGTATAATCGCCGCCGGGTTTGTGACTGGCATGTCCGGTGAAAAATTGTAGCGTTCACATTCAGCCGCCAGTAGGATTTAACGCCCCAAACAACCCGGCAGTTAAGCCGGCGTTCAGTATCTTAACTTTATAAAGAAAGAAATTTATAAAGACAGTTAAAGCAGAAAACCTGAAAAAGGCATAGAAAAGGTGAACAAATTGTTTTTCAAGCAAAACAAGTCTCTTACACAGATCGCAAGAGTAATGGTCCTGGTTGTGTTATCCGGCTACTCCGCGACATTGGCGTGGGCTCAGTCCGACACTAATAGAATTGCCGGCAATCTGGCCCCTGTGGGTGAGGTTTGCCTGGCTGGTGAACCCTGCAGTGAAGCTCCGGGTGCACCGGCAGCGGCACCAACCGCACCACCAGCCCCTGTAGCTGCTGCACAGCCGGCTCCAATCGCAATGCCTGAGCCTGCAGCAGCCCCGGCGGTTGCTGACGATTTTGATGTGGCTGGAACTTACCAGATGCGCTGCTTTGCCTGTCACGGCACGGGTGCCGCCGGAGCCCCGGTATTGGGCGACGCGGATGCCTGGGGCGAGCGTATGGCCAAGGGCATTGAAACCGTAATGGCCAATGCGATTAATGGCATCGGTGCCATGCCTGCGAGGGGTCTGTGCATGGACTGCACGGATGAGCATATTGAAGCATTGATTACTTACATGGCTGAAGGTGGTCAGTAAGCTGAACCTTACCGAGCGAGTCAGATTGCAAGATATTTGATCGCTATAAATTCCAGGGCCAGGTTTTGAGGCCTCGGACTGAAAAGCCAGAGATTAGAAAGCCAGAGATCAGAAAGCCAGAGATTAGAAAGAGAGGGGCAAGCAGCCCTCGGAAGTGATAGTGAGTAATACCGTAAACCTTAAGGAGCAAAAAAGTGACTGATTTAACCAAAGTAATGAAAACTGGGCTGGCGATCTTCGCGGTCGTGTTCAGCGGTTCCCTGTTCGCCGACAACAACCAGGCTGCGCCTCTGCAGCTGGCCCAGTTGACTGACGGCTTCAACGCACAGCAGACATACATGGCATCCTGCTTTGCCTGCCACAACTCTGGCGCCGGCGGTGCCCCTAACCCCAACAAGGCAGAAGATTGGCCTGCCCGACTGGAAAAAGGCATGGATGCGGTCATGAACAACGTGATCAATGGCGTCAACGCCATGCCTGCCAAAGGCCTGTGCTTCAACTGCAGCAATGAAGATCTGCGAGCCATCGTGGATTATATGGTAGCGACAGCCCAGGGTCAGTAAGTTTTAGACACTGGCTCTTTGCTAAAAAAGGCTGTCCTCGGACAGCCTTTTTTGTTGCCTGCTAAAAATAGTGCTATCGACTAAAATCTGGATTTATCAGAACTTTCAGGCTATCCCTATGGTGTGACCGCGGCATCTTCCTATCCGGGTGCCGGAGAGGCGCGGGCCATGCAAGCTGATCGGGGAGGGTCGACATTGTCTCTGGGAAGAGTTTATTCCCGCGCACTGGTGGGCGTGGAAGCCCCGCTGGTTACGGTGGAAACCCATATCTCCAATGGACTGCCCGGACTGGCTGTGGTCGGCCTGCCGGAAACCGCGGTGCGGGAAAGCCGGGAAAGAGTCCGCAGTGCCATCCTCAATGTCAACCTGGAATTCCCGGCCCGGCGGATCACTGTCAATCTGGCCCCGGCCGAACTGCCCAAGGTAGGTGGGCGCTATGATCTCGCCATTGCCCTCAGTATCCTGGCCGCTTCCGGGCAGTTGCCCGACGACCGGCTGGGCCAGTACGAATTTCTGGGCGAACTGGCGCTTGGCGGTGAACTACGGGGCGTGGAGGGAGTGCTGGCATCCGCTATCCAGGCCCGGGACAGCGGCAGGCAACTGGTGGTTCCCGCTGCCAATCAGAGCGAGGCCGGCCTGGTGCGAGGCTGTCGAGCAGGCTATGCCAATGTAATCAACGATATTCTTCGCCTGCTGAGCGAGGGGCAATCGTTGCCAGTCTGCGTGCCGCCTCCGGACTTCGCCGAGCAGATGGGGACTGAGAACCCCTGTGATCTGGCGAGTATCCGCGGTCAGCGCCGGCCCAAGCGAGCACTGCAACTGGCAGCGGCCGGTGGGCACAATCTGTTGCTCAAAGGCCCGCCCGGCACCGGCAAGACACTGCTCGCCAGTGCACTGCCAGGCATTCTCCCTCGCCTTGGTGAGGAGGCCGCCCTGCAGGTGGCCGCGCTGCGATCAGTCGCCAACCAGCCACTCAAGCTTCCGGAGTTCTATCTGCCGCCGTTCCGGACCCCACACCACAGTGCTTCGCCCGCCAGCCTTGTCGGCGGAGGCGCAAGAGCGCTGCCGGGAGAAGTCAGCCTGGCTCATCACGGCGTCCTGTTCCTGGACGAACTGCCGGAGTTTACCGGCCGGGCGCTGGAAGTATTGCGGGAACCTCTTGAGGCAAGAGCCATAACAGTTTCCCGGGCCAGCCACAGGATACGCTACCCGGCCAGCTTTCAGCTGGTAGCCGCGATGAATCCCTGCCCGTGCGGTTATCATGGCGACCCCTCGGGCCGTTGTCGTTGCACCCAGCCACGCATCGATGCCTACCAGAGCAAGATCTCCGGGCCGCTGCTGGATCGCATCGACCTGGTGGTGAACGTGCCACGCCTGTCCGCTATCGAGTTAATGGGCGACCCGGCACCCGGTCCCGACTCGGCCAGCATTCAACAGGCCGTGGTGGACTGCCGCGCCCGCCAGCTGCAGCGGGCCGGGCGGCTCAATGCCACGCTGTCCGGCCCGCGACTGGAACGGGACTGCCGCCTGGACAAGTCGGGCAAACGCCTGCTGCGCGAGGCCATGGACAAACTGCGTCTTTCCGCCCGCGGCTACCACCGCGTCCTGAAACTGGCCCGCACCATCGCCGACTGTGAGAACAGCGATACCATTGATGCACAGCATTTACTGGAAGCGTTGTCCTATCGGTGATTTTTTAATACGGGGTACTTATAACTTAACGACCAAGCTTAATACGGGACACTAATTAATACGGGACACTAATAACTTTATAACTTGACTGAATTTGGAA
Organism: Gammaproteobacteria bacterium; assembly: GCA_041395725.1. Taxonomy (NCBI): domain Bacteria; kingdom Pseudomonadati; phylum Pseudomonadota; class Gammaproteobacteria; species Gammaproteobacteria bacterium. The sequence goes on along the minus strand of JAWKZW010000001.1, from coordinate 1,374,746 downwards.
ACTGTTCAATTTCTCGACTAAGCTTCTCGTATGCCAAGGAGAGGCCGACTTAATATACTTGGGGGTTGCTATCACGTCATTGGGCGTGGATTGGAGTAACGGTATATATTTGAGGACCCCCGTAGACAAAAGGGACTTTCTTTCTCGTTTCGGACACAACCTTCGGCGAAACGATGCCCAATGCCTGGCCTGGGCTTTGATGTCCAACCACTATCACTTCCTGATTCGAGCAGGTATCCAACCACTAGGAAAACTGATGGCACCGGTTCTTGGAGGGTTTGCTGGAAACTACAATCGCCGCCATCGTCGAAGCGGTTATGTATTTCAAAATCGATTCAAATCTATACTATGTGACGAAAACAGTTATTTATTAGAGTTGATTCGATATATCCATCTCAACCCTATACGGGCAAAAGTTGTCGAGAACCTTTCAGATCTTAGCCAGTATCCATGGACTGGGCACGCCGGAATTCTCGGTAGACATGGACAGGAATGGCATCTGATTGAAGAGGTATTGCTTCTTTTCGGGAGAAGCCGACACAAAGCTCAACAAAGGTATGTCGACTTTATGGAAGCTGGAATCTTGGATTCGGCTACAAAAAACCTTTCAGGAGGCGGGCTGGTTAGAAGCTATGGTGGCTGGGAGTCAATTTGTCGATATCGGAAAGAACACCTCCTATGTATAGGCGATGAGCGGATACTTGGGGAATCCAGCTTTGTTGAACAGGTGCTAGAAGCTGACGAAATTGAGATCGAACTGAAATCGAGATTAGCCAGGGATGGGTGGAACCTGGAAAAGCTGATTGCCCATGTATGTAGACGAAGTTGTGTCAGGCAGGCAGAACTATTAGCACGCTCTCGTAATGGTTCCGTATCCGAGGCGAAGGCAATAATTTGCTATTTGGGAGTAGAAAAGTTGGGGCTGAAGTCCAGAGAACTTGCTGATCGACTTAGAATCAGTCAACCTGCAGTATCCAAATGGATATCAAAAGGCAGAGAGAGCGACAAAGAGAATAATTGGTCTGAAATATTCAGCTAAGTTATAGAGTTATTAGTGTCCCCTAATTCCTTAACTCGCAAAAATAGAATCTATGCCACAAGCAGTCTTAGAAGATTTTATTGATTCTCAAGTTACTAGTATCGAAGGAACGTTTAGAAGAGTCGATTTGTTAAACGTGGCTAAAGCTGAAGACGTCGAAGTAATTGATAGCTCTATCCCAGAAGAAACAATCGTAGCGTTTGCAACGAGAATCAGAACTGGTGTTTCAAGCTCAATGAGACCGGAGTCACTCGAACTCACTATATTGTATTCAGATGGCGAGTGGAAATTTTACAATCCGTACATGTGAACACGGTAGATATCCGCCGCCAAGACCCGCAGCTGCGCTTGAACTAACTAGACGATCTCAAGAAGACAATTTAATTCGGAACATTTTTGTCATTGCCAACAGACATAAATAGGACACCCGCGTATTTTTCCATATGGAACAATTTATCCAAAATGACTTCCCTGAGTTCACCGAAATATGCCAATAAGATTTCCTTGCCGTCCTATGTATGTATAATCAGCAAAAAAGACGACAACTACCCTGACACATAGGGCTAATGAGCGATGAGCCAAAATTTACACATTGCAAATGATTCAATATTAATAAGAAGAAACATGCTGGTAACCCAAGTAACCCTGACTTTGCTGAGCCTCGGACTAATTCTCGGTGGTACGATGTTGGCAAATATTTCTTTATTATCTGATTCAATCGAATATGGTCTCCTTTTCTTCGGCGGATTCCTGGCAATTGTGGGATTGGGGATGCTCATTCAGCTTGTTAGAGAGAATTACGGCGAAGGTAAAAAAAACTTTCTTATTGTGTTTTTCGCAAACAATGAACACCTGACGCTAAATCCAATAATCCTCGGACAACCACAAACGTTTTGTTGGTCCCAGGTCCGCAAGGTAGTTGTCTCTGACCTGATGATCAGAAAGACTCAATTTAAGCGGCAAAAAATGATCCGGGTTTTGTTAGTTCTATTCAACAATGCCGTATCACCCGTGCCTCTACTATTTCGCGGCGGATTAGGTCGAGGAGTCTCGCCGAATGGTCGGGAGCACATGCTGGTAAAATTTCCCAAGGGATGCGCAGAGAGGCTATTTTCGAACCTGAAGCAGATAGCTCCAGACCAAACAGAAATTATTAGATCGAGGAAATCCGTGTTCGATCTAAGTACTGGAGAAGAAACCTTCTAAAGACATAGATAGGACACACACAGATTTTGCCGTGACTATTCTGCATTTCCCGCTGCATGCGCCGGGCATTTCTGTGCGGAAGAGATAGCTTTAATGGTCGCAACTTCGATCACCGTAAACAGTGGATTCTTGAGCTTATCAAGCGGCTTTCCTCAATCTTTACCGCTGACGTCTGCGTAATCATGTTCAATCACTTTCATTTGGTTTTTTGGTTAGATTCCCAGGTCGCCACCGGGTTGCCCGACAATGAAGAGATAGAGTGCTGGCTTCATGGACAAAAAGCAGTACAAAGGTTTTGTCATTAGAACCCTTCTTGATTTATTCTCTCCAGATGTCTGAAGCAATAATTCCACCAGATAGATGCGATTTCCGGAGTAAGTGCTTATCGCATTCGCTTTGAGATTGGCTGGGGGTAGAATTCTCTGTCCTGACCAGGAATTAATTCGATTTGATCGTAGTAGTGGCTTGGCTGCGCGATTAAATACTAAGCGATATAAATGTGGGTGTCCTATTAATGCATATTAATGCAATTTATTGGGAATCAACTATAACTGCAATGTGACGTGAAAAACTATTGAAAGTTAGAGATGTTACTGTTCTTTTATAAACGTACTCAATTAATATCCTGATTCAATTTTAGCCCACAATGTTGACACTCCAATGTATTTTTCGCGGAGGGCAAATCAGGATTATATCCAAATGGCTTATGGCATCTGGGGCAAGGAAGCTGAGCTGCACATCTCTTTCTCTTTCCAATGAGAATAATAAGCGGAGCACCAGTAACAATCATGGCAATAAGCAAATCAAGTCGCACTTCAACTGAAGAGTACCTGAAAAGCACATAAAGTAGTATTGTAGCTATACTCAGCGCCAATAGCATTCCAGAAGGTTTTAGCCTTGCATGCGCTTCTAGAATAGCGTCAGCTTGTCGCTTAAGGACATCGTCTTTGGCTTGTTTCTGAAAGTCGTTCATATCATGGCGAAACATACTAGTTGGAGTGGTACATTATGAACAAACTGACCCTTATGCCAGTCAATTTTACATTTGCCTTTGTCCTATTAAAACTCGTATGCGGCTCTTTATCGTCACGTTAATTCCAATCGTAGTTCTGGTCTATGTTTTGTACGAACGATCCGATGAAGTACTTGTCACAAAAGAAGATTTGGAAGTGGAACTTCGACCAGGCATGCATGTGGAAATTGCTAGAGGGATTTTATCTGAATACACAGATGATTTCGCTTTTAGCTCCAAAGAGAGCTTTTCGCGTGGGTATCCAGAATATCCATGGGTAGAGTCCGAAGTAGGGTATTACATGGCTGCCATACATAATATTCGACCGAATAAGAGGGGTATTTTCCCAATAGGGACTACGGGCATAGGCATAAGACTAGGGGTAACACGCGACGATATAATTATTCAAGTACTTATAGAGTATTACATTACAGGGGTCCCCTAATTCATATGAAAATTGGCTGTGCGATTAAATACTAAGCGATAAAAATGTGGGTGTCCTATTAAAACGTTTAAGGTGGTGATGAATGTTCTCAGTAGGAAATAGTATATATTCAAAGGACGGCATACGGGCCCCACTATTTTCACTTATGCTTTTGGTAAGCCTTTTAAGTGCGAGTATCTGTTATTCGGCAGAAAGGAAAGCTTTCCTGTCAATGGAGCCAAATGAAATATGGCGAGATGTAAGAGTCAGGGAACTTGCTATAGCTGGCGCACAGGGGGACCTGTCGAAAATTGAAGACCTTGTAGAAAGTGGGGTCGACATTAACTCTGCCGGTGAATTTGGGGCAACGCCTATTTGGTGGTCGATACAGAGACAGAATAAGGCGGGATATTTAAAAATGTTGGAACTAGGTGCTGATCCAAACAAGGTCTGGTCAAGGAGCGGGCGTACGTTCACATATTACGTTGCTACGCTTGGTGACAGTTACTATTTAGAGCAAGCCCTAAAGCACGGTGCTAATCCGAACCAGATTACAAATACTGTCGCTAAAACTACTCCATTATACGCCGCAGCAAGCCACCCACGTAGTCACGTTAGAAATACAAAGCTACTCATTGATTTTGATGCCGATGTAAATGTGAAGAATTCTATCGGAGAAACTCCATTAATGTTCGCGTTACTAATGGGACGCTTTGATACTGCGTATCTCTTAGTAGAGGCGGGTACTGACTTGACAGTAAGACAAACATTAACTGATAAGTCTGCGTTAGATTATCTCAAAGGATGGAGAGATCGAAGACCAGAAGGCTTCAGCGAGCCATCCATTATGAAAAACCTATTCAGGTTGTTTGATGAAGAACTCACGCTAACAGATTGACATATGTTTTATTCGTTGCTCCTTCAATCCAGCGTTGGACAATTCCCTGGCGCAGAGCTACCCTTGATTCTCCCGGTTCACTGGTTTGAAGGCAAAACGAACAGGCCAGGGAAACAGGAAATCCTGAAGAATAAACAAAATTGAGAGTAAGCCGGAATTACAACATTTCCAACGGAGAGAGACATGCTTCGAAAAAGCCAGATAGCCCTGTTCCTGATAACAACCTTATTGGCGGGGCTGGGGTATGCCCAGGAACAAGGAAACGCCAGGGGGCCGATTGGTCCCAGCCCTTATAATGTAGTGAGGGCCTGGCAGAATCCTTTCGCAAAACAAGGCTTCGCCTTTGGCGGGAATTCCGGCGTATTCGCCGAATCCCCCAATCGGATTTTCGTGCTTCAACGCGGTGAGACATTGTTGCCCTTCCCGATACCGGAGCAGTTTGAACAGCATGCCGGGACACTTGGCATTAACGTGCTGCGAAGCACAGAGCTGCGTACCTGGCAGAACTGCCTTTACACACTCGACGCCAATGGCGAAGTAACGGACCTGTGGGACCAGTGGGATTTTCTCTGTGCAGATTCCGATGGTCCCGGACCGCACCGCTTGAGGATCAGCCCTTACGATCCGGAGCAAAGGGTCTGGGTTGTCAATGAGACATTCAGTCAGATTTACGTATTCTCCAATGGCGGCAGTAAGCTACTCAAGATCTTTGGTGAAAAAAATGTAACAGGTTCTGATGGCATAAATCATCTCTCCCATCCACAGGATGTCGCTTTTCTCCCAGACGGACGCGTATTGATCGCAGACGGAACCTCAGAGGGAGACAACAACCGCATCATTATTCTGGATAAAGACCTGAATTACCTGTCTGAATTTGGTTCCCCCGGGGAGGGGCCAGGCCAGTTTAAGGGCATTCATGCACTCGGGATCGGGCCTGGCGGGCGCATCTTTGCATTGGATCGCTCCGGCGGGCGCATCAACGTGTTCCGCACCACCAGTAACCCGGCAGAAATGGAATTCGTCGACGTCTGGGATGGCTTTACCCTGCCGCTGGATATCATTGTCAATGAAGACGATATCTGGATAACTGACCTTGGCCCGCTGCGCTTCGTAAACCTCGATTTTGAAGGCAACTACAAGTACACATGGCTAGTTCCAAGGGATTTACCCGATGGCTATATCGAAGTGCATACCTTTTCGGTGGATTCAGACGGTAATCTTTACGGTGGCGATAATCAGTACGGGCGAACTCAAAAATTTATACCAAAAGCCAATGTTGATCCGGAGTTACTGATTCAGCCGCCCTGGGTCGCAGAGTAACTCAAGCATTTAAATCGTTGATTCTTTAATATTGACAGTCTCGACCGGCCTCCAGATTTGATTGGAGGCCGGTTACTTTTATCCTCTGCCCGGAAAAAGATCGTTGACAGAGTCAACTTTCACATTGTTGGACAAATCCCCGATTCAAAGATACCCTCTATTTTCTTCGGTAGAAATTGGCATAGAAAGCCGCGCCATGGTTGCTGCGGGATCGCCAGGACTGCCAGGAAAACCACCTAGTTATGTTTTTCTGCGCGCAGGACCAGTACGTTATCCGTGTTTAATCAGGGTTTCCTTAACTCAATGGTTAAAAATAGTGCCAGTTACACCGAATGCACTAAAAAAGGTCAGGGCGACATACTGGTAGTGACCCTTACTGCTCTGGATTTTCTTAATCGGCAAATCAATCCTGTGAACAGATGGATTCAACAATGATAAACGCACAGAAGTTCAATTTTAGCGCACAGCTCTCCCTGGTGTGCTTGTGCATGGTGGCCACGGGTGCTTTTGCCCAGTCAGGTGTACCAGAATTTTCCCGTATTCAGCCAGACACCTTTGGTGGCAATATGGCTTTGTCCAACGCCTGGGGTGACTATGATAATGATGGCGATCTGGATCTGGTGATTACGTTCAAAACCGGTGATGTCAGGCTCTACAACAATGAACTGGGTCAATTTACCAATGTCGGACCAGTGCTTGGCCTGCCCACAGAGGGAAAGGAACGCCGCTCTATTGCGTGGGGCGATTACGATGCTGATGGTTACCTGGATCTCTATATCGGCAGTAACCGGCAGGGCAGTGAATTATTCCACAATGACAAATCCCAGGGTTTTACCGAAGTGACTGAGGATAAGGGTGTGGGGATACCGGAAGTCAGTGCCCGGCAAATCAACTGGGTCGACTATGACAACAACGGTACTCTTGATCTGTTTGTCGCCGATCGGGTTGGTCCTAACCACCTGTTCAGTAACATCGATGGCACCTTTGTCGATGTCAGTGAAGCCACCGGTCTGAATGATCCCCGTGCCACAGTCGGTGTCTGCTGGTTCGACTACAACCAGGATGGTCTGTTGGATCTTTTCCTGGCCAATCAGGGTGTGGGTAAAGATGCCCTGTATAAAAATACTGGTGGCACCTTTGTTGATGTCGCCGGGCTCCTGGGCATGGAAGGTGGGCCCCGCGAACGAGCGGATGGCGGCGTAGACTGTAGCGTCGGTGACTACAACAACGACGGCCAGTTTGACCTGTTCGTTGCGACCTATGGCATCAACAAGTTGTACCAGAATAACGGTGACGGTACTTTTGATGAAGTAAGCACCGACATGGGCATCACTGGTAACGATCATATGGTTGGTGCCAGTTGGGGAGATATCAATAATGACGGCCTGCTGGATCTTTTTGCCGTCGGCTACCACGATGCTGATCGCGGCAGGTCGCCTCACGATCGCCTGTTTCTTAATAGAGGTGACGCTTTTGAGGAAATCGATACTTATCGAACTGCCCTGAGTGGCGCTGACCATGGTATCCAATGGGCTGACTTTGATGGCGACGGCGATCTGGATGTGTCACTGACGGAAGGCTACAACCTGGCCGGCCGTCATCCTGTAGTGAAGAACGAACTCAGCCTGGAAGAACGCTCACAGTCCCTTCAAGTAATCGTCACGGACCCGCGCGGAATCGCGAATCGGGCGGGGGCCGAAGTTCGGGTCTTCAACAAGACAGGTGAGCTTCTGGGGTTGCGGGTGGTCACTACCGGTGACGGCTACAACAGCCACAGTAATGTTCCGGTTCACTTTGGCCTGCCCGGGGTTGAGGTCGTGGATGTGGAAGTCACTTTCATGACCCGCGACGGCAGAAAGTCTCAGCGAGTTGAAAACGTCAATATCGCCGGGTTTATGGGCAGACCGCTACAAGTAGTCCAGCAATAAAGACGGTCTTTTTTCGTGTTTTAATTTGATAACCATCCAGGGGCTTAACCATGCTCAATAAACTGATTACTCTGACCATTGCACTGATCTATTCGGTGGCAGCTCTTGCGCAGCAGGACGCGTCCACTCCACTGTTCGAATACAGCGCGATCAACCACCCCGTAATGGGTAAAAAGGGCATGGTGGCCAGTCATAATGCCCTGTCCAGTGAGATCGCCGCCGAGATTCTGGCCAACGGCGGAAATGCTATCGATGCCGGGGCGGCACTGGGTTTTGCTCTCGCCGTTACCCTGCCACGGGCAGGAAACATCGGCGGTGGCGGCTTTATGCTTATCCATGTGGCCGCGCTTGATAAAACTATTGCGATTGATTTCAGGGAAACAGCGCCAGCGGCTGCCAGTGAGAATATGTATTTCGATGAAAACGGCAACGTGGAAAGTGATGCAAGTTTCCGCTTTTCTCACAAATCCTCGGCGGTCCCCGGCTCGGTCGCCGGGTTGGCCCATATCGTGGAAAACTATGGCACCATGACCCTGGCCGAAGTGCTGGAGCCGGCGATTCGATTGGCAAGAGATGGCATCGTCGTGACCTACGATCTAGCTGAAGATCTGGCCCGCAGCCAGCGCTTGAAGAATAACCCTGCCAGTCTGAAAAAATTCTATAAGCCTGATGGTTCCAATTATGAAGTGGGGGAATTATTCAAGCAGCCTGACCTAGCCTGGACTCTCTCCGAAATCGCCAGGCATGGCGTCGATGCGTTCTACAAAGGCAGCGTAGCAGAAAAAATCGTCGCCGATATGGAGGCCCATAATGGCCTGATCACCATGGAGGACCTGGCCAGCTATCGTGTTTTGGAGCGTGAGCCGGTGCGCGGTAATTACCGCGGTTATGATATTGCCGCCATGCCAGCGCCAAGTTCCGGTGGCACGCATGTCATTCAGATGCTCAATATTCTGGAGAATTTTCCTCTGGCTGAAATGGGGCCGGAAAGCGCCGATGCCTTACATATAACCGCAGAGGCCATGAAGTTCGCCTATGCCGACCGCAGCAAATACCTGGGGGATCCGGATTTCGTGGAAATTCCCACTGCTGCCATGATCAATAAGGATTATGCCAGGGACCTGGCGGCAAAAATCTCCATGGACCGGGCCATTCCTTCTGTCGAAATTGCGCCGGGTAACCTGGCTATGTATGAGAGTGATGAAACCACCCACTATTCGGTCATGGACAGTGAAGGCAATATGGTGGGTAACACCTATACACTGATGTTTTCTTTCGGTTCAGGTGTGGTTATCGAGGGCACTGGAATCCTGATGAATAACAACATGGGGAATTTCACTTTGCGACCGGATATCCCCGATGCGTTCGGCCTGATGGGTAGTGAAAACAACACCATCAGGCCTAACAGGCGCCCGGTCAGTTCCATGTCACCCGTCTTCGTATCACGGGACGGCAAGCCCTTTTTCATCACCGGCACACCCGGCGGCTCGAAGATCATCAGCGCCAATATGCAGATGGTATTGAACGTGCTGGAGTACGGTATGAACATCGCCGACGCGGCGGTCGCACCGCGTATTCACCACCAATGGATACCGGATGTGCTGGAAATCGAAAGCGGCATCAGCCCCGACACTGTATCTCTGCTGATTGAAAGGGGTCAGAATATTAATTTCAGTCATCGCAGTGCCGGCATGGGCAGCATGCAAAGCGTGATGTGGAAAGACGGATTGTTCTATGGCTACTCGGATCCGAGGCGGCCGGGGGCAAAAGCGGTCGGTGTGGATTGATTCATCGGCTCAGCAATCATGTCGGCCGGGTCTGATCTATTCCCGATCAATCACCTGAACAGATCAGTGGCCGCCATGGCGGGAGAACGCACCAGAGTCAGTAATCCTGTCCAGGCGGCATGGCGATCGACTGCAGCAGTTGTCTCCAGCCGATTACTGATCTGAGTTTGCCCGTAGGTGTAGCCGATAGAGTACATGCCGAATCTGTCAATATACTCTAACAATGCGGAAGGGCTGGAGACCATGGCATCACGTTCAAGCTGAAAAGTAGCCGTATTAAAGGCTATCTCCCCATCGTAGTATTGTTTAACTATCGGCAGAATCGCCTCTGATAAGCGTCCGATCAGGCGCTTGTATTCTATGAGCTGCGTTTCCTCCGGTAAGTTTATTCCGGCAAGGGGAGCCAGCACATCCCGCTCAAATCGGTCGCGTTCCTGAGGAGTAAACGCCAGAGTAACGCCGTAATTGGCCGCTCCTTCAAGAACGGCGGACTCCGCAGATCGCAGCAGAACTACCGTGTCTTCCACTCCCGACGGACCGATTTTCAATTGTTCTTCCATCATGACGTATTGAGCGTGATGACCCGGATAGCCCTCGTGACAGGCAATATCGATGGCCGAATCCATAAAGGCGATTGACAGGTCATTGATCGTCAGGACACTCTGGCCGTCGCCTTTGTACTGGTGCCACGCTGCCGGAACCTCGCGGGACCATTGCAGGGTCAGTTGTTCGTTGGCCGGCAGGTCCCAGTGCTGCTGTGTTCTTCTTTTACATTCTGCCAACGCTGCTTCGAAAACAGCTCTGCGTTTGTCGGCGGGTATCAGCAGGCGATTGCGGAACGATGCCACACGAAATGCCAGAGTGCCCCGCCCGGGAAGCAGTTCTTCCAGAGCATCGAGGTCCGCCTGCGAGGTGGTCGTTGCTATCGCTTCAGTGATGCCGTACAAGCGCTCCAGTTCTTCATCAAACCCTGGTTTGACGGGCGCCTGGGTAATCTCCAGCAGGGTGAGCAGGTGAGTGAGCTTGCGCTCCAGGCTATCCTTGCGCGAAACCAGCGTCGGCAAATCCAGCGCCTCGAGTTGATTGCTCAGGGTCTCCACTTCCCGCCGCAGCTCTGCTGGATCCTGAAAGCGGTCTGCGGTTCGACTGTCCAGTGACGGAGGGCCGAAGTAGTTATCGACTTCGTCTGCATCCACGACTGTCAGTGCAGTTGCCAGCCGGACATAATCTTCCGCCACAGCACCCAGAAGATCTTCTGGCGTGCGCGGTTGCAGCAGGAACCAGACAGCCACAGCAGCCAGGCCGAATGCGACCACCCCGAAGAGGCTGGCTGTTACTGATTTTCTGTGCTTCATTGCCGATGCCATCAATCTGCTTTATTCACTGCGTAGCGCTTCGATAGGATCAAGCAGTGAAGCGCGTCGTGCCGGATAGCTGCCGAATATCAAACCGATCAGCGCCGCAATGCCGATCGCCGTTATCATGGACGCGAGCGAGACGGTGGCGGGCCAGCCCAGTGACAGGCCCACCAGGCGAGCGGAAAGCAAACCCAGCAGCAAACCCAATAAGCCACCAATCAGGCTCAGCGTGATGGCCTCAACCAGAAACTGCAGCGCGACATCAATCGAGCGGGCACCTGCCGCCATACGCAGACCGATCTCACGCGTACGTTCGGTAATAGAAACCAACATGATATTCATAATGCCGATACCACCGACAATCAGCGAGACCCCCGCTATGCTGGCGAGTAGGGCCGTCATCGTGGCGCTGGCCCGGTCCAGCGTATCCGCCATTTCATCAAGGGTAACTTCATCAAGTTTGGGGAGGTTCGCCAGGGCAAAAGCCGCTGCAGGAGTGTACAGGCCTTTGGTAAGTGCCTGAGCCGCCTGAGTCTCGACGGTAAAATCGTCCGGTATTTCAGCGGCTGCCGCCTGGCCGGGGATATAGTTGCCGCCGGACTGCGAGATGGCCGGTCCGAGACCATGGCGCTCTCTTAACAGCGTGCGCACTTCGGTTGCTATGCGTGAGGTTTCTCCCGCCTTATCGGCAGCGATGGTGATCGAGTCCAGATGCTGCACGTTCAGGGTCTGTTGCAGCGATTGCCAGGAAACAAATAACACTTCACTGTGATCGTCAGCCTGATCGTTGGTGACGCCCTGAATTACGTAGTTGATATCCCTTACCCGTACGCTTTGGCCTATCGGATTGACACCTGCGCCGAAAAGCTGCGCAGCCAGGCTCTGGCCTATAATCGCGTCAGTGTTGGCAAGCTCCACCGGCATGCTGCCAGGGTCTACGATCCAGGAATAGATCGAGGCAAAGCCAGGCGAGATACCCTGAATACGAATGAAGGCACGTGTTGCGCCAGCGGTGGCAAATGACCTCAGGCTCAGGCCATTACTGGTTGTCTGAACGCCAGCGATGGATTCGGCTATGGCAATCGCGTCATCGGGTACAAGAGTTGTCGCCGCGCCCAATCCGGAAGCGACGCCTACACTTTCCCCACCCCGGGTGTAGTTACCTGCCTTGACATAAACAATATTGGTACCGGCGGACGCCACTTCATTTTCTACCGATGAACGCGCGCCGGTACCCAGCGCAACCATCGTCAGCACAGCCGACACACCGATGATGATACCAAGCATGGTAAGAAGGGTACGGAGTCTGTTTCTGCTCAAGGACTGCAGCGCGAGACGTATATTGATCTGCAACATTTCCATTGCTGATGTTACCTTGAAAATTAGGTTATGGAATGAAACTTCAACTTATTCAGCCTTCAAGGCTACGACAGGGTCCAGATTGGCTGCGCGACGAGCCGGTCCATAGCCAAAGATCATGCCTGTAAGAGCCGCCATAACTACCGCAATGAGAAGCATGACTGGCGATATCGCAGTGGCCCAGTTCAGGCCATATTCGGCTACCGCCAGACCTGCGGCACCCAGGCCCAGGCCGATAATTCCACCAAGTGCCGCCAATGTGACGGCCTCTACCAGAAACTGCACCATTACGTCATCGACGCGCGCTCCCATGGCCATGCGTAAGCCAATTTCCCGGGTCCGCGCCGCAACAGAGACCAACATGATATTCATGACACCGATGCCGCCTACCAGCAGAGACACGGCGGCAGCCGCCGAGAGCAGCAGGGTGAAAGTGCGCCCGGCCTGTCGCAGGCTAAGCGCCATTTCTTCCCAGGCTTCCTGCTCAAATTCGACGATGTTTGAATGCACCGCCCTTGCCAGACGGGGGTCTGTTCCGAGGCTGGGCATTGCTGCAGTGCTCTGGGTTTCGACGCGGAAATCGTCAAGCGTGTCGTCCGGGAGCTGTCTGAGCACGCGAAGGGATGCCTTTATGGCGTTGGCTACTTCGGTGGTTTTACCCACGGAACTGGTGCGCAGATTGATGACATCAAGATCGTCTCTGCCCAACAGGTTTTGCGCCAGCGACAGTGGCATGTAAAGGGTGGGTACAATTAACGCGCTGCCTTCTTCGGTATCGCCACGAATTACCCCCACTACCTGAAATTCTGTCCCCCGCAATGTCACTGTCTGACCTGTTGCCGACTCCAGATCCCATAGCCTGTTAGCCACTACATCGCTGACCAGCAGAACGGGAAGTGACTGTGTCTGCTCTGCTTTCGTGAAGAGCCGGCCGGCGATCAGCTCCCAGCCCTGAATTTCAGGCCAGTCGGAATGGATACCGACGGTGCGGGCAATACGCACGGTTTCATTGATGGTTTCGTCCAGACTGATATTGCCTGCCAGGCTGCCGGCGACCAGTCGCACGTCCGTCGTATTCTGGCTCAGCAGTTGGTATTCCTGCATGGTCAAAGGCCAGGCAGGAGACCTCACTGTGCCCCGCCTGGGCGCCTGGATGCGGGCGCGGGCGTCTTTCACAGCTGCATCGTACTCAAGCACATCGGTAAATCCGAGCTCGTAACCACCCACAGCACCCTCAGAGACCTCGCCACCGCCACTGTCCTGCTCGCCGCTGGTGGTAATACCCGGTGGGCGAAAATTCCCGGATTTAATTGTGATCAGGGTCGGCCCGGCGCTCTGTATCTGGGATTCGATCTGTTGCCGGGCTCCCAGGCCAAGACCTGAAACCAGAACGACCATAGCCACCCCAATACTCATGCCACTGAGGGTAAGCAGCGCCTGCAGGCGGTTCTGTACCAGCGACTTCAAAGCCAATTGAAGATTAATGGGCATCGAACTCACTCAGGTCAACAACAGGATTTTTCATCTTCTCCATGATTGGCGGGAATGCGCCGGCTGGAATATCTATAAAAAACGGCTCGCCCTGAAACAGAAATCCCACTCGCACTACGGCATTGTGGTCAGTAACGGGCTTGCTGGGCCCGGTCCAGAAATCCCCGGAGGCGCTGATCTGCATGGCAACGAATTCCATTGGGGAATCCGGCCGTTCAATTTCAACCACAACATCGGAGACGGTAGCCGCCGGGAGCTGAGCCCGGGACTCACTGCTGAAATAAAGCTCAATGCCCCCGCCTTCCTTGACCACGATTTCAAAGTGCAGCGTCGAGTGCATTAGTACAAAGCCATTGTGATCCGGGAAATGGTCGCCGTGAGGTGCTTGAGCGAGAATACCCGGAGTGGCAATCAGAACGACTGCTGACACAATGAAATACGTCAGTCTCTGCAGTGGATTACTCATGGTTGAGCGCACCGATCGGGTCCAGTATTGCGGCGCGCCGCGCCGGGTAAACGCTGGCAATCATGCCCAGCAGCACGGCTACGGCAATAGCTATGAACATTGAAAGAAAAGAAATGTCTGTAGACCACTGAAAGAAAGTCTCCAGAACATTCGCAGCGATAACCCCAACGAATGCACCCAGCAGCCCGCCAAGCAGACTGAGGACTAACGATTCAAGAACGAACTGCATGGCAATATCGCTGCCTCTCGCCCCCATAGCCATGCGCAGTCCGACTTCCCGGGTACGCTGGGTGACAGAAAGCAGCAGCAGGTTCATCACTCCGATGCCACCAACCAGCAGTGAAACACCGGCCACTCCCGCAAGCAGTGCCAGCATGGTGCGGTTAGATCGTTGCAGCGAACTGGAAAGTTGTTCAATAGTGAGTTCATCGACGCTGGTCATATTGCCTGCGACGACACGAGCCAGGTCAGGCGACAGACCGCTACCGAGAAGTTCCTGGGCCTGGGTCTTCACCGTAAAATCATCCGGCATCTGATCTGAAATACCATGCCTTACCCGAAGCAGATCGACGATCTGGCGGGATATTTGCGTAGTCTCACCGGCCGAACGGGTCGTGACGGTGATGGTGTTCAGCTTGCTCAGATTAAGAAGTCGATGAATGGTACTTACAGGCACATAGACAGCATCAAACTGGTCGTCACCCGCCGTGGGCTGGGCGGTCCAGGTGCGACTGCCAACAACGCCGACAATTTCGAACTCCTGGTTCCAGAGCAGTACCTTATCTCCGACGGGATTCACACTGTCGCCGAACAGTCTGTCGGCAACAACACGGCCCAGCACCATCACCTGCTCGGCATTGTTCACCTGTCTCCGGGACAGGAAATTACCATAGGGAAAAGTCCAGCCACGGCGTATTTCCGGTAGCTCTGCCTCAGTGCCATGCAGGCGGGTGAACCATTGCCGGGATTCGTCAGCAGCCACCACGATACGTGCGTTCTCATGGACACCTGAAGCGACGAACTGGACCCCGGGAAGGGAATCTCTTATGGCTGTCGCATCCTCGAGAGTCAGCGTGGCGGCAGCACCAAGCCCGGCCATGGCATCACCAAGCCGCTCACTGGCCGTGGGGTGATCATGCTCCGCCATGGGATCATCTTCGAAATGTGCCTTGATGAAACGCGGTTGCGCTGTCGCTTGCATAAATTGAAACGGCTTGACTGAAGGATAGTAATCAGCGGTCTGTGCGATAAACCTGCCAAAGTCTTCACGCTGAATGCTGCCGTGATCTGCCGGTGCACTAGCGCCTTGAGCTCGTTCAACCTGATAATTGCCTGCCGTAACCACGATCATATTGGCACCGGCAGCGAGAAGCTGATCCTTGATTTCTTCCTGGGCACCCCGACCCAGTGCCATGCTGGCAACCAATGCGCCAACACCAACAGTTACGCCCAGCATGGCCAGGGAGGCCTGCATCCAATTGCGTTGCAATGACTGGGCTGCCAGAATCAAAAAGTGCGCTCTCTCACGCATACAATAATCTCCTCTGTTCAGCTGGCTGCGGCGACGTCGCTCACCAGTGGTGGATCCTGCAGGGTGGATTCAGTCGGAGTGTTGGGTGTGTCACTGACTATCAGGCCATCTCTTATGGAAATAATGCGCGAGCCATAGGCAGCAATTTCTGGTTCATGGGTAATGAGAACGATAGTTATACCATGTTGCTCGCGCAAGTCGCGAAGCAGGTTCATCACTTCGATACTGGTTTTTGTGTCAAGGTTGCCGGTGGGCTCGTCGGCAAGTATCAAGGATGGGCTGTTTACCAACGCCCGGGCGATTGCCACGCGTTGTTGCTGGCCGCCGGAGAGCTGGCTTGGATGATGATCCGCCCGGTCGGAAAGGCCAAGGGAATCGAGAGCCTGCAGTGCCAATTTACGTCGTTCAGAGGCTGGTAATACGGGTCTTGAATATAACAGGGGCACTTCGACATTCTCGACAGCCGTTGTTCTGGGCAGCAGGTTGAAGCCTTGAAACACGAAGCCTATCTGCTTATTCCGAACATCAGCCAGATCCTGACGCGGCAGGTTCGAGACATCTTTGCCATTGAGTAAATAGCTGCCGCTGGTTGGTGTATCAAGGCAGCCAATGATATGCATCAGCGTGGATTTTCCCGATCCAGAGGCGCCGGTAATGGTTACGAACTCACTTTCGTTGATGTCCAGAGAGACACCACTCAGCGCGTGCACTGAATGGTCACCGAGCTCATAGATCTTTTTGATGTTTTCTAAAGAAATAACTGACATCACTATTTCCAGTTGATCAGATGATTATGGCCCTGCTGTCAAATCGGCCGGCAGAGCCAGGCTCGCCGGCCAATGAGACACCAGGTACTTGCCAGATTCCCTGCGGAATTACTGGGCAGGCTCGTTCAGTCCAGCATAATTGTACAGTACGGTAGCAACTGATTTCTCGCCACCGGCCATCCCGTACATGCCATTCGCGCCTTCTATAACGAAGTACTCATTGGCTGCGTGGGCGTTGCCCCCCGATCCAGCCTGACCGCTCACGATTGGGATATCCATTACGTCTCCCGCGAACAGGTAGGCGGGCCAGTAGCCACCAAGCATCGATGCCGTCCCCTCGACCGGGTCGTCGTAGCTGATCCCAAAGGTATCAAATGTCTTCATTACCGCGCGGGCAATATCGTTGTCGTAGGTCATCTTCGCCCAGGGCACATCGCCGACAACATTGATCTCTACATCTTCATAACCGAATTTGTCCAGATGCGCGCGCAGCTTCGCCACAATATCCATGCCATCCTGGAACGGTACATACCGGAAGTTATGCTTGGAAACTATGCGATTGGGCAGAATGGCGCCGGAGCCCCCTTCAAACATGTTCCCGCCCCAGATGCCGTCAAGGTTCATAGAGGTCCCGTAGCGTGCCATGGTCAGGTATTCAAGTGGATCGTCCGCAATGAAACGTTCTACGCCGAGATTTCTCGCGGCCACTTCCATGTCGATGCGCTCAGCCGACGCTTTCAACTTCGCCAGTTCGGCCTCTTTCAAAGGCTCGATGTTTTCATAGAAGCCGTCAAACATGACTTTGTTGCCGGTCTCATCGACGAGCGTCGATAACATCTTGATATGCCGCCATGCCGGTGCATCCACCGAACGCTTGTTGCCACCGTGGATATTGCTGTAGTTGGGTCCTTTCCCCCATGCTGCTCCGCTGGTAATCAGTTCAACGAAGACACTTCCTTCGGAGCCACCACTGATACCGCCTTGCCGCCCGAAGCGGTACATGGCATCCGCGTGAGCCACGAGTTCGGGATGGTCGCGGACAAATTTCCTGTAGCCAATGGACATGCGTTCTTCATCACCTTCTGCGATGAAGATCAGATTTACCGGCAGTTTTCCTGTAACAGCCTTGATCGACATCAGGGCATTCAGTTGGGTCATCTGTGGACCTTTCGAATTGGTTGCACCGCGTCCGATCATGACTTTGGCATAGGGAGCCTGCTCCACCAATCGGCCTTCGAATGGCGGCGCTTTCCAGAGATCCGGCTGAGTCACTGGCATAGTGTCGTACATCCAGTAAATCGCCAGGGTTTTCTCGGCGCCTTCATCACAATCGGCATAGACTACAGGGTTGCCCTGCTGGCCCCAATCTGTAATTCCGACATCGTAAACAGCAGTTTTCTGACAGCCCAGCTGATCGAAGAAGCCTTTCACCATGTAGGCGGATTCCTGGATACCTTCACCGGTATTGGAAATACTCGGCTGTTGTATCCAGCGCCGCAGATTCAACACATGTTCATCGATATTCTCATCGATATAAGCAAAGATCTCTTTAAGCTCTTCCGAATGTATCTCATCCATATTGATAGACACAGTCTCGTCGGCCACTGGTCTGATGCCCAGGCCGGGGCTCGCCGCAGGCGCTGCTACTGACTGGTTTGTACTGGTAGGAAGCGCGGGCGTGCTTGTGACAGTTGACTCCTCGCCGCAAGCCAGAAGTGCCATTGCTATCGCTGAGAACAACCCGAGATTGCGAGTGCTGAAAGCATGCTTAGCTCTTTTCACTGTATACTCCTTGAAAGACATTGACTGAACCAATTTGCCAGCGACTCGCAGCGCCCAACCTGTTGAGAACTGCTGAGAGTAATCTTTATAGCTAGGCGAACAGTGACAGTTCTACCGGCAAAGGATCACACTGGGCAAGTTGTGAATTTTCTAATTCTGGCTAGCAACGGTAGACTCGAGCAGTATTCGTGCCAATTGACTAACAATGGCATACGTTTTTACAGGCGCCACCAAGTAGTCAATTGTGAATTCAGCCACAAGGAGTTCCCGTAGGTCAGAAACTCGCGTTCTGTAAGGAGTTCACCAGAAACTGGAGGTACTTTAGGTTGCGGAAGCACAGTCAGATCGGCGCTGAAGACCAGCCCGGACTCCTGGCAGGCAATCGTAGGCACATTATTTTCGCACCAAATTGCGACATTTCGCTGCTTTATGGTTCACTTGCCGAGAACAGGATAGAACAGTCGGTCAGATTGGTGTGACCTACTTCCCTCATGTCAGAATCCTATGAGGAAATCATTCGATTGGACAAGCTGCTAGTTTGTGGATAGCCTGCTTGGCTATTGGCAGGGTGTTCAAAAACCATCGGCTAGCAGCCTGCTAAGCGTGGGAGCGGGGCCTTCTCAACTGTGATTAAAAGACAGGTCGCAGCTGATTGATAATTACTACTAACCGGAAGAATTAGAATAATGAGACAACTTGTTGTTCGAAGGTTCTCGTGCCTGATTAGCAGTATGTTGTTGTCAGCGGCGTGCGTGCCCACTGACCAGACTTCTATCACGTTGTCTGAGTCGATTAAATGGTATACCGGAGAGATGGGCGAAGTTGATGACAGCCGTGCCCGTCAATTGCTGGAAAGTGCCGCGGAAACTCAAGATCCATTGGCTATAATGTGGATGGCGCGCGTGTACTCAACCGGCCGTATGACCTTTACAGCCGACAAGGCGCTGGCAATAAATATTGCAGAGTCAGTCATAGCAGAAATAGAATCTCTGGCTGAAAAAGGAAACCCCGAGGCGATGTTTCTCATGGGAACGGCTTTCGCAGAGGGTTTGGCGAAGCCGGTCGACCCCGGACTGGCGGTCGGATGGTACCGGCGCGCAGCGAAACGAGGAAACACCCTCGCGATTCATAATATGGGTAATGTATACGCGGCTGGCACTGGCGTGGGTCAGAGCGATGAAAAGGCCGTAAAATGGTGGCGGCAAGCGGCCGAAATGGGGGATGTAATCCCGCAGTTACGGCTGGCAGAGATGTATGAGCAGGGTAGGGGAACAGGCCGGGATCTGGATCAGGCAATCTTCTGGTATCGGGACGCAGCAGGCCGCGGCAATACTGCCGCCGCGGCAGCTTTATCCAGGCTTGGTGTTTCTCAGTAACTTTAGACTACTGTTCACGAACAGTTGGATAGGTGATACCCAGCTGGTCGAGGTAGGTGTTGAACTGCTCCGGAATATAGTAATACTCCCGCATCATTGGTCTGAAAGCTTCCATGATTTCAGTATTCAAGTGAGTAGCCGGTTCATCCTCGGGACGTAGCAGGGGAATATAGGAAGTATCCCTGGTTTGCACTTCCTGAAAGTAAGTCTGTGCATCTTCTAACAGGGCTTCGTCAGTCAGCAAATCAAAAAGCGTCAGCGCTTGTACTTTTGCACCGGCCACGATGCCTTTGTGGGCAATTGGAGTGGCCATAGCAATAGCATTTACCCAGTTGTGGCCGGGCAGATTCGGAATGTTCGCTGGATAGCCCTGTACGATTGTCGGCACCTGCCAGGATATATCACCAATGTCGTCGGAGCCGCCCCCGGTATTTCTCGCCGGGTCAGGCGGATCTGTTAATTCCTGAACTTCGGTCACCAGGCCTTCTTGGGGTACACCGATTTCCGCCTGCACGGCTTTGGCAAGCTTGATGTCCTCGTCAGACCATTCCGGCATTCCTACCATATCAGCGTGTTCCGTTGCCCGTTCGGCGATAGACTTATTGAAGTGTCCCGGCCAGGCGGTGCCAAGTACAGTAGAGTCCCAGGTCGTATTGGTCATCAATGCGGCGCCTTGTGCCATATCGTTGCCAATATCCCATAACTCCTTGATGTGATCGTAATCAGTTTCCCTGAAGTAGTACCAGATACTGGCCAGTGACGGGACAACATTTGGCTGGTCCCCACCGTCGACTACCACGGAGTGAGTCCGCTGAGATAAACGCAAATGTTCGCGGCGGAAATTCATGCCGATGTCCATTAACGTGACTGCGTCAGCGGCGCTGCGACCCCGCCAGGGAGCACCTGCGCTGTGTGCGGTTTCGCCATGAAAGTCGTATTGAACTGAAACCAGGCCGTTACCCCGGCCACCTCCCCATCGCGTGCCCAATTGATTGGAAACATGTGAGAAGAGTACGGCATCGACATCATCAAAGTAACCGTCGCGCACGTAGTAGGCCTTGGTGCCAAGCTGTTCTTCTGCAACCCCGGGCCAGATTTTAATAGTGCCAGGTAATCCGTTTTCTTCGAGAAACCGTTTGACGGTCAAGGCGGCAAGAATATTTACCACCTGCCCGGAGTTATGCCCTTCTCCATGACCTGGTGCTCCCGGGATAATAGGGTCCTGGTAGGCTACACCGGGTTTCTGAGAAGACTTGGGAATGCCGTCAATATCAGACCCTAACGCAATTACGGGCTCCCCTTGTCCCCAGCTCGCCATCCAGGCGGTTGGTATGCCAGAAATGCCCTGCGCAACTTCAAAGCCGTTTTCGGATAGTATGCCAGTCAGGTAATTTGATGTTTCAAACTCCTGGAAGCCAAGTTCGCCAAAGCTGAATATCATGTCATTCATGACCTGAGCGAGTTTCGCCTGGTCATCGATTGCAGACATCAACTCTTGCTTTATCGACATGCGCTGTTCTGGCGTATAATCCGCAGCCTCGGTCTGAACATAAAAAAGTGCAGTCAAAAAAAGCGCAGAAGCTGACGCCAGTACGCTTGAAAATGGCCTCTTGAAAGGTCTATAGAACATTGAGTAGTTGCTCCTGATAAATATCAATTTAGGGAGCCGCTGATTGCTTACCATACTGCTCTGGCCGTCAGATGAGTCCGCTGGCAAGGCCCATTGCGCCGGCCTGTCAAGGCGGTGCAAAGAAGCCAGCGGGTTTTCCTGAAGGCTCCTCCTGGCGGAGCCTGTCGGGCGCCACCGTGTCGCTATCGCCTTTGGCAGGGGAGTAACGATTCCCTGCGCACGACGCTTGGCAGTAGCGCCCGACAGACTCCCGCAGAGCATTGTGGTAAGTAATCAGAGGCTCCTTAGATTGGGTTGGGTTGCTAAGGAAGTCATCAATAGCTTTTTGAGGCCGTTGATGAAGAGTTAAGTGCAGCAGATTTCTGCTGCACCTAACTCGCCGGGTATCACGGGTTCTTTCCCGTGGTTCTCTTAACCAATTCTAGAACTCGTAGCGCATTCCTATACGAAAGTTCCTGCCCAGTACATCGCTGAGGAGACGGTTAGCCGGTTGATAACCTGCCCGGTTCTCTGAACCTTGATTAAGCGGATAAGCAACGAGTTCGGGATCAGTATCGAACAGATTCTTAACCGAAACAAAGAACTCACCCTGTCCGCCGGCCATTTCGAAACCATATGAGGCGTAGCCGTCAAAGAACCACTGGCCATCAATACTGTTGTCATTGATGGTCCGGTTGTCCGTATTGGTTGAAACTGGGCAGGCAGAAGTGCATTCGATCCAGCGATTGTCTATGACGCCATCACTATGCCCACGGGCGGTTAAAACGAAGGACAAGTTGTTCACGCTGTAGCGGGCAGTACCTCTATAAACCCAGTCAGGCGTGCTTCCAGTGTTCTCGCCGGCCCGTTCCCTCACGGTTACACCGTCGTCAGTGGCATTGCTCATGTAATGTGTAGTCATGAAGCGCAGGCTCATTTCACCGGGGCCCAGGTCCATTGCGTAACTGGCCTCGATATCCACACCCTCTGACACCAGGGACGTCAGATTCTCGTATTTCAGATCGATGAACTGTAGGACGCCCGCAGAGTCGTAGCGTAGTTGATCACAATAGTTCTGCTGGTTGAAAAGGAAACAGGCATTGGCTACCTGTTCCGCGCTAAGGAAACCGATTACACCATCTACTTCAATGTCATAGTAATCAATGGATGTCGCAAATCCCGGCAGGAAGCTTGGTTGCAAGACAACGCCGAATCCGAACGCATCTGCCTCTTCAGGGCCTACGCTTGGCGTGCCCTGCAGGTTCTGAATGAAGGGCACCGAGGCACCGCCGATATCAACCGAGTTGCTGCGTGCCGTGCCCGCATCAAACAACTCGCTCAGGTTGGGCGCACGAATATCCCGTGATTGCGTTAATCGGAAGGTGATGTCGTCGATGGGTGAATAGTTCAGGCCTGCCTTCCAGGTGTTCACGCCGCCGGAGTTACTGTAGTCGGTGCGACGGGCCGCACCGCTGAATTCCAGGCTTGCCAGTAACGGCACAACAGCTTCTACGTAGGCCTCTCTGACAGTCTGCTGACCCGTAGTAACCTTGTAGTTGCCGTATTTCCAGCCACTGGCATACTTCGGATCTACAAAACCATCCACCTCGTCCCTTCGCCATTCGAAGCCAGCGGCCAGGCCGATGTTTCCAGCCCAGCCCTCGAAGTCGGTGCTGGTAATGTTGAATGCAACGACATCCTGCGTGAACTCCTGCTCACGTCGCGGTCGTCCCAGTACAAATTCCAGCGCTTCCGGGCTGGCGACGCCAACACCGAATGAATTCAGAGGGACACAGCCGGCGACATCAGATCGGCAGACGATCTCGCCGTCGTCGTTGAAGACAGCATCGGAGGCGGCAGCCAGATTTGCGAAATTCCAGGTGGGATTCTGGTGCTCATCGGTATCCGTAAGGCCGGTCTGGTAGTAGGTATTCCATTGGAAATTCTTACCGGCCATGTCGAAGGAGCCGTCCGCACCAACAACGAAGCGACTCGTCGCACGCCTGTTGTTGGCGCCAGACAATGGAATATCCTGCCGTGCGCTGCTCAGGCGAAAGCTGGTAATACCTTCCGCTATCATCTGATCACGAATAGCCTGCGGCAGGAAGGCGTTATCAATCTGAATGCGCCGGTTTCGGTCTGTGGGGCGTATGTAATCACTGTCCCCTTCATAGCCGGCCCACGAACCCTGGGCGAATATTTCTATATCGGGTGTCAGTTCCCAGCTGGCTCGCCCGAACACACTCTTCCGGGTAGAGTCGGCTTGCAGAGAGTTTGTGCCCAGGATAGAGGATTGTGCGTAACGCCAGTCACCACCAATCATCCACAGGTTGGAGACTTCACCGTATTGGAGTTGACCTATTTGGCCACCCTCGCCGAAATAGGTTCCTTTCAGTGCCGTATCAACGATCAAGCCGCCAGGGGTGTAACCGCTGATGCCGATGTTCTCACCCACATAAAAATAAGGTGCCCCCGGACTCTTATCCGGGTTGACGATGCCTACGTGACCCACCTTCTGCCAGTCAGCGTCTGTATCGCGAATACCCTGCTGATCAAAATACTCGGTACTGAACAAGAGGTGCCCTTTGCCATCGGCAAAGTCGCTGCCTGCAGTAAATTCCAGGCGCTCGTTGCCTGCACCGTACTCGGATACTTCGCCGTATTCAATCGCTGTTGTGACGCCTGTGAAGTCTTTATCCAGGATAAAGTTGACAACCCCGGCTATCGCATCAGAACCATAGGCAGAAGATGCCCCGCCTGATACCACTTCAACACGCTCGATCAATGACTGTGGAAAGGTATTGGTATCAACCTGCCCCACTGAAGACGACGCAACGGACCGCTGGCCGTCGAACAATACCAGAGTCCGGCCTGTGCCCAGGGCGCGCAGATTCAGCGCGGCGATGCCCGATTGACCATTGCTCAAAGACCCGGAATTGGTCGTTGCTGTTGTACTGCCCTGAATCGAAGGCAATGTCATGGCGAATTCAGCGATACTGGCAGGTGCCTCCGCGTCAATATCCTCTGTGGACAATACCGAGACAGGAGTGGGTGCGTTATAACCATCGCGTGCGATACGTGACCCCGTAATGACTATTGATTCTATATTCTCACCCTGAGGCGGTAGCTGCGCCTGCGCTATGCCGGTGAATAATAACGAACTGGCGAAGCCTGTTAAGGCTGCGCAGTTTCGTAAACAGCGATTCTTTAATTCATACATGACAAAGTGCCCCATTTATTACCAGTAGCCCAGAACGGACCTCTTAAAATAATTCAGAGGTGTCAGGAGCATTTTTCATGCCAATAGAGCCTTTGCAGACTATTGGATGATTTGGCTGATCCGGGATGTTGCGATTTTCACTACGGTAGCAACCGACATCCCTTCATCCGCCAATGAGTAGACGAAGCCTTGTATACAGCTGGAATTTCCGTCGTATTGCGGTTTATTCTTCGGGGGAAAAATCAACACTCATTGGATAGCAGAAAGGCGCTCAGGCTGGCACTGACCTGGTCTGATTCAGTCTGAAGATGTTTCTTGACCTCTTTGCACAGTATCTGGTCTGGGTGAAAGCGCTACATAAAAGGTCAAAGGTCGCATCCTATTGATGCGGAATTTGGGAGATATAGCGGGAAAAAATGACCCAAGATGAAGCATTCAATGTATACCTTATGGTTAGATAATGCTGGCTTGGAGGAGTAATTCTTCAGCAAGCGCGGATTTTAACCCCGTTAAACGTAGGGCTATTTGGGTAATGCGGGCGGGGGTCTGCCAGGGAACTTCAGATCAGGCTGTCCATTGTCAATCGTCAGGTTCCAGCTCCCAGCGCATAGGCCTGACTCCAGGCGCTGGTCCATCTAATAGGACGCAGACTTTGCATCGATCGATATCACACTCCAAATGATTCCCAGGAATCACTGTTCCAGTCAAAATATACCGCCTGATATAAAATACCCACCGCGATAAGTGGCCCGATGTGCTCCTGGTTGAGAGGATGTTCCGCCGCAGCGGCGAAAAGTTCTGCCTGGGTGAAACCGCCTGTTTGCAACTGGTTGACGAGATTATCCAGATCGGGCTGCGCAATCGATGTGCCGACAAGGTTCATCCACAACACACTGACCAGTGCGCTGTCGGGAACACCGCTGGATGCATAATAGTCCAAAGCAAGCTGAGCCACCTGCACTGTGCTCATTCCCTGATCAAAGTCCGCCATCCAGATAGCCACTGAAGCCGGACCCGGCTGTTCATTCAGCGCGATATACAGCAGAAAAAAGGCCAACCTGGCACTGGTATCAAAAGGCAGTACGAGCGCGACACCATCAAACTCGATCTGTTCCACATCTGTGATGGTATCCATTTCCGCCGCCGCGTGTGCCAGAGACCAGGTATCACCGTCTCTGGTAATTGCAACCTCTTCGTAGAGGGCTTCGAAGGTCAGAATGTCAAGTCCGTTACCCCTGAACCAGGTGTCATCGCCGTCCTGACCAAGAAAGCGGTTGTCCAGAGAATTGCCGATGCCGGTGAAATTGTTATAGCCGACGTGGGCCAGTGCTTCTACGTTAGCCGGTAACGTATAGGAGTTGGCAAAAAGAATGGCGACAATATCATACCCATCATTCCAGCTTTCCTGGATGATCTCACTGGTAATGGTGACAAAAACATCGTCGCCGGGCCGCCCTGCAGTGTGTGAACATGGTCATCCACGAGCAGGGCCAGGACGGTTTCCACCGAACCGTACTGGTAAATCAGCATTTCTCCATCGAAGGACAGCTGGGGGGAATTGCCCGGCACGGTGCCCGCCTGGTCCGCCCCTGGCACAGGAATGCGGGACAACAGGCCTGTGAACAGATCCTTGTCGAACACATCGGCCACACCGATAGTGTCGGACTCAACCAGTTCAGTTTGCTCGCTCACGAAGGCCAGAAAGCGGCCATTGGCAGACAGGGCCAGCGCTTCCGGCAGGTACCGTGCCGGCTCTCTGGCAGGAGTCAGTGAAGCGACCGAGATATTGCCTGTTGTCAGATCGGCCACCAGTAACTGAGGACAGGTGCCGCCCGGTACATTGGTGAAGGTGGCGGGCCCTATCAATGCCAGCACGGACCCGTCACCTGACAGTACGGGTCCGCTGCCGCCTGGCAGCGCAATAATATCTGCCTGGTCAAAGGGTACCGGGCAGTTAAGCCGGGAGTCTCACCGGAGGCGGCAATCGTCCGGGGCCCCGACTCCCAGGGCAACTTCGTGCGCTGGACATTGCCTCACAACGGGGATACCTTTTGCCCACTCTAACCGGCGGCTCCGATCTGATTTTATGGCACATAGCGAATTACAGGAATTACGGCAGCAGCTCGCGGATTTCGCCAGGGCAAGGGACTGGGAGCAGTTCCACTCCCCCAAGAACCTGTCCATGGCGCTGGCAGTGGAAGCGGCCGAATTGCTGGAGATATTTCAGTGGCAGACTGAACAGCAGACCCGCGAGGCGGATGAACAGACCCGGGCCCGGGTGGCCGAGGAACTTGCTGATATTCTCCTCTATAGCCTTCAGCTGTCTGACCGGCTGGGTATAGATCTGCTGCAGGCGGCGCAGGCCAAACTGATCCGTAATGGAGAAAAGTACCCCGCCGACCAGGTGCGCGGCAGCGCACGCAAATACACCGAGTACTAGGGATCCCTGGCGCCCATGCTTAGTTATCGCCACGGCTTTCATGCCGGGAATTTTGCCGATCTGTTAAAGCACCTGGTTCTGGTTCAGATCATCGAGTATCTGAAAACCAAGCCGGCACCGATCCGTTACATCGACACACATGCCGGCGCGGGGCTCTATGACCTGGACAATGCGATGAGTCGTAAGACCGGGGAATTCAGAGACGGCGTCGGGGCACTTGATCTGGCCGCCCTGCCACAGGAGGCGGAAGCGTTCTGCAGGCTGCTGGGTCCGTTTCTTGCTTGCAACCAGTATCCCGGTTCACCCTTGATCGCCGCCAGGTTATTGCGCAGACAGGATGAACTGCGACTGTATGAAATGCACTCGACAGAGTTTCCAAAGCTGGCTGGCCTGTTCGCCAGGGATCGGCGCGTTCGCGCTCTGAAAGAAGACGGGTTCGGGGCGTTGAAGTCGCAGCTGCCGGTTCAGAATGCCCGCGCGCTGATTCTGATCGACCCGTCCTACGAGCTGGACTCCGACTATCAGCGGGTGGTGACCGGGGTGGCTGAAGGCCTGCGGCGCATGCCCCATGCCGTCTATGGAATCTGGTACCCCCTGGTGGCTACACACGACCCGGAGTCCATGTTGAATCAACTTGCGAATCTCGGCGGCGAAAAGTCCCTGCGTGTTGAATTGTCCGTGGACAGAAATCCCAGGGCTGGGGGCATGAATGCCACCGGCATGTTTATCATCAACCCCCCCTGGTTGCTTGCCCGGCAACTGCGGGAAATTCTGGGCCAGGTATCACAACAGCTGGGTGGCCGATTCGATGTCCAGTGAGGTGTGCCGCCTGCAGACGCCCAGGCAGGCCTGACATGGCCAGAGTCTGCAGCGGAATCCGCAGGGCCCGCCCCGGAGGCCAAAGTATTGTGGTAAATAACCAGAGGTTCCTAAAGTACTAACTACCGAGACTGGTTGTGGCGGGTAAGCCCGCCCTGCCTGGTATCGATATGAAGTTCAGCAGCGGGGAAGTCGCCGATGGTCAGATTCCGTTCGGCATCGTCCAGCTGCTTTTCCGGGTAGTGAACAATCAGCCTGTCGTCCGCCTCCCGGGCCAGTTCATAGATCTCCCGATAAGTGTGTTGAAATACGGCATAGTCGCGGTAGGTTGCAACGAATCCCCACGCGCCGACACAGGCTACCAGCAGTACCACTCGCCAACTCGCTTCTTTGCAGACTAGCAGCAGAAAGAGGCTGTAAGGCAGCAGGTAGAGGCGACCGACAAAGTTGAGGTAGCTGTGGACGCGGCCATCCTGGAATCCAAACATGCCCCAGTAAACGACCGCACTCATGGCCAGCATCGCAAGCACTGCCAGTACCGAGAGGCGATCCTTGACGGCGGCAAGGGAAACTGCCAGCACGGCGAGCCCCAACCAGAAAACCGGGCCGTAAAGTGAAAACTTGTTGAACTGGAACACGAAGCCGGCCAACAGGCTCAGGGTCGACGCGGTCAGGCTGGCAAAATCGAAGCTATGGATGTCCTGTTCGGAACCCAGGGAAACGGCGTTCTGGCGCAGCAGCCAGTAGCAGATTGAAAAAGAGACAAACAGCAGGGTGAAAACCAGGATAAGCCTTCTGTCCCGATAGTCGTCCTTAAGAAACAGCAGAATCAGAAATGGAACAACCAGTAGATAACTTTCTTTACTGAAAATGGCCAATACCATGGCTGCGCAAAAAAGCACCGGATGCCTTCGACAATAAGCCCACACAGAAAGTGCGATGAAAAACAGACACGCGGCATCGTAGAGATTGGAAAACCAGGTGGAAGTGATCAGCGCCGAGGAGGAGAACAGTGCCACCACGAAAAAAAGAAACTGTCGTGGCCTGTTTGCATTCAGGGCGGCCAGAGAGGAAGTCAGTAATCCGATTCCGCCGGCCACCAGTGCCGCATTTGTCAGCCGCAGCAGAACGAAGTTGCCGTCGAACAGTTTCCCCAGCACCAGAATCAGGGTGTTGGGCAGCGGCCTGTACATGTCCAGTGGCAGCTTCTGCAGCCAGATCATCAGCGTGGCCTCGATGGCGCTGGCGCTTTTGACCGGCTCAGACGCCAACAGCAGGAGTGCGTTGGATTCATCCCAGACATCCGCGATCATAAGATTGCTGATCGCCAGCAGCCAGAGCAGGCAGACGGCACCATAGCAATAGGGAGCATAGGTGGATAGCAACAGCTCGGCCCTGTCTGCCGGCGTTTGACCACCTGGCTCAGTCATGGCAACTTCCGATCATCTGGTTTCAGTTCCAGGTCAGGGTGGAAAGCGTAAAGCAGTAGCCAGGGCTGCGTTGCACCTGGCAGATCACTACCTGTTGTCAGGGTGAAATTATGCCACAGATGGAAACCTAACCCTGCCGCCGGAATACAGCTCAGGTTTTTTCAGCAATAAGCGACTGATCGCAGTCCCGCCCGGCTGAATTCCTGTGAAAACCCCTCAACACAGGGCTGTGCCGGTCGCCGATTTACGTTAGACTCATTGCCCATGAGCTTCCCGCGACTCTTTTTCTTACTGATACTGTCCCTCCCCCACTCGCTGGGGTCAGCCCAGACCCTTGGGCCGCCCAGAACCGAGCATGGTCTGCCGGATCTTTCCGGAGTCTGGAATTTCAGCACCCGCGCGCCCTTCGAGCGGCCCGAACAGTTCGGCGACAGGGAATTTTTTACCGACGAGGAAATTGCCGCCCAGGAGGCACGCCGGGCTGAGTCGGCAGTCGCGGCGGCCCGGCGTGAGAATAATGTGGCACAGCTTATCCTGGAAACCGAAAATGCAACGTCAACCGGGGCAGTGAACAGTTTCTGGATGGAGCAGTCGTCGTTGCGTCAGAATCAGCGCACATCGGTACTCGTATACCCCGCGAACGGGCGACTTCCGCCCGTGCGGGATGGCGTGGTGATTCAGCGCAGCGACCCCAACGGAGTCCGTGAAATACCGGGAGAACGCCCGGTCAGGTATACCCACGGCGGTATCGATAGAACCGGGCCGGAAGACCGGGGTCTGTCAGAACGCTGCCTGGTTTTCAATTCGGGGCCGCCACTGCTAAGCGGGCCCTACAACAATAATATCCAGATCATCCAGAATGCTGACCACGTGGTTATCCTGTCTGAAATGGGCTGGGATGCGCGGATCATTCCCCTGAACAAGCGCACGAATGTGGATGAAAAGATTCGTTTATGGTCCGGGGATTCCCGTGGTTATTTTGTGGGAAACACACTGGTCGTGGAGACATCCAACTTTACCAGTCTGATCGGCAGTTACGGGACCCGTGGTGTGGCTTACGGCAGCGCCGAAAACCGCCTGCTGGTGGAACGTTTTATTCCGGTTGGGCCGGGCGCCATGGATTATGAGTTCACCATTGACGACCCGTCGACCTTCAGCGATATCATTGTTGGGATTATTCCCATGGGCAGGGTGGAAGGCGGGCAGATATACGAGTACGCCTGTCATGCCGGCAATTACGCGATCGGTAATATTCTGAAGGGCGCCAGGGCCGAGGAATCCCGCTAGCCTGCAGGAGTCCCGGTTGTTCAAAACGCTGTCGCCCACCCAGGCGGGTTAACCTGATCGACGAGTCCCGGGTTGCTCACCTGTGGCCTCGTTTTGTTGCCGACCCGGGCCTGTTCACCTGGTAACTTCCATGAAGCTGCCGCAACCATACCCTGCCCGCTGGCCTGTAATCTGCCGCTATTTAAGGTTTTCCAGCTGGCGCTCCAGTTCCTGAACCTGGTGCTCCAGTTCATTGACCCGTTCTTCGGCCCGTTTCAGTGCACGATCCCTCGCATCAAAGTCTGCCTGGGTAAGAATGTGCAGCTCGGTAAAGCTTTTCTGCAGCACCTGGCGGACGGCAACGCGGCCCTCTTCCCCCAACTCTCCGGCCCTGGGCAGGAGTTGATTGATTTTCTTGCTCAGATTGTCCAGCAACTGCTTATTGACCATCTTGAATCCGGAATTTTTCATGTGGCAGTGGCGAATTATTCTATCAGCAATTCGGTTCTTGCGCTGACGCCCCCAAGCAGTGCTTCATTATGGTGCAGGCTGAGAATCGAAGCACCGTTACGGAACAAAACCACCAGCGCGGCTTTCTGAATCTCTCCGCTGCACGACAGAATCTCGTATAACCTACTGAAATAAAAATATAAAAAACAACTGGCACGCCCCGTGCATAGTTGCCTTCCACGGCGCTACAAACTTATCCATTCTGAACCGCAGAGCGGGTAACTACTATTAAGGAGCTAAAAATGAAATTAGTGACGGCTATCATTAAGCCATTCAAGCTGGACGATGTCCGCGAGGCATTGTCCGAAATCGGGGTACAGGGCATCACCGTAACCGAGGTCAAAGGGTTTGGTCGCCAGAAGGGCCATACCGAACTCTATCGGGGTGCTGAGTACGTCGTGGATTTCCTGCCTAAAGTGAAACTCGAAGTAGCTATCGGTGATTCCCTGCTTGACCAGACTCTGGAAGCCATAACCAAGGCGGCCAATACCGGCAAGATCGGCGACGGCAAGATTTTCGTTTCCGACCTTTCGCAGATCATTCGAATCCGCACAGGCGAAACCGGAGAAGAGGCGGTATAGACGCCCCTCTCTAACGATAAATTCTCAGTTACTGGTCAAAAGACCGTTTTTGGAGGCTAAAGGTGGAAAACCAAATTTTTGAATTGCAGTATGCAATGGATACGTTTTACTTTCTCATATGCGGCGCATTAGTGATGTGGATGGCCGCCGGCTTCGCCATGCTGGAGGCGGGCCTGGTACGGGCCAAGAACACCACCGAGATTCTGACCAAGAATGTCGCGTTGTTCGCCATTGCCTGTACCATGTACCTGGTTTGCGGCTATCAGCTGATGTACGACGGCGGCATTTTCCTGTCCGGCGTCACAACAGTGGCCCAGATGGACGATGCGGCTATCGCCCAGGTGCTTGCCGATTCGGCTGAAGCCGGTTTCGACGGTGATTCAGTCTATTCCGGTGCCTCGGACTTCTTCTTCCAGGTGGTATTTGTTGCCACTGCCATGTCGATCGTTTCCGGCGCCGTGGCAGAGCGGATGAAGCTGTGGGCCTTCCTGGGCTTTGCGGTGGTCATGACCGGGGTTATCTATCCGGTTGAGGGCGGCTGGACCTGGGGTGGCAAGGATGTGCCTTTTATTGGTGCTCTGAGCTATAGCGACTATGCCGGTTCCGGTATCGTGCACCTGGCTGGCGCAACGGCGGCACTGGCTGGCGTTCTGCTGCTTGGTCCGCGTAAGGGCAAGTACGGTAAAGACGGCTCTATCAAACCCATTCCCGGCGCCAACATGCCACTGGCCACCCTCGGCACTTTCATTCTCTGGATGGGCTGGTTCGGTTTCAACGGCGGTTCTACCCTCAAGCTGGGTGGTATCGGTGTCGCCAACGAAGTCGCCAACGTGTTCCTGAACACCAACGCCGCTGCTGCCGGTGGTCTGATAGCTTCCATGATCGTGTCACGCCTGATGTTCGGCAAGACTGACCTGACCATGTGTCTGAACGGCGCACTGGCCGGCCTGGTCGCCATCACTGCTGAGCCTGCAGATCCTTCTCCGCTGCTGGCAACCATCATCGGCGCCATCGGTGGCGTGATCGTAGTGTTCAGCATCGTGGCATTGGACAAGTTGAAAATCGATGATCCGGTCGGTGCGATCTCCGTGCACGGTACGGTTGGTCTTTTCGGTATCTTCGCTGTCCTGTTCTCGGATTCCGATGCGACCTTTGTTGGACAGCTTGTGGGCACCCTCGTCATCTTCGGCTGGGTATTCGCCACTAGCATAATCGTCTGGCTGGTTCTCAAGACGGTTGTGGGTCTGCGGGTTTCCGAGGAAGAGGAAGACGAAGGTCTCGATATCTCCGACTGCGGAATCGAAGCTTACCCGGAATTCGTAACTGCCAAGTAATAGCAGTTACCGCATTCTTCTCTCCCGGGTTTGTCTCAAACCCACCAGGCGTAATTTATTACGTCCTCGCGCCCCCTCTTGAGGGGGCGCTTTTTTTTGCCTGGTGGAATCAGTCAGGGCTTCCTTCTGTGACGGGCCTCACTGGTCGATAGCAATGGACTGACGCTTTCTGTCAGTTTGTGACGTTTCTCACAGGCACCGAGCGTAAATAACCTTAAGCTTCGTTCATGTCCAGCAGTCATAAAACTACCGCCTCCAAACCCCAGGAACACTGGATTCAGATACATGTGCGTGATCTGGTACTGGGTATGTTCATCATCGAACTGGATCGCCCCTGGCGGGATACGCCATTTCCGATCAACGGTTTCCATTTGCGCAAGTTCGATCAGATACAGACCCTGCGCGCACTCTGCCACAAGGTGTATATCGATCCTGCCAAGGGAGCAAGCCCTCGCAGTAAAGAGCCGACCAAGCTCACCATCCTGAGCAGCGCCCGCAAAAGAGCCCCGGAGTCACAGGAACTCAAGGTGAATCCGGAGGTTTATCCACGCTCCAGGGCGGTGAAGCATGAAATAGACAATGCCGCCAGGCTCTATTCTCAATTGGAGGATGCCCTGACCCGTGCGATAGAGAATGCCCGTGAGCACCGTCCTCTTGGAATCGAAGAGCTGTACCGGTTGGGACGTGAAACCATTGCCTGCGTTATTCGAAACCCGGATGGCTTTATCTGGTTTCTGAATACCAGCGAAGAAGGGAACTGTCTTTTAAAACACAGTATACGCGCCTCTGTCTGGGCGACAGTTTTTGCCTGTCATGTGGGATTCCCAAAGAGTGACATAGAGGCACTGTTTATCGGGACTCTGCTGGCGGATATCGGTATGGCAAAATTCGCTGAGGACTTTGTCCGTCAGAGCGGGCCATTCACCCGCCAGGAATATGTCGATTATCAGAAACACGTGGGCATTGGTGTGGATATCCTGCGTAACGAGGATGACATTGATCCACAGATAATCAATATCGTACGTGCTCATCACGAGCGCCATGATGGCAGAGGTTTTCCACGCCGCAAGCGGGGTGAACAGATTTCCCTTCCGGCCCGGATTGCCAACCTGGCTTACAGTTATGAACGTCTGCTCAAGCGCTCTTCCCAGGCTGATCTGTCACCAGCTACTGCCGTGAGCCGGATCTACAAGCAGCGTAAAATCAAATTTGCCGATCAACTGGTCTATGAGTTCATCAAGGCGATCGGCATGTTCCCCGCTGGCTCTGTGGTGGAGCTCGCAACGGGTGAGATCGGTATTGTGACAGAGCAGAATGCGAACGAGCGGCTAACGCCAAAAATAACTGTGGTGACGACGGCACGAAAACAGCTTAAGAAAAATTTCGAGCAGATCAACCAGGGTGCAAACAAAGATCAGACGCTGGTGAAATCAATAACCCGTAGCCTGAAGCGCGGCAGTTATGAAATAGATCCAGCACGCTTCACCAATGATCTGTTTGGCAAACGCATTGGCCTGGGAAAACGCTTCGGTCTGCGGTTCTGATAGCAATCCATTGGTAGCACTCAGGGCGTCTCTGCTTCGGCTGGGATACGCAGCATGGCTATATCCTGGCAGAGATTCCCCAACCTCTCATTTCCCCAGATCCCCGAAGAGATACTGCAGCAGTGACAGGGCAACCACCGGGGCTGTCTCGGTGCGGAGGATTCTCGGGCCCAGCCTAATCACCTGGTAGTCATGCTGACGGGCCAGATTCACTTCCTGTTCGCTGAACCCTCCTTCAGGCCCGATCAGCAGATTCAACGGTTGCGCAGGAACCGTATCCGGCAGGCCGGGGTCGCCACTGGCATCGAGTAGTAAGCCACCCCGGTTGTCCGCCAGCCAGCGGGTCAGATCAACAGGTTCAGCCAGCGTTGGCACGACGCTACGACCGCATTGTTCGCAGGCACTGATGGCGACCCGTTGCCAGTGCGTCAGTTTCTTTTCCGAACGGTCCCCAGCAAGGCGGACCTCGCAGTTTTCTGTAACTAACGGTATAATCCGGACCACTCCCAGTTCGGTAGACTTCTGGATCGCGTAGTCGAAACGTTCACCGCGGGACAGACCCAGGCCCAGATTGACAGCCAGTTGCGGGTCAGTCAGGTTCACTGCAGAGTCATCCAGCTGAACGGTCACCCGGTGCCTGTCACTGTGGATCAGGGTAGCGGAGAATTCCCCGTCTTCGCTGTTGAAGAGGTTTACCTTGTCACCCGCTTTCAGGCGCAGTACCCGACCCAGGTAATGGGCTCCCTCACGATCCAGGGTTACGGTGGTACCCTGCGCCAGCTTTTGCTGCTGGAATAACCTGGAACGCCGCATGATCAGCAATCCTGTCGCGTAAGCTGTATAGGGTTAACGTGCACTAGAGCAGTCTGATGAATAATTATTGGTCGCGTATGTAACGTTTTTCAACTGTCTGCCAGTAGACTGGCGGTCCAAAGCCTATGCCAAGCACTTGCGGAAACCACAGGGTTCCACAGGGTGATACGGCGGCATAGGCTGAATTGAATTCCCCGTCAGGCTCAAGCGTGCCGGCTGGAAAGATCCAGATTTCGCCATATGCTGCGGACGCTGCCGGCCTGGTTCATGGCGTAAAAATGCAGCCCCGGTGCCCCCCCGGCCAATAATTTTTCACACAGCTTCGTGACGACGTCGAGTCCGTAGCTGCGCAGGCTGTCAGTGTCGTCGCCGAAATCCTGCAACCGCTGCTGGATCCAGCGGGGTATTTCCGCACCACAACTGGCGCTGAACTTGGCCAGCTTTTCGTAGTTGGTGATAGGCATAATGCCGGGCACTATCGGAATAGTAATGCCGGCTTTGGTGCATTGCTCTACGAAATAAAAATAGGCATCCGGGTTA
The DNA here is from genome assembly GCA_041395725.1 of Gammaproteobacteria bacterium. Lineage (NCBI taxonomy): Bacteria > Pseudomonadati > Pseudomonadota > Gammaproteobacteria > Gammaproteobacteria bacterium. The sequence goes on along the minus strand of JAWKZW010000001.1, from coordinate 1,338,896 downwards.
TAGAAGTACTGGGTGATGGCCGAGCTGGCGCCGGCATCCACCTTGACCTTGAAGAAATCGATGTCGCTCTGATACGTCCTGGCCGCGGGATGGATTTCCGGGTAGCAGGCGACATCGATGTGAAAATGATCACCGGTTTCCCGGCGCACAAAACTGACCAGTTCGCTGGCGTACCGGTATTGACTGGCGGAACCGAACCCGGAAGGAATGTCTCCCCGCAGCGCGACCAGCCGGTTGATGCCGGCCTGCTTATAGGTGTGCAGCAGCTGCGCGATGTCCTCGTCGCTGGAACCACCAAAAGAAAGATGCGGGGCTACACAGGAACCCCGCTCTTTCAGCGCCAGCACGGTCTTTCGGGTGCCCTCCCGCGTCGAGCCACCGGCGCCATAAGTGATAGAAAAGAACTCGGGGCCAAGCTCCGCAAGACTGTCATGCACGGCCAGCAGTTTCTCCTGCCCCTCATTGGTCCGGGGCGGGAAAAATTCGATGCTGAAGTTGGCCGATGGACCGGTTTTATGGTTGCCGTTCAAAATCTCTGTCCGTGAATCTGCTACTAGTATTTGTAGCTGTCAGTTTTAAAGGGGCCGGTGAGTGGCACGTTGATGTATTCTGCCTGGCGGTCGGTAAGCCTGGTAATGACACCGCCGAACCCGCTCACCATGAGGGCCGCTACTTCTTCGTCCAGCTTCTTGGGCAGTACTTCCACCGTCAGATTTGCCTGTTTGTATTCGTCTGACTGGCTGGCAAAGGCCTTTTCGTACAGGTGAATCTGCGCCAGCACCTGGTTGGCAAAGGAGCCATCCATGATCCGTGACGGGTGGCCGGTGGCGTTGCCCAGGTTGATCAGGCGGCCTTCGGACAGCAGAATCAGGTAATCATCAGGATTGGTTTCAGGGTCCTGGCGATAGATCTTGTGCACCTGGGGCTTGATTTCCTCCCAGGTCCAGTTGTCGCGCATGAACTTGGTATCGATTTCATTATCAAAGTGCCCGATGTTACAGATTACGGCGCCGGACTTGGTGCTCTGCAGCATAAACTTGTCGCAGACATTGACATTGCCCGTGGTTGTGACGATCAGATCCATGGCGCCGAGCAGACGCTGGTTGATGCCTTCCAGGCTGCCGGTATTGATGCCGTCCACGAAGGGGGACACCACCTCGAAGCCGTCCATGCAGGCCTGCATGGCGCAGATCGGGTCGATCTCGGAGATCTTCACGATCATGCCTTCCTGGCGCAGGCTCTGGGCGGAACCCTTGCCTACGTCGCCATAACCCACCACCAGCGCGTGTCGTCCGGACAGCAACATATCGGTACCACGCTTGATGCCGTCGTTGAGGCTATGGCGGCAGCCGTACTTGTTGTCGTTCTTGGACTTGGTGACAGAATCATTGACATTGATTGCAGGCACTTTGAGAGTGCCTTTCTCCAGCATCTCCACCAGTCGATGCACACCGGTAGTGGTTTCCTCGGTAATGCCGTGGATATTCGCCAACAGCTGCGGGTATTTGTCGTGCACCATGGCAGTGAGGTCGCCGCCATCGTCAAGAATCATATTGGCATCCCAGGGCTGACCATCCTTCAGGATAGTCTGCTCGATACACCACTCGCCTTCTTCTTCAGTCTGACCTTTCCAGGCATAAACAGCGATACCCGAAGCCGCGATACAGGCCGCCGCGTGGTCCTGGGTGGAAAAAATATTGCACGAAGACCAGCGGACCTCTGCCCCCAGTTCCACCAGGGTTTCGATCAATACGGCAGTCTGTACCGTCATGTGGATACAACCAAGAATCTTTGCGCCGGCCAGCGGTCTGTCGGCGGCATACTTGCGGCGTAAGGACATCAGGGCCGGCATCTCCGCTTCGGCCAGGGTGATCTCGCGCCGCCCGTAGTCAGCCAGGCTGATGTCGGCAACTTTGTAATCCTCTTTGATTATTTCGGCTTGCTGGGTCGATAAACTGTTCATTGGTAAATTACTCCGTGAATTCGTTCTGGTTGTCAGGTTAAACGCCTGCGGCATGTTTCAATGTGGCGGCCTTGTCGGTTTTTTCCCAGGAAAAACTCTCTTCTTCCCGACCGAAGTGGCCGTAGGCGGCAGTCTGCTGGTAGATGGGTTTGATCAGGTCGAGCATCCGGATCAACCCCTTCGGACGCAGCTCGAAGTGTTCTCTCACCAGTTCGGTGATGCGGGCCTCGGAAATTCTGGCGGTGCCGAAGGTTTCCACGTTGATGGATGTGGGTTCCGCAACCCCGATGGCGTAGGACAGCTGAATTTCGCAGCGGTCCGCGATGCCGGCGGCAACGATATTCTTGGCTACGTAGCGAGCCACATAAGCCGCTGAACGGTCCACTTTCGAAGGATCTTTACCCGAGAAAGCCCCGCCACCGTGTCGCGCCATGCCACCATAGGTGTCGACGATGATTTTACGACCGGTCAATCCACAATCTCCATAGGGGCCCCCGATTACAAAACGACCGGTAGGATTGATGAAGTACTTGGTGTTCTTATCGATCCATTCGGCGGGCAGTACGGGTTTGATGATTTCCTCCATCACGGCTTCCTGCAGAACGTTCATATTGATCTCTTCACGATGCTGTGTGGAAAGCACCACGGCATCGATCGCCACCGGTCTGCCGTCCTCGTAGCGGAAAGTGATCTGGCTCTTGGCGTCAGGTTGCAGCCAGGGCAGGGTGCCATTTTTGCGTACTTCCGCCTGGCGTTTGACCAGCCGATGGGAGTAGGTAATGGGTGCCGGCATCAGGACGTCGGTCTCGTTGGATGCATAGCCGAACATCAGACCCTGGTCCCCGGCCCCCTGTTCGTGGTCTTCGGTTTCATCGACGCCCATCGCGATATCGGCCGACTGCTTGCCGAGAGCATTGATGACGGCACAGGTGCCGCCGTCGAAGCCGCTTTCTGTGTTGTTGTAGCCAATCTCGTTGACTGTTTTGCGAACCAGTGCTTCGTAATCGATGTTGGCGTCGGTGGTAACCTCACCGGCAAGCACAACCATGCCGGTTTTGATCAGGGTTTCGCAGGCCACCCGGGAGCGGGGATCGATTGTCAGCAGGGCGTCGAGGATGGCATCGGAAATCTGGTCAGCCATCTTGTCAGGATGGCCTTCGGAGACCGATTCAGAAGTAAAAAGAGAAGATTCAATCATAGGTGTTTCCTTCGCTTATCGTTCGTAAAATTCTGGTAAACCCAGCTTTTATCAGTGGTCGGCGCCTGCTGTCGGACCTTCGTTGGTCTCGTTGACAAACAATCGCACCTGAATTTGAAATCCGTTGCGCAGACCCAGATAGAGGCTTTGACCCTCTGCCAGCCCTGCCTGTATCGCCCAATTGGTGAGATCCTGCGTGTCGAAGCCCAGCCACAGATCACCGCAGGATTCGCGCACCCAGTCCTGGTCATGGCTGATCAGTTCCACCAGCAGTAATACGCCTCCCGGGTTCAAAAGGCGCTGCGCTTCTCTGAATACTTCGACCGGGGCGGGAATGTGGTGCAACACCATGTTCAGCACAATCAGGTCGCAATCCAGCTCCTGATCCGGTGCCTGGGTGATATCGCCGTGAATAAATTCGACGTTGCCGATACGGTTGGCGTTGACGGTGGCGCGAGCCTGGTCAAGCATTTCCGCCGAGTTATCCAGGGCGATGACGCGATCGAAAAAATTCGCCAGTTGCAGCAGCAGTTCGCCGGCACCGGGCCCAACTTCCATAACAACCGGTGGGTTGGTGAACCTGATGCCCTGAATCAGATCTTCCAGACTGCCGGCGTATTGCTGGTACTCGGCAATCAGCCCCTGCTTCTCCCGGAATTTGGCTGCGTTGCGCCGGAAAAAGTCCAGCGATTGCTGGGAGCGCTCCTGGTGGATCAGCTCGACCCGCTGCAGGGTCTCCGGGGGCAGGGGCAGTCGGTCGATGTTGGTAAAGGCAGAATTCTTGAAGTCACCGAACGGGTCGGCGTCCAGAATCAGGGGGCGCCGATAGAAAATGGAATTGCCTTCGCGCCGGGTGGAGACCAGTCCGGCTTTGGCAAGGATTTTCAGATGATGGCTGAGCGCCGACTGACGGATGTCCAATACCCGGCAGATTTCCAGCACGCCGAAAGACTCGGTTTTCAGCAGGCGCAGTATTTCCAGCCGCAGTTCGTCAGCCAGCGCCTTGCAAAGCCTGGTCAGCTCGTCGAGATTGCCGGATTCCGGCAGATCTGCAGCTTTTAACGCGGTTACGGACAAGATTCAGCCCTGGTCTGGTCAGCAAAAGTAGCGCGAAAGGTACCAGCATTGGGTTGGCAAGGCAAATCTATATCAAAATATTTTGATATAGATTTGCCTTGCTTGTGTTCAGGGGCAGCCTCTTTCTCTTTCTCTTTGGGTTTGGTTTAGGTTGAGGCGCTGGGTCAGGCAGGGGGCTTCGAGCGGTCTCGCCGGCAGGGCAGTCCGCCGGCTGCAGACCGCGCCCCTCCGGGGTGCCTTCGCTCCGGAAAATGCCCTGGAAAGCGGTCATTTTCCTGCACTCAGCGCTGGTCTTTGATCGCAGCCGGCGGACTGCCCTGCCGGCGAGACCTTCGATTCACGTGTGATTTCAGGTAGCCGGGCTTCGAAAGGGTTCTGTCCGGGATTCTGCCGCCCGCTCTGGAGACGACGAGAACATACAAGTCCGCAATCTGCCTCCCTCGGTCACTCGATGGGGTCTTCAGCCCAGCGCATTGTGGCACTTGGTCAGAGGCTCCCTGATTTCAAACTTCAATGGTACCCGTCAATCGCTGTTGCTGTTTTCAAGATCAGAGAACTCTGATGAAACTCTGATGACGCCCACCAATCGCCGCCATTGTTTTCGAAGTCGCCTGACTGCACTCCTCACTGCAGCGTAAGGCATGGTCAGGCAGGGCTGTCGTGCGGCTGCAATCAGGGACCAGCGCTGAACGGCGAAAAATGACCGCCCCTCAGGGCATTTTTCAGAGTGAAGGCACCCCGGAGGGGCGCGGGCCGCAGCAGCACGACAGCCCTGTCTGGCCAGGCCGTTCGGAGCCACCGATAGTAATCCCCCGGGACACATATCCACCCCAAGAGAACCCATTTCAACAACCTCTTCCCAAACCATCTACCCCGGCACACCGAAAAAGACCCTGCTAAGGAGACCGACCAGAAGACCAACAACCAGAAAAGACCTGATCACGAAAAGTCGCCGACGATTTGTTCCATTTCCATCGTTGCGCTTCTACAAAGAGAAGCAGTTGGAAAATAGCTGTCGCGCCGGTGGCATATTGGCGCAAGGTGCGGGAAAATAGCCGCCGTTATTGAGAGGGGTCACTTCGGAGGACGAAAAAAAGAATGTCAGCTCAAGATGTCACGCGCAAACAGCGTGCAGATGCTATTCGTGCACTGAGCATGGATGCCGTGCAGAAAGCCAACTCCGGTCACCCCGGAGCACCAATGGGCATGGCGGATATCGCCGAAGTTCTGTGGAACGATTTTCTGGTCCACAATCCCGCCAATCCCCACTGGTTCAATCGTGACCGCTTCGTGTTGTCCAACGGGCACGGCTCCATGCTGATGTACTCCCTGCTCCACCTGAGTGGGTACGATCTGCCCATCGAAGAGCTGCAGAACTTCAGACAGCTGGATTCCCGCACCCCTGGTCATCCCGAATACGGGATGACGCCCGGGGTGGAAACCACTACCGGTCCGCTGGGGCAGGGGCTTGCCAACGGGGTTGGAATGGCAATGGCGGAAAAGACTCTGGCCGCCCAGTTTAATCGCGACGGGCACCAGGTTATTGACCATTACACCTACGTGTTTGCCGGCGACGGTTGCCTCATGGAAGGTGTCTCCCACGAAGTCTGTTCACTGGCGGGGACCCACAAACTCAATAAACTCATCGTGTTCTACGATGACAACGGTATCTCCATCGACGGTGAAATTGATCAGTGGTTTACCGACGATACGACCAAGCGCTTCGAAGCCTATAACTGGCATGTGCTGTCCATCAACGGTCACGACCCGCAGCAGATTGCCGATGCTATCCGTCTCGCCCAGGCCGAGCGCGAGCGCCCGACTCTGATTCGCTGTAAAACCATCATCGGCTTTGGCGCCCCGAATAAACAGGGGACTGCCGCAACTCACGGTTCACCCCTGGGGCCTGACGAAATCGCCGCCGCGCGGCAGGCATTGGGCTGGGAGTATGAACCGTTCCTGATCCCGGACGCGATCCGGCAGAGCTGGGATTCCAGGGAGAAAGGCCACCAGGCCGAAATGCACTGGAAAGAGAAACTGGTGCAGTACGAAGAAGAGCGCCCGGATCTGGCGCTGGAACTGGTGCGCCGGGTAAAAGGTCAGTTACCGGGTGACTTCAAGGCCCGAATCGACGCCTTCATCGAGAGTTGCCAGGCAGGCGGCGAGAAACTCGCTACCCGTGAGGCATCCAAAAAGTGTCTCGATCAGCTGGGCAGCTGGCTGCCGGAATTGATTGGGGGTTCTGCTGACCTGGCCGGTTCCAACGGGGCAAAGTGGGATGGCAGTACACCAATCACCCAGCAGGCTGACGGCAACTACATTTACTACGGCGTGCGGGAATTCGGCATGACCGCCATCAACAACGGCATTGCACTGCACGGTGGCTTTCTGCCCTACTGTGCTACTTTCCTTATTTTTATGGAATATGCTCGCAATGCTGTGCGCATGGCATGCCTGATGCGGCAACGCAGCGTGTTGGTCTACACTCATGATTCCATCGGGCAGGGTGAGGACGGCCCTACCCACCAACCGGTAGAGCAACTGGCGAATCTCAGACTCACCCCTAACCTGTCCACGTGGCGGCCCTGCGATGTGGCCGAAACCGCCGTCGCGTGGAAAGCGGCCGTACTTCGTGCCGATGGGCCTACTGCACTGGTGCTTTCCAGGCAGGGGCTTCTCCATCAGCAGCGCAGCCCGGAGCAGCTGCAGAACATTGCCCGCGGGGGCTATATTCTGCTCGACTGTCAGGGCGATCCGGAACTCCTTATTATTGCCACGGGGTCTGAAGTGGAGATTGCCCGTCTGGCTACCGAGGCGCTGCAGGCCGATGGCCTGCAGGCCCGGCTGGTGTCGATGCCGTCAGTGGACGTCTTTGAGAGCCAGGACCCGTCGTACCGGGAGAGAGTTCTGCCAGCCGCGTTGCGCAAGCGCGTGGCTGTGGAAGCCGGCATTGAGGATTACTGGCGCAAGCTGGTAGGCCTGGACGGGGCAGTGGTCGGTATGCGCACCTTCGGAGAGTCGGCCCCGGGCCCGCAATTGATGGAAAATTTCGGTTTTTCCGTCGCCAATGTGGTCAGCGTTGCAAGGTCCCTTTAGGGGCCTTCAGGCCTGGCTGCCAGACCGGGAAATTACATGCCGTATCGAATTGCAATCAATGGCCTCGGCAGGATCGGCCGGTGCGTTCTGCGTGCCCTCTATGAATCCACGGACTACCCGCAGCTGCGCATCGTAGCCGTAAACGATCTGGCCGATATCGGCACCCTGGCGCATCTGCTGCGCTATGACAGTACCCACGGACGCTTTCTTGGCCGGGTCAACCAACTGGACCAGGCGCTGGAGATAGATGGCGATACAGTCCAGGTATTTCATCACCCTGACCCGGGTGAACTGCCCTGGGCCCGGCTTGATGTCGACCTGGTAATGGAATGCACGGGAACCTTCAGCGACCGGCCGACGGCCAATCTGCATCTGCAGGCCGGGGCGCGCAAGGTACTTTTTTCCCAGCCGGCGGAGCGGGATGTGGACGCCACTCTGGTTTATGGTATCAATCACCAGGCCCTGACCGGTCAGGAAACCGTGCTGTCCAACGCCTCCTGCACGACCAATGCGATCATCCCGGTCATCCGTGCCATCGATAAGGCGCTCGGTATCGGCAATGGGGTCATAACTACCATCCACTCGGCCATGAATGATCAGCCGGTGATCGATGCCTACCACCACAATGATCTGCGTAAAACCCGCAGCGCCATGCAATCCATCATCCCGGTAGAGACGGAAATCGCCCGGGGTATTGGCCGGATTCTGCCGGGCCTGGAAAATCGCTTTGAGGCTTATGCGGTGCGCGTACCGACGGTGAATGTTTCCGCTATTGACCTGACCCTGGTGGTTGAAAAATCCTGCTCCGTGGAGACGGTTAACAACCTGATCCGGGCGGAAAGTGGGCAACTGCCCCTCAATATCCTCGGCTATACCGAAGAACCGTTGGCATCCTGCGATTTCAATCATGATCCGCGGTCGGCGATCGTCGATCTCAGTTTTACCCGGGTAAGTGGCAGCAGGCTGGTGAAGCTGCTGATCTGGTTCGACAACGAGTGGGCCTATGCGAACCGCATGCTGGATGTGGCACAATACCTCGCGGAATCCGTAACCCGGCAGGCCGACGCAAGGTAAGGAGTGAGCCTGGTAACAGGGCCGGGGACAGGCAAAGGTAGAAGGCAAAGGTAAAGGTAAAGGTAAAGGTAAAGGGCAGAATGCCTTCCGGCCTCCAGGCTTACCGGGGGCCCCATGCGCTGCATGGCGGCTATCCGATCAGGCCAACGGGCGTTGCAAATCACCAATTGGAATACCGAGGGAAGTAAAAACAAGATGACTATTCTGCGAATGGAAGACCTGGATCTCTCGGGACAGCGGGTGCTGATCCGTGAGGACCTGAATGTCCCTGTCAAAGACGGTTCGGTGGCCAACGACACGCGGATCAGAGCGGCACTGCCGACGATCAGGCTGGCGTTGGAGCGGGGCGCAAAACCCATCGTCATGTCCCATCTTGGACGCCCCGAAGAAGGGGTTCCGCTGGCAGAACAACGGGAGTCGTCCCTGTTGCCGGTGGCCAGCCACCTTGCCCAGTTGCTGGGCTGCCAGGTCAACCTGTGCGAGAACTATCTCGACAATCCCGGTGCGGCGATTCCAAAACCAGGCACGGTAACATTGCTGGAAAATGTGCGGGTAAACAAGGGTGAGAAAGCCGACGACGAGACCCTGGCTAAAGGCTATGCGGCACTGTGTGATATTTTTGTGATGGATGCATTCGGCACCGCCCACCGTGCCCAGGCCAGTACCCACGGGGTGGCAAAGTTTGCTCCCCAGGCCTGTGCGGGTCCGTTGCTGGCCAGGGAGCTGGACGCTCTGGACAGGTCGCTTAAGAATCCGGAGCATCCGGTCCTGGCGATTGTTGGTGGGGCTAAAGTGTCCACCAAACTGCAGGTTCTGGAACGTCTTGCTGAAATCGTGGATCAGCTCATCGTCGGCGGTGGAATTGCCAATACTTTTCTCGCCGCCGCCGGTTTTACGGTTGGAAAATCCCTTTATGAACCGGAATTGATGGAGCAGGCCCGGGCCCTGATGGCAAAAACTGATATTCCTATTCCGGTAGATGTGGTGGTCGCCAGAGAATTTTCCGAAGCGGCGCTGGCCACGGTGAAAAAGGTAGCCGATATCGATGCAGAGGATATGATCCTGGACGTGGGGCCCGAGACGGCGGCAATGCTCGCAGACCGAATTGCGAAAGTGAAGACCATCATCTGGAACGGCCCGGTCGGGGTTTTCGAATTCGAGCAGTTTGCGGGTGGGACACGGGTGGTAGCGGAAGCAGTAGCAGCCAACCCGGGTTTTTCCATCGCCGGAGGCGGCGAAACTATCGCCGCCATCGACAAGTTTCAGGTTACCGATCGTATTTCCTATATTTCCACTGGCGGAGGCGCGTTTCTGGAATATGTCCAGGGTGCCGTACTGCCAGCCGTGGCTATGCTGGAGAGTCGTGGCTAGCAGGCTGTAGCCAGAAAAAATTTGCATGGCAGTGTTTCCAACCAACGGGACTGCCTCAACAGTTAACGAGAACGAGGATTTATCATGGCTTTAATCAGTCTGCGACAGTTGCTGGATCATGCCGCTGAGCACGGGTACGGAGTGCCGGCATTCAACGTCAACAACCTGGAACAGGTCAGGGCCATCATGGAAGGCGCTGACGAGGTCAACAGTCCGGTTATCCTCCAGGCTTCGGCCGGTGCCCGAAAATACACCGGCTCCAATTTTCTCAAGCACCTGATCCAGGCAGCAATAGAAGAGTTTCCTCATATCCCCATCGTCATGCACCAGGATCACGGTGTATCGCCGGCGGTCTGCCAACGCTCCATTCAGCTGGGGTTTTCCTCGGTGATGATGGACGGCTCCCTGGCCGAGGATGGTAAAACCCCGACGGATTTTGACTATAACGTGCGGGTAACCAGCCTGACCGTCCAGATGGCGCACGCCTGCGGTGTTTCGGTGGAAGGCGAGATCGGCTGCCTCGGCTCACTGGAAACCGGGATGGCCGGTGAAGAAGACGGCATCGGCGCGGAGGGCAAACTGTCCATGGACCAATTGTTGACTGACCCCCAGGAAGCGGCAGATTTTGTCAATGCTACCGGAGTGGATGCCCTGGCCATCGCTGTCGGCACCAGTCATGGAGCCTACAAGTTCAGCCGTCCACCTACAGGGGATACTCTGGCTATTGATCGTATCAGGGAAATTCACGAAAAGATTCCGAACACACACCTGGTCATGCACGGGTCGTCATCGGTACCCCAGGAATGGCTGGCGGTGATTAACGAGTTCGGCGGGGAGATTCCGGAAACCTACGGTGTCCCCGTGGAAGAAATTCAGGAGGGTATTCGACATGGTGTTCGAAAGGTGAACATCGATACCGACCTGCGACTGGCGTCCACCGGCGCAGTGCGTAAATTCCTGGCTGAAAACAAGTCCGAATTCGATCCGCGGAAGTTTCTGACACCGACCATCGGCGCAATGAAATCCATCGTCAAGGCGCGCCTTGAAGCGTTTGGTACCGCAGGCCAGATTGCCAACATCAAGAAAATTTATACGCTCGAGGAGATGTCTCAGCGTTACATAGATGGCATGTAGAGCAGGTTCGATGGCACCGGGGCAAGGCACCAGAGGCCTGTGAGTTTCACCCGCGAGCAGGCCCGGCGGCTGCATGACAGTCTAGCGGCCTTTGATCTCAAGTCGCCGGTGGTGGATGACGAACTGACCCGTGCCTACCTGCGTCATTACGGGCTGGCACATCTGCAGGCCCCCTGGCCGCTTACCCACTTCTTTGGCAGTTTCACCAGCGGGCCGTTCCGGCTCGCTGGCCAGTTTTTTGCCGTGCCCCCCGAAAACTGCCGCGGTACCGTAGTTATCGTTCACGGCTATTACGATCACACAGGCCTGTTTTGTCACCCGATCGAGCTGTGCCTGTCCCTGGGTTTCTCAGTGCTGAGCTTTGATCTTCCCGGGCACGGGTTGTCCGGCGGCGATCCGGCCAGTATCAGTTCCTTCGACTATTACAGCCAGGCTCTGGTTGATTGTCTGCGGCTGGCGGGGCAGGCGGGAGCTGCCGGACCCTGGTCTATCCTCGGGCAAAGCACCGGCGCGGCGGCGATTATTAATTGCCTGCTGGATCCGCAGCGGTATCCGCTGCCTGCTTTTCATAAAATACTACTCCTGGCGCCTTTATTGCAGCCCGTGGACTGGGCCAGCGGCCTGGTCAAGTACCGCTTTATGCGCTGGTTTGTCAAACGCGTGAAGCGGGATTTCGCCCGCAACAGTCACGATGACGAATTTCTGCACTTCATTGCCGGGGAGGACCCTCTCCAGGCCCGATACCTGATGGTGGACTGGGTGCGGTCACTGAAGGCATATCTCGATAAATTTGCAGCCGCGCCGCGCTCGCAGCAGCCGCTGCACATCATTCAGGGCACTGAGGATACTACGGTGGACTGGCGCTATAACCTGCCAAAGCTGGTCGATAAATTCCCGGCCGCCAGAACCTACCTGATAGAAGGTGCGCGCCACCATCTGGTCAATGAGTCGGACCAGTACCGGCAACAGGTATTCAAGAGAATCGCAATGATCCTGACGCAATAGCCATGCTGCAGCCGGATCTGCGCGCTATTGCCTGCTCGAGCTTAGTGCCTGCGCGCGGTACAATGTTGCTTCCAGCTAAGCCGGTATCCCGTGAAAAACACCTTTCGATCCCTCTCCGCACCAAACTACCGTCTGTGGGTCATTGGGGCCCTGGTTTCCAATCTGGGCACCTGGATGCAACGCACCGCCCAGGACTGGCTGGTATTTACCGAGCTCACCGAAACCAGTGCCACGGCGCTGGGTATGGTCATGGCGTTGCAGTTCGGCCCGCAGTTCCTGCTGTTGCCACTGACCGGTTATGCTGCCGATCATTTTCCGCTGCGCAAACTGGTTTTTATTACCCAGTCGACCATGGCGTTGCTGGCCCTGGTGCTGGGGGTGCTGGTGGTGAGCGGACAGGTGCAGCTCTGGCACGTTTACCTGATTGCCTTGCTGTTGGGCTGCACTACCGCGTTTGATATGCCGGCCCGGCAGACCTTCGTATCGGAACTGGTGCCGGATCACCACCTGACCAATGCGGTAGCGCTGAACTCCACTTCCTTCCAGTCCGCCCGGCTGGTCGGGCCGGCGGTGGCGGGGCTGCTGATCGCCCTGGTCGGAACCGGCTGGGTTTTCCTGATCAACGGGTTTTCGTTCATCGCGATACTGCTGGCGATTTCCCTGATGCGGGCGGACCAGTTGCGATACCGGGATCTCGCCGCGACTCCCCCTGGTGGCATGCTGCAGGGATTTCGCTACATTGCTGCCAACCGCCAGATTCTGATTGCCATGCTGATGTTCATGCTGATAGGTACCTTTGCCATCAACTTCCCCGTTTATCTCTCAACCATGGGTGTGAAGGAATTCGGTGTCGGTGCCGGACGCTTCGGATTGATGACATCGATGATCGCGGTCGGTTCGGTACTCGGTGCGCTGATGGCGGCCAATCGTGAACAACCGGGAATGCGTCATCTGCTGCTGGGTGCGCTGCTGCTGGGCTGTGCGCTCAGTCTGGCGGCCCTGATGCCTGGCCTGGTCTCCTTCTGCCTGGTGCTGGTGCTGGTCGGGGTATCCGCCCAGACCTTCATGACCAGTGTGAACAGTGCCGTACAGATGTGGACCATTCCGGTGATGCGGGGACGGGTCATTTCTATTGTCTTTGCCCTGTCAGTGGGCGGCACGCCACTCGGGGCGCTAAGTGTCGGTTGGGTGGCTGACAGTTTCGGGCCCCGGCTGGCCATGGGTGTCGGGGCAGCGGCGGGATTTCTGGCTGCCGGTGTCGGCTTGTTCTACGTGCTTCGGTACGGGATAAAAGAAGGCGTCCGGCCCCCTGGATCACCACCGGCAAAGGCCACTACAGACCCGCAAACTGAACCCCAGGGTGCGGTTTCCGGTCGCGACAAAACCAGAGATTAACCAGTGCCGGCGCAGATCGGCCTGGCAATTTATCTGCTGGTCGCCATGGGGAGAAACTGTCCGCAGTTCTACAGCGGCGCGGTTGTCATTACCGTGCCTTCTCGTCGCGGGTCCGCTGCACCGGTCATGCCGTCCTCTTCGATGAGGATAACGTGGAGCCCGGAATTTTCACCGGCACTTTCCCGCACGTTGTAGCCGGCTTCCTGTAGCCGCTCTGCCAGTGCCGGCCCGGGCTCGCGGCCGACTTCAACTCGCACCAGTTCCCCCCGGGCGATGATGTTGGGGAAATCAACCGCTTCCTGTACCGACAAGCCCCAATCCACAATTCCCAGCACGCTTTTTGGCCGTATAGGCGGGAATGGAATTTCCGCCGGGAGAGCCGGTTACCATGAACAGCTCACCCTCTGAGTCCAGGATGATGGACGGCGACATGGAGGAGCGGGGCCGGGCGCCGGGCCTGACCGCGTTGGCTGCCTCGGGGGCCTCGGGGTCATAGGCGCGGGAAAAATCCGTCAGCTCATTGTTGAGCATGAAGCCGGCAGCCCAGCGGCGTGAACCGAAGGCGGATTCCACCGTCATGGTGGCAGACACCGCGTTACCCTGGCCGTCCACGATGGAAAAATGCGTGGTGCCGGCAGGCTCCTGCGTGGAGTCGGTAGCGAAAACCGCCAGCTCTTCGCCGCCCAGGATTTCCGCCGGATCGCCATGTGTGGGAATTCCATCCGGCGCAACTGGATTCTGGCCGCGAAATTCCAGGTAGCGCGGATCCAGCAGCTGATCGAGGGGTACATCGACCCAATCCGGGTCGCCGAAGTAGTAGTCTCGATCGGCATAGGCCAGACGCTGGGCGTCCACGAAGGCACGTATCTGATCGCCCTGATCCGGGTTCTCCGGTAACAGCTCGTCATACAGGTTTACTATCATGATCTGCATGGCGCCGGAAGACGGCGGGGTAGCGGAACACAAGGTCAGGTCTCGCCATGCACCGCAGACCGCTTCTCTTTCCAGCGCCTGATAGTTGGCGATGTCTTCCGTGGTCAGACTGCCGCCATCGGGCCCGGCCTGAGCCGATCGGGCAATAGCCTCGGCGATTTCTCCGCTGTAAAACGCCGATGGCCCCTCACTGGCAATGCGTCGTAAGGTATCGGCATACTCAGGATTCCGGAGCAGTTGGCCCGCCTGCAGGGGCTGGCCGTTGGGATAGAAATACTCCGATGTGCCCGGGTTCTCGTCCAACAGGGACGAGGTCGCCATACCCGGCAGTAGCCGGGCCATTTTTTCGGTTACCACGAAGCCCTCGGTGGCGAGCCGGATTGCCGGTTCGAACACCGCCTCCCAGGGCAGGACGCCGAAGCGGTCGTGGGCGAGCCTGTACAGGGCAACAGCCCCGGGGACTCCCACCGCTTTGCCGCTTTGCACGGCGTCTCGGAAATTCATCACCTCGCCGTCCTGCATGAACATATCGATGGAGGCGTTGGCGGGAGCGGCTTCACGACCATCCAGGAATTGAACCTGCTTGGATTCCCGCTCGTAGACTACCATGAAGCCTCCGCCTCCGAGCCCGGAACTCTCCGGCTCCACGAGACCCAGAACAGCGTGTGCTGCGATCGCTGCATCAACCGCATGGCCTCCCTGGGCCAGCATTTCCGCGGCAGCCTCGGTGGCGTATGGGTTTGCCACCGCCGCCATGAAACCCCGGTTCCAATCCCCTGCGGACTGTTCTTGATCCGGGATAACAGCCTGGATTGCCACCCCCTCAGAGCGTGAAGGCCCCGAATCGACCGGAGCAGCAGACTGCTCCCTGGATTCAGAACAACTGGTCACTAATGTCAGAAGCAACAATAGACGCAATACTTTCATGGCTGGTGTCTCGAATAATTAACAGGAATAAGGGTTGTACGGATGACGGAAAAATAAACGGCTACTTTTTCCCGGTGTGCTGCGCAAATGGCCGGCAGGTCGCCCATCGCTGCAAGCACCGGGCTGTCGAGAAATTATCCGTCTGGTCGTTGTGGCGGTTACACTGGTCCGGAATTGTAATCCTATTTATAAATACCGCTGCCTGGACTGTTTCTGCCCTGCCAGGCAGCTTAGCCAACGTTTTCCAACAGCCTGCCAGGCTTCAGTCGACAACAAACACGGCAGCGACTTCTACGCAGGCGTTCAATGGCAGCTCGCTGACCCCTACGGCGGTTCTGGTGTGGCGACCCGCCGCACCGAAGACGTCTACCATCAGGTCCGATGCTCCGTTAACAATCGCCGGCTGCTGGGTAAATCCCGCTGCCGAGGCTACGAAGCCGTCCAGGCGCATACACTGCCTCACCCGATCCAGGTTTCCTTCCAGGGCGACATTTAGTGCAGCCAGAATATTGATGCCACACTGGCGGGCTGCCGCGCGGCCGTTCTCGATACTGACTTCATTGGGCACTGAACCAGGATGCATCAGCACGCCGTCAAGGAACGGAATCTGCCCGGCAATATACACAAACTGATCCTGTAGCAGGAAGGGGACATAGTTTGCCACCGGTGGCGGCACTTCCGGCAGGCTGATACCCAGCTGCTGCAGTCGCCCGCTTATTGATTCGGCGGCCCTTACCGGCCTGGACAGGAGGGTAGGCACGGCCAGGGCCCCCGCCAGCGATACGCCACCGGTGAGCAGCCGGCGCCGCTGTGACTGCAGGGTTGAACACTGCTGGCAGTGATCCGGCCCGTTTCCGTTGCTGGTGTGTTCGGCCATTAAGAAGTCTCCCTTGCCTGGATTTGCGCCGGGGAAGCCCCGATGCAGAGAATACCCCGTTATCATGCATAAACCTTACCAGAATTCCTACCGGTGCGTATCTGATTTATGCGCCTGATCAGCCACATCTGCACGTACTGTCCAGATAACTGACTCCGTGATTCGTGGCCTGATTGTACCTTTGGTTTATCGGGCCGCGTAACTGGACAAATCTCTACTGCAGCGATACCTTCTGCTCAACTCACTGGCTGACGGTGGGCAGATTAATTGCCGTTGCTGATCATGCTTCGAGGAAGCCTTGGCTGGCACACTGTCACTTCGACGCTGAACGTTCCTTAAGAGCAGCGGGTCTTACCCTGCTGGCCTGTGTTCGTTAACAGAACCGCAATCCCTGCAGAGAGAGAAAACGCTTGCAAATCATACCCCAATCCATATTTCCCAGCCTGGTCTGGACCACGCTGTTCGACGACCGGGAAGTTTTCAATGCCAGGCTGCTGGAGCTGGCAAATCAGATGCGCGCCCGGGATCCTGCCGGGGTGGCCAACACCAATGTCAGGGGTTGGCAGAGTCCCAATATTCTCCAGAATCTTGCCGAATTTGACGACCTGAATCTCAGGATTCTGCAGATTTCTGAGCGCATAGGCGAATCCCAGCACTTCAGGAAAGACCTGATCTTCCAGCACCAGGCCTGGATCAATGTCAGTCCGCCAGGTGCTTCCAATAAGATCCATTACCATGCCAACTGCCACTTCAGTGGCGTCTACTATATCAGCCTCAAGGCGCCGGAATGCGGCAGTATCTTTTTCAGAGACCCGCGGGTGGCGTCCAGGATGTTCACCTATCCCGCTACCGAGCCCACCGACTTCACCACCGAGGAAGTTTTCATGCCGCCGGAAGAAGGGCGCATGTATGTCTTTCCTGGCTGGATGGAACACGGGGTGGAGGAAAACAAGAGCGACCAGGACCGGGTGAGCATCGCCTTCAATGTACTGGCCACTCCCCGCCCTCCCGAGTGATCAGTAGTCGGTAACGCTGAAGCGGTCGTTGCGGGACAGAAACTGACCCTGAATCGTCAGTCCCAGTGGCTCACCCGCAAGTGGTGCGTCTTCGGGCAGCCCCAGCTGAGCATGGATATGCAGATGGGGCTCGGAACTGTTGCCTGAATTGCCCATCTCACCAAGCGGCTCACCAAGGCTTACGTGCTGGCCCGTGCTGACCTTGAGGCTGCCATTGCGCAGATGGGCCAGGATGACAAAAACGTTCTCGCCACAGTGGATTGCCAGGTAGTTGCCTGCCATGGCCTCTCGGTTCATCCTTGGCACCCGGTTATCAGGCACACCATCCAATGCTCTGGCCACGGTACCTGCGCAGGGCGCCACAAGTGGAGCGCCATAGGTGTGGTACTTCTCGGGATCTCTCGGGTGCCAGCCGTCGACATGGAATCCCCACGAAGATATTTTGAAGATGTCCAGCGCCCGGCTTTGACCGCGCCAGTTTCTGAATTCGGGACGATCCGGATTCAGAGTTTCCAGGTGTGCATTCACCGCCCGGTTTGAACCCCCGCTGGCTATCAGATAAGTGCCGGACGGGAAGGGAGAAGCAATATCGATGGTCTTCACGGCAGGCAATTTTTTACCTTGCCACGCCTGAAGTCCCAGATAGGTTCCGTAGGCTCCAGTGGCAGCTAACAGGATAATCAGCAGCCGGGCGCGAAGACCAGTACCCGGGACCCACGGACCGTCGGCCCGCCGATTTACCAGGTGCCAGGTAACACTGCCGAGAAAAAGAATCAGGTAAAGATCGGGAACCCAGAAGGGAGGCATCGCCCAGATCGCCACGGCCCGGAGGCCGATAAGGATGCCTGCAACCGCCAAGGCCTGCACCGAAAAAGCAATCCAGCCGCGGGAGGGCCACTGTGTCAGCCAGATAAGCAGGCCCAGCGGCATCACCAGCTGTAGAATGAAAGCGATCATAAAAACAGGTCTGGGGCTGATGTGTTTGTCCACAGGGTAACAGGTGTCGCGAGCGTAGCGAAAGACCTCGCCGCCGACCCTGTCTGCTGGAGCCAATGCCTCGAATGATATTGGACTGTCCCAGATGAACTTTCGGGAGCAACGGAATATCGGCGACCACCCCCATGATCTGTTCGAACAGAGAGTGGCAATGCTGGCGGCACGCAGAACAATCGGTATATTACATGATGCATGTTGCGCTGGCTTTATAGTATTCTGCGCTGGTTGCGTCTGCCTGCCCCGGCTGCCAATCTGCTCGACAGGATTGTCAGTGGCCTATGCCGCCGACGTTTTCTCCATTCGGGATCCATTGGACGACCCGCTGAAACTAAATTCATTGCCATACGATAGATTCCAAGGTCGCAATCCGGTGCAGACGAGTCACCCTACCACGCTTTGAAGCTCGGCCAAGGGGTCCCGGGCCGGGAATTTATCCAATGATTGGGTTAAGATACAGCAGGTTCACAAGCCGAGTACCCGCGATGCGATCACTGATTCTTACTATCCTGTTGCTGGCCAGTGCCAGTGGTCAGGCGCTTACCTTCCGGCTTGACGGTGATGAGGTTGTGGGCAATAACCTGGAAATTGAAACCCGCTACGAAGATACCTTTGTCAATTTTGGCCAGGTCTACGGGCTGGGATACCGGGAGCTGATCGATGCCAATCCGGGTATTTCACCCTGGGTTCCCGGGGAAGGTACCGCAGTCACACTACCGTTATCCTTTATCCTGCCCAGCCAGGGGCTGACCGGAGAGGAAGTGATCGTGTTGAATCTGGCAGAATTCCGCCTCTACCACTTCCTGCCGGAGCAGAAAATCGTCAGAGCCTACGCAGTTGGGATCGGCAAGGAAGGCTGGCAGACGCCAACCTCGGCAGCCAGGGTGACAGGCGTTGTGCAAAACCCAAGCTGGACACCGCCGGAGTCAATTCGCCAGGAGCAGGCCGCCAGAGGCGTCATCCTGCCAGCGGTGGTGCCGCCGGGCCCGGATAACCCACTGGGCGAATACGCCGTGGCGCTGTCTATCCCCGGCTATCTTTTTCACGGCAGCAACAAGCGCCTTGGCGTAGGCATGCGGGTGAGCCACGGTTGCATCAGGCTGTATGCTGCAGATATTGAGGAGCTGGCAATCAGCGTACGCCCCGGGTTACCGGTAACCATCATCAATGAACCGGTGAAAGCCGGCTGGAAACGCGGGCAGCTTTATCTGGAAGCCCACCCCCTGCTGGCCGAAGACCAGGACCGGATTATCGATCTGGAAGAACTCATTACCGATGCCTTGTCCAGAAGGCCGGAGCTGACCAGGGAAGTAGACTGGGAGAAAGCACGGCGGGTAGCTGAACAGCGCAGTGGTGTACCAGAGGTAATCTCGCTGCAGCCTGTACCCTACTGAAGTCAGCAAAGGGGCAAACAGGCAGCAGCGGGAAAACCGGTTATTTACTGCTGATTGTTTCTGCCAGCCGGGTGACTGCCTCATTGGCGTCGTTGGCTGCGCGAAGCGCCTGGTCTGCAGTGGCCTGGGCCCGTTCTGCCGCCGCCATGGCCGCATTGGCGGCTCGCAGCGCATCATTGGCGGTCTGTTGGGCTGACTGGGCCGTGGACTGGGCGGAATTGGCGGTTGCCTGCACCTCGTCTACGCGGGCACTGCTGGCGCAGCCGGTAGCCAGCAACAGGGCTAAGGCGGTGGCGGACAAGCCCACTTTGTTTTTGAAAGATTTCATTTTTCTAACCTCATTCTTGATTAATCAAGACCTTCCCTGGCAGATGTTACGCTACACACTGTATAAGTAAATTTGTTTCACATCAATCAGAGATCAATCAGCCGCTGATCAACAGAATTCCAGGCGGGTTCTTGTTCCTCCGAGGTGCATGAACTGGCAGGCGTACTGGATAGTCGACTGGTCCCAGGTCTGTTCCTCGGGCATGGCAATCAGCACGTTAATTCAGTAAAGTACTTCCAACAATTCAGGGAGTTAACCTTGCCATGAAGCCAATACACAGATCAGTTACGTGCATCCTTACCTTGCTGCCCCTTGCCTTCGCCATGGCGGCCGAAGAAGGGGAACATTACACAACCGAGTGGGGGCATCCCGACCTGCAGGGCGTGTGGAATTTTTCCACGGAAATCCCCTTTGAACGGCCGGCTCGCTATGGCGATCGTGAATTTCTCACCGCGGAGGAGATAGACGAAATTCAGGCCCGCCTGGCAGCCGAAGCGGCCGCAGGGGCGGTAGTGGAAGCCGACCCTGATCTCGCCGATCGCGGAGCGCCGTCCACCGACGAGCGTTTCGTTTATGGTTACGATCATTTCTGGTACGAGATGGCGTCTATTGCCGAGACGGTCCGTACTTCTCAGATCATCTACCCCCGTGATGGTCAGATGCCGGCTGTCCTGCCCGATGCCCCAAGGGGCAGCAGTGGCTTCCTTGAGGATGCGGTCGGCGAGCGGCCGGTCAGAACCGGCAGTGGGGGAATCGGCAAAGATGGCCCCGAGGACCGTGGTCTGCCTGAACGCTGCATCGTGGGTATGAACGCGCTGCCTCCCTATCGGCCCAGTCGCTACAACAATAACCTGCAAATCGTGCAGAACAGGGACCACGTAGTAATCCTGTCGGAAATGATTCACAACGCCCGGGTAATTCCTCTCGATGAGCGGCCGCCCCTGCCAGCAGACATGGAGCTGTGGACCGGTGATTCCCGTGGCTATTGGGATGGCGATACCCTGGTTGTAGAATCCCGTAATTTCAGCTTTCTGACTGCCAGCCTGCAAAGCTTTGGCACCGGAAAACACAAAGTCCTGACCGAACGCTTCACTCGTAGTGATTACGATACGCTGGAATACGAATGGACACTGGAAGACCCGGCCACCTTTTCGGACCGGATCACGGCGGTTTTACCCATGGCCAAGGTCGCCGGGCAGCTCTATGAGTACGCCTGTCAGGAAGGCAACTACGGCCTGCTTAATATTCTGCGCGGAGCCCGGGAAGAAGAGAGGCGCGCAGCCCTGAGTGGCGAGCAATAAGCGCGCCACCAGAGGTCCAGGTAAGAGAACGCTGGGCAGTCGTGTTAAAGACAGGTGGTTTTTCCAGTTGCGGATGCCTGGCGCAGGAATCTTTCTTCATCAATCCGGCATGATTTGCTGGCTGACAATTCCTCCACGGTGGCCTCGATGATCGTCTGCTGCCAGGCGGATAACGCCGGGTTTAAACAGTAGTAAGTCCAGTTGGCATCCCGTCGGTCTGTCACCAGCCCGGCTGCCTTCAGAGCGGCCAGCGCCTTGGATGCTGATGGCTGGCTGATTTCCAGTGCCTCGACAAATTCACATACGCAGATCTCAGCATTTCTGGCCAGCAGGTACAGACACCGGAGTCGCACCGGGTTGCTGAGAACTGAAAAAATCCTGGTGTTCTGTCTGATCATAAATTGAAATATTCCAAAAATGGAATATACTTCCCCCCAGCGCTTGCGGCAAGCCTGACAGCAGCCAGGAGACTATTTTTTGTGAAGATCGCCTTTCTATGTACCCATAATGCCTGCCGAAGTATTTTAAGCGAGGCAGTAACCCGCGAGCTTGCCGGAAACTATATTCAGGTTGCCAGTGCGGGCAGTGCACCCTCAGGTAAGGTACATCCGCTGACGTTGCGGCATCTTGAGCAGCGGGGTTATCCGGTATCAGGTCTGCACAGTAAATCCATTGAGGCGCTGGAAGCCTTTCAACCCGATGCGGTCATAACGGTTTGTGATCAGGCCGCCAGGGAGCCCTGTCCGGTGTGGCTGGGCAACGCAGTAGTGACCCACTGGGGGCTACCGGATCCGTCGCGGCTCGACAGCACCGAAGCCGAAGTGGATAAAGCGTTCGAGGCCGTCATAAAAACCATCGAAGCGCGGGCTTTAGAGCTGATACGGGTATTGCCACTGGACACGCAAGCTGATCAGTTGAAACAGACGTTGGATAAAATCGGAGAGCAGGACTAGTGGGACTTTTTGAACGTTATCTTTCCCTCTGGGTAGGCCTGTGTATTGGCGCGGGAATTCTCCTGGGTAATTTTATGCCAGGCGTCTTTCAACTGATCGCCGGGCTGGAGTATGCCAACGTCAACCTCGCAGTGGCAGCATTAATCTGGGTGATGATCTATCCGATGATGGTGCAGATCGACTTTGCGGCGGTCAAAGAAGTAAGGAAGAAACCCAAAGGACTGGTGCTTACCCTGGTGGTCAACTGGTTGATCAAGCCCTTTACCATGGCCGCCCTGGCCTGGCTGTTCTTCCGGGTGCTTTTTGCCGGCTGGGTTGATCTGCAGTCAGCCAGTGAGTATATCGCCGGCATGATTCTGCTGGGTGTCGCTCCCTGCACGGCGATGGTGTTTGTCTGGAGCCAGCTGACCAAAGGTGACCCCAATTACACGCTGGTCCAGGTTTCGGTAAACGATATCGTCATGGTGTTTGCCTTTGCGCCGATCGCGGCTTTTCTGCTTGGTGTCAGTGATATCGCGGTGCCGTGGGAAACGCTGTTGCTGTCAGTGGTTTTGTACGTGGTGCTACCCCTGTCAGCCGGGGCTTTCACCAGGCACCGGCTGGAGGCCGGCGGTGACGGCCAGCAGCTCACCGGATTTGTTCACAGGCTGAAACCCTGGTCCATCATCGGCTTGTTGGCCACGGTCGTGCTGCTGTTCGGGTTTCAGGCTGAGAAGATCATCGGCCAGCCCCAGGTCATTGTCCTGATAGCTATTCCACTGATGCTGCAGACTTACGGAATCTTCGCCATCGCTTACGTTGCCGCTCGAGCGATCAGGCTCCCCCACAACATAGCGGCACCCGCCTGCCTGATCGGCACCTCCAACTTTTTCGAACTGGCAGTTGCGGTCGCCATTTCCCTGTTCGGCCTCAATTCCGGTGCAGCGCTCGCAACAGTCGTTGGGGTGCTGGTTGAAGTGCCGGTGATGCTTTCCCTGGTGGCGATAGTAAACCGTACTGGCGACTGGTTTACCGAGGCGGTCTGAGTGGCAGCAGGTCACTGCAGGCAGGGGACCATAGATGTGCCGAAGTCACAGGGATTAGTGCCCTGGCGAACCGGATCGGTGCATGCCCCCGGGTTTTAGCGCCAATTCTGCTTGTTCTCCCCTGACAATCCTGGCACGGCAGTTGCTTTAAGTAAGCTACCGCTTTAGTTGCCGCAGGGTTGGAATTGATCTGATTCCGGCCACTCCGTTCTGGCAACAGATTTTCGCAGGAGTAAAAGAGCACACTCTGATGCCAATGCAACTTAGAGGGCTGCGCAGTTTCTGTCTTGCCGCCCGTCACCTCAGTTTCAAGAAAACAGCGGATGAGCTGTGCCTGACAGCCAGCGCCGTCAGCCACCAGATCAATGATCTGGAGTCTGAACTGGGAGTTAAACTCTTTGAACGACAGATCCGTTCGCTATCCCTGACACCCGAGGGCCTGAATTATTACGAGGAGGTGGCTCCGCTTCTGGCAGCCATTGATGAGGCCACCAGTCGTGTGAAAAAGAATTCCCGGCGTGTTCCGCTGCTGGCGCAGATGCCTGAATTCTTTGCCAGTGAACTGTTGATGCCGTTGATCAGTGACTTTTCTGACCGTTATCAGGATATCGACCTGCGGATAGAATCCATGGATTCAAGCGGCGAAGCCAACCCTGAGGCAGACATCAATATCGTGTTGTCCCGCCATCGACCACAGGTCGCCCAGGCCGAGAAGCTGTTTCCGATTCGCTATATTCCCGCCTGCAGCCAGGCATTGCATGCGGACTGGAAGCGGAAAGGCTTCAGTGGTATCGACGCGATCAATGTCTCGACTATCCTGCTTCACAAAGCAAGGCCTCAGGCCTGGACCCGGTGGGCCCGACATGCCGGCGTCGGCAGAATGAAACCGAAACAGATTATTTTTGTGGACAGTATGTTTGCACTGGCCCGTGCCGCACAGAGGAGTGCGGGTATCGCCCTGGTGCCCATGCCGGTCAGCAAGGCCTGGTTCGATTCGGGAGAACTGGTACCTTTGCATGACACGGCGTTGGTAACGGATGACTTTTACTGGATGACGCTCAATGCCGAATCCAGTAACAAGGCGGCGGCTGAAATTTTCTGGAAGTGGATCAGCGCGAGCCTGCAGCAATACGCCGAACAGATGGATGAGAAAAATTCATCCGTCGCCTGATGAATCATACTTTGTCGGATTGGAATCCGATCTCTAATATCAGATCAAACAGCGAGATCAATGGAACGCACCAAACTGACTCTTAACTGATTTTCATCAAGGAATCGACATGAAACACATTATCAAATCACGACTCTTACTTGCTACAACCGGCCTTTGTTCTCTGTTGCTGTCCGCAACTGCGTCGGCCGACTATCGCGTCACCGCATTCGGCTATTCCTCGGAGTACGATGCCTTGTTGTCTCAGGACGTGGCGTCTGCCAAATCGATCCTGCGCGACCGCTCTCTGGACAGCCTTGACTTTGTCAAAGCCAATAACCTCTGTGTGACTCAGATCCTGACCGAAGAATTTGCCGCCGCAGAAGTGGCCTGTTCAGCGGCATTGGAAAAAGTTGAAAAGGATCTCAGTATCGGGGTCGTTGCTACCCGGGACGCAAAGGCTTCCATTTATTCCAACCTGGCGGTGGCCTTGGCGATGAGCGGCAATATCGCCGCTGCCAGCGCAGCGCTGGAGACAGCTTTGTCGCTCAATTCCCGCGATAAGAACGCGGTCGCCAATTACAGCCTGGTCAGCCAGAAGCTGCCGGCATCGGAGCTGGCACAGAGCTTCTAAACGTTTTTACACCTTTACCCGTCGTCACTAACCTACGACTCTCTCTTGTCGGGGTAGTCAGGAAAAATTCTTCTTCCTGGTTACTCCGGCTTCTTTTTGACTGCTTATTGGCTCGACCTTTTCTCTCATCTTCAGCCTGGGGCCCTGTCCGGTTAATCCAGGCCTTGCACAATTTTTCGGCCCAGGCCCACTGCAGGCCTGGCGATAGCAAGCTGGACAGTGACTGGGAAGCTCACGAAAAGGGGATGGATTGCCAGCGAAATCTGACAGAGTCTTCCACTGTGCTGCAGGTGGACTGCGCGCTTAACCAGTGAATTTTATGCTGCAGTCAGAACAGGACGCGACAGCGAATGGTGCCGCGGATGCTGTTGAGTTTCTCCAGTGCCACCTTGCTGTATTGCACATCGATATCCATTACCACGTAGCCGACCTTGTCATTGGTCTGCAGGTACTGGGAACTGATGTTGATGCCGGTCTCTGAAAAGATGCTGTTGATTTCAGAGAGGATACCCGGGACGTTCTCGTGTATGTGCAGCAGTCGGTGTTTGCCGGGATGGGCTGGCAGTGCCACTTCGGGGAAGTTAACCGCAGTAAACGTAGATCCATTGTCGCTGTAGGTGACCAGTTTTTCCGCTACCTCGACGCCGATGTTTTCCTGCGCCTCCATGGTACTGCCCCCTATATGAGGGGTCAGCAGGCAATTGTCGTAGGCTGTCAATGGCGACACAAAGGGTTCGTCGTTGGAGGCCGGCTCCGAGGGGAAAACATCGATGGAAGCCCCGGACAGCTGCCCCGAACCCAGGGCGTCCGCCAGCGCCTCCAGATCCACAACCGTGCCGCGGGAGGCATTGATCAGAATGCCGCCCGGTTTCATCCAGTTCAGTTGCTCGGCGCCAATCATATTGCGGGTCTGCGGCGTCTCCGGCACGTGTAGGCTGACCACGTCGCACAGGTTCATCAGTTCTTTCAGGCTGCCCAGCTGGGTGGCATTCCCCAGTGGCAGTTTGGTCATGATGTCGTACAGAAAGACCTTCATGCCCATGGACTCGGCCAGCACGCTCAACTGCGAGCCAATATTGCCATAACCCACGATGCCGAGCTTCTTGCCCCGGGTCTCAAAGGATCCTTTGGCGGCTTTCTCCCAGATACCCCGATGTAACAGTGCGTTTTTCTTCGGGATACCCCGCAGTAGCAGGATTGTCTGACCGATCACCAGCTCTGCCACGCTGCGGGTATTGGAAAATGGTGCGTTGAAAACGGGTATTCCCCGCACCAGTGCGCTGTCCAGGCTGACCTGGTTGGTTCCGATGCAGAAACAACCCACCGCCTGCAGCCGGGTCGCCGCGGCAAAGATTTCCTCGGTCAGAAAGGTACGGGAGCGGATGCCGACAAAGTGCGCGTCGGCGATCTTTTCTTTAAGTTCCTCGCTAGGCAACGCTGTTTTAATGTATTCGATGTTGTCGTAGCCCTGCTTCCTGAGGGTTTCGACCGCGCTCTGGTGAACGCCTTCCAGAAGCAGGAACCTGATTTTACTTTTCTTCAGTGACGTTTGCTGCATGACATGTTCCGAACTGGATTTCGGTTCCCCGATGGGTTGGAAAGGGTGCGCATGGTACCATATCAGCAGGTTTTTTAATCCAGTCCCCAGAGCATACTCTGCCAGACCAGACCAGACCAGACCAGACCAGACCAGACCAGACCAGACCAGAGGAAGCCGCCTCCTTGAATTCAATCCCAGAAGATTTCTCTCCCCACTTGCTGTCGCTGCTGAAGAATCAGTTCGGTGACGAAGCAGTGAAAACCGACGCCGAATCCCTGTCTACCTTTGGCAAGGACTGGACCACAGCCTACCAGCCCGATCCGCTTGCGGTCGTGTTGCCCCGGGATATCGGGCAGGTGATCGCGCTGGTGAAACTGGCCAACGAAAAGGGCTTTGCCCTGGTGCCGTCCGGGGGCCGAACTGGCTTGAGTGGCGGGGCCGTCGCCAGGAACCAGGAAGTCGTGGTGGCCTTCGATCGCATGAACCGGATCCTGGCCTTTGATCCGGTAGACCGGCAGGTGGTTTGCGAGCCAGGTGTTATTACCGAGGAGCTGCAACAGTTCGCCCAGGAGCAGGGGCTGTTTTATCCGGTCGACTTCGCGTCGTCCGGTTCCAGCCAGATTGGTGGCAACGTGGCCACCAATGCGGGTGGCATCAAGGTCATTCGCTACGGCATGACCAGGCAGTGGGTCCTGGGTCTGAAAGTGGTCACGGGCACTGGCGAGTTATTGGAACTGAACCGGGGGCTGGTCAAGAATGCTACCGGCTACGATTTTCGTCATCTGTTCATTGGTTCTGAAGGCACACTGGGGCTGATCGTGGAAGTAACGTTGGCCCTGGCCTCTCCACCCAGTGATCCCACAGTGCTGTTACTGGCAGTCACCGATTTGCCCTCCTGCATGGAAGTTCTGAAACAGGCGCAACAGAAATTCCAGCTGTCCGCCTTCGAATTCTTTTCCGAACCTGCACTGGGTCACGTCATTGCAGAGAAAGGACTGCAGCGGCCGTTCGAGACACGTGCCCCTTTTTACGCACTGATCGAATTTGAAAATGATGCCGATGCTCGCCTCGATGACGCCATGACGCTTTTTGAATCCTGCCTGGAAGCCGGCTGGGTACTGGACGGAACGATCAGTCAAAGCGTTGGCCAGGCCGAAAGCCTTTGGCGCTTGCGGGAAGATATCTCGGAGACAATCTCCCGGTTCTCACCTTACAAGAATGATATTTCCGTCAAGGTTTCCCGGGTGCCGGAGTTCCTGTCCAGGGTGGATGAGTTGGTCTCTGCCAGGTACCCGGATTTTGAAATAATCTGGTTCGGGCATATCGGGGACGGTAATGTGCATCTGAATATCCTTAAACCCGCGGAACTGGATCTCCAGGTTTTTCAGGAACAGTGTGGCAAAGTCAGCAAGGAGGTCTTTCAGCTGGTCAAAGAATACGGCGGTAGCGTATCGGCAGAGCACGGTGTGGGCCTGTTGAAGAAGGCTTTCCTGACGTCGTCACGGGACCCGGCGGAGATCTCTTACATGCGCGCGGTCAAAAAAGTCTTCGATCCCAACGGAATAATGAATCCCGGCAAGATTTTCGACAGCGAAACCTGAGAGTCAGATCAGGCCCCGAACGTTGCCGGAAACGGACAGAACAGGCTGGGCAGTCGTGCCCGGGTAATGAATTTGTCACAATTAAGGAGGCTCTGATTAATCCGTCACAAAAAATTGGCATTTGGTCGGACAACAGGCATTTATGTTGATTTTAATATTCCATCTATTTCGGGTTGGGAGTAAACTCGAGAGCGATTCCATGTAGGAATCTAGGCCGATTACCCGTGTAAAAGGCCTGAAATACCCCGGTAATTAGCAATATAAGAGAAAGATATGTCAGATTTAGTAGAAGGTACTGTTAAGTGGTTCAATGACGAGAAAGGTTTCGGGTTTATTGAACAAGCCGAAGGTAAGGATGTTTTCGTACATTTCAGCGCGATTAACGGTACTGGTAGAAGGTCCCTGAGCGAAGGCCAGAAAGTAACCATGGAGGTTACTCAGGGTCAGAAAGGTCCACAGGCGGAAAACGTAACTCCTCTGTAAGTGTTATCTATTGAAGACCGGGCCTGGCCCGGTCTTCAATCGTTAAGAGCCTGCACCCACCGAGCACGTCTGTTATACCCAGTGGTATAAAAGTCTCTTGTCGATTGTTGCATGTCACCTTACGGTGCTGAAAATTGAACCGGAGCTTTCGAGGCAGTCATAGCGTGACCCGTGGTGTCCTGCGTCCCGAATAATTGCGAGAATCCAGTAGGTGCCGCTTAGGGTTTGTAGGACTTGATGCCCTCCTGGCTGGCAACCAGCAGGTAATCGGCAGGGCGCACGGCGAATAGACCGTTGGTTACAACCCCGGTAACCTGGTTCAACTGTTGCTCCAATTCCCGTGGATCGACAATGGACAGATGATAGACATCCAGAATGTGATTGCCGTTATCTGTCACGCACCCTTCCCGGTAAACCGGGTCGCCACCCAGTTTGACAATTTGCCGGGCGACATAGCTGCGAGCCATGGGAATGACTTCTACCGGCAAAGGGAAATGGCCCAGTACATCGACCATTTTTGATTCGTCGACGATGCAGACAAACTGGCGTGCAACGGCAGCAACAATTTTCTCCCGGGTCAGCGCTGCGCCACCGCCTTTTATCAGCTGCAGGTATTTGTTTGCCTCGTCCGCACCGTCCACGTAGAAAGTCACCTCGTCGACACTGTTCAGATCATAAACCGGAATGCCCAGTTCCTTGAGCCTGGCCGCGGACGCTTCGGAACTGGACACCGTTCCATAGATCTTGTCTCTGATCGATGCCAGCTCTTCGATAAAACAATTGGTCGTGGACCCCGTCCCGACTCCGATCACCGAGTCCTTTTCAAGTAAAGGCTCAATATAGGAAAGGGCGGCTCTGGCAACCTGTTTTTTCAATTCGTTCTGATCCATCGCGCTGTTCTCCGGCTTGCTGGTGCAGACCTGTTCAGGCCTGAAAAATAAGTGAATCAACTTTCTGGGGAGGGCCTGTTGGCGATCGCCTCCCCCAGGCGAATGGGGCTGCCTTCCGCCAGGCTGGCGCTCAACGTCACGGCGTTGGGGCCGAATAACAGAATGACGGTGGAACCCAGCATAAACCGCCCCATCTCAGCGCCTCGCTCAAGGCGGACCTGGGATGTCAACCGGTTATAGTTCTGCCGCTTCAGGCCGTGATCGCTCGGGCAGGCCTTGCCGCCCCATACCGTTTGAATGCCGGCCACGATCATGGCGCCTACCAGAACCATGGCCATGGGACCTGCCTCGGTGTCGAACAGACACACCAGCCGTTCATTGCGTGTAAACAGGTCAGGCACCAGGCGGGTAGTCTGACGGTTAACCGAAAGCAGCTTGCCAGGTATATAGACGGTGCGCAGTAATTTTCCGGCGATCGGCATGTGCACCCGGTGGTAGTCTCGTGGCGACAGGTAGATGGTAAGGAAGCTGCCATTCTTAAACAGCCGGAAATCCTGCTCGTCACCACCCAACAGGGCCTCAGCGGAGTATTCGATACCCTTGGCCTGCAACAGGCTCTGCTCGCGAATCGGGCCCAATTGACTGATGATGCCATCGGCCGGGCTGACCAGGGTCCGGGCGTCTCCAGCCAGCGGACGGCTGCCTGCCAGCAGTTCCCGCGTGAAGAAATCGTTAAAGTGCTGGAACTGACGGCAGTCCTGAATTCTGGCTTCGCCAAGGTCCACTTTAAAGAGACGGGCAAAGAGAAAGATGAAGGGGTTTTTGATCCAGGCTAAGCGACAGTTGGCGAGTCGGCCTGTCAGCCGGGAAAGCCCATGCTGGGGAATCAGGTGTTGTAAATAAACAAAAAAACGGTCCATTTCCAATCTCAGGTCAGTGGCGCCGACAGTGTCGGCATGCACAATTGCCGGCAAGCAGTGTTCGCATCGGTTCTGTTGCTGCCTCGTGGTTCAGGATTCTATCGGCGTATCGGGGTCGTTGCCCCATTCCGCCCAGGATCCGTCATAGGCTTTTATGTTCAGCCCCAGTGCCTTGCCGATCAGGTAAGTCAGACCGGAGCGATGATGGGTCTGACAGTGGGTGATAATCCGCTTGTCTCTGGTGATGCCGACGGCCGACAGTTTTTCCTGCAATTGCTCCAGGGGCAGCAGCCGCAGGTTGTTGCTGCGATCCATCGTTTCCAGCCAGTCCAGGTTGACTGCGCCAGGGATGTGACCGTTGCGCAAAGCACCCCGCCGGTAGCCATTATATTCCTCTGCTGAGCGGGCGTCCCAGACAATCGAATCAGACCTGGGTATTTCCTCCAGCACCTCCTGCAGGGTCGCGATCACGGCGGGGTTCAGGTTGGCTTCGAATTTGACCGGGGTCGGTTCCTCAATACCGGCCTGCGTCGGGCGGCCCTCATCAAGCCAGGCGTGAATGCCCCCGTTCAGGTAGGCATGGCGTCTATGGCCTACTACATCCAGCGTCCAAAGAAAGCGACCGGCCCAGCCGCCGCCTTCGTCGTCGTAGGCAACCACGAACTTCTCCGCGCTGAGGCCCAGGCGCGAAAACAGCGCTGTCAGCCGCGACCGGTCCGGTAATTTGCCCGTGGCGGGAGGTTTTCCACTCATCAGTTCCGCCGGGTTCACATGCACAGCACCCGGCACATGAAGCCGCTCGTAGACGCTTGGTTGGCACAGATCGATGATCAGAAGGTCAGCCTGATCAAGTATCTTCTCGAGTTGTTCGGCTTCGATAATAAGCGGTAACTTGTCCGTGGTCATAAAAGTCGGTGTCCGTATTCTGAGGGCGCTAGTCTATCTTGTTAACCGGGCCAGAGCATCGTGGTAATTGGTCAGAGGTTTCCTGCATTGCTGGTTCTGGACTGCTGCGCGGATAACCTTGGCGACAATACAATAGAGTCAAACTGCCTGCAGGCTGGCCAGAATTTGAAAACAGTTTTCCAGCCGGTAAGCCTGGATCGCGCCTGTTGCCACCGCGGCGCGTAACGCACAACCCGGCTCGTTGTTATGGCTGCAGTCCCGGAATTTACACTGCCCCAGGTAGGGCCGGAACTCCACGAAGCCGTCCAGCAGTTGCGCGGGGCTGATATGCCAAAGCCCGAACTCTCTTATCCCTGGCGAATCGATCAGGTTAAAACCGTCGAGATGAAACAATTGCGCCGCGGTGGTGGTGTGGGTTCCCTTGCCGGCACCTCCGGAAAGCCCTCCGACCCGGGCGGAGATTTCCGTGCTTAGCGCATTGACCAGGGATGACTTGCCAACACCGGATTGCCCGACAACCACTGTTGTCTTGCCGGCCAGCGCTGCCTTGAGCCGCCCCAGCCCCAGCCCGGCATGAGCAGAGATTTCCAGAACGTCGTAGCCCAGCGCCGGGTAGTCCTCAAGGACGGTGTCGATCACCGGCACCGGCTCCGTATCGCGCAAATCACTCTTGTTGATAACAATCAGAGGCTTCAGCGACAGGTTTTCAACGGCTACCAGGTAGCGATCCAGCAGATTCAGGAACGGCTCCGGGCGGGGAGCCAGAACCACCAGCACCAGATCGATGTTGGCGGCCACCGGTTTAAGCTGGCCGCTGGCTCCCGGGCGGCAGAACACATTATGCCGCTCTTCCAGACCCACGATGACACCG
Source organism: Gammaproteobacteria bacterium (assembly GCA_041395725.1). NCBI lineage: Bacteria > Pseudomonadati > Pseudomonadota > Gammaproteobacteria > Gammaproteobacteria bacterium. Next base: position 1,306,841 of record JAWKZW010000001.1, on the reverse strand, counting down.
CCCTCTTCCTGATCGGTCGCAAAGACCACCCGGTCGCCACAAACCAGTGGCGGCAGATTGCTGCGTTGATAGCAGCGAAACAACTGACCTGCCTGGGGGCCTTCCAGCGCCTCCACTTCGAGCTGCTGGCCAAAATTACAGGTCACCAGACCGGCCCGTCCAGTGCTGTCCGCTGCTAGATTGCCGTCTTCGTCGACTTTCTGCCGCTCGTCAACCTGCTGCCTCTGGCGCTGCCGGATACGCTGTTCCTGTTGCCTGGTAAGTCGTCTTTTTGTCATCGTTCCAGTTACTGCCAACTTCTGTGCACCGGGTGGCGACGGTCATTATGGCATACTCACCTTCGCCAGGCTTTGCTAGAATCCGGGCACTGGTCACTGAGCGAGGCGGATATTACTGCATGGATAAGAGTCTGAACCTGATCTGGATAGACCTCGAAATGACGGGTCTGAATCCGGATACCGATCTGATTATCGAAATCGCCACCCTCGTCACCGACCCGTACCTGAATATCCTGGCGGAGGGGCCTGTACTTGCGATCCACCAGTCTCAGCAGGCGCTGGATGCCATGGATGACTGGAATCAGGAGCACCATGGGCAGTCCGGGCTGATTCAGCGGGTGAAGGACAGCAAGGTGGATGAGGCCGAGGGGCAACGGCAGACTATTGATTTTCTACGCCACTGGGTCGATGAGAACGCCTCTCCCATGTGCGGCAACAGCATTTGCCAGGACCGTCGTTTCCTGTCCCGCCACATGCCTGACCTGGAGGCGTTTTTTCATTATCGCAATCTGGACGTGAGCAGCGTCAAGGAGATTGCCCGTCGCTGGAAGCCGGCTATGCTGGCCGGCTTCAATAAGCAGAGTAAGCATATCGCCCTGGACGACATCAAGGATTCTATCGAGGAGCTGGCTTATTACCGGGAGCATTTTTTTCGGCTTGATTGATGGGGTTATGCTCGTTTTTATTTATGTTCGCTTCGAGGGGACTGGAGGTTGACGAGCAGGTTAGCGGGGCTCCGGGTAAGTTTTCCCTCACGGCCTGCGGCCTGATTGTTCGGGAAATCTTCCCCGGATCCCCTAGGCCTCGATTTGATATCGCATGTTTCTGGTTGGCTGTCTTTCTGGGTGTAATTATCTCTTCTTTCAGAATCCCGTATTCCTGACGACTTCAGGGGCAGGTCGCGGAGAGCTTTTGACGAGCAATCAGGCGTCAGCCGCGAGGAGGAAGCACTCCGCGGGCTGACCCGCACAGAGTCGTTCGAAGGTGCCCTCGGTGCTTATGAGTCTGGCTTCGAGGGGACTGGTGGTTGACGAGCAGCTTGGCGGGGCTCCGGGTAAGTTTTCCCTCACGGCCTGCGGCCTGATTGTTCGGAAAATCTTCCCCGCATCCCCTGGGCTTCGATTGGCCTTCGCCTAATTCCGGGGGGACCGTCGGAAGGAGGGTGTTTAGCGGTGCTGCGCCAGCGCCCATTCCACGTGCTCCCGCACCAGCGCCGAAGGGTGGTGCTGTTTTGCCTGCAGGGCGCGCACAATCTCCGGGCTGCTGTCCGCGTTGCCCAGCGCTACAGCCAGGTTGCGCAGCCAGCCCTGGTAGCCGGTGCGACGGATCGCGGAGCCTTCAGTCCGTTGCAGAAACTCCTCTTCACTCCACTGGAACAGCTGCAACAGGTCGCTGTCATCCAGAGAGTGGCGGGGTGAGAAATCCGTTTCCCGGGTTGGGGAGGTGAACTTGTTCCAGGGGCAGATCAGCTGGCAGTCGTCACAGCCGAATACCCGATTGCCGATGAGGGGGCGCAATGCTTCGGGGATGGCAGTTTTTAACTCAATGGTTAAATAGGAGATGCAGCGCCTGGCATCGAGTTGATGTGGGGCGACGAACGCCTTGGTGGGGCAGATCTCCAGGCAGGCGGCACAGGTTCCGCAGTGTTCTGAGGCAGGGCTGTCTGTTGGCAGAGGCAGGTTGGTAAACAGTTCGCCGAGGAAAAACCAGGAGCCGGCCTGTTTGTTAATTAACATGGTGTTCTTGCCGATCCAGCCTAAACCGGCTTTCTCAGCCAGTGCTCTCTCCAGCACCGGGGCACTATCGACGAAGGCGCGATAGCCGAAGGCACCGACCGCCTCTTCAATCTGTTCTGCGAGTTTCTGCAACCGCTTGCGAATCACTTTGTGGTAATCCCGTCCTCTGGCGTAGCGTGCTATATAGGCGGCAGATTTCCTGTCCAGAGGTTCCAGGGAGTTGTCCTGTGTTGCCGAATAGTCCATGCGTACGCTGATGACAGTGAGCGTATCATTAAGCAACTTGTCAGGGTGGCAGCGCAGCTCGTGGTTACGTGCCATGTAGCTCATTTCGCCATGGAACTGTTTAGCCAGCCAGTCTTCAAGGAAGGGGCGATACCGGCTTAGGTCCACATCGGTAAAGCCGATCTGTTGGAAACCCAGTGCGGTCCCCCAGTTGCGAATATCGGCAGCCAGCCTGTTGATATCCAGATCGGTCATGGGCATCCGTGGTGCCGGATGTACCGGGCACTTCCTGTCGCCTGTTCAAGTGGCAATAACGGGGCGGGGGAGGCCGGCTGACAGCGTTGATTTCGATAGCGGAGCATACTTTCTTCTATTGAAAACCCGCTCACATCAACCACACACCCCATCTGACCCGGAGACAAAACACGTGCTTCCATTAGATAGCGCACAGAATTTCTGCCGCCTGCTCCAGGGTGGCGTTATCCTTGCAGAAGCAGAACCGGATCATACGGGTGTCCGGGGCCTGTTCATAAAACGGGCTGAGGGGGATGGCGGCAACGCCCTTCTGCTTTGTCATCCAGGTCACGAACTCCATGTCGGGCAGATCGCTGATCGATGAATAATCGGCCAGCTGAAAATAAGTGCCTCTGGAAGGTTTGATGCTGAACCGTGAGTTCGCTATCAGCTGGCCGAACAGGTCGCGTTTCTCCTGATAGAAGGCCGGCAGTTCTTTGGCATGTTCCGGACATTCCTTCATGAAGTCAGCCAGACCGTACTGAATGAAGCTGGACGTGGTAAAGGTGACGAACTGGTGGACTTTGCGAAACTCGGCAGTCAGTTCCGGGGGGGCAACGCAATAGGCAATCTTCCAGCCCGTTGCATGATAGGTTTTCCCAAATGAAAAGACGGCAAAACTTCTGCTGCGTAATTCCTGGTGGCTCAACACGCTGCAATGGGACTGGCCGTCAAACACCATATGCTCATAGACTTCATCCGAAAGCACATAAATGTCCCGATCACGCATTATGCTGGCCAGTTCTTCGAGATCGCTGTACTTGATTATGGCGCCGCAGGGATTGTGAGGGGAATTGATTATGATCAGACGGGTTCTGTCCGTCACAGCGGCCCTGACCCGTTCCCAGTCGATACTGTAATCTGGCAGGGTAAGGGGAATATGGATAGCTTTTCCCCCTGCCAGATCGATCGCCGGCACGTAGGAATCATAGGCTGGATCGAAGACTATCACTTCGTCACCGCGACCAACACAGGCCTGCACCGCATCGAACAGGGCCTCGGTCGCGCCAGAGGTGACTGTCACCTCCTGATCCGGATCGGCGCTGCATCCGTATAAATCTGCTACTTTTAGAGCGATCTGCTCTCGCAGCTCCGGAATTCCGGCCATCGGGGGATACTGGTTTTTGCCACCGTTCAGGTGGAGAGCGACCAGCTCCCGCAGTCGCGCAGGGCAATCGAAATCGGGAAATCCCTGTGACAGGTTGATGGCGCCATAGTCCTGGGCCATTTTTGACATCACGGTGAAGATCGTGGTTCCGACAGTGGGTAATTTGCTTAGCAAGGCCATTCCTCGAGACGGGCGGATAAAGGGTTCAGAGACAACCAAGTTTACATTAACAATCTGGCTGCATAAAATTTACCACACCCGTCGCTCCAGTCAGGCAGATTGTTTCGGCATCAGCGGCCATTCAGATCAGCGAACAAACAGGCGATAGGTATGCAAATCAGTAATTCAACGAAAAATAAGGAAGAAGCCGTCTATAAGTACCGTCAGGACGACGAGCTTCCCCACGTCAAGCACTTCGAGGCAACGCTTCGTTCCTTGCCCCTGCTGAATCTCAATGGCGGTCGTCAGGCCATACTCAGCTATTTCAGGAATACCTGGTCTCTGACGGAGCTGTTGTTTTCTGCCCTGACCAGTAAAGAAGCCTTCTTTGTCAGGCCCTATCACAAAACCCGCCATCCACTGGTTTTCTATTATGCCCACCCAGCCAGCCTGTATGTGAACAAGCTGCTGGTCAGCGGGCTGATCACCGAGCCGGTCAACAAGGAGTTCGAGCTGCTGTTTGAGACCGGTGTCGATGAAATGACCTGGGACGACCTTCATGAGGGTGAGGATGACGTCTGGCCCGAATTGGAAGAGGTGATAGAGTATCGGAATACCGTGTACCGGATGGTCGAAAATCTGATCAGGACACACCCCTGCCTGGATGAACCGATAACGCGGGACAGCCAGGGCTGGGCACTGGCTATGGCCTTCGAACACGAGCGTATCCACCTGGAGACCTCCAGTGTTCTGATGCGCGAACTGCCGCTGGAGTACGTTACTACCCCGTCGGGCTGGCCGGCTCCTTACAGCCAGAGTACTGCTGCCAGTCTTCAACCCCAGGCAGGCAAAGACTATCCTGCCAATAACCCGATGCTGGAAATCAGGCCTTCCACACTGGAGCTGGGCAAGCCCGGGCAATGGCCCACCTTCGGTTGGGACAATGAATACGGTCGGGATAAACGCCAGGTATCTTCTTTTAAGGCCAGCAAATACCTGGTCAGCAATGGCGAGTTTTTTCGTTTTGTCGAATCCGGTGGTTACGAGACGCGCAAATACTGGAGTGAGTCCGGTTGGAGCTGGCGTCAATTCCGTAACGTCAAATGGCCCACTTTCTGGGTACAGGACGGCCCGTCCGGATCCCATCGCTACAGACTGCGCACCCTTTTCTCTGCCATCGACATGCAGTGGGACTGGCCGGCAATCGTCAATTATTATGAAGCCAAGGCCTATTGTGCCTGGCTGTCCGAGGCCGAGGGCGTGGATACTCCCTATCGATTGCTTAAAGAAGCAGAGCACCTGGCGTTGCGGGAGCCGGCACTGCGCAAGGCTGTTGACTGGACGCCGGGGCGCGATCAGCTATTGCAGCTTGACCCGGTGATGACCGAACGGGGTCTCGAGGGGCTGAACCTGAATCTGCAGTACGGCAGTGAATCCCCGGTCAATGCCATGGCGGAAAACAGCCAGGGCATTCACGATGCCATGGGCAGCGTCTGGCAATGGTGTGAGGACGTCTTTCACCCACTGCATGACTTTGCCATTCATCCCTACTACACGGATTTCAGTACGCCCTGTTTCGATGGTGAGCACCAGATGATTCTGGGAGGCTCATTTATCAGCACCGGAGACGAGGCCAGCATCTGGTCCCGATTTCATTTCCGGCCGCACTTTTTTCAGCACGCGGGTTTTCGTCTCGTTCAGAGCAGTCAGGATCCAAGCGAATCCAGCAACAAGTATGAAACCTCCCAGCTGGTCGATCAGTACCTGCTGTTTCACTATGGATCAGACGCGGAGCAGGCGGATACTGCCATCCGGGAACGGGCCGGGCACCCCCAGGTCGGCAACTTCGTGGTGCATACAGCGGAGCTCATGCAACGTTTCGCGGCAGGCAAAAAGCGGGCTCTGGATCTCGGCTGCGCCGTGGGACGGGCCGCCTTCGAACTGGCACGGCAATTTGATTCCGTGACCGCACTGGATTACAGCGCCGCATTCATCAAATCCGCCGAGCACCTGAAAGAGCACGGCAAGCTGCCTTATCGGCGTCGCGAAACGGGGCGCTATTTCACCGAACTGCTCGCTAAGGCGCCGACCGGCATTGATCGTAACCGGGTGCTGTTTATTGAAGGCGACGCCTGCTCGCTGGGCAGTGATTTGCCGGCTGAAGCCGATGCGCCTTACGATGCGGTGCTGATGGCCAACCTGTTGTGTCGACTGACGGCCCCGGAAGCCTGCCTGCACCAGTTTGTTGAAACAGATCGCTGGTTGCAGAAAGACGGCGTGTTGGTGATTGCGTCGCCGAATACCTGGTCAGGGCAGTACACGCCTGAGGACAATTTCCTTGATGGCATGGATAGCGAGGAAACCATCAGACGGCTGGGATCGGTTTTGCAAGGCTTTGAACTGGTCTACGAGGAGGATTACCCGTTCATGATCCGTGAGCATCGGCGCAAGTACGAATACATCGTCAGCCAGATTACGGTGTGGAGGAAAACAGGCGCCTGACGGCCTCAACAGGGTTTATTAACAGAAAGCCGGCTATATGCCGGCTTTTTGTTGTTCTGAGGGTTGTGTCTGGTTCTGCCTGATGCGTTCACCCGGGTCCGCTTACTGAACGGTGGTTTCCGGTTCTTCCAGCCAGGTGTTCAGATCCAGCACGTCCTGTGGAGTCAGCACGCCGCTGACCTGTTTCAGTGCCAGGGTATCCAGCACGTAGTCGTAGCGGGCTACGGCGTATTCGCGCAGAGCGCGGAACAGATTTTCCCGCGCCCGGAGCAGTTCCACGATGTTGCGCTGTCCCACTTCAACGCCCAGTTCAGTCTGATCCAGGGCGCTCTGGGCGGAAACGATCGACTGCTGGCGCTGGGCGATGACCAGCACGTCGGTGTTAACCCGGCGGTAGGTGTTGCGGATGTTCTGGGTCAACTGGCGCTTGGCCAGTTCCAGGCCTTCCTGGGCGGCTATGACGTCATACTCGGCGGCACGGCGGCGGGAGCTGACTGCTCCACCGCTGTAGATCGGAATACTGAGAGTCAGCGACAGGTTGGTCTGATCAAACGCACCGCCACTGGCCTGCACACCATCCCGCACAATCGACGGTGTCACAAAATGACTGAAACTGCCGCCGGCAGACAGGGTAGGGAGGTGGGCTGCCTTGCGGGCTCTTAGTGTCTCCCTGGTAGCGACAAGGCTATATTCAGCGGCGGCCACAGCCAGGCTGTTATCCTCAGCCATGGCCTCCCAGTCTTCCAGTTCACCTTCCACGCGCAGGACCGGGAAATCCTCCCGCAAGACCTCGATTCTGGGATGGGGCCTGCCGGTGATCGCTTCCAATGACTCGTAGCTCGCCTGCAGAATATCCCGCTGCAGGATGGTAGTGTTGCGCGCCAGGTCGTACGCGGCCTGGCTGTCGTTGACATCGATGATGGTGTCCAGTCCCACCTCTTCCCGCCGACGGGTCTGTTCGAGAGATCTGAGTGCCGCTTCTTCTTCCTGCAGGTTGGTTTCCAGCAGGTCGATGGCTCGCAGTACGTCAAAATAGGCAATGGCTACCCTGAAAATAAGATCCTGTTCCTGGGCGGCATAGTTCATCGCCGCAGCGCGATCTGTCGCCTTGGCGCTCTGAAACGTATACCAGGCCGGCAGGTTAATCAGCGCCTGCGACAGGTTCACGAAATAGCCATGGCTGTTCTGGCCCGGTCGGAAGCTCATATCGTTCGCAAACCGGACTCTGCTGGTTTCGCCGGTGTCAGGATCTGTAAATGTTCTATAAAGGGAATCAGCCGGCCCGGCGGTCTGGCGCTGTGTGGTACCGCCAACCGAGAGAGTTGGCAGAAGTGCTGCTTGACCCTGGCTCAGCACTTCCCGATTGGAGCGGTACTGGGCACGTGCCTGGCGCAGGGTAGGGTCGTTGTTCAACGCCAGGTCGAGAATTTCGGCCAGGTCATCGGCATGGCTGAGCGAAAGTGGCAACAGACAACAAAGCGCGGTTCCAATGGTCTTAACGAGCGGCCCCATAGTGACAAACCTTTGACTAAATCGATAGTAAGAAAGAATTGCATTCCAGCGGCCCGCGAGGCCTGGAATGTCTGATTTCCAGCGGGTTTCAGAATTGATGGCATTCTACACAGTGTTACCAGATGTGACAAACAGACCATAGGGATCCCCGCAAATCAAATTGGCTTTCCAATTTAGACGCAACGACTGTTCAAAGAGTTACCACGCATTCCGGGCGCGGCCATTGCTGTGACAGAGGCGGAGGGAATAAGGCATAATGCCTGCGATCATTAGCTTTGCTTGAATTCATCACGAGGAATATTCCTGATCCAGAGCGCCGGATAGGGCTAACGCTGCCTGTCGGAACTTCTGGCGGGCCAGGAATTCGCAGGATACCCCCATGAGCGCCAACACTGAGCAGTTTCTTGACAACATTACCCGCCTCGACAGCGCTACGCGTAAGCGCTTTGAGAACTCCCGCAAGATCACCGTAGCCGGCAGCCGGGAGGATCTCCTGGTACCTATGCGGGAGATAGTGCTGACCGACACGGTCACCGAATCAGGCCGCGAGCCGAACCCCCCGGTGCGAGTCTACGATTCTTCCGGACCCTATTCAGATCCCGAAGCACACATCGACCTGCGTGCCGGATTGCCGCCCATACGCACCCCCTGGATAGTAGAGCGCGGTGATACGGAGCAACTCGATGGCGTCAGCTCCAGCTTTGGGCGGCAACGGCAGCAGGATGTGCAAACAGCCCATCTGCGCTTTGAGCACCTGCGACTGCCGCGTCGGGCGCTGCCAGGCAGGAATGTCTCGCAGCTGCACTACGCACGCAAGGGAATTGTCACGCCGGAAATGGAATTTATCGCCATCCGCGAGAACATGAACTACCAGCAGGCGAGGGAACAGGCAGCGATTGCCGCCCAGCACCCCGGGCAGTCTTTCGGCGCCGCCATTCCCGGCGAGATAACCCCGGAATTTGTTCGCGACGAAGTCGCCCGAGGACGGGCTATCATCCCCGCCAATATCAATCACCCGGAAGTCGAACCGATGATTATCGGGCGCAACTTCCTGGTCAAGGTCAACGCCAATATCGGCAATTCGGCCGTCACCTCTTCCATCGAGGAAGAAGTTGAAAAACTGGCCTGGGCGGCCCACTGGGGTGCCGATACCGTCATGGACCTGTCGACTGGCAGGAACATCCACGAAACCCGGGAGTGGATCATTCGCAACTCCATGTTGCCCATAGGCACAGTACCCATTTATCAGGCGCTGGAAAAAGTGGATGGCGTTGCCGAGGATCTGACCTGGGAAATCTTCCGTGACACGCTGATCGAACAGGCAGAGCAGGGAGTGGATTATTTCACCATTCATGCGGGCGTGCTGCTGCGCTACGTGCCTCTGACCGCCAGGCGCATGACGGGTATCGTCTCCCGGGGCGGCTCGATCATGGCCAAGTGGTGCCTCGCTCACCACCAGGAAAACTTCCTCTATACCCATTTCGAGGAAATCTGCGAGATTATGAAGGCCTACGATGTCTCATTCTCCCTGGGCGACGGACTGCGACCAGGCTCCGTGGCAGATGCCAACGATGAAGCCCAGTTCGGCGAGTTGGAAACTCTGGGTGAGCTGACCAAAATCGCCTGGCAACACGATGTACAGACCATGATCGAAGGCCCGGGCCACGTGCCGATGCACATGATCCAGGAGAACATGACCAGGCAGCTTGAAGTCTGCGACGAAGCGCCTTTCTATACGCTGGGCCCTTTGACCACGGACATCGCCCCTGGCTACGATCACATTACTTCAGGTATCGGTGCAGCCATGATCGGCTGGTTCGGTTGTGCCATGCTGTGCTACGTGACGCCCAAAGAGCATCTGGGGCTGCCCGACAAGAAGGACGTCAAGGAAGGCCTGATCGCCTACAAAATCGCCGCCCACGCGGCGGATCTGGCCAAGGGTCACCCGGGCGCTCAGCTGAGAGACAACGCGCTTTCCAAGGCTCGCTTCGAGTTCCGCTGGGAAGATCAGTTCAATCTGGCGCTGGACCCGGAAACCGCCCGGGCCTACCACGATGAAACCTTGCCCAAGCAGTCCGGCAAAGTGGCCCATTTCTGTTCCATGTGCGGGCCGAAATTCTGCTCCATGAAAATAAGCCAGGAAGTGCGGGACTACGCCAAAGCCCGCGAGCTTGGCAGCATTGACGAGGCCATGTCGGCCGGCATGGAGGAGATGGCCGAGGTCTACAATGAGTCAGGACGGCAGCTTTATCGCAAGGTTTAGCTGGAGTTGATTTGGTGGCGTGTGCCCATCCGGAGGCCGCGCCGGGCCAGGGGAATCTGATCCTCCGCAACTTGCACCCCTCCGGGGTACCCTCCCTCGGTCAGGAGCCCGCAAGCGGTCTCCTTCGGTCAGTCGGTGGGGCGTTCTGATCGCTCCGTCCTCAGATTCCCCTGACCAGGCCGTTCGGAGCCACTGATAGTCCATCCACCAATCAGATACTCGCCCAAACCAAAATGTAATGTGACTATTTTTACCATGCCGCCTTTACCAAGCCGCGCGCCCGCGATCTGACAACACGGGCTTTTGCAGCAACAACAGTAGCTGGTGATTTCTCGGGGCCTTTTTGCGGATTTCGGGACATGGGCGTGTGCTGGTCCGGAGGCCGCACCGGCCCAGGGGAATCTGATCCTCCGCAACTTGCCCCCCTCCGGGGTACCCTCCCTCGGTCAGGAGCCCGCAGGCGGTCTCCTTCGGTCAGTCGGTGCGGCGTTTTGATTGCTCCGTCCTCAGATTCCCCTGGCCCGGCGCTCAGTGCGAGACCTTTGGCTGCAGCGTTCCTGCAAGCCTTTTGAACTGTCTCTGTTGAAACGACGAGGCATGATTCGTACCGGTACAAGCCAATCGCCGCCGAAGTATTCGAAGCCGCCGGGCTTCATCCTGAGCTGAAGCCTAAGGCATGGTCAAGCCGGGGTGTCGTGCGGCTGCAATTAAGGACCAGCGCTGAACGGCGAAAAATGACCGCCCCCCAGGGCATTTTTCAGAGTGAAGGCACCCCGGAGGGGCGCGGTCCGCAGCAGCACGACACCCCGGCTTGGCCAGGCCGCTCGGAGCCACTATTGCCGACGCAATAAAAGCCTGACCCAAAAAGCAACAAGAAGCACCACAGTTCAACTTAAGAGCCCCATCTGTTATCATTGCCGCCCTTTTTTCAACGTGAACGAGTCCCTGATCATGTCTGAAGTGATTGATGATCTGAATATTGCCTCTAATATGCCGCTGATTACGCCGCAACAGCTGAAGGATGAATTGCCGCTTATTGACGAAGCTCAGCATCGGGTCAAAGAGGCTCGCGAGACTATTTATAACATCCTGGATCGCAAGGATTCGCGGCTTTTTGCCGTGGTCGGACCCTGTTCCATTCACGATCCTGACGCGGCGATGGACTATGCCCGGCGCCTGAAAAAACTGGCAGATGAGGTCAAGGATACCCTGTACCTGGTGATGCGGGTTTACTTCGAGAAACCCCGGACTTCCATCGGCTGGAAAGGGCTGATAAACGATCCTTATCTTGATGATTCGTTCAAAATTGAAGACGGACTGCGCATGGGTCGCAAACTGCTGTTGGATATCGTAGAGCTGGGTCTGCCGGCCGCCACCGAGGCACTGGACCCGATCTCTCCGCAATACCTGCAGGACATCATCGCCTGGTCGGCCATTGGCGCCAGAACTACCGAGTCACAGACTCATCGGGAGATGTCCAGTGGATTGTCTTCTGCCGTCGGATTCAAGAACGGGACCGATGGCGGGTTGACGGTGGCGATTAATGCCATGCAGTCAGTCACCAGCCCCCATCGATTTCTCGGTATCAATGGTCAAGGGCAGGTGTCGGTGGTAACTACCAAGGGTAATCCTCATGCCCATGTTGTCTTGCGCGGTGGCAGTAACGGACCGAACTACGACACCGTCCACGTGGCTCAGGCGGAACAGGCGCTGGAGAAAGGGGGCGTCAGCCGCAATATCGTCATCGACTGCAGTCACGCCAATTCTGACAAGAACCCTGAGGTTCAGCCACTGGTTTTAAAGGATGTTGCGCATCAGATAATCGAGGGTAACCAGTCCATTATCGGCGTGATGCTGGAAAGCAACATCAACGCCGGTAACCAGAGTATTCCCAAGGATCTCAGCCAGCTGCAGTACGGCGTTTCCGTTACCGATGCCTGTATGGACTGGGATACCACCGAGAAAGCGATCCGGGATATGGCGGAGAAATTACGGGATGTCCTGCCGCAGCGCGAAAGTGCCGGTAACGCTTGAAAAGCACCTTTGTAACTCGCAGCTGTTTGGGCTAGAAACTGGAACCTGGCTGTTCCAGGAAGCGCAGCTCCTGCTCCGAAGTTTCCCGGCCAAGGAGAGCATTGCGGTGCGGGTAGCGCCCGAACCTGTCGATGATCTCCTTGTGACGTTTTTCAAATTCCAGCTGTCTTTCCAGCCCCGGCTGGTCGAATAGCGTCAGCGCCAATTGGTGGATTTCGGCGGATTCACTGTGCATATAGGGCATGTAGGCGAAGCCTCGCTGTTCCACCGTTAACTGACTGTCCAGTTGCCGTCTGACCAGTTCCTGGGCCAGCGCCAGTGCGAGGCTGTCAGAGGCGAAGGCCAAAGGGCTGTCGCGAAACAGGTTGCGGGAAAATTGATCCAGGACGATGATTTCCGCCAGGGCACCCTGAGGCGAGTTGCGCCAGCCGTACAGTTCGCAGCGACTGGCGCTGCGATGCAGGCAGGAAAAGCGCTCGATGATTATTCGATCAAACGCCGGGTCTTTTTTGAATCGCTGGGCTGGTTCGATTTCCTCGAACCAGAAACTGATTACGTCCTGGGCATTCAAGCAAGCTATCCGGTTACATGTTGCTGGCCTGTGCCAGGGGAGCGATGGACAGGGGCTCTTTCTCGGCCCGTCCCTGTGCAACCCAGCTTTGTACAAAGGGGTTGTTCAGCAGCGTATCACAGTACCGGCGGGATTCCTCGCACAGCTGAGCCTGGTTGTTGGCCAGGATAATGGCCACCGGCGCGAACATGCAGTCAGCGATGGAAAACCTGCCGTACAGATAGTCGCCGTTCTCACCGAACTTGTGGCGGCAGCAGCGCCAGATGGAGTCGATGCGGGCAATCTCCTCCAGCACCTTTTCGGATGCCGTGCGGCGAATACCCGCCTTGCAGTTCAGCGGCCAGTCGCGCTTTATATTGGGGAAGTCGGCGTGGATCTCGGCGCTCACCGAGCGGGCGCTGGCTCGTTTGCGGGTGTTGGTCGGCCAGCCCACATCACCGAGCAGCTCGGCGGAGATATACTCGCAGATCGCCAGCGAATCCCAGATGCTGATCTCCTTGTGGAGCAGCACCGGTACCTTCAGTGATGGCGACAAAGGACCAAGTTTTTCCGCCGTGTTGCGCTGATATAACGCGATGGAGATTTCCTCGAAGTCGACGTTGAACATTTTCAACAGCAACCAGGGACACAGGGACCAGGAAGAATAGTTTTTGTTGCCGATTACAAGCCTGACATCTTTCATTGCTCTAGCTCCGGATAACAGTACTGACTCGAAGTCTTACCAGTTTTGTCTTCGATAGCTTTCCCGGAATCTGCCCAAACCGTGATCCGAAATTCTCTCCGGGCGGTTATCGCACTCTGACAGGAAAGCCTGTTAAAAACCTGCACTGCCAGGGGTGGTTGGCATAAAGTCTGACAACGTGAGCCCTCTGCCGGTGAGTGCGTGGTGGTCCGGTTGTCAGCCTTGAAGAGGAACCCCGGTGTGCCGGGAATCTCCCCTTATGAGTTGGCTATTAAACACGGTGTTTATTACCGCTGGGGGGATCGAAAAAGGCCATGTACTGATTAAATATGGCAGAATCGTGGCAATTACTCGTGGAGCGCTGATTTAGCTAATAAGAATCAAGGATTTAAAGTATATTGCCGATATTGCGACGGGCCTTTAGCAGCAGGAGTTTTGTGAGCGCGATGAACAGAAGAATCGCTATTGTTGAAGATGAAGCAGCCATCAGGGAAAACTACGCGGATGTGCTTCGCAAGCAGGGGTATGAGGTACAGACCTATGCCAACCGCAGCGATGCCATGGCGGCCTTTGACATCAGGCTGCCAAGTCTGGCCATAATCGATATCGGCCTGGAAGATGAGATCGACGGGGGCTTCACCCTGTGTCAGGCGTTACGTTCCATGTCCGATACCCTGCCGATTATTTTTCTCACCGCGCGGGACAATGATTTCGATACCGTGAGCGGATTAAGGATGGGTGCCGACGACTACCTCACCAAGGATATCAGCCTGCCCCATCTGTCGGCTCGAATTGCAGCGCTGTTCCGTCGTCTGGATGTGCAGGATCAGCCAACATCCCCGGAAAACCTGCTCAATCGGGGCAAGTTGACCCTGGATGTGGGGCGAATGACAGTCCAGTGGGATAACAAGCCGGTACCGCTGACGGTCACTGAATTCTGGATGGTGCATGCGCTGGCCAAGTACCCTGGTCATGTGAAGAGCCGGCAGGTACTGATGCAGGAGTCCAAAATATACGTGGACAGCAGTACCATTACCTCTCACGTGAAGCGAATCCGTAAAAAATTCATCCTTGTCGACAGCAGCTTCGATTGTATCGAAACGGTCTATGGCATGGGTTACCGCTGGAATATTAACGCAGAGAATATAGTCCACTGAAAAAATGGTGTTCAGGCTGAGGAAATTCATAGGCATCCGCTTTAAACTGGTCTTTCTGTCCAGTTTTCTACTGATCATTCCATGGCTTGGCTACCGCTACATCCTCGAGATGGAGGAGTACCTGCGTCTGGGCCAGGAGCAGGTGGTACTGGGTTCTGCGCGGGCGCTTGCCACTGCCCTCAATGAGCGGCCGGAACTGTTTGACGAGGCCAACTACAGCCCGGCCCGCCGCAGCAGCGATCTTTACGTCTACCCGATTTACTACCCGCTGGCTCTTGACGATGGCAATCTGCTGGACTGGCGTGAGTATCAGCGCTATGAGGTAAGGTATGACAACAGGGACTACCTGCGTACGCCATTAAACCCGGCGCGCAACTATGACAAGGAGGACTCCCTGCATTTCAATGCCATGGTGGGGGAATACAACCGGTCGCTGTATGCCTATTTTCGCGTGGTGGACGATTCTCCCGTTTACCGCAGCAGAGACGCCCTGAGTCTTACGCGTAGTGATTTCCTGCATATCGCTATGCTGGGGCCGGAGGGGCACGAGATAAATCACTTCGTCATCGCCCCGCATGAACCCGAGTTCCTCTATCCGTTCAAGGTCAACGCCGATTTTTCCGATCCGAAATATGAAAACCGCATCAGTGGGCAATGGTATGCCACCGACAAGGGATACGAGGTGGAGCTGCAGATTCCCCTGGATATGCTCGGCAGCAAGCTGGGGTTCGCTTTCTACGACGTGGATAATACGGAAAGTCGCCAGGTTGAAACCGTCATTGCCACTTCGAATGTCAACAGCAGCGAAGGGCTGGGCTCACTGCTGCGGCCTACTCCGGAAATAGATCGTATAGTGGACGGGTTCGGAGAGTCCGAATCCCGCATCCAGGTGGTCGATGTCACCGGCAGGGTATTGTTGACAGCTGGCGACATTCAGACCGCAACCGGTCTGATGCTGGTCAACGAGGATTCGGAAACCTACACCAACAAATACTGGGGCTATATCAACGAGAGAATACTCAAGCCGCTGTACTATCGGGTTCTGACCAAGCCGAGTAACGATTTTATCGATGAGCTGTATACGGGTGTCACCCGGGAGGGTGCCCATATCGATTCCGCCCTGGCGGGGGTGCCACAGACCCAGTTCCGGACCCTGACCGACACCCAGACCCGTATCCTGGGCGCCGCGCATCCAATCCTGGCCAACGGGGAAGTGCTGGGTGCGGTGGTGGTCGATCAGAACATGAACGGCATCCGGACGTTCAGAAACCAGGCCCTGGAAAGATTGTTCAATACCATGCTGGCGGTCATGCTGGCAGTAGTTCTGGGACTGTTCTTTTTTGCATCGCGCATTTCACGTCGTATTCGCCTGCTTCGGAACCAGGCGGAAAACATCATCGACGATAGCGGCAGGGTGAGGAACACCATTGAAGCCAGTAGAAACGGCGATGAGATAGGTGACCTGAGCCGCAGCTTTTCCAGCATTGTGGAACGTCTGACTCAATACACCAGCTACCTGGAAAACATGTCTTCACGGTTGTCTCACGAGCTGCGCACGCCGGTTACCGTGGTACGGTCTTCGCTGGAAAACCTGGGCATGGTAGCTAACAACGAAGAATCGGCCATCTATATCGAGCGTGCCGATGAGGGTATTCGCAGGCTAAACACAATTCTTACCAATATGAGCGAAGCTACCCGTCTGGAGCAGATGCTGCAGACGTCGGAGAAAGAAAAAATAGATCTGGTGGCGGTCATTCGAGGCTGCGTGGAAGGTTACGAGATGGCCTACCCGGAAGTCCGTTTCGAAATGGATACCAGTAACCGTCCCATCTTTATTCACGGCGTACCGGAGTACATTGCCCAGCTGATGGATAAACTGGTGGCCAATGCCGTGGAATTTTCGTTTCCTGACGAGAGTATACGGGTTCTTTGTCACAACATGCGGGATCACGCGATCATCAAGGTGATCAATCACGGGCCCTACCTTCCGGAAGAAATGAAAGGCCGCTTGTTCGACTCCATGATCTCGGTACGGCCCCAGGAAAAACAGAAGCAGCCCCATCTGGGTATGGGTCTGCACATTGCCAGGCTGATCGCCGAATTCCACGGTGGTCAGATCCGGGCAGATGACTTGACTGACGCCCAGGGTGTGGCAATTACCGTGATACTTCCGCTGTTTTTTAAATAAGGAACCGCTGGATCAGTCTCCGGTATAGAAATCCGGTGCATTCTTTTTTACCACTGGCGAGTCACTGGCCCAGGCATGGCAGGTGTCCAGTACCTGCGGGCGACGTTTGCTGGTGCCGACGTTGGAGTCGGATTGCCTGGCCTGGTGCCGGCGCCGCGGCCAGATGGTCTGGAAAGCGACCGTGGCCATGGGAAACAGCAGTTCGGTCAGGTGCGTGCAACCCTCTTTGCCGCCCACTTTCTGGCGAATGGCGCGGCGCCAGCCCGGTCCCATGGTAATGCCCACCAGAGATTTATAAGCGGGTGCGATGCCGGGGCACATTTCGAAGGGGCTGTGCTCGGTTGCCGCCTCGACGTCGTGAATGACAAACTTGTCGTCGATGGTCACCCGCAGCAGCATTTCGTGCAGGGGCTCTCCTACCTGGACCGTGCCCCGCCAATCGTTTTGAAATTCATAGGTCTTGACGTCCGTCATGTGCGCTTCTATGTCCCAGAGACCATCCGCCCTTTCGAATCCCTGATAGGTGATCGCGCGGGTATGGAGGTGCTCACGGGGTGCGGGGGCGGGTAAGGGCATTATCAGTTTCCTTGCCTGGGCGGATAGAAGTTGTAGGCGGAATGCAGCAGGCGTCTGCTGCATTCCGCCGCCGATTATAACCGATAGGGGAAAGCAGCCACAGGTTGACAGGGGCGCTGTCCGGGTTTGCGGTGCCGGCTCAGTGCTGCAGCGTGACTTAACACGCTGGATTCCCTGTAAACGGAGAAAGGCGGGTCACGAACATATGACAATATGTTTTCACTTAGCCGGTTGGTAGCTGGCCCGGGAATTCGATTTTACCTATCCGGTCAGGCATAATGGCGCGCCAATCTTCAGACTGAACAGGAGTACCCATGGTAAGTGCAACAGCTAGACATATACTGGTGGAAACCGAAGAAAAGTGCCTGGAACTGAAAGAACGCATAGCGGCCGGTGAAGATTTTGCCGCGATCGCGCAGGCGCATTCCTCCTGCCCGTCCAAGGCTCAGGGTGGTGATCTGGGCCGCTTCAGTCCCGGCATGATGGTGCCTGAATTCGACAAGGTGGTTTTCAGTGCCGACGTCAATTCCCTGCAGGGTCCAGTAAAGACCCAGTTCGGCTATCATCTGCTGGAAGTCACCGAGCGCACCGAGTGACCCATTGCTGGCTGGAACAGACCGGACTGTTGCCGTGAAACCCCTGAACCTGCTGTTTGTCTGCACGGGCAATGCCTGCCGATCGCAGATGGCCGAGGGCTGGGGCCGCCATCTTTGCGGGCAACTTCCGCCGTACCTGGCCGTGGATGTCCAGTCAGCAGGGCTCGAAGCCCATGGCCTGAATCCGGCGGCGGTGGCTGCCATGGCCGATCGGGGCGTGGATATCAGCAGTCAGCAGTCCACTGTGCTGACCCCCGCCATGATTGCAGACGCCGATCTGGTGATTACCGTCTGTTCCCATGCCGACGCGCACTGCCCGATCATCCCCGCTGGCAAGCAGAAACGTCATCTGCCGTTCGATGACCCCGCCGCCGCGACCGGCAGCGAGGCGGAGATCAGGTCGGAATTCGCCAGGGTATGCGAGGAGATCCGGCAGGCAGTCACCGAGCTGTTTCACGAGCTGCTGCTGCAGCGCCTGGCCCGGGAGCAGGGCAGTGTCTTCGAGCATGCTGACCTGGAGGTCCTGTCGCGGGAGCGGGTCTACGATGGGTTTATTCCGGTGGATGTCCTGCAGTTGCGGCACCGTTTATTCGCCGGGGGCTGGAGCGAGACGATGCGTCGCGAACTGGCCATCCGCCCGGCGGCTGTCGGGGTACTGCTTTATGATCCCCGGCGGGACGATCTGGTGATGGTCAAGCAGTTTCGAACCGGTGTGCTGGATGCTGACCACAGTCCGTGGCTACTGGAAATTGTCGCGGGGCTGGCCGATGCCGACGAGGCTCCCATTGAGGTAGCGAAAAGAGAGGCACGGGAAGAAGCCAACTGTGCTATTACCGAGGTCATCCCTATCTGTGAGTATTTCAACAGCCCCGGCTGGTGTGATGAAAAAATCAACCTGTTCTGCGCCCGGGTTGATGCCGGTCAGTTGCAGGGGATACACGGTCTTGACGCCGAGCACGAAGACATTCTGATCGTGAGCGTGCCCCTGCCCCAGGCGGTGGAAATGATCGCCACGGGTGAAATCAATAACGCCATGTCCATTATTGCGATTCAGTGGTTGCAACTTAACAGGGAGAGGTTGCGCGCAGAGTGACATGAAGCTGTCGTAACCTGTAGAGTGATAGCCCAATCATTGCATAAATTGTTGAGGTCAGGAGCTTTCAGAGTGGCATTTCCAGTGTCGTACGGAGAGTATTATGGATCGAGCGTAGTTACTCTGCGTGATATCCAGAAAAATTGAGTACGGCGCTGGAAATGCTGCTATGGAAGCAGCGAAGCGGTCCTGGTCCAACAATTTATGCAATGATTGGGTTAAGTGGCTAGCAGGACTGGAGGAAAAGGTTCGAATCCATGAATAACTACCGGTATGATAGCGGGTCATCCAACAATCTCTAATGACTGTCTCGCCATGAGACAGAGGTGGTAATCGGACCGGGCATGAAAGATCGAAGTTACAGTGTAGACCTGATAAAGCAGATGGCAGAATGTGATGCCAATTACATCAGGTTACTCAAATTAATACCTGAACTGCGTGAGTTTCATCGCGATGCTCCGCAGTCATGGGCCAACGACTCGGACAGACTGCTCGCCGAATTTGTCATCGCCGACGATTACGAAGGGCGCGGCGAGACGGTAGTTGAGGTGCGTGTCATTGAATCGTTCCGGTATACCACCACGTTGGAGATTACCCAGCGCCCCGCATTGGGCGGGTGGCTGACCAATCCATCCATGCAGGTGCGGATTTACCACGACGCCAATACAGCGGAAGTAACTTCTTATCAGCATCACCGCAATTTTCAGTCCCATTATCTGCGGCCACAGCAGGTCAGATTCCAGCGGGACGAAAAAATTCAGGTGAACAGATTTCTGGGCGAATGGCTGTCTCTCTGTCTGCAGGCTGGGCGTTGTCTGAAAGTGCCGGATATCGCATTTAGTTAACAGGCTGTTTAATAACGTTATGAGCGCAGCCAATAGCTTGTCAACAGTCTGTTAATCCAAGGTAGGATTACAACAGTGGATATTGCAAAAAATCCGATCAATGTCCTTCAGATCACTGACACCCACCTTTATTCGGTGCATTCCGGAACGTTACTTAAAATTAACACCCACGGCAGCCTGTCGGCCGTTCTTGATACAGTTACCAGAAATGAAAATGACATCGACCTGATTCTGGCAACCGGTGATATTGCGCAGGATGCCTCCCCGAGTTCCTACCAGCATTTTCTGAAATACATGGAGCGCTTCGACGCGCCGGTGCGCTGGGTACCGGGCAATCATGATTCCGGCGACGTCATGCAGGAAGTGGCCGGCGAGCAGGGGCTCTGCAATAAGGTGGAGACGATTGGAAACTGGCAGTTCATCATGCTGGATTCAAGCCGGGTCAACCATGTTGATGGTTACCTTGCCGAGCCCGAACTACAGGTATTGGAATCCGCGCTGTCGGAAGCGGAATCCGACCCGGTCATCGAGCACAGCCTGGTTACCTTGCACCATAACCCGGTACCGGGCAGTTCCGCCTGGATGAAAGATATCGGTTTGCGCAATGACAGAGAATTCATGGCATTACTGAAGCGGTCGTCGACTCTGCGCTGTGTGGTCTATGGGCATATCCATCAGGCGCTGGATTTCAAGGTGGGCGGCATCCGCTTTTTCTGTACCCCCTCCACCTGTATTCAGTTCAAGCCGGAGGTCATCGACTTTGCGCTGGACTCGATCAATCCAGGCTACCGGCGTCTGAAACTGTTCGCGGACGGCTCCATCGAATCGGAAGTTATCCGCATTGATGGTGCCGAGTTCCGGCCGGACTACGACAGCGCAGGCTACTGAGTGTAAGGAACTTCTGACCTCAACGAGTTTCTGGCCTCAACGAATTTCTGAACAGGAACACAGACATTGCCAGGCTGGCAATGTCTGTGTTCTGGCATGGGGTGGCAATTTACCTCATACTCTCGCTACCCTGCCCCCGCGCCCGAGCCACTCGTCCTATAATGAGCAGTGAAGATCATTTCGTTATTTACCTGCATGGATTCCTGAGTTCTCCGGAATCGAAAAAGGCCAGGCAGACTGTCCACTATTGCCAGGAACGGGGCATGGGCAGTCGCCTGCTGGTCCCGGAATTGACGGGAGGGCCAGCCGAATCGGTCGCTCAGGTGCAGGAAATAATCGACGGGCTGGATGGCAGACCGGTCGGCCTCATAGGCAGCTCGCTGGGGGGGTTCTATGCCACCTGCCTGGCGGAAACAAACCGGTTGCGCGCGGCAGTCATCAACCCGGCGGTACAACCTTTTCTGCGCTGGCGGGATTACCTGGGAGAACACAGAAATTATTACTCTGACGCCGTGCACGTGGTCACCGAACAGCACGTTATGGAGCTGCAAGAACTGAACGTGGAAGCGCTCCAGACACCGGATAATTATCTGCTGCTGGCCCAGACCGGCGACGAAGTACTGGATTATCGCCTGGCCGAAGGGCTCTATCAGATGGGGACCTGTATAATCCAGGAAGGCGGCAATCACAGTTTTGAAAACTATGCAGATTTTCTACCCATAATTTTCGATTTTCTGGCTATCAAGAATTGATAGCTGTGTGCGATAAAAAGTTATTCAACGAATACATTTCCCGCAGTGCCCGCCAGGTAAACCGGGATTCCCGGGTTTGTAAGACAATCAGCCTGGCGGCTGACAAACTCCACAAGCATGGCGCACAAGACGAATGAGTAATACCTACGACGCGGATGCTATCGAGGTCCTCAAGGGGCTCGATCCAGTTCGTAAAAGACCGGGGATGTACACCGATACCACCCGGCCCAACCACCTGGTTCAGGAAGTGGTCGACAACAGTGTCGACGAGGCTTTGGCCGGCTATGCCAAACATATCTCTGTCACTCTGTACAAGGACGGCACCGTGGAAGTCTCCGACGACGGTCGCGGCATGCCTATCGACAAGCACAAAGGTGAGAAAGTCACCGGGGTCGAACTGATCCTGACCCGCCTGCATGCCGGGGGTAAATTTTCCAACAACAACTACCAGTACTCCGGTGGCCTCCATGGGGTCGGTGTGTCGGTGGTCAACGCGCTTTCAAAAACCCTGGAAGTAACCGTCAAGCGTGATGGTGTCGTCTACCTGATGAAATTCAAGGATGGCAACAAGGCATCGGAGCTGAAGCCCATCGATACAGTGGGCAAGCGCAACAACGGGACTACCGTTAGCTTTCTGCCCGACGAAAAATATTTTGATTCGCCGAAAATCTCCATTTCGCGACTGAAGCATGTTCTGCGTGCCAAGGCGGTACTGTGTTCCGGCTTGAAGGTCAGTTTTATCGACAAGACGGTCGCAGAAGACAAGGCCCAGAGCGAGGAATGGTATTTCGAGGACGGCCTGACGGATTATCTCACGCAGGCTACCGCTGACTATGAGACGCTGCCGGAAGAGCCCTTTACCGGTTCCATTCAGGGCAATAACGAAGCCGCGGACTGGGCGGTGCAATGGCTGCCCGAGGGCGGTGAGGTAGTGGCCGAGAGCTATGTGAACCTGATACCCACCTCTCAGGGTGGAACCCACGTGAACGGGCTGCGTACCGGCCTGCTGGATGCAATCCGGGAATTCTGCGAGTTCCGCAACCTGCTGCCCCGGGGGCTTAAACTGTCACCGGAGGATGTCTGGGACAGATGTTGTTACGTGCTCTCCTCAAAACTGGTGGATCCGCAGTTTTCCGGTCAGACCAAGGAGCGGCTGTCGTCTCGCCAGTGTGCCGTGTTCGTTGCCGGTGTGGTCAAGGATGCTTTCAGTCTGTGGCTTAATCAGCACACGGCCGAGGCGGAAGCCCTGGTAGAGCTCTGTATTCGTAACGCCCAGCACCGCCTCAAGGCCGGCAAGCTGGTCACCCGGAAAAAAGTCACGGCCGGGCCAGCCCTGCCGGGTAAGCTGGCGGACTGTTCCAGTCAGGACGCCATGCGCGGTGAGCTGTTCCTGGTCGAGGGAGACTCGGCGGGCGGTTCCGCCAAGCAGGCGCGGGATCGCCAGTTTCAGGCCATCATGCCGCTGCGGGGCAAGATTCTGAACACCTGGGAAGTGGATTCCGGTGAAATTCTCGCTTCCCAGGAGGTTCACGACATCGCCGTGGCGCTGGGTGTGGACCCCGGCTCCGATGATCTTGAAGGCTTACGTTACGGCAAGATCTGTATTCTCGCCGATGCCGATTCGGATGGCCTGCATATAGCCACCTTGCTGTGCGCCCTGTTCGTCAGGCATTTCCGGCCCCTGGTGGCCGCAGGCCATGTGTTCGTGGCGATGCCGCCGCTGTTTCGAATCGATGTTGGCAAGGACGTCTACTACGCCCTGGATGATGATGAAAAGAATGGCATTCTTGATCGCATAGCAGCCGAGAAAAAATCTGCCAAGGTGAACGTGCAGCGTTTCAAGGGCCTTGGTGAGATGAATCCCTTACAGCTGCGGGAAACCACCATGGCCCCGGATACGCGGCGCCTGGTGCAGTTGACTCTTGACGATCCGCCGGGGCTCCGCAAGAAGCAGACGACCGATGAAATAATGGACATGTTACTGGCCAAGAAACGGGCCGCTGATCGCAAGAGCTGGCTGGAAGAGTCCGGCAACCTGGCTGACCTTGCTGAGTAGTGGGCCCCGGTAAACGGGCCTGTCCTCCAGGGTGAGTGGGCAGCCTGGCAGCGGCAGGGGGTTATCAATGCCGATCACCCGAATCCCGCATTGACCCATTGAACGAATTGGCAGGCTGAAGCCTTTATATTTTGGACAGGCAAACCTGAAGAGACTATGACCCAGGAAATAACAGTAAACGAAGACGGTCAGGAACAGATTTCCCTGAAGCAGTATTCGCAGCAGGCATACCTGAACTATTCCATGTATGTCATCAACGATCGCGCCCTGCCGCATATCGCCGACGGACTGAAACCGGTCCAGCGTCGCATCGTCTACGCGATGTCAGAGCTGGGTCTCAAAGCGACTGCCAAGTACAAGAAATCGGCCCGCACCATTGGCGACGTGATCGGCAAGTTTCATCCTCATGGGGACTCGGCCTGTTACGAAGCCATGGTGATGATGGCCCAGCCTTTCAATTACCGTTATCCGCTGGTGGACGGGCAGGGCAACTGGGGTTCACCGGACGACCCCAAATCGTTCGCCGCCATGCGCTACACCGAGTCCAAGCTGCGGGCCTATTCAGAGATTCTGCTCTCGGAGCTCGGACAGGGGACCGTGGACTGGAAGCCCAATTTCGACGGTACCCTTGAAGAGCCGGAACTGTTACCGGCGCGGTTACCCAATGTGCTGCTGAACGGCGGCAGTGGCATCGCGGTCGGTATGGCAACGGACATTCCGCCTCACAACATGCGGGAAGTGGCCAGTGCCTGTATTCACCTGTTGGACAAACCCAAGGCGACTCTGACTGACCTGTGTGAGCACGTCAAGGCACCGGACTTCCCCACCGATGCGGAAATCATTACGCCCCGGGCAGACATCCTGGCCATGTACGAGACCGGCCGGGGATCCTTGAAAGCCCGGGCCACCTACCAGCTGGAGAACGGCGAGATCGTCATCACCGCGCTGCCCTACCAGGTTTCCGGCAACAAGGTGCTTGAACAGATTGCCGCGCAGATGCAGAAGAAGAAACTGCCCATGGTGGTCGACCTGCGCGACGAATCCGATCATGAGAATCCTACCCGAATTGTTATTGTGCCCCGCTCCAACCGGGTCAATGGCGATGAGTTGATGCTGCATCTGTTTTCCACCACCGACCTGGAGAAGAATTACCGGGTCAACTTCAACATGATCGGCACCAATCGTCGCCCCCAGGTAAAGAACCTGGTGTCACTCTTAAAGGAGTGGCTGGAATTCCGCGCCGTAACCGTACGGCGTCGTTTGCAGTTCCGGTTAGACAAGATTCTCGACAGGCTGCACATCCTGGAAGGGCTGCTGATTGCCTTTCTGAACATCGATGAGGTCATTGCGATCATCCGCAGAGAGGACAAGCCCAAGCCTGTTTTGATGGAAAGATTCCAGATCAGTGACCGACAGGCGGAAGCGATTCTGGAACTGAAACTGCGGCAGTTGGCAAAACTGGAAGAGATCAAGATCCGCGCCGAGCAGGAAGACCTGAGCGAAGAGCGCAAAGCTCTGGAAAAGACCCTGGGCTCCGAGGCGCGTCTGAAATCCCTTATCAAGAAGGAAATTCAGGCGGATGCCGAAGCCTACGGCGATGACCGTCGCTCACCGCTGGTGGAGCGGGAGGAAGCCCAGGCCTTCAGTGAGGTGGAACTGATTTCCACCGAGCCGGTAACTGTTATTCTTTCCCAGCGTGGCTGGGTGCGGGCCGCCAGGGGGCACGAGGTCGAGCCGGAGAAGCTGCAATACAAATCCGGCGACAGCTTCAAGCTGGCTGCTCCGGGCAAGAGCAACCAGCTTGCTGTCTTCATCGACTCCACCGGCAGAGCCTATTCGTTGCCCGCCCATTCACTGCCTTCCGCCCGGGGGCAGGGGGAACCTCTCACCGGCAGACTGACACCGCCCTCCGGCGCTACCTTCGAAGGACTGGCCATTGGCGACGAAAAGAAAGAGGTGCTGCTGGCGTCGGATGCGGGGTACGGTTTTGTGGCCACCCTGGGTGACCTGCACAGCAAGAACAAGTCGGGCAAGAACGTGCTGAACCTGCCAAAGGGTGCCAGGGTGTTACCCGCCTGCGAGGTGAGCGACTACGAATCGGATCTGATCGTGGCGGTCAGCAACGAAGGCCGGATGCTGATGTTTCCGCTGAAGGAACTGCCACGACTTGCCAGGGGCAAGGGCAATAAAATACTCAGCGTTCCGTCGGCCCGGGTCGCTGAACGGATTGAATACGTGGTTGCGCTGGCGGTGCTGTCAGCGCAACAGTCGCTGACTGTGTATGCGGGGCGGCGCCATCACAACCTGAAGCCTTCGGACCTGGAGCATTATCGTGGCGAGCGGGGTCGGCGTGGGAACAAGTTGCCCCGCGGGTTTCAGAACGTGGACCGTATCGAGGTCATCGGTTAGCGCCCTGGGTGCTGGGCGACAGCAGTAAGGCGAGTTTGTCGGCCTGCTGGTCCAGCAGTTGGCGGTAGCTGGCCAGCGCATTGCTGCACAGCAGGGTGGTTAATGGCTGGGGCTCGTCCAGCTCACCAAACTCTTCTCCCACGATGCGGGATTCGCCCCCCGCCATCTGATAAGCGATTTCACTGACCAGCAGGGAATTATCGGGGCAGCTGCTGCACAGGGCCCTGACCGAGTCCAGGGTGATGCCATGGACATTGTCGAAGGCGCCGGTCACCGGGGAGTACAGACCCGCCTGGAACTCGCCGAAATGAACTGCCAGGCGGAATTTCGCATTGGCCGGCCGGGATGGATTTATTTTCACGATGCGGCCGATCAGCCGCAGGAAAAGTTGACCGGCACAGACCGCATAGAAGCACTGCTCGTCATCCAGCTGGCTGTTGTGAAAATCGATGACCACTTCCCCGTCCGCGCAATAGCTGACCGCTCCGTTATAGAGCCGGCCAATGTTTTCCGACATGAAATAGATGCGATTGAGCAGCGTGACCAGGGTTTTCCTGTCGCAGGTAGAGGCCAGGAAGTGGAAATTGTCCAGGCGTATACACAGCACGGCGCCGCTTACCGTATTGGACTGATGCTGGCGTTGTCTCTCTTCCAATGTTTTATCGGGCTGCTGGTTCTCGGCGCTCAGAAACGTATAGTTGGCCAGAAATTCCGCCGTGGCGTTAAACTGCCTGATCAGACGGCCTATTTCGTTGTTGGTTTCCGGGTCCGGGCAGGACTTCACTTCACCGTAGCGGATATCCTGGATTGCATAGTTCAGCAGCCGGATCGGAAAGCTGATCAGGTACTGGAAATAGTTGATGCTGAGTAGAATTGCCACCAGCATGATGGCGAAGGTGGCGACCAGAATGAAGATCAGATTGTTGCCCGTGCCGGCTTCGATATAGGACAGGTCCAGGACGATGCGCACGGTACCAGCCCTGGCGTCCTCGAGTTCAATAGGGGCCTCGTATTCGCCGAATTCAACAGGGATAGGCAGCAGGCTCAGTGGGGGTTCGAGTTCGTTGGTCGAGGAGGCGATAACGGCGCCGTTGACATTAATGACTGCCGCTTCGGCAATGGCGGAGCCGCGGGTAAGCTGCTCCAGCACCACCCGGGTACTGATCAGGTCATTGGCCAGCACCGGCTCAGTGACCTG
This sequence comes from Gammaproteobacteria bacterium, assembly GCA_041395725.1. Classification (NCBI taxonomy): domain Bacteria; kingdom Pseudomonadati; phylum Pseudomonadota; class Gammaproteobacteria; species Gammaproteobacteria bacterium. Next base: position 1,279,719 of record JAWKZW010000001.1, on the reverse strand, counting down.
CAGGGCAGTCTGCCTGGCCAGCGTCTCACCCAGGTAATCGGCCTGCTGCCGCAGCATATTCTTGTTGGTGTAGTTGCTGATCAACCAGAATACGCTCATGCTGAGCGCGACCAGGCAGGCGATAGCGATGGTGAAGCGCGTAGCGACGTGGCCACCGGTCGCTCTAGGTTTTGCATCATCCAGCTCGGCCGCGCCGGTTTTCGATTTCTGCTGTTTGACTGTCAACTTCGATCGCTCGCGAAACTGTCCTGGCTGCTGCCCGGGATTGCCAGCACGCCTCAGTGTGATGGCAAGAATAACAGGTAAGCCGCTGATTCCCCAGCGGCCCTTGCACGAACCTGCCGTTTGCTTTCCCAGCGCTTTGCTGATGTTTCTCACTCAAGGCGCAATTCGATTTCCTCCACGAATTCACAGTCCCGGCTCGAGGACGGCCGGTGCAGGCTATGGCCCTGGACAAAATCCACGCCTGCCTGCCAAAGCAGCGGCAGATCGGAGAATTTCTCAACAGTTGCCGCCACCACGGCAATGCTCTGGTCATGCAGCCGCCCCACCAGGGCGGCCAGTTGCTGCCGTCGCTCCGGACTTTCCGGCAGTTGCTGCAGGCGCGAGCGGTGCAGTTTGACGCTGTCGGCAGGGAACAGAGTCAGATAGGGAAACGGATCCTCCACGGCGCCAAAATGATTGATGCTCAGCCCCAGCTTCAGCGTCCGGGCCCGCTGACAGAAACGATCCAGGTGGTGCTGGGTAATGAGAATGTCGATTTCGCTCACCTGTAACACCAGCCGAGGGGCCAGGTCCGTGGTCAGGCGGGCTGCCAGCCAGTCGAGAAAGCCGGGGCTGACCAGGGAATTCTGCGAAACGTTGACGGTAAGCCGGCAGCGTGGATCCGGCTCAGCCTTCAAGGTTCGGATAGCCTCCCTGAATACCCAGCGATCCAGCTTTTCCCCCAGCGCGCTCTTGACCGCCGCGTCCATGAAGGCCCGGGCCGGGCGCTGCGCCTCGCCATCGAGCAGGGTGATGCGGGTTTCATAGCGTTGCAGGCTGTTGTCGCGGAAACCAATGATGCCCTGGAAGCTGAGCCGGAAGCGGTTTTCTGCCAGCGCCGCTTCCACGTGCCGGTCCATACCCTCGGCCCCGGTGTCGAAAAACAGTGCCGGCGCCGCCATGTTCGAGAGCTGGCGCTGCCAGATGTTATGGCGCGCCCTGGCAAACGCTATCGCGCTGTTCGGGGTGTCGGCGCCGAGCCTGACCGAACCGATGCCACAGGCAAGCGATAGCTGCGGTGGCACGAGATGGGCAGTCTGCCGATGGAGCACCTGGTGAATGGTCTCGGCAAACTCAGGGAATCGTCGACTGCCTTCATCCACCAGTAACAGCGCGAACTCGTGACCACGACAGCGACACAGCCAGGAATGATCCGGCGCCGCGTCTTTCAGCAGCCCGGCCAGCCTGGTCAGCAGCAGCCGGGCTTCGCTGCTGCCTACCCAGGAGGAGATCTGGTAGAAATTTGCCAGCTGCAACAGCACCAGCGTGACGTCGGCACCGAGCATGAGGTCCGACTGCATCAGGTTATCCAGCCGGCCGGTAAAGTAATCCTGGGTAGCAAAGCCGGTCAGCTCGTCCCGTTGGGACGGGTCGGCGGTTCTTTCGATAGTGAGCGTTTCCGCCAGTCGCGACGCAGTCGACTGCAGATCGGGTATGGAAACAGACATTCCCTGTCCTCTATTGTCCGGGTCTGCTGACAGACCCTGGTTGGCCAACCAATCCTGGTCGGATCTAACCGATGATGGTTTTGGAGCTCCTGCCGGCCAGCTCCCGGACCAGCCGGGGAACCAGGTAGCCCGGCAGACAGTTGCGCATCTGCTCCACCAGTTGCGCGCCGGCGCTGTCATCCACGGCAAAATGTCGAACCCCCTGTACGGGATCGAGCAGATGCAAATAATAGGGTAGTACACCCAGGTCGAAAAGGCGCTCGCTGAGATCGACAAGGGCCGGCAGGTTGTCGTTAACTCCTCTTAAAAGGACGCTTTGGTTAAGTAAAGTGATGCCATTTGCGGTTAATTTGCGCAAAGCTTCCGCCACCTGGGAATCCAGCTCGCGGGCGTGATTGCTATGCAGTACCACCACCGGTCTGAGGCGGGACTCCGTCAGCCACTGGATCAGGCTGTCGGTAACCCGCTGGGGAATCATGATGGGGGTGCGGGTATGCAGGCGCAGCCGCCGGAGATGGGGAATGGCCTCCAGCTCGCGGGTCAGCCAGGCAAGCTGGCGATCCCCGGCAGCCAGTGGGTCACCGCCACTGTATATGACCTCGGTAATTTCCGGGTGCCGGCCAATGTAGTCGATGACATCCCGCCAGGCCTGACGGCCCGGCGTATTGTGTGAATAGTCGAAGTGGCGTCGGAAACAGTAGCGGCAGTGGATGGCGCAGTGGGGTGCAACGGTGAGCAGAACTCTGCCCTGATACTTGTGCAGCAGGCCGGGCAGCAGGTTGCTGCTGCTTTCATCGAGGGGGTCGGTTGCCGAGTCGTCGCCGGCTGCAGCCAGTTCTTCGTCCAGGGGCAGGACCTGGCGCAGCAGCGGATCGTCCCAGTTACCTTTTTCCATGCGTTCCAGAAACGGCCGCGGGACCTTCAGGGAGAACCCATCCAGGACCCTCGGGTGCAGTGCAACCCGGGCCGGGTCAAGCTCAAGAAAATTGAGCAATTCCTTTGGATCTGTCACCAGATCAGCTAATATCTGTTGCCATTTTTCAGCGGCATCGATGTCACGAAGTTGAATAACGGAGTCTGACATGGGGTAAGGCCCTGACCCTGAGAAGACAGGGATGATATCAATAGTGTAAGCAATGAGTAATTGCTAGCGAGAGGAAAAAATGGCGACATACTCCACCAGCGAATTCAAAGGCGGACTGAAAGTTCTGGTTGACGGCGAGCCCTGCTCGATACTGGAAAATGAGGTAGTCAAGCCTGGCAAAGGACAGGCTTTCAATCGGGTCAAGTTCCGCAACCTGAAAACTGGGAGAGTCTGGGAGCGAACCTTCAAATCCGGTGAATCGGTCGAAGCGGCCGACGTGATGGAAACGGATATGGAGTACCTCTATAACGACGGTGAGTTCTGGCATTTCATGAAAACCGATGGCAGCTTCGAGCAGGTGGCGGTAGACAAGGATGCGATTGCAGATGCCCTGAACTGGCTCAAAGAGCAGGACGTTTATCAGGTTACAACCTGGAATGAACAGGCCATTTCCGTCACCCCGCCAAACTTTGTCGAGCTGGAAGTCGTGCAGACCGATCCGGGGTTGAAGGGCGATACCGCCCAGGGTGGCACCAAGCCGGCAACCCTGAGTTCTGGCGCGGTGGTGAAGGTGCCCCTGTTTGTCAATCAGGGCGACGTCCTGCGGGTGGATACCCGCAGTGGCGAATACCAGAATCGCGTCAGCAAGTAACGACTGCGGACCTTATGACTGAGAGTTCGCAGGCGGTCGGGCTGGCCGGTCTGCAGCTGCGGGCCGGAGTGCTGGCGGAAATTCGCGAATTCTTCCGTCAGCGCCAGGTACTGGAAGTGGAAACGCCCCTGTTGTGTCCCACCACGGCGACCGACCCCCATCTTGACTCTATTTCCGTCGCCGGCGTGTCAAATCGCGATCGGCGGAATTTCTACCTGCAGACCTCTCCCGAGTTCGCCATGAAAAAGCTGCTGGCCGGTGGCAGTGGTTGCATTTACCAGGTGTGCAAGGCGTTCCGCCGCGATGAGCGCAGCCGGCGCCACAACCCCGAATTCACCATGCTGGAATGGTACCGGCTCGGCCTGGATGACCATCAGCTCATGGATGAGGTGGAGCAGCTGGTCACTTCGCTTACCGGTCGGCCGGCTCCCGAAAGGATTTCCTACCGGCAGCTTTTTCTGCGCCAGCTGGGCCTGGACCCCCACCACTGCAGTGATGCCGAGCTGGAGAACCTGGCCAGGCAGCGGTTGGATTTTAACGCCAGCGGCTACAGCCGCGATGACTTTCTGCAGCTGTTGTTGGCTGAAGTCATTGAGCCGGCCATGACGGGGGATTGCTTCGTCTACGATTTCCCTGCCTCCATGGCAGCCCTGGCCCGGGTCACGCCGGATCCGCACGGCACCCCGATCGCCAGGCGCTTTGAGTTATTCATGGGCGGCATGGAGCTCGCCAACGGCTACTGGGAGCTGACCGATGCGGCCGAGCAGCGGCGTCGCTTTCAAGCCGACCTGGCGCAGCGCCGCCAGCTGCAGCGGGAGGAGGTGCCTGTCGATGGGGAGCTGCTGTCAGCCCTGGAGTCGGGCCTTCCAGACTGCGCCGGCGTTGCATTGGGGCTGGACCGCCTGCTGATGGTAGTGGCCGGGGTCGGCGCCATCGATGAGGTGCTGAGCTGGCCGGTCGGTCCGAACGCCGGCTAGCCGAGGTTCAGCCAGGGGCCCAGCAGCTTGCGGCCTCTCGCGAAGTGAGCAAGTGCTTACCACCGGGAAAGGCCTCGTAAAGCCTCTGATGAGCTTCAAGGGAACAGGTGTCAGTGCGATTCGGGTAGTCCCTGATCCACTGCAGCAGCATAGCGAGGTTGCGATTCTGGGATGCCGCGCTGGAATACTTGTGTGGCTCAAACGGCCGGCTTCTGGCATTGGCGATACACGCCCGCTCCGGTAAATTCAGGAATACCAAGTCATCTGCCTCGGTTGCTAGCAGTTCCAGCAGGTCTGCATAACAGCCTTCGATGACCCAGTTCCGATTCAGCCGGGTAAAGCGCTTGATCTGTTGCCCGGAGTCGGTCAGCGCACGACGCAGGGGAGGTGAGCCGGGCAACCAGGCCAGAGTGTCCAGATCAAGATGGGGCAGGTCCAGGCTTTGCTGCAGACGCCGGGCGAGGGTGGTCTTACCGGACCCGGAATTTCCCACAATAAGAATTCTTGCCATACCGTGGCCTCCTCTTTATCCCGGATACCGGATACCTGCTGCACCGGTCCGGCGGCCGGATTGTAACTGCTGCTGAGGAATGGGCTATAATACGCCACCCCGGCAGGCCGGCACAGCAGCAAACACGGGTTATACGGGCCCACAGCCCGCCACTCGGCCATGTTCAGCAACCAGCATACAGGAAGCATAATGTCAGACCAGAAACCAGCAATAATTTACACTGAGACCGACGAAGCGCCAGCCCTGGCAACCTATTCTCTTCTGCCGATTATCGAGGCATTCGCCGGTGTGTCTGACGTCAACGTGGAAACCCGCGATATTTCATTGTCCGGCCGCATTATCGCCAGCTTCCCGGAGTACCTGGATGAGGATCAACGCATTGCCGACGCGCTGGCCGAATTGGGCGAAATGACCCAGGACCCGCAGGCCAACATCATAAAGCTGCCCAATATCAGCGCCTCCATTCCGCAGTTGAAAGCCGCCATCAAGGAGTTACAGGAGCAGGGGTACAGACTGCCGGACTATCCGGCCGAGCCGCAGACGGACGAGGAAAGGGATATTCAGGTCCGTTATGACCGTATCAAGGGCAGCGCGGTCAACCCGGTGCTGAGGGAAGGTAATTCCGACCGCCGGGCGCCGCCGTCGGTCAAGGCCTATGCCCGCAAGAACCCGCATTCCATGGGTGCCTGGTCGAAAGACTCCAAAAGCCATGTGGCGCACATGGAGTCCGGTGACTTTTACGGCAGCGAGCGTTCGGTGACCGTGCCCGCCGCCACTGAAGTCAAGATCCAGTTCACCGCCGACGATGGTCAGCAGTCCATTCTGAAAAGCAATCTGGCCCTGCAGGCGGGCGAAGTGATTGATGCGTCAGTCATGAGTCAGCAGGCGCTGCAGGAATTCCTGGCCCAGCAGATTGACAGTGCGAAACAACAGGGTGTGCTGTTTTCCCTGCACATGAAGGCCACCATGATGAAGGTGTCTGATCCAATCATCTTCGGTCAGGCAGTCAAGGTGTATTACCGGGATGTGTTCGCGAAATACCATGATCTGTTCGATGAGCTGGGTGTGGATGCCAACAACGGTGTCGGTGATGTGTACGCCAAGATTGCCAGTCTGCCGGAAGCGCAGCAGGCAGCTATCAAGGCCGATCTGGAAGCGGTCTATCAGGACCGGCCTGCCATGGCGATGGTGGATTCGGATCGCGGCATCACCAACCTGCATGTCCCCAGTGACATCATTATCGATGCGTCAATGCCGGCCATGATCCGCTCTTCCGGCCAGATGTGGGGGCCTGACGGCGCTCTGCACGATACCAAGGCGGTTATCCCGGATCGCAGCTATGCCGGCATTTACCAGCAGGTTGTTGAATTTTGTAAACAGAACGGCGCTTTTGACCCAACAACCATGGGCAGTGTTCCCAATGTCGGCTTGATGGCTCAGAAGGCTGAGGAGTACGGTTCTCACGACAAGACTTTTCACCTGCCGGCCAGCGGGTCGGTCGCCGTGGTGGACGCCGCCGGCAACACCCTGCTGGAACACAGGGTGCAGAAAGGTGATATCTGGCGCATGTGCCAGACCAAGGACGCGCCGATCCGGGACTGGGTGAAGCTGGCGGTCAACAGGGCTCGTGCCACGGGCGTGCCGGCAGTGTTCTGGCTTGATGCGCAGCGCGGCCATGACGCCCAGTTGATCGAAAAGGTTAACAGCTACCTGCCGGAGCACGACACGGAAGGCCTGGAAATCAAGATCATGGCGCCGGTCGACGCCATGCAGTATTCCCTGGAGCGCACCAGGGATGGCAAGGACACTATTTCCGTGACCGGCAACGTGCTGCGGGATTACCTGACCGACCTGTTCCCGATTCTGGAACTTGGCACCAGCGCCAAAATGCTTTCTGTGGTGCCCCTGATGAATGGTGGCGGCCTGTTCGAAACCGGAGCTGGTGGTTCAGCCCCCAAACACGTGCAGCAGTTCGTCAAGGAAAATCACCTGCGCTGGGATTCCCTGGGTGAATTTCTGGCCCTGGCCGCCTCCCTGGAACATTTTGCCATCGCCACCGGCAACGGGCGGGCGCAGGTGCTGGCCAACGCGCTGGACAAGGCTACCGAGCAGTTTCTCTACAATAATAAGTCACCGTCCCGGAAGGTTAAGGAGCTGGACAATCGCGGCAGCCATTTTTATCTGGCACTCTACTGGGCTCAGGCGCTGGCCGACCAGGGCGAGGATGCGGAGCTGGCGCAGCGGTTTGCCGCGATGGCGAAAACCCTGGCCGACAATGAACAGAAGATCGTCGCCGAGTTGAACGGTGCGCAAGGGGTTTCTGTGGATATCGGCGGCTACTACCGGCCGGATCCGAAAAAATGCGCGGCGGCCATGCGCCCCAGCGCAACCCTGAACGCGGTCCTGGCGAGCCTGTAGTGGATACCGGCAGTCAGTATCAGAGCAGCAGCCCTTTAGCAGGGAACTGACGGCCAACAGATAGTAGTGCCTGATAGCCTGGTAGCCTGGTAGAAAAAAGGCCGGACAGGCAGGGAAACTTTCCCAGTCGAAGCTGCCAGACTAGTCTGGCAGCTTCGACTGGGCCCGGAATTCCCTCGGCGTCTTCCGATGAATTTCCTTGAACGCCTTGTTGAAGGCGGACAGCGAGTTATAGCCGACTTCCATGGCGATATTGGCGATCGGCTCATCGGAATTCTTCAGCAGGCGGGCGGCTTCCCGGATCCGATAGTGATTAAGAAACTGATTGAAGTTGCGGAATCCCAGTGTCTGGTTGATCGTGGTTCGCAGTCGTTGCTCGGTTGCCGGCAGCTCGGAGGCCAGTCTGGCGATGGTGACGCCGCGCTCTCTATAGAGTTTGCGTTCATCCATGGCGGCGCTGATCTTCTTCATTAACTTCTGTTCCTGTTCCGGTGGCCGGGCCTCCCGGTGTTCGTGTGTGTGCTCCAGGTCAATCGGGGTGGGATTCTGCAGCAGGCGTTCCGCATCGGTATTGAAGCGGAACATCGCCAGGTTCAGGACCAGAGCCCAGAGGAACAGGCAACCGTAAATCACCAGAGTCACGGTCTGGACGAATAATAGACTGCCCTCAGGCGACAGAACCTGTTGTATCAAGGGGGACAGCGCGCTGAAGGTCAGGGTGAACAGCACCACGACCCCCATGCTGATTACAAACGGCAGTCTTAAGCGGCGCCGCTCTTCGAACAGGTCGGCCGGGCGCCCCTCGAACCCCAGATAAACCACATGGATGCTCATACCGAACATGACGAGCAGGGGCACCAGGTAACCCAGGTAGTAGCCTGGCTGGCCAGTCTGGTAACCAAGAAAAGTCAGCGTGGCATTGACTGTCCTGAGTGAAAAATAGGCAAGGATCAGCCCGATCCCGTAGGCAGGCACACGCAGCTCATCCTTGAAAAAGGCCAGGGCAAACAGCCACAGCATGGCCGGGGTCAGTATCGCCAGACTCCCAAGCACCAGGTCCACCAGCGGGCTGGCGGCGATTACTGGTATACCGCCGGCCAGAAAGCCGGCAAGGCACAGGGTGAAGCCTACCAGCAGCTTCGCCAGATGATTATGGCGGAAATTAAACACAATGAAACTGGCCAGGAAAACCAGCTGGGAGATAGCCAGGCCAGCCAGAAGAGAGTTTAGGTTTTCCATAGCATTTCCCTGGGAACGACGACAGGAGGACAGGATAATCGGACAGGAGTAGCGGCTCGACCTTCCTGCATGCCAACTTCACCGGGCCATGGCTTCTATCTGGCAGTGTTTAGGAGTATGTTATTGGTAACTGATTATTGAAATCAGGCTGATTTTGCCCCTTGGGAGCTGCAAAAAACAAGTTTTCCTGCTTAATACTGTTCGAGCCGGATTAAATTGCATTTGTCGAAGGTGCAGCTAACTCTTTGTTTTTGTATTGAAAAGAGAGGAATGAAGAAGCCTGGCGCAGAGACTGGGAAGATTTGATAAGAAATCACTCAGTTTTTGCAAGTTTTCAGGAAGAAATTTGTTGTTAGAATGGCTTTAATGCCGCTTGGAATTCTGGGTCTGGGTACAATTCCCCAGGCCAGGTTGCTGGGCCGGGACCGCGAGTAAGCCAAAGCCGGTTACAGCGGTTTGTCGAAGATAGATTGATGGATACGGATAGGATTGATCGATAGATTGATAGATTTATAGATAGATTTATAGATAGATTGATAGATAGGTAAATTGCCAGATTGGTTGAGAGATCGGTTGATAGAAAACCAACCGCACGTGCTAAGGTGATCTCGAGTCGGGCAATAGTGAGCTCCCAGGACCGGGAGAAGAGTTTGGACCCTGCAGAAAGAGGAGATTTTTGTGCAAATTTCATCGTTAGTTAGAAAAAGTTTACTGGTAGCGTTTTCCGGTGCCTTCCTGGCGCCCGCCGCCATGGCGCAGGACGTTACTTTCCACCGCGACATAGAGCCCATACTGCAGCGCAGCTGTCAGACCTGTCACCGCGAAGGTGGTGTGGCTCCCATGCCTCTGGTGACTTACGAGCAGGTGGCGCCCTTCGCCGGCCTGATTGAGTACAAGACTTCCCTGCGTGATCGCGCTGGCGCCATGCCACCGTGGTACGTAGAGAAAAATGTCGGTATTCAGGAGTTCAAAAGCGATCCCTCACTGAGTGACGAGGAACTGGCTGCCATCTCAACCTGGGCGCGCACTGGCGCTGCCAGGGGAGACGAAGCTGACGCCCCTGAGCCCCTGGTATTTGACGATTCTCTCAAGTGGAAACTGGGTGAGCCTGACCTGGTGGTCAGCACCGAGGATTTCTTCATGGAAGGTGGCCGTCCCGACTGGTGGGGCGAGCTGCAAAGTGTTCCTACCGGTATGACCGAAGACCGCTACGTGAAGTCTGTCGAAATCATCGAGGTCAACAACGTTGATGTCAGTGGCCAGAACGCAGCCAGCACGGTCGGCGGCCGGTACATTTTCCACCATATGATCTGGCGCACCGAGAAACTCGATGAAGACGGTCGCGTTATCCCCGGTGAATCAGTTTCCTGGCCGGTCCACGAAGTGGGTCGTAACGGCGACGTATTCGATCCTGATGCCGGTCCGATGCTGAAAGCCAATTCGGCGTTCTTCACCGATTCAGTGCACATGCACTCCAACGGCCTCGATACGACGGGCCACCTGGAAATCGGCTTCACCTTCCATCCCGAAGACTACGAGCCTAAGTACAAGAGCAACATCAGTATCCTGGGTAACGGCGTCGACATCAGTGTCGAAGGTGATGCCAAAGGACAGGAGTTGCACGCTTACCAGGTTCTGACCGAACACACCAAGGTCATCACCTTTGAGCCTCACCTGCATGCTCCCGGCGAGCGTATGTGTCTGCAGGCCATCTGGGGTTACTCCGTAGAGACTCTGTCCTGCGTTGGCTACGACCATAACTGGGTGCGCGGCTATCCTTTCGCTGACGACTACACGCCACTGCTGCCCAAAGGCACCATCCTGCACATAACCGGTTACTTCAACAATACCGAAGAAAACCCGAACGTGCCGGATCCGCGCAACTGGCAGGGTTCCGGTAACCGTTCCGTAACCAATATGTTCATCGACCTGGGTATCCGGGTGACCATGACTGACGAACAGTTCATGGAAGAGATGGAAAAGCGTCGGCAGGAACGGAACCTTGGTCCTAACGACCACGTGATCGGCTGCCCGCTGTGTCTAACTCCACTGGTTTGGCCTATAGAAGAGGGAACCAGTAGCGCCAGCGAAGAGCTGGAGGATGATGTAGCCGGACTCTGACCGGCCGCATGCTGGTCAGGTCTTGCCTCATTGACCTGGCAGACAGAAGCTGTAAAGCGGAGCCCGCAACGGGCTCCGCCTATTGTCGAAGTAAATCGAAGTAAATCAAATTAGATCAATACGTTCCTGATAAGGTCGAGAAGTTAGCTATGAACCTGATGCTCAATGACTTGTTTAAAACCTTCCTTGCGTTATGCACCGGCAGCCTGTTACTGATTTCTGGTGCGGCGGTCGCGCAGGGGGAGTTCGAATACGCTGAACAATCCTACCGCAGCGGTCAACACACCGAAGTGGCTTACGAGGGATGGCGTCCCAGCGATGATGGTACCATCACGATGACATTCGGTTACTTTAACCACAACTGGGAAGAGGAACTGGATATTCCAGTAGGGGAGAACAACTTTTTTTCACCGGGTGATGCAGACCGTGGTCAGCCAACCCATTTTCTGCCCCGCCGTAACCGTTTCACCTTCGATGTGGTCCTGCCGGAAGACTTTGGTGACGACGATGAACTGGTCTGGGAGGTCACCTCACCCAATGGGGTTACTCGCCGGGCGTATGGTACCCTCAGAGCAGATTACAAGATCGACAACATCATTATCATGTCGGAAACCGGAGCACTGGGTGCTGGTACCTCCGATGAAGAAACCCGGGCTAATATTCCTCCTCAGGTTGAGTTGATCGGAGACGAGTTTCGCACTACCCGGGTCGGAGAGCCGGTAACCATCCAGACCCGCGTTACTGACGACGGTATGCCTCTGCCATTCGACCCCATGCGACGCATTCGCTTACTTGGTGGTGCAGCGGCAGCTTTCGCAACGCCGGAAATCGTGCGCAATCGCATGATGATGATGCTTCCGCCGAAGCCGACAGTGGCCAAGAACAATGGTCTGTACCTGTCCTGGAATGTCTATCGGGCGCCTGAAACCGGGCAACCGGTTCAGGAACTGGTTCATTTCGATCCGCCCCAGGTTAAGCCCTGGGAGGATACCCGTCCTTCCGCCAACTCGCCGTGGTCCTGGTTGTGGATCCCACCCAAGCTTCCAGAAGACGGGGTTGTTGATGTAGCGGTTACATTTGATGAGCCGGGTACTTACCTGCTTTGGGGTCGGGCGGACGATGGCGGTCTGTATACTGACCGGTATGTAACAGTCACTGTGACGCCTTAAAAGGTTCACAGGTCCGATCCACACAAAACCAGGGGAAGAGCGTTCTTTCCCTGGTTTTTCATCTCTGCAACATAAGAAATCTGTTTTAGCGCTCCCGGGAGGCCACAGCTATCGACAACCCGGGTGCTGAAAATTCAGATTCAACTGGATTCAATTAAGGACAAGCGAGTGAAGATGATAAAGCTAACAGCGTTATCCGATTCGATCTTTCGGGCCAGCCCTTTCCTTCGAGAAATCCTGGCTATCCCCCTCCTTTTTCTCGTCCTGACGGCCAGTCCGCTGAGCATGGCGCAACACGAAATGCACGGTATGTCTTCGGCTGGCGACCTGGCTGTGACCACCATGCCAGGCGATAATGAAGTTCTTGCCGGCGCTCCGGACTCTCTCATGCTTGCTTTCGAGTCCGACATGCGGCTGGTAAAGCTGGTCATCAAGGAATCCGGTAAGGAAATTGTCGATATCGGTTTTCGCTACCGACCTGTTGCCGGTATGCACTTTATGCAAAACCTTCCAAAACTGAATGAGGCGGACTATTACGCTGTGGAGTGGGCGGTGCTGGACGGAGAAGGTAAACTTATCAAGGGCAGCTTTCATTTTTCCTTTGGCGCGAATGCCAGACCGCCCTCTTACTATCTGGAGCAGATGGAGCATCCCCAGCACATTATGGCGCCGGATTATCGATTGTTATAACAGGACTGGTGGATTCGGGTGGTCCGGGTGTCCCGGGTGGGTAGACGCCCGCATCACTGCGGTTAAAGCCACGCTTTATTCAAGCAACGAGTGCAGGATTTATGGTACTGGATAGAATTCAAAAACTGTCATTGGTTGGTCTGGTTGCAGTGCTTGCCGCGTGTGGGCCCGCCGGACAGGAGGGGGAAGGTGCTCAAGGCACAACGGTTGAACCGGTTTCCCTGGAAGGCAGCAACTGGCAACTGGTGCGTATGGTGGTGCCGGGCGGTTTCGTGTTTACGCCGGATGATCCGTCTGCCTATGTGCTGAATTTTCGCAGCGAAAACCGCCTGACAGGCAGTTCCGATTGCAACCGGATTACCGGGTCCTGGCAACAGGAGGGAATGGCTCTGAGCTTTGAACCTTTCTCCACGGGTCGATCACTGTGCCCGCCGCCCTCTCTGCACAACTACCTCAGTCTTTACCTGCGGGACGTGACCACCAGCAGTTTTCGGGACGAACACCTGTTTCTGACCACCACGACGGAAGGCGTCGAACTGGAATTTGAAGCACGCGAGTGATTAAGTAAGCCCGGGTGCTCCTGTGCCTGGGTGCCCGGGTTTAGGTGCCAGCGCATTTTGGTACTTAATCAAGGGATGCCTTCCCACTCACGCCGTTGCGCGCGGCCTCGGGCTGCTACTGGCGTATTCTGAACAGTCTTACCGCTACTGGCGTTTTATTGCCCGCTCTTACCGCATCTTTTATCATGGCATGCAGCTTGCAGCCGGGTCATCGAACGGTGGTTGCCCTACAACCCTGCAAACGTCAGGAAAAGCCCGGGAATAAATCCAGGAACAAGCACAAGAAAAGAAAAACAAGAACAAAAACAATAAGGATAAAAGATGGCATCAGAAGCACAGCGGCGCTACCAGCAGGCCTACTCCCGTTCCCTTTCCAATCCGGATGAATTCTGGGCCGCTGCTGCCAGCGAGTTAAGCTGGTATAAACCCTGGGACAAGGTGCTTGATACCAGCGAGCATCCCCATGGCCGCTGGTTTGTCGGAGGCGAAATCAACACCTGCTATAACGCCCTGGACCGCCACGTGGAAGCCGGTCGGGGTGAGCAGACCGCGTTGATCTACGACAGTCCGGTCACCGGTAACCGGGTCGAAAAATTCACTTATCGTGAGCTGCGGGACCTGGCGGCGCGCTTCGCCGGGGCCCTGGTCGAAAAAGGGGTGACGAAAGGTGACCGGGTGATCATCTACATGCCCATGATTCCGGAAACTGCCATTGCCATGCTGGCCTGTGCCCGTATCGGCGCTATTCACTCGGTGGTGTTCGGTGGTTTCGCCGCTAATGAACTGGCAGTACGAATTGACGATGCGCAACCGGATCTGATCGTTACCGCCTCCTGTGGCATCGAAGTAAACCGCGTGATTCCCTATCTGCCGCTGCTCGACGAAGCCATCGAAATCGCGGCGCACAAGCCGACCCAGGTGATCATCGTACAACGGGAGCAGCACCCTGTTGAGCTCAAGCCCGGCCGCGACAGCGACTGGCTGGAACTGGTGGCCGCCGCTTCTCCGGTTGACTGTGTCCCATTACTGGCTACAGATCCTCTCTACATTCTCTATACCTCCGGGACAACTGGCGTACCCAAAGGTGTGGTGCGGGACAACGGCGGTCACGCGGTGGCGCTTAACTGGAGTATGCAGGCTGTGTACGGCGTGGATACCGGGGACGTCTACTGGGCAGCATCCGATGTGGGCTGGGTGGTGGGCCATTCCTATATTGTTTACGGTCCGCTCCTCAGGGGTTGCACCACGATCAATGAACAGAAGATCGTCGCCGAGTTGAACGGTGCGCAAGGGGTTTCTGTGGATATCGGCGGCTACTACCGGCCGGATCCGAAAAAATGCGCGGCGGCCATGCGCCCCAGCGCAACCCTGAACGCGGTCCTGGCGAGCCTGTAGTGGATACCGGCAGTCAGTATCAGAGCAGCAGCCCTTTAGCAGGGAACTGACGGCCAACAGATAGTAGTGCCTGATAGCCTGGTAGCCTGGTAGAAAAAAGGCCGGACAGGCAGGGAAACTTTCCCAGTCGAAGCTGCCAGACTAGTCTGGCAGCTTCGACTGGGCCCGGAATTCCCTCGGCGTCTTCCGATGAATTTCCTTGAACGCCTTGTTGAAGGCGGACAGCGAGTTATAGCCGACTTCCATGGCGATATTGGCGATCGGCTCATCGGAATTCTTCAGCAGGCGGGCGGCTTCCCGGATCCGATAGTGATTAAGAAACTGATTGAAGTTGCGGAATCCCAGTGTCTGGTTGATCGTGGTTCGCAGTCGTTGCTCGGTTGCCGGCAGCTCGGAGGCCAGTCTGGCGATGGTGACGCCGCGCTCTCTATAGAGTTTGCGTTCATCCATGGCGGCGCTGATCTTCTTCATTAACTTCTGTTCCTGTTCCGGTGGCCGGGCCTCCCGGTGTTCGTGTGTGTGCTCCAGGTCAATCGGGGTGGGATTCTGCAGCAGGCGTTCCGCATCGGTATTGAAGCGGAACATCGCCAGGTTCAGGACCAGAGCCCAGAGGAACAGGCAACCGTAAATCACCAGAGTCACGGTCTGGACGAATAATAGACTGCCCTCAGGCGACAGAACCTGTTGTATCAAGGGGGACAGCGCGCTGAAGGTCAGGGTGAACAGCACCACGACCCCCATGCTGATTACAAACGGCAGTCTTAAGCGGCGCCGCTCTTCGAACAGGTCGGCCGGGCGCCCCTCGAACCCCAGATAAACCACATGGATGCTCATACCGAACATGACGAGCAGGGGCACCAGGTAACCCAGGTAGTAGCCTGGCTGGCCAGTCTGGTAACCAAGAAAAGTCAGCGTGGCATTGACTGTCCTGAGTGAAAAATAGGCAAGGATCAGCCCGATCCCGTAGGCAGGCACACGCAGCTCATCCTTGAAAAAGGCCAGGGCAAACAGCCACAGCATGGCCGGGGTCAGTATCGCCAGACTCCCAAGCACCAGGTCCACCAGCGGGCTGGCGGCGATTACTGGTATACCGCCGGCCAGAAAGCCGGCAAGGCACAGGGTGAAGCCTACCAGCAGCTTCGCCAGATGATTATGGCGGAAATTAAACACAATGAAACTGGCCAGGAAAACCAGCTGGGAGATAGCCAGGCCAGCCAGAAGAGAGTTTAGGTTTTCCATAGCATTTCCCTGGGAACGACGACAGGAGGACAGGATAATCGGACAGGAGTAGCGGCTCGACCTTCCTGCATGCCAACTTCACCGGGCCATGGCTTCTATCTGGCAGTGTTTAGGAGTATGTTATTGGTAACTGATTATTGAAATCAGGCTGATTTTGCCCCTTGGGAGCTGCAAAAAACAAGTTTTCCTGCTTAATACTGTTCGAGCCGGATTAAATTGCATTTGTCGAAGGTGCAGCTAACTCTTTGTTTTTGTATTGAAAAGAGAGGAATGAAGAAGCCTGGCGCAGAGACTGGGAAGATTTGATAAGAAATCACTCAGTTTTTGCAAGTTTTCAGGAAGAAATTTGTTGTTAGAATGGCTTTAATGCCGCTTGGAATTCTGGGTCTGGGTACAATTCCCCAGGCCAGGTTGCTGGGCCGGGACCGCGAGTAAGCCAAAGCCGGTTACAGCGGTTTGTCGAAGATAGATTGATGGATACGGATAGGATTGATCGATAGATTGATAGATTTATAGATAGATTTATAGATAGATTGATAGATAGGTAAATTGCCAGATTGGTTGAGAGATCGGTTGATAGAAAACCAACCGCACGTGCTAAGGTGATCTCGAGTCGGGCAATAGTGAGCTCCCAGGACCGGGAGAAGAGTTTGGACCCTGCAGAAAGAGGAGATTTTTGTGCAAATTTCATCGTTAGTTAGAAAAAGTTTACTGGTAGCGTTTTCCGGTGCCTTCCTGGCGCCCGCCGCCATGGCGCAGGACGTTACTTTCCACCGCGACATAGAGCCCATACTGCAGCGCAGCTGTCAGACCTGTCACCGCGAAGGTGGTGTGGCTCCCATGCCTCTGGTGACTTACGAGCAGGTGGCGCCCTTCGCCGGCCTGATTGAGTACAAGACTTCCCTGCGTGATCGCGCTGGCGCCATGCCACCGTGGTACGTAGAGAAAAATGTCGGTATTCAGGAGTTCAAAAGCGATCCCTCACTGAGTGACGAGGAACTGGCTGCCATCTCAACCTGGGCGCGCACTGGCGCTGCCAGGGGAGACGAAGCTGACGCCCCTGAGCCCCTGGTATTTGACGATTCTCTCAAGTGGAAACTGGGTGAGCCTGACCTGGTGGTCAGCACCGAGGATTTCTTCATGGAAGGTGGCCGTCCCGACTGGTGGGGCGAGCTGCAAAGTGTTCCTACCGGTATGACCGAAGACCGCTACGTGAAGTCTGTCGAAATCATCGAGGTCAACAACGTTGATGTCAGTGGCCAGAACGCAGCCAGCACGGTCGGCGGCCGGTACATTTTCCACCATATGATCTGGCGCACCGAGAAACTCGATGAAGACGGTCGCGTTATCCCCGGTGAATCAGTTTCCTGGCCGGTCCACGAAGTGGGTCGTAACGGCGACGTATTCGATCCTGATGCCGGTCCGATGCTGAAAGCCAATTCGGCGTTCTTCACCGATTCAGTGCACATGCACTCCAACGGCCTCGATACGACGGGCCACCTGGAAATCGGCTTCACCTTCCATCCCGAAGACTACGAGCCTAAGTACAAGAGCAACATCAGTATCCTGGGTAACGGCGTCGACATCAGTGTCGAAGGTGATGCCAAAGGACAGGAGTTGCACGCTTACCAGGTTCTGACCGAACACACCAAGGTCATCACCTTTGAGCCTCACCTGCATGCTCCCGGCGAGCGTATGTGTCTGCAGGCCATCTGGGGTTACTCCGTAGAGACTCTGTCCTGCGTTGGCTACGACCATAACTGGGTGCGCGGCTATCCTTTCGCTGACGACTACACGCCACTGCTGCCCAAAGGCACCATCCTGCACATAACCGGTTACTTCAACAATACCGAAGAAAACCCGAACGTGCCGGATCCGCGCAACTGGCAGGGTTCCGGTAACCGTTCCGTAACCAATATGTTCATCGACCTGGGTATCCGGGTGACCATGACTGACGAACAGTTCATGGAAGAGATGGAAAAGCGTCGGCAGGAACGGAACCTTGGTCCTAACGACCACGTGATCGGCTGCCCGCTGTGTCTAACTCCACTGGTTTGGCCTATAGAAGAGGGAACCAGTAGCGCCAGCGAAGAGCTGGAGGATGATGTAGCCGGACTCTGACCGGCCGCATGCTGGTCAGGTCTTGCCTCATTGACCTGGCAGACAGAAGCTGTAAAGCGGAGCCCGCAACGGGCTCCGCCTATTGTCGAAGTAAATCGAAGTAAATCAAATTAGATCAATACGTTCCTGATAAGGTCGAGAAGTTAGCTATGAACCTGATGCTCAATGACTTGTTTAAAACCTTCCTTGCGTTATGCACCGGCAGCCTGTTACTGATTTCTGGTGCGGCGGTCGCGCAGGGGGAGTTCGAATACGCTGAACAATCCTACCGCAGCGGTCAACACACCGAAGTGGCTTACGAGGGATGGCGTCCCAGCGATGATGGTACCATCACGATGACATTCGGTTACTTTAACCACAACTGGGAAGAGGAACTGGATATTCCAGTAGGGGAGAACAACTTTTTTTCACCGGGTGATGCAGACCGTGGTCAGCCAACCCATTTTCTGCCCCGCCGTAACCGTTTCACCTTCGATGTGGTCCTGCCGGAAGACTTTGGTGACGACGATGAACTGGTCTGGGAGGTCACCTCACCCAATGGGGTTACTCGCCGGGCGTATGGTACCCTCAGAGCAGATTACAAGATCGACAACATCATTATCATGTCGGAAACCGGAGCACTGGGTGCTGGTACCTCCGATGAAGAAACCCGGGCTAATATTCCTCCTCAGGTTGAGTTGATCGGAGACGAGTTTCGCACTACCCGGGTCGGAGAGCCGGTAACCATCCAGACCCGCGTTACTGACGACGGTATGCCTCTGCCATTCGACCCCATGCGACGCATTCGCTTACTTGGTGGTGCAGCGGCAGCTTTCGCAACGCCGGAAATCGTGCGCAATCGCATGATGATGATGCTTCCGCCGAAGCCGACAGTGGCCAAGAACAATGGTCTGTACCTGTCCTGGAATGTCTATCGGGCGCCTGAAACCGGGCAACCGGTTCAGGAACTGGTTCATTTCGATCCGCCCCAGGTTAAGCCCTGGGAGGATACCCGTCCTTCCGCCAACTCGCCGTGGTCCTGGTTGTGGATCCCACCCAAGCTTCCAGAAGACGGGGTTGTTGATGTAGCGGTTACATTTGATGAGCCGGGTACTTACCTGCTTTGGGGTCGGGCGGACGATGGCGGTCTGTATACTGACCGGTATGTAACAGTCACTGTGACGCCTTAAAAGGTTCACAGGTCCGATCCACACAAAACCAGGGGAAGAGCGTTCTTTCCCTGGTTTTTCATCTCTGCAACATAAGAAATCTGTTTTAGCGCTCCCGGGAGGCCACAGCTATCGACAACCCGGGTGCTGAAAATTCAGATTCAACTGGATTCAATTAAGGACAAGCGAGTGAAGATGATAAAGCTAACAGCGTTATCCGATTCGATCTTTCGGGCCAGCCCTTTCCTTCGAGAAATCCTGGCTATCCCCCTCCTTTTTCTCGTCCTGACGGCCAGTCCGCTGAGCATGGCGCAACACGAAATGCACGGTATGTCTTCGGCTGGCGACCTGGCTGTGACCACCATGCCAGGCGATAATGAAGTTCTTGCCGGCGCTCCGGACTCTCTCATGCTTGCTTTCGAGTCCGACATGCGGCTGGTAAAGCTGGTCATCAAGGAATCCGGTAAGGAAATTGTCGATATCGGTTTTCGCTACCGACCTGTTGCCGGTATGCACTTTATGCAAAACCTTCCAAAACTGAATGAGGCGGACTATTACGCTGTGGAGTGGGCGGTGCTGGACGGAGAAGGTAAACTTATCAAGGGCAGCTTTCATTTTTCCTTTGGCGCGAATGCCAGACCGCCCTCTTACTATCTGGAGCAGATGGAGCATCCCCAGCACATTATGGCGCCGGATTATCGATTGTTATAACAGGACTGGTGGATTCGGGTGGTCCGGGTGTCCCGGGTGGGTAGACGCCCGCATCACTGCGGTTAAAGCCACGCTTTATTCAAGCAACGAGTGCAGGATTTATGGTACTGGATAGAATTCAAAAACTGTCATTGGTTGGTCTGGTTGCAGTGCTTGCCGCGTGTGGGCCCGCCGGACAGGAGGGGGAAGGTGCTCAAGGCACAACGGTTGAACCGGTTTCCCTGGAAGGCAGCAACTGGCAACTGGTGCGTATGGTGGTGCCGGGCGGTTTCGTGTTTACGCCGGATGATCCGTCTGCCTATGTGCTGAATTTTCGCAGCGAAAACCGCCTGACAGGCAGTTCCGATTGCAACCGGATTACCGGGTCCTGGCAACAGGAGGGAATGGCTCTGAGCTTTGAACCTTTCTCCACGGGTCGATCACTGTGCCCGCCGCCCTCTCTGCACAACTACCTCAGTCTTTACCTGCGGGACGTGACCACCAGCAGTTTTCGGGACGAACACCTGTTTCTGACCACCACGACGGAAGGCGTCGAACTGGAATTTGAAGCACGCGAGTGATTAAGTAAGCCCGGGTGCTCCTGTGCCTGGGTGCCCGGGTTTAGGTGCCAGCGCATTTTGGTACTTAATCAAGGGATGCCTTCCCACTCACGCCGTTGCGCGCGGCCTCGGGCTGCTACTGGCGTATTCTGAACAGTCTTACCGCTACTGGCGTTTTATTGCCCGCTCTTACCGCATCTTTTATCATGGCATGCAGCTTGCAGCCGGGTCATCGAACGGTGGTTGCCCTACAACCCTGCAAACGTCAGGAAAAGCCCGGGAATAAATCCAGGAACAAGCACAAGAAAAGAAAAACAAGAACAAAAACAATAAGGATAAAAGATGGCATCAGAAGCACAGCGGCGCTACCAGCAGGCCTACTCCCGTTCCCTTTCCAATCCGGATGAATTCTGGGCCGCTGCTGCCAGCGAGTTAAGCTGGTATAAACCCTGGGACAAGGTGCTTGATACCAGCGAGCATCCCCATGGCCGCTGGTTTGTCGGAGGCGAAATCAACACCTGCTATAACGCCCTGGACCGCCACGTGGAAGCCGGTCGGGGTGAGCAGACCGCGTTGATCTACGACAGTCCGGTCACCGGTAACCGGGTCGAAAAATTCACTTATCGTGAGCTGCGGGACCTGTCGGCGCGCTTCGCCGGGGCGCTGGTCGAAAAAGGAGTGACGAAAGGTGACCGGGTGATCATCTACATGCCCATGATTCCGGAAACTGCCATTGCCATGCTGGCCTGCGCCCGGATCGGCGCTATTCACTCGGTGGTGTTCGGTGGTTTCGCCGCCAACGAACTGGCGGTGCGGATCGACGATGCGAAACCGGACCTGATCGTCACCGCGTCCTGTGGCATCGAAGTAAACCGTGTAATTCCTTACCTGCCGCTGCTAGACGAAGCCATCGAGATAGCGGCGCATAAGCCAACCCAGGTGATCATCGTACAACGGGAGCAGCACCCTGTTGAGCTCAAGCCCGGCCGCGACAGCGACTGGCTGGAACTGGTGGCCGCCGCTTCTCCGGTTGACTGTGTCCCATTACTGGCTACAGATCCTCTCTACATTCTCTATACCTCCGGGACAACTGGCGTACCCAAAGGTGTGGTGCGGGACAACGGCGGTCACGCGGTGGCGCTTAACTGGAGTATGCAGGCTGTGTACGGCGTGGATACCGGGGACGTCTACTGGGCAGCATCCGATGTGGGCTGGGTGGTGGGCCATTCCTATATTGTCTACGGCCCGCTCCTCAGGGGTTGCACCACGATCCTGTTCGAGGGCAAGCCGGTAGGCACTCCCGATGCAGGCGCATTCTGGCGGGTGATTGCCGACCATGGCGTCAAAGCGCTGTTCACCGCCCCAACCGCCTTCCGCGCGATCAAGAAAGAAGACCCTCAGGCAACCCTTCTGGCCAGCTACGACATGAGCCGTTTTGAAACCCTGTTTCTGGCCGGTGAGCGTACCGATCCCGACACCTTGATCTGGGCCCAGGACATACTCGGCGTGCCGGTCATCGACCACTGGTGGCAGACCGAGACCGGTTGGTCGATTGCCGCCAACCACCGGGGCCTGGGTCTATTACCGGTGAAACCTGGTTCGCCGACGATGCCTTCCCCTGGCTGGGATCTGCAGGCACTGGACGATCATGGTCAGACCCTGCCCCCGGGCAAGGTGGGGGCGCTGTGTGTCAGCTTACCCATGCCGCCGGGATCGCTGCTGACGTTGTGGAATGCCCGGCAGCGTTTTGAGGACAGTTATCTCAACGACTACCCGGGTTATTACAAGACCGCCGATGCCGGATTTCTCGATGAAGACGGTTACGTGTTCGTCATGAGTCGTACCGATGACATCATCAACGTGGCCGGCCACCGCTTATCGACCGGTGGCATGGAAGAAGTGCTGGCCAGCCATCCTGATGTAGCCGAGTGCGCGGTGATCGGCGTGGCCGATCAATTGAAAGGGCAGTTGCCGGTGGGCTTCCTGGTTCTCAAGGCCGGCGTGACGCGGGAGGCGGATGTTATCGTTGCCGAGGTGATTCAACTGATCAGGGAAAAAATCGGTCCGGTGGCTGCCTTCAAGCAGGCCGCGGTAGTGCAGCGCCTGCCCAAGACCCGCTCCGGCAAGATTCTGCGGGGCACCATGCAGAAAATTGCCGATAACCAGGACTATCGCATGCCGGCCACTATTGATGATCCCCGGATCCTGGATGAAATAACGATTGCCCTGCAGGAACTTGGGCTGGCCGGCGCGAGGCCGAGTCAGTGAACCGTTAATTAATCAGAGGCTCTCTAACTTCTGTTTCTCCGCTTAGCGGGCGGACACCCGGATGCCAAACTGGTCGATCTGAATGAGGGTGCTGTCCATGTCAGTCATGTCGTGGACAGCGGCGCCCTGGGCTTCGTGGTAACCAACCGCAAAAATTCTGACCGCGCTGGCTGACCGCTCGGGCAGGCTCAGAGTTGTCGAATCAAAGCCCTGTGGAATTGACGTGGTAATCACGTCCAGCTCCTGAGGGTCGTCCTTAAGCAGATCGTATTTCTGTGCATACCAGTCACCCTTGGTGGCCGGCAGACGCTCGGCTGTGGCCAGGTCATAGACGAACACGACATCGACTTCAGTAATCAGAATGGCATTGAAATCGAGCAGTGACTGAATCAGCACACTGCTCAGGCTGTTTTCCGCGGATGCTCCCGGCGCGTGCAAAGATGCCGCCGCCAGCAAAAACAGGGAGCTGACCCAGTATCGCCTTACTTTTTCTACGGACTTGATCATGGTTCCACCTGTTGCAGGATTGGTTAAACGATGTGCTGTGGAATTCTATCAAGACCGGGCGAAATGGTGAATGCAGCCCAGTTACCGGTTGTGACTAAATATGAATTTTTTCTTCCGCATGAGTCTTGTTCTAGTTCTTGTTGTGGTTCTTTTTTGAGGCCGCACCACCCCGGGGGCACCTGCCGTCGGAGCAACGCGCACCCCTCCGGGGTCCCCTCCCTCGGTCGTGAGCCCTGGAAAGCGGTCTCACTCGGTCAGTCGGTGCTGCGTTTTGATCGCTCCGCCGGCAGGTGCCCCCGGGGTGGTGCTCAGTGCGAGATTTCAAATTCGGCGTATTGAAGAAAGAGTGCAAGCGTTCTTTCTTTATCCAATGCTTATTCAGCGTATTGCAGTTGCCTGGGTCTTTTTCGGGGGACGCTGAATAACGAGTGCCACTAATGCCAGGGCGTGGTCGGCAGGGGCTTCGGTGGGCTGCAATCAAGGACCAGCGCTGAACGGCGAAAAATGACCGTCCTCCAGGGCATTTTTCAGAGTGAAGGAACCCGGGACGGGCGCGGTCCGCAGCCCACCGAAGCCCCTGCCGACCGCGCCGCTCGAAGCCACCCCTGCGTGCTCCCCAACCTGTGCTCAAATCCGCCAATCAACCCAGACCATGAACACATCTATCTCGTAAGACGTTCAAATTGAGACACCACACATTGGCGATGCAGGCAGAACCGGTGCGGGGTAATAAATCGAGCCGCTGAAGGCGATGGGGGTGTTAAGTCCAGATCGAAAGCCAGTGGATCCAAATCAGATCCACAGGGCCTTCGGTCCGTGCTTAGTTCGGCCCGCTAGCGGGCCAGGTAGGCCACCAGCAGTCTGATTTGCGCGTCGTCGAGTCGATCGGCGAAGGCGGGCATAACACCTTGTCGCCCCTTGTTCAGCGATTCCGTAATGGCTTCGATCGACCCGCCATACAGCCACGTGCTGTCGGTCAGATTCGGTGCTCCCAGCATCGGGTTGCCGGTACCGTCCGGACCGTGGCAGGCTACGCAGAAGGCACTGTACTGCGTCTCTCCGGGGTGTTCGTCATTGCCACCCGCGGCCAGTGTCTGCACATAGGAGGCGACCTGGGCTACGCCCTCGTCGCCAAGGGAAGCCTGCCAGGGAGGCATCATGGCGTTCCGGCCGGCACGGATAGACTGCTCGATCTGCTCGGGGGATCCACCCCATTGCCAGTCGATATCCATCAGGTTGGGGAACAGTGAGGCCTGACCCCTGCCATCAACGCCGTGACAGGCCGCGCAGTTGCGGCTGAAAAGTTTCGCGGCGGTATCCATCAGTGCTGTGTCATTCTGCAGCTCGGGTAAGGTGCTGGCCGCTATCGCTTCCCGTTGCGGGCGGTACTCCTGCCCATAGTCGGCCAGGCTTTCCGTCAGGCGGCTGCCCTGTGACCAGTTAAGGGCTCCCTTGAAGGCGCCCATGCCAGGAAACAGCATCAGGTAGACAACGGAAAATATCATCGCACTGAAGATCATCCAGAACCACCAAAGAGGTGGAGCATGGCTGCCTTCCTTGAGATTTTCATCCCAGGTAGGCTCGGCCTCTTCCTGCTCATGAATCTCCGGTCTGCCCCGTGGGAAATAGATCGAGATTACCAGCCAGGCCAGGCCCAGCAGTGACACGGTGGTGATCACTGCAATCCAGCCACTCCAGAAAGTATTGGGTAAATCAGCCATGGCTCAGTGTATCCTCCAGCTCGTCCTGCAGGGGTATCGATGCGGTGTAGTCGATGCGCTCTTCGGATTCGTAAAATGCAACCCAGACTACGAGAGCAATCATGAACAACATGACCAGCATATCGCCGATAAAAATAAAAGCAGTCATTCGGCACTTCCTCCTTCGCCGGTAGCCGGCTCAACGAAGCCGATACCCAGCATCTGCAGGTATTCGATCACAGCGTCGATTTCTTTCAGGCCCTCCAGCCGGGCAGGCGCATTCTCGATTTCTTCATCCGTATAGGGGTGTCCCAGTGATCTCAACCCGCGCATTTTTGCCTGGATATCGTGGTTAGCCAGATCATTTTTCGCCAGCCAGGGATAGCCGGGCATGATCGATGCAGGTATCACACTGCGAGGATCGATCAGATGTACGCGATGCCAGTCGTCCGAGTACTTGCCGCCGATCCGGTGCAAATCCGGACCGGTTCGCTTGGAGCCCCACATGAACGGCCGGTCATAAACGAATTCACCGGCCCGGGAATAAGGCCCGTAGCGCTCCACTTCCGCAACCAGCGGGCGAATCTGCTGGGAGTGGCAGGTGGAGCAGCCTTCACGCATGTAAATATCCCGACCAGCGAGCTCAATCGCCGAGTAGGGCCTGGTGTTTTCCGCCGCCGAACGTAACGATTCCTGGTAGAGGCTGGGCAGCACCTGCACCAGTCCGCCGATGGCGGAGACAAACAGTATACCGAAGATCAGCAGGGCGCTGTTTTCCTCAAGTTTCTTATGCAGTGACAGACCGTTCATGAGACAACTCCAAAAGCAGGATCAACAAGCGGAGGTTCAACCTGGACAGTCTTGCGACTCCTGGTGGTCATGTAAAAGTTATAGGCCATCAGTCCGGTGCCGGTGAGAAAAATCAGCCCGGCCAGCAGACGCATGCCGTAATAAGGAGCCATACTGCTCATGATGTCGCGGAAGCCAAAGGCCAGCTCACCAGTCTCATCCAGGCTCAGCCACAGCAAGCCCTGAGACACCCCCGCCGCCCACATGGAGATGATATAGAGCATGGTGCCGGCCAGTGCCAGCCAGAAATGAATATTGGCCAGCCGCGTGCTGTAAAGTTCACTGCCCACCAGCCTGGGCATCAGATAGTAGAAGGTGCCGTAGGTGATCATGGCATTCCAGCCGAGTGCGCCGGAGTGCACATGGCCTATGGTCCAGTCGGTAAAGTGACTGACCACGTTGACGCTGCGAATCGACATCATCGGACCCTCGAAAGTAGCCAGTCCATAGAACGCCAGTGACAGCACGATGAATTTCAGCGCCGGGTCGGTCTTCAGTTTTTCCCAGGCCGTACTGACGGTCATGATGCCGTTGATCATCGTCGCCCAGGACGGTGCCAGCAGGATCAGACTCATGACCATGGCCAGAGACTGCACCCATTCCGGTACGGAGTTGTAGTGCAGGTGATGAGGTCCGGCCCAGATGTAACTGTAGGTGAACGCCCAGAAAGCCACCACCGACAGCTTGTAGCTCCAGATCGGCCGGCCGGCATGTTTGGGGAGAAAGTAATAGAGCATACCCAGAAAGCCGCCAGTCAGCAGGAAGCCAACCGCGTTATGGCCGTACCACCACTGCACGATGGCATCCTGGGCGCCTGCGTACAGGGAGTAGGATTTAGTCCAGGTGACCGGCAGAGCCAGGCTGTTGACGATGTGCAGCATGGCAATAACAATGATCAGGGCCCCGTAAAACCAGTTGGAAATGTAAATAGGGCGAATCTTGCGGGTGGCGATGGTGCCAAAGAAGATAACGCCGAAACTCACCCACAGCAGGGCAATGGCAATGTCAAAGGGCCATTCCAGTTCAGCATACTCCTTGGTGGTGTTGAAACCGGCCAGCAGCGAAAGACCGCCGGTTAGCACCAGCAGTTGCCAGGCATAACACAGAAACCATGCCAGTCGCGGTGCGAACAGCGGCACGTGCGAAGTCCGCTGTACACTGTAAAAGGCAGTGGCCATCAGCGCGGAGACGCCGAAGCCGAAGATAATGCCGTTGGTGTGCAGGGGTCTGAGTCTGCCGAAGGACAGCCAGGGCATGCCGAAGTCGATAGTCGGCCAGATCAGTTCAGCGGCTACATAGACCCCCACTGCCATGCCGAGCACGGCCCAGGCTACCGAGAAATGGACCAGTCGTTTAACAACTTCATCGTGATAATACTGGGGTTGCGTCGTCATTTCGCTACTCATTTCGTTACTGTTTACTTCGGAGTCGATTTCTTAAACACCCAGGGCAGGGCCGAATCCCGCGGCCCAGAGTCCCATGGTGATCCCCAGCAGACTGACCGCCGCCACCAGCAACCAGCCCACCAGCGACGAGGCCATCAACATGCCGCGCTCCGGGGGTGTCTGCAGGGCGACCGGTATGCCCGTATAAAGCAGGTACATGCTCCAGATCATGATCGGGATCATGACTATCACGTTGAAGAATACATTGGGGAACAGGTGTGCGACGCTGGCGATGGCCAGCGGCTGCCCGACTATCGTAATCAATGCCGCATGCCGGCCAAAGCTGGAACTGGCGCCGTAGGTGGCTGCCATCCAGCGGCTGATCATGGTGGTAGTGTAGAAGCCGAATAACAGCGTGAAGAAGTAGGCTACGCTGATCAGGGTGAGTGTGGAGGGAGCCAGCATCAAGGGTTCGGCGGCACCCAGGCGCCAGCCGAAATTGTAGGCGCCGATCCAGGAAAACACCGGTGGCATCAGCAGCAGCCAGATCGAATAGCGCCTGAAAACGTCCCAGGCGGACGGTTCGGTTTCGGCCAGCACCTCGAAGGTGATCTTCGGCTCGTAAAGTGTCCGGAACAGCACGTAGCGGGAAATTGTTTGATCCATCAGCCTGTCAAACTCCTGGGTTAGGGAAGACATGTCATGACGACTGGCAGGGAGCCATCATGCAGCGCGATTATAGGCAGCCTGAGCGATAGCTTCTTGATCAAGCTCAAGTCCGGTACCGGTGTTGTGTTGCCCGGCCCGTTGCCATAGCGCTCCAGTGACAAGCCGGAGTCGGAGCGATCCGCAGGCATTGGCCCTTAGCTCGCAAATCTGCTCCAACTGCGCTCCGGCTTGATTCTCTCGGCCACACTCGGTTGTGACGACTAGCCGGTGACCGATTCCAGGGACTTAGGCGCTACCATCCACTCGTGTCCCTTGAGCATGCCGTGCCAGTAAACGTCCGGCAGAATGCGTGCTTTCAGTATCCATGCCGCACGGGTCGGCTCGGTCCCTTTCAGAACCCAATCGGGGAAGGTCGGCAGCAGCTTGCCGCCATAGCCGAATTCCGCCAGTACGATTTTGCCCCGCTCCACGGTCAGCGGGCAGGAGCCATAGCCGTCATAGCCACAGGTCGGTTTGTTGCCGGCCATCACCTCGGTGATGTTCTGGGCAACCACCGGCACCTGCATGCGCACTGCGGCCATGGTTTTGGCGTTGGGCGTATTCATTACATCACCCAGTCCCCAGATATTCCCGTAACTCTTGTGGCGCAGGGTATGCTGGTCCACATCCAGCCAGCCGGCACTGTCTGCCAGGGTACTGGTGCTGACGAAATCCGGCGCACACTGGGGCGGGCAGACGTGAATCATGTCGAATTCCGTCTCGGTGATCTGCTCTTCGCCTTCGGCGCTGACGTGCTTGAACCAGGCTCGTCTGCCCGGGCCGTCGACCTTGACCAGATTGCGGCTGAAATGCACCCTGGCATTGTACTTGTCGATGTAGGACTGCAGTGCTGGCACGTAGTCGGGTACCCCGAACAGCACGCCGCCGGCATTGTAAAAATCTATCTCTATGGCATTCAGTACGCCGGCTTTCAGCCAGTGGTCGGCGGACAGATACAGGGCCTTCTGGGGCGCACCGGCACACTTGATCGGCATGGGTGGCTGGGTAAACACCGCCTTGCCTTTCTTCAATCCCTTGACCAGCTCCCAGGTATAAGGTGCCAGATCGTAGCGGTAATTGGAGGTAACGCCATTTTTGCCCAGCGTCTCTTTCAGGCCTTCCACGGCCTCCCAGTTAAGCTTCAGCCCGGGTGTCACGATCAGCTGTGAGTAACCGATACGCTGGCCGTCATCCAGTTCCACTTCATTCTGTTCGGGTGCAAAACTGACCGCGGCTTTATTGATCCAGGTCGCCTTGGCGGGCATCAGGTTACGGGTCTGACGACGGGTTTCCGGGGCTCTGAAAACGCCTCCGCCCACCATAGTCCAGCCTGGCTGGTAATAGTGTTCAGTCGCCGGATCGATAACGGCGATACGCAGGCCCTTGTTACGTTTAAGCAGGCTGCTGGTGACGGAAATACCACCGGCACCGGCTCCGACGACGACGATGTCGAACTGGTCACTGCTGTTACTGTTGGCTGGCATAGCAAATTCCTCTCAGAGATTGGGTCAGGGCTGGACGTGATGGCTGACATCGACGCCCGCCTGGCCCGCGCGATATTTTATTTCCTCGGGATCCATTCCCTGCCGGGCCCGGGCCCGGGCCCACAGCTTGCTGGAGCGGGCGCCGGAGCGGCAGTAAGCATGAACCTTCCTGCCGGATTGCAGTAATTCCAGGAACGACTGCACGTGATGCTCTTCGATGGCGTCACCGGAGAAAGGAATGTGTTGAATCTCCATGTCCAGGTTCTGGCAGGCGTGGGCGATGGCGTCGAACGGCGGCTGATCGGCCACTTCCCCGTCGGGTCTGTTGCAGACCAGGATCTCGACTCCTTCCCGGGCCAGCTCCGCGACCTCTGCCGCGGTGATCTGGTCGGATACTGATACCTGGTTGTCCAACTGGGAAAGTTTCATGGCCCGCCTCAGGAAACGAACAGATTGATGGGAAGTTTCAGATAGACCCTGCCATTGTCCTCTGCTTCCGGAAAGTGTCCGGCGCGCATGTTCACCTGCAAAGAGGGCAGAATCAGATCAGGGACTTCCAGCGTCCGGTCCCTATCTTCGCGCATTTTCACGAACGTGTCTTCATCGATACCGTCATTGACGTGGATATTGTTCGCCAGCTCTTCAGCGACCGTGGTCTCATACTCCAATTCCCGGGCATCGCTGTAATCGTGGCACATGAACAGGCGGGTGTCCTTTGGCAGGCTTAACAGCTTCTTGATCGAGCGGTAGAGTACCCGTGCGTCGCCGCCGGGAAAATCGGCGCGTGCGGTACCTGCATCGGGCATAAAGATAGTATCGCCCACAAACGCCGCGTCACCGATCAGGTGGGTCATGCAGGCGGGCGTGTGGCCGGGCGTTGCAATAGCCAGGCAGTTGAGATTGCCGATCCGGTAGGCCTCATTGTCTTTGAACAGGTGATCAAACTGGGATCCGTCCCGGGCGAATTCCGGACCGGTATTGAATATACCGGCAAAAGTTTCCTGCACCGTGTCGATATGCTCGCCGATGGCGATTCTGCCACCCAGTGCCTCCTTGATATAGGGCGCCGCAGAGAGGTGATCGGCATGGGCGTGGGTTTCGATAAGCCATTCCAGTTTCAGGCCGTTGCTGCGAATGTGGTCAATGATGGCGTCGGCGCCTTCCTGACTGGCGGTGCCCGACGCATAGTCGAAGTTCAATACCGAATCGATAACGGCACAGGCCTCAGAGTCCGGATCCTTGACGATATAGGAGAACGTGTTGGTCTGCTTATCCAGGAATGGCAGCACTTCAGGCCGGGGGCCGGCCAGGTTCTGAAGGTCGATTTCTGCACTCATAGTGATGACTCCGCTACTTTGGGGAAAGCCCCGTTTGACTGTGTTTGCCGTAACAGTTGCCGTCAAATCTGCCGCAAAAGTTACTACAGGAGCTACGCGATCCCCGGCGGCCAATGTTGCAACCTGAGCCGGGCAGCTGCGTTGACGACTGCGGCGGCAACCTGCCTGACAGCAACACACTTTGCAGTAGCTATTTGCAGCAACTGTGCCAATTCCGAGCTATTTTTGTAAGGCATTGTAAGTTAAGCTTATTTCATGATTTTTTGAAATATTGCCGGCGTTTGCCGCTTGACTTTCCCTGCTGCTCTTGTCATTTTTGGCAGGTTATTTTGCTGAATATGACAAAACCATGACGCTAATCACTACCGACCAGCCGACTCTTACCTCAACCCCCAGCTCGAGCCTCACCTCCGGCCTCACCCACATGCTGGAGGGCTATGACTGTCCGGCCATCCTGGTGACCGCGGAGTACCAGATCATTGCCACCAACGGGCTGTACCGCAAGGCATTTGGTGAGATCGACATGGATCGTACTCCGCGCTGTTTTGAGATTTCCCACGGCTACAACGTGCCCTGTGACCAGGCCGGTGAAGACTGCCCGTTACGGGCCGCTCAGCAGTCCGGTTCCCGGGAACGGGTGCTGCATATCCATCAGACTCCGCGTGGCAAGGAGCATGTGGACGTGGAAATGATCCCCATCAACGATCAGCAGGGCAGACTGGCTTTTTTTGTCGAGCTGCTGAAGCCGGTGCCCCTGGCCAGTGGCTCAGTGGATGAAAAGGAGTTCGTGGGTCGCAGCCCGGCTTTCAATCGCATGCTGGAGCGGGTCGCCCGGGTCGGTCCCGCCGACGCCTCAGTCCTGTTGCTGGGAGAATCCGGCACCGGGAAGGAACTGGCTGCCCGGGCCATTCACATGGCCAGCCGGCGCAAGGACAAGGCGCTGGTCACCCTGGAATGCGCCGGCCTGACCGAGGCGCTGTTTGAAAGCGAGTTGTTCGGCCATGTGAAAGGGGCTTTTACCGGGGCTCAGGCCAACAAGAATGGCCTGGTGGAACTGGCGGATGGAGGCACCCTGTTTCTCGACGAAATCGGGGACGTACCCCTGCCGATGCAGGTAAAGCTGCTGCGCCTGCTGGAGACCGGGACATTCCGCCGGGTCGGCAGTGCCGAGGTGCAGAGCTCGGATTTCCGGCTTATCTGTGCCACCCACAAGAATCTGGCGCGCATGGTTGACGAGGGCACTTTCCGGGCCGATCTGTATTACCGCATCAACGTCTTTCCTATTTACCTGCCGTCACTGGATGAACGTCGGGAAGACATTCCGCTGCTGGTCAAGACTCTGTTGGGAAGAATAGCCGGGGGTAAGGAATACCACGTCACCGATTCCGCCATGCGGGTTCTATGTGCCCACCCTTACCGCGGCAATATTCGTGAACTGCGCAACCTGTTGAACCGGGCACTGGTGTTTGCCGATTCCAATATAATCGACCGCCATGTTCTGGAAGAATGCCTGGAGGACGATGCCAGGCAGTCCCTGCAGGCGACGGCCACTTCGCTTGATTCCTCGGCGGCCGGCAAACCCGGGTCCACCTGGACAGATCTGAAGACCAACGAGCGGAACTACCTGGAAGCGCTGCTCAACGCCTTCGACAATGACAAGGAGAAAGTCGCCGAGATTGCCGGAATCAGTGTCCGCTCGCTGTATAGGAAGCTGGAAAACCTGTAGCTGTCAGGCAGCCTCTGATTGATTACCACAACGCCCTGCGGTAAATAACCAGAAGCTCCCTAGAACCTGAAGGTGTAGCGGAACTTGATGCTGATATCGTTGAACCCGGTACGAAAGCTGTTGTCGCGGTCGCGGTCTTCCATGTTGTAATTCAGTACGATGAAGCCTTCCTGCCCCGCGCGGGGAATCCACTGCAGTCGGGTATTGATACCCAGCTCTTCGGAAATATTGTCGTACTGAGCAAGCGTGATCCAGTACAGCGTCGACGAGAAGGCCACCTGGGTATTAAGGCTGGCCAGCCGAGTGATGAACTCGCCCTGGGGCAGGTCGATATCGTTCCAGTCGTAGCTCAGGGTCATTCTGAAGTAGCGCGACTGGTTCCAGCTGAAATCTGTACCAACGTTGACCCGGTCACCATCGAAGAACTCGCCGCTGCGGAGGCTGACACCGCCGGAAAACTCCCGCTGCCCGGCGGTTGAAAGGCTGATCTCCTGCTCGTTGAATTCGTAGGAGCCAGGTTGAATCACTACTTCCTTGCCCGGTTCCCGATAAATGGTAAAAGGCTGCCGTACGACTTCTCTGTTCGTGTAATAGGCCAGACTCATACTGTCACGGGTGGTTGATTCCAGTTCAAGTAAACGAAAAGCAACCACTTCCGACTGCAGGCCGCCATCCAGCAACTCGACACGCTGCATGTCGATGCCGGCAAAGGCAGTTTGCAGCAGATCGCTGTTGTTAAAGTAGTAGGTGTAACCGACGTCTGCCGTCAGGTCACTGACCCCCGAGCGATTGACGAAACCCATGGCGGGATTGAAGTTCTCTTCCACCACCTTGTAGGCCATTCTGGTTCTCAGCCCTTCCGTTTGTGGAAAGCGTATTCCAAAACCGTAAGAGGCGTCGTCGCCATTGAGCCCCGGGGTGTCCGACTGCTGGTAAAAGAAGTCCGCCGAGAGGACTTCGTCGCCCAGAAACTGGTTGTTCACGTACTGAAAATCCGCCCCCATTACGCGATTTTCTTCGTTGGAAGTGGGGTCGCCATCGGTGTAAATGAAACCGACCCGTGAGTCGGCCAGCACATTGGCCGACATGCGGGTGATCAACAGATCAGTGGCATTTACGTTGTGGTAGGAATCCTGCCGGATGGCAAGTGTACCGATGTTGAAACGACCCACCCGGCCACTGACGCGTCCGCCGTATTCTATATCAACCGGGGAACCGTCCGCCGCCAGACCCAGCTTGCGGGAAAAATAGGGTCGTCCGTTCTGCCCGCTGGCCCCGGAAGCGGCGTTGTTACCGCTGGTAAGGCGATCGATATTGCCGAAGGTAAACAGATCGGAATCGTTGAGGAAAAAGTCCCGCCGCTCGGGAAAAAACAGGTTGAAACGGGTCAGGTTGACCTGGCGGTTATCCACATCGGCTGCTGAAAAGTCGGTGTTGACCGTCAGCGCGGCATTCAATGACGGTGTCAGACGGTAGAAGGCATCCAGGGACGAGACCAGGGTCTGTTCCGAATCGGCCGGATTATAAAGGCGTTGGCGGATGGCCGTGAAAGAGGGCACGATGTCCAGGCCCACGCCCTGGTTCATGCCTTCCATGCCGGACATTTCCCCCATGATGGTCGGGTTATAACCGCGGTTCAGGGACACCCAGGCCATTTCCTCGTTACGGCGACGGATGCCGCGCCCGAAGTTGAAGCCCCAGGTGTCAAGTCGAGGATCGAAAGGCAGCGACTTGAAGGGGATTTCCACCTCGGCCACCCAGCTGTTACCGTCGATACTGGTAGCGGTTTCCCAGATAGTATTCCAGTCCAGGGTAAACGAGGTGGGTGTGACATAAAGAGAGTCATGTCGCACACCATTAAGATTGGTTTCAAAACGGTAACCGGCGCGGCCCTGGTTGAACGGGTCCAGGATGATTACCAGGCGGTCGTCGAAGGGTAAACCCTGGCCGTGGCGTATCGTAGGTGCGGAAATCAGCTCCGGGTCGCTGTCAAACATCCGCGCGCCTAGATACAGCGCGTCCTCCGTGTAGACCACATAGAGCTCTGTTCGTTCGGATGTCGGTGTATGGTCGCCCGGCTGGGTCTGGTGAAAGTCAGTGATCAGCTCGGCCTGCTGCCAGACTGCATCATCGAGCACACCGTCCAGCACCGGTGCAGAGTCAACGCGCACGGCTCTGAAGCTTTTTGCTTCCACCCGTACCTCCTGTACGGATTCCTCCTGGCCGCTGGCGGGTGAGAGGCTTAATGTTGACGCGGCGATGGCAGCTGCAAGAGCAGGAATCTTGCGCTTGGGAAGTTGTCTTTTTTTCACGCTGGCTGATCTCTCAAGGTTGACAGCAGGAATCGGCAGCCGCGGATTCTAGCAACATGCAGGCCGGGAAGACAGCCTCAGCGGCCACGTGAGCTGCAAATTGGGATCAGTGGCGTGATCAGGCCGCTGACGGGATCATCCTGCCAACTGTTCTCCAGCCTGCTGCCGCGGGAGAAGCCGCTTTCGGTTGTCAGCGGGTTAAGGGAGACGAGTGACAGGGGGCCCTCATTAGAACCAGGATTGAAATCAGCGTGAGGATTGAATGAATTGAATGAATTGAAAGGATGGAAAGATGGAAGGATGGAAGGATGGAAGGATGGAAGGTTGAACGGGTGAGGAGGGAAGCCTTAACGATTAATGTCGATTGAAGCCCGATGCAGAAACCTGCAGTTGACAAGTGCGGTCCGGGAGGCCCCGGCAACGGCCCGGCGTAAAAACTGACAAGTCAGTCTGCTGCCGGGCCGCTCCAGAGGTTTTAAGACATCTTACTCAGAACCGGATTCGTTAGCACGGGCATTGCGTTCCGCCACCATGCGCTCGAACTCCTCCTGTCCCAGGTACGTGACATCGACCCAGTTATGGGCCATTTCATCCACGGTCCGGTCGCCCCAGCCAACCCACTGGTTGGGGTCCGGGTTATAAGGATTTTCCGCCGTGTTGTCATGCCAGGCAGTGGTAACAATTACCGTACCCTTGGGGACCAGCGGCGCGGCGTCCTCTTCGAACACGTAATTGATCTGCCAGTTCCACTGAAAATTGTCCACAAAGGCGAGTACTTCGCGGTTACCGTTCGGGTAGATGGCTTCCATGGTCATGGCCTTGCCACGCATGTGCATGTGGGGCTGGAAGTTCTCCAGTCGCGCCGGGGCAGGCAGCACGAAATTACCGCGGGTGACTGCGATCTCACCAGGCGGTATATCCAGGCTATGGGGCCCCTGGGCATCCAGCATGGTCAGGATGGTACGATGGGTCGGCGGCTCGTCGTGGAACCACACCCCCAGTTCAACCTGCGCGGCGGGTACCCGCTGGCCGTTGGCATGCAGGTGCATCTCCCACATGATCTGCGAGTCGGGCAACATCAGCTTGCCGGAATCCGGGCGGAAGATCTGGCCGGCCTTGCCTACTGCCCATTCCATGAACAGGCTGGGCCCGAATTGCAGATCGACACCTTCCGGCAGGCCGGTTGCTTCCTCTTCGTTCTGGATCAGAAACGCCAGAGAGTGGTGAATCACGCTGCGACTTTCCGAGTTCACTGGTCTTATTTCGATGGCCTTCACCCACCTGGCTTCGGTCAGCCCGGTCGGAGTCATGGGCCGAAACCACTTATCCTGGGTGCGGGCGGCCAGGTCGTAAGGCTCGGAGAGTACGGTCAATTCCGGTGGGCCACCCATCTCGTCTTCCAGTCGCCACACCAGCGCATCATTGAATTCCCGCGGCGCCGGCGCCTGGCTGGCGTCTCCCAGCGGTGCGCCCTGATCTGCCCAGGCGATAATCAGCTGGCGTTCTTCGGCGCTCAGGCCGCGGTCGTTGGCAAAGTCCTGGATACCGACTTCCGGATTGATGTGCCAGGGCGGCATCACCCGGTTGGCGACCCGGTAGCGGATTACCGGTGCAAACAGGCGGGCCTCTTCGTAGGTGAGTAACGAGATGGGCGCGATGGAATCGGGGCGATGACATTCCTGGCATTTTTCCTGGAAGATGGCCGCCACATCGCTGGCCCAGGTCACTTCCCGCTGTATCTGGTCTGCAGCTTCCTGGGCCCAGGCTGGTAATGACGCCGCTGTGAGGCAGGCGAATACGCCGGCAGCTGACAGGCGGGTCGCCGCTCGCTTCTCATTCACATTGAATCCAAACATCTGATCTTGCCTCCTGAAGACCCGTTGGTCTTCACTTTTGATCACTCTATTGATTTAGAAAATTCTGATTAATTAGCGACTTCAACTTTTACAAAGCCATTGGTCCAGCAACACTGGGCATGGCCGGCCATTTCCGGTCCGGTAAATTCGGTCAGTCGTGCCCGCAGCATGTACTCGCCGGGCTGATCGAAGGTGACTTCGGTGCTGACCCATTCACCCTCTACCGGGACCCGGGCCGTGGCCGGGGAGAATGTCACCTTGCCCGGCCCGCGGTGTTCAAACCAGGTCAAGGTCACGGGCGGGGTTACATTGCTGCCGCCCAGGAACATGGCCATCAGGCCACTGCCAATTCCGTCGTCGGCGACCCAGCTATTCACTGTGAGCGGTTCGCCTACGCGCGCCTGCAGGGGGCCAGTCGTTATGCCGCCCGGACCCTGCCCTACCGGGCCGTTCTCTTCAAACTTGATCTGGGGCGGGAAATCGCCGTTGGCATCCCCCGCAATAGCGTCCACAACATAGTCATCATTCACGTTGGCGGGAATGTGAAAGGTTTTGCCCTGATTTTCCAGGTGCCAGACCACCTGCTCCTGGTGGCCGGCGGGAACCACGACAGTAAATACGCCCCAGTGCCTCTCTGTTTCAAAGCGGGTGGGCTGGCCCTGGTCCGGAGAGCCGTCGGCCGCGCCGATGATCCGGTTGGCCGGTCCCACGGGGATTTCCAGCACCTGGGCGGTGTTGCGGTTGTAATACCCGAACGACAGGGCGATATTGCCGTCAGGCAATTCGTACCAGCCTTCGTAGGCTGGTGTCACCGTCTGCCCGGAGCTGATACCGATGTCCTTGCCGAGGGGTAACAACTCTACCGGCAGGGGCGTACCCTGGGCCAGTGAGAGGTTGGTGATTACCAGGCCGGCAAACCCCGCCACCAGCCTGCCTGTTATAGAGCCAGATCTTCGCATTGGATCTCCTTTGTCTTGTCGGGTTATTGCTTAAACTGCCAGGGTTATACGGGAATGGTTTCAACCACGTGAACCGTTGGTTCAGATTACTCAGCGGTCGACTGAGTTGCGTTGCACGGTAGCTGGGTTTCTGAGTTTTCCGGTCTACCGGTATGCTTGCAATGGACACTGCTGGCCTGATCCATGCAAGCAACCAGGGCTCTCCTTTGGCAATGCTGCAGGCTGAAAACCTGGCTTTAAGCGGTCCAGCCTGCTGTCTATTTATTCAGTGCGGTGAACCTGGGCTGTCGACGGGAGCGGAAGACCCGCAAATCCCCTGAAGAGACTACCACTATTGGCCCGGCGTGGCCATTACCGCCTGTTTTCGCAATACAAGGATTCAGAAAGGCGCGTGTTCCCGTTGAACAGGGAACTGCCGGAAATTCCTGGGGATTTCTATGCGGCGCGGGGAGAAGTCCACTAATCCGCTAAAAAGCCCGCTAAATGCCCGGCAAAAAAACCACCAGGCTGTTGAAAAAACAGTGGCAAGCGCGATAAATCTTCAACCAATAATTTATCGACAGCCTGCCAGTCAAAATACTATGAAAAAAAAGAGGGCTCCGACGGGAGCCCTCTCTGTTCTGTTGACCGCTTCCATAATAGAAACGGTGATTACGCCTTTTTAGAAGTCGTAAACCACACGTGCATAGATCACTCGGCCCATCGGATCCTGTAAGGCCCCGGCGACTCCGGCAAACTCTGGCGTCTTTTGGGCTTCACGATCGAACAGGTTTCGTGCGCCGAGGGTGAACGACAGCTCTCCGTCGAACATCTGGTAGCCACGGTAGGTGTAATTGGCGTCCATCTGCGTCCAGGTACGGATTTCCTGTAGATTTCGTCGGTCGACTGTCCCGCCGAAGAACCGCATGAAGGTATAGCGGGGACCGTCGTAGTTTTCCACCTTGTCCACATAACGGGAAATGGCCACGATGGAGTGGTTGCCGCGTGTCCAGCCAGTGGTCAGGTTGACCCGGATCTTCGGGATGGAGGGCGCCGCACCGGTGACGTCGTTGTAGTTACCGGCACCGTCGACAATTGGCTGAGACGGATCATCCTGGTACAGGAACTCATCCCAGATGGTACCCTGCAGGCCGATACGGAAATCCCCGATATTGTCGAGACTGAAGCGGTAGGTACCCTGGATATCGTAAGCCGTGACTTCCACGCTCTCGGCATTGGCCTGTCCAAGGCCTAATACCTGGTTGATTCGGGTTGGGTCGAGCGGGTCCCGAATGATATCCTTGTCCGAGCGTGGATCGGCGAGCCAGTCCGCAAGTTGCGCTGGGGTCGGCTGCGTTTCTGGGGTCAAGCCGTTACCGCTGAAGCCGGTGGCCTGTTTGAAGTTGAAGAAATCCAGCTCCATCTTCTGTTGGGCGTCCTGGCCGACGATACGGTTCTGGAACTCGGTGTTGTTCCACGTCACCGACAGGTCGAGGCTACCGCCCAGAACATTGTCGAAGTTCAGGTCAAAACCGAGCTGCTGGGACGTGGACGACTCGTTGGTGAGATTCGGGTTACCGCCGGAACAGGCCGTGGTGAAAGCCGAGAAATCACTGAAACGGTCGGTGACCGTAGACAGTCCACAGGTAACCGGATTAAACAGTTGCGACAGGCTTGGTGCGATGAACGCATCGCCCGTAGTGGCGCGCAGGGTCAGCCAGTCAGTGGCTGCCCAGGTCAACCCGAATTTCGGGTCGGTGGATGACTGACCGCTACTGAATTCCTCGCGGCGCACCGCAGCGGTCAGTTCTACGCTGGGCAGCAGGGGAACCGCGAATTCGGCAAAATAAGCATCCACTTCACGGGCGAACGAGGTGACAGTTTCCTGCGCGGTGCCGCCGATCCAGGTGTCACCCGCCAATTCCTGCTGGGAGGGCACGTTGCGAGAGTAGTCCTCTCGACGCTGGTAGCCAATTGCAGCGCCGATAGGACCACCCGGCAATTCGAAACCGAACAGGGGAACTTCACCGTTAATGACGATATCGACTACGTCCAATTCGTCGATGGACTCTTCCTTGTCGCGACCGGCAATGGCGTTCATTACGTGAATGCTGTTGTTGTTGGCTTCATCGGTGACGTAGAAGGGGTTGTAACAGGCTTCGCGGTCGTTGACTACGTCACAGTTCAGACCTTGCTTCATGGCCTCGATGTCGTAGTTCTGGCTGGACATGAAGCGGAAACGACGGCTGTTATGGGTGTAGGCTGCAAAGCCTTCCCAGCCTTCCAGGAATGGCACCTGGAAGTCAGCCTGCAGGGTGTAGCGGCTGATCCAATCGGTGCTGTCTGCCAGGTTGTCCCCGTCTGGCGAGTGACCGTCGGTTATTGTGTGGGTCTTGTTAATGGGACGTAGGCTGCGGGCCCGCACGTCTTCCCGCAGGGGAATGCCGTTATTAGTCGTGCCGGCAACAATATAGTCGTTCCAGCCGTCGCCGTTCAGGTCCTGGTTGCCACGGTCGGGAATACCATCGCCGTTAGCGTCCACGCCGTAAAGTTGGTTACCGTTGGCATCCACGGCGAAGAACGGGTTGCCGGGTATTTCCCCACGCACTACAGGCAACTCACCAATTCGGGATTCCCCCGGGTTGGAGGTTGAGGAATAGGTCATCTCATAGAGCCGGGTGCGAAAACCTTGTAGTGACAGGGTCAGGGCATCGCTGACATCCCAGGTGGCATTGAGGAACAATTGGGTGGTGTCGGTCGGTTCCCGGTAGCTGCGATTGTCACCAAAGTCGAACCAGCAGCTGTCGCCCAGGCGCATGCCGTACTTGTTGTTGGCCACATTTGGCGTGTAGGCAGTGCGTTGAGAGGCCGGAACACAGGCAGGATCTGCTATATTAGATTCGGATAATATTTCTCGCTGTGTACCATCAGAGTTCAGTTGCCCAAGGATGCTATTACCAAATTCGTCCACAGGATCGGCTACGCCATCGCCGTCGGCGTCCACACCGTTTTTATCTCTGAGAACTGTGCCGTTTGGCTGGAGGTACTGCCCGTCAACACCACGCTTAGGACCGTAGTAGTTACCCGGGGCATTGGAAGAGAAGACCAGGCCAGAATTGGCCAGCTTGCTGCGCTCGTCCCAGCCCAGGCGGCTGTTGGAGTTGAATTGACCGGCCACCACGACGTCCAGATCTCCGATCTCACCGCCCCACATCATCTGCACGGAGTGCTGATCGTAATCACCGCGGGAATCCTGCTCGGCGTAAGTGTCGATCTTCAGGCCATCATAGGACTTATAAGGTACGAAGTTGACCACGCCGGCCACCGCCTCGTTACCGTACAGTGCCGCCGCACCGTCAGCCACGATGTCCATGCGCTGAATAGCGATGGTAGGAATCAGGGCGTTAACGTTCTGGTCAACCAGACGCTTGCCGTCCATCAGAGTCAGCGTGGAGCTGGCACCCAGACCGCGCAGGTCGATGCTGGTGGAGCGGGAGTCGGTACCCTGGATGGTATTGGTAATCGCGGAGGCGGCGCCACCGACGAAGGTCAGGTTCTGTACGACCTCACCGATGTTCAGGGTTCCCTGGTCCTGCAGGTCTTCAGCCGACAGCTGGGTTACCGAAGAAGCCTGGGTAAAACCCTCGGAACGACGAATAAAGGAACCGGTTACGACCACTTCTTCCACTTCGTCCTGCTGGGCAAATGTAGGTGCTGCCAGCGGGAGAAGGGACATGGAAATGGCCGCACATAGCATACTCCGCTTGTGTGGAATTCTAGATTGCATATTTCTCTCCAGATTTTGGTTTCTCAATTACATTCAGGCCCGCTGACACCATATTGCAGGGAATGTCTGCCTTGGCATCACGGGTCATGAAGATAAACGAGTGACAAGTGTCTTTATTTTTTCAACTTAAGACCAATAGCTTCTTCACTATCAGAAGTTCGATGCGAGTTTAATCAAATAAAGGCAAGAGTAAATAATTAATTGAAGGAACGATCAAATATTATTTTGGGTCGAAATTATATATTTTCAACACAAATTGTAGGCAAGCCCCTTCAAATTACCAAATGGGCTTTTTATTGGCATTATAAGTCCGTTTGGTAAGTTGTCCCGCTGATAGCAGTTGTATATATTTAGGGCACAAAACACTAACAGGCAAAACAATATTGGCGCCTGTCATTGAACTTTTGAAAGGTCCAGTTGTCGCTAGCCGCTCTGGCGCGTCTATCACTGTTTTTTGGGATCCTGCTCTTTCGGGCTGATGGTTTCGTATCAATACACTTTTAGTGTGGGGCTCTAGTAGTCACCCGGCAGGCCAGCTTTGAGTTTAGGTTGCTGTAGAAATTGTTCCGGGTCCCGCAATTGCGCCTAGAACACTGGCAGGAACGTACAGCAGTAATGCCCCTCCTGCATAATAAGGACATGTCGGTGAGGCCGCAATTCTTTGATGAGTTTTAATTCGGTCGTCAAGGCTATGCGTTCTTTGGGTGTCAGGACTGCTATTTCTATCTCCATGCTGGCCAGTTTGGTGTGCTCTACCCGCGGAAACTGTGGATCCCGAAAAGCGGCGTTGAATGCGTACTCTGCCAATTCCTTAACAAATGGCTGATGGGCATCGAGGTTGCCAATAAAAGCACGCAAATTTCCCTGCGGATGCAGGGGAACGATAGCCGCGCAGGCCTTTTTACCTTCGATTGTCTCTGTTTTTGCTTCTATCAATCTGGCGGTCCACTTGCTTTGCCAACTCATGACGCAGGTCCGTTATGATTACAATCAGTGTTTAGCTAATGCCCCACAGGGGCTGGAGCACTTCCGCCATTGTCTCCTGGTCGGCCTCGCCGACTCCGGCGGGCGCCAGCTGAAAATCCGCCAATATCTCATGCAGGAAGGGCAATAGCACCTCGAGGCTTTGTCCCCACGCATGGGCGTCACCCCGACACACTACCTCGGGTAGGTCACTGAAGTTTTGCATTGCCCAGAAGTCCAGTGGGATGTCACCGAGAGGCGTCCGAACCCGGTAAGCCGTCGGCAAAGCCAATCCACGAAATGGAATGCGTACGCTTAGTCCCAGCAGGATCACGCACTTGATTTGATCGCGGCGAGGCGCTACAGCCCGTGGACCGTGGCGTGATTGGCCCGGAATATCTATAGCCGGCATGAGGCACTACGAGAGCCTTGATAGCCGCCGGATCAATATCAGGCTGCGTGGCTATAATCCAGTATTGTAGTCAGCTCTTTCTTCAGCTGTACCGGGTTGTCGGGATAGAAAGCACCAGCACCGGCTGGTTACCGGATCTCCATCGTGCTACCTCGTCACTCGATCTTACATCTAATAGCGCCAGCCACAGTCATCCCTTGAATTCGCTGTCTTTACTCCTATATTTATGTTCACGCGAGCCCTGTTAGAAACTAAAAATAAGTGAAATTCCTGCCAGACTACATGTTCTTGTCAAGAGATCAGGGTGATCTCGACTTGAAGCAAGCCCGCTTTCGGGCTTCTAACTACTGTATTTTTACCCTGACCCCATTTATCCTTTGAAGTTTGGTGAAACCTAGCGAGCGATAGCAGAATGCGCGACAGATACATAATAGTAGACGATTTTTATGGCAACCCAGATGAATTGGTTAGAGTGGCTTTAGCTGGACTGAAAGAAGAAAACTCCCCGACAGGTGGCTATGCTGGCGTAATGACCACAGAATATTTCTTGGGGCCAGAGAGCAGGGATGTATTTCAAAAGCTGACACTGGAGCCTTCCGTAAACTCTTCAACAAACGCCAATGGAAGATTAAGATTCACGCGAGAGAATGATACATACAAATTCCATATTCATTATGATGTGGACATGCAAACTAAATGGGCAGGAGTTGTCTATCTTTCAAAGGACCATCCCGAGACAGAAGGAACCTGTTTCTGGAGACACAAGAGAACTGGTTTGGAAGTGGCGCCAAACACGGTGGAGGGTTTTGCCAAATATGGCTGGAAGGATTTTAAAGACTTGAGGGCATTTCTGGAGACCGAAGGACTTGATGAATCCTTGTGGGAAAAGACACTTTCTATTCCCTACAAATACAATCGATTAGTTTTATTTAGGCCCTGGTTGCTTCATTCTCCGGGACCAGCTTTCGGGGATACACTGGAGACTTCCAGAATTGTCCAGACAATATTTCTGGGTAATTAAGTAGAGGGCCCCTGGCAAATAGCGGATTAGTGGAATGGCAGGGGTAGAGGGGTTAGTTTTAACCTCGTGGCCCTTTTTCCGAGTAATAAGTATTGAGCAGTGGCCGCCAAATACCTGGCGGCGGCTGCCCTGGGCAACGGGCAAGCATCAGCTGACCGAGACCTACGCCTGGTTTCTGGCAGGCTGGGCCAGTCGCTTGAGCTGGAAGGAGGTCGCCGAGACGTTCCGCACGACCTGGGACCATGTGTTCAGTTCGGTGGAGATGGCGGTGGCCTGGGGTCGAGCCCACCAGGACTTGTCGGCGATCGAGGCGATCGACGTAGACGAAATCGTCTGGCAGCGTGGGCACAGGTTCTGACGCTGGTTTACCAGATTGACCCCAGCTGCCGACGGCTTCTGTGGACTGGCCAAGACAGGAAGACGAAGACTCTGCTGCAATTCTTCCGCTGGCTGGG
Organism: Gammaproteobacteria bacterium; assembly: GCA_041395725.1. Taxonomy (NCBI): domain Bacteria; kingdom Pseudomonadati; phylum Pseudomonadota; class Gammaproteobacteria; species Gammaproteobacteria bacterium. The sequence goes on along the minus strand of JAWKZW010000001.1, from coordinate 1,235,725 downwards.
CAAGGACCGAAGCAGCGGGCTGCGCTACATTTGCAGCGACATGTGGAAACCTTACTTGAAGGTGATTGCTAAGAAGGTTGGTCATGCGATTCATATTCTGGATCGGTTTCACATCATGACGAACCTGAGCAAGGCAATTGACCAGGTTCGTGCCGAGGAGGCCCAGCAATTGAAAAGGGACGGCTTTGAACCGGTATTGACCAACACGCGCTGGCTGCTGCTCAAGCGACCAGAGAATCTGACGGCCAAGCAGGAGCCAAAGTTGGCAGAACTTCTGCGCTACAATTTGAAGACGGTCAGGAGTTAGCTGTGTAAATAAGAGTTTCAGCTGTTCTGGTCGTACCGATCGCCTTATTGGGCAGGCCAATTTCTGGACAGATGGTGTGAGCGGACGATGCGATCGAAGATTAAGCCAACGAAGAAAATGGCGAAGCAATTGAGGCGGCATCGACCGTTGTTGTTGAACTGGTTTCGGGCTAAAGGCCAGTTCTCCAGCGGCATTGTTGAGGGATTCAACAACAAAGCAAAACTGACTACCAGAAAATCCTATGGGTTCAGAACCTATCATGCCGCTGAAACCGCCTTGTATCATGCTCTTGGGGCGCTACCGGTACCGGAAACCGCCCACGAATTTTTCTTACGAGGCGCAAAATCAAGGAATCTTCAGGCCTGCTTATTACCCGTTAACGGAACAACAAAGTTCGGACTTTCATGAGTAACAAAAGTATTTGGTATCTCATTGATTCACGTCCGGTATTCCGTAATCCCCCTCAAGGCTCAACTCGGTGTCGGTCAACTCGTAAGCTTCATAAAAATAAATCTGTCGAGGGCCCATGAGACGATTAAAGAGGTTCGGTTCGTTACGGCTTTCAGCTAACCTTCTCTCCAACACATAAATTCTATTGCCAACCACTTTAAGGATATCCCACTCTCTAACCTCGTCGATACATCTGGGAATCTCTGGTTCACAGGTTGAATATGGTATTTTAAAACGGTTTGTCACGATCTTATTATTGATCCTTTCCCATGCCTGATTACGCAGGAACCAACGCTTTGGGACAAGACCTGATAGTTGGCTGTATGACCCTGTGCCGTCGGCCTCGTAGACTAAACCAAATAAAGTACGGCTATTGATATCTATCCTACCGTCATCGTCAAGCCCGTCGAGAGAGGTTAGCAAAGTGCTTTTGACTAGGTATTCACCGAACAAATGATCGATATTCATGTCACCTTCCCGCTTCATGGCTAGTGAATGTCTGAAATGAATATCATCATTTCTTTCCGCTGTAGCAAAGACCTCCATGCCATCGGCAAAACGACTCACCAGCTCGATTGAAATAGTTGCGTACTCAGTGAAAATGTTCAGAAGGCCGTCCTGGTCTACACTCCAGGTAAATTGTTCTCCATCACTCTCGAAAAGGCCGTTTCCATCCGGGGTGAACACCGCTATGTCGTCTTCCCAAGCGAATCTCGGCGTGGACAAATCCAAATCTTCGTTCTTGCCGAGACCAAGTGGAAGTGCCCATTCTCCTGGTATTTCAGCGGTATCAAATGAGTCCCTCGCTAACGGGTCGTAATCTACATGGAAAAGATTCTGGCCCACGCTGTCTACATAAACAATAGGATCCGCATCCGCACTGCCTTGCAGGATTTCGCGAATCTCGTCATCGACGATGCGATATTCTTGGTAGAGGGTCACATGGTAAACACGCCCCTTGGGGGTCTCTTTAACCAGTCTGTAAAGCTGGCCTAGTGTGGTGACTTCGTACTCGACAAAGTGTTGAATGTTGACAGCTGCAACTTGGCCGGCAATTTGTTCGATTATTCCGGTTGACAAAAAGCTTTCTGGCTCGGCTGGTCCTTCCGGAATCATTGCCAGTGCGTCATCGAAAATCAACCACTGCCATTTTTCTCTTCCGGTGGCTCTATCTACCACGGCGGAGCCATCCGGATTCAATTGAATTCTGGCGCTGGCTGACGTGGCGGTGCTGTGTATATCCATGTCTGTATTGACTAGCTGTGGTAAATACCTACTTTGTACGAAAGTACCCAAAACCATCTCTGCTGTCAGAGGCTCTGTGGTGGCCACATCACCACGTCTTGGCGCAGCGTCCTCCAAGTCTGGCGTACCGTCATTATCGTCATCAGAATCGGCGTTGTCGCCTATGCCGTCACCGTCTGTATCTCTTCGTTCCGCTATATTGTAGGGAAACGCATCCATATGGTCAGGTATCAAGTCATTGTCATCATCGTAATCATCTATATCGGCGGCAAATAGCTCAAAGGATATTGGTTCTGATCCGACCAGATAAAGAAGGCGGACCCATATACTTTCGCCGTTTAATTCCAAGCTTGGAATTGTCAGTATGGAACCGTTAAACGTGCTTGCCGAAGACTGATTAAACTCTGCCAGCTGCTCAGCAAAAACCAATTCGACCTTTGGAGGGTTTGTACTCGGGACAATTCGCAGATCAAGGCTGAGCCCGAGCTCACCGTAAATCATTACGGGTATCTGTATCAGGTTGCCTTCGATCGTAGCTTGTTGTGCTCTGGATTGTTGTGGTGAAGCTACCAAGGCTAAAATTAGAAAAATAAAGAGCGCCACCTCCATACTACGGGGAAAATAGAATCTCTCTTTTAAAACAGAGTGCTTTCCATAACTTGTACTTGTCATTTTTATTTTACTTCCAGCTAAAAGTGATCCGAACTAAGGCTATAGACACTCAAAAATAAATTCAATATTCAGTCAGCTGACGTAACTATTCGAATTTGGTCGAATTTAGCCGCCCTAGTATTCCCAGATAGCTTTCGGTAGTTGGTGTTTCAAAGCAGGAATAACTGCCTTGCCAGTTAATTGGGTTTCTGGCCGAGCAACTCGCCCTCGATCAGCATGCGAATCAGGGCGATGGCTTCGATATCGGTGTGAAAATAGGCGGATTTAAGATGCTCGCCTATCATTGCGCCTTCACTGGAGTCATCCATATCCCGCCGGTAGCGGAACCTCACGAACAGGCAGCCGCTGGCAGGCTCCTCGATAGCGGTCAGGCTCTCCGCGTGCAGGGATTGATCGGCTCCGACGATAACCGTCTCGATTTTCTCCAGGTGGGTAAGGGTTACCTGGTCCCGGAACTCCGTGTCCCCGGCCTGGATATAGCGGGTGAATCCAGCAGGAATCTCGTCTGCCACCCGGCAGGTCAGAGCGGCGTTGAATTTGCCGGGGTCTCTGGCTCGCAGCACTAATCCCTCCCACAGCTGGGCTCGGGTTATTGGCCTGATCTTGGCGTCATCAGGATCGTTAATCTGCACAATGTGCTCAAATTCCAGCAAGTTGACTCCACCAGGGCCCGGGATCTGCGTGTGGCTTCGAACTTAGCTACTCGAGTATCATCAGTCAACAGCTACGAACCGGTAACCTGTTGCGATTTCAACAGGGCCGGGTTGATAAGGCGGCGAGATGGCAGGAACTGCGGGAAAGACGGCAATTCTCCAGGTGCGTGATCTGTGTAAGGATTACCCCATGGGGGAGATAACCGTCCGCGCGCTGAAGCACGTGGATATGGACCTGTACGAAGGGGAGATGACCGTGCTGCTGGGGGCCTCAGGCAGCGGAAAATCCACGCTGCTGAATATAATCGGTGGTCTTGATGTGGCGAGCAGCGGGTCGGTGCGCTACCGGGACGAAGAACTTAGCCAGTTCAGTGACCGCGAATTGACCAATTACCGGCGCTTTCATGTCGGCTTCGTGTTTCAGTTTTACAACCTCATTTCCAGTCTCACTGCCCGGGAAAACGTGGCCCTGGTCACCGATATCTGTACCGACCCCATGTCGCCGGCCCAAGCCCTGGACCTGGTTGGCCTGGCGGGTCGGATGGATCACTTTCCCTCCCAGTTGTCGGGCGGGGAACAACAGCGGGTAGCCATCGCTCGCGCGATTGCCAAGCGGCCGCAAATTCTGTTGTGTGATGAACCGACCGGTGCGCTGGATTCCAAGACCGGCCAGTTGGTGCTGGGTGTGCTGGATTATGTCAATCGCGAGACCAACACAACGACGGCCATCATCACGCACAATGCCGCCATCGGAAATCTCGGTGATGTTGTGGTGCGCATGAGCAGCGGTGAAATAGTCGAGCGCGTTGAAAATAAAACCCGCATGAACGTGGCGGACATCCAATGGTGATGGGTCATGCTGGCAATCAATAAAAAGCTGTTGCGGGAACTCTGGCACCTTAAAGGACAGGTGATTTCCATCGCCCTGGTGGTGGCCTCGGGAATCATGTCGGTGGTCACCATGCGGGGCAGTTACGAGTCGCTGGTTTATGCCCAGCAGCAGTATTATTCCGTAACCCGCTTCGCCGATGTCTGGGCGCCGCTGGTGCGGGCACCGCTTGGCCTGCTGAGTAAGATTGAGGCTATTCCCGGCGTGGATGCCGCCGACAGCCGCGTCACGTTTCTGGCAACTCTGGACCTTGACGACAGCGGGATTCCGGCTCAGGGACGGTTTGTCTCGCTGCCGGAAGTGGGGCGGCCAATTCTTAACGACATTATCGTCCGGCAGGGACGCTACATCGCGCCAGGCGCGCCGGATGAGGTGATAATCAGCGAGAATTTTGCCGCCGCCCGGGACTTTCAGCCGGGCGACAGTATCCGGGTCATCATCAATGGACGGGCGCGGGATCTGGATATCGTCGGCATTGCCATTTCCGCCGAGCATTCCTACGCGGTGCCGCCCGGCGCACTGTATCCGGAAGATGACCGCTATGGAATCCTGTGGGCCAGCCGTGAAATTCTGGGCCCGGCCTACAACATGGATGGTGCCTTCAATGAGGTGTTTGTCACCCTGACTCCCGATGCCAATCTGGATGGGGTGATTGAGACCATCGATAATGTTCTCGAGCCATTCGGGGGGCTGGGCGCGTACCCGCGCCGGGATCAGGCATCCCACCAGATTCTGCAGGCGGAGCTGGATTCCAACCGGGTAACCGGGGCGGCGATCCCGGTGATCTTTCTCGGGGTGGCGGTGTTTCTGCTCTATCTGGTCCTGGGCCGGCTGATCTCCACGCAGCGCGGTGAAATCGCCGTGCTTAAGGCCTTTGGCTACAGTGACAGAGAGGTCGGCATGCACTTTCTCATGTTTGCCGTCGTAGCTGTTCTGATAGGTGGGACACTTGGCGCCATAGGAGGAGTCTACCTGGGAGATGGCTATATCGCCATGTACGATCAGTACTTCGATCTGCCCAATCTGCGCTATCAGCTCACCCCGTCGTTGCTGGTGTTCGCCTTTGTGGCCTGCGTGGTCGGAGCCATCGGTGGCGCCATGGCGGCGGTGCGACGCGCCATCCTGTTGCCGCCGGCCGAGGCCATGCGTCCCGAGGCCCCGGCCCGGTTCGAACCGGGAATTTTCGAGAAAATCGGTGTCGGCAGGCTGCTCGGCCCCAATGGCCGTATGATTCTGCGCAACGTGGAGCGCAAACCGGTACAGGGATTTTTTTCCTCCCTGGGTGTCGCCATGTCAGTGGCGATTCTCACCATCGGTTTCTTCATGTTTGACAGTGTCAATTTCATGATGGACCTGCAATTCAGAGTAATTCAGCGTGAAGACCTGACCTTGACGTTCCGGGAAATCCTGCCGGATAAGGTGGCTTACGATCTTGCTCACCTGGAAGGTGTCAATCGGGTTGAAACCTATCGCTACCTGCCGGCCCGTTTGCGTTTCGCTCACCGGGACGAAGAGGTGGCCATACAGGGAATGGAAATGGGTGGCCGCCTGCGCCGCATCATCACTGCCAAGGGCAATGAGGTGCCGGTTCCCAGCACCGGGGTGGTCATCAGTTCGCTGCTGGCAGAACGTTTACAGGTGTCGACAGGTGACGAGGTCATCGTTGAAATACTGGAAGGTAAACGCAAGACCACCGAAGTGAAAATCACCGGTGTTATCGAGGATTTCCTCGGCGTATCCGCCTACATGAGCAGGGAATCGTTGTGGCAGCTCAGCGAGGAACCCAACGTGGTTTCAGGCGCCTACCTGGCCGTGGACAGCGAGCGTCTCGACGCACTGTTCAGGGAATTGAAGCAGGTGCCGGCTGTTACCGGAGTCGCTTCGCCGGCCTCCATGCTGGAATCCTTCGAGGAACAGCTGGCGGAAGGCATACTGATAGCCTCGGGGTTTTTACTGGGTTTCGCGGCAGTGATCGCGGTGGGCGTCATTTACAATGCGGCACGTATTTCCCTGTCCGAGCGTGGCCGGGAGCTGGCCAGTCTGCGGGTCATGGGATTTCATCGCCGCGAAGTCGCCATCCTGCTGCTGGGAGAACAGGCCGTCGTCACCCTGGTCGCGATACCACTTGGCTGGATAATTGGTTATGGTCTGTGTTACGCGATCACCGAGGGAATCCAGACGGATATTTACCGCATTCCCTTTATCGCCGAACCTCGAACCTATATATTGTCGGCTCTATTGATCTGTGTCGCCGCAGCGGCCAGCGGCTGGGCAGTGCGACGACGTCTCGACCGCTTTGAGCTGGTGGAAGTTCTAAAAACAAGGGAGTAGCCTCCAGGTGAAAATGATACCCAGATGGTTGGGAGCAGTGTTTCTCCTGTTACTGGTTGCGGCAGTTGTCTTTGTCCTGCAGCCGCAGGCGGAGCAGGTGGAGGTTGGCCAGGTGGAGCGCCGACCCTTCGCTGAGACCGTCGAGGAACAGGGTCGCACCCGGGCACGACGTCCTTTCACGGTTACCGCACCTATCGCAGGCCGCCTGTTGCGAACCGATCTGGATGAGGGTGACAAAGTCTCCGAGGGCCAGGTCATCGCCAGGATCGCACCCACACCCCAGGATCAGCGCACCGCGGCTATGGCAGAAGCCAACCTGGCTACGGTGCAGGCGCGCTTCGCGGCAGCCGAAGCCGCCCTGCAGGAAGAGCGCACTACTCTGGAAAGAAATCGCAGCGAGCTGGCCAGAAGGGAGCAGCTGGCCGCCAACAACCTCACCAGCGTGGAAGAAGTTCAGGCATTTCGACAGCTGGTTAATGCCGGTGAATCCCGGGTCGAGGCGGCCCGCGCCAATCTGCAGGCTGCCCGTTCCGAAATCGACAGCGCGAGGGCCTTTCTTATCGGGGTGAGTTCCATAACGGCGGAAACTCCTGAAATAATCGAAGTAAACTCGCCTTCCAGTGGCACGGTGTATCAGGTTTTTGAGGATAATGAGCGGGTCATTCAGGCTGGGGAGCCACTTTTTGAAATCAGCAATCGCGACAGTCTCGAGATAGTAGTCGACCTGCTGACCCAGGACGCCGTGCGGGTTGAACCAGGCGATCCGGTCAGGGTGACCGGCTGGGGCGGCGATTACACCATCGACGCCGTGGTGCAGTACATTGAGCCGGAAGCTTTCACCAAGGTTTCTGCCCTCGGCGTCGAGGAGCAGCGCGTTAACGTGATTGCTGAATTATTGAACGTTCCGGATAATATAGGCGCCGAATACCGGGTCGAAGTGGCGATTATCACCTGGCAGGGACAGGATGTGCTTACCATACCCACCAGCGCTATCTTTCAGCGTTCCAATGGCTGGAATACCTTTGTGGTCGTGGACGGGGAAACTGAACTGCGATCGCTGCTGATCGGCTCCCGGGGCCGCGATTACACGATGGTCATCGACGGCGTCGAAGAGGGTGACAACGTGGTAGTGTTTCCCTCCGACCTGATTAATGAAGGGACGCGGGTGACTTTCTAGTCGGCTGAGAGGCTGAGAAGGCTGAGAGGTGGGGGAATGGATCGGATCGGGCCGGCGCAACCGCGCCCACGCGACCATCTCTGGAGAATTTCCGGAATACCGGTTCCGGCTTAACAGGTGCTTGAAAAACGTTGTGAACACTGCCGGGACGAGGTAAAAACTGGCGCGACAGTGCAGGTAACCCAGCGTAAATGAGCATTTTGAGCAAGTTTTTAACGAAGTATTGGCAGGCGCAATAGCTTTTCAACAGCCTGTTAGTCTCGAGGCTGGACAAATTCTGGCAGCAGGGCTACCTTTAGGCCCCTATAAAAAGTGAAACCTTCACGCGCCGCGGCTTTCATGTTCCCTGCTGGGGGCCAGTCATGTAAATGCCATGCGAATGTCATGTAAAATAGGCGCCGGCTTTCTGGATTCCACCTTGCGGAACGACTCAAATGGACCTGCAGCGATTTTTCGACCACTGGAAACTTAAGGAACACCCTTTTCAGGCTGAAGAGGCTCTCAACGACGCCGTGTATAACCGGATGTTGAAGGCTGCCATAACCCATCCTGATTTCACCAAGATCTATGGCGATCCGGTCAATCCCGGTACGACCATCGTATTTGGCGAAAAGGGCAGTGGCAAAACGGCTATTCGGCTGATGATTCAGCGCAAGCTCAAGGATTACAACGAAAGCAGGGATTCAGACCAGGTATTCGTGGTCAGCTACGAGGAACTCAACCCCCTGCTGGACCGCCTGGCGCGCCATATGAAGACCAACGATGGCGAGAAGATCATGAAGTCTATTCGCCTGGCAGATCACCAGGATGCCATCCTGTCCCTGGCGGTGACCAAACTGCTGGACGAGGCTCTGGAGCCGGGTGACAAGGCGACTTCCAGGGATATGGTCAAGATCCTGAAGAAAATGGACCTGCAGAAACGCATGAACCTGGCAGCCCTGGCGTTGCTTTATGATCACCCCAAACACGCCCAGGCTTCCGACCGCTGGAACCGCCTGTTACGAATTCTCAAGATGAAAACCGCGTGGGACAGAACGCGCCACGGACTTTTCTTTGCTATCACCGCTGTGATCGGCATTATCGGCGGCCTGGGCTGGAGTTTTCTGCCGACACCGGGAGTGGAATGGATTGCGGCGACCCTGGTGGGCATCGGTGGCGCGGTATTGCTGGGGGCCTGGTGGTTGTTGCGGGAATGGCGCAATACCCGGCGCGGGCGCCAGCTGTCCCGGGAAATCCGTGCGGTAGTGCGGGAAAAAGGTGAAACGGCCGAGCATCTGTGGAGTTTCAGGAAAGTGGACAACGCGGCGCCGCTATTCCCGGCCAAGATTGACCAGGACAGCCGCTACGAGCTGACCGGCCGGTTTCTGGACGTTATCCGCGATTTCGGCTACTCCAGCCTGATCGTGCTGATGGACCGGGTGGATGAGCCGGTACTGGTTAACGGTGACGCCAAGCGTATGAAGTTGCTGGTCTGGCCAATGCTCAACAACAAGTTCCTGCAGCAGGAGCGGATCGGCGTCAAGATGCTGCTGCCTATCGAACTGAGCCATCTGCTGGCGTCGGAGGATATGGAATTCAAGCGTCAGGCGCGGCTGGACAAGCAGAATGTCGTCAATCCCCTGAAATGGACCGGCACCACGCTCTATGATCTCTGTTCCTGGCGCTTCAAGAACTGTCAGACCGTTGAGGATCATATACCCCTGGATGCCATGTTCGACGACGACGTGCAGAGTGCCTACCTGATTGAGGCACTGGATCAGATGCACCAGCCCCGTGATGCGTTCAAGTTCCTTTATGCGGTGATACTGGAACATTGCCGCAACACGCCCGGAGATTCGGAAGATTACCAGATATCCCGCTCCACCCTCGATTTTGTCCGTCGTCAGCAAAGCGAGCGGGTGGTGGATCTCTACCGTGGGGTGGCAACGAGCTGAACAGTCTGCCTGGTGATGAAAATAAAAAAGCGCGAGAGATCGCGCTTTTTTATTGCTCATGGACATTGCGGTCCCGCAGTTTCGGACCGATCTTCCAGCACTATAACGCGGCTCCGAACGGGCCGCCCGGCAGTCAGCTTGTGCCGCTGCGGACCACGCCCCTCCGGGGTGCCTTCACTCTGAAAAATGCCCTGAAAAACGGTCATTTTTCGCCGTTCAGCGTAGGTCCTTGATTGCAGAGGCACAAGCTGACTGCCGGCCGCCCCTCGTTTTGTGCAAGAGTCAAAGTTCGCTGGCCTGGCAGTTCGGTACCGAGTAACGAAACTGCCCAGCTTAATGTCTGAAACCCTCAGAAAATGCTCGAAACACTGGCAGCTGGCCTATGCAACTATCCCCTGCCTTCAGCGAGGAAATTGTGGGATAACAATGGCTCATGGAAAGCTGAAGGAAAACAGTTGATAGCGTCCCGGTTACGGATTCTCCCGGCCAGTTTCTTTATCGCCGTCGCCCAGACTCAGAAGTTGCTTAGATCCCCGTCGCATCAGGCGGCAACTTCTTTCCAGACAAAGTAACGGGTAGCGGCCAGGAAACTGACTAGCAGCCAGGCAATGATCCCGGCCATGATCAGCGGGATTTCCAGCAGACTTGTCCCGTTATTGGCAATCTCACGCAACGCCGTGGCAACGAAACTCAGCGGCAGAATCTCTGCTACGGGCTGGATGAACCTGGGCAGTGTGTCGATCGGGTAAAAAATGCCGGACAGAAAAATCTGCGGGAAAATCACCAGGTTGCCTATGGCCTGGATGGACTGCTGGGTTTTGGCCAGGCTGCCCAGCAGAAAGCCGATACACAGAAAGATAATTGCACCCAGGAAAATAACCGTAAACAGCGCCAGGTAGCTGCCCAGGATACTCACATCCAGAAACAGTACGGCAATTCCCAGCAGAACCGCAATCTGCAGTATGCACAGGGTGATACGGGACATGACGATTGCGATGATAAAGTCCCTGGGCTGCAACGGCGTGACAAACAGCCGCTTGAGGATTCCCTTGCGCCGGTACTCGACAATGTTGAAGCCACTGCCGGCAATGGAGACCTGCATCAGGGTGAATGCCAGCAACCCGGGGATCAGAAAATCCAGGTAGCGCTGGGACCTGGCGCGCACATCCTCCACGGCCAGTGTAAACAAGGGCTCGGTGTTGCGAAGCTGCCTCTCCACCGCCAGCAGTGACTGTTCCAGCACCGGCATTATCAGACCCAGCTCCTGGATCTGGGCGGCATCTACCAGCAGGCCCAGTTCCACGCTGCTGTCGGTTTCCTGAAACCTCTCGGGCACGATCAGTACCAGGGTTGTGTCGCCGGCGATCAGCGTCTCACGCAGCGGCTGTTCTTCGCCCCGGGTGACGCTGAACAGTGGATTGGCTTCCAACAGCTGAATGAAGTCTTCAGCCAGGGGACCAGGCGCATTGTTTACGATACCCAGAGAGATTGGTTCCTGATCCTGGCTGCCGACAAAGCTGAACACAACCATGAAGATAATCGGGAAAAACAGGCTGAAAAAGATCGCCTGCCGGTCGCGCAGGAAAATTCTGGTGAGGGTTCCGGCCAGGGTAAGGGGCAATGGCTTCATGGTATCAATCCCTCAGGCCGTGGCCGGTGAGCGCCAGGAATACGTCCTCCAGGCTGCCGTGCAGAGGCGCATCGGGGGGCTCCGGGGCGTGCTGCAGAATCAGCTTTCTGGGGGTGTCCTCGGCGACCACCTTGCCGTGGTCCATGATGGCAATCCGTTCACACAAAGACTCCGCTTCCTCCATGTTATGGGTGGTGAGCACAATCGTCATGCCGGTCTGATTCAGTTCCTGCACCAGAGTCCACAGATTACGCTTGGCCTGGGGGTCCAGCCCGGTAGTGGGTTCGTCCAGAAATAACACTTTGGGGTCGTTGACCAGGGCACAGGCGATGGAAAAACGCTGTTTCTGGCCGCCGGACAGGTTGGCAGGTTTCGCCTCTGCCTTTTCTGTGAGGTGCACCCGGCCAAGCAGTTCCAGTGGGTCGATTACATTGCCATACAGGGCGCCGAACAGGGTTATCAGTTCTTTGATCGAAAGATTGTCGAAGTACTCATTGGCCTGCAACTGGACGCCGATTATCTTTTTTACTTCGAATGGCCTGGTGTTTACGCAGATGCCGTCGATGAACGCCTCGCCCTCATCAATGTCTGTGAGACCCTCGAGCATTTCCAGAGTGGTGGTTTTGCCGGCACCGTTGGGGCCAAGAATGCCGTAGATCTCGCCGGCCTCGATGGACAGGGAAATGTTGTCGACAGCCTTGAAGAACTCGGACTTGTTCTCGGGCCTGGGATAGCGCTTGACCAGGTTCCGGATTTCTATGATTGCCATGCCGGCACCTTCTGTATCGCTCGTGTCCGTCTGACCGATTCGGCCTCAGCAGTCGCGGTAACACGAAACGAATCTGGTTGGATCGAACTGACGGCTGCCCGGCGGTTGCATAATTTCTGAAACGTGCAACGTCGCTGGTGTGATTGCGCCATTGGAACGGTCGTTAGACCCAATCATTGCATGAATTGGGTTGACAGAAGATCTGACGGCCGCTCCGTGATGGTGCGGCCGTATGATAACCCTGACGTCACCGGCTTAATAGTAGTAATAGTCCCGCTCGACCCGCTTCAGGGGGGCCAGGAAGAAGTAGAAAATCCAGGCGAACCAGGAAAGGAAGATGATGGCGAGAATCCAGCAGAACTTTTCGCCCCGTGAGGTCCGGTCGGATGCCGCAATTATCAGGATGGGAAGCAACCAGATCAGGAACACGCCGGCGCTGCACAGCAGCACAAAGCCCACGGTCAGGACCGGCAGCAGAATAGCCGCTACGATCAGCAGGGCGAACATCCAGAACATAAAACTTAACACTCTCATAGTGGTCTCCCGGGCCCCTGTGGGTCGATTTTAGAGCGGGGCATTGCGCAAAAGTCGCATTTTTCGGTTGTTAACAGCCACATCAGCGGCCTTCAAGATGCTAATTTTCTACTCGTTTCCCTGAAGAGGTAGCTATTTTCATGCCAAGATATAAACTCTTTAAAAACAAGTAATTAAGGAGTAAATGAGGAGAATGTGAACGTCTCAGCGGCACAATCTGGCCAATTTTTGGCGAATTACACCAGCAGGATCGGAAAATCGACGGGCGACAGGCCGGAGCTCGCCCGCTTGCCATCGGCTCTGCAACTTGCCATGCTCGGCCTCCTAACAACAATTAACAGCAACAAATAAAAACAACAACCAAGGAGTTTCCGTCATGGGCAGATTTGTCCCTTTTTCTTCTATTTCCTTCAGATCCAGGGTCTCCCTGTCCAGTGCCCTGACGATGCTTTTCCTGCTGGCCACAGGCCCTGCTCAGGGCCAGGGTTACCCGAATCCCTACGCCACCCTCGACAGCTGGCTGAAGTTGCCGGCTGGCCGAACCATGGGCGCGGTAGGCGATCTTGATGTGGACCCGGACGGTCAGCACATCTGGGCCATTGTACGCTGCGATGCCACTGCCCCGGATCGGTTTGGGGACGAGTGTCTGGATTCCGATCTGGATTCCATTCTCAAGATCGATAGCGAAGGGAATATCGTGACGAGCTTCGGTGGCGGCCTGTTCATCTGGCCCCACGGTATCGATGTGGATTCCGAAGGCAATGTCTGGGTTACGGATGCGGTAGCCGACGGGCGGATACCGGACGGCGATCGGCGTGGTCACCAGGTAGTCAAGTTCAGTCCCGAAGGCGAGGTTTTGATGGTGTTGGGGACACCTGGCACCCAGGGCGGTGGTCCTGATCACTTTACTTCACCGGCAGACGTGGTGGTAGGTAACAATGGCGACGTTTTCGTCGCCGATGGCCATTACGAAAACGGTAACAGCCGGGTGGTGAAATTCGATCGCAACGGAAACTTTGTGAAAGCCTGGGGCCGCACGGGATATGCGCCCGGCGAGTTTCGTGTCCTGCACACCATCGCTATCGATCAGCGCGGCCGGTTATTTGTAGGAGACCGTTCCAATAACCGCATTCAGCTGTTTGACCAGGATGGCAATTATCTGGCCATGTGGACTCAGTACGGTCGACCCAGCGGCATTTTCTTCGATACCCACGACAATATTTACGTGGCCGATTCCGAGTCGGATAACGTCCAGAATCCGGGCTGGGAGATGGGAATTCGTATAGGCGACGCCAACGAGGGCTGGGTAGACTTTTTCGTGCAATTACCCTACGGCGATGAGCGCAGCACTATCGGTAATGGCGCCGAGTTCGTGGCGGTGGATGCCGACGGCAATATGTACGGCGGCGAACCGGCACCGCGGAAGTTACAGAAGTATGTGCGCGTCAGGCGCTGATCTGACGGACTCGAATACGATCTGACTCAAACTCAGGTTGAATTTATTACCGCAACAGTTGCGTGCCGTATGCACGGCTGGTAAAAACTGATTAAGTAGAGCCCTGCTGCAGGGGGTTTTCCCAGTGCCGGGCTCAGTTGCACTGAAGATTTTTCGGAACGGGAAATGAGTGACGATTCTGGATTCGAACGCTGGGGCTGGAAGAATGAGTCCAGCTGGCTGGGTATCGCGACACTGTCAGGCCTTTCCATGGCTTTGTTGTTCGGCTATTTCGATCGGTTTCCCGGGGCAAGCCCGGTGGTTGTGGCACTGATCTGCTGTGCAGGGTTCTACATTCTCAGTATTCTCCTCAGGCTGCAGAATCACCGCGGCGAGTTCTGGCTCGGGAAAACTGTCATCAGCGAGGGCCGGTTGAAAGTGATTTTCCCGCTCTTGGGGTTCGCCTTCGGGCTGGCGCTGCTGGTGCTCTGAACTCAGCGTGCGTTTCCCGTGGACTGCTCCCGTTTAACAGCGCTTTGAAAAGGGGCTCTCTGCGCATTAAGGTCGGCAGCAGTGTGCTGACGGGGGCAGTCTCTCCTGTCGCGGTTCGCAGCCTGCCGGGGGAATGGGTCAGAGGTATCTGCTTTCAATCCAGCCGCCTGAACTTTAAAAAACCAGCGTGAATGGTGGATACAAATGCTCCAGCAGATTGAAATTCAACCCTACGAACCTGCCTACCTGGATGCTATCGTGTCGCTGTCTCTCAAAGCCTGGGAGCCGGTTTTTGCATCGGTGGAATCGAGTTTTGCACCGGAGCTGTTTAACTATTTCTATCCCGACTGGCGCGCCCACCAGCAGAAAGATGTCGAAAAAGCCTGCAATTCTGACGCCATGCACGTGGGGGTTGCCTGCATCGGGGACAGCGTTGCGGGATTCGTGGCGTTCCGCCTGGGCGAACAGGACAGGACCGGAGAGATTTACATGATCGCTGTCGACCCGGCGCATCAGCGGAAAGGTATCAGTGGTAAACTTACCGACTATGCCACCCAGGCGATGCGGGCGGCTGGCATGGAGATCTGCATGCTGAGTACCGGCGCCGATCCTGGCCATGAGCCGGCGCGCAGGAGTTACGAGAAGTCCGGTTTCAAGCCGTGGCATTCGGTTATTTATTTCAAGCAGCTGTGAGGCCGGTCCGGGGCGGTTGCGGCGCGAGCGGGAAGTGAATACCCAGAGAAGAACAGAATTGTTAGGCAGGGAAGTAATAAAAAGGAAAGTAACAAAAAAGAAAAGTGAGAACACAGTTAGTTGGAAAACAGTAAGTGAGAAAACAGTAAGTGAGAGAACAGAGAACAGAGCAATGATGTCACCCATTTTCAGAAACAGTATAGCCGTGGTGGCGGGCCTGCTGGTTGGCAGCGTGGTGAATATGGCACTGGTGACCATTGGTCCGATGCTGGTGCCACCGCCACCGGGTGTCGACATGACGGACATGGATTCGCTCGCCCGGTCCATGGATCTGTTCGGGCCGCAACATTTCCTGTTTCCTTTCCTGGCTCACGCGCTGGGCACGCTGGCCGGGTCCACCCTGGCCTATTTCATGGCGGCGCGCAATCCGCGCCTGCTGGCCCTGGGCATTGGCGCCTTCTTCCTGCTGGGCGGGATCAGTGCCGCCAGGATGATTCCTGCACCGACCTGGTTTGTAGCAATGGATCTGGCCCTGGCCTACCTGCCGATGGCGGGGCTGGGAATCTGGCTGGGCCGCCGGCTTCGGGAACGGAAAAAGACTGACGATTGAGAAGCCCCTTGTTGCTTACCACAACGCTCCCGCCGGTCGGGTGTTGTGGCAGGCAGGCAGAGGTTTCTCAGGCTGGATGGAAGTAAGAGGTAATCAGATTAACAGCGATGGCACGTAGAAACAGTACCGTTTTAAATATCCTGTTGCCGGTGGCAGTTTTCCTGTTGAGTCTCAGTGCTTACGAATATTACACCAAGGGCGCGGTAACCTGGCATCGGGATCCCATGGCCACGGTGCGGCGTCTGTCGTTGCGAGCCCAGTCCCTGCTGCAGGAGCAGACGGATGCGCCGTTTGTGGTGGAGCGCAGCGAACCGGCGGCGCGAACCCTGGAGGCGCCGAAAGGGGTTGGCCTCAGGCAGGAGTTCATCGATCCGGGTGAGCCCCGTTTCGAACTGGTCGGGCGGGTATCACGGGTTGTGGATGGCGACAGTATCGAGGTAAGAGTGGCTGGCAGCGAATTTCCGGTCCGTCTGTTCGGCATCGATTCGCCGGAGTTTAATCAGCCCCACGGCGAGACCGCCTTGCGGGCCCTGAACCGAAAACTGGATGGGCGCACTGTCGCGGTCAGCATCGAAGACATCGACAACTACGGTCGCCTGGTGGGCACCGTTTATCACCGGGGCCACAACATCAATCTGGAGATGGTGGCTGAAGGACACGCCTGGTGGTACGAGCGGTATGCCAGGTCTGAGGATGAGCTGAAGGATGCCGAACGGCTCGCGCAGGAGGCAGGGCTCGGGTTGTGGAACGACTCGCAACCGGTTGCACCCTGGGAGTGGCGTCAGGCCAGATGACCCTGGGGGCCGGTAATCGCCTCGATACGAGGTAACTTCACAGCGTACCAGCCCCCTCCAGGAAGGCCACCACGGACTCGTATCGACGCGCCCTGGCAAAGTCCAGGGCAGACTGCCCTTCGGCGTCCTGCAGGTTGATAGCAACGCCGGCCTGAACTGCAATGCGGGCGGCTTCCAGTATGCGTGCCTCCTGATCCCTTCCCAGCTGTCCGGCGCGCCGCTCCGGCGTGCCCCAGCTTAGCCGCAGGCGTCGGTTACCCATGCCTACTGCGGCCATGAGAACAGAGATTTCCCCTTCCTCGGCCATGAAGAAATTGCCCATGCGCTGGGCCGGATAACTGACCCGGTTGATTGCGTGGGGGTTCGCCCCCGCCTGCAACAGGGCCTGCATGATGGCCGGTTCGCCGAAGCGTGCCGCAAGCCACAGGGGGGTGGCGCCGATCAACGAGTCATGAAAGTGGTAATCGGAGGACTGTCGGCGTGCCCGGGTCGGTTTTTCCAGTACCGGGTCCGGGCTGGCGCCGTGGGCAAGCAGCGCCTGTACCGCCTCGAGGTTGCCGCGCAACACGGCGGTGTGCAGCGCTGTATAGCCACCGGGTGCGTCATCGACCCGGGCGCCGGCGTCCACCAGGTAGCCTACAACGCTGGCATTGCCGCCGTGTACCGCCATGATGGCTGGCGTGATGCCCGCCGCTGAGGGGCCGTTGACATCGCTGCCGGCGCTGACCAGCGCCTGGACCGAAGCCGGGTCTCCCGCCGCGGCGGCAAACAGCAGGGCGTTATAGCCGCCTTCCTCCATCCATTGTTTGTAGGCCGGGTGACTGTCCTGTTCCTTTTCGGTTTTCACGTACTCGTTGCGCACTTCGGTGCGGGCATTAAAATCCGCGCCGGCGGCCAGCAGGGCGGCCACGATTTCTCCATGGCCCTGGCCGGCAGCCCACATCAGGGCGGTCTGGTGCCTGCTGACGCTTACATCAGGATCGGCTCCGGCCTCTAACAGCAGCTTTACTACCTGGGTGTTCCCGGTCAGTGCGGCGGTAGCGAGCGGTGTCTCGCCCGCTGTCAGGGCCAGCGACGGATCGGCCCCCGCTTGCAGTAACAGCCCGGTCATGGCGACACTGCTGTTTTCCGCCGCCAGCCACAGGGGGGTTACGCCCAGATCGGTGACGGCATTGACGTGGGCGCCGGCAGCGAGCAGCCGGCGGGCAGCGTCGGCATCATCGTAGTAGCTGGCCCAGTGCAGGGCCGTGCTGCCGTCACCATAGGCCCCATTGACGTCAGCGCCTTCGGTCATTAATTGCCCGACCCTGTCCCACGCTCCCTCTTGAGCAGCCTGCAACAATGGAGCCATCGGTTGCCCCAGGGCCGAGCTGCACCAGGCGCAGAAAGCAGCCACAGTCAGCAGGCGCCCGATGGGTAGTAACTTGAGTGTGCGGCTGAAAAGCGAGTACATAGCCAGTACCGGTCAGATGGACAGTGGGCCCGTGCTGCCACCGATGTGGTCAACCGGGCTGTCAAATTTGGCTGCCAGGCTGACCAGCAGGTCGGCCATGGTGGGCTGATTATCGAATTTCACGTGCCGGCCGCCGTTCAGCCAGCCAGCACCGCCGCCGGCCAGCAGCACCGGCAGGTTGTCTCCGGAATGGATAGTGCTGTTGGAAATGCCGCTGCCATAGAGAATGGTCATATTGTCGAGCAGATTGCCGTCACCTTCCGGTATGGCAGCCAGCTTGGCCAGGTAATTGGCAAACAGCTGGACATGGTAGGTGTTTATTTTCGACATTCTGGCAACCAGTTCCGCATTGTTGTTGTGATGGGACAGCGGGTGGTGGGCATCGGGGACGCCGATCTGTGGATAGGGTCGGGCGCTTTGTTCTTTGCTCATCATGAAAGTGATGACCCGGGTGAGGTCAGTCTGCAGGGCCAGTACCTGCAGGTCCTGCATGATTTCCAGGTGTTCCTCGAAAACTGCCGGGACTCCCGCGGGCTGTGCGAGCGCTGGCAGTTCCAGGTCTATCTGCTGTTCTGCTTTCTGGATGCGCCGTTCCACATCGCGGATGGACTCCGTATAACCCTGCACCAGGTGGCGATCGGAGGCGCCGAGCTGGCGCTCCAACCCCTGCAGTTTGTCCAGTACCGCGTCCAGGATGCTGGATTGCTGGGCCAGTCGTGTCTGGCGGATATCCCGCGAAGTGCTGCCACTGTCACCGAACAGGCGTTCAAAAACAGCCCGGGGGTTGTGCTCCATGGGCAGCGGGTCGGTGGGGCCACGCCAGCTCAGGGTGTGGGTGTAGACACAGCTCAGGTTGACGGTGCAGGCTCCGGCCAGAGCCGGGGCATCCATGGAGAGCTCGAGGGATGACAGCTGGGTCTGCTGGCCCAGTTTTCTGGCCAGCAGCTGGTCCAGGGAGATGTCGGCCCGGATGTCCACTTCGTTTCTGCCGCCACGGGTGACGCCGGTTAAAAAGGAACCGCCGGCACCAGCGTGGGCGATGTTCCAGTTGGCCTTAAGCCCTGAAAGGACCAGCAGCCGGTCTCGAAACGATGCCAGTGGCGTTAGAATGGGCGTCAGCTCGAAATTTGCGCCGGTGGTTGTCGGCGACCAGTACTCCATGGCCATACCGTTGGGCACATAGAAGGTCTGAAACCGATGTACCGGTTTGTCAGCAGCCCCCTGGGCAAGGGCCGGTGTCATGGCATCCAGTAACGGCAGCGCCAGCGCGGCACCGGCACCCCGCAGTACGGCGCGCCGGGACAGGGCCTTGCCGGTTATCAGGTTTACGGTTCGGGTTTTCATTGTTGGTTCCTCGCTATACCGTTGCTGGCGGCGGCATCGCCCGCGGCCCGGCTCATTAAAAACGGTTCGCTGGTGACGATGGCACGGACCAGTGCCGACCAGCGGTAATCCTGTGCGGCGATATCCCTGACGATGCGTCTTACCACCGGTTGATCGTAATACTCGACCCGGCGGCCCAGGGCATAGGTCATCAGCTTTTCGGTCACAGTATGGGCGAATTGATCCGGTCGGCCCGCCATCCAGTCGCGCAGATCCGCGAAGCCTTCAAATTCCACGCCACCCGGATAGTTGCCTGCGGGGTCTACCGGGTTGCCCACTTCGTCAAATTCGCGCCAGGCGCCGATCACATCGAAGTTTTCCAGGGCAAAGCCAAGGGGGTCGATGACCGTGTGGCAGGTTGAGCAGATAGGGTCTTCCCGGTGTCGCGCCAGGCGCTCGCGGATGGATGTGGGAATCTGACCGGCTTCCGCATCCGGCAGAATCGGCACATTCGGTGGCGGTGGCGGCGGTGGCGTGCCCAGCAGATTGTCCAGCAGCCATTTGCCCCGCAATACAGGGGAGGTGCGCCCCGGGTACGAGGTGACCGTGAGCAGGGCGCCGTGAGCCAGCAGGCCCCCGCGCTGCCAAGCATCCGGCAGCTGTACCCGGCGGAAGCGGCTGCCGTACAGGCCGTCAACGCCGTAGTGGCGGGCCAGGCGCTCATTCAGAAAGCTGTAATCTGCCTCCAGTAATGCCATGAGGCTGGTATCCTCCTCCAGGGAGGAGGCAAGAAACAGCTCTGTTTCCTGCCGAAACCCTTCGATCAGGCTGAGGTCGTAGTCGGGAAACAGCACGGTATTCACCTGTACCTCGTCCAGTCGACGCAGGTTCAGCCACTGGGCGGCAAAGTCTTTCACCAGCGTATCGGTGGCCCGTGGATCGGCAAGCAGGCGCTGAACCTGAGCTTCCAGCACTGCCCGGTCAGAAAGCCGGCCCTGCTCAGCCAGCTGCAGCAGAGTCTCGTCCGGCCCGCTGCTCCACAGGAAGAACGCCAGCCGGGAGGCCAGTTCCAGATCACTGATCGGATAAGCGTCGCCGGGCTGCAGGGAAGCCGGCTCCCGGTAGCTGCGAATCAGGAAGTCGGGGTCGCTGAGCAGAAATTCCAGGGCATATTGGATGCCGTGGTCAAAGCTGCCCCCCTGTTCCCTGCCGTCCCGGAAAAAATCCAGCAACAGGCTTAAATCTTTTTCGTCCACCGGTCGGCGATAGGCCTGCCTGGCCAGTCTGGCGAGAATGTCGGAGGCGCAGGCCGGTTCATCTTCGACCCGGCCCGGGTAGCAGGAGAATATCTGCTGCCGGCTGGGGGAATCGGTGCTGTTACCGGCCATTTCGAATGGCCCGCCAATTTCCAGCAGCTGCACCTTCTGATAGGCCAGGTAAGCCTCGTCGTTGGCGAACAGCCTGCCGCCCTGCACCGGCTGGGGAACACCTTCCGGTTCCAGATGCTGGCGAACGAAGGAGACCGTAACAAGGTGAGGGCCTGCCTCTATGCGGGTGTTGATTTCCAGGTGCTGGTCGGCCTCCACCAGCATGTACTGTTCCCAGTCGATGCTGCCCGGCTCACCGGTTCCACTGAAGCTGAGCGGTGCGGGTGTGCCAGGCGCCTCGCCACCGATAGTGAAGCGCTGCAGCAGGCGACCGTCCAGCCTGACCTCCAGTTGCTGTGGCCAGCCCAGGCCCTTGATGTAGTCCTGGTAATTTCGCTCCAGTCGTACCCGCAGGCTGTACTCGCCATCTACAGGAAAGTGATGGGTGACCCCGATACCACCGCGGGAACCAAAAGGCATGGAATTATCCTGCCGCCAGTCCTGGGACATGAACAGTGGCACCTCGTAAGTAGCCAGGCTGGGCCCGAGAGGCGGAAGTCCGGTCGCCAGGCGGGTAACCTGCCGAGCCACCGACATATACCGTTCCATGTGGGCTGTAGAGAAGGGCAGCGATGCGGCCATGTTGTCGAAGCTGCCGTCGGCAGTGGGGTCACCCGGCAGGAGCGACATCACGTCGACGTCAAGACCCAGCAGGCGGTTGACGGTCTGGTTGTACTCGTAGCGGTTCATGCGGTGTAGCGGCGTGATCCTGCCCGGGTTGGGATTGGCCGCCCAGGCCCTGTCCAGTTCGGTTTCCAACCATTCGGTCATTTTCTCGTAGGTTTCAAATTCAGGCCTGGGCATGCCGGAAGGGGGCATCATGTGAGCGCGCAGTTTTTTGACGACTTTCTCCAGCGCCTCGGCGTGCCTTGCCACATCGTCGAAATCCAGCCCCTGGAGGGAAAAATCAGCGGTTGCCAGTGTATCGTTATGGCAGGAAAGGCAGTAGGAGTTCACCACCTGCTGCATCTGGTCCGCATCAAAGTCCGCCTCGGCGGCGGACAGGTTGGCGGTGGGCCCAAGCAGTGCAATGATGCAGGGGAATAAGCGCTTTAACAGCCGTGGTTTCAGCAATGGCCCCTGGGCCAGGTTGAGAGCCCGGTTCATGGCCGTCTGGCCTGTAAGGTGCGGGCAGGAGGCCGGGGGGTGGCGACAGAAGTCATGGGTCACTTCCTGATTTATAGTTATTATTTTTGCCTTGAGTTACAGGCCCCCTGAAACCAACAATCAGAGGTTCCCTGATTTATGCAACGATTGGGCTAATAGTACTCCTTTTAGCGCTGGAAATACTACTCGGTCAAACTTCGTCTACAGAATGATACGGATAAACTGAATCCACATCACCAGCAACACCAGGTTGCTGCTGGCAAAGAAAGCCAGCCTGTGCAGGACCTTGTTATAAGAAAGATGCACGACACTGTGCCCAAGCCGCAGAGCGAAATAAAGCCAGGCCAGGTTGACAAAAAATGGCGTGACGTTGCCGGTGATAAACAGAATCACACAAAGTACATAGAACAATACCGGAATTTCCAGCAGGTTCATCATGTTGCGGTTAGGCAGGCTGACGTCGCCGGGCACTCGTTTCGACTCGCCATAGGCGAAGTCATCGGCTGTCACTTTCTTGTTGAGGCTGGCCATAATCCGTTTGTAGGGTATGAGCAGCAGAACCGCAAAGGTCAGTATTACCAGCGCGCTTACCGGTACAAAAATGCTGGTAGGTTCCATAGAGCATCCTCTCAAAGTGTAAGGCAGGGCTGGCGATGGTTTACTTTACCAACCGATCGGGCAAATAGTATTTCTAAATCATTTTAAAAATGGGCAGATCAGGGAACCGCCGTTTAATCGCCACAATACCCGTAGAAATTAATCAGGGGTTCCCCGGTTAATCCAGCGTTGGTAAATCAATTACGCCCGTTTTTTAATCCGGCAGTGCGAAGGCGACCAGTTCAGCGCTATACCGACTGTCTCCTATGGCAACAACCACGTACTGTTTTCCGTTATGCAGGTAGCTGATCGGCGCACCGGTGGTGCCGGCTTCCAATTCCACTTCCCAGAATATGCCACCTGACGCTTTATCATAGGCACGGAACATCGGGCCGCCACTGTTGGTGGCAATCTCGATTGGCATGTCCGGCGGAATCCGGGAGTCACGGTTGAGGTTGGTCCGTCCTTCGCCGACAAACAGCAGGGTTCTGGTCAACAGTGGCGATGGCCGACCCGGCACGCCCAGTTTGCCCAGCTTCAGGTGCGCCAGGTCAGGATGATTGCGCGGGCCGTCGCCGTTGGGAACCATCCAGACATGTTCGCCGGTATTCATATTGATAGCGGTGATACGACCGTAGGGAGGTTTGAACAGGGGTAAACCGCGGGGCCCTCCAATCCAGCGTCGGGTGCCTTTCACAAAACGCAGGTTGGTGGACTCGGGATCGCCCGGCAACAGATCGGCAACGAATGGTGCGGTGATCGAGGGTATGTACAGGTAGCCGGTTTCCGGATCAAAGGAGGCGCCCTGGATATCGGCACCGCCCTGGGAGCCGGGCAGCTGGATGGTGCCCTGGGTGTCTCCAGGGTTGTCGCCACGAATCGAGGGTGGTGTGAACAGCGGGCCGGTCACGTAATTGCTGGCGATTGCCAGTGCCTCCGCCCGCAGTTCGGGGGTAAAGTCGATCAGGTTGTCGACGGTAGCACCCTGGCGCTCAAAGGGAGCGGGCAGGCTCGGGAAAGGCTGCGTAGGAGACGCCACTTCACCGGGGACGTCCGATTGCGGAACCGGTCGCTCCTCGATCTCCCAGACCGGTTCTCCGGTGCGCCGATCGAAGGTGAAGACGAAGCCCTGTTTGGTGATCTGGGCAACGGCCGGAATGCTGCGCCCGGCAACGGTGATATCCATCAGAATCGGCGCAGCCGGCAGGTCGTAATCCCACAGGCCGTGGTGAACGATCTGATAGTGCCAGACCCGCTCTCCGGTCGCCGCGTTTACGGCAACCAGGGTCTGGGTGAACAGGTTGTCACCGATACGGTGGCCGCCGTACATGTCGTTGGTGCCGGAACTGATGGGCATGTAAACCAGCCCCAGTTGCTGGTCGGCGCTGAACAGTGACCAGACCGGGGCATGGCCGGTATAGGACCAGGCGCGGTCCTGCCAGCTGGCGGTGCCGATGTCTCCATCCTGGGGGATTACGTGGTAGATCCAGCGTAATTCTCCACTGCGCACGTCATAGGCGCGCACGTCGCCGCGCAGGGCCTCTTTGTTGGAGAAGGCGTCAGACATCGCCTGGCCGATGACCACCACGTCGCCGATTACAACCGGGACGCCGCCCCAGCGGTACCGCTCCGCTTCGGGCTCATCCACCTGCAGATTGACCCGGCCTCCGTCGCCGAAGCCGCTGATCGGCTCGCCGGTTTCAGCGTTCAGGGCGTACAGGTGGGTGTTGCGCTGGGAAAGAATGCGCCGGTCATTACCGTCCTGCCAGTAAGCCACGCCCCGGGGCGCGGTGCCAGGCAGGTCTTCGGCGCCGCCGAACGGTGCCTGTACCCAGACAGTCTCCCCGGTGCCGGGGTTGAAGGCTTCAACCAGGCCCACGCTGTTGGGTATGAAAGCCACGCCATCGACCACGATGGGCGCGGCCACGTAATTCGGTGTGACCCGCTGTTGGGGATTCAGTGAGTAGAAATACTGGTCCAGCGCCGGGCGTCGCCACACCACCCGCAGGTCATTGACGTTGCTGGCGTCGATCTGATCCAGCGGGGTGTACTTGATATTACCGGTGTCTGCCCCGTAGGCCTGCCAGCCCCCATCCTGAGCGCCGGTCTGGGCGACGGCCCCGGTCTGGGTGAGATTGATCAGTATCACCAGGGTGATAAATCGATGGAACTTCAACATGCTGGCGTCCTCCCGCACAATTATTATTGGGTCCCTCGGATTAATTACAGCAAGACGTTGAGGTAATTATTCAGAGGGTTCCTTGTTTTGACTCGCCGGGCATCGATTATTTAGCATCTGGGGGCTAAGTTAAAGCCCTGTTTCAGCTGGTATGCCGGTGCTGGACAAGCGCTGCATCCGTCTATATGTTGAACCGCACTGCAAATCTTCTCATTTCCACCTGCACCTTGAGGGAGCCTGATGACGCTTACCCGACGCGTATACGCCAGCAACGGTGATTTTCGCCTGGCGGTGATCGGTGATCTTCATACCCACTGGGATCACATGGATCTGCGGCAGTTTGCCCAGTCGGATTACGACCTGCTGTTCTTCACCGGCGATCTGGGGGGCGGGAGCCGGGACAGTACCCTCCGGGTGGCCAGGGGAATCGGTCAGCTGGAAAAGCCGGCACTGGTCATGCCGGGTAACAACGATACCTGGGATATCAATGAGCTGGCTGCCGAACTGGCCCATCAGAACGGCCTCAATCGGCTGCTGTCCATTACCAGCGCCACAGAGGAACAGTTTGCCCCCGTCGAGCTGTGTGGCTATACCCGCCATGGAATCGATGCTGGCGGCTTCGATGTTGCATTGATCGCGGCCAGGCCACACAGCATGGGCGGACCGAGCCTGTCGTTTCCGGAATACATGGCCGATACCTACGCGGTCGAAACCCTGGATCATTCCATAGAGCGCTTGATTGAACTGGTGCGGGGCGCCGACTCGGAAAACCTCATTTTTGTCGCCCACAACGGGCCGCTGGGCATGGGTGAACAGCCCCATGATATGTGGGGCTGTGATTTCAAGGACGACGGTGGCGACTGGGGGGATCCGGATCTCACGGCGGCTATAGAATTCGCGCGGCAATCGGGCCGCTGGGTGATGGCGGTGATTGGCGGGCATATGCACCTGCGCACCAAACACGGCACCGAGCGGCCCTGGCTGGCGGAGCAGGACGGGACCGTGTATGTCAACGCAGCGAGGGTGCCGAGAATCTATTCCGGCAGCGACGATGTTTACCGGCATCACGTGTCCATCACCATCTCCGCCGACGGCATCAAGGCTGAAGAGAGGCATCTGCCGCAGTACGGTTAACAGCGGCCTGTCACAGCTGTTGCAAGATTTCGTTGCAGCGTTTGTGGGAAATGCCGTACCACTCGGCTATAGACTCCAGCAGCGAACCTTCCTGCAGGGCCAGCTGCTCATCGGCCATGGCGACGGCCGCCGCCAGAGTGAAGGCGATCTCCCGATCCTGTCGATCTGCACTGATTTTCGCGCCGATCATCTGCAGCCGGGCTTCGACCCCATGGCGCTCCACCTCCCCGGCGCTGGCCGCGAGAATGGAGTCCAGCGCTGACTGTTGCAGCAGGCCATGGGTAAGCAGGGAAATTGCGCCCATGATGGCCTGTTTTTCAGCACGCTCCACCTGCCCGTCGGCAATCATCACCAGGTACATGGTTTCCACGAACGGGGCGGCGCGTTCCATCGATGCCTGCAATCGATCACTGGCCGATTCGGCGTCACCGGGTGAGGAAGTGGATTCCGCGCGACTTCCTGCGAGCAGGGCGTCGCGGAGTCTGCGAATGGTCTCGGTATCAAAGTTCAGGCTCATAGGGGCATTATTGGTGATACGGTCACCGGTTGAAAGTCGGAATTGCCGTTGCAAGCTATTGAGTATGTGATTAGTCTGCCTGTGAATCCATTTTCGACCGGTTAAATAAGCATGCTGATAGATCTGTACACCTGGAGCACACCCAACGGACGGAAGGTTTCCATCATGCTGGAGGAAACCGGGTTGCCCTATAAAGTGATTCCCGTTGACATCAACCGCGGGGAGCAGCACGAGGATGACTTCGCCAGGATCGCACCCAACCACAAAATTCCCGCCATTGTGGATCACCAGGAGGGAATCAGCCTGATGGAGTCAGGGGCGATTCTCATGTACTTGGCCAACAAGACCGGACAGCTGATGAGCCCGGGCGGCACCCGCTATTGGGAGGAACTGCAGTGGCTGATGTTTCAGATGGGGCAGGCGGGGCCGATGCTGGGGCAGACTCACCATTTCGTGAAGTTCAACCCTGGTAAGTCCGCCTATGCGGAGGAGCGCTACCGCAACGAGACGCGGCGGGTGTATCAGACCCTCGACCACCGGCTGGCCGGTCGGGACTTCCTGGCAGGTGATTATTCAATAGCGGACATTGCCACCTGGCCCTGGATCTCCCGCTTCGAGTGGCAGCAGATGAACCTGCATGAATACCCCAACCTGCTGCGCTGGTATCTGCGGATTGCCGAACGCCCCGCTGTGCAGCGTGGCTATGGGGTTCCGGAAGCGCTGTCGGTGCCTGTCCCCTGAGCCACGGGCTACTCACCCGGAGGTTCGGGGAAGGCGCGACAGTCTGCGCGGTCCGGGGACAAAGTCGCTTTACAAGCATTGGGGGACGACTATAATCTGCCGCCTACGGGGTGTAGCTCAGTCTGGTAGAGCACTGTCTTCGGGAGGCAGGGGCCGTGAGTTCAAATCTCGCCACCCCGACCAATAAAATCAAGCACTTAGCAATTCCCTCCTCCCATCAAATTCCTGATAATCTCTTTTTACTCTCTCCGATTTTGGTGAAAAATGAATCAGATATACAAAATCACGTACCACACGGGGAAAATCTATATTGGCAAGGATAGTGTCGGAAGCCATCGGTGCTTTGGCTCGCCAAGTATGGATTTGATCAACGCTGATTTTGAGAATTTACCGCCTGAGACTAGGCGTGATTATTCAATACGGAAGGAAATACTCTGGGAGTCTGAGGACTGCTCTGAAAGTGAATTGTCCCAGATGGAGGTAAAGTTTATCCGTGAGCACCAGTCCAACAATCCTGAGATAGGGTATATCCGTTTGCCTGTGTTTAATGAGAAAGAGTGATATCGCTTTCTACTTCGTTGCCCCAGGCATCCCACCTCTCATGTTGAATTGCATTCAAAATAAACCCACCTTTGATTGTTTTTGTATTGAATAGTTGACCCACCAGGCATCAGTAATTTCAAGTGACTCAGATGGACTAAAAGGGTCAAATTTAGTTGCAATTGAGTCAAAATTCGCTACATTTCAACAGACCATGCAATCAGTGACATCGCCGAACGGTTGCGAAGCATCATCACCAGCAGTGGCCCAATTTCTGTAGTCCCCTATTCTTTTGCTGGCACCATGGGCCTGGCCCAAGGCGAATCCATGGCTGGGCGGTTCTTTAACCGCTTGGGCGCCTCCCCTGGACCGCACCATCTGCGCCACCGCCGGCCTTGTCTACACCCTCGGCGCCAAGGTGGGAATGCAGGTGCAGTTCTATGCCGAGTCCAAGGTCATTCTGCTGTGGGGCAGCAATTCCATCGCCAGTAACCTGCATTTCTCGCGCTATGCACAGCAGGCCAAACGCAACACAGATTCGCTCTCTGGCACGGGACTACGGTTTCACTGCCAATCAGGGCGACCCCGTGGCTATTCGTTTGAACTGCGGCATGCAAAGAGTCGGTGGCAGCGGCAACGCGACGCGACTGGTGGCCTGCCTGCACTGACTGGTGCCTGGCGTCAGCGTGCCGGCGGCCTATTATTGTCTAGTTCCGGAACCTTCCCGGTGCGCAGCGCCGCACTGGAAATGCCTGAATTACGTAGCGGCTACACCCCCCGCACAATCGGCGATGATCTATTGCGTCCTGCCAGCCCGGGATTCAGCCCCGTGATCCAGGCACTTATGGTCTATAACAGCAATCCCGCGGTAGTCGCTCCGCAGTCCGGCAAATTGGTTGATGGTTTCACCCGCGACGACCTATTTACCGTGGTGCTGGAGCACTGGGATATCCATCGCGCCTATGGCCACACCGACACTCTGTTGAACCGCACGGCTATCGCGCCAATGGGCGAATGCAAGCCCAACACCCAGATCTTCCGGGAACTGGCCGCTGCAATGGGTTTTACTGAAACGTGCTTCAGTGACAGCGACGAGCGTCTAGCGCGTACCGCCTTCGGCGATCAGGTCAGTTTCGACACTCTGCTGGCAAAGGGCTACGCGGAGTTGCCAATTCCCGACGAACCGTTCACTGCAGGTTGCTTTCCCACTCCGTCAGGTAAGTGCGAATTCTTCAGTCAGCGCCTGGAAGACGAAGGCTGAGAATGGCTGCCTGATTACCTGACCAACTACGAGCCCCCGGGCAGCTCGACCAAGTATCCTCTGGATATGATCTCGCCACCGTCACGCAACTTCCTCAACTCAACCTTCGTTAATGTCATCAGCCTGCGAGACATCGAGCTGGAACCGCTGCTGGAGATGCACGCGCAGGATGCCGCTGCACGCGGGCTGACCCATGGCCAGCCGGTACGGGTGTTCAGTGACCGAGGCAACTGCCACTGCCGGCCTTAAATCTCCGCCCGCGCTCGTCCCGGCGTAGTGAATGGTCTCGGTATCTGGTGGCGTAAGATGAGCGCCGACGGACGCAACGTCAACTAACTCATCAGCCAACGCCATAGCGATCTGGGCCGAGCACCGACTTTCTATGACTTCCTGGTGGTCGTTGAAGCCAGCCACAAGAATTGAAAGAACCCCTACGCAGGCAACCGCGCGGATAAAGTGGTATCGCGAGAGTGTCGAGACAAACAGAACACCTCAACAATGCGCCTAATATAAATGAATAAGGGAATTAACCAGAGTTGCCTTAGTTGTTGAGATTCAGCAGAATAATGATCTGACCGATAATCAGGCAGGATAGAGGATCATCCTGACGGGCAAATGAGCCACTGATAAGCGATGTTAGGCGTGCAGTAGTTTTCAGTTCAGCCGCTGTAATAGGAGGACTCGATGTACTCCACCCGACTTCGTTTGCTACCATTAATTGAAAGGGACCGTTCGACTTGATGACAATTTTAACGAGCTAACCCGCTAGCCGGCTGTTTCCGGTGGCAACTGCTCTGGATCAATGGCGACCGGCCCGCTAATGCACAGGCGTAACTTTCCGAAACCACTAGTCATTTGAAGGACCAGATAATTTCTATTGCCATGAACGTATATCTCGGCGCCATTGATAACCAGAAAAATCCGACACTGTGGCGGCTCAAACTCTTCCTGGTGTTGTGGTTTCTTTACCTGACCGGTTTGATCCAGCCATTAAGGGCTGCCGAATTGAGTGCCGAGGAAATCATCAGACGACACGATAGCCTGTATCAGGGTGATACGGCCGTTATCGATTATCATCTGATCCTGATCGATCGACGCAATCGTCAACGGGATCGGGATTTGCGGATGTATTACAAGGAATACGGAGAGGATACCCGCACACTGTCCCGGTTCGACTCACCTGCCGATATTCGCGGCACCGCTTATCTGAATTACGACTGGCAGGATCCCGATGCCGACGATGATTCCTGGCTCTACCTGCCGTCTCTGCAAAGAGTCAAACGTATTGCTACCAGCGACACTTCCGATTCATTTCTTGGCAGTGACTTTACCTACGCCGACATAAACGGCGTGGAGATCGATTGGTATAACTACAGCTACTTCCGAGAAAGCGAAGTGGTAGATGGACAGGATTGTTGGGTCATTGATATTGTTCCCCGGCCCGAATTCAAGGATAAAGCTGAAAATGGCACTGGTTATTCACGCCTGCGCACCTGGATTCGCAAGGACAATTATATTCAACAGCGTGGCCAGGCCTGGGAATTGCAGGGCAATCGCGTCAAGTATTTCAATTCATCGGAAATCGAGCTGGTAGAGGGTATCTGGACCATAAAGCGCATGCAGGTCATTACAACGCGAAACAATCGTCAGGAGCATGCCAGTGTTCTTCAGATCGAAAATATAAGCTACAACGTGGATCTGGGCGACGAGATCTTCACTACTGAATACATGCAACGCAGTCTCGACTGAACGGCATGAGTCCGTGATCTATTCAAGCGCTCAGCCGTTGCAACGAGTTCTGGCTTTTTGTGCCCTGTTTATCCCTTTGCTGGCAATTCCTTCAATCGCAGTTGCTCAAGCAGATTTTTTCTCTGAATTGAATGTGGACATCAATGAATCTGATACCGGGGATTCTCCATTTTCGATTCTGGGCTGGGTAACACAGGAATTGTCCTACAGTTTCGAGCAATCAACACCACCTTTCAGCCGTACAGAGCGCCAGTTTTCTCAGGTCGAGACCAGTCTCTATACTCAGATCGATTGGCGATTGCAGGAATCCTTGAGCTTCCGGTTCAGCGGCAAAGTTTACCATGATGCAGTTTATGAAATTAAAGACGATACGCCATTTTCTTCCTCCGAGCGGGATCTACACCGAAACCGCACCGAGGTAAGAGACTTTTATCTGGAAAAAACGTTCGATAACGGGTTATTCCTGAAAGCTGGACATCAGGTTCAGGCTTGGGGCTTTGCCGAATACCTGCGCGTTACCGATCTAATCAATACGGAAGATCAATACACGTTCGGTCAACAGGATCTTGAAGATCTGCGACTTCAGGTCCCCGCGCTGCAACTGAGTTTTTCCTGGCGGGATTGGGTACTTGATGGGGTAGTTACGTATCACGCCGGTTTCAACGATCTGGCACCTGCCAGGGACGAATTCGACCAGTTTATTGGCCTTCGAAGAGACAATTGGCTGATCGACCGGCGCGACCCGGAAAACGATTCAGAGATATTTGTCCGCGCATCCAATCACTATGCTGATGGTGACATACAAATCGTCGCTGGCGAGTTTAATAACAATCAGTTGAGTTTTGACAGGATCAGCATTCCGGAATCGGGTAATCCGGTCTTTCATTTTTCCCAGGAGCGCTTGCAGGCACTTGGTATGGCAGTAAACCACGTGGCTGGCTCATGGCTGGTGTTTGGTGAGCTTGGACTACACCGCAACAGTCCGGTAATGCCGTTGGAGTCACAGAACTTCATCCGTTTCGATGGCTGGCAGGAACGAAGTCGAGTCCTCACTGCGGTGGGCATTGAGTATAGCGGGTTTCCTGACACGCTGTTGAGCCTCGAAGTAGATAACATTCACACCAGGGGTGAAGTCAGCACACTGGGAATCGAGCGCAATCTCACCAGTTTCGGGACACGTCTGTATTGGACCGGGTGGAATGAGCGGGTGCAATTGGTTTCAGTCTGGAACAAACTGGCTGACGATCAAGGTTATCTGGGCCGGTTGTCATTTGATTATGATTGGTCCGACAACTGGAAATTCGGCCTGCTTTGGGTAGACTACAGTGCCAAACGTGAATCCATTTACTCTGCCTTTCGCAACAATGACATGCTGCAGTTAAATGCCCGCTTCAGCTTTCAAAAATAGTGAAAAAATGCACGACGCCCCATGGGGGATAACATCTTCAAGGCGTGCTCCAAATCCGATATGGAACAATATTAAGGAGATATTCTCGTGATCTTGAAAGCAAGTACAATCAACCTGTTGTTCTATGCACTGTTGGGATTCGCCGGCGCTGCAAGGGCCGAACTTTTGCTCGTAATCAACGGCATCCATTTTGGCCCGGGTGATACGCTCGATGTTTCTATAGGGCTTGACAACACTGGAAGTCAGATAATCCCGGTAGACGTCTACTTCGCAGTGCTTTCCCCTGACGCGAATACAGTACTTTTTATTTCCGGAGATGCATCCACTCCAGTGATTACACTAGGACAGATAGCAGATCCGTCAACGTGGATGCCCTTGGCGCAAGATGTAGTTCTAAAAGATATAGGCGACACTGGCCCGATCCCCTACCTGAGTGTGACCTTGCCAGAGGAGTTGCTGATCGGCGACTATCAAATAGCCTTTGCAACGACTCGTTCAGGTACATTTGAAGTCGTTGAGGCAGAGGTTGTTTTGCTACGAATGCTGGAGAACAGTATCAAGTCGAATCTTGGAAATTTTGTAGGGAGCTGGAAGAATATAACTTTCGATTCCAATGGTGCAGCGCGATTCAGGTTTCGCGAAGTATCACCGGGCATGCTTGAATACACCATTGACCTGGACGGATTTGTAGACGGAGATCAGGATCCGTTTCCTATCGTTCGGGAAATACCGTTAGCGGATTTTACCGGAAGGATAGACTTTGAGACGAATGATCCCTTATTCCTTGGCCCGGTAACCAACGTGCTTACACCAAAGGGAGACTACACTTACACTATCGCAAACGTGGGGATTGAGGACTTGGGTGCGTTTACCGCAACGGGAAGTATCGGTAGATTTTGGCTTGACCTTGATTTTCAAGTTGATTCCACGTTCGGCATAATTGTTGGCACTGTTCTAGCGACCCGACGAGCCGAATAGCCGAATAGCTTTTCAGTATGCGGGCATCAGACGTCGCTTAGTAAGGCAGAGCTAACCCGAGAAGCTTGCGCTTATTGAGCAGTCGCAGTATGAATCCCGCGAATCGGCTATGCCGGAATGGTTCAATGATTGCATGCGTAAGGTCCGGGGGCACTGAAGCCGCTGGAACACCGGTAAGGCCGGCCCGTTCTTTAAAACGTAACAGGCCATGATTGTTGGTAGAAGCAATTCCCGCAAAAAAAACTTG
This sequence comes from Gammaproteobacteria bacterium, assembly GCA_041395725.1. Classification (NCBI taxonomy): domain Bacteria; kingdom Pseudomonadati; phylum Pseudomonadota; class Gammaproteobacteria; species Gammaproteobacteria bacterium. Next base: position 1,202,449 of record JAWKZW010000001.1, on the reverse strand, counting down.
GTACTCAAACTTGTGAAAGCATCGATCATATAAGAAGTAGTTTGCGCCTAATTTTCTTCCTTGTTCGGTGGAAGATTGGATAAACCCCAAGTTTCCCAATTGTAAGCCAAAAGAAACGATCTTTTCGTCGATCTTTACAAGGAGTAAAAAGGCATATGAAATAATTACTACTGACCTAAAAAAATCGAAATCAAATGAGTAAGTGTGTTTTCGAGACATATTTTCATTGTAGATTTTATAGCAACGTAGGATTGTTTCTTCATCGGGTGAATGCAGTAATTCATAAGTACATCCATTTTTTTCTGCTTTCCTCAAATTTACTTTGAATCCTTTACTGTAGTTTCGAACGGTTTCTATGTATGCACAGGCTTCCTTAAAATAATAATATTTTTGTGGGTTATTGATACTGAAGTCCACTAGATATTGTTTCGGTACGTCCGGGTAATGTCGCGTAGACCAGAAGAATGTTCTCTTGCCAATGGTCGGCACGCTGTATTTTTGATTCAACGACAAGTAGTTACCCAGCATCTGGACGAATTCGCTGTCAATAAAGGGGTCCTGCGGTTCGTTAAAAACGCGAATTCTGCATTCAGGTATGGTTTGAAGGTTCATAGAAGAACAACCGGGTTTCTGCAGGTACTGAAACTAATAAATCGGAAATGATTATGCAATCAGCGACATCGACATGATGTCCCGTGCCTGCGGTTGGTCACCCCGGACAATGTGTCGACCTTAAAGACTAATCTGAAGTTGCTTAACTGGCGATCAGCGCGCTTGCAGGTGCTTATTCAATATATTAAAGTTAACCAATTCCGGGTTGTCTATCAATCAGGCTTACGGATCCAGGCCGACACCATTGTTTGTTTAACGCTATGCCTTTGAACCCGCAGGTTAGAGCAGGTCGCAGCAGTACCCGGATGTATTGTCACCTGGCCGAGACTGTTGATGATGTTCGTGCCTCTCAGGCACTGCGTTACAAGGTTTTTGCACGCGAGTTAGGCGCCTCCCTCGACAGCATGGAGGACGGTCTTGACCGTGACAACCTCGACGAATTTTGCTATCACCTGTTAGTGAAGGATGCCGACAACGGCGCTGTTATTGCTTCCACTCGGTTATTGATGGGCGAGTCGGCGGTACATGCCGGAGGCTTTTACTCAGAAAATGGATTTCAAATGGCCTCGTTTTATGACCTTCCCGGTCGCTCTGCGGAAGTGGGAAGGACCTGTGTTGACCCGGATTATAGACAGGGACCGGCAATCGTCGAGCTCTGGTCGGGATTGTCCAGGTTTGTTATTGACTATAAGATTGATTATTTTTTTGGCAGTGCGAGCATTGGAGTAAGCGATGGGGGTATGATTGCAAAGGTGATAATGGATAAGATCCGGCAAACTAGCATGGCGGATGACCGCTGGAAAGTCATTCCAAAAATCCCGCTTCCACAGCTCCCTCCTAACGCAAACGAAATTGTCAGTGCCCCTTTGCCTCCATTGCTGAAAGCCTATTTCAGGCTTGGCGCGAAAGCCTGTGGTGAGCCCTGTTACGACGCAGATTTTAAATGCGCCGATATTCTTGTGCTGGTGGATATGGCAAACGTGAATACCAGGTATGTAAGGTATTTTCTAGGCAGAGATAGCGTGCACACCAGGAGTTAGTCCACAATTAACATCGGATAAAAGCCTGTGGCAGTCTGGATCGCAGCCTTCATAGATTCCTGGGCTGATATAGTAGTAGCACGGCGAAGGCTGATCATTGTCTGTTCGGCTTTTTTCGTTTGCCTTTTTGTCTTTACCGGTCCACCTGTTCCCTATGACAATACCAGGGAACGCTTTTTTCTGATTGACGATCCAACGCTTGAAGATTTCGATCAGTTGGTTGAGCTTTTTGGCGATCAGGAGTATCTGGTTGTCGGCGTCGAGCAATTGACCCCTGGTTTAGATATATTCAATCCGGAATCGTTGAGTGTTATTTCGACGATAGCTGGTTTTCTGGACTCTCATCGCTTTGTTTCGCAGACCAGTTCAATCCTGTCCTACCAGTACACACGCGCTAGCGAAGACAACCTGGCAACAGAACTGCTGATCAAAGACGCAAAAGCTCTGGCAGAGGCGGATGACCCGATTCGCTGGGAAGAATTGAGATCAATAGTCGCTTCGGAACACCTGGCTATAGGATCACTTCTCAGCCAGGATCTTCGCCATGCCAGAATATCGGCCAGGGTCGAATATCGTAGTGATACCGCAGATCATAAAGTAATTCTTGTTCAGGAACTGTTCGAATTTCTTGAACGGACGAAGCTTGAAAGCGAAAGGATAGACCTACATATATCCGGAACTCCACTTGTCAACGAGCGCATTGAAACTATTATTCGCCAGGATCTGGAGGTCCTGTTGCCGATTATGGGCATCTTGATGTTGCTGATGCTTTACCTGAACTTTCGCGACCCTGTGGCAGTTGTGGTGCCTGGCGTTGTCATCGCCGGTGGTGTGCTGGCGGTGAACGAACTTCAGGGTTACCTGGGATTTCCCCACTCGGTAATTGACCAGATATTGTTACCTACCATGGTAATAATCGGCGTGGGAATGACCGTGCACGTGTTGGTGCATTTTCAATTTAATCGGCTGAAGAATCAGGATAGCCTGTCGGCTGCAAGGCAATCAATACTCCGCCTCTGGAAGCCGACGATAATAACCGCTACCACAACTTCAGCAGGATTTCTGGCGCTGTCTGTAATCAGGATCAGCCCGATTAGGGAGTTCGCTTTTCTTGGAGCCGCAGGGCCACTCATATTGTTCCTGGTCTCGTTAACGATATTGCCGGCTTTACTGAGCATCGTCCCTCCATCGTCAGGCAGAGCACTCGATATGATTTCCAGTGGCCTTATGACCCGGATCACTGATTCATTGCCAGAGTTTACGCTGAGGCATAGAAACAGCATTTTGCTCGGCGGTCTGTTGAGTCTGGTATTTGCCATTTACGCAATTCCAAAGCTACAGTTTGATACCAACTATCTGAGTCAATTGAAGCCGGATAATCCAGTCAGGCAGGACATCGAATATCTGGACAGGATATTTCGTGGTATGGATTCACTGGAAATAGTCGTCGATTCCGGGGTCGCTGACGGAACTAAGAATCCTGCCTTTTTGCAGGAGGTTGACGCTATCCAGGAATGGTTGATGCGCCTCGATTCAACCGGCAAAATAATTTCCCTGGTTGACTACCTGAAGCAACTGAATCAGGTATTGAACAACAATGACCCGGCTTACTACCGTATACCCGCCACCCGGGAGCAGGTTGCTCAGTTTCTACTTCTTTACACCACGTCAGGGGATACTGGCGATTTGTCCGATATCATGGACTTCGGCAGTCGCTTTCTCCGCCTGACTGTGCCGGTGGTAAGTATGACAGCATCAGAGTCTCGCCAGGAATTCCAGCTAATTAATTCTCACCTGCAAACTGAACATGCAGGCGTCAACCCCATACTTTCCGGTGGGTTGACACTGAGCACTGCACGTGACATCTATGCGACTGAAGGGATGATCCGCTCCTTCGGTACCGCTGTACTGGTCATCAGTGCGCTGTTTCTGCTGTTTTTCAAGTCATTTAAATACGGAACAATAGCCATTGTCGCCAGCGTGTTGCCGATACTGTTGGCTGGTGGGCTGGCCGGGCTTCTGGGCGTCTACCTGAATCTTAATACAATGCTTATAGCAGCCATGACAATGGGCATCGCCGTGGATGACTCCGTCCACGTCATCAGTCGCTATCTGACCGCAAAATCCGCTGGCCTGACGACACAACAGTCAATCGCTAGAACTATGCGGGAATCCGGAAGAGCGGTTATATTCAGTTCGATTATTCTGGCCGCAGGATTCAGCGTCTTCTACCTCGCCTCGTTCACGACAGTTAATCATGTCGGGATTTTTGCTTCTATCATAATGGTGCTTGCGTTGTTGGGGGACTTGTTACTGCTGCCGGCGGTTCTGTATCTGGTCGATGGTGAGGGGGCTGACAATGTACACTCTCATTTGTGAGCCTATCGCCCCATGGCTCTGTCCTGCGAGGTCGCTATCAACGAACGGAAGCGATTCGTATTGCTTTTGGCATGATGCCAATTGTACATACGCATGGGCTGAGCGGCCTACCAGGCTGACTATTAAGAGAGCTGAAAATTCCCTCAGCAATTTCGACCCCCAGGTGTTTCCTTTTGCGACCGCGATATGTTTATAGACTATCGGCTCAAAATAAGTGCGAATTTTGAGTTTTGGGTAGGCTCTAACGTGACAGCCTCCGGTTTCACCACTACGAAACCGACCCTAAGCCCGCCAAAGTTTATAAATCTTGTGAATTCGGGATTGAACCCTGATGCGAATCTTTCTCTGGCTCGATCAGGATCAAATCTCCCAACTCTTGTGAGACTGTCGCGCATAGCAGCAATCCGTATTCTCACCAGCTCATCCAGGTGTTCCGGGAAAGCGGCCTCGAACTCCAGAATCATAATCGACTCCAACAATTTATAACTGGGCGCGGCCTGTCAGGAGATACTAGAAACTTCCCTGTGCGACAATTGTGTCCCCCTGCAGGATCTGCACCGAACTGATATCCAGTACACTCTTTCCCTCGGGCAGCAATGGCGCCAGTGGGCGGTCGGAGATGTTGTCATCCACCTCGAACTCCGCCTCCGCCTCGCCCAGCGAGTTTGTCACCAGTGAGCCAAAGTCGACTGATTCGGTGCCGAAAAAGACCAGAATAGTGTAGGTGGTTGCCGCCGGGGCATCCTCGATTTCCACCTGGAATTTCTGATCAATGGTCCCTTCGTCATTTCTGAAGCGGATGTCTGCTTCGCCATGTACACCGCTTCCAGTGGAGCTCAGTATCGCGCTTGTCTCAATGTCGACGGGCGTGTTCGTCGTGGTGCCGTCATCGTTGGCGCCATTGCCAGTATTGTCCTGAGTGGATCCAGTGCCGACATCTGACTGGTCATTAAAAACTCCCTCAAGAACTACAATTTCGCCAAGCAGAATTTCAACCAGGCTGATATCCAGGACTGTCTTGCCGGACGGTAACAATAGCGCCAGATCGATCCCGGTTACATTGTCATCCACTTCAAACTCAGCCCTTGCTTCGCCGAACTGGTCAGTGGTCAGGTTGCCAAACTCGATGCCTGGCCCATCAAAGTAGACCAGGATGGAATAAAGAACGCCAGGTGCCGAGTCTTCCATTTCCACTTCAAGTTTCTGGTCTATGGAGCCTGAGCGGTCACGATAACGGATCTCGGCCTTGCCACTCAGTGACGAGTTGGTAGCCTGCAATGGGATTTCCATCCCCAGCTCGATATCGTCGCTGTTGTTACCGTCGTCGCTGGAGACGTCGTCATCACCATCCCTGTCCGCGGCAATTTTGTGGGCAATAAGGTTCAATGTTGCATTGAAACGCCCTTCAAATTCGACGAAATCTCCTGCAGTGGGGTTTCCGCGCAAGCTGGTATCACCGTCTATCTCCACATCCAGCACAAGTCCGGTAAGAATTTCTATCGATGCTGAAGTCCCGGAGATTCCCAGCAGGATTCCGTCGAATTCGATGTCCCCGTGCTGGCGATCGCCGGTATGAATCTGCCGGGCCTGTAAAATACCTTCTTCAAGTCTGCCATTGACGCTGATGTCGTCTCCTGTCTGCAGCCCGGACAGGTCAGCAATGGCGGAGTTGCTCCTCGGCACTACCAGGGTGGACGCATCGGCACGGATTTCGACACCTGTGACAGTAAAGAAAATTGCCTCTCCCACACTGTCCAGGGCGGTAATCTCACCGCGAAGTCTGAACTGCTGAAAGCCGGTTTGCAGAACCGTAATTTCCTCGGCGGCAATTCCCTCGTCCGAAAAGAAGGATTCGACCTTGATCAGGTCCCCGACCGATATTCCGGCGATACCTACCTCTTCTCCCAGGTACTCGATTTCAGTATCTCCGTTTACTTCGATAGGTAACTCCAGCCCCTGGATGCTGATCCCAACCGTTCCGCTTTCCTGATCTGTTTGTGTGACAGCTGTCACCAGGCTGGTGAACTTCAGCTCTGGCCCCTTTGCCTGGGAGGGCAAGGAAAGCAATGCGCAAAGCAGGGTGGCTACGAAACAGTTAAAGGACACACGTAAGTTCATATATTCTCTCTCCACACTGGTGTTGGCTCGCATCGATTCGCTGGATGCGGATGGTCCTGGTCCTGGACCCTGTTACCAGTAAAAAACATCAATTTTAATGCAGTCCGACATAAGGTGTATGCCTCGGGGAACGAAAAAGGTTTAATGAAGTCTTAACTAACTGCTGATTAATTGTCACCGTGATTTGTGGGATTATGTCGGGCGCCGCTGCGTGGCATCCAGCGCAGACAAGGTAGAGACTGGCAATTAGCCGAATCGGTCTTTAGAAGGGCCGGTTCCCTTTTTGGCAGGCAGGATGACGACTGATGCAACCCTGGAAACACATGGGCTACAATCAACTGCTGGGACTTTACAACAAGGCTCCTTAATGAAAAGAAAATCCACCAGCCAGTTAATTGCGTTCATTTCCTCCTTGCCAGTGGTACTGATGACTTCTTCCAGCCTTATGGCGTCCGAGGTTCATGCCAGTGTATCGCTGACATCCAGCTACTACTGGCGGGGATACTCGAAATCAGACAATCGGCCCTCGGGGCAGGTTAACCTCGATTTTTCCGATTTTTCGAATGAGTCCGGCTATTTCCTTGGCAGTTGGTTTTCAAGTATAGATTTTGGTAGTGCTGGACCCGAATCCGACGCGGCGGCGGAAATGACAGTCTACGGCGGCTGGAGTCAGTCACTCTCTGACGATGTCTCTCTTGATCTGCAACTGTCCTACTATGTCTTTGATGGTGACCTGTTCGGCGAGAATGCCGACTACAGTGAGCTCTACCTGTTTCTGCGCTACCGTGATCTGCTGACAGCCGAACTGGCCTATGCGCCGGACGCCTATTCGTCGGGCTCGTCAACGATGAACGGGCAGTTGACCTATCGTTATCCGCTGCATGCCCTGGTCGATTTTTCGGCAGGGGCAGGTTATTTCGCGGCCAGAGACGTTTTTGACTATGACTATGCCTATTGGCATGCCGGGCTGAGCCTGAAAACCAGCCGCTATTCTTTTGATCTGCGGTATTTTGGTTCCCGGGAAACCAATGAAAAGCCCTACTATGCCCCCTATTATTCAACTCCTTTGCGATATGGGCGGCGCGAACTGCCGTTCAGGAGCTCTGCAGTCGTTATTACCCTGAGCGCCGGTTTTTCGGCAGGGCGGTAGATTTCTCACCGGCCTTACTGAACCTTTTGCTAAGCTGAAGGCATTCACCTGACAATCACCAGTAGTGTGGAATGAATATACGCAGACCGGCAGACAGGGACGATTCCGAGCACAGCGAAACAAGATTGCTGCGCCGTATCGTGGAACGGGATCAGGAGGCCCTGGAGGAACTGTATGTTCTCTACTATCCGAAATTGAGCCGTTTCCTGTTACGGCTGTTGGGTGCTTCGGGTCAGCAGGCGTTACCGGGGCTGATCAACGAAACCCTGTTTGTGGTCTGGAATCGGGCCGATTCCTACAATCACACCAGTAAGGTTTCAAGCTGGGTATTCGGAATCGCACTGCGGATTGCAAAGAAGCAACAGTCGACCCAGTTCAGCTATGAAACCAGGCAGCAGGAACTGGCCCAGGACCTTGAGTTTGCTGGTGAGCCTTGGGAATCAGGCCTGGAAAGGGCGGATTTGCTCAGCAAAGCAATCCAACGATTGTCGTGTGAGCAGAAGGCGGTTATTGAGTTAACTTATTTCAATGGACTGCACTACAGTGAGATTGCCGAAATCATGGGCTGTCCAGAGAATACCGTAAAAACCCGCATGTACCACGCGCGCTTGAGATTGCGAACTTTGTTGCGGGAATTGGAAGAAGCGGTCAGGTCGGAGTAAGGACGCAGGACTATGTCAGAAATTTTCGATACGCCAGGCCAGGATCTGGAGCACGAAGAGCTATGCCAGCTGATCCCCTGGTTTGTTAATGGCACCCTGGCAGAAAGTGAGCACAGGCGCGTTCAGGAACACCTTGTAAACTGTCTTGTGTGCAGAAGTGATCTGAAGCTGCACCGGGATGTTGCCCGGGTGGTTGTCGAAGAAGATGTAGACAGCGAGTCTCTGAGTTACAACCTCGCCAGGCTGACTCAACGGATAGCGGCAGCTCCAGATTCGCAAGCCCCGGAAGAGGAGGTTAAAGTCAGCAGCTCCCTGCTGTTTCGAATTTCACCATTCGGAAGGCCAGTTCGCCCAACCGCAATGGCGATGGTTGCAGGTTTTACCCTGGTTGCAGCAGGGCTGAGTGCGTATTGGCAAGCCAACGATCAATCCAATCCCTATACGTCTCAGGAGTACAGAACACTGAGTTCGCCAGGTTCCGTCTCTGCCGCATCTCAAGGGGAGCTCTTTATTGCTTTCGAACGAGGCATTGCCGATGCTGCAATGTTGGATTTATTTCTGGAGCATGGGCTGGAGCCGGTATCCAGGTCGGAAGATCAAAGACTTTGGCGTGTGCGCCTTCTTGCAGGTGATAGTGCTTATGAAGAGGTATCGCTGGCGGTGGACTCTTTGCGGGCCAATGAGAGTGTTCTGTTCGTCGAGAGAGTGATATCCGAGCAATGAGGGTTGCGATGTTCCTGATACGTAACTTGTGCCATTGTTTAACCCTGCTGTTGCTTTGCGCAGGCCTGGCGGCGGGCACGGTTCTCGGTGCCGAACAATCCGGCCCAGGGCAGACAGAAGCGCTTTTTTCAGGGCGCGCAGAGGATGCCGAAAAGATTATTCTGGTGCTTCACCGGGGGAGGCCGGGCAGTAATATGGCGTCTGGTTCCAGGATGAATATGTACCGGTCTCGAGGATACAGTAGAGATGCCACCTGGAATCAGCGTGTCGCCAGGGAGATAGCCAGCAGGCACGGACTCACCTATCTGACTGACTGGTGGATGTCGGAGATAGATATCAATTGTGCCGTATTGCAGATCCAGGAGGGTGAATCAGCTGATGAGGTGATCGCCGATTTGTTGAGCGACCCCGAAGTGGTGACGGCGCAACGGCTGGGGGTCTTTTCAACTCTCTCTGCGCCGCCCAATGATCCCTACTTTGAGCTTCAATCCTCAGCCAGGTATTTCGATCTTCCGTTGATGCATTCACGCACGACCGGCAAAGGTATCCTGATCGCAGTCGTGGACACAGGGATTGAAAAAGACCATCCGGACCTGGCTGGTCAGATCGCCTTCAGTGAAAACTTTGTGGAAGATGTTTCTCCTGGGTATTCACAAGATATGCACGGTACTGCGGTTGCCGGAGTCATCGCCGCTCATGTTAACAACGATACCGGCATTGCGGGTATGGCGCCCGGAGCCAAGATAGCCGGCTTGAAGGCGTGTTGGCCTCGTGCTGAAGGCAAGCTTGAAGCGATATGCAACAGTTTTACCCTGGCCCTGGCGATTAATCGAGCGATGGCGGACGAGGTGGACATTATCAATTTAAGTCTGAGCGGTCCTTACGACAGAATTGTTGAAATGTTGATCGAAGAGGCGTTGAGCAAAGATATTGTGGTAATAGCGGCCACAAAGGAAGATGACAGTTCTGCCTCCGTATCGTTTCCGGCATCAATGCTTGGCGTGATAGCGGTCACCAGCAAAGGATCTGATTCCTGGCGCCAGTCAGATCAGCCTGTTTTTGCTCCCGGCACCAACGTGCTTACCACGCTGCCAAACAACAGCTACAACTTTGTTTCGGGCACGTCCCTTGGTGCTGCACAGATTGCTGGTTACGCAGCCCTTCTTTTGCAGGAGAACCCCGGCCTCAGTGGTGACGATATTCACCATCGGCTTATAGATGTCAACAATGGCAACCTCGGGAAGGAAGTAAAGTCTTACGGTAGCGAAGTTCCTGACCAGTTCCCTTCCTTATAAGAAACGCTTTTCTGATTTAACGGTCTGGTACGTAATTTAGCGTTAAAGGACCATAGAAAAAACCTCCCTGCTATTTCTATCTGAAAGTCACAGCGTGATAGTCAGATATCGAGATCCTGTCTTCTGAACCATTTAGCCATTTCCTGGCATTAACGTTTCGTAATGTTCGGTTATTCAATGTGGGAATGAGGCTTTCTGTAGCTTTCTCAAGATGTGTCAGAGGGTCTGGGGCAAGTGGCCTTTAAGGTTCCTGGCCAAAGATCTCCCGCAAGAAAAGCCTGATCCCAATAGCTCTCGGTTATCAGTCCGCTGGAGAATAATAATGCAAAGAACACTGAGAAGACTTATAGATGGCGTAACTGTTTTCGGATTGCTGATACTGCAGCACAATGCTTTTGCCAGTTCACATCTTTGGGAGTTCAATGAAATCTACAGCAACTCCGACGGCACCATTCAGTTTATCGAACTCACCACGGAGTCGTCATCCGAACAGCAACTGAGCGGACAAACGCTTGTGAGCTCAGAGCCTGGTTTGCTGCCTGTGGAATTTGTCTTTCAGAAAAATCTGATCGGGGATACCGCTGATCGGCAGCTGCTGCTGGCGACAGAACGTTTCTCATTGCTTACCGGCGTGACACCGGACTTCATCATTCCTGACGGGTTCATTCCCCGGGTTGAAGGGACGCTCAGTTTCGCTGTTGATGCAGATGAATTGACCTATACTCCTGGGCAACTGCCACTCAATGGCAGCCAGTCACTGGATGGTGACGTTCAGCCGCAAAGTGCTTCACCCACCCGTTTCGACGGTGTTCAGGCCATCCTGCCGGATCAGGCGCAGCCTCACGCGAGCCTGGATCTCTCTGCCAGCCAGCTGGATATTCCAGTGCTTGAAGTAACAGGGGCGGGCATATTCTACCTTACCCTCAGTGTCGACTTTGCAAACCTGGAATTTCAACTGACAGACTTTTTTCAGTACGGTGCTGGAGTTACGGCAGGTAGCCGGCCGGCTTCTTTTGACGGGTTGCTGAATATTCCCAGTCTCCAGTTCGATTCCAGCAGCTTTGAGCTTCGGCTGGCGTTGGTTGATGACTCGCCACTTACCTTCGGTAATATCGAGGTGCTGGCGGTAAACGCAGTCGCACCTGACCCGCAGCCGCTTGGCTGGGAGTTCAACGAAGTTTTCAGTAATTCAGATGGCTCCATTCAATATATAGAGTTAGTCACATCCCGGCCTGATGATGGTGGGTTGGCTGGAGTGGCGCTCACCAGTTCGGTTTCTGGCCAGCCTGTTCAGGAATTTGTTCTCACAGAGAATCTGGCGGGCAATACGAGCGGTCTGACTCTGTTGCTTGCTACCCAGAGATTTGCCAACCTCACTGGTCTGGATCCTGATTTTATCCTTCCTGATAACTTTGTCCCGCTTCCGGAAGGGGCCCTGAATTTTGTCGGAGGACCGGCCAGTTTCGCCTTCAGCCGCGAACAGATGCCGTTGAATGGAGAGCAGTCAGTTGATGGTGAGGGGCTGCCGCAGATTTCCAGCCCGACCCGCTATGATGGTCTTTCTGCGCAAGTTCCCACCCAGGCACTGCCTTATGCGGTACTGAATGAAACCGTCACCGAGTTAAATGTCCCGGTGCTGGAAGAGCCCGGTGTCGGGGTGAGTAATCTAAGTTTCAGCCTCGATCTGGAAACGCTGCAGTTTACTCTACAGGAGTCCTATCAGTATGGCCCAGGTATCGGCGCGGGAAATCAGCCTGCTGTTCTGAATCCTCAGGGGATTCTGTATCTGCCCAGCCTGGTCCTTTTTACCGATCAGTTTGAAATTGAGCTGTCCCGGATCAGTGAATCTCCATTGACGTTTGGCAATATTGCGTTGTTGAGTGTGATGCCGGTTCCCGCCGACCCTGGTACGGACCCTGACCCTGACCCTGACCCTGATCCCGACCCTGATCCTGACCCTGACCCTGACCCTGACCCTGACCCTGATCCCGATCCCGACCCTGATCCCGATCCCGATCCCGATCCCGATCCGGACCCCAGTCCGCTGGAGATAAGTATTGCGCGCGGCAAGAGCATTTTTATCGGTGTTTGCTCAACCTGTCACGGACTTGATGGGGACGGTACCTTTCAGGGACCGACCCTGTCCTTTGCCCAGTCCTTGTCGTTCGAGCAATTACGTAGCTTTATCAATGGCTCAATGCCCTTCGGGAATCCGACCGCCTGTACGGATAATGGTTCGCTGAGTTGTGCCACCGACGCGGCCAACTTCATCCTTTATTCTCTGGAGGTGGGCGTTGTTGTGCAATAGAACTGTAAGCGGATGACCACTCGATGAATAAGGCAATACTGTTTCTATTGATTTCGGCGGTTTTCGCACAGGAGTCAAATGGGCAGGAGGTTGTGACCCGAGCAGAGAAGGTGTCGTTAGACAGCCCGGAGGGGTGGGCCATGGCCCACACCCTGTCGGCAGCCCTGAATCTGGGTGCACCACCCGCCACTGATCCCCAAGCATGGGTAATGCGGTTTTCGGCCGAGCTTGGTTCTATTCCACATCTGAGCCGAGCGGAGCAGCAGGTCGGCTTTGGTGGCTTCAAGTCCGAAGATCTGAATAAATCTCCGGTGTTCGGACGTGGGCGCTTCCATTTGGGGCTGCCTGGCGAGTACGAACTGGAACTGTCGTGGACGCCACCGCTGGAGATCAATGGGAGCAAACCTGACGAAGTTTTTGGTCTGGCTCTGCAAAAGTCACTGTATCGCACCTCGACCTTGAATCTCTCCGTGCGGTTATTTGCATTGCGCGGCGAGGCACAGGGGGATATCACCTGCAGTCGCGATGTCGCCTCGGCACCGCCGGGCTCGGCGGGGAACCCGTTTGGTTGTCGCGAACCTTCAAATGACAGTATGGAACTTGATCATGAAGGGCTGGAGTTCATCGGTTCTCGTCTGTCTCATGATGGCCGCTGGCAACCTTATTTTGGACTGGCTTATACGCGTATACACCCGTTCGTCAACGTTGAGGCGCGGGTCTTCGAAGTGCTTGATAGGGCCGAACTCTACCTGGACGACGCGATTCAGTCCGCTACGGTTGGGACGCTTTATCATTGGGCCGACAACTGGACTTTGCAGGCAGCATTTTCCTATACGCCTCTGGACATTCGACGCCCGCCCGAATTGTCCCGACGGAATCAGGACTTCTGGAGTGTGCGCCTCGGGCTTCATTGGCGGCCGGGGTGGACGGCCTTTCAGTGAAATATCTATTTCGTATCGCAAAAGACAGCGTGATCAGTCGGAGTCGCGTCAGGTCTGTTTTCAGTAAGGGTGAAACGAGAGTGATCTTGGTCGAAAAAAACCCAGTTCGTTTGTTAGGTTTTTTGCTTGGGACTGTTTGTCTATGTGCCTGGCAAGTGACCTATGGCCAGTTCTATCAGCTGAATCAACTGAATTCCCCGGAGTCCCATTTTCTTATCACCACCGATACTGCCGGCCTGCTAGGTTTCGCTGGCCACAGGCATGCCATTCTGGCGGCAGAATGGGAGGCAGAACTGATTCTGGATCCGGAGAACCTGGCCGGTTCCTCCATCCGTATCAGTGTGCAGACTGATTCGCTGATCCTGGACAGCGAACGGGCCTATCGACTGGCTGGATTTACAAAAAAGATTCCACCAGAGGAAGCCCGACTGGCCACGTTGGAACGAATTCGTGGCCCCGACATCCTGAACGTGACACAGAATCCGACCTTGCGCTTCGTATCGGCAGACGCTGAGATAATGCCGACCGAAGAAAAAGGGATCACAGCAGTGATGATTGCGGGCGATCTGCAATTACGCGGGGATCTGTCCCCGGCTGTTCCCGTAGAACTGACCGTGCTGGTTGAGCGGCGAATCGACAGGATTGTTTTTGATGGAGCGATTGAAGTGTTGCAATCCGACTTTGGTATTCAGCCGTTTTCTCTTGCCGGTGTCGTAAGGGTGAAAGACCAGATACGATTAACCTGGCACCTTGAGTTACCGTTGTAAGGTCTTTTGAATGTTTGATCGGTGACGGGGTGTTCGATTGAGGAATATTCGAATCCCCATAAAACAGCCAAAAGATCAGCGCATCACGGGAAATAATCAGAGCTTCCCTGGTCTGTGGCTCCCTGTTTGTTAATTTCGCGAAATTACCCGGCTTCCCTGTCTGCGAGTGATAAAGGGAAATGGAGATCGGTATGCTTTCTCCATTTCCTTTATCTCGCAGTCTGCTTTGGTGCTGCCCAGTTTCCGCATCAGTCTCAGATAGGATCACCCGGGGGCATGCGCAGAGCCGGTCCGGATATCACGCTGGCCGGGTCCCGCTGCCAGCGTCGAATATCCGCCGCGGCTGAGGCCTGATGGGCGTTTGGATTGCCTCTGCTTTCGAGCGCGTTGGCTAACTGGTTAAGTCCATTGGCCAGCACGGCTTTTACTTTGCCTGCGTTAGCGGGATTGGCGGCCTGTTCCATCAGTTCATTAAGGGTCGTGCGCTGAGCGACGTGGAGAATTTGCACGTGATAGTCATCATCTGGTGTTTCGGCGCCCCAGGTTACTGCCAGCAAGCGCGCGACGACTTCTTCCAGACTCGGGTAGTCTCCCATGCTGCCGTAAGCCACCAGCCTCGCCATGCGTGCCGGGTGCAGAATGGATTCTACGGTGAGAATGGCCGAGCCCTCGGCGGCGCCCAGGGGGTCGAACAGCAACCCTGTGCGGCCAGGGAAAGGTTCACCGCTGGTGTATCGGTAGGCAGATGGCGGAAGCAGTTGGAGTAGCGAGGGTGGCAATGCTAGGAACTCGGGGCTCAGCGTGGATAGCACGGTTTCCAGGGCATCGCGCTGTTCTTCTCCGTCGATAATGGTGAACGGGATCTGCCCGTCACCCCGCACAGCGTATCTGTAGTCCGCACCGCCGATGCTCTGAGCCGCGGAGTTGAGCTGGAAACGATGGTGCATGTACAGAGGCAGCAGGACGAACTCGAGGTTGGAGAGCGGCTCGCCTTCGCGGATGACCGCCTCGCTGAAATTTTCCAGGCCGATGCGGCGCACTTCGATTTCGTGTTTCAGGTGATCGACCAGGTTGTCACCGTTGTCCCACACACCGGCAAACTGGTGACCGGCCCCGACGAAGTTGTTGTTATCGTGCGCCATGAACAGCAGGCCGCGGTCCAGGCTTTCCTGCACGATTTTTGCGAGTTCTTCAGCCTCGTCAGCGCCGGGAGCAAACTGCTCGTAGGCATAGCGCACGGCCAGCTTGTCGTATTCGCCGATACGCTGAACGTAGGCATTGGACAGATCAATCTGGCCGTCCTCGTCGATTTCGACCAAAGGTGCCGGGTAGTCCATGACGCTCTCACGCCCGTAGGCGCTGGACAGGTAGTTGTGTGGGAAACCCAAAGTGTGGCCTACCTCGTGGGCGGATAGCTGTCGCACGCGGTCCAGGGCCATGTTGACCGATGCCGTCGTGTCGTTGGCCACCTCGGCCAGGTAGTCGAATGCCGGGACCAGGCCCTGACCATGCAGGTAGTCCTGTCGCAACCGCAGGCTGCCCAGGTTGACGTTCCCCTTGATGATTTCCCCGGTGCGCGGGTCCTGTACCGAACCGCCGTAGGAATAGCCCCGGGTACGACGATGGGTCCAGTGGATCATGTTGTAGCGCACATCCTGGGCGTCGGCGCCCTCGGGCAGTTCCCGCACCTGGAACGCGTTGATGAAGCCCGCTGCTTCGAAGGCCTGGTTCCACCAGGAAGCGCCTTCGATGAGGGAGCTCTTGATGGGCTCCGGTGTACCGGAGTCGACATAATAAATGATCGGTTCAACCGCTTCGGAGCGAGCCGCGGCAGGATCTGCCTTCTCCAGCCGATGCCTGGCTACCAGACGTACCTGCATGTCAGTGTCGATTGTGGTGCCAAAATCCTGAATTGTTGGGCCGTTGGTTCCAATACGAGGATCCGCGATGCGTGGCTTGAAATTGTCGTCCGGCAGTTTAACGATGGAGTGATGCTGGCGCAGTGTAATGGCGTTGCCGGTGGCCGCTACCGCGTTCACGAGATTGCCCGGGTTACTGCTGGTGAAGGTCAGCATCGCCTCGACTTCCACGTTTTCCGGATAGGCCCTGGTGTTGTCCAGGTAAATGGCGCTGCGCGAACTGCTCAGGGAAAAGCTGCCCTGGCCGCTTCGGGCAATCTGGCCAATCACATCCCGTGCATCACGCAGAAAGAAATCGGTGGCATCCACCAGAACGCTGTCGCCGGTGACGGCGACAATATCGAATCCCCAGATAACCGAGGGCGCGAAAGCATCTTCCACGGCCTGCACTTCCAGAGCATTGTCGCTGGTCGCCCGGTAGCGGTAGTTGGGTTCGACCAGCAGTACCCGTGGCCCGACCCGCTGGGCGGACAATACATAGGTGCCCCGCAATTGGCCGCGGTCGATGCCCACGGGGTTTGAGCCCAGCCCGGAACCCATGGAGACCTGGTAGAGAAACTCGGTATCGAGTTTGTCGATCTCCCAGTACAGTTTGCCTGTGCTCTCGTCCCAGTAAAGGTTGAAATAACCCTCCATGGCCGTCGCATCGGCTACGGTGCTGCTGATAGCCGGCAAGTCCTGTGCCTGGGCGGGAGCTAAGCCTGATAACAGTATCAAGGCCAGCAGGGCTCGCAGAAAGGCTCCGCGAGCGGTAACGGTTGACCGGGAGAGTAAACTTGGGGAATGCATGTCTAATCCTTATGATTTCTGGTTCTGGTTCTGGTTCTGGTTCTGGTTCTGGTTCTGGTTCTGGTTCTGGTTCTGGATTCTTGTGCTGTCGGTTGTTTTGCAATCATTGCATAAATTGCTGGAGCGAGGCGCTTTCACAGTGGTATTTCTGCCTATGCAGGGAGATTTGCAGTGATTGCGCCTGGCCGGCTGTTGAAAAGGTACCTTTTGTAGTAGACGAAATAGCTTAGTGGTCCCGTAGCGGTATTTCAAACAATGACAGGGTTGACTGAACAATCATGCATGAAAAGGGCCAACATCGAATGCCATTGCACTAAGCCAGGCTAGCGCGTAGATTGTAGCCACAGCAGGCCAGAATAATCCTTCCCGCATTAACCTGCACTAAGAAGAGGACTCGCTATGCCAAAACGCACTATTTGCCACCTTATTCCAGCCCTGACCCTGTGCTTTGGGCTGTTTCTGACACCGCTGGTCAACGCTCAGAATGATCCACCGGCGGGCTGGGTCACACCCTTTCCGGCGTTCCGCATCATCGGGCCCCTTTATGCTGTGGGCCTGCAGGATCTGAGCGTCTTCCTGATTACCTCTGAGGAAGGCCATATACTTATCAACACGGGGCTGGCAGATTCCACCACGCTCATCAGGAACAACATCGAATCGCTGGGATTCCGCCTGGAAGACGTGCGCATCATCCTTACCATGCAGGCCCATTGGGACCACACCGCGGCGATGGCGGAGATCAAGCAGATTACCAGTGCTGAGGTGTGGGCCACACCGGAGGACGCTCGCGTGCTGGAAGACGGCGGGTTCAGCGATGCCCATTTCGGCGGCCGTGAGAGCTTCGCGCCGGTGGCAGTGGACCGCATCATTCGTCAGGATGACATCATCACGCTTGGTGACCTGCGCATCACCGTGCACGAGCATCCGGGTCATACGGAGGGCAGCTCAAGCTATACCTTCCAGGTGAATGAGCAAGGTCGTGACTACAATGTGGGGATCATCAATATGGGCACCATCAACGGTGGTAAGCACCTGGTCGTCGAGCCAACCTACGACAATGTCGCGGTCGATTTCGCCACTACCTACAACAGGCAGAAAAAACTGGACGTTGATGTGTGGGTTGCAGCCCATAACAGCCAGTACAATATGCACGACAAGTACCAGCCGGGGCAGGCTTATGATCCGGAAACCTTTGTCGATCCAGCGGGGTATATCAGAGCTATCGAAAGGCTGGAGACGGCGTATCTGGAACTGATTGCCGATGAACTGGATCAGTGACAGCTGCCAGTGTGCTGACTGACTCTGTAAATGATAGAAACAACAGGAGAGAACATGATGCAAAAATATGAAAAATTGCTACTGAGAGTTTGTGCAACAACAGTCTTTTTAGCCGCAACTGCAATGCCGGCGATCGGAGCTGAGGTTTCTGGAAGCTGGGCAGTGACAGTCATGACTGATGCAGGCTCCGGGATGATGAATTTTGTCCTGGAGCAGGAAGGGGAAACAATAAAAGGGACTGTGACCGGTGATGCCGGCAACGCGTCCGTAACGGGCACGGTTGCAGACGAGGTTGTGACATTCAGTCATAACCTTCCGGACTATGGGATTTCTGCTGTCTATAAGGGAAAGCTGGTGGGAAGCACTATTAACGGTACCGTTGATTACGGCAATGGCGCAGCTATGGGTTCTTTTTCAGCGGAGCTGAAAGAATAGAGCGGGAAGCAGGGATTTCAATTCAGCGTTTGTTTTCCTGTGTTCTAGAGTTCGCTGTTATTTGCCGCAGCAGGGGAGGGGTTGGGCTTCATACAACAGTAGAAGTCCAACCCTTCAATATTTCAACAACCTGTATATCAGGTGCCTTCTCATCCATCGATCAGGCAGTGCGTTCCAGCCAACCCCGAAGCCTGCGTTGCCAGGCAAAGAGCTTTTCTGATCCCGGTTCGTAACAAAAAAGATGAAGCAGACATATGCTCCTTCGTTCGGACCCCGCAATAATTCTCTCTGTACCAGCATTCCATGAGTAGTCAACAAAACTAATTGCGGCAATCAGTCGTATTGATACCCCGGAATATCAACCCGACCAGGGCTTTGCGTACCTGTAGCGATGCCTATTTTGCCGCTCGGGAACATTGAGGACGCTCAGTCACTCGGGGGTGTTCAGGATCTGCAGACAATTAATTCTGCCCGATCGCTTTTGATTGCCCTGTGACCCTTATTGAACTCTGGAGACTTTAGATGCCTGATGGACTTCGTGCCTGGCTTTGGACCTTGCTATTACTCACTGCCACTGCGGCGGTCGCTGGCGAAGAGCAGACCCGCCCTGTTGCTCCCATGCCCCAAACCGGTTGGCAGACCGATCTCGGCGTTGGTCTGATAGCCAACCCGGAGTACCAGGGCGCAGAGGATTATCGGGTGCTGCCGGTACCTTATTTTGATGTCCGCTATGTCGATGCCCGAGGCACCAAGCTGTTTTTCAGTGTGCCACAGGGTTTCGGCGGTTACCTGATTCGGGAGCGTCTTGAGAATGGAGCGCGATTTGCCCTGTCAGCCGCCGTCGGTCCGGGCTTTCAGAATCGTGACCCGGAGGACGTCAGCGGTATCGACACTTTCGGAATCGGGCTTGAAACCCGCATTGGCACTGAGTACGACACCGGTCCCTGGTCCTTTCAGGCCAGCCTTGCCAAGGCGATTGCATCCGGCCATGAGGGGATGTACGGCAACCTGTCAGCAAGTTACCGGTTTGCAATCAGCAATCGCGCCTTCGCCGGCATCGGACCCAGCCTGAGGTTTGGCGACGACCGCTACATGTCAGCTCTCTATGGTGTGAGCCAACGGGAAAGTGCAGCCAGCGGCCTCGCAGCTTTCGATGCCGGCAGCGGTCTGGAGAGTGTCGGTGTGCAGGGGTTGGTCAGCTTTCCGGTTGGCGATACCTGGCGATTCACCGGCGTCGCCCGCCTCGGTCGGCTGATGAACGATGCCGACGACAGCTCCCTGACTGTAGAGCCCACCCAGGCTTTTCTGGTGGTGGCGTTGACCCGGCGCTTCTAGGTTTCTGTGGCCGGGATGATCCTGGGAGCCAATTGTTGTGCCATGTTCGCTTATTTGACGCCAGAGCCCGGATCTACTTCGCGCGCCAGCATAGCCATGTACCTGGCAAACCGCTTATGTCTGGTTTCGGGTTTCCTGGCACTTTCCAATCCGTACGCGATGACATAGCGACTCGATTTATTGAGAGTTTCATAAAATCTTTTCGCCTTTTGCTGGCTCTCCAGTTCCGCCAGGAAATCTTTTGGTACTTTCATTTCGCTCGCCACGTAGGCACTCTCCCACCGGCCATCCTCTTTCGCAGCATGAACAGGCACCAGCCCAAACTCAGTCATTCGGCCCTCGCCAATCAGGCGCTCCGCATGCTCTCTATTCCTTTTTGACCAGTTGCTTCGTGCTTTCCGGGGGGTAATACGCTGTAAATAGGCCTGGTCATCGATTGACTTCTTTACTCCGTCGATCCAGCCCCAGCAAAGAGCCTCAATTACGACCTCATCCCAGGTCACGCTTGCGATGCCAGTCTTCTTTTTGAATATTTTCACCCAGAGCTCTTTTTCGGTGGCGTAATTTACCTTGAGCCACCGCCCAAGGTCTTCTGGGGTTTGAAAGACCATAATTTTCGCTGGATCTGGTTCAGGCATGAAACTGAGGATTCAGTTGTGATGGTTGTGGGTTCTTAGCGGCTGTCAGTTTTCTTTGCTTTAATCATGCAGTACACAGGAGGTATCGCCGGTAACTGTACGGCAGCCACAATAAATAGCACACAGTCGAATACCTTGGGGAACCAGAATGCCACCGATTCCCATAGTTACAGCAAAGAATCGAATTCCCACGCATAACATCCTGCCGTGGGTATCTTCATTGGAAATTTTCGAAGGATCCCATCCGGACACTGGTGAATAGTGGTCGCCAAGCCGCGAGCGTAACGCGTGGCCTGGTCCGGCTGCATGCACATTTTAGGCGATCCTATGGGATTCTTCCGTGAGGGCTCATAAAAGTTTCTTCATGAAAACTCTGGTCTCATCTCTGCCTATTTCTTCCCATCCTAGATGTCGATACAGCGATATATTCTCTTCAAGTGATAGGTGAGTAGCGAGTTGCAGTTCAGAAAAGCTGTTTTCTCTTGCTATCGATTCTGCAAAACCCATTAAATCTCCGCCTATTCCTTGTCCCTGAAACATCGGATCAACAGCAATATTTGCTATAGATGCCTGGTTATTTTCGAATGACATGATTAGACCGCCAATAATACCCGCATCGGATTCGACAACCCAGGTTGGGAAGTTTTTTATCTCGGAAGAATAATCTACGTCCATCGGTGGAAGTCGTACTCCTCCAAGTCTTTCCTCGACGGGCGAGTATGCTGCGTGCATACACATTTTAAGACTGTCAGAATCCTCAGGTGTGGCTTCTCGTATGTATCGCGTGGGTCTCATTGGGCCTCGATCTCTAACCACAGGCTAACGCTCTTCATCAGTTGCCCGGTTTCATGCGATTGTCAGGATGATTCTGGGGCGTCAAGACATCGCTCTTTTTTGGACTTTCGCATTCTGGCAATCACAATCCGAATAGATAAAACCAATACCGCGGCAATCCAGAATACAGTAGCCAGCAGGGTCGCATAGAGGGCCGCAATCAGCAGTCCGCCACCATCATGATTTAATATCCATTCTGCCTCTTCGTGGCTTGTGGCCACGCCGCTTAATTCGTCCCACCACAAACCACCCAGAAGAGTAGGTATTGCAACAGAAGCTATTGCCAGGAGAGTACTATAAAGGAAGGCTGTGCCCTTCCGAGATTTTACGGCTGAAACAAGCAAAGCCAGGAACCCCAGGCAGATAGGCAGCAGGATAAACCAGCGTACCAGCTGCTCTCTTTCTTCCAATATAGCTACGAATTCAGGGCTCATACTTCATCCTGGCGCCCTTATTCACGCGCGAGCATCGCTGGTCGCATGGAATTGATTGAGACATGCGGGTTCAATTGAGTTTGCTCGATACAGGGCGGTTCAGACTTACGCCTGACTCGGCCGCGTCAAGCGCCAGCATCCGATGTGTCTCCTGCGGCACACGGACCATGAATTTCCCGCTGTAGGGTTTCGAAGAGAGCGGCTCGGGAATCTCTTCCCCATTCTGCTTCATATCGTCAATGCATTCACAGACCAGCATTCGGATGCCTTGCAACGCTTTCTCCGGATTCTCGGCAAGCCAGCTCAGGCTGGGAAACCCAACGCACAGCCCCACATGCTTCTGATCCTCCTCGGACCAGGTTACCCGATATGTGTATCGATCAATACCTTTTGCCACTTTGCATAAGTCTCTGAATTTAAAGCCCTTGGGGTTCTCCCGCATCTGGCCGCGAATATCTTGAGCTTTCGCCACATCCTTGTGATATCACTATTGACATTATCGTCAATAGGGGCTTCTGGCTGGGTCAAAGGCTACGAGCACATAACACCGCCGTTAGGGGCGGCAGCGTAGTTGCCGTCCGAGCCCGAAGGGCGACTTAACGGCCTGGTTATGCAGCACCCGGACCAGGGCACTTGAAAATATGTCATATTAGACATATATTGCACCCCATGAGTCCGAAGGACAAGCCACTCGTTTGGCTACATGGAATAGTAAAGACGCCGCCATTCTCGGCAACCAGTCGACTGGAAGCAGGCTATTTGCTGCGGCGCTTGCAGCGCGGAGAAAAGCTGTCTCTGCCGCAATCGAGGCCAATGCCATCAATCGGCACCCATTGCCACGAACTGCGAATTACGGATAGTGACAAGATTTGGCGCATAGTGTACCGAATTGATCCGGATTCCGTAGTTATTGCCGACGTGTTTGTGAAGAAAACAGAAGCAACGCCCAGGAAAGTCATTGATGTATGTAAATCACGCTTCAGGATGTATGACGATGCAAGCAAGTAAGCGAACGAAATTAGAGACAGCCGGATGGAAAGTCGGTAACGCTGATGAATTTCTGGGGCTTACCCCAGAAGAGTCTGCGTATATTGAGATGAAGCTTGCCCTGAGCCATACCCTGCGGCAGCGCAGACTCCAGAACAAATTGAGCCAGATCGAATTAGCCAAAATGGTTCACTCCAGCCAGTCGCGAATAGCAAAAATGGAAGCAGGCGACCCAAGCGTTTCAATTGACTTGATCATGAAATCACTCCTGGCCTTGGGTGCTTCACCCAAAGATGTAGCGAACGCCATCTCGGCCGGCGAATCTCACGCTGGATACCGCCCGCCCTTTTGATTCGTTATGTTCCTTGGTTGGCTGCGTTGGAAACTTCTCTCCAGGGTCGAATATGATTTAACTCTTCTGCCAATTCATCTTCTGCAATTTCAGTATCGTAGGCAGCTTGCACCCGCAGCCAATAGCCATTGGAAAGGCCAAAAAACTTACAAAGTCGCAGATCGGTATCTGCAGTAATAGAGCGCTTTCCAGAAATGATTGCTCCAATGCGTTGAGCCGGTACTTTGATCTCTTTAGCAAGGCGGTATTGAGAAATTCCCATGGGCTCTAAGAATTCATCTTTCAGTAATTCACCTGGAGATACTGGTTGTATTTTCCTCATAAATAAACTCCTAGTGATAATCCACTATCACTACATCACTCGCTCCAGCTTTGGTCCACCGGAAGCAAATTCTAAATTGATCGTTTATTCGAATGCTGTATTGTCCTTTTCGATGGCCTTTCAGTGCTTCAAGCCTGTTACCTGGCGGTACTCCTAAATCTTCCAGCTTTTCCAACACTTGCAACTGTCTGATCTTTCGAAGAGCAATACGTTCAATATCAAACCTTCTTACCCTATGCCCTTTGGCAAGCGATTCTGTAAAAGGGCATTTGAAAAAACGATCATGCCCAAGATAGAAACGCGCAGCGATAATAACGTCAAGCGTCATTATGAGCGTTGTGCTCTCAGTACTCGTGGAACATAACGCCTGTGTGTACGAGGCTCCAGCTGGCTGGTTCTGGCGGGCGTTGGCTTGAAAATTATCACGCAGGTTGTTGTGCAATTGTTCTGTGTCCAGGTGATCGATGAACGGCGCAGGCTGTTCAACGTCACGGTCTGTCGTGGTCCTGCAACCCTGTTGACTCGCACAATCAGATGCAATAAAGTCGCGAATGAGAATTATTACCAACAAGCAATAATTCTCATTAGTGTTTATCCTGATTAAGCGTAAAGGTATTGTCAATGAAGCTCTTGCAACTTTCGGTTTCACTCGCTGCTCTGGTTATGGCGGGTGTGGTTTCCAATTCTCTTTCGGCCCAGCCGACCAGGCAGCCGACGGGGAGTTCCAGCGCGGCGATCGGGTCGGCGGCTGAAGCCTCCTCAGAAGTCATTTACATCTACGGCACTCGCAATTCCTACCGTGAAGAAGACAGCAGCTCGGCGACCAGAACCTCGACAGCGTTGGAAGACATCCCCCAGTCAATTTATGTGATCACGCGTGATGTTATCGAAGACCAGGCAATGAACGGCCTCGGTGATCTGGTTCGCTACGTACCCGGCGTCACCATGGGACAGGGGGAAGGGCACAGGGATGCACCGGTTTTCCGGGGCAATATCACCACTTCCGATTTTTTCGTTGACGGCATGCGGGATGATCTACAGTACCTGCGCGATCTCTACAACGTGGAGCGCGTGGATGTCATCAAGGGTCCCTCGGCGCTGGTCTTTGGCCGCGGTAATGGCGGCGGCGCCCTCAACCGGGTGAGTAAAGCGGCCACTGGTGACGCGATCACCGGTTTCGATATCGGCACGGGGATGTTCGGTTATTCACGGCTTGCCGGTGATCTTGGCGGGCAGTTGACCAACAGTATCGCCGGGCGTATCAATGCCGTGGTGGAGGAGAGTGACAGCTACCGCGACGAGGTGGAGATCTCCCGCCGGGGTATCGCACCTACACTGCGGATTCAGGCGACCGACTCCACCCGGGTCGACCTGTTCGCCGAACACTTCACCGACGAGCGCACGGTCGATCGGGGCGTGCCTTCTCAGGCCGGCCGCCCGTGGCCCGGTTCGGTAGACACATTCTTCGGTAATGCGGACCTGTCCAATAGCGAGATCGACGTGACGACGCTGCGTGGCGTGGTCACCCATCAGATAAGCGACAGCCTGACCTTCCGCGGCACACTTTCCTACGGGGACTATTCGAAATTTTACGACAATGTATTCGCCGGCGGTCCGGTAGACCCGGTGGCGAACACTGTACGTATCACTTCTTACGACAACGGGACTGACCGTGAAAATCTTCTCAGCCAGGCCGACCTGATCTGGGAGACCGAACTGGGAGGCTGGGACCATACAGTGCTGTTCGGTGTCGAATCGGGTCGTCAGGAGAGTGAGAATCGCCGCGTAAATACGGACTCGGGCATTTTCAGCCTTGCTGATCGTGGTCGCGACTTTACTCCAGACTTCTCCATTGCTCCCGCCAGGGATAACGTCAACGATCTGGATCTGTTTGCCGTGCTGGTCCAGGACCAGATAGAAATTACCAGCCAGTTAAAAGCCGTGCTGGGGCTGCGTTGGGATCGCTTTGACCTTGCCTTCGATGACCGAAGGGCCGGCGCCTCCAACTTCTCCAGGGAAGACGATTTTGTGTCACCGCGGGTCGGGCTGGTCTGGGAGGCGCTGCCGGGCGTTTCTTTGTTTGGCGGCTGGAGCAAGGCTTATCTGCCCCAGTCAGGAGATCAGTTCAGTTCTCTCGACGCCAACACGGCTGCTCTGGAACCCGAGGAGTTCGAGAATGCGGAAGTGGGCGTACGCTGGCTGCCGAGCAATCGACTGCTCCTCAGCGCCACTCTGTATCAGCTGGACCGGACCAATACCCGTGCGCCCGGCTTCGAGCCCGGCACGATAGTGCTGACCGGTTCGCAGCGCTCCGAAGGTGTGGAGCTGGCCGTGCAGGGCGAGTTGACGCCGCGTTGGAATCTGATTGGCGCCATGGCCTTCCAGGAAGCGGAGATCAGTTCCACCACCAGCTCGGCCCCGGCCGGCCGGGCCCCGCCGCTGGTGCCTGACTTCAGTGCATCATTATGGAACCGGGTGAGCCTCACCGACCGCCTGGATGTGGCGCTGGGTGTTATTTACCAGGATGAGCAGTATGCTTCTATCAGCAACGCCGTGGTATTGCCTTCTTATACCCGGGTTGATGCGGGGCTGTTCTACAATTTGAACGAACAGTTTGATGTGCAGCTGAATATAGAAAATCTGGCAGACGAGGACTATTGGTTCACTGCTCACAATGACAACAATATCACCCCTGGCGCGCCGGTATTGGCACGCCTGACTTTGTCGGCTCGCTTCTAGAACCAGTTAAGCAGAGGGCTTGAAGCGGACCCGGTGACTATCGTCATCGGGTCCGGCTCAGCGGGACACTAAGGGGCTAATCAAATACTCTGTGGTTGTCAGGAGCACCCTCCACAAACCACTGTATTTTTACTCTGACCCCATTTATGCGCTAGTAGAGTCTTGAGTACTCCAGTTCCACATCGGCGTTGCGCCACCAGGATTCGAACTGCCGCCTGGTGATGATGGCTTCCTGCTCTTTGCCCTGGGCTTCCTGGGCCTTGTACAGGCCGAAGGTGGTCCAGGGGTTCTGCTGATTCCATTCCAGGTCGCGGCGATAGACGGATTCTGCTTCCGCGGCGCGCCCGGCTTTCAGCAGAGCAGCTCCCTGGTACAGGCGCATGGACTGTGACCAGTCCGGCGGCTCGGTGTAGTTCAGGTTGTCCTGGAAGTCCACGGCATGGCCGTAGTGCAGGATGGCCGTCTCAAGATTGCCCTTGGCTTCTTCGATCTCACCCATCAGCGCGTGCATGGCGAGGGTCAGTACATGGGAGGCGGGTGTCGGTCCGACGCCCGAGTCATTGACACCGTCAGCCTGGATCTGTTCGCGAATCAGGGCAAGCTGCGCTTCAGCCGGTGCCATGTGTCCCATAGCCACGTGGGCGCTGCCCATTACGTAGGCCCACATGCCCTTCAGGTAGGGCAGAGTGTGCTGGCTGTTGGCTGCGTTGTCGGCGTGGATTTTCTCCCATTTGCCGAATACCTTGTCGGTAACCCATTCGTGGGCGATATTTTTCAGGCCACGGCCGTCAGCGGCACTGGCGCTGGCAGCATTGCGATCGGCCGCTTCATAGGCAGCAGCATAGTTACCCTGCAGCAGGTTGGCGTAGCGCACGAAATCCAGGGCATGTGGCTTATGAATCTTGTGTGACAGGGGATAGGTGCCGATCATGGGGAAGTTGTTGTCGCCCCAGATTTCGGCGAACTGGTCGTCAACGATCTGCGACCTTTCATTAATATCGATGGCTTTCTCGTATTCGCCCACGCGCAGGTAAATGTGACCCGGCATGTGCACCATGTGGCCGGAGATAGGCACCGTCGCTTCCAGTTTCTGCGCGGCAGGCATGGCCAGTTCCGGTTGCGCTGACATCTCCATCAGATGGATATACAGGTGATTGGCGCCGGGATGATCGTGTTCAAGGGTCATGGCCGTTTCCAGCGCCGCCTTGGCTTCTGCGGTGCCGCCACGGGGCGAGCCGTCGATGTCCCAGTAGTCCCAGCGGGTGGTATTCATGTAGGACTCGGCAAAGACCGTGGCGATATCGGCGTCATCCGGGTATTTGTTTTTCAGCTCCCGCATGGCATTGACATAGGCCAGATCGCGCTCCCGGCTGTCGGGGATGGCGTCCTTGTTGTACAGCACGAACAGGGTATTGATCATGTCGCGCTCTTTCTGAGTACCGTTGTTAGCGAGACTCAGTGCGGTGCGGATCGCTTCCAGGCCGGTGCCCTGGGGGTCGTCCGGCGGCTGTTGGGGTTCGGGCCAATGGCGTGAGCGAGGCCCCAGTAGGGCATCGGGTGGTCGGGATCCAGCCGCGCCGCTTCCTGGTAGGAGGCAATGGATTCCGGGAAGTAGAAACTCCACGCCATTCTGAGCCCCTGGTCGAAAAAGGCCTGTGCCTGGTCATTGTCGGTGGAGATGGGGTAACTGTAGGTGCCACCTCCGGGGATCAGTATCGCCAGGGGCTCGTCAGCAGACTGGGCATGACTTGTTGTAATCACAGCAGAAAAAGACAGTACTGCGGCGCTTATCTTGAACAGCGTAAGCAGGGTGCGCATCGGTTACTCCTCGTTAGTGTTGTGTTCTCATGTGCCAATTCCCCGGGCCGTTCTGTCCAGCCGAACGCCCGTGCAGATCCGTGGCAGTATACCTCTATCGATGGGGGCGGAGTAGTTCGGTCGGCGTTTCGGCTTTTTCCTGCCTGCCACCAGGCGACGCCCCGCAGCACTATCCGCCAGATATTCGCTACCCATGACGGGGCCTGATCAGGGCTGTGTTTTACACGGCGCCCCCTGATTTCTCGCCGGGGCACTGGTATCGTGGTGGGGCAGCAGCAGATCCTTCGGGGTGGCGCATCGGCAGCCAGGTGCCGACAGGCTCGCAGGGGTGGCGAAATATCGTTATCGTGGCCAGCAATGCTATACTCCCGGTCTGTCCGGTCGCTAAAACAGTGACAGAGACTGTCACCTCGTCAATGGGTCGATACGGCGCAAGATGCCGGCTCGACTGATGGCAGCACAGGGAATCTTATGAACTCCAGGGCTGATGTAATAGCCGCAAGCACAGAACGTCCCCGCTACCCCCAGGAGGAATCCAGGTGGTTCGGCAAGTGTTCAGCGGGGAAAGTGCGGGTGGTATTCGCCTTTTATTCACCGGATGGCAACGAAGTGTCGATGCCGATCGCCAGCATGTCGGCCTATTTGAAGCGGGATTTCCCCTGGGTTGATGTCGCTCTGTATCCGGTATTGATCCTGCGTGATGCCGACGTTTATTCACCGGAGAACTACGCTCGAGCGATCAAGGAATTAAATCCCGATGTGATTGCCTTTTCCGTGATGAGTCCGCACTGGTTTCCTCTGGAACCTTATTTCGAGCAGCTGAAAAAGCAGATGCCCGAGCTTGCTGTCGTGGTAGGCGGTTATCAGGCCATGCTCAGCCAGCAACAGACCATCCAGAACCCCAACATCGATTTTATCTGTGTAGGCGATGGCGAGTACGCCATCGGCAACCTCGTGCAGTTCCTGCGGGGCACCAAGCCTGGCCCCGTTGACGGCATGTGGGAGAAGCTGGCGGACAATTCGGTGTATGAAACCGAGCCGCATCAGATCGGTGATCTTGCCGCACTGCCTTTCCCTGACTACGATATTTTCCAGAAAGACGGGGGTTTCAGGGACGTCAATACCTCGATGGTAGGTCCCCAGGACAAGCTGGTTCTGCCGGTGATGACCGGTCGGGGCTGCCCCTACCGATGCACATACTGCTGCAACACGCCCGTGCTTGAAGGCTGGCGCAATAAAAAAACCTTCCTGCGGAAGTATGACCCGGAAGCGTTCGTGACAGAGCTGGAGCGGTTACGGGATAAGTACAATGTCGGCTATTTCGAATTCTGGGACGAACTGTTTCTGTCCAATCTGAAATTCGTCAAAGCCTTCTTTGAGATTTACAGGGACAGAATTCGTCTGCCGTTTTCGATCAATTCCCGTGTTGAGGTAATGAGCGAGGAATTCTGTAAGACTGCGGCAGAGGCTGGTTGCCACACCATCTGGTTCGGCATAGAAAGCGGCGATGAAACCTATCGGGCTAAGATGCTCGGCAGGAAAATGAAGAATCAGCAGATCATCGATGCCGCTGAAAATTGCAGGAAAGCGAGAATCAACAGGCTGACCTTCAATATTGTTGGCATGCCGCTGGAAACTGCCGATAACATGCGCGAAACCCTGCGTCTCAATCAGCGAATCGCCCCCGAGCATTTTTACTTCTTCAACTATATTCCCCTCCGGGGCACACCGCTTTACGAACTGGCGGAAAAAGAAGGGCTGCTGATTCCCAGCAAGAAAGATCTGCAATATCTGTCAGCAGTGAACGACAGGCAATTCACCCTGAATCTGAAGGAAAGGCCGGAGCTTCTCAGTGCCGGCGAGTACCACGATATCTGCCTCGAAATGCTGGCCTTCCAGCAGGCGAACAATCGGCTCAATTATGACGTAGTGCCCGAATCTGACGCCGCCGGAGTTGCGATTCCGGCCGGCGCTGAACCCACGCCGGTTGCGTCTGAGGTCGCGGCCCATGACCCAGGGTCCGCTGAGCAGCCGCGATCTGGCGCCCCAGCCCAGACAGAGCAGGGGGTGGCGGAGGATGTGGAGCCGGCCCTCGCGCAGGAACGCAGGAAGTCACTCTTCAAGCGGGTGCTGGGTCCATTTCGCAGCCCCTGATAATTTGCTGACCAGGTGTCGAAACAACCCCCCAGCTGACTTGGAGCAACCAGGTAGAGTCGATCACAGTGCTTGATGCTGTCAGTAGTTTGAAAAAAATTTCCCGGTTCTATCCCCTGGCGATTCTCCTCCTGCTCAGTGTGGTTTTTTTTCTTAATGGCTGGGTGTCTGAAGACGCCTACATTAATTTCCGGGTAATAGAGCAGCTTTTCGGAGGCCAGGGCCTGGTCTGGAATCCCGGTGAACGTGTGCAGGTTTTTACCAGCCCTCTCTGGCTGCTCGTTACGGCGGCCAGTCGTCTGTTTTCTTCGCACCTGTATGCCAACGTTATCGTCCTCTCTTATGTGCTTTTTCTTGGTTCGTTGGCATTCCTCTGGAAACTGTTCGAATCCACTTTCAGCTGGCTGGCCTGCTGCAGCCTGTTGCTGATCTCTTCGTCCTTCTTTGATTACACGACTTCCGGACTGGAATACCCGCTGATCTATTTTCTGCTGACGGTCTTTGTCTTTCTTTACCTGTCAGGCTGCAGGCAACACATAACCAGGGCGTCGTTGCACCGGCTGGTGCTGGTGTTTGCTCTTCTGCTGCTCACACGACACGATCTGCTGATGCTCTGCCTGCCGGCTTTTCTTTATTACCTCTGGCGTGCCAGCAGGGAATTCCGGGCAAGGGAGCTGTTACTGATCTGCATTATCTACTCGGCACCGTTCTGGCTCTGGACGGGGTTCAGCCTGTTGTATTTCGGCTTCCCTTTTCCGAACACGGCCTATGCAAAACTGGGTACCGGGCTGGAGTTTGTGGACCTCGTCAGGGAGGGGCTTCGCTATCTGCTCGATCTGGCCAGGTGGGACTCCATCTCGGCGGTCGTTCTGCTGGCAGCCGCCGGTCTCGGCCTGACGGGCCGGAAGCCCGCGCTGGCCTATCTTGCGGTGGGAATCGCCTTAAGTGTTCTCTATGTGATCTACGCCGGTGGCGATTACATGCGCGGGCGGTTTTTTGCTCCGGCATTCCTGGTAGCCGCCGTACTGGTCTGCTATCAGCTGGCGCCTCTTCTGGCGGATCGGAAAGCCCAGGCCGGCTGGCTGTTGGCATGGCTGATGTATGCCGTGTTCTATTACCACACGCCCATAGCCAGTGATTTCAATCACCGCACGAAAACCTGGCTGGAATGGGCGGCGGACTGGGAAGCGTCGCGAAGTGGAATTGTTGATGCCCGGGGAATACATTCGGCGGTAAGCTCACTGGGCTTCTACTTCGGCAGAGACCCGAACGAGCCGTTCCCGGGCGGCCCCTACCCGGCAGATGCACGAGCCGCCAACGAATCCGGGGAGCCGGTGATAGTCTACGGCGCAATCGGCATGTTCGGCTATTTTATCCAGCCCGGTACCGTGGTGGTCGACGATATGGCCCTTGCGGATCCGCTTCTGTCCAGGCTGCCGGTCTCCTCCGACTGGCGCGTCAGCCACTACCCAAGGACTCTCCCCACTGGCTATCTCGAGTCGCTGGCAAGCGGCACAAATCAGATCAAGGACGCGAATCTCAAAGAATATTATCAACACCTTGTCACAATCACCCAGGGCCGGCAGCTGTTCAGCCTGGATCGGTTAAAGACTATTGTCCTGTTCAACCTGGGGTACTTCGACTACCTGCTGGATGCCTATGTGCAAGCCCATCCTGAAATTTACCGGAAGGCACCGAGGATGATGTACCTGACCGACTGACCGATGCTTCGTGTGGCAGGCGAATGAGCTTCACGGGTTGGCTCTGGCGTGGATGCCTGGATGTCAATCTTTCTGGAGGAGCTGATTTCCAGACCGGCGTGTCGGCAGGCATTTTCGCGCAGGCCCTGCTGAGGGGCAATGTGCCCGGGTGTGTCCCCTGTCGGTCCTTTTGCTTGATAAAGAGCGCCTGGGCAATCCTGCTGATCTGGCCGAAAATCGGGTCAGGCGGGGCACTCTCTCTGCAGAAGAGCCAGCGTTGGCTATGCTATACTCGCCGGGTTTCAGTCTGCAACGACAGGTCAAAGAGGTATATTCATGAGTGCTGTGCCAGAAATTATCGCGATAGAGAGTGATAAGCCTGTCTACGACCATCACAAATCCAAATGGTATGGCAAAGTCAAGTCGGAGCGGCTGTCACTGGTTTTGTCATTCTATGCGGTCGACTGCAATGAAATATCCATGCCTCTGGCCAGTATTTCCGCCTACCTGAAAAGGGAATTCCCCTGGGTCGATGTGACCCTGATGCCCATATTATTGATGCGGGATGCAGAGAAGTACTCGCCGGAAAATTTTGCCAGAAATATCCAGGCGCTTAATCCGGATCTGATTGCGTTTTCCATCATGAGTCCTCACTGGTACCCGATCAGGTCTTATTTTGAAAAAGTTAAAGAGGTAATGCCGGATCTACCACTGGTGGTGGGAGGCTATCAGCCCATGCTGTCGCCGGAGGAAACAATCTCCAACAAGGACGTGGACATTATTTGCGTGGGCGATGGTGAATATGCCATGGGGCATCTGGTGCAGTTCCTGAAAGGGACCAAACCAGGGCCGATGCTGGGTATGTGGGAAAAGTTGGACAATGGAGAGATTTTCAAGGATGAGCCGGTTCAGACAGCCGATTTAACCGCCCTGCCTTTTCCGGACTACGATATTTTCTCTGTCGACGGCGATTTCAGACAGGTAGTCACCTCCATGATGGGCCCCCAGGAAATCCTGGTTTTTCCGGTGATGACAGGGCGGGGTTGTCCCTATCGGTGTACGTATTGTTGTAACACTCCTCTTCTGGAGGGCTGGAAAACCAAGAAAACGTTTTTAAGAAAATATGACCCTGAAGCCCTGGTAAAGGAACTGGTGAGATTAAGAGACACCCACGGAGTGGAGTATTTTGAGTTCTGGGATGAGCTGTTTCTTTCCAACCTGAGGTTCGTGCGGGCCTTCTTTGATCTTTACAAGGAGCACGTAAAATTACCCTTTGCGATCAACTCCCGCGTCGAGGTGATGAACGAAGAATTCTGTCAGCGGGCCGCTGAAGTGGGCTGCGACACCATATGGTTCGGTATTGAAAGTGGTGACGAGAAATACCGCAGAGAAATGCTGGGTCGCAAGATGACCAATGAGCAGATTATTACTGCGGCTGAAAACTGCAAGAACGCCGGCATTGCGCGCTTAACGCTCAACATGACAGGCATGCCCCTGGAAACGGCTGACAATATGCGTCAGACATTGGCGCTGAACAAACTTATCAAGCCAGAGATATTTACCTTCTTTACTTATATTCCCCTGCGTGGCACACCTTTGTACGACATCGCGGAGCGGGAAGGTCTGCTGCTTCCCAATACCAAGGATCTCCAATACACAACAGATCCTGGTAATGACCCGAATCATCGCTTTGTTTTTAATTTGAAAGAGCAGAAGCATTTACTCACTGCGGACGAGTACCACGAAATATGCCGTGAGATGAGTGAGTTTAAACGCAGTAACAATACCTATAGCTACCTCGCTATGGCCGAACAGACTAAGCGCAATGTGGCGATGACCAGGGCTTAAGGGCTTAGAGGCAGTCCATCAGGAGCCTGGTGCTGATGGGTGATTTCCGGTAGCCGACCTGGCTGTCACCGGACACCGGACACCCGACGGCCATTCCGCCAATCAATTCTATAGACACTATCAGGCAGACTCTTACAGCCAGGCCCTCACTGGCTGGTGATCCAGACATTGATAGCCTCATTGGCTATGCGGTCAACTTCCCGGGTGTCTTTTACATAGAAGCCAATGCTATCGTCTTCGTTCACCCAATATTCCACCCCGTGGATGGTCAGTTGCTCCAGCAGGTCTTCGAGAATCTCCGGATTACGCATAAAGAAAAAATCGCTGGCCATCGGGTCAATGACTGCCTCAGCAGCCTGCTGTGTCCCGGCAACTTCTGGCTTGCAATAGCTCAGAGTTAACACGGCCATCGCGCAGAGCAGGAATCGCAGAGCCCGGATTCTTACTTGGAGACAGTTCATCCAGCCCGATTTTTTCATAGTCATTGCACCTGATTTTCCACCTTACTTGGCACCCGATCTTCCACCTGGCTTTGCACCTGACTCCTGGCTTTTCACCTGCCTCTCTGCCTGACTCTTCGCCAGCCTTCCCGGCGGTTTTTCCATCTATCCTATCTGAAGTGGACTATTGCAGGACTTTCGCGGCCAGCACGACGAGCCTACGGTGGGAAATGCATCCAGCCGGTAATGATGTATTTCCGGCCGGCGTTCAGTATCTTTCCGGCATGGGCATGGGTCCATTCGGCTGGCCAGATCAGCGTCCTGCCTTTCTGCGGCTGAATCTCCATGTCCTGGTGAACGAAGTGAGTGGCACCGCCGTCTTCCACGTCATTCAGGTAGGTCATCCAGGCCAGCACCCGATGGGATGTGCCTACCGTGGTGCGTTCCGAGTGTACTTTCTGGAAATGACCGCCGGGATCATAACGTTGAATGTTGAATGAACTGATCTCAACCCGCGGCATGACCGATTTAAGAAATGGCCATTGCTCCAGATAATCCCGATG
The DNA here is from genome assembly GCA_041395725.1 of Gammaproteobacteria bacterium. Taxonomy (NCBI): domain Bacteria; kingdom Pseudomonadati; phylum Pseudomonadota; class Gammaproteobacteria; species Gammaproteobacteria bacterium. The sequence goes on along the minus strand of JAWKZW010000001.1, from coordinate 1,167,869 downwards.
ACAGGCGAACAGGGCATCGAGGTAGTCGCGCAGCGGTTTGTGGTCGTCCCGTTCCAGTTCCCGTGGACGAATAGACATGTCGATGGAGTTTTTCGATTCCAGGTTGAGGCCGCCAGCGGTCTGGCCGCGGGTCTTAAGCTCCTCGTGATTTTCAAAAAAAGTGATCAGCTCATCGCAGAGGGATACCGGCTCCATTAACCAGCTGCCTATGAAGTGGGGTATCGGGTGATTCGGTGTCAGTTCTATGCGCTGCATGCCTGTTTACTCTAGTGGAGGGAGACGCCCTGCTCAAGATCGAAACGGATAACCCCAAAGCCTTCCTGCTCCATGGCCAGCCCCTCCGCCAATTTTCCCAAGCGCAGTAAAACGGAACCCAGCGAGCCGGCCGCTTCCGCATAATCCGGCTGAATTTCCAGAGCCCTGCGATAACTGGCGATGGCCTCTTCCAGTCTGCCGAGCTGCTCCAGCGCGTTGGCCAGATTGCTATGGGCTGCCGCCAGGCCAGGCTGCAGGGTAATCGCCTGTCGGTAGCTGGCCTCTGCCTCGTCAAGCCTGCCCATTTTCTGCAGTGCGACGCCCAGTTTGTTATGTGAGTCGGCAAGCTCGGGATGTATCGCTATGGCTTTGCGAAAACTGTTTATCGCCTCTTCAAGCCTGCCCTGCAGCTTCAATACCGCGCCAAGATTGCAGTGCGCTTCGACGAAATCCGGTCTCCTGTTGATAGCTTCAAGATAGCAGGCCTCCGCCTCACTGTACTGGCGCTGCTGCAGCAGGATATTACCCAGGTTGTTGTGGGGGTCCGCGAAGTCCGGTTGAATGCTGACCGCCTGGCGGTAGGCGGCTGCGGCCTCGTCCTGCCTGCCCAGCAGGGTCAGCGCAAGGCCCAGGTTGTTCCAGGCTTCGAAGTAGTCAGGCTTGATCTCTACGGCCTTCTGGTAACTGGCTACAGCGGCTGCCAGGTCGTCGGTTTCGCGATAGACATTGCCCAGGTTGTTATAGGCGGCGTAATAATCAGGCAGGTTGGCGATGGCTGTCTGTATAAGATTGATCGCCACATCGCTTTGACCCGCCAGGTGTGCAAGCACGCCGAGCCGTTGCAGGGCTGCGGGCTGAGTAGGGTCGGCCTGCAGGATCTGCCGGTAAATTCTCTCCGCTTCGCCCAGGCGTCCGCCGGCCTGTAATTGTGACGCAATGGACAGGCCTTCCTCGATTGTTATCGACTGTTGCCCCTGCGGTGGTGTGGACCCTGCGCCATTCTGATTATTGTCGGACATAAGCTGTTATTTACTCCCATCAGGAGTATAGGAGGTATAGTGGTGTGATCCAAGTTCCTGCCGCTGCTGTTGTTATGGCCAACGAGAGGGCCAGGGTGCCTGCCCTGGATCAGGGATCGGTATTTATCCAGCCAGTGAGACGTTCTGCGCTGACCGGCAGCCCGTCTATAACCAGCTCTTCCTGCAGCACGCCCTGGGCATTCATTAAACGGCCATCCACGATGCAGTCGGCAGCCAGAACCTTCAGCCTGGCTTCATAGTTCTCAATAAGGTTGGCGGCCCGGCGTTGACTGTAATTCCAGCTACGCCAATCCTGCTCCCCGCGCCAACCGGCCCGTGGGGCACCATACCAGCGGGTGAAAAGGTGAAAGACCACCGCACATTGATGTGTCGGTATCGTCAGGGTATCCGGGGCCGTGATCAGGGCAGGGGCAGCATCGGCACCCAGGGCCAACAGGTAGCCGGTATCCAGAGGCTCGGAATGAGAAGTCGCGTTGCCGATATTGACTCGCGCGACGATGGCGACCGGATTAGCGAGTGATAACAGGAAAACCACCGCAACGCCACTGACGGTCATCCCGGCGGCAAACCGCCTGGTCTGACCCCGTAACAGGGTTCCGGCGAACAGTAATAATCCTGTGGCCAGCCACAGCAGTACCGACAGTGCGACCAGCCGGTCGATGGACAATCCGAACACCGAGATATAGAGCAGCAGACGCTGAACGGCAGAGGCCTGGATGACAAGGACGCAGCCCAGCAACACCGACGCGAGCGGACGGAACACGCGCTGGTTGCACCCGGACCCTGCCACTCCTATCAACAGTCCAAGAGTGAGACCTGCCACCATAAGAAGTTCAAAGAAACCACGCCGGGCATACTGGGCCAGTGTAAGCCCACTGGTTGCCTCGATCGTTTCTCTGCCACCAAACAGATAGCCAAGCTGCAGGAATACAAATAGCAGGAATAGCCCGGCCAGCGCACCCATGAGTACCGCTGTGTCCTCTGTCCCGAGTTTCAGCAACCGAATCTGGTTACGCTGCAAGAAAAATCGGTTACCGCAGCTACTGGCCAGCAGCCCCGTAGACAGCCAGGCGAAGACCAGGGTCAAAGCCAGGTGCCGCAGCGTCGCGGGCGAGAAAATGTCGAACATTCCACTGGCGAGCTTTGCAAAGCCTGCATCCGCCGACGAGAACAGCCCGCCAAAAACCACCAGAAGGGGGAGCGTCAGCAGCGTTCCCCGCAGGATGGACCACCACCGGGGGTGACTGAATCCCCCGCTCAGATCCACTTTTGCCAACACCGGGAGGGCACCAGTCAAAGCTTGAAAGGGAACAATCAGCAGAGCACGCAGGTGTTCCACAATTGTGGATTCGAGCAGTGATTTCCCGCCCAGTTGCAGGACGAGCATTGCCATGGCTGTCATCATCACCAGCAGCAGTCCTGCTGTCAGGATGGGAACGGTGCGGAACAGAATCATCGCGGCCGCAGCGATGGCGGCCAGCAGCCAGCCGAGTACCTGATGAGGTCCCAGATTGGACAGATGGCGAATAAGCCAGCCAAGCGATGAGGCGAACAGTGCGGTCCATAGAAAAAAGCCGAGACCTGTCGGGCCTGCCTCCCCGAACAGCTGGTCGGCCACCAATCCGAGCGCCGCGCCCAGGCATAGAATCAATACCGGAAGCTTGTCTGTTTGTGTAAAACTGCTCAATTGGGCATCACTTGCCATGGTAGCTGTCTCCTTTCAGGTTTCCTTTTAAATGTCCTTTTAGTTGTTTAATGGCCGACTGATTGACAACGGGGATCTGATCATCGGTGGTATAAAAAGTACTTTGTAACGCAAAGTTTGTTAATAAAAAAAACCTGTCAGGTTTTCTTGACCGAGTTGATCAACGCTTCCATGTGTCCAATGTAATTCTTCAGCGCCCGGCGCCCGGCCGCCGACAAGGCGTAGCGGGTACGGGGAGTGCGTCCTTCGAAATCTTTCCTGCAGGTAATATAGCCTGCTTCCTCCAGTTTCCGGGCGTGGGCACTGAGGTTGCCATCGGAGATATCCAGCAGGGCCTTCAGATCATTGAAAGTCAGGTATTTACTGGCCGCCAGGGCACTGACGATCCCCAGCCTGGTCTTCTCATGAATCAGGCGGTCCAGGTCGACGCCATGATTGCTGCTGGCCAGAATCGGCCTGGTGGCGCGAGAAGCCTTGCTGCTTTCAGTCGTCTCGTGTTGCTGCTGTTTAACCGCCATGGTACCTCCAGATTAACAGACCGAATGTGATATGCAGCCCACCCATTCCCAGCCCCAGGAACAGGTTCCCCGGCAGCTCAAGAAGCAGCACGGTCGACCCCAGAACCAGGAACAGCAGACCCATCAGGGGAATGACCGACACCGAGTAGGCGCCGGCGGCCATCACGGCTGTGCCATACAGACTGAGCCAGATACCCGGCAGCCAGGCAATCGCCTCCTGGCGTGCCAGAAACAGCGTAAGCGCTGCGCCGGCTGCCATAGGTGGCAGAAAAGCCAGCAGTACCTTCTTGCCGGTCGATGACCAGAGAGACTCTCCCTGGCGGCGCGCCTTGGCGATCGTCAGGGAAAAAGCCAGGCAGCCGGCGATTACCAGTTCGACCATCCAGATCAGCAGCAACAGCTCCTGGGTGGTCTGCCGGTCGGCAAGCCACGCCGCTACCAGCGCCGAACAGCCCGCCAGGACATAGCCCTTGCCGGATACCCCGGTGAAGGAGGCAGAGCCCTCCATCAACTCACGAATATACTTGAGATTCTCCTCGGCTCTCGTGTGAAGCGCCGAGGTGCTGGTCTGACCGATTTTGTTTCGCCTTGCGTCCATGACCGTCGAGATTGAGTAATTCGGTATTTAATGTCAAGTACTTTGTACTAAAAAGCTAATAAGGCGGAAACCTAGCTTTGTCTGGCAAAAGAATGAATGACCAGGGAGTCGGCCGGTAATGCTTCTACTTTGAAAGAGGCGCCATGCGGGCGGATTCATAGTCTGGAGCGGATCGGGAGATCACTGCCCGCAGGATCGCCAGCGGGATATGCCAATGGTGGTGTCTTGTGATTAGCACGGACCGATTGAACTGTTAAATATGTATTGATCACTTTCGGCTTGATGCTTATTTTAAGCACACTTTTGCCAAGACATGGGTTGCTATCTGTCAGCCAAATAGGCGCTGATTCTATCCTTCAACACATGATTGATAGCCAGATGTTCCGTCCAGCGCACTTCAAAAAAGCTCTGTTGTTGATACATATCTCCAAGATAATTGAGATATCCCAAATCATTCCTTCGTGATGCGACATCAAATGTACGTGCAATTATCTGTTCACCAGGAGGCTTGTATTTTTCATTAAGTAATCGAGGAGTACCGCTAACATCGGATTCTTGTACGAAGCTTAATGCACCATAGAGTCGCATCGATAGTTGCCGCCAGGGAGCAAGCCAGCTTTCAACAGCATTTAGCGTAGAGAGTTGATTCGCTCGCAATGCGTAGTACTCGACAAGCTCGCGGTACAGATCATCGTCCCGTACAACTTTCAGGTCACCAGCCGTCTGCATCTTGTCAAAAGTAGTAGTCGCAGGCACGTAAGAAGCTACTGAACCTTCCAAGGCTAACTTCTCCAGTTCCAGAAGTCGGGTCGCTTCTTCTTGGGAAGCGTTCGGATCGGAAAGTACGGCAAGAATTTCACGAATTGCTGGCAACCTCTGCTGTCGCTGCCCGATGCTGCGTTCCAGGTTTCCTCGATCGGTCTCGAGGTCATCCAATATCTCCTGAAGGTACTGCTGTTCGATCGTACGATTCTGGCTTTCCTGTCTCCACTCATCTATCCAAAAGGCAAGGAGTATGCCGATGACAACGACAAAGAGCTCAATCAGGATGGAAATCCAGTTCTGATCCCGAAGCTGATCGCCTAGCCGGTTAATAATCATTTTCCAAACCCGCGATTATTGTGGTCCTTTCGAGTAAAAACCTGGTCACATTAAAATCTATCTTCAGGCAACAGCCGCTCAAGCTCCGCTTCCCAATTCTGAACAATGACTATTTCACTATCTGTGATCAGGCTGTTTTGCCCGTAAATCATCAAGAACCGGCTGCCGTCTGACGAAGGCGCGTAGTGGGCGCCACTATTAGCGCTGCCGAGAGAAGCTTCCCTACTACCCGCTTCACTTATGGCAAACAGTGTCTGTGGAGCGGTGAAGCGCACGAGGTCTGCAGAGCCTGCTTCGACTACCTGCATCTTCGGGGAGTTGGAGCGGACGCTGGCAATAAAAAAAACAGCCTTGCCGTCGCTGCGCCAATGTGGAAAGCCACTATCTTCATCCGTTGAAACACGTCGAGTGCCGGTAAGAGATGGAAATCGGGTGACATAGATCGACCGTCCCGATTGGTAGGCCAGCCACCGACCATTGGGAGAGATTGCCGGGTTAATATAATGGGTCTCCTGCTCGGCGAGCAGAGTCCGTGGTACAGATTCACCAGCGAATAACGCATAGATGCCGGTAAAGGAATCCGTGTCTCTGGCATGAAATATTACTGTCTCACCATCAGGAGTGTAGAATGCCGCTTCTGGTACTGGAGGTCCGGAGAACAGTATTTCTTCTGACCCGTCTTCTATGGTCCGTCTTACGAGATCGAATCCTCTACTGAAAAGAAGCTGATTGCCGTTAGGATGCCAGCTCGGCGTTCTTGCGTTCTGGATCTCACGCCCAATTGGGACTTGTAGCGACATATCCCAAAGGTAGGTACCTTCTCCCGCCAGGTGGTCTAATGCAGCGACCATACCATCCGGAGACAGGCTTACGTTGCCCAATCCTCCTCCGGCCAACTCTGCCAACACGGTCCTTGTACCATCGGATTGTACCCAGTTTAAAGTAGTAGCCACGGAAGCCTTTTGTGCCCCCAGGTAGCCCAATATGCCGGATTCTGACATGGCAATTTGTTGATTATTCCCGCCCGGGCCTCCGCTATGATCACCCAGCACCGGCACAGCGAAGCCAACCTGGCCAGACTCCGCATCGAAGCGTGCCGCCATTAAAGTTTGGTCCCTGACGAAAATCAGATAGCCGGCGTTCACATAAGCGATGAGTCTTGCATCGCTCAGAATCTCTTGAGTTTGACCGCTTTCCTTTTCCCATAGAATGATATGAGGCCGGTTTGTCCGCGCGCGACCGAGCAAGATTTGTCCGGTTGCCTGAATTTCGGCCATTGAAAAAATGGAATTCGCAAGATCCGGGTTATCGATGTTGATTTCCTGCGGCTGCCCTCCCTCTACAGGAACTTTCATCAGCCGTCGAGCAGGGGGGGTTGTGAAATAAATGAAGGACTCTACCCATAGCCCTTTTGAGAACTGATCAGATGCGTCGGTAAGGGTAACAGGCGGGCGACCATCCAGGGTTGTTCGTTTCAACTGACCATCCGCAGTGAAGAAGGCCAGGGACTCCCCGTCAGGTGAAAATAGGGGATTGCCAGAGTTTTCAGTACCAGGAATAGGGTACAGCTCTCGCTGCGCCAGCTTTCTTAGAACCAGCATGCGTTCCTGAGTGTCATTGGCAGTAGCCCCGAAGACTAATTGCGAGCCATCGGGTGAGAAAGCAAGGTCAACACTACCACCGTTAAAGAAGCGATAGGTGTACTCATTGGTAAAATCCACGCTGAGGCGCGTTGTCACACCTTGCGATGTGCGTCTTGTGCTGGTTTGTGTGTTTGCTGTCTCATCGATCAGAACGAACCGGTCAGCCAACTGAATTGCCACCGCCACTAACACCAATAGGAAAGTGGCATACATCAATTTCCGATCTGAAGAATAGGCTTGGGCCGGTAACCTTTGGCTGGCATCGTCTGGCCGAATCCCCGCAGGGGTAACTTCATAGGCCCAGGCAAGAATGATTGCGATAGGGAATCCCAAAAAAAACAATACAGTTACAAATGAAACAGTCCAGGAAGGCATCTGCAACGCAGGCAGAACAGTATCTGCTACCTGGATCAGCACCCAGGCCACCACGGCATAGACGGCACCGACCTTAAAGACCTTGCGTCTTTTTAATTCCTCGAATAGCTTGCCCACTTAGTGATCCAGCCCGGTAATAATTACTGACAAAGGAGTCTAGCATACGCGGAGTATCGATCTAAACGTACCATCAAGTAACCAAAGCAGCACATTTTGTGAAGATATGCTTACTTCTGCTTGGGGTCGACTCCGGTCACTACACCCTCTTATAGTGCATGCCACGAAAAATTCGGGATTTCAGATTTGACAGTTCCCGCTTTTAGGCCAGGGCGGACGTTCTGTTGGATTTTTAACGGATAACTCAGCAGGCCCTGGCGAAAGGCAGCTTCCAACCTCTGGCGGACGAAAGGGAGTTATTCCGTTTCAGGGGATTTCGGTGCAGTCTGCCGGACATCCCCTACAAAAACAAATGATCGGAATCGACCCTTTTAAGCTGTCAAGTATCAGTGAATGCTTCACCTTGGTGGCTGAAAGTTGAAAATTTTCAGGTTCCTTAAGCAGGCGGATATATTCGATGATTCCATGGGAGCTGGATGTGTGGGAGGCATATGCTGTTTCCTGTAAATCATATCGGGCTACTGTATTGGATTAATAACGCAATTTTAAGATTAGAAGTTTTGAAGGGAAGTCCGGTATTGGCTGCTGGCGCGCGTTGAGGTCATAGAATAACAATGAATTGGGATGCTATTAGTGCTGCTGGGGAAATAATTGGCGCTGCTGCTGTCATTGCGACATTGGCGTATCTGTCGATACAGATTCGGCACAGTAAAGTCAGCACCAACTCATCGAACGTGCTGAGCGCGACCCAGAGCTTCAACCCTTTGAATATGGCTCTTGGTTCGGACCCGGAACTCGCTAGCCTGGTGAATCGGGGTGTCTCGGACTTCGATTCTCTCGATGAGAACGAGCGTGCGCAGTACAGTTACGTGCAACGTGCGTACTTCAACAGTTTCTGGAACGTATATTTGCAACACAAGCTTGGGGCAGTATCTGATGAAATCTGGCTCCCTTATGCACATGAAGTCGCTTTTCTGCTATCAAAGCCAGGGCCTCGCGCCTTTCGCACGTCGAATCGCATGTACGATGAAATGTTCGAGGCGGTAGAGAGAATGGGCCTGGAAGTAAACCGCTTGGACTTGGACCTGAATGTAACAGAGAGGAGCGGCGACCAGAAATGAGAGTGAACCCGATCCATTATTCTTGGAGTCTGTTCGCTATAAAGCTCCCGGCGGTTGTGAGCCCTTAACCAGTCAGGCACCAACATTAAAAAACATCTGTTTTTGGAAGATGATCTCTCAATCTCAGTTTTAGTGAGCCTGATCGACTACACATCACATCAGTCAATCCGTAGTTCGTTAGGGCACAACCATCACGCGAATCAGGTCGGTGCCGCCCATGCCGGGTCTGGTGCCGTGGGTGACGATCACCGTATCGCCAGATTCCAGGTAGCCCAGTCTACGTGCCTGGGTGCAGCCAAACTCTGTGCGCTCGTCGTCGCTGGCATTCTGTGCTGAGTGCAGCAGCGGCAGAACGCCCCAGTTCATTGCCAGCCGTCTGGCCACTGAGGCGGCCCCGGTCACGGCGAGTATAGCGCACTCGGGGCGGTGCTTGGATATCAGGCGGGCGGTGAATCCGGATTCGGTCAAGGTCAGGATGGCGGTTGCCTGCAGCTGTTCAGCCAGACGGGCGGCCGCCTGGCCTACCGCATCGGCGATTTTATCGGCGGCGTCCATGCGGATGGTCTGCAGAAAGCCGAACTCTTTCAGAGCGGCTTCTGCCCGGAGCGCAATGGTAGCCATGGTGCGGACAGCCTCAACCGGATACTTACCTACTGCGGTTTCCCCTGACAGCATCACTGCCGAGGTGCCATCCAGAATGGCGTTGGCTACATCGCTGGCCTCTGCCCGGGTTGGCTTCGGATTGCTTTCCATGGAAGCCAGCATCTGGGTCGCGGTGATCACCGGTTTGCCGTTCATCACGGTATCGCGGATCAGCTTCTTCTGGGTTCCAGGTACGTCCGCCAGCGGCAGTTCCACCCCAAGGTCACCGCGCGCCACCATGATGCCGTCGGCGGCAGCAATGATCGCTTCAATGTTCTCAACGCCGGCACGATTCTCGATCTTGGCGATGATAGGGATCTGACTGCCCCGCTGTGCGAGCAACTCTCTGATGAGTTCCACTTCCGGTCCTGATTGCACAAAAGAGGCGGCCAGATAATCCACGCCGTTATCAACGGCAAATTCAATCTCCCGCTCCAGCTGATCACGAAATTCAGGACTGGTGGCGTTGATGGCGAGCTGTCTGCCCGGCAGATTGACGCTCTTGCGATCACCGAGCAGACCACCGTGTACCACTTCGCAACGGATCGTGTTCCCATCGCTGGCAATGACCTTCAGTTCGATCGCTGCGTCGTCCAGCAGAATGGCGTCGCCTTCCTGCACTTCATCGGGCAGGCGGGGGTAGCTGACGGAAACCCCTTGCCGGTCACCCGCCTGGCCGGTGGTGTTAAGCGTAAACTGCTGTCCCCGTTCGAGGGTAATGGGGGAATTCACCAGGGTGCCAGTGCGCACTTCGATGCCGCGGGTGTCGATCATGATGGCAAGGTGTGAGCTGGCAATTCCGCTTGCCTCACGGATGCGCGCCACGCTGGCCTGGTGGCGAGTGAAGTCGCCGTGGGACAGATTCAGCCGCACTACATCCATACCGGCGTGAATCATCGCCACCAGGGTGTCGAGATCCGAACAGGCCGGACCGGCAGTGGCGATGATCTTGGTTTTGCGAAGCGACTCGCGTGGAGACATGGTTGCAACTCCTTGGTCTGACTTTTCAACGCGGCTTCTGGCGCAGCTTCAGGACACACTCGCATCGAGCGTTGGGTCCTGATGATTATACGGCTGTTGGGTAGGGGAGGTGTCTTTATTTGAATAGCTCGCGGATCAGATCTGCCTCTGGTCAGTGGTGATTGGCAGATCAGTTGTAATTTTTGAGCGGGCACAGATTCGAAGTAGATGTGGAGTGGCTTCGAGCGGCGCGCCCGGCAGGGGTATTGTGTGCTGCGAACGGCGCCCGTCCCGGGTGCCTTCACTCTGAAAAATGCCCTGCAGGACGGTCTTTTTTCGCCTTTCAGCGCTGGTCCTTGATGGCTGTCCACAGAACCCCCTGCAGATCACGCCTTGGCATTCAGTGACACCTATTATTCAGCGGTTTCAAAGGAGACGGGAGTGACTGCTAATCGGTGTTAAGGCGCAGCGGCGAAGGAACAGCCGTCGCACCCTTGCATCAGTACACGGAGGCAGGAATCTGGCACCTAGCGCCAGCCCGGGGGAACCTGCCGTCGGAGCAATCAGAACGCAGCACCGACTGACCGAGGAAGACCGTTTTTCAGGGCTTCCGACCGAGGGAGGGTATCCCGGAGGGATGCGCGTTGCTCCGACGGCAGGTTCCCCCGGGCTGGTGCGGTCTCCAAAAAGAACGCTTACTGAAAAAACCACAACAAGAACACAACACAAATCGCAACAAGAGCAAGAACCAGATGCCCCCGCCCCGGCACAGCCCGGAACACCCCCCGCCTGCGGGGGAAATAAACCAAGATGAGGCACTTCCCTGAGGGGGATTCTTTCCGTTTACGGTCTAATCCGGTTAAAATCCGTCTTTAGATTCCGGAAGTTAATTCAGTGCAGGACAAATTCCCCTACCCCGTTAAACGTATCGGTATCATTGGTGGTGGCCAGTTAGGTCGTCTGATGGTCATGGCCGCCCATAAACTGGGCTGTGCCGCCACTGTGCTGGATCCCCACCGTAACTCACCCGCCGGTCAGCTGGCCGGGCACGAAATCGTCGGTAATTTCGATGATTCAGTTCGAATTCGCGAGCTGGTGGAGTCCTGCGAGGTGACCACCTACGATATTGAATCCATTGCCACCGAGTCGCTGGTGGAGCTGGCAGATCAGGGCCACGTGATTCTGCCCGCCCCCAGTCTGCTGGCCCTGATTCAGGATAAACTGGCGCAGAAACAACGCTTTGTTGAGGCCGGAATTCCCACGGCCGATTTCGTTCCCATGGACCAGCCCGAAGCGGAGGCGTTTCAGCAGTTCGGCTACCCCCTGGTGCAGAAGGCCCGTCGGGGTGGTTATGACGGACGGGGTGTCGCGATACTGGATAGCCCTGCAGACTTCGATCGCCATCTGAAAACTCCCAGCCTGCTGGAACGGCGAATCGATACCGACAAGGAGCTGGCCGTGATGGTGGTTCGCGCACCCGACGGCGAAATGCGCTGTTACCCGGTAGTCGAGATGGTTTTCAATCCAGAGCAGAATGTTCTCGATCAGCTGCTCGTGCCGGCGCGTATTGACGAAGCCCTGGCGCAGAAGACCCAGCAACTGGCCATGGACACCGTGAAGGCGCTGAATGGCGTGGGTATTTTCGGCGTAGAATTTTTCCTCGCCCGGGATGGCGAATTACTGGTGAACGAAGTCGCGCCCAGAACCCATAACTCAGGGCACTACACCATTGAGGCCTGCGTCACTGATCAGTTTGAGCAACACTTGCGGGCCATACTCGGCCTGCCGTTGGGCTCCACCGAACTGCTGTGTCCTGCTGTCATGCTGAATCTGCTTGGTGAGCCCGGCTTTGCCGGCCGGCCGCTGGTGGCAGGCTTTGCCCAGGCGCTCGCCATTCCCGGTGTATCAGTGCACCTGTACGGCAAGGCCGAAACCCGTCCTTACCGCAAAATGGGACACGTGACGGTGCTTGATCAGGACCTTGAACGGGCCCGTGAGAAGGCCAGGCAGGTCAGCGAAGTGCTTCGAATTGAGGGTGAGGAACGACTATGAGTGAGATCAGGATCGGCATCATCATGGGCAGCGACTCGGATCTGCCGGTCATGCAGGCGGCGGCGGATGTTCTTGAGGAACTTGAGATCGGTTACGAGATGACCATCGTTTCCGCCCATCGCACGCCGAAGCTTCTCTACGATTATGCGCAGAGCGCCGAGGCGAGGGGCCTGCGGGTGATCATCGCCGGCGCTGGCGGTGCCGCACACCTGCCGGGCATGGTGGCAGCGTTGAGCCCGTTACCGGTTATTGGAGTGCCGGTCAAATCATCCAGCCTCGGGGGTGAGGATTCGCTGCTGTCTATCGTGCAGATGCCCCCGGGAGTCCCGGTGGCCACCGTGGCAATTGACGGTGCCCGTAATGCCGGAATTCTTGCGGCCCAGATGCTGGGTACCGGGGATGACGCGGTGCGGCAGCGAATTACGCGCCTTAAAGAGGACCTGGAGTTAATGGTCAGGGAAAAGATCGCCCGTATGGCAGCCGCAAAGAGCTGACCCTATCGGACTGGTCTGTCGTTAGCAGTCTCTACCTCACCTTCAGCCTCAACCACACACGCTCTGTTCAGGCAGCCGGTCCGGCCAGTGCGGCCGGGCCGGCTGCTGCAGCTGGCCCGGCGAAATTTCAGAATCTATATTTCAGCGCCAGGCCCAGGCCGTCGGCGTTGCCGTATTCTTCGAAGGAAAACTCAGCGCTGATCCGTTCTGTGGCATTGAAGCCTATCCCCAGCCCCCCGCCGACCAGCCAGTCGTCATCGTTGACTTTGGCTTTACCGATCACTTCATCGTTCACTATCACCGGCGCCCGTCCGTCGATATCAAACTGATTGGTGATATTGACGATATCGTCATCGGCATTCAGGTAAAGGCTTGCGCCGGGAAATAGGGTCAGATCAGGCAGCGTGGTTTCGAACTGGTAGCCCGCACTGAAGCCGTAGACATCCGGAGACACTTCGATGCCATCGATGTCGGCAGTCAGATCACCAAGGTTGTCGGTCGGGCAAGAATTTTTCAGGGAGTTCTGGGTTCATAGCCGCAATGCTCTGCGGTAATGAATCAGAGGCTCACCGGGGGCCTGATTCAGCCCGCCAGGTAGGAATCAATTGCCAGTTCCACCACGGCTGCACCGGCCCAGGCCAGCGGAGGAATCAGTACATAAAAGACAATGCGGCTGAACAGGGAAAAGTCCAGCGGCCATTCCCGCAGGTGTGCCAGGTGTTTACGTCGCGCCAGCAGGGCATTGAGGCGATTAAGGGAATTATCATCCAGGCTGTGGGAAGTTGCCCCGATTTCGGTGTCGACCCGCTTCAACTCTTCTCTCTTCCGGCAGCGAATCTGCTGATGAACTGACCACATGGGTACCAGCATCAATACCAGGATGGCAGGTACACCTACCAGAACGGCGTACTGGTAATTGATCCAGCGGAATTCCTGATCAATGGCCTGCAGGGGAGTAATGGCCAGTGCGCCCACCACGATAAGCATGCTGCGCAGGCCTGACTGACCGAACGGGTTGAGAGAGTCCAGTTTAAACAGGTCTATCTTCACCAGGTGGCCCAGCCGGTACAGCAGATAGGCGTTGTGTTCTGCCCAGGCCAACAACAGACCGACCATGGCCCAGGTCAGGGACTGGGCAAAGACCATGGTCAGGCTGAATACAAAAACCGGGTTGTCTGGCTGAAAGGAGAGAATGCTCCAGGGGATGTTGGCGATTGCCGCAAACAACAGGCCAAACAGAACTCCTACCAGCCAGTAGGTTACCCGGTCCATGCGCTCGAGCAACGCCTGATGCTCATCCGTCAACAGGGTTGCCACGCTGCAACAACGCCTGGGGTCGCCTGGACCTGGACAATCAGACAGGCCAGCAGGTAGGGCGGCAACAGGGTAAATACCAGGAACTGGCCGGTGATCTGCAGGCGACTGTCGTAGCCCGCCAGGGTCTCAGTGGGGAACAGTGCCCCGGTTACAACAAACAGGGCAGTGAGAAAAGCCAGCAGCAGCAGGCTCGAAGTCAGAGCCGGCCGCGGCAGACGTCGAGTCAGGCTTTGAAGACAACGAATGGGTAAGGGATAGTCCATCAGCTCGCTCGCAGTCGGCTCAAAAAAGGGCGCTATTAAAGTATACGCTCGAGGCGGCCATCTGTAGATCAGATGCAAAGTATGCAATACAGGCGTGAAAATTGCAGTATTTCCAGTAATGCCGGTCCAGCTGTCAGGTTCCTGGCTGAACCGCTAGTCGAGCGAGTCCGGCCACTTCAAGTCCTGCTGAACGATCAGGGGATCAGGGCATTTAATGGCAACCTGACACAATCCCGGTCCTGAAAAAAATCTCGAACTGTCAAGGGCACTGGAACCGAACAGTTACTGGCAGCGGCTGATGGTACAATCCAGCTGTCTATATTGAAATGCAATAAAGGGAAGTGACTCTATGTCTGACTCCATCTCCAGAACCTTTGCGGAACTGGTGGATCTCAAGTACCAGTTATACAACGGGCTGTTCCTGACTCTGCCACTGGACGCGGTAGAGCAGACCGGTCTCCTGCTCCCTTTACTGGAGGTTGCCTGCCAGGAAGGTCTGGAGGCAGGCAAGGACCCGGCAGCCATCATTGAAGAATTCTTCACTACCCACAAGCCCCATTTTAATGAAAACGACAGAGCCGGCTTTCTGTTCAAGATCATTCAATATGTCGAGCGTCAGGTGGTGCTAGTGGATGCGCTGGAGGATGCCGCCTACAGGCAGATTCACCAGCTCGACAGTCACAATGTTCTGCAGCGGATCCTGGATCGGGTAGAGGTGGACGATGAGGAGCGCCGTTTTGCGGAAATTCTCCTCAAGTTCGGCGTGCGGGTTATTCTGACTGCCCACCCCACTCAATTCTACACTGGCCAGGTATTGGCAATTATCAACGATCTGAGTCGTGCTATCGGGCAGGGCGATATTTCCATGGTGCGGGAGCTGCTTTTGCAGTTGGGTAATACACCGTTTTATCGCAAGGATAAACCTTCACCTTATGACGAGGCGGTTCTGCTGACCTGGTATCTGGGCAATATTTTTTATCCGGTGATGGGGAAACTGGTAGACCGGTTGGCGGATCGTCATGGCGAGGAGATCAGGCGCAACCCACGGATTGCGACGGTGGGCTTCTGGCCGGGCGGCGATCGGGACGGCAACCCGTTTGTGACCGTGGACATTACGCGCCGCGTGGCGGCGAAACTGCGCTACGCCATTGCCACCTGTTATCACCAGGATATTCGTGAACTGAAACGGCGGCTGACATTTTCCGGGGTTTACGAAGCCCTCGAGGGTATCGAGAAACGGCTCCATGCCGAACTTTCCGAGACAGCTCCTGATTATCAGCTGACAGAATCGGCGCTGGTCGCGGCGCTGGACAGCATCGAATCGACGCTGCTGGAAAAAAACCAGGGGCTTTACGTTGACCGGCTCAGGTCTTTCCGGCGCAAGGTCGAGCTGTTTGGGCTGCACTTTGCCAGCCTGGACATACGCCAGTCCAGCGGTGTGATTGGTCGCACTATTCAGGAGATCAGCGACCTGCATGCCGGCTTGCCGGATACTGATGCAGAGGAGATGGATGAAGCGGCACAGCTTGATAAGCTTTTCGCTATTTCTGGAACCGTCGATATTGAATCTGTCGAGGAGCCGGTGCTGAAAGATACCCTGAAGTCTTTCGATGTCATCCGGTCTATTCAGAGCAACAACGGAGAGCGGGGTTGTCATCGCTACATAATCAGCCACTGTCGCGGTCCTGTGGATGTAGCCCGGGCCTATGCCCTGTTCAGGCTCTGCGGCTGGAAAGATCTGCCTCTGACGGTTGACATAGTGCCGCTGTTCGAAACCATCAAAGACCTGGCTGATGCCGGTGAATCCATGCGGCGCCTGTATGCCAACCCGGTTTATCGTAGCCATCTGGCTCAGCGCGATGATCGACAGACTGTGATGCTGGGCTTCTCGGATGGCACCAAGGACGGCGGTTACCTGATGGCGAACTGGGCCATTTACCGGGCCAAGGAGGACCTGACCCGTGTCTCGAGGGAAGCTGGCATCGAAGTGCAGTTTTTCGACGGCCGTGGCGGACCGCCCGCACGGGGAGGCGGCAGTGCCTATCTTTTCTATGCCGGCCTGGGCAAGAAGATCGAGAGCAACCAGATTCAGATGACGGTGCAGGGCCAGACTATCAGTTCCCACTACGGCACCGAGGAGGCAGCGCAGCACAATCTTAATCTGTTGCTTACTGCCGGGCTGGAAAATAATCTGTATGACCGGGCCGAGCGGGAGCTGAACGATTCCCAACGAGAGCTCATTGAAACCCTGGCAAGACACAGCTATGAGAAATACCAGGCGTTCAAGGAACATGAGCTGTTCCTCCCCTACCTGGAGGAAATGAGCACCCTCAAATATTACAACCTGGCCAACATCGGCAGCCGTCCGGCGAAGCGGGGCAATGAACAGGAACTGCGCTTCGAGGATTTGCGCGCCATTCCCTTCGTGGGCGCCTGGGCGCAGTTGAAACAGAATGTGCCCGGCTATTTCGGTCTCGGCAGCGCCCTGCGGGAACAGGAGCAGGAGGGCAACCTGGACAGCTGCAAGGCGCTTTATCACGGTTCGGTATTTTTCCGTGCGCTGATTTCCAATGCCATGCAGAATCTTGCCAAATCGAATTTCGAATTGACCCGCTACATGGAAAAGGATCCCAGGTACGGCGATTTCTGGCGTATGATTTATAAAGAGTATCAACTGACCCGTGAGATGGTGCTTAAGGTGGCGGGCCAAAGCTTTCTGCTGGAGGATAATCCGCGGGCGAGACTGAGCATTGCGCTACGGGAGCGAGTGGTTCTGCCTCTGCTGGTAGTGCAACAGGCCGCGCTGATGCGCTGCCATCAGCTGCGCCGCGAAGGCGGGGAAGATGAATTGGAACTGCACGAAAAGATGATCGTCAGATCACTGTTTGGCAATATCAACGCTTCCCGCAATTCAGCCTGAGCAGAGGTCGGTTATGGCGGAGATTAAATTCAGTAACGAAGAAAAGAACCAGCTGGTGAAAAAAATTCGCGACTACTTTGAGGCGGAGTTGAACCAGGAGCTGGGGCAGTTCGAGGCGGAATTTTTACTGGATTTTCTGGCCCGGGAACTGGGACCGTTCTTTTACAACCGTGGCCTGTATGACGCTCAGGCGGTGATGCAGAGCCGTATCGACATGGTGATGGAAGCCATCTACGAAATCGAGAAGTAGCTCCGGCTGGCAGTCTAACTGCTCTGGCTGCCCGTGCCGGGGTCGGCGGCGACAGAGCTGGCGGCCACCGGTTCGACCGCCGGGGCTGCCCCCCTGGCATCCAGTTTTTCCTGCATCGAAATCTGGTCCCTGGCCTCTCCCTGACCGCCTACCCAGCGCTCCATGAGCGCGCAGGTCACCAGGTCGCCGGTGACATTGATGGCCGTGCGGCTCATGTCCAGAATACGGTCGACCCCCATGATCAGGGCAATGCCTGATGGTGGGATGCCCACGGAATCAAGCACCATGGAGAGAATGACAATACCGACCCCCGGGGTTGCCGGTGATCCGATAGAGGCGCCCACTGCCATGGCGACGACCAGTGCCATGCTGCCCCAGCTCAGGTCAATGCCATAAACCTGGGCCAGGAATACGGTGGCAACACTCTGATAAAGTGCCGTTCCGTTCATATTGATGGTGGCGCCCAGCGGGATGACGAACTGGGAGATGGAGGGCCGCACGCCAAGCTGTGCTTCGGCGGTCTTGATTGACAAGGGCATGACGGTGGCGGAGCTGGACGTGGAGAACGCCAGCAGCAGGACGTCACGGGAGTCACGCAGAAAACGCAGTGGTTGCTGCCCGGCAAACACCCGCAGCATCAGCAGGTAAACCAGCAGCATGACCAACAGCCCGGTCAGTACTGTGGCGACGTAGATTGCCATCCCCAGTAGCGCGCCCAGCCCGATCTTGGTGGTCAGTTGCGCCATCAGTCCAAACACCGCTATCGGTGCCAGTTTCATCGCCCAGCGTACTATCGTCATGCAGACTTCCTGCAGTGAACCCAGCAGGTCCAGCATGGGCTTGGACTGGGCCGGTAGCATGGAAACCAGCGCGATACCGAATATCACCGAGAAGATGACGATCTGCAACATTTGCCCCTGCACCATGGCATCCAGTGGATTACCGGGCAGCAGGCCCAGCAGGGTATCAGGCAGTTGCACGATGCTGGGCGGGGACGGGACTTGATCGGTCACCTCCAGGCTGGTGGTTTCCGGGCGCAGTCCTGTCATCGACTCACCGGGATTGATCAGGCCGGCGATGCCCAGGCCGATCATGGCGGCCAACGCCGTCGTCGCGGCGAAAAACAGGGTAACCCGGACGCCAAGCTTTTTCAGCTGCTCAATGTTTTCACTGGCGGCGAGGCCGCGAATTACCGAGGCCACCACCAGGGGAATGACGATCATCTGAATGGTGGCCAGAAACAAACGGCCGGGAAATGCCAGCCAATTGCCTACGGTGGCACCGACAGCCCCGTCAACCAGTCCCACCGAGGGGCCCAGGATCACCCCGACTCCCAGCCCCAGGGCCATGCCAATCAGCACCTTCAGCCACAGCCGGCCCTCGACCATGTCGCCCAGGTGGTAACTGAGGCGCGCCAGTGACCGCGGGTGCAAATATTCCAGCGCTCTGAATGTGTGATTGCTCACTGATAAATTCCTTCATGCCTTTCCTCAATGAGGCTGAGGCGGTGAGGAAAATGATAGCAGATTGTCACCCGGGGAGTTGCGCCATGGGATAAGGGCCGCTTCAACGACTGGCGTCATTGATTGGCAGGTGATTTATTTATCCAGGTGCGCCAGCGTGTGTGCGTGGGCTTCCCAGTTTCTTCCGTCGAACGGGGAGAGGGTGAGGTTGTTCGGATAAGGATCAAGGCATCTGACGTTGACGGAGACGCCGTCCGGGTTGGAACGGGGAATATAAAACGATTTGATGCCACAGGTTTTGCAGAACAAGTGCCTGGCTACCCTGGTATTGAAGGTATAGGTAGTCAGGGCGGACTCATCACTGAGCAGGGTAAAGCTGGCTCTCGGCACTATCAGGTGTTGATAGCCGGTCATACTGCAGATGGAGCAATTACAGGCATGGCACTCAAGATGTTCGGGTGCGTCCACTTCGAACCGGACGGCACCGCAGTGACAATGTCCCTGGTAAAGCACAGAAGCTCCCTTGATCGTAATCGTTTCAGGTATTCGCTAGTCGATTATAACCTGGTTCTCCTCGAATTCCCTTCTCAGGGATTCGAGATTCTCCCCCCGGTTCTCCAGGTCCACAATCCCTGTTGTCCGATTACTGAGCGTGTATTGGGTGCCGAACACAGTACCGGGGATGAGGAAGAAAACGCCGAGAATATATCCGAATGCCCAGCTGCGGTTGGCTTCAGTGCGATCACCGAGCCATAGGGCAGATTTGATCGGCAGCTCGAAAAGGAAGGGAATATAGAGGAAAAGCAACACGCCAAAGACATTGTAAAGCAGGTGTACGAGGGCGATCTGCAATGCGAGCGCCTCGTTTGATCCAGTGATCGCAGTGGCAGCCAACAGGGCCGTTATGCAGGTTCCGATATTGGCACCCATGGTAAATGGGAACACCTGGCGGGTTGTCAGTACGCCAGCTCCGGCCAGAGGTACTATCAGGCTGGTGGAGGTTGATGAAGACTGAACCAGCATGGTGACCAGCGTCCCGGATAAGACCCCGGTTTCCCGGTTGCTGCCCAGGGCCGCTTCAAACACGTGCTTGGCCTTACCGACCATGACAGCTTTCAGTAATTTGCCCAGGTAGAGTACAGAGCTGATGATCAGCCCGATTCCGGCAGTAATGACCAGAACGGCGCCCAGTGTCGGGCTCGGTAGCACTTCAAAGAGATCAACGAAAAAATGCGCCACGGGTTTGGTAGCGGCACTGACGAAATTGGCATTCTGCAAGGACGCATCTGTATCGCCGGCAAACCATTGAGCAACCACTCCCCCTATACGCTCGAGGGGGTGAAACATGATTTCCAGGGGTAGGAAGACGGCAATGGAGTAGAGATTAAAAAAATCATGCACAGTGGCGGCCTGAAAAGCTTTCTTGAAGGTGTCCCGCTCACTGAAATCACCCAAGCTTACTATCGTGTTGGTGATGGTGGTGCCCATATTGGCGCCCATAATCATCGGCACCGCGATGCTTACGGGTAGACCACCCGCCACCATACCGACGATCACCGACGTGACAGTGCTGGAAGACTGGACCAGGGCGGTGGCCAATGTGCCAAGGATGACGCCGATGAAGGGGTTACTGGCGAACGAGAAAATTGTGGCGGCGCCTTCGGCACCACCGGTAAGCCATTTAAAGCCCTCACCAATGACACTGACTCCCACCAGCAGGGTGTATACCAGGACAATCACACCAAGCCAGACCAGCACCCTTGGTGCAGTCTCCGCGGGAACGGCAGATATCCTGGGTTCTACTTGCATCGCCGGCTCTGAGTTAGGCTTCATGGAGAAGGTATCTTCTGGTGGGCACTGTCTCTGGCAACAGCCAAAGCCCACAACTATGGCACTCGTTTATTACACTCTGATGACCTTGCTGTTGAAAGGACACCAGGCAGACAGCACCGGCTCACCTCCTTTTTGGATTCCGATCTGCCTGCGCACTGGTGTGATCGCCTAATTAGTGGTCTGGTTCACCAATTCAGCGTTGCCGAAATCCCCGAATGTTCAGCTAATACAGTGAGTTACAAAGATGGCACAAATTCTGAAAGAGAAAGGCTGAAAGAGGAAAGCTAAAAGAGAAAAGCTGAAAAGAAAAGCAGAAAAGAAAGGCTGAAGAGAAAATCTGAAGGCCACCATACAGTCCGGCACATCAGCATGAGCCTATAAACTTGTAACCTTGCTGGTGGCCGGGGCGTCTAAATTGAAAGACAGCTTGCGGGAAGAAATAAGCCAATGAACAGGAGCCAGACACTGATCGACCTGTTTGTGCGCCACAAAGTGGCGCCCAATCTGGTGATGATCATGATGATTCTTTCCGGGCTGTGGGCAGCCTCGCAGATCAACCTGCAACTGGATCCCAGCGTTAACCTGCCGGTGGTGACAATCCGGGCCGCCTGGCCGGGCGCGTCTGCAGAAGACGTGGAGCAGCTGATCGTTACGCCAATCGAGCAGCAGCTGGCGAATGCGGTCGACCTCAACAGCATGCGTTCCAGCAGTCGCACGGGCGCAGCCGATATCCGCTTGGAATTCGTTTTCGACACCGACATGACCAAGGCCCTGGATACAGTGAAGGACCGGGTCGCCCAGGTGCGTAATTTCCCGCCGGATATGGAGCCCATCGTGGTGGCACGGGCCACCGATTACGAACCCATTGCCGTGGTTGCGATCAGTGCCGACGGCTCGCTGTCGGAGCTGGTGCCCCTGGTGCGGGCCCTGGAGCAGGATCTTTATTCCCGTGGTATCGAGCGCATCGACTTCGATGGGATGCCGGAAGAAGAAATCGCCATTCAGGTGAGCAGCGGCACACTGGTGGAGCTGCAGACCAGCCTGGATCGGATCGCCGATGAGGTCCGACGTCGCAGCGTGGACGCGCCGGCCGGTACCGTGGGACGCGGACAGAGTGAGATGCAGTTGCGCAGCCTGGACCAGAAGCGTGCCGTGGCGGAATTTCAGGCTCTGGAATTGACGCTGCCACCGGAGGGCCGCCTGGTTCGTCTGACCGACATTGCTGACATTGAGCGCCGGGCCAAGGCCGGTCAGTCAGCATTGACCAGGAACGGCATGGCCACTATTGAAATGGAGCTCTACCGGCTGACCAGTTCCGACGCGCTGCTGGCAGCCCAGGTGCTGGAGCAATGGCAGCAGGAAACGGCAGCGGACCTGCCGGCAGGGGTCGAGATCAACGTTTACCAGGAATCCTGGATCCTGTTGCGGGATCAGCTGCAGGTAATCTGGGAGAACGGCTTGTCCGGCCTGGTGCTGGTGGTTATTACCCTGTTGCTGTTTCTCAATGGCAGGGTGGGCTGGTGGGTCATGGTCGGTATCCCGGTAAGCTTCCTGTTCGCCACGCTGATCTACTTCGGTATTTTCGAGGGCAGTATCAATGTTCTGGCGCTCATCACCTTCATCATGGCTCTGGGTATCGTAGTGGACGATGCCATCGTGGTGAGTGAAGACGCGGTGACTCTCTATCAACAGGGCATGTCTGCCACTGAAGCTGCCGCCAGCGGGGCCAGGCGCATGCTGGTACCGGTTCTGACGTCGTCGCTGACCACCATGGCGGCCTTTGTGCCGCTGTTGATCACCGGTGGTGAACTGGGCGCGATGATCATGACTCTGCCCATGGTACTGCTGTGTGTGATACTGGCTTCACTGGTGGAATGTTTTCTGGTCTTGCCGGGGCATCTGAAACATAGCCTGGGAAAGATGTCGCGGGAACAGCCGGACAGTTTTCGCAGCAGGTTCGACCGGCGATTCTTCCGCTTCCGTGATCGTTACTACCGCCCTCTGCTCGATAAAGCCCTGGCAGCGCCAGGTACCACACTCTGTCTGGCTGTCGGCTGTGTCTTAGTGTCCATGAGCCTGCTTGTCAGTGGCCGGGTCGGGCTGAACATGGTCACCGGGGTGAGCCCCGAGATGCTGGAAGCCAATGTTAAATTCAGCGCCCAGGCCAGCGAAGCCGATCGCCTCGGGTTCATGGCAATGCTGGAACAGACCATGACGACGACGGACCGCGAGCTGGGCGGGGTCAATATCGCCGGCTTCATCACCAAGTTCAACAGTGCCAGGCTGAACCAGGAGAGGCAGACTGGTAATCAGTATGCCTCATTGCGGCTGGAATACGCCTGGGAAGAAACCCGTCAGGCCCGCCCCCAGGACTTCGTCGACAGCTGGCGGCAGAAGGTATCCCGCCCCCCTTTCGTGGAGGAGTTGTATCTGGAAGTTACCGGCGGCGCCAACAACGGCCGGCCGGATATTTCGCTGGTATTGCGCGGGCGCGATGTCCCCACATTGAAGCAGGCGTCAGAGGAACTGCAGGCAGCCCTGGCCTCCTACCCCGGCGTTTCCAATGTGTTTGACGACCTGCCCTACGGCAAGGATCAGATTGTTTACGCGTTGAACCCGGCAGGGAAATCCCTGGGGATATCCACCGAGTCCCTGGGTCGACAACTGCGCGCCGCCTATAACGGTCAGCGGGTTCAGGTATTCAACCAGGAAGATTCAGAAATTGAAGTGAATGTCATGTTGCCCGATGCCGAGCGGGACCACATGACTTCCCTGAAGCAGTTACCAGTTGTTACCCCCGGCGGCGAGCTGGTGGCTCTGGGCATGATCGCAGACCTGCGTAACCGCAGCGGTATCGATGTCATCAATCACAACAACGGCTTCATGTCAGTGGTGGTCAGTGCCAGTGTTGACCCGAGGGTGAATAACGCGGATCAGATTGTTACCCATATCAGTAACAACGCCCTGGCGGAAATACGGGATCGCTACAACCTGACTTCCGCCCTTGATGGGGTCACCCTGCAAAATCAGCAGATTCTGAACACCATGAAACTGGGTGCGGTGCTGACGATCATCTTTATTTATTTAATTCTGGCCTGGTCGTTTGCGTCGTACACCTGGCCCCTGGCGGTCATGACCGCCATCCCTCTGGGCCTCACCGGCGCCGTCATCGGTCATCTGGTGATGGGCTACGATCTTGGCGTCATGTCCCTGCTGGCGTTCTTCTCCCTGACCGGAATCGTCGTCAACGACTCGATTATTCTGATCAGTTTCTTCCGCCGCGCCCTGGCTGAAGGGCTGTCCGTCAACGATGCCATCCATAAGGCGTCACTGTCCCGGTTCCGGGCGGTGGTGCTGACTTCACTGACAACCATCGCAGGCCTTGGACCCTTGATGTTCGAGACCTTCAGCCTGGCCCTGTACATGGTGCCCATAGCCATCACCCTCTGCTTCGGGCTGGCGTTTTCCACACTGCTGGTGTTGCTGGTGATCCCGGCCCTGATTGTAATGATCGAGAACTCCAGGGAATCGCTGCGTGCCATGGTTTCCAGGCGATTGGGCCAGCAGGCGCAGACGCTGCAGGGAGAGGCCTAGGGCAGGGGAGAAAAGGAAAGGCGGTAACGAGGGGAAGGGAGAGAGCAGAGGGTGGAAGGTAGAGGGTAGAAGGTAGAGGGTAGAGAGAAAAGAGGAGAGAAAAAAGAAGAAGAAAGAGGATTAGTGGTGAGAGGGCTGAAGGGAGAATAAGAGAGAGGGGAGATGGGAAGCGAAAAGACAAGAAGACAAAAAGCAAAATCAGAATAAATAAAAAAGCACAGATAAAAGCAGCAAAGATAAAAAAGAGCAACAACGACAGCACAACGAAATGAATAGAGAGCGAGCGCAAATAGGTGAATTATGAAGATGTCGAGCCGGATACGCAGACCCTTCGAAGATCTGTTCAGGAAATTGCCCTGGCTGCTGGTGCTGGGTGTTTCGGGGTTGGTGGCGGCTCTCATTATTGCCACCGGTCCCAGCGCCGCCCCGGTTGAGCAGGTCGAAACTGCCTGGCCGGTGTCCGTGAAGACGGCAAGGCCGGAAAACCTTGCGCCGGTGTTACTGACTTTTGGCAGGCTGGAATCCCGCCAGGTGGCAAACCTCAATACCAGTATCAGCGCGCCGGTAAAGGAAATACATCGCCACGAAGGCGAATGGGTGGAAGCCGGCGAGTTGCTGATTGAGCTGGATGCAACCGAGCTGCAGCTGGCTTACGAGATAGCCCTGGCAAATTATCAGCGCAATCAGGCGCAACTGAAATCCGTTGGAACCGAACAACAGCTGGCCGAGAACCTGGTTGCCGAGTACCGGCAGCTTAACGAGATAACTCAAGCCAGGCTGCAGCGGGTAAGAGATCTGCATGAACGGGGCATGATCGCAGACTCTGAACTGGACGCTACCCGCCAGCAGGCCAGTGAACAGGCCATCCTGGTCGAGGAACACCTGGCCCGGGTCGCGGACTTCCCCAACCGTGTCGCCCAGCAACAGGCCAATGTGGACGAATCCGCCGCCTACCTGGAGCGAGCCCGCATTGACCTGGCGCAGACCCGCGTAGTGGCGCCATTTGCCGGGCGTGTTATCAGTACCGAAGTGACCCAGGGTGACCGCGTAACAGCCGGTACCAGCCTGGTGCGCATCGCCGATTATTCGGGCCTGGAAATCCGTACCTCCATAGCGGCCGGCACGGCAGCTTTGTTGCGTGACAGCATTTCCCGGGGGCAGGTGGTCACGGCAACCAGCGAACTGGACGGCAGGCGGCTGAGCTTTCCCCTGGTGCGACTGGCAGCAGATGTGAAACCCGGTCAAAGCGGTATCGACGCTTTTTTTTGCCAGTGACGCCAGTGACGCACTGGATATTGGCCGTACCCTGCAACTGGCTGTCACGTTACCGGAAGTCAGCCAGGTGATTCCCATGCCGGTGCATGCCCTGTACCCGGATCAGACCCTCTACCGGGTGGTGGAGGACCGGCTGCAGGCAATTCGCTACCAGCAGCTGGGTGACTATCTCGACGCGGGCGGAGACCTCAATGTGCTGGTGCGCTCCCAGGAGATCCGGGCCGGCGACCGGCTGATGATTTCCCAGCTTCCGAGGGCTATTACCGGACTGCTGGTGGACCCCATTGAAGCCAGCGGTAGCGAGGTATTGAGGATCAACTGAGCCGATCAAAAAATCCGCCTGCAGCAGAACAATCCCCGTCAGGGTATTGCGCGTTGGCCGGGCAGGTCGGCACCCCCGCCGGCCCCCCGGCCTTTTTTATGAGCCCCACCGAGTATTCGTGCGCCAGTCTCAGCCTGATGAATGCGAGGGGATGATTATTCTGAGTGGCCTGGTTGCTATACAATCATTTCAATGGCCGCTACCTTTGGCTGGTCCCGTATGCAGAGTCGGCAAGCAGCCGGTTCTGCGAGCCCGTAATCGTTTCGAATAGGAGGAAACCTGATTATGCCCCGTCACTCTCACTGCACGCCTTTATGGCTTATCCTGCTCGGCGCTTTAGCAGTCTCAATCCCGGGCCTGGTGTCTGCACAGTCTGCACCACCGCAGACTCCCCCGTCCGACTGGGGGCCGATCTCAATTAACCTGGAGGAATTCGAATACCCGTATCCGGTTGAATTCATGAATTTCAGAATTTACAACCAGGATGTCCGGATTGCCTACATGGACGTCGCGCCAACCGGGCCGGCTAATGGTCGAACGGTCATCTTCCATCATGGCGGTCTCTACTATGGCTGGTACTGGCAATCACAGATCGAGGCCTTGAGCAACGAAGGCTACCGGGTGATCGTGAAGGACCGCCTCGGCTGGGGTAAATCCTCCAAACCAATTCTCCCTTACAGCATCAGCCTGTGGGCTTCCAATACGGCGCGGCTGATGGATCACCTGGGTATCGAAGAGGCGGCGATGGTAGGCCATTCTATCGGTGGGCAGATGGTTACCCGCTTTGCCTTTCTGTACCCGGAGAGAACCACCCACCTGGTCACCGTCAACCAGGTGGGGCTGACGGACAGACGAGCAGGGCGCGGGTTCAGGCCAATGACCGGCGAGGTGGATGCCAACCCGGACATGGAAGCCGTCTTCGACGGCCTGCTGAGATGGGCTGAGGAAAATTACGTCACCTGGCAACCGCAGTTTGCGGAGCATATGCGAATTCGTTATGGGCAGCGGCTCAGTGGCGACTGGCCCCGCATGGCCTATGTGAGCGCGCTGACCGGCCAGATGCGTGGCATGGATACGGTAGTCAACGACTGGCAGCATATCCAGACCAGAACCCTGATTATGGGTGGAGAAGAGGACTACCCGACCTTTGCCGAGGAAGCCCGTCATGCGGGCCAGGTGTTTCCCAATGCCGAAGTTTTTCTGATTCCCGACGTTGGCCACAATCCTCATGAGGAAGTGCCGGATATCGTAAATGCGGCGCTGATTCGGTTTTTAGGGTCTTAACCACAGGCTGGTTGTTGATCAATCAGGAAACTGGTCTTTTTTCACACGGTATGGGTTCATAGCCGCTGGCGCAATAACCGCAGAATCTCCGCGCGATTATTGGCCGCCTGGCTGGTCATTATGACGAAGGGATACAGGCCATCGGGCCCGGGCAGATAGCCGGCGAAGTTGTAGACACCGGTCAGGGTGCCGCTCTTGCGCAGGTTGCCGTCCACCTCGGGAAGCAGGTCGGCATAGGGCCTGAAGGCCTCAAGGATGTGCAGCATGCCGGCGGCGCTGCTGCGCTGCTGGCGGGACAGGCCGGAACCTTCCAGCATCAGCAGCGAGCGTGGGTCGTTGCCAAAGCCTGCCCCGTACAGCTCGGCAAGCTGCTGCTGCAGGGCCGCCCTGGCAGACGCGCTGGTTGCCGGGTAGCCGCTGCGGTGCGCCCCGAGGGTGAGAAAAAGCTGGTTGGCGATGAAATTGTTGGAGTAGCGAAGCAGGCCGTCCAGGTTATCCCGCAGCGAGCGGGAATTGAAATGCCGGTAGACCAGCGTCCAGTCATCTGTCACCGGTTCATGATAGAAGTTGGCATCTGATACTGTGATACCAGACCCCTCCAAGAAAAGCCGAAACAGCTGTTGAACCTGCAACAGACCGGCGCGCGGATCCTCACCCAGATTGATGCGCTGAGGCTCACCCGGAGAGAGTGGTGCGCCGAGCTCGCGGGCAAGGGGCGTCAAGGGAGTCTGGGGTTCCGCTGAGAGCAGCCTGCCGTCTTCAGACCAGGCCAGATTCACCGTATTGAAATTGACCGCCAGCGCGCTGTTGCGGGCACCATAGGGTTGATCGGTGCCCCGTTCGAGAGGCAGATCCGGATCAGGCTCAAAGGCCGAGTCATCCACAACAAGGCGCCGGACTTGATTCAAGCTCTGTTGTGCCAGCAGGACGGTGATGCTGTTTATCTCCTCTGACACCAGGTAAGGATCACCCAGGCCCCGGATCAGCAGATCGCCGCTGTCATTACGATAAAATTCGGTCTGAAAGCGAAAGTCCTCCCCGAGCACCGTCAATGCCACCTGTGCCAGGGGGATCTTGACCAGCGAAGCGGGTATGAGTTGACGATCAGGGTTCAGGCTCACCAGGACTTCCCCATCAGGTGCCTGCAGCATCACGCCGCCGTCTCCTGCCAGTGCGGCCAGCCTGTCCTGCCCCGCCACCGGGAACGCCAGGGTGCCGCAGGCCAGCAGCAGGAAGAGCGCGAGCCTCTGAAAAGCGGTAAGAATAGGTGTCAAATTTCCCATTGACTGGTCACGGTCGGTAGCCCGGTTACAGGTGAAAATCTACGGTAGCGCCGGGGTCGGGGAATGTCCAGTGTTGTCATTCAAGATGCGCAGGATTGCATTAGCCAGGCGTTTGCAGTTGCATAGGCCCGAACCCGAACCCGAACCCGAACCCGAACCCGAACCCGAACCCGAACCCGAACCCGAACCCAAACCCAAACCCAAACCCAAACCCAAACCCAAACCCAAACCCAAACCCAAACCCAAACCCAAACCCAAACCCAAACCCAAACCCAAACCCAAACCCAAACCCAAACCCAAACCTGTACCTGTGTTCCGAGTCGGTAACAACGAAGTACACCGCGCCTGCAAAAGATCACAGGAACCGCGAGGGAAACCTATAACAACCAGGACCCCACGCGGATCATGCCCAAAACGCGTATAATCCTGCCATCATGATGAAACTCTCAGTACTGGATCAGTCCCCCGTCCGCAGCGGCAGCACCGCCCGGGCCGCCCTGCAGGAAACATTCGCCCTGGCAAAGCAGTGTGATGAGCTGGGATACCATCGTTACTGGCTGGCGGAGCACCATGCGTCCGACGCCCTGGCAGGTTGTTCCCCGGAAGTACTGCTGGGGCGGCTCGGTGCCGAGACGCAGCGCATACGAATCGGTTCCGGGGGTATCATGCTGCCCCATTACAGTCCCTACAAAGTGGCGGAAAATTTCAAACTGTTGCAGACCCTGTATCCCGACCGGGTCGACCTCGGCGTGGGCCGGGCGCCGGGCACCGATCCGTTTACTGCGGCCGCCCTGCGCTACGGGTCGACTGTCGGGCCGCAACATTTTCCCGCCATGGTCGCCGACTTGCAGGCGCTGATAAACGATACTGAACCGGTCACCCGCGGAATGGAAGGCGCCAGGGCGTTTCCCCTGGTAGAGCAGCCGCCGGAAATGTGGATGCTGGGTTCCAGTGAGGACAGCGCCGGCTTTGCCGCCGACGCGGGCCTGCCCTACAGCTTTGCCTATTTTATCAACCCATCTATTCGCACCGACATTTTCACCCTGTATCGTCAGCAGTTCCGACCGGGTCCCAACCTGGAAAGCCCCCACACCAGTCTGTGTGTATTTACTGTCTGTGCCGAGACAGAAGAAGAAGCGTGGCGCCTGTCACGCAGTCGCGATCTCTGGTTTGTGCGTCTGTTGCAGGGGGCTCCCGGACCGGTGCCCACCGTGGAGGAAGCCACCAGTTACCCTTATGCCGATGCCGAGCGGCGGGCCATCGAGGCCAATCGCGATAAGCGTGCGGTAGGCACTCCCGCGCAGGTGAAAGCCCGTTTGCTCAGCCTTGCAGAGGAATTTGGCGCCGATGAACTGATGATTCTCACCATCACCCACGATCCGGTTGCCCGCGCCCGGTCCTATGCCCTGCTTGCTGCCGAGTTCGGACTTGGGGTGTAATGGCAGGTCATGATGCTGCCGGAAATTCTGACTTCCTATCTGCCGCTGGCCCTGGCCACGCTAATCTGCGCACTGCTGCTGGGGCTGCTGCACTTCTTCCTGATTCATCGTCAGAAATCACTGTCCAGCGAAGAAAAATTTCCCCGTCAGTTACTGTTGCTGGGGCTGACAATCCTGGCACTGGTCATTCTGGTGCTGACCGCACCCTTGAGTGAGTCGTCACGAAACCAGGTGCTGGGGTTGCTGGGTATTGTCGTGTCCGGTGTGCTGGCCTTCTCGTCGACCTCCTTCGTCACCAACTTCATGGGCGCTATCGGCCTGCGCGTGACACAACCGTTCAAGGTGGGGGACTTCATTACCGTCGGAGACCATTTTGGCAAGGTGGTTTCCCGGGGCCTGCTGGATACCGAGATTCAGACGGAAACCCGGGAACTGATTGCCATTCCCAATGCAACGTTTACCCAGAAGCCGGTGGTAGTGGCCCGTCGTTCCGGGGTTATCCTGACCAGCACGGTATCATTGGGATACGATATTCCGCACAGCACGATCGAGCCGTTGATGGTGGCTGCTGCCGTCAAGGCGGGGTTGGAAGAGCCGTTTATCCATGTGTTGAGCCTTGATGATTTCGCTGTCTCCTACAAAGTCGGCGGTCTGCTGACCGACGTGGAACGCATACTCACGGTCAGATCGGATCTCAACCGGCAAATACTGGACATTGTTCACGGTGCCGGGTTGGAAATCGTTTCTCCAACTGTCACCAGACACATTACCCAGGACGCCGAAACCCGCATTATCCCGGCGAAAGTGGCGCCGTCAGACGGCAAAGAGTCAGTCGAGGCGGAAGAAATCGCCTTCGACAAGGCCAGGGCGCTTGACCAGCTGGAAAGCGAGAAACAACGGCTCAGCGAACGGCTCGAAGATAAAAAGAGTCTCGATGAGTCAGAGCGCGAGCGATTGCGTCAGCAGTTGTCACTCATCAAGGAGCAGGAAAAACAGCTTCGCGACAGCGAGTAATCCCCGAGGCCACCGATCATCGATCAATAGAACTGCTCTAAGGAGTCTCTGATTAATAACCCTACCGCTTTGCGGCAAATAACCAGAGGGTCCCTGCCATCCAGTCCCGCCCGCCAGATTCCGGCAAAAAAATCTGCTCTGAGCTGTTAACCTTTTGGTTGTCCTGGGACTCTAAGAAAAGCAAGCAGCTAAACTTCGGACACACCTGCCAGAAAGCAGGTTGATAAATCATGTGGAGCCACGTGTGTTAAGGGATTCCGAGCAGGAACTCATCAACGCCGCACAGGCTGGCAATGTTGCCGCCTTTGAACGGCTGGTGCGTCCGGTGGAGCGGCAGATGCTCGCGGTTGCCGCTGGAATAGCTCAGAACGCCGACGATGCCAATGACATCTTCCAGGATGCCATGCTGTCAGCATTCAAGTCGATCGGTTCCTTTCAAGGTGGCAGCAAGTTCAGTACCTGGTTGCACCGGATCGTGGTGAATACCTCGTTGTCCTACCGGCGCAAGTTCAAGCGTTTCTGGCAGCAGACCACTGAGCTTCATGACGGCGTTGAGTATGAGGAACAGCACTGTACGGATGCCTACACGCCAGAGGAATCGTTGTTATCTGCAGAGTTGAACACACAGCTCAACACTGCGCTGGCCACTTTGACTGAGCGGGAGCGCATCGCCTTTGTCCTGTGTCATCAGCAGGAGCTCAGGCTGAAAGAGGCCGCTGAAATCATGAACTGCAACGAAAATTCACTCAAAGTCTTCCTGTTTCGCGCCCGGGGAAAGCTAAGACAACAGCTCGATCCCTATCACCGGCAGCGCTAAAGGAAAGAAAATCAATGGAGCAGCCAATGAATAAGCCAGAAGACAGAGAGCAGCTCGAGGATCTGGTTTTACGCTATTTGTACGGTGATCTGGATAACGCCGAACGTACCAGCTTCGAGCGCGCGTTGTCAGACAACCGGCAACTGCAGGAGATCCTGCTTCGGGAACAGGCCCTTGAGCATGCAATTCCCCTGGGTACCAGTGTGCATATCGACGATGGCAGGCTTGAAGACAATCGGCACCGGATGCACCGGAATCTGCAACGGCAGGTTGCCAATCGTTCTCCGGTCAGTGCTTTTTTGCAGGCTCTGATCCGCAAGCCCTCACTGATGGCGTTGCAGTCGGCGGCACTGGCAGCCAGTTTTGTGCTGGGCATACTTATCGACGGTTCCGGCGGCGACGGTAGTGCCGGCAACAGTCCCCAGTCTGGTGTTTCGCCGCTGGCGCTGATAGGTGAACAGGATTATGAAATATCCGCCATGCAGGTGGATCGCTTCGATCCGCTCAGTGGTGATATTGATCTTTCGTTCTCTATGGCATCAGAGACACGAATGAGTGGCAATGTTTCCGATGTCGGCATAAGGACGCTGATGACGGTGGCGCTGCTCAATGAAATTGATGAAGCGGCCAGGCTGGATGCAATCGAAGTGCTGCAGAATGCGTCCTATACGGACGAAGTCTCTTCTTCAATCATCTATGTTCTCAATTACGACAGTAACCCCGGAGTTCGCTACTCGGCGGTACGCTCACTGGTGGATTACGTGGAAATTGAGCCGGTGAGGAACGCCTTGCGCAATGCCTTGCAGGATGATGTGAATCCTGGCGTGCGGGTGGAAGCGTTCAATGCCCTGGCTCGAAACCCGGACTCTGAAACCCTGGCGGTTTTCCGTCAACGGGCCGAAGTGGATGGCAATGACTATATTCGACAGCGGGCCAGGGAGATCATCGAAAATCCCGGCAACGGTGTAAACAACTCTGAATTTTTCTAAAGAGGTAGTGAAGCTATGTATTTACTCAATCGCGTTTTCAACATGGGCGTCATCGGTAAAAGTATCCTGGTCGCTGTGGGAGTCAGCTGGATTCTTCCTCTCCAGGCCCAGACCGGGGATATCGAGAGGGAGTTTTCGGTGCAACCTGGCGGCAGATTGAACATTCTCAGTGATGCGGGTGCCATCACGGTCAGAACCTGGGATGAGCCCCGGGTGCGGGTGCGGGTAATCAACCCCGAGGCTTTCGACGTGTCGTTTGAAGACGCTGGCAATGAAGTCAGGGTCGTCGCCGAAGACGCTCGGGGACGCAGCCGCATAAGATTCGAAGCGCAGGTACCCCGTGAATTCAACCTGGAGCTGGATACCGGGGGTGGTGCCATCGAAATAGGCGATATCAACGGTGACGTGGAAGCTGACACCAGTGGCGGGAGTATTATTGTAGGCCGGGTCGAGAATGGTGACGTGGTGGCTGATACCTCCGGCGGGCGCATTGAGATTGCCGAGGTTATCAACGGGGATGTTTCGGCTGACACTTCCGGCGGCCGCATCAATATTGGTAACGTTGTGGGGGATGTGGAAGCTGATACCTCGGGTGGAACTATCACAATAGGCGATGTTGAGGGAAACGTCTCCGCCGACACTTCCGGTGGCAACATCGAGGTTGGCACAGTGACTGGTAATGTCAGTCTCGATACCTCCGGGGGCAGTATTCAGGCGGGCTATGCCGGCGGCACCATGATGGCGGATACCTCGGGCGGGAATATCACGCTGGCGGGCAGCGCCCGGTTACTGATCGCCGATACATCCGGAGGAACAATAAGAATTACCCGCAGTGATGGTCCGGTGCAGGTCGATACCTCCGGCGGTAACATTTTTCTTGGGCCCATCAACGGTTACATTGAGGCGGATACTTCGGGTGGCAGCATTGAAGCGGAGCTTGGCGAGATTGGACCGGGGCAGGACGCCCACATTACGCTGGATTCGAGTGGAGGCGATATCGAACTGAGACTGCCAGCCAATCACGGCGCGACAGTCGAGGCCAGAATCGAAGTTTCCAGACGTGCACGGGGCGACTACCGGATCTACACCGATTTTCCTCTGACAATAACCGGTCAGGACGAGCGTGAAGTAGTGGGCCGTGGCGATATCAATGGAGGTGGCGACAGAATCCGCCTTTCAACCAGCAATGGCGACATCCGCATCACCCGACGGGAAGACTGATCGCTGACGGTCAGCCCGATGCCGACCGACAGACTCCTGCAGAGAATGATGGTAGTTGATCAGTGTGTCCTTAATGCCTGTGTCCGGCACCGTATTCCGCCGCAACCGCGTCGTAATGCAGCCGGATCAGGTCGCGCCCGAAATCCCCGTCAAAATCCCGCCAGACCAGGTGTATGTGATTGGCTTCGTTCTGGGTCTTGTCGTACTCAATCAGAAAATTCTGCCCCTGGACGCGCCAGTAGTGACCGGCTGATAGACCGGTACCGCCGATCCAGGCAAACCGGATCTGTTCCCGGTTTGCTCTGACATCAGACATGCGTGCGGTGCTTATCGCATCCGGTTGCGCGCCGGCTACTTCCTCGATCAGATTCATCAGTGTCAGCTGCTGGGCTGAGCGCAGCCCATCCCAGGCGATCCCTGTGTCCGGGAATGGGACTATATCGTCTTCAGCACCGGTATAAATATCACCGGGTACTGCTACCTCCAGGATGGCGAGAGATTTTTGCGCTGTATCGAGGCTCAGCACCAGCTCACGACCCAGATCTTCCTCGGTCGACAGCACCCGCAACCCATTGAGCGGGCCGCCGCGAACTTCGGCGGGATTGCTACCGAAAAACTGGGGTGAACTGGCTATCCCGTTGCCCCCGGCAAAGGTCCAATTGAGGGCGACATGATGTCCCTCGAGGCGGAACGCCCAGGCTCCATCCTGGGATGGCTGGCCGAATACGGTCAGGAAATAAGCCATTGGGTCGCGCACAAAACGCCCATCGACCTCTATTTCCTTCAGTACGGATTCCAGGCTGCGAATCTGCTCCACTTTTCGATACCCCGTACCGCTCAGGAAAGTCTGCAGTACCTGACTCGCCAGGATCTGCTGATTCCCGTTCAGGTCGTTAAACGAGATGCCGTTGCGGGTCCTTGGGATGAAGTGCCAGTTGAACCTTTCTTCGTCGTCAAAGGAGTACATGGCCTTGTCCGTCTGGTCGTCCGACAAGCTGCTCAGAAACAGGGTCAGGGAATCAATCATGTCGTCAGTCAGCGCGACGCGTTCCTGCTGTGCAACAGCACTTCCGAGCCACAGGCTGAATAAAGCCGCGCCCAGAGCCAGCCTGGACAGTAATCGGGATAAGCGCATTTTTAATCCTCCTGAGAACGGGATTGATCAGGATCCCGGTTGAACTTGATGACAGCTGCCGGCGTCAGTTGCCGCCGAGCCATTTCGATACCTGCCCAATAGCCCAGGTAGCCGGCGGCGATCCAGATCAGCATCGATTCGCCGGGACCTGGCCAGTAGGAAAACCAGAGCAGAGCCTGAATGGAATTGGTGACTTGGTTGATTAAGAATGAAATAACAAAATTAAGCAGTCCCCCTGAGAAAGAAGTCAGGTAGCTGCCGCCGGCCAGAAAGGAGGCCAGGTCATTAGCCTCGATGACCAGAAAGGTCCACAGGCCGGCCAGGCCGTAAAATCCGCCCCCAAACCAGGCCCAGCGGTTATAGATCAGGCGTACCTTTTTATTGTTGATCTTCTTAAGATCTTTCCTGTTTTTCTTCAGCGCTGACTTCAGCGCCCTGTGGCTCAGATCCCGGCCTATTTTTTCCTCTGAGAATAACCAGTAAAAAATTATCCAGCTGAGCAACAGCGCCGGTAGCCCCAGTTCCAGTAACGCTTTTGCAGTGGTAACGATACCCATATCGGTGGTCCGTCAGCCCCACTTCAGCAGGTTGAGAAACTCGCGACGGTTTTTCGGGCCATAGGTAAGAAAACTGGGTTGAGGGTCATTGAGATAGTTCGACTTCTCTCGCGACAGGGTGTCCGCCGCGGTGAGCAGCTGAATCTCCTGCTGATCGATCTGGTAAGGAACGGCCGCATTGAGACCGAACACTTTGCGTCGCAGCTGTGGCGTTATCTCAGGATAGCCATAACGTTCGCGAAACTGTGCCGAAATCTGAAAGGTGCGGAAGGCCTGAATCTGGTCTTGGGGAGAACCATACCAGATGGAATCTGTACCCCACAGCACGTTGTCTTCACCGACGTATCGAAACAGTTTACCCAGCGCGTGGGCAGCATTGTCCGGGTCCCGCATCAGAAAGCGCCAGGTACTGCCCAGCTCCGCATAGACATTGGCATTGGGAGCGATCCCATTGTCGATCAGGGACTGAATGAGGGTGTCGATGCCGTCCCTGCCGGCCCCGGCGACGAATTCCTGTTCCTGTACAGTGGGAACGAAGCCGGAGTGATAGACGAGAAAGTTCATATCGGGAAACTGTTTCGCCACGATGCCGATGTCGGGGCACTGACTGTGCTCATAGGATTGCGGGCCGAACGGCAGGCCTTTGTGAACACAGATATTGCGCACACCCAGCCGCTGTGCCCGTTCGATCATGGCAATGCCGGCGTCGTCGTGGAGAAAAAAACCGCGACCTCCCGGGCCGTACTGGGTGTAGGTTTTAAAGGCGCTGATATGCCAGTTTTCAGCCAGCTCGTCCATCCCCTCCAGGTCGCCTTCCTGGTTGGGGTTGACCCGGCCATGAATCATCAGGCGTTTGCTGCCTTCGAGTTCGGCGACGATACGCCGGGTCTCGTCGGCATCCTCTATGGTGACCGGCTCCGTTTCGCGGGTGGAGGGCACAAAAGACAGGACCATGATGTCCGTATCGCTGTCTAAAAAGATGTCTTTGATAAATTCGCTGGCCGACAGGCAGTCTAGATAGCTGCGCGACTCGCTGGCTGATGCTGCCTCACAGCTGGCCTTTTCCATCTGGGCATAAGGTCGTGCGGATTCCGGAAGGCGGCTTAACCAGTCGCCCTCGGGGTTTACGTAATGTCCCTGTACATCGAAGATAAACTCGCTCCCGTCAACCTGTTCGGCGGCGGCAAAGCGGTCCAGCGCTGCGTCTTCGGACAGTTCAAAATAACCGCCGAGTCTGTTGCTGTAGGCATTTGCCTGGTTAAAAGCCAGCAGGGTGCT
Source organism: Gammaproteobacteria bacterium (assembly GCA_041395725.1). Lineage (NCBI taxonomy): Bacteria > Pseudomonadati > Pseudomonadota > Gammaproteobacteria > Gammaproteobacteria bacterium. The sequence goes on along the minus strand of JAWKZW010000001.1, from coordinate 1,130,994 downwards.
GGCGGCCCCACAACTGGAAACCAGAAACTGCCGGCGGCTTTGGCCGCTGCGGCGGGCGTTTTCCGTGGCATTTTGTAAAGCCAGCTGATTGCCCTGGAGATTCCACGCGGAAACGGGGATGGGCTCGTATTCACCATTGGAGGTGCTGTCTATCTTGATAGGCAGGCGGGTACCGTCCGGATCCAGCTTGTTCATGGGTAAGCTCCTGGTAAGTTGTTGTCGTTATTTTGGACCTTAAGAACGCTGACTGGTCAGCAGGCTGTTGAGAAACCATCGGGCCTGCCAATACTTCGCAAAAAGCCGGCTCAGCATGCTCAATTGCGCCGGACTACAGCTCTTCCTCGCCAGTTTCTGCCTCGTCCTGACGGCATGGATATCAATTTTCGACAGCCTGTTCGAGCGACAGAAGCCATTCGCCAACGTGATTCGAGCTGTTGGCAGAGAGTCTGTCTACGCCCTGGTAAGCCCGATAGTAACGCAATACGGTAACGAGTAAAGGGGCACTAGCGGTCAGAGGATGTTGGCAAAGGCAAAAGCCAACATCAACAGGCCGATTGCCGCAATCCATGATCCGGCGATCTTGATACCGATCTGCAGGGTAGAGGAATCCCAGCGCTCCACCACGGAGCGGGCGCCGCGAGACCCGTACATGATCAGGTAATGAATACCTACCAGTGAACCAAAGACGGTAATCACTACATCCAGGAACGGGCCGGGATCGGGGATGGACTCCAGGGCCAGCAGAAAACCGGCAGTCCCGCTCAGCGCCATCAGGAGCCCGGCGGGCAGTGCAGAAGGGCCGATGAGCAGTGCGCCCAGCAGCGTGATCTGCAGCAGTATCAACAGGGCTGATGGCAGGTAGCTGGCGACCACAAACGCCAGCATCAGGCCCACTGCTGTCGCCGAGAAAACCGTCACCAGGAAGCGCATCTGTCCGTCCGCGACCCTGACCCCCAGCAGGATACTGATCGCAATGATCAACAGTACATGCGAGGGTGTTGTCAGAGGATGCAGCGCCCCAACGTAGAAACCGCGCACACCGGGGTAGGGTGAATGGGCCTGGGCCAGCAGCGGCTGCACAAGAAGCAGGAGCCCGACCGCCGATGGTAGCGCTTTTTTCAAAATGCACCCGTGAGGAAGTAAAGGCCGCTGGCCGAAATCAGGCCGCCTGCTATCCGCACAACCAGGCGGCCTCTGGGCAGGTCGGCCAGCAGACCAAAGGCGATACCGACCAGGTGCATGAGCCCGGTTGCCAGCACGAAGCCGATTGCATAAGAAAGCGGGTTAGACGCCGCCGGCAGCTCCGTGCCGTGGGCGTGGCCATGAAAGATACCGAAAGCGCCCACCAGTACCGCCGCTACCCAAAGCGGAGGTCGAACCGCCAGCAGCACCATTAATCCGAGTACGATAGCTGAGCTGGCGATACCGACTTCTACCAGCGGCAGCGGGACACCTATCACGCCCAAAGCGCCGCCGAACGCCATCACCAGGGGGAATACGACCGGCAGTAACCAGATGGCCGGGCTGCCCAGAAACGCACCCCACATGCCCACGGCCACCATCGCCACGACGTGGTCCGGGCCATAGACAGGGTGCAGGAAGCCGCTGATGAAGCCACCCACAACGCCCTCTTCAGTGTGGGCGAAAAGCGCCGGAGACAGCAGCGATAAAAAGCCCAGGCTCAACAGGGCTGTGACTCGTGACCAGCGAAGCGACATGGACTTTTCTCCCGGCAGTTGCTCTTAGTTTGTAGTGATGTCCGGCTGAGGATTATAGATAATTGGCGGTCAGAGTAGAAATATACTTAGCGGAGGTAACTGGGGTCAGAGTAAAAATACAGTAGTTTCTGTGAAAATAAGCTCAGAACCACTGTATTTTTACTCTGACCCCATCTATCAACAGTAGACGACTTCATTTGTAGTAGTCTGGCGGCCAGTGGAGCCGAACAACAAGCATGCTTCTAAACAGCAAGGCTTCTCCTATTTACCTGCCTGAACCTGATCAGCGTTCAGTGTTGCGATTGGGCCTGAAGCGATTGGATCCAAGGCAGTGGCTTATTCGCGACGCAGACTTCGGTGAATTTTATCGGAATAAGCTGATTGCCGCCGAGACCCTTGCTGACAAGGTCTACCGGGCGCTGCCCGGATCAGAGCCGGCTCAGCAGGAACTGCGCGCGCTTATTCTGGATCATCTGGTTCGGGACCATGGCGGGCATTATCGTGTCGAGCAGAACCGGCTGGTCTGTCTGCCCGCTGAGATCAGTTTTCCCCTGGATGGGCAGTCTCAGACACAATCGCTTTACCACAGCACACTGTGGCAGGCCTCGCTCTGGGTTCAGGAAGATCTGTGTATCCTCGAACCGCAGGACGGGACGTTTGTCCTCACCGCTGCCAGTGTCTGCGCCCCGTCCAACTGGAAACTGGAGGAAAAAATAGGCTGTTCACTGGATCAGATTCACAGCCCGGTGCCGGGATATGGCAGGGAGTTATCGATGCGGGTGAACCGTTTGTTTAACAGTTTGAAATCGGCCAAACCGCTGTTTCGATACAACTGGTCTGTCCAATCTACGCCAGAGCTGCTATGGCGGGAGTCGAGCGCTCCCGCGGATGAACCGGACACGGATAACGGCCAGCGTTACTGGCGGGTGGAGCGGCAGACACTGCGCCGACTACCGATGACAGGCGCAGTGATTTTTGGCATCAGAATATTCATTCACAGTTTTGCAGACCTGCAGAGGTTTCCGCGGTTTGCAACCAGTATCGAGACCTTGCTGGAAAAGTTACCCTCGAGCCAGCGACGCTACAAGGGGCTGGATCGGTTGTAAGCTAAGGAGCCTCTGATTAATCACAGGTTCTTTCCGCATTTCGATGCGGGCGAGATCAAGTCCCATTTCCAGCGGACAGGGCTAGTCGCCAATCGCCTGGTTGAGCACTCACATGACCTGGTGTACGCTGACCTGACAGCGCAGTAGCAGGCAGAGCCTGCCGTATTTTCGTAACCCCACCAGCAGGTAAGCAGGATGAAAATAATTGCATTAGTCGGCAAAGGTGTCATTCTGGCGACTTTGTTAGGTTTGTCGGGCCTGTCTTACGGGCAGCCTGGAAATCTGGCCCGAAACTGCCTGCAGCTTGGCGAGCTTGCGCTCTCCATGACGACCATTTCGCTGGCGCAAGTGGTCGCTGAAAATTCGTTCACTCCCCCCGGCAGCGAAGCCAACCTGGAGGCGCCTGCTTTTTGTCGCCTGGTGGGTACGACTGCCCCGGAAGTCAGTTTCGAAGTCTGGTTGCCACTGGATAATTGGAACGGCAAGTTCCAGGTGGTCGGAAACGGTGGCATGGCGGGCACCATCAGCTATGCTGCTATGGCCGGGGCACTGCGACGCCACTATGCCACTGCCAGTACCGATACCGGCCACAAAGCGGGGCCTGTTCCTTTCGATGCTTCCTGGGCGTCAGGTCGTCCGGATCTGATCGAAGACTTCGGTCATCGCTCCCTGCATGTCACCACCGTCAATGGCAAGCAGGTGGTAGAGGCGTTATACGACTCGCCGCCTCAGTATTCCTATTATGTAGGTTGCTCCAAAGGTGGGCAGCAGGGGCTGATGGAGGCGCAGCGTTATCCTGATGATTTCGATGGCATCATCGCCGGTGACCCCGCCAATAACTGGACACGATTTTATGCGGGTGCGCACCTCTGGTATTCCCAGGCCATGTTGGCAGATCAGGAAGCCTGGCTGCCGCCGGCGAAGCTACCGGCGTTGGGTAACGCCGTGAATAACGCCTGTGATGCCGGGGACGGAATTGAAGATGGCATACTGATGAATCCCCTGGCCTGTACTTTCGAGCCGGCTTCGCTGACCTGTCCGGTGGGCACCGACAGTGATAGTTGCCTCACACCCAAACAGGTCAGCGCTGTGGAGAAGATCTGGTCCGGTGTAACAGATTCCGATGGGGAGCTGGTCTACCCCGGACTGGTGCCGGGAGGCGAAGCGGCACCGGGAACCTGGGCAACCTGGGTAACAGGCAGAGAACCTTTTCGTTCGCTGCACTGGCTGGGCGGGGAGGGCTTTTTCCGCTGGTTTGTCTTTGATGACCTTGACTGGGATTTCACCACTTTTGATTTCGACACTGATCTGGAGTTTGCGCTGAACAAGGTTGGGCCGGCGCTCGATGCCGTCAATCCTGATCTGACACCATTGCGGGACCAGGGGGCGAAACTTATCGTGTACCACGGTTGGAGCGATCCGGACATTTCCCCCTTGGCATCCATCGAATACTACAACCAGGTGGTGGAATTTATTGAGAATGATATGGGCGCAGGAAACAGATCTGAGGCGCTGGTGAGTACCCAGGATTTCTATCGACTGTTCATGGTCCCTGGCATGGCCCACTGTAGTGGCGGGCCGGGGCCGGACCGCTTTGATGCCCTGACTGCGCTTGAGGACTGGGTCGAACGGGGTATTGCCCCGGAATCCATTATTGCTGCAAAGGTGGAGAATGGTGAGACGATCCGCACCCGGCCCTTGTGTGCTTATCCGCAGGTGGCGACCTATGACGGCAGCGGCGATACCGACCGGGCAGAAAATTTTTACTGCGCAGTGCCGGAATAAGCTATCCCACTGTCCATCGTCCCACTGACCGATTATCTGGCCTTGCTGGCACCGGGCTTGAATGCCAGTAATACATTCCCCGGCGTGCCCCCCACGCGACCATAGCCGGAATTTACCAGCAGTAGGCCTCCTCCGGCAGAGATACCGTGGGAGTCGATCGCACCCCCGAGACCTTCCACACCGTTGACGGTCTGGTAGTTCTGTACCGTATCAAATTCAAAAAGCAGACTACCGTCGTCTTTGTCGAAGATCATCAGTCTTCCGTCGACTGTACCGCTGACCAGCGCACCGTCGATCAGTAGTGGCAGAACAGAATGGCCATAGCGGGTGTCGCAGCTGCTTAGCCGTTCCGATCGGTTATCACAGGCAGGGCGCTCTTCCCGGAACCAGCCGGGTTCCCCGGTTTCCACGAAGAAGCTGTAGATGCCGGGACGTGGTACATAGGTTCCGCGAGCCTGGCCCGGATCGTTAATGGGCAGGTAAACCTTTTCGCCGTCGGTGGCAATGCCCCAATGGTTGCCACCCAGCGTGGTACCGGTACCGATACGCTGGTTCCAGATCAGAGCCCCGGTATCGGGATTCAGCGCCCACAGGTCACCGGTCTTCTGGCCCGCCAGCAGAATGTCGCCCTCGGCGCGCTTCACCAGTGTCGCCGAGCCGCCAAAGTCCTTATCCGCCAGGGTGCTGGGACGCTGATTCGGGCAATTGGGTCCGGGAACCCGTCCACAAGCAGTATTCCACACATCGTTCCATAAACCCTGGAAGACCCATTTTGGTTCACCGGTATCCAGGTCCAGCGCAATAATGGCGTCGCTGGTTACCGTGGCAGGATGAGAGGTGTTTTCGCCTGTCGTGACATAAACCAGGTTGCGCTGCGGATCTACCGTCGGTGTAGACCAGATAGGCGCACCGGAGGGACCCCGCAATGGCACGCCAATGGAATTCCGTTCGCCGGTGTAGTCGGCTTCAGGCATGGTGTGGTAAACCCAGTCAACCTCGCCGGTAGCGGCATCAAGCGCGACAATTTCGCCGTGTCCCACGCAGCATTCGAAAGTCGGTGTGCCGCCCTGGGAAACACCGGAAGATGATACCGGCACCAGTACCCGCCCCTCATGTAAAACCATGCCCCCGGTGAGGCGCACACCACGGCCATGACTGCGGACATCCGCAGACCAGAGCTGCGCGCCGCTGAGTGCGTCGAGTGCATAGACGAAACCTTCACCGTCGCCAAATACGATGGCGTTCGGTTCTCCTGCTCCCAGTGATCCGTAAGCAAGCGATGACCTCAGGCGGGTAGGTGAGTCAAAAATCCATCGGGCACACCCGCGATCCGCATCCAGCGCCATCACTTTACGGGTCCCGGTCGCCGAGAAAAACACCGTGGAACCTACGATCACCGGCGCCGACCTGAGTGCGCTGACATTCGGAAAAGCCAGTGCCCAGGCCAGCTCGAGATTGCCAAGCCCGGCACTGGTCAGACCGGCCTGAGCGGCAGACAGGTTGCGGGTGCTGCTTATATTCGCACCGACGCCGGCAAGATAGACCGGTTGATCAAGATCGACCTGGCGGTTATCTGACTCGCACAGGGTGTCGGCGAGCCAACGGTCATCCTCTTCCGCTGCCAGGTAATCCACGATCAATGCCTTCTGCTCATTGGAAAGCACTGACGCCTGCCCGTACATTACGCCTTCATTGATGGCGAATTCCAGGGAGGCAGCTGTCAACGTTTGCAAACTATCTAGTGTAGGGGCGATCTGTGTTGCAGTGATCGCATCGGCGCTGAGATGGCAGCTGCTGCAATTTTCCCGGAACAGGACAGAGCCAGGGTGCTCTTCGGTGGGTGATTGCGCCAAGCTGCCCTGATCGAGCGCGACCAATAAGCAGGCGACAGAAAGGGATAAACGGATTTTATTCATGATTATTCTTATATTCAGGGTTGCAGGGTAAGTTCGAGCATAGTGGAAGCGGGCCGGGGGTTCAACCTGCATACAGCGATGCAGGTCAACTCCGGTAGATCTTCACCCTGGCGGCCGGAGGTCTTTCATGATTTGACCGGGCATTCCACCTGCTGGCCGTATCAGGGCCGAATTTACTTGACGGGTAATACAATTTGGCGTTCTACTTAATCGGCTTGTAATCATTGCCATTGCCTTCAGATCAAGCTAACCAGAACGTATTCTGAAAATTCAATAAAAATAAACCATTAGCGTCAGACTAATGGACGGGTATCGGCGACTTTGTCGCGACAGCCCGGGGAGAAAAAATATGAGAAACCTGAGCAGGCTTGCAGGCATCCTTCTGGGAGTACTGGCAAGTGGTATTGCTTTGGCCCAGCAGCGGGTGGGGGATTTCTCCCTGCTGGATCAGCTCGGCAATCACCACAACATGCAATGGTATGACGATCACGCCTCCATAGCACTGCTGGTCCAGGCCAATGGCAGCGAAGCTTTTCGCGAGGCGCTGCCGGACTATATCGCCCTGCGGGAGCGCTATGCCAGCCGTGGCATACAGTTTTTCATGATCAACCCCATGGGCAGGCTCAACAGGAATGCTGTAGCCGCAGAGCTGGCACAGTTCCAGACTGATATCCCCGTTCTTATGGACGACACTCAGCAGATATCCCGCGCATTGGGCGTCGATAAGACCGGGGAGGTGTTTCTTTACGATCCGGCCTCATTCAGAGTGCGTTTCCGTGGACCGGTGGGTGACGGGTTTGAAGCTGCCATGGAAGCAATTCTTAACGAGCATGAGATCACCAGCCCGGTAATTGCCATGCCGGGCTCCGATGTCACTTATGCCTTTCACCGACAGGTTTCCTACCAGAAAGATATCGCGCCGATACTTGCTGAGAACTGCGCCGCCTGTCATCGCGAGGGCGGAATTGCGCCGTTCGCCATGGATAGCCACGCCATGGTTCAGGGCTGGTCGCCCATGATCCGTGAAGTACTGATGACCAGGCGCATGCCTCCCGGCCAGATCGATCGCCATGTTCACCAGTTTGAGAACGGTCGTTTCCTTGCCATTGAAGAGACCCAGAAACTGATGCAGTGGATTGATGACGGAGCACCCCGTGATGGCGACAGCGATCCCCTGGCAGAAATTTCCTGGCCGGACTCAAAGTGGACTGTACCTTTTGGCGAGCCGGATCTGATCGTCAAAGTGCCCCGTGCCGAAATCCCGGCAACCGGCGTACTTGACTACGTTTATATGACTGTTCCCATTGAAGGCATGACCAGGGATCGCTGGGTCCGGGCCAGCGAATTCAGCCCTGGGGATCCCACGGTGGTTCACCACTCGACTGCCAGAGTAGTAACGCCTGGAGCATCTGCCGAGGGGGGAGGCCGCAATCCGGATGTGGCATTGATCTCCCGTTACGTACCAGGGCAGGAACCTCGTATCGAAGGTGATAATACTGGAGGCCTGTTACCAGCGGACAGCAGTCTGTATGTCACTATGCATTACACGACCAGTGGCAGGGAAACTGTGGATGAAAGCGAGTTCGCCATCTGGTTCTACCCTGAGGGCGAAGTACCTCAGGAGCGAATGGTTTCTACTCTCGTAGGCCGATTCGCCAACAACTGGGTGGAGATTCCACCCTATGAAAAGAGCTTCGAGGTGTCCAGTTCTTTCGAAGTGAAAGAAGATATCAACGTCCTGGCCTACCATCCTCACATGCATTTCCGTGGCAAGGACCTGCGCATGTTTGCCGACTACCCGGATGGCAGGCGTGAGGAACTGATCAATATTCCCTATTACACCTATCTTTGGCAATTGACCTACCAGCTGTCCGAACCGAAATTTGTACCAGCGGGTACGGTGATCACCTCGGTAGGTCATTTTGACAATTCGGCGCAGAACCCCTTCAACCCGGATCCTTCGGTTTCGGTTCCCTGGGGAGAAATGAGCTGGGATGAAATGTTTTTTGGAGAGTTTGTTTACAAGGCAGCAAACCAATAAGAGCGCGTTGTAATCAAACTGCGCGTAGCTGATAAAAAGGCAGTTTCAGAACTGCCTTTTTATTCTGGAGTGAGTGAATAACATGAATAAACTACCGAAACTCCCAGTCAGAATATTGCTTGGCTTGTCGATCACAACCCTGGCAAGCTTCTCTTTCTCTCAGGAGTATCAGATTCCCAGAACAGAATGGGGTGTGCCGGATTTTCGTGCGGTATGGAAACATGCCTCTATCATTCCTTTTGAGCGACCCCGGGATCTGGGTGAAAAGCGCGCCTACACCGAAGCGGAAGCGTTGGCTATTGAGCGCAGTGAGCAGGAACGATTCGATGCCGACAACGAGCCGTTGGACCCCAACAGGCCGCCGCCCGTCGTAGCCGACTCGTTGCCACCCATAGGCAACTATGACCTGTTCTGGCGTGACGATGCGCAGTTTATTCCAACCATCGATGGTGAGTTCCGTACTTCTGCCATCATTGATCCACCGAATGGTCGTTTACCCGCACTGCAACCGGCCATGATGGATCGCCTGGAGGAACAGCGACGTGACGACCAGGAAACCCGCGGCAGGACAAGTACCGGTCCGGAAGGGCGGAGCCTGGGAGAAAGGTGCCTGGTGGCATTCGGTAACCTTTCCGGGCCCGTCATGAGTCCTATAATTTATAACAGCCACTTGCAGATTGTGCAGTCGCCCGGCTACGTGGTGATTATTGCGGAAATGGTCCACGACGCCCGCATAGTGAAAATCACCGACGAGCGTAACCCGGCAGCCGAGCAGCACAGAAAATGGATGGGCGACAGTATCGGCCGCTGGGAAGGTGATACGCTGGTGGTCGAAACCAGGTACTTCAATCCCTGGCATCGGTTGCGAGGCCTGCCGGTGGAGAACCTGACAATTACGGAGACTTTCCGGCGCGAGTCGGAATACAAACTGATTTATGGATTTACAGTCAATGACCCGACGCTGTTCACCGCCGAGTTCACTGGTGAATACCCGCTGTCAAAACTGGATGAGCCGATCTACGAATATGCCTGCCATGAAGGTAATTATGGAATGGTAGGCATATTGGCGGGCGCCCGCACCGAGGATGTGAACGCCGAAAGCCAGTAGTCAGACGGCTTCATTCCCCCGCCATGCGCGCGGCCCGCAGGGTATTGAGCATGCCGTAATTGCCTTCATGGCAGCCGTACTCGTAAATCTGACCCGCGACCTTGGTCATGGGAACAATGGCTGTAATTTTATCTGTAAAGGTTGCCGGATCATCAATGGTAAATTCGTAGTTGACCGTGTCATAAGCCGTCCGGGTAAAACGTTCCGTCAGCACCATGTCGTGGTTGGCGCCGGTGCTGGCGAAGGTCTGACGCAGGCCATTGAAGTTACGGGTTTCAACTACCAGGGTGTCTCCATCCCAGTAGCCTCGTGAGTCGCCGGACCACAGGCGGATAGCGTCGTGCAGCGGCGGTTTATCTGCCAGGGGCACTATTCGCGCGTCGTGAATCATTTCCGTAAGAATCACTGCGGTGTCTTTGTTCTGGAATATCTGGACATTATTGTTGTAAAGACTGGGTACGAACGGCGGCCCTGAATTGAAGCCGACTATACACCGCTCTGACAGGCCGCGGTCCTCCGGACCATCCTTGGCAATACCACCGACCGGATAACGAACCGGGCGCGTGCCGGGAATATCGTCTATCTGCCCGCCCCGTTGAACCGGTGCGGATTCCAGTGCCGGCGGTACCCGGCCGTTCAAAGGGTAGATTATATGAGAAGTGCGGACATTTTCTGACAGACCGGCCGTTTCTACCCAGAAATCGTTGTAACCGATTACCTGAGGGCCAGTAGGTGGCAGGTCGGGGTCAACATTGAGTCGGGCAGCTCTGGCCTCGGCTGCCGCTGCCGCCGCCTGTTGACGTTCCAACTCCTCTTCCAGTTGTTCGGGAGTCCAGAATTCCTGGTTTCCAAACCGCTCCGGCCTCTGCATGGGCGTGTTGGAGGAAAAATTCCAGACGCCACTTAGATCCGGCTGACCAAATTCGTTGCGTGGTGCCTGGAAATTATCCGCCGATTGCCCCATGGCAACCCCGGCAGGCAGAAAAAGCAGAGCAAAAACAGGGAGTATATGGCCGATTTTCTTCATTATGTGCACGCTCCAGCGACGGCTGTGGTCGCTATCCTGGGCTTTGGTTGCTGGAAAGATAACACGCTCCACGGGCGTAATCTAAGCTTATGGAACCTTTTACTAATTATTCAGAGTATATGAATAATTGATCAGAGGTTCCTTATGAGTCTACTCAGATTAGAAACGCCAGAATGATTTCTTGGCGTGCCACGTCGCCATTCAGTAAGATGGACGTTGGCGAGGCCTCCTGCGTTGAGGGGTACACGGTGGTTCCAGTCGGGCAACTGGCGCATTCAGGCACAGAAAGCCGGTATTGATACCGCCTGTTAATGGGAGCTCGGTATGAAGCTGACAGACATTTAAGCACTCATGAACAGGAGACACTGATAACAGCCACGCCGGTTCCGCAGAGTTCCAGAAACACGGGTGCTCGGGCTGATCGGGCTAATCGGGCTAAAGAGGGCTAAGGGAAAACCAGTTGCTCAGGCGAAAAGAGCATTAATCAGAGATTTCTTAACATGAAAAAACTATTCTGCCTTACAGGGCTCACGATTTTATCCACTGCCATGACTTTTGCCATGGCAGCCGAAGAGTATGTACCGCCAAGGACTTCCTTCGGTGTGCCCGATGTGCAGGGAATCTGGACCTATGAAACACGAACTTCTCTACAAAGGCCGGAGATTTATGGCGGCCAGTTGGAAATAGATGAGCAGACCATGTTGGAAAAAATGGTCTCCACGGCGGAATACAACGAATTTCTGGCGGAAACCGGTGCCGAAGGGCCGACCGGCGGCGCCGTTGGCGCCTACAATGATTTCTGGTTTGCGCCGGGCGATACGCTCGCGTTTATGAACGGCAAGTACCGCACCTCGCTTATCGTGGACCCGGCAGACGGGCAGATCCCCTGGAAAGAAGGTGCCCAGGATATTCGGCAATCCCAGCGGAACAGATTGTTGATGGGCAGGGATAGCAGTGATGGGCCGGAGGGTCGCGCGCTGGCCGACCGGTGTCTGGTAAGCTATGCCTCCACCACCCCCTTCATCAGCAGCTTCTACAACAACAATATGCAGATTGTGCAGTCTCCAACCCACGTGGTACTGCTGGCGGAAATGGTGCACAACGCCCGTATTGTGCGTATCGATCAGGATTTCCGGAATCTGCCCTTCCAGCAATGGCTGGGAGACTCTATCGGCTACTACGAAGAGGATACCCTGGTAGTGGTGAGCAGGAATTTCAATCCCTGGCAGGTAAAGGAATTTCTGATCTCGGAGAATGTGACCTTAACAGAGCGCTTTACTCGCGTCGCCGACGACAGGATCCACTATTCCTTCACCGTCGATGATCCCGAACTGTACACGCAACCCTGGACGGCAGAAATGCCGATGGCAACGCTCGATGACCAGATTTACGAGTACGCCTGTCACGAGGGGAATTACGCCCTGCCAGCTATTCTGGCAGGTGCCCGCCGCGAAGAAGTGGATGCAGCCGCGGTCCCATAGCAGCCGTAAAAACGGGGTCAGAGTAAAAATACAGTACTGTATTTTTACTCTGACCCCGATTATCTATCTACTCCAGCCTCTACCCTCTTTAACTCTCTCGTACGTAACGCCGGCATTGCATCGTAAGGAACCTGGCGGTAGTCTTATCCCATAAATATCGGGGGGTTCCACTATGAAACCATTGGTTATTATCCATGGCTGGAGCGACGAGGCGGAGTCCTTCCGCCCTCTGGCCGACGCTATCGAGCAGAGCACTGATCGATCTGTCGAAAACCTGTATCTGGGCAACTATGTCTCACTGGATGACGACGTACAGATGGCGGATCTGGTGCAGGGGCTCGCCAGGGCCTGGAAGCAGCAGAGGTTACCGGAAGAATCCAGAGGTGCCGATGTCATTATTCATTCCACGGGTGGACTGATCGTACGCGACTGGCTGGATAGCGAATACGCCATCAGATCTCTGAAGCCGCCGGTTAATAACCTGATTATGCTCGCGCCTGCCAACATTGGCTCGCCACTGGCACACAAGGGGCGAGCCTTTTATGGCCGTGTATTCAAAGGGTTCAAATCGAAAAAGCGGTTCAACACGGGCACTCACATTCTCAAGGCACTTGAGATGGCCAGTCCCTATAGCTGGAGGCTGGCTGAAAGGGATCGCTTCACCAACAACCTGTTTTCCGCGACCGGCGTGCGAACTACGGTGATCGTTGGCAACACCGGCTACAAAGGCATCAAATCGATCGCCAATGAACCGGGTAGTGACGGCACCGTGTATGTGAGTACGGCAAACCTGAATTGTGCCAGGGTTGATATCCACTTTCCCTCCGGTGACCGCAAGCCCAAGGTTAAAGCCATTAAGGACTCAAAGGGAAAGACTGCGTTTCTGGTGGTTGATGACTGTACCCACTCTACAGTGGCCTATAAGGACGACAACGCGACTGCCAGGAAGTCGGTTCTGAACGCCATCGTGGAGGCTCTGGGGATCACTAATGCGGAAGATTTTGATCGCTGGGTGGATGCGTGTACCAGCAACACGAATAAAGTAATGAAGAAATACGCAGAGGAATCCAGGGACTACAAGCACGGCTTCCAGAACACAGTGTTTCATGTACACGACGATCAGGGCTTTGAAGTGCAGGATTATGTGCTTGAGTTTTATCACGACACCGATGCCGGAGATAAAGACGAGCTTGCTGAGGACTTCAACAAAAAGGCTATTCGAAAGGTACATGCCTATGGCGACAATGCCGCCTTTCGCAGCTTTCTGATCAATACCGATCGATTGAATGAAGTGCTGAACAAACACAACAAGAACCTTTGCATCAGCCTGTCCGCCATGCCCGACCTGGGCGATGACAACAACCTGGTCGGCTACCGGACCTTCGGGGATCAGGATATTGGTGAGATGGTATTAACCCCGGCGCAGGTAAGGGAGTTTTTTCAGCCGAACCGCACCTTGTTTGTGGATATCACGCTGACCCGTGAGCAGAAGGATGAATTGTTCTGGATTCGCAACCGGGCTGATCTGGAGTAGGTCTGAGACAGATGAGAATAATTGGGGTCAGAGAAAAAATACAGTACTGTATTTTTACTCTGACCCCAATTATTACCCAATTATTGACTCCCCTAGTAGTTATCCAGCCCTTCGGTCAGTTCGATGTAGACGCCCTGGGGGTCGGTGAGGAAAGCGATCTTCAACCCTATGCTGGCGATTTCCCGTATCGGAGCGTCCAGCTCAATGCCCTTGGCAGCCAGCCTGGCAGCGAAGGCGTCCAGGTCCTCTACTTCGAAGCCGATGTGATCAATGGCGGCGCCCTGTGTGCCGGCACGGGGGGTGCGGGAATTTCCGAAGCTCAGGTTCATGCCGGGCGTGTTGGTGGTGGTTTCTATGCGTCCCCGTGGCCTCACCTCTATGTCGAAGACATCGGTGTACCATTTCAACAGTTCTTCATATTGATCGGTAAAGTAATGAATGTGGTAACCCATGACCTCCACATGCAGAGACTGGTCTTCCTGTAATTCCACGTAAACATCATCCGGCATCATGACATAGGCGTTCTTTTGTCCTTCGGCGCCGATGAACTCGCTCTCTACTTCGTAGCCGGCGGCGCGCCACTTGGCCAGAAAGTCCTCGATATCACGAACCTTGAAGCCAAAGTGGTCCATCACGGTTTCACGGGATCCCATGGTCGGTGGATTCTCGCGCAACAGAATTATCATGTTGGGGAACTTGATCGCGGTCAGGGGGCCTTTCTGCACGATCTCGGCGTCGAAGAGGTCGGCCCATAACCTCTGATGCAGGGCCACATCGCTGACATTCAAATGCACGTGGCCGTAGGTGAGGCCTTCAGCGTTAGGCACGGCGAGCTGGGCAAGCGTGTGAGGAACCCAGCTCAGGACCAGTAAAAATAGAGGGATGGTAAGCTTTTTCATTATCAGTCTCCTTGAGCCCCTGGAGTGTTGTTGTTCTGTCTGGTCAGCATAGCGGCAGTGGACTGCGCCGTCCACAGGTGTCCGGCATTTCCCGTGGCCGGGGTACGGGGAGAGCGGCCCGGTCTATGCTGTCTGTCTGGGTGCTTGCCGGGCCATCTGATATTAGATAGCGCCTGCTGCCTTTGGTCTGGTAAGCTCCTTTTGGTCAGCATTTGATCGGAATCTTAGTGGTATTTGATCAGCCTGTGGTGTGTCAACGGCCGGTAATCATGGCGGTTCAGTCGCCTGAGAGGCTGACTGCAGAACGATTCCATGCACAACAAATTCAATACAGTCAGGGGAGAAAATCAGTGAGCGACAGTCAGGGTACACTGGGCACTACCGCCAAGGTTATCAATATACTGGCCGTACTGGCCGCAGCCGCGGGCATCGGCTTGGGCTTGTACGCGCTGTCCGGCCCTCTGGGGGTGTGGCTCGGTATGACCGATTTCAGGTCCGGGTTCGACATTCTGCGCCGGGTTAATCCCATAGCGGATCAGGTGGCAATCGCCGGGCTGGTGGTCACCGTGCTGGCCTTTGCCGGTGCGCTGGGATTCAAATGGGGCAACAGCAAGCGTCTGGCAATCCTCGCTTTGTCCGGTACCGTGGTCGCGGCCCTGGCGTACTTCGTGCCGGAAAGCTTTCGTCCACCCGAGGGGACCCCGCCAATCCACGATATCACCACTGATACGGTGAACCCTCCGGAGTATGTGGCCATTGCGCCGCTGCGGGCCGATGCGGCCAATTCCATGGAATACGGCAGTGGCAGACTCAACAGTGAGACAGAGTTGACTCCCGCACTGCTGGCACAGCTGCAACAGGAAGCTTACCCCGATATCGTGCCGCAGCGATTCAGCGAATCGGTCGATGTAATTTTCACCCGGGCTGTGGAAGCGGCCGAGAGTCTGGGCTGGGATATCGTGGCGGCGGTCCGCGACGAGGGTCGTATTGAAGCAACAGACACTACCTTCTGGTTTCGCTTCAAGGACGATGTGGTTATTTACATTACCCGCGAGGGGAACGAAACAGTGCTGAATGCCCGTTCCCTGTCCCGCGTCGGCGTCAGTGATGTGGGCAAGAATGCAGCACGCTTAAGGGAGTTCTTTGCCCTGCTGAAGTAGCGCCTGGCACCAGCAAAAGACGCCTTTGAAAGGGTACCAGTTGACACAGCAGGAAAAGCACCCGGAGAGACTCGAAAGTGGTATCGGAGCAGCAAACCGGTGCCTTCGGGTTCGTGAACGGGGAGTCAGTATGCTGAGTTCCTGGCCTTACAGAGGTTATCGGCCTGCAACCCGACCATTACACAGACAACAAACAGTTACCCTTTAGCGGATGAGGACACCTGATTTGACCGAAGAATTTCCCACTTTCGTTTCCCATCTCGAGTGTGGTTATACGGGGCAGACTTATCCGGCTGATCAACTGCACGGCCTGTCCGAGGCCGGCAAGCCGCTACTGGTCCGGTACGATCTTGATGCTTTGGGTCGCTCGGTCAGCAAAGCCGCGTTGCGGGAGCGCCTGCCGGAATTCTGGCGCTACCGGGAATTCCTGCCGGTTCGCCAGTCGCAGCATGTCATTCGCCTGGGCGAAGTCATGACGCCCCTGTTGCCGGCAGACCGGCTCCGGGCATCACTTGGCTGTGGTGAGATACTTATCAAGGATGAAGGCCGCCTGCCTACCGGTTCTTTCAAGGCCCGGGGGCTGGCCCTGGCGGTATCCATGGCCAAGGAGCTGGGCGTGCAACGCATGGCCATGCCGACCAATGGAAATGCCGGCGCGGCGCTGGCAGCATACTGCGCCGCGGCGGGTATCGAATCCTTTGTTTTCTGCCCTGAGGATACACCCCAGGTCAATATCGATGAGATCGCTTACCTCGGCGCGCATACCTTCCTGGTCAATGGCCTGATCAACGATTGCGGCCGGATCGTGGGAGAGGGCAAGCAGGCGATGGGCTGGTTTGATACCTCGACGCTGAAAGAACCTTATCGGATTGAGGGCAAGAAAACGATGGGCCTGGAGCTGGCCGAGCAGCTCGAGTGGGAGGTGCCAGACGTAATTCTTTACCCGACGGGTGGTGGCACGGGCCTGATCGGTATGTGGAAAGCCTTTTCTGAACTGGAGGCCATTGGCTGGATTGGCAGCAGGCGCCCGCGCATGGTTGCCGTGCAGGCGGAAGGTTGCGCGCCTATCGTCAAAGCCTACGAGGAGGGGACAAGACACGCCGAGTTGTGGCAGAACGCCGCAACCGTTGCCGCTGGTATCCGGGTTCCAGTCGCGGTAGGCGACTTTCTGATACTCGACGCCATTCGCGAGAGCGAGGGTTTTGCGGTTGCGGTCAGCGACGCAGCGATCATGGAGGCACAGCGTCAGTGTGCCAGAAAAGAGGGCATTCTGCTGTGTCCTGAAGGCGCCGCGACACTGGCGGCTCTCAAGCAGGAGTTATCCAGCGGCCGCATAGCCAGGGATGAAAAGGTGGTGTTGTTCAATTGCGCCACAGGCCTGAAGTACCCACTGCAGGGAAAGGTGGCAAACATCGATCTGGGTCAACCGGTTGATTACCAGTGGATTGCCTCTTTTGCCGAAAGCTGACTTTTTCAAGAGAGCTACGATGGAAGTTGAGATTCTTTATTGCAGCGCCTGAAACTACCTTCCCCAGGCTGACCGTGTGTCGGCTGAGATAAGAGAGGTAACAGACGCCAACGTGAAGCTGACACCAGGGAGCCGTGGTGTCTTCGATGTGCGTTGTGATGGTGAGCTGGTCTTTTCGAAATTCCAGCAGGGCAGGTTTCCAGATGTCGGCGAAATTATACAGCTGATCTAGGGGGGCTGCTGCACAATTGCCGTGGCGCTCGTAAGATCACTGCAGAGCATTAAGGTCATTAACCAGAGAGACCGGCACTTCAGGCATCTTAAACGAAGATATTTTAATCGATATCTGAATCACACAACCTTGGAACACGGACAGCTTTATATGAGATGCCTGAATCAGGGGTCTCTGATCGTAAAGGCTGCTTTAATCAAGATTCCTCAGCGCAGTTCGGCCCGGGGTTTACTAGGTTTTTCTATCGAGAGGCAATAACTATGGGTAATTTACAACAACCGTTTGAAAACCTGATGTCCGCCGCCGGCAGGGTTCTGCTGGGTATCTACTTCATCCTCCCAGGTATAAACAAGATCACTGATTTTTCCGGTAACAGCCAGTATATGGCCGACCACGGTATGGTCCTCATACCATTCTTCCTGGTGCTGACAATTATCCTCCAGGTCGGCGGCGGACTGGCAATGGTCGCGGGTTTCCAGACCAGGCTTATCGCTTTCCTATTGGCGGGACTCACCCTCGTAATCAGTATTGTCATGCATGATTTCTGGACTATGGAGCCGGGACTGCAGACCAGTCACGAGACTCAGAATTTCGTCAAGAATATGGCGATAATGGCCGGGCTGCTGGTAGCGGCGGGTCTGGGCGGGGGCCACTGGAGTCTGGACGCCAGGCTGAAATCTGGCGAGCAATAGGCTACCCCGCCGCTCTGCCGCTTGGGATGCCCAGGCGGCTGGAACTGATTGCCGGGTTTTCTATTCTGGCCTGGAATCTGCTGGTTTATCTGCTCTTGTGGTAAAGGTGTTGCGGTAGAGAAGTGCAATGCCGTTTCTATTCTCGTTACGCCAGGCAAGGCACAGCTTTCCCTCTTTAAAGTCAGACTGGCTGGCGAACCCCCGGGTTTGTCGGGAGGGAAGCACCGGCTCGTGTCGCGGATTGTTGCTGAATCAGTTCACCAGTGGCCCCGGTACTCGCTTTGTAGGTTGTTGCCGTGCCCAGGCCATCGCTTTTTGATAACCGGGTAGACAATAAGCCAGGCAGAATTCACTGCCTGGCTTTGGTTTATCAGAAGTCCAACGCGGGTGCGGCGGACTCTGCTGCCCGGGGTGCCCGGCATTCGGCGATATCGTCCTCTGACAGGCCAAGTTCTCTGGCCCGTTCCTCGATGTCTTCGTCGCTGGCTCCTGGCTCATAGAGGCTGCTGGCCAGACCGGCAATATCCAGATTACCCAGCTGGCTCACTGCCTGGCCGATGCCGCCCAGCAGGCCGCCGAAACCGCGCCGACGGGGTTGCGCCGCCTGGGCTGCTTCGATTTTCTCCTGCAGACAGGCCTGCTGCTCGGCCGGGTCAACCTGTGGTGCCGCGCTGGCCTGGGCAGGTGAGCCGCTCCCTGGTGTGCCGCCGGCTGGAAAGCCGGTTACCAGGCCGAACGGCGAGGAGGCCAGTTCCAGCTGATCCGGCAGGCCGGCGTTGACGCGGATACGATGGATCTGAGTCTGGACCTCTATGGCACCGTTATTGACCAGCTGCCGCATCATTTCCATCTGGGGGCCCAGCATGTTCTCCATCATCTGCCGTTCCGGGCCTGACAGTTGGGCTAACTGTTGCTCCATCTGTTGCATCTGCTGCTGGGCCTCTGCCATCTGCGCCTCCTGTTCCGGGGTCAGAATACCGCCCATCCGCATCACCTGTCTGGTGGATTCGTAGAGAGGGCCAATCTGCTCGTAATCCAGGCTCAACATTTCTATAAACATGTCCTGGGGCTGGCCGTCCATATTGGCCACACCATCCATGCGCACGCGCAGGGGAACGTAATTCTCCTCGTCTATCCAGACGCTGACAGTGTCTATGATAAATTCACCGTCGCCGTTGGTGGTCTGACTGTAGTTCACATCGTTGGCCTGAATGTGGAAGGCCGGGAGACCGTTTACTGCTTCACTCCCCACCAGTTCGGCAGTGGCCATCAACTGACGCATCTGCTCTGCATTGGAAGCCACATCGGTGTCGACACCATTTTCAAGACGATCTCTTTCGCCTGCCGCAGCTGCGCGCATGAACAGAGCCATACTGCCGGTCATAACCCGCGGGTCAGGGGACGCCCAGGGTTCATCGTAGGAGCCTGGCACCATGAGGCTGGATACCGGCAGGCCGGAATTGGCCATTTCCTGACTCAATCCGGCGCCGAGTTGTTCCAGGCCCATGGCGTATACCTCCATGTCATCTGGAGACAGCGTCATGTTGCCGGTATTCTGACGTTCGGAAATCTCGTTGGGAGGCACCAGTCTGAACGTTTCAAATGTCTCGCCATTACCCAGGTCACGCTGAACCTTCTCATAATAAAGAAGCATCGGCTGGCCAAGGGTGGACTGGTTGACGATGTAGTTCTGCACCGATTGCTTGCGAGCCAGATCCCTCTCTATGACTTCCTCAAGGATTTCCTGCGCAGTCTGGCCGTAGCTTGCCGTGGACAGAAGTACCGTGGAAATGACCGTTATTGTTCTTAACATGGTTGTCCTCCGATGAAGTGGTTTTGCTGAAGGGGCTGATTGCATGGGTCTGTTGTTAGAAAACGATTGTTAGAAACCAATTGTCAGAATCCGCAAAGTGTTAGTGTAGTGTTACATTATTACCTGTTGTTAGCAGTAAAAATAAACCTGCAACTTCCAGTCGCACCGTATGGCGTTACACTGCAAGGCCGTCCACAGGTTTTGCAACTCGAAAGTCTTTTAGCGGCCTGCTAATAGGCTTTCCTCGTAATAGTAAAAAAGTCGGTAAACTTCTTCATGTTTTCATCGTCCTGGGAAATCAGCAGTGAATGGTCGCCACCACTTATCTCTATGTAGATGTGCTGCATGCCCAGTTCCCTCATGGTAGCGACCCAGCGGCGGGTAAGCTCGACGGGCACGGTCTGATCGTTGTCCCCGTGTAATACCAGGACAGGCAGGTGCCGGATCTTCTCCAGCACTTCGATTGCGGTAGCGGGTTCCGGCGTGGCGGGGGCCGCGACTCCCAGCCCGGCAAACAGCTCCGGATGCCGGGAGGCGATGTGGTAGGTGCCGGCGCCGCCCATCGAGTGGCCCCACAGGTAGATGCGGTTGCTGTCGACATTGAATTCTTCACGGACCAACCCCAGCACTTCCATGACATCTCTTTCGCTGTACTGCCCATCCAGGGGGTCTTCGGTAGGTCGTGAACCATACCAGCCGCGGCGTGTATAGCCCAGGGGAGTTACCACGATAAAGCCACCAGCTTCAGCTTCCTCCAGCAGGCCATGATATCCCATCAGCCAGTCGTGACTGCGGCCGAGTCCGTGCAGGGAGACTATTAAAGGAGCCGGGTCACTTTCGTTATAGCTGCCAGGAACGAACAGCGCATAGGGTATGCTCTCGCCGGTGGGTGGAAATGTGTATTGGCGGTGTTGGATCCGTGAGTCTTCGACATTACGTTCGTCGTCCAAAGCCTGCCGGTCCGCGGACAGGATTGACGATGTAAACAACAGTACGACAATCAGCGTGGTCTGCAATATTTTATTCATTTTGATTTCTCCAGTACTAACAGTACATTGGCAGATTATTCCAAAGACTTGCGTAAGCTGATGGCGCCACGGATCTCGCCCGAACTGTAGCCGGTGGCAAGATCGTCGGGGTAGTGCACCTGAAGAGCGTTTCTGACTTCAGGCGACAGGTCAGAACCATGGCAGTTCAGGCACAGGGGCATGACCGGTTGCGCCTGCAGGTAGCGGAATTCTCCAGCAACTATCGCAGCCGTGTTGATATCCGGGCCGGCTTCGCCGTCCCGCTGGCGCTGATCGAACTCTTCCAGCCTGGCACTTTCCCAGCTGTCCGGGGTGGCGAGGCTGCGGTTTCTTGCCTTCAGGCTGACCCGGCCGACCTGCCAGCCGGTTTCTTCACTGAGGGCGGAGGCTATGGCCGGGGCCTGCACGGAACACACCTCGATGGCTGCGGCCGGTCCGCCATTCTGCAACGCTTGCTGAAGCGTTGGCAGCAGAGTGCCCACGAAACGCTGGCTGATTGCCCCTGCTTCAGCCGCCAGGGCCTGCTGATCGACTGCAGGGCTGGGCGTGCAGGCAGTCAGGGATATCAGTATCAGGCTGCAAATCGTGGCTGGTTTTGCGAGTTGTTGTTGGGATTTACGCATGCGTTGGTGGTTCTCGATAAATGATTGTTAACTGCTGCTGGCCTGTTGCTGGCGGCCTAACAGATAAAATTCGTCGTTGGGTCGCATGGACGTAAGGTTTGCCATGCGATTGGAAAGGGCAAAAAACGCCGCAATGGCGCCGATGTCCCAGATATCCTCGTCGCTGAACCCGTGGTGATGCAGGGTTTCATAATCCGCATCGCTCACTTCATAGGCGTTGCGGGAAACCTTGACGGCGAAATCCAGCATGGCCTTCTGCCGGGAGGTGATGTCGGCTTTGCGGTAGTTAGTGGCCAGCTGATCTGCGAGCTGGGTATTTTTTTCCCGGATTCTCAGGATCGCCCCGTGGGCCACCACGCAGTAAATGCACTGGTTCAGACCCGAGGTGGTTACTACAATCATCTCCCGCTCGCCCTTGCTGAGCCCCGATTCTTTTTCCATCAGGGCATCGTGATAGGCGAAGAACGCACGAAACTCGTCAGGACGATGGGCCAGTGCCAGGAATACGTTCGGTACAAAACCGGATTTTTCCTGTACAGCAAGAATCCGGTCGCGGATATCACTGTCCAGAGTCTGGAGGTCCGGTATCGGAAACCGGCTGATTGGTGGGGAGGAGGGTGCCACTGTGCCGAGCCTTTTTTGAGAGTCAGGGAGTTGGAGAGTTTGAAGGTTGTGTGAGTTGTTGGGAGCCGGCTTAATCCAGGTAGGAGCAACAGTAGTCGGTAACGGACTTGACCCGGATATCGAATGCCGAACTGGCCGGCACTTCGAAACTGGTCTCGTCGCCGTAGGTTTGCCACTGTTCCTGGCCGTCGAGTCGAACTTCAACCTCGCCACACTGGATCTCCATCAATTCCTTGCTGGCGGTATTGAATCGATATTCGCCCGGCAGCATGATGCCCAGAGTCTTCTGCTCTCCGTCCGGCAGGGTGACTGCCCGGCTGGTGACCTGCCCATCGAAGTAGACATTGGCGAGGCGTGCGATAGTGGCATTCTTGAATTCGTTCATGGTGTAGGTTTACTCTGTCTGATTGATGAACCGGTGCAGGTGTTGTGCCTGTAGTGTGAAAGCGCAAATTCTGACACAGTCCCCGGGTGGTGCAAAGCTGCCAGGCCTGCGACCGGCTGGGGCTGTTGGCTCCACGCTCAGGGCTGATGGGCTTCGCCATAATTGACATTGTTTATTGCCGTTTATGGCAAAGCCCCGTCGCAGGGGACTGGGCAAGGTGCTGGATTGTTGCCGAGGTTCTTCTTAAAAGACAATGAAAACAGCAGGATAGAGAATATTTTAGGTTCTGGCACGGCTTGTGCAACAACTAACGTGACTAGGTAGTAGTTGTCTGTTCCGAGTCCTTGGCCTGGTCTTCAGACACGCCAAAGCGATTCAGAGCAGCAAGCCTGAGGTTGGTAACATTTATCTGGTGGGGGTCGGTCTATAGTTGGAAGACCCCCCGTTTTTTCACGAGGAGCTTGCAATGACACATATCAAGAACATGCTTTTACTGATGCTGATCGCGCCGGTTACGGCGGTTGCCTGCTGGGCTATCTGGGTCTATCTGATCCAGTGATCTACGATCGCTTTTGTGATCGCAAAGAATCACTGTAAACGCAACGAACAGAATGTAAACGCAACAATCAAAAAGTAGCGAGGTTTTTGCCATGAAGCATACTTCTCATCGATTTCTGCTGGGCTCCGTGGTTCTGGCAGTCATGGGATTCGGGCAGCCTGGATGGTCGCAACAGGATAGCGGCCATGACAATCATGGGGATCATGGTTCCCAGTCAATGCCTGACACGGCCCAGAGCAGTGGCGATGCACAGCCCCTGCAACAGCACGAACAGCAAGGGGGCGCCGGTCATGGCGATGGCCACGGGGCCATGATGCAGCAACGTCAGGGTAATTCTCAGAGCGGCATGATGCAGCAGGGCCAGGTTGACGAGCAGGGCCGCATGATTCGCCAGGGCCAGAGTGACGGGCAGGGCGGTATGATGCAACAGCGGCAGGGCGGTGGCCAGGGCGGCATGATGCAGCAGGGCCAGGGTGACGGCCAGGGCGGTATGATGCAACATGGCCAGGGTGACGGGCAGGGCGGCATGATGCAGCAGGGTCAGGGTGACGGGCAGGGTGGCATGATGCAGCGCCGGCAGCGCATGCGCGCGATGATGGGCGGTGGTCAGCATGATGCTTCCCCGGCCGGCGGTCAGGATGCCTTCTCAGCCATCCGGGCGGTGGTCAATCAGCTGGAAGCAAACCCGGACACGGACTGGAGCCAGATCAATATCACTGCGCTGCGTGATCACCTGATCGACATGCACGAGGTTACCGTCAACGCCAGGGTAGACACTACCGAGGTTGTCGGTGGGGCCACCTACCGGGTCACAGGCAGCGGCCGAACCCTCGAAGCGATTCGTCACATGGTTCCCACTCATGCGGCCCAACTGACCAGTGAGACCGAGTGGACCGCAGAGACCCGGGAAATCGTCGACGGTGTCGAAGTAACGGTTACGGCCGGCTCGGATGACCAGGTGGCCAAAATCCGGGCGCTGGGCTTCATGGGTTTTATGGTGTCAGGTGAGCACCACGAGATGCACCACATGGCCATTGTCGGTGGCGACATGGATGCCATGTCAGCCACTGAAAACGGGGGTGGTGGCCACAGCCACTGATTTTCCTCACTGCAAGCATGTCCGGGCCGGGTTACACTTGGCGACAGTGAATCAGAGCTTCCTGATAAATCGCTGAGTGAGCCCGGTCGAGACCCGCTGGACAATGGCAGTAAAAGATTTCCCTTCACAAGACAGTACAGCACCCTTGCAGCGTGGCGGGGAGGATGTCGCCGACTATCTGCCCCTCCTCGATAACCTTGGCCGCCTGTTGTCACAACCTGCGCCGGAACCCTTGCGTGTCTTTCATGGCAGAGGGCATCGGTATCCCGGCCTGGAACATGTCACCCTCGACTGGTATCCGCCGGTTCTACTGCTGACTTTTTACCAGGAGCCGGTCCATTCCGCTCAACTGCTGGAAAAGATTCTTGCTGCGGATGTCCACAAGCAGGTCAAGTCTGTGGTTTTGCAGCGGCGCCAGCGGCATCGGGCCGACGCGGAGCTGCTGTGGGGGGAACAGTTTGAAACCTGCACAGTGGTTGAAGGGGGGCTCAGCTTCGAGGTCAGGCCAGGCGTGAACCGTAACGTCGGCCTGTTTCTTGATATGCGTCCCTTGCGGGAATGGCTGCAGACTCACAGCCAGGGCCGCAACGTACTCAACCTGTTCGCCTACACCTGCTCGTTGTCTGTTGCGGCAGTGGCGGGAGGTGCCCGACAGGTGGTCAGCGTGGATATGAGTCGGCCCAGTATCCAGTGGGGCCTGCGCAATCACCGGCTCAACAATCAGGACGCTTCCCTGGTCAGGAGCCTGCCCCATAATATCTTCACCAGCTGGGGACGAATCCAGCAACTGGGCCGTTACGACTGCATCCTGGTAGACCCGCCGACCCGACAGCGGGGCAGTTTCGATGTAGCAAAGAACTATCCCGCGGTAATCAAACGCCTGCCCAAGTTGATCAAGCCGGGTGCCGACGTGATTGCTACCATAAACAGTCCCTACCAGGGACCCGGGTTTTTGATTGAACAGTTTGAAAAATTCGCGCCTGCACTGCGGTTTGTTGAGTTTCTGCCGATAGCCGCGGAGTTCCAGGACAAGTACCCGGAAAGAGGCCTGAACATCTGCTTATTCAGGGAGGCTTGAGGTGTCGGCTTTACCTGGCGCCGAACACTTTTTTCAGTAAGTCAGTAGTCTGTCGGACCGGATTTTCACGAATTGAGGCTTCTTCCCTGGCCAGGTAATAAAAAATACCATCCATCCCTTTTTGCACAACATAGTCGGTCATGTCCAGATCGATGTCGCGGGCAAAGGGAATGGCCTGGTATCTACCCATGACCTGATCCAGCACCTGAATGGCGCCGACCTGGGAAAGGCTGTCCTCGACGATGGGCTGCATCTGACTTGCCAGTGCAGGCGACATCTTCTCCCTGAAATAACGGGTGGCTGAATCATTGGGGCCCTGGTAAATCGCCATGACATCTTCAAACGTCATAGCCGCGATCGCCTGGATAAAAAGCTCTTTGGCAATCGGTGTCGCCTGTTCCGCCGCCCGGTTAAGCTTTAACTCCAGGTCGTCGACCGGCCCGGACATACCCACAGACGCCAGCATCGATTTCACCCTGTCCAGTTCACCCGGCAGAGGTATGTGGATTGCAGCGTCCGCATTGAATCCATCAGTAGCGCCCAGCCGGGCGACCACAGTTTCTGAACCCATACGCAGGGCCTGCTTGAAAGCATCGGCGATTTCACTGCCGTTCAGTTGACCCTGTTCCTGAGATTCGTCAGAGCCTGATAACAGACTGGCCGCTTTTTCCCACCATTTTTCTGCTGCTACCAGCTGACCCGTTGAAACGGCAAACAAGAAGGGGATGAGCGTGATAAATTTACTTAGCCTAATCATTGGCACTACCTTTCCAGGGGGCTTTTACTGATATTGATGATTCGGTAAACAGGTAAAACCTTAGACACCCGGTCCGGCTGTGAGTTCATTCTTTGGTCGCCTGCCATTGAGGCTTGGCCTCTGGTTGCTGATGGCAGCGTCTTTCAGTCGACGCAGGTAATCGGGCGTTTCATGGCGGGAAATACGTTAAAGCTGGTCTGCAATCACGTGGCAAAGAGTTGCTCATAACCCAGAAATGAGTCTGCTCGTTTGAGCTGAGCTTCGATCTGGCCCGCCAGTCCCAGGGAGAAATCCAGTGGGTGGATCGAGAGTCTTAACGCTGTAGCCGTGTTCCTGGCGCGCAATTCATTAAGGCGGTTCCAGCCCGACAGAAAGGCGACCCGCAGCGGGTCCTCCGCCTCATAGCCGGTCAATGGCAACCTGACAAAGCGGTCGTCGCCAATCCGATAGACGCCCGATAGATTCTCGTAAACTCTGAATGGCAGGGCGTCCAGTGTCTGGCGCCGAATCCGGCCCAGTGCCCAGGCCGGGGGCACATAGAGTGATGGCGCGCTGAAACCTTTTTCGATAAACCAGTCATAACAGCGGGCGATGAGGCCTGCCACTTCAGATTCCGTCAGGGAAAGGTGCTCGGCTACCCTGCGAGACAGAATCAGTCCGTGCAGTTTGTGATACAGGGTGCGTCGTCGCGCTACGTGGTGATACCAGCCATGGCCGGCTAAGACAATTCCTTCCAGCTGCTTTTCCCGCAGCCAGTTAATCTGTTGCTGGCTCCAGTTCCGGCCGGGCACGACCAATGCTGTGATGGGTGCAACCCCCAGGGTCTGTAACCGGGTGAGAATCGTTTCCACGGCGGGCAGTGTTTCCGGCATGACATCATGAACGGACACCACGGCCCGCAGGGCTTGTGCATTTGTTCGTCTGCCGGGCGGCAGCTTTGTCTCAGATGGCGGCATCGTGCGGGGCTGCCAGCAGGTTTAACCAGCCCCGCACCGCATCCCGGTGTGTGGCGAGAGCCTCGATACGGGCCTGTCGGGCCTTGTGTTGGCGGAGCCGGGGATCAAGCCCGGCGATACGGGTAAGTGCCATGGAAAGCGACTCGTCGTTCCGGAATCTATAGAGTCCGCGGGCCAGATCCGGCCAGGAAAGGATGCCACACTCACTGGATACCAGTACCAGTCGCTGCCGGACCATGGCTTCCAGCGCAATGGTGCCGAATGCTTCAAGGTGGGAGGGCAGAACGACCAGGTCATGGGCATCGATCTGATCGACCATGGCGTCGCGGGGTAATAGGCCCAGGTAATTCAGATTAGGCAGCTGCGCGGCCTGGGTCTCGATCTCCTGCCGTAAAGGGCCGTCACCGGCGATGGTGAAGGTAACAGAGTGCAACTGCCTGGCTGCATCCACGATAGCGCCGACGTTTTTTTCCGGTGCCAGTCTCCCGCCATAAAAAACCCTGCCTAACTGATCACGCGGTTGCGTCACGGCACGCTCCATGAACAGGCTGTCGAGCGGCGTGCTCATCAGCGAGACCTGTGTTTTGCTCAGTAAACGTGCCGGTTCTAACATACTGTGACTGTTGACCACTACACTGCTTGCCCGGTGAAAGAGAATGCGGTTCTGGGATTCCATGTAGGTCCGGGTCAACCAGCCCAGCATGGCGCCCCAGTACAGGTGGCAGAGTTCCTCGATATGGGTGTGAAACCCGGCAATAAGCTTCAGCCCGTGACGGCGGGACAGGTAAACGCCGTACATGCCGAACGGCCCATTGGTTGCGGAAATCAATACGTTGGGCGCGAGCTCCCTGATCCGGGCGTTAAGCCTGGATGGCTGGGGAAAAAATATACTCTGGGTAGCATCACCGGGCAGGGGCAGGTGAAACAGGTCGGTGGCAAGGTCACCGTCTACCTCGTTGGGTGTCAGCAGGGAGATGGATTCAACATGGGGGGCGAGATGCTCGACCAGGTCGCGGTAATAAGCGTCGACGCCGTTCCGATACTGCAGGGCATCGGACAGTACCGCGATTCTCAATCCGGCGTAGCGGTCGCTGGTGGGGATGAATGGCAGCCCCTGATCATGTGGAGTGTGGTTGATACTGGCGGTAACTGAATTTTCCATAGTTGGATTCACTGAATTTATTGTTCTGGTCAGGCTTCAAGAATTCTGTAGTACCAGGGGAATCGCTCCCGGAAATACACATCAGCCATACCCGCAGAGGGATCGATGGGCCTGGTCCGGGGAGTAAACTGCCGTGCCTGAGCAGCCTGGACAGCCAGTTCTTGCTGATACTCCCTCGTCATTGGTAATCCAAGGTGGCGGTAGAGGCTTGCTATTCGTCCGTCAATGCCGGACTTCAATTCGTGCATCTGTACCAGCTCCCAGTCGGGCTGCCAATCAGTGAGCAGGTGCTGGTAAAAACACTGCATCATTTCAACGAGTTGTGCGGGTAGCCGCCCGCTATGAAGATCAAGTTCAAAAAACTCCGCCCCCGAGGCAAGGGAGCCAAGCAGTGAGGGCACTGCTTTGTCAGGTTCCCGCAGGCAGACGATGAAGCGTGCGTCAGGAAAGGATTTTTGCAGGGTCTGTACCCAGGAGGCGAACGACGCATTCTTGGACAGGTAGCGGAGCTCTTTACCGTGGAAGTAAAGATGCTTTTGCAGACTGGCCCGGTAGAATTGCATGATCCGCTGTCGATCCGCTTCCGGCATCTGCCAATCCAGCCGTGACAGGTTCCAGATGTAACTGGATTCAGTAAAGGGCAGAAACAGGATGAAGCAGGACATCAGCGGTAGCAGCAGCAGGTAGTCTTCTTCCGCTGCCTGCAGGGAGACATCGTGAATACCCTCCAGTCCACTGAAAAGCCGTTTTTCCAGGTGGTTGATCAGGCGACCGAACGGTCGCCCCAGTAATCGGTCGAATCGACCCAGCAGGCGCCAGAATACGCGCTGGGAAATCGACGGGGCCAGAAAAACCTCCCAGGTGGACACCGAGGTAAACAGCTTTTTATCGGCAGCCAGTGTGCGGTGCAGAAAAGTGGTACCGCTGCGTGGCACGCCCAGCACGAATACCGGTTCCTTGATCGCTACCTTGCGATAGTCACGAAAAAAGATCTCGTCCAGGAGAAAGCCCAGCCAGTGTATTAGAAAGACCGGAGCAAACAGCAGGTACAGCAGCAGGCGCAGCAGGCGCCCCTTGAGGGTCACCGGCCCCAATCCGCCGGAGCGGGACAGGGACTGTCGGCACAGCTTCCAGTACAGCCCGACTGAGAAAACAAATGCTGAGAACATGAGCCGGGACTTTAGAACAAGCAGTTTGCATGATTGTGACAGGGGCTGCAGGGGATGTTCTGGTGGGCTGAGTCTGAAGCAGACCATGCCGGCTATATCAATTGCAGCAGCCGGGCAGCCAATAAAAAAGGACCGGCAAGTCTGGCCTGCTGGTCCTTCTTTAAAACTGCCAGCCTGAGGCTGGCGACTGGTACCACGTATGCAACTGCGGTTATATCACCACGGCTGCGGGTGTGTCTGTCAGTTGGCAGACCGGCTCATGGGACGAATCCGAACACCGTGATACTGCTCGTCGGTGACCGGGTCCAGCCACTCAACGTCGCCTTCGTAAATGGTCAGCTGATGGGCATCCACATCGGGGTGTGCACCGTGCCAGTGTTCGATGCCGGCTGGCGTCCAGAACGGCTCGCCGGCATGAAATTCCTCAATGGCCCGGCCTCGAATCTGGTGCAGGCCGATACCTTCTTCGATCATCAGCAGTTGCCCCCAGGTGTGGGAGTGCCAGGATGAGCGCACGCCGGCAGGAAACAGGATACGAATATTGCGCATGTCGGGGGTCTGGCTCACTACCGGTGAACCGCCCTGGAAATTGCTGGCCTGAGCCGAAATTTCCTCTGTCTGGGTTGCAAAAACTACCACACCCAATGCAACTACCGCGCAGGCGGAAATCGCTACCTCCAGGAATGAAGTTTTCTTCTCGTTGTTCTTCTTCATCAAACTCTCCATTGGCTCATTGGCCCCTTGACTCATTAGCTTATCGGCGCGCTGGCTTTACGCCTTGCTTTTGTTACTGCAACTGCACTGCAACAACTCTTTGAACCGACCCTGGCCAGGTTTGCCTGCGGGTTTCTGCCAAGGTGTTGTCGACTGATCGTTTAACTGACAATGGCATTTTTACGTCAGTAGACATGCAATATAGTGTATGTGTCTGCAAAGTCAACCTAATCGCGGCAAACCAGGGCAGGTGTGCACGGTCCTGGGGACAGCGTTGCAATCAGGGCTTTTTTCTTTGCCCTGATCCGCCATTCAATGGTAAAACAGCATTCACAGCTGTTTTTCGCTCCGGCCTGGCAGCCTTGCTGAGTTGGCTGGAGCCTGCCTGAGGAAGCTGAAAGCGGAAATTGAAAGTGATAGTTGAGTGATAGTTGAGTGATAGTTGAGCGATAGCTTATAGAAATAGCTGAAGCGGGTATCAGGAAACCAATAGAAAACTGATTAATAATGGAAGTCTGAAAGAGAACTGACAAAAAACAAGCAAAAAATAAGGCCGAGAACATCGGCAGCAATAACCTGAATGTTTACCATTTCCCTGAAAATTAAACTAAAAATAAAAGTACTGACCATGATGCAATTACTCTTACCGGCGACCCGCAGGCGGGCGTCTCGTTCCTGGGCGCCCGGCCCGGCCGCTGCCTGGCTGTTCGCCCTTGGCGCCGCGTTGCTGCCTGCGGTTTCTTTCGCCCAGACCATCAACCCCCTGGAATCGGATCCCCGTGCAGCGGCGGCTGGAGGCTCACTTTATCGGGCCCAATGCGCCACCTGTCACGGCGCCGACGCAATGGGAATACAGGATATTCAGGCCCCCGATCTGACGCGGCTGTGGTCCACGCCCGGTCGCAGTGATGCCGGTGTGTTCCAGATCATTCGCAACGGCATACCAGGCAGTATCATGCCCCCGCACAGCTACACCGATACGGAAACCTGGATGCTGGTCAGTTACCTGAAGAGTATAGGGGGTGGCGGCAACCCGGTCAGTTACGCTGGAAATCGTCAGCAAGGCGCCACGCTGTTTGCCAGAAGCTGCAGTCGTTGTCATCGGGTAAATGGCACGGGTGGCTCGCTGGGCCCGGATCTCAGCCGGATTACTGCCCAGCGCTCGAAGCAGGCACTTCAGCTTTCGGTTCGTAATCCAAGCGATGCCATGCGGCGCGGTTTCCGCCCGGTGCGACTGGTCGGCGCCGATAACCGGCAGTTTCGTGGCACTATCAAGAGCGAGGACGCATTTACCATTCAGATCATGGATACCAGCCAGGCGCTGCGAGGCTTCCGTAAGGCTGACCTGGTCAGTATTCAATACGAAGAGCGTTCCCTGATGCCCCGATTTACCGAATCGGCGCTGAGTGATAGCGAACTTGAAGACATCCTGAGTTATCTGGCCAGCGCGGCCGGCCAGAGCACCAACTAAGCAAGCGGGATCCGACACCATGAACAAGCCAAACCGTAGTTTCACTTCATCCCGATTCGTAATTCCCCTGGCCGCCTTGCTGATCGCCGGCCCGGTGCTGGCCCAGGAGGCCGGTCCCAGTTACGAGGATATTCTGCAGGGGTTTGCCGACCCGGAACGCTGGCTGACCTATTCCGGCGACTACAGCGGCCAGCGTCACAGCCCGCTGGATCAGATAACACCTGACAATGTCAGGCAGCTGCGTCCGATCTGGACCTTTCAGACCGGTACCACCACACGCGGCCGCGGTTTCGAGACGACCCCCCTGGCGGACAACGGGGTGTTGTATGTGACGGGCAGTAACAACTATGCCTGGGCCCTCGATGCACGCTCGGGGCGGGCGTTCTGGCAATACCGTCGCAACCTGCCCAACGATTTGACTTATGGCTCCAGCTCGCCAGTCAATCGCGGGTTTGGCATGCTTGGCAACCAACTGTTCATGGTGACCCTGGATGCTCACCTGCTGTCCTTTGACCGGCGCAGCGGCGACATCCTCTGGGATGTGGAGCTGGCAGATTACCGGCAGGGCTACGCGGCCACCCTGGCCCCCCTGGTGCTCGATGACAAGGTGATCATCGGTATCTCCGGCGGAGAATACGCCACCCGTGGTTTCATCGAAGCCTACGATCCGGCCACCGGGCAGCGCCTGTGGCGCTTCAATACTATTCCCGGCCCCGGCGAACCCGGCAGTGAAACCTGGCCGGACGATCCCGAAGTGCTGGCCCGGGGCGGTGGCGGTACCTGGATGAATGGCAGCTACGACCCGGACCTCAACCTGATCTACTGGGGAGTAGGAAACCCGAATCCCGATTACTTCGGCGATCTGCGCCCGGGTGACAACCTCTATTCCAACTCGCTGGTGGCGCTGGACGCCGATACCGGAGAGTTGCGCTGGCACTACCAGTTCACGCCCCACGACCTTAATGACTGGGATTCCAATCACGTGCCGGTACTGGCCAATATTGAGTGGCGTGGATTACCCCGCAAGGTGGTCATGGTAGGTAACCGCAACGGATTCTTTTACGTGCTGGATCGCACGACCGGCGACCTGTTGCTTGGCAAGCCGTTCACCGCGACCAGCTGGGCCAGGGAACTGGATGCCGATGGCCGTCCCATCGTGCTCAACGACGGCAGCGAGGGCTGTGTGCCCGATCCCTGGGGCAGCACCAATTTCATGCCGCCTTCGTTCTACCCGGATCTGGACCTGTTTATCCTGACCGCGCGCGAGACCTGTGCCACTTATGTGCCCGAAGAGCCCAGCTACGCCCCCGGGCAATCCAGCTTTGGCGGCGTGGTCTACATCGATGCCGATCAGGGCTATGGCGCCCTGCGGGCCCTGGATGTCCACAGCGGCGAACTCAAATGGGAATTCACCTACCCGTCGCCCACCTTCGGTGGCGTGATGACCACCGCCTCCGGCCTGGTCTTCGCGGGTGATCATGAGGGCAATTTTATGGCTTTCGACGCGGCCAGCGGCGAAAATCTGTGGCATTACCAGACCGGCTCACGCATCTGGGGTGCGGCGCCGATGACATTCATGCTGGATGGCCGCCAGATCGTGATGATCCCCTCGGGTACTACGCTGACGGCTTTTGCCCTGCCCGAGGATTGACTGACAGGGGGAACTCCCTGTCGGGGGCCTGCGACCGGCAAGGCGGCTACTCTGCCTGCCCGGTCAGCAGGCCAGTCAACGGCCAATAAGCCCGGTGGCCGAACCATTCCTGCCCTGCCAGCGTAATACCCCGGAACATGAATTCCCGACTGATCATTAATGGGCTCGGCTACCTGGGTCTGCTTCCTTTCCTTGCCGGCGCCATGCTGGTGCTGAGCGGCCGGTCGGTTTATTCCCTCCAGCCCGGATTCCTGTTTGTCAGCTACAGCACCGTCATCCTGAGCTTTCTCGGCGGGGTTCTCTGGGGTCGCAGCCTCAGCCTCGGGGAGTCTCCTTTGCGCTGGGCGCTGCTGCTACTCAGCAATGGGATCGCCCTGCTGGCCTGGTTCAGCCTCCTCGGCGGAACCGCCAGTTACCGGTCGGCCTTACTGAGTCTGATGCTGGGCTATGTGGTCGTGTTTGTCGCGGAGCGGGGCGCCGATGCCTCGCTGGAAACGGCGCTCACCAGACCCTACCGGGGTTTCCGCCTGGTCCTGACCAGCCTGGTTGTGCTGCTCCACCTGGTGGTTGTGTTTGCAGACATGACGCGCTCTGCTGCATGAACCGGGATAACTTCCAGCTGCCATTTCAATCTGTATTTTCACCGGGATACCGCTTGGTGAATGGATTAATAGCTCCCCATTTTCTGCCAGAAAATTGATTCCACAGATTCATAAATCAGTGGCATAATCCGGCGCCGACACCCGAGCGGTCGGTGTTTTCTATTTGTGTAAACGCAAGAGTGGATTGACAGGCATAACGCGACTGACCTGCTAATCAGCTCTACGCCTCTGAATGAGGATTTATTCGAAAGAATTACTCAGGATCTGGAAGCAGAAGGTTATACCTGTCTGCCCTCGGTTTTGCCGCAAAGCGTTACCGATAGACTGCTTGATTGGGCGAACTTCCGAAAAAAATTCGTTATAAACTGTCTCTTTATTCTATACCTTAAGGTCTAATACCATCAGCGCTTGACACTTGTGGGAGTCCATGTAGCCTGTAATAATAGCGCAGGGCGTTAGCCCTGCTCCTTTTTGGTTTGATGGTTATGTTTCGCTTACCGCCCATAAATTATTTTTGAGGTTAAGTCATTTGAAAGATGTTCAAAATACGTATAGAGACCAACCACATTATCTGGCAACTCTGCCAAAAATACTTCTCTTGCAGTTTCATTAATTGTTCGTATGTAACCTGAACCGTCCACAGCTATATAGGTTGTGTATATTCCGGATGAAGCTACGGCTAGAAGAATATCGCCTCTACTTGCCCAATAGTAGTTCTCACCGTCTTTTGTAATTCTTAGCTCAATTTCAGCTGGATCCGAAAATGTCCTTCTATCTCCAAATTGGTCAATTTCAATAGTTTTGGAAGGTGTGCCCGAGAGAACTATTTCCTGGCCCACAGATGATGCTGATATCAGAAAGAATAGAAAGAAAAGAACTGTTTTCATATTTACCTCACTGAATTCGTATACATAACGCCGTGGTTAATAGGCGCGGCTTGCCGCGTCCATTGATTGAATTAATAGTTAGGTGCCACCGATCTCTTGACATAGACTATTTCCGGGTCACCAGGATCAAGATTATTGATAATCCCTGACTGTTCATAACCAAGTTTTTGAAGCACATGCTGCATATGAGCGTTAGACAAATTAGTAGACGTAAAAAAATCACTAGATCTCGAGTGTGCTTCTAGGAACGAAATCAATGTTGGCCCATATCCTTTTGATCTCTGTAATTCATCGATATAAATCAACTCAAGAAATGAGCGACCAAAAAATCCGTGTGTCAATATTCCATAGCCTAAGATATCTTTCTCTGATTCCAAAACCCAACATCTTTTTTCTAAGATTGCTTCTCGAACTAGCTCCCTTCGGTCCGATTCTATCCGCGCCTCTTGATCTAATCGACAAAGAGATTGCAGATCGTGATCTTCTCCTTGCCGAATGACTGGATTTGTCACGGTGCACCTAACGATAGTAATGATGGGCGCAGTCTGCGGAGCAGGCGTCCTCATTTTTGGTTTGATTATAGTCCTTCCTGCTTCTACGGGTACAGGACATCGACCTGGACCGTTTTGGACTCATGGTTCATGACGGTAAAGGGCGCAAAGACCGGCAGACCCTGTTGAGTCTGCGGTTGAAGAGTGTGTAGGAGGAATAGATAGTCAGCGCCGTCGGCATACAGCAGAAAGACAATGCTGGCTTCAGCTCCGGCCTGGCCGCGTGAGGTCGCCATCTGGTAAAGACTGGCCTGGTAGTGTTGCCCCACCTGGGAAGGTTGTCAGCAGTGGGCCTCACGGGGCTCAGCTTGCGATCCCACGGTTTCGCCCGGGACAGAATTCCGGTATTCCGACCATAGTCTTTTGGCCAGGGTTTCGGCCTGGCATTTATCGGGGTCGATGATCCAGTGGACGAGGGATTTCGCCACGTCCGGATAGGGACTCGGCGCGGGTGTGTGGCCTGACCCAGTCAGGCTGCTGAGCCAGTCACTGACCCCTTGTGGAGTAAGTTGATCCAGGCGCCGACCAAGTTGCAGTTCTACCAGTGCGGCGGCATTGGATAGCTGTTCCGGTTGTCCCTGCAGGGGTTTGACCAGTATGTCCAGTCCCAGTTGGATGGCTTCGCTGACCAGTTCAAAGCCGGCATTGCAGAGTACTGCCCGTGAGGAGCACAGGTCGTTCACGAAACCTTCATGGCAGGTTTTGCGCAGACTGACATTGCTGACCTGACTGTCTGTCAGTTCGGCCGAGTACTGGAAAAACCGGTAGTGAGGTATCTGCTGCAGCAGGTCAGTCACCAGCTGCTGGTTCTCAAACGGCAGATAGACGATAATTTTTTCCGCTTCCCGGTGCAGGGCTCCCGCCCGCCTGGTTAGATCGGGATCAACAATAGGTGGCAGTATGAGGCCGCCAAAGCTGTCCCAATGGAGTCCGAACGCACTGTTCGCCGGCGCAAAATTCCGCATCAGCAGGCGGCTGATAAAATTCTCGCCTTCACGCGGGATATTGTATGCAAACGCGTACTGATGTCCCAGGCCCAGCAGCTTTTTCTTTCCCAGCCTGGCAGCCCAGGCCGTGATCGGCTCAAAGTCGGTGATCACCAGGTCGAACTGATCCAGCTGCAGCTGAAGCGCTCTCATTTCCCGGACGAAGGCAACGAAGTTATTGTGTCGCAGGGTCCGGAGATAATTAAGCTTTCCGCTGTCGACGTAGAAGGTCAATCCCTGTCTACACAGGTAATCTCCAAAAACTGCCATGTCGAAATAGCTATCTTTGCCCCGCCCCGAAAACAGGTAGGTCACTTCGACATCGTCACGTTGTGCGAAGTGTTTTGCCATCATGCGGGTGCGGGTGATATGGCCGTTTCCGGTACCCTGTACCCCGTAAAGAATTTTCACCAAGACGGTTCCTTGATCAGGCAGCTCTTTGTTTGCCCGGCAGTGCATCAACCGGCATGTCCGGCTCCACTGGAGAGCCTGACGAGTGCACCTGGGGGAATTCACGCAGCCAGTGCTTCAGCTCCAGTCTGCCGTCATGATGCTCCAGCAGTGTCGAGCAGCTTTCAACCCAGTCGCCGTCGTTACAGTAGAGGAGTCCTTCAATAGTGCGGATCTCAGCGTGGTGAATGTGACCACACACCACACCGTCAACGTCATGTTCCCTGGCAATATGAATCAACGCGTCTTCAAAGCTACCTATGAAGTTGACCGCGTTTTTGACCTTCATTTTCAGATAGCCAGCCAATGACCAGTAAGAAAATCTGAACAGGCGCCGGGCGCGGTTAATATAGTAGTTCAGGCTCAGGAGACGATCGTAGGCCCAGCTGCCCAGCTTGGCCAGTACGCGACTGTGCTTTACCACCACATCAAATTCGTCCCCGTGGAGAACCAGCAGTTTTCTGCCGTCGGCAGTGGTGTGGATATACTCCCGGTGAATTTCCAGATTACCGAACTTGTGCCCCACGCAGTCCCGCATGACTTCATCGTGATTGCCGGGAATGTAGATAACCCGGGTGCCATGCTTGGCTTTACCGAGAATCGATCGGATAACATTGGTGTGTGACTGGGGCCAATAGGGGGTTTTCCTGATACTCCAGAAGTCGACTATATCGCCCACCAGGAACAGGTATTCGGCTTCGACCGAGTGGAGAAAGTGCAGCAGGGCATCGGCCTGACAACCCTTGAACCCCAGGTGAATATCGGAGATCCAGATACTTCTTACCTTGAGAGCAGGTCGCTTCGTCATAGTCGTACCTTGCTTGCTGATATGCCTGCCCGAAGCTTAGTGCCGTAATATTTCAGGTATTTGAACACTGGATGAACTATTTGTTACAAAAAAGGTGCTGCTGAATAGACAGTGATTCGTTACTGTCATTCCTCTCCTGCCGTCTGCTGTCCCGGATCAACGGCTGTCACTCACTCATATCGCTACCCGGGCATCGGGCTTGTAACGGCTTCATGGACTGATCCCGGACATCCCATCGAGTTATAGAAAGCAATCAATCAGGTTGGGGAAAGCTAAAAAGAGGCGGCTCCCGAAGGAGCCGCGCAGGTCCACCCGAAATACGAGGTTGGGTTACTTGGTTATCAGTCTTCTTGCTCGAGTTCACCAAGGCGGATGAAGACAGTCTCGCCGGTCGCGCCATCTACGCCGCCGGTTCCCGGCGCTTGGTCAGCGTGCATTCCAGCTTGATGAGGTCTTCTTCTTCGACGTCGATGCTTTCCAGAGCCACTTCGCCAGCGGGACTGATTGTGCATTCAGACCGCGGCTCGCAGTATGCCAGCAAGTCATACTGGCGACTGCTAAAGGCCATTGGCTTTGTAGGCAGTATGAGCCGCAAGGGAGGCGGCTGGGAAAATGCGGTAGCAGAGAGCTTCTTTGCCAGCTTGAAGAAGGAACGCGTTCACTGGAAGCACTTCAACAGCGCAAGGGGTTTGAGCGTCAATCCGTTGTACTCCGGTTATGCTGGTGGTGGTATTTTGTTTACTTGCCCTCCATGGCATCAGCATTTGCCGCGACCGTCTACCGTAGACCAACCGAAGTTGATCGCAGATACATCCCGGCACGGAATCCTGTTGCCGACAAGACGCTGGCGCTTCTCTGAGCTACACTGCCAATGACATAGTGCCGAAAGGGACTTCGACTTGATGTTATTGCCAGTCCGGTGCCGTATCAGCTGGACCGCTTAAGAGGCCAACACCCGCCACTCCGGTATGGCATAGAAACACCTTGTCCGGTGTGCTGTGTTTGGCGAGTTCACGACTGACAGATAAAAAAAGGTTCTCAGCATGCCCACTCGACGCGACTTTCTCAAAACTTCTCTGGTGACACCCTTTGTGCTTTCAGGCAGAGATGCCTTTTCGCAGTCCGCTCCCGCGGGGAAGATGCTGTTCGCTATGCATCAAAGCACCTCACGTGCCGCCGGATTCAGGGGATCGCTGGAAGGCTGGTCCCGCGCCGGCATCGAGTACGTCGAGCTCAACGGTGGAATGCTTGACGAATTCCTTTTGAACGATACCTTGCAAGGCGCGCGGGCGCTGCTCGACGACCTCGGCATGACGCCGGTCTGTGCCTCAACGGGCCTGCCTGACCTGTGGATTCCCGGGCCGGAGCGCGGGGCATCTCTGGAGGAATGGCGCAGGCGCTGCTATCAATACGCCACCCTGGGATTGGACAAACTCTATTCAGCATCAGTTACCAGCCGCCCGGTCACTGCGGAGGATTTCGCAGCAACACCGGCCAGCGTTAGGGAAGCCGCTGACATCGCAGGCCAATACGGCCTCACCTGCATGATCGAGTTCATGCGCACCTCGACGCATCTTGCTACCCTGACGTCGGCACTCAATGTGACCCGGGCTGCGGATCACCCCAACATTCGAATGATGATCGATTTTTTTCACTTCTGGTCCGGGTTGAGTAAGCTGGAAGATCTGGATCTGCTTGAACCGGGGGAATTGGCCCATTGTCACTTTCAAGACCTGCTGGACGCGCCGAGGGAGTTAACAGACAACAGCTACCGGGTAATACCGGGGGACGGCATCGCACCGCTGGATGCGATTATACGAAAACTTGCGGACAAGGATTACACCGGCGCCCTGTCGGTAGAGCTGTACAGGAATGAAATCGTCAACGGCGATCCATTCGCTGTTGCGACCGAAATCAAGGAGAGGGCTGAAAGAGTGATGACGACGGCAATGGTTTTTTAGGGATAACGTCAATTATCTTTCGCACATTCTTTGAACGGGGTGGCCCCGGTCTGATAAAACTGTAATCTGATATCGGCGGGCTTCGTCATTGTCCAAGTCCGCAGGATCTGCGTCCCCTCGTCGAGTTATCGAAGCAAGTTCACCATTGCTGCTAATTGAATGGCTAATATCAGCGAAATCCTGATAGATTGCCTTAGCATATTCGAGTTTTGCAATTTTGTTCTGCTGTCGAATCTATTTGGCCAAATAGATTAAGGTCGCGATAGCAGCGGTTGCTCCAAGAATTTCTCCAATTGCATCCCAATTCACCAATGGCCTCCTCATTCTCCGATTGCAGTTTGCTAGCCTGGAAACATTACGCTTTTAATAAAGAGTGCGCGTAGCGCTTTTTGATTTGTTATGTGTCGCTTGGTACGATCTATCATTTATGCCTATTTGCCAGGGGGCCTTTTTCCATACAGGCTTTTCGCTATACCGATATAGTAGAACATAGGTAAAGCGGACAGTATAACGACTCCAGCGATCATGAGTTCTCCTCTGGCCAAATTTAAGAATAGTAGGGTACCGCCCAGCCCAAATGCGATCGAGAAGCCTCGAATACCTTTGCACAGTTGCGTTCCATATGCATCCTCATCTGAAATTTTGGATGGGTCCCAGCCTGCAAAAAGACCCCAGTGCTTGTGTTTTTCTATGTGTTGAGCAAGCAGATAACAAGGCACTGCTCCTAATAGAATTATAGCTAGTCCCGCGAACTGAAAATTTTCCATAGTCCATTCACATATTTAGGTTTTGTACTTACTTGGCCTATACACAAAACGCCCTCAATAATGGGTGCAGCTTGCGGCACCCTTAATTAATTTGTTGGTTATGTTTCGTGCCTAAACGCACGATTGAACCTCACCAAGAGCACAATCACCACTGGCCAAAGAACAGTGTTCACCAGATCATGAACGCTATTCCCCCAATACATAGAGTCCATTGTGCGAAAGTTGTCATACAGGTCAACGATCTCCATTGAAACTGTGATGAATAGAACCGGAATCAAGGCGACCGGCTCTACTTTTCCTTTCCGAAATACTGCTATAAACGAAAAGAAAACAAACAATCCGACATATATATGAATCGCATCCCTAGAAAGACCAGTTAACTCAACTACTCTGAATTTAAACTCTTGGTACATTCTGTGAGACGACTCCTAGCAGGCTGTTGATTTTATCGCCCGATAATACTGGGCTAGATATAATAAGGAAAACTATAATTCATTGAGGCTTTTAAACCAATGCGAGGACATTAACGCCGCACTCTGCGGCAAATTCGGAGCGCAGCGGAGGATTTTTCCGGCAGCAGTGCATTGTTAGGCATTTTTCCTGTCGTCCTCAACTGCAATATCGAAGTGGAACACATCCTCGATGGTGCCCAGCTTTGAATACAACTCTATGGCTGGCTGATCCTCTACGCCTTTGTCGGCTTGAACGTAGATCACATACGCACCGCGTGCAGCGCCAACAGCCCTTAGCTCTTGGATAAGGGCCGTGGCAACACCCTTTCTGCGAAAAGTCGAAATTACCGCGAGGTCATAGATGTATATCTCGCTTCTTTCCTGTTCAAACTTCTTCAGTTCATACGCAGCGATAGCACCTACAACTTTTTCTCCATCAACGGCAGCAAGCGCAATAAAGTTAGTTGTTCCAAGCAATGCTTGAAGGTAGCTTGACGACGGCTTGTTGCTGGAGTAGCTCACTTTGTCATCAAATACCTCACCGAACATCGCATTTATAGATTGCAACAATGCAACGTCATTTGCACTGAGATGAATAATCTTGACTGGCACTCGCCCTCTCCTGATGCCTAACGCCCGTGATAATAGGGCTAACCGCGAAGCGGTTTGTCTTTATTGATTTGATTGTTAGCTTCCGTGTCCTTTAAGCTGCCTGAAATATATTTATGAAGAATGCTAGATACCAGCGTCTGATAAGGTATGCCTTCTTCAAGAGCTTTTCTTTGAATGGATTCAAGGTCGCGCCTTGAAATACGTATATTGATTCTCTTATCTTTCTTGAACGTCTCATCCGCAACAGAGCGCAAGAATTCTTTACGATTCTTACTCAGCTTCGATTTATATTTGCCGGCTTCGAATTCTTTGAGGATGTGGTTCTCTTCTTTTCCCAATTTCACTTTACTCATTGCTTCCTCCAAGATACTGTTTCGCTGCTTTTCGGCTCGGAATAATCGTTTTTAGATAAATCTCGTCTTCGTTCTCAACATATGGGACAAGATAGACGTAGTTATCTATTTCAAGCACGAAAATTCGTTGGCCTGGATATTTCTCGGAATTGCTGTGTTCTAGATCGTCGAGGAGAGCGCCTTGCTGCAAAAAGAAAGACACATCTTCAAAGGAGATACCTCTCTTCTCGATAAGTTCCTGATTTTTCTCCGCATTCCAATTGAGCACTTTCATGCGGATAATTCTAACATGCATGTGTGCCTAATGGCATCACCTGACTTGACCGAGAAAAGCTAACGCCCGTAATAATAGGAGCAATTAGCGAAGCGCAAGCTTGTGACAAAATGGCTGCAGGCCATTCACAAGCTGGAGTGTAGCAAACTGCTTCCTTTTTTGATTTAATTGTTATGTTTCGCTTTCACTAGTTTTCGATGTCATCCTTGTCGATTATCAATTAGTTCCACAAAGTCACTAGGAAAATCCTTCTGACCTTCGGGCCACCATTCTCGGCTCCCAGGTGTGTGCAATGTAGGAAGCAAGTTGTGCTCGACGATATTGGCAATTATGGCCTCCATATCACTTAATGTGAATTCTCTAGATCTGATTCAAGGGCTTCCGCCGGGCACGGGACTATGGCTTTCTGCACGGTAATGCCAGGCCATTGCTCAAGCTGGTGCACTGGGTGCTGCGGGTTGGTATCGCCCCGCAGGCCCAAAGCCACAAAGCGGTATTTGTCTGTCCCCGCTGCCGGGGAACGATGTCGGTTTGTGGAATTCGCCGTCCGTCAGGCTAGCCGGTCCTGACCAACAAGGGCCCGCCATTCACTGACATGGAGGACTAGCCATTCAGTTTAAAAGAAGTCCGCGGCCGTCCGCAGAGGCGAGGATGGTGCTCGCCCTCAAGAAAATCGACTGGTACACAACTGTTTTCTGACGCTATTCTGAAATCGACTTATTTCCTATAAAGAGAATCAACCCCGGGCTTGGTGAACAATTGGATATGTCGCGGCTGGGCCGCGCGACATATCCTTATTCGTTATGTGCTGCTTCCATCTGCGTAGCCCAACATTACCGCCGCACGGTGTTTTCGCGAACCTTCGCCGAACTGATTGGCAGTTTCCAGCGCCGCAATCAGCCTAGGGCTAGAAACTTTTGGAAGCAGACGACAGTACCTCCGAAATTCGCGAGTACCTCTGCTATTTACAGCATCAATTAGAACTGCGCGTAGGCGCTCTTTCCGCTTTTCCAACAATGCCGAGCGTTTTAGCTTACGGAGCATTTCTTCTTTGATATAGCCCGAACGGAGGAACATTGGGTCCAGCTCCAGAAAAGTGACTGAGAACTCGACTAGCTCATCATTCAGCTCGAATGCTTCGTAAATCCGTTCGATCAACGGATCGATCGCGGAAACGTGAGAATGGAAAGCTGCACATGCTTCCTTCCAGGCCCCAAGATCTTTGCTTCTAGCTTCATATGTGACATGGATCTGTTTATGAAGCCGATCAATCTCCCTCGCTTCAGATTGAATTATGTTACGAAAATCCCTCATCGCCCTTTCTGCACATAACGCCCGTATTCACGCGCCAGCGTAGCTGGTGGCGTGCCATTGATTGTTATGCATCTGAGAGCTCAACCTTCTGCACCCTGTCCAGTTTCAGGCTTTTGCCTAGATGCCACAGATCATAGGTATCCTGCATGGAAAGCCAGCTTTCCGGGCTGCGCCCTAAAGCTTTGGAAAGACGAAGAGCCATCTCTGGGCTCACGCCACTTTGCAGTTTGAGTATTCTGTTCAAGGTAGATGGAGAAACATCCAGCTTCTCAGCCAGAAATCTGCAACTTATGCCGAATGGTTCCATGTAAGTCGCATAAATAAATTCACCGGGATGCGGCGGGTTGTACATAGCCATTAGTGGTAATCCTCGTAATCAAGCAGATACACTTGACCATCACGAAACTCAAAGGTTAACCGCCAGTTGCCACTAACCGATATAGCCCAGATGCCCTTTCGGTCACCTTTGAGTGGATGTAATTTGTATCCAGGAATGTCGAGATCTGAGACTTCCATTGCGCTATCCATAGCGGCAAACTGCATTCGCAGTCGGCTGGCATGTTTGCTCTGAATGCCACGGGTACTACCTGTCTCGTAGTACAGCCTCAATCCCTTGTGCTTGAAAGTCTTAATCATGGATTACAGTGTAGCGCGTTGCGCAACACTGTCAAGCTGCATAACACCGGTAATAATAGAAGCAGGGTGTGCGGATGGCATTGTGAAAAAATGGCCGAAGGCCATTCACAATGGCAGCCGTGCAGACTGCTT
This sequence comes from Gammaproteobacteria bacterium, assembly GCA_041395725.1. Lineage (NCBI taxonomy): Bacteria > Pseudomonadati > Pseudomonadota > Gammaproteobacteria > Gammaproteobacteria bacterium. Next base: position 1,086,953 of record JAWKZW010000001.1, on the reverse strand, counting down.
TTTGATTTGATTGTTATCTGTCATTTCCACTGAAGTTTCAAGTCACGTTGTTCTTGGGCACAATCCCTCAGATACAAATTAATTAGGCTCTGATACGGAATCCCCTTTGCTTCAGCTAGTTCTTTGAAATACCCAATAGTATCCTCATCAAGTCGAATCGTAATTTGCTTTTTAAGTTTTTTCGAATAAGGATTTCTTACCGAATCTGAAAAATCATAACTTTTACGCATTTCTAAATCCCTCATAAACCTTTCTTTCCTGCTTCTGAGCTTTGTGAGCAGAAATGATGCGAATGGTGTCTCCAGAACGAACACAATGGCAAACAACTAAGAGCCGAGGGCTGAGGTAGTGTCAAAAATGTTTCGCACTTTTTCTTCAGGGGCAGTCCCGGTTTTTGGTTAGGCTGCTGAGTGTATTGCTTCCTGATCCATCTCCCTCAGCAACTCCATGTTCATGTACTTGCGGGTTCCCCAAGACGTGGCAGAAACATGCCGAAGCCTAGCAGCCACCAGCATCAATGCAGAGTGACCATCCGGGAAAGCACCGACTACCTTGGTCCTGCGCCTAGCTTCCTTGAGCAGCCGTTCCATCGGATTGTTGGTCTTCAGCTTCAGCCAATGCTGCGGTGGATAAGCATAGTAGGTCAGAGTTTCATGAATTGAGTTCTCTACCAGCTCTGCTGCCACTTTGAGCTTCATCGCTTTTAATTTCTCAACGACATCCCTGGCCTTATTCTCAGCGGCCTCACGACTCTCCTGGGCGTGAATGGCCTTCAGCATGGCCGCTACCTCTCTGACCCTGCCACTAGGCACATGGGAGAATACATTGCGATAAAAATGAACAGCACAGCGTTGCCAGTCCGCGTCCGGATAGACCTCTGCAAGTGACTCGATCAGGCCCAGACAGGCATCTGAGATAAACAGCCTGACGCCTTTCAATCCGCGTTTCTTCAGCTCCTTGAGGAAGCCCAGCCAACCGGACTTGTCTTCCTTATGCCCCTCAGAGACGCCCAGAATGCGCCTGAAGCCGTCACTGTCTACACCAATGGCCGCCAGCACCGAGACATTCTTCACCTCGCCGCCCCAGCTGCGCTTGAGCACGATCCCGTCCAGATATACGTAGGCGAAATCCCCCTCAAGGGGCTGGCTACGCCAGCGTTCAATATGCTTATAGACCTTCTTGTTGAGATTGGAGACCGTGCCTGACGAAACCCGGGTGCCCCACAGCGCCTCAGTAATATCTTCCACGCGACGAACTGAAACCCCAGCCAGGTACATCTGCACAATGGCTTCCTCGATGGATATATCCCGGCGTCGATAGCGTTCAATTATTGCTGTCTCAAAGGTCTGCTTCCGCAATTTCGGCACCTTGATCTCGACTTCTCCGGCTTTCGTGTGGAGTTTCCGTTTGTAGCTACCGGCCCTGGAATCAATGCGGTCCGGGGAGTGCTCGTAACGCTGGGCATTGCAGAGATCATCAGCCTCAGCGTCAAGCATGGCATTCAATGTCTCTTCAACGGTTCCCCTAACCATCTCATCCAGATGGCCGCGGATCTCGCTCTCGTCGATACGTATCACCTTGCTCAAAGGTTTTGTGTTATCGTTTTTCATGGGTGGCTTCCTTATGGTCTGTACTGTGGTTTGGCGATTACAGTTTTAACAGACCGGGGCCACCCCCTTCAAAAAAATGTGCGAAAAATATTTTACGTTATCAGGGCTGATACTAGTTCCCAGGAGAATGAATCTGTCCTCATTAGCGGAATGGTCAGGGTCAGGAATGAGGCGTGCAAATTCATCGGTGAAAGCTGTTTGAGCCTCTGCGAAAGAAACGCCGTGCTTTGAGACGTTTGACGCCTCTTTTTTCGGATCCCACTCGAATGCTAGATGAGCCATGGGATATAGTGTAACTACATTGTATGTATAGTCAAGGCCGGCACCATGCTAGATGGTACAGATAACGCCTGTAATAATAGGAGCAGTTTTCGGAACGGAAGCTTGTGACAAAATGGCCGTGGGCCATTCACAAGCTGGAGTGTAGCAAACTGCTTCCTTTTTGATTTGATTGTTATGCTGCAACGTCTATGAATTCAACGCTGGAGGAGGCAGCAGGTACTTGCTCACCGTTGGCTCTGAGGCTTTCGATATGAAACTCAATTGCTTCTCGAATTAGTTGAATCACTTCTTCTCTGGATTCCCCAGCGGCAATACACCCTGGTAGATCGGGTACATGAGCACCATAACTTTGAGCACCTTGTTCAATCACTACCGCATATTTCATCTTTGAGTCCTCAACTTTTCAATCCTGACTGTTTCAAAATAGCATTCAGTGTTCCCGGAGGTACATCAATACTTGGCTTTCCGGCAACGGTAACTGTCCCGGCCTTAGATGGATGTCTAAATTGTCGATGGCTTCCCTTAGTTCGGTCAAGACACCAACCATCATCTTCAAGCAATTTAACTAAGTCCTTTACTTTCACGTTGTCTCTATCCTGAGGTCAACTCTGAATTTTGAATTTGCTGCATAACGAGGCTGTAGAAAAACCGACTGACAAGTCAGGCCTTCCCAAGCTGGTATTATTGTCTTTCTACCTATGACCATTTATCGATTCGTTTGTATTTGACGTTTCCATCTGAATTTACCCAGATCGATCAGATATTCGCTCATCCTCTCACGGTGATGCCGCCAGCTTCCCGTAATTCATCAACTTCTCAATATTGTGAACCATGCAATACAAGCGCCATTGCCCCTGCGCCTTGCGTGCGCCGGCGACCTTGTCCCATCCTTGGGGCCGCCTGCTTTAGGAAGCGGTCGATGCGGTCGCAGGCCTTATCGAGCGTTTCCAGGGTCTGTTTCGAACGCTCAACCCGGGCCTGGTTGTCCGGGTCCTGCTTGTCCAGGCGCCGGTGCTCGGTCAACTGATGGCGGATGCGACGCCGGATCTTGTCACGCTTCTCCTCAAGTTCCTTGAATGTGCCGGACCACTCCTTAGCGGCATTGGAGGGCATCTTGCAGCCGTCGATGGCAAACAGTTCATTGCCCAGCAGCCCCTGTTGGTGGCAGACCAGCAGAATCTGTTCGAACAGGGCTTCGATCTCATCGGTATGGGTACTGACAAAATGCGCGATGGTGGTGAAGTGGGGCACGCTGTCGCAGGACAGAGCCTTGAACAGGATGTTGGTCTCGCAGCACCACTGTATCTCGCGGCTGGAAGTAATGCCCTTGGAGTAGGCGAAGAGGATGATCTTCAGCAGAATCGCCGGGTCGTAGGCCGGGCGGCCATTGTCATCATTGCGGTAGTTGGGATGAAAAACGGACAGGTCCAGCTTGTTATCGATCAGGTGGTGGATGGTGTGCTCGAAAGTACCGGGCTGGAGCTGGTCTTCGTAGTTGATGACAACCATAGAAGACTGGTTGTAATCGTAATGTTTGAAGTTAGGCAACAGAAAAGCCTCTTTGTCTGTGAGGGCTACATTATATATCAGAACGAACGGTATAGGGGCTTTTCTACAGCCTCAACGCCCTGAATAATGGGCAGGGCGCCAGCCCTGTCCTTGATTGATTTGATTGTTATGTTTCGCCTGCACCTTGTTTAATCACAATTTGATTGTTCAAGAATGCTATCCATTTCTTCACGATATTTGGGTTCCAGCTGCGATCGGGTGCTGGAGTACGAACGCAAAACTAATGGTCTACAGCCACGAAACCGATTTCTCCAAGTTCCTCGGTAAGCCTCAAGCTCAGGCTCATCAAATAGTCCAACCCGATATTGATAGTAAATATTCTGCCAAGCCTTAAATTCACTCTCATAGGCCAATAATAGCCATCCCCGTTCTTCAAGGGTTAACTCTTCCCCTCTGTTCACTTTTGAGAACAAGGCAATCGCAAACGGGTCTTGGTACATTCTTGTATTTTCAACAGAAATACGTGACATTTCGCTCCGAGTTTCAGCTTTTGCAATAACGTTGTTCTGTCTAAGCTCAATTACTAGAAATATGACTCCTGCTAAAACACCCAAGTTAGCGATTAGCGTCAGCCACCTATTTATCGAATCTAGTTTCACTTTCACAGATTACCTTTTTGATTACAGGATGCACTGAATATTGAAAGAAACATAACGCCCGTATTAATAGGAAATGGCATCGCCATTTTCCTTTTTGAATTGATTGTTATGTTTCGTTTTCTCGGTACTAATTCACACCTATCTCTTCTGGAATTCTATCAAGAATAAAATTCAACATTGGAGGTGCGTCTTCATACGGCGCAATATCTTCTGCAACTCCGCTTGTTTCAAACCGGGGCCAATTCTCTCTAAATAAGCGCCCTCCGGGCGTATTCAAAAGAGATGCATACTGCCTAACTGCATACCGGAAATCTTCTTCTGCTATTTGATCGTCCAACCACAATTCCCGCAAATTCCTTGCATTGTTCTGAAACATTAATAGGAACATCGAGAACTGAACTACCTCTGCATCGGTTAGGGTATTCGGATTGTACAAACCCTTCGCAAGTGCTCCTGCTGCTCCGCCATTTGACAGCAATATTTCATTGATACTCTGGTAGCCACCCGTTGACGCATTCAGTAGTTGGAGATTAATAGAATCTCTTGCGAAACGAATTTCCAATGCCAAAAAGATAATTCCGATTACTACTCCAATATTTGCAGCCACGGAAAGCCACTCGTTCAGTTTATCAAACTTCATGTCGTTCCTATCTATCAGAGGCCACGGGTCCCAACTAGAAACATAACGCCCGTATTCACGCGCCAGCTTTGCTGGTCGCGTGGAATTGATGGTTATGCAGCATTTAGCGGTCGAATTCGGGCAACTTCAGATTTGAGCGCATGGTTGGCTTCCCACAAATCTAAAGCGCGCTGAGCATTGAGCCAGAACTCAGCAGAGTTACCAAATAGACGGCCAAGACGTATAGCCATCTCCGGGCTTACCGCACGGCGCTCACGCAATAGTTCATTGATTGACTGCCGCGATACACCCAACGCTTCAGCCAGGCCCGAGACACTTAGCTCGTAATCTGGCATAAAATCCTCCCGCAGCATTTCCCCCGGATGAGTGGGCTTTCGTTTCATTCCTGTATTGTTAATCGTCATTTAACACACCTCACTAATGGTAATCGCAGACTTCAACATCGAAAGCATCACCATCTTCAAATCGGAAACAGATTCTCCACTGGTCATTAATCGCTATAGCATGCTGCCTTTCACGATCATCGGTCAGTCTATGCAGTTTATTACCCTGCGGCACCTTCAGGTCATCAAGGCTTGTGGCAAGATTGACGTATTCCAGTTTGCGCGAAGCACGAGCATGGATGTCTGGTGGAAATTTCCTCGACTTTCCTGATTCGTATAGAGACTTGGTGTGCTTGTCTGCGAAAGTCTTAATCATGCCAGCAAATGTAATGCGTCACGTGACAGAAGTCAAATGCTGGCTTTTACTTGGGATGCTGCATAACGCTCGGCTCAAGCGCGCGGTAACGCGTCGCTTTGGAGCTGCTTGTTAATGTGCCAACGCCAAAAAGCATATGCAGTAAGCAAGAGTAATATCGCGCTGTACAAAATAGCGATTAGGGCAAATGAGGAAAAGTTCATCAACAGTGTGACTGACGCAATTCCAGAAGCCAAAGAGAGATAAACATATCTCTCACCTATTCGGTTCAATTGCCTGGTGAAAGTAAGTCGGATAAGCCCCAAGAATCCAATAAGGCCAAGATAACAACAAATTGCTATCAGGAGGATACTGCTATCACGTTGTTCAAATGCGATGAGGTTGAGCGTTGAAAGAACTAAACCCTGAGCTAGCAAGACTGTGGTTGGTATCGAAATCAAGACCAAAATGATTCTAGAAATAATGAGCATATCCGCTACTCAAGCACATTAACGAGGCTGTAGAAAAACCGACTGACAAGTCAGGCCTTCCCAAGCTGGTATTATTGTCTCTCTACCTATGACCATTTATCGATTCGTTTGTATTTGACGTTTCCATCTGAATTTACCCAGATCGATCAGATATTCGCTCATCCTCTCACGGTGATGCCGCCAGCTTCCCGTAATTCATCAACTTCTCAATATTGTGAACCATGCAATACAAGCGCCATTGCCCCTGCGCCTTGCGTTTGCCTCGCAGACTGATCCGATTCAAACCCTTGTTGGTTCCGATATTACCAAACACCGGCTCCACCACCGACATCCGGTGCCCATAAATTTCCTTACCTTGCTCACTATCAACCCTGGCCTTCATCCAGTCGGTATACGGGGTGCTGGACTCCCGCTTGCCGGCTTGCTTTAGGACAAAGGACACCTGCCTGCCATGCCCCTTTCGGTGGTCAGCGGATTCCGGGTTGTGCATACAAGCCTTCTTCCTCGGACAGTGTCGGCATTGTAATAAGCGTCCCTCGAAGTAAGCCACTTTGTCACCCTGGGCATTGGTGCGGGTTCCGTTATAGCTGAGCGTCTCTCCCTGGGGGCAGATGCAGACCAGCGCCTTGGCATCAAAGGTAAACTCACTGCCGGGGATAACGGCCTTCTTCTTGTCTCCGCCCCAGGGCTTGCCGGTTACTGCCGGCTTCTTGCCGTACTTGTTTTTGTGATCCGCAAAGCGGGGATCGCGGCTGCGGAACTGGTTGTCCGGGATATAGGCATTGAGGCCGTTATCCTTCAGGTATTTCATGTTGGCTTCATTGGCAAAGCCAGTATCAGCAGTGATTACCGTGCCGGTCTTGCTGAGGTTCCTGTTGATCTTGAGTTTCTTGAGGCGTCCCCGGACTGCCTCGATAACCGGTTGTAGGGTATGGTGTTCCTGGCCTTCCCCAAAAGCCTGGGCGTCCACAATGACCTGATGCTTGCCGTCGACCGTTGCAACCCCGTTATACCCCTGGATCGTGCCCTTGCTGGTGGTCATCTTGGCACTTTCATTGTCGGTGATATTACTCTTCACTTCCTTGCGCCGGCGACCTTGTCCCATCCTTGGGGCCGCCTGCTTTAGGAAGCGGTCGATGCGGTCGCAGGCCTTATCGAGCGTTTCCAGGGTCTGTTTCGAACGCTCAACCCGGGCCTGGTTGTCCGGATCCTGCTTGTCCAGGCGCCGGTGCTCGGTTAACTGATGGCGGATGCGACGCCGGATCTTGTCACGCTTCTCCTCAAGTTCCTTGAATGTGCCGGACCACTCCTTGGCGGCATTGGAGGGCATCTTGCAGCCGTCGATGGCAAACAGTTCATTGCCCAGCAGCCCCTGTTGGTGGCAGACCAGCAGAATCTGTTCGAACAGGGCTTCGATCTCATCGGTATGGGTACTGACAAAATGCGCGATGGTGGTGAAGTGGGGCACGCTGTCGCAGGACAGAGCCTTGAACAGGATGTTGGTCTCGCAGCACCACTGTATCTCGCGGCTGGAAGTAATGCCCTTGGAGTAGGCGAAGAGGATGATCTTCAGCAGAATCGCCGGGTCGTAGGCCGGGCGGCCATTGTCATCATTGCGGTAGTTGGGATGAAAAACGGACAGGTCCAGCTTGTTATCGATCAGGTGGTGGATGGTGTGCTCGAAAGTACCGGGCTGGAGCTGGTCTTCGTAGTTGATGACAACCATAGAAGACTGGTTGTAATCGTAATGTTTGAAGTTAGGCAACAGAAAAGCCTCTTTGTCTGTGAGGGCTACATTATATATCAGAACGAACGGTATAGGGGTTTTTCTACAGCCTCAACGCCCTGCTTAAGGGGCGGGTTCGCCGCGCTTGGTTTGCGGATAAGATGGCGAAGCCATCCGCAAACCAAGTGTGGTGAGGCCGTCCCATTGAACTGTTTGTTATGTGCCGGTCTGGTCATAATATTTAAACAGATTTTAGTCTGTGCAGTACGAATTTATCAGATTAACAAAGTCCATCCGGAATGCCCTCGATGCTCCATTTTCCCAATTGGGGAAAGCGGCATTAAATAATGGCGAATTACAATAGCTGCTGATTGCTTGTAGATTAGCATCCCAGATCTGCTCATCAAGTACCCCAATTTCCATCTGGTAGTGCAAATTTTCGAAATAGCGAAGCATTGTTGCTTCCCGCAGATTGACGCGCCTTATCTCTTCGGCGGTTAGTTCTTGACCTGTTGATAATTTCTGCGCGATATCTCTAATCCCCAAGTCATAGCTTAACCTTCTGTTATTCATATCCATCTGCGAGCGTGTTGAGCTGGCTTCTGCTTGCATCGCAGTTTGCGTTTGGGAAAGCTCAAGAGCAACTGTGAAAATGCCCGCGAGTACACCGACGTTTGCTATCAGGGTTAACCATCTATTTAGACTATCCAAATTCATCGCTAATTAATAAGTCTGATTGAAAGATTGATAGATGTCGGACACATCGAGGCACATAACGCTTTTAATAATAGGCGTGGTACGCGCGTCCTTTTTGATTTCATTGTTATGTTTCGCTCTCTAATTCTTGATCCAGCAACTCGATGGTATTCAACATTTCAATCTTTATCTCATCAATGTATCGGTTGGTGCTAAGCAATCTATTTTTTGCTGATATATATGCTCCAAGAAAGTTTGGGTTTGTTGCTAGATCGTCAGTATTTATCGGCCGTCTATAGTCATCAATCTTCCCGTCAATGATTACTAATTCGTAATCGCCTAGCAACACTTCCGCCTCTGCCTCAAATATCTCTAACGAAGATTCGATAATACTTTGGAAAAATTGCGTATATCTCGGGTAAATAAAATCGTATAAATGTACCAATCCTTGCCTTAGATCGGGATTAGTGATTTTGTCCAGCCCTGAAGACTTCAATGCATCAAATGGGCTGGCATTGAACTGAACTTGGAAATACCACCCTAATCTAGCAAATTGCTGATTCACACGTGTATCATCAAGTTCGCCAGTCAAAATATAGTTTTCAAAGAATTCAATACTATCTGACACATATCCGTTTCTCATGGCTATATGCTCATTAAAGTAGATATAGTCAGCGGCAAGTGCATCTTTAATCTCAGCTAACTGTCTAAGTTCTAGTTCACGAGCTTGGTTTGCTTCATTCCAGTTATTGATTTGTAAGGCAATTAGAATTCCAATAATAACTAGTAGAATCTCTCCTAGAGCATAGCCCAAGTACATTCGAAACATGTGAGTTTCAAATAGCGCTTTTCGAATTGTCCTAAAAAAACTAAACATTCATTTTCTTCCGGCTACTCAAGGAACATAACGAGGCTGTAGAAAAACCGACTGACAAGTCAGGCCTTCCCAAGCTGGTATTATTGTCTCTCTACCTATGACCATTTATCGATTCGTTTGTATTTGACGTTTCCATCTGAATTTACCCAGATCGATCAGATATTCGCTCATCCTCTCACGGTGATGCCGCCAGCTTCCCGTAATTCATCAACTTCTCAATATTGTGAACCATGCAATACAAGCGCCATTGCCCCTGCGCCTTGCGTTTGCCTCGCAGACTGATCCGATTCAAACCCTTGTTGGTTCCGATATTACCAAACACCGGCTCCACCACCGACATCCGGTGCCCATAAATTTCCTTACCTTGCTCACTATCAACCCTGGCCTTCATCCAGTCGGTATACGGGGTGCTGGACTCCCGCTTGCCGGCTTGCTTTAGGACAAAGGACACCTGCCTGCCATGCCCCTTTCGGTGGTCAGCGGATTCCGGGTTGTGCATACAAGCCTTCTTCCTCGGACAGTGTCGGCATTGTAATAAGCGTCCCTCGAAGTAAGCCACTTTGTCACCCTGGGCATTGGTGCGGGTTCCGTTATAGCTGAGCGTCTCTCCCTGGGGGCAGATGCAGACCAGCGCCTTGGCATCAAAGGTAAACTCACTGCCGGGGATAACGGCCTTCTTCTTGTCTCCGCCCCAGGGCTTGCCGGTTACTGCCGGCTTCTTGCCGTACTTGTTTTTGTGATCCGCAAAGCGGGGATCGCGGCTGCGGAACTGGTTGTCCGGGATATAGGCATTGAGGCCGTTATCCTTCAGGTATTTCATGTTGGCTTCATTGGCAAAGCCAGTATCAGCAGTGATTACCGTGCCGGTCTTGCTGAGGTTCCTGTTGATCTTGAGTTTCTTGAGGCGTCCCCGGACTGCCTCGATAACCGGTTGTAGGGTATGGTGTTCCTGGCCTTCCCCAAAAGCCTGGGCGTCCACAATGACCTGATGCTTGCCGTCGACCGTTGCAACCCCGTTATACCCCTGGATCGTGCCCTTGCTGGTGGTCATCTTGGCACTTTCATTGTCGGTGATATTACTCTTCACTTCCTTGCGCCGGCGACCTTGTCCCATCCTTGGGGCCGCCTGCTTTAGGAAGCGGTCGATGCGGTCGCAGGCCTTATCGAGCGTTTCCAGGGTCTGTTTCGAACGCTCAACCCGGGCCTGGTTGTCCGGATCCTGCTTGTCCAGGCGCCGGTGCTCGGTTAACTGATGGCGGATGCGACGCCGGATCTTGTCACGCTTCTCCTCAAGTTCCTTGAATGTGCCGGACCACTCCTTGGCGGCATTGGAGGGCATCTTGCAGCCGTCGATGGCAAACAGTTCATTGCCCAGCAGCCCCTGTTGGTGGCAGACCAGCAGAATCTGTTCGAACAGGGCTTCGATCTCATCGGTATGGGTACTGACAAAATGCGCGATGGTGGTGAAGTGGGGCACGCTGTCGCAGGACAGAGCCTTGAACAGGATGTTGGTCTCGCAGCACCACTGTATCTCGCGGCTGGAAGTAATGCCCTTGGAGTAGGCGAAGAGGATGATCTTCAGCAGAATCGCCGGGTCGTAGGCCGGGCGGCCATTGTCATCATTGCGGTAGTTGGGATGAAAAACGGACAGGTCCAGCTTGTTATCGATCAGGTGGTGGATGGTGTGCTCGAAAGTACCGGGCTGGAGCTGGTCTTCGTAGTTGATGACAACCATAGAAGACTGGTTGTAATCGTAATGTTTGAAGTTAGGCAACAGAAAAGCCTCTTTGTCTGTGAGGGCTACATTATATATCAGAACGAGCGGTATAGGGGTTTTTCTACAGCCTCAACGCCTTGGATAATGGGCTCGGCTACGCCGAGTCCTTGATTGATTTGATTGTTATGTAGCCTATTCGATGACCAGGCTACCATCGTTATTAAACTCCCAGCTATCAGCATATGCTACTTCCCAATAGTAGCCATCTGGGTCAGAGAAGTAACCGCTGTACCCTCCCCAAAAGACATCTTGAGCAGGCTTCTCGATCCTGCCGCCAGCGTTTTCGGCTAGTTTCAGAACAGCATCTACTTCCTCTCTAGACTTAGTATTGTGAGCAATCGTTATCCCGGAAAAGCCACTGCGCTTGGCTGATAGTGACGGGGATACGTCCTCGGCCAGCTTAGTTAGAGGATACAAGGCTAAACAAACTCCACTAGTTTGGAAAAAGACTATTCCTTGCTCAGGATCGCGTGAAGTCGGAAATCCTAATCCCTGGTTGTAGAAGCGATGCGACCTCTCTAGATCCTCAACTCCCAAAGTGATTATGCTGATTCTAGACTCCATCGCTGATCTCTATTGGCTACATAACGAATGAAATGGACTCCCCCTATCTAACGGCATCGCAATGTGCCAAAGTGAATGTGTTACCAATACACTTAACAGTAAGGGGAGCCCAAATGAATATTACAACCATCGGTATAGACTTGGCCAAAAATTCTTTCAGTGTCGTCGGCATGAACGAGCAGGGTAAGGTTGTTCTACGCAAGTCGTTATCGCGAAACAAGCTATTGCCTTTCATCGTTCAGTGCCCACCCTGTTTCATTGGCATGGAGGCCTGCTCAGGCGCACATTACTGGGGCCGCGAGTTCATTAAGCTCGGGCACCGAGTAGGCCTTATTGCGGCCAAGTTTGTTGAACCATACCGCAAGGGCAGTAAGAATGACAATAACGATGCCGAGGCCATTTGTGAAGCAGTATTACGGCCCAATATCTGGTTTGTCCCAATCAAGACGCCGGATCAACAGGCGGTGTTGTGTATACATCGAGTACGCCAGGGCTTGGTACGTGACAGAACTAGCATGATCAACCAACTTCGAGGCCTGCTGAGTGAGTTTGGCATTGTGATGCCCAAAGGCCGTTATCCGGCTCAGCAGGCGATAGTGGGCATATTGGAAGATGCTGAGAATAGCTTGCCGATGACTGCGAGGCGGGTTATTGCCAATCTATGGCAGCGTATCAAACAGGCCAGTGATCAGATTCAAGACTATGATCGAGAACTTGCATTGCTGGTGAAAGAACACCCAATTGCCAGGCTAATAATGACAATCCCTGGCATAGGAGAACAGACGGCTAGCGGCGTAGTGGCCAGCGTACCCAACCCAAAGATGTTCAAGAATAGTCGGCAGTTTGCAGCGTGGTTAGGACTGGTTCCCAGGCAATACACGACAGGGGGTAAGATCAAACTGGGCCGTATTACGAAGAAAGGGGACCAATATTTGCGCACTTGTCTGGTACACGGTGCTAGAGCAGTGGTGGCCAATTTGAGAGATAAACAAGACAGGGTCAGCTGCTGGCTGAGGGACCTGATTGCTCGCCGAGGCTACTTGCGGGCAGTGGTCGCGTTGGCGGCCAGAAATGCGAGGTTAATATGGACCTTGATGATGAAGCAGGAAAGCTATCGAACGATGCCTGTGTGAACGACGAGTAAATTTAACGCACTGTATTGAACACAATTTAACTAATAAGAATTTACAAGAGATACCCACCGAGTCCTGCGAAGGCGGTAGATGACAAACAGGTCAGACCGATGAAATCAGAGCCTGGTAACAAGGGTGATCAGAAAGATCGTCTAACGAATGAGGCCGATTTCACTAGCGAATATTCATCTGGGCCCGAGTTGACAGAACAACTCATCCGAAGGCCGAATGTAGAGCTGCAGTCTATACCTTAAGGTCTAATACCATCAGCGCTTGACACTTGGGGGAGTCCATGTAGCCGTTGTTAATGGGCGCGGCTTGCCGCGTCCTTAATTGAATTGATGGTTATGTTTCGGACGTAACTTCAACATCCGCAACAGTAGTACCGTCGACTTTAACTGTATACCTCATAACCTTAGGATTTTTCCTATAGCTTACATTGAGCGTTTCTCCGCTCGGCAATGCAATCTGTTCCCCATCGATTGTGAGATTTCCGTTGCTATATTGCACATGTTCATCTGCAATAGTTTCATTCATCGAAATGAAGTGATTCTCGAACTGCCTGGGTCCGCCGAGGGAACATCCGGTGAGTCCGATGATCAATGTCAGTATCGCAACCGTAAATCTCATACTTAGTAACCTTTAGCTGCGCGTGTTGCTCATGCCCGAAAGTATTGAGAAACATAACGCCCTTAATAATAGGAGCGCGTTAGCGCTTCCTTTTTGATTTGTTTGTTATGTTCCGCCAACTCCGCGCTTCGGCAAAAGCCCTTTCAATAAACTCCATCTGCGGGCAAGGCCCTGGCGGTACAGCGCTAATTAAGTAGCGAGAGTTGTCACCCCATGGCTCTTCAATCTCAAATTCTTGTCCCTGATACTGAAATTGACAGAAAACATCATGCTGTGGCGGACGCGCAAATAGTTTCGGCTTTAAAGTTACAGTAACTTCGGGAATGCGTTCAACTATTCTCAGTACACCTTTACGGGTTACGAGCAGATTACCGATCTCGAAACCGTGTATCTCTCCTTCGTCGTTGATCATTGGGTATGTCTTCATATCTCAAAGGAACATAACGCCTTGCTAACCTGAGCCATGCCGGGAGCGTAGTGTAGCCCATAAAATGCACGCAGTGCATGGGCGAAACGAAGCGGAGGTATGGCTTCAGGTTGAGCAATTTGTTAGGCATTTAAGCACCCAGGTTTGGGGGTAAAATTTCAAACTTAGGCACTCCTTCAGGAAACACCGCCCAATTTGGAGCTGAAGCTGTATAAATTGCCATTGCTGGTACAAACTCATTTGAATTATTTAAAGTGGATACGGCAACTGAATAAAAATTACCTACTGTAACTTCTGCGCATATTGTTACTCCGCATTTTTCACAGAATAGATAATTCATGTCTTTTCCTGAGCTACCCTTACGAGTAAAGATAACAGGACTACCACTAACAATTTTAAAATTATCTTTTGGAATCCATACCCCAAACCATTTATCCGAGCCAGTAAGAATTTGGCATTCTTTGCAATAGCAAAACAGCGAATTTATTGGTTCACCGTCAATAGAGTATTTTAAATTTCCACACCCGCAACTACCATTTTTTACGGACATTTTTTGCCTCCTTGATAAATTCGATTGATGCCTAACGCCTGTAATAATAGAGCGGGCCGCGTAGCGGCCCGTCCTTTTTGATTTAATTGTTATGCAGCGTCAAGATTGACTCTCTGCACTTTTCCTAGTTTCACGCTTCTTTTCACTTGCCAAAGGTCATGAGCATCCTGCATTGCAAGCCAGCTTTCCGGGCTTCGCCCAAGCGCTTTTGAGAGCCTCAGCGCCATTTCTGGGCCAACCCCACTTTGCTGCTTTAACACTCGATTCAGTGTTGAAGGAGCTACATCAAGCTGCTCTGACAAGTACCGGCAGCTTAGGCCGAATGGTTCCATATATGTGGTCTGAATGAACTCGCAAGGATGTGGGGGGTTATGCATACCCATTAGTGATAATCCTCATAGTCGACAATGTACACATTGCCATCGAAGAATTGGAAAGTGACTCTCCAATTGCCGCTAACAGTAATTGACCAAAACCCCTTTCGGCTGCCTTTTAATGGATGTAGGCGGTAGCCAGGGATGTTCATATCATCAATAGATTTCGCTGAGTCTAGCGCAGCTAGTTGCATTCTAAGCTTTTTGCTGTGCTGGGCCTGGATGCCTCTAGTCTTGCCGGACTCGTAAAATTCGCGCAATCCTTTGTGCTTGAAGGACTTGATCATCCACTTAGTGTAGCGTGTTGCGCAACGGTGTCAAGCTGCATAACGCCCGTAACAATAGGTGCGGCGCAAGCCGCATCCTATTTTGGTTTGATTGTTATGTTGCGAGTGCTTCAAGCTCACCCAGCAACCTTCTAAGTTTCGATTTACCTTCTGGTGAGAGAGGGACTACCAGCTCTCTCGTTATCTCCCGATCAATAAAATTTGGATTGTTCACAATTTCTACGTACTTTTTGCGGATAGATTCAAGTTCTACTGAATAGTGAATTGGCACACTCGAAATCTCATCAAATTTTCCTAAATCTATTGAGTCATCCAAAGTGCGCTCAATAACGCTTTTCAAATCTGACTTCGTAGGCTTGTAACTTCGTTTCGTGTTCCAATCGAAGTACCAAAACATCGCTACAAGCGAGAGAAACACAATTCCTAGTATTTGTAGCCAACTCATAATCTGACCAGCAACATAACGCCCTTGTTCTGGCGCCAAGGTAAATTGGCGCGTTGGTTGCGCAAGCAAGCGACGTGACACTTGTCCTTGGTCGTTCAGGAACAGTTTGTTATGCGCTAGCCAGTGTGGCCTTCGAAAGTATTTTATCGCCACGTCGTTCATACTCGATAAAACCAAGACTATCATATAGCTGTCTAGCGGCCTCATTAGAGTCTCTATAGACAATCCTCACTTCGTGAGCTGCATGTTTTGCACACAGTCTTGATAACAGGAGATTCATCGCGCGTCGGCCAAAACCTTGGCCTTGAAAACGCCTATCTATCAGTAGCCTGAATATCTTCCACGACCCCGATTCCTCATCGGTTCCATAAAGTGCGAACCCACATACAGTGCCACTTACACAAACTGCTAGGCAAACGGCATCAGGGTATGCCTTTGCCATTTCGATAGACGAATCTATCGAGGGGAGAAAGCCCTTTTGGTCTTCGCGAACCTCTAGTGCCAGAACCTCTCCCAAATTCTCCGACGACAACTCTTCAAGGTGCATGGACGGCTTCACAAATCTCAAATTGGCGCATAACGAGGCTGTAGAAAAACCGACTGACAAGTCAGGCCTTCCCAAGCTGGTATTATTGTCTCTCTACCTATGACCATTTATCGATTCGTTTGTATTTGACGTTTCCATCTGAATTTACCCAGATCGATCAGATATTCGCTCATCCTCTCACGGTGATGCCGCCAGCTTCCCGTAATTCATCAACTTCTCAATATTGTGAACCATGCAATACAAGCGCCATTGCCCCTGCGCCTTGCGTTTGCCTCGCAGACTGATCCGATTCAAACCCTTGTTGGTTCCGATATTACCAAACACCGGCTCCACCACCGACATCCGGTGCCCATAAATTTCCTTACCTTGCTCACTATCAACCCTGGCCTTCATCCAGTCGGTATACGGGGTGCTGGACTCCCGCTTGCCGGCTTGCTTTAGGACAAAGGACACCTGCCTGCCATGCCCCTTTCGGTGGTCAGCGGATTCCGGGTTGTGCATACAAGCCTTCTTCCTCGGACAGTGTCGGCATTGTAATAAGCGTCCCTCGAAGTAAGCCACTTTGTCACCCTGGGCATTGGTGCGGGTTCCGTTATAGCTGAGCGTCTCTCCCTGGGGGCAGATGCAGACCAGCGCCTTGGCATCAAAGGTAAACTCACTGCCGGGGATAACGGCCTTCTTCTTGTCTCCGCCCCAGGGCTTGCCGGTTACTGCCGGCTTCTTGCCGTACTTGTTTTTGTGATCCGCAAAGCGGGGATCGCGGCTGCGGAACTGGTTGTCCGGGATATAGGCATTGAGGCCGTTATCCTTCAGGTATTTCATGTTGGCTTCATTGGCAAAGCCAGTATCAGCAGTGATTACCGTGCCGGTCTTGCTGAGGTTCCTGTTGATCTTGAGTTTCTTGAGGCGTCCCCGGACTGCCTCGATAACCGGTTGTAGGGTATGGTGTTCCTGGCCTTCCCCAAAAGCCTGGGCGTCCACAATGACCTGATGCTTGCCGTCGACCGTTGCAACCCCGTTATACCCCTGGATCGTGCCCTTGCTGGTGGTCATCTTGGCACTTTCATTGTCGGTGATATTACTCTTCACTTCCTTGCGCCGGCGACCTTGTCCCATCCTTGGGGCCGCCTGCTTTAGGAAGCGGTCGATGCGGTCGCAGGCCTTATCGAGCGTTTCCAGGGTCTGTTTCGAACGCTCAACCCGGGCCTGGTTGTCCGGATCCTGCTTGTCCAGGCGCCGGTGCTCGGTTAACTGATGGCGGATGCGACGCCGGATCTTGTCACGCTTCTCCTCAAGTTCCTTGAATGTGCCGGACCACTCCTTGGCGGCATTGGAGGGCATCTTGCAGCCGTCGATGGCAAACAGTTCATTGCCCAGCAGCCCCTGTTGGTGGCAGACCAGCAGAATCTGTTCGAACAGGGCTTCGATCTCATCGGTATGGGTACTGACAAAATGCGCGATGGTGGTGAAGTGGGGCACGCTGTCGCAGGACAGAGCCTTGAACAGGATGTTGGTCTCGCAGCACCACTGTATCTCGCGGCTGGAAGTAATGCCCTTGGAGTAGGCGAAGAGGATGATCTTCAGCAGAATCGCCGGGTCGTAGGCCGGGCGGCCATTGTCATCATTGCGGTAGTTGGGATGAAAAACGGACAGGTCCAGCTTGTTATCGATCAGGTGGTGGATGGTGTGCTCGAAAGTACCGGGCTGGAGCTGGTCTTCGTAGTTGATGACAACCATAGAAGACTGGTTGTAATCGTAATGTTTGAAGTTAGGCAACAGAAAAGCCTCTTTGTCTGTGAGGGCTACATTATATATCAGAACGAACGGTATAGGGGTTTTTCTACAGCCTCAACGCCCTTAGTAATGGGCGCAGTCTGTGGAGTGCGGTTTGCGATAAAATGGCGGAGCCATTCGCAAACCGTGCGGAGCAGGCTGCGTCCTTTATTGACTTGATTGTTATGTGCCTTCATCTCAAATTGGTTATAAATTCATTAAGATCTTGTTGATATATATGGTATCCATTCGCGTCTCTAAAATGCCCCTGGACAGTACTCCCAGTTATAAGAACTGATGACTCTCCGCAAACTAGAAGAGGTTGGAGTGCTTCCTCGCTTTCGAGGATGAATAAGTGCTCGCTGCCGATAGGGTAGTCTTCAAGTGTTATGTAGCGAAGGCAAGACATTCCTGTATCCCCGTAAAACTCGAACGAAGTATGAGGAAAGTTCCCTTTAATTGTTTCAGAAACCGTTACGGTCATTGTTTTGAAGTAATCAGAACGATTAGGTAGTGTATCTCCATGCCCGCGTACCGTACCTCTGACCACTATTGGGTGAAGTTTTGAATATTCCTCAAATACTCCCATGTACATACAAGTACAAGCGATACTGGCGCTGATAGAGAGTGCCGCGAAAATTGCGATGGTACCCTTAATGTGTAGTGAAAGTATCTTCATACTCGATAGTTACTCTATGCACATAACGAGGCTGTAGAAAAACCGACTGACAAGTCAGGCCTTCCCAAGCTGGTATTATTGTCTCTCTACCTATGACCATTTATCGATTCGTTTGTATTTGACGTTTCCATCTGAATTTACCCAGATCGATCAGATATTCGCTCATCCTCTCACGGTGATGCCGCCAGCTTCCCGTAATTCATCAACTTCTCAATATTGTGAACCATGCAATACAAGCGCCATTGCCCCTGCGCCTTGCGTTTGCCTCGCAGACTGATCCGATTCAAACCCTTGTTGGTTCCGATATTACCAAACACCGGCTCCACCACCGACATCCGGTGCCCATAAATTTCCTTACCTTGCTCACTATCAACCCTGGCCTTCATCCAGTCGGTATACGGGGTGCTGGACTCCCGCTTGCCGGCTTGCTTTAGGACAAAGGACACCTGCCTGCCATGCCCCTTTCGGTGGTCAGCGGATTCCGGGTTGTGCATACAAGCCTTCTTCCTCGGACAGTGTCGGCATTGTAATAAGCGTCCCTCGAAGTAAGCCACTTTGTCACCCTGGGCATTGGTGCGGGTTCCGTTATAGCTGAGCGTCTCTCCCTGGGGGCAGATGCAGACCAGCGCCTTGGCATCAAAGGTAAACTCACTGCCGGGGATAACGGCCTTCTTCTTGTCTCCGCCCCAGGGCTTGCCGGTTACTGCCGGCTTCTTGCCGTACTTGTTTTTGTGATCCGCAAAGCGGGGATCGCGGCTGCGGAACTGGTTGTCCGGGATATAGGCATTGAGGCCGTTATCCTTCAGGTATTTCATGTTGGCTTCATTGGCAAAGCCAGTATCAGCAGTGATTACCGTGCCGGTCTTGCTGAGGTTCCTGTTGATCTTGAGTTTCTTGAGGCGTCCCCGGACTGCCTCGATAACCGGTTGTAGGGTATGGTGTTCCTGGCCTTCCCCAAAAGCCTGGGCGTCCACAATGACCTGATGCTTGCCGTCGACCGTTGCAACCCCGTTATACCCCTGGATCGTGCCCTTGCTGGTGGTCATCTTGGCACTTTCATTGTCGGTGATATTACTCTTCACTTCCTTGCGCCGGCGACCTTGTCCCATCCTTGGGGCCGCCTGCTTTAGGAAGCGGTCGATGCGGTCGCAGGCCTTATCGAGCGTTTCCAGGGTCTGTTTCGAACGCTCAACCCGGGCCTGGTTGTCCGGATCCTGCTTGTCCAGGCGCCGGTGCTCGGTTAACTGATGGCGGATGCGACGCCGGATCTTGTCACGCTTCTCCTCAAGTTCCTTGAATGTGCCGGACCACTCCTTGGCGGCATTGGAGGGCATCTTGCAGCCGTCGATGGCAAACAGTTCATTGCCCAGCAGCCCCTGTTGGTGGCAGACCAGCAGAATCTGTTCGAACAGGGCTTCGATCTCATCGGTATGGGTACTGACAAAATGCGCGATGGTGGTGAAGTGGGGCACGCTGTCGCAGGACAGAGCCTTGAACAGGATGTTGGTCTCGCAGCACCACTGTATCTCGCGGCTGGAAGTAATGCCCTTGGAGTAGGCGAAGAGGATGATCTTCAGCAGAATCGCCGGGTCGTAGGCCGGGCGGCCATTGTCATCATTGCGGTAGTTGGGATGAAAAACGGACAGGTCCAGCTTGTTATCGATCAGGTGGTGGATGGTGTGCTCGAAAGTACCGGGCTGGAGCTGGTCTTCGTAGTTGATGACAACCATAGAAGACTGGTTGTAATCGTAATGTTTGAAGTTAGGCAACAGAAAAGCCTCTTTGTCTGTGAGGGCTACATTATATATCAGAACGAACGGTATAGGGGTTTTTCTACAGCCTCAACGCCCAGATTAAGGGGCGCGGCGCGCAGCGCCGTGTCCCATTTTGAAAGTATGGTTACTGTGGCCCATTACGGCTACTCCTGACGTGTTCTTTGCCACTTCGAAAAAAATGATACTCTCCCGGATTCACCGCGGCTAATTACTGACCGCCCCATAACAGTAACTCCAGATTCGACGGGTCGCCAGCCTGGCTTATGGCCCGTATCGAACAGCGCCACTTTTCTGCGATGACTTCCAAGGTGCTGCTGGAGAGCCTTTCGGAGTCGCTGCTCCTGACAACACGTGCTGGCTCTTTAGAATGTCTAGCCAACTACTCGCGTTGAACTTCAGCCGGCTTATCTGTTGATCACAAGCCTCAGTAACGCCCTTAATAATAGGAGCGCGTTAGCGCTTCCTTTTTGATTTGTTTGTTATGTTCCGCCAACTCCGCGCTTCGGCAAAAGCCCTTTCAATAAACTCCATCTGCGGGCAAGGCCCTGGCGGTACAGCGCTAATTAAGTAGCGAGAGTTGTCACCCCATGGCTCTTCAATCTCAAATTCTTGTCCCTGATACTGAAATTGACAGAAAACATCATGCTGTGGCGGACGCGCAAATAGTTTCGGCTTTAAAGTTACAGTAACTTCGGGAATGCGTTCAACTATTCTCAGTACACCTTTACGGGTTACGAGCAGATTACCGATCTCGAAACCGTGTATCTCTCCTTCGTCGTTGATCATTGGGTATGTCTTCATATCTCAAAGGAACATAACGCCTTGCTAACCTGAGCCATGCCGGGAGCGTAGTGTAGCCCATAAAATGCACGCAGTGCATGGGCGAAACGAAGCGGAGGTATGGCTTCAGGTTGAGCAATTTGTTAGGCATTTAAGCACCCAGGTTTGGGGGTAAAATTTCAAACTTAGGCACTCCTTCAGGAAACACCGCCCAATTTGGAGCTGAAGCTGTATAAATTGCCATTGCTGGTACAAACTCATTTGAATTATTTAAAGTGGATACGGCAACTGAATAAAAATTACCTACTGTAACTTCTGCGCATATTGTTACTCCGCATTTTTCACAGAATAGATAATTCATGTCTTTTCCTGAGCTACCCTTACGAGTAAAGATAACAGGACTACCACTAACAATTTTAAAATTATCTTTTGGAATCCATACCCCAAACCATTTATCCGAGCCAGTAAGAATTTGGCATTCTTTGCAATAGCAAAACAGCGAATTTATTGGTTCACCGTCAATAGAGTATTTTAAATTTCCACACCCGCAACTACCATTTTTTACGGACATTTTTTGCCTCCTTGATAAATTCGATTGATGCCTAACGCCTGTAATAATAGAGCGGGCCGCGTAGCGGCCCGTCCTTTTTGATTTAATTGTTATGCAGCGTCAAGATTGACTCTCTGCACTTTTCCTAGTTTCACGCTTCTTTTCACTTGCCAAAGGTCATGAGCATCCTGCATTGCAAGCCAGCTTTCCGGGCTTCGCCCAAGCGCTTTTGAGAGCCTCAGCGCCATTTCTGGGCCAACCCCACTTTGCTGCTTTAACACTCGATTCAGTGTTGAAGGAGCTACATCAAGCTGCTCTGACAAGTACCGGCAGCTTAGGCCGAATGGTTCCATATATGTGGTCTGAATGAACTCGCAAGGATGTGGGGGGTTATGCATACCCATTAGTGATAATCCTCATAGTCGACAATGTACACATTGCCATCGAAGAATTGGAAAGTGACTCTCCAATTGCCGCTAACAGTAATTGACCAAAACCCCTTTCGGCTGCCTTTTAATGGATGTAGGCGGTAGCCAGGGATGTTCATATCATCAATAGATTTCGCTGAGTCTAGCGCAGCTAGTTGCATTCTAAGCTTTTTGCTGTGCTGGGCCTGGATGCCTCTAGTCTTGCCGGACTCGTAAAATTCGCGCAATCCTTTGTGCTTGAAGGACTTGATCATCCACTTAGTGTAGCGTGTTGCGCAACGGTGTCAAGCTGCATAACGCCCGTAACAATAGGTGCGGCGCAAGCCGCATCCTATTTTGGTTTGATTGTTATGTTGCGAGTGCTTCAAGCTCACCCAGCAACCTTCTAAGTTTCGATTTACCTTCTGGTGAGAGAGGGACTACCAGCTCTCTCGTTATCTCCCGATCAATAAAATTTGGATTGTTCACAATTTCTACGTACTTTTTGCGGATAGATTCAAGTTCTACTGAATAGTGAATTGGCACACTCGAAATCTCATCAAATTTTCCTAAATCTATTGAGTCATCCAAAGTGCGCTCAATAACGCTTTTCAAATCTGACTTCGTAGGCTTGTAACTTCGTTTCGTGTTCCAATCGAAGTACCAAAACATCGCTACAAGCGAGAGAAACACAATTCCTAGTATTTGTAGCCAACTCATAATCTGACCAGCAACATAACGCCCTTGTTCTGGCGCCAAGGTAAATTGGCGCGTTGGTTGCGCAAGCAAGCGACGTGACACTTGTCCTTGGTCGTTCAGGAACAGTTTGTTATGCGCTAGCCAGTGTGGCCTTCGAAAGTATTTTATCGCCACGTCGTTCATACTCGATAAAACCAAGACTATCATATAGCTGTCTAGCGGCCTCATTAGAGTCTCTATAGACAATCCTCACTTCGTGAGCTGCATGTTTTGCACACAGTCTTGATAACAGGAGATTCATCGCGCGTCGGCCAAAACCTTGGCCTTGAAAACGCCTATCTATCAGTAGCCTGAATATCTTCCACGACCCCGATTCCTCATCGGTTCCATAAAGTGCGAACCCACATACAGTGCCACTTACACAAACTGCTAGGCAAACGGCATCAGGGTATGCCTTTGCCATTTCGATAGACGAATCTATCGAGGGGAGAAAGCCCTTTTGGTCTTCGCGAACCTCTAGTGCCAGAACCTCTCCCAAATTCTCCGACGACAACTCTTCAAGGTGCATGGACGGCTTCACAAATCTCAAATTGGCGCATAACGAGGCTGTAGAAAAACCGACTGACAAGTCAGGCCTTCCCAAGCTGGTATTATTGTCTCTCTACCTATGACCATTTATCGATTCGTTTGTATTTGACGTTTCCATCTGAATTTACCCAGATCGATCAGATATTCGCTCATCCTCTCACGGTGATGCCGCCAGCTTCCCGTAATTCATCAACTTCTCAATATTGTGAACCATGCAATACAAGCGCCATTGCCCCTGCGCCTTGCGTGCGCCGGCGACCTTGTCCCATCCTTGGGGCCGCCTGCTTTAGGAAGCGGTCGATGCGGTCGCAGGCCTTATCGAGCGTTTCCAGGGTCTGTTTCGAACGCTCAACCCGGGCCTGGTTGTCCGGGTCCTGCTTGTCCAGGCGCCGGTGCTCGGTCAACTGATGGCGGATGCGACGCCGGATCTTGTCACGCTTCTCCTCAAGTTCCTTGAATGTGCCGGACCACTCCTTAGCGGCATTGGAGGGCATCTTGCAGCCGTCGATGGCAAACAGTTCATTGCCCAGCAGCCCCTGTTGGTGGCAGACCAGCAGAATCTGTTCGAACAGGGCTTCGATCTCATCGGTATGGGTACTGACAAAATGCGCGATGGTGGTGAAGTGGGGCACGCTGTCGCAGGACAGAGCCTTGAACAGGATGTTGGTCTCGCAGCACCACTGTATCTCGCGGCTGGAAGTAATGCCCTTGGAGTAGGCGAAGAGGATGATCTTCAGCAGAATCGCCGGGTCGTAGGCCGGGCGGCCATTGTCATCATTGCGGTAGTTGGGATGAAAAACGGACAGGTCCAGCTTGTTATCGATCAGGTGGTGGATGGTGTGCTCGAAAGTACCGGGCTGGAGCTGGTCTTCGTAGTTGATGACAACCATAGAAGACTGGTTGTAATCGTAATGTTTGAAGTTAGGCAACAGAAAAGCCTCTTTGTCTGTGAGGGCTACATTATATATCAGAACGAACGGTATAGGGGTTTTTCTACAGCCTCAACGCCCTTGCTAAGGGGCGGGGCGCGCAGTGCCCCGTCCCGTTTTGAGCAGATTGTTATGTGTGAGTAAGAACATATTTATGCTCGCTTTTTGGCTATCCGTTTTTTAGCGGAACCTTTCTTAGGGTAACCGCTCATTCTAAGGCGCCCTGTCAACCCTCTGCCTCGCGCGATATTCTGACCTCCCCGCTCATACAGGAGGTAACAACATGGCGCACCAATCACGCCGTACACCCGCTCAGTGGCAAGCCATTATTGAACAATGGCAACAAAGTGGCCAGACGGGAACGCATTTTTGCAAAGATAATACCATTGGTTACGCCAGCTTTTGCAAATGGCGCAAGCGCCTGAGCGATGAGCAGGTCCAGATTAGTCCTAACATTACTCCTCAGTTTATCGACCTTGCCGCCCTGCAAGCAGGAACCGGTCACTGGCATATTGTGCTCAGTCTTGGCAACGGCGTGGAACTCAAACTGAGCCAAGGTTAATGTTTGTTGCAGGAAGCCATAGCAGGATCTGGCTTTGCACTGAACCCACTGATATGCGCAAGTCGTTCAACGGACTGGGTGCGCTTGCCAAAAACCAAATGGGCCATGATCCGCTCAGTGGCCATTATTTCGTGTTTATCAATAGACGCAAAA
Organism: Gammaproteobacteria bacterium; assembly: GCA_041395725.1. Classification (NCBI taxonomy): domain Bacteria; kingdom Pseudomonadati; phylum Pseudomonadota; class Gammaproteobacteria; species Gammaproteobacteria bacterium. Next base: position 1,062,156 of record JAWKZW010000001.1, on the reverse strand, counting down.
CCCAGATGAAAGTGCTGTACTTTGAGTCCTCTGGATTTTGCCTTTGGAGTAAACGCCTGGAGCAGGGCCGGTTCCAGGTGCGCAGTTCCTCGACTGGCCAGCGCCATTTAACCTGGGCAGATTTGCAGCTTATTCTTGACGGTGTTGAAGTACAAAAATATCGTCGATTCAAGCGCTACGAACATGCTGCGTGAAGCTAGTTTTGGTATAATTCTGGCCCATGCTAAGCGCCGATCCCCGCACAGCTCCAAGCCTGGATTCCGATATTATTTCCGCGAAAGAAGTACTCGCCCTGCGTGAAGAAAATTCAGCGCTGAAACACCGCCTGGCCTGGTTCGAGAGACAGCTGTTTGGCCAAAAGTCGGAGAAACGACCGGTTGAAAACCCCTGTCAGGGGAGCTTGCTGGGCGAACCCGCCAGCGAGACTCCTGCTGAAGGTGAGAAAGTCATTATCACTTACGCCCGGGGAAAAGCCGGCAAGCAGCGTCCGGATGACTGCGTCAATGACAGCGGCCTGCGGTTCAGCGATGAGGTACCGGTTGAGGTGATAGCGATCAACCCGCCACAACTCAGCGGCCCTGAGGCAGATCAATTTGAAATTATTGCCACCAAAAGCACGTTTCGCCTGGCGCAGCGTCCAGCCAGTTACTTCATTTTGCGTTACGACCGACCTGTGATCAAGCGCAAGGGCGGCGATCAACCTTTACCCAGCCCGGCACCGTTCAACGTGCTGGATAAAAGCATTGCCGATGTCAGTTTACTGGCCGGGCTTTTGGTGGATAAGTTCCAGTATCACCTGCCGCTGTACCGCCAGCACCAGCGCATTACTCAGGCAGGAATCACACTGAGTCGGGCTACCCTGACCAATCTTGTCAAGCGCGCCACTGATTTGCTTCTCCCGGTGGTGGATGTGCAATTGGACAATTTACTGCGTAGCCGTGTACTGGCGATGGATGAGACGCCAATCAAGGCGGGCAAGGCCGGTAAGGGCAAGCTCAAACAGGGCTGGTTCTGGCCATTATACGGCGAGCAAGACGAGGTGGTGTTCACCTATTCCGATAGCCGGAGTCGGCGGCATATTGAGGCTGTGTTGCAACAGCGCTTTACCGGTACTCTGATCAGTGACGGTTATGCTGCCTATGCCCGGTATGCTGAGCTGAATCAGGGCATTACGCATGCCCAGTGCTGGGTGCATAGCCGCCGTCAGTTTATCGAGGCTGAAGTGCAGGAGCCCGAATCTGTTCGTCGTGCGCTGGACTTTATTGCGGCGCTGTACCGTATTGAAGCTGAAATCGTCGAGAAAAAATTGACAGGTGATAATAAGCAACAGTACCGCCAGGCGCACAGCAAAGTCGTAGTGGATGGCTTCTTTGTCTGGTGCGAAGAGCAGCTTCAGCGAACTGATCTAACGCCATCAAATCCTTTTCTCAAGGCATTGGGTTACGTGATAACTCGAGAACACAAACTGTGCGTCTTTCTGGAAGACCCTGATGTGCCACTGGACACCAACCATCTGGAGCGGGCACTTCGACCCATTCCGATGGGGCGAAAATCCTGGCTATTTTGTTGGACAGAGCTTGGAGCCGAACACGTGGGTATTATTCAGAGCTTGATCACGACGTGTCGGTTACATGATATTAACCCTTATACTTACTTGACCGATGTACTGTTGCGCATTAGTGAGCATCCGGCCAGTCGGGTGGAAGACCTGACGCCCAGACTTTGGAAAATACGGTTTGCAGAAAACCCGTTGCGCTCGGCATTATTCCATAACAATACCAGTGCAATTAGTTAGGGGGTTGAGGCATGCAGATTGAGGAGATGAGCCTCGAGCAACTACTCGACCTCAACGAGATTATCTGCCGCCGCATTGATGAGCTGCGGGCACACCAGGACTTCAACGTTCTTCGTCAGCTTCGCATTGGTCAAAAAGTCCACTTTGATAGCGCTGAAGGCAAGATATTTGGAACGATCATAAGGATCAACCGGAAAACAGTTATCGTATTGGGCGAAGACCAGCGGCAATGGAAAATCTCCCCCGGGCTTCTCAATATCATCGAGAAAGTCAAGTGAGGATGGTCGTCAAGACCGCCCTAAAATGAACGGTTACTTCTTAGGTACGTAATGTTTTTTCTTAGCAGGTGCTATTTTTGCTTTAGCCTTTTTTTTAGCCGTGTACCTAGGAGCCCTAACTTTTTTCCGCGCTTTCTTTTTCTTTGAAGTGGTCTTGCGGCTTTGTTTGCCCTTCGAAGTTTTCGTGCCAAGCGATGGAACACTTTTTTCTATAGATCTAGAAGCAATTTGTATTGATTCAAGCATTTCCTTTGCTCTGAATAGATCTTCAGATTGAGTAGGACATAGCTTTTCCGCATCAGACAATAACGCCTTAACTTTATTCAAATTGGGTCTGAGTGAAAGCAACTCCTTAATTGCTTCTGAGACTTTATCACCAGCTGCCTTACAATCTTTCCTTAAAGACTTTTGTTTGAAAAGATTTTTTAAGAAGTCTACCAGGATATCTATTATTTTCTTTAGAAATATTAGTTCCATTGTCGATATCTCACAAACACATAACGCCTTGGATAATGGGCTCGGCGTTAGCCGAGTCCTTGATTGATCTTTTTGTTAGCTGTCCTTTCGCTGATTAGCAAGCCGATTTACTGCTGCATTCAGCTCAGCTTCTTCTTTGAGAGCTTGACCCAGTCTCTCTGCAAATTCAAAGAGCACAGTTCTTACACTGCTCGCTAATTCAAGACATTCTTCGTCACTGTGTTCATGCACTCCTTCACTTAAGGCAGAGTGTAATAGTGTTAAAGGATTGTATCCGTTAATGTTTAGTGATTGCGGCAATGCGTGCTTAATTGCTTCAACTCCTTTAGTAAATTGAGTCTCTTTTTTGGCTAATTCCAGCTCTGCTAATACTTGATCCTCTGGACTAATCTTAGAGATCACGCGAATCAGTTCATCAAAGATTCGTATCTTCTGACTTTCAATCACTCGCCGGTAGTAAACAAATGCTCCAATTCCCATGCCTTGATTTTCATTTCGTCTGCCAAGAAGAAACAAATCCCGTTCCCCTCCTATGAGATTAAACGCTCTAGCTGGAGTTGGAGGGCCGAAAGCGGGCTTTTCACCAAATTTGGATACAATCCATTTCTTCTCGTCTACTACATATTTCGCTCTTATTGAGAACGTTTTTAATGATCTCTTGCAGTTACGACAGAGATAGGTGAGATATTCATTATTGTAGTTTTCTATACTTACCCAATTTGATTTTCTAGATTCATAGAATCGAATTCCTTCACACTGTTTAGTACCACAATGCAAATGCAGGTCTGGTCTCAATATATAGTGAGTTCTTTGGCTAACACTTGTAAATTCCTTTATGACAACTTCTTTGCCAGGTGGCGTCGTTTCAAGGAACTCTTTTACTGTCGTTTCTTCCATCACCGATCTCTAAAGTACAGCTAACGCTCTGAATAATAGGAGCGCGTAGCGCGTCCTTTTTGATTTGATTGTTATGTGTCGAATAGATCTTCACTCTATTTGGTTGGCATCTTTCTTCTTTCGCGAGCGTCTAAAGCTGCACCAAGCACGATACCGATACTGACACCCATTCCTGTGCCCAAAGCCAGTCCAGTACCGGGATTGCCAAAAACTGCTTCGCCGAAAATGATGCCAAATCCAGCACCAATTCCGGAACCAAAGGCCAGGCCCAATCCTACATAATGCGATGTTTTTTCGTCTCTTGGCTTACTCATGAATTAGTAATCCCATTAGCACTATCTAGCAGTCGATGCAGAGCTTGTACACATAACGAATGAAATGGACTCCCCCTACCTAGCGGCATCGCAATGTGCCAAAGTGAATGTGTTACCAATACACTTAATAGTAAGGGGAGCCCAAATGAATATTACAACCATCGGTATAGACTTGGCTAAAAATTCTTTCAGTGTCGTCGGCATGAACGAGCAGGGTAAGGTTGTTCTACGCAAGTCGTTATCGCGAAACAAGCTATTGCCTTTCATCGTTCAGTGCCCACCCTGTTTCATTGGCATGGAGGCCTGCTCAGGCGCACATTACTGGGGCCGCGAGTTCATTAAGCTCGGGCACCGAGTAGGCCTTATTGCGGCCAAGTTTGTTGAACCATACCGCAAGGGCAGTAAGAATGACAATAACGATGCCGAGGCCATTTGTGAAGCAGTATTACGGCCCAATATCTGGTTTGTCCCAATCAAGACGCCGGATCAACAGGCGGTGTTGTGTATACATCGAGTACGCCAGGGCTTGGTACGTGACAGAACTAGCATGATCAACCAACTTCGAGGCCTGCTGAGTGAGTTTGGCATTGTGATGCCCAAAGGCCGTTATCCGGCTCAGCAGGCGATAGTGGGCATATTGGAAGATGCTGAGAATAGCTTGCCGATGACTGCGAGGCGGGTTATTGCCAATCTATGGCAGCGTATCAAACAGGCCAGTGATCAGATTCAAGACTATGATCGAGAACTTGCATTGCTGGTGAAAGAACACCCAATTGCCAGGCTAATAATGACAATCCCTGGCATAGGAGAACAGACGGCTAGCGGCGTAGTGGCCAGCGTACCCAACCCAAAGATGTTCAAGAATAGTCGGCAGTTTGCAGCGTGGTTAGGACTGGTTCCCAGGCAATACACGACAGGGGGTAAGATCAAACTGGGCCGTATTACGAAGAAAGGGGACCAATATTTGCGCACTTGTCTGGTACACGGTGCTAGAGCAGTGGTGGCCAATTTGAGAGATAAACAAGACAGGGTCAGCTGCTGGCTGAGGGACCTGATTGCTCGCCGAGGCTACTTGCGGGCAGTGGTCGCGTTGGCGGCCAGAAATGCGAGGTTAATATGGACCTTGATGATGAAGCAGGAAAGCTATCGAACGATGCCTGTGTGAACGACGAGTAAATTTAACGCACTGTATTGAACACAATTTAACTAGTAAGAATTTACAAGTGATACCCACCGAGTCCTGCGAAGGCGGTAGATGACAAACAGGTCAGACCGAGGAAATCAGAGCCTGGTATTACGGGTGATCAGCAAGATCGTCTAACGAATGAGGCCGATTTCACTAGCGAATATTCATCTGGGCCCGAGTTGACAGAACAACTCATCAGAAGGCCGAATGTAGAGCTGCAGTCTATACCTTAAGGTCTAATACCATCAGCGCTTGACACTTGGGGGGGGGCCATGTAGCCCTTAATAATAGGATGGTGCGCAGCACCATTCCTTTTTGATTTGATTGTTATGTGCCTTCGTTTCCACAATGCTCTTCGAAGCATACATATATAACGTTTAGCTTTAGTCTAATCTGTAGTATCCAAGATTTCCTGATAGAATTTTCCAAACTCAGGGTCAAGAGTAGCAAAATCAATGTTCTCTAATACAAACCTTCTTCCAGGAAAATCAAGTGTGTTGGCTATTAACACCCTTAGTCGTTCTCTATCTTCAGGTGTGGATTGTGTTATATATCTTGCTTCCCAGTAGATTCTTCTTGCTCCCCAATATGTGGAGTAGCTTATCCAGTCCGCAGTATCTGTACGGCGAGCTTGTTCAATCTCACTTCGTGGCATCCGCCCAAACTTCGCAGCAATATCTGACATATCATCGTTTTCAGAAAGATGGGTGTTTAGATCAACCATCATGTTTGCTCTAGCCCATGCAACTTCCGTTTCTATCGCTTGTGTGTTCTGACTAATCTCTACTATAAGAAAGATAATCCCTATGAGCACTCCTAAGCTTGACGAGATTGAAAAAATACGGTCGAGTTTCTCTAAGTTCATACTAAACTACCTTTCCACTGCATATTCTCGAAGCCTACGATTCCGTGCACATAACGAGGCTGTAGAAAAACCGACTGACAAGTCAGGCCTTCCCAAGCTGATATTATTGTCTCTCTACCCATGACCATTTATCGATTCGTTTGTATTTGACGTTTCCATCTGAATTTACCCAGATCGATCAGATATTCGCTCATCCTCTCACGGTGATGCCGCCAGCTTCCCGTAATTCATCAACTTCTCAATATTGTGAACCATGCAATACAAGCGCCATTGCCCCTGCGCCTTGCGTTTGCCTCGCAGACTGATCCGATTCAAACCCTTGTTGGTTCCGATATTACCAAACACCGGCTCCACCACCGACATCCGGTGCCCATAAATTTCCTTACCTTGCTCACTATCAACCCTGGCCTTCATCCAGTCGGTATACGGGGTGCTGGACTCCCGCTTGCCGGCTTGCTTTAGGACAAAGGACACCTGCCTGCCATGCCCCTTTCGGTGGTCAGCGGATTCCGGGTTGTGCATACAAGCCTTCTTCCTCGGACAGTGTCGGCATTGTAATAAGCGTCCCTCGAAGTAAGCCACTTTGTCACCCTGGGCATTGGTGCGGGTTCCGTTATAGCTGAGCGTCTCTCCCTGGGGGCAGATGCAGACCAGCGCCTTGGCATCAAAGGTAAACTCACTGCCGGGGATAACGGCCTTCTTCTTGTCTCCGCCCCAGGGCTTGCCGGTTACTGCCGGCTTCTTGCCGTACTTGTTTTTGTGATCCGCAAAGCGGGGATCGCGGCTGCGGAACTGGTTGTCCGGGATATAGGCATTGAGGCCGTTATCCTTCAGGTATTTCATGTTGGCTTCATTGGCAAAGCCAGTATCAGCAGTGATTACCGTGCCGGTCTTGCTGAGGTTCCTGTTGATCTTGAGTTTCTTGAGGCGTCCCCGGACTGCCTCGATAACCGGTTGTAGGGTATGGTGTTCCTGGCCTTCCCCAAAAGCCTGGGCGTCCACAATGACCTGATGCTTGCCGTCGACCGTTGCAACCCCGTTATACCCCTGGATCGTGCCCTTGCTGGTGGTCATCTTGGCACTTTCATTGTCGGTGATATTACTCTTCACTTCCTTGCGCCGGCGACCTTGTCCCATCCTTGGGGCCGCCTGCTTTAGGAAGCGGTCGATGCGGTCGCAGGCCTTATCGAGCGTTTCCAGGGTCTGTTTCGAACGCTCAACCCGGGCCTGGTTGTCCGGATCCTGCTTGTCCAGGCGCCGGTGCTCGGTTAACTGATGGCGGATGCGACGCCGGATCTTGTCACGCTTCTCCTCAAGTTCCTTGAATGTGCCGGACCACTCCTTGGCGGCATTGGAGGGCATCTTGCAGCCGTCGATGGCAAACAGTTCATTGCCCAGCAGCCCCTGTTGGTGGCAGACCAGCAGAATCTGTTCGAACAGGGCTTCGATCTCATCGGTATGGGTACTGACAAAATGCGCGATGGTGGTGAAGTGGGGCACGCTGTCGCAGGACAGAGCCTTGAACAGGATGTTGGTCTCGCAGCACCACTGTATCTCGCGGCTGGAAGTAATGCCCTTGGAGTAGGCGAAGAGGATGATCTTCAGCAGAATCGCCGGGTCGTAGGCCGGGCGGCCATTGTCATCATTGCGGTAGTTGGGATGAAAAACGGACAGGTCCAGCTTGTTATCGATCAGGTGGTGGATGGTGTGCTCGAAAGTACCGGGCTGGAGCTGGTCTTCGTAGTTGATGACAACCATAGAAGACTGGTTGTAATCGTAATGTTTGAAGTTAGGCAACAGAAAAGCCTCTTTGTCTGTGAGGGCTACATTATATATCAGAACGAACGGTATAGGGGTTTTTCTACAGCCTCAACGCCCATGCTAAGGGGCGGGGCGCGCAGTGCCCCGTCCTGTCTTGAGCCGATTGTTATGCATTTTCGGAGCCTCCCATTTGCCACGATTTGCGCACAAAACTAAATGATCTAGCGTAATTTCAGGTAGCTCTACAAGATCCCTTGCGGGGATTTTCACTACATAGCGTTGGTATAAATAAATTAGTAAGCCAAATGGTGCGAAAAACCCAACCCCTTCGGCACCGAAATAATCAATCCAATCGAAATCTTCCAGCGAAACATGGTAATTAGCAGCAAATGACTCCATAAACTCTTTCCCATCAAGACCGCTAATAGCAAAGTCGTGAGCTAGAGCGGTGTCACCGGATATAGGCGTTCCAAGTTTCCCCAGCTCGGTCTCAGCAAAATCAATTACTTCATCTAACGTGACGCTACTCATAGGCTATATGCATAACGCCTTGGATAATGGGCTCAGCACGCAGTGCTGAGTCCTTGATTGATTTGTTGGTTATGTGCCATTAGCTGCTTCGTACTCAGCGACAACACTGTCAACGTAATCACGAAATTCTGGAGCGAAGCCGAAAATAGATTTCGCAAATTCCCACCACTCTCGATTTAGTTGGCTACGCATGTTATTTCGAAGCGATTCTTCCTCTCGAAGCCATGATTGCATTGCTGTAGTACCAACGCCTTGCTGATAGTACAGCGTTTCCCTAACTCTTGTTAATGCCAGTAGAAACTGCCCCCATCGGACTTTGTCTTCAGCGGAGAGATCATAAAACGAACCTGGCCGTGCCCCAAAGAGCCTGATTAGCTCTGGATCAGTAGCAGCAACAAGATTTATTTCATTGAGCGCGTCAGTTGTAGCTTGATACGAAGCTGAGAGTGTAGCTTGTGTATTCTGGCGTAATTCCAGTGCAACGAATATTAGTGAAGCTACTATCGCAAAGCCGCCAAGAATTTCGAGATACTGTTTAAGGTTTAGTTTCATAAAAATTCGTGTGGCCTAATTATGTCTCTGAGTGTAGTGCACATAACGCCCCTAATAATAGGAGCCGCTTGCGGCTTCCTTTTTGATTTTATTGTTAGTGAGCACAACGCGAAGGAGTACTAGCAACTATGCCACGCTCCTGGCTACGCTGATTGTTCCACATTTGCCACTCACAGCTAATTTCAGCAAACTCGGATTTTGTAATTTCATCCATGTGAAGATGAATCTCTCGGTTCACATGTTCTTCAAAGTAATATTCAATTCCTCTGTCGCTAACTATTTCTTCAAGCTTTTCCATGCTAGTAGGATCTGCTGAATAGAGAGCATAACCATCGGGATTTATGAATGCTGCTATTACTCTATCTAGAATAACTACGGCAACTATCCCCGCTGCTACAAAACCCATTTTCTTCAAGTTTGCACCGAATTAGATATCGCTCACTAACGCCCTTAAACAAAGGCGCCGGCTTTGCCGGCGTCCTATTTGGTTTTGATTGTTAGGCAGCTATGCCCGATAACTGGAGGCTACTGACATCGGTGCGAGTGCTAGCATGCTCCATAGTTATACCTACAATATTTCCATGAGCGTCTAGGTCCAGAATTGTATTTTCATCGAGGTCTTTAGTTTCAGACACTTCATCATCTTTGAGTTCGATATAAAGTGTGTCTGTATCATCAAAATAGCAAACTTTCATGGGACGAACCTCCGATCGAAAAATGCATTATGAACTGTCTCGCCATCTTCTAAAAGGATGACCCTCAAATATCGATTATCCATTTCTGGGACTTTAGCCCAAAGCCTTATTCTGCCGTCAGCCTGGGTGTTAGTTTGTTCTGGGTGGTCTATTACACGCTGGATCCACTCGTCTCTAATCTGAGCTCTATCAGGCCTGAGTTTGATGCTCTCAAAATATCTGGTCGTCTTCATCAATGCCTAATCTTGCTGCCTAACGCCCGTAATAATAGGGCGCGCTTTAGCGCGTCCTTGTTGATTTGATTGTTATCTGCCGCTCTCAACGACAAGCATTTCAGTTGATCTAAGTCCAAGACTATGACTTATGGAATTAGATTTGTCTTCATGCCACCATTTTTCTACCCATGCTTGGTTTTGGGTATCAATCTCGTATACTTCAAAAACGCCTCCGAGCATTGACTCTACGAGAGTCCTCTCTTCGTGTTCCATCTTGGATAAAAGCTCACTGTCGATGCTCAGGACCTTTACAAAGGTCCCCACTCGTACTTCTGTTCCTTCGCGATCTCTAATCATTGCACTTAGTACAGATAACATTTGTATATGAGGCCCGCTCGATATTTACCTCGAGCTGAGTTTAAGTGTACCTTCCAATCGATTCATCACAAACAGAGAATAGAAAATTCACTTCTCTGGGTGCCTGAAATATCGCTGGTCCTGCGTATTGCCGGTATCGTGCCCCTCGCTATTCACAGAAGCGAGTTTCCCAGTATCCGGTCTGTTCCCCGGCCCACCTATCTGATTTGTATCGACATTTACAGAATTTACTGATGGGTAGTGAGCCAAATTCTCGTTTTCCCTTATTAATACGCAATCACACCCGGTATTTACTACCTTTTAAGGTGAGTTCAATCAGGTATCAGAGTGCATTCATCATGGCCAGTCAGTTTATTGAGGATTTACGTTCCAATATCCGCATGCGCGGCTACAGTATGTCTACGGAGAAAACTTACCTGTTGTGGATTCGACGGTTTATCCATTTCACCGGCAATCAGCATCCGGCAACTGTACCTATGTCTCAAATTAGCGCCTACCTCACCTACCTGGCGATAGAGCGCCGGGTTAGCGTTAATACGCAGAAGACCGCTCTTAATGCGCTGGCCTTCCTTTTTGAAAAGCACCTCAAGCGTGAAATGGGCGAGCTGGGATTCAGGCTGGCAAGTAAACAAAGGACCCTTCCCACGGTTCTTACCGTAGAGGAAGTCCGGTCGCTTCTCGCAAAGTTGAGTGGCCGGAATAAATTAATACTTCAATTGCTATATGGAAGTGGGCTGAGAGTGGGCGAGTGCTTACGTCTTCGTGTGCAGGATATTGATACGGATCGCTTTGCACTCACTGTCCATGACGGCAAAGGGCGGAAGGACCGTCAGACCTTGTTGAGTCCGAGGCTAAAGAGTGTGTTGGAAGAGCAGATAGCCAGCGCCATCGCCATACAGCGTAAAGACAACAAGCAAGGGGTGGGATGTTCAATGGCTCCTGGGTTGACTCGAAAATATCCAAATGCCTTCAAAAGCGATGCCTGGGCCTACGTCTTCCCTTCCAGCAAGCTTTGTCATCACCCGGTAACAGGCGAGGTTTGTCGACATCACCTACATCCCTCGGTTGTAAGGAAATTCTTAGCTGAAGCGGTGAGGGCGGCGGGATTAACAAAGAAGCGGGTAACTGCTCATACCTTCAGACATTCTTTTGCGACCCACATGCTGTCGAACGGGGCCGATCTGCGGACCGTTCAGGAATTGCTTGGGCATAATGACGTATCCACTACTCAAATTTACACGCATGTGCTTGGCCGGCACTATGCCGGCACGAACAGCCCGCTTGAAGGGATATGACCGCGGAATACAGGGGGCGCTACAGGGCGAATCAGTGCTTGACCAAAGGGCTATTCAAGTGCGCTGCACGCGGGCGCTATTGTCAGCGATGCGTTTGCAGATGAAATGTTGGCCACGAATCGAGCTTGCTACCCGGAAGCAGATTGGTTCAGGTGATCTGGAGTACTGATAAGGAAATCAGTTGTCGCTCCAATTTGCAGTACTCAACTTGTTTTCAAGAGTCGCCCCGGTTTCGAGCTAGCTTTGGTATTGCCGATAAGTCCGGTGAAATCTGCTTTACTGTGCAGTATGCGCCAGACGCTGCAATAGTCGTGTCTCTTCGCTGTCTATCTCCGCCAGTATCTGAGTGCGGAACTCATCTCGGTTAAGGGACTCTTCGACTTTCAGCAGCAGCGCGTCGACGCTGACGCCCACAATGATGCCGACCAGGGCACCAACTGCAGCCCCGGCCACTGTTCCGGCACCTGGCACAACGGAACCGATTGCTCCTCCAGCGGCAGCTCCAGCGGCACCTGACGAAGCCTTGGTGAAGGCCGCTTTGGTCATGGCCTGCACGGCCAGCTTCAACGAGCCCTTGGCTGTGAGTTTGGCAACGACGGTAGAGGCGATCACCGCACTGATTGCACCGGCCCCTGCGCGCACATCGGCGCCGTTGTCGGGCAGTAAGGTGATGTCTGGCACGCCGGACAACGCCAGGCCGTCCAAGGCGCGGTTGTCTATCACACGGATGCTGGCGTCCGATACTTCAACCCTGTTGGCCGCGAGTAATTGATCCACGCTGGCCTGGTATTCGTCACGCAACCGGGTGTTTGTTGCCAGCAACCGGTCTACCGCCTGCTGGTAAGCGGAAAACGGATCACCGGCCGCCAGGTAGGTATTGAGGTCGTCGTGAAGTTTCTGTTCCAGGTTGCTGGTGAGCATGGCGCCCAGGCGCAGGTACTCGGCGGGGAGGCTGTAGTAATGATCGAGGTAAACTTCGACATTGTCCCGCAGACCCGCGAACCCCTCCTGTGCCAATTGCGCAACCTGCAGCCTGGATTGTTCCAAAGCCAGGTCCAGATCCAGACGCGCGCTTTCAATGGCGGCGATAGTGCCAACTTCGAAATAGCGTTCTTCGATCTGCTCAACATTCCTGATGGCCTGCTGTTCTGCTGCCATGACCGTCTCCGGCAGCGCAGGAATCGATTGCAGGGCCTGTTCCACACTCACCAGCAGGCGGGTGAAGACGAAAAAGAACAGCACCACGAAGACGGCTGTGGCACGTGCTGATGCTGACATCGAAAGCGGTGCCGGGACATCCCTGTCTTCCAATGGATTGATTACACGTCGGTATTCACGTGGCGGCACAAGAAAGGCGGACAGAGAGAGGTTCAGATTAAAGAACATGGCCAGGCTGGATACAGCGACGATCAGCGACGCCCAGAGAGAATCCCCACTCAGCTGGCTGAAAGCATAGACCCGCAGCTGGTGGTAATAGTTCGCCCAACGCTGGGCGAGCTGGGCCAGCAGGCTGGCCTGATCACTGAAGGGCGTAGCCGCAACGAAGCCCAGCATTGACGACATTGTTTCCTGTTCAGGCTCTACAGGATTCAATAGTGCCAGCGTAATCAGGTAAGCCAGCGTCAGTACCGGGGGCAGTATCCAGCTGGTCAACTGCAAGGCCCGATGGGTGACGATATAGGGGCGGAACTCCTCGGCAGCGAGCTGTTGCAACTGTCGGAAACTCAATAACACGGCCGGTATGGCCAACAAGGCAAACACCCACTCAACCGTGGTGAACGTGGAAAACCAGAGCAGGGTAATAAAGCCGAAGGCAATGCTGTAAAAAATCCACAGCAGTCCGATCATGACTCGGCCATTCAGAACGCTGTACAGAATGCCCTTCTGCCGGAATGCGCTGAGGCCATGAACGCGATTTATGGTGATTCGATATAACCCATAGGCCAGCACTGGCAGTCCGGCATTGGCGACGCCAACAATCAACAGCCACAACGGGCTGCTATCGACGCCTTTGCTGAGTATGTAGTTCAGCCCCAGCCAGGCGATAGAGGCAGGATAAAACCAGTGGCTGCTAATCTGGGTGTGCAATTGCATGTTCAATTGACCCCATCTATTGATTACCCCGGCTCAAATGATTCGCCCGTATCGATTGCAATTGGTGGGTCAATCTTACCGTAAATTGACGCCAGGGTTACGCCTGTACTTTCTGTTCTGCCAGCAAGCTGAGCAATCAAGTCATGGCGCCGGCTGTCAGGCGACTGGCGTATACTCTACGCCCACCAGTGTCAGCTGGTCCAGGTCGACAACACCAAGCTCCTGCACCAGTTCGGATGCTACCACCGCCAGCTCAACCTGGGAAAAGGCGCCACGTGCCAGATCTCCAGTCAACTGGTTCAGCAGGTCCTGGGGGATGGGGCCAACCACCAGGTTGTCCCAGATCAGGTTTACTACTGTCTCGTTACTGCGGCCAGACTGTAGCACCACGTCCAGTGCGACGTCCGTTACCTGCGCGTAACTGAGTCCCGCGTTGTCGAAGATATCAATGCCGATGCCCAGCAGCGTCATATCCGCGGCACTTTCGGCGCCCAGCACCGTCGCCAGCAGCTTGACCGTGAGACCGGCATTACCGTCTAGATCGAAGGCTAGGGACAGGTCCGGCTGAGGAACCCGCTGGCTCCGGCCCTCGCTGCGTTACTACTTTCGTGCCGCCGTCAATCCCGCCCGGCCGCTTCCCGGCCGAGGCGCAGGGCATCGCTGGCTGAACGGGACAGGCCGCCGTCCAGGCCCACGGTGACGAAGCGGAAGCCCTGCTCGATTCGCTGCTGGACCGAGCCGGCACCGGTGGTGATGGCGCAGGGCACGTCATGGGTCAGGCAGGCACTCAGGACTGTCTGAATAGCCTGCTCCACTTCGGCGGCAGCGGGGCTGGCGTAACCCATGGAAGTGCTGAGATCCGAAGGGCCGATAAAGATGCCGCCTACACCTGGCACGGTGATGATCTCTTCGATATTCGCCACGCCTTCCGGTGACTCGATGAATAGAACCGCCAGCAGCTCCCCCTGCTCATCCAGTGGCCAGACATCGGCCCGGGCATGGTAATCACGAATGCCCCAGTACCAGACGGCATTCGACGGGTTTCTGCCACGCAGTCCGGGAGGTTCGAAATCCGCCGCACCATTGAGCTGCGGATACCGGGTCGCCCGTACGGCCAGCTCCGCTTCGGCGCGGTTGTTGATGGCGGGATACATGATGCCGAAAGCGCCTACGTCCAGCACCTGTTTGGCCTGGGCGACCAGCTCGTCGGCACCGCCCGTGGCAGGAATGCGCACCAGGGGTACCACGTCCGGTTGTAAACTGCCTTTTTCCAGGATCGCCCGTTTGTCGGTCATACCCAGCAGAAACTCACGCAGCCGTTCCACGTCAAACGGGGCGTGTTCCATATCAATGAGGATGAAATCCAGCCCCGACGAGGCGAGGGAGCGCGCATTGTTGAGTGAATAATCGAACGACAGCAGGCCGAATGCCGGCTGGTCGGCCTCGAAAAGCTCAATGAGCCGGTTCAGTCGGGGTTCTGCTGACTGTGCTGCTGCGGGCAAGGGTGCGAGTGCGGACGTGATCAATATCAGCCCGGTCAGCAAGGGGATTGCTCGGTTTTTCATGCTCCACTCCTGTTGTAAGTTTTTATTCTATTGCCAGAGCCTGGGTCAAAGGGCTTCGGCCTGAGGGTGACTGCAGAATCTGCGGTTCTGCCATCCTCAGAGGCGAGCGCTTGCAAACGCTCTGGATTGTAGCAAGTCCCGAACAGACTTGTTACGCGGTCCCGGCAAAGAATGCCGTGGACTGCCCGGCAGCAGAATTGGTCAAACTGCCACAAACGCGGTGTTTTTCGGGGTTAAAATTTTGGACTTTGGCGCTGAAAGCTCTTATCCTCAACAGCCGGAAAATTAAAAAAGCCGGTCGGCCCCTGTCTTTCCTTGCTCTGGGACGGGTCTGGTTAAGACGGGCTTACCCCGAAAACACTGTGTCCTCAATCTACAACAGGCAGATTTCACACGGAATCCTGCCCGGATAATAAAAGGGAGTCTGAGATGCGTGCCAAATACCTTCTCGCCGTTCCAGCCTTGTTTGCCCCCCTGATGGTTCTAGGTCAGGCTCACAATGCCGTGCTGGCCGAACACCAACCACATTACTACGACATTGCGGATTGGGGAATCGATCCCGCCAGCGTCACTTTTTCGGATCATATCGCGCCGATCCTGCAGCGCAGCTGTGAAAGCTGCCACCGCCCCGGTGGTGGTGGCCCGATGGCGCTGCAGACCTACGACCAGGTCCAGCCCTGGGCGCCGGTGATCATGTACAAGACCGCGATCCGCGACCGCATGGGGGCGATGCCGCCTTTCTACGTGGAAAAAGACATCGGTATTGACGGCTTCAAGGATGACTATTCCCTGTCGGACCTGGAACTGGCCATGATTCAGGCCTGGACCCAGAATGGGGCGCCACGGGGCAACCCGGCCAATGCGCCGGAGCCACTGGTCTGGAATGACGGTGTGGGCTGGGCGCTGGGCGAACCGGACCTGGTGTTGCGCAGCCAGGACATGTCGCGACCCGCGGTGGGCCCTGACTGGTGGGGCGATATCGGTCTGGTGCCGACCGGCCTCACCGAAGACCGTTACGTCAAGTCGGTCGAAGTACGGGAAGTGAACAACATCCCGGTTGAAGACGACACCAAGACCGTAGGTGGTCGCTATGTATTCCACCATATGACCTATATGAGTGGTGTGCTGAACGAAGACGGTACCGCGATCGACCCGGAGACCCAGGTCAGCTGGCCGATTCACGAAATCGGTCGCAACGCGGATATCTTCTCGGAGAAGGCCGGTCGCCTGTTGCAGGCCAACTCTGCCCTGCACCTGGAAGCGGCCCACATGCATTCCAATGGTCGTGATACAACCGGCCACCTGGAATTCGGCTTCACCTTTTTTCCCCGCGGCTACGAACCCCAGTACACCCGTCGCGGCCCACGTACCGGTAACGGCATCGACCTGGATATTCTGCCCAACCGGCCAGGCCAGGAAGTACACAACTACGTGGTGCTGAAGGAACATACCAAGGTCATGGCCTTCGAACCGCATCTGCATGCGCCCGGTGTGCGCATGTGCATGGAGGCAATCTGGGGGCACAATATCTTCACGCTTAATTGTGTGGGCTACGACCATAACTGGGTGAAGCAGTACGTGTACGAAGACGATAAGGCGCCGCTGCTGCCCAAGGGCACCATCCTGCACACTATCGCCTACATGGACACGACCCCCAGCAACCCCAACCTGGCGGATCCACGTAACTGGTCCGGAGCCGGGCGCCGTTCTGTCACCAATATGTACATTGACCTGGGCTATTCCGTCAGTCTGACCGAGGAACAGTTTCAGGCCGAGATGGCTGAGCGACGGGCTCTGATGAAAGACCGGAACGATTACGACATCGGTTGCCCCCTGTGCTGGGCACCGGAAACCGTATCTTCCACAGTGGCACAAGGGAACGACTAAGTCAGGAAAACAATAACAATGAAAAGCAGTAGATTAGGCAGTACAAAGCGGTTGCTGGCGACACTCACCCTGGTGTCGTTGGCATGGACGGGGTCCCAGGGCTTTGCCCAGACCCGCATGATGGTATTGAGCGGTGAAATAACCTCCCCGGCCTACGAGGGCTGGTGGCCCAATGAGGAGGAGGGGGGTTATACACTGTTCTTCGGTTACCAGAATTCCAACTGGGAGGAGCACTTCGATATTCCGGTCGGGCCCGACAACTATTTTAATATTGTCGACGCCGGCGAACTGGATGACCTGGAGAAGGAAGCTTACGACTTTGCCAACGCGGATATGGGGCAGCCAACCCACTTTTATCCGCGCCGCAATCCGTTTCTTTTCACCATCGATGTCCCCGAGGACTTCGGCAATCGCGAAGTGGTCTGGACACTGACTACCCACGGCCACACGGCCCGCGCCTTCGGAACCCTGAAGGCTGATTACCGCATCGATCCCCAGGTGATTTCCACCGAGGTGGGAGGCTGGTTCGGATCCCTCGATGACAGGCTGCGGGCGAATATCGCGCCCCAGCTTCGGGTGGAGGGAGAGTCCTACCGCACGGTGCGGGTCGGGCAGCCTCTGGACCTGGCGGCTATTGCCCAGGATCCGGATAACTTTCCACCCCGCGTCAACCGCCCGTTACCCAGAACGCCGGAGCAGGTTTACTCCCCGCCGGCTTCTATCGTAGCCATGTCAGGTCCGGGCCTGCGTTTTTCCTGGACGGTTTACCGCGGTCCGGCGCAACTGGTGGAATTTGATCCAGCCCAGTTCAAGACCTATACCGACACCCGGGTGTGGGCCAATTCGCCCTGGTCTCCGCCGTTTATTATCCCGGAAGTGCCGGCAGACAACCGCTGGATCTCCAAGGCTACTTTCAATCAGCCGGGTGAGTACGTGCTGCGGGGCATCGCCAGTGACGGGTCCATGTTCACCTACCGGAATATTTATGTGACGGTGACCGACTGATCCCGCTATTCGCTATTCGCAGGTCAGAACCAAGGCCAGGGTATTTTCAATACACTGGCCTTGTTTATCTTAATCGATCTCATTTAATTGGAGTTTTAACGTGATCAGGCCAGTACCTAACCTACTCAGGGCTTCAGCCCTGGTGATTGCAGCCCTTTGCGCCGCCCCCTCTCTTTCGCAACCGGGCGGTATTCCCGGCCCGACCGGCCCCAGTCCCTACGAGTTCACTACCGAATCCTGGATGCAGCCGTTTGCCGGCGAGGGATTCACCTGGGGTGGCACCTCGGGGATTGTCGTGCAGTCGCCTGATCGTATTTTTGTGCTCCAGCGTGGTGAAACCGAGCTGCCGGATCCCTTGCCGGCGGAGTACACCAACTTTGCCGGTTCTCTGGGCTGGAACGTGCTGCGCGGCCGCGGACGGGTCTGGCAGAATTGCATTTACATAATCGACAGCGAAGGCAATGTGCTGGAAGTCTGGGATCAGTGGGACCACCTGTTCGCCGGGACCGACGGCCCTGGCCCGCATCGGATCCGCATGAGCCCTTATGATCCGGAAAACCGCCTGTGGTTGATTGACGAAACCGGCCACATTATCTACGTGCTGTCTAACGACGGTAGCCAGCTGCTGATGACGCTGGGCGAGAAAAACCGCCCCGGTAATGATGAAACCCACTACAACCTCCCGCAGGATGTGGTGTTTCTGCCGGACGGCAAGTTCCTGATCGCGGACGGCCTGGGTAACAAGCGGGTGGTTATCCGGGATGCAGATGGCAGCTACCTGGGCGAATTTGGCGAGGCCGGTGACCAGCCTCATCAGTTTGGCAGTGTTCATTCAATGGCCCTGGGCCCCGATGATCGCCTCTATGTGCTGGACAGGGATAACCTGGATATCAAGGTCTTCCAGCAGACAGCGGCCCCCGGTTCGGCGGCCTACCCGAATTACGAATACGAAACCACCTGGGGTGGTCTCGGCATGCCGCTGGATATCACGGTCAGTGAAGACTCTGCCTGGGTGACCGATCTCAACCCGGTTAAAATCGTCCAGTTCAATCTGGACGGGTCACGGCGTTACACCTGGAACCTCCCCTCCGAAGGCCCGGATCGCTGGATCGAGATGCATTCTCTGGCCGTGGACGAGGACGGCAATCTCTATGGAACCGATAACCAGCTGGGCCGACCGCAGAAACTGGTGCCGCGCCCGGATGCCGATCCGGCACTGATCGTGCGTCCTCAGTACGTGCCCCGCTAGCAGCCGCAGCGCCGCCGGGGTACAGGTCAGGAACGAATGAAGAGTGCAGCAACGAGCAAAAGGCAAAGACTACAGGCCGGAACTAACCAGAAAGGCTGAACAGAAAGACCGATAAGGAAGACTGAAAAGAAAGACTCAAAAAAGAGCGCTACCCAGCCCATGGGCCGGTAGTGTGCGGATACCGTAAGGCACGGGTACGTCAGTGCTGGCTGGTCATAAAGAAGTGAAAGCACTGCTTTTGGTGCAGAAGAGAGAGAATACTATGATGCGCGTGAAACTGAATACACTCGGGCTTGTGCTCGGGACCGCACTGTTGAGCGGCCAGACCCTGGCCCAGCCTGGCAACGCCCGTGAGCCCATCGGCCCGAGCCCTTACGAAGTGGTGTCGCTGTGGCATCAGCCGTTTGCCGAGGAAGGTTATGCTTTTGGCGGTGCCTCTGGTGTCTGGGCAGAGTCTGAAGACAGAATTTTCCTGGCCCAGCGGGGCGAAACGGTACTGCCGTATCCTATTCCTGACGATTTCCTTGGTTTTGCCGGCGACATGGGCCTCAATGTGCTGACCGATACCAATCGGCGCGTGTGGCGTAACTGCCTGTACACGCTGAATGCCGATGGCGAGGTGCTGGAGCTTTGGGACCACCTGGACTATCTGTGTGAGGGCTCCGACGGCCCCGGACCACACCGGCTGCGCATCAGCCCCTATGACCCCGAGCGTCGTCTCTGGCTGGTCAACGAAACGTTTCACCAGATCTATGTGATTGCCAACGACGGCAGCGAGGTGCTTGCCACCTACGGCGAGAAGGGCGTGCCGGGCAACGATGAAAGCCATTTCGGCCGGCCCCAGGACGTGGCATTTCTGCCTGATGGGCGGATCCTGATTGCCGACGGTCTGGATAACAACCGGATCATGGTGTTCGACAACGACATGAATTACCTGACCGAATTCGGCAGCTTCGGTACCGGCCCGGGCGGCACCAACACCATTCACGCCGTGGCCGTGGGCCCCGATAACCGGATCATTGTTCTCGACCGGGCTGGTGGTGGGGTCAATATCTGGCGTTATACCAGCAATCCCATGGAGTACAACTTTGAGCGCCGCATCGACGGGTTGACTCTGCCGCTGGATGTTATCGTCAACGAGAATGATTTCTGGATTACCGACCTGGGGCCACTGCGCTTCGTCAACTACGACTTCGACGGCAATCTCAAATACACCTGGCTGGTGCCACGGGAATTGCCGGACGGCTACATCGAAGTGCACACCTTCAGCATCGGGCCGGACGGCAATCTGTTCGGCGGGGATAATCAGTACGGCCGCTTGCAGAAGTGGGTCCCGAAACCGGGTGCCGGGCCTGAGTTGTTGATCGAGCAGCCCTGGTCGGCGCGCTAGGAGGCTGGAGGGCTCAGGGTTTCGCAGCGAGGCGGGCTCCTGCCGGCGTAGCGTCTTCCTGAGTCCGCCAGGCCCCCAGGTATGCTGCCAATGCACGGTGAGACCGGATAATCTGATTGTCTCTCGATAGTTGGGCTGCCCGGATCGCGGTAGAATAGCCCGAGCGAAGGCGGGGAAGCGGACCAGCCGGCCCAGGCGCACAGCTTGTGCCATTGGCCAGTTCGGCCTCCCGTTCGAATGGAAGCTCGTCAAAGTGCAGATAAAGTGCAGATAGAGTGAATTCAGTGTGTGTATTGTGAAAAGGAGTGGTTATGCAACACCCGTTAATTAAGAGATGCCTGATGGCGTTGCTGCTGTTGCCCCTGGCGGCCACGGTTTCGGCGCAGGACAGTGTCGAGTGGTTTACCCTGGGCGGCGACTTTGCCCACACGCGTTTCAGCCCCGCGGACCAGATCTCGGCTGACAATTTCGAGGATCTGGAAGTCGCCTGGGAATGGGACGGCGCCAGCTTTGGTGCGATCAGCGGGCGTTCGACGCCCTCTTACATCGATGGCCTGCTCTATACTGTTGCAGGTACTCTGCGCCATGTGATTGCCATCGATCCGAAAACCGGTGAAACCGTCTGGTCCTACCGGGAGCCCAGGACAGGGCGTTCCGAATATTCCATGCGTGCTGATTACGGCAAGGGCGTGGGCTTTGGTTACGTCGATGGCCGCGGTGTTGTCTACATCATCTCGCCGGGCTTTTTCCTGACTGCTCTGGATGCCAAGACCGGCGCCCCCCTGGAAGGCTTCGGCCGGCCGGTGCCAATCGACGGCTTCCCGAAGACCGGGGTAGTGGATCTGCTGGCCGACCTGGGCCATCCTTACGATCCTTATGAAGGGATCCCCCTGGAAGTTGGATACATCACCTCTTCTTCACCGCCTATCGTGGTAAATGACACTATCGTTGTGGGTAACTCCGCCGAGCAGGGCTACCACCAGTCCCGGGTTGAGAACGTACCCGGAGATATTCTTGCTTATGACGCCAAGACCGGGGCTTTCAAGTGGAAGTTCAACGTGATTCCGCGTCCGGGTGAGTACGGGCACGAGACCTGGGAAAATGACGCCTGGCAGTGGACCGGCGACGTTTCATCCTGGGCGCCGCTGTCCGCGGACCCGGAAAACAACCTGGTCTACATTCCCACTAATGGCGCGACTATCGATTACTACGGTGGTTTCCGACCTGGTGACAACCTTTACGGTACCAGCCTGATCGCTCTCGATGTTCGCACCGGCGAGCGGGCCTGGCACTTCCAGTTCGTCCACCACGATATCTGGAACTACGACACGCCCACGGCACCGATCCTGCTGGATGTGAATCTGCCCGGCACAGGCCCGGTTCCTGCAGTCGCCCAGGCGACCAAGCAGGGTTTTGTCTACGCCTTCAACCGGCTCACTGGCGAACCGCTGTGGCCGATCGAAGAGCGTCCCGTACCGCAGTCGATTGTACCTGGCGAACAATTGTCCGCCACTCAGCCGTTCCCGACCCGGCCGGCACCGTTTGAAATGCAGGGAATCAGTGAGGACGATCTGATCGACTTCACGCCCGAGATGCGGGCCCAGGCCCTGGAGGTCATGGAAGAATATCTGATGGGGCCGCTGTTCACGCCGCCGATTCACGATACCAACAATCTGGGCAAATTCGCCACCATGAACTGCCCGGGCGGTGCCGGTGGCGCCAACATCAACGGGCCGTCAGCGGCTGATCCCACTACCGGGGTTATGTTTGTGGCCACCCACAACTCCTGTTTCGCCCTGCGGGTTATGCCTGGTGAAGAGTCGGATCTGTTGTTCCCCGAAACCACCGGTGTGACATTCTCCCGCTATGCGAATTCGGCCCGTGGCGCCACGGCACGACCACCGCGCCATCCCAGCGGTCTGCCGATCGTCAAGCCGCCGTACAGCAAGATCGTGGCCATCGACATGAATACCGGTGACCACCTGTGGGAGATCCCCACCGGCGAAACGCCCGATCGCTACAAGAATGTGCTGCAGCAGGCTGGCGTGGATCTGGATGAAGTTGGCAACACCGGTACCGGCGCGCTGGTACCGATGGTGGTGACCGAAAACCTGCTGGTGTATTCCGATGCGGCCAGCGACGGCACGCCTACCCTGTGGGCTATCGACAAGGCAACCGGCGCCATCGTCGGCGAGATTGAGGCGCCAGCCCGCAGTGGTTACGGTATGAGTTCCTGGGTGCACGAAGGTCGGCAGTACATTATCCTGCAGACCGGTTCCACCCTGACTGCCATGGCATTGCCTGGTGGCGGTAGCACGTCAGCAGCTGCTCACTAACAACTGACGCAGCCAGCGAAGACAGCAAAAACCCGCGAGCAGCGCTGTTCGCGGGTTTTTTTGTGGCGGCCGATCAGGCGTCTGGTCGCTGTAAAGCGTCATTCCACAAGAGCCTCTGGAATCTTTCGGCTCAGTCTCTTTTCTCCCTGAGACCGCACCGCACGCACTAAAATCCTTTGATTTATATCAACTTTTGTCCGGTTTGGGGGCGAAAAAGGCCCGGCTGCGACATCATGTCGCAGGGCAAGTCCTGTCATTTTCTTTAGACTATTGCCCCCTAGCCTGTACCCCACACATTCAGGCAAAGAAGTTTGAGGCCAGATAATGAAAAAGTTTGCAGTAAGATCCTTACCTTTCTGTATTTTGTTGAGCAACGCGGTGCTTGCACAGGATGCCCAGCGGGTCCAGGAAATCACCGTTGTAGGTGTGCGTGACACGCATACTGTCAGGACCGAAGACACCCTGGTGGCGCCACCGGATACAGCCCAATTGCTGCGCAAGATGCCGGGTGCCAATATCAACAAGAATGGTGAACTGACCGGCATTGCCCAGTATCGGGGAATGTTCGGTGATCGTATCAAGGTCTCTGTCAACGGCGCCCAGATCAATGGTGCCGGCCCCAATGCCATGGATTCGCCGTTACATTATGCGCCCGTGGCGATACTCGAGTCGTTGACTATCAACCGGGGAATCGCGCCGGTCAGTACCGGGCAGGAAACAATCGGCGGCTATGTGGAGGCCCAGACCTACACCGGTGAATTTGGCGCTACTGATGATCTCGAGTTCAGCGGCCGTACTTACTTCGGTGCCCAGTCGGTCAACGACGGGGCGGTTGGCAGCGGGTTCTTTTCCCTGGCCAATCGTAACCATATCTTTCGCACTTTCGTCATGCAGGAACAGGCCGACGACCTGGAGTTTCCCGGCGGTGAAATTACGCCGTCCGAATACGAACGGGAACGTTATGACCTGGGCTACAGCTTTCGCTCGGGTGACCACGAGTTCAGTCTCGATTTTGCCCGCAACAATACCAAGGACGCCGGCACCGCGGCGTTGCCCATGGACATTCTGTCTGTAGACAGCGACCTGTTCCGAACCCGCTATACCTGGGACGGCACCGACACAGTCATCAGGGCCCGCCTGTCAGTGAGTGATAACGAGCACTGGATGAGCAACTACCACCTGCGTCGTCCGCCTCAGGATAATATGATGACAACTGGCGCTATGCGCTTCCGTCGTAACTGGGCAGTCAGCGAAAATTATGGCTTCGGTGTCGAGATGGAGCAGTTCGTCGATAACGGCAGCTGGTTGTACGGTTTCGATGGGTTTCTTTCAGAACATCGATCGTTGATCACCAATCCCAATGCGCCATCTTTCTATATTTCTAATTTTAACGATACCAACCGGGATGTGCTGGGGGTATTCGTGGAGCGCAATATTTCTCTCTCCGACGCCACCGGACTGGATGCCGGTGTGCGGGTGAACCAGGTGGAAATGGATTCCGAGCTGGTGTCGGCCAATCTCAATCCCATGAACATGCCTGCAGGGATGCCGGTCATGATGAACCGAATGGCTTCCCAACTGGCAGATCGCTTTAACAACAGTGACCTTGATCAGTCGGACACCAATCTGGACTGGTTCTTCCGTTTCAGTATTGAGGCCGGTTATGACACCACCTGGTATGCCGGTGCAGCACGCAAAACCCGCTCCCCTTCCTATCAGGAACGTTACCTGTGGTTGCCCCTGGAAGCCACCGGCGGTCTGGCTGACGGCAAGACTTATGTAGGCAATCCTGACCTGGACCCGGAAGTCTCACACGAAATTGAGTTCGGTTTCGATCGGGAGTCTGGCCGCTACAACATCTACCCGCGGATTTTTTACCGGGAGGTTTCAGATTACATCCAGGGTACGCCTTCCACCGACATGCTGGTCAACAACTTTGCACTGATGATGTCCAACATGGGTATGGGGCTGCCGGACCCGCTTACCTTCACCAATGTGGATGCCACCTTCTATGGGTTTGACCTGGAATCGGATTTTGCTCTTAGCGAGCAGTTTACGCTGCGGGCAATCGCCAGTGTTGTCAGAGGTGAGCGCGATGATATCAACGACAACCTGTACCGGATCGCGCCGGACAATATGGTGCTGGCGCTGGATTACCGGGGCAGCAACTGGATGGGTTCGCTGGAATCGGTGATTTATGCGGACCAGGATCGTATCTCCGAGACGAATATTGAGCGGGAAACCGATGGCTACACTATTTTCAATCTGACGGCACGAATCAACCTGTCGCCAGACCTGGAAATCGGTGTGGGTATTGAGAACCTGCTGGATGAGGAATACGAAGACCACCTGGCGGGATACAACCGCGCCTTTAATCCGGATATCGCCCTGCGCGACAGGATGCCGGGCATTGGTCGCAACTTTTATGGCCGCCTGATGTGGTATTTCTAGGCAGACCTCTCTGAGTCTGAAAGCCGCCTGCTGGGAATCGCAGGCGGCTTTTTTTTTGGCTATCAGGGCCTGTTCACACTGATCTGATTATTGCCGCTGGAGGCAAGAAAGACCCCACCCCTTCGGGTTGCGGCTGAAAAAGCGCCGCTTGTCGATGTTCGTCGCTCTTTTGGAGCCACCAAATCACGCTCGTCGCGCCTAGATCGGCGTATTTTTTAGTCACACAGTGACAATCAAATCAGTGTAAACAGGTCCTTAACTTCAGTATCCTTCTATTCAAGAACAGGAAGCAACACCCTGTGGTGCTCGGTCATCCAGGAAAGCACGTTTCACGCCATCGGAGCCCAGCTTGTTGAGATTCAACCATGACTTTACCCAGCGGGTGGTCATCAGGCCACCAGATTACCACTGGGTCGATGCACCGGTGCCTGGGGTGCGGCGCATGATGCTGGATCGAATCGGGGATGAGGTGGCGAGGGCAACTTCACTGGTTCGCTATGCGCCAGACAGTGAGTTCCCCGCCCATCGACATGACGGTGGTGAAGAGATTTACGTTCTGGAAGGCGAGTTCGGTGATGAACACGGGAACTACCCGGCGGGGTTTTACCTGCGCAATCCCATTGGCACCGCCCATAGCCCCAGGGTGGGAGCTGGCGGTGCGCTTATCCTGGTAAAGTTACACCAGTTCTGCACCGACGATTGTGAACAGAAAGCGATCGACACTACCGTCCAGCCCTGGTTTCCGGGACTGGTCGAAGGGCTCTCTGTTATGCCTCTGCATAGTCATCATAGTGAGAATGTAGCCCTGGTGAAGTGGCAGCCTGATACCCAATTCAATGCCCACACTCATTTTGGAGGCGAAGAAATTTTTGTCCTGGAAGGCGTCTTTCACGATGAACAGGGTGCCTACCCGGCAGGCAGCTGGATTCGCAGTCCCCATCTAAGCCGGCATCAGCCTTATACCCGAACAGAAGGGGCCCTTATCCTGGTAAAAACCGGGCACCTCCCGACTCAGTGAGCTGGATCAGTCGCTGAAAGCCTGCTTCAGTTTCAGTCCGCACTCTGCCAGTGCGGCTCGGGCCTGCTCCATATAACCGGGTTGGGTAACAAAGCCGTGGAGCATACCCTCGTAGTGATGGAAACTGACCGGGACTCCGGCGGCTTTGAGTTTTTCGGCGTAGGCCCGCCCCTCGTCCTGCAGCGGGTCGAAGCCGGCGGTGATGACATGCGCCGGGGGAAGGTCACGGTGATCACTGGCGTGGAGAGGCGATCCCTGCCAGGTTTTCAGGTCGATGCCCTGAGGCAGGTAGTTCTGATGAAACCAGCTGATCAGGCTGCTGGTCAGCAGATAGCCCTCACCGTAATCCCGGTGCGAAGCTAACGACTCAGTCATATCGGTACCGGGATAGATTAGAACCTGATAACAAATACCAGGCTGGCCGGCTTCCCTTGCCATCAGGCAGGTAACCGCGGCCAGGTTGCCGCCGGCGCTGTCTCCCGCCACCGCGATACGGGTCGGATCAGCGCCCAGCTGCACCGCATGCTCGGCAAGCCAGCAGGTCGCCGCCCAGGCATCTTCCACTGCCGCGGGGAATTTGTGTTCCGGGGCGAGACGATAATCCAGTGACAGAACCAGGCACTGGGCTTCGGCGCAGAGATAGCGGCACACGGCGTCATGGCTCTGCAAAGAACCGATTGTGAACCCCCCGCCATGAAAGAACAGCAATACCGGCAGGTTACCTGCCGTGCTGGCGCGATAGCAGCGCAAGTTCAGATCGCCCGCTGGGCCCGGGATAGCCATGTCCTCTACGCAGTAGACTTCCGGGGGCGAACCGCCACCTGCTTCGCAGGCCTTCTGGTAAAACTTGCGGGCCAGTTCCGGCGTCATTCTCTCGTAAGGGAGAATGCCGGACTGTTCAACTTTGTCCAGCAGAGCCTGTGCCTGGGGGTCGAGTGGCATTTTATTATTACCTCAATACTCCAGCGGGACAGCCCGGCAACGCTGATCAGGCCGGATCAAGGCGCAGGAAGTAGCGTGGTGGAAACCCGGTGCGGAATCTGAACTCCAGATTCACCGTGTATACAGCCCGGATACGTTCCTCTTCGGCGCCTTCCAGCGGCACAGCGATGTAGGGCTCGAACTCGTTGTCCATCTTTACTTCGATGCGCGGATTTTCCAGAGCCTGCCGGTACCAGGCTCTTGGCCAGTGATTGGCGGCCACATAGGCACTGCCGTCAATTTCCACCAGCCGCACGACCCGTTCGTGACGATTCTGCTCCTCGTCGAAAGTGGCGACCACAATGGTTGATTGATTTTCCGGCTGGTTGTAGCCCAGCCGGGCTTCGAAATAGACCACCTGGGCCACATAGGCGATGGCCAGCAATGCCACAACGATAACGGCCCTGTTCCTGATCTTATTTTTCTCCATCGATTTACCTCGCTCCAGCTTTCGCTCTGGCTCCAGATGCCTGTTACGTTTCATGCCCGACTAAGAAGATTCGGATCAGTTACCGTCATGCCCTGCGGCAATTAATCAGTGTCTCCTCAACTGCTCAGTAGGACTATACCAGCAATAATCAACAGGATCAGCAGCCCACGGACCGGAGTCAGTCTCTCTTTGATCAGCAGCGCAGAGATCAGTGCCGCGAACGCAACACTGGTTTCCCGCAGCACGGCGACGGGTGCGATGCGCTCCTGGCTGAATGCCCAGATGACAATCCAATAAGCCAGCGCCGAAATGATCGCTACCGCCAGCCCGGGTTTCCAGACCTTGCGGGCACTGCTGAAAAATTCGCCCTGCCGCCGGCTCATGGCTAACAGGGGGAACAGCGCGCCGTGCAATAAAAACATCCACGCGGTATACGCGTGGCTGTTGGCCGCCAGCCGGGCACCCTGCCCGTCGACCAGGGAGTAAGCTGAAATGCACAGTCCCGTCAGCAGGGAATAGGTCAGTGCACTGCCGTTGAGTTGACGTATGCCGCCGATGCGTTCGCCCGCGAAGCCCAGAATGCTGAGTACGATCAACAGCATACCGGCCAACTCGTTGGGAGACAGTGTTTCCTGCAGCAGCAGAAAGCCAAGCAGGGCGGTCAACAACGGGGCCGACCCTCGGGCCAGCGGGTAGATCTGCACAAACTCACCGTGCCCGTAGGCACGCACCAGTAGCGACATGTAGGTGGTATGGATGCACATGGATAAGAACAGCAACGGCCAGCTGGCCGGTGCCGGCGCCGGCAAAAGCAATACGAAGGGCAGCGCCAGCAGAGCGGTGGCGAAGGCGGTAACCGCCATAATCACCAGGCGATCGCCGCTCACTTTGATCATGGCATTCCAGATTGCGTGTAACAGCGCGGCTAGAAGTACAGCGGAAATGACTGCAGCTGACATGGATATCCGGCTTCCGGTTAGACGAGCATGAGTAATTGAGTGACGGTCAGTGGGTGGTCTTCCTGCGACAGTTTATCCGGCCAGCCGCACAATCCAGAATTCACTGGTCAGTAAGACAAGCGCCAGGCACCCGGATAAGCCGAAAATAAGACGTTGGTGGTGCTTCCTGCTCGAGACCGGACAACTCGCTACCGGGCGATTCCCCCGGGACGGGCCGAACAGTTGCCAGCCAGCCAGGGCAAAAAAAGACACGCTTAGCAGTATGAGTAGCGGCTGGTAACGTTCCACTTTCATCAAATGACTCATCCAGGCGCCACTGATGCCGGTCGCCATCAGTGCGAAAGGGCCGAGACAGCAGAGGCTCGCTGAAAGAGAGGCCAATACGCCTGCAGCGGAGTACCGGTAAGTACGGACTGTGATGTCATGCGCTGGGGAAAAATCGGACACGTTGCAACCTGCTTCTAAGACCCTGACGACCCTCTCGGACCGCTACTGATCAGGGGAATTGATGGATGACGGAAAGCCGATATTTGTTGTTGCTTCGATCATTGATGAAGTTTTAACCTTGGCGGTTTCATAAATAACGGCTGCCTGCTTCTCGTCCAGGTCCACTTCGACCTGTCGGATACCTTCCAGAGCTCTCAGTGAGTTGCGCACGGCAACAAGACAGCCTGCTCAGGTCATATTTTCCACATCCAGCACGACAAGACTTTCATCTGCCTTCAGTGCCCTGGGGGAATCAGCGTGGATAAACCCGGGGAACAGGAGCAGGAGCGATAGTAACGCTGTTTCTACTATTTTTCTGATCATGGCTTTGCCTTTGGTTCTGTAGTTTTTGAGCTGTTTGATTTTCTAAGTATTACTGGAATGCCAGGTTGTATATTGCACCAGGCAGGCTGTTCCAAATATATTGCAATTACTAATACTGAGTTGCAAGCAGGCTCAACATGCGCATTCAGGCGTGAGAAACTCTGCTTTCCCAGCAGTGATACCTCACCTTGGCTGTGCTTCTAACGCTTATCAATAGTCTTTTAGTGGGGGCTCAGACTCAGACAATCCCCGCGCAACAGGGGCAGCCTGCAGCGCCACTGGCCATGACTGACTCGGCTGCCTTGAAATTCTGTTCAGCGCTGCGTCGGGTAGCTGTCATGGTGGAGGCGCCGGCGACAGCTGCAGGATCAGGTCTGGCAGCGACCACTTCCTGGCCGTAGTAGCCAGTAAAAATCTCGTACCGATGGTCCCCGATAACGGTGGGCACGAGAAGGGTATTCTGATCGATGACCTGGACGTTGCTCATGGTTGTCCCGTCGCGGATGACTACTGCCTCGCCGGCATTGGGCAGGTTGGTGACACGCCACTCGGTCGCCTGGCCGTTACGGCTGCGATCCGCCGCATAGGTACCGATATGCAGTACGCCGTTCTCCTTGTCGTTCCATGCGGTGTCGGCACCGAGGCCGGGATAGTCGACGCCTTCCAGGGTAGGGGCGACAAACCGGTCCGGGTGCTTCATTTTAAATGCATCGATCCAGTTGCCTTCGGCCACTTCATTCATCATCTGCTGGGCGCTGCCCTGGCCACGAGGCCACGGCTCGCCGTTATTGAACCACCAGCCGAAACTGCTGTTGTTCTGGCCAAAAAACCTGGGCTCTGCATAGCGTTCGGCGGCTGCCTGAAGACGCTCGGCGGCGGTGTGATCGCCCAGGGCCCTGGCCAGGGTCTGGCCGCGTGGGTTGGGGCGAATTTCACGGGCGGGATCATGCCAGCCGCTGGCTATGGCTGTGGCTTCATAAATCCGAGTCGCTATTTCGGGTGATTGCGGCATCAGGTAAAAAGCCGTGCCAATTCCCGCTGCAGCTGTGCCCGGCAGATTCACTTTGAATTCCGCCAGAGGATCGTAATACATGGTCATCCATTCGATCTGATTCTGATCGTTGATGCTCATGTAATTGTCCTTCATGAACTCAATCCAGTTTTCAAAAACGCCGTGGGCGTTTGTCACTCCCAGCTGGTCCGAGAGATAAATGCCCAGTCCGGCAGCGGAATTACAGAAAGGCCATATCTTGGTGTTCTCACAGTGTGGACCTTCCGGGTGTGCCAGGTACT
The DNA here is from genome assembly GCA_041395725.1 of Gammaproteobacteria bacterium. NCBI lineage: Bacteria > Pseudomonadati > Pseudomonadota > Gammaproteobacteria > Gammaproteobacteria bacterium. Next base: position 1,031,449 of record JAWKZW010000001.1, on the reverse strand, counting down.
GATTGCGAAGATGTTCAACGATCCGCGGCTGGGTCCATTCAAAATGTTCGTTCTCGTAACCGGCTATCTGCCAGGGTCGCTCCCATTTGTCATCCCCGGACACGTACTTGTAGGTGGTCAGCAGCAGATTCAGCCAGCCGCGAAAGAAGAGGTTGCCGTCCGCACCGATTGGGTCCGGTTGCAACCCCCAGGGCTCAACACCATTGGCAGTCCAGCCGGGTGCGTCGTAGTTTCCTCGCACGCGCTCCGGCCACAACGGGTAACCCGTGGCGTTGGCCGGGCCATAGATCTGCCGGTCCGGGCTGGGTCCGATAAAGGTGTTCCAGTCTATTGCTGCCCAATAAGCGGTGTGCCGGGTCGCCAGCTCATCCAGGATGCGGGTATAGGCTTCGCGCCAGGCCGGAGTCTGGTCGGCCATCATCATGACCACGTAACTGGAATCCGTCAGGTCAAAGCGGGGATAGCTCAGCATCGGTGCGCCGGAGTACTGGTCCCACCAGGGATGGGGTCCCTTGCCATCATCGCTCCAGTCAATGTCACCGCGGGGTAAATTGATGCCCCAGGGGCGTTCAATGTCTTCGCTGTAAGCCCAGTCGTCTGGTGTCGTCGCTTTCTGCCACATGAAGCGCATCCAGCCTTTGGTGCGTTCGTTGTGTCGGGGATAGAAGCTCGTGGCGGCTCCATAACTGGCGACGCCCGATGAGGGTGAGCCGGTACAGGCTCCCAGGCCTGCGGCACCGCCGGCGACAGCAGCAGTTTTGAGGAACTTGCGCCTTGAGTTGAAAGTAGAACCCGACATGGACAAACCCTTTTTCAGGTTGTTGATTGAATCGGATTATGCCCAAAAGCCTGGCTGATTGCACATGGGGTAATCTGGGGTTTGTAATAGTCTTTGTTGAGGTTCTTTTTTGATGCCGCACCACCCCGGGCTGGTGCTCAGTGCGAGATTTCAACCTCGGTATATCAATGAAAGGGTGCAACAGCTCTCTCTTAACTCTGCTAATGCGGTTGTGTATTTTGCTATTTCCAATCAGTTAGGTCTTCGTCGAGGTCGCTGAATAATGAGTGCCACTTAATGTCAAGGCGTGGTCGGCAGGGAGTTCTGTGTGCTGCAATCAAGGACCAGCGCTGAACGGCGAAAAATGACCGCCCTTCAGGGCATTTTTCAGAGTGAAGGGACCCGGGACGGGCGCGGTCCGCAGCACACAGAACTCCCTGCCGACCACGCCGCTCGAAGCCACTCTGCGTCGCTCCCTCAATCTGTACCCGTTCCAAAGGCACCACTAATCTACTAATCACGCCCGCAGGGCGAAATGCCCAGATTGAGACGTGATTCAACAACGCAGACAACCCCAGTGCTAGGATTCAAGCAATGGAATTTTTACTGGAGAATCGATGTGAATAAATTTCTTTTGCTCTGCATGGCAGGCATTCTGAGTACGGTCGGCTTTACGGCCAGCAATGCCGAGCCCTTGCGTAAATGCAGCTTCTACGAAATCATGAACGACGAAGATGAAGACGGACTGGTCCAGAACCCCAAAGATGGGCCATCGGTTTGCCAGTACACGCAACAGGATCTCGCCGCCGCAAAGAAAAGCCCCCTGGACCGTGCCGCTACTGCCGAGATTGGTGCCGTCAGCGAACTCACGGCACCTCCAGAAGCTGAGGCTGCAATTCCCGTCTCGAAGTCCAAAAGAATAGAACTGAACAACTGAGAGCCGGGTAATCAGAGGGCCTTTGGTAATAACAGGCCCCCTGCGACAGCCCCGCGATTTTCAGCGATAGACCGGTTCACGCAGTCTGACGGTGCGAATCGCCAGGTACAACGCCAGTCCGGCTGGCCCGAGCATGAAGGTCAGCAACAGGCAGGGGACGACCATCCAATGGGGAATGCCCTGCTGCCGGGAGTCATGGACTTCCCAGCTGCCGACAAACAGGTCGAAAGCCAGGTAATGAATCCAGCCGGCCGTCAGGGCATAAGGATTACTGAATAATAGGGTGACTGCCTCGAGTGAACCAAAACCGCCTCCTTCTTCTCCCCCGAAGCCCTGGGTGGCGATAATACCGGCGTAGACCAGCCCGAGGAGAAAAGGGATGAGGCCGGCACTTATCAATCCCAGGGTCCATTTCCAGCGTGGCAGGAAAATCAGCAATGCCCAGCCGGGCAGTACCGCGAGATTGCAGAGTGAGAAGATCGTGGCGGCAGTCATGGTCTAAGGCACCAGTACGATCGAGCCGGTAGTGTTGCGTGCGGCCAGATCCCGGTGGGCCTTGGCGGCATCCTTTAACGCATAGCGATGATTCACCTCGATCTTCACGGCACCGGATTTGACGACGCGAATCAGGTCGTTGGCCATCTTGCGTAACTCCTCCGGGGTGCTGGCGTAATTGAACAGCGTGGGCCTGGTCATGAACAGTGAGCCTTTCTGGGCCAGCAGGGCCGGAGGGAAGGCCGGAACCGGGCCACTGGCATTGCCGTAGGTAACGAACAGGCCGCACTTCTGCAGACAGTCGAGGGACGCCGGGAAAGTGGCTGCACCGATTGAGTCATACACGACGGGGACACCCTTGCCCTTGGTGATGGTTTTTACCCGTTTGACAAAATCCTGCTGATTGTAATTGATCGGGAAGTCACAACCGTGGGCCTTCGCCAGCCTGGCTTTGGCCGCTGAGCCCACCGTGCCGATGACTGTGGCCCCCAGGGATTTTGCCCATTGACACAGGATAAGGCCCACCCCGCCGGCGGCGGCGTGGACGAGAATGGTGTCACCTTTCTTGACCCGGTAGGTCTGGCGAATCAGATACTGTGCGGTCAGACCTTTCAGCATCATTGCCGCTGCCTCATCATCAGAAATTTCCGCTGGAACCTTTATCAGCTTCCCCGCATCAATATTGGCTGCTTCCGCATAGCAGCCGATTCCGGCAGTGCCTGTTGCGACCCGGTCGCCTACTTTCAGCCCTTTGACGCCAGGGCCCAGTGCGGTGACTTCCCCACACATTTCTCCGCCGGGAGTAAAAGGCAGCGTTGCCGGATAGAGGCCGGTGCGCTGGTAAATGTCGATAAAATTAACGCCAATGGCCTTGGCCTGCACGGTAACCTCGCCTTTACGAGGTTTACCAAGACTGATCTCCTGGAACTTCATTACCGAGGGTGCGCCGGTTTTTTCGACTACGATGGCTTTGGGCATAACGGGGTCCTTTCTTGTGGGTGAGTAAGTCAGTCGCAACTTGCCTTGTAGCGACTGAAAAATCAACCTTTAGCGGGCTGTTGGATCGCGTTTACTGGCAAGCCATGCAAGGCAACAGCCGACAACAGCAGGCAGATAGTCGAAGTCACAGGGAGCTGAGGGGAAAGCCACACAGTCGGCCTCGTGCTGGCCGGATGATGCTGCCGCTGGGGAATAAGGTTTCGCTAATCAGTGTTTCCCTGGCGAGACAGATTGGGCTCAAGGATAATCCGAGAGCCGCACTTATCGATTGTTGAGAGAGTTTATGACGAACCGGTCCAGGCGCTCGGCGCGCTCTGCGTATTCCGGGTCGTTCTGCAGGCGCGCTATAGCCTGGCTGGCCGACTCCAGGTTGCCAAGGTTGATTTCGGTGATCGCCAGCAGGTAGAGGACCTGTGCCGGGGTGGACTCGCCGGCAATTCTGACAGCCTCCTGCAGTGCCGCCCGGGCCTCCGTGTAGCGTTCCCATTGCAGGTAGAGCTGCGCTGTCTTGAGATAGGGCTCACTGTCAGGCTTCAGGTTCGCGGCAGTTGCGAAAGACTGTACCGCCAGTTCCAGTTCCCTGGCCAGCATCCACATTTCCCCCAGTAGCATATGATCCTCGAACCCGATGGCTTGCGGATCGCGCGCCCGTTGCACATCGATTGCCGCCGAAAAAAGGGTGGCGGCATCTGCCGGCATGCCCAGGGTGGTAAACAGGCCTGCCAGTCTTCTGCTGTCCTGAAAAGTCAGCTCCTCGATCTGTGCAGCCACCACCAGCCCGGCGGTTCCTTTCGGGATGTCTTCGATCAGCAGGTAGAGACTGGCCAATTGTCGCCACCAGCGGGTCTGATCCGGTTGTGTTGCGATCAGGGATTCAAGCAGACTGACCGCCTCGCCGGTACGACCAGTCCTGGTGTAGGCATAAGCGAGCAGCTCAGTCCATTGTGGCGGGGGTGCTTCCGATTCGGCTATCGATCGTTCCAGATACACAGTGGCGTCCGCGAAACGCTCCAGTTGCAGGTATGTGTAGCCCATCAGAATAAGTTCGGTGGGCATCGGGTCCTCTACCTCTCCGGCCCATATTTCCATCTGTTCGAGGGCCAGCTCGGGGCGGTTATCCATCAGCAACAGTTGGGCGAACAGCCGCCTGAGCCTGGGAATAAAGGTAATGACTCCTGCGTCCAGGATATCCTGCAGTTCTCCCACGGCGGTGTCGACCTGATCCAGCTGTATCAGCAGGCCCGCTATCTCATAGGCGATAAAGCCTTTCTCGGTGGGGCTCATGCTGCGGCTTTCCAGCAGTTCCCGCAGGTCACCCAGGGCGGTCTGGGGATCCTCCACGGCGCGCTCCATGATGACGAACAAGCGCTGTGAGAGTCGCGGAGAAAGCCGCTCGGCGGCATCCGCCAGGGGCAGGCTTGCACACAGGACAAGGGCCAGCAGCAGGCGGATCACCGGCCTGTCTCCAGGCTGAAGTTGATGTGAATCTGGGCCAGGGTGGCAATCGCCTCGCCACCCTGGGTGACGGGCCGGAAGCGCCAGCGCAGCGCCGCGTCGGTTGCGGCACGATCAAACACGTTAGGTGGTTCGGAATCGATGACGACGGGGTCGCTGACCGAGCCATCGGCATTCACCGTAAACAGCACGTCCACCCAGCCTTCAATCCGGCGCATCCTGGCGGAAGGAGGATACTGGGGTGGCAGCATGGTGAGGGGAATCAGGTCTTCCGCCATCATGATGTCCATGTCTGCCACACTGCCTTCGATCAGGGTCTGGCCCAGGGCAATTCCACCGCCTTCTCCAAGCAGACTGGTCACTTCGTAGGAAGCTACATCGGTAGGCAGGGATGACACGCGGTTGGCGATGCTCTGCACCTCGGCTCGCGGACGCTGAATTTCCTGGGGTTTGGGTGGCGGTGGTGTGCGCCGGTCACGGGAGCGGGTTTCTTCGTCCATGGAGGTGCGCACGAACTCGATGGGTTGGGTGTTGATAAAGTTAACGACCCGTGTGGACTCCCGGGAAATCATGTTATCCATGAGCAGGAACAGTCCGAGGTTTATTAAGATCGCAGTAATTGTCACCAGAACCAGTTTCACCGGGTAAAATCCTGGCCGGGCGCGGCGGCTGCAAGCGCCACGTTATCGGCGCCGGCCAGCCGGGCCTGGTCGATGACCTCTACGACTACACCGCTGCGGGAATTCTGATCAGACAGGACCACGACAGAAGCGTCAGGTGTCTCGACAAACATGCGCTCGATCGCGCCACGCAAACGTCGGATATCGACCTGGTTACGGTCAATCCAGACTTCCCCGTTTTCTGTCACTGCAATCAGTATGGTCGCCGATTGCCGGACCACGGCGGAGCGGGCCACGGGCTGGTCCACTTCCACACCGGGAAATTTGACGAAAGTGGAATTGACCGCAAAGAAGATCAGCAGAATAAACACCATATCGATGAGCGGTGTGAGGTTGATGGCAGCGCTGCCGCTCTCTTCCTGGGTGTGCAGTTTGATCATCGGGTTGCCTCCGCATGTTCGTGCATCCCGTCCAGGTTCTCGGCCAGGTGTTCGGTCTCGCGCTGGAACCTCTCTTTCAGATCATTGGCGAAGTACATGCCGGTCAGTGCCGTCAGGAGGCCCGCCATGGTGGTTACCAGAGCCTGGGAAATGCCTTCGGCCATGCCTCGGACATTACCGGTGCCGAATACTGTCATGACTTCAAAAGTTTTAATCATTCCGGACACCGTTCCCAGCAGCCCCAGTAAGGGCAGGATCGCGGTGATAACCTGAATAGTGCCGATCCAGTTCGACAGCCTGTTGTGAAATCCAGCGGTGAGGCCTTCCCGCAGGCGGTGATTGACCAGCTGGCTGTGACTGCGTCGGGCATGCCATTCGGCGACAGTGTCGCGGACCAGAATTTTTTCCTGTCGCCAAAGAAATACATAGCGGTCCAGAATCAGAATCCACATGATCGTTGAAAGACCGAGAATGGCCAGCATGATCCAGCCACCGGCAACCAGTTCACTGTCATAAAACAACTCAACCAGCATGGGCTGTCTCCCCGGCCCGGCCTCTGGCGAAAAGGTCTGCGGCGGTCTCATCGAGGGCAGTAATCAGATTGTTTGCCCTGCCCTGTACGAAGCTGTGAATGAGCAGCAGCGGTATGGCTACAGAAAGCCCCAGCTGGGTAGTGATAAGAGCCTGGGAGATACCGCCGGACATCAGGCGAGGGTCACCGGCACCGAACAGGGTGATCACCTGGAATGTTTCTATCATGCCGGTCACGGTTCCCAGTAGCCCCAGTAAGGGGCTGACAGCGGCAAAGATAGACAGGGTTGCCAGGCCACGTCGCAGCTTCTGGGCGGCCGTGGTAACTATCTCATCCATCTTGGCTGACATGGCTTCAGCATCTGCCAGGTAACCTGGGTCCCGGGCGATCTTTCGGAGCGCATTAACGGCATGGTTGCTGTCGGAGGACTCCTCATGCAGAGCTTTGCGGGCTTTCTGGCTTGCCAGCGAGACCACGATCAGGCGCTCCAGCCCCAGCAGCAGACCGATGGCGCCCAGGCCAATAATGATGTAGCCGATGATGCCACCCTGTTGCAGTCGTTCGGCCAGCTCAGGTGTTTGAATAATAAGGGATAGAATGGCACCCCGTGACGGATCGATAGCGACCGGTGCGAGCTGCTCTTCTGCGTTTTCGAAAGCCCGGGTGACTCGCGGGTCGACGCCCAGCGGCTGCCGCGCCAGAGCCAGTAAACGACCGCTTTCCGGCAGAAAGCGCAGGTAGGCGCCTTCGGACAGAGCGGTGAATGTCCCAATCCGCGTCACCTCGCGCATTTCCTGTTCACCGCCGGCGGTGATGACCGGTGCCTGGTAACGGGCAACCTGGCCGCTGTAATTCATCTCTTCCAGCAGCAGCAGCCAGAGCTCCCGTAATTCTTCCGCGCTGGGGATGTTCTCACTGGCGTTGAGTTTTTCCAGCAGCGGCAGCCGATTATCCAGTTGCGATGACACCATGGAGTTCTGCACCATGGGCAGTGCATCACCGGCCACCTGGGTGACAACGGCAAAGACCTCCGTGAGGTCGCCGGAACGTTCCGACAAAAGGTCTTCCAGTTCGGCCAGGTCATCCTCTCCCTCATCATAGGCAGCACGCAGCCGATCAGCTTCTGCTTCGGCGGCCTCCCGTCGCGCGGTGGCTTCTTCCATGAGCACGGCCTGCTGGTCTCTGGCTTCGATAAAGCGTTGCTCCCGTTCCTGCAGCTCGGCCCGGCGCTGGGCTGTGCCCTGCCGGACCGAGTCGATCAGCTGCTGAATGGTCCGGGGCGGGCTGTCTGGCTCGCCGGGTTGCGGCTGGGGTTCCTGGGCCAGCGCCGCGCCACTGAGCAGGATCAGGAGTAAGAAAAGCCGTCTCATTGGATTTCCCCTCCGGTCCAGAAAGGCAGATCGATGAGATTGGGGGGTGCCTGCTCACGGGCGACCCGGATGGCAAACTCGATGTCATCCAGGTAGTTTTCCGGCAGCCGCTGCCAGTCGCCGGCCTGCTGATTCCAGATGCCGGCCTGCGCCCGATCGAGGCTCAGGAAGAACAGACCGACGCGTCCTACGCGCAGAAAGTCGACGGTGATTTCCCGACCGTTAACGGTAGTGAGGCCCTCATAGGCTTCCAGGGTCTGACCATACTCCGCTTCGATCTGGTAGGCCTCGATGACACGGCGGTATTTTTCGGCGATGTCCACATCGGCTCGCGTGATAATGGCGCGTAAGGCCGCCACCCGCGCGTGTCGCTCCTCGCTCAGCATGGGCTGATCAAGCTCAACAAACTGTTCGAGCACTTCCACCATTTCGACGATCAGTGGCACGATTGCCTGCCGGACCACCTCGATCTCGCTCAGCTCGGCCTGCATGCGGACCCGCTCAGCCTCCTGGCTGGCCAGCAGCTGGCGCAGGTTTTCATTGTAGGTCTGCAGGTCCTCATAGCGTTCGATCTCGCGGTTATAGTTGGCAACCAGGTCCATAGTCTCATCGTCCAGAGACTCGATACGCTGCTGGCTCTGCTGAGCGTCCTGCTGGTATTGCTGCTGGGTTTGCAGAACCGCATCCGGGTCCTGGGCGAACGTGCTGTCTGCCAGGCAGGCCAGCACCATCAGGCACAGCCGCAGAAGGCTTGAGGGTGTCAGTAAGTTGTGCATTGTAGTCATTTCACCGGCTTGCTCGTGTCAGGAATTGCCCGAAAGTTGCTATCAGAGCTGTTATCAACGTTGTTATCAATGAGAGTTGAATTCTGCTGAAGGGCTCAGTCAGACATTCTAACCTGTTCATTATGACAGCTAATTTTCGAGAGTCTTTCAACCTGTGACGAATTGCTACAGGTGCTGAGGGTTGCCGACCTGGAACCGCGCTAGGATTTGCCGTTTTTCAACAACTGAAACTGCATTCCGGCATGATCGATCAGCCGGCGGATGAGTTTTCTGCCCAACGCCGTGGCCGGAGTCCAGAAGCCGCCGGGAAGCTTTTCCCTGGGGATATCCAGCGCCAGGCAGATACCGGCCTGGGCCAGCATTTTGGCCGTTGAACCGTAACCCGGGTCCCGATCGCCGGTCACCCTCACCAGCAGGCTCTGGCCCTGTTCGGTGGTGCCGTGAAAGCGCAGGTCGAAATAACCGTTGCGCTGCTCCTCGGGAGGAGGACCTTCCCCCGGTTCGGGTAGAAATTTCAGTGCCAGCCAGCGGAGCGGAGGCACTGTCATGACAATCGGTATCAGTGCCAGACCCAGAGCCGTTTTCCGCGCACGTTTTTTACCCTCGGGCTCTCCGCCGGTCAACAGTGCCTCGTCATACAGGAAATGCCTGTGGTAGGGCGGATTCAGCAGGGCATTGCTGCGCAGCACCACCCGGGTGTTGATAACCGCCATGACAAAAGGGGCGGCCCAGGAATCAAAATCGGCATCGTATTCTACCTTGACGGAGTGCTGGGTCGGCCTGGCCTCCGGTGTGGGTGGACAGAGCGAATAGGGGTCCTTGATTTCCTCCCGCAGGTGTTTATCGCCACTTGCCTCTTTGAAAAGATTCACCATGCTGGCGATGGTGCCGCCGGAGGCACTGCCCTTGAGTCCTTTCACCCGCATTTTGACCTGCTGGCAGGGGCTGCCGAACTGCTTTTTTGCCACCTGCTGCAGAAAGTAGACACCCAGATCCGAAGGGATGGAATCAAACCCGCAACAGTGGACGATGCGGGCTCCGGAGCCCTGTGCGGTGGACTGATACCTGTCTATCATGCGCCGTATCCATTGCGGCTCTCCTGTCAGGTCGCAGTAATCGGTGCCTTCTTCCGCACAGACTTTAACCAGGGTTTCCCCGTAAAGTGCATAGGGCCCGACGGTACTGACCACCACGCGGGTTTTTCTTACCATTCTGCGCAAGGCCTCCTCGTCGCTGGCATCGGCGACGATAGAGTTTATGGCGTGATGGGGTTTGCCCAGGCTCAGCTTCACCTGGTTCAGCCTGGCTTTGGAGCGGCCCGCCATGGCCCAGTGCAGGGTTTTGTCCTGCAGCTCCTCGTTCAGGTAGTGACAGACGATCTTCCCGACGAAACTGGTGGCGCCAAAGATAACTATATCGAAGGGTTTATCGCTCACTGCCTGATTCTCCTGGTTGCATTGTGTCCTGTCAGCGGTGGCCGGTTATTACTTGCTGGTAATTGCCTGTCAGTAAGAGCGTAGTGCTAATTGCGTGCTGATGATAGATGGATAGCTGCGACGATGCCATGTCGCAGACTGCTCAGGAATTGTGTCAGGCACTGGATCTCCTGCACGCCAACCGGCAATTGCCCGGACCGAACGCTTACAGGCTCAGGGTTGGGGAAAATGGACCGGGTCCGAGGGGTTGTCAAGGAATCGCAATCGGGTATCCCGGCACAAGCCGGTGCGAAGGGGAAAATACGCGCACCACTATGGGGCGTCGTTGCCGTGGTGCGTTGTAGCAGGCCGCTGTATTGTTTTAAAAAATCCATATATTACAGGCAGATATAAACTTGGCCCGGTCTTTGCTGTTACCTTAATACGTATCGACCGTAGCGCTAAATTTCCGCTGCATTATCGATCAAAGAGTTTCGATTTATGGATCCCGTCCGGCGCCTGAAGTGGATCCAGCCTTTCAAAGCAGTCAGCCTGCTTTGCTGCAGGCGGGCACAGTTCTCTCTCCAGCATTGAACGAACCTTGTTTAAAGCTGTTTTCAAGGCCCCTCACGGGGCCTTTTTTTTATCCCCACCCCGGCTATACTGACCCACCTTGCCACCACGCTTACTGCTGCCGGGAAACTACCTGTTGTGAAATTAGAAACTATTGAAATTGTGATACGGGCGATACGAACAGTGCCGTTGGCTCTATGCCTGACCGTGCTGATGGCGTGCAGTCCGTCAGAGCCCCAGGCGCCTGCATTTCAGGAGGCCCGCAGTGATGCAGTTCTGTACCAGGGCGCCCGCCTGCTGATCGGTGACGGGACCACGATAGAAAACGGTGTCCTGCTGGTTGAGGGCGGGCGCATTGCGGCAGTGGGTGAGGCAACTGCCGTATCGGTGCCTGAAAACGTGGCGCGTATCAATCTGGCCGGCAAGACAGTCATGCCCGCCATGATCGATGCCCATGCTCACCTGGGTTACGAGGGTTACCAGAGCTGGGGTGCGGAAAATTATTCCCGCGAGACTCTGATCGATCACTTGAACCGCTACAGCTACTACGGTTTCGCCGCGGTGTTTTCTGCCGGCAGTGATCCTCATGAGCTGGCCCTGGAGATCCAGCGCGCCCAGCAGCAGGGGAGTCTGGGGGGCGCCCGGTTTCTGTTTGCCGCTGGCATGGGGCCGCCGGGGCAGGGGCCCAATGATCGCTTTCTGGAACATGCGCTGGCGATTCAGGAAAGCACCGGCATGACGGTATTGAGCGGGCTGGCCAGTGCCGAACAGGCTCGCACCGCGGCAGCCGCCGTGGCAGGGAAAGGAATGTCTTTTATTAAAATCTGGGTGGACGATCGGGGCGGCAGCCAGGATAAGCTGGCACCGGAGATCTACCGTCCTCTGCTCATTGAGGCGCGTCAGCTGGGACTGGACGTACTAGTCCATCAGCAGTTTGTCTCCGACATGCCGGACCTGCTGGACGCCGGCGTGACGGGCTTTCTACACGGCCGCCTGGGTCCTGAGCTGGACCGGGAGCTGGCGGAACAGATCGCCGCAGCCGGTGCGTTTGTGGTGCCTAATCTCGGGCTGGGCGAGCTGCGGCGGGAGCGGGTCGCCGACGATCCTTTTCTGGCAGAAGCAACCGCACCGCAGGTGATAGCGCGTCTTGGTGAGAGCTTTGACCAGCGCCCCGTCTCCGCGGTCAGCGCCGATCAGGAGAGTGAGCTCAGAGAGTCCATGGGGCATCTACTGGCCGCCGACGTGGATATCCTGCTGGGCACTGATGCCGGCGCGGTACCGGATCACTTTTTCGGTTATACCGGGCACCGTGAACTGGAGATCTTTGTCAGGCTGGGAATGACGCCGGGGCAGGCGATCATGGCGGCCACCAGCAAACCGGCGGCGAGGCTGGGCCTGGAGGATCTCGGTACGCTGGCGACGGGAAAGCGGGCAGACTTTTTAGTGCTGGACGCTAACCCGCTTGAAAATATTCGCAACACCCGGTCCATTTCCCGTTTTTTTCAGGGGGGTGTCGAGGTGGATCGACAGGCGCTGCGGGAGCGCTGGATGGCGCCAGTGGCGCCTTAGTCAGGTTTATATACCGATTCAGTAGGAACTGCAGAGGACTGGCCCGGCAACCCTGGAGTCGCCGCCTGCCAGCGCCATGAATGCCTGTCAAAAGGCGCTGAATTTACTTGAAAAAAAGCTTTTACAGGCGTAGCTTTGGCCGGATGCCCACCGTTAATCCGCCTACCAAAACTAGAAGATGGAGGATTCCATGAAGAAGCAAGCTCTAGCAGCTTTAACCCTTACCTGCGGAGGTTTTCTGGCAGCACCCGTTGTGCTGGCCCAGGATTCCGCTATCCCCCGCACTGAATACGGCCACCCGGATTTCCAGGGTACGTTCACCTTCCGCACCATTACGCCCCTCAATCGCCCGCCAGAGCTGGCTGATAAAGAAGTTCTGACGCCGCAGGAGGCAGAAGAATGGGAGGCTTACGAGAATCAGCGGCAGAACCGCGACCTGATTATCGACTCGGTCGGCGGTGCCGGTTACCCCCCGGGCGTTATTTCCTACAATGAATTCTGGTACGAGCGCGGTAGCGAAACTATCGAATCACGCCGCACTTCGCTTATCTACGATCCACCCAACGGCCGGATTCCCCCTGCCAACGAAGTGGGCCGCATGCGTCAGGCCGAGTATCAGCAGATGGTGTTTGAGAGCGCCGGTCCGGAAGGGCGGACCACAGTGGACCGTTGCATCACTGGTTTTGTCGGTGGTCCTCCGATGATCCCGGGCTCCTACAACAACAACATGCAGCTGGTGCAGACTAAAGACCATGTCATGATTCTCAACGAGATGGTGCATTCAGCCCGCATTATCCCGTACGCCGATGAGCACAGCGACAAGCAGCTGAAATGGGAAGGCGACTCCATTGCGCGCTGGGAGGGTGACACGTTGGTTATCCATACTCAGAACTGGTACCACGATTACAATCTGCGCGGTATGTCAGATCAGGCGATGGTAACCGAGCGATTCAACTGGTTAGATGAGAATACTCTGGAATATGATTTCACCGTGGAGGATCCGCTGACCTGGGATGAGTCCTGGTCTGCCCGTCTGCCTCTGCGCCGCTCCGCCGATCCGGTCTATGAATACGCCTGCCACGAGGGCAACCACGGTTTGATGGGAATCCTGGCCGGCTGGCGCCGCTACGAAGTCATGGGCTTCAATGGTGATGGTTCGCCCAAGTCCGAGACTGGGACCGTTGCCACCCAGGAATAGCTGCTTAAGGCTTTTCCGTTCTTTACAAAAAGACCACTGGCTTGTTGAGTCGGTGGTTTTTTTTGGTTGTATGTTTTTGCTTCGAGGGAGATGGTGGTGGACGGGCAGCTTGGCGGGGCTCCGGGTAAGTTTTCCCTCACGGCCTGCGGCCTGATTGTTCGGGAAATCTTCCCCGGAGCCCCTGGGCTTCGACTCGGCAGTGCACAGACTCGTTACAGGGGCGCCTGGTGTGAGCAAGTCCGGACTCGGAGGGTGATGCGTTCCCTCAGCTGTTGGTGAATCAGCAGGAGTAACCGGCCGTTCGGGCCTCAACCAACCAGCGGGTCCCGTCAGGGTTTCTGAATCCGGCACATTTGATGGCACAAGCTGTATCAGCGAGGTAGGATGCTGCCAGCAGGGCATAGGACCGGAGATTGTGGAGGATTTTCATTCTGGAATCCTCGGGACCCGACTACTGCCGATCAAGTGCCGCAGGCCAGTGGGAAAATACAAGCATGGTAGATTTAACTGAAGACATCGTCGAATTGCAAACCAAGGTACAATTCCAGGAGGATATCATCCAGAAACTGGACGAGGTTGTGATTCGGCAGGCCCGCCAACTGGATCTGCTGATGCGGAGACTGGCGGTGCTGGAGGATCGTCTGGAACAGATTATTATGGAGCGGGACAATCCGGCTGCTGTGGCCGAACCCAGGCCTCCTCATTACTAAGGACCCTCTGATTAATTCACGCAGAGCATCGCGGTAGTTGATCAGAGGGCCCCTGGGGTGGCTCTGATTACGGGTCGTCATCATCAAGTATAAAGAAGCAGAACTTCCAACCTCGTCGTTTATCAAATAACAGCAACCTGGCGCCGGACTTGCCGTCCTGAGGCCCGGCCACTAGTGGAGTCACCCATGAGAATCCTTGTTTCGCTACTACTGTTGTCTCTGCCGGCGCTGGCCATGGCGCAGGATTTCTCTCTGGACAATTACCTGTTCAGGTGGGAAGTGAAGAGGGTGGGGAATACCGAGTTCCGGGTAATGAAAAACGAAGACTCGGCCTATATCAATGTTTACCGGACCAGTGGCCTGGTGTCGGTTGCGGTCCGAATGCCGGGCCCGGATGCGGTGCTGGTCGGGCAGGCGCTGGCCCGTACCCAGGAGGTATTCGAGGCCCAGGAGGGCTCTTCGGACAACGTGTCCGAGGCCGTGGTGGCGGGCAATTTCACGGTAACTTTTCGTACTTCTCTGTTCAGTGGTTTCACGGTGGTGATTCAGGAAAATGACCGGAACAGCACAAACGCGGTGACGCTGAGCCGTGAAGAGGCCATCGGTATGCAGCCGGAACTGCTGCGAGCCAATGAGTACCTGGCGTTCATGGAGAGCAAACTCGCCTTCTAAGGCTCAGAGCCAGGGGGAATGTTAATTTCCATGGTGCCGTTTAACCAAGCGCCAGCAGTACCAGCAGTAATACCAGGAACCAGATCAGCAGGATGCCGCTGCGCCGCCGCCAGTCAATGGCGGCTTCGGTACGCAGGAAGCCATTTACGCTGCGCTCAAGGGTATCCGGCTTCAGGTGACTGCCATCGAGTGGATTGCCGTGCCGCCTGACCAGGGTGCCAAGACCAAACCCGATTCCGAAAGTAACTGCAAATCCAATCACGTTCCACCACAACCACGACACGCTGGGTACAAACAGCCAGAGCAGGCCATTTACGGCAATGCCGCACAGCAGCCCGGTGATTGCGCCGCGCCCCTGGGCGCGGGAGGTCAGCAGCCCCAGGGCGAATACTGCCAGTATGGAGCCATTGGCCATCGAGCCGATCTGATTGATGGCTTCCAGGACAGTACTGGCGATATCCCCGACAAAGAAAGCCATGACCAGGGTAATCATGCCCCACACCGTGGTAATGACTCGGCTGATAATCAGTTCTCGGCGATCGGACCAGGGTTTGCCGTGGTAGCTATGGTAGCGCCGGACGAAATCTTCCATGGTGGTGGCGCTGAGTGAGTTCAGCACCGAGTCGAGGGATGACATGGCAGCGGCGAACAGGGCCACGATAGACAGCCCCACTAATCCCACCGGCAGGTTGTTGATCATGTAAAGAGGGACTGCCAGATTATATTCAGGGCTGCCACCGGGCGCGGGCAGCGAGTCGATAAATTCCGGATTCGCGGCGGCGAAGCCGGCGATCCCGACACCCACCAGGCAATACAGCAGCACCAGCGGAAACCGTAGCAAACCGTTCAGAAACAGTGCCTGGTTGCTGCCATCGATATTTTTTGTACTGAGCGTTCTCTGTACCTGACTCTGATCACACCCATAATAAGACAGGTACAGAAAAACTCCGCCGATCAGCATTGGCCAGAACGCGAAGGTCTGACCATCTCCGACGCCGTGCGCGCTGAAATCCAGTGTGCGGCGCCGCTCGGCAGGCAGATTGTCCAGCATGGCCAGAAACCCGCCGTTGCTGTCCATCAGCATGAGCAGCAGCAGGCACAGCACAGCGACCAGAATAAATAGTTGAATGACGTCGCTGAGTATGACCCCGCGTATACCACCAAGCACATCGTAAACTACAGTGAATGCCCCCAGCAGAATAACCGCCCAGACAAACCCCAGCCCGGTTATCAGATCGATGACGATGGCAATACTGTAGACCGTCACCGAAGTGGCGAAGGCCCTGATGAACAGGAACAGCCCGCTCAGGGTGAGCCGCGTCCTGAGGTCGAATCGTGCCTCCAGGTAGGCATAGACTGACAACAGGCGCAGGTGACGGAACAGCGGCATAAAGAACAGGATCAGGCCAACCATGGCGAGGGGAACCGCCAGTTCGTATTGCAGCCAGACCAGCCCCCCGCCCGCGGCAAAGGCCACGAATGCCGGGGCGCCGAGGATACTGTTGGTGGAGCACTGAGTCGCCATGATCGACAGGGCTACCGGCCAGGCACCGATCCGGCGACCGCCCACGTAGTAGTCCTCCCGGCTTTCCTGTTGCCGGGACAGCCACCAGGCCAGGCCTATCAGGGACAGCAGATACACGGCTATGACCAGCCAGTCTAGGGTTGCGAGAGTTTGGCTCATGGCGTAGCCAAAACTAGCCTGGCACAGGACGCTTGTCCAGTGCGATACATTCTCTGCACAGCTTTGTCTACTTAAGGAACCTGCAAGTGGGTCAGGATGCACTGTTTTGGTGAATTTTGCAGGAGGCATGCGAGGCACCCTTGTGACAACGGGACTGCGGCGTAACGGATACTGGAAATCCAGTCGATCATCGTGCAATGTATAGCGGCACCGGGCACAATAGGCGCCCGACCTGGTATGTTTAGCAATGTGGAGTGAACGATGATAAGAAATGTTTTAACAGTTGGTTTGATTGCCCTGGCTTCCAGTTTTCTGCTGGTAACGAGTGCCCAGGATGGCCCGACTCCGGAGCAGCAGGCTCAGCAGGCTGCGGACACCCGCCAGTCGGCATTCAAGCTGCTCAGATACAACCTGGGTACCATCAGCGGTATGGCCCGTGGCACAGTGGAATTCGATGCGGCCATTGCCGAACGCAATGCCCGTCGTATTGCCGATCTGGCGCCGATGATTCCGGAGTTGTTCACTGCGATGGACACCCGGGAGTACGATGTTGAAACGGAAGCGTTGCCGGTAATCTGGGAACAGTTCGACCTGTTTCAGCAGCGGGCCCAGGCCCTGGTAGACGGCGCTAATGAATTTGCGGAAATCGCCGCCGGGGGCGATCGTATGGCAACGCTGGGGGCTATTCGTGCCCTGGGAGCCAACTGCGGTAACTGCCACGAGACCTTCCGGGTCGATAATTGAGCCCGCTGAAGAAGCAGTAGTATCAGAAGGCCCCGTGGGGCCGAATTCGTGGACCCACGTCAATAGTTAAAAAAACCGGATGGAACCAACGGTAGGCTACCGTTCCGGGTTTCATCCGGTTTTTTTTGAGAGCCACTCATGGGTTGGGGTGCTGTGTGAAATCCTGAACCAGGAAGTTGCCGAAATTTGCCAAGGCCTGCTGAATCAGCCTTCCCGCAGGAAAAAGGCCGCCAATGCGTCCCGGTCTTCCTGGGTCAACGGGCTGGTGTTGTGCTCGATAACCGGCTCCATCTCGCCACCGACGAATTCGCCGTCGGGCTTTATCCCCAGGAACAGGAAAAACGCAAAATCTTCCTCACTCCACTCCGAGAGTGCGCCCCGGGTAATGTTGTCAGCCTCGCCGTCCATCAGGGGGGCGCCGCTGAACTCCTGATCGTAAAGAGTGATACCCAGGCTGTTGCGGGGTGTGTGACATTCACCGCAGTGACCCAGGTTTCTGGCCAGGTAGGCCCCCCGTTGAACCTGCGGATCATCGTGGACGGGGAAATTCACCTCGCTCAGATCGGCCAGTCTATTCCAGAATGCCAGGGTCCAGCGGGCCAGACCCGGACGCAAATCATGATCCGGTACTTCGGACTGCACCGGGTCCTGCTGCATCAGCCAGGCAGCGATTGCCAGCACATCCTCATCTGTCATGCCACGGTACGAACGGTAGGGTAAAGCGGGGTAGTAAAAGCTGTCGTCTGGCGCGCGTCCGTGCTTCAGTGCCCGGATAAAATCCGTGCCTGTCCAGTTTCCGATACCGGTGGCGGCATCCGGCGTGATGTTGGGAACAAAGAAAGTGCCGAACGGGGAGTGCAGGCTCTGACCGCCGCTGAGCGCCTCCCCTCCATCGGGGGCCAGGTGGCAGCTTATGCAGCCGGCGGCATGCACCAGGTACTCACCGCGACCGACACTTTCTTCCGACGCAGGGATAGTATAGACGGGGAGAGCAGGCGGGAGATTCACCCAGTACGTAACCGCCCCGAGCAGAATGATGGAAATGAGTAAGAATCTCAGTAACATGGTGCAGACACTAATTCTTTCTGCCGTGAAATTCAATCAAAGAGATCGCGGCGGTTAACTGCTCCACTTCTGCCTAATCAAATCATTGGGAAAAAACCCTGGAAAAGGTTTGGCATTTGGGCAGGGCAGCGCAAGGCAGGATAAGACAGGTCAGGACTGAAACAGGCGCAAGAAGCGTTGCTCACCGATACTGAATGAGCGTCTTGCGCCTGTTTCTCTCGCCGCAGCCGCGGCGCAGTTACTTTTTAAAAGCCTGCTAGTCCCTCAACCCGAAAGTGAATACCACATTACCCGCCGCGATGGTCACATACTGCTTACCGTCGACAGCAAAAGTCATGGGCGCGGCGTGTACCCGGGCTCCCAGGGACATATGCCAGAGTTCACGTCCGCTGCTGGCGTCCAGGGCAAAGAAATAGCCATCTACACTGCCACTGAACAGCAGGCCGCCGGCGCTGGACATGATGCCGGCGGTCGAGCGGGGCTGAATGGGAAACTCCCAGGCGATCTCGGCGGTGGCCGGGTCGATGGCTCGGATGGCACTGTTGTAGGTATCCATGGGCTGAATGTACTGACCGCCACCGCCAGTGAAGCGTTCGCCCACTTCATAGTCTTCATCACGCTTGAAGAAGCGCTGCTCTCCGTCGAAGGCATTGACGTAAAAATAGCCGGTCTGTGGATTGTAGGCAGGAGAGAACCAGTTGGTGCCTCCGCCGATAGCCGGTGATACCACCACGCCTTCGTAGGTTGGCTCCATGCCGGGTACACGGATCGGTCGGCCGTCAGCATCCAGGCCTTCGGCCCAGGTCTGCAGGGCATAGGGCTGACCGACCATGAAATCACCGTCGGTGCGGTCGATGGTGTAGTAGAAGGCGTTGCGGTTGGCCCACATCATGACCTTGCGTTCCCGGCCCTGGTACTGAATGTCAGCCAGGATAGGAATCTGGATGGCATCGTAGTCATGCACGTCGTGGGGCGTGAACTGAAAATGCCAGGCGATGTCGCCACTGTCGGCGTCAAGGGCGAGAGCTGAATCGGAGTACAGGTTATCCCCGAGGCGCACGTCACCGTTCCAGTCCGGACCCGGGTTGCCGGTGCCCCAGTAAATCAGGTCCAGGTCCGGGTCGTAGGAGCCGGTAATCCAGGTTGCGGCACCACCGGTCTGCCAGGAATCTCCGGACCAGGTGGACACATTGGGATCCTCCGGGCCAGCGGTAGTGTAGGTGCGCCAGGCCAGTTCACCGGTTTCTGCATCGTAAGCATCGATGAAACCACGGATGCCGAATTCACCGCCGGCGATGCCGGTCACTACCTTGTCTTTGACGATAAGCGGTGCGGCGGTCTTGCTGTAGCCCTCGTCGTATCGGGCTACCTCGACATCCCAGCGGACGTTGCCGGTGCGGGCGTCAATGGCCACCAGGTGAGCATCCAGGGTACTCATGAACAGAGTCTCGCCAAGAATGGCCACGCCGCGATTGTTACGTCCGCAGCAGATGCGCAGGTCGTCCGGCAATTCGTGGTCGTAGCGCCAGTACTGACGCCCGGTGACGGCGTCCACTGCCACCAGGTTACTCGGTGCCTCGGTGATGAACATGATGCCGTCCACTACCAGCGGTGTGGTTTCCGCCCGGTCGAGCTCAGGAATCTGATACGCCCATTTCATCTCCAGTTCGCTCACGTTATCGCGATTGATCTGGTCGAGACGGGAATGGCGTTGACTGTCCAGGGTGCTGGAATACATCAGCCAGTTGTGGGGTTCGTCGGCGGCGTTGACGAGGCGATCCCAGGTTACCGGTGTAAAGGCGGGCGTGATGGGAGCCTCACGCAGTTGCTGGGCCAGGGCCTGGCTGCAAAAACTTGTTATCAACAAAAGTAGTACGAAGGGTTTCATTCTCAGTTCTCCTTGCGCAGAGAGAAGAGATAGGCGACCAGGTGGTCGATTTCAATCTCGGTCATTGTCTGGGCATAGCCGGGCATGGTGGAAGTGCGTTCACGTTGGAAGGACTCAATGTCGCTTTTGCGAAACGACCACAGGTTGGCATCGTCGTCGATAATCCTCAGACCGAAAGTATCCTCATTCATTCGCAGCCCCTCTACCACCGAGCCGTCCTGTTGTGTTACCCGCACAGTCCACCAGCGGGGGTCCACTTCTTCGTCGGGGTCGGTCAGGGAGCTCTTGAGTTCGTCAGGATCGAGGCTTTCACCAACCAGGGACAGGTCGGGCCCCAGCCTGCCGCCGTTTCCGTTAATCATGTGACAACGGGCACAATTGCCTTTGCCGTTGTACAACACCAGGCCGCTGGCGGGATCGCCGGGCAGATCGATGTTGGCCGGGTCGGTGCGCAGGGAATTGATGTAGGCCACCAGTTGCCACACCGTGGGGTCCGGTGTGTCGGCGGGAACCGGCAACATGGCCGTACCGGCGACACCCTGGCGGATTACGGAGAAGATACCGGCATCCGTGCTGGCCCGCCGCAGGCTACCGGTCAGATCCGGCGCCCCGGTTTCGTCGTTACCCTTGGCGTCCTGTCCGTGACAGCGTGAGCACTGGCGCAGGAAATAGGATTCACCTTCGCGGACATCGAAGGGCGTGTCATAGAGATTGCCCTCGTCCTGTGCCAGGGCCGGGGTGGCGCCTGAGCCGATACCGGCAAGGAAGAGCGACAGACAAACGGTAAGCTGATTACGCCACAAACGGCGCTGGAAGAGGTTACGCCAGGGCATGGTGCCTCCTTTTTCATTATTTTTGTTTTTTCGTTTTGTTGTTTCTGGTCTTGTTATTTAGCTTCTGGTGTTTTCGCTCGTCTCCTCAGGCTGTTGGATATTCTCAGGATTTTTGAGGAGACTCAGGTTACGAGGCTACCCCATAAAAGTCAAAGCACAGACAGCTTTATTTCAGGGGCCTCGGATTCTTTACCGTATTCCGTTGCGGTAAAAGATCCGAGGTTCCCAGAGCATCGACCTGTCCAGATCCTGTTTCAGATGCCGGATAATCAGTCGCTGGCTGCGGATCTGTTAATCGTGCACGACATTGCGAACAACGGCGTAGTAGTCGCCAATCGCCTGGCGGAATGCCGCCTCGCGCACCTGCTCATCATTGCCGTGGACCCCGGTATGTTCACCGTCCTCGGTGATCAGCGGGTTAAAGCCGTAGCTCACAATGCCCAGGTCGCGAGTGAAGTGACTGTCGGTAAAGCCGGTGCTGACCGACGGCAGCACCCGGGAACCGGGGTACAGCTCGCCAGTCACCCGCTCGATGGCCTGAAAAAGCCGGGTATTGGTTTCGGAAATGGCCGGGGTGAAGGCCATGATGACTTCCACTTCCACGCCGGTGGGTGCCACCAGTTCCCGCATCTCGGCGATAAACTGTTCAGCCGGTTTGTCGGGGAGGATGCGGCAGTCCAGTTCGGCCCAGGCCTCAGGGGGAATCACATTGATTTTGCTGGAGCCTTCCATGCGGGTCAGCGAGCAGGTATCACGGATCAGGGAATGATGGCCGGCGCGGCTGGCATGCAGCCGTTGCACGAATTGCGGGTCCTGGATTGCCCGGGCGATATCCGCGTAAGCCGGACCCCACTCATCGTCCATGGCCACCGACAAAGAGCGGAAATAGGTGGCCACCGGGCCAATGGCCCGGGGTGGCAGGGGATTCTCCAGGATAGTGTTGAGCGCTCGCACGATACGGGTCACAGAGCTGTCCGGGCGCGGGGATGAGCCGTGCCCCGGGATATCCACCGCGTTGAGTCGCAGCCAGACCGGCACTTTCTGGGTGACCTCGGTGCTGAATACGATTTCGTCGCCGTTTCTACTGCCCCCGCCGCCCTCATTAAGGAGGAACCCAACCCCGTCAAAGATATCCGGGCGGTTTTCGATAAGCCAACCGACCCCGAACATACCCCCGGCCTCTTCATCGGCGGTGGCCAGGAAAACCACGTCACGATTAAGCGGTTGGCCCGACCGATGCAGGCTCAGGAACGTGGCCAGCTGCGTGATTCCCAGTCCCTTCATGTCCCGGGTGCCGCGACCGAGAATAACGCCGTCGCGAATATCCCCCGAAAGCGGCGGAATGGTCCAGAACTCTTCATCTGCCGGTACCACATCGGTGTGTTGCAGCAGGATCAGCCCGGGCTGATCCCCGCCCTTCAGACGAGCCCAGATATTGCCCCTGCCGGGGGCACTCTCGGCTGTTTCGTATTCGATGCCCTCTGCCTCGAAGATCCTGGCATAGAAATCCACCGCCCGGTATTCATTGCCCGGTGGGTTGATGGTGTCGATACGAATAAAGTCCTGTAGCCAGGCTACGGCTTCGTCCTCCAGAGACTGGATGTCCTGGGCGTGACCTGGCAGGCCTGCCAGCAGCATGAAAAAGGAGACGAAATAGATCCAGGTTGCGCGTTTCACGGTTGATACCTCTTAGTAAACGGTTGGCCCATTGTAGGGAAAAAGGAGCATGGAAACCAATGGGTCCTATGGTGGGTTTAGTTGTCGGCTTCACTCAGGTCTGGCTCGATGAGGCGGGTTTGTAATGACGGCGGCAAGGCAGGGTGGTCTCTCTTGTGGGAGATGCGCACCAGACTGAAGGTACACACTTGCTCAAAGCGAGATTCAGGCCTGCTTTTCGGGGCAGTGAATCAGTTAATATGTTGTGAACGGAGCAGTCAACGCGAACAGCTCTCCCGAACAGTCAGCTTAGCAAATGAGCCGCCCAATCCTGATGTTACCTCGAATACTAAGACGAAGTCTGATCAGAGAACCGCAATGAGTGAGGTGCGGGATCAATGGGACGATATTGAACGGATCGTCGCTCTTGGAGACCTTCACGGTGATTATGAACGCTATGTGGAGGCACTTTTCAGTGCCGGACTGGTAGATTCGGAACACAACTGGATTGGTGGCGAAACCCATTTCGTTCAGATCGGCGATATTCCTGATCGTGGGCCAGACAGCACGCGGATTATCCGGCACCTGCAAAGTCTGGAAAGACAAGCCCTCCGCGCAGGAGGGCGGGTACATGCGCTGATTGGAAATCACGAAGCCATGAACATGTCTGGTGAACTACGCTATGTGCATCCCGGCGAATTCGAGGCGCTGCGGAGCCCCCAAGCTGAGCAGTTGAGGGATACTTATTACAGTGTAATTAGCAAGAAAATCCGGGCTAAGCCCGCTCCCTCTCTCCACAACTATGTGTCTCGCCGCGAATGTGTTGGCAAAGTGGAAATTCCACTGGGTTATGTGGAGTACCGTGAACATTGGGCGCCGGGTGGTGAATTCGGAGAATGGGTTGCCGGCCATAACACGGTTGTCAGGTTAAACAATCTGCTTTTTGTTCATGGTGGGCTGAGTCTCAAGTATGCAGACTGGACCATCAGGGAAATCAACGAAAGGGTAAAGGCTGAGTTGCGAAATATCGATTCATTTGCAGATCCCATCACCCAGGATTATCTGGGGCCGCTCTGGTACCGAGGATTATCCCAGGATGAGGAAGCTGCAGCGCCTGCCTTCGTTGCTGCCCTACTGGAATCCCATGATGTAGATCATATAGTGGTGGGGCACACCCCGTGCTGCGAGACGATCGTGCCCAGATACGATGGCAAAGTACTGGTTATCGACTCTGGAATTTCCAGCTTTTATGATGGCGCACTGACACTGCTAATTGTCGAGAGAGGGGAGCTGTTCAACCTGCAGAGTGGAAAACGCTTTGCCATTCCTGCCGATGATTGTGAGTTGCTGGACTATTACCGCGCTATCTTTGCGCTTGAGCCTGACTCGGTATCTTTGCGTGAGTCGATCAGCAGGCTCGAGATGAAGGAGATGGAGTGGGGTTGAAAAAAGAAAATTGGCGTCCTGGCTGTTATTTTTAACCGAATGATTGAGTTTTTCGGCTTTGAGATTCCGTTGTTTATCTTGCATCAAAATACTGCCTGCATTGCTAGTATCACCAGGGTCATCTTGATTACTTTATAAGCATGTGGCTGATGGCAGTTTCCGTCCAGGTGCTGACTTTCGATCGTCTGATGCTTTTAAGCACTGCATTACGGTTGGATTTCGCTGCTTTTCGCCCTATGCTTGTGCAACCAAACAAGGAGAACACCCCATGGCCTACAACCTGCTCGGCAAGGATTTTGTCCCCCCTGACGTTCACGCCAAGGTAAAGGGTACCGCCCGCTACGCGGAGGATTTCAAGGTGGACGGCATGTTGTACAGCCGTCTGCTGACCAGCCCGGTGCCTCATGCCAGGGTTCGGAGCATCGACGCCCGTGCCGCGCTGGAGATGGATGGGGTGGTTGCTGTGCTGACGGCCGATGATGTTCCCCAGGCCGGTGGTGCTGAAAACCCCATTCTTACCAACAATCCCCGCTATGTCGGCGATCCAATTCTGGCTGTGGCGGCTGTTACGGAGCAGATAGCGGAAGATGCCATCGCTGCGATCGAGGTGGATTTCGAGCCCTTGCCGTTCACGGTCGATCCGCTCGACAGCCTGCGGCCTGGGGGCGCCAACGCCCACGTAGAGGGGAATGTGGGGAATTCAGCCCTGTCGGAAGCTATTCGCACCGTACGCTGGACCCGGGAGGATTTCGCTGTGCCGGCCGGTCAGCTGCCCATGGGTGAACCGGTGCGTGAGTGGACAGTGGGCGATCTGGATACCGGGTTCGCGCAGGCGGCGCTGGTTATTGAAGAAAGCTTCGTAACCGCCAGCAATTCTCACCTGTCCATGGAGCCCCGTTCGGCGTTGGCTTATTGGGAAAACGGCAAGTGTTTTCTCTATGGTTCCAGCCAGAGTCAGAGTTTTCCGGTGCCGGCCCTGGCCGCCTATATCGGTATTCCACCGGAGGACCTGGTGTTTATCGCCGAATTCTGTGGCGGAGGCTTTGGATCCAAGGGGTCCGGCTACCCGGCCATGTCCATTCCGGCTCATCTGTCGCGCCTGACCGGCCGTCCGGTGATGCTGAGAATCTCACGGGAAGAGGAATACTACATAGGCTCCGCCCGGCATGGTTTTCAGGGGCGGGCGAAGATTGGCTTTCGTGACGACGGGCGGATCACGGCCATGGATCTCTACGTAGTCCAGGATAACGGTGCCAATTCCGGCTTCTCCGACTGGCTGTCGGCCGGTGACGCGGTGTCGCTGGTGTATCAGCCCCAGGCCATGCGTTTCCGGGGAATCCCGGTGTTTACCAACACGCCGCTGAAGGGGCCCCAGCGAGGGCCTGGGCAGAATCAGATTGCCGTGGCGATCGAACCGCTGATGGACCAGGCTGCCCGTGAGCTGGGGCTGGACCCTTTACAGATCAGGGCAATTAATGCCCCGGAGTCTGATGCCCGCTATGGCAGTTCCAGTACCAATGTCACCAGCGCGCACCTGCCGGAAGCGCTGGCCAAGGGTGCGGAACAGTTTGGCTGGCAGGACAAGCTGGCTCTGAACGGGCAGCGCAATGGCAGCAAGGTGATCGGTATCGGTGTGGGACAGGCCTATCACTCGGCCGGCAGCAACGGTTTCGATGGCCTGGTACGAATTACCCCGGACGGCAGGCTGCATATTCATACCGGGGTGGGGAATCTTGGTACTTATTCCCACACCAGCACCTCACGGGTAGCCGCCGAGGTGCTCCAGTGTCGCTGGGAGAACTGCGAGGTTGAGAGGGGCGACAGCCGGCGCCATTTGCCCTGGAATCTGGGCCAGTTCGGCAGTAATACTTCGTTTACCATGACCCGCACAAATTACGTGGCCGCCATGGACGCAGTAGACAAATTGAAGGAGATCGCCGCCCTTGATCTGGGAGGCAGCGCCGCCGACTACGACATCGGTGACGAGCGGGTCTTTCTGCGGGCCGATCCGTCCCGGCATCTGACCTATGCCCAGGCGGCCACCCGGGCCATCGAACTGGGCGGTCTGTACAGCGGCGAGATTGCGCCGGAAGGTATAAACCCCATGACCGGCAGGTCGGTGGCCGGCCTGGCCGGCACTGGTCTGATCGGCGTCGCCCGGGATAACCTGCCCAAGGACGGCACGGTACCAGCGCTGGCTGCCGGGTTTGTGCAGATCGAGCTGGATCTGGAAACCGGTAAGTTCCAGGTGCTGGATTACGTTGGCGTGGCCGACTGCGGCACGGTGCTGCACCCGACCGGCCTGCGCAACCAGATATTCAGTGCCGCCTATATGGGCTTCGGCATGGCCGGGTTCGAACGCCATGCTTATGACCCTCAGAATGGTCTGCCGGCCAATACCGGGTTGTGGCAGTCCAAGCCACCCACCATCATGGATGCCACGCCGGCCATGGACTGGGCGGCGATCGACAAGCCGGATCCGATGAACCCGATTGGTGCCAAGGGTGTCGGCGAACCTATACAGGGCTGTGCTGCGGCGGCGCTGGTGTGCGCGATCTCCAATGCGCTGGGTGGCCATCTGTTCAACCGCGTTCCGGTCACCGCGGATATGATTGTGAACGCGGTGAGCGGCAGGCCGCAATCCCAGCGACCGCTCAGAACCAATACCGTTTAGAGCGTTCAGGTGCCGGTGGAAAACAGTAAAGCGGAAAGCTGGCCCGTAACCTGACCGCCGGGAAACCGGCCTTTCCCTGGTAGGTGCTTCAGCAGCGGCCTGATCGGGCGTCTATACTTCCTTGCTACGCGGATAATAGGAATACAGGAATACAGGAATACAGAGGGTTGCTGCATGAAAGCTGATTTCGTACTCGATGCCAAACTGGCGCACGACTGTCATCAGCTGGGTGAGCTGAACGAAGTTGTTCTGTTGCTGATGGATAACGCCCTGGTGCCCTGGTTCATCCTGGTGCCTAAGACCAGCGCCGTTGAGCTCTGCGATCTGTCAGAGCCCGCGCGTCGCATCCTGGAAGAAGCCATCGACAGGGTTTCGCTTCTGGTGCGCCAGCACTGGCCAGTGGAAAAGTTGAATGTCGCCGCTATTGGCAATGTGGTCAGGCAATTGCACATACACGTGGTAGGGCGTCGCCAGGGGGATTATTGCTGGCCTGGCGTGGTATGGGGGCGAACGGAACGGGAGGCCTATTCAGTGAGCCAGCTGGCAGAAATTCGCAGACAGCTGAAAACCACATTGGGGACGGATTTCAAGGAACATGGCCCCAGCCCTTCGGATTGCAACTAAAAAGGCGCCACTCGTCGCTCATTTGGAGCCAGCAAACCACGCTCCTCGCGCCTGGATTGGCGCTTTCTTAGTCACAACAGTGACAATCAAATTGGTGTGAGCAGGCCTCAAGAGATCAGCTTTTGTGCAGCAACGGCCAGGCAGAGGGTTTAAGCAGCCTGGCAGGTATTTCTCGCAGGCGTGTCTGCCTGCAGCACAGGCCAGGTGCGACCAGGTGGCCGCATTCTCCTGGCCCTTTCAGCATCAGGAAGCCTTGGCTCCAACTGCCTCCAAATTGCGAGTCTCTTGCACGGATTCCTCAACGCTGGCTTTCTGCTGGGGCTTGTTTTCTGCCGGATTGCTGTCGTCGGCGGCTTCGCTCAGCGCCGGCGCGGCAGCGGACACTGGTGTCACTTCTGTGTCTTCGTCGTGGCCGGATGAGTCTTCCGCAAGTGGCTCGACAGCCTCGTCCTGCTGAACCGATTTCTTAGTAACGGGTTCCTCGGTCGCGGCTTCCGCTTCTTGTAAACTGGCAGTTTCCTCAGCGGCCTGGGGTTCGGCAGGCTCAGGGTTCTGCGCTTCCACGCTCACTGTTACCGGTTCCGGGGCTGTTTCAGCGTCTGCTTCCACTTCCAGGTCGACGGGGTTCATGGCTTTACTGACGGCTTCGCGCAGTTCAATGGTGGCCACCTCATGGGCAATTTCCTCCCACTCGGGGAGCAGGCCGGGATTCAGCTGCAGGACATCAATCAGCTTGAGGGTCGCTGCTTCGACCAGGGCATCGTCCCCAATCGATTCAGCTCGCTGTCTCTGGTTGGCGAGGATGCTCAGGTAGTCGTTGGCCAGCAGCGAGAATCTTTCCTGGTCGATGTCGTTCAGACGCCGGTCTTCCCGCCCGTCCTGCCAGATTCTGGCGATATCCTGACTACTGACGAGAACCCGGTGGAAATCGGCAAGTTCAGCCAGGTTTCTGTCGATGATGGCAGATCGGGGTTCGGAGTCGTCCCGGTCGCGAATTATCCTGATCAGGTAAATCACCAGTACGATCAGTGCCGCGACTTCCACGACTTCAACAATTGTAGCGAATGCGTTCATGCAACCCTCCAACGTAATATAGCTTTGATTATTCTTAGAGAACCTCTGGCTGACTGCGGCAATTTTCCCGGCAATCGATCAGTGGTTCCTTGTACGATATGTGAATCGCGTTTTCAGTTTTTAGCAGCGCACGGTCGACAGTGCTGGAGTTCCGGTTCTTGAACGCCTGAGGGGGTGTCTTCTGGCTTAACACGACGTCTTTGCGTGTGATCTTCGCCAGAAACCCAGGGAACTCACCCTTATTGCAACACTGTGTCCTACAGATTGTAAACTATCGATGCTAGTCTGTCTGTGCGGTCTCTGCTCCCCTCCACTCTAACGGGAAGTGATTGAGAGCAGGCAAAAGTTGGCCTCCGTACTATGAGTATCAGAAATGATTAAAAGACGACAGTTCCTTCTGACTTCCACCGGGCTGCTGGTCGCCAGCAGGGCCATTCCTTCCTGGGGCGCCCAGGCGCCAGGCAACCCATTCTCCCTGGGGGTAGCGTCCGGGTCTCCGCGTCCCCATAGCGTGGTATTGTGGACTCGGCTGGCTCCGGATCCCATGAACGGGGGCGGGATGCCGATGGAAGATGTGGAAGTCCGGGTACGGATTTGTCGTGATGAGCAGATGCGTGATCAGGTGCTGGATCGGCAGGTGATCGCGCCTGCAGAGGATGCTCACTCGGTGCACTATCTGGCAACCGGACTGCAGCCCGGCACAGAGTACTTCTACAGGTTTTACCTGGGCGATGATGCCAGTGTCATTGGTCGTACGCGAACAGCGCCAGCACTGGACAGTGATGAACCGCTAACAGTTGCCGTTGCTTCCTGCCAGCACCTGGAAACCGGCCTCTACACCGCCTACCGTGACATGGCAGAGCAACGGCCTGACCTGGTGATTCATCTGGGTGACTATATCTACGAGTACGGCCCTGGTGACAGCAGCCGTGTGCGTCAACACATCGGTCAGGAGACCCGCACATTGCTGGATTACCGTAATCGCTATGCCCAGTACAAATCGGACCCGCATTTACAGGCTGCCCACGCCGCCAGCCCCTGGTTGCTCAGTCTGGATGATCACGAGATTGACAATAATTGGGCCGGCTATACCCCCGAAGACCCGGATTCACAGACCGAATTGGAATTTCGCGTGCGGCGGTGGGCGGCCCTCAAGGCCTATTACGAGCATATGCCGCTGGAACGGCGTCCTTCCCTCGCGGGTCTGGATTCTTCCCTGCCTCTCTATGACACTTATGATTTTGGCCGCCAGGTGAGAATCCTGCTGATGGATACACGCCAGTACCGGTCAGATCAGGTCTGCAGTCAGGCCTTCCCTTCAGCACCCGAATGCGAAGCGCGCCAGAACGAGAATCTCACCATGACAGGTCGGGACCAGGAGCAGTTCCTGCTGCGATTCCTGACGGAAAACCGCGCGCGCTGGCAGTTGCTGGCCCAGCAGACGTGGTTTACCCGGTTCCGCTATCCCGGTAATGAATACAACATGGATCAGTGGGACGGGTATGCCAGTCAGCAAGCGCGTATCCGTGACTGGCTGGCCGCTCCGGAGCTGAGCAATCCGGTTATCCTGAGCGGAGACTGGCACTGCGGATGTGCCATGGATGTACCCACTGATTTCGACGACCCCGAGTCTCCACCTGTTGCCGCGGAGCTTGCCACTACCTCGATTTCGTCGCGCTGCCCGTGGGCCTCTGCCGTTGCCCGTGCATTGGCTGAAAATCCGCAGGTGCGTTATTGGAGCGATGACAGGCGAGGTTATGTTCTGTGCCGCATAGATTCCAGCCAGCTCCAGGCTGACTATCGGCTGGTCAGCGATCCGCGATTGCCCGATGCAAGTGTTTCCACCGATGGCCTGTTGGTCGTGGAAAGCGGCAGCAGAGGATTCGCTGCCTGACGCCCGGGCTTTTTGGTGGTTTAATAGCCAGGTGCTGCTGATTGTCCAGCAGTTACGTGGTGGATCAATACATACATCATTGGAGGAGTCGGGCATCCCATGGAAGGTTCCCAGTGGATTGTACTCGCAGTCTTTGTCGGCACTATTCTGGCGCTGCTGCTGACCGAAAGGCGCCCGAGCTATGTGTTTGTCTTCGCTGTTCTGGTGTTGATGCTGACCGGGCAGCTGACGTTCGATCAGGTGCTTCTGAATGTCACTAATCAGGGCCTGGTCACTCTGGTACTGCTGCTTATCGTGAGTGCGGCGGTGGAAAAAACTTCACTGATCAAGCGGCTCGCCAGAACCCTGGTGACCGTCGATTTCAAGCAGTCGTTTTTGCGGGTTATTACCCTGGCGTTTTTTTCCTCGGCATTGTTGAACAACACCGCTGTCGTAACCAATCTGATTGGACCGATCAAGCAGAATCAGCACCACGCGCCATCGAAATTGCTCATTCCTCTGTCCTACGCGGCGATTCTCGGCGGCACAGTCACGCTGATTGGCACGTCAACCAACCTCATTGTTGACAGTTTTCTTATCGAGCATGGCCACCCGGGGTTTGCCTTCTGGGATTTCACTCTTTACGGCCTGGTGGCGGGGCTGATCTGCGGTGTCGTGATGTTTGTACTGCATCCGTTATTGCCGAATATTCAGGTCAAGGCGCCGGATTTCCAGGAGTACTTCATCGAAGCGGAAGTTGAGCCGGATTCAGAGCTGGTCGGTAAGAGCGTCGAGCAGAACCACCTGCGCAATCTGCCGGAACTTTTTCTTGTGGAGGTCATCAGGCGCAACAAACTGATCAGTCCAGTAAACCCCGATCTGGTGATCGAAGCACAGGATAAGCTGATCTTCAGCGGCAATCTCCATAAGGTGGAAAGCTTTGGTCAGATCAAGGGCCTGACACTGTTTGCGGAGAACAGTGGCCTGCTGAATGAAAACCTGACCGAAGTCATCGTCTCGCACCGGGCCCAGATCATTGGCCAGACCCTGAAAGCGCTGGGTTTTCGCGCACTTTTTGATGCGGCGGTTGTCGCCATCAGGCGTGACGGCGAACAGCTATCCGGCAAGCTCGGAGACATTCGCCTGCAGGTGGGGGACTTCCTGCTGCTGGCCACCGGTCCTGACTTTGCCAGTCGGGCCAATCAGAGCAGAAACTTTATTATTTTGACCGAGCATACAATTCCGACCAGGTTGCGTAGCAGTCACGAACTGCTTATTTTTGGTGGGTTTCTTTCCGCAGTCCTGCTTGCTGCATTGTCATTGCTGAGCTTACCGGTAGGCCTTTTTTATCTGCTGGCGCTGCTGGTTTCGCTGGGACTCGTTACCAACGGAGAAATACGGCGAAACCTGCCGGTCAATCTGATTGCCGTGATTGTGGGTGCGCTGAGTCTGGCGACGGCACTGGAGCAGTCCGGGCTGGTAGGCCTGTTGCTTTCCAGTGTGATGCCGCTATTGCTGGATGGCGGCCTGGTGTGGGCACTTATCGTGGTGTATATCGTCACCTTGCTATTGACCGAGTTCGTCACTAACAACGCCGCAGCTGCGCTCATGTTTCCTTTCGCCTACGGCGTTGTAGAGGCATTGTCGGCCCCCCTGATGCCTTTCGCTCTCGCGGTCGCATTCGCGGCCAGCGCCAGTTTTATCTCACCCTACGGGTACCAGACTAACCTGATCGTCTTCAATGCCACTGCTTATCGGTTCAGACACTTCGCCCGTTACGGATTGCCCATTTCGATCGTGTACTCCACGTCCATACTGAGCCTGTTGATCTGGAATTTGCCGGATTGAGGAATGATGCGGCGGAGGTCCTGCCTTCCGGGGGATTGCCATTCAGGCAGAGCTACAGTGCTTCGCCTGAATGGCAGAAAAGTCTAGTCACGTGCCGCGATAGCTTCGATTTCAACAAACATCAGAGGCTGTCCCAGGCGTGCGATCTGGAATGCTGAGCGAGACGGCAGGTTTGGCTGTTCTGTGGTGCCGAAGAATTGTGTGTAACCTTCCATAAAGCCGGCGAAGTCCATAACATCTCCATTGGCAGGGTCACCCACCAGGAAAACCGTCAGCTTGATGATATTGCCTATCCCCATGCCCTTGCTTTCGAGGTTTTCCTTGATGCGATTCATCACGCTGATGGTCTGAGTTTTTGTATCGCCATAGTAAGCAGGATTACCCAGCCCAGCTGATGGGTTGGCTACCGTAGGTGTAGCGCCACTCAAGAATACAAGCCCTGTTCCTGCACTGACCTCGACAGCTTCCGAGATAGGAAACGTTGAACCATTCGGTAACGGATAACGAGTCACATCAGCGTGGCTGAGACTGACTCCAAAGGCGCAAAGGAGCAACGCAGCGAAAGACCTGGAAGCGAATCTGGTGAACAAACTCCGGGTAGCGGTTGAGGTGTGAGAGGATGTCGACATGCTTATCTCCGTCATATTCGAATAATTAATGAACTGACAAGCCAGGTTCTGGTACCTGGCAGCGTCGGGGTATTGTACCCACATTCCCCGTCGAGATGCTAAGCAGCCTCTAGTCCTGAATAAGGAGATCTGGCCCGTGCCAAACGGACAGATTCAGTTTGCTGGTCTCGACTCCATAGAAACCGGCAACCGCATGATTATTGCCAAGATCAGTTATGCCTGGCAGCCTTGAACACTTAAGGTAGAGCAGTGTGGCCGATCACACCGATCGGCTTTCAGAGAGCAAAACGTTCCACTCAAGACGGCAGGTCTTTTCTGCGCAGCATTCGGGCGGGTATGAGGGAAAGCAGCAGCAGGATACCCAGCGTCACATAGATCGGTGGCCAGGTGAGGGGTTGCGGCGGGGCGGCGCCCAGCGCGACTTCTGCGGTCGTGCTGCCCACTGTGGCGCGATAGCTGGTATCGTAATTTCCAGTGAAGGTGAAGATGCCGACCGGGTCGGTTTGCAGCGTGGCAATCGTGTTCTCCGGCTGAGTTGCCAGTGCGACCCGCACTGGAAGATTCGCGGCGGGGCTGCCATCGGCCTGGCTGACGACTCCGATAATGAGTGCGCCGTTGCTGAGCAGGTCCAACTGTAATTCCTGGGCAGTAAGCAACGACGCGCAAAGTGCGAGACACAATCCTGTCAGTAGCCTGGTGAGCTTATTAGTGAACATGCATTGGTCCTCCGTCGTGGCTGTGCGGGACACCAGCAGCACTGTCGGTTGTCGCCGGACCGTGCACGTGTCCCTGCTCATGCAAATAACCGTGCAACTGGAACAACAGCAACAGAAAACCAAAGAAAATCAGTGCAGCATTGACGACGCGGGTAATGGGTTCCCAAACGGTGGTTTGCTGCCAGGCCCGGATCACGACGCCCATCACCAGCAGAGCCGCGATCTGTCCCAGTTCCACGCCGAGATTGAAGAACAGGATCTTGCTCAACAGTCCGCTTTCTGTCGCCAGTGTAAGGTCCTGTAAACGTGCCGACAGGCCGAAACCATGTATCAGGCCGAAGGCAAACACCATGTAGATCAGGCTCGGTGCCGCAGTGCCCAGCCAGCGTCGAAATCCGTCCAGGTTCTCAAAGCCCTTGTAGATCACGGTCGTTGCGATCACGGCGTCAATCAGATAGTGATCTGCACTGATACCAGCATAGGTGGCGAACACTAATGTAATGGTA
Source organism: Gammaproteobacteria bacterium (assembly GCA_041395725.1). NCBI lineage: Bacteria > Pseudomonadati > Pseudomonadota > Gammaproteobacteria > Gammaproteobacteria bacterium. The sequence continues at coordinate 997,641 of JAWKZW010000001.1, read as the reverse complement.
TGACCCACAGTAAAGGCCGTGACGAACTTGAGGATGTCGACGAAGCGGGTCAGGAAGAACATGACACCCAGCAGGAACAGCAGGTGGTCGTATCCTGTCAGCATATGCTCGGCGCCGGTCCAGATGTAGTCCATTATGCCGCCGTTCTGCATTCGCTCCCGTGCAACTTCCGACACGTCATGGGCCAGTGTGTGGCTACTTGCCGCTGACAGCAGCACCAGAACACACTGCACCGCGCGTTTGAAGATTCCCGTCATGCAATTTGCCCCCGATTCCTGAAGTTGGTTCGAAGCCAGTTACTCACTCCCCAGCCGATGCTGGTGTGACCCTTTATTTCAGGCTTCTGTGTTCGGCTTCAGAACTGATAATTGATATAGAACCGGAATGATCTGGGTTCGAAGACGTGGTAATGGAAGTCTTCCACCGGTTCCGCTTCGCCGGGCAGTTGTGACTCGTAGAAATACTCCACGTCGTGGTCATCGGAATCCAGCAGGTTCAGAGTGTCCAGCGTAAGCTGCAACCTTGGCGTTACCTGATAGCCAATGCGGAGATTGACCATGCTGCTTCCATTCGCAGTTTCTCCTCCCCCCACGGGAAATTCGCCAAAATGGCGGAAACGCAGGTAGGCGTTGAGCCGGTCGGTGGGCTGAAAGTTGATGCCGCCACTCACAACATCCTGCAATGCCCCGGCTATGTCGCGGCTGCCGTCAACGGGATCTTCGAAGCGGGCCTTGGAATAGGAGTACTCAAAATCCAGTTTCCAGGCTTCATCCAGCTGGTAGTAGGCGGAGAGCTCCACGCCATGACGCTTGCTGGCCATGCCGGTGTCCTCGGTATTTCCCGCGTCGCCGACAAACAACAGTTCCGAGTCAATCTCCAGATGCCAGAGGGCGACCGAGGCATTCAGCCGGTCACTGACGAAAGTGCGGAAGCCGATTTCCGCACCCAGGGTGTCAACAAGGGGATCGACAGGGAGGACATTTTCACCCGTCACCGGGTCCAATGAAATGGTTGTACCGCGGGCATCGTTGCTGTGGAAGCCCTGCCCGATACCCACATACACCTCATTGCTGTCGTTCAGGGCGTAGGCTAGATTCAGGGAGGCGGTGACAATGTCGTCATCAGCCGTGCCTGAGTTCAGGCTCAGAGTGGCGGGATTGGCCGCTGCCAGCGCCCTGACATCAAAGTCATAGTAGTCATAGCGCAGTCCGAAAATACTGCGCAGGCGGTCAGTAAGCTGCAGTTGGTTCTCCCAGTACAGGCCGGCGCTCCACTGGTCAACACTGTCGAGTCTGATGTCGCCGAGAAACTGTCTGGCAGCGGTGCTGCGCAGACCTACCTTGCGAATGTCATCCCGTCGCAGCTGGGTCCCGAAGGTGTTGGTCATCTCCATGCCGTTCAGGCTGGAGGTTTGCTGCCACTTGAGTTCGCCGCCGGAGACCAGGCGCTTGTCCGTCTGTTGAAATTGATCCCCTGAATCCTGGGTAAAGTAACTGAAGTTTGACCACAGCTCCATGTCGTAGTCGATTGCGTAGGCTGCCCCCGACCATCTTCCATTTTCAGTGTCTCTCTGCCAGTTAAGAGAGAGGCTGTAGCGGGAGGATTCACCGCCGACGGTGGTGTCAATGGAGCCCAGCTTGGTAATCAGACCGCTTCGCACGGCTCGATCAGGTATCTGGTCGGCCGAATTCCAACTGTTGTCATAGCCCATGAATTGCAGGGCAAAGCGGTTGTCTCCGGCCTGCCAGCTTTGCTTCAACCACAGATTGGTTTTTTCAATGTCCTCATCGATCGCGTCCCAGGGGCCCTCGTATCCCTGCAACTCCAGGCCATAAACGAAGTCGCCGCCGAGAGTTTCAAGCCCACCGGTTGCCAGCAGACGATTGAACTTGAATTCCCCGATGGCCAGTGAGACTCGTGGCTCCGGGCGATGAGCAAGGGATGTCATGTGGGCGGCCCCGGCACCGGAGAAGTCACCGACCTCAGCATAATAGGAACCTTTTCGATAAGTTATCTCTTCCACCAATTCTGGAATGATAAAGTTTAAATCTGTGTAACCCTGGCCATGTCCATGCGTGCGCATGTTAATGGGCATTCCGTCGATGGACGTGGCGAAGTCGGTGCCGTGGTCAAGGTTGAACCCGCGCAGGAAAAACTGATTGGCCTTGCCGCTGCCGCTGTGCTGGGTGGCCACCAATCCCGGTACGGACTCCAGTATTTCACCCGTACGCAGCAGCGGACGCGCCTGCAGCTCTTCGTGACCCACACGACCCTCGGAGGCTGAAACTGCCGTTCCCACCAGGTTGACCCGGCGGCCTATCACCTCAATGGAATCCACTGTCACCGGCTGGGCTGTCAGTGCACTGGACCAGGTCGCGAGGCTTGAGAGCAACACAATCCGCGAAAAACTGGGCATGGGTTTAAACTCCTTAATTATTTCCCTGATAGAGAGATCCGTGTTAAAAACGTGGCTCGAAAGCATTCAACTCCCGGCGCTCATTGGTTCGGCGTCGGCCCCTACAGAGGCTGCGGGAATTCTGCTCTGCGGAGGCTCGAAGCTGGACGGTGGAGTGTCGTCGAGAAGCCCGGCACCAACAAGCACCGCTTTTGGCGTGCTTTTTAATACATATAAAAAACAACAGGTTAAGTGCGATTTGAGGGTCTTTCGGGGAATCTTTAAAACCGACTCGCTATAGAAGTTTTGCACCTTTGATCAGAGCTTTGTGCCTGACTGAGATCTTGCGCCACAATCTGAAAGGGTTTTCCGAGGCACAGGATTGGTTTGCTGCATAGCTGCAGGGGAGAAAGGGAAGAACCATCAAGCGATTAATCGATTAATCGATTAAGAGACCAAGAGACCAAGAGACCAAGAGGCCAAGAGATCGCGAGAGAAGCTGCCAGATCGGCGGCAGGCACAATCAATGGACAGGACGGGCAATCAGGCAGGCCAGAATAGGCAGGGGAAGAACCTCGGTGACCATGGATAAGAATCGTCATTCACACAATGCTCTCTCCAGCACGCTGGGTGAGCTCGAACTGCTTTTAATGGAACATATCTGGGCGACTCCGGGTGTGGATGCCAGGAGTCTGCTGGAAAAAATGACTGTGGAGCGGCGTATGTCGCTCAGCACCGTGCAATCCACCCTGGAGCGGCTGGTAAAAAAGAACTATTTGAGCCGGGAGAAGCAGGGGCATGCTTTCCGCTATTATCCGCTCCAGAGCCGCGGAGAACTTATGGGTTCCATGTTGCGGGATGTTATTCAGCTACTGCACGATGGCCAGGCCGACACCATCCTGAGCAGCTTCGTCAATGTAGCCGAGCGTCTGGACGGTAACGCGCTTGACCAGCTGGAAGCACTGATTCAGAGGAAGCGGCGTGATCGGAGGGATCATGAATAGTCTACTGACGGTGACAGGCTCCTTTGCTACAGTCTGGTTAGGTACCTGGTTTCTCTGCAGCTCCCTTCTGTTGATTCTCTATCCTCTGCTGCGTCGACAATTGTGTCGTCTGCATCCTGCGGATGCCAGTTCTCTGTTGCTGGTTCTGTTGGCCTTTCCGGTAGTATTGAGCCTGGTCTCAACAATGTTGCTGTTTACGCCGGGGCTGGAAGCCAGTCTGGTCGCTGAGCACTGCCACACAAACTGTCAGGCGCACGCTCCGCTGGTTGAGTCACCGTGGTTGGCCGGCATCGGTCTGGCAGTATTGGCTGCGGTTCTACTGTTGCTGGCTGCGCGATTCAGATTCCACGTCAGCGTCGGGCATCGCCTGGCAGGCCAATTGAAAGCGATGGGCAGGCCTGGAAAACACTATTGGTTGATTGACGATGAAAATCCGCTGGTGTTTACGCTCGGCTGGTGGAAGAACCATATTTTTCTGACCAGTGGACTTCTCAATCGGTGCAGTGAGACGGATGTGACGATCATTCTCGCCCATGAGCGTGAGCATGTGCGCCGGCTGGATAATGCACGCCTGTTGCTGGCCCGATTGTTTCTGCTTGTTCTGCCTCCAGGGCTTGGTAAGAAACTGTATGCGGACTTACATGTTTTCACGGAATCAGCCTGCGATCTGGCCGCAGCCGGGGGCAGCGATAACCTGGCGGTGGCAACTACCCTGCTGAAAGTTCAACGCCTTGCACCGAGCCAGTTTGATTATTATGGCGCCACGGTCAGTTCGGCATTTACCGGCGCTGAAATCGAACGACGTATCAGAATATTATTGAGTCCGGCCGCCCGCAGTGCGCCACACAGTTCAGTGCTCTGCGCGCTTGGATTGCTGGTCTGCAGCGTGTTGCTGGTTGATCCTCTGCACCACGGGGTGGAACTGTTCTTTCACCTGGCGGATTTTCCCGTTATCGGGGCTAGAACCGGTGGAACAGGTTGAACTGCAATTGCCCCTTGCCCAGGTTGTCGGTTTCCTGGTGCATATAGCCAAACTGCAGGCGTATTGAGTCGGTCAGGCTGTAACCGAGCGCGGCATAGGTGCGATTGCGATCAAAGTAATCCACCTGTCGATTGTTGCCGATGTCCTGCTCCAGGTTGACGAACAATTCGTTATAGAGGGAAAGGTAGATCGCGCCCTGCCCAAGGGTGTCCTGATTGAATGGGTAGTTCAGGGCCACGAAATAACGGAAGCGGGTGCGAAAATCCTGATCGTCAACGTCCCGCTGCTCGAAACGGAAGCGGTGGGTCAGAAACACCTTGGAGCCCAACAGCTGAGGTACCAGGGCTTCCTGGTACAGGCGTCTTTCCCGGGACTTGTTGTCGCTGCGACCGTAGGCGCCGGAGGTGATATGGGCCAGGCCGAGGGTATAGGTGACATTGGAATCTTCCGGAGACCAGGTTGCGCCGCCCCGGACCAGCAGCTGTTCCAGGTCGCCTCCCAGGTCCCAGTTACGGTGTTGGATATCTCCTTGAAAACCGAAGTTGCTGTTTTCCAGCGAGGTGTTCCACAGGTACATGTACCAGGCGCCGGTTTCGTCTTCATCGACCTGGGCAGAAACGGCAGGACTGACTGTCTGGGCTAATACAAGCCACGTGAAGACAACAAGAGGGTGCTTCATTACTACTCCCATACAGCCGGTGGCCGCGTGGATGAATTTGGGCCCGGCTGATCTCAGGTTCAGGTTCAGGTATCGTAGGGCTTCTGGAGTCCCCGACAGGGCAGGGGGTTTTGGCGTGCGCCTTAAACAAGTACCCCGAGCTGAAAAGATTGGATTTCAGTTCGGGGTAGATTCAGTTGCATTAAGACTGTTTGCCTTCGCCCCGAGAGTAATGTCACTGTCGGGGCGAATCAAGCGTTAACGATGTCGCTTGAAGGATCCCAGCGGTTTCTTACGGTCTGCGTCTTCAACTTGCTCCGTTTCGAGGCTGGCTGCGTCGATCACCGGGACATCTTCGAATCGGCGTCGAAATGGCGGTCTGCCTTTGTAGTTGACCGTCCAGACGCGCTCGGTTTCCAGCACTTCGTCGGAGGCTTCAAGTCGGGCCACATCAGCCGCAGGCAGTTCGATCAACTGACGCTTGAACGGGGGACGCCCGGAGAAGTCGACTTTCCATACTTTGACCATTTCCTCGCCGGTTGTATCCGCCAGGACTGCGGATGTCGACAGCGAGAGCAGGGCGCCCGCGAGACATGTAGCGAAGACTGAATTACGCATGATTACTACCTCCGTATCAACGATATTTCATCCAGATTTAAACAGCGAAATCAGTGTACTGAATTAGGGCACAGTTCATCTATAGAAATACCCGTAATTGGCTATAGATCATGTCTATCACTACACAGACGAATGCCCGGTATGCGCCAGAGGCCAATAAACAAGGGGGTTTTAGATGGGAGCTGAGTCTTGTTTTGCGCATTGCACCATAAAAGTGCGTAAAGCCCTATGCTCGGGCACGTTTTTCGAGGTTGAAAAAATAACTTATTAAAAAACAAGCAGATATAAATGGCCTGGAATTTGCAACCCTGTGATTCAGAGAAATAACAAGTCTCTCCAGATTACAGGAGCAACCCATGTCACAATGCCCAACAGGAGCGTCGAGCCTGACTCGCCGGGGAATGTTGATTGTTCTGGCTTTTGTCGGCTTTACAGGAGCTGTCGATGTGCAGGCACAGGAACAACTGGATTTCAGTGCACTGTTTGCCCACAGCGTGCCCCTCAGCGCGTCCAGTGCCGGCAGTTTCTCTGTGAGTGGAACGCTGGGCGGGATTGAAATGGAGTTTCTGCTGGACACTGGTGCCAGTATGGTTACGGTCAGTTCGGCGCTGTTTAAACAGATACAGGATGGGGGCGGCATGGCTGTCAAGGTTCGCCGTGTTGGGGCGCGCCTGGCGAGCGGCAAGGTGGAAGTGTTGGATGTCTATCAGGTTGAGCACTTTTCACTGGGCAGCGGGTGTGACCTGGGCCCCGTAGAAGTAGCCGTCCTGAAGCAGGGCGGGCGCAATCTGTTGGGTATGAATGCTCTGCAACAGGCGGCCCCCTTTGCTATTTCAACTTCGCCCCCGGTTCTGGGGCTGTCGCAATGCGGCTATACAGCGCAACAGATTTCCCTGCGGGACTGAGCAGACTCCGGCTCCCGAAATGTGTCTGCCCGCTGTGTCCGGAAGCGGAGATTGCGGGTCCAGCTCTGCAGCTTCCTGCCAGCCGTGGCCAGGGGGCTCCGGTTGCCAGACTCAGTCCAGTGCCTTGATGACTTCGCGGGTCAGAGCCCAGCGGTCAAATCCCTGCCGCCCGTAGTCCAGGCCACGTCGCACAATCACCAGGTTGTGTGACGGCACGACCACCGTGTATTGCCCGCGATTGCCCGAAGTAGAGTAGGCATCTTTCGGCACGTCGTCACGATTTTCCGGAACCAGCCACCACTGCCCCCCGTATTGACCGCCGCGACCGACTGTTGCCGGTGCCGGAGTGCGGACGAATTCGATCCATTCCTCTGACAGCAGTCGTTCACCGTTCCAGACGCCATTCTGAAGATACAACAAACCAAACCGTGCCAGGTCACGTGCATTGGTGTACACCTGGCTGCTGAGAATGAAGTCGCCGAAACGATCGGTGCTCACCAGGGTATTGCGCATGCCGATCCGGTCCAGCAGTGCTGTGCGGGGGAACTCCGCATAAGCTTTTTCGCCGCCCAGGGCCCGCTTCATGGCATAGACACCCAGCAGAGTGTCATAGTTCTCGTAGTCCCAGTGGGTGCCCGGTTCGCGAATCAGTCCGCGGCTGCGGGCACCGGCAACGGAGCTGGCGCCTGCCCAATAAGACAGTCCGGAGCCGGTGGCATATTCCAAGCGATTATTGTCGATAGTCTCCAGTCCGCTGGACATGTTGAGCACATGGCGCAGAGTTATGCCATTGCGTGGATCGTGTTCACTGTCGGCGGTCTGCGGATACCAGTCGAACCCCAACGGCTCATCCAGCGCCATTCTGCCCTCGTCCACCAGCATGCCGATCAGGGTGGTGGCTATGCTCTTGGCTGTCGACCAGGTGCGGGTTCGCGTACGCATGTCAAACCCGGGCGCGTAGCGCTCGTGAATGATCTGGCCATTGTGAACGACCAGCAGACTGATGGTGACCTGCTCGGGGGAAGGGCGGTTGAATGCCCAGTCGGAGGCTGCCTGCAAGGCTGCCGCGTCGACATTGTCAGGTAGCCGGGTGTCTTCTATGAGATCGCCGTCCGGCCAGGGAATGCGCGATGGATCACCCGGCGGCATGGGTAGCGTGAGTTCTGGCAGCCGATCGATGTCCGCCAGAGACTGATCCGGCGGCAGGATAATACAGCCGATGCCTTCGCGAAACACGGCCCGCATGGTAGGCACGGTGCCGGCTTTGCCAACCTCCACGGCCTTAAGGTTCCAGTACACCATGTAATCCCCGCCAGCCGCTGTGCCGACCGGCTCAGGCAGGAAAGCCAGTTCCTGGGCGAAAATTTCCTCCATGCCACGATGGGAGGTAAACAGGCCATTGCACATGAAGACAGCCTGTTGACCGCGGCTGATCATTTCCCGCTGGCTTTGCCAGTAATCGTAGGATTCGTCCTGTTGGGCCAGCGCTGACGTATGGCCGAGGCATAAGGTTAATGCCCAGAGCAGGGTAGTGGAGAGTTTTTTCATCAGAGTCACCTTCCGGTTAAGTCATGGACTGTTAGAATGCCGGGTACCGCTGAATGCTGCCGATCAGGGTGGGCAATTCTGCCCCGATCGGTCAGACTGTCCCCAGAGAATAGTCTTAAACGAGGACGGATTAAAGTGGTTGGGGTTGGGCCGCAAGGAAACTCCGCCGAAGCGGGCAGCAGCCAAGCGCCTTTTTACCCGAAGAAATGTGGTCGAGGTGACCTCTCAGTGGAGAACAGGGATCCCGCTGTTTTGGCAAATGACAGCTGTGGATCCTCCCGGGCACTGGTGTAGACACTTCCTGCGTTTGACCGTCTCTGACATGGGGTGAGCGTTACAATCAGTGACTGGACACGGCCGGATATCGGGGCTAGTGTTTACGCATTTTGCGCCACGTGGCTGAAACTTGTTCTGCCACGCCAGACTGGAATGTCCCGATGCTTGTTAATCCGCTTTATCCGTTGCGAAAATTCCTACGTAGCACCTCAGTCTTATTTATCCTTTTGGTGGTCGGATTAAGTAACGGAATTGCTGAGGCGCAGCAGCTTCTGCCGCGCGTGACGCGAATCGCTGAAGCCGACAATGATTTTCAGCTGGATGGCGACCTGGACGAGGAAGTCTGGAAAAACCTGCCAGTCATTGACGGTATGCAGGTCATCGATCCGGATACTCTTGTCGATGCGCCTCACGAAACCCACGTCCGCATGTTTTACAGCGAGCGCGGCATCTATATCGGAATCATGAATTTCCAACCCCGGGAAACACTGGTGGCGCGCATGACTTCCCGGGACACCCGATTGGCCCGGGACGGTGTGGTAATCGGCATCGATCCTTCCGGCCAGGGACTTTATGGGTACTTTATCCGCCTTAATCTGGGCGAAACCATGACCGATGCCACCATCCTGCCGGAGCGGCAGATGAACATGCAGTGGGACGGGAACTGGAACGGCAGAACTTCGGAACTGGACGATGGCTGGAGTGCCGAGGTCTATATTCCCTGGTCCATGATGGCTCTGCCCCAGGACGATACCAATCGCGTGATGGGGTTTTACTTTGAACGTCAGGTTGGCTACCTGAACGGCGATACCTGGTCCAATCCGCCACTGCCCCGGACAGTCAATGAATTTCTGTCGGCCTTTACCAAGTACGAAATGCCGGGTGTTGAACCCACTAATCAGCTGACCTATTTCCCCTTTATCGGCGGCGTGCATGACGGAATCCGGCATGAGGATACTTATAAGGTAGGGGCGGATATCTACTGGCGCCCCACTCTGAACACGCAGTTGTCCGCCACGCTCAATCCGGACTTCGGCAGTATCCAGGCGGATGACGTGGTGGTGAATCTGACTGCCTTCGAACAGTTTTTTCCCGAGCAAAGGAATTTCTTTCTCGAGGGCCAGGATATATTTATTACCCATCCGCGCCATTCCAATCCCGGTGGTCCAGGAGGACCTATTCAGTTAGTGAACACGCGCCGCATAGGGCGCGCCCCGATTTTCGATGTGCCGGACGATGTGACGGTGGTGCCCACCGATCTGAGTGCACCCAGTGACCTGCTGGGCGCGGTCAAGTTCACCGGTCAGTCGGGAGCGTTTCGCTACGGAACTCTGCTGGCGTCCGAGGACAACATGGAGATAGACGGCGTACTCGAAGACGGCAGCAAGTTGACGCTCGAGTCGGAGGGCCGGGACTTTCTGGTGGCGCGGGTGCTGTATGAGGACACGGCCCAGGGTGGGCGTCGCAGTATCGGCTGGATGGGTACGAGTGTAAACCACCCGGAAATCGATGAAACCGTGAATGCAATCGACGCTCACTATTTTTCCGCCGACAACCGCTGGGTCATCGATTCCAGCTTTATGCGCTCCGACAAGGACGGCGAAACGGGTTACGGCGGCATGGCGGATTTCGGCTTCCGGCCCGAGCGTGGCAAGCAGCACACTGTGCGTGCCACCTACTTTGATGAAAAACTGGATATCAACGAACTCGGATTCCTGACCCGTAACGATCAGATGAACCTGGATTACAACTACAGTGTGGTGGAATCTGACATTCCCTCACTGCGTTCGCGCAACACGTTTTGGATTGTCACTAATCAGTGGAATGTGGATGGCCGCCCGGTGCGCCTGGGCATGTTCTTTAATCAGAATTACAACTTCCTAAATAACGATACCTTTTCTTATTCATTGCGCGTGTTCCCCAGCCGGTTCGATGACCGGCTCGGACGTGGTACCGGGGATTTTAAAATCCCCACCCGCTATGCAGCCAATGTGGGTTTTGAGTCCGATCCTTCCGTGCCGCTGGCGTTCAACGTCGGCCTTGACTGGAATACCGATGATCTGGGGCCCGCCAATGTTACAACCAGCGCCGGAGTCGTCTGGCGGCCAACCGACCGCTTTTCTTCGGAAATAAACGTGCGCTACACGGACCAGGAAGCGTTGCTGTTGCACCGCGGCGGTGGCAGGTACACCAGTTTCGAAGCCCATCAGTGGGCCCCGAACATGGAGTTCAACTATTTCATCGGTCCGCGTCAGCAGATCCGCTTCTCAATGCAGTATAACGGTTTGAAAGCATACGAAGACCGGTTCTGGCAAAGCTCACCGGAAAGCGGCGATCCGCTTACACCAATTGCCAAACCCAACGATACGCCGGATGATTTTGTCATCAGCCGGATGACCTTTCAGGCCCGTTATCGCTGGGAAATAGCGCCATTGTCGGATCTTTTTCTGGTCTATACCCGCGGCAGCAACCTGCCTCGGGACAGCTTCGACAATTTCTCCGATATGATCGAAAGGACCTGGAATCAGCCAATCGTCGATACCTTCGCGTTTCGATTACGGTACCGGTTCGGTTCGTAGCAGGTTATTGAAATAGCCCCTGCATCAACTGCTTCGCAGGTGGATTTCTATAGCCAGAGATGCAGTTCGTCAAAAGCCTGTTGCCCCGTCTGAAGGGCCATCAGAATGTATGCTGAAGGCTGAGGCTGATCCGGTCGCGATCCGCGAACTGCCCGAACAGACCTGCTCTGATACCGCTGAACGATTGGGCCGCCAATTCCACTGACAGGGACTCCGTCAGCGCATAATCGATACTGAATGAAGTCAGGTGGTCGTCGTCCGTGAACGAGCGGTACCATCTGGCCTCCATGGTCAGCGTATCGTAGAGGAAAGTTCTGCGGAGAAAAAAGGTGGCAACCTGGTCCTGTGCCGGGCGCACGAGGTTTGCCGGGGCATCGCTGATATGGTCGACCAGAAACTGGACGTTGGCGAAAATCGCCAGCGGCCCTTCTACATCGATTCCCACAGCGCCGCGGTGCTGGTCCAGTTGAGTTGCTTCCAGGCCCAGGGGTGATCGGGAATTGAAAAAGCGGTCAGGCTGATAGGCATATTCGGCGCGAAACACTGCTGATCCGAACCCCATGTCGAGGCTGAATCCCACGGTGTCCTGACGCTCGTAGTAACGTTCCAGCACTAACTCCTGCCCTGCCTGCTCGAGCCGTCCCAAAGGTTCTGAATCCATGCCCGAGTAGGCTACCAGGCTGAACTCAAACAGGTCGATAGCTCGGGTCATACGCAGACCGACGCCGGTTTCTGCAAGCGACAATCCGGGTTGCTCATAACGGAGCGGTGGGGTTGGCTGAGCTGTGCTGCTGCCAAATCTGAAGCGGGGTGCCTGCAGTTCGAACCAGGCACCGCTGTTCGGGATGGTATGCCCCGAGCTGTCGGGGATGATCGCCAGTTCGGCCCGCCAATCCCCCAGGGTGTAATCAAAATAGCCGCTCCAGAGGCTGATACGGGAATCCTCGAAGTCGTCAATTATAAACTCGCGAAAATCCTGCGGATTGAGTACGTCCAGCACTTTGATGCCGTCAAGCCTGCCCCAAACGATCTGCTGCTTGCCGAATCTTGACAGTCCGGCACCCTGGCGGAACTCAAGGTACAGGTCGCGAATCTCCGCTGTGCCAGTAGGTCCGATATTTAAAGGCTCGCTGGCGGGCGTGTAGTTTTCCAGTGGCCCCCGGCCCGGTTCCAGCAGGTCTTTGGCGTCGACCCGGAGCCGTCCGGAGGCGCGCAGGGCGACGTTATCAGACAAGGTAAAATCGAATGCCGGCAGCATCTCCAGCTGCCCCTGCATGGAAATTTCGGAGTCAGTGCCATAGCCGTAACTAAGGTTTGAGGAGAGAGAAAAGTCTTCCAATTCCGCTGCTGACGAGATTGCCGACAGTCCTAACGCACACCCACTGATGGTAGCGAGCAGAATTCTAACCATGTTGATGTCTTCTCCTAGTCGGGCAGACCGCGACTAAGCGTCTGCGGTTCAAAAAGTGCATCACCAAGTGCCGGTTGATACTCGATATCGCGAAAAGAGAATTCTGTGGTATGGCCGGTCTGCAGATTGGAAGCCTCAATCCGCAGCGGCGTCCAGATACCATCGATCAGCTCGAAGGCATGGACTACGATTGACTTCAGTGGCTGTTCTCGCCGGTCCACAAAATCTATCGCCACCGGCATCCAGCTTTCCTCGTCGATACTGGCAGTGAAAGCCCCATAGCCCAGTTCCTGGGCGGTTCGATCGTCTTTCGGCGTGCCTTTCAACCGGTGCAGGACGCGACCTTCCTCTGTTACCTGGCCATCGTACTGGAAATCCCAATCGCTCAGCTTGAACTTGAGTTCCGATTGAATGTCCTCGTAGGAAAAGTCGGTGCCCAGGAAACTGTTGCCTCGCTGGGAGGCCGGGATGCGGCGAACCCGACGGCTGGTCGGCAGGTACATCCAGCGTTCATCGGTGGCTGATGGTTTATGGTAGTCGTGGCTGAGAAAAGTTACGTCGCGGCTCTTCGACGGTTCCAGGAAAGTGATTCGGGTCATGCGCAGTTGGTCGTCACTTTGCTTGTGAACCAGCGCAACGCGGTTCTCAACCCTTCCCCGACGACTGGTCAGTGCCATATCGATGGTACGGCGCAGGGCTGTACCCTCCGCCCGGCTGGCAACCGCTTCGGCGATGCGTTGCGCCTGGTCTTCAGCTTCCGCTCCATTGGACTGGCTGCTGAAGCCCATCAATACCGCTACCATCAGCAACAGCGATACCGGTACAAGGTATCTGCGCCGGGGAGCGGGTCGGTGCCCGAGCAGGTCTTTTTCCACGGCGAACAGGGCCGGGACCATCAGCAGGGCAGCCAGATAACTGGTGAATGATGCCACGGTAATCAGACCTCCGAATCGAATGAGTGTGGGTAAATCACTGATCATCAGTACGGAAAACCCGATGCCCAGCGCCATTGAGTTGAAAAAACAGGCCCTGGCGATTGGCGGCAGGGTCAGTCGGGCCACTTTCTTGAGATCTCCCTCATGCTCCAGCATACCGGTGTGCAGGCCATCCACCAGGTGGATGGCGAAGTCTACTCCGACCCCGAGTGCAATGGCGGCAAACATGGAGGTGGCCGGCTCCAGGTAGATTCCCAGGTATCCCATGCAGGCGTATAGCAGCAGCACGGTAAAAGCCACCGGCAGCACGGAGATCAGGCCTTTAATGGTTGACCTGAAGACCACCATTGCGGCGGTAAGTACCAGGATCAGGGAAAGGAGAACACCATTGAAATGAGAAGTCTGCAGGCTCAGCATCCAGTTATAGCTGATGTCCACGTCGCCCGTGAGGGAGGCGGTCAGCCCCGGTTGATTGAAGTTGTCCTGCAGGTAATGTTCCATGGCTTCAACGGCCTGCCGGGTTTCGCTGAAATAGTGGGCGTCGAGCACGCCGCGGACCAGTACTCGCTGATAGTCGGCATCGATCTCCTCTTCGAAGTCGGTCGGGTCTCCGGACACCTCGTAGACGAACAGTGTTTCGGCAATGCCGGCGTCGGTATCAGGCAGCACCCGGGCAGCAATTTCGGCCGCCGACAGGTCCTCGATCGCGCCGTGTAACTGGCTGAGGTAGTCAACAATGGAGACTGTCTTGGTTACGAACGGCTGTTGCTCCATATACTCCTGCAGGGCGCGGACCTTTTCCAGGTTCGCTACCTGCAGCATGCCATCCGGTTGATCGGCTTCGATGATGACGTCGAGAAAGGCCGTACCGGCAAAGCGCTCATTGATGAGTTCATCGGCAATACGGATAGGCTCGTCGCTGGCGAAATTTTCCACCTGGGAGCGGTCGATGCGCAGCATCGACGCACCGTAGAAGGCGATCAGGCTCAGCAACACAAATATCCCAAGAGTGCTGTGATAGCGCAGCGGTGAAGAAGTACCAATGTGGGCCAGGAACTGACCGACACGGCTGGGGCGATTTTCTTTCCAGTTCCTGAACGCCGGACTGTGCCCCGGACTGATTATCAGCAGCACGTTGGGCAGGACAAACATGGAAAACAGCCAGGCCAGTGCCACCCCCAGGCAGGCAAAAATGGCGAAAAACCTGATCGGGGGCATGATTGATATGAGGGCGATACCGATGAAACCGGCCATGGTGGTAATGGAGGTGAGGGTTATTGGTCGCGCCATGGTGGCCATGGCCGACACGATCAGATCCCGCTCGCTGGCGTCCGGTTCCTGTTCCCGATGCTGGTAGTACGAGGACAGAATATGGATGGCATCAGCCACCGAGATTGCCACGATAATGACCGGCAGGGCATTGGTGATGGCGTAGTAGGGCACGCCACTCCAGGCCATGATACCCAGGGCGCCGCCGGCGGCACCGATGACCACAACCAGCGGGCCGGGCAGGGCGGAGAAGCGGCGAAATGCCAGGTAAATAAAACCCAGTACGACGATGAAAACTATGGGTTGGAGTTTGCTGGCGTCCTGGTCGATGTAGCTGCTCAAATAGCCACTGACTGCTGCCGGGCCGGCCACATGAATGGCAACGGCATCGCTTTCGATCCCGGCGGTCAGCTCCAGCACCTGCTGATAGGTTTCGGCGGCCAGATCGGAATCCACCAGTTCGGCCATGATGACAGCGCCGCTTTCGTCCTCACTGACCAGAGTGCCCTGATGGGGCGTCATGGAAAGCCAGCGGGCCCGGCTGTCGGCAATGAACTCCGGGCTGAGCTCGAAAGGGTCTATATAAGGGTCTACGAAGATTGCACCACCGTCACCGCTGATGGAGGATTCCGTTGCCAGGCTTGAAACCCGGTCAAATTGAATATTGGGCAGGCCGGCAATCTGTTGGGTCAGTTCATCGATGAGTGCCAGTGTCCCGGCACTGAAAATCGAACTGCCGTCGTTGGTAATGATAGCCACGGCCATTGTGTCCGATAAACCGAACAGCTCTGCGGCTTTCTGGTCAGCCAGCAGGGCCGGGTGACCTGGCGGGATGAAAGCCTTTACTGAGGTGTCTTTGACCAGTTGGGTTAATCCGGAAGCCGTCAGCGCTATGATCAGCAGGGCACCCACGAGTGCCAGGCGTGGATGGGAAGTGACGGTCTGGAAAAAGTCCCGAGTTCTGGTATTCAGTAAAAACATCAGCCGGCCTTTTTGTAATTTTTGATCTCGATGTGTTGTTGCCAATGTTCCTTGCCGTGCTGGTACATACGCTGTTCAAGTTCAAGCCATTCCAGTACGTGATCCGGTATCAGAGGCGAAGTGGCACCTGGTGCCACGATGTTGGCAACCTTCTGGGCGGGGACCCATGCCCCCTTTTTGCGCAGACCTGCCCGGGTGACGCCGACCGCCACATAGCGCTGCTGCTTATCGAGGAAGCAGTGTTCCAGGTAAAACCAGTGGTTATCCCAACCGAGCAGGCGGGTCAGGACGCTGTAACTCTGCCATAGCTTCATTGAATGGCGGAAGCGGGTAAAACCGCCTCCCAGAACAGGCCCCCAGCGGTTCTGGCGGATGGCGCTGGCGACGCCGGTCTGCATCATCCACTCGGCACGTGCCACATCCATGATCTGCAGGTAGCGGCCGTTGTTCATGTGACCGAAGGCATCCAGATCATGAGGTAAAACGCGGAACCGGCTTTCACAGGCATGACTGTGATGGCGCGGACTGACCGTCATATTCTTGAGCAGGACAAGTAAGAGTCGCAGGTACAGGTTCACGGCGGGATCGTTTTTATTCGAATTACTGGAGCGCTGATACATTACAGGATTAATTTTACCCGTCAACCATGTAACCTGGCTCTGTGAGCTTTTGTGGCAAATCTGTGACACTGGCGGACTTTCTCCTCGATTGGAGCTCCGGCCCCATCCCGGTGTGCTGATTCGAGGGGATTTCATTCACAATCGATTGACACCTGGCCACCCGAAGAATACTGTATATATATACAGTATTATTTATTTGGTACGATGGCCAGAAAATCCCCCCACAAAACCACTTCGCCACCCAGGGCTGAGCCGGAATCGCCTGAGCAGTCCGATGACCTGCCTGGCTATGCGGAGCTGCACTGTATCTCCAACTATACTTTTCTGCGTGGCGCTTCGTTTCCGGAGGAGCTGGTGGAGACCGCATACCGCCTGGGTTACCAGGCGCTGGCCATTACCGATGAGTGCTCTCTGAGTGGCGTGGTAAGGGCGTATGTAGCGGCCCGGCAGGTCGGCCTGAAGCTGATCATTGGATCTGAGTTGACTGTCACCGCTGGTGCGGAAGCCGGGCCGGGGGAGGCTTTCAGGCTGGTACTGCTGGCTGCCAATCGTAGCGGCTACGGAGAGTTGAGCCATCTGATTACCTGCGCGCGGCGTGAGACGCGGAAGGGGGAGTACCGACTCGATCGCGCTATGCTGGAGGCCAATCTGCCGACCCACTGCCTGGCGCTCTGGGTGCCGGACCTGCAACAGCCGGAAGAGGTGGTTGTTTCGCAGCTGGTGTGGCTGAGGCGCCTGCTGCGGAATCGGCTCTGGATAGCCGTGGAGCTGTTGCTGCGCGGCAACGACCTTAAAGAGCTGGGCTACCTGGAGACATTGGGCAGACAGTTTGCTGTGCCTCTTTGTGCTGCCGGTGGTGTCTACATGCACAGCCCCCGGCGCCGTATCCTGCAGGACACGGTTACGGCGATCCGGCTGGGGCGGCGTCTGGAGGAGCTGGGTTATGACGCCGAACCCAATGGTGAGCGGCATCTGAGAAAAATAGAACAACTGGTAAAAATATATCCGCGTTCGCTCTTGGCAGAGACGGTGAATATTGCCAGCCGTTGCCACTTTTCCCTCGACGAACTGCGCTATGAATATCCCCGGGAGCTGGTACCCGAGGGCTACACTCCCCATGGCTGGCTGCGGGAATTGACGGAGCGGGGCATCCGCCGCCGCTGGCCCGGCGGTGCCTCACCTAAAGTACGCAACATCATAGAGCATGAACTGGCACTGATCAGAGAGTTGGGGTATGAGCATTACTTCCTGACGGTCCATGATCTGGTGGATTTTGCCCGGAGCCAGCAGATTCTCTGTCAGGGCCGGGGCTCGGCAGCCAACTCGGCGGTCTGCTATTGCCTGGGTATTACGGAAGTGGATCCGGATCGGGTGGCGGTGTTGTTCGAGCGATTTATTTCCCGGGAGCGGGATGAGCCACCGGACATTGACGTTGATTTCGAAAACGCCCGCCGTGAAGAGGTTATTCAGTACATCTACAATAAGTATGGTCGCGGCCGGGCGGCCCTGGCTGCCACTGTAATCACCTACCGTTCCCGCAGTGCTGTTCGAGAGGTGGGCAAGGTGTTGGGGCTGGAAAAAGAGCGCCTGGATGCTATTGCCAGATCCATCTACTGGTGGGGGTCTGATCTGGAAGAGCAGCTGTCTGACTCCGGTATCGACTACGCCGACCCAGATATCAGGCGGCTGGTTTATCTGTGCCGCAGCCTGATCGGCTTTCCCCGTCACCTTTCCCAGCATGTTGGGGGGTTTGTCATCAGCCAGGGGCCGTTGTCGCATCTGGTGCCCATCGAGAATGCCTCCATGGTTGATCGCACAGTGATCCAGTGGGAAAAGGATGATCTGGAGGCTCTGGGGCTGCTGAAAATCGATGTGCTGGCATTGGGTATGCTTACTGCGGTGAAAAAATGTCTGCAACTGGTGAGCAGTTACAGTGCCGAAGAATTGACCATGCAGAAGATTCCGGCCGAAGACCCCAAAGTCTATGACATGATGGGCGAGGCGGATACGGTAGGCGTGTTCCAGGTCGAGTCCCGGGCCCAGATGAGCATGTTGCCCCGATTAAAGCCGCGCAATTACTACGATCTGGTGATTCAGATCGCGATTGTGCGGCCTGGCCCTATTCAGGGCGACATGGTGCACCCTTACCTGGCGCGGCGTAGTGGCAAAGAGGTGGTGACCTATCCCAGCGATGAGGTAAAGGCCGTTCTGGAGCGCACCCTGGGGGTACCGATCTTCCAGGAACAGGTGATGCAGCTGGCTATGGTGGCTGCAGGCTTCAGCGGCGGCGAAGCGGATCAGCTGCGGCGTGCGATGGCAGCCTGGAAACGCAAGGGCGGCCTGGAGCAGTACCGCGAAAAGCTTATTCAAGGCATGCTGTCGAGGGGTTATGAGCACGCATTCGCCGAGCGGCTGTTCCGACAGATTCAGGGATTCGGCGATTACGGATTCCCTGAATCACACTCCGCCAGTTTTGCGTTGATTGCCTATGTATCATCCTGGCTCAAATGCTATCACCCGGCGGCGTTCTGCTGTGCGCTGCTGAACAGCCAGCCCATGGGCTTTTATGCGCCAGCTCAGCTGTTGCAGGATGCCAGGCGCCATGGTGTGAAGGTGCTGCCGGTAGATGTGAACCACAGCTTTTACGAGTGCACCCTGGAACTTTCAGCGGGCACGGGGCGGTCGGTGTTCCCGGAAACGGGGATAGCGAGACGGCGGAGAGCGGAAGAGCTGAGTGAGGCCCTTCAATCTGTCAGTGCCGGTGATACCACCAGAGACGGTGTCGGTGGCCCGGGCATGCAAACAGCAGTCCGGTCGGATACACCAGCAGATGGCAACGGAGCAGCAGGGCGCTTTAACAGCAACCCTAGTCCCGCGCTGCGTATTGGGTTCAACCAGGTTAAGGGTCTGTCGGAAGCAGGTGCGCGGGCCATCGTGGAGGCGCGGGAAAATCCTGTCATCGAGTTGCGTCGGGCGGGTGGCAGTGTGGCCGCAGACGAAACCGGAGACACAAAAGGTAAGACAAACGGGAAGGCAAAAGGGAAGGCAAAAGAAAGAGCAGGAGAAGGAACGAAACAAGAGGCAACAGGGGTTGTAAAAGAGAAGGCAGGAGCAGGGGCAGAAAACGGGGCAAAGGATAAAGTAAAAGAAGGGCAGCAAGACCGACAGAAAGACCGACAGCAAGGTGGGGTGAAAGGCGTAACCTTTCGGAGTATCCAGGAACTGGTATTCCGCAGTGGTATCAACAAGAAGGACCTGGAAGCGCTGGCCGCGGCTGATGCCTTGCGGGGTCTGAGTGGCGACAGGCATCGTGCCTTCTGGTATGCGGCTGGCGTTGTTGCGGAAAACAGCGGTTTCCCGCAAACAGGGGCGGGCCTGGATATGTTTGACAGTGGCAGTGATAGTGGCGGCGACATCGACGTTGCTGTGATGCTGGCCCCGGCTACCGAGAGCCAGAACATCATGGCCGATTATGGGGCGACAGGGTTTACCCTGCGTCGTCACCCGCTGTCCCTGCTAAGAGATCATCTGGACAGTTATCGGGTCAGTCGAGCTGACAGGCTGTCCGGCTTTCAGGATGAGAATCTGGTCAAGGTGGCAGGCATCGTCACCTGCCGACAACGCCCGATGACAGCGTCTGGTGTCACATTTATTACCATGGAGGATGAGACCGGTACGATCAATGTGGTGGTCTGGCCGGCGCTGGGGGAAAGGCGGCGCCCGGTGGTGCGCCAGGCAAGATTGCTGGGGGTGTCCGGCCATGTGCAGCACAGCGATGGGGTGACACACCTGATAGCCCGGGATCTGGTGGATCTGACCCATTGGTTGGGCGCTATGCAGTTATCTTCCAGGGACTTCACCTGATTGAGAGGTCAGGCGCGTGTCCTATACATACCATAAATTCAATAAAAATTCTGTTTGTGGAGGCTTGAAGAGAAGTGAAACAGCGGAAATATAAGCGGACAATAAATCATATCTGCTTCCCGTCAATGAGAGGACTTCTAGGTGATCTATCAGAGGCTCCTTAAAGTGTTAACGGCATTTCCTGAAAATAAACAACACAGAAGAATTTTGTCGGCACTCGGCCTGCTTTTTTTCATAGGCGGCTTCCAGGGTACCAAGCTCGATCAGGGCGTCTTCGACTTCGGGATTGTCCCGGGCCACCTTGATGATGTTGTTCCGCATTTCATCGAACTTTCCCCCATATTGAGTTCGCATTTGCCCGACAGGATCCCGTAATCCATTTTTGCGAAGAAAAACCTGGGCACTATTCGCGACTGCATTTTCGAAGAAAACTGGCCAGCAGGTCAATTCCCTGATACGGGTTCCCGTCCAGTCTGACACTCGGCAATTGATGTCGAACTCGTCGTCCAGGTTGAGATCGTTGTAGCTTGAGTAGAGTGCTCTCTTAGCGTCGTCGATCTGAGACCGCAATGGGAACATTGAACGTTGACCTGTCACCGCTATCTGCTCGATGCTGATTACTGGTCGCTCAGCGTAATCATCTGCGGCCTGCTGCACCGTCGATGAGTTAGACGGATCGGTTTGCCGGGACTCGGTGTTGTTTTCATTCTGTTGTGCGATTGCGTGGTCGTTCAATGCCAACAGCAATAACAACATTAAGCCTGCTTGGTTAACTACTGTAAGGTAATGCCTGAAGGCGATTATGTAGTCCTCCTTTCGCATTTTTAATGGTCAGGAGTTTCTCGCAGATTCTCCTCCTTCCTGTCGTGCTCCAGCAAGGATGCTCGGTAGAGAATAGTTCCCTTCGTGGCAGGCCTACTCGTGGATAACTTCCCCATCGACTTATCCAATTAGAGTCACTTCTGCAATGAAGGGAGTTAAGTATATCTCTGGGTCGGTCACCGCAAAGTGATAAAGTATCCTGTTTTCAAATACAAGTTCGAAGCGTTTATTGATTTCCAATTGTTCCGAAGGACGGATCAATAAATGTCGGGATTACGGGTCGAAGCTCCGATTGTTGGCGTACAGTCTACGTCCCTCCCATACTCCAATGGGGTTGCCGGACCACTGGTAACGCTGCATTGGGAATTGCTGGCCATTGATTCTGATTATGCGAGGATAATGGGCGATTTCCCGCATGATTATCACGGAACCAGTTACAGCCAGTGGGCCAATCGAGGATCAAACTCAGCAGGAATTTCGAATATTATTCCAATAAATCCAGTATACGTTCGATCGCTTTGAGATTGTTGTCTATTATTTCTGCTGATTCAGAATTCGCTTTTTGACTTGCCTGGAACAGTAAATCGAACGCTTGGTTCCAGTTTTGTCTATCAATTGCAAGTTGAGCGTTCTCTGTCAATGCAGTAAGCGCAATATCGTCGTCATTAGCTGCCTGTTGGAAATATATTGACGCGCGCTCAAAGTCACTCTGAAGGCTGTAGTACCTGGCCAGTGAAAGTGACGCTTCTCCGTTCATAGGATCATCTTCTATAACACTCTGTAGGATACTGATTCCATCTGGTGCCTGTCCGTTATCGATAAGGACCCTGGCGCGCAGAATATCTAACTCGCGAGACTCAATCCGGTTCAGACGGCCCTCAAAGGCAATGACTAGTTCAGCGAAATATTGCTCGGTAGCATCACTTGCATTCAGTCTGTCCAGGTTGTCAAATTGCTTTCGTGCAGTATCGAAAGAAGGAAGCTCATCCGTCGTCAAGCTTGAAACGTATGCAACTGCTGCAGCGTCAGGCATAGAATTACCGATATAAATATCGCCCAATAGGGAATAAGAAGACGCGTTACCCATGCCTTTTCTATGCGCGATTTCAAGAATTTCCAGTGCTCCCTGGTAGTTGCTGTCCTGTAGAAAGGCGTTAACTAATAGAAAGTGATAGTTTCTATTCTGCGGATAATCATGTATTAGTTGGTCGAGTATTCCGATAGCTTCCAATGAATACCCCGCATTGAAAGCCGCCAAAGCATAGTAATACTGTACTGATTCATCTTCAGGTAGAAAAGTACTCGCCATTCTAAAAGCTGTCAGTGCGGCGTCATGGTCCAGATTCTGAATATGGCATAATCCGAATCCTTTAAACACATATCCATCTACACCCCCAATCTCTATCGCTTTCCTGCCTGCCTCCATGGCTTTTTCGCAATCCTCTTCATTAAGGTAGAGTTCCATCAGTCGAACGTATGCATCAACATAAGAGGGGTATTTTTCGATAGCTTGGAAATAATACTCCTCAGCACGGCGTCGATCCCGCTTGAGTTGGTATAACTGACCAATGGCGTATTCGATATTGGCAGAGTAGACTAAATCCAGTTCGTTGCCTTGCCGATATCGACGATCGCTTTGTATCCGCAGTTCCTCACGCCGGTTTTCATCAAAGATGAAGCGCAATGCTGCATCAATGTCCTCGACATACATGTCGCTTACAACTTGCAGGATGACACTTTCCCGTTCGTCCAGTGCGGGAGCTCCAGGTCTCAGTCCGACTTCAAAGCTGCCATTAAACTCTTGGGAGAATTGGGGGTCAGACAAACTCAGACCCAGCTCATCAGGACCTGGCGCCAGTTGGGCATGGATAAACCCAGAGCCAAATATAGTCGACAAGCCGAGTATAAACCTGCTGATAAGACTGACTGTAATCCGATTGAGCATCGGCTCCCTCTTAAGAGGTGAATAACTAATGGGTATCATTGAACTGATGCCTGGGTCAGGCGTGCAAGGGCCTCAACCAGTTTTCTGGCAATAGCTGTATCAATGATTCCAGCGATTTCTTTCTGGCGACGATCGGTCTGGTAGAGCTCAAATGCGTGAGAGTAGTCTTCTCTTTGTATCAGAACATCCGCGTACTCTAATCTTGCCTTTTCACTGCAACTACTCGAACTTCGTATCGCCCGGTTAAAATACTCATGCGATTGCTGCAGTTCGTCCAGCTGATTAAATTGCTCAGCTCGCAATATCAGTGCTTCGCAATGGATCGGATAGGCCCGCAAAAGTTCATCCAGTAGTGCACTTCCTTCTTCAATTTGCCCTTGCGTGGTTAATATACTTGCTTGAAGGTAGATTATATTGGCTGAATCCGCCGACACCGGACCCCCGGCTAAGCTCTCAATGACTCCATCACCTACAATTGATGCGATCTCCCACGCTTCATTGTCAATCAATTCTGACATTATCTGGGCGGAATCAGCTATGTAGCTATCAGCATCCATAACACTAAGTAGACTACCGACTTCTCCTCTTGAGACCGGTAATCCTTGAGAGGCTCGCAATCGTTGAAGTGTTGCGTTTTCCTTGCTGGTGAGTTGTCCGGCAATGCGCTTGACTTCTAACAGACTATGTAACGATTCCCAATCGCTGTCACTCTGCGCAATAGAAATCAAATAATCGAGGATTCGAGAGCTGTCGAGCAACCTGCTTGCATGCGAACTGAGCAGGTTTCTGGCAGGCATATAGTGCCCCGCACCTATGAGTGCCTGGATCTGCAATTCAAGCCATATGGAATTTTCACTGTCAAGCATCCTGGAAATAGCGAGTGCGTCAGCAGCAGTTACATAGTTGCCTTGTTGAAGAGCACAATACCCCTGCAGCCCTTTCACCCGGACTCCAAATGCACCTAAGCTGATTGCTTTGTTGATAGTGGTCAATGCATTGTCGCAATCACCGAGATTGATATAGGCAAAGGCCATGTTCTGATAGGCAAGCCGGAAGCGGGAGAAGCGGTCCGTAGCCATCTCATATTGCCGGATAGCATCAACCAACCGGTTCTTTAAAAAGTAGATGTTTCCCATGAGAAAGTAGGTGTCAGGACCGGCTGACTCATCCAGTTTTTCCTCGAAAAACGTAGCATCAATTTCGCCGCTGCCCCGCATACTCAAGATCAGGTCTTTACGATCCACCCAATCCTTGGGCGGTGGAAAATATTGCAGCTCCGGGTCAATCGTGTCCCTTGGCGGAAACGAGTTAAGATCTCTATTTACTGTAGACAACTGATACATATCGATGGGCACTTCAGTGTATTCCAATGTCTGCAATCGATCCGGCCCTGATCCTTTCCAATCGTAAACGCCCTGGACACGAGCCTGAAACTGCGCATCACTCCAATCTCTGACCCCATGGGGCCAATCGACTTGTCCGGACGCTGTTTCGATTACGCCAATCAAAAGTAAAAATACACCTATCAGTATTAGGCGATTGCCGGGCAGAATATCCATGTGCAAGCTACCCTGCATGAATGGTAATGGGCAGTCTGACAAACCTTTCAACAGGTTCACCGTCAACTGTAGGTTTGGTGTATCTCATTTGAGAAATCGCATCTCTAACCATCGCCGCGAATTCAGGTTCCGGATATTCTATTTCTTCGATTCTGATTAACCGCAGTGATCCGTCTTTCATCCACTTGACGAAAACCAAGGCTTCGAATTGACTGATCCTTCTTCTTCGTAATAACCCCTCTCGTATAACAGGACGGACAAGCAGAATTGGTTGCCTGTCCAATCCATTGGTACCAAATCCAACCCCCTCAAGTGTAAACGTTGCGTTTGGTGTCACATCGAGACCGGCCCCTTCATACCCCAGCCCCAGCCCTTCGGTAAGTACCGATTCCACATCAATTCTTAGGGGTTGAAGGTCTACGCCGGAAGTGAGAGCTTCCAAATTGATACCAGAATTCTGGCTGCTGTTTGAGCTCGACCCCTTCCGTTCTTCAGGCGGAGGAGGCGGTTGTAAGGCAATATCAATTTGTCGCGTGATAACCAGATCATCACTCACGCCTTCTTTTGTGCGTTGGGTTAACGGTAATAGCGCAAAAAGCAGTGCGACTACAACCAATGTGTAGAAGCTGGTTCGGCGCAGTAAGATGGTTCGAATGTGCTTCATGACCTGAATCCAAGTAACCTCTCAATCGCTTCTTGTGGCTATATTTACAGAGGTCGCGCCACCCAGTTTGGCTTCATCGATAACATCTACCAGAAGCTCAGTTCGTACGTTGCGATCTGCGAGAACAATTACTGGCAGGTCGCCACGTGAGAGCAATCTGTCTACAAGAGGGCGCACGCCCGCCGTCCCGACTACCCTGCCGCCGTATACAACCCGACCATCATCTGTGATGGCTATCATGATACTCTCCTTCTGAAGCTGCTGAGCAGAGATCGCCTGTGGCTTTGTGATCTCCACACCGGCCTCTTCAACGAAGGTAGTTGTAACAATGAAAAAGATCAGCAGAATGAATACGATATCAATCAATGGTGAAATGTTGATCTCACTGGATTGAACGTCGTCTTCCTGGAAAAGTGTTTTTTTCATTTTCTTTGAAAGTTCCTTTTACAGGCATGTTACTGCTGCTTGAACAGTCTGGCACCTGGTGCGATCGAATCGACACGAAAGTTCTATGTGCCGATATCTTTCTCGTTAATCTCTACTAAATGTTCCAGCATTTGGGTTCGCGACCCTATCAGCATGATCAGAAACGTCGCCGGAATGGCTACCAGCAATCCTGTTTCAGTAGTTATCATGGCTTCTGATATTCCTGCCGCTACCAGATCAAAAGTGTCACCTTTGCCAGTGCTGAGGCCCCTGAAAGTTTTCAACATCCCCGATACGGTACCCAGAAGCCCGACAAGCGGTGCGGTAGTTACCAAAGTAGCAATCAGCGCTTTCCTGCTCTTGATAGGTGATAGCACATCATTTTTAAAAACTTCAATGTCCTGGCGTGTGTTAATGCCAGCCAATAAAGATTCCTGCTTTCGCACAGTGCCGGGAATTGTTAACAAAGTGTCGATCGATAGCCAGTAAATCACTAGTGCCAATCCAAATAACGCCAGCATCAGAAGCCCACCGCCACTGGTGACGCTCCAGAAACTGAGCCAGAAGTCCATCATGCTGGCAGCCTGCTCTGGTCATCTGTGATCAGGCCATTGCTGAAAATAAGTGCGTATTTTTCCATATCTCCCAATATCGTTCGTATTCTTCTACTCAGCACTGCATGAATAATCAGTGCGGGTATTGCGACGATCAACCCAAATTCGGTTGTAACAAGTGCTTCCGATATACCAGAGGAGAGTATTCGAGTATCACCTGTACCAAACAGCGAAATCAGATTAAACGTGTTTATCATTCCGGTCACTGTGCCCAACAAACCAAGAAGTGGTGTAATGGCCGCTGTAGTAGCAATTACTGGTAAAAGATTATTCAGCCTTGGCCTGGTATCCAGTATTTTCTCGTACAGGATTTCTTCAAGCAGTTGTCTGGGTTGACCCAGGTTGTCAATACCGTGATTCAGCATGGGCCCTACGGGAGCCGGCATTTTGTCTGCTAATACTTTTGCGGACAGCAGATCATCGGAGCGGATACTGGCCAGGATGCTTCGCACTTCTTCTATTTTGGGCATCTTTATTCGAAGTATTTGTATAGCTTTAAAAAGCGCAATAGCCAGTGAAATAAAAGCAAAGAAGAGGATGGGGTAGATCCAGATTCCGCCCCTGCCTATGTGCACCAGTAGCGAGTCCTGGCTTGACGAAATCAGAGGGAGTTTGCCTTCTGATACGTCAACCGGCATGGAAGCCCTGTCACCAGTCGCCAGACGTACATAGCTGTCAAGCTCGTTCTGCATTTCCAGAATACGTGCGCTGATACCATCTTCGACAGTAACCAACCCGGCAATCTGGCTTCCCTCATCGAGGAAATAGACAATCGGGCCGAACCGAGTGAATCCGCCATCAATCAACTTTCCGTCTTCGCCAACTATGCTGCCTGCGTACTGTTCTCCTCCGAAAGAACTTCGGATCCGGTCAAGTCCAAGAGCCACCAATTCCAACTCTGTCTCCACCTGATTGGTTTCCTGGTTTATGGAGTCGTCTTGCAAATCAATCTCTTGCAGTATCTGTTCGAATCGATTCAATTCTGAAATATTGAGATTGCTTCGAAAGCGAGACGCGTACTCACCCAGTAAATTCAACAAATAGGTGTTCTCATTCTCCCAGGCCTGCAACCGACTCTGAATATCGCTTAATCCCAACTCTCTGCTGTCTCTTAACGCCTGATACCGTGCCGCTTCGTTTCTTAATCGCCTGATGCTACCTTCAAGTTCATTGAGCTCCGTTACCAGTGGTATTTTTTCATCTGCTATCTCCTCTCTCAATGTTGACAGTTCGCGCAGCGAATTCTCAAGATCTGAATTTACCGAAATCCGAACCTGATCCAGGGAGACATCCTGTGCAGTAACCGCCACGGACATGAAAGCGGAAAAGGCGACCAGCATAATCAGTCGATGAGTGAATTCTATAAGTTGATTCATCAGTCCACCTTTAGTGGTAAGGTGACAAGTTGCGGGGTCAACCGTGTCTCATAGACATCGATCGCTCTCACTATTGAACCACTCAATGTCTCGTCAGTCCGCCACTGCCAGCCAGTGTCAAAAGGCGATCCGTAGCCAGAAATTGTCGCACTTTCATTCACAAAAAATGCTTTTGAAAGCCCGAGATACAATATGCGTGCTTCGATGGATTGATCCTGTTCGACACTGATCAATTCGCTGGCCAGCGTAATCCTGGAGTCAAAACTTTCAATCTCCGCCAGAATATTCAGCACATTCTGTGTTCGTTCACTCAAAGAATGGGAGGTTCGCTCTTGCTGCAACCTGTTCAAGCGTGGCTGCAGCTCGCTACGCAATACCTGAGGAAGATAGCTCTCAATAATTTTAAGTTGCCTTTCGTAGTCTGAGATCAGGACTTCCAGTAACGCTGATACTTCCTGATATGACGAGAGTTGTTCAACTAAAACAAGTCTTTCTTCATCTGCACGACTTGCGATGTCCTGAGCGAGGGCTATTTCTTCGTTAAGTGTTTCCTCTTCTGCCCTTAGGATAGATAGCAGTGTCGTCAATGAGGCGCGCTCTTCCCGCCATTGGCTTTTTTCGTGAGAAATTGCCTGCTCAGTCTCTACCCACTCGCGAATTGTGGTTCTGGTCTCATCCAGCAATTCTGCCGAATAGGCTCCCAATGGGTAGGCAGCTATAGGCAGCGCAAAGGCAAGTAGATATTGTTTTATTAAGCATTTCATTCCGATTAGCCATTTGATCATAGATAGTCCACTGTTAATCCTTGCGACAAATGTGAGTTTTTGTAGTTGCTCCCTGGTACTTTAAGAATGTTCAGTGATTCTGCGGAGCCGCGAATGAGTACTGCTTTGCTGAGCTGAATCTCAGTGTCCCGGAGAATAAGGTCTTCTCCGCAACGTCGTTGAAACCAGGCTCCTCGGCGGAAGCAGTGACAAGTTGCTTCAGGCTTGTAGTTTTCAGGTAAAACAGGAAGGTATCTCCAAAGTAGGCCGTTGTCCAGTTTGTGAGTGGGCGGCGAGTAAGTGACGTACTGAGAGCCACAATAAGTCTAATGTCAGATCAGAGATCTTGAGATATCAGTCGCTTTACATCAGCAATCCGGCCACCTTTACAACTTTATCAGCAAGCACTGCGTAGAATACTTTTACAGTACCGACTGCGATTAGGGTTATAAAGATAATAATTATTGAATCGGTAATCTCGATTGCGGCCAGGTTTATAAAGGCGGGGAGTAAGCTTGCATAAAAGATTATCGCTTTTACATCCCCAAGAGTTAGAAGTAATCCAGAAAACAAACTGGTCAGAATGTTTCCATTCAATTTTTCTTCCTCTACTACGAAAGTGGCTTTTCTTCCGGGTTTGAGTAATGAGAACCCAAACCAGATTAGATAAGCACCACCAAGATACTTGAAGACGGCAAACAGGGCGCCCATAGTTTCAGCCACAACTGATAATCCTAGTATTGCCAGAACAACGAATACAAGATCACCTAGAACGATGCCTGTTGCTACCGCTATGCCATTTGAGATCCCAAGCGTAGCCGATCGGGCTACAACAAGTGCAACACTGGCGTTCGGTATTGCTGCCAGTGTGACCATTATTAAGAAAAGTGAAATTGAATCTATAAAGTTCACGTGGTTGATCCCGCTAAACATCTTCCCGCTAATCAGAGTCTCCTTAACCACATCTCGGGGACTTATGCAGATGCGAACCATAAAGCGAGTCCTATTCAATGGCTGCTGTCAGGTCAAGGTCATGCTCTTACAAGTAAGAGCTGACACAAGCTGCAAGTCCTTCAATCAGCTATCGCGGCTCCCGTCCAGAGGAGCCGTGAAGGCAGGCAACAAAACTTATTCAGAGGTTGAGCTGGAGCTGGCCGTGGAAGAGTCTTCCTCTTCCTCGCAGGTCAGTCCCTCGTATTCAGCATCACAGTCCATCATGCCATCGCCGTCGGCATCGGCAGGGAGAGCCTCCGCACTGAGGGTCAACTCCTTGATGTGGACCAGGCCCAGCAGACCATTAAGCCAGGTTCCCAGGCCGAGGGGGTCGCCTCCAGGAACAGTGAGTATCAGCCCCGGCTGATAAGTGCCCGGCGGGTTTACCGTTACCATTGCCTGCCAGAGCCGTCCCTGCAGCCGTTATGTAAAACACCGTAAAGGTGACGGTTAACAATGTGTTGAGTTTGCGTGTTAATGTGATCAATTGGCTCTCTGCCTGATTGTATTCAGGTATCCCGTCGTCCACTGACGATTTCCCGCATCTGTGGCGGGAAAACTAGCATGTCAGTCTACAGAAAATTGTGAACATGGATCATGTGGGCTCGAGTTTTTCCGGAATTAAATTGCGCGCTTTCGGATCATGCGCTGTGATCCGGTGAAGCCGGATTTCTGCTAGAATAGCCACGGAATTTCTGATTAATTACCTCAAGGTTCTGACCTTCAGACGAATCCGTTGGCAAGATGTATCGCTGCCGGTATGCGTCGGCCTGACAAGGCCAGGCAACGAATCCAGTAGCTTGGTCTGAAGGCCACGCCTTGCAGGCTCAAGTAGAGGGTTATGGTCATTGATCAGAGATTCTCCAGACTATCAAAAGCAATGGTGACGGTTTCATGGGGCAGACATCCTTTCCAGGCGCTGAATCTTCAGCCCGCCCGCAACTCCCTGAACAGATACTCAGCCCGGAGCAGCAAGCGGCATTTCACACCAATGGGTACCTGGTCGTGGATTTCGAGTTCGACGATGCCTTGCTCGAGGGGATCAAGGAAAAGGTTTATCCCTTATACCCGGAAGAGTTTCGCAATAACCCCACCTTTGGCACCCGGGTGCAGGATGCCTGGCTGCAGGTTGACGAGGTTCGACAACTGGCGGTTCAGGAAAACGTCTTGCGGGCTCTGGGAGAATTATACGGGCGTCGGGCGCTGGCTTTTCAAACGTTGAATTTTCCGGTCGGCACCTCTCAACTGGCTCATTCCGATACCATACATTTCAATTCCATGCCGTCCGGCTTCATGGCGGGGGTATGGGTTGCGCTGGAAGACATGGATGAAAACAACGGATCCCTGATCTATTATCCCGGCAGCCATAAGCTGCATGAATACACCATGCAGGATTTTGGTTTAGGGACTGGCTACAATTTCTACAAGGATTATGAGCGGGCAGTTCAGCAGGTCATCGAGGAGCAGAATCTGCAACCGGAGTATGGCTGCATCCGCAAAGGCGAGGCACTGATCTGGCACGCTAACCTCTTACACGGCGGGGCACCTCGCAAAGATCTGGCGCGAAGCCGCCATTCCCAGGTGACCCATTACTATTTCGAAGGCTGCAGGTACTACACGCCAATGCTCAGCAGTGAAGGGGACACTCACTATCGGGATCCCATCTGGATACCCGAAACCCGGGAGGGTGTTTCCGATGTCAAAAAAAGAATGTCGGCAGGCTTGTTACGCCGCATCCTGCGCAAACTTGCGAGGCGCTGAGAAGGCCGGCCTGAAGGGAGAAGCCCTGGGCAGTTAACCCATTCATTGCATAAATTCTTGGCCCAGGACCGCTTCGCTGCTTCCATAGCAGCCTTTCCAGCGCCGTACTCAATTTTTCTGGATATTACGTAGAGTGACTAAGTGACTAGGCTCAATCCATAAAAATCTCCGTGCGAGGCTGGAAATTCTACTCTGAAAGCTCCCGACCCCAACAAATTATGCAATGTTTGGATTCTTGTCGTGGTATGCGGCTTCCAGGGCAGCGATATCAAATTTAATCATCGTATACATTGCTGCCTTCACCCGTGAATTTCTGGCCTCATCGTCACCGGTGATCATCTCGAAAAAGCCTGCCGGGACGATCTGCCAGGCCACACCGAATTTGTCCTTCAGCCAGCCGCAGGCCATCGGTGTGCCACCTTCGAGTAATTTCTCCCAGTAATAGTTAATTTCATCCTGGTCATCGCAGTGCACAAAGAGCGAAATTGCTTCGCTGAACTTGAATGCAGGTCCGCCGTTCAAGGCGGTCATTTCGTTTCCATTTAAACTGAAACCAATGGTAAGAACACTACCCGGCTCGCCCGGACCTGCTTCGTCGCTATGGCTGGTATGAGTGATTGCGGAATTCGGGAATATGCCCGTGTAGAACTCGACCGCCTCCTCGGCGTTGCCGTCGAACCACAGGAAGGGGGTTATTTTTTTCATGGGTTTCGCCTCCTGTCACTAGAGAAGTGAGTATCAGCTGATTCTATTATTATTGCGAGGCATGCCAAGTACTCCTCAGAGCCAGGCCTCGTTGATGCAACGCGCCCTCCGCAAACCGATTAACCCTCGACTGACCCTGCGCGGGTCAGCCCGGGGAGAGCTTTCTCCTGGCGGCTGACGCCCGCTTGCTCGTCAAAAGCCCTCCCTGACCTGCCCCTGTCAGCATTCGGATTGCAGGAATAGGCGGGTGGGAATCTGCTTGCTTTACTCGAACACGTCTTCGAGGATTTCCACCACAACCAGTGTTCCCAGTGCAATCAACAACAGATCCCGGCCGGCGATATGCCACTGGTGACCAGGAACAACCGGCAACTCCCCCAGCATGCGCAGGGGCACAATCTGGCGCGCGATGCCGGGCGGCAGTGGCCGGCCCCGTACCAGGTTACGGCGTATGCCCGGGGGCAGGGCCCGTCTGCCGGCCAGCCCGTAGGTTACGGCCAGTCTTCGCGCATCCGCGGTGCTGATTGTGATTGAGACTTCTGTCTGGGCCTGGCCGGGCGGTCCGCCGGGCCCCCGACGCCCTGGCGTATAGCCGCCACTCTGTGTGCAGGCGGATACCAGCAGGCTGGTCAGCAGCAGGGCGCTGCAGGTGAGGTGTGTCGATGATTTCATTACTGTTCTCCGTGGACCATCTCGGCAGTTAACCGGGTGCCTATTGTAATGCCTGCCGGCGTTGAAATCCTTCCGAAATTGAGGATATGCGTGGCTCGACCCCGATCCGGCCGGGCGTTTCCTGTGGGTTTGCCTTGGCTTTTTTGTCCAGGACCAGGTTTTTTCAGAATCAGGCAAAAACCCCGTGCAGGTACCAGCCCTGTGCGCCGGTTTTTTCCCGGTAAATCCACAGACGGCTGCCGTTTTCTTCCAGGGCCACATAATAATCGCGACGCACGTCGGTGCCGGACCACCAGCGGCTTTCGATGCGCTCGGGTCCGCTGAGGATGGTGATGGGGCGGCGATGATAGAGTCGGCCGCCTCTTACCCTGAGGAGCCGGGGGGCGGGGAAAATCCAGAAAGGGCGAGGGTTCCGGGCGGCCAGGGTGCACCCGGGCCGGGTCAGGTCATGCAGTGGATGGAACTCCCTGGTGGCATATTCCGGGCAGTGTTCCGCTACGCCGCTGATCCTGCGCAGAGGCTGTTCTCCCAGGCGGGCCTGCAGCTGATCCATAAACGAGTCGAGCCTGTCATGGGGATAATCCGCAGGCTGCTCGACCGGCCTGCTTTCGTCCAAACGCCTGCCCGGCAGCAGTTGGTCGGACTCTCCCAGGTGGGCGTCAAAGCGTTCCACCTGCATTTTCAGGCCGACCACGGGTGCCGGCAGGGCAAGACTGCTCAGGTGAATCTGCAATAGTTGCAGCAGGTGCTGTTGACAGCGGCTGGGCTGGCGCAGCCCCAGGTTTACCCGGGTTTTGGTCTGCTTTTCATGAACCAGCGACAGCATCAGCCGGCTGGTGCTGAGATCGCGGCGGCGCAGGAAATCCACCAGCTGAGCCAGAAACTCCTCCACGACTGGAAGCAACAGGCTCACGTTCTCGATTTCGCAGGGCAGGTCATAACTGCTCTGGAAAACCGGAGGTGGCTGATAGTAGTGCTGCGGTTCAGGTCGTTCGCCCACCGCCTTATGCAGCTGGTTGAGGAAATCGCTGCCGAAACGTTTCCGTAAGCCCTCATCAGGCAGACGCCACAGGTCTCGCAGGTGCCGTACCCCCATATTATAGAGGCGCCGGCGCTGCTCCCGGCTCATTTCCAGCGCGTCGGTGGAGAGTTTGCCCAGGGCGGAGCGCAGGTTGTCACGGCGGTAGATCAGCTGGTTGTGGCCACTTCGTGCCAGCAGCAGGCTGCCGGTAACAGTGGGGGCGGCGGCGTGATAAAACTGCCCGTCAAGCTGCCAGTCCAGCAGTTGTCTGGTTATCCGGGGAGCCAGGACCTCATGCAGTTTATCGATACCGCCGAAGTAGCGCAGGCTGCTGCGTATCTCGAACACCAGGGAGCAGGGGTGCAGGCTGACTCTGGAACTGACCCCGGTGGCCAGTGCCGCCAGCTGTTCAAGTCGCTGCTGCTGGCGTTGTTCGGGAAGCTCCGCCAGCTGGGGGAGGTGCAGGGCATACCAGAGGCTGCGCGGCTGTGTTTGCTGTTTGTTTGCCGGGACCGGCGACTTTGCCTTGCCAGGCAGCTGCACCACCTGTCCCCTGGCGGCTTCGGCCGGCCCTGACAACGGCAGTTGCAGAATGACTTCATGCTTTTTCATGAATTTTCGTGGTCACAGGGCAGCGAAAACGGGAAATTCTCCTGGTAAAGGTTGAGCTGTACCGACCGGGGGCGGAAATTGCCCCGGGCTTTCAGCACAGTGATTTCCGTAGGGGATAGTCTGTTATTTCGGCCCCTGGATGGTGCCTGGTCTGCAGGACAGGATTCCTTCAATTGCAGGCGCAAAGACGGTTGTGAGTACTTACTGGCTCTGTGCTGTAAAAGCACTCCCAGGGTTTCACCACCCTCTGCCGCCAGTTGCAGACGGCGGACCACCTTGTCCGGCAACCAGTTCTGCCAGGCCAGTACCAGCCCGCAGCCTGGTTCCTGCAGGGCTTTTTCCATACTCCACAGTGCGTCCTGACAGGAAGTTTCCAGATTGACTACCAGTATCCGGCCAGGGTCGATGCCGGCCTGTAGCAGGGCCGGGCTGTTGAGCAGGTAGGGTGGTGAAATCCACAGAATCCATTGGCCCCGATTGACTGTCTTGCGCATCAGTGGAACCAGCAACTGCAGCTCCCCCATGCCCCACTGGGGAGTGACGATTTCCACAATGGCATTACGGGGCCAGCCGCGACCAGGCAGGATATCGTCCAGTCGCGGGTAGCCGGTGGTTTGGCCGTGATGACCACGACCGGCCATGTCGCAGCCACGCCACAGAATCGGGTTGCACGATAGCAGGCTGTCGATGGTGTTCCTGCTGGAGGCCGTGTTTTCAAGGGCTTTCAGGCTTTGCGTCTGGCTTTCTGGGAAACTTGTTATGGTTTTCATGGGAGTGGCCCGGTTACCTGGGAATGGCATTCCTGCATAAAATAACTGTATGTATGTACAGTAGTATAGCCAGGAAATTTCCCCGGGCAATAGCCACGGGCGACTAAATTGCTGTTTCAAGCGTTGGAGGCCGGCCAATCCGTTATCAGGCGGATATGGAATCCGCGCTCCAGTGTCATTGTGAAGCCGGCAGTCAATCCCTGTTGTATTCCGCCATAAGAGCAGTAATTGCCTGATTTACCTTAATTATTAAAGGATTATGACAGGGCGCCGCTAAATTCTGTGTCACCGGAAGCAGTACAGTATGGACGGTATTCCGGAGTTAACAACAAACCATCTGGAGCGGGGATATGAGTAGAAAACCGGATATGGTGATCGTCGTTATCACTTTGTTTGTCGTTAGCGTGCTTGCCAGCAGCGTCGCGCAAAGCGCACTGTTTTAGTGCCGGCAGGTGCCAGTCAGCCTTAACCGCCTGAGAGCTGCTCAGGCATCTGCCAGGCTATAATATAGCGGGTAGTAAAAGAAGGTTGCTGCGGGCAGGGAGCTGGCGGTGTCAGGGCAGTTGTCCGGTACCTTTCCGGCGCCAGTAACAGCCGGTTTCAGTAACGACCGCGTCCAGCGGCACATCCCAGGAGCTGGTGGGGATGCTGTCTACTCTCTGTAATTCATAGGCCAGGCCTATCAGCTGCGGCCGCCTGAACCCCAGCCTCTCCCGGTAAGCGAAAGTGCGATCGTAGAACCCCTTGCCCATGCCCATGCGGTTGCAGTCCGGGTCGAAACCCACCAGCGGCACAAATACCAGGTCAAGAGAAAATGCCGCAACCAGGCGCCTGGCAGGCAGGTCAGGTTCCAGGATTCCCCAGCGGTTAGGCACCAGTTCATCCCGCATCTGAAAAGGCGCAAAACAGACCTTGTCAGGGCGGTGGGCGCTGAGAACAGGCAGATAGCAGCGTTTGCCCAGCTGCCAGGATCGCAGCAGAATGGCCAGAGGGTCCACTTCCCCGTCATTGGCAAAATAAAAGGCCACACGTCTGGCCCGGTGAAAACTGGGCTGGGTAACGACGCGACGAAAAATCTGCTCAGACCGGTCCCGTTGCTCAGCGGCGGACAGACCTCGACGTTTCTGACGAAGTTGCTTGCGGAGACTGACGCGGTCGGAATGACTCATGGAAAAGGGGCAGGCTGGAGGCTGAGGTCTTATCGCTCAGCCGGAACCGGAGTTGTAAGAAAGTTCCCCAAAACACCGCTATCAAATTTGCCCTGAACCGAAAGGTTCAGGTGGTGGCTCCCGCGATGTATAAGGCTTTCCGTCTGGCGGACATGCACAACAACATCTGGCGAGTTGCCTCCGGTATTACAAATATCGGCTCAAGAACACTTTTGACTGGCAAATGCCCCAGGAAACTCTGCTGAGTAGTATAGCTGGCTGTCGGGGTTGATGCCAGACAAGTTCGATTTCGCAAGGACGGGTGGAGACTGGCCTTACATTTCCAGTTGACGGCTGCGCTGCAGAGCCTGGTCGATTTTTTCTTCCAGCTTACCCAGCTGTTCGGAGTTGGCGCGACGGGTCTCATTTATCAGGCGGTTTTTCTGCAGCAGTTCATAGGTAATGTTCAGGGCTGCCATCACCGCCACCTTCTCACTGCCGTGGATATTTCCCTTTTCCTTGACCTTGCGCATGCTCTCGTCCAGGTATCGGGCTGATTTCATCAGGGCTTCCTGATCGGAGGGCGGGCAGTTGATATGGTATTCCTTGTCGAGAATCCGGATCTGTACAGAAGAGCTTTTTTCAGACATTAAGATTACCCACTGTTAAATTTATTATCGCGCTGGCTTCAGGTCTTGCTTCTTGCTATCTATTGATTGCGATTTACCGCGCCGAATCTATCAGGTCCGGGCGTACACAGACCAAACCGGAGTTCCTGAAGCCGACATTTATTGTATACCGAACCGGATTCTCTGAATACTTGGCGTAAGCTGTCTTCGAGCCATGCCAGCCGGCGACAGATTCACCGGCCGGCATGGTGTCAGGTCAGGCTGTGGCTGGGGTTGGGTATTGCGGATTACCGGGTTTCGTCCATGGCCTTCAGACGGGCCAGGATTGATTCCAGCCGGGTCTTCGTTACCTTGTTCTTTTCCATCAGTTCCCTGCGCTCGCCGTGCCAGGACTCCTCGTTGGCTCTCAGCAGCTGATTCTCCTGTTTCATTTCCACACACAGGGCGATCAGGGATTCCACCTTCTCGTTCAGGGCTTGAAACTTGTCGTCGCTCATTACTCGATCCATGATTTCAGGTTAAATTCCAATGTAAGCAATATGTTATCGGAACTTATTTAAGTGCAGAGTAACTATAGAGGGGCCGACAAGGGGGGTCAATGACCCAATTCGCAAAAATAACATCTGATCCGGTGGACCTGTCCGGGCGTTATGCCTATGCTAACCGTCCTTTAGACAAGTAACGCGGCGCACCGGCCTTCAGGCAGGTCCTGTGTCGGGGCCCATTGCCGCCGGCGTGTATCGGCCTGCCATTATCAGGGGTTAAGGGTGCGTGTGGATAACGGGTGGACCGGAAGGCCGCATCGGTCTTCGCTGTGCTATCCGGTCACGCCTTAAGAAGCAAGTGGAAGTAATGGAAGGATATGACAGTCGATTCCCGAGAATATAAACGCCGGCGCAAAGAGCTGATGGCCCATATGGAGCCCAACAGCATTGCCTTATTGGCCGCTGCCACCCCGAAAACCCGCAACAACGACGCCGACTATCCTTATCGGCAGAACAGCGATTTCTACTACCTGACCGGCTTCACCGAGCAGCAGGCCGTATTGGCGCTTATTCCCGGGCGCAAACAGGGAGAGGCGGTGCTGTTCTGCCAGGAAAAAGACCCGCTCAAGGAGCTCTGGAATGGAATCCTGATGGGGCCCCAGCGTGCCAGCGAAGCGTTGTTGATCGATGACGCATTTCCCATTTCGGACGTCAACGATATCCTGCCGGGCCTGATCGAGGGGCGGGAGCGGGTCTACTATTCCATGGGCAAGGACCCCCAGTTTGATCAGCAGGTGATGGACTGGGTGAATGTGGTGCGCAGCCACAAGCGCCAGGGCGTGCACCCGCCCGGCGAATTCCTGGTGCTGGACCACCTGTTGCACGAGCAGCGGCTGGTGAAGAGCAGCAAGGAAATGAAGTTAATGGAAAAGGCGGCAAAAATTTCCGCCCGTGCCCATAAGCGAGCCATGAAAATCTGCAAGCCGGGTGTGTACGAGTACCAGCTGGAAGCGGAATTGCTTCATGAGTTCTACCGCAGCGGCAGCCGGTTCCCGGCCTATAACTCCATAGTCGCCGCGGGAGATAATGCCTGTATCCTGCATTATGACACCAACAATGCCGAGGTCAGAGAAGGGGATCTGGTGCTGATCGATGCCGGGTGTGAGTACCAGCACTACGCTTCCGATATCACCAGAACCTTTCCCGCCAGTGGCGTTTTCAGCCCGGAACAGCGTGCTGTCTACGATATCGTTCTAAAGGCGAATTTAGCGGCTATCGACGCGGTCAAACCCGGCGCCGCCTACGACGAGCCCCACAACGTGTCGGTCCGGGTCATCACCTCCGGCCTGATCAGGCTCGGCCTGATTGAGGGACCCCTGAGTCAGGCTATCAAAAAGGAAACCTACCGCGATTTTTACATGCACCGGGTCGGCCACTGGCTGGGAATGGATGTACACGACGTGGGCGACTATCGCATCGACGGTAATTGGCGGTTACTGGAACCAGGCATGGTAACCACTATCGAGCCGGGTATTTACATCGCTCCTGACAACCGGAAAGTTGCCAGGAAATGGCGCGGCATTGGCGTCAGGATCGAGGATGATGTGCTGGTAACCCGCACAGGCAATAAGGTGCTGAGCAGGGACGTGCCGAAAGACGGCGATGAGATAGAAGCGCTTATGGCCGGTTAGCCACGCTGAATAGAATGTTTATACAGAATCCGAATAAAAGATATGACATCACGGTCATCGGTGCGGGTATGGTGGGAGCCAGTTTCGCCCTGGCGTTGCGCCGCATGGTGCCAGCTGATACCTCTATCCTGGTGGTTGAGGCTGCCCGTTCCGAGTTGAGTCAGGCTCTGTCCCCCAGTTTTGACGATCGTTCCACGGCGCTGTCCTATGGCAGCAGCCAGATCCTGGGGAAAATCGGCCTGTGGGCCGCACTGGCAGACAGTGTGGCGCCCATTGACCGGATCCATGTTTCAGATCGCGGTCACTTCGGCTCTGCGCGACTTGACCGGGAGTCCGAGGGAGTGGCT
This sequence comes from Gammaproteobacteria bacterium, assembly GCA_041395725.1. Classification (NCBI taxonomy): domain Bacteria; kingdom Pseudomonadati; phylum Pseudomonadota; class Gammaproteobacteria; species Gammaproteobacteria bacterium. Next base: position 958,592 of record JAWKZW010000001.1, on the reverse strand, counting down.
GCCCTGGGGTATGTGGTGGAGAACCGTCGTTTTGGTGCGGTGTTGAATCAGGCGCTGCACGAAGCCGGGGGAATAGATTTTCTGGCTCCGGCCAGTGTTGAAAACACAGCACCGCTTGCCACTGGTATGGCATTGCAATTAAGAAATGGTGAAGGCCAGCTGGTTGAGATTGAAACTGCACTGGTTGTTCTCGCTGATGGGGGCAGGTCTCCCATCTGTCATCAGCTTGGTATTGCCATTGACAGGCAGCAGTACGATCAGAAAGCCATAATAGCCAATATCGGCTTTGACCGCAGTCACGACAATGTGGCCTATGAGCGCTTTACCGACACCGGGCCGATGGCAATCCTGCCGCTGCAGCCCCTCGGCGGGGAATATCGAGGTGCTCTGGTCTGGACTGTTGCCGAGCAGGACGCCGAGGGCCTGATGGGGTTGGAAGACAGAGAGCTGGTTACAATTCTGCAGGAGCGCTTTGGCTATCGGCTGGGTCGGATTCATCGGATAGGTGAGCGTTTCTGTTACCCCCTCAGTCTGCAGGTTGCCCGTGAGCAGGTGAGGCCGGGCCTGGTATTATTGGGCAACGTGGCTCACACGCTCCACCCCGTGGCGGGGCAGGGTTTTAACCTGGCACTACGCGATGCCGAGGAACTGGCTGGCGTGCTTGCACAGGGAATAGCGGCCGGCGCTTCTCCCGGGAACATGCAGGTTCTAAACACTTTTCAGAATCTGCAGCAGCGTGATCAGGACCGTACTATCAGTTTTTCCCATTACCTGACCCGGTTGTTCTCCAGCAACCGCAGCAGCCTGATATGGGCCCGCAAGCTGGGTCTGGCCTCCATCGATATCGTCCCGTTGGTCCGCCATGAATTTGCCCGCAGTGCCATGGGGCTGGCTGACCGGTAATCCTGCAAAAAAACAGGAACCTTTGCCTTTCCCCGCAGGGCCAGGCAAAGGCTCCCTGGCCCCAGCAAGGGCCCAGGCGCGGGAATTCAGCGGGCTATTTCGAAAACGATGCGTTGTTGAACGCCGTGAACCGCTACCGGCTGGCCATTTTCAACTTTGGCCGCGTATCGCCACTTGGCGATGGATTGCAGGGCGGCGCGCTCGAAATAACCCTCCGGTTCGGCATAGGTTACAGACGGGTTGCTCACGTTGCCCTGTTCATCCACGCTGAAACTGACTACTACGAAACCCTCGATCTGCTTCTGCAGTGCCCGATTCGGATAGACCGGGGTGGTCCTGACTATTGGCACCATTTCGCTGTCCTGAAATGTCAGACCAGTCCAGCCAGGTGGATCCAGCACGAAGGTCTGTGGGTCATAGCTCAGGACTGGCACGGAACCGACAGGGGTATCTCGCGGTTTCTCGGGTACCTCCGTGGGCGTCGGCTCCGTGATAGGTTCCGGTCTTTCAATGGGCTCAAAGGTCTCCATCTCTATCACCGGCATGGTCGCGTCGACGACAGGAATTACAAAAGTCTCCTGGACTCGCTCACTGTCGGAATGCACCATCAGATGCATCAGAAAGAACAACGTGGTTGTAACGATTGCCGCTGCGAACAGGGCGGTAGGTACTCTCAGTAAGTGAATGTTGATGGTATGCATGATCGGCCTCCTGTTAACCGGTTATTGCTCGCCCTTGAACTGCCCGCTAGAGCAGGCCGTCAAGGGCAAACGAAAACCGCTTTCTGATTGGTTGGTTATTCCCGCCGATTCCATCCACGACTTCCGGGCAGTAAACAAACTTCTTTACCGCCCGCAATACCGCCGTGTCGAACACGCCAGTTGGTACTGACTCTATTATTGTTGTCTCTCTTACCCGGCCTTCTTCATCCAGGCTGAATTCTGCGACCACATGCCCTTCAATGCCACGCTGCAAGGCGTGAGGCGGGTACGCCGGTGCTGAAACTATGAGTGGTGCCGCTTCCCACTTCTTGAACAGCGCTTCTGGTGAGACCGTAAAGTCGATGTTGTCTGCCAGAGCCGATGGGCTGTCCGCCACAGCAAGCCGTGCCAACTGACCCGTTTGTGCGGCACCTGGCGGCGTGTTCAAGCGCTCGACAGTCCGGGAGCCCGACTGGAATTGCCGGGGTGGATTCAATACGGGATTGATAAGCGCAGTGTCCTGGTAAGCAGCATCCGAAGGCAGATTTCCAGCCGGCAGGCCGAAGCTGACCGGTACGACTGCTCTGGCTGCCTGGGTTGGTTCCACGATGCGGGCGGATAGTTCAATAGAGGAAAAGGGAATGACCAGCAGCAGGGTTGCAGTTGTAGCGGCGCAAATCTCGTCTGCCCGCAAAAACTCCCGGTTCCTGTCGGAATGCACGATATGCCGGATACGCAGACCGAGCTCTGAAGCTTTTGGGATCAGCCCTATGGCCGCATTCAGCGGGCGCAACCGGTGACGGGTCCTGCTGGCCAGTTTGAGCAGGCTGGACGCGTATTCCACTGCAGAACCACAACTGTCCACGGCCGCATCATCGCAGGCATGTTCACTGGCCAGCTTCATGCGTCTGACTGCATGCCAGAGCAGTGGATTGGGCCAATAGATGCACAGTGCGAGCCTGCCCAGCATTTGTGCTATCCAGTCATTGCGCTGAATGTGTCCCAGCTCGTGGCCGATGGCCTGGGTGAGCGGCGCCGGCTCCCATTCGAGCGCAGTTTCCGGCAGGATCAGCCGGTGACGGACAACACCCCACGTAAAAGGAGTCTGTGCCCCGGGACTGAAAAGTAATTCCACTTCTGCCGCGCTGCCATTGTCGTTCAGTAAGCCTGCCAGCAGGCTGTGGGCCGGGTGCCCAGGTACTGCGTATGCCCGCTTGCTCAGTCCGGCAAGTGACAGGACACCGGTGAGCAGGCGGGCGACCATGAAGAGCACGCCGGCCAGGTAGAACCAGCCCAGAAACTCTGCCAGTATCGTGAGCCTGGCAAAAAACTCGGCAGGGGTTTCCAGAAGTTGCTCGGCCAGGTATCCCAATGCCGGGGCTGCATCGCTTACAGTAAAGGAAACTGCGAACTCGATTCGGGGAGTGATTAACTTGAACAGGGGCAGGCACAGGCAACTGGCCAGGGCAATCAGCCAGATCAGGCTGTGGCTGGACGCGGACTGACGACGGAACGTCCAACGCAGCAGCAGGGCTATGAGGACAATCAATGACGCCTTGATAAACGTGTCCACCCAGAAATAGAACACCGGGCTGTGGGCTTGCAGGAGATCGAGGCTGGTGATAATTGTTGTCATTGTTATTCTATCCCTCTGAGCGGAATCTATTTCTTGCTTTCGTCTTTCCTGTTTCTTGCCTCTTGTATCAATTGTTCCAGATCCTGCAGTTCCTGGTCAGGAATTTCCTGACCGGAAAGATCTATCATGGCATTCATTGCCTGTGATACCGAGCCATCAAAGAATGTCTTGAGCAGTCTGGAAACCGCCGAACGTTGCGCGTCCTCATGGTCGTGGGCCGGGTAATAAATGTACTTGAGATTCTGTTCCCGGTGTTTCAGCTGCCCCTTGGTTTCCAGCTTTACCAGCAAGGCACGGACGGCAGAGTAGCTCGGTGGATCCGGCAGTCGATCGAGGATCTGTTTTGCAGAGGCTTCCCTGAGTTCATAGACAATGTCCATGATCTGTCGTTCGCGCCTGCTGAGGTGTGTCGTTGGCATGTGCTGAGATCGCCGTTTAAGTCGTCAGTTGCAGTGGTTTGAGCCGCCGGCCTGAACTGCTGGCAGGGTCGCCGGTGTCCGGGCTGTCTTGATAGAGCTTCGCTGCCTGGCTGTTCGGCTGGCTCGTCGTCTGGTTCATTGCCTGCCTGATACCTGGTTCTATCTCTATCTCTATCTCTATCTCTATCTGTTCATGGGCCTTTTCATGCCGACCCGCTTCGTGATTATTCCCCTCGTGGTCCCTGGGCTTCACCCTCCCTGCTAAAAAAGCAACAGTGTGCTAAAAAAATAGCACCTGCAGGCGTAATGTCAACAGATTTTTTTTTCCAGGTTCAGGAAGATAGCCGGGCGCTGTTCCGATTACGGCAGCGGATGGCAAAAAAGCTAGTTATATCAGTACTTTTTAGCGGGCCGCACGGATCAATGGCAACTTGCTGTCAGTTGCCGTGGGCCCGGTCAGGTTATTGTGGCAGCTGGTCAGGGGGTCTCCAGATCGCTGCGCAAAGACTCGATTCGCTTCCTGTTTACGCCAAGGTCGCTGTATCCAAGGCGGGAAGCGGATCGAACATGGGTAACTTCGGCCTGCGGGTCATACAGAAATTCCACGTCGTCCACGAAACCCATCAGGCGACTGCTGAATTCCGCATGCAGGTAGTTGCCTGTAGAGGACACAATCCGTGCTTCGGGCAGCCCAATCAGGACCTGTTGCACCTGGGACAGGTTGGCCTCCAGAGGTTCGATATAGTGGCTTTCCCGTGCCTCGAAACTGCATACGCAATTGGGTGAGTCAGGGCAATCTGCCAGGCGGCCGTTCAGTGCGCCGATGTTCTGGGGCGGTTCTCCGGCGCAGGCTGATAACAGGGGCAGGCAGGCCAGGGTAAGTCTTCTCTTCATTACATAATGCTCCAGGTCACAGGACCGTCATGCCAAGCCATTCAGCGATCAGGGCCGGTTTTTCTTCACCCTCAATCTCGACGGTGACTTTGTGTTTCAGCAGGTAGCGACGCGGTTGTTTCTCGCTGGCCTCCAGCAGGGTAAAGCGGGCACGGATGCGTTTTCCGACCCGTACCGGGCTGACAAACCGCACCTTGTCCAGGCCGTAATTAATGCTCATGACAGCGTCTTTCAGCTTGATCCCGCCATTGTTGCTGCTGAACATGCTGAGCAATGACAGGGTCAGGAAACCATGGGCGATGGTACTGCCGAACGGGGTCTGGGCGGCACGATCCGGGTCTACGTGGATATACTGGAAATCCTCCGTGGCTTCGGCAAACCGGTTTATGCGCTGCTGGTCGATCTCAAACCAGTCGGTCACCCCCACTTCGTGGCCGATATAGTCAGCCAGTCTTGAAGGATCGATTACATTGCTCATTTTCAAAACCTCGTTTCAGGGCCTGCTTACGGGCCCCGGTGCCTGTATGCATTTCGTCGCAAGGCTACCATAATGCGCCTGACGGATTCAGCAGGCAACTGCCAGCCGCCAGCCGCTGACTGCAGGGACTGGTCGGCTATTCACCCGGTTTACCCGGTGGGGTGATCGCTCGTACGAGGAGCAACCACACTGCACCCGTGCCAGCCTGCCGGGCAAAGCAGCCTCTGACAGAGGCCACCCCCTGCAAGCCGACAGTCACTGGTTCTGAGCCGCACGGCCACGTTACCCCTTATCATCTTACGGCCCGACTGTCCCCCTGGGTCACTCCAGCCTATAATGCGTGGTATGCAATCAACCCGGACCAGCTCAGATTTCGACATCGCTATCGTGGGTGGAGGTATGGTCGGCGCCGCACTGGCCTGTGCTCTGGGTACCACACCGCTTCGAATAGCCCTGTTTGACAGTGTCAGCTTCGCAGCCGAAAACCTTTTCTGCCGAAAGCCGACACCGGCCTTCGATTCCCGGGTCAGTGCTATCGCTCCCGCCTCACAGCGCTTCCTTGCCGGGGCAGGCGCCTGGGATGTCATCGCGGCAACGCGGGTTTCGCCTTACTCAGGCATGTCGGTCTGGGATGCCGATGGCACCGGTTCGATTCAATTCTCGGCAGCCGACATCCGCGAGCCAAGTCTGGGCCATATCGTTGAAAACTCCGTAATCCTGCTGGGGCTCTATGAGCGCCTGCAGCAGTTGGCGAATGTGTCGGTGATCAGTCCCGTGACACTTGAGCGCTTTGAACGTCCGGAGGGCAGCCAACCGAGTGGCAGCGGCGTAAGGGTACAAGCCGATGATGGCCGCTCCTGGACCACGACCCTGCTGGTGGGTGCCGACGGGCCTTTTTCCAAAGTACGCCAGCTGGCCGGCTTCGCCACCCGGGAATGGGATTATCGGCACCAGGCCCTGGTGACCACCGTGCGAACCGAGCTTCCCCATCATGAGACTGCCCTGCAGCGCTTCATGGCAACCGGACCGCTGGCCTTTCTGCCATTACGGGATGATTCGGCGGCGGCCGGTTCGGGACAACATTATTGCTCCATTGTCTGGTCCACAGAGCCGGAGCATGCCGAACAGCTGCAGGCAATGGACGATATAAAGTTTGCCACCGTGCTGGCCGGTGCTATCGAGCATCGTCTCGGGGCAGTGGAATGGGTCGACCAGCGCGTGTGTTTTCCGCTGCGACAACGTCACGCCGTGGATTATGTGCAGCCCAACATCGCCCTGGTGGGGGATGCGGCGCACACGATACATCCCCTGGCCGGTCAGGGTGTCAACCTGGGGTTCATGGATGCGCAGGCGCTGGCACTGGAAATCAGGCAGGCCCTGCAGGCCCAGCGTCCGCTTGGTGAGTACGCCATTCTGCGGCGCTATCAACGGGCCAGAAAAGGGCACAATCTGGGAATGATGGGTGTCATGGAAGGGTTCAAATTCCTGTTTGCGCAGGACGCACTGCCCGTTCGCTGGCTAAGAAATACCGGAATGAGCAGTATCAATCGAGCCGGTTTTATCAAGAATCGTCTGATGCGTCAGGCAATGGGGATTTAGGGAGCTGCGATCGGGGCAGCACACTGTTTCGCGCAGGCAAGTGCTTCTTCAGGCCAGGTCATCGGCTGTTTTACCAGCGGTTTCCCGGCAGACGGCTGCCCGAAGAATAAACAGTGAAACTCACAGGGAGCAGGTATGCTGCTGCCAGGCCGGCAACGTGAAAATAGTATTAACTACCCCTTATAATCTGGTGCCGGCGAATTACGGTGGCGCGGTACGCACAATCGAGCTGGCCAACGCACTTCGATCACAAGGGCATGACGTTGCGATTCTCTCGGCCAATAACGCCCTGGCGGATAACTTCGCGTTCAGGAGCCCTCACCCCCTGAATTATTTTTTTAATTGCTCTTTCGCCTCTGCGCTCAGGCATCTGGCTGTCGAATTCAGCCCGGATCTGGTGGTCTGCGCGTTTCCTTATCAGGCAGCAATGTTGCTCTCTTTCTCAAGGAAGTATGGAGTTCCACTGGTTTATGATGCCCATAACATTGAACATTTGCGTTTTGAACGCCTGGGGAAGCCCGTGCTGGCGAAGTTTGTCAGATTCTTCGAGCGGGCGCTGATTCGGCACTCAAAGGCTGTCATCTGTGTCAGTGAGGAAGAACAGAACTACCTGCAGGCGCGTTACAGTAAACCGATTCTGCTGATACCGAACGGCGTCAACCTGGAAAACTCCACCCCCGGCACTGAACGGAAGTATACCTTCTGTTTTTTCGGGGCGCTGGATTATCAGCCCAACAGCCGGGCGCTGGCCTTCATTCGAGAGTCCTGGCCCAGCCTGCAGGCAGGCTGGCCTGAGGCGACACTGCTGCTGGTCGGGCGGAATCCTCCGGCCTGGAGTCATACCATGGAAGGCTGGGTCGTAACCGGAGAGGTTGACAATGTTTCCGCTGCTATTTCGCAGGCAAAGATACTGCTTTGTCCTGTCAGTGAAGGAGGTGGCAGCAGGTTGAAAATCGTCGAGGCTGTCGCGAATGGCCTCCTTGTAGTATCCACCAGGTTCGGTGCCGAGGGGTTTGAAAAGCTGATCAGTGGTGGTGCCGTGCTGATCTCGCCCCTTGAAAGCTTTGTAACGAAGGTACTGACGCTGGTTAATAGAGAAGTTGACCCCGAGGAAGTCGCGAAAACGGCAGCGCCTTATGACTGGAAAGTGTTGGTAGGAAAACTGGAATCACTGGATGTTTCTGCCCGTGAGGAATAGAACGGATGGCTGAATGCCAGGATTGCCAGAGGGGCAGGTTCAGTGGTGAATGATCTCGGCCTCATTTTTCGATCGCAACTGCCGGCACTGATCCAGTTAATTGTCGCCAGTCTGCTGGCCCACGCGCTGACACAAAGTGATTACGGTGTTTTTAATCTACTGAAAAACATGGTCATCATGGGTTACGCCTTCGTGAATTTCGGCTTCGAACGGACAGCCCTGAATCTGCAGCGGGACTATTCACTGAGAACAATCACCAGCAACATAGTACCCATAAGGCTCTTCATCTATTGCGCTTTAATTGTTCCGATTGTTATCTACTCTGATTATTCCGATATACCTTCGTACCTGGTGTTGCTGGCGCTGCTTTGTGTTGCTCCGGCCATCCTCGACATCAAGTACAGTTTTGATATTAATCAGAATGTCCAACAGGATGTGGCGCTCGGGGTGCTGAGGGCCGCACCCCTCCTGCTTCTTTACCCGCTGATTCTGTTAAGCGCCGAGGGGAGCGTGTTGTTGACGTCCCACTTCCTGCTGCTTCTGGCGGGTTACCTGTTGTATGTTTTTCTCCAGCACCACCATGTACCCAATCTCCTCGGGCGGTTGGACTTTACTCACGCCCGGAAGTATTTCTCGCTGAGTGTTTTTACTTTCCTTGGCTCCGTCGCCTCTTATATCAATCTCTATATTCCGACCTTTCTGATCGAATCGAGATTGGGACTGGAAAACCTGGCCCTGTATTCCGTATCGCTGACCCTTTACCTGGGCTTCCTGTCCATTTGCGCGCTGATTGTCAGAATTTCAGTTGCGCAGTACCTGAAATCAGATCTCCTCCTCAAAGAACTGGCCAGGTGTATCAAGCGACTTCTGCCGGTATGGGGCGCCGCCGTTCTGCTGTTTGCTGTTTACGGGAAGTCGATTCTGAGCCTGGTGTTTGGCGCTCCCTATTCAGCTTCACAGACCAGCCTGCTTATTCTTCTGGGTGGGTTGGCTGTGTCGCCGGTCGCCATGTATTTCAGCAATATCCTCATTGCCAGAGGTCTCACGGGCAAGTATATGTTTATCTCTTTCAGCGCCGCCGTTGTAAATATCGCGGCAACCCTGCTGCTGCTGGACCGTCTTGGTATCGCCAGTGCCGCCATTGGCATGGTCCTCAGTCTGTGCACGCTGTCCCTGTCAGGGATTTACACAATCTATCGAGCCGGTAAATAATCGGAATTCGATTTCATTGACGGCTTCGGCCGCGATCTCCTGGCGGGAAAAATAGTCGATATTGAGCAGGTAGCGGTTGACGTACCTGTCCAGGTCAGCCTCCCCGAAACCCTTGTAGACCGCATTGCCGAGCACTTCCACTTCTCTGCCATACAGCAGGGCCTCAAGACCGACGGTGGAATTGATGGTAATGACCCGATCTGATTTACTGATCAACTCCATGGTGTTGGCCCGGCTTAACTGAATATTGTTCTCCTGGGCGAATTGTTGCAGCCAGGCAAGAAACTGCGGCGATGTCTCGGCCGGATGAGGCTTGACGACCAGCATAGCCTGTTCTTCTTCACAGAGATGCAGGGCGAATTCCAGTGCACCCCGATTATCGACCTTGCTGTTAAGGAACAACTGTGTGTCGTTGGTTACTTGCAGGGGCAGGAAAAAGAATCTGGTTTCAGGTACCGTCTCTGTGGTTGTCAGTGCCACCGATCGTGTCAGGAATACGTTCTTCAGCATCGCTTTCACCGTGCGGTTGGTATTTCTGGGCGCCGCCAGCAAGAGGAATCCAAGCAGATCAATCAGGTAGAAAGGATTGATTTGGCCCACTGAGCGGGCCTGAGGAACAGACCGCTGTTGCAGTTTGGTGGCGATGTAGGACTTTCTCCAGCTGTCGAAAGAGGGGGTTGGCTGGTATTCCTGCCGGAATCCCTTACCCGCCAGCAATGACCTTGCGTTCACGCCCATTGGATCGGCGATCATCTTGCCTGGTATGTTGCCTATTTCGAAAAACAGACAATTCAACCCCCGCTCATTGCAATAGTCGGCAATGGCCCAATCAGCCAGCCTGCCACCATTCCAGATCAACCCCCCACAGAGCTGAATTGAATCTGCGGCCTGCTCCACGCATTTCAGGATTCCGCCGTAGAAATTTTCCGCCTGGTGCTCAGTGAGGTCCTGTCTCAGTAATTCCAGAGTACCGGAGAGATCGACATCACGGTGATCTCTCCGGCAGAGTCTGCTGATCATCCCATGACGCCTGGCCTGGAGAATCACGGAAACCCGGTTGGACACTACCAGCAGTCCGTAGCCCCTGTCTCTGAAGGCAGGATAAAGCCGGGAGAAAAAAGCCAGCTTTTCCAGGTTCTCAACGAATACCAGGAGGTACTTCTTTTCTGTACTCATAGTGTGGTGTTCCGACTTCTGACTGCTCAGGCTTCTCATCAGAGTGTGTATCTCAGGCAGCGCAGATTGCGCTGTTCGCTTCTACCGCAGGGAGATCTCAGCTAGAATGCTGACCATTCAGAAAAATGGCAGATCTCTATTCTATGTTACCCAACCAACCGGCACTGCTGCCCTCGCTTCGCGACGAATACTTCGCTGACTATTGCAGGAATAAAAAGGTCCTGCACATCGGGGCATGTGATGCGCCATTTACCAGAGAGAAACTTGCTGATGGCCTGCTGCTCCACTCCAGGCTCAGTCATTCCGCCGCAGAGGTGGTCGGTCTGGATGTGGATACTGACGCCATCGACTATCTGCGCGAAAACGGCATCGGGAACATTATGCATCTGGACATGAATGATATTAATAAAATTGATTTTGAACCAGACGTTATTATTTTCGGAGAAACTATTGAACACCTTGAGAACATAAGAACGGGGCTATCAAACATTATCGCCGCGATGAACGAAAACACGCACCTGTTGATCAGTACGCCGAATGCGCTGTCTTTGCTCAATGTGTTCAATGCGTTCTTTCGGAAGGAGCATTGTCATCCTGACCATGTCGTCAACTTTACCCCAACCACACTTGTTCAATGTCTGGCCAGGAATAACCTCGTCGTCGAAGAAATCAATTTCACCTTTCTGAATCGGAAGCGGCTCTCTGTGTTTAAGCAGATCTGGAGAAAGCTGGCCCTGATCTTTCCCTGGTATTCCGAAACCCTGATTGTTTCATGCCGACTGCAGTGATTCTTCCGCGGGCCTCCGGTCTTCGGCGAAGTCCTGAGCGGGCGCTGTAACCTTCCCCATTGCAAAATCAGAGCCACGGCAGACTACCGAGCGGAAATGATAAAACTGTTTCGCTTCCAGGATTCTTTCTGATACTCCTGCACCGAGAATCTGTCTCTGATAGTTTCCTGCCATTCCTGAAAAGCCCGCTGTTCTCCCTCTTTCGGGTTGCCCCGGTAGGAATACCAGTCATCGAAGATAATTACTGTTCCGTCCTGGATCAGTGGCGTGATGAATTCCAGTGCGGTTCTGGCAGAGCTGTAAAGGTCGGCGTCTATCCAGACCACCGCTGCTCTGGTGAGATCATGTGTCTTCCGGGTCTGTTCCGTGCAGGTTGCCTCGAACCAGCCTTCTACTACCCTGACGCGATCCAGTGGTACACGCCCCTTTTTCAACCTGTTGCGAAACTCGCTGGCTGGAAAGGCAAACTGCCCCTGCTCGAAATCCGCAGTCGAGGTGTCTTCGTCTGCCAGGGTGGGTAATCCGGCAAAAGAGTCGAAGGCGAAGAAGCGCATGCTGTTCCACAAATCCTGTCGCCTGGCCCTGGATGCCTGCTGATCCTTGCCGCCAATCTGAAGATTGACCCGGTCTTCGAACTGTTCTCTGAAGGCATGGTAGGCACTGATGAAGGCGGCCCCCTGGTAAACGCCAAACTCGAGATAATCACCTTCGATCATCTCGCAGGCGACAAACCTGGCGGTCTTATCGATCAGCGTTTCAGGTTGGATCCTGCGAATGAGTTGGCTGAGTATAGGTATTTTCACCGGTAATCTTATTCCTTTTCGATAGTCTGATAGGCGATGAAATACATGGCATGATGCTGCAGTCGTGCTGCATGAAATTCATCCGGGCTATAGGGCCTGCCCCCGTCGAGCCACCTCTGCATGCTGGAAATGTTCATGCCACACTCCTCGGTCAGGAACTGACGCAGGCTCTCCGAGCTGTCGCCAAATTTCAGTGCGGCAGGTTCCGCATGCTCGAAAATTATTATCGGCCGCCATCTCCGGATCAGTTCCCGCCCGCCCCGCAGCACCGCCAGTTCCGCGCCTTCAACGTCAATCTTTACGAAGTCGATGCGGGTCCCGGGTGGTATGAGGGTGTCCAGGGTAGCCACGCCGATGGCCACCTCGTTAACCTGTTCATCGGGATCCGGGTAATTCTGTTTATGCAAGCCGCTCCGCGCCGGTCTGCCAAGGGCGTGGAAGAAGGTCGCCTTCCCTACATGATCCGACAGGGCCAGATTGTGAACTTTAACGGTAGGAAACTTTTTCCGCAGGTACTCACAGTTTTCCAGGATGGGTTCAACGGCGTGGATCTCACCCTTGCCTGCACGTTTTACCAGGCGTCGCAGGATATCGCCACGATAAGCACCGATATCGATGCAGTTGGAGCCCTCCTTGACGCATCTGTCGATGACCTGGAAGGTGCTGCGATCATCGGCTGCTCCAGCGCTGGATGAGAACCGTACTACCAGGTCCTTGATAGCATGCTCAAAGGGCGTTTTCTGTACAAGCTTGAGACAGGCGCTTCTTAGACGATGTTTCACGGGATCTCTCTGCTGCGGAAGAAAATTCCCAGAACCATGCGTGCGGTGGCACGCAGCCCTGAGAATTGTCCGATAATTTCAGTACCGTCATGTTATCGGCAGCCAGTCTCGCCAGTTTTCCTATTTATTTCACGAAATCGCGGATTGATTACCGCAAAGGGGCAATTGCACTGAGGTTTTTTAAGAAGTGACAAATTTCACAAAATCAAAGATGTATGGTTTACGCTGGTGAGACGTGGCCTTAATGTTGTGGTCGGAGCGTTCATTTACCTGCTAATCTCAGTGGAAACGGCGATGACAAGAAAGATTTCCCGCTTACTGGATATGGTGCTGACAAGTGCCGGAGTACTTGCCGTCCTTGCATCGGTCTTTTTTACCAACCAAATGGGCCAGCAAGTGCAATTCGAAATTGTGGTAATTGGCTTGATGTGCGCTGGCGCGGGAAGCTATGGCGCCGCCTTAAGGTTACTTCCCAGGGAGCGCAAATATATTGCCCTGCGACAGGAGGGAGACAGAATGATTGCACTGATCAGGCGATTGCACAGATCTGCCCTGGCAATACGCAATTGTGATGATGACAGGGGGGATTTCAAAGGAATTCTGCTGGAGATGCATGAAGCCGTGCGGCAGATGGCGAAGATTGCCGCCCTTGAAGATCATCCCGTACCGGACAGCGCTGAGACGACAAGTAACGCCGGTAATGTAGTAGACGTTAAGGCCAGCGTAAGCTCCAGCTAGCCGCGCTGCTAACTAAGGCCTGGACGCACCATGGACGATAACGGTCTTTTTCCCTTCCACGGTGATGAGACCCTCCTGTTCCAGGCTGGCCATGATTCGCCCCGCCATTTCCCGTGAACAGCTTACGATCCGGCTCAGTTCCTGCCGGGTAATCTGAATCTGCATGCCATCTGGATGGGTCAGCGCTTCGGGCTCTTCACAAAGCTCAATCAGGGTTCGTGCAATACGGCCTGTCACGTCATGAAACGCCAGGAGGCCAACTTTTCGGCTGCTTTTCAACAAGCGATCACTCAACTGTGAGCCAATACCAATAAGCAAAGCGATTGCAGCCTCTTTGTTAGAGTCATGGATTAATTCAGCTACCCGACTGTAGCTGATCTCAGCCAGTACAGTATCTGCACGGGTTCGGATAAGGACATTGCGGGTTGACTGTTCAACAAACAGCCCCATCTCGCCCAGGAATTCGCCTGAGTTCAGATAGGTAAGAATTACTTCCTGACCCAGCTCATCTTCCAGCATGACCACCAATGAGCCTTCCACAACGTAGTAGAGCTTGTCGGCTGCGTCCCCCGGGCTGACGATTCTGGCGTTTTTTGGATAGCTCTTGTGATGGCAATTGCCAAGTATCTGTTGGAGGCTTTCTTCATTGATTTCCAACTTATTCATACATGCAGATCCTCGTACGGAAAGCTTTCCAATGGTGGTTGCTGGCTGTCAGCACAAACGTTTACCTGGCGTAGATTATCACAGCCCTAACTGCTGTGAGATTGACTACGCTTTCTCTACCCAGAGTTTGCCCTGCTTTATTGCTGCGGAGCTTCCAAGCTGTTGGTGAATTTACAGTTGATAGTCGATGGACTCGATCCGAGCTTGTCAACGCTGAAAACTGAAGCGGGCATTCAACTGCAACATGTCGTTGTTGCGAAAGCCACGGTACAGGGAACCACGGCCGGCGCTGTAGTCCACCCAGAGCAAACCGAATTTCCAGTTGTCAGACCAATTGTAATCCACCGAAAGCCGGGTCAGAGAGCCCTGGTCGTTGGCCAGCCGGTTCCAGACCGACAACAGCTCCACTCGCTCGTTCCAGCCGGTCCAGTACAGACGGGTGCCGACCCCTACCTGGTTGCGGTCTATTTCCAGCCTCTGCACGTCGCCGCGGGTATGGGTATTGTCCAGCTCCAGGCTCAGCAGGGTGTTGCTGAAGCCGTTGTATTCGATGCCCAGAGCACCCAGCACGCGGCTGCGTTCTTCCCAGCCACGGGGATTCAGCAGGGCATCGAGGCCCAACGGCGTGACCGGTGCGTTTCGCTGCACCCCGAGCTCTCCGAATAGAAGCCACGAGCCGCGCACGCGGTTGGCGGCCACGCCCAGAGCCTGCATGCGCTGCTGGGCCAGATGAAAGGTCGGGCTGAAGGATTTGATGCGGCTGATTCCGTCAATGGTCAACTGATTGTTGTTGTATTCGCCCACCACTATCTGCAGGTCTCCATCCGCGTAATGGGTGGACGCTCTCAGAAAAGTTTCCGAACGGTTACCAGGGTCGTCTCGTTCTATCAGCCAGTTCTCCTGGCGGATGGGCAGCCATTGATCAAATTCGTCGCCGGCTGGCGCGATGTCGTTGTAGCCGGCATGAAAGGTGACTACGGCATCCAGGGTCCAGTTCAGCAGTGAATAACTGAGCTGCAGGGAGGGTACCTGCAGGCGGATGTCCTCCAGGTCCTGCTGGCCGATGGTGTACTGGTCCTCGGTATTGATCAGATCGGTAACCCGCAGAAACTCGGCAAAACCCCAGGCATGGATCTGATGGCCGGCCTTCAGGTACAGCCCGCTGTCGAATTGCTTTTCGAGGTAGAAATCCCGGACCTCAAAACGATTGCGGTAGAGACTGCGTTCGGAGTTGGTGAAGGGCGTGTCGCTCTCAAGGGCGAACACGGCATCGTGATACGCTTTGCCGCTGAAGCGAAAATTCAGCGTGTCGGACGCCTGCCAGTCCACCTGGGTATAGAGGCTGGTTTCCACCTGGGTGAGCTGGCGATCGGTGCGGCTGAAAGGCGGGTCCGGACGACGGTAACCGTAGGACAACTCCTCGGTAACCCAGCCCAGAATTGAAAGCGGCGCGTCCCTGTCTGCTCCCTGATCGGGCGGTTCAATTTCCAGGTTGGTAAAAAAATCATCCTGGGCCTGTACCGGGGCGCCCGCACAGGAAAAAAGGAAAGTGCTGCACAGCAGCGCGGTCCGGAACTGGGAGTGAAGCTGTCGGGGTGACCGATTCAATGAGCGACCCTGTCAGTCGAGACCGCGCTGCAGGTTCTCGGTGGTAAAAATGTCGTCACTGAGCTCGATATTGTAAGCGACGTCTTCCAGTTGCAGAACGCTGGCATGCTCCTGCCGGTCATTGCGCGTGGTGATGACCTGCATGCGCCGGGTGGTCCAGATCCCGTCGATCTGTTCAATTTCCGACGAATTGAAGTATTTGATGCGGTTGCCGCGCAACTCCCAGGCCTGGCTTCTCTGCTGCACGAAATTGTCCTTGCGAATCCAGGTTCGCAGGCGCGAATAGCCGGTTGCGTCTTCTGCCTTGTCGCGGAATTCCGGTTTGGGCACGATATCGATCACCCAGCAGTCCTGTCCGTCCACCACTTCGCTCTCACTGGCAAAACTGTAGTCATACCAGCTGATCTCGAGACCATTGATGTCCGCGTAAGTGAAATCGCTGCCCAGAAAGGAATCCGACGTGTCACTGGTGGCAATCCGCTTGACCCGCTGCAGGGAGGGCAGGTAAAGCCAGGAATCGTCATCCATGTCGGGGTCGTCCCAGTCATAGTTCAGGTAGCCGGTACCCCGGATATCAGCTGGTGCGTCAAACAGGGACAGGGTGCGGGAATCCTCCCCGTAGTCTTTTGAATACATCCGCAGCTGGCGCTCACGCTGTCGGCCGCGCCGGTCAATCAGCACCAGGCGATAATCGCTGACGGCCGACTCGCCATCTTCGAGCTGATCGTTCATACGTACCACTTCCGCGGCGTTGTATTCGGGGCTTTGACCGTGTACCGGGTGCTCCATCGGCAACAGGACGAAGGCCAGCAATAGTGCGGATATTCTGCTCTTTGGTGTCATGGGTCTGGCTGGTTCAAATTTCATTAGTTCATTGATTCATTAGTTCATTAGGTGACATCGGGCTGTTGTCGGGATTCATGAGCAGGTTCTTTACCGTCTATCCAGAAAAGCAGTGCCGGTAACAGCAGCAGGTCGCCCAGCAGCGCCAGCAGCATGATTATGGAACCGAACAGACCGACATAAATAATAGTAGTAAAGGATGCCAGACAGAACACACTGAAGCCGAGAACCAGTACTGCAGAAGTGAAAATTACCGCGCGACCGGATTCATTCATGGCCCTGTCAATGGCCTCGTGAGTGGACGCCCCGGATTTTCTGGCAGTCAGATAACGGCTCATGACATGGATGGAGTCATCCACGGCTATTCCCATGGTCATGGCTCCCACCAGCATGGTGTTCAGGTCCAGGTAAACCCCCAGAACGCCGGCAATGCCGCCCGTCAGTACGATGGGCAGCACGCTGGGTATCAGGGACAGCACGCCATACTTGAATGATCTGAACAGAATAAAGAAGAACAGACTGATCACCAGCAGGGCGGTACCGAAGGAGCGGGACATGCCCTGCGCGGCATAGACATCCTGGGCGGTTCGCAGTGCCATACCGCCGGTGAGTATGGGCTCCAGCGCCGGGAAGTTCTGCCGGCCATAGGTCTCGATAGTGTCGAGTTCCGCCCTGGCCTCGGAGGCGGCCATGTTGACTATCGGTACGATCAACCGCAGAAAGCGGTTATCGAAATCTTTGATGTCCGACAGGTCTTCATCGGTTCCTGAGCTGTCATAGAGCAGCAGGAATTGCGCAGCCATCTCGCGGCTGTCGGGTAAACGGTAATAATCGGGATTGTCGCCGTTGAGCGCCTGGCTGATCTCCTTCAGGTAATCAACCAGTGAGTTGACCGGCCCGGTGGACGGGCGGCTTTCCAACCACGCCTGGTAGGCTTCTACCTGGCGCAGAAATTCAGGATCTTTGACACCTTCCGGCGCACCGGAATCGAGAATGATATCGAGGGTCAGCACACCGCGGAAAATACGATCCAGGTACAGGATATCCTGTCTGACCGGGCTGGCCTGTTTGAACTGGGTGATATAGTTCGTGTCAATCTGGATTCTTGGTAGTGTCAGTACTGCGAAGACCAGGCAGGCCAGCCCACAGGCGATGATGCCTTTGTGGTGTTTCGAAGTGAAGTCGGGCAGGGCGCCGGTGAAGCGTGATACCAGCCCTGTAGAGATCGCGCCCAGCGTGCGTCGGGGAATCTGGGTGGTGAAGCTCAGCAGGGCAGGCAGCAGCGTCATGGCGAACAGGAATAACAGCAGCGGTCCGATGGCGCCCAGCAGCGCAAAGTCACGGATCGGCGTGATGCGGATGACCGACAACGCAAGGAAGCCGGCCGAGGTCGTGATGGTGGTGAAGAATGCGGGTTTCCAGAGCCGTATGATGGCCAGGCGGGCGGCGGCGATACTGTCCGGGTTTTCCCGCATGGCATGGTAAAACTCCACCAGCACGTGAACGGTAATTCCCACGCCGATAATGATCATGGTGGGCAATAGCGCCTGGTCGACCGTGGAGTGAGGAGCGCCCAGATAACTTTGAATCTCGTTGACCCCGAGTACACCGACGCCGATGACCAGGCCCGGCATCACCATGGCGAGGGGTGAGCGAAAGCTTAGAAACAGCATCAGGAACATCAGCAGTCCCATCACCGGTATCACCAGCTGCATATCGTCCTGAACCAGGGTTTCAAAACGCTCGCTGAGAAGCGGATAACCGGAGTAGTGCAGGGCGTACTCCTCGCTCTCCAGGCCCTGTTCGGCGATGAACTGGTAGAACTCCTGAGCCAGAGCCACCTTGTGCGCTGCTGTGTAGTCCCGGTATTCCACCCGGGCGGTAATCCGGGCATGGCGGAAGTCTTCACTGACCAGTGTGCCAAGCGCCAGTTCTTCGCCGCGCACGGTGTTGCGGATGGCGTTTACCAGGGCGGGATTATTTACCAGCTGACTGACATCCTCGATGAGGTAGTCGGTGCTGATGGCGTCTCTGTCGGCGTGGGTATATTGGTAATTGGTCAGCGATCGCACCTGAGTGACGAAGCGGTGGGAGTCGAAAAACCCGGTTATACGGTTAATGGTGTCGAGCGTGTCCGGGTTGAACACGTCACTTTCAGCGGATAATTGTTCGATACCGACGATCAGATATTCGTAGTCGCCGAACAGGTCGATCAGGTACTCGAAATTTTCCAGGGCAGGGTCGCCGCTGACAAAGTACCGCTCTGTCGTATTGTCGAACGGGATAGCCTTGCCGGTGAACAGCATGACCGGAAGAAGCACTATTCCCAGAAGAAGTATCAGATGGCGCCGGGTGGTAACTGTATCTGCCCATGCGCGAATAAAGGCTGTCATCCCGAATGCCCTTTTTTATTTTATTGTCGTAGGGTCGCAAGTCCTTGTCTGGCTGGCCTGATGCTGCGGTAACTCCCCCTCCAGCCCTGAAGGTTGACGCAGTCTACACGTACGGACAGGTCCCGTAAAGTTTGTGGCAGGAGGCGTGAGAACTCTTCTGATATGGATAAAAACCTTATATTTTAGAATTTGTTATGAAGATATCTTAAAGTCAGTCGATAGTATTTCAGGCAACGACAGCGGAACTGATCAAAATTTGGACACTGGGGTATGAGCTTCGACAAACTTTGGCCTTTCGAGGTGGACCTGAGCGCGCTGGATACCGGCAGCATCACCAATATTCTGACGGACATCGAGCAGCATCTGCCGCTGATGGAAACCGACGATGACGTCAGCGAACTGCTGAAGGTCAAGGAGATGTTCGAAAAGGAACTGATGGTCGCCCATCGATTGCACTAGGTTGAACAGTACTTAACAGACTAGCACTACAAAGGTTGTACTTAAAAATAATAACGTAAACCTTGGTTAGTAAGCCTGATGGCCGCAATGCCCAGCGGCCTTTTTTTTGCCCTGGGAAAATGGCCAAGGCTCAGCAGGCAAGAGTTTCTGTTTCTGCCAGCGGGGGGGGCAGCCGCAAAGTCTGCTGACTCCAGGTGCAGGTTTGCGCGGATCAATGCCGTTGCGCTGTCGATTCAGTGCAGTCTAAGCTACGAGTTAACCACCTGCCGCGGCGAGCGGCTCACAGGCGCTATACTCGGTAGCGTGCTTGGTTTATGCTCTGCGAGGCCCGACGGGGTCTGTCTGTTGCAGCTGACCGGCTGGGACGATGGCTTGTCGCCATCATTGCTGTCAGCTTCCCTGTCGCATCGACAGATCACTAACCTGATCAATCGATAATTAGATAATTAGATAAATAGAAAGTGGGACAAACCCAACAAGTATAAGCGCTGCAACCAGCGCCATTCACTCCCAATCAAATTGAAGTCACTGAGAAAAGGTAGAAGTCTATGAAATTCATTTCCTCCCTGCTGGCAGCAGCATGCCTGGTTTGCAGTACCGCATCGGCACTGGATATTGCCAGTCTGGAACAGGCTATGGCCAACCCGGACCGGCCTGCTGCGGATAAAGAGCGGGATGCCAGCCGCAAGGCACCTCAGGTGCTGGACTTTTTTGGTGTTGAACCGGGGATGACAGTGCTGGATATCAACGCCTCGACGGGCTGGTACACCGAAGTGCTGTCCTACGCGGTAGGTGCGAACGGTACAGTATTGATGCAGAACCGACCGGGCAGCAGTGCGGAAGAAGTCGCCACTGCCAGGGCCAATCGCCTGGGAAATGTCGAGCTGGTAGGTGCCATCAGCGATGCCGCGCCCGGCTCAGTGGATGTCGCCATGACGGCGTTGAACTTCCATGATTTCCACAATCGGGATCCCCAGGTCGCGCAGGGCATTCTGGAGCAGGTTATGACTGCTCTGAAGCCGGGCGGTATTCTCGGGATCATCGACCATGAGGGGACTCCTGGCGCCGACAATGCCGCTCTGCACCGAATCGCTTTCGATGAGGTGGTGAGGGCGGTCACCCAGGCCGGTTTTGCGGTGGTAGGAGTGAGTCAGGTACTGGACAATCCCGCCGACGATCATACCCTGTCCCCCACCGACCCCAGTCTCGGTCGTAATACCGACAGGATCGTTATCAGACTGATGAAGCTTTAAGGCCGGATTGCGGTAACCGCCCCGGGCCGTCGCGATTCGGTGACTGCTCGGCTATCATAGAGGGCTCCAGTAAACGGAGCCCTTTTTTATTTGCTGGAATCTACTATCACCACAGCGGCGTAAACCGTCCACCCCCTGCAATTGAATCCTGGTCCAGGCACATTGAACAGTAAAAATCCTGAATCCCGCCTCACACGCTTTCTGTCGGCGTTTAAATACAGCAAGGTGGCGCTGCAGATTGTCTGGAGCACCAGCGCCGCGCTGACGATTGTACTCGGGCTGGCCAACCTGGTGGCGGGTGTGATGCCGGCCGCCATCGCTTTTGTCGGCCAGTTCATTGTTGATTCGGTGGTAACCGCGGTGCAGCAGAGCGGTGACGTCAGAGATCAGGCCCGCAGTGATGTACTGTTCTATGTGCTGCTGGAAGCCGGCCTGGTGGTGATCATGACCGGTGCCCAGCGCATCAATACGGTGAGTCAGTCAATTCTGCGGGTTCTGTTGGGCAACAAGGTCAACGTGATGATCCTGGAAAAGGCCCTGACTCTGGAGCTGGCGCATTTCGAGGATTCAGAATACTACGACAAACTGGTCAGGGCACGACGCGAGGCCTCAAGTCGCCCCCTGAGCCTGGTAACGAAAACTTTCGACGTTATTAAAGACTTTATCTCCCTGGTGGCAGTGGGCGGCCTGTTGTTCCAGTTTTCACCCTACGCGGTATTGCTGCTGGGGCTTGCCGGAGTGCCGGCGTTCGTTGCCGAAGCACGATTTTCCGGCGAAGCATTCCGTATCTATCGTCGCCGCTCCGCGGAAAGGCGCATGCAGATCTACCTGGAAATGGTGTTGACCCGCGAAGACGGTGTGAAGGAAGTCAAGTTGCTGCAATTGGGTAAGCTTTTTTTGCAGCGCTACGTGGATATTTTCCGGCGTATCTACCTCGAAGATCGTAACCTAGTGCTGCGGCGGGGCTTCTGGGGCTATGTTCTGGGGTTGCTGGCCAGTGCGGCTTTCTACTTCGCCTATGGCTGGGTCGCTTTTGCAGCCATTGCCGCAACTATAACGATCGGTCAAATGACGATGTACGTGGCGCTGTTCCGTCAGGGACAGACGGCAGTAACCAGTAGCCTGACGTCTATCAATGGCATGTACGAGGATAACCTTTACCTGTCCAATTTCATCGAATATCTTGAGCACGAGGTTCCGGAGCCAGCCGGGGATAAGGCGGCGGGGCCGGCCCCGGAGCAGGGCATCAGGTTTGACAAGGTGAGTTTTTATTATCCTGGCAGTACCCGGCCGGCGCTGGAAAACGTCAACCTGCAGATCCGCCCAGGAGAAAGCCTGGCAATCGTCGGGGAGAATGGCAGTGGTAAGACTACTCTGATCAAGCTGCTGACCCGACTCTACAATCCGACGGAAGGTACCATCTATTTTGAAGGGCTGGATCTGAGGGAGTGGGATGTTGACGCACTGCGCCAGAAAATCGGCGTGATCTTCCAGGATTTCGCCCGCTACCAGTTGTTGGTAAGCGAGAATATCGGTGTCGGCGATGTCCGCCATCTGGATCAACAGGACCGGGTGTCCGAAGCTGCCGTAAAGGGGCTGGCGGCGGACTTTATAGCCGATCTGCCAGAGGGCTATGACACCCAGCTTGGCACCTGGTTCCAGGCCGGCAATGAACTTTCCGGCGGGCAATGGCAGAAGATCGCCCTGTCCAGGGCCTTCATGCGCAGTGAGGCCGATGTACTGATTCTGGACGAACCCACCGCGGCGATTGATGCCAGGGCAGAGGCGGAGATTTTCGCCCATTTCCGCGAGCTTACCGCCAATCGGATCTCAATTATTATTTCCCATCGCTTTTCCACCGTGCGCATGGCGGACCATATTATCGTCCTGGACAAGGCCCACATTATCGAAGAGGGTTCGCATCAGAGCCTGTTGGATTCAGGGGGGCAGTATGCCCAGCTGTTCAGGTTGCAGGCGGCAGGCTATCAGTAGACGGGCCAGAGGGGACAGACCACGTTTAATCTGAACTGATTCAAGAGGGGACAGACCACGTTTAATCTGAACTGGTTGGCGGTCTGCCAATCCTGCTCTGCTCCGTTCGCTGACCAGGGTAAGCTTTCCCGTAAAGAAGAAGGCTATCACCCACGATAAACCACAACTTCTGCAGAAAACCGTGGTCTGTCCCCTATGTCATGACCTATCTCAAGTCACAGGATTCGCCTGGTGGCTACCATGGCTGACGGCTATCCCGCCTCGTCAATGGCCCCGTCCGTGTCTCTGTGGGCCAGCCATTACTACTTTTTCTGGAGCAGACCGGCGGGCAAAGCCTGTCTGTTTCGCGCCTGCTGTTGGGGCAGGCAGGGCAGGGCAGGGTGAGAACAGGGTCCGTGGGAGACTATTGCTGATGCGCGCCAGATCAGGCACGACTTCAAGCCTCTGGATCAGACTCTGCTGGAGATCGGCGCGAGATTGATTGACCGGGGCGTGCGAGTCACGATCCTGACCAATTCGCTGGCAACCAACAACCACACCAGCGCCCACGCCGCGTACACACGGTTTCGTCGACGCCTGCTCGAAATGGGTGTCGAGCTTTACGAGTTTCGCCCGGACGCCAGGCTGGCGTAGGACTCGGGTGAGGCCCTGGCCACGATGCATTCCAAGTACATTCTCTTTGATGATAAGGCAGTCTTCCTCGGGTCCATGAATCTGGACCCACGGTCTCTGTATCTCAATACCGAACTGGGTGTCATGCTGGTATCGAGTGACCTGGTAACCGCGCTACGGCGATCCTTTGATGAGATGATCAGGACAGAGAATGCCTATCATCTGGTCCTCACCACTGCCGGGATCGAGTGGCAGGCAGGCGTGGAGGTACTCGGCCGGGAACCTGCCCATGGCTTCTGGCAACGGGTTCTCTTCAGGCTGATGCAGTTGGTACCGCTGTCCAGCCAGCTGTAAAGTGGCGACGCTGTGCTAACCTGTTATCCTACTGGAAGCTTAAAATTCTGGCCTATCACAACCCGCCGAGTGGAATTCGACAATGAGACCCGTAAAAGAAATTCTTAAGAATATTCCCAAGCCAGCCTGGTGGTGCGCGGGTGTCCTGGTCGTTTATTCTCTGACAGGCTTTTTCGGTGTACCGTGGCTGGCGGAAAGACAGCTTAGGTCAATTACGGACCAGCGCCTGGGTCTGACCACCGAGGTGGAATCGATCTACTTCAACCCTTTTACTTTCTATGCCCGGGTGGATGGTCTGCAGGTCGTTGACAGGACTACCGGACCACTGCTGGAAATGCAGACACTAACTGCCAACGTGCAACCGACCAGGCTGGCACTGCTCAGATTACAGCTTGCCGAACTGTCGGTGCAGAGCCTGCAATTTTATTTTGAACGCGATCAGGACGGGCTGGATACAGTGTCGCGGCTGGCACAGACCTGGTCGGCGACGGCCACCGGGCCGGCTGCCCCGCCTGAACTGCAACCGGAAGAGGCGAGCGAACCCTTTCCATTCCAGCTTGAAAATATCAGCCTTACTGATATCAATCTCTCTATCAGGGATGAAGTACCCGTTACCCCTTTCGAGACCACGCTTACCCTGACGGACGCTCGAATTGCCAACCTGTCCTCGTTGCGGGACAGTGAAGGCTCGAATGTCCTGACCTTTGACTTTGAAGATCAGGCGCGTTTGGGCTGGCGTGGTGAACTGCAGCTTAATCCACCGCTGTTCACGGGTGAGCTTAACCTGGAGAATTTTTCGCTCGGCGTGGTCAGCCGCTACCTGCAGGACACCCTGCCACTGACTCTCGATAGCGGCAGATTGAACGCCGGGCTGGATTATCGGCTTGACCTGTCCGGCGAGCAACTGGTCCTGGCACTGGATCAGGTGCAGTTGTCGGTCAGTGACCTGGCCGCTGTGCAGGCGGGACAGCCCCAGCCCTTTCTGACCGCCGGTCGTCTCCAGGTGAGCAACGGCCGTGTAGCCATACCAGACAATCGCGTGGAACTGGAAAGCCTGCAACTGGACCAGGTCGAGCTGGCAGTGTCCCGTGAGGCCGATGGGCAGATCAACCTGCAGCAGATGATCGCTGCCATGACCGGCGACGCTGACGCTGGCCCGACAACACCGGCTGCCGATCAGGCCAGTGCCGGGGCCCCCTGGGAACTCAGCCTGGAGCGCCTGGTGCTGGTGGATAATCGGGTGACATTCAGCGACCGCAGCCTGGAGACACCCGGCCAGTTCGGCGTCCAGCTGAATGTGGAACTGACCGATCTGAGCAATCAGGCAGAGGCCCTGTTCCCGCTGCAGGTCAGCGTGGCCTTCGATTCCGGTGGCGAACTGCAGGTGCAGGGTGAAGTGGGTGCCCTGCCGGAACCGGTTCTGAACGCCAGCGCCTCGCTGGCAGCGCTGGATCTGACGGTGCTGCAGCCCTATATCGGTGAATATGCACTGGTGCAGCTGGAAAGCGCACTGCTGGAATTTCAGAGCGAGCTGCGGGTGAGCGGCGACGAACCCTTTTCCTATCGGGGCGATGTTCAGCTGCGTGAGCTCTCGGTGGCGGATCAGCGGTTACAGGAAACTCTGGTCAGTCTGGCAGAATTAGCGGTAACCGGGGTGAGCTTTTCCCTGGCCGGGAACTCGCTGGACATTTCCGAGCTGGTTTTCGATTCCCCCTATGCGCGGGTTTTGATTGACGAAGACGGCAGCACCAATGTCGGCCAGCTCGCCAGGCAAACCGATACCTCAGGTTCTGAAGTCGCCGCGACCGCCGCCGCTACAACCTTGGAAGCAACGACCGGCACTAACGCCGACACTAACGCCGACACCGCCGCCGTCACAGCGGCATTACCCGTGACACTGACCATTGGCCGGATCCAGGTAGCCAACGGCGCGTCTCATTTCACCGACCTGAACCTGCCGATTCCGTTTGCCGCCGACATCCGTGAACTGGCAGGCACGGCCGAGGGTTTCTCGGCGCCGTCCAGTCAGCCTATTGAATTCATCCTGGAAGGGAATGTGGATGAATACGGCCTGGTGCAGCTGGACAGCAGTTTCAATCCCTTCGCGATTACGGAGCAGAGTCGCATCGAGCTGCAGTTTCGCAATCTGGACCTGCCGCCACTGACACCCTATGTTATTAAGTTCGCCGGTCGTGAAATCGCCAGTGGCAACATGGACGTGGATCTCTCCTACCTCATGGAGGCCGGTCAATTGACGGCTAATAATCAGGTGGTGTTGCGTGACCTGAGCCTCGGTGCGCGGGTTGAGCATCCTGACGCCATGGACCTGCCCCTGGATCTGGCAATGGCCCTGCTTAAAGACAGCCGGGGAGTAATCGATCTGGAAGTTCCAGTCAGCGGCGATGTCAACAGCCCGGAGTTTAACCTGGGGCCGGCAATACGCCGGGCTCTCACCAATGTGCTGACCAACCTGGTGACTGCGCCGTTCCGGCTGCTGGGCTCACTGGTGGGGGGGCAGGAAGACGATATCAGCAACATAAAATTTCAGGCCGGCCGGGCTGCTCTCGCACCGCCGGAACGCCAGGTGCTGGACCAGCTGCGTCAGGCTCTGGCGCAGCGGCCTGAGCTGGTGCTGGAATTACCGCTGCTGGCGGGGGAAGCCGATCGTCAGGCACTGCAGGAAAGCCTGATGATCGAGAAGGTGAATGCCCGTATCGAAGAATTGCCGGATCAGGAATCGTCGCTAACTGACCGGCGTCTCGCGGCCCTGGAAGCCCTGTACCTGGAGGCTGGTCTGACTCCCTCTCCGGCGGAGTTGCAGGCGGCCAATTACATTGAGACCACCGTGACTAATCCATTGACCGGTGAACCCTTGTCCAGCCGCCAGCCGGATGTGCAGGCCTACGTGGAGGACCTTCGCAGCCGTCTGACTGCCGCGGAGTCCGTCTCTGATCAGCAGCTGAAAGCGCTCGCCGAAGCCCGTGTTACTGCCATCAGGGATTTCCTGCTGGCGGGAGGAGAACTGGACCCTGCACAACTGGGGACTGGTGAATCACAAGCTGGCGAGCCGGACGAAGACGGCTGGCTGGTGCTGGAGTTCGGCCTGCAGGCGGGCGCCCGGTGACGGCGCGGGAAAAACCCGTTGCGTAAAGATTCTCCGCACAGATCCTGCGGAACCGCGACGGTCAGGCGGACAATGCCGCCGGGCGTAGTGTGCAGCAATGGTCTGCTCTTGTTACAGACCGACAGCAGGCGGGCTTTGCCGGCGGATTTTTCAGGGTCAGCTGGTTATTGAGGAGAGGTCCCCTGGTCGTTGACACGACAGATCAGACCCTTGAGGTATTGGCTCTCGGGGAACGCCAGGGCAATCGGGTGGTCGGCAGACTGATGCAGATAATCGACGATTTCGCCCTCACGGCCGGCGTCGAGAAAAGCGTCGGCGGTAATTTTTTGAAACAGCTTCAGGTCGATGGCGCCCGAACAGGAGAAGGTGACCAGAAAGCCTCCCGGCGAAATAAGTTTCACCGCCTGCATCGCCAGATCCTTGTAGGCCCGGGCTGCCTTCATGACCTGGGACTTCTGTTCGGCAAACTTTGGCGGATCCAGGATCACCAGATCGGCCTGCCGGCCCTGCGTCTGCCATTCTCTTAACAGGTTACCGACTTTAGCCTCTACAGTGGCGTGACGGTTTTCGTCAAGGCCATTGTGATGGATATTACGCTGCAGTATGGCAAGTGCAGGTCGGGACGAATCGACGCTGGTTACCCGCCTGGCACCGGCGGCCAGTGCGGTCAGGGAGAAGGCGCCGGTATAGGCGAAACAATTGAGTACCTCCCGGCCCTGGCAGTAGGGCCTGATAACCTGGCGATTGTCGGCCTGGTCCAGGTAGAAACCGGTTTTCTGCCCGCTCCTGACATCGACCTCCAGTTGCAGGCCATTTTCGCGAATCAACAGGGTTTCCGGGGGTGGTTCCCCCCACAGCAGGCCTTCACTGGGTTCCAGACCTTCTCTTTTACGCGCCGCCGTGTCGGATCGTTCAAAGATACCCCGACAGCCGGTCAGTTCAGCCAGCAATTCGACCAGATCGGTTTTCCAGGGCTCCAGCCCGGCAAACAGAAACTGGCACACCAGGTAATCACCGTACTTGTCCACCACCAGTCCCGGCAGGTGATCCGATTCTCCGAATACCAGGCGACAGGCAGTGCGCTCGCTGTTATTAAGCAGGCTGTCCCGTTTAGCCAGCGCCCTGGTCAGGGTAGTGCGAAAAAAGGCGCGATCGATGCCGGTGGCCTGGAAGCTGAACAGACGCACGCGTAACTGTGACTGGGGAGAATAGGCGCCTACACCCAGGGGTTTGTGGTCGTGACTGACCACCTCTGCCGGCTCGCCCGCTGTCTGCTTGCCTTCCACCGACTCGATTGCACCGGAGAATACCCAGGGGTGATGACGCAGCAATGAGGCTTCCCGGCCCTTTTTCAGACGCACAGTCAGCATGAGGAGAATTGCACTGGCGAAGCGGGCAGGGTGACGAGACAGTTTCGGGTCTGTGAGGAACTCCGTTCCATAGCTTTAGTCCTGTGGAAACGCTAAGATTGTTGACTGACCCTGAGCCAGGGAGAGAGTCGTCGATTATAGGCACTCTCCGGCTCCCAGGCGAGCCCGCTGTGCAGAATGGCGTTGAGCCCGGCTCCCGGGACTGACGAATTTCCCGGATCGCCTGACTTACGAGACTATCGAGAGCAACCAGTCAGTGACAGTCGACAACGGTAAAGAGCCGGAAACCGGGCAATCAGAAGAAGAAAGTCGGCAGCTCAAAGAGCAACTGCGCAGAATCGAACGAGCGCGCAGCCGGCTGATGGTCTGCTTTTACACGCTTCCCCTCTACATCCTTGTTCTGCTCATGTTGTTGAATGAACGTCGCAGTGTCACCACGCTCATGTTTGTCTATATGGCGGTGTACGCGGTTTTTGCCGTAGATATGGTCATCCGGGCCTGTCCCCGCTGTGGCAAACAATTTTTCGTGAAGGGATTTTTCCTTAATTTTTTTACTCGTCGCTGTGTCCACTGTGGGCTTTCCTGTCGGCCGCCCGGGAATAGTGAGTCTTCCATTGGCGGCAGAAACTTTTGAAGCCTGGTAGCGGCGAAGGAGGGACTGGGCAGTGAAGATACAGGTCAGGCGGATAGTCGGGTCAGACGACCTGGAGCTGTTGACACAACGCATAAATACGGCGCAGTGGGATGCCGGAAACGATATCGACGGTTACCAGGTGGACGCGTTGCGCACTTATCTTGCCGACGATGACCACCTGTTTGTCGCCGCGTTTGTGGGTGAAGATCCGCCCGAACTTGGCGGTATCGCCGCGGCGCGTATAGAGCGTAAACCCTATGAGGATTTCCGCTGGCTTTACATCGATGAAGTGGACACCTGTGTCAATTTCAGGCGCCGGGGTGTCGGTAAGGCACTGATGACTTTCCTGCTGGAATCCGCCAGGGGACGGGGCTGTCAGGAGGCCTGGCTTGGCACGGAGCATGCCAACCTGGCTGCCAATACGCTGTATAGATCTCTGCAACCGGCCCATGTGGAGTCAGTCATTGGCTACACCTATGAGCTGAACAGCGACGCTTCCCTCGATCAGTGACCGCCGCGTAGCATCCGCAGCAACTCAATCACCCGTGGTGGCTGGCCGGTCCGCAGCAGGCCCTGTCTGAAAACCCGCCCCGACAGCCAAAGCACCAGAAAAATGCTGAACAGCAGCACTAGTGTGGTACCGATCAGATCCAGCAGCGGTGGATTGGCGGCTGCCCGGTTCATCATCAGGAACGGAGTGAATGGCGGGAACCAGGAGAGCATTCTGAACAGACTGCCATTGGGGTCCATGACCACGAAGGGCGTAATGGTAATCGGTATCATCATGGTGACGAGCACCGGCACCATCATGCCCTGCGCCTCCTTGAGCGTGTTGCAGAGACTGCCGATGGCCAGGAAGATGCCGGAGTACAAAGCGTAGCCGGCCAGGCAGTAAAAAATAAACCACGGGACCAGGTCGGAACTCAGGGCAACGCCGATAATCTGCACGATGGCGCTGGTTTCCGCGCTGTCGTATAAATTCAGAAACAGAAACAGGGTCAGCAGCCAGGCTGCCAGCGTGGTCAGGCTGCTCAGCCCGATGCCCAGCAATTTGCCCATCAGCAGCTCATTCGGTGTTACCGAAGCCAGCAGGACCTCAAGGATACGATTGGATTTTTCTTCGATGGTGTTGGTCAGCAGGTACTGAACGCTCTGCATCAGGGCCAGAAACATGAAGTACACAAAGCCCATCGGGGCAAACTGCCGAAAGGTATCGGCCATGCTCACCGCTTCCTCCCCTTCACTGGCAAGGGGGTCAAGTTTGCTGAGTGGCAATCGGGTGCGCTGAATAGAGCGGATCAACTGCGTATTGAGACCGCTGTTAGCGAACTCCTCATCGCGAATTCTGGAGTTGAGACTGCGCTCTACGGCATTCGGAAGCCGCGTATCGGCCAGATTGCGGCTCCAGTACTGAATGCCGGTACGCGGAGCCTGGCCGGCAACCGGCATCACACCGGGACGCATGACGTGGTCGTCAATATCGGCGGGCACCAGGATCAGGGCAAACAGTTCACCACTATTGCCATCCACGGACACCCGTTGTTCGCCGCTCAGAAGGGGCCTCAGCTGGCCGACAAGTTGTTCCGGGCTGGCGTTAAGGTCGATGCCGTCGGGCATCGGGGCTTGAATAAAGGTGCGGCGCGGACTCTCGAAGGGTGGTGCGTCTTCCCGCAGGTAGGGCGTCGACATGGTCAGGGCGAAATCCAGGCCCCCGGCTTCGATCCATTCGTTCAGGGCTGCGGCCTCGTCTGCACCTACGTCGTCTACGAGCTGGTCTGCCGCGGATCTGGCGTCAGCGGCGGTGAGTTCCAGGTCTCTTTCTTTGCGGTTGTCCAGCAGATAGTTGACGAACGCCTGGAGAACCTGGCGCTGATGTTCCAGTTCGATGGCGGACTCCACCGTGTCCTGGTAACGGCCGGTCTGGTCTATCAGCATGTAGTAACGGGTCGGCGTTGCACTCGCCAGCGATGATTGAATCAGGTAGATGCCGATAACCATGACCGGCAGTAACAGGATACCGATCCAGAATCCCCTGGTGCGGACATTCTCCATGAATTCACGCCAGGCGATGATTCGAATAACATTCATCGCAGTCGCTGCTCCCTGGCTTCAGCCCCTACCAGGTCTACGAATACGTCGTGCAGACTGGGCTCGGCGTACTCGAAACGGCTGAGTGGAATGCCCGCATCAAAGCAGTATTTGAGAATATCCTGGGGTTGGGCGTTATTGGTGATTTCCACTACCCAATGGGGGACAGTGCCCGGCTCGGTCTCGGAGGCTGTGATCCTGGCCACGGAGTCCAGTCTGGCCAACCCGGCCACATCCCCGGCAGTTTCCAGCAGCACCCGGCGAGGCACCAGTGCCTTGGCTTCCGAGACGGTTCCGTCGAATACTTTTCGTCCGCCAGCGATGAGCAGTATCTGATCACACAGCCGCTCTGCATGGGCCATGATATGGGTGGAAAAAATCACCGTCTGGCCGTTCGCACTCAGATTCTTTATCAGGTCTTCCAGCACCTGCTGGTTGACCGGGTCCAGTCCGGAGAAGGGTTCATCGAGGATCACCAGTTCGGGTTCGTGTGCCACCGACGCCAGTACCTGGACCTTCTGGGACATACCCTTGGAGAGGGATTCGATGCGGGCATCGCAGAACTCGATCAGCCCGTACTGACGCAGCAATGCCTCCGCCTGGCGCTCGGCGTCCTGCTTCGCCATCCCCTTGAGTCTTGCGAAGTAGGCGATCAGGCTGGCCACTTTCATTTTCTTGTACAGGCCTTTCTCTTCCGGCAGGTAACCAATGCGCTGCCGCACCGCCTGTGCCGACTGATGGCCCAGTATGGAAATGCGCCCTGAGGTGGGCTGAATAATATCCAGGATCATGCGAATCGTCGTGGTTTTGCCGGCCCCATTGGGCCCCAGGAAGCCGTACACAGATCCCCGCGGGATCTGCAGATTCACCTTGTCCACGGCGGTGAAGTCGCCGTACTTCTTGCTGATGTTTTCCAGCGTTAGTACTGGTTGTTGCATAGGGTTACAGCCGTTGGTGGCGGTTTTTTTGCGGCCTGTACTCAGGCACGCCTGCTGGTCATTGTAGCGGCGGTTACATGGTGCGCCGATACTGTCCTCCGACCTCGAAGAACGTGTCGGTAATCTGACCGAGTGAACAGTACCTTACTGCCTGCATCAATTCAGCGAAGACGTTCGCATTGTCAGCCACTGCCAGTCTGAGACTTTGCAGCGCCTCCTCACACTGCGGGCGATTGCGGGCCTGAAAATCCCGTAACCGTTCGATCTGGCTGTCTTTCTCCCGGGTTGTGGATCTGGCCAGGGTAATTTCAGAACCTGCCGGTTCGGCATTGGCGCTGAGAAAGGTGTTGACCCCGACAATCGGCAGGCTGCCGTCATGCTTCCTGTGTTCGTAGTGCATGGATTCGTCCTGGATTCTGCCGCGCTGGTACCCGGTCTCCATGGCGCCCAGAACCCCGCCCCGATCGGACAGGCGCTCAAATTCCAACAGTACCGCTTCCTCCACCAGATCAGTCAGCTCCTCGATGATGAAAGCGCCCTGGTTGGGGTTCTCGGTTTTTGCCAGCCCCCATTCCTTGTTAATGACCAGTTGAATTGCCATCGCCCGCCGTACCGATTCATCGGTGGGCGTGGTAATCGCCTCGTCGTAGGCATTGGTGTGCAGGCTGTTGCAGTTGTCGTAAATGGCGATCAGTGCCTGCAGGGTGGTGCGTATATCATTGAAGGCCATTTCCTGGGCGTGCAATGACCGGCCTGAGGTCTGGATGTGGTACTTCAGTTTCTGGCTGCGTTCGTTGGCCCCGTACTTGTAGCGCATGGCCGTGGCCCAGATCCGCCGTGCCACGCGCCCCATGACCGTATACTCCGGATCCATGCCATTGGAAAAAAAGAAGGAAAGATTACGGGCAAAGTCGTCGATCTTCATGCCCCGGGCCAGATAAGCTTCCACGAAAGTGAAGCCGTTGGCCAGGGTGAAGGCCAGCTGCGAGATCGGGTTGGCACCGGCTTCGGCGATGTGATAACCGGAGATGGAGGCCGAGTAGAAGTTGCGAATGTCCCGGCTTATAAAATATTCCTGAATGTCCCCCATCAGCTTGAGGCTGAACTCCGTCGAGAAGATGCAGGTGTTCTGGCCCTGATCCTCCTTGAGAATATCCGCCTGTACTGTGCCTCTGACGCTTCCAAGGGCCCGGGCGGTAATCTCCCGGGTCTCTTTCTCGTCCGGCTGCCTGCCGCACGCGGCGCTGAATTTTTCCAGCTGCTGATCGATGGCGGTATTCAGGAACATGGCAAGCAGGGTGGGCGCCGGGCCGTTGATCGTCATGGATACGGAGGTGGTCGGGTGACAGAGGTCGAAACCCTGGTACAGAGCTTTCATGTCATCGAGGGTGGCAATAGACACACCGGAGTTGCCCACTTTGCCGTAGATATCCGGGCGCTCGTCAGGATCGAAACCGTACAGCGTCACCGAGTCGAAGGCAGTGGACAGGCGCTTGGCCTCCGAGTGCTCTGACAGCTGTTTGAAACGCCGATTGGTGCGGAAGGCGTCCCCTTCACCGGCAAACATGCGGGTAGGGTCCTCTTCCTCGCGTTTAAACGGGAAGACGCCGGCGGTGAAGGGAAAATAGCCGGGCAGGTTCTCCAGCATCAACCAGCTCAACAGATCGCCTTCATCGTGATAACGGGGCAGGGCAACCCGGGGGATGGCAGTTCCCGACAGAGTAGTCTGTTTCAACGCGGTCCGGATTTCCCGATCCCTGACCTGCACGACCAGTTCACTGCCGCCATAACTTGCCTGGATTTCCGGCCACGCCGCCAGCGCCTTTCTTGCCTCTGGACTCAAGGACTGCTCGCGCTGAGCGATCAAGGATTCCAGCTCATGCGGGCTATGGCCCGCCTGTGCCAGCATGGCACAGGATGCCTGCAGTTGCTGACGTTCCCTCGCCAGACGGGACTGCGCTTCCACCTCGTTGCGGTATCCGCGCACGGTTTCCGCAATTTCCGCCAGGTAGCGTTTGTGCTGAGCCGGGATAATGACTGTGCGCTGGGTGGAGGTTTTTGTACTGACAGGTTTTAAATGGCGCTCGAAGTCTTTCAGTCCGTGCTGCTGAAGCTCTGCGGCCAGGGCCTGATACAGGGCGGTGACACCGTCGTCATTGAACTTTGATGCGATGGTGCCAAAGACTGGCATAGCGTCAGGGCTCAGATCGAAGGCCGCACGGTTACGTTGTACCTGCTTGCTGACATCCCTGATCGCGTCCTCGCCGCCCTGGCGGTCGAATTTGTTGATGGCGAACAGATCGGCGAAATCCAGCATGTCTATTTTTTCCAGTTGGCTGGCGGCGCCGAACTCAGGCGTCATCACATACAGGGAGCAGTCTACAAACGGTACGATACCGGCGTCGCCCTGGCCAATCCCTGGTGTCTCGACGATTGTCAGATCGAAGCCGGACGCTTTCGTGGCGTCTATAATGGCTTGCAGGTTCTCCGGGATCTCCGCACCGGCCCGACGGGTTGCGATGGAGCGCATGAACAGACTTGGGTGGTTGATGGCGTTCATGCGGATACGATCGCCGAGCAGGGCGCCACCTGTCTTTCTTCTGGTGGGGTCAATGGCCAGAATAGCGATTGAGACCTTGTCATTACTGTCCTGGCGAAAGCGACTGACCAGTTCGTCGGTAAGCGAGGATTTACCGGCACCGCCAGTACCCGTTATTCCCAGGACCGGGGTGGCAGCGGCCTGGTCCGCCAATCCGCGCAGCAGCTCAAGCTGCTCGGCGCTGACGCTGCCGTTTTCCAGCGCCGTAATAAACCGGGTCAGCTGCAGCCGGTCGCCACCGGGCAGCTCGCTGGCCGGTGGAGCTGCCGGCCTGCCGCTGGCAGCATGGGAGCGCTTAATAATGTCGTCAATCATTCCCTGCAGGCCCATTTTCTGGCCGTCTGCCGGGGAGAAGAGTCGTTCGACGCCGTAGTCGTGCAGTTCCGCGATCTCCGCCGGGATGATTACGCCCCCACCGCCACCGAAGATACGGATGTGGCCGGCGCCGCGATCTCTGAGCTGGTCCACCAGATACTTGAAATACTCCAGGTGACCACCCTGGTAAGAACTGATGGCAATACCGTCCACGTCCTCCTGGATGGCCGCTTCGACGACTTCCTGCACCGAACGGTTATGGGCCAAGTGTATTACTTCGACACCGGAAGCCTGCAGCATTCGGCGCATGATATTGATAGCTGCATCGTGGCCGTCGAACAGACTCGCCGCCGTGATAAACCGCAGCCATTGTCGCTGTCCATTGCCGTTGGCCGGATTCGATTCCGCGGGACTTTTTCCGGTTCTTTTTCCTGTGCTTTGTCCGGCGCTTGCTGCGACACCCAAGGTGAGCCTCCAGTTCAAGTAAACCCAACCTGATCAGTGCATGAAATGCTGGGTAAATTTCAGCCCGGCCCAGCTTACTTTGCTGGCCGGCTATCTGCTATAGCGAATGCCGCTTGAGAAACTCAACGATTGCCCGGGCCGTTTCTTCCGGTTTCTCGTAACCCATAAGATGCCCCGCGTCGCTTATCTCCACCAGTGTCACCCGGTCGCCATAGGTTTGTTGCATCTGTCGACCATTCGAGGGAGGAGCCGTACGGTCTTCCAGGCCCTGTACGATCAGCAACGGGCTGTCACCGCCCGCCCACCAGTGTTCTCTGGGTACGGCACGGTTGGCGACCTGCTGCGAACGGCGCGCAGCAGGCCAATAACTGAGCTGCTCCACGAAACCGCGCACCTGTTGATCATCGGTGGCGGCCGCAAACAGGGATTCTCGGGCCAGCGCCTGTTTCTCATCCAGAGGCAGGTCAGGTTCGGACAACAGGCGATTGAGGACGCCCGGTGCCAGGTCCGGTGCCACCAGGCCACCTGCGGCCAGCAGCGTGACAGTTGCCACCTTGTCGGGGTAATTGGTGGCCACCGTCCGCTGGATCCGGTTGCCCAGAGCCCAGCCCACCAGGTGTGCCTGTGGTGCGCCAAAATAGTCGATGACCCGGGCAATATCATCGGCATAGTCATGGAGAGTCAGACCTTCCAGGTGCCCGCTGCTGCCGGCTATTCCTCGCTGGTTGATGGCCACAAAGCGGTATCCGGAAGAGGCCACCAGGGCTCCGAGCAGAAAATAGCGGGTATTGGACGCGCCGGAACCGGGCAATGCCAGGACCAGCTCTGCAGTCGGGTCGCCCCAGGCCCAGGCGGTAAGCTGGTGGTCACCCAGGTCGATCAGAATTTCTTCAACCGGCGGGAGGCTGTGGTCTGCAGCCGCCTTTCCTGCGGCAGGCAATACCAGCAATGCCAGGCATTGAATAACGATCACGCCGACCTGCACTGTTCGCTTCATGGTCCTCTCCCCACCTGTTTTTGCAGGGTGGTGTGATCACGCGCCGCCCCTGGCAGACATTGATAACCGAATCAACGCGTTATGGCAACTCCCGCAGAGCGTTGTGGTACTTAATCAGAGGCTCCTTATTTGAGCATGGACAATTGCTTAGGGGCCTTTTATGCTGCACGGGCGACTCATGCTGCACGGGCGACATCGCCGCGCAGTGAATGCGCCCCAATAAGAAAGACAATAATCGGGAGTCAGCATGACTACAGAGGTAACGGCCACACCAGAAGCAATTGATCAGCAGACTCGCAAGAACATGCGCAAGGTCGCCCTGACTGCGCTTGCCGGCACGAGTATCGAGTGGTACGACTTTTTTCTCTACGGTACGGCTGCAGCACTGGTGTTCCCGGTCGCTTTCTTCTCCGAAGACATGCCGCCCATCGTTGCCCTGATCGCCTCTTTCAGCACCTTCGCCGTCGGTTTCGTGGCGCGTCCGCTGGGGGGTATCATTTTCGGTCATTTCGGTGATCGTGTCGGACGTAAACGCACCCTGGTGATCGCGCTGATGATGATGGGGGTTGGCACGACCCTCATTGGCATGTTGCCAACCTATGGCACCATCGGTCCGTTAGCGCCCGTGGCGCTGGTGCTGTTGCGCTTTGTTCAGGGCCTGGCCATTGGTGGGCAATGGGGAGGCGCCATGTTACTGGTGACAGAAAATGCGCCCCCCGATAAGCGCGGCTACTACGGTGCCTATGCACAGGCTGGCGCGCCAGTAGGCGTGATCCTGGCCAACCTGGCATTTCTTATTATCAGTGGCAGCGTTTCCGAAGAGGCATTCATGGCCTGGGGCTGGCGCATTCCTTTCCTGGCCAGTGTGGTGCTGATCGGTATCAGCATGTATGTACAATTGCACCTGGAAGATACCCAGGCGTTTAAAGAGCTGGCGAAACTGCAACAGCAACACCCCCACCAGGGAGAAGAAATCATGCCGCCGGACGAGGCCTTTGAGGCGGTTGCGGCTGAACCAATACCGGCAGGGCAGCGATCGCCCGTGCTGGAAGCCCTGCGACTGTACCCGGGCAGGATTGCGCTGGCGGCAGGGGCGTTCCTGTCTATCCAGGTGACTTTCTATATCCTGATCGTGTTCGTGGTTTCCTATGGCACGAACGCCGAGATCGGTATGGGGCTGTCGCGGAATTTCATGCTGGCCGCGGTAATGATCGCGTCCGCGATACAGATACCGTTTCAGTTCTTCGCCGCTGCTTATTCGGATCGCAAGGGGCGCCGCGGGGTTTATCTCGCCGGCGCGGTGCTTTCCGCCGCCTGGGCATTTGTGTTGTTCCCGCTGATCGACACCGGCAGTTTCCTTTGGGTCGTGGTCGGGGTGACCGGTGGACTGGGTTTTCTCGGCATGCAGTATGGTCCTCAGGCGGCCTTTTTCACCGAGTTGTTCAGCACTCACGTGCGGTATTCGGGAGCCTCGCTGGGTTATCAGGTAGGGGCGATTGTCGGTGGTGCGCTGGCCCCCATTATCGCCACCCTGCTGTGGAATGAGTACGGCATAGTCTTCGTGTCCGTCTACATCGCGCTGGCGGCGGTTCTGACAATTATCTCCGTCCTGCTGTTGACCGAGACCAGGGGGACAGACCTGCAGGCAGTAAGTCAGTAACCGGGCGAACCACTGGTCGACCAGAGGGCTGCCGTCAGGCGCTGCAGGCTGTGCACTCGCAATCTGGTCGATGTCCTGCTGATGTCGCGAGATCCAGTTCGGGAATTTGCCCGGGGCAGCTACGGTCTACTACCTGGGGACCTTTCGTCCGATAATGTGAGACCCGAGAGCCTGACTCAGACCAGGGAAACTCTGCGAAGGAATTTTGTGGTTCCTGATCAGGGAGTCAGCCCGATGCTGACTGGAGCTGAGAATCTGCAACTGTTTACTGTGCTGGCGAACCTCGGGTCGTCAGCACCGCCACCTTCCGGTATCCGACGATGTCCAAGTTTCTCAAGATTAGCTTTACCCTGCTGGCTCTGGTGCTGGCGCTGCTGGTGCTACTGGTAGTTCGTGTGCTCACCCTGGACCCCAACGACTACAGTGACTGGATAGCCGGTCAGTTCCAGTCTCAGACCGGCCTGGAATTGGCCCTGGACGGTAATATCAGCCTGTCGTTCTACCCGTGGCTCGGAGTCGGAGTGGAGCAGGTAACGGTTTCCAGCCGCGCGGGAGCAGGATTCGGCGATCAACCCTTGCTGCAGGCCGAGGCCGCGCAGGCGCGTATCAAGCTGCTACCCCTGCTGCGGCAGCGGTATGAAATCGATACCGTGCAATTGCGTGGCGTGAGCCTGAATCTTATCGTCAACGAATCCGGCGTCGGCAACTGGGCTGCCGGGTCCGCCGGGCCGGCTGCCGTGGAAACCGCCCCCCCCAACGGCACAGGGTTGCCGCTGACCCGGGTTATTCTGGGTGGTGTCGATGTTAGCAATGTGAATCTGCGTTATGAGGACAGGCGCACCACGACGGTTTATCAGATCAACAACCTGGCGTTTACGGTTGGTGAACTGGTGTATGGCACACCGATTAACCTCAATATGACGCTGGATGCGATGTCCAGTCAACCGGCATTGAACGGGACTGCGGAGCTGTCCGGCACCCTCAACTACGATCTGGACAACAGCCGCTACCAACTGGC
Organism: Gammaproteobacteria bacterium; assembly: GCA_041395725.1. Taxonomy (NCBI): domain Bacteria; kingdom Pseudomonadati; phylum Pseudomonadota; class Gammaproteobacteria; species Gammaproteobacteria bacterium. The sequence goes on along the minus strand of JAWKZW010000001.1, from coordinate 919,877 downwards.
GCCGCTGACCTTTCGGGCAGAGCTGGCTGGTGACACGCTTCCCGATACGGGCGCAAGCATCGACCTGAGAACCTCCCTGTCTATTGACCTGGCAACAGATTCTTTGCAGATCACCGAGCTGGATGTCTCTGGCCTGGGTGCCAGTCTGCAGGCGGAACTGCAGGGCCGGGCAGTGAATTCCGACGCACCTGTCTACGAGGGCAGATTCGGTCTGGCGGGCGACGATCTGGCCAGCCTGTTTGCGGCCGCCGGAGTGACGGATCTGGCCAATCGGCTGGCGGCGCTGAGTGATCGACGCTTCGCGTTACAAGCGGGCGCCAGTTACCGGGGAGCCGGCCCGGGCGCCCTGGAGCTGCAAGATCTCACGGCCAGTCTGTTAGGCGCGGAGCTGGATGCCAACCTGAGTGTTTCGGGTGTCCAATCGGAAAACCCCAACGCCACGGGCAGACTCAACGCGACGGGCCCTGACCTGCCGCTGGTTGTGGAAGTGCTTGGTCAGTTGAGTGGTGGCGGTGATGCCCTGTTAAGCCGGGTGAGCGAGGAGTTGCGGAGGGTGCCAGACCGACCTTTTAATGTGGGGCTGGAGTTTGAGCTTTCCAACAATGGCGGTTCGGTGTTGGTGCCTGTACTGCAGGCGCAGCTGCTCGGTGCCAGTCTGAGTGGCGAATTCCAGGCTACGGGTATCGATACCGATGAGCCAAGGATTAACGGGGCTATCGACACTTCAGGATCGGATCTGCCACTCCTGCTGCAGCTAGGCGCTCTGTTGCAGGGCGGGACGGAATCCTCTTATTACCAGCTGGCACAGAGGTTGCGCGGTAATGGCGACGGAGCGTTTCTGTTGAACACCCGCTTCGATGCTGACCTTGAGCAGGGCAATATCAAGATTCCGGCATTGTCGGCCAGTGCTCTGGGCTGGCGGGTCGACGGGCGAATCGACGCCAGCAACATGAGTGATCGAAGCGGCACGGTCAGTGGTAACCTGTCACTCGAAAGTAATAACGCCAGCCCTCTCCTGACCGCTCTGGAGCTGGGGAATCTGGCCGAAATTGTGGACCGGGTGTCAGTGAATCTGGAATTGTCGGGCCGCCGCGATGCGCTTACCGTTGCCCCGCTGCGGGCCAGCCTGGTAGTGTCCGGTCCGGGGATACCCGGCTCCCCGGTGACAATGGTGCTGGATGCCGCCGGTCGCATCAACCTTGATAGAGAGTCGCTGAATATTGAAAGCATTGCGCTTTCAGGCCTCGGGCTGGATGCCCGAGGCAGCTTCAGTGTCGAGCGGATATTTGATGAGCCAGCCTTTCAGGGGCAGCTTGCGGTAGCCGAATTCAACCTGCGGGATCTCCTGCAGCAGCTGAATCAACCCGTGCCGGTCACCCGGGATTCTTCCGTCCTGCGGCGGGTTGCTTTCAATGCCCGTGTCGATGGATCAACGGATCGTCTTGCCCTGGAAGGTCTGAATATTGTCCTGGATGACAGCACGCTGTTGGGCAATTTTTCCCTGATGGGCTTCACTGATCCCAAGGCTGGATTCAACATCGAAATAGACCGTCTGGATGTTGACCGTTACCTGGCGCCGGAACAGCCCACAACAGACAATGCTGCCGCTGGCAACACCGCCGCTGAAATACCGGTGGAGAGCCTGCGCAACCTCACTCTGCTGGGAGAACTGCAGGTCGGTCAGCTGACGGTCGCCGGGCTGGATCTGCAGGGTGTTGCGGTTACTGTGAATGCCACCGATGGGGAAATAAACCTGGCTCCGCTGGCAGTGGAACTTTACCAGGGAAGCTTTGAAGGGGCGCTTGGTTTGTCGGTAGCCGGTGCGGAGCCGCAGGCGCGGGTGGAGGCCAACCTGCAAGGGGTAAACCTGGCCCCCTTGCTGCTTGATCTGCTCGATGCTTCGTACCTGTCCGGCAGAGCCAATGTTCGGCTGGCATTGAACAGTACAGGCGCCGACCTGGATACTCTGAAGCGATCCTTGAGTGGCGACGGCAGCCTGGCAATTGAAGACGGGGTGTTGACCGGCGTGGATGTTGCCGCGGTACTCAATCAGCTTGAAACCATGATTCGCAGTCGACAGGCGGGCGCCCTGGCGCGGGGAACGCAGACCGCATTCGATTCCTTCAGTGGCACCATCACGGTCGATAACGGTGTCATTCGCAGCAACGACATTCTTATTCAGTCACCGGGGTTTCGTGTAACCGGCCGCGGCACGCTGCTGAATCTTGCCGACAATGCCATCGATTTCAACCTGCTGACCGAGGTTGATCAATCCACAGCCACACGTGCCAGCCAGCAATATGACATCGGTGGCTATAGCCTGCCCATCGCCTGTACAGGCACCATAGAGCAGCCGGCCTGTCTGCCGGATGCGGGCGAGATCCTGCGCGCCCGCCTGCAGCGGGAGGTTCAGGGTCGTGTGCAGGATCTGCTGAATCGCTCCCTCGGCGTCGAGCCCACTGCCCCAAGCCCGGACACCCAACAGGCGAATCCCGAGGCACAGACGGAGACTCAGCTGGAACCGGAACCGGAACCGGAACCGGAACCAGAACCGGAGCCACAGGACCTCCGTGACCAGATTCTCAACCGGGCTCTCGACCGGATCTTCAATTGAGGCTGTGGGGCTGGCGTACCTTCTCGCCCGTGTAGTTGTGATCGAGTGGCGATGGCGTTGCGAAAAAGGCGTGAACTGGTCCTGCCCCTATACCTTTGGCGGGATAATGCGTGGCGTTTCACATTATTCCCCGGCCCGTTCGACTAAGCTGTTGCCATTCTTTCGGACCTTCCGGCGGCACAGTCCAGCGGAGCTCCAAGCAGCTTTATTTCGGGGTGACCAATGCCAATCGCCAGCCGCCAGAATCAGCAGGGCTTCACGCTTATCGAGCTGATGATAGTCACTATAATCATCGGCGTTCTGGCGTCATTGGCCCTGCCAGCCTATAACCTGTACCGCAGTGAAGCCCGGTTCTCCGAGGCGATTCTGGCGGTAGGCAGCTACCGAACCTCTATAGCCGTGCAGGCCCAGGCAGGCAGATTCACCGCCCTCGGCGATATCGATGCCGGCACCAACAGTGTGCCCCCGGGTCAGGTACGCAGTGCGACCCTGCATGGAATTGATGTCACTGACGGCGTTCTGACGGTCACCTGGAAAGCCGATGGCAGTGAACTGGACGGAGTGACTTTCACCCTGACGGCGTCCAGCCCGACTCCCCCTTTGGACTGGGCTATTGGTGGCACCTGTGTGGCCCTGGGATACTGCTAGGAAACCTCCACTCTGTTTATCGCTCGCCACAGCCACTGGCTCTCCCGAATTTCTCCTCCGCAACCGGGCTGGTTTTCTATTTGCATTGCCTGCTGATAGCAGCTAATGTTTGTGAAACTTCTGGATAACCAGAGGTTTCTGAACGGTCTTGTGACCAGTCGAGGAATCATTAGCCAACACCGTTTAATCCCGGAATGGCAGCAATCACCTGACTGATCACAGGGTCATAAAATTTCAGCCACCAGCAGACAGAAGCCCATGCCTGATTTTCATGCCATTAGTAATGCCCGTGGATTCACCAAGCCATTCAACCGTCCAGTCGTCAATGGTCTGAGCCGGCTGTTCAGCCGCCTGCGCCAACCTGTTGCAGGCATTCTGCTCGCTGGTTTGCTTAACGCCTGCGGACAACCTTCAACGGACTCTGCCGCGCCTGTTTCGACCGCAACCAGAACGGCTATTCAAAATGTCACGCTGATCGATGCCGTGAACGGTGTCCGACCCAATCAGACCGTAGTGTTCGAAGGGGACGAAATCACTGCGGTAGGGCCGGCGGATTTGGTTGTCGAAGCAGCGGAAGTAATAGACGGCGCCGGCAAATTCCTGATCCCGGGGCTGTGGGACTTTCACGTCCATCTCAGCTACGACGAGCGCCTGACCGAAGCGATGCCGGAGTTGTTTCTTTCCTGGGGTATAACCAGTGTGCGGGATACGGGCGGTCTGATGGAAAACATGCTGCCCATCGTCGAATCAATGCGTGCCCCGGGTGCGGTGGCGCCAAGAGTCTTTTTTGCCGGCCCGCTGCTGGACGGCAGTATAGTGGTCTACGACGGTAACGGGCGGCCTGAAATCGGCGTCAGTGTGCCGACGCCCGAGCAGGCACGGGCCACCGTGAGGGGGTTAAAAGAGCAGGGCGTCGATTTCATCAAGATTTACGAGATGACCAGCCCCGATGTCTTTGCAGCCCTGGTTGAAGTCGCCGAAGAACTGGACCTGCCGATTGACTCACACGTACCGCTGTCCATGCGCGCCAGCGAGGCGGGTCCATTCGTGGATTCCATAGAACACCTGCGAAACGTTGAAATGGATTGTGCCGCCAATGCCGGGCAACTGCACCAGGAGCGGCTCGAACTGTTACAGAATCCTGGCCAGCTATCCGGCGCGGAATTGCGATCAATGCTGCATGGTTTGCAGCGTCTTTCGGCGGTGCAGAACTACGATCAGGCGCAATGCGATCAGACCATTGCCGCTCTGTCGGACACCATGATGGTGCCGACCTTGCGATTGAATTCCCTGAATCTCGCACCCCCTTATCTGAAGCCAGACTGGGAGTCCGCCCTGGCCCGGGTCCCCGAAGCACTGCGCAGCGAGTGGTCTACACAGGCCGCCAACAGAATTTCCGAAGGAGCCGGTGACACGGCTTTCGCGGAATGGAGTCTGTTTCTCACCAGCCGCATGCACCAGGCCGGCGTACCGATCGGCGCGGGAACAGACACGCCCATAAACCTGTCGATTCCCGGTTATAGCCTTCATTCCGAGCTGGAAATGCTGGTGCGCGCCGGCCTGACTCCCCTGCAGGCACTGGAGGCGGCCACTCTGAAGCCGGCCGAGTATTTTTCCCTGCAGGATGAAATGGGTAGTATCGAGACAGGCAAGCGGGCCGATCTGGTACTGCTGGATGCCAATCCATTGGACGACATCAGCAATACCCGGCTAATTGACCTGGTAATCTCTAAAGGAAGGCTGGTCTCCCGGTAACGGCTGTGACGTTCACTGCTTCTACAGTTATGTGCGGACCGTGCAGGAAACCGAAGAGAGAAGAATTTTCTGCTTATCGGTAGGGCCTGATTCAGCGGGTTTCACCCGGGCCAGCCGGTGAATCGTCCGAATCGCTGAGGAACCGATAGCCTACCCCTGGTTCGGTTTCAATAAACCGTGGTGATGCTGGATTGTCATGTAGTTTATGGCGCAATTTTTTCACCAGTATCCGCAGATAGTGCGAATCCTCCAGGTGCGAGTCACCCCACAACCGACTGATAATCTGAGAATGGGTAACAATACGGCCACTGTTTTCGATCAATAATCTGAGCAGATCGAATTCTTTCCTGGACAGATGTACGGGTTGGCCATCAATGGAAACCCGGTGCTGGGGAACGTTAAGCTGCAAGCCGCCCTCGTGAAAGACCGAGACGACCGACTCGGCACCTTCATGGAGTCGCAGTAATGCCCGGATACGCGCCAGTAGCTCATTGATACCAAACGGTTTGACGACGTAATCATTGGCACCGGCATCAAGTGCTGCGACTTTCTCCTGTTCCCTGGCCCGCACACTGAGAATGATTACCGGCCCACTATAAAAATCTCTCAGCACTTTGAGGACTTCCATTCCGTCCCTGTCCGGCAGGCCCAGATCGAGGATGATGAGCTGGGGGGCTTGCAGGGCAGCCTGTTCGAGCCCCTGTGCACCGGTCTCGGCTTCCACGATGTCATAGCCCTGGGAACCCAGCCCGATACTGAGAAAACGCCGAATCTGCGCTTCGTCGTCTATCACCAGCACGCGGCTCATAAGACGTTCTGCTCCACGTTTTCAATCGGCCTGGGAAGTCGTATTCTGACCAGGGAGCCTCCCAGATCCAGGCTGTCGTCTATTGCAACGTTACCACCATGGGCCCCGATCATACCTTTGGAAATGGCCAGGCCCAGACCGCTGCCCGCTGCGCGGCAGTCGCCACGATCGGCACTGTGAAACATCTCGAATACCTTGCTCTTCTCCGAGTCCGGGACACCCGGGCCGGCATCTTCAACTTCAATTATCATGTCGTGTGCATCTTCGCGACAGCTGATGCGAATAGGCTTGCTGTCTGGCGTGAATTTGCAGGCGTTCTCCAGGACATTGTAAAGCGCCTGCTCGATCAGTGCCGCGTGAACATGGAGAGCGGACAGGTCCGGTTTTATTTCTGTCTTGATACGATGGTTGGGAAACTGTTGCCTGATGCGTTTCAAAACTACGTTTAATACTTCGTCGATAGTGATAGTACTGCGATTCAGCTTGAGTTCGCCCCGTCCAAGGCGAGTCATGTCCAGGAGTTTTTGCGTGTAGCTGTTCAGGCGCCTGGCTTCCGATAGAATGGCTTCAAGTAATTCCTTCTTCTGTGCTTCTTTTAATTGATCGTTCAAATCCAGTAAAGTGGAAGCGGCACCGACCATCGATGTCAAAGGAGTTCTGAAGTCATGAGACACAGATGACAGCAGCGACGAGCGAATCAGCTCGTTCTCCTTGTCTATACGTTCGGCCTCGAGATCGCCCACCAGCCTGGTACGCGCCAGGGCGAGGTTCGACTGGCTGGCGAGTAACTTAACCCAGTCAATTGTCGTCGCCGAGGAGTTGCTGACAAGCAATCCTGAGAGAATTTTACTGCCATCATTCAGTATCATAAACAGCGTACTATCGGCCTGCCAACTGAGGCTGTCAGGATTGCCAGAGGCTATCTGCAGGGGTGCTTGCAGGGCTTTTCTCAGGGCCGCGGGGACTGGCTGGGGTACGCTTTCCCAGTCGGGGATGCCGTTTTCGACACTGACCATCGTGTATTCCAGACCGGGTAACTGACCGATTGCATGGAGCAGGGCTTCGGTGATCTTTTCCGGTTCGATTGCGGCCGCCAGCTGCTCAAGGAATTCCAGCTCTATACGGTTGAATCGCTCCCTGTGTTGCAGAAGCTCCAATTGTTCTTTTACTCGGGCAGCCAGTTGGCCGACCGTAATGGCGGTCAGCAGGAAAAGCCCCGCCGTCAACATGTCCTGCTTTTGTATCACAAACAGCGAGCCTTTTGGCTCTGTGAACGACAGGTTGAAGGCAAAAAAGCTTACCAGCGCAGCCGCAAGGGCTGGTCTGGTCGCTGTATTCACTGCCGTAACGATGACTGCCACGATGTAAAGAAGGGTGATATTTGCTGCCGAAATATAGCCATGCAGGAACCACATCACGACCGTGACCAGGGCGGGCAGGGCAATGGCCAGCAGATACTGGCTTTGCCACCTTTCGATTGTTGTCAGGAATTTCATCCGCGCCAGAAGCTCACTGTAAAAAGAGTCAGGATAGTAAGAAATTCCAGACGTCCCAACAACATTCCAGCGCATAACAACCATTTTGCCGTATCTGACAGTGAGCTGAAGTTACCGGCGGGACCAATGATATCTCCAAGCCCGGGACCCACATTCATCAATGCGGTGGACGCCCCGGTTAGTGAGGATACCAGGTCAAGCTCGGTGAGGCTGAGCCCCAGGGTTATCACCACCAGGCTGATTATCATTACAGAGAAGTAGGCCACCACCGCTGTAACCACCTCGGACCTCAGCTGTTTGCCCTCGTAGGTGCTGGTTATGGTGATGTTCGGGTGGACCGCTCTCTTCAGTTGCTCTCCAACCAGAGTTGCAAACAGCTGCAGGCGGAAAATTTTGGTGCCACCACTGGTGGAGCCAGAACAGCCACCAATGAACATGGCGAAGAAAATGAGAGCCACACTGAAGTTGCCCCAGAGGACGTAGTCGTCGCTGGCGAACCCGGTTGTGGTAATAAGCGATGTCACGTTGAACGTGGACAGGGTGATTGCCGAAAATAAAGTCGCCTGTCCTGTGAAATACAGGTTCAGGCTTATCAAAAGAATAAAGCAGGCCAGCACCAGTAAAAAAGCTCGGAACTGGGTGTTGGCGAAAAACTCCCGGTAGCGGGCTTTGAAGAACCGAAGGTACAACGTGAAAGGAATCGATCCAGCCAGCATAAAAATCACCGCGACCCACTGGGCAAGATAGGACTTATCGCCGAAGGATCGATCCGTGGTTGAGTAACCGCCGGTGGAAATAGTGGTGAAAGCATGGTTGACGGCGTCGAATACCGACATGCCCGTGAACGCATAGCCGACTGCGCAAAGGGCAGTGAGGAGCACGTAGATTTTCAGGATGGTGATCACCAGATGTCTCGCCCGGGGAGCGTTCTCATCGCTCCAGTAGGAAGACTCGGTCTGAAATAATCGCATCCCACCTACTTTGAGAAATGGCAGCAGAGCAACCGCCATGCACACGATACCGACCCCGCCCTGCCATTGAAGCAGCGAGCGCCAGAGCAGCAGGTCGGGAGGAAGTGATTCCAGGTGAACCAGTATCGTAGAGCCGGTGGTCGTAAGGCCCGAAACGGTTTCAAAGAACGCATCGGTGAACGAAAGCCGGGCGGTGGTAAATAGCAATGGCAGAGTAGCGAACACCGGCACTATCAACCAGGTGCCGGTGGTAATAATAAACATCTGCCGGGTAAAAAGGTGCTCGGTTCGGTATACCCAGCCAAAGACCAGTATGCCCAGCCCACAGAGACTGCAAATCAGGGCGCTATAGAAGAAATCGCTGGCATTGCCGGTACCCATACACAGGCCGAGGATGCCCACCAGTGACATGGAAATTGCCAGAGCCTGCAGGGCAACGGCGACGACGAGTAGCATTGGTGCAAAGAGACGCATGAGCACAGTCTAGGCCTATGGCCTGTAACTTAACCATTACCGAATCGTTAAGATTCCGTAACTTTTGCGTAAACTCTTTGCCTGTTACTGATGTCGAGCCAGGCTGGGAAAAGCCCCCGGTGCCGGAGGCTTTTCCGGTTGACGGTGCTTACGGGTTGCCCAGGAACTCATTGATGGCAGTGGCCGCCTTGCGACCCTCATCAATGGCCCTGACCACCAGAGACTGGCCTCTTCGGCAATCGCCGGCAGCGAACACTTTTTCTCTGCTGGTCTGGAACTTACCGTAGTCGGCTTTGTAGTTGGAGCGCTGGTCCAGTTCCAGTGCCAGGGGCTCGCTGACGTAGTGCTCCGGGCCCAGGAACCCCATCGATAAGAGTATCAGGTCCGCCTCCCAGAACTTCACCGTGCCAGGGATCTCCTGAAAGTTGGAGTCCACTTCCACAGTATTGATGCCCAGCAGCCTGCCACTGTCGTCAACCACAAACTCCTTACCGGAGATGGAGTAGACGCGGGGGTCGGTGCCCTGCACGGCGGAGGCTTCCTCGTGTCCGTAGTCGACCCGGTAAATCTTCGGCCACAGTGGCCATGGATTGTCTGCTGCGCGCTCGACCGGCGGCTTCGCCATGATCTCGAAATTCACCAGTGACCTGCAGCCATGGCGCAGGGAAGTGCCGATACAGTCGGTGCCGGTATCACCACCTCCAATGACGATGACATTCTTGTCCTTGGCGCTGATGTAGGCGCCGTCGTCGAGATGCGAATCCAGCAGGCTCTTGGTGTGGCTGCGAAGGAAATCCATGGCGAAATGAATGCCTTCTACCTGGCGATTAGGAATGTTGAGATCGCGCGGCGTGGTGGCGCCGGTAGCAAGTAACACAGCATCGTTTTCGTCGATCAGCTTCTGGATCTCTACGCTGCCAGGGCCGGTGCCTCCGACATCGACGCTGCAGACAAACCTGACGCCTTCGTCCTCGAGCAATTTAACTCTTCGGTCTACAACGTCTTTTTCGAGTTTCATGTTGGGAATGCCATACATGAGCAGGCCGCCAATCCGGTCATCCCTCTCGTACACGGTTACTGTATGACCGGACTGGTTGAGCTGGTCTGCAGCTGCCAGACCGGCGGGGCCGGAGCCGATTACGGCTACCTGTCTGCCGCTGCGGGACTGTGGCGGATGCGGTGTAACCCAGCCTTCGTCAAACCCACGGTCGATGATGGCGCACTCGATATTCTTGATGGTAACGGCCGGCTCGATGATGCCAAGCACACAGGAGCCTTCGCAGGGAGCCGGACACACGCGACCAGTGAATTCGGGAAAATTGTTGGTCTTGTGCAGGCGATCCAATGCTTCGCGCCATCTGCCCCGGTATACCAGGTCATTCCACTCCGGAATCAGGTTGTAAACCGGGCAACCCTCGTCTGACTGACAGAACGGCACGCCACAATCCATGCAGCGGGCGCCCTGGGTGCGAAGATGCTCTTCGTCGTGGGGCGTGTATATTTCCTTGTAATCCAGAAGTCGTTGCTTCGGGTCGCGGTAGGGCTCCACTTCGCGCTCGAATTCTTTAAAGCCGGTAGGTTTTCCCATTTCTGCTTCTCTGTATACTGATAATCTTTGTTGCTGCCTGTCGACAGGTCGGCCGCTATCAGGCGGCGCTTGCTGCAGTTGCCCGTTCTGCGAGCACACGCTTGAAATCCGTCGGCATGACCTTGACGAATTGTGACAGGCTGTCTTCCCAATGATCGAGAATGTTCTTCGCCACCGGTGAATCCGTGTAGCGCAGATGATTCTCGATCAAGGTTTTCAGTTCGGCTATATCCGGCGTGATACTGACCGCTTCCAGCTCAAACGTTTCCTGGTTGCATTGTCTTGGAAAATCACCGTCCGGATCCCAGACATAGGCGATTCCGCCACTCATGCCGGCGCCAAAATTACGGCCGGTCGTGCCTAACACGACCACTCGGCCACCGGTCATGTACTCGCAACCGTGATCGCCGATTCCCTCCACCACGGCGCTGGCGCCACTGTTACGAACGGCAAAGCGCTCTGCGGCGATACCCCGTATGTAGGCTTCGCCACCGGTCGCCCCATACAGGTTGACGTTGCCGGCGATGATGTTTTCCTCGGCTTTGAAGCTGCTGTTTTTTGGCGGGTAAATAATGATCTTGCCGCCGGAAAGGCCCTTGCCGACATAGTCGTTGGCGTCGCCCTCGACGGTAATGGTGATGCCTTTGGCAAGCCATGCGCCAAGGCTCTGGCCCGCCGATCCGTGCAGTTTGATGTTGATAGTGTCTTCCGGCAGCAGGTCGGCGCCATAGCGCTTGGCTACCTCATTGGACAACATGGTGCCGACTACCCGGTTTATATTGATAACCTCGTGTTCAATAAAAACTTTCTCGCCATTTTCCAGTGCCGGAGCGGCAAGCCGGATCAGCTCGTTGTCCAGTGCCTTCTCAAGGCCGTGGTCCTGCCCCATGCACTGAAATACTTCGGTGTTGGGGAACAGTTTGCGGGCCGGCTTGAGAATAGCCGATAAATCCAGGCCCTTGGCCTTCCAATGATCGATCGCGCTTTCAGTATCTAGCAGATCGACGCGCCCAACCATTTCATTGACTGTGCGGACACCCAGGCTGGCCATTATCTGACGCATTTCCTCGGCAATCATGAACAGGTAGTTGACAACATGCTCCGGCTTGCCCTTGAACTTCTTGCGCAGCTCAGGATCCTGAGTGGCGATACCCACCGGGCAGGTGTTGAGGTGGCACTTACGCATCATGATGCAGCCGAGGGTAATCAACGGGGCAGTAGAGAAACCGAATTCCTCGGCACCCAGCAGGGCGGCGATGGCGATGTCACGACCGGTTTTCAGTTGCCCGTCAGTCTGCAGCACTACGCGCGAACGCAGGTTGTTCATCACCAGGGTCTGGTGGGTTTCAGAGATACCCAGCTCCCACGGCAGTCCTGCGTGCTTGATCGAAGTCAGCGGTGAAGCACCGGTACCGCCGTCATGGCCGGCGATGACCAGGTGGTCGGTCTTGGCCTTGGTGACACCGGCAGCAATGGTGCCGACGCCGATTTCTGATACCAGTTTGACGCTGATCCGGGCCGCGCGGTTGGCGTTTTTCAGATCATGAATAAGCTGGGCAATATCCTCGATGGAATAGATATCGTGATGGGGTGGCGGGCTGATCAGACCGACGCCCGGGGTGGAGTGACGGATCCTGGCAATGTAGTCGTCCACCTTGTGGCCCGGCAGTTCTCCGCCTTCCCCGGGTTTTGCTCCCTGGGCGATTTTGATCTGCAATTCATCGGCGTTGCTCAGATACCAGATGGTCACACCGAAACGGCCTGAAGCAACCTGCTTGATGGCGGAGCGCTTGGAGTCACCATTCTCCAGTGGCTGGAAGCGGATCGGATCCTCGCCACCCTCACCGGTATTGGATTTGCCCCCCAGCCTGTTCATGGCGATCGCCAGGGATTCATGCGCTTCCGTGGAAATGGAGCCCAGGCTCATGGCCCCGGTAGCGAAGCGTTTGACAATCTCACTGGCCGGTTCGACCTGGTCTATCGCAACCGGTGCCTGTACGCCGGTGCGGAATTTCAGCAGGCCTCGAATGGTACATTTTCGCGTCGCATCCTCGTTGGTGGCTTTTGCGAAGGCCTGGTAGGCATCGGCGCTGTTGTTGCGGGCCGCTACCTGCAGATTGAAGATGGTGCTCGGATTCCACATATGGGCTTCACCACCGGTGCGCCAGTGGAAATCCCCCGGGTTGGGCAGTACCGGGATCAGCTCTTCCTGCGTCGCAGGGAATCCCAGGCGATGACGTCGCTCGGACTCCTCGACCAGCACCTTGAAGTCGATGCCCTGGATACGACTGGCAGTGCCGACGAAACAGCGATTTACTATCTCGGAAGCCAGTCCGACGGCCTCAAAAATCTGGGCGCCCTTGTAGGACTGCAGGGTCGAGATGCCCATCTTGGCCATGACTTTCAGCATGCCCTTGGCAACACCTTTCTTATAGGCATAAACCAGCAGATCCTCGTCCGGATAGTCGTCGCCGAGCAGGCCGTCCCCGTTCGCCTGCCAGAGGGCTTCGAAAGCCAGGTAAGGATTAATGGCGTCGGCGCCGTAACCGGTCAGCAGGCAGTGGTGATGCACTTCCCGGGCCTCGCCAGTTTCGACCACGATGCCGATCCGGGTGCGCAGGTGGTTGGAAATCAGATGATGATGAACGGCGCCACAGGCAATCAGCGCGCTGATTGCTATGCGGTCCTGACCGATGTTCCGGTCGGAAAGTATGACAAAGCTGAAGCCGTCATGAATCGCCTGGGCGGCTTCCGCGCAGATGCGGTCCAGGGCTTTGCTGAAGCCATTCTGTTCACTGGCCTGGTAGGTGATATCCACGACGCGGGAACGCATGCCGCGGAAATCCATGTCCCGCATATCCTTCAATTCCTTATTGGAAAGGATAGGGTGCTTGAGACTGAGGCGGTGCACATGGGATTCGGTGGTTTCCAGCAGGTTACCTTCCGGCCCGATAAAGCACTCCAGTGACATCACCACTTCTTCCCGAATCGAATCGATCGGCGGGTTGGTCACCTGTGCGAACAGCTGCTTGAAATAGTCGTAGATCATGCGCGGCTTATCCGACAGACAGGCCAGCGCTGAATCATTACCCATGGAGCCGAGCGGATCCCTGGCTTCGGTCACCAGTGGCAGCAGCATGAACTGCATGGTTTCGGTGGTGTAGCCGAACGCCTTCATGCGCGGCAGGATGTCCCTGGAATCCAGGGAGTGGGCGGCGCTGTCCCGGGACAGTTGATCCAGCGTCACCTTCTGGGTGGCCAGCCATTCGCCGTAGGGACGCTTGCTGGCCAGAGTCTGTTTCAGCTCCTCGTCCGGGATCAGCCGACCCTCTTCGAAATCCAGCAGGAACATCTTGCCTGGCTGCAGGCGGCCCTTCAGCTTGACGTTTTCCGGTGCCACATGCACGACGCCCACTTCCGACGCCATGATGCATTTGTCGTCATGGGTTACATAGTAGCGGCTGGGGCGCAGGCCGTTGCGGTCCAGTACCGCTCCGATGTACTTGCCATCGGTAAAAACGATGGAAGCAGGCCCGTCCCAGGGCTCCATGATGGCGGAGTGGTACTCGTAGAAGTCCTTTTTCGCCTGTGCCATGTTGGCATCCGACTGCCAGGCTTCCGGTATCATCATCATCACGGCTTCCTGCAGGGAGCGTCCACCCAGCAACAGGAACTCGAGTACCGCGTCGAAGCTGCCGGAGTCAGAGCAATCGGCATCAATGATGGGAAACATTTCCTGCAGTTTGTCGCCGAACAGGTCGGTATCCAGCGTCCCCTCGCGGGCAACCATCTGATTGACATTGCCCCGCAGGGTATTGATCTCGCCGTTATGGCTCATGAAACGATTGGGTTGTGCCCGATCCCAGGAGGGGAAGGTGTTGGTGCTGAATCGTGAGTGCACCATCGCCAGGTGAGTTTCACAGGCTGGATTGGTCAGGTCCTGGTAGAACGGAAACAACTGCCCCGGGGTCAGCATGCCTTTGTAGACGATGACCCTGGACGAAAGACTGCAGGCATACAACTGCTTGGCTTCGGTCAGGGTTCTGTCGCCTCGCAGGGCGTGCGTAAAGCGTTTGCGGATTATGTAAAGTGCGCGCTCAAACTGCTCGCGGTCCAGGCCATCGGCGGCCGTAACAAAAAGCTGCTCGATTTTTGGCTGGGCCATCCTGGCAGCCGGCCCCACATCGGCACTGACCGGATCTACGGGCACTTCCCGCCAGCCAACCAGCTGCTGACCCTCCTCGGCAATGATGCGATTAATCACTTCCCGGCATTTCTGCGCTTCTTCAGGAATCTGTGGCAGGAAGACATTGCCTACCGCGTATTTTCCTGGTTCCGGAAGCTGGACTCCGAGGTCGTCGAGAGCGATTTTCTGAAAAAAACTGTGGGGTAACCCCATCAGGATGCCGGCGCCGTCGCCGGTATTGGCTTCGAATCCACACCCGCCGCGGTGATCCATGCGGGAGTTGAGGTGGTAAGCGTCCAGCATAATCTGGTGGCTGGGGATGCCCTTGATATTGGCAACAAATCCTACGCCACAGGAGTCTTTCTCACTGGCGGGATCGTAAAGGCCGTCTTTCTCGGGGAATCCAAATTTTGGTGGGACAAAGCCGTTGTTGTTCATAGGTTCAATTGTCTCTTGATTCCTGACAGCGCACTGATTACTGCGCCCCAATACAGGCGCTTCACCAACCACTGTGCCGTGCTATTCGATGGCCCGTCGGCGTGATTTCTGTCACCGTTAGTAACCCCGTCCAGGCTAAGGCAGCGGCCTTGCTGGTCTCCTTGAGGTCGAGAGCTGTTGGGGTGTCCTGACGAGGCTCGGTATTTCAACCTGTGTCCCTTCGACTGCCGACTGCGTGTCGCAGAACGCCGCGGCAAAGCACCATGGCGGAAGGGCCGGACACAATAACACCGGCAGAATATATGTCAAGTTCCGCTACCAGCACAGGCTTTCCGGGTGCTGTCGGCTAACTTACTGAAATGTAAGGAACCTCCGATCAATTACCGCAATCCTGCAGCCTCCAGACTTCCGCAGGGCGCTGTGGCAATCAACCCGCGGTTTCCCGGGCCGGCAGCAGGCACTGGTCACCACCAGCCAGAGTCGGGAGCCCGGGCCTCTGCCAGTGGCATTGCCCAATGGGGTCTGGGTGGCAAAAACCGTTCCCGGGTCCCCGGCCAAACCGCTCGAGACCCCGGCAGGGCGCTGTTCTTCCCGTCACGGTGGTGCGGGCAATTACTTGATAAAAACCCGGAGGTGATTTACCCTTGCCTGCCTTAGTACCGAGATATTATCGCGCAAGATACTACTAAGGATATTATCTAAGGATATTATCGAGGATCGAAGCGAGATCGACGCGAGATTAATTCGAGCAAGATCGAGCAAGATAGTATCGAGATCTCTCAGAAGCCTGCAACGCTCACTTCCAAGTTCTCAAGGAGGCGAAAAGCCGTGAATCCTAAATTAACGCGTAGGCGCTTCATCAAAGGTGTTATCGCCTCTGGTGTGGCTGTCTCCTCCACTTCGTTGTGGTACTCGGCTCAGGGCCAGTCCCGACCGGCCGGTGCCGTAGAACGCATGATCCGCATCAGTGTCAACGGCCAGACCCGGACCGTCGACGTGGCGCCGAATGAAACTCTGGCATCCACACTGCGCTACAAGCTGGGGCTCACCGGCACCAAGCTTGGCTGCAACCGTGGTGAATGCGGTGCCTGTACCGTACTGGTAGACGATGTTCCCAACTACGCGTGCTCCATCCTGACCCATTCGGTCAAGGATCAGCGCATCGAAACAGTGGAAGGGCTGGAATCACCGAGCGGGGAACTGCATCCGGTGCAGCAGGCCTTTGTTGATGAGCTGTCACCTCAGTGTGGCTACTGCACACCGGGACAGATCATGTCCGCAGTGGGATTGCTGCGAGCCAATCCAAGCCCCTCACGGGAAGATGTCCGACAGGCACTGGCCGGCAATATCTGCCGCTGTGGTGCCTATGAATCATATATTCGCGGCGTTCTGCGCGCCGCTGAGATAGGGTGATCAACATGGCTTATAAGCATATAGGTAAAGACTTCGTACCACCCGATGTGCCAGGCAAGGTAACCGGCCGGATTAAATACGCCGAGGACTATGCAAGAGAGGGCATGGCTTACATACGCCTGCTGACCAGCCCGATCCCTCATGCGCGCGTCGTGGAAATCGACGATTCGGAAGCGCTGGCAATGGACGGCGTGTTCGGGATTCTGAAAGCCGATGACGTGTATCCTGACGGCGAACAGAACAGCACCGGGCTCAAGGTCCTGACTAACGAACCGACGCTGATCGGCGAGCCGATTCTGGCTGTCGCGGCGGTCGATGAGAAAACTGCCGAAGACGCGCTGCAGCGCATATCGGTAACCTTCGAGCGCATGGACTTTGTGCTGGACCCTCTTGACAGCATGCAGCCGGGCGGTCCTGACGCCTATACCGGCGGCAATACTTTTGTTTTCCGTGAGGGATTTGCCCGCTACGAATGGTCCCGCGACCAGGTAACGGCCTTCCGTAACGGTGCCGAGCCAACGGCTGAACCGCAGACCACCTGGTCTTACGGCGATCTGGACGCGGCCTTCGCGGCATCCAGCTACGTCTACGAAAGCACCTTCACCACCGCCGGTTATCCCCACATGAGCATGGAGCCACGCAGTGCCTTCGCCTACTGGGAAAACGGCAAGTGTTATGTGCACGGCTCCTCCCAGAGCCTGTCGCCGGTGGCCGAGGGTATGGCGCAGATAGTCGGCTGCCCGATCGAGGATTTTGTCTTCATTAACGAGGCCACCGGTGGTGGTTTCGGCCAGAAAGCCCGGCCCAACAGCATCCCCAGCATGGCAATTCCCGCCAAGATGTCCCAGATGATCAATCGACCGGTGATGATGCGCATCAGCCGCGAAGAAGAGCTTCTGATCGGTGGTGCCCGGGTCGGCTTCCAGGGCTGGATCAAGGCCGGCTTCAAGCCAGATGGCAGTATGGCCGCGCTGGATCTCTACATTGTTCAGGACAATGGCGGCAAAGGCGGCGGCGGAGACAACTCCTCTGCGGCTGACGCCATCAGCATGCTGTACCAGACTGAGGCGGTCCGCTTCCGGGGCGCCGGCGTCGGCACCAACACCGGTCATCGCGGTGCCCAGCGTGGCCCCGGTCAGAACCAGATTGCACCGATCATCGCACCGGTACTGGACATGGCCGCCCAGGAACTGGGTATCGACCGCCTGGAAATCCGTAAGATCAATGCCGTTGAAAACGGCGACACCCACGGTCCCCGTCGCAGCCCGGTAACAAGCGCCTACATGCCCGAGGCGATTGCCCTGGCGGAAGAGGCCTTTAATTACAACGAGCGTATAACCCGAAGCCGCCAGCGTAACGGCAGTAAGATCACCGGCATCGGTATCGGTCAGGGTTACCACGACGCCGGACGAAGCGGCATGGACGGCATCGTGCGCCTGACCCCCGACGGACGCCTGAAGATTCATAACGGTGTCGGCAACCTGGGTACCTTTTCCTATGCGTCCACCTCCCGGGCGGCTGCAGAAGTATTGCAGATGGAATGGGATCAGTGCGATGTGATTTCCGGTCGTACCGACCGCCACGTGCCCATGACTTCACCCCAGGACGGCAGTAACTCGATCTTTACCAATACCCGGACCAACTGGGGTGCGGCGCAGGATCTGCTGACCAAGATGAAGGAAATTGCTGCCATGGATCTGGGCGGGCAGGCGGCTGACTACGACATCGACGGCAGTCGCGTGTTCCTCAGCAGTAACCCCAGCGTTTCAATGAGTTATGCGCAGATAGCACAGCGTGGAATCGAGCTTGGAGGTCGTTTCAGCGGCCAGGAGTATCCGGAAGAACTGGATGCGTTCACCAAGCTTTCGGTCGATCGTCTGGCGGGTACCGGCCTCATCGGTGTGTTCAATGACCCGCGTCACAACGGCACCCCACCGGGGCTGTGTGTCGCCCTGGTTGAAATCGAACTGGATACCGAAACCGGCAAATACGACATCAAGGACCTGGTCAATTTCTCTGACTGTGGCACGGTCGTGCATCCGCAGGGGCTGGACAACCAGTTACGTGGCGGCGCCACCTGGGGTATCGGCCTGGCCGGTTACGAGCGGCATCTGTACGATCCGCAGAACGGTCTGCCGGCCAGCACCGGTTACTGGCAGAGCAAGGTTCCCACCATCCTGGATGTGGCACCCCAGATGACTACCGGGGGTGTCAATCTGCCCGATCCGGAAAATCCGGTTGGGGCGCGCGGAGTGGGTGAACCGGCACAGGGCTCGGTTGCTGCGGCATTGGCGTCGGCGCTCTGGGATGCGACCGAAGGTCACATGTTCAACACCGCACCGGTTACTAATGACATGATCGTTAACCACTACGCAGGCACTTCCGAATCAGCGAAGGGTCTCGCCCAGAACAATTTCCGAGGTTGATATGGTAGCTACTACACATGACGTAATGCCCGATATCGAGCTTTATCAGCCTACTGATGAAGCCAACGCGCTGGCCCTGGCCTCGACCCTGGGTGAAGAAGGCTGGCTGCTGGCTGGCGGTCAGGACACTTACGGCTGGCTGAAGGACCGCAACAAGACCCCGGCGGCAATGATCGAATTAACCAAGATCGATGCCTGGAAGGGAATTCGTGAAACCGCAGACGGTATTGAAATCGGAGCACTCACCACGCTGGCCGAAATCGTCAACAATCCGCTGATCCAGTCCCGCTATGGCCTGCTGTCGACAGCCGCCAGCAAAGTGGCGAGCCCGCAGATCCGCAATGTCGGGACACTGGCAGGCAACCTTGCCCAGGACGCCCGCTGCTGGTACTACCGACGGGGCCTGGATTGCTACCGGGCGGGTGGCAACATCTGCTACGCCGATGCACCGGAAAGCCTTAATCGCGAGCACGCGATTTTTGGCCAGAGCCGCTGTGTTGCGGTGAGCCCGTCCGACACGGCGCCGGCGCTGGTAGCTCTGGAGGCAATCATGGTCATCAGCAGTGAGCGTGGTCAGCGCACGGTGGCAGCGGAAGACTTTTTCGTGGGTCCGGCAGTGGACATTGAAAACATGACCGTACTGCGCCCCGGTGAAATACTGACCGCGGTGCGCATTTCGGACCGCTGGGCCAATGCCGAGTTCTACTTCGAAAAGGTCGCCGACCGTAATGTCTGGGATTTCGCCCTGGTGAGTGTTGCGGCAGCCATGAAAGTTTCCGGCGGTACTATCCAGGAAGCCCGGCTTGCCTGTGGCGCCGTTGAGTGTGTTCCACATCGCTTGACCAATGTGGAAAGCGCCCTGCGCGGCAGACCGAGAAACGAGGATACTGCGAACCAGGTTGCTTCAATCGCCACCGAGGGAGCCCGGCCGTTGAATTACAACCATTTCAAGGTGCCTCTGATGGAAAACCTGGTGAAACGGGCAATTCGCGGTCAGGCATAAGTCAGTCACATGGCGATACAGCTGTTTGAACTAACAAGCAGCTGTATTTACTGAATAAAAAGAAAGTTAAGGGGAAGTAACGTGGGTGAGATTGTTCGCTATAAACGCGATGTTTGGGGTGACGAAGTAATTCTCGGAGTATCCTGGGATTTGCTCTGGGTGGTTGCTGTTGCGGTGCTGGTATTACTGGCTGCACACGCCATCATCATGGCTGCACTTGCTAACAAAAAAATGGACATGCCTTCGGCAGAAGGTCGCCGGGTAAGTCGTCATGAGGCAATAGATCGCGCTTTCCACTGGATCATGGCGCTGGCAATTTTTGCCCTGATCATTACCGGTGTGGCACCTATCATCGGCTGGCGATTTGCCTGGTTGAATCTGCACTGGATCTCCGGACTGATTCTCACCTTTGTGGTGGTGTTTCATATCATCCGGTCTCTGTTCTGGCAGGATTTCAAGTCCATGATTCTCAGCCCCAAGGACTTTGGCGAGCCGTTCGACTCTTCCCAGAAGCCCGGCAAGTATTCCTTCGAGCAAAAAGGTATGCACTGGGCTGTGACTGTTATAGCCGGTACCGTGATCGTAACCGGTGTACTTCTGTTCATGCAGATTGATTCGCCGTTCTGGGATCGAACCAACAGCATGCCGGAAAGTCAGCTGGGCCTTATTTTCCTGCTGCACGGGCTGTCGACCCTGGCGCTTATCGCGCTGGCGGCTACCCACATCTACTTCGCTTTGCGACCGGAGAAGCTGTTTTACACGCGCTCCATGGTGAAGGGATGGATTTCCGAAGAAGAAATGGTGGCCAATCACGACACGTCCAAGTGGTCGCCTAAAGAAGCTGAATAAATGGATCTGTCGGCCGGCAAGTTCCATTGCCGGCCGATATTTACCTCTGTTTGAAGCCTGGCTGCTCTGGCCATCCTGTTCTGCCTGGATTGTACTCTGCCCCCGGGCATGGCCGCCGGCCTGAACCCGTTAACCTTCTGATTCCCTAACTTCCGACTAATCGAGATACTGATACCGTGACTAGCGACGATATAGAAACCATCGAATCCGGCTACGAGTTCCTGCTGGCTTACGCGGCCCAGGGCCGTCCCGCCGACCTGGAATCCGGCCCGGGCCCCCATGCCAGGCCGACCCTTCAGGGTATGCTGCAGGCCATGCAGAACCTGATCAAGGCGTTCTCAAACAGCGCTGACAATTTTGAACAACTGATTGCCGACGATTGCACCAAGGCCAGTGCGGCGGTGGGTTTTATCCTGGCCCAGGACAAAATCGGCTCTGAAATAGTCGATAACCTGAACGCCTCGATCCACCTGCGAGCCGTACTGACAGACCTGTTTCTCTATGGCGAGGCAAGGGAACCGCTTGGCAGTGAGCCAGAACAGAAACCTATGTGGGAAGAAGCCAAGCGCTGACTCCCCTGAGGCTGGAATCATGGAACGGGATGAAGGCAGGCTCTTCATCCCGTTTTTTGTTTAGAGACCTGCCTGATGGCAGAGACGCAGGAGTTTTCCATGCAGTGGCCGGTGCGACTGAAGTTAGCCAATACACCGACTCCGTTGACGCGGCTGGAGCGGTATTCCCAACGCTTCGAAGGTGTTGATATCTGGGTGAAACACGATGAGCTCACCGGATTGGAGGTATCGGGAAACAAGATCAGAAAGCTGGAGTTCTGTATCGCTCAGGCCAGGGAGGAGGGTTGCGACACCCTGATTACCTGTGGTGGCGTGCAATCCAACCATTGTCGAGCCACTGCTATCCTGGCTGCCCGGTTGGGTATGGGGGCCCACTTACTGCTGCGTGGCGAAAAGCCATCGTCAGCAGACGGAAACCTGCTGCTGGATTACCTGGCGGGTGCGCAGGTGACCTACCTGTCCGAGCAGGACTGGGCGTCGCATCCTCAGGTTGCAGACCAGATCAAGGCCCGGTATCGGAGCGCCGGGCGCAGCGCGTTCTTTATCCCGGTAGGTGCGAGCGACGAAATCGGCCTGTGGGGCTACGTGGCCGCCAGTGAGGAACTGCAGCAGGATTTTCAGCAGCAGGGGCTCGACCCGGATTATATCGTGGTGGCCACCGGTTCCGGCGGCACCCAGGCTGGGCTGATTGCCGGTAAGAGCCTGTTTGGGATTCGAGCGGAAATCATGGCCTTCAATGTCAGTGACGATGCCGACTATTTTGCCCGCAAGGTAAGCAGTGACCTGGCGCTCTGGCGGGACCGGTATGGCGTGAATCTGGACACCGCCTCTTTTCGTATCAATACCCTGGAAGGTTACCTAGGGCCGGGCTATGGCCGGGCTGATCCGGCGGTTTTCGGCACCATTGCGGAGTTAGCCCGGCTGGAAGGGTTGTTCCTCGATCCGGTCTATACAGGTAAGGCATTCCATGGCATGGTTAGTGAGCTGCAAAAGGCCCAGCGTGGCCAGCAATCACAATTGCCGGCGGCAAAGAATCTGGTTTTTGTGCACACGGGGGGGCTCTTCGGGCTGTTTCCCCAACGACAAAACCTTGACTTTCTATCGGCATAAATTCTTTATCACAGATCGCTCAGAACAGACGACGGTAAACTGGTTTTACCGGTATGGAACCCGACTATGAAACTGGATTTGAAAAGCATTCGACTGTCGCTGGCAGCAACAGCGCTTATTCTGGTTGCCTGTGACAATGAACCAAGTCGCGACCAGGCTGCGGCGCCGGCCACTGGTGAACCTGGTAGCGCTGCCGGCTCCTATGCCACAGGGCAGGAAGAGTCCTATGCAGATGGCGCGGCTGGCGCAACCGGCTACAGTGAACCACCTGTGGCCACCGGTAATCTGGACGAGAACGAAAGTCTCCTGCTCGCCAATACCCGACTGTTAGTGACGGAAGGCGCTCGTTCCGGCGAAGGGTATTTCAGTGCCGATGGCAGCCAGTTCATCTACCAGAGCGAGATAGCAGGGGACAACCCGTTCTACCAGATCTTTCTGATGGACCTGGCCTCGGGGGCGACCAGCAAGGTATCGCCCGGAACAGGATTGACCACCTGTTCCTGGATTCATCCGAGCCTGGAGCGGGTAATCTTTGCGTCAACCCACGAAGATCCGCTGGCAGGAGAGAAACAGGCTGCTGAGATAGCGTTTCGAAACAGTGGTCAGGAGCGCGCCTATGCCTGGGATTACGATCAGTACTACGATATCTATCAGGCCAATCCCGATGGCAGTGCGCTGGTCAATTTGACCAGTGCGCCCGGCTACGACGCCGAGGGCTCCTATTCGCCCGATGGCAGCAGAATCCTCTTCGCATCAAACCGAGAAGCTTATCAGCGGCAGCTCAGCCAGGCGGAACAGAAACTTTTTGACGACGACAGCTCTTACTTTATGGACCTGTACATCATGGATGCCGACGGCAGTAATGTGCAGCAACTGACATTCTCTCCAGGCTATGATGGCGGCCCGTTCTTCAGCGCCGACGGCGAGAAGATCGTCTGGCGTCGATTTAATCCGGACGGCAACAGTGCTGAAATCTGGACCATGGATGTCGATGGCCGCAACCAGCGTCAACTGACTGCGGAAGCAATGGTATCCTGGGGGCCTTACTTCCACCCGAGTGGTGATTACATTATCTATTCCAGCAACGTGCTTGGACATGCCAACTTCGAGCTGTTCATGATTGATGCAGAAGGTCTGAAGGAACCGGTCAGAGTGACCAATACCGAGGGTACGGATATCCTGCCGGTATTTTCACCGGATGGCAGTCAGATTGCCTGGAGCACAACGCGGACCGCGGACGGCAGCTCGCAGATCTATATCGCCGACTGGAATGACCGGGCGGCGCGGGAATTGCTGGGGCTGGACTGACGGTCGGGGTTGTAATCTGATATGAGCAGAAGAAATCCCTTTCGAGCTTCCAGCCACTGGGTCGGGCTGCTTTTTTGCTTTGCTTCCGCAGTCTACGGGCAGACCGGGCGGCAGACTGTACACCACAGTCTGCGTGTGATACTGGACCCCCTTTCCAGCCATATTGCGGTGCAGGACAGTATTACTCTGCCCGCTGGGCTGGCTGGGGAAGGCACCAGTTTTCTGCTCAACGATGCGCTGACAATCACCAGCAGTTCCGTACCCTTGACCACTCTTGGTAGCAGTGATTCAAGCACCGCCATCGGCATAAACAGCACCGGCGCCGACACTGCCGCCAGTAACCGCTATGGTCTGACTTTGGCTGCAGAGGATGCGGGTCCACTGCAGATTGCGTACGAAGGCGCTATCTTCCAGCAGGCGCGGCAGAACTCCGCCCAGTATTCGCAAAGCTTTTCCGAAACCTCGGGCATCATTACCGAACAGGGTGTCTATCTGAACGGCGCCAGTCTCTGGGTGCCAAATTTCGAACAGGGCCTGGTGAGCTTTGACCTGCAGG
Source organism: Gammaproteobacteria bacterium (assembly GCA_041395725.1). Lineage (NCBI taxonomy): Bacteria > Pseudomonadati > Pseudomonadota > Gammaproteobacteria > Gammaproteobacteria bacterium. Next base: position 895,662 of record JAWKZW010000001.1, on the reverse strand, counting down.
TTGAGTTTGTTCCCGGGTCCGGCAACTGGACTGCGATCAGCCAGGGCAGCGCCAGCGGGCCCAACAGCTGGGTGGAAAATAATCCCATGGAGGAGATTTACCTGATTGCGGCCGAGTTCACCCGTTACGGGGAACAGTCAGGTGATATCGACATGCTGGTCTACCTGCGTGAACCGGATCCCAACCTGGCCGCCAAGTATCTGGATGCCACGGCGCGCTACCTGGCACTTTACGAACCACTGCTGGGCGATTATCCATTCGATAAATTCGCCCTGATAGAAAATTTCTGGGAGACAGGCTACGGCATGCCGTCCTTCACATTGCTGGGGTCCCAGATAATCCGCTTTCCTTTCATTATTGATTCCTCCTACCCCCACGAAATTCTCCACAACTGGTGGGGAAACGGTGTGTATCCGGATTATGACAGTGGCAACTGGAGTGAGGGGCTGACCGCGTATCTGGCGGACCATCTGTTCCAGGAAATGAATGGTCTGGGAAGTGAATACCGTAAGGATAACCTCACCCGGTACCGGAACTACGTGGCGCAGGAGACAGATTTTCCCCTGTCTGAGTTTACCTCCCGCGATTCGGCGGCAAGTCAGGCAGTGGGCTACGGCAAGACCCTGATGCTGTGGCACATGCTCCGACAGCAGGTGGGAGACGAGCTGTTTATTCAGGGGCTGCGCAGGCTCTATCAGGAATACCTGTTCGAGCAGATCGGATTCAACGAGGTCGCCGGTTTGTTCTCCGAGGTCACCGGGCAGGATCTGCAGCCGTTTTTCGATCAGTGGGTCAACCGGGTGGGCGCGCCCAAGCTTGAAGTTTCTGTGGAAAGAAACAATGGCAACCAGGCCCGCATCATGTTCACCCAGGTGCAGGATGGCGACCCTTACCGATTGAATGTTCCAGTGGCACTGTACTATGCGGAGGAGGGGCAGCCGCGATTCTCCACGGTCGAGCTGTCCCAGACTTTTCAGGGTGTGATGGCCGATAATTTCGAAGGCCTGCAGGCGGTGGTAGTGGACCCGAATTTCGACCTGTTCCGGCAACTGGACAGGGAGGAGATTCCACCAACCATCGGGCAGCTGTTCGGAGCCGGCAAGATCAGTTTTATTATTCCCCAGGAAAACCGGGAACACTGGGTCCAGTTGGCGGAAGCGTTCGGAGCCGGTGTTGAAGCTCAGCTGCTCTTGGTCGAAGAGCTGCAATCGTTACCCACGGACCAATCGGTCTGGATTCTTGGTCGGGACAACCCCTTTGCCGAAGAGATGGCGGAGCAGGTCTCGCTTTATGAAGCAGAATTTCTCGCTGACGGCCTGAGACTGTCCGGCAGTCTGGTTGAGTTTGAGAACCGCAGCTCCGTGCTTACCGCCAGACATCCGGCCAGCGCCGATCTGGCCATTGGCTGGATTCATGTGGATGACATGGTTGCCATGCCCGGCATGATCGAGAAACTGCCCCACTACGGGAAGTATTCCTATCTCAGCTTCGTGGGCGATGAACCCACCAATGATGTCAAGGGTATCTGGACCAGTCCCGATTCGCCCATGGTCTGGCTGGCCGGTGATCTGCCAGCCGGTTACCAGTTGCCGGCACTGCCACCGGTCCCGCCCCTGGCGGAGCTGCCTCCCAGGTATCTGCCGGAGCAGCTGGAGCGGCACGTGACCACCCTGGCCTCGGCAGCCATGCAGGGTCGGAAGGCGGGCACAGCCGGTGCCGATAGGGCGGCCGACTATATTGCCGGGGTATTTCAGCAGATCGGACTGCAGGCGCCCGCAGGCTCCTACCTGCAGCAATGGCAGACTGAGGTCGCCGGATTGGGTGAGGTTACCCTCAGCAATGTTATCGGCATGATTCCTGGCAGCGATCCGGCCTTAAGTCACGCGCCGGTTATTCTCGGGGCCCACTACGATCATCTGGGAACCGACGGCGGGCTTCACTACGGTGCCGACGATAATGCATCGGGGGTCAGTATCCTGCTCGAGGTGGCGGCCAAACTGTCCCGCGCGTTCACGCCCAGCCGGCCCATCCTGTTTGTGGCTTTCAGCGGCGAAGAGTCCGGATTGCTGGGCTCCACCTACTTCGTGGAGAATCCGCCGGCGCCATTCCAGCCAAGGGATCTTTTCGCCATGGTGAATATGGATAGTGTCGGGAGACTCGAAAATCGTGCCCTGCAGGTTTTTGGCGCGGACAGTGCCTATGAATGGCGGTTCATGGCGCAGGGCATCGGCTTCACTATCGGCGTTGATTCGGTCATGGCTGACACGGTCATAGCCAGCAGTGACCATGTCCCGTTCCTTAACAACGGCATACCGGCAATTCATCTGTTCGCCGGTACCCACCCTGACTATCACCGGCCGTCGGATACGGCTGACAAGCTGGATTACCCGGGGATGTCGGATATCGCGCTCTGGGTTGAAGAGGCATTGGTTTTCCTCGGCGATCGCACAGCGCCCCTGCGGGTCACCCTCGAAGGTGCCAATGTGGCGATCGAATCGGGCGCAGGCGCGGCCCGAGAGGCCAGTCTGGGCACAGTTCCGGACTTCACCTACGGCGGCGAGGGGGTAAGAATCTCTGACGTGATGCCCGGGGGAGCAGCGGAACAGGCAGGGCTTGCTGCCGGGGATATTCTGTTACGTTACGATGACGCGGAAGTTACCGACCTGCAGCGGTATTCGAATCTGATTCGCGAATCATCTCCCGGCCAGGAGGTACAGCTGTTAATCCGCCGTGATGGCCAGGAGCTGGTGCTGCCGGTTACCCTGCGGTCGCGCTAGGCGGTGTCCTGGGGGCTGAGGTCGGGTAAGCCTCCGGTAAGTTGTTGGCGGTTTAGCGGGTCTTCGGCTCTATTGACGTGGCTGAGTCGGCTTTCCGGGATTAGCGCATCTGGGTCAATGCAACGACGGCACCCAGCATGAACAGGCCCATGATCAGCAGTGCCTTCTTGCTGGCGGTTGAATAATCCGGTGCCCAATTGTAGGTTTCTTCTTCCACAAAAAGACAGTGCTGAGCTTTTTTACTAAACATCAATCAATTCTCCAATATCGCTGATTCAATCAATGGGTTCCTCATCGCAGTGTGCAACATCCCACTGCAAACTACGAGCAAACAAAGAGGCAATCCGGTGGGGAATTATGGCCAAATGTGGCAGGCTGTTGAGCGGCAATTTATTGCTTCACCGCAGCATAAAATGCCTGGTTACCCTGTGGCCTGGCTTCTCCCTCGCGTAATGCAGTTCGCTGTCCCTGGAACCTGAAAACGACTGGTTGAGCAGCAGGTTGCAGAAGTGATTGCCGCACTGAACCTGATAAATCATCCTGCCGTGGTTGATTACGTCGATCTGTGGTGAACCACGGTATTCGTGGCCGCCACCGACAATGCTTATGAAATCAGATTCCGGGGAATAAACAGTGATGCGCTTAACGCTTTAGCCATCGCCGGTAAAACCCTGCTAGTGACCACGGGCGGGGCTGTTGCCTGGTCAGAGGCATTGTCATGCTGCAGAAACCATGTTGAGATACGCTCAACGTCACCGGGACCTGTCCCGGCCAGTCAATTTGAATACGGGAGTATACTGATGGGCAAGTTGAGTTTATTGGCCAGGTTTCTGGGGGTGGTACTGATGGGATTATCCGGCGGCGAATTACTGGCTCAGAAAGTGGTGGTCGCGCACCGTGGTGCGAGTGGCTACCTGCCTGAGCACACACTGGAGGCCAAAGCGATGGCCTATGCCATGGGAGCCGACTACATCGAACAGGATGTAGTGATGACCCGGGACGACCAGCTTATCGTCATGCATGACATCACGCTGGATCGCACCACGGATGTGGCTGCGCGATTCCCAGGGCGGGCGCGGGAAGACGGCAGGCATTATGTCATCGACTTCACCCTGGAAGAGCTCCGCAGCCTGCGCGTGCGGGAAGGTGTTCGGAATAGAAATGGTGAAGAAACGGCAATCTACGAAAACCGGTTTCCGGTAGGGAAGTCAGCTTTTCGAATCAATACCCTGGCCGAGGAGATCGAGCTGATTCAGGGCCTGAATCGCTCGACGGGCAAGAACACGGGCATCTATCCGGAGGTCAAGTCACCGGCTTTTCATCGGCAGGAAGGTAAGGATCTGAGCACTGCGCTGATTGCCACCCTGAAGGATTACGGCTATACCGGCAAGGACGACAAGGTATTCGTGCAAACCTTCGAGTACGAGGAACTGAAAATAATCCATGATCAGATCATGCCGGCGGCCGGGGTTTCATTGCGACTGGTACAGCTGATAGGAGACCCCGACGAGTATGCCTGGATGTTTGATGCCGAGGGCATGGCGACTCTGGCCCGCTATGCCGATGGCATAGGCCCGGACAAGGGGCTGATTATCCCATCGGATACCCCGGCCGGAGACGTGCAGCCGACGGACCTGGTGGAGCTCGCTCATGCCAACGGACTGGCGGTCCACCCCTATACTTTCAGGCTTGATCCCGGGCAGGTGCCGGGCTACGCCGACAGTTTTGAACAGCTGCTGGACTATTACTATTTCGGCGCCGGGGTGGACGGGCTGTTTACGGATTTCCCCGACCGTGCGGTACAGTTTCTTAAATCACGGTGACTGGCCCGGCCTGCTTAGTGAGCGTGACAATCGGAGAGTCTGGTCGAGATACCGGTAAACTGCTGGTCGACTGATTGGGGCTGAATCAGGTGGACTGGGTCAGCCAGAGTCAGGTCGGCGAGAAACCAGGCATCGGGGCAACCAGCGCCTGAACAGTTACAATTCAGTAGAGAATCCTTAAGGGAAAACAGCATGGCTACAATCCTCATAACCGGCGCCAATCGTGGCATCGGACTCGAATTTGCCAACCAGTACCTGGCCCGCGGAGAGTCGGTGATTGCTACCTGCCGTGATCCGGAACAGGCGGCTGCCCTGCAGGCGCTGCAGGCCTCACACCCGAGCCTGCGGATTCAACAACTGGATGTCTCCAGTGACGACAGTCTCCACCGGTTTGCCGCCGGACTGGGCGGCGAGGCGATAGACGTGTTTATCAACAATGCCGGAGTCTACGGGCCCCGCTCGGCGGGCTTCGGTCAGGTGTCGGAGCAGGACTGGCTGCCGGTCCTGCGGGTGAACACAGTGGCCCCACTGATTATTACCCAGCTTCTGGTGGACAATTTCCGGCATGGCCAGGCCAGGAAGCTGGTCTATGTAACTTCCAAAATGGGCTCCATCGAGGACAACCAGAGCGGTGGAAGTTACATCTATCGCAGTTCGAAGACGGCGCTGAACCAGGTGGTGCGGAGCCTGGCCGCCGACCTGGCCGATGATGGCCTGACGGCGGTGGTTATTCACCCGGGCTGGGTGCAGACGGATATGGGGGGGCCGAATGCCCTGATAGACGCGCAAACCAGTGTCCGGGGGATGGTCGCCGTGATCGACGGACTTGGCACGAAAGATTCGGGCAAGTTTTATAATTACGACGGAAACGAGATTCCCTGGTGATCCAAAGGTCCAAGCTGGTCGCCTGGACTATGGTAAACGTGGTACCTTTGCAGACCAGACAGCGCGACCCGACTCCAGCCACCTTTTCGACTACCAGATTATGACCTATTCAGTCCGGCACATTTCCGGGGCAGGCCTTGGCCTGCTTTTATTCCTGCTAAACCAATCTGCACTGGGCCACGGCGGCGTAGTTCTTGAAGAAGACCAATGCGTGATCAATATCGGGTTTCTGACCGCGCACTTCACTGTTTATCAACCTGAAATCAGCGCCAACGAGGAGTTCTGCGAAGACATTCCCGACGTTGCTGCCAGTGTTTTTGTGATGGAGTATCTGCACGAATTCCTGCGTGAGATGCCGGTTGATTTCCGGATTCTCCGCGATGTTAACGACGTGGGCGAGTTTGCCCGCTGGGAAGACGTGCAGGCCATCGATGACCTGGAAGCTGCCACGGTTTTCTATCAGCCGCCGTCGTTACAGGCAGATGGCAACTACACCGCTGATTACGCGTTCCAGGAGAAAGGCGCCTATATCGGCGTGGTTACAGCCCTGCATCCGGATGGAGAGCGGCAATACAACGCCGTGTTCTTTTTCCAGGTGGGGGGCGCCGATCTCGGCACCATACCACTTTTCGTTGCTTTGCTGATCGCTTTACAGCTGGCTTACTGGCTGTCCAGTGGCGGTTTACAGAAGTTGCGTGATAAGAGGGCGAACCGCGAATCCACTTTATGAATACCCGACTGTCCAGATTACTTATAGCCCTGATCCAGTTAGCAGTGGCGGCTGTCGTTTGTGTATTGCTGGTACCGGGGCAGTGGTATTCAGACGCGACGCGGATCAGACTGGCGCAGTGGTTCGGTACGCCAGGCTACCGGCAGATACAGCCGGACCAAGCGGCAGCCGGGGAGGAATCTGACCCGCTGGCGGCAGCGGAACTCTGCCCGCAGGATCCGGGCAACTGGCGTCAGGCTCAGCGTATCGAGGGGGTTACCATTGGCGAGTCGCTTGCCTGCCTGGCAGACAACCCCTATGCGGTAGCAGCCTTTGTCAGAGGGACCAATAATGTATCCCGGGAGACTCTGATGGCCGCCGGGCTTACTCCGGATGCGGTAGAGAAGGGCGCCGATCTCGATGGTGACGGCGATCCCGATGAGATTCATATCCGCCTGGAAGTTGTAGAGCTGAACGGGGCGTCTCCGGATTCGAACCTGCCGGTAACGAGCTTCGAAATAGCGCCGGGTGTCACACCCGGGTTATGGGTTTTTGCGCCTAAAACCTTTGGTATGGCAACTGTCAATTTCGAGTCCAATCAGGCGAGGGACATACTGCGACCTCCGTCGCCCACTATTCGAATTGAACAGGGCGACAGGGTTTTTATCACCCTGGAGAACACCCACTACCTGCCACATACGATGCATTTTCATGGTGTAGATCATCCATTCCTCGATGCCAATGGTGAGGGTAATGATGGCGTGCCGGTAACCAGCGAGTTACCGCTGCAACCAGGTCAGGCCCGAACCTATGAAATGCAGCCCCGTCAGCCTGGCACCATGTTCTATCATTGCCATGTCCAGGTGCAGGTTCATGTGATGATGGGTCTGCAGGGGATGTTCGTGGTGGAGGAAAACCGGCCGGACAACTGGCTGCAGACTCTCAATGTAGGTGCCGGTCATGTCCGGGCACCTTCCCGGTCTTCAACTGAAAGCTTCGCGGCCGAGTACGATCTGCATTTTACCGACCTGGATACCGGCCTGAATAATCTGATCCAGCAATCCAATGACCCTCGGGAAACAGAACGACTGGTCAATCGCGAGTACAATATAACCACTGCCGACAGTGACTATTATCTGCTTAACGGGAAGTCTTTTCCGTTGACTTTCCAGGAATCGCTGATCGTTACCGAACCGGATCAGCGGGTCAAGTTACGGGTACTTAACGGGGGCAGCGTCGGCCTGGCCCTGCATACCCACGGGCACAAGCCGACAGCCACCCATTACGACGGCGTTGCCCTGGATCCCCTGGCCCGGGTGACCCGGGATGTGTTCTGGCTGGCCAGTGCCCAGCGCACGGATCTGGAACTTAACACTGCGAATGACGGTCTGCACGCCTATGGCAGTGGTGTCTGGCTGTTACATGATCACCAGGAGCGGGGTGTCACCAATAATGGCCTTGGCCCCGGTGGTAACCTCGGTGCGATCGTTTACCGGGAATTTCTGGGTGAGGACGGCTGGCCGCGGACTTCCGGGGAAAATCTGGCCGGTTATTTTCAGCCCGCTTATTACCAGCGTCAGCCCCTCATTGCGCAGGAGTCCACCAGCCTGTCATCGGGACTGTTTCTGCGCCTGCTGGTCCTGGGTATTGCAATCGGTGCCGCCGGGGCCAGCCTGTTGTCGATTTTCAGGGTGATGGGGGGCGGCATAAAATGAGGCGATTGCTACCTAGCCTCCTGTTTACAGTGGCGCAGTGGGCCCTGGTCTGGAACTTGCCTGCGGCTTCCGCACAGGGGACTGCAGACACAGTGAGTCAACAGTCTGTCATGAGCGCCGGTCATCATGCCATGGCCGGTCATCATGCCATGAACGGGGACGGGATGCGCTTCGATGCCACGGGTCTGGTCATGAACGCCAACGCAACGGAACTGCCGCGGGATTGTGCCAGCCTGACGGGAGACTATGAATTTACGGTGCGCGTGGGCAGGGACTATGCCAGCGACTATCCTGGCGCGGTGTTTGGTATGAGCCAGCACGAATACCGGGTACCACCCTGCAGTCGGGTGACTGTCACGCTGATCAACGAGGATCAGATAAGACACCAATGGATGCTCCATGGTCTGCCACGTTATCTGTATCCCCAGGGCATGTTTCACCTCGAGGCAGCGGGGGGCCAGACCCAGACCGGCACATTCATCGTGCCCAGTGATGACCGGACTTACCTGGTTCACTGCGATATGACGCAGCATACGGAGAAGGGCATGAAGGGGCAACTGGTCGTCGGCTCAGGCAGTGGCGACCTGTGGAGCATTCCCGGCGTAAGCCAGGCATTCCGGCAGCAGCAGCGGGTAACGCTGCTGGGGGTTTCCCTGGTCGTAACCATGGCTATCATGAGTTTTCTGGTTCTGGTATTCCTCGGTAAACGCCAGTAACAGGCCTTACTGCCAGCTGCTGACGTGAACCCTGGTGGCCGCGGTGTCACTGCTTCAGGGTTGAGATCGTGGCGCCGATAAACAGTTAGAAGGTGACCGGGAGCCTGTTTCTCGTCCAGCTCCCTGGCTTTATTGCGAGCGGCTATGTCATGTCTTCATCGGCAAAGATATTAAGATTGAACAAGGCGGGCTATCCGGTGTCCTGGCTGACCCGCGAGGAGACGGCCACCCTGATCGTCAAGGAACAGGTTATCTGGTCCCTGGGCAGGACCGTGATGGAAATTCGAGGCGGCTTCAACAGGCGCGGCTTGCAGACCGTATTGAAACTGCCAAGCATCGTCGCCTGTGACGGCAAGGTACACCAGGACAGCTTTGATCCACCGCTCGAAAACAAGTTTCTGTTTCGGCGGGACAAGAATATGTGTCTTTACTGCGGAGGAGTCTTTTCCCCCCATGAGCTGTCCAGGGACCATGTATTGCCGCTGTCCCGCGGTGGCAGGGATGTCTGGACCAATGTCGTTACCTCCTGTCGCCGTTGCAATAACCGCAAGGCGGATCGCAATCCGGAACAGGCTGGCATGGAGCTGCTGGCGGTGCCGTTTGTACCCAATCAGTATGAGTTTCTTTATCTAACCAACCACAATGTCCTGGTCGACCAGATGGAGTTCCTGAAAACCAGGTTTTCATCGCATATCAAGCTTTCCTGATCCTATCTGTCCCTGACAGGCCCCGGCCCTGGTGCTCTGGTAATTCCCCATCCGACACAGTATAAAGGGGGCGGCGAAATGCAGGAATCGGGGAAATCCGCGCTGGTCGAGCGAGTCGCGGCCCATTGCGGCCGCGATCTGCCTCTACAGCGGACTCGTTCCATCACAGCGGACTCGTTCCATTGCCATCGCGGTGCGCCGGGTTTTCACCGGGCCAGGCACAAAAAAAGAACAGTAAAGAACACCAGATAGGAAACAGCGAGTTAAGCAATGGGCAGACCAGGCAGAACGTTTTACAGCTTTCGACTTTTCATCCTTTTCGGCAGTCTTCTGACCGCCTGTCAGATTGCCGATGCACAGCGGGGCTTTGTGTCATTCTCCAGGACTACTCTGGATGACACCATGCAGGGTGGTTACGGCGTCGATATCGCGGACATTGACGGCGACGGCGCCCTCGACATCGTTGCGCTGTCCACCAATCCCGCCCGGTTTGTCTGGTACCGGAATCCCAGCTGGGAGCGGTTTACGATTACCACCCAGGCGGAACGCAATATCGCTACCGCGCCTCATGATATCGATGGCGACGGGGATGTGGACCTGGTGCTGGCGAGCGAGTTTGCACTGAATCGATCGACCGAAGGGGGCATGGTTCACTGGTTTGAAAACCCGGGCAATCCGACCGTGAATCAGGAATGGGCGATGCATTACATCGATGCCATACCTACCGCCCACCGCGTGAAATGGGGTGACATCAATGGTGACGGGCGGATGGAGTTGGTCAATCTGCCCATCATCGGCGTCGGCGCCGAGGCGCCTCTTTATGATGTGAACGTGGAATTTACCGCCTACGAGATTCCCCCCGACCCGAAGGCTGAACCCTGGCCCGGCCTGGTACTGGACAACAGCCTGCAGATGGCCCACGGCATAAAGATGGTGGAATGGAATGACGACGCGCGGACCGACATATTGACGGCAAGTTTTCAGGGCGTGCAGTTATTTCGGCTGGGCGTTGACGGTGTGATGGTTTCCCGCCGCCAGATCGGTGCGGGGCTGGCCGGCGAGCGGCCGGCTATCGGCTCCAGCGAGGTCGATATGGGCGTTCTGCCATCCGGTGAACGATTCGTCGCAGCCATCGAGCCCTGGCATGGCAATGAGGTCGTGGTGTACACCGCAGCCACGGACCCGGCCTCGCTCTGGAATCGACAGGCCATCGAAACTGAGTTTGTCGGCGGGCATGCCCTGCTGGTTGCCGATCTGGACAATGACGGTGCCGATGAAATTATCGCCGGTCACCGCAGTGAGCCATTCAATCTGTACATCTACCGGTTCAACAGCCGGTCCGGGGCATGGGAGCGGATCGGCCTGGATATCGGCGGTATCGGTCTCGCTGGACTGGCCATTGCCGACCTCAGCGGCGACGGCTTCAAGGACATTGTCGGCATCGGCACTGGCACCCGGAATGTGGTTTATTACCAGAACAGCGGCAGGTAACTGGAACTGCGGCAGATAAAACAGCGCAGATTGAAAGCAGAGGGCCAGAACTGGAAGTATCCTGGCCCCCTGGCCCCCTGGTCTCCGGGAATCCCTGCATCCCTGCTTCGGTGTTACCCGGTCTCAGTTTTCCGGTACCTGGTTGCCGGCAATCCACACGGACTCGATGGTGCGGGTGTTTTCGATAGCATCCAGTGGATTTTCTGCCAGGATGAGGAGGTCTGCCCAGTTTCCCGGTTCCAGGGTTCCAAGGTCGTCGAGGTTCATGCACTGGGCTGCCACCCCGGTGGCAGAGGCGATAGCCTCCATGGGAGTCATTCCAGAGTCCACCATCAGCCACAGTTCCATGTGTTCGAAGTAGCCCTGAAAGCGCGCCGGCGGCCCACTGTCGGTACCCATGGCGATCTTTACCCCCGCTTCATTAAGCCGGCCGATGTTACCCATAGCGACTTCGAGCGCAATCTTGTATTGCTGCGCTGCAGCGCTATTGCGCATACGCGACTGGCGCTCCGGTGAGCGGAGTTCAGCCAGCACCGCCGGATCGGCTTCCCGCAGGAAAAAGGGGTCGGAGAAAAAATCCGGCTCGCTCTCGTAGATGAACGTTGAGATTTCACGGGTCAGGGTCGGAATGTAACAGGCATCGTTACTCTGCATCAGGTCGATGACCTCCTGGTCCGCCGGCAGATCGCGAATGCTGTGGGCAATAATATCGCCACCCGCTGCCAGCACCGCCTTGGCATCTTCCAGGTAAAACAGGTGAACCGCCACCGGCAGGCGCCTGGTGTGTGCCTGGTCGATAATGGCTGTAAAAATCTCCTGCGGCGGCTTGGGCGTTCTTCCCAGATTGTCGTCAACCCGTGTCTTGATGAAATTGGCGCCCAGATCGGCAGTACGGTTTACCGCGGCGCGGACTTCCGCAGCTGAGCTGCCGCCGATTACGTCGCCGGCTACAAACAGGCGCGAATAATCAAGATCTGACCGGAGCTGCTCATCACGCAGCGCAAAGCCTTCCTGCTCGTCATCTCCGAGGCTGACTACGGTGGTTACGCCATAGCGGCCGTACAGTGAGAGCTGTCGCAGCAGGTTGTCGCGGGAATAAAAGCCGGATTCCAGCCCCAGTGTGCCACCTACATGCCCGTGCGCGTTGATCAGGCCTGGCATGATAGTCTTGCCGCTGACATCGATGACGCGGGTGTTTGCCGGCAGAGTGACATCGGCGGCCGGTCCTACCGCCCGGATCCTTCCGTCGGTAACCACGACCACACCGTTGACGATGGCTTCGGCGCCAGTACCGTCAATTATAGTCGCACCGGTAAAAGCCAGGTTGCCGTCGTTGGCGCTGGCCACCGAGAAGCCGAGTAACGCGCCGAGCAGAATGCCGGGATTTCGCAAGAGCCTGATGATAAGCATGGGTGGCCTCCTTTATTCTTATGACCGTTACCATTGGAGCTAAATGCCGGGCAAAAATCAATCTTTAAGAAACATCGGGTGTGTCCCGGTTTAAATCGTTTCTCCCTGTAGGGCTTGATCTGGACCACCCCGATTTGGTTCTTTTTTGTTGGCGTTCTGTCAGAGACCGCACCAGCCCGGGGGAAGCTGCCGTCGGAGCAACGCGCACCCCTCCGGGGTTCCCTCCCTCGGTCGGAAGCCCTGGAAAACGGTCTTCCTCGGTCAGTCGGTGCTGCGTTCTGATCGCTCCGTCGTCAGGTTCCCCCGGGCTGGCGCTCAGTGCTGGATTCCAATCTCAGTGTATTGATGCAAGGGACGTTGTCCCTTTCTTAACACCGTTACTGATTCAGATCTGCAATCACTCGGGGTCCATCGAGGTCACTGATTGATGGGTGCCATTTAGTGTCTTGGTCTAAATTTCTTTTCCCTGCGGGGCCTGGTCTGGGCAGCCCCGGGCTCGACGGAATCTTGTTCTTTTTTGTTGGCGTTCTGTCAGAGACCGCACCAGCCCGGGGGAAGCTGCCGTCGGAGCAACGCGCACCCCTCCGGGGTTCCCTCCCTCGGTCGGAAGCCCTGGAAAACGGTCTTCCTCGGTCAGTCGGTGCTGCGTTCCGATCGCTCCGTCGGCAGCTTCCCCCGGGCTGGTGCTCAGTGCTGAATTCCGATCTCAGTGTATTGATGCAAGAGACAACGTCTCTTTCTTAACACCATTGCTGACTCGGATCTGCAATCACTCAGCCTCCATCGAGGTCGCTGATTGATGGGTGCCACTTAGCGCCAGGCTTCTTCAACGTCATTACGTGTTCTGCGAATTCTTATGGCTTCGATCTCCTTCGAAGTCGCTGAATGATGAGTGCCACTCGGTGCCAAGGTGTGGTCGGCAGGGGGTTCGGTGGGCTGCAATCAAGGACCAGCGCTGAACGGCGAAAAATGACCGTTTTCCAGGGCATTTTTCAGAGTGAAGGCACCCGGGACGGGCGCGGTCCGCAGCCCACCGAACCCCCTGCCGACCGCGCCGTTCGAAGCCACAACGCGTGCCCCCAATCTGCCCCCGCACTAAAAGCTGTCAATCACTTCGATGATCTCGGCCAACCAACCAGAGACTTCCCAACCTGGTATACAGGTGAATCGTGGTAGCATCAGTCCGGGCATTTCAGTGATTAATCAGACTTTCCCTGCACAACCCGCGGCTCAAGAATCTATGCACACACCTTCCGGTAACAACGGGCTGGGATTTATCCTCTCTCTGAATACAGCTTTTCTATGGGGCATTCTGCCCATTGCCCTGAAGGAAATCATCGTCACCATGGATGCGATAACCCTGGTCTGGTTTCGCTTCCTGATAGCCGCCCTGGTCATAGGGCCCTACCTGTATGGTCGGCGGCGGCTGCCCGGGCTGGCTGCCGCGGGGCGCCCGCTGGTGCTGTTACTGCTGGTGGCGGGAATCGGGCTGTGTGGTAACTACGTGCTGTTCTCCCTCAGTCTGAACTACCTGAACGCGGAAAGTACCGAGGCAGTCATTCAGCTGACCTCACTGTTTCTATTGCTTGGTGGGGTGGTGGTTTTTCACGAGCCCTTTGACCGCTTGCAGAAGCTCGGTGCGCTGTTGATTGTTGTCGGCCTCGGTCTATTTTTTAACGATCGATTTAAAGAGCTTTTCAGTGCCGGCTCACAACTGGGTTTCGGGGTTCTGCTGGTCGTTGTCGCCTCTCTTACCTGGGTCGTCTACGCGTTGTTACAGAAGCACCTGTTGCGCCACTTCAGCTCTGTGCAGATCCTGTTTGTCGTTTATCTGCTTTCGGTGCTGCTGCTGACCCCGCTGGCGGCACCGGCCAGTGTCCTTGAACTTTCCCCCCTGCAGTTATGGCTGCTGGTGTTCTGCTGTCTCAATACCCTGCTGGCCTACGGCTCGTTTGCCGAGGCGCTGGCCCACTGGCATGCCTCGAAGGTCAGCGCCGTGCTGGCGCTGGCGCCGCTGTTCACCATCGCCGCCCTGCAGATCGTAGTCTGGATTAACCCCGCTTATCCTTATTCAGACAATTTGAATAACCTGTCCATTTTTGCTGCCGGTATCCTGGTGACAGGCTCCATGGCAGTGGCACTGGTGCCGTTGCTTAATCGGAGGTTTTCTACTGACAGAATAGTCGGGGACTGATGGCCGGAATTTTTAATACGCAGTGGCAGCCCTTTGGTTGCCGGGCCTGAAAGGCGGGTCACCTTTTTGCTGTGGTATGCCGTGCAGACGGCTCTAATCGTCGTCCGACGGATTCCAGCCTGACTGCACTCCGGGACTCGATGGCGTTAAATTTCTCAAATGCCATAAAACTTCTGAATCGCATCCCTGGTAAGGACGCCCACGACACTCCTGCCCTGACCATAGCGACGGGTAACGCACAAGGCATCCTTACCGTCCAGCTGAATTGCCTGACTGGCCTGGTACAGATTGCTTTTCGAGTCCAGCTCTCCGGTATTGAAGACCTGCGCTGCAATGCGGGTCAGATCGATGGTCAGCTGTTCAGAGCCAGGATCGTTATCATCGCTGCTGTCACCGCCTTCGAGTGCTGCTTTGATGGCCTCCAGATGTTTGGCCAGATCGGCGGTACTGATCAGTTGCAGTTCGTCATCCTCGTGTTTTATGACGATCCAGACGGTCGCATTGCGCACGACGCTTTCCGCCTGCGGCAGGCTGATCCGGGGTGGCGACAGGGTCAGCGAAGTATTCATGACACTGCGCACGCCGACCCGGCTGAGAAACTGCCGCGCCGGCGCCTCATAGCTTGCCAGACCCTGATAGCGGAGCTGCTCAGCGAATATTCCCTGGCACTTGAACAACTGCTGTACCGCTACACAGGCTACCACCACCATCAGCATGCTGGGAAAGATGATGGCCGGGTTACTGCTGAGTTCAAGAATGGTGACCAGTGCCGCCAGAGGTGCATTCAATACAGCACCCATCATCGCGACCATGCCCAGAACCACGTAGAACTCCGGGGTGGATGCCTCTGTCACGATACCGTTTCCAATCACCCCCAACACGCCACCAAGGCAACCGCCGATGACCAGCAGGGGGCCTATCAGACCTCCTACCATCCCCAGTCCCGTCACCGAGGCGGTCACGATCAGCTTGGCGACCACGATGGCGATCAGCAGTCGAATGGGGATCTCTCCCGCAATCAGCTGGTTCAGAGTGTCATACCCGGCACCCAGTATCTGGGGCAGAAAAATGGCCACTGAACCCGTCAGCAATCCGATCAGCAGGTAGCGGTTCAGCACCGGTGTCTCCCGACGGCGGGACATGAAGAGATGGATCCGGATAAAAGCCACCGCGGCGACGGCATACAAAAGTCCCGCATACACCATAAAGGGTATTTCCCAGAGCAGATTCAATTCCACCGGCGGGACGACGATCAGCGTGTCAGTGCCAAAAACCAGCTGAGTGATCACCGAACCCAGCACCGAGGCTATGATCACCGGGATGAAGCCAACGATGGTGTACTCCATCAGGATCACCTCCATGGCAAAGATCACTCCCGCCATCGGCGTGTTGAACGCCGCGGCGATGGCCGCCGCCGCTCCGCAGGCTATCAGCGTGCGCATGGCATTGTTGGGCAGCTCGAACCACTGGCCCAGCAGTGAGGCAATGCCGGCTCCCAGGTGTACCCCCGGGCCTTCACGGCCAACGCTCTGGCCGCTGATCAGGGCGATGCTGCCGCCAAAGAATTGCACCAGCAGGTTTCTGCCGGGCAGCCGACCCTGGTGATTGCGCAGGCGTTCCAGTACGTGGAACACGCCCACGATGTGGTATTGCCGGTCGACGAGGGATAGCAGCAGCCCGAGAAAAAGCGCGCCCAGGAACGGCAAGAGGAACCGCCAGGCCGGTGACAGGCTCTCAAAGTCTTCCGCGGAGCCCTGAAACAGCAAACCCAGGGACCCTTCGACCTGTAATCTGAACAGCACGACCAGAGCCGCCGCGCAAAGTCCGCTCACCATGCCCAGGCCGACCAGCTGGGGCAGTGCATCCTGGTAGGAAATCCGATCGCGGAATGTTTCCAGCAGGCGTTCGACTTTTTCGCGGAAGGTCTGTTTCAAGGGATTATCAGTTCGCTGATGATTGAGCTTCCTCATAATTAAACGGCCGATTCCACGAATGGGTGAGTCCGGGAAGCTAACTTCGAGGCGCCCCGTTGTGTAACCAGAGGATCAGGGGAAAAGGAGGCTGGGCTGATTTTAGAGAGCCCGACCACGATCAGCTTGCCCGATTGAGTGCGTGTTGTCGATGGTAAGAGATAAGCCTGATACCGTTGCGAGGTGCCTCACCCATGGTGGCTGGATCTTCGGCAAGCGCTGAAAGCAGGGGCGGGCAGTGGGCCGTGGTAAGTAGGTGGTTGGTTACCGAGAGGAAACCGGAGTCGACAGGAAGGCCAGCGTGTGGGAGTTTTCAGATCGTCTATAAACGAGAACCCCTGAATGATTTACTGCAGAGCATTGCGGCAATCAAACAGGGGCTCCCTGAGCCGGTCGCGGTCAGGCGGGTGCAAAGCCCTTCCGGTGCGACCGGTAAAAGGTGGAGCGGAGAAGTTTCTTACGGCACTCTAGCGGCGCGGATTTCAATTTCAACCAGCCAGCAGTCGTTGACCAGGTCGGCGACCTGCACAAACGAGCGTACGGGCTTCATCGGATTCTCTTCGGTACCGAAGAACTGGGTGTAACCACGATTAAAGCCGTCGAAGTCCAGCAGGCCGAATTCACCGGCAACGGCAAAAGCCCTGACCTGGACGATATCCGACATGGACCAGCCTTCGGCTTCCAGCGTGTCTTTGAACCGGGAGAACGTATTGATAGCCTGCTGCTCCATGGTTCCGCAGCTGCCATCTTCCATGCGCCGTGAACCGGAGCCACTCAGGTACAGGGTCTCGGCTCCGGGTGGAATCTTGATCGTGGTGTAAAAGAGGCGCCCTTCGCCCTTTCGTTCAATGAAATCAGCGGCG
Organism: Gammaproteobacteria bacterium; assembly: GCA_041395725.1. Classification (NCBI taxonomy): domain Bacteria; kingdom Pseudomonadati; phylum Pseudomonadota; class Gammaproteobacteria; species Gammaproteobacteria bacterium. Next base: position 878,402 of record JAWKZW010000001.1, on the reverse strand, counting down.
CCACCTGACGGCTGCGATACCGCCTGTCCCGGCGGTGTAGGGGCCTGGGCATGGATTGCGCCGGTACCGGCATCGCCACGGTTGGCCAGGTGGAAGGACAGCATAATAGCTCCCACGAAAGAAAACAGCAGCAGTGTGGAAGGTTTGATGGCCGGAATCAGGCTGCGTTTTGCGCCAGTTTGAAGACTGTCAGACATGTTTGGTTCCTCGTGTGTTGCGCGCCCGGGGATCGGTTGCTACCTAATCTTTGGGTGCCAGGTTTAACTACTATTTGTCGAATTGAAAGTCGTTGATTAATCAGTCAAGCGTATTGATGTAGGTGACAACATCCTTAACCGCCTGATCGCTCTGCAAGGTCCGGGCTGACGCACGCATCTGGGCACCAAGTGTATCTTCTGGATGGCCGCCGCGATAGCCGGACCTGTACAGGTTGAGCTGACGGTACAGGTACCAGCCATCCCGATCTGCCAGGGCTGGAGCATTCAGGGCTTCGCTGCCTTCTCCGGCCGGGCCATGGCAGGCGGCGCAGGCCGCGTACAGCTGCTGGCCGGCCGCGGCGTCACCCTCGGTATAAGGCTCTGGTTCGGGTTCCGGCCAGCTCGTCACTTCGCTGACCAGCATCTCGATTTCCGCATTACTGATCTGGCTCACCGCCGATCTCATTTCGTAGGCGGGGATATAATCTTTCTCGGCACCACGCCAGCCGGCGCGGAACTTTTCCAGTTGGCTGCGCAGATACCAGGGTTCGAGGCCAGCCAGGCTGGGCCCTCCTACCACGGGATTGCCCTGGCCGTAGGCGCCATGGCAGGTGGCGCAGACCTTGTTGCCCACGCTCTGGTAGGTTGTGTCCAGTTGCGTGTATTGCTGCGCCAGAATCTGGCTGCTCTGCAGGCCGATAAACAGCCCGGTCGTGATCACACAGGTTTGCATGAGTTTTTTCATGATGCTTCTCGTAATCCTCAAACTCAGGAGAGTGGCGTGCCGGGCATCGCTGTCGCGCCGCCGGATTGCCTGCTCAACATGTCATTGATGGCCCAGTGTGCGGAAAGTATCGCGCTTTCCTGCCAGGCGGAGTGTTTGGTTACCTGATCGCCGATCATGTAATGGCGGCCGCCGGCCGGTCGCCTGAGCGTCTGAAACATTTCTTCTGTCTCCGAGCCAGGGCCGCTTCCCTGTGCGCCGGGACCGCCGCGCCACCTGGCAGCGCAGCCCAGCATGTGGTTCATCCGGTGCCAGGCGATGGTGATGCCTTTCTCCACGTGCTGACGGTAATCCGGGTGCAATTTTTCACCCTGCTGGATCGCAGTCTCGAGACGCTGCTGCTGACTCAACTGGGTAAAGTGCATGCCGCCGCCGAAATCGTAGGCTGCCAGTACGATACCTTTCTCTTTATGAACACCGTGACTCGGGTACCAGACCTGGCGAATGGGGGCGTTTACCCAGGAGATACCGCCATAGATATCGTCCTTCTCCCAGAAGCGTTCCCTGGCCTGGAAAGCGGATTTATACGCCTCACCACGGCGGGGGAAACGCATCGCCTTGATGTATTCGGACGGGAAATTGTTGTCGATGCCTGCCATCAGGTGGCTGGGAATACAGTTGAAGCAATAGTCCGCTTCAAGCTGGTACTTGATGCCTCTGTGCTCGTAGATGACATCGACGCCACTGTTGGTCAGTTGCACGGAGCTGACCATCACGTTATAGAAAATCTCAGCTTCCAGTTGCCGGACGAAGCCTTTGACAATCATGTCCATGCCGCCAACCGGCTGGAACAGGATCGGGCCGGTTTCCCCTTCGTTGGCGGACAGCGCATTGCGCATGAAACGGCTCTTCAGCAGCTCACTGAACGCGAGTGGCGCCTTGGGTTCGCCTTCATCGAGATAACCGCCGGACAAATAACCACCTCTTGTGCTGCCCTTGAACACGTCGTCCTCGCTGAGATCGCCAAAATCGCGCACCGCATTCATCAGCGAATCTAGCTCCCACTGGTCGAGTGGCGCGTTCATCTGGTCGGCGTCGAGGCTCTTGGCCATGATTTCGGCCATGAAGCCACGTGCGCTGGTAGTAAACTCGGTATTCTTTACAGGCTTGCCGCCATACATGGCGTCGTCCTGGAAGTAGCATTCCTTGTTTTCGTTGATGAAAACCTCCAGCTCCACACCCAGTTCCTTGCAGTAGTTCATCAGGTTGCGATGGCTGCTGGGGATACGGGCGGGGCCGGCGTTAAAGTACATGTGCGGTTCGTCGTCGAACTCGCAGATCTGCGGGTTGCCGACCTCGTCGATCAGATCGCCGGAGCGGACTGTCATGCAGCGCCCACCTGCCTTGGCTGCGGCTTCCAGCACAACCACCCTGTAGCCAGCTTTCTTCAGCTCGTAGGCAGCGGTAAGTCCGCCGATGCCGGCTCCCAGCACCACCACGCTTGGCGGGTTGTTGGGATCTGCCTGGGGAATGCGGGGGCGGGCCAGCTGGGTATCGGGTATCAGGTTCAGGGCGGCGCTGGCGTTCATGACCAGGCCACTGGCGCCGGTGGCGGCGAGCAAGGTAAGCAATTCACGCCGGGAAATGGTTGTCTTCATGATGCAAAAATCCTGTCACGAAATGAAACTGCAGGAGAGGGCTGGCACCTTGCAACCGGCATCCGTGCGGACACCTGTTCTTACCTTGGGAGGAGAGTAGCCTTCAAATCCTTATGAAGGCTACACAGGGGGCTAGTTTCCTTCTCCTTAAGTTCGCTATTGGTTGAATTCAGCTTTATTCAGCCAGAGTCCCGTACTGTCGGGACTGCTGGCTGAACCTTTCGATTATAAGCTGAAGTTGATGCGTCCGTAATAGTAACCACCGGCCCAGGGCACCAGCGAGCCGGAGTTATAGATTCGACCCCGGGTGTCTGACTGGGGCAGTCGGATCTCGTCCGGATACTCGTCAAAGGCATTCCGCGCGCCAATAGTGAAGCGCAGTCTTTCATTGAACTGGTAGGTGCCTTCGAGGTCGATGTAAAGCTCCGGGTCGAACGTCTGAGTCTGGAACTCTGTTCCATCGATGGACGATCCCTGGTCCGGCCGCTGTGAGACCGAGTACTCGCCGAAGTAACGACCCCGGGCTACAAACGTAAAGTCGCCAAAACTATGGGTAGCCGTCACGATCGCATTACTTTCGAGCAGGTTGTTCTCAAAATTGAACTGCGAGAATGGTGCGAAGAATTCGCTGACATTGCCTTCCAGTTCCTGCTCGTTATAGTTGTAAGCGAACGAAAACTCGGTGCTCTGGCCATTGCTCCATTCAACCGGGTAGGTGGCGACAATGTCCAGGCCTCGGTTCACCGTGTCAAAGGTATTGGCATACCAGTTGATTTCGCCCAGTGACTCCGGATTCGGTACATTGTTCTGTACCAGCAGCAGATAGTTCGCGTACCCCTCGGAATTGGCCGGGTCGGTGGAGACGGGTCGGTTACTCACGGAGTTGACGCGGCCGTCTATCTCGATCTGGTAGGCGTCGACCGTCAGGGTAAGCTCCCCGATGTCAGCCGTAAAGCCCAGGGTGTAGTTCACCGTGTCTTCGGCATCGAGTGGCTGGGCTCCCAGTGCCGAAGCCGCGGGGCTGGTGGCAGGGAACAGGCCGACGTTGACCGGGGCGCCGAATGGCAGAATTGTCCTCACGTTGGTGGTGAACTGCTGCCCGGGAGTCGGTGCACGAAAGCCGGTACCGGCAGAACCACGCAGTGCGAAATTTTCCGTCATATAGAAGCGCGCTGCCACTTTTCCTACCAGCGTGTCGCCGAAGTCTGAATAGTCTTCGTAACGGACGGCCGCCTGCAGCAGCAGCTGGTCGGTCACATCCGCTGATACATCCAGGTAGCCTGCGTATGAATCACGTGAATTCTCCCCGGCGGCAACGGGCGAGAATCCCGGGAAACCGTCGGAACCTACGCCCCAGCTGGTGTAGACCGGGTCGGACGAGTCGGCGCAGTCCAGTGTCGAGCCGTTGGCGATAACACCAAGTCCGATCAGCGTCGGCGCGTTATCCTGACAGAAACCGAAGGGATCTGACTCGGCCCAGGGGCCAGGCAGGTAGGAAGCATCGTCGCGCGCCCGCACGATCTCGAAGCTTTCGTCCATGTAGCTGGCACCAAAGGCAACGACTACCGGGCCGGCCAGCCCATCCACTTCGATTTCCTGTGAAAAATCAGCCTGGACCTGAGTTTCCTCGTTAATCAGGTCCCCCACATTCATATCAGTGGGCGAAAATGGGCCGTAGGACGGGTTCCAGGTATTCCACAGGCGATACGCGATCTCACTGCTCCCGAATCTGCCGCTGACGTCCCAGTTCAGGCCTCCAGCGGTCTGCCCGCGAACGCCGCCGGTTGCGGAATAATCCCTGACCCGGCCTTCAAAACGGGGTGTGTAACCGGCTACGAAAGTCGGCCCAAGGCCCTGACTGGCCGTGACGCCCCATAAGCTGCCGTCGGCCAGACGGCGGAAACGCCTCACGTTGCCAGTACCGGGATGACGGTAGTTGAAGCTGCCATCGCTCAGACTGTCGGAAAAGTTGGCGAAGCCATAAAGCTCGACACCGTTGTCGAGGTCATACCCGGCATTCATGAACAGGCGCAGCGCATCCAGATTGGGCTGTCCCCAGGGCTGGACCGTGTCGCCGGTTACCGAGGCGAAGCGCAGCGCGTTCTGGAATTCAGGTGTGAGGGCTGCCTGACCGACCGTGGAGGTCGGGTCGAAATCGGGGCTGTTCACGTCGATACACGGGTTGGTACCGCCGCAGTACTGATCGTTGCGTTCAACGAACTCGATATCGCTGTATTCACCTGAAAGATTCAGAAAACCGGCATCCCCCAGGGGAAAGCCGCCGTTGACCTGGAAGGTGCGTTGGAAACCATCACCCTCATATTGCTGGCCGGTGTCATAGGTCATGGTGAAGCCGTCGGTATTTTCCTTCAGGTTGAAGTTGATTACCCCGGCGATGGCGTCCGAACCGTACTGGGACGAAGCGCCGTCGCGCAGGACTTCAATACTGCCGATAGCGACGGTCGGAATGGTGGCGACGTCAGGGCCCTGATCGCCTGAACCCGGCTGCAGCAGTGCCGACCGGTGTCGTCGCTTGCCGTTGACCAGGGTCAGAGTGTACTGCGGTGGCAGTCCGCGCAGCTGGAACTGGCGAACGAAGGTCGCACCGTCTGAAATCGGTGAGCGTGGATTCTGGAAAGAGGGTACCAGCGACTGAAGCACATCGCCGGTCTCCACAAATGAAACTTGTTCAATGGTTTCTGTGTTGAAGGTATCAATTGCCACCGGCGCATCTGTTACCGTGCGTGGCCGGCCGCGCAAACCGGTAACGACGACTTCCTCAACAGTTTCCTGCTGTGCCTGAAGAGATGTACTGGTCCCGAGTACGGCACTGATAGCCAGCGCCAGGCTGGATAACTTGGTAAACGAAGGATGTTGCTTAAACATTAAGGTCCACTCCCGATAAGACAGATAGATAGGTAGTAAGGGTTGAGAGACAAGTCTCGGCCTGTGGGTCAGGGCCGTGAAACGACCCGATAATTATTCGAAAGGCGGCTTAATTGGTCCTCCTGTTACCCTCCTAAAAACCTACTTTTGCGAAAGTAGAATTTCGGTAGGTGCTTTAATGGCACCTTAATTGCTACTAAATCCCAATAGAAACAAACAGGTAGCTCGAAGGCCCGGATTTTCTGCGGAGGCGGCGGGCCGGCTGCCAGGGATGACCCAGGAAAGGGCATCCAGAGCGCATTAATGTTTTAAAGTAATCTTTTTGGTGCATAGCATGAAATCACCTGGCGCTATCGGCGCTGTGAAACTGGGTCCATGCCTGGTGAATACGGACGGTTGCACCATCGAACGGGATGGTGAGAAGAGCAAGGTAACGCCACGCAGCATGGATGTTCTGCTGTACCTGGCGGAACATTCCGACCGGATTGTCAGCAGCGATGAATTACTGGATACATTCTGGAGTCCGCTGGCGTCCGACCACGCGGTTCACAAGGCGATAGCCGAGTTGCGCAGCGCCCTGGGCGACAGCGTGCGGGCACAGCGGTTTATCAAAACGATTCCTAAGCGCGGCTACAAGCTGCTGGTAGTTCCCGGAGCTTTCGAGGAGGGTGCGAAGCCCGGGATGTTGCAGACCGCAATAGCCCGCCTGGCCGTCCAGTTTCGCTACGCCGACTACCGGACGCTGGGTATCGGCCTGCTGGTTATGGTGTCGATGTTGACGCTGGCAGTCTTTTCATCCCGCCTCGAGCGGACTCCCCGGGCAAAGGGTACGCTGGTCCTGGCACAGTACCCCTTTCAGTTGCAGGCTGCCGAAAATGACACAATCAGCCTGTTTGCCCAGGGTCTGTACTCTAATCTTATTACCCGCCTCACTGAGGTTGAGTCTTTGCAGGTAATCCCTGTCGATTCCCATGGTGCGGACGAAGGGCAGCCTGCAACCGGGGTTGCACTGTCGGTAGACAGGTCCGATTATCAGGTGCGTGGTGCCATTGTGCAGGCTGATCAGAGTGCCAGCCTGTACCTCAACCTGGTCCGGTCCAGCAGCGGCATAGTCGAGTACTCCAGGCGACTGAACGTCAAGCCGTCGGCGCTGCCGGAGGACCTGGATCCGCTCACGGACAAGCTGGTGGAGCTGATCACATCCCAGCTTTTATCACCGCTGGCTGACGGCGCCGCCACGGTTCGCTCCCGCTTCTAAGCGAAAGCAAGAGTCTAAAGACCGGTGCCCGGTTGCTGCATTGACCTGGCGATTATTCTGTCTTACTGTGCTTTCCTGAACAGCATAATAATAGAACCTGTTTCCGGCCTCCGTGCCCGAGTCATTAAAAAGGGTCAGAAATCAATGCCTTACCCAGCCATCACGCTCCACCTGAAACTCTTTGCCGCCATGCTGATACTGGTTTTTGCCGCCAGTACCCGGGCTGAAGTCACCCGTATTGAGATCACCGACCGCCAGACGCTCAGCTCGGCAGAGGTCGACTATCAATACGAAATCATCAACGGCATCATGACATTCACACTTGATCCGGCGAATGCAGAAAATCATAAGGTTTACGACATCCAGCATGCACAGACAAACGAAGCCGGCCTGGTCGAGTTCAGTGCCGATTTCCGTCTAATGGTACCGTCCGCCGGGATTGCCAATGGCTCATTGCTGTATCTCGTCAACAACCGGGGCGGGCCCTCGGGGGCGCCCGGGGATTTTCCCGAGGACCCCCTGTATGCCCAGGGATTTACCTACCTGCTGACAGGCTGGATCAATGAGTTGGAAGCCGGGGACGGCAGAATACTGCTGAATGCGCCGCTGGTGGGCTCGGCGGAGCAACCCATTACCGGGGATGTGCGCTACGAGGTTATTGTCGGTGAGCCTGACAATGGCGTGAACATCGCTGGCGGTGGCCACCTTGCCTACGAGCCCACCGAGCAGGGCCTTGCCAATGCCAGCCTGACCCATCGGATCAATCAACTGGACACCCCGATTCCCATCGAGCGTTCACAGTTCGACCTGGCGGTGTCATGGCCGGACGGCAGAAACCAGCCAATAGTCACTCTTAATCTGGATGGGGGATTGCAGCCGGGGCATATTTACGAACTGGTTTATGAAGCCAGAAGCCCGGTCCTGGCCGGTGCCGGTATGGCCGGGATTCGCGATAGCGTAGCCTTAGTTCGTCATGGCGCTGACGAGGGTGGCGCGCTGGCAGCTCAACTGTCGGCACTGGGGCTTCCCGCTATCGAGCATACCATTGCGCTGGGTAATTCCCAGAGCGGACGCCTGCTACGGCTTTTTCTTTATGACGGCTTCAATGTGGACCTTGACGGCCGGCGGGTCTTCGACGGAGTGATTCCGGTGATTGCCGGGGCGGGCTTCGGTATGTTTAACAATCGCTTCGCCATGCCTACCCGAACCAACGGCCAGCATGAAAATGAGTTGTTCCCCAACGATCTGTTTCCGTTCACTTACGGAATCAGCACGGATCCCTACTCAGGTCGCAGCGACGGTATTCTGCGGCGCAGTATGGAGACTGGTACGGTACCCAGGGTTATGCACATTCAGACTTCAAACGAGTACTGGATACGTGGTGGTTCGCTGCCACACACTGACCCCTGGGGAACCACGGACGCGGAGATCCCGGATTACGTGCGTTTTTACTCCATCGGCGGATCGCAGCATGGCTCTGGCAACGGGTTACCCCGTGCCTCCAGCACAACTCAGTTGCCGCGTAATCCTAATATGTGGGCGCCGTTCAGCGCATCGTTGCAGGTCGCGATGCACCAGTGGCTGGCTGACGGTGTGGAGCCACCTCCCAGCCGTTATCCGAAACTGGCAGATGGCACTTTGGTTCCTTCCCATCTTCCCACTGGTGAGATCAATCCGCAGGCCTGGAATCCACTGCCGGGCATCAATCATCCCAAGGACATGTACCGGGTGGCTTACGCCGATTACGGCGAGCGCTGGCAGCAGCAAAGAATAATCGACATTCATCCCCGGAGTTCAGATGATCTTTATGGGGTGCTGGTGCCGGCTGTGGATCGCAACAACAACGATCTCCCGGATAGCACACTGCTCCCACCTTTGACGCAGGTGCCACTTGCCACTTTTGTGCCCTGGAATCTGAGGTCGCAAAGTACCGGTGCTGAAACCGAGCTTGCCAGGCTGGCCGGCGGTTATATACCGTTCGATAATAATCGGGAGCAATCAGACGATCCCCGCAATACGATCGACGAGCTGTACAGTTCATTCGAGGATTATCTGGCGAAGTATGAGGCGGTCACCGATCGCCTCATTGAGGAACGCTACCTGCTGCCGGAATACAAAGATGCCTACATGGCGATCGCCAGGGCTAACAAGGCAGTCTTTGACTGAAAAAGTTGCGCAAGTAACAATCATGTCGGCGGGCCAGCCGGAAGGCGCCGCCGGGCGGGGCCTGTCGGGCGCAACTGTCAGGCGTCGCGCGCAGGGAATGACACTCCCCTGCCAGGCGTGACAGCGACGCAGTGGCGCCCGACAGATTCGTGCAGAGCATTGTGGTGATTAATCAGAGGCTCGCTAGTTTCCAAGCACCCGTGCGGCACGAATTTCGATTTCGATCAGCCAGCCATCGACCACCAGTCCGGCGATCTGAACAAACGAGCGCACCGGTTTCTGGGCATTTTCCTCTGTGCCGAAGAATTGACTGTAACCTCTGTTGAAGCCGGCAAAGTCAAGCTGCCCGTCCGGGCCCGCGACGGCAAATGCCCGCACCTGAACGATATCTGACATGGACCAGCCCTGACTTTCCAGAGTGTCCTTGAATTTGCTGAAGGTGTTGACCGTCTGCTGTTCCATATCTCCCCAGGTGCCATCTTCCTGCTGGCTGGCACCAGTGCCACTCAGGTACAGCGTCTCTGCTCCGGCCGGTATGAAGATGGAGTTGTAGAAATAGCGACCTTCGCCAACACGCTCGATTTCCTGGGCGTTTACCGAAAGTGCCGCTGCGCTGAGAGCCAGGCCTGCCAGGAGGGAGCTGATAGTCAGTTTCATAGTTGGATTTCCTTGTTGGCGGGCCTTACCGGCCCAGTGTGTTAATGTAACTGACGACATGCCTGACCGCCTGTTCGTTAGGCAGCATGTTGGCCATGGGAATCATCATGGCGCCAGATCGGTCGTCCGGGTGACTGCCACGGTAACCCGCTTTGAAATTGTTAAGTTGTGTGACCAGGTACCAGTCGTTCTGCCCGGCCAGTGCCGGTGCCCCGTAGGCCTGATTTCCTTCCGCCCGTGACCCGTGGCAGGACTCACAGCTTCTGTATAGAGTACGCCCGCGGGTCACGTCTCCCTCAATGGTGACCTCTGCCGGTATATAGTCGAAAGTCCCCACCCAGGCAACAATGTCAGCAATGCTCGTATCGGTCAGCTTCGCAGCCATGGGTTGCATGGCCAGCCCCTGCTCGTCTTCGGGGTGGGTGCCCCGGATACCGCCCCGAAACTTTTCCAGCTGAAGCTTCAGGTACCAGGGTTCCATGCCAGCGATCCGCGGTGCCTGGATGCCTACATTGCCTTGCCCTTCGGCGCCATGGCAGGTCATGCAATAGCGGTCATCCAGAGGCGCGGGAAGACCGACATCCTGTGCCTGAGCCAGATTCAGGCAGGTCGTTGCAGTAATCAGAAGTAACAGGGTCATTAATAGTTTCATGCTGCTGCCCTCACTCGCTGGTCCATGTCTGACAGGGCAAACTTCGCTGATTGAAATGCGCTTTCCATCCACGCCGAGTGCTGACTGATCTGATCTCCGATCATCCAGTGACGCCCATTCACCGGTTGCTGCAGGGTGTGATACATGGCTTCTTCTTCCGCGGTCCAGCCGCCACGGCTGCGCTGCCAGCGCGCCGAACAGCCCAGCATATTGTTCATCCGGTGCCAGGCGATGGTGACGGGTTTTTCGACCAGCTGGCGATAGTTCGGGTGAACTTTCTCGCCGTGGCGCAGCAGTTCTTCAACCCGCTGTTCCTGGGTCATCTTGGTATAGTGCATGCCACCGCCAAAGTCGTAGGCAGCCAGGATCACACCTTTTTGTTTATGAATACCGTGGGGCGGGTACCAGATCTGCCGGATCGGTGAATTCACCCAGGTGATACCGGCATAAATTCCCTCGTCCTCCCAGAAGCGTTGTTTGGCCTGGAAGGCGCCCTTGTAGGCTTCACCCCGGCGAATGTATTTCAATGCGTTCCGGTACTCGGCAGGGAAGTTGTTAGGTATGCCCGTCATCAGGTGGCTGGGAATACAGTTAAAACAGTAGTCGGCGCGCAGATTATGCCGTTGGCCGTTCTGCTCGTAGGCCACTTCGACACCGCTATCGTTCACCTGCACTGACTTGACGGCGGCGCCGAACCGGATCCTGTCGGCAAGGCGGTTGGCGAATGCATAGGGAATGCGGTCCATGCCGCCAACCGGCTGCATCAGCACCGGGCCGGCGCCGGTGCCGGTGTCGGTGGTAACCATCAGGCCGGCCGCCAGGCGGGTTTTCAGCAGCTCGCGAAAGGCGATCATGGCGTTCTTGGTGCCATGGTCGAGAAAACCTCCGGTGGCATAGCCCGCCCGGTAACTGCCTTCGAAAAGCATGTCCTCGTTGAGATCCCCCAGGCTGCGGACGATCCGCAACAGGGATTCCATTTCTGCCTCGGTGAATTCTTCGTCCATCTGTCCTTCGGTCAGGGATTTGGCGAGCATCTCCGCCAGGAAACCGTGCATGTTGGTATGAAAATCGGCGTTTCTGACCGGCTTGCCGCCATTCAGCGCATCATCCTGCACCCAGGCCCGCATGCTTTCGTTGACGAAAATCTCCAGGTCCACGTCCAGCTCTTTGCAGTAGCCCAGCACGTTCTGGTGATTGCTGGGAATACGGGCGGCGCCGGCATTGAAGTACAGATGGGGTTCGTCATCGAACTCGCAGCGTTGGTAATTGCCGATTTCGTCGATGACGGTGCCCGCACGGACCGTGAAAACCCGCCCACCGGGCCGATGGGAGGCTTCCAGAATGGTGCAGTCGTAGCCGGCTTTGGTGAGTTCCCAGGCTGCGGCGAGGCCGGACAATCCTGACCCCAGTATTGCCACCGTCCTGCGACCGGCCGCCGCCCGTTGCAGGGACAATTCGGCGGCCTGGCCCGGTTGTGGCATCAGACCCAGCGCGGTGCCGGCCTGCAGCAGGGCGGAGGTGCCGCCGTAGGCACCTAGCAGGGATAGAAAATTTCGGCGTGTAACGGGTCTTGTCACGGTTAGGGTTCTCCACTTCTGATGCCGGGTATTGCGCGGACTGGCGGGTAACACTGGCTCCAGTCCGCTCCGGATTTGTGCGTTTTTCCAGGACATACAGGCAGGCTTTGGCCTCACGCGCCCCGGACTAGTGCCGGTTTCGATGTCTCGGGCGCAATGCTAGCAGGCACACGGCAGAGCCTGCCACCCCGAACTACCCAATTTTGTGCGAATTACAGCAGTTTTGGTTGAATCTGGTGCACAAGAGGTCTATCCTCGCGCCCGGGCGCGCTGGATTTTCGCTGAATTACCACAAATTCGCGATGAGTGCACAGGTAAGCGATGAGTGCACCAGGCTGCCCACTGAAATTGTCGTAATGATCAGAACACTACCTATTGGGGGGATATTAATGTTCACTAAGACAAAAAAATCGTCCATTTTGGTGCCGGCAATCCTGCTGGCCACTGCGGCTCCTTATGCGCCTAACCTGCTGGCTCAGCAGGATACTGTAGAGGAGGTGGTGGTAACCGGTTCCCGCCGCGCACCTCGAACCGCGTTAGAGTCGGCTGCACCGATCGACGTGTTCGGCGCCAACGATTTCCAGGATCAGGGTACGCCTGACCTGAATAACCTGCTGCGAAACCTGGTGCCGTCCTACAACGTCGACACCCAGGAAATCAATGATTCCAACAGTCTGGTAAGGCCCGCCACGCTGCGTGGGCTGCCTGCTGACGATACCCTGGTGCTGGTCAACAACAAGCGCCGCCACCGTTCTGCCGCTGTACAGTTTGGCCGCCAGGGCACCCATTTCCCGGATGTCTCCCAGATTCCACCGATCGCCCTGCGGCAGGTGGAAGTATTGCGTGACGGCGCCGCCGCTCAGTACGGTTCCGACGCAATCGCCGGTGTTCTCAACTTCCTGCTGAAGGAAAACAACTCTGGCATTTCCCTGGAAACCAAGCAGGGCGAGCACACCGATGGCAATGACGGGGAGCTGTCCTATGTGGCCGGTAATATCGGTCTGCCATTGGGTGACGACGGTTTCTTCAGTTTCAGTTTCGATGTTGTGGACCAGAACAAGACCGATCGGGCACGGCAGCGTGACGATGCGCAGGGCCTGATCGATGCGGGCAATACGTTTGTCCGCACCAACCCGCCGGTGATGGTGCGCGGGCTGGCGGATACCAACACGATCAACCTGTTTTACAACTCCGGCATTACCCTCAGCAATACCATGGAGGTGTATTCCTTCGGCAGCTACAGTGAGCGGGAAACCGACCTGGGCTTTTTCTATCGGAACCCGGAAAACCGTGGCGGTATCTTTACCAGCGGCTCCAACCAGCTGTTCATCGATGAAACCGCAGATGGTACGGGCAACTGCCCCATGATCCCGCGGGGTATCGACCCGGTGACCGGAGTCACCAGTTCCCTTGCCGGCCGGGAAGCCGGCCTGGCCGATCCGGACTGCTTCACGTTTCTGGAGTGGTTTCCGGGTGGCTACACACCTGATTTCGGTGGCGGCATCCGAGACTTTTCCGAAGTGGCCGGTATCCGCGGCGAGATCGGTGAGACCACCTATGACGTCAGCCTTGGCGGTGGTTTTTCCGAAGTCACTTACCGTCTCACTAATACGGTGAACGCCTCCATGGGTTCCGATTCGCCGACCAGTTTCGAACCGGGCATCTACACGACGGTTGAGAACAACTTCAACGTCGACCTGGTGACTCCTTTCGAAGTGGGTCTGTATTCGCCGCTCAGTGTGGCCTACGGCCTGGAATGGCGCCGGGAGATCTTCAAGGTCCGGTCCGAGGACGAAAACTCCTACCTGATCGGCCCATATGCCCGCCAGGGCACCAATGTGGGGTCGGACGGCTTCCAGGGTTTTGGTCCCCAGCAGCAAGGCAGCTGGGCTCGTATGAACTGGGCCTTTTATGTGGACCTGGAAGCGGACGTGACCGAGCGACTGCTGCTCGGTGCGGCACTGCGCTATGAGGATTTCTATAACACCTTTGGCGATACCACCAACGGCAAGGTGACCGGTCGCTACCGGCTGACCGACAACATCAACCTGCGGGCCACCTGGGGCACCGGTTTCCGGGCACCATCGCCGGGTCAGGCTAACATCTCCAACATCAGCACCGGCATCAATGCCGATACCCAGGTGCCACAGGCAGAGGGTCAGATCCCCCCGACCAATCCCATTGCGGCGCGCTTCGGCGGCAAGCAATTGGGACCTGAAGAGTCTGTCAACCTGAGCATCGGTTTTGCCACCCAGATTGGTGATCTGGATCTTACGGTCGACTATTTCAAGATCGAGATGGAAGACCGGATACTGAACTCAGGGGACATCGTGATTACCCCGGCGATTGCCGCCGAACTGGAGGCGTCTGGCATTTCCGGTGCGCGCAACATCGTGGAATTCAATTATTACACCAACGACATGGATACCACCAACGAAGGTATTGACGTTGTCGCGGCCTGGGACTACAACTGGGGCGATCTGGGAACTACCTCGTTTCAGGGTTCCTGGGCCTGGATGGATCAGAAGATCGACAGGGTAACGCCGGGGCTGTTGAACCGGGCCAACCTGGCGGACCTGACCGACAGCATTCCAGCCAACCGGGGTAATTTCCGTGCGTACCACAACGTTGGCGACTGGCGCTTCCTGGTCTCCGCCAACTACTACGACGAGTACTTCATCGTGCCCTCAACCGGCGATCCTGCGCGGGATTACTGGGGCGATGCGGAAATCATCTGGAATGGCGAGGTGTCCTATACCTGGAACAACCGGTACGAAGTTATTGTCGGGGCCGACAATATCTTCAACACTTACCCGGGCAAGGTCAGGCCGATCGACCAGAACTCCAGCACCAGCAACATCTACCGTAACGATGCGCCCTTCAGCGGCAACGGTGCGTTCTGGTACTTGCGACTGCGGGCTGACTTCGACTACTAGTAGAAGTTAATCTGACTTCAGCGGAGCTGGAACACGAAAAATGCCGGTCACTGTTCAGGTGGCCGGCATTTTTTTTTTGCAGAGAGCCACTGTAGGCTGAGCGGTATGTGCCACGGAAGCTGGACATCGACCAGGCGCGGAGCTACCTTTGAAGCAGCATTTCTCAAGTTTTTACCAGTTTCCCTGTCGTTTCGTGGCTGTCTGAATACTAAGTTCCAGGTTGTCCGCGGCGGGTTAAGGGGGTTGAATTGAATCCTTACAGCATTGCCTCTTTTCATGGTTCGACCAGCGGGTTGCGCGTGATGGTTCTACTGGCGGCATTGTCGCTGGTGTCCGGGTGTACCGGTATCAAGGTCGATTCCGGGTTCAGTCCTGATCCGGAAACCACCGCACGCGTTATCGCCCAGGACAAGGATCGCTTCCCCGCTGTCGACCCGCTGTACCTGGATGACAATCTCAAACTTTTTCTCGAGCGACAGGTCGGCTTTGGTGGAACGGTGAGAGAGCGGGTTGAAAAACTCCAGAACCTGTTGTTCAGTGCTGAGTTTCTTGATCTGCAATACAGTGATGAACGCACTCAAACGGCAGTGGAAGTCTTTGACTCAGGCGAGGGTAACTGCCTGTCGGTGACGAATCTGTACGTGGCGGCGGCAAGGTATCTCGGTATTGATGCCAGTTTTCAGGTCGTCAAGGTGCGACCCAGCTGGGATCGAAAAGGCTCGCTGGTCGTTGTCAGCGAACACATCAATGCGGTCGGGAAACTGACCCCTTTTGAAACCTACGTGGTGGATTTTACCCCGGACCTTGCCCTGCAACAGCTGACCGCCCGAGCCGTGTCGGATCAGCACGCGCGAGCCATGTATTTCAATAACCTGGCAGTTGAACAGTTGGTAATCAGAAACTACCAGGCGGCGTTAGATTACCTGCGTAATGCCTTGTGGATCATGCCTGATCTGGCCATTGCCTGGAACAACATAGGCACAACTTTCAACCGGTTGGGCGACGCTGAGCTGGCTGAGTACGGTTACCAGATGGCATTTCACTACCAGCCGGATAATGCCGCGGCAGTGGGGAATCTGGCCCGTTTATACGAGGCGCAGGGTGCCAGAAGCAAGGCGGCCGCATTGCGGCGCGCGGTGGTGCGCGTCAATCGCGCCAATCCCTATTACCATTTCGAACAGGGCAATTTCGCCTTTCAGGACGGGCGCTTTGACGAAGCGATCAGCTTCTACCAGAGAGCAATCCGCCTTAATGAGTACGACCCGGTTTTCTACGTTGCACTGGCCAATGTTTATGACGTCAGGGGTGATGAGCAACTGCAGCGCCGCATGATGCGCACCGCGGCAGAAATTCTGGTGGACAGTCAGTTCATCTATGTCCCCAGCGATCAGAAACTGCGGATTCTCGACTCAAAGACTATTCTCAACGACGCCAGTGCGGGACTCACGATCGCCATCGAGTAGCCCGGCCCAGTTCCCCGTGCTGACCGGCTCGCCGCCAGCCGGATTCTGCCTGGCGATGGGATGAGCCGGCCTGAATTTCGCCGTGCGGCACTGCGGTCCCAGCGAGCTGCGGACAGCCAGGCAGGGCGGACAGCATAGAATGCATGGCTTTGATCCACGCCAGGTGCCTTAGTTCACACGCTGCCCATTCATCCAGGTCTGCAATACTTCCGTGGACCAGATTTCATTGCTGGGCACGGTCATGATGTCCCGATCGATAAGAATGAAATCAGCCTTTTTGCCTGCTTCCAGTGAGCCAAGCAGATTCTCCTGGTGGCCGGCATAGGCGGCATGCAGGGTAAAACTGGTTAACGCCTCCTCCCGTGTCATCCGTTCTTCCGGATACCAGCCTCCCGGCGGCTCATTGCTGTGATCCTGCCTGGTGATGGCCGCATGCAGTCCGAAAAAGGGATTGGGCGATTCAACCGGGAAATCCGAGCCGTTGGCAATCAGCGCACCGGCTTCCATCAGCTTGCGCCAGGCATAGGCACCCTGGATCCGCACCGACCCCAGCCGGTCCTCAGCCATGTTCTTGTCACTGGTGGCGTGTGTCGCCTGCATGGACGGAATGACCCCCAGTTCACTGAAGCGCAGGATATCGTCGTAGGTGAGTACCTGGGCGTGTTCGACACGATGTCTGAGATCCCTGGTACCGGTTGCGGCGATCAGTGCCGCGTAGTTGTCGAGCACTACCTTGTTGGCACGGTCGCCAATAGCATGGGTGTTCACCTGAAAGCCGGCCTGCATGGCGGCCCTCATGAGTTCGGTCAGCCTGGCGGGCTCGAGCAGCAGCAGGCCGCGGTGCCCTTCCATGTCGCTGTAATCCTCCAGCAGTGCGGCACCGCGGCTGCCGAGGGCGCCGTCGGCGGAAATCTTGACGCTCCGTATCGACAGAGTCTGATCCGCGCTCTCATAGTACCCGGCAGCCAGATTGGCCGCGTTGGCCGGGTCGGTAGCGGCGAGCATGGCGTAGATCCGCACCGGCAAAGGCCCCTCTTCAAGGAGTGACTTGTAAGCCTCGACCGTGCTGGCACTCAGGCCCGCATCATGGACGCTGGTCAGGCCGAAGCGTGCCAGCTCCGTCATGGCCCGGTGCAGGGCGAATTTCAGCTCATCCTGGGTCAGTGCCGGTATGTTCCGGGTGACCAGCCCCATGGCATTGTCTACCAGGACACCAGTGGGTCTGCCCTCGTTGTCACGGATAATCTGGCCGCCCTCCGGGTCGGGTGTGCTGACACCAATGCCGGCGATTTTGAGTGCGGCGCTGTTGGCCCAGCCGGCGTGTCCGTCCACGCGGGACAACCAGACCGGGGTATCCGGCAGCAGGGTATCCAGGCTGGCGCTGGACGGAAAGTCACCGCCCTCCCACAACACCTGATTCCAGCCCCGGCCCTGGACCCAGGTCAGGTCGGGATTGGCCGCCTGAAACGCCTGTACGCGCCGGGCCGCTTCCTGTTCTGTGGTAGTGCCGGTCAGGTCAACACGCAGCAGGCTGAGGCCGAAATTCAGCACGTGCCCATGGGCATCGATCAACCCGGGCAGCAGGGTGTTGCCCTCACCATCGACAACCGTCAGGTCCGCTCCGCCCGGCAGTCTCTCGCCGGTACGGTACACGCGATCGACCCTGTCATCGGTGAACTGCAAAGCCGCAAACTGCTGCAGGTTCTGGTCCGTGTCCAGGGTGTAGCCATTGACGTTGACTACCAGCGTCGTCTGTCCAGCTGCGGTGCCTGCCAGCAGGGCGGGGGCTACCAGAAGAAGACTGCGTGTTGCCGTCAGGGTTGAGCTGAACCAGGCGGAAAGGCAGGCGGAAAGGTAAGTGAGAAAGTGTTGCATGATGCTGTTAATCCTTGCTAAGACCGAATTTTTGCCCGAGGCCCTAAGCCTCCATCAGGAAGAGACCGGCAGGCGGTGATGTTACACTGCCTTTGGCCGTTGGTTAAGGAACCGCTGATTCATTACCGCGACGTTGTACAGTATTGAATCAACAGTTGCTTAAACTCTGTCATTACCGGGGTGTACCACTTATTTTCTGCCATTGCCTGGCCGAAACTGTGAAGGAGAGTATTAACATGGCGCTGGAATTTCCGGACCTGATCAGGTCACTGCCCGTCTTCGAGGGGCCCTTTGATGCGTTCAAACTGGAAGCGGATCGTTTCAAGGTTCTGTTCGCTTCCTACCCGGCGGGAACGGACATTCCCGAGCACGAGCATGAGACGGAAAACCTCGGGCTGGTCACCCAGGGTTGCCTGATTCTCACTACCGGCGGCGAAACCCGCCGCCTGGAGACGGGTGCCTGGTACCACCTGGACTGTCATCAGCGCCACGGGGCAAGCTTTGACCAGGACACCCAGATCATCGAGTTCTGGTTCGACCGGGGCTAGGAGGCTGTCGGATTTAACACTGATCTACTGCGGAAAAGCCGGATTTCCCGATCTTTTTCGTTAAATAGTTCAACTATTCGCCTCAAAAGATCGAAAAATCCGACTCAGATCGGCTTTCCCTCGTTACGATCGGTTAAGTCCGACAGCCTCCTAGAAAATGGCGTTGACGGTCAGGAACAGAACCGAGGGCCCCAGCAGGCAACCCACTCCCGTGTAGAAAGTAGCTGTCATGGCGCCATAGGGAACCAGCTTCGGGTCGGTGGCGGCCAGGCCCCCGGCGACACCGCTGGTCGTGCCCATCAGGCCGCCGAAAACCATGGCGGATTGAGGGTTGTCGAGGCCGATATGGCGGGCCACCATGGGGGTGCCGATCATCACCAGGATGGACTTGACCAGTCCGGCGGCCACGCTGAGGGCGATCAGCTCGGAGCTGGCCCCGATCGCGGCACCGGTGACGGGCCCCACGATATAGGTAACCGCCCCGGCGCCGATGGTGGTGATTGCCACCGGATCGGTGTAGCCGAACAGTACTGCCACCAGGCCGCCGACCACGAAGGAGACGATGACTCCGGCAAAAATTGAGATCACGCCGGCCAGCCCGGCTTTCTTCAATTCACTCAGTTGAACCCCGAAGGCTGTGGCAACGATAGCGAAATCCCGGAACATGCCACCGCCCATGACACCGACACCGGCCAGGATAGTGATATCTGCCACGCCGGTATTACCGCCGGTAAAGAGCCCGCCTATATAGGCAGCGACCAGGCCCAGGGTGATAGCAATCGCCGAGCCGTGGATGCGTCCAGCGGTCAGGCGATCCGATATCACGTAGGAGAGCCAGACCGTCAGACCGACAGCCGCAAAGGCCACTACCAGGCCGTTGCGGGTAAAGGTTGCTTCCAGGACTTCCATTATTCCGCCCCTCCATCCGGTCGCTCGACGGGCTCGGGGCCGGAGCCGATCCGGCTGAGCACTGGCACCAGGGCGAAGCTGACTACTACGGCAGCGACTCCGGCTACCAGAGCCAGCAGCCCGCCGTCCACGGCAGCCACCACGTTCTGGCGTGCCGCCATGGCCACTACGATAGGAATGTACATGGCGCTCCAGAACTTGATGCCTTCACCGGAGAGGCCATCCACCAGATGTTGCAGTCGTTTGGTATTACAGGCCAGCACCAATAGCAGCATCGCGATGCCCACGCCGCCGACATTGGCTTCCACGCCGATCAGCACGCCCAGATATTCGCCAACCAGCATACCCAGTACCAGGCAGGCGGACAGCACTGCGACACCATAAATTATCATCTGATTTCCTCTTTTTATCAGGATGCCGGCCACCCGGTCGCGCTCTGTCTTTGGGGCACTTCGAGGGCCTGATCCGTTATTATCGAGACAGCCCGGATGATATGACGGAAGCCTCTTTTAAGGAACCACTGATTAACGCAGGGATCGTCGGGCAATTCAGAGCGCGTCGCGTCGCTTCATCGTGAATAGTGGTTTTTCCTTCTGTTGCACCGTGCAGCCGGTTTGACTTCCTGGGCTTGTTTATAGGTTAATTACGCTCCCGGCGTGGCCCGGGAAGGATTTCAGTCGACCGCGCCATCGACCTGACAATACAAACTGGATCATTTGGGGGAATCACCTTGAAATTCGCAAAAACCTTAACCGGCGGCCTGGTCGCTGCCTTGAGCCTGACGTTGTTCCCGGGATCGGTAACAGGCCAGGATGTCACCGCAGACATACTGGAGAACGCCCAGGACTATTCCGACCGCTGGGTTACCTACGGGCGCAATTACGGCGCCTGGCGGTACATGCCCGATGACCAGATCAATCGCGACACGGTCGAAGACCTGCGTCCGGTGTGGATCAAGCAGACCGGCGTTACCGGCGGTGCTTTCGAAGTGACGGCGCTGGTGAATGACGGTCGTATGTACCTGACCACGGCCAACAGCCACCTGATCGTGGTGGACCCCCTGACTGGACAGGAGCTGTGGCGTTATGACCACGACTTCGAAAATGTCGACCTCTGCTGTGGTCCCCACAACCGGGGTGTCGCCCTTTACGAAGACAAGGTGTACTGGGGAACCCTGGATGCTCACCTGATGGCTTTTGATGCGGCTACTGGCATTCAATTGTGGGACGTGGAGGTAGGTGATCATCGTGAATCCTTCTCCATTACCGGCGCGCCGCTGGTGGTCAAGGACATGGTGTTGATCGGTGTCGGTGGTGGCGAGTTCGGTATCCGCGGCTATATCGATGCCTACGATGTCAACACTGGCGAGCGGCGCTGGCGTTTCTATACGGTCCCCGGACCCGGTGAAGCTGGCAATGAAACCTGGGAAGGGGACTCCTGGCGCACCGGTGGTGCCCCCACCTGGGTAACCGGTACCTATGACCCGGACACCGACTTTGTATTCTGGGGCACGGGCAACCCGTGGCCGGATATCAACAACAATGTGCGCTCAGGCGATAATCTGTACTCCAATTCCGTGGTCGCCCTGGACGCCGATAATGGTGAGTTGCGCTGGTTCTTTCAGACTTCTCCCCGGGACGAATTCGATCACGATTCCACCAGTGAGCCGATGGTCATCGACGAAATGATCAATGGCGAGATGCGCAAGCTGATCATTCAGGTGGCCCGTAACGGCCATGTCTATGCGCTGGATCGGGAAACCGGCGATTTCATCTATGCGGCCGAGTACACCCGGGTAAACTGGGCGGACCGCGACGAGAGCGGGCGTCCGGTTCTCAAGGAAGAGCTGTATGATCCGGCCGGCACCGTCATTTATCCGGGCCTGTATGGGGGAAAGAACTGGCCGCCGGCATCCTACAGCCCCAACACCCACATGCTCTATATTCCCTCCAACGAGTGGGGCACCAATTTTATTCGCCGCGAGGGAGAGGGGCGTCCGGGCACCATGGACCTGGGCGGTATCCCGCGCTTTGAACCGGATGCCACCGGCCACGTCGTGGCTTACAACATCCGTAGCGGTGAAATCGAATGGCAACAGGAACTGCCGGGTTCGTTCAACTGGGCTGGCACCCTGGCCACCGGTGGCGGCCTGGTCTTTGCCGGCGGCCCCGACGGGTATCTGCGTGCCTTCAACGACGAAACCGGCGAGCAGTTGTGGCAGTTCCAGACCGGCAGCGGCATCTACGCACCGCCGACCAGCTTTACCATCGACGGCAAGCAGTACATCGGTATCGCCTCTGGTACCCGTGACCCGGTGACGCGGGCCGGGGTTGCCACCGGGATCGCGCCGGGGAATTACATTCTGTTCAGCCTGTAATTTCAGGATGAGCTGCAACTGGAGAGAATAGAGTGAGAGCGATGAAAAAATTACTGTTGATACTGGTCGCAACGGCCGTCCTGTCCCCCCGCGCCAACGCCGGCGTCGGGGAAGGTCAGGAGCTGTACGATGCCTATTGTCAGGTCTGTCATGGCGGCCTGGGCGAAGGTCAGACCATGGGTAAATCCCTGACTGACAACAGCGCCAGGAACCTCTCTGACCAGGCGTTGCTAGCAGTAATTACCGAAGGGCGGTCCGGTACCGGTATGGCCGCCTGGGGCTCTTCGTTCAGCGACACGGAAATTCTCGATGTGGCCAGCTATATCCGGGTGTTACAGGGCGGCACAGGTTTGACCCTGTTCGATGAAGCTGCCACGGTCAGTGACGATCCCCAGGTGCTTGCCGGGGAGCAGCTCTTCAGCAGCGCTGGCGGTTGTGTCACTTGTCACAGTTATCGCGATCAGGGC
Source organism: Gammaproteobacteria bacterium (assembly GCA_041395725.1). NCBI lineage: Bacteria > Pseudomonadati > Pseudomonadota > Gammaproteobacteria > Gammaproteobacteria bacterium. Next base: position 856,052 of record JAWKZW010000001.1, on the reverse strand, counting down.
GGGTCGGTCGGGCCCGCCCTCGATGGCGTGGCATCGCGGCTCGGTGAAGAGGGCTTGCTGCAGGCGCTGCGTAATCCTTCCGCGACTATCGCCGACGGCTACCAGGCAAAAATTGTGGAACAGCCGGACGGATCGGTGATCCGCGGCCGGTTTCGCAACGATTCTGAACTGGCGGTGCAAATACAGAGCGCTGACGGTGCGCGCTGGGTAACCTATTTCAAGGCGCGGGTCAGCTCGATCACCGATGCCGAAGAATCCCTGATGCCGGAAATATTTTCCACCCTGGATGCAGAGCAACAGCAGAATCTGCTGGCCTTTCTCAAGTCGCTTTAGTCGCTGCCAAGGAAGAGTTGGATTCTGGCGCGCTAATAAATAAAGAAGCTGACCAGGCTGAACAGCAGGGCGCCGATAATGAGCAGTACGCCGTAGGTAGTGCTGATGAAGACGAACTTGAAGGTTGTCTTCAGAAAACCCTGGGCAAAGAACAGGCGCAGGCTGAGAAACAGGTAAGCAAGAACCCACAGGTTCAGTGCCGAGCCGAGAAATCCGGCGATAGCGGGTACTATGCTGAAACCGGTCCAGATCAGAAGATCCAGCAGGAACAGCAGAATATAAACCAGGAAAAGAAAGCTGTGGTTGTTGATGGTCAGCAGCAGGTGTTCAACGTAGTAACGACCGGATCTCAGGTAGATCAGTTTCTGCAGCAGGGCGAGCAGGGGTATCATCACCAGTAACAGCAGCGGCACGCTTTCCAGCAGCTGATCGATAAACTCACTGGGATCGTCGCGCAGGGCGGCGATATTGTTGACGGCTCGTTCCTGAAGCAGGCTGATAAACTGATTGTTCCGTTGCTCTGACAGGAACGGAATCTGCACTCTCTCAAGTAATTCCGTCACACCGGACTCCAGTTCCTCCAGGTCCAGTTCCTCGCTGGCAGTCTCTTCGTCGTCTAAAACCAGCTCTGATTCATCCAGGTTCTGATCGATATCGATTCCCGCCGAATCCAGAAACAGTTCCAATGAAACTGTGAACAGGAACGCCAGCACAAACACCAGGAACAGGCGCACCGGTGGCAGGTACCTGGCGCGGCGGCCGGCCAGGTATTCTCTTGTCAGCCAGGCGGGCCGCGTGAACAGGTACCAGAGGGTGAGGTAGGTTTTTGATTCGAAGGCGAACAGTCCCTCGAGGGTTTCCAGTACCAGTATTGGGAAGAAACGGACAACCAGTTTGTCCTGCTGTCCGCACTCATGGCAATACTCGCCCTGCAGCACTGCGCCGCAATTGCGGCAGTGTTTCATGCTGGCCCCGGCCGGGCCGGAGGGGTTCTGGCCTGGCGGGCTTTCGGTGTCTGACATGTCACTTTCCGGCGGTCGACAGTAGCTCGTACAGGAACAGTTTAATGGAGAGCGGCTGATGACGGCCAGAGCAGATTGACTGAGCAGGGGGGAGGGTGTCTGAAAAAGACAATCTTGCCCTCCGCGAGTGAGCTAGGTGTTTTCTTGGAGGGCAAGATTATACAAGGAGCATACTGTACACAAACAGGCAAACGGTAGAATAACAGCCGAAGGCTTAAACCGCCCTATCTGGTACAGCGGGACGAACAATAACACCATATGTTGGGTTTTACAAGAGGTGGCTCAGTCGCAGGCAGGGTCAGCCCGGGAGTCTGCGCCGGGTGGCTGGCGCCTTAAGGTTGCCGGCTCCGGTGCCGGCAATCAGTCCGGAGCCTGACAGTCCGGCAGCCTGCCCTGGTTACGGGCCGCCAGCCACTGACTCTCAGCCTGGCCGAGCAATCGGTTCAGGTCGGCAATCCGGGTAGCCGGCGCCGGGTGGGTGGAGAGCAGCTCCGGCGGCCTGGCACCGCCGGCGGCTGACATGTTGTACCAGAGGTTGATGCTCTCCTGGGGATCGAAGCCGGCTCTGGCCATCAGCAGGATGCCGATCTGATCCGCTTCGCTTTCCTGAACCCGATTGAAAGGCAGGAAAAACCCCAGGTTGGCCCCGAAATCGATCAGTTGCAGGGTGCCCTCGGAAACACCTGCCTGCTGGACTGCCGCCAGACCGATATTCCGCAGAGCCGCCTGGCTGGCGCGCTCATTGCTATGGCGTGCCAGCACGTGGCCCACTTCATGGGCCATCACCGCGGCCAGCTGATGCTGATTGGTCGCGACATTCAGCAGGCCGGAGAACACGCCCATTTTGCCACCAGGCAGGGCAAACGCGTTGGCCTGCTCATTGTCGAAAACGGTAACCTCCCAGACGTCATTGCCCCGCTCCTGGCTCGACAGAGCGTCCACGATAGCATCGGTCACGCAGTGTACGTAACGGGTCTGGCGGGAATCCGTTGTGACCGGCAGCTCCTCCAGCATCTGCTGGTAAGTGGAGGTGCCCTGGTTGGTCATGAAGTCATCTGAATAGAGAACCATCTGCCGACGTGAGGTCGGGGAACTGGTGCAGCCGGTCAGAAGCAGGGAGCAGGCAAGGGCGACAAAGGTAAGCGGGTGTAACGGGGATCGTGACATTTCTCACAGACACTCAGGCTGGTTGATCCTCAATAGTACGGGCATTTTACTCAGGGTCCAAGGTCCGGTTCTGCCGGCCAGACGGGTCGCTTTGCACAGGGCCAACCGGACCAGGCGCCGCAGATTCAGGATTTATCTGCGGTTGTCCTGCCTTGCGTGCCCGCTATCTGTTCCAGACCGGCTGCCAGCCCGGAAAATTCACTGAAATTCTGCTGCGGCCGCCCCATGGTAGGCCTTCGCCAGGAAATCTGGTGAAATGTCCGGGCTAGAAATTGCAGACCGAGGGGTCCAGTTCCACGCGGGTTTCGGTCCCGGAGCCATTCTGAAAGATTTCATAGCAGCGACCGCTCAGATCCCGCAACAGTCGGGTTTGCGGCACGGCGGAGCTGCTCACCGGTGTGCGCCGGATTACACGGGTCGACTGAGTCGGCACATAGACCCGCTCAGGCGTGCGGTATTGGGACGAAGCGATGCCGTGGCCCAGAACCGAACCCAGTACCAGGCCGCCCAGCAATGCTCCGCTGTCGAAGCGGTCATGGCGATAGCTCCGGCCGACGGACAGATTCCAGTAGCTGCCGCCGCGGAATGGGCTACCGAAAGCGCCGGCGTAAGGCCCCCGGTAAGGTCCATAATAAGGCCGATAGGCGCCTACGAAATGGCGATTGAAATGGCGCGGTGCCCGATTCCGATAGAAGCCGTTACCACGAAAACGGTCGGCGCGAACGTACCCGTAGTCAGCGTGCCGGTCATTACCGTACCAGCGCCGGTTGTCGGCACTGGCATTCGGCGCCAGAGCCAGAAGGCTCAGGATGCCAGTCAGAATCACCAGATATTTCATGTGCTGCTCCCGAAAATTCTGCTATCAGGCCGGATTCAGCGGCCTGAAGTCTTATTTGCAGTCTGATAGGACAGTCTAATCGCCCAGGATTAACTCAAGCTGAACAAGGCTCCGGCGCCGCAGAATCCAGTGCAGTTAAAGGTGAAGCATTGTCCCGCGTGGAGGAGTCTTCAGTGTTTGTCGTCAGTCAGATCCTGCCGCAATATTTCTCCCAGCGCCCGGGTGGCCGGTCCGGCAATTTCACGGTTGGCGAACATCAGGTACAGGGGCAGCGTGCGGTCATATCCACCCCGTAATCTGATTTCACGGAGACTGCCGTCTGCCAGGTCTTTCTCTACCCAGTTGCGGGGCAGAAAGCCGAACGCCAGCCCGGTTTTGATGACACTGATGCTGCTGGAGAAATGGCTGACCGTCCAGCGCTGTTCCGATTCCAGCCAGCCGGAGTCACGTTCGGAGCGCTTGCCCGAATCCCGCAAAACCACCTGACGGTGCGAGCGCAGTTCCATTTCATCGATTGCTGAGTCCTGAAAAACAGGGTGGGCCGGCGCGGCGACGGGAATCATACGCACGGTGCGCACGGGCAGGCCGGAGAAACCCACTGGTACCGATGCGCCTATCACCAGGTCCGCCTGATTTTCCAGCAGTGCTTCCAGGGTGCCGGACAGGCTGGTTTCCAGTATACGCACCCGGGTATGGGGGAAACGCCGTGAGAAACTCTCCAGTGAGCAGGCCAGCTGGCTGATCTCCAGCAGTACGTCCAGGGCCAGGGTGACTTCCGCTTCAAACTCTACCGCCATGGAATGAGCAACCGCCTCCATGGTTTGTGCCTGCCTGATCAGCTGGCTTGCGTAGCGATATAACACTTCCCCCTCGGCAGTCAGCTCCGCCTTGCGGCCCTTGATTTCCAGAACCGGCCTGGGCAACTGATCGTTCAGGCGGCTGACAGCGTAACTGAGGGAGGACTGACTCTTGTTGAGGTGCTCTGCGGCCCGGGCATAAGTGCCGCAGTCCACCACGGTTTTAAAGGTCAGCCACCATTCAAGGGGTATGCGGGGCAGCCTGTTGGAGAAATCCCTGGTGTAATTCATCGGGTAACTGCCCTCCGTCGGCTCGGTGTCCCTGGCTAAAGCATCTAAATATTCGATTTAATGCAGCCAAAATATCGAAACATAGTTCAATAAACAAGATATATAGTAGCGCTTAATCCAATCCAGACGGATGTAGAGGAGTAGTGTAATGAGTAAGGTATTAGTTCTGAAGTCCAGTATTCTGGGTGATAACAGTGTCTCCAATGACCTGGTCGACCAGTTTGTGGCGCAGTTGAACGACGGGAATGACGGCATCGAAGTCAGCATCCGGGATCTGTCTCTGAACCCCGTGCCGCCCCTGGATCAGGAAAAGCTTACCGCGCTGATGACCGACGCGGCACAGCGGGACGCGCGGCAGCAGGCTCTGGTGGACTATGCTGACCGGCTGATCACCGAGTTACAGGAGGCTGATCTGCTGGTGATCGGAGCGCCCATGTACAATTTCACTATCCCCGCGGGTCTTAAGTCCTGGCTGGATCACGTGGCCCGGGCCGGGGTGACCTTCCGTTACACAGAAAACGGCGCCCAGGGACTGTTGCGCAACAAACAGGTGGTTGTCGTAACGTCCATGGGCGGACATCATCTGCCCGGCGAATCCGATCATCTGCGCCCCTATCTGAAGACCATGCTCAATTTCCTGGGTCTGGAGCAGATCAGTTTCGTGGCTGCAGCGGGCCTCAACCTGGGCGATGGACCGCGTCAGCAGGCGTTGCAACAGGCTCAACAGCGGCTCCAGGAAGTAGTCCGGCAGGTAGCGGCCGCACTGCCGGGTAGCGACCGGGAGCGGGTGGCCGCATGAGCACGGAGACAAAAACGGTGAGGCAGGTCGAGGAAGTCATTCAGGCGAGCCCCGCGTCGGATGGTGACGGGGTAAAACTGTTGCGTGTCTTTGGCGGTCAGAATCTGGCGCGCTTCGACCCTTTCCTGATGCTCGATGAGTTTGGCTCCTATGAGCCCCGAGACTACATCGGCGGTTTCCCGCCCCATCCTCATCGGGGTTTTGAAACGGTGACCTACATGCTGGAAGGCAAGATGGAGCACCGGGATCATATGGACAATGTCGGACTGCTGGATGCCGGCGACGTGCAGTGGATGAAGGCTGGAGCCGGCGTCATTCACTCGGAGATGCCAAGGCAGGAAGAGGGCCGTATGCGCGGGTTTCAGCTCTGGCTGAATCTTCCGGCGGCGGAAAAGATGACACCTGCTACCTATTCGGACATTCCGGCGGCAGAGATTCCAGCCTATATGCTCGATGGAGTCACTATCAAGGCAATAGCCGGTTCGGTTTCGGTCAACGGTCATGAGATCAGAGGTTTTGTCAGAGATCGCAGTACCGATCCCACCTACCTGGATATCGCCGCCGATGGTCCGGGAGCGGACCTGCATGTTGCTGTGCCAGACGGTCATACGGTGCTGGTGTACGTTTACGAGGGCCGCGCAGCCATCGGGGAACGGCAGACCGGCATCAGCGCCCAGCAACTGGCCAGGTTATCCGGGGCGGGCGCGGTGCAGCTGCACATGGACGCTGAAAGCCGTGCCCTGCTGATTGCGGGTAAACCGATCGGCGAACCAGTCGTTCATTACGGACCTTTTGTAATGAATAGTCGGGAAGAGATCGAGCAGGCCATCTCCGACTACAACAGTGGTCGATTGGTCAGTTAATCCACTTAGAGGGTTTATAGCTTGGTTCACTGCTGTCCCACAGAGTGCTTAACCTGTCCAAAAAGGCCCCTGGATCGCAATCGTGGCACTGAGCATCGGCGCGGGGGAATCCAGCGACGGAGCGATCAAAACGCAGCACCGACTGACCGAGGGAGACCGTTTTTTGGGCTCCCGACCGAGGGAGGGAATCCCGGAGGGATGCAAGTTGCCCAGGAGTGGATTCCCCCGCGCCGATGCGGTCCCGAACCATTCACACTCGATGGTTTATTGGCCACGCAGCAACTTCACGTTCATGTCTGACACAGATCCCGACTAGTACAAATAGTTGGATTCAGGCCGTGTCAGGCCCTTCGGCCACGATTTTGTGGGACAGCAATGAGCTTGGTTCAAGAGATGCCGGATACGGTGGTAACCTGGCATCTCCTGATCGTTAGCAAAACCCCAGTCGTACAATTTCTTACATAGTGTTCCAAAAAAGGTGAGCCTGGTTTATCCGGGATCCCGGCTTCCCTGCTGGTAACCGGGCTGCCGCGCCCACCTGGATCGTCCCCGTCGCGTCTTACTCCTCTCAGAACTCTACTCAGAACTCTGCTCCGAAAAGGCGACACCGGCTGACAGTTGATTGTCACGACTGCATTAACCATAATGCAGTCCTGGCGATTAAACCGCTGCTCAGCCAGTGCATCGTGGCAATAAAAATAAGTATCCTCTTATTCATTACTAGAACGTTCTGCGGAAATTAACAGCCTGTCAAGCAGTTGTTTCGAGAATCAGAGGTTCCGAATATCCGATAATTCGAGAGTTCCCAAGGTATCAGCAACATGATCTACGACAATATCCTCCAGACAATCGGTAATACCCCGGTGGTTAAGCTGCAACGGCTGGGTCCGGCCGATCAGAATATCTACGCCAAGCTTGAAGCCTTTAATCCTCTCTCGTCGGTCAAGGATAGACTGGCTATCGCAATTATCCAGGACGCAGAACGGCGCGGTGAATTAAAGCCCGGTCAAACCGTGGTGGAGGCTACCTCCGGCAACACCGGTATCGCGCTGGCAATGGTCTGCGCTGCCAAGGGCTATCCTTTTGTTGCAACCATGGTGGAAACTTTTTCCATCGAGCGCCGCAAGATCATGAAAGCCCTGGGTGCCAAGGTGATTCTTACCCCTGCCGCGGAACGGGGCAGCGGCATGGTAAAGCGAGCGGAAGAGCTGGCCAGGGAGCATGGCTGGTTTCTTGCCAGACAGTTTGAGAACCCGGCTAACCCGGCCTATCATCGCAACACTACCGGGCCGGAAATTCTGCGGGATTTCGCCGGCCGTGAGCTGGACTATTTTGTGTCCGGATGGGGCACCGGCGGCACCATGACCGGTACCGGGCAGATGATCAAACTGGCTCGCCCGGAAACCAGAATCATTGTCACCGAACCTGAAAACGCGGCCTTGTTGAGCGGCAAAGAATGGCAACCGCACAAGATTCAGGGCTGGACACCGGACTTCATTCCCAAGGTGCTGGATCCAACAGTAGCAGACGAGTTGGTGTTGGTTTCTGATGAGGAATCGATTGCCACGGCCAGAAAGCTGGCGACCCAGGAAGGTATTTTCTGCGGCATTTCCGCCGGCGGCACTATGGCGGCCGCCTTGAAGGTGGCGGCGAAGGCACCGTCGGGCAGTACCTTCGTGGTCATGCTGGCGGATACGGGAGAAAGGTATCTCTCCTCACCACTGTTTGCGGATATCACTGAGGAGTCAGACGATGCCTGGCTGGCTTCATTGCAATAGAAGGCATGTCTGAAGCAGATACCCCGGGAAGGCAATTTCGAACTGACAGTTCTGCAATGGTACCGCTACAAAGGAGGCGCTGCTTGCTGCAGGCTGATTCAGGGCGTATTCAACAGAGCCGGTAAGTCGGCGATTGAATCGATGACAGCATTGGGAGAAACCTCCGAACGCCGCGCCAGTTCTTCCCGGTATTTGCCGGTCTTAACCAGTACGGCTTTCAGGCCGGCTGCCTGTGCGCCGCCCACGTCGTTCTCGATGTCGTCCCCTACAACCAGCACCTGCTCCGGTCTCAGACCCAGAGTTGCTACTGCCAGATGGAAGAAATCCTGACTCGGTTTGCCGATGATCGCCGCCTGCTTGCCGGTGACGAACTCCAGGCCTGCCACGAAAGCACCTATATCCATTTGCAGACCTTGCTCGGTCTGCCAGTATTTGTTCATGTGCATGGCAATCAGCTCGGCGCCTTCCATCAATTCATTGAAGACCTGGTTGAGTAACTGGTAATCCCAGGCAGCGCCTATATCGCCGACCACCACGTAGTCAGGTTTGGCCGGCTGCTGGGGGAACTGCGCAAATTCTGCCTTGACCGAATCCCGTATCAGCAGATGCAGGGACGGAGTGCCCGCCCGGGCCAGGTAGTCCCTGGTGGCACTGACGGCACTGAAAATCTGCCCGGCTTCAATGTCGAAGCCCATGTTACGGAGTTTGTCTGCCAGGTCGGCAGCTGTTCTGGTGGACGTGTTGGTAATGAATCTGAATGGGATATCCCGGTCTTTCAACCACTGGAGGGTTTCCCTGGCTCCAGTAATTGCCCGGTCACCCACATAAAGAACGCCATCCAGGTCAAACAGGATGCCCTTGACTGTTTCCGGTTCCAGATTGGTTAGCAATTGCCTTATCCTCGCAGATCTCGGCTGACTTATTCAGACCAATTTCAAATTTACCAATTCACCTCATTGCTGTCCCACAAAATCGTGGCCGAAGGGCCTGACACGGCCTGAATCCAACTATTTGTCCTAGTCGGGATCTGTGTCAGACATGAACGTGAAGTTGCTGCGTGGCCAGTAAACCATCGAGTGTGAATGTATCGGGACCGCATCGGCGCGGGGGAATCCACTCCTGGGCAACTTGCATCCCTCCGGGATTCCCTCCCTCGGTCGGGAGCCCAAAAAACGGTCTCCCTCGGTCAGTCGGTGCTGCGTTTTGATCGCTCCGTCGCTGGATTCCCCCGCGCCGATGCTCAGTGCCACCATTGCGATCCAGGGGCCTTTTTGGACAGGTTAAGCACTCTGTGGGACAGCAGTGAATTCACCTGTTCATTCTGGGGAGATTTTCGCTTCAACCTCAGGTACAGAGCAGCGGCACCTGCTCAGTGGCTTCCTGATTCTAAGAAGACCAGATAGACAGCTGTCTTATTTCCCTTTCCTTTGTTTTTCCCTTAGCGCAGAGAATCCCCAACCTGGGTCCGGCAGTGGATATCTACCCGGTGGGGTTGGTAGTCAGATGATCCGACTGAAAAGGGCAAGCAGCGCCAGTCCGGTGAGAGCAAGCAGCATCAGATAGCTGGCCTGAAACAGGCGCTTTCGCACTTTAACGACATTCCTGCCGAGGTGAGACCAGGCGTGAGCCACCCGGAGCAGTGCATAAGCCAGTGCGACAGACTGGGCAACAGGTGAGGCGGCTTCCAGCAGCCAGAGAATAATCACCAGTACATAAAAAAGCAGGGGCGTTTCAAACTGGTTGCGGATGTTGTTGTTAATCTTCTGCACGCTTTCCGGCCAGGCGTCGTCGTGCAGGGCGCGGCGGTCCTGATTCACTTCTCCACGCTTTACCGCCTCTTCCTTAACCTGTCCGAGTCTGTAATAAACGAAAAGGGTCAGGACTACCTGTATGAGCAGGGGTAAGAAAATCAGATCCTGGTTCATGAACAGTTTCCTCGTGGGGCATAGTGGGTCAGTGAACGGGGAAGTCGAAATAGCGGTCCGGGAAGGGCTCCTGATCGAGGGTGTAGTGCCACCATTCCTGGGCATAGTTGCTGAAGCCTGCCGAACCCATCAGGGTACGCAGCAGGTCCCGGTTCTGCCGGATCTGACCAGTGAACACCGGGTTGTCGGTGTGTGACAGTTCATCGAAGCAATCATAGCCCGTTCCCATATCGAGGCTGTTGTCCGGGTAGCGTCGAGTCTGGTCCAGTCGACAGTCGTAGCGGCTGGCGTCCGGGTCGCTTGCTGGCTGGCGCGTATCGATCGGTACCAGGGTCAGGTCTACCGTGCTGCCGCGGCTGTGGCCCGAGCGTTCGGCGATATAGCCGCGCGAGAATAATTCCTGTTTCGGCACGGCGGGGTAGAAGCGGTGTTTCTGAACTGTATCATCCAGATCTGCCGCCCAGCCGACGAAGTCATTGACCGCCTGCTGCGGGCGGTAACAGTCATAGACCTTCAGCGCATAGCCCAATGTCTGCGCCTGAACCTGAGCCTGTTGCAGCGCCCGGGCTGCCGCTTCGGTCAGTATACAGGCAGGTGCCAGGTATCCTTGCACCGGGCGGCCGAGGAAATTGTTGGCGGTAGAGTAGCGGATATCCAGCTGAATCGTACTGTCGATGTCGGCTACCGACACGAAACCGTCCGGCAGGCTCTGTTCAGCATTCGGGTTCCCGCAGCCGGCGAGGCCAAGGGTCAGCAGCAACAGCAGGCGTTCCTGTCCCATCAGGCCAGTTTCTGCATACAGTCGCGGGTGAATTCGATGATTTCCTCTTCGCGCCCGGCTTTGATCTTGTTGGCCCAGGCCGGATCGGACAGCAGCGCCCGGCCAACCGCAACCAGATCGAATTCGCCCCTCTCCATTCGCTCGATCAGCGCGCCGATATCGGACTTGTGGGTTTCCTGACCGCCAAAGGTACGCAGGAAATCGCTGTCGAGACCGACGCTGCCTACCGTGATGGCGGGCAGGCCCGAGAGCTTCCTGGTCCAGCCGGCCAGGTTCAGGCTGGAGCCTTCAAATTCAGGGTCGTTGAAGCGCCGGGTACTGCAGTGAAAGATATCCACGCCGGCTTCGACCAGCGGCTGCAGGAAGGATTCCAGTTCTTCGGGGGATGCCGCCATCTTGTGGTTATAGTCGCCACTTTTCCACTGGGAAAAACGGAACACAATGGGAAAGTCTTCCGGCACCGCAGCCCGCATGGCCGTCACGATCTCCACCGCGAAGCGGGTACGCTGCGCCAGGTTGCCACCGTATTTGTCCTGCCGCTGGTTGGTTGCCGACCAGAAGAACTGATCGATAAGGTAGCTGTGGGCACCATGAATCTCAAGGCCGTCGAAACCGTTAGCAACCGCATCCGCTGCAGCTTTTCCATAAGCAGCCACGCAGTCGTCGATGTCCTGCTGGCTCATGGCCTCGGGCACCTCGGCTCCTGGCGGCGCTTCGCCCTGGGACAGGTGAAACGGGTGCATGACCGCGGAGGGGCCGACAATGGCCTCGTCAGGGTCCGGCCCCAAGCCTTTCTTGCGGATACTCCCCACATGCCAGATCTGGGGGATGATGAAACCGCCGGCGGCGTGCACTTCGTCGACCACCCGGCGCCAGCCGGCCAGTGCGTCGCCATGAAAGTTCGGTACATCAGGGTAGCCGTGTGCGCCTTTGAATTCGGGGTGTGTTCCCTCGGTGACAATCAGCCCCGTGCCCCCTTCGGCGCGACGCCGGTAGTAGGCGGCCACGTCCGGTCCGGGAATGTTGCCGGGTGACATGCTGCGCGTCATGGGCGCCATCACCAGGCGATTGGGCAGGGTAACTTTCCCGAACGGAAAAGGGCGGAATAACACATCCACGTTGTGTGTCGCAGGGTCGCTCATGTCAGTTGGAACTCCAGGCAATGGTTTACCGGATCGGGCCGGGTAAAGGACGGCATTATAACCGGTTCAGCCGTTGTGAGGGTCTGCCGCGCGCCACTGCGTGATTGTCGTACCTGGCAGGGGAGTGACCATTCCCTGCATATAGCGCCTGGCAGTAGCGCTCGACAGAGTCCAGCGTAACTAATCAGGGATTCCCTGGTTAAGGAACCAGGATTGTTTTCAGAAGGCTCTTTTCCTGCCGGTCATTCCCGCGACTGATAAACCCCGAAATGCACGAACGGCGCCGAGGCCCGCTGACCGGGCCGCACGTTTTCCGGTACCTGGTGCCGTACCGGGGGCAGACTTTTCAGGTACATGGCGATGGCCTGGGCATCCTCCTCGACGATATTGGCATAGGCCGGCCAGGGCATAACCGGAATGGTCTGGCTGCCGTGTTCGTTCACCCCGAGGCGGATCATCCGCACCAGATCGGCCAGGCTCTGACTGCCGATGCCGGTCTCCGGGTCCGGTGTCAGGTTTGAGGCATACAGCACTCCGGGGCGGGCCGTGGCCAGTGGATTGGAATAGGCGATGCCCACCGAGGAACCGGCCAGCTCCCGCCCCGTGACCGGGGCGCCAACCAGGGCGCCATCGGTATGACAGCTGCCGCAGCCCAGCAGTCCCACCAGGTACTTGCCGCGCTCGACCAGTTCCACCGGGTAACTGCCGGGCTCCGGCTCCGGCGTGGCGAGAATGGTTGCCGGGTCCAGCTGCTCATAGTCGTCCAGGGGGTTGTAGTAGCTGGCGCAGGCTGCCAGCAACAGGGCGCCGCCGCTGAGCATCAGCCGGGAAAAAACGGAAAGATTCTGCTGCATACCTGCCTCCGGAGGATTACCGCGCAAGGGGATACTTTAACGGATTGGTTGTCAGGATACATGGAATTTGTGTCGGCTTTGGGATGAGAGGCTGGTGTGTTCAGCTAAGCAGGGAGCCAGGTCAAATAGCCTTCCTCTCACAACTGGCGGGCAGGCAGGAATGCTGTCAATGCCATGTCCGGTCAGGAGGCCAGCTTTCTTGCCGCCGGCGCTGGAGCGGTTTGGTCTATTGTGGCTTCCTGCCGCTGTTCTGGCGGACGCGGAAAACTATCTGACACAGGCTGTGGCGCTGGAGCCATCATGCTGGATGGCCTGGAATGTCCCGGGGGCAATCGCTGACCTGTTGTCCCGCTTTGATGAGGCACGTGAAAACTTCGAGCGGGCCCTCGCAATCCTTCCCGGTCGTCCCAAGGTGCTGGCTGGTCTTGGCTGGTCAAGATTGCTCACGGACGACCTCGAAGAGACAGAGAGACTGCTCCGAAGTGCCGTGGAACTGGCGCCGGACTCAGTGACCACCCAGAGTAACCTAGCCTTTTGTATTGCGCTGCAGGGCCGATATGAAGAGGCAATAGCCCTTTATGAAGTCTGGGATGATCGATCGGTTGCCGCCAACAGCGTGGGTTACGCGGCGCGCCTTCGGAATGATCACTCGGCGGCGAGGAAATACTTGTCAATGGTGCTGGAACTACAACCGAACTACTATAGAAAAGCGGCAAACGATCTGGCCGGGATTGACCCATGACAGCCATGCACGAACTTTGGATTGCAGATATGGCCCTGAACTTGCATCATTTTTTGTTGGCGTGGTCAGTGGCCACTATTAACAAGCGTCAAACAAGCCGTCCGGAAACCCCAATAAAGACTGATAGAGGCGCTAACAATGATTCCCGGTGGTGGGCATGAACGGTGTGTTTGAGACGATTCAACATCTGGTGAGAGGGGAATCTGTGTCGGATTCTTATGCAGAAGTCATTGATATTCTGACCTGTCTGCGGGACAGTCGCAGCGCTATTTCCGTACAGTTCGCAGGGGATAGCCATTTCTATCCCAGCATCGTCACGGCGCTGAGCCCTCAGCATCGCGTCATGACCATCAAGGATTCCATTCCAGCCGCGCCACCCGCCCTAGTCAAAGATAACCCGGTGATCATCAAAGCCGCCATGCGGAGTCGGGAACTGGTTTTTGAGAGTCGCTTCATCGAACCCCTGGCGCAGGACGTCAGTCTTGGCTATCAGGTCACAATCCCAGAGAAGCTGGGCACTGCAACGCCCAGGCAGGCCTTTCGGGTACTGCTGGACGAGATCAGAAACCGGGTAAGAATTACTTTGCAGGGGCCTGAGAACCAGGAGATCGATGGCACCGTCCGGGATATTTCCCGGCTGGGAATCGGTGTGAAAACAGAGTCGGAGCTGCCGCGTTTCTTGAGCCAGTTTTTCCCCGACGGAGACCAGACGGTTGGCTGTCAGATAGAGCTGGATCCTCAGAATAAGATCTCCTGCCGGATGGAAATCCGCAATATCCATGCAGTGTCTTCCGATACGCACGCGACTCTGATCGGAGGTCGCATTCTCGAGATTACCCAGAAGGACAATAATCTGCTGGCCAACTTTGTGGCCCAGCTGAAGCGGGAGCAGCTCCGCGCTTATGTCTGAGAGCAGTCAATTGCCCGCGACGCCGATGGCGCAATTACCCTCTTTTCTGTGTCAGAAAATTTATCATTGGTGAGCTATCCCTAGGCCTGCCGCAACTCGCTGGCGCCGCTTGAGTTATTGCGGATTCTGGCTGAAAGTGCGCATCGCCGGCGTCAGCTAATTTTACATATAGGGGATATCAGCCAGAATCAAACCGAGTGAGGTCAGGGTGAAAACCCTGGCCCGTCACCCGCTCACAATCCCTTAAGAAAACTCAGGATCTCCCTGTTGGTGGCCTCCGGCAGTTCTTGCTGAATCCAGTGCCCGGCGTCAGGCAGCAGCGTCACTCCGCGAAGGTCATTGGCGACCCGGCTGATGCCGGCGGTTACTTTTTCCTGACTGGCACCGGCGATCACCATGTCTTTCTCACCGGCAATGAAAAGAACGGGAATATCAATGCTGGCGCCCTGCAACTGGGGGGTGATCTCCCAGTTGCGATGGAAATTGCGGTAATAATTGATACCGCCGCGGAATCCTGCCTGTTCGAACTGGGACACGTAATAATCAAGGTCTTCTCTGGTCAGCCAGTCGGGTAGCCCCTTCGGTGCGCCCAGGCGGGGTATCCAGCCACCGGCTGAACGGTGCCGGTCAGTTACTTCCGGTGCTTCCCGCGGTGAATCCGGCGACAGGTAGAGGCGACTGAGCAGGCCTTCGGGATCGGCGTCATACTCCGCTTCGGCCACGCCGGATTCCTGGTGGTAGAGAATATAGTAGAAATTGTCACCAAAAGTTTCCTGCCAGCTCGCCAGCGGTGATTTGGATGGCCGGCCCGTAAAAGGCACGCTCAATGCCACCAGGGCGGTAAAGCGCTCCGGGTGCAGCAGCACGCTGTACCAGGCTACGATGGCGCCCCAGTCATGCCCGATAATAATCGCCTGTTGCTCACCGTAAGCGTCGATCAGGCCGACCATGTCACCGGCCAGGTGTTCGATATCGTACTGATCCACGGCCAGTGGGGCATCGGTTTGTCCGTAGCCTCGCATGTCGGGCGCTACAACCCGATAGCCCGCCGCCGCGAGGGCCGGCATTTGATGGCGCCAGGAGTACCATGATTCTGGCCAGCCATGGGCGAGAATGATCAGAGGGCCACGTTCGCCCATTTCGGCTACCCGCATGCGGATGCCATTGGTTTCAATATGACGGAAATTGATGTCTTCCGGCAGGGACTGGTTGCTCATGGTTCTCTCCTCCTTAGCCTGTGCCGCTGCCATGGCGGTCAGGGCTGATAGTAGCGCCAAGGTGGCGCACACAAGGGCTGTTATTCTGCCCATGGGGCTGCCTGATCCTGCTTTGCGATGATTGATTCACACCAGTGGTTCCTGAATAATCCCAAGTTTGCCACCTGAAGGGCATCGGGTACAGATATGACGACTCACAAACGCAGGCGGCTTTTCATTGGGCTGGCCTATCAGCCGGGCGAGCGCGTCAGCGGTGTGTTGGAGAGTCTGCGGGTGCTTGCCGCCAGCCCGGGGGCCGGTGTGCGGCCCGTAGCGCCGGAGAATCTGCATATTACGCTGAAATTCCTCGGTATGATCCCGGAATCCGATATCCCTCTGTTGAGTCAGGTCATGGATCAGGCGCTGGCAGCCGAGGCCGGTCTGGAATTGCGGCTCGCGGGGATAGGGTATTTCAAGCAGGCCATCTGGCTGGGTGTAGAACCGGACGCCAGGCTTGACGCCCTGGTCACCCGGCTCAACCGGTTTCTCGCCGTTGTGGGTTGCCAGCCGGACAACAAGCCCTTTGTACCGCATCTCACCGTGGCACGGCTGCGCCCCGATCATCGGGTAGACTTGTCTGCCCTGCGGGAGCAGTATGCGGACCGGGAGTGGGAGGGGCTGCAAGCGGGAGCGGTTAATCTCTATGAATCCAGGACTTTGCCTGACGGTGTCCGTTACGAGGTGCTGCACTCGGTTTCCCTGCTGCGCTGAGGCAGTTTCTGCTCCGGCGTTGTTGGAATTCACTTATTCAGAACGGCTAAACTACACTCATTTCACCTGGCTGGGGGCAAAAATGACCTCCAGCAGCGATAATCAAAATAGTGTGAACAGGCCCTGGTATCCCAGGCGTCCAGAAGAACCTGCACACGCTTCAGCGCCAGAGAGGCGAGCCACCCATGGATGAATTACAGGAAATCCGCAACAGCGTTGTCCGCCTTTGCCGGGAGTTCCCCAATGCCTACTGGCGTGAACTGGACCGCAGCCGCGGCTACCCGGATCAGTTCATTCAGGTGCTGACGGACGCTGGCTTTCTGTCGGTGCTTATTCCCGAGGAGTATGGCGGTTCCGGCATGGGCGTGGCGACGGCCGGTGTCATTCTGGAGGAGATATCCCGTTCCGGTGGTCACCCCGGCGCCTTTCATGCCCAGATGTATACCATGGGTACCTTGCTGCGACATGGCTCGGCGCAACAGAAGCAACACTACCTGCCAGAGATTGCCAGTGGCCGGCTCAGGCTTCAGGCCTTCGGCGTCACGGAACCGGCGGCCGGCACCGATACTACGTCTATCAATACCTTTGCCGAGAAGCGCGGCGATCACTACGTGGTAAATGGCCAGAAGATCTGGATCAGTCGGGCAGCCCATTCCGATCTGTTACTGCTGCTCGCGCGCACCAGACCATTGCAGGAAGTGACGAAGAAGACCGATGGACTGAGCGTGTTTCTGGTGGATATGCGCGAGGTGCGCGAGCGGGGTCTGACTGTCAGACCGATCGAAACGATGATGAATCATCACACCACCGAGCTGTTTTTTGAGGACATGAAAATCCCGGCCGATTCCCTTGTCGGTGAAGAGCACAAGGGGTTTCGCTACATTCTGGATGGCATGAACGCCGAGCGGATCCTGATTGCCTATGAATGCATCGGAGACTGTAAATTTTTCATCGAGCGCGCCAGTGCCTATGCTTCAAACCGGGAGGTTTTCGGGCGGGCTATCGGCATGAACCAGGGAGTCCAGTTTCCCATCGCGCGGTCCTACGCCAACATGCGGGCCGCAGAACTGATGACCTGGAAAGCGGCTGAGCTGTTTGACCGTGAAGAGCGCTGTGGCGCGGAGGCCAATATGGCCAAGCTGCTTGCCTCCGAGGCCTCCTGGGAGGCCGGTGATGTCTGTGTGCAGACTCATGGGGGCTATGGCTTTGCACGGGAATTCGATATCGAGAGAAAGCTGCGGGAGACCCGGCTTTATCAGGTTGCGCCAATCTCCACCAACCTGATCCTCTCGTACCTGAGTGAGCATGTGCTCGGCATGCCGCGGTCTTATTAACGAAACCCCGATTCATTCCGCAGAGCAACACGGTAACTGATCAGAGGGTCCTTAGCCTCCGGTGTGAAAGTGGGCCATTGCCTCCATGCACAGATGGTTGTCCTGATTGGCTATCCACAATTGACACTGACCGTCTTCAAGCAGTTTTCCGCAGGCCCTGAAAGGCTGGTTATCAAATACCGGGCGCAGGGCCCGAAAGGAAAACTCCTGCAGTCTGATTGGCGCCTTGTTATCCGTTAACAGCTCCATCAGCAGAGTTGCCAGTAGCGGGCCATGTACAACGAGGCCCGGATAACCTTCTTTGCCCACCGCATAA
This sequence comes from Gammaproteobacteria bacterium, assembly GCA_041395725.1. NCBI lineage: Bacteria > Pseudomonadati > Pseudomonadota > Gammaproteobacteria > Gammaproteobacteria bacterium. The sequence goes on along the minus strand of JAWKZW010000001.1, from coordinate 838,193 downwards.
TCGCGGTCGTAGTGTATACGGTGGGCGTTGAAGGTCAGGGCCGAATAACGGAATAACAGCACAATGTCGGCACAGTGTTGCCTGCTGAAGTCCCAATCCTGAGGTGCCAGGGGAGCCTCGTTTACTGCAGTCGGTTCGGCGTTCGACACCGGTGCATCGCGGTACACGATATCGTGATGTTCCAGTACGGCAGGTTTGCCATCGACGTTAATCGCGTGTCGTACCAGCACAAAGGCCAGCCTGCCGCTGCGCCCCTGTTTCTGTGAGATGTTGTCTATGGTTGACGTTCGGGTCACCTCGCAACCTACGGGTATGTCCTGCAGGAAAGTCAATCTGCCGCCGGCCCACATGCGTCTGGGCAGTGTGATTGGCGGCAGAAATTCGCCCTTCGCGGGATGCCCGTCCGGCGCCAGCCGGGATTGCCTGGCCGGGGCATGGAAGTAGAGCCAGTGCCACAGGGGCGGCAGGCAGCCGGGTAGGCCGGCCGCTGATGGATCTTTGTCCAGCAGGGCGGCCATGGACGTCAGAGGCGCGCGAGTCACGCAGTCCTGCTCTTGCCGGGTTGTGCCGATCCAGCCGGCAAATTCATTCTGTTGGTCAGTCATGTCAGTCTCAGAAAACCTGTGGTAGCCTCAATACTTCGGTAGTGTAGCAGGAGAAGTTGGCAGTGACTGGCTTGCGCAGAAGTTTGCATTTTGTTCCCGGCATCAGTGAACGCATGTTCAATAAATCACTCACATTACCGGCGGACTCTCTGATCCTGGATCTGGAGGATTCCGTATCGCCAGACTTGAAGGAAGCGGCCAGAGCGCAGGTTTGTGACTGGCTCAGGGAAGCGGATTTCGCTGGTCGGGAGAAGCTGGTCCGGATCAATGCGCTGGACAGCCCCTGGGGCCGGCAGGACCTGGAAGCGATCATGCAGTCGCCGCCGGATGGCATTGTTGTACCTAAGATTACCAGTCTCAGGGACATCGAAGCGATTGATCGACTTCTTGTTGCCAGAGAGCTTGAACTTGATCTGGATCCGGTCGCTGTCCCGCTGCTGGTAATTGGTACCGAGGCGCCGACGGCCATCTTTAACCTGGCCAGCATGCTGCAGCACCAACGTATCGAGGCGGTGGCCTGGGGCGCCGAGGACCTCTCGGCGGCCCTCGGTGCTTTGGCAAAGCGGGATGCGCAGGGTAACTATCTTGAGGTGTTTCAGCTGGTACGGTCTCTGTGCCTGCTGGCTGCCGTGGCTGCAGATATTCAGCCCATCGACAGTCCGTTCGTCGACTTCAGGGACGAACAGGGTTTGTGTCGGGAGTGCAGCCTGACGGCCAGTATGGGCTTTACCGGTAAACTGACCATTCACCCTGCGCAGATCGACATCGTCAATGCGGCCTTCACGCCCACACCGGAGCGGGTCGAACAGGCACAGGAACTGCTGCAGGCCTTCGAAACAGCCAGGCAGCAGGGCCGCATGGCGTTTTCCTTTCAGGGTGAGATGGTGGACAGGCCGCATCTCAAAAGCGCGCAGAAAACCGTCGAGCGGGCCAGGCTGATCCAGGAGAAAACCCGCTGAGGCAGGTCAACGGATCAGCTGCGCGGCGGCCGCTGCTATTCCCAGATTGAGCGCTTCTTGAGCGGGATGTCGAGGGTGTTACCGTTGGCCTGGCCGACATGGATGATAAACGTGTCAGGGTCCGGGTTGCTGTAGCCCAGAGAAGCCATGCCGCCCTCCGATACCGCCACAAAGCGCACGCTGTCAGCGGTGATCTCAGCCAGCTCCATTTCCTGCGGTTCCGGGGTGCGAGGCTTGAAACCGGGATCAAACTGCTGGATGTGCAGTACCAGCGAGCCGTCCACTTCCTCGATGGTGATCATCTCGAACATGCTGGTTGCGTCGTTGCCGGTCATGCGCACCATGGAGGCGATCGAACTTCCCTCGGCCTTGATCCAGTTTTCTTCCAGCTGATTGGGCCCCAATGCGCCGGCCCAGTTGCCAGTCATCCAGCTCAGGTCTTCGATGACCGCCGGTGGCCCGGCAAAAGTGGTGGTGGCAGCAAGACTCAAAACTGCGGTGGCGCAAATATTCTTCATGCTCATTCAGAACTCCAGCTATCAAATCGTATTAGTGCCCCCCGACCCGTTGCAGGTTCGGGGGGGCTGTTACAACGGTCTTTAACGCGCTGCTTCCTCCGCAGCCATTCTTTCTTCGGCCCGATGACCGGAAAGAATATTCATCATGCCGTAATTTCCTTCGTGGCAGGCGTACTCATAAATATCATCCTCAGTGTAATCAAAGATGATTTCACGGGTGTACGGTGCTGTGTAGGTACCGGGATCATGAGAGGTCAGCTGGTACTGGAGCGCCGTATCGCTGATGCGGGTAAGGCGTTCCACATTGACCTTGCTGACCGTGTCCGGCCCCGAGTCACTGCGCTCAGAATAGTTGGTGGTTTCGATGACCAGGGTATCGCCTTCCCACCAGCCGCGGGAGGCGCCGTGCCAGAGCCTGATATCGGCGTCGATCGGGGGTTTTTCGATCAGTGGCACTATACGGGCATCATGGGCCATCTCCTGGTACAGCACCACGTGATCCTTTGATTGAACGATCTGCCAGTAACTGTTGTAACCGGCGCTCAGGCGCGGTGCGCCGAAACTGACGCAGCGCTCGCCGAGGGGCCGGTCCAGCCAGGAGTCGGCGGGATGGGCCGCGCGCCATTCCCGCAGTTCCCGGGCGGCCTGAATGGCGGCTTCGGTGCGCGGCGGGTATTTGCCGTTGGGTGGATCGATAATCTGCGAGGTGCGTCGATGAATGGTGCGTTGCGCCATCCACTGGGAGTCGTAATTTCCCGTGGAAGGATCGTAGGAAACGATTTCACCGCTGAAGGCGGCCTGCAATACCCCTTCGCCGAACAGCGCATCTTCACCGGCGGCGTATATTTCCTGCAGCCGCTGTTCCAGGAAAACGACATCCTCATCGGTGAGAAATTCTTTGTCGCCGAACAGGTCGGGCCGCTCTACCGGTGTAATGGTGTTGTTCTCCCAGACGCCCTGCAGGTCCGGGTGTCCGTCGATGGTTCGGGGCATTTCCCAGGCCTGGTCTTCCTGGGCCAGTACCTGGCCTGTGGCCAGGAGGTTCAGGGTAAGGGCGAAGACAAGATTGGGGGCAGAGGCGCGGAAAAAAGAGCTGCAATTTGCTGTTATTGCTTTCATGGCACAACTCCAGACTGGTTGTTAGGGGGCGCCCTGGCCAGGGTTGCTTACCGGATATTACTGATTAAACAGGTAACTGCAGCTATCTGGACCCCAGAGCGGGGCGTTTTCAGATTGTTCAGGGATCGTAACCAATGTCAGAAGCAAAGTCGAGCCACGGGGTCTCGGGCAGATACAGCCTTCTGACCACGCGCTTTGCCTGATCTGCAACGACCAACAGTTGCGTGGACTTCACCCCCGTTAGCTTTTATTCTGCGGAACTCCGGTTGCAAAGAAACGTTACTCATGTCGACTGCCACTCACAACACCGCCCTTATCCCTTCACTGACGCAGGCACTGGTGTGTTTTCTGGGCATCTTCGGGCTGCTTTCCACCGGTCTGTTCCTGCTGGCCGTGGATCTGCACAGCCTGATGTTTCTCTGCCTGCTATGGGCCGGTGCGCACGCAGCAATACTTGGCTACGATTTCCACGCCATCCGACGGATGATAAGCGAGGCAATCAGCCAGGCACTTCCGGCTATCTACATCTTCGTGTTGATCGGCATGGTGATTGCCAGTTTCATGCAGGCGGGTACCATCGCCAGTCTGATCTATTTCGGGTTGAGTATTCTCAATCCCGCCTGGTTTCTGGTCGTCAGCCTTCTGCTCTGCAGCGCCATGTCACTGGCTACCGGCACATCCTGGGGCACGGCCGGGACTATGGGTGTGGTGCTGATGGGTATCGGAGGCGCCATGGGTGTGCCCCTTCCACTGGTGGCGGGAACAGTCGTGGCAGGGGCCACTTTTGGGGACAAGATGTCGCCGATTTCCGATACCACAAACCTGGCCGCCATGAGTGCCGGTACCAGCCTGTATCGCCATATCGGGTCGATGCTGTATACCACGCTGCCCACCTATCTGTTGACGCTGGTCCTGCTGGCTGGTGTCGGTGCTTTCCTGACCCCGTCGACGGTGCCGGGCAGTGATATCGATACCCTGCGCCGTGCCCTCGCAGGCGCCTACCGTCTGCAGCCGTTTATCGTGTTTCTGCCCCTGCTGGTCATGGTGGTATTGAGTGTGCGTCGTGTCGCCGCGGAAGTGACCATGTCCGCCAGTATTGTGACCGCATGCCTGGTGGCGATCTTCTATCAGGGAACGGATTTCACCGTGGTATTGAACGCTCTGTGGCTGAATACGCCGGGTAACACCGGCATCGAAAACCTCGATGGTCTGCTGGGTCGAGGCGGTATCAGCAGCATGGCTTGGACCCTGCTGCTGGCGCTCATGGCACTGGCACTGGGGGGTGTGTTGCATGAGAGCGGTATGCTGGCGCGCCTGCTGGCGGGCCTGTTGTTACGGGTTAAACGGGTCGGTGCTCTGATCGCCACGACGATCGCCGCCGGCCTGGTCGGCAACATGGCCATGGGTGAGGCCTACATTTCCATTATCCTTAATTGTCAGCTCTTTAAATCCCACTATCAGGCAATGTCCCTGGACCCTGCCGTGCTGTCACGCAGTGTCGAGGAGGGATCAACCCTTACCACCGGCCTGATTCCCTGGACTACCGCAGGCGCATTCTACTCGGCCACTCTGGGAGTGTCGGTGATTGAATACGCGCCCTATGCCTTTTTTAACTACCTGAACGGCGTGGTGGCTGTAGTAATGGCGACCCTCGGTATCGGGCTGATGAAAGAAAAGGTGGCTGAGCCTTCTGTGTCCGCCTGAAGGGAAAACAAACCCAGGGAGCCTCTGATCAAGTACCACCCCCAGAGCATTGTGGTACTTAAGCAGAGGTACCTTAGCAAGGGGTTTTAAAGCGTGGCAATCGTCCGCAATTGGCATTGTGGCAGACGTCATATTCTTTACTCAGTGGGTTTGGCGAAAATCGGCTTCTGCAGGAGTCAGACCGGACAGCGGCCGGTTTTCAGTCAGACCTGATCAGAGGCTCGCTGATTCTGTTTCTGAAGTGTTTGAGGTATCCTGACCAGTCAATTCAGTTCCCTTTTTGCCGGAGACCCTGAAATGGATAACATACCCACATTGGCAATCATATTCGGATTTGTAAGCTTCTGCGTCTACATGGATTACCGGGTAAAGTTGATCAAGGCCCGTTCCAGCTCGAACGGCTCTGAACTGGCGGCAATCAATGCGCGGCTTGAGCAGAAGACCCGGAACCTGGAAGAACGGGTCAGGGTGCTGGAATCCATTGTTACCGACAAACGGCACCGCCTGCAGGAAGATATCGATTCCCTCTGAGTCAGGTTTTCAGACTATTTTTAATGCCTCAGTGGCCACCCGGCTGGATTTTCAACAGCGTGCCTGTCAAACAGTTGGCCTGTCCCAGGTTCAATGCTTTTGGCGGCGGATCGCATGGTGTACAAAAAACGGTGTCAGAAATTCATTGAGCAGTGTGGCGCCGCTAACGATGGCCACCATGGCGTCCCCGTAACTGCCCTGGGCGGTGCCGAAGGTGTCGCGGGCATTCAGGGGCAGGCCGACGTAAGCCTGAATTCCTCAAGCCCACTGCTGAAGCGAACGTCCCAGGAGTCCACCACCCAGACCGGGTCAAGTGCGAACGCCCGCCGCTGAATATTTTCCAGACCAAACTGAGCGAAATAAGCTTCAGCCCAGACCTGTGCGATTTCGTGTGCCGCGGTGCCCAGGTTGCGCCCCCAGAAAAGGCGACCTGACGCTTTGTCATCAAGGCTGATGCGGTCGAGCTCCATGAGCACCTGTTTCATCCAGCTGCCCTCTATTATGCCGGCGTAGATCTGATCGTCCGGGCGTAAGGGAATCTGCTGGTAGGCGTCTTCCCGCGGGTGGCCAGCTCCGTCAAGTAATGGTTGTCTCAGTGGATTATCCTGGCAGAGGGCCTGTTGAAATAGCAAAGTCCCGGTAGCAAGCAGAATGATCAGCACGTTGTTCATAGGGCCAGGCGTCCAGAGTCAAATGATCAGCATCGCCTGACGCGGGGTGAGGCGCGCTGGATTTCGGGGTTTTCAGGTCAGGTAAGCTGACCGAATACCTGATCATAGGTTAGCCAACATACACCGATGGTGCAGCGGACGGAAACACGGGTGTAGGGGATTGCGAATTGTCATACAATCAGGATCTGATTCTGGTGACGCGGGGGCTGCGTTTGCGTCGAAAAGCCGAAGAGCAAAGAACAAAATGCCAAAGCGCCAAATCTCCGCAGGGCCAGTATTTTCCGCGATCCAGAGATCCAGAGATCCAAAGAGCAACAAACCAAACTAAAACTCCAACCTGTCAACACACCCGGAAACCAGGCAGACTCAATGGCCCGTCGTTTGAGAACAGCCGGTAGCACCGGGTTTGAGAGTCTGAGTTCTTCATGAAAGCCGTAATCTGGACACGCTACGGGCCACCTGAGTCGCTGGTGGTTCGAAACCAGGATAAGCCGCGACCCAGGGCCGGTCAGGTGCTGATTCGCAATGCGGTGGCCAATATTTTTGCCGGTGACGCCGAGCTGCGCCGTTTTCAGATCAACGGCCTGTTCTGGCTGCCGGTAAGGCTGGCTGTGGGTTTGTTCAAGCCACGGGTAAAGATTCTGGGGCAGGAATTTGCCGGTACCGTGGAAGAAGTCGGCGCGGGCGTCACCGATTTTGCGCCGGGCGATCGGGTTTTCGCCCCGACCGGTATCGGCGGCGCCTATGCCGAGTTTCTGTGTCAGAAAACCTCGCTGCTCACCCGTATTCCTGAGGGGGTGAGCTTTTCCGATGCAGCCTGCCTCTCGGTGGGGGGGACCAATGCCCTGCATTTTCTGCGCGTTGCTGAGGTAAAAGCCGGAGACAGGGTATTGCTCAATGGTGCGGGAGGCAGTATCGGGACGCTGGCCATCCAGTTGGCCAAGATCATGGGCGCGGAAGTTACCGTGGTGGACAGTAGTCGCAAGCTGGGTACGTTACTGTGGCTGGGCGCCGATCATGTTCTGGATTACCGTGAGGATGACTTTACCGCGCACGCGTCTGTTTACGATGTAATCATCGACATTGTCGGAGGAGCCTCCTACAAAGGCTGTCTGCGAGCGCTGCAACCGGGTGGCCGCCTGGTGCTGGGTAATGCGCCGACCGCACAGATGTTTCGCCGGCTGTGGAGTCGCTGGGCCACGGATCGCAAGGTGCGCATCGCACTGGCCGGTTACGAAAAGGCCGACCTCGAGTATCTGGCCGGCCTGCTGGGGGAAGGAAAGATCAAGCCGGTGATCGAGCGCAGCTACACAATCGATCAGATTGTCGAGGCACACCGCTACCTGGAAACGGGGCGCAAAATCGGTAACGTTTTACTGGCCCTGCCGGTTGATGGCGCCTGACCCGATTGCCTCCGCTCGTCACCCCGCATTTTATCTGCAATCGATGCCCGCTGCGGCGTCAGGCAGGTCAGGTGTCCCCACAGGCGCCGGTAGTTTTTCCGTAGCCGGATATTCTGGAGCTCTGTAAATTCAGGCTTTACAGAGCACTAGGGGCGGACTCTGACGTATTTTTCAAACCGCTGCCGACCGACCTGACCGGCGTAAATGTTGCCTTCGCTGTCGGAGGCCAGGAATTCAATGCCACTGCCGTTGGGGATTTCGTAGTCGGGTATGAATTCGGTAATCCAGCCGGTCCTGGCGTCGCCGATACGGATTCCCCGTTGCCAGCCGCGGTTCCACTGCTGCCCCGACATCCCGTCGGCCACGAGAATTCTGTCGTTGCTGTCGATCCAGATGCCGCTGGGGCGGCCGAACTGGGTCCAGATATCCAGCAGCTCGCCGTCCTGGCTGAAAATCTGAATCCGGTTATTGCCGCGATCCGCCACAAAAAGTCGCCCCTGGGAATCTATTTTGAGATCGTGGGGGTCGTTGAAACGGCTGACTTCCCGACTGAGGGAGTCGATGCCGCCTCCCAGTTGCAGCAGCAGGTCGCCTTGTGGAGAAAATTTCATGATCCGATTGTTGCCACCCCGGTGGCCGTCGGCTATCCAGATCTCACCGTTCTGGGCAACGACGATGGCGGCCGGGCCATTAAAATGACCTGCATCATCTCCGGGCACGCCTGCCTCACCCAGGCGCATAAGCACTTCCCCATCCTGGTTCAGCTTGATGGCCTGGTGCCCCATGCCGCGCTCAAAGCCCGGCTGACCCCGGGCATCGCCGTCGGGCGCACCTTCGGTTACCCAGATATTCCCGTCAGCATCCAGGTCGAAGCCATGGGGCCAGGCAAACAGCCCGGCACCGATACTCTTTACCACCCTGCCGTCGCGATCCAGCTTGTGAATTGGTGGCAGGTCAGAACCGGCGCACTGATTCGTGCCGCAGCGCTCCATGATCCACAGGTGCACCCCGTCGGGGTCTGGATGTACGCCCGTAACGACGCCCATGGGGCGATCTGCCGGCAGCTGGCCCCAGTGATAAATGACCTGGTAGGGGTTGTCTGCGGTGGCCTGGGCAACCAGGGTGGCCGGCAGAAACGCAGCCAGGCACAGCAGTATCCCGCCCAGAGGGCGTTGCAGGTGTGCGAACCGAACCATTAATGCCATGGTTTACTCCTTGGGGTTGTCGTATTGTGAGGCCGATAGAGAAACCGGGTTGTCGGGCTTCCGGGCTCTCCGGCCGGTCTGGATTCCCAAGATACCCCATTTTCCTGACGCATAAAAACCGCCTGGAGCAATAAAAGCCCCAGTGTGGGAACTGCCAGAGGTTTTGAAAAGCCGGCGAAAGCTCAAAAAAAGCCGGGTACAGGCAGGGGCCTGTCCCGGCTTTACAGAAGGGAGATTGTGAAGAAAGTTTGCTGAGCGACTAGAGCTCGAAGTCCATGGAATAGCTGACCACGAATTTGACTTCGTCATTGTCCAGGAAAGCCGGGCTATCTTCATCACCTGTATCTGTGTCGGTGATCATGAAGCTGAAACCGTCTTTGGCAATCGAAATGTTGTAGTCGAGGTAGTCGCCGGTTACTCCGTTAAAGGCTTCATTGAAATCGCCTTCGTGACGGCCAACGTGGAAGCCGACTTCCACACCATTGCCCACTTCCATGACATAGTCAGCGTAGATATAAGTCGCTTCGCCAAAACCAAAGTCCTGGCCCGGTCCCTCATCGGCTTCGGTGTCTACCAGGATGTAGGCACCAAAAGTAAATCCGCCAACACCGATGGAGCCATACAGTTCGCTGAAGTCAAACTCGGCTTGGGCGTCGTAGTTGTAGTACAGGTAACCCACATCGTAGGCCAGGCCGCCCGCTTCACCAGAGAAACCACCGTAGATATCGTGCTCGTAGTTGAAGAGGCTGTTGTCTTCGTTGGTGTAGCTGACGTTGGATGCCCAGGTGCCCAGGTAGAAACCACTGTCCGCTGCCCAGTCCAGGCCGCCAGAGACGGCCGGGTCGTTGACACTCTGAGTGAGTCCGCGCCAGATATAGTTGTTGCTTACGGCGACGTTGGCTGTCAGCGATTGAGCCTGCACAGAGCCGACAGTCATTAATAAACCGGCAGCCGCTAAAGAAAGAATTCGAGTTTTCATAAGCTGATCTTGTCCCTTGAATGGTTTTAAAAAAAGGCAGTTTTTGCCCCCTGCCACGCCTTGGAGCAAGAACCACGCCAGAATGCTGCATGCCTTGTCTTTCAAGGCCTGTAGCCGTTTATGACAAAATGTGACAGGGGTCGCAAAACACGTGACGCACCAATAAAGTGCGTGAATGAAGGGGTGTGCCGGGTTGTAGTGCGGAGAATGGGTGGTGGCCGGGTTCTAAGGCAGAATCAGGCGCTATTGTGAGGCAAAAAAACGGCCGGGTTTTACGCCGGCCGTCGCAGGTCTTTGCTTTCTGTCAGTCTATTGTCAACGTGACAGCCCCATTACAGGTCAGGGGAGGACGGTAACCTCCAGGTACTGATCCTGGTAGAGTCCACCATCGTCTGCACGGGCCCAGAGCAGGTACTGGCCAGGCTCGCTGAAAGTGACCTCCACGTCGTAAAGGCCGTTTTCAGGGGCTTCCGGTGGCACCCACAGGGCACTCCAGGGGGAGTTGGCCGCAGTACGGGTGTCTTCCCAGGGTTTGACCTGCGGGGGGTTGAAACTGACTTCGCCTGGACCACGGTACTTGTTCCAGGACAGGAACAGGCCGTTCACCTTGCCCACGGTGACGCGGGAGGGGGGGCTCAGGACGCCTTCTTTCCAGGCTTCCATGCTCTCTGGTCTGAAATTGGTGGAACTGCCAACCCGGCCGGGTTTGGGAATCCCGTCGTCGATTACCCGGGCCTGCAGGTGCATGGCTTCGCCGGCCCGCACGGAGCGGACGCGATCACCTATGATTTCCACACTGGGGGGCACGTTGGCGCGTGACTCCGGGCTGCTGGTGCCGGCACCCAGGGAGCCGGTCTCGGAGGCGATAATGATGTCGTCAACTTTGTAATCCGGCATCAGGGTCGCAAAGGCGCTCTTGGTTACACCGTTGGGTGAAGTCAGGGTCCAGACCAGTTCGTCATCGGTGCTGAAATCTCCGGGTACGATGACCTCAAAGGTGAACCGGTTACGTCGGGGCAGGAAGTGTGTTGGCTGCCCCCGGTCGCCGTCGCCTGGCGAGAAAAAGTTGTCCTCGCCCACTGGAATGTCGGGGGTTTCTTCCCAGTTTTCGTTGAAGTAGCCGAACATAAGACTGATGGTGCCGTCCTCGTTCGGTCGCCAGCCCTCATAGGCGGGTTCCACGTGCTGACCCTCACGATAACTCAGCTGTGCGAGAGACTGCTGGCTACTGACCACGGTGAGCAGAAGAGACGCCAGGCTAAGTGTCATGGCGCGGCGCAGTAATGAAAAGGCATTCTTCATGTCAGTTCGCTCCCTGGAAAGCGATGTCGTCACTGAGATCTGTATCACTGTCGGTGGTTTGAGGGACCGGTGCTACAAGCGGTGCCAGGCATAGCGGACAGCCTATGACATGGTCATTGGGGCCGAGATTCAGATTCTGGCGACGTTCTTCCATGGCTTCGAAGAACTGCTCCTCACTTAAAGTCACGCGAATACCCAGATCGATAAACATGTTGGTTACCGAGCGGTTGCCGGATCCCTGCCAATTGCGCGGATCAGGCACGTTGGGATTCTCCTCGGTATTGTTGAAGTAACCGACGATGTGCAGGATCGTGCCCTTGGGAAGCAGCGGTGCATAATCGTCCTCATAGGGATAACCGCGTACCCAGTTGTGGTCATATCCGACGCAGGACAGGGTTTCCACCGTGTAGCCCCAGATGGCCTCCAGACACATCCGTTCACCGGGTGCATGCAGGTGGGGCTCGAAAGTAATGATCTTGGTGTGGTCGTTCAGCACCGTGTAGGCGTGCAGTTCCTGGTCTTTTTCGTTACCGGCAATGCTGATATCCACGCCATTGTCGAGGCCCACGCGGGATGGCTTGTACTTCGGTTCATAGCCCTTGGGGTGGAAACGGAAACCGATTTCCAGGTGGCCGGTTGTATCGCGGCCATTGGAGTGCATGTGGACCGAATCGGTGGCGAATACAGAGCCGGCACGGAGCAGTCGACCTGCATCTTCATCGAAGATGTCCGGGTTGCGCCCCACTTCATGGACCGGCCAGCTGACTGTCTGGTCCGCAACCGGATTACCGTCTTCGTCATGAACCTCGGTGCGCCAGATCATGTGGTGAAAAATATAGCGGCCACCCACCGTATCACGCCCGGAGCCGCCGGTAGGGACATCGTTGGTTTCGACGATTTCCACGGATTTCACATACCGGTCCTCGGTCAGGCCGCTGGGGACCCTGGCAATCTCACCCCACCAGTCCGGCCGACCGGCAGCCATGAAGAAGTCTTCCGTGGTAATCACCAGGTCCGGCTCACCCAGCGTCCATTTGACGCTGTCATTGAAAACCAGTGCCGTGGGAGCGTCCGCCACGTCGCCCTTGGGCGTACCGGTTCGCGTCCAGCGGGAGATCGCCTCGATTTCCTGATCGCTCAGGGAGGGATCATTTTTAAAATGCTGAATGCCGATTTCTTTCTCGGCGTACCAGGGTGGCATGGCGCCGGCTCGATCCCTGATACCAGTCTTGTATTCGATCAGGCCGGCAAAGGGAGCGACCTGCTCGTAGGTAACCAGTGGCATGGGCGCCACGCCCCCTTCGCGATGACAATTCTGGCAGCTGCGCTGCAGGATTGGTTCGATGTCCTTGTGAAAAGTGACATCCTGGGCAGCCGCGGATGAGGCCAGCGCCATGGCAGCTATTGCCAGCGATGCACTTGAAAACAGTGAACTGAGTACTCGCATTGAAATTTCCCCTCTCTACTGGAAAAAGTCAGACCGGAAAACACCGGTGTTGCCGGTGAGTCACGTCCTTGGCGGAAAGTTAGCGGAAGCTGAGGTTCCGAACGGCTCTTGGACGCTGTTATTGTGGCTGGACATCGTCAATACGGCGGCCAGACCCGGGCCATACTAGTGGAATTGGCACCACAGCGACATTGGAAAGGAGGGTAAGTTTGAGATAGATCAAACCAGCGCAACAGGGGCGTGGGACCCCTGCTGCGCGGTCAGAAGGTCAGTCCGGCAGGCTGAAAACGTACAATGCATTGCCGTTGTCGGGGTGACGGATTTCCGGGGCAATTACCATGGGTACGGTACGGGGGCTGGAACCCCCCAGGGCAGCGGTCACGCCGATGTACTGCTTGCCATCCACGGCAAACACAATGGGGTGACCCTGCACCGTGGTACCCAGGCGGGTTTCCCAGAGAATCTCGCCGGTTGTCACGTCATGGGCGCGGAAGTAGCGATCCAGGTCACCGACAAAGACCAGATTGCCGGCGGTGGACACGGTGCCGGTGTGAAAGGAGGCGCGCTGCTCGTATTCCCAGATTTCCTCCAGGGTATCCACATTGTAGGCCCCCAGCTTACCCATGTTGCCGTCGGAGCCGGGCATTTCGAAGAAGCGCCGGCTGGAAGCCAGGCCGCCGCCGCCCTCCACCAGTGCCACCTCGCGGGCATTATTCTCCAGGCAGGTCTGGCTCAGGGGCGCGATCAGGGTCCCGGTGGGGGCGTGGTAAGTCATGGAATGCCAGTCCTTGCCACCGGTGCTGCTGGGGCAGACGGGAATCCACTGATCCAGCTGTGCGTTCTGGATGTCTTCCCGGTAGGTGACCAGCCCGGTATCCGGGTCGATGTGGGTAAAGGCGTTCTGAAACACGGTCTCCTTGTAGCCAAGGAACTCGCCGGTCACCCGATCATTTTTCCACAGGATGCCGTGTTTGCCGAGGGACAGCACGATTTTCTGATCCCCCCGGTCCACCAGCACCCGCTCGAATACTTCATCCAGGTCCAGCGCCTCCGCCGGCACATGCTGGAAGAACCAGTTCAGCTCGCCGGTGTCCACGTCGATAGCCACGGTTGAATTGGTGTACAGACCCACGTCGTTAATGGACATGTGGCGGCTCGGTGGCGCCCAGGGCTTCTGCTGGGCAGTACCCCAGTAGGTCAGCTTCAATACCGGGTCGTAGCTGCCGGTTATCCAGGTTTCCCCGCCAGCGCGGTAAATGTCGTCCAGACCGCCCCAGGTGTCGCCCCCTACCGGGTCGTCGGACTGGGCAATGGGATTCCATTCCCACAGGCGCTCACCGGTATTGGCGTCGTGAGCGGTCATGTAACAGTTATCCTCGATGTACCGGGCGCATCCCGCCTGCCCCTGGATGATCTTGCCGTCGGCTATGATCGGGCCGCTGGAATTGACGAACCCTTCTCCAACGTCCGCCACGACGGTTTCCCAGACCTTCTCGCCGGTCCGGGCATCCAGGGCGATGAGGCGTGAATCCGTGGTCGCCTGGATGATTTTGTCATTGTAGAGGGCAATATTGCGCATATCCTGCCGATTGGCAGGACCGCTGTGATGCTCCCAGATCAGTTCACCGTTCCTCGCATCCAGAGCCTGGATGATGTTGCTGGGATTGATGAGGTAGATCACGCCGTTGTACACAATCGGGGCAGGCTCCGAATCACCCTCCTTCATGCTCCATACCCATTCCAGGCGCAGGTCTTCAACATTGCCCGTGTTGATCTGGTCCAGCGGGCTGTAGCTGTGGGCGAAGTGATTGCGGCGCATCATGGGCCAGTCGGCCGGGTCCGGATTCGTCAGCATGGCATCGGTTACCGGAACGAAGTTTTCCACTGTGCCGGGAATAACCAGCCCGACCGGTGCTTCCGGTTCCCGTCGTTGCTGTGCGGGCGTGCTGCTCTGCTCCGCCACATAGGCGGCTATCTCGATATTGGAATCAGCCGTCAACGGATTGCGGCCCTGAATCATGCCATTGCTGGCGAAAATATGGGCCGCTATGTTGACATAGTCCGCTTCCCCGAGGTTTTCATTGCCCCCCGGTGGCATGTTGGCCTGGATATTGGCGATCAGTGCGGAAGCGGTCTGGCTGCCCCAGCGGGCCAGGAAGTCGTTGCCGGAGAGCAGTGGGCCCAGCGAGCCCCCCTGCAGGCTTGCTCCATGACAGGCGGCACAGTTGGCCCCATACAATGCGGCTCCCGCATCTGCCTGGCCTGCCGTGTAGGTGCGGGGGCCGGTGTCAACGGCCACGTCGTTGCCCGGCTCAGAACAGGCGATCAGCCCGGCACTCAGAATGACCGGGGCCGACAGCGCTTTGATGAACATTTTAGTTTTATTGGTTTGCATTGGCGTCAGTCCTCTAGGATTCTCTGAGTAACAGCCAGCCACGAATTTCGCCGCCTGGATTATTTTCGCTGTGAATAACAATGTAGAGTTCTTCATTCTGCAGCGCTTGAACCTGCTCGGCCGTGAGTTCCAGGCTGCCGCTTACTTCGCCAGAAGGGGCAGATGTCACTTCTATGGCGCCGATCGGCGGACCGTTCATGGCCTTGGGAGCGTTGTGAATATGGGCAGCGGTGGCGGCCGAGCTCATGCCCTCATAGGTGCCGTTGAGGCTGAGGGTGGAACCGGTCAGACTGGCGAACACTTCCCCCACTCCGGTAATGGTCTGATAGGTCTGGGGGGTGACCGGCACCTCCGAGAGTCGCGCACGAAACTGGCTGGACTGGGCATGTGTCAGCGTGACAGCGATGCAACAGGCAGCCAGCAGGGCTGAAAGTTTGCTTAGGAATTTCATTCTTATTCTCTTTCCAGGATTGATTCAGGGTTGACGAAAAGGGACCTGCAGGCCTGCATTATACGCAATGTGGCCGGTTAGCCAATCTCGACCGGGTCAGCCCGGATCCAGCAGGCCCGAATAGCGGATACCACTCAGCAGGGCCATATCGCGATTCCAGGTGGCAATGTCTTCGTGGCAGAGCTGATGCAGGTTATTGTGGCCACAGGCTCGCGCCATCACCTGCATCAGGCTCACTGAGGCGGCGAGAAACCTGGCCAGGTTGTCCGCCGAGCGTTGCACGTCCAGTCGCCGCCGCAGCTCCGGCTTCTGGGTGGCAATGCCGGCCGGGCAATTGTTGGTATTGCACATCCGTGCGGCGACGCAGCCCACTGCCTGCAGTGCACTGTTGGCGATGGCTATGGCATCGGCGCCCATTGCCATG
The DNA here is from genome assembly GCA_041395725.1 of Gammaproteobacteria bacterium. NCBI lineage: Bacteria > Pseudomonadati > Pseudomonadota > Gammaproteobacteria > Gammaproteobacteria bacterium. Next base: position 822,480 of record JAWKZW010000001.1, on the reverse strand, counting down.
GCCTTGACGAAGTCCATGGGCAGCCGCAGGCCACCGGTAATGACCAGCGATACTCTGCCGCTGGCACCCTGTTCATCGAGGTACTTACGGGCTCGTGCCAGGGCCGGGATGGTGGGTACGCTGATGTGATCGCGGAATATTTCCGGGGCGGCGCCGGTACCCCCGCCACGACCGTCGAGAATGAGGTAGTCGGCGCCAGCGGCCAGGGCAAAGCCAATGTCCTTTTCTATGTGATTGGCGCTGAGCTTGAAGCCGACAGGAATGCCGCCGCTGATCTCCCGTACGCGATCGGCGAAGCGGCGAAAATCGTTTACGGTACTCAGGTCCCTGAAAGTCGGCGGTGAGACGGCCGGTTGGCCTGCCGGGATGCCCCGCACTGCGGCGATCCGGGCGGTATTCTTGCTGCCCGGCAGGTGTCCCCCGGTGCCGGTCTTGGCTCCCTGGCCGCCTTTGAAATGAAAGGCCTGCACGTCGAGAAGTTGCTGCTCTTCAAACCCGAACATGGCGCTGGCCAGTTCGTACAGGTAACGGCTGTTCTCCGCTTTCTCCTCGGGCAGCATTCCGCCCTCGCCTGAACAGATGCCGGTACCGGCCAGCTCGGCGCCTCGGGACAGGGCAATCTTCGCCTCTTCGGACAGGGCGCCGAAACTCATATCCGAAACCAGCAGCGGGATAGCCAATTGCAGGGGTTTTCTGGCTTCGGGACCGATCACCGTGCGGGTGGCTACCGGCTCTTCTTCCATCAGGGGTTTGACAGCCATCTGTGCGGTCATGATCTGTATGTCGTCCCAGTGGGGCAGATTGTGCCGTGGCACACCCATGGCGGACATAGGGCCATGGTGGCCGGTTTTTTCCAGCCCCTCCCGCGCCAGTTGGTGAATCAGTTCGACCTGGGGTTCCTCAGGGGTTGCCTGTGCCGTTGGCGGACCGTCCTGGTCCTGATCCGTGCCTGGTCCGGCCTTGCCGACCTGATCGGCACTGAACTGTTTGTGGCTGCCATCGCAGTACGGCGGGTTCGCGGTGTGCTTGCAGCGGCACAGGTAGGCCTCGCCCCCTTCTTCGGCACTGAAGGCCAACGGTTTAAACGACGTGCCCCTGTGGCTGCCGTCGCAGAAGGGCTGATTGACGGAACGGCCGCAGGCACAGAAGTAGTACTCCTCGCCGGCATTCAGCTCCACCTTGACAGGCGTATTGGCGGCAACAACCGGTTTGTCCATGGCGCTGAGCTCTCCTTGAATGGCTGACAGGGTTACTGACAGGTAAAGTTGTCTGCCGTCCAGTTAGCGGGATCGTTCTCACCGCCGACGGGGCCCGTGTAGCGGGCCCGCTGGGGAACCGGGCACAGGGGGCGCTCGTTATCCACCCGGCCATCGCTGCGATGAGTGGCGATAATGGAGTCCGGTGCAATGCCGTTCTCTACCCAGTCCACCAGAGCCGGCAGCTTGTCCCAGGTATTGGGTCCGGGGCCGCCGCCGCAGTGCCCCATGCCCGGTGCCAGGAACAGGCGGGCATTTTCGGCTGCTGCTTCGAAGCTGCCGTCAAACGTGACGTCGACCATTTCGCTGAAATAGGACACCGTCGCCTCGGCAACCGAAAGGGCGTCGGTCAGGCCGTGATAAACAATGAGTTTGCCGTCGTTGTCTCGCAGGAAGCTGCCCAGGTCCGGGTCGGTGGCATCCATGATGGCGCTCATCACACTGGCCTTGCCGGCGGTAAACTCATCGACACTGAACTCCATCCAGTGGTACTCAGGGTTCATGCCGGTCTTGCGCGGCTGATAGTCGATAGCGTTGAGTACGGGAATAGCGACCCCCGGATCCTGCTCGAAAAACAGGTAGTTCACATGATCACCGGCCGGACCGCTGAGCATGCCGGGCAGGTTGTTGTTATGGGCGCCAGGTATGAAAAGCTGCACCCAGTCCGGCTCGGAGCCCAACATTTTGCCAGGATAAATCACCTTGCCTTCACTGTCGGCGGCGCCGCGGTAAAAATCACTGATGGTTTGAATCTGATCCCCGGTGAAACAGCTGTCGGTGCTGACGCCGGCAGGGCATGCCCGGTCCGCCAGGTCGGTGACGGGATCGAAATTGCAGCTGAACGGGCTATCAATCACACCGTCCTGAACACCATCGATGGCATCGCACTTGCCGAGTACGGCCTCGTTCAGTATGTCAACCAGTCGCGTGCTGTCGCGTCGGCCATCGCCTGTGGTATCCACTGCCAGGTTGCCGGCCATGTCGTTTTTGAACATCTGTTGCAGATGCCACACGCCGGCTGCATTCATGGCCTGATAAAAGTTAACCGGCGCCCCGGCCACGATACCGTCGAAATCGTTCGGGTACCGCTGGGCTTCCATCAGTCCCTGCCGGCCACCGGTCGAGCAACCTTCAAAATAGGAGTACTGAGGGCGCCGGTTGTAGTAGGCGTCCACCAGTGTTTTGCCCGCCATGACTGTCAGATGCACGGCGCGGTGACCGAAATCGATTTCTGACTGCCGGTTGTTGAAGCCAAATGAGGAGCCGGGTTCGGTGCCGGTATCGTGGCCGGTGTTGCTGTTGGCGACCGCATAGCCTTCCGCAACCCGATGATCGGCAAAATCCAGGTCGCCATCTTTGCCCCCGTCACCCCATTGCAGAAAGCGGCCGTTCCAGTTGTGCGGCAGCGGCAGTTGCACATGGTAGTGAATTGCCGGATAGATGATCCCCCGGACGTAGCAGTGCGACTCCCCGTCCCGGGTAGTGCGCAGTCGTGCCGAGGTCAGGGTGAGGTTGCGGGTTTCCAGCAGTGCCTGGCAGGCCAGTGCATCGGCATCGGCAGCCGTCTGGGCCTTGGACAGCCCAGGCAGACCGAGCAGAGTAGTAGTTGTAAGAGCGAGGAGAAAAAATGGTTTCACGATGAACCTCTGTTTTACCCAATTCTGTAAGGCATTGGGTTTATTCTTGTGTCATCAAAGAGAGTACTATTGCCATGGCATTGATGCCTGGCATGACGGTCCTCTCAGCCGGATCAGTGGTGTAGCCTCCCAGGGGCCAGTCGACATTTAGCCATAGCCGTTGTCAACAGTCCAATGGCAAGCGCACCAGTACGCGGCCGTAGGAAGCCACGAAGGCAGGAGAAGAGAATAATCGCTGGTAGAACAGCTGAGGTAGCAATCAAGTAGTAAGACAACCGGTAACAGCAGTCAACAACAGGAGAGCCGAGTGGAGCAGGTAGCAGGCAGCCGATGTTTTGGTGGTGAACAGCAGCGATTCAGGCACAGGTCGGAAGTATTGGCCTGTGACATGCATTTTTCAGTCTTTCTCCCCCCGCTGGAGAATCAGCGCCGGGCGCCGGTGGTGTATTGGCTGTCCGGTCTGACCTGCAGCGACGAAAACTTTGTTCAGAAGGCGGGTGCCCAGCGGATCGCCGCAGAACTGGGGCTGGTCCTGGTGGCTCCGGATACCAGCCCGCGCGGGGAGGGTGTTCCCGACGACCCGGCAGGCGCCTATGACCTGGGGCTTGGCGCAGGGTTTTACCTGAATGCCACCCAGGCGCCCTGGCACAGGCATTATCGGATGTATGACTACGTGGTCAAAGAATTGCCCGGGCTCATCAACAGCCGGTTCCCGGTTCAGCCGGATGCCTGCTCGATTTCCGGCCACTCCATGGGCGGACACGGCGCCCTGACCATCGCCCTGAAAAACCCACAACAGTTCCGCTCTGTCTCAGCCTTTGCGCCAATCTGTTCCCCGACTCGATGTCCCTGGGGCATCCGGGCTCTGAGCAATTACCTGGGGGAAGATCGGGCGTCATGGGAGGATTATGACGCCTCGTTACTGATTGCCCGGGCCGCCAGCCAGATTCCGATGCTTATCGACCAGGGTGATGCCGACCAGTTTTTAGAGGAGCAGCTGCATCCCCACCTGTTGCTGGAAGCCGCCCGGGAGAGGGACTACCCGGTCTCGTATTTTTCCAGAATCGGCTACGACCACAGCTACTTCTATATTGCGAGTTTTATCGAAGAACACCTGCGCTGGCATCATGGACATCTGTCCGGCGGCTTCGACGCAGGTGCAGTTGGGGCCCCGGCACCGCAACAATGATCCGGGCAGAGCAGATCGCGCCGGTGATCCGATCAATGACCGGCACGGTCTGGCTGGTGTAGTCGATAAAAAGCCTCTCGCCGGCACGATGGTACTGAAGCATGACCAGGTCCAGCTTGCCTTGCCGGCTAGTAGCTAAATCGTCGGGTGACTTCAGGCCTGCTGTAAGGTTGGCAGCTTTGCCGTGGAATCAGCAGCAGGCTTGGTCTGGAATACGCAGGGCGGCACCGAACCGCAATCAGAGGGTTCTTATTCGGATTAGGATTAGGCTAAAAGGTGGTATTCCACCCTGATGGCACTATAATAGTGTACACATTTATAGGGTGTAGTTTGAGTTATGAAAAACATTACGTTAAGTGCGGATGAACATCTGATTGCAGCGGCTCGACAGCGCGCAGCCCGGGAACACACCACATTGAACGCCAAATTCCGTGAATGGCTGGAGGACTATGTGCAGCGTCAGCGGCAAGCGGAGGAGGCAATGGACCTGATACAGGAAATGCGTAAACATGTTAGTACTGGCGGACGCACTTTCAGTCGGGACGAAATGAATGAGCGTTAAGTTCATCGATACTAATATTCTGATTTATGTGTTTGATGACGTGCACCAGCGTAAGAGTGACATAGCTCAGAATATACTGTCTCAGGCCCTGAAAACCGGGGATTCGATTATCAGCTATCAAGTTGTGCAGGAGACCTTGAATGTAATCACCAAAAAATTACCAAAGCCGGCGACAGCGGAACAGGCAGATAATCTTCTGAATAGAGTTCTGGCTCCGTTGTGGAAGATAAATCCTAGCCGCGAGCTTTATAGCAGGGGAATTGCAATCAAGGCCCGCTACCAATTCAGTTTTTATGATTCCTTGATTATTGCGGCGGCTCTGGAAGCTGGGTGCAGCAAGCTCTACAGCGAAGATTTACAGCATGGACAGCGTATAGAACAGTTAGTCGTTATAGACCCATTCATGGAAAAAACGGCAACTTCTTAATCACCGGCAGGCAGTGTCGTATTATCTATGCCGCCGAAAAGATCCACTGCCCCGGTATCGAAAGAAAATCATATTGCTGCATTATGCCGATGTTCCGGGCTTGTGTACTGCGCTTCTAAAACCAGCTGACTGTTGCCGCCCAGACCAGCAGGCCACACAGCACTGCGACTATCTGGCTGTTATGGTCAGTGGTAAAAAAAACCACCGGGTCTTCATGCAGCTGGCCACGATTGGTAAGCAGCCAGACCCGGCTGATCAGGTACAGCAGCAACGGGCAGATAAACCAGAGAATTTCGGGGGTTCCGTACAGAACCCGGGTTTCCTCGGCATTGATATACAGTGCGAAAACCAGAACTGCCATGAAGCCGCTGGCGCAGCCCAGCATCGTCATCGGCTCCAGATCACTGGCGCTGTAGCCTCGCCCTCGAACCTGCTGTTTATGCTGATTTCGCAGATTGTCCAGTTCGGTCACCCGTTTTACTATCGCCAGGCTCATAAACAGGAACATTGAGAACGCCAGCAGCCAGAACGTCGGAACGGTGGAGATCGCTGCCGCGCCCGCGATAATGCGGGTCGTGTAGAGGCTGGCCAACAGCAGCACATCGACAATCGCGAAGGCTTTCAGGTAAAAACTGTAAAGCACTGTCAGCAGGTAGTAACCCAGTAGAACCAGCACGAATTGCCAGGGCAACAGCGCGGCGACCAGGAACGCCAGAATCAGTAACACTGGCGTTGCCACCAGCCCCACACCCAGCGGCAGGTCACCGGCGGCGAAGGGCCTTTTACACTTCGTTTCATGCTGTCTGTCGTGTTCCAGATCCAGCAGATCGTTGAGCAGGTAGACACTGGATGCACACAGACTGAAACTGATAAAGCCACCCAGGGACAACAGAATAAGTCGCCCGTCGTTAAGTTGATGGGACAGCAGCAGGGGCAGGAACAACAACAGATTCTTGGCCCATTGGTGAATTCGCAGCGCCCGCAGCAAGGCTGAACGAAGATTCTGTCCGGAATCGATAGTGACGACATTCACACCCAGTTTTTTCACTGCGGTTACCAGGGCGTTGCCGGGGTTTACTACGATAGCCGTACTGGCCTCGCGCCAGATTGCCAGGTCAGCAGTTTCATTGCCGGCGTAATCGAAAGGCTGATTGCCTGAGAGCTCCCGAATTTTTTCCAGCTTGTTTGCACCTTTTATGTTCTTGGCGGGGCAGCTGCCGATGGCCGCCTCAAACAGGCTGCTATGGCTGGCCACCTTGTTTACCAGTTCCTGATTGGAAGCTGAAATCAATATCAGGCGTTTGCCCAGACGTTTCTGTTCTTCAAGGTAGGCGAGCAGTGGTTTGTTGAACGGTAGCAGGTCGGCCCGCAGATCGATGCGGCTGGCTATCTGATATTTGAGATTGGCCTTGCCCTGCAGCAGCCAGAAAGGGACAAGGAACAGGTACAGGAAGTTTTTCGCCAGCAGTCTGAAAAATGACTCAAGCAGCAGGTCACTGTTGATCAGCGTACCGTCCAGGTCTACGTAAAGAATCTGATCCTGATTGTTTTCCATAATAATTGCCTGGACGCTATGGCTTACAGCTTAATCCGTTTGAAAATGAAATCCGGCAGGGCCCGCACGATGAACAGGATAAGGCGCCAGAAGGACGGCGCGTAAACCGTGTGGCGCCCCTTCTCGATACTCCGGACTATGATCGCGCCGATTTTTTCGGGGCTTGCCCACAGTGGCCCCTTTTCAAGATGGGCGGTCATCGGGCTGTCTACAAAACCGGGTCGGATATCCACCACGTGCACATTGTGGGGATACAGGCGCCCCCGCAGCCCCTGGAGGTAAGCGGAAACCATGGCTTTCACGGCGCCATAGACATAATTCGATTGCCTGCCGCGGTCGCCGGCGACGGAGGTGACAACGGCGATTGTTCCCCGCTGCTGTCGAATGAATTGTTCGGATAAAAGCGTAAGCAGCGAAAGCACGCTTAATCCGTTGGTGTTGATTTCATGCTGCATCAGGTCAAAACTTTTTTCGCTGGCCTGCTGATCGGGCAGGGAGCCATGACAGATCAGGGCCACGTCTATTTCGCCGAGAGATTCTACCGCGTGTTGAATGACACCGGCATGCTTTGCAAAGTCGTTGACATCAAGCAGGTCAGTACTGATCCGGCTGGCGCCGCGTACCCGCAGATCATTGGCTGTTGCGTCGAGAACTTCCTCGTTACGCGCAACCAGATGGAGCTGGCAGCCCCGGGCGGCATAAATTCGCGCCGTGGCCCTGGCAATGGCCGAGGTGGCGCCAACAATCAGCACCCGCTGTGTCTTACCGTCAGACCTGTTCAACTGAACTCTCCTTCATTCGCTTATGCCCAGGCGCCGGGACTGAAGCGAGCCGAAGAGACTGGTCGGGTCGATGTCCTGGCGGACCTGGCAGAATTGTTGCCAGCGTGGGTAGGTCTGTTTGAACATGGATTCATTCATCCTGGCATCCTTGGCCAGGTAAACGCGACCACCACCGTCCATCACAATCTGATCCAGCCGGTCCAGCAGCGGGAACAGCGAGTCTTCAACCTTGAAATCAAGCGCCAGAGTATAGCCCGCCATTGGAAACGACAGATAGTTGTTGTTTTCAGCCCCCATTTTCTTCAGTACCGATAGGAACGAGCCCTTGCCCTGGCTTGCTATTTCCCTGAGCACGGCGGTAATGGCCTCTTTGGCGGAGGCCTGGGGCACGACAAACTGGTACTGGATGAAGCCTGCTTTTCCGTACAGCCTGTTCCAGTGCCGGATCCAGTCGAGAGGAAAGAAATAGTCACGGTAATGCAGAATATTGTCCTGCCTGCCACTCTTCTGCAGCGCGTAGTAGACGTTGTTGAACAGTTTCATGCTATGCCGGTTGACCAGAAAACCTGGGCTGCGCGGTGGTGCTGATACCTTCATGCGATCCCAGTTCACCAGGTCGCCGCGGTTTGTGTGCTCGCCGGTCAACAGGACTGATCGCCCCAGTTTTGAACCTCTGGCCAGGCAGTCTATCCAGGCAACGGAGTACTTGCAGTCGGCGTATTCGTCAAACAGTTCCAGAATCTCGTCAAGGTTGCCCGCAATTTCCGTCCGCTGTTCGATGAAGGCACTGTTGATTCGTGCCAGCCTCAGACTGGCCTGCAGGATGATGCCCGTCAAGCCCATGCCGCCGCAGGTGGCGTGAAAAAGTGTGTCGTTCGTATCCGGGCTGCATTGCACGATTTCTCCGGAGGCCAGCATCAGAGTAATTGAGCTGACGAAGCTGGAGAAGCAACCATCGGTGTGATGGTTCTTGCCGTGTACGTCGCTGGCGATCGCTCCGCCGACTGTTACGAATCTGGTGCCTGGAAGAACCGGCAAAAACCAACCGACCGGTACAGAAATAGCCAGTATCTGATCCAGCGTGACGCCGGCTCCGCAGGTGATGATTCCCCTGTCCCGGTCGAAGTCGATAAAGTTATCCAGGAAGCGTGTTCCGATGATGTTGCCTGCCAGGCAACTGTCGCCGTAACTGCGTCCGGCACCCTGCGCGATGAGTTGTCCGTGACCGGCCCATTCCCGTAACAGGCCGTTGATCGTTCTGCTGTCGATGGGCTCGGCAAGTTTTGCCTGTATTCTCGGGAAGCGACCCCAGCCGTGGAATTCCATTCAGACTACCCTGTTGAAAAAAACATAGCGTTTATCAAGCTGATACTTCAGAACATACCCGATGGTAAGGCCCAGGATGGCACCTGTGTAGCGGGCCAGCCGGGTCCCGAACAGGAAGTCGAAAGCCAGCTCAAAGCCCCAGAAAATGAGTGTGGTGACCACGCCCGTGAGGCTGTAAGCCAGAAACCGGGTAAGATCGTCACTCAGACTGTCTGCCTGGACGTTGAAAATGAAGAGTTTGTCCAGGATATACTTGCTTATCAGACCCACTGCCGTCCCCAGGATGATGGCCACATAGAGGGCGTAAAGGCCCTGGTACAGCTGCAGGGAGATTTCCTGGCTGACAAGGTTCAGGAAAGTGGCCAGTGCTGCAAAAAGGCTGTAGCGGAATAAGATGCGCATGAGTGAATAGTCAGGCTTGATTCGAGGCGGCATTATAGCTGATTCAGCAGCCAGGGAACTTTTGTTACATGGATAGTGTTTCAAATGGACTGTCTTGCGGGTCTGGTTCATGCGAGTCCGGGGCGATTGGCGGAGTTGTGGTGTTTTTTTGCGGGCACGGGTTGGGAGTTGTTTATGAGGGGTGGCTCCGAGCGGCGCGGCCGGCAGGGGGTTCGGTGGGCTGCGGACCGCGTCCGTTCCGGGCTCCTTAAATTCTCTGGAAAGCGGTCATTTTTCGCCGTTCAGCGCTGGTCCTTGATTGCAGCCCACCGAACCCCCTGCCGGCCACACCTTGGCACTGATTGGCACTGATTGGCACTGATTATTCAGCGACCTCGAAGGAGGCGGAAGTGAGTGCGAATCGTGGAATCAGTGATGGTGTCAAGAAAGAGCTGTTGTACCCCTTCTTCAATACAATGAAATACACAGAGATTGGAATCTTGCACCGAGCCCCACCCCGGGGGAACCTGACTACGGAGCAATCAAAACGCAGCACCGACTGACCGAGTGAGACCGTTTTTCAGGGCTCACGACCGAGGGAGGGAATCCCGGAGGGATGCGCGTTGCTTCGTAGTCAGGTTCCCCCGGGGTGGGGCGGTCTCGAAAAAGAACTCTAACAAAAAGCACAAAAAGCACCAGATTTCCCCACCCCTGGGCGGTCCAGAACAAGCCCCTTTGGGAGAAATAAATTCAGATTGAGACACTACCTATAAATATAACCATGCCCTGCTAGAGTCTGTCCCGCGCTATACTCTCCCGTCTATTCTTGGATGCCATGTAGTTTAAGGAGCAATAAATAACCTACCATGCCCGATAAAATCGAATTCGCCAAAGCGGCCGCCGTCCATGCCGGGGATATGATAGTCAAAGAGCGGCAACAGAATGCCCTGCAGCGTGACTTTAAGTGTGACAATGAACTGGTTACCCAGGCGGATCTGAAAGCCGATGCGCTCATTACGAGCCTGATCAGAGAAAGCTATCCGGGGCACCTTATTCTGTCCGAGGAGCTTGCGCCTGAGCTGGGTGACAACTCCATGCTGGAGGGTGACCTGTGGATCGTCGACCCGATTGATGGCACGGTGAATTATGCCCACGGTCATTCCCAGTCCGCTGTCTCCATTGCCCACGCCAGAGACGGTAAGATCGATGTCGGTGTTGTCTACAATCCGTTTACCCGGGAGTTGTTCTGGGCCGAGTCCGGGGGCGGGGCCTTTCTTAACGACACGCCCATCCAGGTGGCGCGGGAGACCGAGCCCAGGCGCGCCATCATTGCCACCGGCTTTCCCTATGACAAGTCCACCCTGGAACCGATGCTGGAACGGGTCGCCAAGGTGCTCAGGGAATGTGCGGATATCCGGCGCCTGGGATCGGCGGCCCTGGACATCTGCTGGGTGGCTGCCGGCAGGTTGGATGGCTACTACGAGTCCCTGAGCGTGTGGGATTTCGCGGCTGCCCAGTTAATAGCCATTGAAGCGGGCGCGCGCTACGGACACTTTACGGAAGTTCCCGATCATGTGGCGCCGCAGTTTCACAATAAAGATATCCTGGTGGCCAACCCGGAGCTGTACCCAAAGCTGCGGGATATCCTGCTGGCCTGAGGGAGGCAGGGTGACGGGCAATAAACCTGTGTTATTTGTCACTGGACGCCTTTGCGTGGCAAACCGATTGACTCCCTGTAGTCGTACACTTAGTCTGGAATGCTGTTAATGCGCCGACCGGCGGGCTTGCCTGAAAGGCCCTTTGGGCGGGGCTTGTCGGGCGCCACCGCGGCGTTGGCGCGCTTGGCAGGGGCTGGTGCATTCCCTGCACACGATGCCTTGCAGTGACGCCCGATAAACCCCCGCAGAGCGTTTCCCTGATTAATCAGAGGTTTCCTAATTTAAAGGAGCAATGAACATGGCAAGACCTTTCCTTAAAACCCTGCTGCTGGCGTCGGCCCTGATGCCAGCTCTGGGAACGGCCGCCGATCGAGTTGGAGATTTCTCTCTGCTGGATCAGGAAGGCTATTTCCACCAGATGAGCTGGTACGACGATCATGCCGCAATCGCTCTGCTGGTGCAGGCCACTGGCAGTGACGCGAGCGCCGCCGCACTCGAAGGCTTTGCGGCGCTGAAGAAAAGCTACCAGGAGCGTGGCATCGAGTTTTTCATGATCAATCCAATGGGAAGACTCAATCGCACTCAAGTAGCCGAACAACTGGCGCAGCGCGGCATAGACATTCCCGTGCTGATGGATGACACCCAGTACGTTTCCGAAGCGCTGGGCATCGATAAGACCGGCGAGGTGTTCGTCTATAACCCCAAAGCATTCACTGTCGAATTTCGCGGTCCGCTGGGCACCGATCTGGAACAGGCTCTGGATGCCCTCATCGCCGGCGACGCGGTACCCGCTGCCCAGGTGGCCATGACCGGTGATTCGGTAACTTACGCGGCGCGGGCCGCCCACGCGCAGCAAGTGCCGTCTTATGAAAGCGATATTGCTCCGATCATTGCCGATAACTGTGCTTCCTGCCACCGCGAGGGTGGAATTGCACCGTTCGCATTGAACAGCCACGCCATGGTGCAGGGCTGGTCGCCGATGATCCGTGAAGTGTTGATGACCAAGCGTATGCCCCCAGGCCAGATCGACGGCCATATCGGCGAATTTATCAACTCGATGCTGGTGGCTGAATCCGATCAGCAGAAGCTGCTGCACTGGATCGATGCCGGCGCCCCGAAAGACGGAGACGTCGACCCGCTGGCCGAGTTGACCTGGTCCGAGAGCAAGTGGGCGTTCGGTGAGCCTGATTACATTATCAAGGTGCCACCCCAGTCGATTCCCGCCACGGGCGTGCTGGACTACATCAATGTGGTCGTGCCGATCGAAACGGACAGGGATTACTGGGTGCGGGGCAGTCAGTACGTGGCAGGCGATCGCACCGTGCTGCACCATACTCTGAACAACCTGATTCCGCCGGACGCCGCTAACCGCCGGCGTGGTTTTCTCGGTGGCGGCGACCCGGATGCAGCGAATATCACCGCTTATATCCCCGGTGCCGAGCCGGAATGGATGCCCGAAAATACCGGTGGCCTGTTGAAGGCCGGCTCCCAGCTGGCGCTGCAGTTACATTACACCACCAACGGTAAAGAGACTGTCGATGCCAGCGAAATCGGTCTGTGGTTTTACCCGGAAGGCGAAGTACCTGAGAAGCGTCTGTCCGGGGCCTGTGCCTGTATCTTCCCCCAGACCTGGACCAATATAACGCCGTACGACCCGGAGTTTATCCAGGAAGCCAGCGTGACACTGAGCAAAGATGCTTATCTGCGCAGCTTCACGCCGCACATGCATTTCCGTGGCAAGTACATGCGTTTTTACGCCGAGTACCCGGATGGCAATCGCGAGGAACTGATCAACATTGCCAACTACAACTACAATTGGCAACTGGCTTACACCTATGCGGAGCCGCGCCTGATGCCGGCCGGCACTAAACTGGTGGCCGTGGGGGCCTTCGACAATTCAGCCCAGAACCCCTATAACCCGGATCCATCCAGGTCCGTGCCCTGGGGGCAGCAGAGCTGGGACGAAATGTTCTTCGGTGCCATGCAGTGGGTCAATGTAGACGAGGGTGGTGAATAGCCGCTGCGTCTTTACCGGGCGGTGAGTACCGAAGCTGCGCGGTCAACGCCAAAGCCAGGTGCTTAACGCCAAAGCTGAACAGCTGGCCACGAAAAAGCCCGGGTTCCTGATCGGAACCCGGGCTTTTTTATTTCAGGCCGGCCAGGCCGAAAGGTACGATTCCGGACGCCGGTTTGAATCGGCCAAGGCCCTGGTTGGATTGACTCTGGCAGGACCGTCACTCAGGATGTCCGGTACTGGCGAACAAGGGCCCCTAAAGTATGCGCCAGATATCGTAGGCGATCTTGCCTTCTACGTTTTTGTTTTTGCCGACGGCTACGATGTGATTGAGCCAGTCGTATTTTTCTGACGCGGTATTGAACGTGGGGGTCACACGCCAGTACAGCCCGCTGTCGTTGCGCACCACCATGCCCTTGTAGGTCATGTAGATATGCTCGCCATCCTCGGTCAGCAGGGTGATACGCACGTCAAGGCTGCTGTGGCCGGACACCTGCGTAATCCAGTCGGCCCCACCCGGCAGCACCGTGCCGCGCAGGTTGGGTCCGCCGAAGGTGCCGCCTGACAGCGGTGCAATCCGGGTGTGGCCGGTATCGATCTGGGGATCACCGTCCAGCAGCAACTCCATCAGGTATTCCGATTCCAGTTCGCTCTGGGGCTGCTGTGCCGACGCCGTCTGGCTGGTGAGTACCGCCGCGGCGGCCAGGGTGGTGGCGCTGGCGCGGGCAAACTCACGTCGGGTCATGGTGGTTGGCTTTTTACTCATTATTAACTCCTTTGATTAATCAGCGCGGTGGGCCTTATTGCCGGAAGCGGGAAAAGATCCGCCTTTTGCCGCACTTTTGGCGGGCCACAGGTATTTCATCTTTATGTCAGACTCAGTGTCTGCAGTAAAATCAGGCAGCCGAGGCTTTTTGCAGCTCTCCATCCTGCAAAAGCTCCGGCTCCCGTTATCGGCGCCTCTCGACTACCAACCTGCTGCCTGCCCATCTTTCCGGTGATCTGAGCCGGCACGGTAGACCCCGTTTACGGGGTGATCCTCGGTGATACTCTGCTCGGTAAACTCTGGCGCCGGCAATGTCGGGTCGCGGGTAAAAAGAATACCCTGGTACCCTCCGACACGGCTGCCGTCGACACCACGCACATCGTGCCCCCTGGCCTGCAGGGCCGGGCCTACCAGGCTGTAGAGATCGTGTTCCAGCGATAATACATTGCTGTTCTGGCTGTGAGTAAAGCGGGCAGCGTCGGTGGTCATCTGCACGTTCATGCCATGGTCTATCACGTTGACCATATGCTGGGCGTGAGTTTCCGGTTGCACGGACCCGCCCATGTTGCCGAAGGTCATCAGAGGTTCGCCGTCCTGCATGACGAACCCTGCGATGATGGAGTGAAACGGCCTTTTTCGTGGCGCCACGACATTGGGGTGGTTTTCATCCAGAGAGAACGCCACGCCCCGATTGTGCAGAATCATGCCATAGGGAGGAATGGTGGCACCGCTGCCATAGACGGAAAAAATACTGTGAATGAAGGACACCATGTTTCCCCATCGATCTGCAGTGGTGAGGTAGATGGTGCCACCGTCGAGACCGCCGGTGATGGCAGGCTCTGAGGCGCGATTCATGTCGATCCGGTTGCAGAGCGAGCCCGCGTAGGATTTTGAGAGCAGCTGATCCAGCGGGACTTCGGAAAACTTGGGATCGCCGTTGTAGGCCTGCAGATCCGAGTAAGCGAGTTTTTTGGCCTCTACCATGAAATGCCAGTAGTCGGGGTTGGAAGGGCCGAGATCCGCCAGATTGATACCGTGCACCGGTGCGCAGACTTCCAGGATATTGAGCATTTCCAACGCTGCAAACCCCTGTCCCGGAGGTGGAAGCTGGAAAATATCGTAGCCGTGGTAATTGGTGGTAATGGGATCGACCCATTCCGACTCAAACTCTGCCAGGTCTGCGTGGGTCATGACACCGCCCTCGCTCTGTACCTTGGCGACAATGGCATCCGCAATGGGGCCGGAGTAAAACGCCTCCCGACCCTGTTCCTGCAGCAGCCGCAGGGCGTCGGCCAGGCCTGGATTGCGAATCACGCTGTAGAGAGGCGGGACTTCGCCGTCATTCAGAAACACGGCGGCGGAGTCAGGGTCGCCACGTAATTTTTCCCGCACGCTGGTCAGGTCACTGTGGCGGCGCTCAGCCTGCCCCCAGCCCTCTTCGGCGAGACGGGCTGCTCGTTCCAGGGTTTCCTGGAAGCCCAGGGTGCCGAAGCGCGTCAGCAGAGCATCGTAACCGGAAACCGCGCCGGGGACCGTGGCCGCATTGACGCCGTTACCAGGCACGCGGGACAGGCCGAGCTCGTCACGGAAAAACTCCGGCGTCCAGCCGGCCGGGGCCCAGCCAGCTGAATTCAATGCATACAGTTTTTTATCCCGGGCGCTCCAGACCAGCGCGAACAGATCGCCTGCCAGCCCGGTGTCGTTCTGAGATGTAACGTCCAGAACGGCGGCGGCTGCCACGGCCGCATCGATGGCATTGCCACCGTTCTGCAGAATCTCCAGCCCGGCCTGGGCTGCCAGCGGATCACTGGTCGCCACCATGCCGTGTCGGGCGATGACTTCGGAGCGTCCCTGACCCAACCAGCCCTGGCCCCGGGATCCCGGCGCGGCAACGATCGAGGCCGCCGGGTTGGGGCTTTCTGCACTGGGGATTCCGAAAGGGTTGGCGGATTGCGCAGCAGCGACGACTGGCAGGCACAGAACTGTTGTCAGCAGCAGGCTGGATAATCGGCCCGGGCCTGACTGAGAGGCTGTTGGGTTGGCGTGATGCATCGTTGGATTCCTGATGGTGGTCATTGATTCGTTGTGGCTGTTCTGGCTGATATTACAGGTTTGACAGATCAGGTAAAGAGCCGGACCGGCAGATTCCCCCTCCGGGGCTTCCGGGCGGGCCCACTGGTCTGGGTGCCGCGCCCTGACAGGCCGACGGCCAGGTGCTTCGCCAGTGAGTCTGCCTGGCGGCCAGCGTGTCACGGTATTTGGGCAGAGGTTCTTTGATACGTAGCAGTCTTTGATATGCAGTAGTGCGACAAAGTCGCTCGGTGTTAACAAATATGTCTATGCCTGATCAGACTCGATCTGACACACAGTGTCCGCTTTTCTCCTAAGAACGGTCGGTCACTATGGAGGATACCCGTCCCGAGAAATGACTCAGGTCGGCTTCAAGCGGTCATAGAGCCGATACCATACTGGAAAGAAACGGTTAAGTATCGAATCGAATAATTCGATTGATCGATAAGAACCCCGCGCGGGTGATCGCTTTCTGGGCGGCGACATTTGTCTTCTCTGTCGAACAAATCGGTTTCAGTCCGTCGGCCTCGTTCATCTCAACGAGCTGTCTTAGCACTTGAGTGGCGGTTCCTTTGCCCCGTTCAGATTCTGCGACAATCACACCCAAGTCTGCGTATTCGGTCTGGTAATCGTCAAAGCGCCGGCTTTCCCCTGTTGCAACCAACCGCCCGTTCTCCCATACCCCAAACAACTCGTGACGATTGATCAGGTTGGTGTAATACCCATTTAGCCATTCGCGAGGGGCTTCGATACTGGCCACCGCAAACTCAATAGCCTGCGATAGTTGCATAGTCTCAATCCTGGGCATCGCGAAGGTACGTTCTTGTGGCTGGGCGCTGATGTGCCCGGAATGTTGGTACATCAGCGCATTCACTTCGAACTTCGAGAACTGATCGAGGCAGAGGGACAAATAGCGTGGTTCAGCGGTGCTGACAAACGCACCCTTGATCTCGCCTGCTGGTGAGCCGTTTTCGGAGAAGATCGATTCAAACAATTGTGGATACTGGTCGTGGCATTTCTGGTGCAAGAAGAACTGCAACAAATAGCCTTCGTCATTAACACAGAAGAAACCAACTAGCTCATCACCTTCATAAAGTCCAAAGTGAGCCGCAATTGGCACGAATCCGACCAACCACATGCCGTCTAACGGTGCAGTTGTTTGCCGCATGTATTGAGTCTTCAGTTCGTTGAGGCTTTCCGTCGACTTCAGTTTTCGTATTTGCATTTAGTCCTGTTCCATATTCTGCACGACGGCTATGGATTGATTGGGTTGGAAAGACTCAATTGGAATTCCGTCCTTCGTAAATATACTTCACGATCATTTTATTCCGTACATACTCAACAGCCCAAATTCCGCTTTTGGTTCATTAACCGTTCTAGTCCCTATCCCCGGGAAGGGCCGCTGCCGGCTTCAAAGCAGACTCTCAACATTGAGTAGTGGGCAACACATCTCCTCATCTTACCCGTTACCTTGTCAGGTTATCCTTTAGCTCACTGAGTGAATCAATTGTAGTGCCAGCACTTTGTCGACCACCCTTGGCGCGATTTAGCCAGATCCCATTCATTCCAGAATTACGGCTACCCTCAGCGTCCAAAACATAATTGTCTCCCACGTAGAAGCACTCTGGTGGTAACTTGCTGATAGACTTACAGGCATATTGAAAAATACCTTGATCCGGCTTCGATATTC
The DNA here is from genome assembly GCA_041395725.1 of Gammaproteobacteria bacterium. Taxonomy (NCBI): domain Bacteria; kingdom Pseudomonadati; phylum Pseudomonadota; class Gammaproteobacteria; species Gammaproteobacteria bacterium. The sequence continues at coordinate 805,167 of JAWKZW010000001.1, read as the reverse complement.
CCACTTCGCTAGAAATTACAACCTGGGAAAAGAATCCAAGGAGTCCAAGTTTCTCTAACTTTCTTCGCTGTTGATAAGAATCTCCGTTACTAATTATTCCCAGCTGGTATCCCTCTAATTCCTTGATACAGTCGAGTACGTCTGGGAACAATAACCAATTTTCTTCGTAGTGAATTAGGTAATCATTGAAGAGTAAATCACACTCCTGATCTTCAATGTCGGAGTCGAATAATTCTCGTAATCTGGCTCTCCTTTGCTCTTTGAACGACACATGCCCGTCGAGGTAAATAGAAATGTGCTTTTCAGCTAGGTGGTGCCACCTCTCGGCAAAGTCATCGGCTGATAGATCACCGAAGACATCAACCTGATTCTTGAAGCTAATTGCCGCAAGTCTCTCAGCTTTTTTGTGGTCTAAAAGCGTTCCATCTATGTCGAAGAAGATCATGATTTAGATAAAGTTGAAACGAGTGGCTTGAACTCATTAGAGAACAAGGTCGTATCTCCTACATTCATGAACCCTAGAGAATTTGTTCAAGAATGACACATCATTGCCCATGTAGTTAAGAAATGCCGTCATAGGGGTCGCATCACGCTTGACTGATGTAATTATCCCTGTCTCTTTGATTTCCTTGGCTGTTGGGTAAATATGAAAATAGGCAGAAACCTTCTGAAAACCCTGACTTAGATACCAACCATTTACGAATTCATCGTCACGTGTCCAAGCTTCTAGCCTCGCAATGCCGAGTTTTCTAGCTCGCTCCTTTCCCTCTGAGAGTAACTGAGAAGCTACCCCTTGCCTTCGATATTCAGGGTGCGTAGCTATGTGCCACACATTGCCGAAAACTTCTCCTTTGGATTCGGCTCGCTCAATATCCAATAGTCCCGAAATCGTATCACCAGACAAAGCTACAAGTTCAATGGACTCTCCGGGATATATTTCTTTTGCTGTCCTTACATCATCAAAGTATGCTGAGTCCAAAAATGCCAACACCCGGCATCTCAGCCATTGCTGTTCATCTGATACTTCGTAGTCTCTAATTAGCATCGTTTAAAAACATACTTCATTGGTGTCGAACTATGTTTATGTCCGCTGAGTTGTTTTATACAGCAGCTAAGGGTTAATTTGCTGCCGGTCTCCCTGCATCCCTGGAACGTAGGCTCTCATGGCAGCGGAAGTTGCCTTAGGCTGCCTCTATTACCGAAATCGGCTTCAAAGCCGACATAAAAATCGGTGTACTGCTAATAACCAAAAGCTAGAAATACCGCTGCGACCATGAGAATTGCGAATGTAGTACGTAATATTCGTGCTTCTCGAGGTTTTCGAAATAGCGGCCTTAATAGATCACCAAAATATAGCCACAGAATATCAACAATAACCGCCACCAGAAAACAAATGATGCCTGTTGCTAGAAAGCTGAGTGTAATTTCCGCCAGCGGGAGAAGAAAGCCAGAAAAAATGGCAAAAAATGCTGCATAGGCCTTTGGATTCAGTAGATTCAAGATAAACCCGCCAGCGAAACTTGGTGCATTAGGTATTGAATCGGAATCACCATTGATTGTTGGCGCAGTCGCGATCTTAAACGCTATGAAGCAAATGTAAGCACCACCGACAATCTGGACAGTAAAGCGAAGGTCTGGAAAGTTTGCAAATAGTGTTGCTAATCCCGCGATTGCTCCAATTATGGCTACCGCTAATCCGGAAAGTATGCCTGCTAGAAAGGGCACTCCATTACGAAATCCGTGACTAGCACCTGTCGCAGCCAGTGCAAGAGGTGCCGGCCCTGGCGAACCCAGCAGAAGAAAGGTAGTAGTTATCAGTGTAGATATTGCTTCTATCATGAATTGAGCTGTTTCTTGGTCAATTTACACACGACAGTTTGTCACGTAGTGGAGCCTGCTTGCGGCTTCATAACCGACATTCCAATCGCCGAGAACTGCAGTTACGAAGTAGCCGTCCGTCGCCAAATGGCGACTTGACGATTTTGTTAGGCACCTGAAGCTGCCTTGATCAAATACCAAGGTCGTTCATCATTCATTTTTGGTATACCCCTTTGTGCCTCTTCAATCAGAGCATCGACCGTTGCTTCTTGGAGTTCCCGACGCAAACCAGACTCATTTTTTAACCATTGATCATACAAGTTTCGCCACAAACTGGAAACCTCGGGACGCTCTGATATGCTGACAATGTCAAAGCCCATCTGCTCAAGTCCTTTACTCCAGTGGAATCCCAAATCTTTGTAATGTCGGCTATTTGGGCCAAGTTCTCTAGCTGTAAAAACGAAGGCTCCTTTTGGCTTCAGAATTCGCCGAACCTCAGATAAAGCAATTTGGATGTCTTGAGTAGCGGGAAGTGCGTCAATACTAATTACCGCATCCGCAACTGCGGACGCTAACCCAGTCTCACTAAAGTCCCCAACAGAGAATGCGGCTGGTTCAGTTAGCTCCCATTCAACAACACGATCAGTGGCTATCGAAATAGCATCTCTACACTGGTCAATACCGATGAGCTTGACTCCCTTTTTTTTGGCCAGCCACAATCCCGCTCCTCCTGTGCCGCACCCAAGGTCAACAAGTACTTTACTTGGACTCAAGACCAAACCTTGATCAAGTTGTTGTAGTAGTCGATGTGTACAACTACTAAATGGCGCTACTGCCACGGGGTACTGGTTTCCCCAGGCGTCCACCCACAAAGACGCGAACAATGAACTACCCCAACGATCAGCATGAAAACTGTACTGTGAATCGCGCACTACGTTAGTCTCGACCTAACTCATTGTGAGTCCCATGAAAATATTGGCATTAGGATTGTCATTGTATCTGGGAATTTCAACAAATCCGTGGTTTTCGTAAAGATACATCGCTGGGCCAGGATTTCGAATTGAATCTAGCCGTACAGCCTTGAATCCTTTCTTTCTCGCATAGTCTAATGAGTGTTGGAAAAGTGCAGAGCCAAGCCGCTGCCCTCGGAAATCAGGATGAACAGCGAGGCGTTTAACTTCAGCGATATTTTCACCAAGGTTTTTTATTGCGACAGTTCCGATGATCGTTCCCGAAATACGCATTATCCAGAAATTCCCTCTATCAGACTGGTAGACGTTCGGGATATTACGTAAATCGGAATGTAAATCTTCTGGTCGAAACGGTGCATCCCAGACTTTTCTGAACAAGTCCTCCAGTTCAGCCTGATCTGTTTGATTAAATATGTCCAAGTCGTAATCAATCATGCTGAAAAATACTGCTTCGGGTTTATTTGCTGCCGGTCTCCGAGCCACACGTGAATGTCGGCTTTTATGATAGCGGAGGTAGAGATAAGCTGCCTTTATTACCGAAACCGGCTTCAAGCAGGCGTTTCAATAATTAGCAGTACAGGCTTGACCCCATCTTATAACAAAGTGATTGCTCCAGTATTACTCATACCCTAACGCGACAATGCGCTAGGCGAATATTCCGTCGAGAGATGGTTAATACCTAGCAAATCCGTAACTAAATCGGGTTTGATTTGCTGACCGTTTTCACTGTTAACCAATATGGCAAATCCTTTTTCGCTATCCAGATCCAGCATTATAAAAGCTTGAAAATAGCCTGCTGCTCCGGTGTGCCAGATACTCGCTCCTGCTGGTGTTTCTTCGACACCCCAACCAAGAGACCAGGACATTCTTTTGCCCTCGCCATAATCCCTAATGTCGACTTGGGGTTCCACCATGGAAATGTAGAGCTCTTTTCCTGATGTAATTTGAGCCAACACGTGTTCACCGAACTTGGCGAGATCGTCAATAGTAGTCACCACCCCACCTTCCGCGTATTCTCTTTCCAACCGTCTAATTTCGCGCCCAAGGGTTTGATCGGCTCGATGTCCATCAGCGGCATTGAAGGCAAACTCATCTCGCCAGATATAACTGGAGTGATTCATATCCAAAGGGCCCCACAGCTCTTCCTCCATAATAAGATTGAGACTTTTGCCAGTGAGTGTTTCGACAACCTGCTGCAAATAGCGAAAGCCCCAGCCTGAATAGCTAAATCTGGACCCAGGCTGAAAACCGATAGATGGCTGGACACCACTCGGCAGAGCATTGGGAAGTCCAGATGTGTGACTAAGCACCATGCGGGCAGTAATTAGTTCACTTCGGCTATCGGCTGCAATAGTTTCGTATTCGCTGTATTGGGCTAGTGGAACATCCAGATCCAGCACGCCCTTCTCAACTAACTTCAACACGGTGACAGCGAACATAGCTTTACTGATAGATGCAGCTTGAAGAATCGTAGAAGAAGTCATCGGCTGTCGAGTGCTTGTCTGTCTTATCCCGTAAGTCCTGACTATAGTATCTTCACCAAAACCAAAAACAGCGAGCGCCAATCCAGGTAGAGAGTAGTAAGACATTAAGTCTGGAATTTCATTGTCCAGGTAGGAGTCGATATCGAATTGAGATATAGGCTGCGCGAATGCCGTTGAAGCTTGCAAGGCGAACAAAACCCAGATATTTGTAAACACTCGAGATGATTTACTCATGATGAACTCGGTGATTTGAAGATGGAGGTAGTATCCCATCAATGTCGAGGGGTTTCCACCTAGTAAACGAAGCGTAGCCCGTCAAACCCGAATGTCAGCTTTGGGTTTATTTGCTGCCGGTCTTCGGGCCACCCTTGAACGTCGGCTTACATGATAGAGGAGTAACCGCTCAAGATTCGATAACAGATGCGGCGGGTCGCCGCTTTCTGTGCAGTACTTTCAACTACTAGCAAATAAGCGCCTCGTGGCGCACCAAGTTTTGCTGCAAATCAACATGTTGACTTGTCGGTACCGTCAATAGTCATTTAATCGCACTAATCTTTGCGAATTCAAGAAAAGAAGCAACGACTGGCTGGCCAACACCCGCTACTTCAGTATCACTAAAAAAGCCCTGTATAATTAGTTCCTCATTTATAAGGGAGCTCAATTCAAGCCCTGCTGGGATTGACTCAAAATTCAAAATAATGAAATTATCTATGCCGATTTCACTACCACAACCGTATAGAATATAGCCTGAGTGCTCTATTCCACTGATCGCCAAACGACTCGACAAGCAACCAAGTACTTCGATTACATTTCCTTCATACGTTGCACTGTTGGATAGTAGATCCAAAACGCCAATCGGGTCCTCAATTACATCGGAGGATTGGTCATTACAAGATCCTAACAACAAAGTAGCAAGAAAAAAGAAAATTGGGTGTTTACGCATCTATTGCTCTTCCTATGGGCTTTCTAGTTCAAAATAGCGAAAGGGTTCTGTTGTCCCGTAAGAAACACCTAATCCTCCCTCGAATCCATCAACCCAACTTTGATTCCATTCCAAGTTTGGGTTTGTATAGGGTGGTAAAGCAACAATTAGTTTATATGGCTGTTTCTGGTCTCGGCATTCCGAGGTGTTCTTGCCAAGGTTGATTGGCAAAGCTGGCATAACCGCTTCTGACCCTAGGAAGAGCAAGACAGCGATTTGTAGTCCGAACAGTGGGGCTTCAAGAGATATTGATGCTAGGCCCCTCTGAGGATAAGCGGAAAATGCGGTATTCGAGGCTTTACGGACGCCTTACCAGCCGCTAAAGTCGTGGGTTTCGTCATGTGAATTACGACACCGCAACATCGATTCGCCAACAACAATAGCGGAGGTGAGTTATGCATTTTTCCAACGTCGTTCTGGGTACTTTCCTGTTGAGTCTTGTGGTCAGCGTTTTTGGTGCCACGGAATACGACGAAGCGGTACCACTGGAGCTGGTCAAAGTGCTGCTGGGTAATCCCGGCTTCAACGAGGTAAGGATTTATTCCGACATTCCCGACGGATTTCCCGCGTTTGATCTACCATCCGGCATCGAGGTCCTTGGCAGTGTGGACCAGGGAGTTTCCCAGCGGGTGATAATGAAGACCAGCATGGAAACCGACGCTGCCAGCCGATCCCTGGAAGCAGAGCTCATTCGGCAGGGTTTCATTCCCTTTCCCTTGATGGGCGCCGAGGACATGGACCGCGGGTTTGTTTCTCCCCGTCAGATAGAACGGCCCACGATATTGTGTAGGGACGATATAGGCACCGTGTCGCTCTCGGCTTCGAGAACCGACGACAGCACGTTTGTCAGCCTCGGGAACGCCCAGTTCAGCTTTGGTCAGCCAGCGAGTACACAACCTCAGACCTGCGAGCAGCGGATCGATGAACAGACTCAGAGCTATACCATGATGCAGAACATGCGCAACAGAGGCGCAACCAACCTTCGCCGTTACCTGCCTCGCATGGTCGTTCCCGAGGATGATTCACCAAGATTCATCGCATTTGGCAGCGGCGGTTCGAGCTCGTCTTCCAGCAATTCCCTGGAGACGGAGTACGATCTGAATGTCGACTGGCCGATCGCAGAGGTTTATCAACACATCGCCGATCAGATTACCGAGCAGGGTTGGGTGCTTGATACCGAGTCTGTCGGCGACATTTCTGCCAATGGCGACTGGACATATTCGCCGGAGCCGGATGTTGAGCTGGTCGGCAACTTCAACGTGTTGCAGACGGGAGAGGGGAGCTATCAGCTGAAATTCAGGTTGATCAGGTTGGGAGAACCGCCAAATAGAGGGGCGCCGTATTCTCCTTTCAGGGTTCAAAACTAGCAGGAGTTTCTGCCTAGGCAAAATCGGAGGATGGTGCCGCCCATAACTAGCCATATCTAAAAAAAGAGATATAATGCGTAGTATCGATTGAGGGCAAAAAATTGAGCGATTACATACTTGCCACCAACTTACTACGACTGAGAAGAAACCGTGGCCTGACTCAGGAGCAAGTCGCCAGCGCCGCCGGTGTTTCACGGGCTGCCTACCGGAATCTGGAGAAGGGTCGCGCGGCGCCGCGTACCGACACCCTGAAGAGCCTGTCCCGGGCACTCGAAGTGCCGCTTAAAGAGCTACTCTTGCCGGTTGAGATTCTACACAACGTTCGCTTTCGTTCTCTGAAACGGCTCAAAAGCCGTGATCAGGTGTTGGCGGACGTGTCACGCTGGCTGCGGGATTTCGCTGAATTGGAAGCGTTGACCAGAGAATGCCATGAACACAGCCTCAAGCCTCTATGGCAGGAAATTGCCCGCAAGCGGCGCAAGCGTATCCCGGAAATGGCGGCACTGGTGCGCGATCAATTCGGCCTCGGTGTGCGCGAGCCCGTGCACGACATTTGTGGCTTGCTGGAGTCCCGCGGCATTAAAGTTTATTCCATCCATGTGGCCAACGATGCTTTCATGGGATTGTCGGTTGCCGAGGACAACGGCGGTCCGGCGATCATCGTCAACACTTGGGAACGCCTGCCTGTGGAGACCTGGATTTTCAGCGCCGCCCACGAGTTGGCTCACCTGTTGCTGCATCTCTCCGCCTATGATGTCACCCAGGAACAAGAGGACGAGGCGCAGGAGAAGGAAGCCGATAAGTTCGCCTCACATTTTCTCATGCCAGAAGAGGCATTCCTCCGCGAGTGGGAGGACGCCGCCGGTCTGCCACTTGTAGACAGGGTGCTGAAGGTCAAGAGGGTATTCCGAGTCAGTTGGCGCACTGTACTCTATCGAGTCGCCGAGAGGCTTCCAGATGACAGACGTTACGAGGTCTGGAAACTGTTCAATCAAACCTACCGAGAGCAGAAGAGCCGCTCACTGCTTAAGCACGACGAGCCACAAGGAATCACCGAGGAGGTTTACAAGGATACCCTTGGAGCAAGGCCGTCTGGAGTCGAGCCGGCAGGTATGGAATCGCATGATTTCCGTGAGGACAGGCTGTCACGACTGGTGCGCAGGGCGGTGGAGCAGGACATCATCTCGCTTTCCCGCGGCGCGGAAATCCTCGGCCTGCAGTTAGAACAAATGCGGGCACTCGCAGCCACCTGGGTGGCATAGGATTGCGGCGTGGAACTGGTGGCCGCCGCCGAAAAGCGTGGTCCGTTATCCTTTGAGGATCGCGTCTGCCTGTTGCTGGCACGAGAAAGTCGCTGGACATGCGTCACCAACGAAAAACCTCTGCATCGAGCATGTAAGCAGGATGGTGTGACTTCGATCTGGGGGCTGCGACTGATGATCAATCTTGTGCAGGCGCGAAAGTTGACGAGGCAAGACGCAATGGATACCGCTCGAGCTATACAGGCAATTAACCCACGTTACATCACTGGGGCAATACTGAGGCAGTTTGAGGCGGAACTGCACTGAACGATTGCTGGCCCCTATGCTGACTGTGCTTGCCGTTTCAGTAATTGCGGCTAGTCTTTGGCTTCCCAACGCACCGAGCATTCAATCGCATCGAAGTTTCTGCATGTCTTGGGAGGGTTCCTTTAGATCATGCGCCACCTGTGAAAATGATCCAATTTGCGCGTTTTTTGACATAGTCTTGCAGAACCGACACCAACCTATAGGTTGACTGTGCACACTCCAGAAACTGCATCATTTAACGCAGTTTCTGGAGTGTGTGTTCTAAGAATCTAGTGCACTGCTTCGACTACTTTATCGAATCCAGGTCGATCAATGGTCGCTTGGCGGGATGGATATACCTAAGCCCGGCCAGAGTTCCGCCGGTGTTCATAAATATACTTTGCAACACTGTCATGATCATTGTGACCTATTACTCTCGTCGCACGCTTTTTCAAATCGGGTACGGCGTTCTTAACTGCCACAGCTTCCTTCGCTATCTCAAACATCTTTAGATCATTAATCTGATCACCAAAGACAATCAGCTCTTTTTCACCGAGTCCGAATGCGCCCCGCAGTTCTTGGATAGCCTGATCTTTAGTCGCACGATAGTCGTGAGCAGTTAGCCAATACCACCCCGGCGAGTAATGATTCTCGATCAAGTGTAGTTCTAACTGATTGCCGTATATTTCGGATATTCTCCCTGCTAATTCAGCGAGTTTATGCTGCTCTCCGATGGCTGTGAAACAAACCACATGTTCTTTCAGCGAGGCTGAAATATTCTCTGATTTCCGAAGCCTTGGATCGGCGTTAGACTTCCTGTCCTGATAGTACCATCGCATTCCAAGATTCGTTGGGTCAGGATAGTACAAGCAGTCTTCTACGCCGTTGAACGTCGATATGTATGGCACACAACCATTTTGTGACATTAGCTGAAAGAGTTCTGGTGTGATGACAGGATCAATCGCGTTGACAATCTGGTGACGGCCTGACTCGAGATCCGAGATAAATGCACCGTTGAACTCGATCACTGGAAGATTCAGTGCAAGCCCTTCTAACATTTGCCTAATCGAGCTTACACTCCTGGCACTGGCAACTGTAAATAGCAATCCATCTCCAAGCATCTCTCTCAACAAATCTCTGCTGACATCGGATAACTCTGCTCGGCTGTTCAACAACGTGCCATCAAGGTCTGAGATGTAGAGGGTCATAAATTTCTGGGGCTTGAGATGCGATCTATCATAGTTTAAAAACAGCTACAGAGTAGCCGCAGTTCGGCGCGCGAGTAATTACTTGATAAATCGACGACCCTTATTGAGCACAATCCGGCGAAACAGTACTCAGGAAATAGGCCAAGTCAAACGAGGGAATTGTTGGAAACGCGTAACTTCCAAATCCGTTCCAGTGATCTTGTTCCTGTCGTAACCATGAGTTCACAGCAGCGGGCGCAGCTCTCAGATCGACTATGTAATTTGGTTTGGCCTCCAAGGCAAACATGTCTTCTACCGCCCCGTCTGGCGGTGGGGCAAGTTTTTGTGTTAAGCGCTCGATAGCGGGCATGGCGCAGATGTCTATTTCACCGCTTTGCGTCAGGCTAAGTATACTGATCCAGTCATCGCCGTATTTATCCCGAGCATATCTCCCAAATGGAGCTGCGCCGTCATCAGTGCCTCCTGAAGTGAGGTACCATGGGGACGATGTGATGTGCGCCACCGATGCAAAGACAACCAAACGACTATCACCACCAAGCTGCTCCAGAATCCATTCCAAGTTGTCAAACATGATACGGTCGCGAATCTCCTGGGCTTCGATGTTCCACTCGAAACCGTTGGACGATTCCCACCCTATAGGAATTTCACGAAACCACGCATCTGCCTGACTGGCGGCAACAGCTGCATGGGCGCCCCACTCATAATCATCTTTATTACTTGCTGAGATATATTGAAAGCGACGACGTTGAAAAAGCGATACTAATTCCTCTATTGAAGCCGTCAGTTCATTTCGCTCAGCGTACGTGAGTGATCCGTAAGCGAAAATTTCGGCCAACACGGGCAGATAGGGCTCGAAGCGGGCACTAAACTTGGCAGCGGATACAGAATCCACATTCTCCAGAAACTTAAGCGCTGTTCGAATTGCTGTGTCGGGGTTCCTAGCTGCTGGACTGTGATAGGGACTGCCAGACACGTCGATTCCGAAAAAACGAAGTTTGTTGGAATCTGCAGGTAGACCTCTATTGTATTGTTCCATCCAGTATATGAGCTCTTGGTTCTGCTGAAACTGATCAAATCCGTTTGAAATCCCCGACTCAAAAGGAAACTCAGGATCGCCATCGCTCCCTGTGACGTAATTATCTACTAGTTGGCTTTCGACGACGCCGGACTCTATCGCTATCGCGTCAAATCCAAGTTCTTCAACTAAAAACTTAAATACACGATTTCGAAATAGCATCGGCTCTTTCGCTGCGTGGATGCTCTCACTAATGGCCAGGATGCGCGCATCTCCTACCATCTCTATCAGAGGAAAAAGGTCTTCAGTGCTGCCAGATAGGTCGCTTTGTGAAAATTCTAAGGCATACTGATTCAACCATGCTGAAATATCCGCCTTTTGAATATGTTGCTCCTGAGCAGCAGCGCCCAGCCCGACAACAAGCAATAAGCTAGTGAAAAATGCATCTAATAAGCTAGAGCGCTTGGTTCGATGTCTCGTATTTTTGTTAAATTGACTCATGGCAGTGATTATCTTGTGCTACCTAACACTTATATGTCGAGGCGGGCTTTCGTAAAGACGCGGAAGGGGTCCTCATTTCTAATTTCCGAAAGACAGTATCCCACTGAAATTCTGGTAAATCCACAGGGTCTGCCCAGGAAAGCGTGCCAAGAGCTTGGAATCCCTAACTTCCGCTTGGGGTTTAAAAACGGAAGTACGATATTTTTTGACCTACTTCTGCTCGCGGCTTCGAAGCGGACATTAACGCTTTTAGTAATAGGGGCTGGTCGCAGTCCAGGCTTTTTGATTTGATTATTAGCAAAATACTCACGCGGTGTTTACACAAACTCCATGGTATTGGGCGGCTTGGGGACTGCCTATTATCGTCGTGTGCTTTGAAAGGACAGCATAGTATCCATTTCGCCCTGGGTCTGGTGTATCAAAGATAGAAATGAGTATAGGGATTCCACGATGATTTCCAAGAAATGTGTACCCTGAACCTGAGGTACCTCCGGATAGGTCAATCACACCTAGATCGCTGGTCATAATATAGCCATTTCGACCCCCCGAATTCTTTGAGATGTAGACAGCACCTGAGCTCCACAATGTGGACTCAATTGCCACACTTCCGTTTGACCAAATGCCTTGAGAGCCAACAGAAAAGCTACAGGAAAATTCTTGTGCATTAACGTTTGAAGAAAATATTACCACAAAAGGCAACGCGAATTTTGACGACTTCACTGAACCTCCTTGCGCTTACTAACGCCCCGTTTTGCTCTGATTTATATGTGCCTTAGCGTCTATAATAAGTAATCGATTCAAAGCCTAAAAGTAAATGTTCAATATAGGTTATTTGACCTATCTGTTCGTTCTGAGGAGACTTGATAAATACTTCTCTTACAGCCGGATTCAGAGTCTGAATAGACCCAGTGAATTATTACATAATCCTACTGTCACCCCGGAATATGCTACCAATTACGAATTGGTGGGAATCAAAGCTCCATATCTTTCACAAACCTCCTTGCTATGTTCGTAATACTTTCGGGATAGCCCATGTTTTCCATCAGCTTAATGGCATTCCTGGTTCTACATACACCTGACCGCAATTTGTAATCGAATGGATTTGTTCGGCTCCCGGTTTCCTCGAAGTACCATAAATCAAATTGTTCATTGAGGTAGTTAGCCAGTTCAATATCGTGAGTTGTAACGAAAACGAGATTGTTTGTTGCCAGTTCCTGAAGTACGGCTGCCGATCCAGCTATTCTCTCCACCGTGTTAGTTCCACGGTATATTTCATCAATCAAAATAAGGCATTTGTGACCTCTTTTTGCCATTTCGAGAAACTGCTTGATTCTTTCAAGTTCTGAGAAATAGAAACTTTTCCCTTCCTCTAAACCATCAGCAGTTTTAATAGACGAGAAAATATCAACAACGGGAAATCTGGCATAATCTGCATGACAAATCCACAGGGTGCGAGAAAGTACCAGGTTCACGCCAATTGTTTTAATGAACGTTGTTTTGCCCGCCATATTTGAGCCAGTTATTAATGCCGATCGCCCATTGGTGCTAAAGGAATTGGAAACGTATTCTTCTAAAAGTGGGTGGTAGGCATCTTGTAATTCAATTACTAGTTCATCGGTTAGCTCAGGATTGCAGGTCTGGGGATGGTGGTTTAGGTAAGCTGCAATGGAAATGCTGGCGTCCAAAGAACCAATCGAAAGAAAGCAAGACCTCATTACATCGATCTCGCTAATTACCTTCTTCATCGAAAGGGAGTATGCGATCACGTCATAAGGGAAAGCCAGATTGATGAGGTACATCATGTTGTTTATCAGAATACTTTCATGATTCTGACTTATTGACACAAGCTTCAATGCCTTTCTGACTTTGCGGATCGGTTTCTTGAGCTCCTTTAGCCTCATACAAGCCGGTATTCTTGGCTCCAAAGTTAGACCTGCCAATCTTTCAGAAACGGCGATGACGATATAGAGATATGGGAGGACATAGCTAGCGTTATCGGTAACACGCTCAAAATAACGTGCGAGAGAGAAGTTCGCTATCAGAATTGGCAAAATTAAAAAAAGGTATCCTCCGCCAGATACGAGACCGAAGACTATTGTTATGACAGAAAAGAGTGACCATAACGCTATTCCAAGAATAGGAAAGTTGACTACGGGGAAATTGCTAAACAACACTTTAGTGACAGACTTGGCATCTCCCTCTTTAAGCATACCTATCCAGATTTGAAGTTTTTCTCTTGTAGCCTGATCTTCTTGCAGAAGCGATGCTACGTAGTAGTCGTCCTCCAAACAGCCATCTGGCGATTCCAGTGTTCTCAGTTTGCGGTACAGATACTGCTGCCCCACGCTTGTCATTGTTGCGTCAATCTTGCGAAACAGGGAATTCAAGTCCAGGTCAAGCCATGTCTTATCATCAACCGTGGTTTTTCCGAGTTCAGATTGGGTCAATTCAAAAAGGGCACTAATCGAAGATAAATCCCTATCCCAATGTCTCGGATTTTCCCATGCCTCTCTAAGCTTGGTTAGTCTTTTATTCTTGAGGTAGTTAAACATGCTGGTATGCCTTGGCTTTAAAGGCCAAGATGACTCCTATAGCCCTGCGGGTTCTTACTTCATGGTCTTGGTATTTTTCGAGACGTTGGAGAGTATCCCACTGATTAACCGGAGTATCCAAGAGGCGGCGCCTGAGGCCCAGAACTTCTGCTTGGGGTTTATAAGCGGCACTACGTGTTTTGTGAACCTACTACAGCTCTCGGTCAGGAGTCGCCACTATCGTTGAAACCAAGTTTGTGTCTGCTTATGATGAAACCGGACGCTAGTTGTCAGGTCAAGTCCAGGGTTTGATATTCTTACATTTTTGATATGAGGTTCTTTCGGTCAAAACGCTTCAGGATGGTGGGCAGATAGAGCAGATCCAGCACCAGTGCTAGCACCACGATCGGAACCAGTAACCTGGCCGACTGTTGGAAATACAGCGTACTGGCGCCCATGAGTATCGTGGTTCCCAGAGCCAGGACCGCGGTAGTCACTATGAGGGCGGGTCCGGCTGTCTCAAGGGAAAAATTGAAGGAGTCATTTATAGTCAATCCACTCTTGCGCCCATCCAGATAGTGAGTCAACAGGTGGACCGTGTCGTCCACTACCAGCCCAATACTGATGCTGAACAGCATCATGACAAAGGGATCAAGCTGTCCCACAAAGAGCCCCCAGGCGCCGAACACTATGGTGGCCGGCAGCAGGTTGGGAATCACACTGAGAAGCCCGAAATACAGGCTGCGGAAGCCGATTACCAGGGTGAGGGTAATCAGCAGCAGGCTGATGCTGTAGCCCTGCAAAAGTTCTCTGGTGACCAGGCTGTCCATTCTGGCAAACAGAATCAGCGGGCTGCCATGAAGCAGTTCCCCCCCGGGCACAGCCTGCTGATACCGGGTGGAAATCTTTTCATCCAGCCGGATCAGTTCCTCGTTACTCAATGGCAGGGCATTGACCACCAGTCGAATGGTGGAGTCGGTGTCATCGATGAAGGCTGACAGAGGGTAGTCGGGCAGCTCCATGCTCATGTAAGCACCCAGGTCTGCGGCAATGGCATTCACGTCATCGGGAATTGTGTAGTACGCCGGATCCTGCCCGCCGCGCGCCTGATGGATGGTCTTCACCACTTCGACCAGGCTCCCGGCGTTATCGATTTCCTCCTGCTCGATCAACCAGCCGGTAAAGGATTCTACCTGGCTAAGGAAAGCCGGTTCGATCACGCTGCCGGAGTCCGCGCTTCGCAGGCCATAGGCCAGGGTCGGTCCTCGCTGCAGGCTGCGGTTGACCACCTCGTAGTATTGCCCGATCTCGGATTCGGTCTCGATGAAATCGAGGCGATCAAAATCTGTTTCGTTCAGCGGCAGCAGTAACAGGGTGACAACTGCCAGGCTGCTGCAACCCAGGAACAGGACCTTCTCCCGCTGTTGCCAGAACGGTATGACCCGCCGGACGATGCGGTTCGGCAATACCGCGTCCATGGTTTTCCCATGGGCCCGGGTCTTGACGGAAACCCAGACCAGCAGCGCCGGCAGCAGGGTGAAAGTGAAGACGAACGCAAACCCGATGCCGAGCGCTACGATGCGCCCGAAGTCCTGAATGGCTGGCGAGGAGCTTAAGTTGAGGGACAGAAAACCGATTGCCGTGGTGACCGTGGCCAGCAGCACCGGTTTCAGGTTGTGGCTGATGCTGATTGTCATGGCTTCCTCGTAGGAATGCCCCTTGAACAGCTGTTGCTTGTAGACAGAAATGATATGTACGCTGTGGGCGACCGAGATAATCACCACCACCAGTGGAGCGATCACCGAGATGGTATTAAAACCAATGTTCAGATACCCAAGCACTCCCACGGTGCAGATTACAGACAGCAGTGCCTGGCTGAGGATACAGGCGCCAAAGCTGATGGAATGAAAGCAGTAGCAGATGGTCAGCACACAGATGAGGATGACTATCGGGAGCAGGGTGGTCAGATCGCTGACCATGGCGTCCTGGGTTGAGCGTTCAAATAATACGTCGCTATTGGCAAAGATGCCCACAGCGGGGTTGGCTGTGCGCAGGGCGTCCAGAAGCGCGAGAGAGGTATCGGCCAGTTCCAGGCGGCTGATCTCATCAGCATCGTAGGCGTCCAGAATTACGGTAGCGAAAGTGATCTCTGCCTCGTCGCTGAGGAAAGTGCTCAGCAGCAGGGGATCCTCCAGCGCGACTTCCCGCAAGGCCACCAGCTCCTCGCTGCTGTACTGTTCAGAAGGCCGCTCAAACAGCTGGAAATTGCGTTGTGGCGAGCGGTAACCGAGCAGTGAAGAAAGACGCGTGGCACCGGGTAAGTCCCGGTAGCGCTGCTCCAGATCCCGTAGTGCGGCGAGCGCCTGTTGATCGAAAACTCCGGCACTGCTGTCAGGCGGTGCAACCACGGCAAACGTGATTGTCAGAGGTGATGGGAAGAGCGTCTCCATGTCGGCCAGTTCGTCGAGAAAAGGATCATTCTCGCTGAGCAGTTCGCCAACGGAGGTGTTGAAACTGGTAAACAGGATGCCGGTGCCACATAACACCCCGAGGAGCAGGGTCAGGATCAGCATCATCCCGCGCCGGGCGACCAGCCATGAACCGTGTGCCGGGGTTTCCGTGTTTGTCATCCGAGTCCTGCCAGGTCAGTCGAAAGGAAGAAGTTCAGGAGCTTCTGATTAATTACCACAACGCTCTGCGGAAGTCTGTCAAGCAAAGTCCGTCAGGAGTTGAGGCACAGCGCCAGCCAGCTGTTAATGCCGCTGCTTCTGTGTTTCTGTTTGTGCAACAGGAAATAAAATTTGCGGCGCCAGTCCCGGTGCGGTGCCTCCAGAGGCACCAGCGAGCCTCGTCTGAACGCCTCTACCAAAGCGATTCGCGACAGGCAGCCTATTCCCAGGTTGGCCTCCACGGCCCGTTTGATTCCTTCGGTGTGTTGCAGCTCCAGTGCCAGATTTATATCGGATAGTAAACCGGTCATGGCGCGATCGAAAGCCTGGCGGGTCCCGGAGCCGGTTTCCCGGACAATCCAGTTGGCCTGCAGCAGGTCCTCGTCGCTGACCACCCGTTTGCGCGCCAGGGGATGCTCCGGTGCGCAGAACAGGGTGAGTTCGTCATCGCGCCAGGTCAGTACGTCCAGATCCGGGTCCTGCAGTTCTCCCTCTACAAGGCCCACGTCCAGCTCGAAATTTTTGACTTTACCGGCAATGGCGCGGGTGTTTTCCACCACCAGTTGCACGCGGGAGTCCGGATGCAGTGTCATGAAGCGGGCGATGATGGCGACCGCCAGGTAGTTCCCTATGGTCAGGGTCGCGCCGACCTTGATGGTGCCGATATCTGCGGGGTTGCGCAGGCTCTGCTCGAGGTCTCCGGCCTGGGCCAGCAGGGCTTCCGCTCTGGGCCTGACCAGCCGCCCAAGCTCGTTGAGCTGCAGCCTTTTACCGACCCGATCAAACAGGCTGATGTTGAAACGCTGTTCAAATTCTTTCAGTGCCGTGCTGGCAGCCGATTGGGATAGCCCCAGGCTGTCGGCCGCCAGGGTGACATTTTCGAAGTGTGCTATGGCCAGAAAGACTTCCAGCTGTCGCAAGGTGAGTCGCATGGATTGCCCCGCTGCAGTTGGCGGAATTATATATCTATAAAATAGATAACATATATAAAAATAATCAATTTTACAGATATTTTCGCAGGCCCTAGAATTCGAAGCTGGTACTCCCATCAGACTCGATCAGTCAGGACAGATTATGGCAGCAGTTTCCCGGCAGAATGTTACCCACGTTCATCATTGGAATGACTCTCTTTTCAGTTTCAAGACTACCCGGGATCGCAGTCTGCGTTTTGAAAACGGCCACTTCGTGATGGTCGGAATGGCGGTGGAGGGCCGACCGCTTATGCGAGCCTACAGTATCGCCAGCGCCAATTACGACGAGGAACTCGAATTTCTGAGCATCAAGGTGCCGGACGGACCGCTGACCTCGCGCCTGCAGAATATCAAAGTGGGTGACGAGCTGCTGGTGAGCAGCAAGCCCACGGGTACGCTGGTGGTGGATCACCTGCTGCCGGGCCGCAACCTCTACCTGCTCAGCACTGGCACCGGTCTGGCGCCGTTTATGAGTATCATCCGTGATCCGGAAACTTACGAACGCTATGAGCGGGTGATACTGACCCACGGCGTAAGACGGGCCAGTGACCTGGCTTACCAGGACGTCATCCTGGACGAGCTGCCCAATAACGAATACTTCGGCGATCAGGTCAGGGAAAAACTGATCTACTACCCTACCGTGACCCGGGAACCGTTCCGCAACCAGGGCCGCCTGACCAACCTGATGGCGCAGGGCAAATTGTTCGCGGACGTGGGACTGGCCCAGCCGGATCTGGACCGGGACCGTTTCATGATCTGTGGCAGCCCGACAATGCTGAAAGATACCTGTCGTATCCTTGACGACTGGGGTTTCCAGGAATCCAGGCATGGTATCAAGGGGCATTACGTGATCGAACGGGCTTTCGTGGAATCCTGAGTAGGGAAGCGTGGCGTCGAGAGTCGTCACAGAGCAACCCACGTCGGTATTGATTAGCAGTTACAGGTGCCAGGGGATTGATCGCAAGTAATGCCAGGCCTGTGTTGACGCCCGGGCGCTTGGTTCCGTAGCGTCGACCTGGAGGCCATCGCTGTCAGAGCAGCCCGCCCGGCAGGCTCGCGGCGTTACGGTAACAGAAAGCACTGGCCTCTTTTCCGGAACAGAAACAAGAAGGCAGCCTTATCAGGGCTGCCTTTTACTTGAGGCCTGTTTTTTCAGCGCCTGACAGCGTTTTTGTTCCTGGGTCAGGGGTCGCCGGAATCCTTTGGCTATCAGGTGTCAAATATACCGATAAGGCAACCCTTGGAGTCAGGGATGTCATCCATGTTGACCGTCTCACCGGCCAGTACGGCATTCAGGGCGTCTTTCAGGTAGTGCTCCGAGGCCTGGTTACGCTGGGTCTCATAACCCAGCTGGTCGTTGATCGGGCCCCGGAACAGCACGTCCCGGGTACGCGGATCGACGATGAAGACCTCCGCGGTACGCTCCACGCCAAGGGCCTTGGCCAGCTTCTGGCCTTCGTCTTTCATGATGGGGAAGTCGATGCCGAACTCTTCGGCCTCTTTCCTGATAGCGGCCGGAGAATCCTGAATATTGGAGTTGAAGGCCAGAAATTCTATCCCCCGGCCCTCAAATTCGGACCGCACCTCGCGCAGGTTCGGCAGAGCGATCCTGGCGATGGGGCAGCCATTGCCCTGCACATAGAAAACCAGAAATTTCTTATCCTGGTACTGATCCAGGCTGTGGGTATTCCCCAGGTTGTCTGTGAGGTTGAATTCGGGCATCGACTTCAGCCAGTCATCGGCAGCCAGGGCCAATTGAGAAACGGCTGACAAGAGGCTGACGAGCAATAAGTTACGCAGGTACTTCATAAGCTTCTCCTTACAAAAACCGCCGGCCACACCAGCAGGGGTTCTGCCAACGATCAGATCGGGCGCCCTGTACAAGGCTACCCGCAAGTCTATCAATCAATGGCCCCTAGTTTAGCATCTGCACAGAGATTTTCGACACCCATTCACGGCAGGGATTGATTACTGATTTCTGAAACAGGCGGCTTCATGGGGCTTTTAAGCGGCCAGCTGCCACTGAACAAGATAGATCGAGCTGTTCCTGCGCCACAGGAAGTCCGATTCCGCGGCCCGACACGGACCTTCAGTGACCTTTGCCAGCGCAGTCGCCAGGACGGGACATTCCCTGCCCACCGTCGTAAACAGACCCATAAACACGTATAGTGTGCCCCTCTGTCCTGAGGGGGTCTGAACCCTTCGCGCAAAGCTTTGCGGAGGGTTGTGGGGTATGCCCAGGGGTGGTTGTCAGGCTCGACTGCTGGCTTTGTTTCGCTGCCTGGTCAAGGTGGCAGACGCCCGGGCTATCGTGGCAGGGCAGAAAACCCGTCCGAAAGCCGGTGCTTTACGGGTGTAGAATCGAAATTCTCTGAATCGCTATAACAGGCAACAACACAGGTCATTCGCTATGTCGTCACGTGCGGCCAGAATTTATGTGAATCTGGTATTCGGCAAACCCTACCTTATTATTGGCCTGCTTCTGCTGGTGGTGGCCTTCTTCGCCTGGCACGCGCGGGATTTCCGGCTTGATGCTTCGGCTGATTCACTGCTGCTCGAAAATGATCCTGATCTGGAGTTTGCCCGTGAGGTCAGCCGTCGTTACGGGACCCGCGATGCGGTCACTGTGGCCTATACGCCCGATGGTGAGTTGTTTTCCCGAACGGAACTGGACCGGCTGGCTGCCCTCACCGAAGAGTTGCTGGCGGTGGGACAGGTGCAGTCAGTAGACAGCATCCTCAATGTTCCGATCTTTGGTGATACGCCGCTGACCGGCATCTCGGAAGATTATCTGACCCTGCAGGACGCCGGGATCAATCTGGACGATGCGCGGGAGGAAATCGTTTCCAGCCCGGTGTTCCGCAATGCCGTGGTCAGTCCGGACGGTGAGACCGCCGGATTGCTGGTGAGTTTCTTCGTGGATGAGCAGGCCCAGAACCTGCTGCTGCGCCGCACGGAACTGCGCAGCCTGCGTGACCAGCAAACCCTGGACGATGAGGAGGCCGCCGCCCTGATGCAGGTGGAGGCTGAGTACAATGCCTACAGCGTGGTAATCGCTGACCGCCAGCACGAAACTATCACCCGGATCCGTGAAATCCTGGACGGCTACCGGAATCAGGCGACCATCTACCTGGGCGGCGCACCAATGATCGCCGATGACCTGGTTACTTTCGTGCGTGGCGATCTCAGTACGTTCAGCGTCGCGGTACTGGTGCTGATCGTGGTGGCGCTGGGCCTGATCTTCCGTAAACCCCGGTATGTCGCGTTACCCCTTTTGTGCTGTGCCGTGGCCGGCACCATCATGGTAGGCATGCTGGGGCTTATGGACTGGCGGGTGACGGTAGTCTCTTCGAATTTCATTTCATTGCTGTTGATTATCACCATATCTCTGACGGTGCACCTGATGGTCCGCTATCGGGAATTGCGTGCGACCAGGCACTTTTCCGAGCATGACAAGTTGCTGCGCCATGCTGTGTTGAGTATGTTTCGGCCCTGTCTCTACACGGCATTGACGACTGCCGTGGCATTCGGTTCTCTGATTGTCAGCGGCATTCTGCCCATCATCAACTTCGGCTGGATGATGATGATGGGAGTGGCAACGGCGTTGCTGGTTGCCTTTACTCTGTTCCCGGCTGTCATGAGTATCCTGGAAAGGGACGACACCCCGCTGTCCACTGATCTTAAACTCAACCTGACTTCGGCGCTGGCCAGGCTGACAGACAGACTCCATGGCAGGGTGCTGGTTCTCTATGGTCTCATCGCCGTGCTCAGCGTGCTGGGATTGACCAGGCTCAGGGTCGAGAACAGTTTTATCGATTACTTCCGGGAAGACACCGAGATCTATCAGGGCATGTCGTTGTTCGACGAGAAGCTGGGTGGCACCCTGTCATTCGATGTCGTGGTGGATCTTCCCGAGGGGGAGTCAGATTTTGCTGACGGTTTTGACGATGGCTTTGATGACGGATTCGGCTTTGGTGATGAGCCGGAAACCGATCAGGACGCCTACTGGTTCACTGCTGCCAAGATGGATCAGGTCAAGGCGATCCACGAATACCTGGATAACGATCCCCGCACCGGCAAGGTGCTCTCTTTCGGGGCCGTGATTCAACTGGCGGAGAAACTCAATGGCAACCAGCCTATCGATGGCCTTTTATGGGCACTGCTCTATAGCCGCATTCCCGAGACTCTGCGTGAAACGGTGTTGAATCCCTTTGTTTCCATTGCGGACAATCAGCTGCGCTTCAATGTCCGGGTGATCGAATCGGCGGCGGATCTCAACCGCAACGAGCTGTTGCAGAGTATTGAGACAGGTCTGGAGAACCAGTTCGGTTTCAGCCCGGAACAGGTGCACCTGACCGGGATCCTGGTGATGTACAACAACGTGCTGCAAAGTCTGTTTCAATCCCAGATCCTGACCCTGGGAGTCGTGCTGCTGGCCATTATGCTGATGTTTATGACGCTGTTCCGTTCCCTGAACATTGCCTTGATCTGCATTGTTCCCAACATCATCGCCGCCGGTTTTGTGCTTGGAGTGATGGGCTGGCTGAGCATACCACTGGATATCATGACTATTACGATTGCGGCCATTTCAGTGGGTATCGGAGTCGACAACACAATTCATTACATGCACCGGTTCCGCCGGGAATTCCCCCGTTTTGGTAACTATCGTCAAACCATGTATTTCTGTCACAACAGCATCGGGCGGGCCATGTACTTTACCTCCATGACAATCGTGGCGGGGTTTTCCATTCTGGCTCTGTCGAACTTCATTCCCACGATAGTATTTGGTCTGCTCACCAGCGTGGCCATGGTGGTCGCCCTTGCGGGCTCCCTGACGCTGCTGCCCCAGTTGCTGATCACATTCAAACCCCTGGGGGCGGAAACTCACCCAGGGGAATAGGCGCTGAGCAAATTTTTCCTTGCCTGGTCGAACGGGTGTTCGATAAACTGCCGGACATCCTGAGTCCGGCGCTCAAACGACCGGAATCAAAGGGGGGACTGAGCGGGCCGGGTGTCCGCTTTCTTTTTGCCCGCCTGTACTGTCAGTTTCCCTGGCCATGCCGCTTGTCCTTGAACCCCGACAGCAGGTGATTTATCCTGCCGCACTGCCTGAGACCTGCCGCAGCAGGGCCTGGAGATCCGATGTTGCAAACAGTAAGCAGCCCTGATTCATCTGTCACTGGTCAGGCGGGATGAAGACGTGATGGTCATTTCAAGAGCGCTCTGGCTCTGTGTCTCCGGGCTGTTGCTGGTTGCCTGTGACAGCGGTGGTGAGCCTGAGGAGTTGACGCTGGTTGAGTCCCTGATGCGAGACCCTGTGGCCCTCCAGAGAGGTGAAGCGCTTTTTCAGGGCACCTGCGCCGGGCTTTGTCATGCGCTAGAGCCCAAGCAGAGCGATTCGGCCTACCTGTTCGACTGCGAGTGGATACACGGCGACAGTGATGAAGAGATTTTTGCCGTCATTTCCACCGGTATTCCCGATACCCGAATGGTGGGTTTCGGCGACAATTTTCCAGAAGGTGATGGCGACAAGTGGAAACTGATAGCCTACCTGCGGGCCAATCAACAGCCCTGTGATTGAGTGATCGAATAAGTGTGTAGCAACGTCCGGCCCGTGCCGGCTAACCAGATGGAGTGAGATGATGGAAAGTACCAGCAGCCGCGACAGTGTCGTCCTGAATAATGAGGACGACAGCAACAAGAATGAAAAGAGGAATTACGGTCGCGCGTTTATCGATGAAAAGCTGTTTAAATCCAGATCGCTGACCCTGTTCGGCGAGGTAAACGAAAAGCTGGCGCGCAACGTGACGGAACATCTGCTTGCCCTGGCAGCAGAGAGCGATGACCCTATTACACTCTATGTCAGCTCTCCGGGGGGGCATGTTGAGTCCGGCGACGTTATCTATGACATGATCAAATTCATCAAGCCCGATGTCCGGGCCATTGGTACAGGCTGGGTGGCCAGTGCCGCCACGACCATCTTTCTGGCGGTAAAGAAGGAGCATCGGTTCGCGCTGCCCAATACCCGTTTCCTGATTCACCAGCCCCTCGGTGGTTCCCGCGGTCGGGCAACCGACATCCAGATCCAGGCCGAGCAGATCGTGAAGATGCGTGCGCGGATCAACAGACTGATTGCCGATGAGACCGGCCAGCCTCTTGAGCGGGTCGCGAAAGACACGGATCGGGACTATTGGATGACGGTGGAGGAGGCTATCGACTACGGGATAGTCACCAAGGTCGTTCGATCCATCGAAGAAGTAAGCTGACCCTTGAGCAACCTGCTCCGCTTTTTCAGGGGGCCGCGGATCAACAGCCGGCGGAATACACATCGCGCTTCGGTAATTGATCACCGGTTCCCTGAGGGCAGGTAACCAGATAACCAGATAGCCAGAAAACCAGATAAGAAGGTCCTGAGCCTCGGGTCGCTTAGTCTGGCGACTTTGAAAACCTGCCGCGGTCTGGCCGTTTCCCTTTATTGGGAATCCTGGCGGACAAACACGGCCTGTTGACCTTTGGCCAGCACGCAGACCACCATGAATTCCGGCAGGCAGCTGGCGGCCTCGACGACTGCTCTGCCATCGCCGGTAAGGCGGGCCAGTATTCGAGCGGTCACGCCGGCATATTTGACTTCCAGGGTAGCCTGGTCACCTGCCACGCTGCCCGGCTCCGATGTCCACACAAAGCCCAGAGACTGCACTTCGTTAACCCGGAACTGGTCTTCCTGAACCGTGACAGCCACACTGAACAGAGTGCCCTGGGCAATCCAGGTGCCCGTCCAGTCGGCGGCCGAGGCTCCCAGCACTCCCTGCGCCCGGACGGGTGCGCCGCAGACGATAAGCAGCGAGAGCAACAGACTGTATACCGCCAGGATAGATTTATTCAAAAGTCAGTCCTATTCCGAAAAGCTGGCCGTGAAAAACCGTTACCAGACCATAGAGTATGAACCCGACGACCACCGCCAGAAAATCCCACCACAAAGAAGGTTGCCGGGCCGATGGAGGCTGGGAGATCGTAAGTGAAACAAACTTCAGCAGCGCCCAGCAAGTAAAAGAGCCAAATAACAGCAGCGAGGCGAGGTCACCGTTGGCCCACAGGTGCGCAGCCCCCCAGACCGCGGTGCCAAGCAGCATAGGATGGCGGGTCGCGTGACGCAAGTGAGAAACCGGCAGGTTGCCCGCCACCAGCAGAATGGAGGCCGGTAACATGGCAAAGTGGGAAAACCCGCGCAGTTCGTAGCGGGGTTCGTAAATCATCAGAAAAGACGAGGTGGATTTTCCCCAGACTATCAGTGCCAGCCCGGCCAGCGCGACAAGAGAGAAAAGTGCCTTGTAGGTATTGTCGCCCAGTCTGGCGATAGCGTTCTCGCGGAGTCGCAGTTCACGCAGCAGGTGCACACCGAGAAACAGCGCTAATCCCATTATTAACAGGTACATACCAGGCCCGGGTTGCAGGTTAACTTTGATCGGCGCGCAGTTTAGCATGGAGCCAGGTCGATATGGTATGTTGCCAGGGCTGGGCGGGGCGGAGCCGAAAGATTGAGCAACAGGCGCCCACTGGAGCGACACGCGAAAAACCACCACCTGAAAACCACCTAACGACTGAAGAATGAGGGGCCGAGCATGAAGAGCACCATGGCAATTGTGATAACTCTGGGGTTGCTGATCAGCGGCTGGAGCCATGCGCAACAGGATCCGTTTCGAAACCTTGAAATGCTGCCACCGGTAGCGGACGCTGATATTCCTGAGGATATCTTTCGTGATTCCTGGGCGCGTCTGCCGGCAGTTCAGCGATCTCAGCTCCAGGGTGAGGCGCTGCGAGTCTACGACCTGTTGACCGCACCGGGCGGCGGCTACGAAAACGGGCTCAGAGGCCCTTTAGGGATGTGGATGTACAGCCCGGAGCTGGCACAGGGGGCTTGGCAGCTTCGTCAGAGAGTGCGCTATGGCACAGCGAAGGATCAACGGCTTACGGAGTTGACAATTATCGCGACCGCGAGGGAAATCAGCAATCAGTATGAATACTCGGCCCATGAACCCCTGGCCAGAACAGCGGGTCTTGAAGAAGAAATCATGGATTTCGTCAAGTACCGGCGACCAATGGACGAGGCAGAGGGCATTGCGGGTATGGGCGAGGTGGAAAAATTGATCATTCAATTCACCCGCGAAGTGGTCAGTGAGCCCAAAGTAAGCCAGGCCACTTTCAGCACGGCGATCGAATTGCTGGGGCCGGAAGGGGTAATGGATCTGACCGGGCTCATCGGCTACTACAATTTTGTGGCCATGACTCTGAAGGCATTTGACGTCCAGCGTCAGCCGGGCAGCCAGCCTCTGCTGCCGCTTCGGGCCGACTGACGGGAACAGTGGCCTGCCAACGGGAAATAGACCCCCTGGTCAGTTTCCCGTAGAGCGCCGATTCTGCACAGAATGTAAAACTGCTTGACCGGAAGAGATTTTTGACAATAATTAATTAAGCATTTAATTAATTATTGGATTCCAGCCTCTCTACTTAGGGAGCCTCTGGCTAATTGCCACAGTCCCCGTCCGGAGGGGCATTAAGACAGGCCCGCCGGCTTCGTTGCACCGCCTTGACAGGCCGACACCTGCCGGCGGCAATGCGCCCTGCCAGCCAACTCGTCTGGAGGCCAGAGCATTGTGGTTATCAATCAGAGGCTCGTTAGCGGTTTCTTCGCGGGCGTGATCCGAATTTTTTTAAACGGCGCGACCCCGTTGACCCGTTCAACTCAACCCGGGTTTAGCAGGCAGAACAAGTACCTACTTAACCGGATCGGATAAATCAGCAGGCAGTTAAAGCGAGCAAAGCAGTGAAAGCAGCGAACTCAGAGCAGGCAGGCCGGGCCGGGAAGGCGCGCAAGCGACGTGCAACGCCTGCAGCAGGGATCAGTGATCAGGCCTCAGCCCGACCCGCGGCCGCCCAGGGAAGGACCAGCGAGTCGGCTGGTAATGGGGGTGGACAGGAACGTGCCCTCGGCAGACCGCCGGCCCGGGATGGTGATCAGGTTAAAAACTTACTGCTGACGGCGGCGCGTAAACTGTTTCTCAACTACGAGTTCAAGGCGGTTTCGGTGCGACAGATTGCCGCTTTGGCGGGCGTGAACGGTGCCATGATCAACTACTATTTCGGTGGCAAAAAGGGCCTGTACCTGGCCATGGTGGATGAAGTATTCAGGACCCTGGAACAACCCCTCAACGAGCTGAACGCTCAGCACCACGATTCGGTGAGAGATTTCATCGGCGCGTACATGGCATTTCTGGCCAGTAATCCATGGTGGCCCAATTTCATCATCCGGGAAGTGCTTTTTGGTGAGAAAGACATCCGTCAGTCGATAATTGAAAAGTTCAGCGCCACTTTCGCCCGGCAGCTGATCCGCGCGGTCGGCAGCGAGATCGACCGCGGTCACTACCGGGCCGATCTGCGACCGGAGTTCGCCACCTGGTCACTGATGGGGATGATGGTCTTTCCTTTTCTGACCAGGCCGATCGCCGGTCAGCTGCTCGACAATAACCTGCTTGGCGAGGGAGAGGAGAGTCGCGAATTTATGGCACAGCTGATAACCCATACTGGAGAACTGTTCGAGCAGGGCGTCCTGCGACAGGAGAAAACCTGATGAAAAAATTACGTTTCCTGCCAGCAGTCCTGCTGCTTGTTTTCGCGGCGTGTGAGCAGCAGCCAAGCGGGGCCGTTGGGCAACTGGTATCCGATCGGATTGAAATCACCGCTGAGTCCTCGGAAACCATCGTTGCGATTCAGGTTACGGAAGGCGATAGGGTAATGACAGGTCAGAGCCTGATAGTCCAGGACGATGAACGTATCCGCGCCCGGCTGGCAGAGGCCGAGGCTAACAGGAGTCGAATCGAGGCCCTGCTTGAGGAGCAGCAGCAGGGGCCGCGGGTGGAGACAATCATGGCGGCTCGCGCCCAGGTCGAAGAGCGCCAGATCGAACTTGCGTTCCGTAGCAATGAATTGCAACGGCTGACAGAGCTGAGACAGCGTAACCTGACATCCGTCGAGAGTCTCGATCTGGCGAAACGCTTTATGGACGCTGCCGAGGCCAGTCTCAAAGTATCCAGCGCCCAGCTTCAGGAGCTCGAGGCCGGCACCCGTCCCGAGCAAATTCAGCAGACCCGCTACAGCCTGCAGCAGGCCCAGGCACAATGGCAGCAACTGCAGATTGAGCAGCAACGCCTGACTCACAGGGCTCCGGTGCCGGCCTTCGTAGACGCCCTGCCGTTTGAAGTTGGCGAGAGGCCTCCTGCCGGCGCGGTGATCGCCGTCCTCCTGTCAGGCGATCAGCCCCATGCCCGCGTCTACGTACCGGAGACCTACCGGGTCGCAGTGGCGCCAGGTGATCCCGTAAAAGTGCGAGTCGACGGTTTAAGTGATGTATTGAACGGCACGGTGCGTCGAATCGCCAACGAGGCCAGCTTTACACCCTACTTTGCGCTGACCGAAAAAGATCGTAGTCGACTTACCTACGTTGCCGAAATCAGCCTGCCGGAACTGGCCGAACGCCTGCCGGACGGCGTACCGCTGGAAGCCTTCTTCGCTGACATGCCGGTACCCGATGATGAGTGACCCGGATCTGGTCATTTCCGCGCAGGGCCTGTGCCGCCGCTTTGGCCAGGTCAAGGCCGTGCGCAATGTGAGCCTGGCAATACCGAAGGGTACCATCTATGGGTTCCTGGGCCCGAACGGCTCCGGTAAATCGACTACCATTCGCATGCTTTGTGGACTGCTTACGCCGACCCAGGGCGAGGCCGAGGTGCTGGGCCTGGACGTGCGTACTCAGGCGGAAAAACTCAAACAGCTGATCGGTTACATGACCCAGCGTTTTTCCCTTTACGAAGACCTGACCGTTCAGGAAAACCTCCGCTTCATCTCCGAGGTCTATGCCATTCCCCGCAAGCGACGCAAGCCCAGGGTGGAACAACTGCTGTCGGAATTCGATCTGAATGACCAGCGCAAGCAGCGCGCCGGGACTCTCAGTGGTGGACAGAAACAACGGCTGGCTCTTGCCGCGGCGATTCTCCATGAACCAAGTATGTTGTTTCTTGATGAACCGACCAGTGCCGTGGATCCTCAGAACCGGCGCGATTTCTGGGAGGTGTTATTTGAACTGGCGGAGCAGGGTACGACGATTCTGGTGTCTACCCATTACATGGACGAAGCCGAGCGCTGTCATCAGCTGGCGATCCTGGACCGGGGTGTCAAGGTGGCCGACGGATCGCCCAGAGACCTGGGGCAGCAGATTCGTTTCAACGTGGCCGAAATTCTTGCCGATGACGTGAACACCGCCCGCACTGTCATGTGTGATCTTGATGAGGTGGCAAGTGTCACGCAATTGGGAGTGCGATTAAGGGTGTTGATCCCGAAGCACATTGACGACCCTGCAGAGCTGGCACGACAGGTACTGGCAAAAGAGCGGATAGAGGCGCAGGTGAAACAGGTTGCTCCTAGTCTGGAAGACGTCTTCGTGGCGGTAACCGAGCTGCGGGAACAAGAGGAGGAAGCGGCATGAACTCGCTTCTTCGACTGTTCGCTATCATGCGCAAAGAGCTGCTGCAGCTCTCCAGGGACAGGCTCACCTTTGGAATGATAGTGGGCATACCGCTTATTCAGCTGACCCTGTTCGGCTTTGCGATCAACACTGACGTGCGAAATCTGCGGGCAGGGTTGGTTGACGAGGCGGATACGCACCTTTCCAGGCAACTGGTCGCGGATATCAACGCTTCTCAGGTGCTGCGGTTTCAGCACCGGGTAGATTCGCCCCAGGAGCTGGAAGCACTGCTGGATAGCGGCCGTATCGCCATTGGCCTCTACATTCCCGAGGATTTCGACCGTCGGGTCATCCGCAGAGACCGTCAGGCTGCGCAGTTGCTGGTAGATGGTACTGACCCCATAATTCTCGGGGTGGGTCAGCAGCTTACATCCATCGTGATGGCTTTCGATACCCGTTTCGAAAAGCAGCCCGAGGCCAATTTCCTGGAGATTCGCAATTACTACAACCCCGAGCGCCGTTCCGCAGTCAACATCGTGCCGGGACTGGTGGGGGTAATTCTCACCATGACCATGGTGCTGTTCACGGCGGTGGCCATCGTACGTGAACGGGAGCGGGGTAACCTGGAACTGTTGATCAACACGCCGGTTAAAACTACTGAACTGATGCTTGGTAAAATTGCTCCTTACGTCTTTATTGGGCTGGTCCAGGTCGTGATTATCCTGGGGCTGGGCTGGCTGCTGTTCCAGGTGCCATTGCGAGGGGACAGGCTGGACGTGCTGTGGGCGTCGTTGCTGTTTATCGCCACCAACCTGTCCCTGGGGCTGTTTATCTCCACCTCGGCGACCACCCAGTTTCAGGCCATGCAGATGACCTTTTTTATCTTTCTGCCCTCCATACTACTGTCGGGTTTCATGTTCCCGTTTGATGGCATGCCGGACATTGCGCAGAACATCGCCGAGCTTCTCCCGTTGACACATTTCAATCGGCTGATTCGGGGCATTGTGTTGCGTGGGGCGGATTTACAGTCGATGATGTCGGAAGTTCTGGCCCTGCTTGGAATCATGGTGGTCATGCTGAGCCTGGCAATCAGGCGTTTCAGCAAACGACTCGATTAGTGCGAACAGGCCCTGGTAAAGGTTGTCATTTACCGACAGGCACCCGTCTCGGGTTGAATGGCAGTATCCAGGGGGTTGCCCGGTGCTCGAGAGCCGCGGATCCGCCCCGAAGGGCGGGGCAGGTGTCCTTAATTATCCCGCTGCTGGTCATAAATTTTCCGGCTCAGCGGCTTTCCTTTTCTGTCGTGGCTTTGAGGTTCCCGCCGGGTTCTGGATCAAGAATTTCCTCCAGTCGTCGGCACACGGTGTTGATGACAGTCACCCTGGCGTATTTCTTGTTGTTGCCGGGAACCAGTACCCAGGGGGCCTGCTCGGTACTGGTATGGGCCACCATATCGTTGACCGCCTGCTTGTACTGCTCCCATTTGTCACGATTTCGCCAGTCTTCGTCGGTGATCTTGTAGCCCTTGAGAGGGTCCGTTTCACGGGCCTTGAATCTGCGTTCCTGCTCGTCCTTGCTGATGTGGATCCAGAATTTGATCACCGCGGTGTTGTGATCGAGCAGGTGTTCTTCGAAGTTGTTGATTTCCTGGTAGGACCGCAACCACTGGTCATGGCTGGCCAGCTTTTCTACGCGCTCTACCAGTACCCGGCCATACCAGGAGCGGTCATAAATAGTCATGAATCCTGCTCTGGGTACATGTCTCCAGAAGCGCCACAGGTAGTGGTGAGCCAATTCTTCGTCGGTGGGTGTCCCGATCGGGATCACCCGATAGAGTCGCGCGTCGACTGCTGCTGTCAAGCGCCGTATGGCGCTTCCTTTACCGGCGGCATCCCAGCCCTCCAGCACGATGACGGCATTTTTCTCCTGCCGATGCATGGCCCAGGCCAGTTCATGAAGTCGCAGTTGCGCTGCCTTGAGCTGTGTGTCGTATTCAGCTGCCGGCAGAACCTGGTTCATGTCCAGTGCATCCAGCACTGTCAGCGCAGCGTCCTGGCCGTTGCCGAAGCTCGCCGGACTGGCAAAGCTGTCGGATGAGTCGTCATTAGGGGGGGGCGATGCACTGGCAAGGCGTTGTTGCAGGGTCGCGGCAAGAATCTGCGCGGTAGTTACATTCCGGTAGTAGCCGTCAGTTGCCTCAATGATGTGCCAGGGAGCAAATCCGGTGTCCGTCAGGCGGATCGCCCGTTCCGAAACATGGGTGAACTGATCGTAAAGGCGGACATACTGGTCTACGAAAGGGGTTTTCTTATATTGCGTGATCGGTGCGTCTTCGGCCTGTCTTTTTGCCTGCTCTATTTTGGAAAGGTGATACCACAGTTTGACTATGATGGTACCGTCCCGAACCAGCATGCGCTCCAGGTCTTCTACCCGCTGTAATTCTGATTCGAATTCACTGTCGTCTATTTTTTCAAATACCTTGTGGAGAATGGGGGTGCTGTACCAGGAGGTAAACATGACGCTGACGGTGCCTCTGGCGGGCAGGCTTCGCCAGTAGCGCCAGAAAGGGGGCCTTTCCCGTTCCTCGTCAGACTCGTCCCAGAAGGCATGGGTTCGAACGTCACGCGAGTCGAACCAGTGGTTGAGTTTGTCAACCACGGCCCCTTTGCCAGCGCCTTCGACTCCCGACACAATTATGATCAGAGAGCTGTTGCTTTTTCGCAACTGCTGCTGCAGTGTCAGCAGCTGGTAGTGAAGCTGCGGTTCAAGCTCCTTGTAGTCGTTTTTACTCAGGCGCCGGCCAACTTCCGCAACTTCAAACATCGATAATGACTACTATCACCTGCGGGCAACCGGAGTTGATCGCGACAGATTATGGTTTTTGAACGGTAATTCCCGCACTCGCTGACCTGTAAGAACGTAGATCGCGTTTGCAACTGCTGCCGAGATTGGCGGTGTTGCCGGCTCGCCCAGGCCGCCCACGGCTTCACCCGATTCGACAAAATGGACTTCGATTTCCGGTGTCTGCGCCATGCGGACGGAGTTGTAGTCGGGAAAATTTCCCTGTGTGACCCGCCCTTCTTCAATAGTGATTTCCCCGTAAAGTGCCGCCGAGAGACCATAGAGTATGCCACTCTCAACCTGCTGCTCAGCCGTATCTGGGTTGATCGTTCGACCACAGTCAATGGCGCAGGTGACTTTATGGACTATGGGTTGCCCGTTGCGGCCGATGGAAACCTCCGCCACCTCGGCGGCGATGCTGCCAAAGCTTTCCTGTACGGCGATTCCCATGGCATGGCCGTCAGGGAGATTCTGACCATACCCTGCGGCCTGGGCAGCGACTTCCAGTACACGTCGGTGTCGAGGATGTTCGGCTAACAGCGCCAGCCTGAACTGAAAGGGGTTCTGCCCCGTCCTGTGCGCCACTTCGTCGATGAATGACTCGGTGAAAAAAGTCTGCTGTGAGTGGTCTACACTTCGCCAGGCTGCGATGGGTACATGGGTTTCACTCTCCACCACGCGAATCGACTGGTTGCCTATCCCATAGGGGATATGTGCGGCGCCAGGAGTCTGGATCGGACCGGTAAAGCGATTCTCCCAGGCTGTGACATTGCCCGCGGCATCGAAAGCGGCCCGGAAACTACTGGCTACCGCCGGTCGGTAGTAGTCCTGCTGCATATCATCTTCACGGCTGAACACAGTCTTGACCGGGACATCGAATTCTCTGGCGATCAGCGTGG
Source organism: Gammaproteobacteria bacterium (assembly GCA_041395725.1). Taxonomy (NCBI): domain Bacteria; kingdom Pseudomonadati; phylum Pseudomonadota; class Gammaproteobacteria; species Gammaproteobacteria bacterium. The sequence continues at coordinate 772,848 of JAWKZW010000001.1, read as the reverse complement.
CGTGGTCTATCATGTTCCAGTTGAATGGCAGGCGTCGGCCAAAGCCGCCGCCGAGATAAACCGGGTGCATTGTCACGTCATTTTCATTCAGGCCGCCAACGGAGGCGACCCGCCCCCTTACGCCGAGATTGTCCTGGGTGCTGGTCCAGACATCGGCTTTTCCGTCATGGAAATGTACCGTGCAGTTCATGGGTTCCATGGGGGCATGGGCCAGAAAAGGAACCTTGTAACTGGCTTCGATAACATCAGCAGCCTGGGCCATGGCGGTTGGAGTATCTCCAATCTCCAGGTCTTCTTTCCCCTCATTGGCCGTCAGGTCCCGATCAAACTGGGCGAAGATGTCGGCGCTGCTGACATTGTCGTTTTCAGTCTGCTCAAACCGGGCCTTAACCAGCTTCAGCGCCTCCCTGGCGCGCCAGTAATTATCGGCTACCACGGCGACCGAATCCTCCAGTTCGATTACCCGTTTGACTCCGCGGCGAGCCAGCGCTTCGCTGGCATCGACGGAGACCAGCCTGGCGCCAAATACCGGAGAAATTCTTATGGCCGCAAACAGCATGTCGTCACTGTAAGCATCAATGCCGTACAGGGCCGATCCATTCACCTTGGGAGGTATGTCTGCACGGGATAGCGCTTTGCCCATGATGGTGAACTCGGCGGGCTGCTTGAGACGTGGATTCCCGGGTGGTTCGAGCAGGGCAGCGGCCGCCGCCAGTTCGCCATAGGTCAATGATCGACCGGTGGCGTTATGGTGCACGTGAGACAATTGCGTATGGCATTCCCCGGCGGGAACACCCCAGCGTTCGGCTGCGCAGGCTATCAGCATTTCGCGGGCTGCCGCACCGGATTTCCGCATGCCGTGTTCGCCGGTAAAACGCACCGAGGCGCTGCCGCCCGTGGTCTGAAGATTGACCAGCTGGGAGATCTTCACGGAACTGGCCGCCAGAATGGGTTCCAGAAATGCCGGTACACCGAATTCACTGGCAAATCCTGTAATCAGGTCGCCGTTGGCGAACAGATCGGTTGCCGGTGCCTGTTCCGGGCTCACCAGTTCCCAGTCAGCATCCAGCTCATCGGCCGCCATCATAGCCAGAGAGGTGTGTACGCCCTGACCCATTTCTGAGTGAGGCACATAGACAGTAATGCGGTTGTCAGGGTCGATGCGTAACCAGGTAGTGAGGTAGTGTTGACCCTCCTGGGCCAACGTGTCGTTAGCCAGCCGGTGTCTGCTGGGCCGGGTGGCGGCATAACCGATCAGCAGTCCGCCGCCCACCGTGGCTGTGCTCAGGAGAAAGCTTCGTCTTGATAGTTTCATCATTATCTCCTAGGCGCTGGCCAGTGCCCGGATGGCTTTTCGCACCCTGGGAGTGGAGCCGCACCGACAGATGTTGCTCAGGCTGTTGTCGATATCGGCATCGGTAGGGTTGGGATTGTTGTTGAGCAGGTCAGTGACCGCCATGATCATGCCAGACTGACAATACCCGCATTGTGGCACCTGGTAGTCGATCCAGGCCTGCTGAACGGAGGTCAGGGCGGGAGCGCTGGGGGCGGTTCCGTTGATGGCTTCGGCCAGGCCTTCAATAGTGGTGATGGAAGCACCTTCCACCGCGCTGACCGGTGTGACGCAGCTGCGCATGGCACTGCCGTTGACATGCACCGTACAGGCACCGCAGGCAGCGATACCGCAACCGAACTTGGTGCCGGTCAGTCCCAGCTCATCTCTTAGAGCCCATAGTAGTGGCATCTCTGGTTCGATATCGAGTTGATAATCTACCCCGTTCACCTTGAATGCGGCCATTTGTGAATCCCCCTGAATTCTCTAGTCTCGCTACTGTATTGCGTCGCTGGTCTCTGGTGTTTCCGGTCTGTTTGGTGATTTCAAAGAGACGCTGGAGTCATTCTGGAAAAGTGATATTTCACCGTTTCATAGAAAGTCACTTTCGATAAAAGTCCCTGTCGATAAAAGTCCCTTTCGACAAAAGTCACGGCTCATATACTTCAACTTTTAGAAAGTCACACCCGATAAAGATCCCACTTGGTAGAAATCACGTTACGGTCAGTCAGATCAGCTGAGTGTCAGCGTGCGCGTTGTGATTTGCGCCAGGCCTTCCATGGAGCCCAGCTGACCAGCATATACCTGTTGTACGGGTGCTTCAATAGAACGGGACGCGCCATAGCGGGTCCTTCCTTGACAGTTCCGGTGCTGACAGAGAAAGTTACGGATTACCGGGGATTCCCTGATGTCATTGTGAGGCGCTATGAGCAGGCAGGTTCGCGAAATCCAATTCAACTACCCCCGACTGGATACAGTCATACAGGGAGGTAATGCCGTGGCCAGCCTGCTGGCGCAGGTGGACGCCCGGGCCAGTCAGCGCGTCGTCGTGCTTGCTTCGCAGACCCTGCAGCAACGAAGTGGCATCCTGGACACGCTTGGCGCGGCGTTGGGAAGTCGTCTGGCCGCAGTATGCACCGATATACCGGCCCATACACCGCGACCGGCCGTGATGCAGGCCATCCAGCGCGCCGCCGCGGCACAGGCTGATCTGCTGGTGAGCGTGGGGGGCGGTTCTGTTATTGATGCTGCCAAGGTGGTGCAGCTGGCGCTCGTGCAGAATGTCCATGCGGAAGCAGAGCTGCTGGCCTATGCCCGGTTCGCCGATGGCAGCGCAGGACCGCTGGCAGGGGACTTCAGCCGTTTCAAGGGTCCTTCGGCTCTGCGCCAGATCGCTATCCCGACAACTCTCTCCGGTGCTGAATTCAGCAACAACGCCGGTGTCACCGACCCGGAAAAATCTCTCAAAGAGGGCTACCGCGGTCCGGACCTGTGTCCCCAGGCGATCCTCTATGATCCTGAACTGAGTCGTCACACGCCGGACTGGCTGTGGATGTCAACGGCTGTCCGCTCGCTGGATCATGCCATCGAGGGCTACTGTTCCGCCGGCTCCCACAGCTATCTGGAGGGTCATTTTTTACATGCCATCCGCCTGTTTGCCAGGTATCTACCCCAGACCCATGATGACCCTGCAGATCTCGAGGCACGCAGTCAGTGTCAGCAGGCAGTCTGGCTGGCCTGTTGCGGGCTGGGACAGGTACAACATGGCGCCAGCCATGGCATCGGTTATCTGCTTGGTGCGGTGTGCGGAGTACCGCATGGCTATACCTCCTGCGTTATGTTGCCAGCGGTCCTGCAGTGGAATAGCGCAGTCAATGCCGAACGGCAGCGGGATATCTCCGCAGCCCTGGGCCGTCCCGGTGGGAGTGCCGGGCTGGCAGTCAGGGAACTGGTGGAGCGCCTCGAATTACCGACATCGCTGCAGGATGTTGGCGTGCCCCGGGACATTCTGCCCCGAATCGCCGAACTGGCGGTTCGCCACCCGGTGGTCCGACGCAACCCGAAGCCAGTGGTTTCGCAAGATGACGCCCGGGAGATCCTGGAACTGGCCTGGAATTCATGAATCTGGTCGCAGGAGCCCGGGGACAGGGCAGGCCTCTGCTATGATCGGCACAATGCATGCACTACTGAGAAATCTGATCAGAACCTGCGCCAGGCCTCTGGCGATGGTGGCTTTGTTGAGCTTTCCGGTCCTGCCGGCCACGCTGCTGGGGGCAACCCCTGAGCCGTCGGGCGAGTTTTTGCGTTTTCTGCAGGGTGCCGGCGAGTTTGCCGGCGAATTGCAGACCGCCGTTGTCACCTACCGCAATACTGACGGAGTCGAGGTGGACCTGGTGGCAACCGTGCACATGGCGGAACGCAGTTATTACGACAGCCTGAACGACTACTTCACCACCCGCGATGCAGTACTGTATGAGCTGGTGGCTGACGAAACCGTGCGCCCGGATGGCAGCGGGGTCGGGCGGGGATCCGGCGTGATTGGATTTCTGCAGACCAGCATGACCCGTTTCCTTGGGCTCAGCTATCAGCTGGACGTGATCAACTACGCCAGGCCCAATTTCGTCCATGCCGATCTGGAACCCCAGGAGCTGGATGCAGTCATGGCCGCCAAGGGAGAAACTTTGTTTTCGGCCTTTCTGGCGCTGGTGCTGGCGGAAGTGGAAAACCAGCAGAGCCGTCCTGCAGTAGCGGGTTCGGAACCACTGAACATCAGCCTCGCCGATCTGGTAAGACTGTTTTCTCTTCCCAATCGACAGGGGGCCTTTAAATACCTGCTGGGGCAGAGTCTGGCGTTGTCTGAAGGGAGTCTGATGGCGATTACCGGCAATGGTTTTACGCTGCTCGACGACCGTAATGAAGCAGCGTTGAACGTACTTGGTGAAAACCTGCGAAACCCGGTCGCGAACAGCTACAGCATTTATTTTGGTGCGGCGCACATGCCGGGCCTGGCCCAGGGGCTCCGGCAGATGGGGTTTGAAAGGCAGTCGGTAACCTGGTTAACAGCCTGGCGGTCACAATAGCGGTCTGCTTGATCTGTGGGCAGCTGCATGGCTGAAAGGCTGCCGGTCATCCCCCGACAACCGGTGGCGGGAATTTCCTCTCGACCGGTTTGTTTGTAAATCGGTCAAAGCGGTTGACTGCCCGGTAAATAACCGGACAATAGTCTCCTCCAGACCGCGAGGTTCAATGGAATGAGCCCGGGAAACGAGGAGATGTCTGGTCGAGAGGGGGTGCGCAAGTCAACAGCCTTCAATGAAGCGTCTAGCCTGCATATCACTTAGTCAGAATCTGCCCTTAAGAACCGACGGCTTGCGTCAGGGTTATAATCCTGTCCGCCCAGTCTGAGAATCGCCCGGCCAGGATCTAATGAAATCCACCGGGTAAGGGAGCGGGTCGCATTCTCTGGATGGAATGGTCCGTTAAAAGTTGCGAGTCACATTTGTGAACAATGAAAGCTGTACTCAGTCAGTGTAATCAGAAAGGTATTAAGCATATGAACAAATTATTTGGTGGATCTTTAATGGCAATGGTGCTGGTTCTGGCCAGCTGCGCAGCCTCGGCTCCTTCGGCCGTCGGCGTCTGGAACATTGAGATGAGCACACCGCTGGGCGCTATGCCTGCGACGCTGACCATTGCTGAAGATGGCACTGGCAGCATGGCTGGCGATATGGGGCAACAGAACCTCAGCGGCATCATGTTTGATGGCGATGCGGTTAATTTCTCAACCAGCCTGGACGCCCAGGGTCAAAGTATTACTCTGGATTTCAGCGGCACCATCGATGGTGATTCCCTGACCGGTGAATTTGGCAGCGATTTCGGCGCGTTTGGAGTCACCGGAACTCGCCAATAAGTCACTGGAAGTCTGCTCGGCTTGACTGTCAGTAATTGCAAAGGACAGTCAGCGTTACAGACCGCATCGGTTGGTCAGAAAGACCGATAGTTTGACAGACAGGAAGCTGGAAGCAGTCAGACGCTTTACCAGGCTGTAATCAGCCACCGCGGCATCCGGTCGACAGGAAGGAAATAAGAAGGGCGCTTCCCTCCGGGGTGGCGCCTTTTTTGTCCATTTCGGCAGTGCTGCCCGCCGCCACGTCGACAAGCTGTGCTACCAACGGGTCAGATTCCCAATGGGCCTGTTCAGACTGGTGTGGCCATGCGGGCCTGGAACGATCGCCTGAGGGCAGGGGGCAGACCATTTACCAGGTCAGGTCGGGTCATCCTGGGGGTAAAGAGTGGTCAGATAAAACGTGCTCGGAGCGCTTCCAGGACGGTTTCCAGATTCCGTCTGGCGGCCGGGCTGTGAGGATGCACCATTAGCAGCTTTTCAAAGGCTTCCCGGGCCTTGATGTAATTTTCCTGCTGCAGATAAACCAGTCCTAAGCCGGAAAGAGCCCCGAAATGACGCGGCTCCAGCGCCAGGGTTCTGTTGACGTCTTCGATCGAGGCAGACAGGTCTCCGATCAGGTAGTGCAGAGTGGCCCGCCTGTTCCAGGCTTCGGCGAATTCCGGCTGCTGGTCGATCAGCGTGGAGAATACCCGCAGTGCGTCCCTGTAATAACCGGCGTTCATTAATTGCTCCCCGACCTTCAGCATTGCCTGAGCCTCCGGGTCGGGGTGCTGGTACCAGAGATTCCAGATCCGATTCTCTATCTCTGCCAGAAATTCCGGGCGGGTGGTTTCGGCGAGCGCTTCGAACAGGCTGTCCAGGCGGGGATCATTCTGATCGCCCTGCACGGGGAGTGACAGCGTCAGAGACACTGACAGGAACAATATTGCAGGCGACAGTCGGATGGAATCCATGGCTTGTCAGTTTGCTGCATCTCTTGACTGCTGTAAAGCAGGGTGTAGCAGCAGGTTTGCGGAGGTGCAGATCAGTGACTTTGCAGCTCAGTCAGAAAGACGGCTTACCGAGCGGAATAATGCATTGGTTAATCAGAGGTTTCGTGGCGCCCGGCGCTCAAATTCAGAAGCGGTCGGGCGCGGCGCGGGTCCAGCTCTCCAGGTAGCTGGTTGGTGCGGAACTGTCGAGCAACTGGTTCGGCTGCAAAGACTGGTGAATTTCATCAAAGTAGCGGTAGCCCGCGTCATAGCGAGAGACGATATCCTTGGGTTTCAGTTGGGAGGGGTTTTCATAGCCCATGGCACCGCACAGTTCGAGAAACGCATGCATGGTGTTGTGATGAAAATTACAGACCCGCTTCGCCTTGGCCTCCACGTCGATGGCGCGTGCCCGTCGAGGGTCGGTCGTGGCAACGCCGGTGGGGCAGTGATTGGTGTTACAGGACTGCGACTGGATACAGCCAATTGCCATCATCATGGAGCGAGCCGCATTGACCGCGTCAGCGCCAACCGCGATTTTTTCCAGCATGTCATAGCCGGTGGCGGTTTTTCCCGCGCTGATGATACGGATCCTGTCGCGCAGACCGGCACCTATTAACACCTGGCTGACAAAGAAAGTTGCTTCCAGGCACGGCGTTCCCAAGCGGTTGGAGAACTCCACCGGTGCCGCACCGGTGCCGCCTTCAGCACCGTCAACCGTGATAAAGTCCGGCACGATATCCATCTCCAGCATGGCCTTGACGATGGACATGAATTCGCTTCGTTTGCCAATACACAATTTGAAACCGACAGGTTTCCCCTCGCTGAGATTCCGCAGTCGCTTGACGAATTCCAGCAGTTCCCGGGGGGTGCTGAATTCTGGGTGGTTGGCTGGCGAATAGACGGTCTTGCCCACTTCCACGGTTCGTATTCTGGCGATTTCTTCGGTTACCTTGGACCCTGGCAGCACGCCGCCGTGGGAAGGTTTCGCACCCTGGGAGATCTTGATTTCAATCATCTTGACGACTTCCAGCGCGGCTTTTTCTGCAAACAGCCTGTCGTCCAGTCGGCCATCCGGTGTGCGACAGCCGAAATAGCCGGTTCCCAGCTGCCACACCAGGTCGCCTCCGTGCAGGTGATGTTCGCTGATACTGCCCTCGCCGGTATTGTGGGCAAATGCACCCAGAGCCGCCCCCTTGTTGAGGGCTGCAATGGCGTTGCCACTGAGAGCACCGAAGCTCATTCCCGAAATGTTGAGACGTGAAGCACTGTAGGGCTTGGCGCACTGGTGACCGCCAATGGTCACACGGGAATGTTCCTGTTTAACAGTGGTGGCATTGATGGAATGCTCCAGGCTGCGATAACCCTGCTCGAGGATGTCGTGTTGGGTTCCGAACGGCAGCGTGTCGTTGAGGCCCTTGGCGCGTCGGTAAATGATGTTGCGCTGCTCTCGATTGAACGGCCGTTCTTCGGTGTTGTTGGCGATAAAATACTGCTGGATTTCCGGCCGAATCAATTCCAGCAGATAACGGATATTGGCGAGCACCGGGTAGTTACGCTTCAGATTGTTGGGAGCCCAGTGCATTTCATAGAAACCGAGCAGCGCGTAACCCAGGCACATAAAAGAAAGGATAAGTTGAAAAGGGTGTTTCAGCAGGTCAGGAAGGCTGATAGAGCCGGAGCTGACAATCAGTAGCCAGGAGACACAGAAAGGCAGTGCCACGAGGGTGATAAGCCAATAAAGTCTTACTGCTGGCAGCATATCAGGGTCGCGCACTGCAAAAGAGGTTGTCTAAAAGTACTGGCCATTGTAACACCAACTGCTGGGAAGGATGGTGGGAACAAGCTTCCGGCTCCCGGATGACCGGAGCTGAAAGCTGCCCTCCAGAGCTGCCGCGCCAGCACGGCGACTCTGGAGAGTCTGAGATCAGGGACTAGAAGTTCCAGACCAGGGTTACGGCTGTCTGAGTGTCGGTTTTCTTGCGGCCGGCCGGCACTTCAGTCTGATGCCTGATATTGATCGAAAAGCGCATGGATATATTCTCCATGACTTCTGTCTCTATACCGCTTTCCGAACGGTAGATACTGGTATCCTGACCAAATTCAAATGCCAGATCCTGATAGAAGCTGGCGGTTTCGGAGATACCCCATTCGTAATCCGCCGCAGCACGGATCATGAATTCGTTCAGGTTTTCCTCCTCTCCTTCGGAGACTCGATAACCGGGTCCCACCTCCGTGGAGAGAGTCATGTTGTCGATGTTGGTCAGCCAGTTATGACCGTAGGTCGCTGAGAGGTCAGTCTGGAAGTCATAGCCGTTGAAGCGGTCGGCTTCGTAGGCGCCCCGGACCTGGAAAAAGTTGTTTTCGGACAGATCCCTCCGCCCCCTGGCCACGTGATAGAACCTCTGTGCCGTGGTTTGGCCATTTCTCCTGTTTCGCAGGCCATCGGAGGTGAATTGGTAGTCCCAGACCTCTCTGTCCCAGTCCACAGTCACGCCATAGGCGACGTTTCGCTCCTGGGTGTTACCGGAAGTGAGTATGGCGCCCAGCTCGATCTCGGTGGTGAGATCACCGGATTGTTGAGCCATCGTGTGACTGGATGCCGCTAAAAGTAAGATGGCAGTACAGCGGCTTTTTCCACTAAACATAGAGTGTTCTCCTCGGACAATCGATTCGCAGGGTTAATGGCCAATGACCAGATAACTGTATATCGGGATATCGGTTAAAAACTCGATATTTTTAACTGAAGAGGATTACTTTTATTGCAGCTTGATGCCAATCAGGGGAGGGCAACAAAGGTTTGTGAGGCTGGGCCGGAAAATTTTCTGCAACCCGGCCGCAGGGATGTGGGAAAGCCCGCCACAGCAGGCGGCATACGCGTCCTGGAGCAAGCTATCTGGCCGCAACCGGCCTGTGACAATTTGTTGCCCTGCCATCGTACTTTTGCAAAGGCGGGGTTATACTCGCACATGGCCTGGTGTGCGTGGCCAGAGACACGAGGATCAACTTATGAAAAAACGTCTTTTTCTTATAGCTCAATTGATTGGCCTCATCACCCTGTCAGCCGGCGTCCGCGGTGCCGAGGAAGAACAGATAATTATTGAAGATCTGTCAGCGGGTGAACTGAGGCAGCAGATCGACCGCATTCAGAAAGAGTTTTATCGGGTTTATAACACCCTCAACGAAGACGACAGATATGACATTATCTGCCACAAGTACACGCCCACCGGTTCCAATATTTCTCAGGAAGCGTGTGAGCCGGATTTTCTGATCCGGCGCAGAGGCGATAATGCGAAGGAGAATCAGCAGGGCACCGATGTGTTGATCAATCGGGAAGCGCTGTTGCAGCAGCTGCAGCCTGAGTTTGCGATCCTGACCGAGAAAATGAATGCCGCAGCGGCTGAAAACCAGTATTTCCGCGAGCTGAACCAGATACTCGGCATGCTTCGGGAGCGTCTGACGGAGCTGACCGGTAACTGATCGGGGCCTCTGACGCCTGTTCCGACAATTCGTGAGTTCAATCCCCTGATCCGGTTAAGTTGATGAAAACGCTGTATTTACTTCGCCATGCAAAATCCAGTTGGGACCAGTCAGAGTTGCGGGATTTCGAGCGCCCGCTGGCTGAAAGGGGGATCAGCGATATCAGAAAAATCGGGGAGCGGTTTGCCCGTAGCGGCAGGTCGGTGGAATGCATAATCTCCAGCCCCGCGGTCCGGGCCAAGGCCACGGCCTTATTGTTTGCCAGGGAAATTGGCTACCCGGAGGATAACATCAGCGCCAATCCGGAACTGTATTTTGCCGGCGCGCCCATGTTCATGAAGGCCGCCAGCCTGATCGATGAGGAGTTTCAGTCGGCCATGCTGGTTGGTCACAACCCGGCGATTACCGAGTTCGTCAATGACATGTGCGATGCCGGTATCGACAACATTCCCACCAGTGGCCTGGTGGAACTGCGGCTGCCGATTGAAAACTGGTCCGCGGTGAAATATGGCGACGCTGAACTGATCGATTTTGACTACCCTAAACGTAATGACTGAAGGTAAAACCTGACGAACAAGCCTGGCGCCTGATGAATGCCCTTTGCTGCGGTTTCCGGGCAATAGCGCTTCAGGACCCGGGCAAGTGCCCGGCACAGACAATGCAGGTATGTGGCATGATGCTGAACTCTAAACCATCACCGGAACAGCCAAACAGGCGTGACCAGAGTACACTGATGGTGGGCACGTTCCTGCTTCTTACTCTGGCCGCGTGCTCTGAAGATACCGTTTCTGAAAGCGAACCGGCAGTCTCCCAGGCGCCAGTCTCTGCGGCAGCAGAGGCCGAAGCGTCTCGCTGGTACAGCAGCGCCGTTGTTGAGCAGGGGCAGGTGGTGTTCGCACAGCACTGCGCGGCCTGCCATGGCGATGCGGCACAGGGGCTGACCGCGGACTGGCGCACCCGGCAGCCGGATGGTTCTTTTCCTCCGCCGCCCCTGAACGGGTCGGCGCATGCCTGGCATCATCCCCTGCAACAGCTGTTACAGACCATCGACACCGGCGGTATTCCTTACGGTGGCCAGATGCCGCCTTTCGATGACGTACTCGGTGATGACGACAAGCTGGCGGCCATTGCTTACTTTCAGAATTTCTGGAGCCAGGAAATCTACCTCGCCTGGCTCGACCGGGGGGGGCTCGATTGAGGCTCACTGTTCTGTCACACAGAAGCTGGGGTCAGGGTCTGTTGGCCGCATCAGCACTGCTGTCTCTGCTGGCCTGTACTCAGCCGGGTCAGGTCGCCGGTGTTGCTTCGGATGACTCAGTCGCACTGATCCCGGCATGGCAATCGCCGCTCTATCAGGACCACCCGTTGGTGGGCGCGATCTGGCGGGCGGGCGACAAGCGGTTTGTGACGGCAGAAGAGCTCACCGGCTCTCTTTCTGCAAGCAGTTACCTTCTGCTGGGTGAGAAACACGATAACCCGGACCATCATCAGCTCCAACTCAACCTGCTGCGTCACCTGTTGGGGAATGATCTGGTGACCTCCGTCTCTTTCGAAATGATGGATTCCAGCTTCGCAGACCGGTTGGCAGGTGTGGAGCAATCGGGTTTTGGTTCCCTCCAGCAACTGAAAGAAGTCTTGCAGTGGGATGAGGCCGGCTGGGATTGGGACTTCTACGGCCCTTTGGTAGCAGAGGCGTTGAAGGCCGGCGTAGCGGTGCAGACCGCCAACCTGAGTGGCGAACGGGTCGGGCAGGTGTATGGTGAACCACTTGATCCGCAAATTGCCGGCGTGCTTGATGCTCCCGCTCTGGAGCAGATGAACAGTGAAATAGACGAAAGCCACTGCAACATGTTGCCACCAAGCCAGTTTCCGGCCATGGTCCGGGTGCAGCAGGCGCGTGACCACGCCATGGCGTCAAGCCTGGCCGCCATTGCGCCGGGGGGGCGGGTGAATATCCTGCTGGCCGGTAACTATCACGTGCGGAGGGATCTTGGAGTGCCGCGGTACCTGCTGGCGCTGGATCCTGAAATCGAACCGGATTCTATTCTCTCCGTGGCCCTGCTGGAGGTGGATCCGGACAGCTCCGATCCTATGGATTACCTGCAGGCCTATTCCGATGTGCTGCCTTTCGATTATGTGTGGTTCACTCCGGCGCTGACTGACGAGGACTACTGCGCCGGTTTCAGAAGTCAGTGAGGTGCCGGTCAGGGGTACCGTCAATCCTGCCGGCCGGGGCAGTGAGCGGGTTCCTTCAGGGCCCGCTTCTGAGCAATGTAACGCAGCCGAGGGGCAGGAATTTCGGGTCGGGCACAATGGCAATGCTTTCCGCAACTGGGCTACACTCCTTACTTTATAGCGATTAACTCAAGGTACGCAGTGGTTTCTCCCAAGACAATTACTCGAATTCTGCTGGCGGTCTGCTGCGTGGTTGGCCAGCCGGTCCTCGCGCAGGTGCCGCTGCAGGTGGATCCTCATCGCCCGGACTATGATCAGGGTGGTGAATTCAACTTCGTCAGAGTTCAGTTCGATACTTATTTTGGCGGTGGCTTCAGAGGGTTTGGCGGATTTGGTGGCGGCACCTGGGCAATAGACTTCCCGGATGCGGATATGAACTTCTTACGGGGCGTATCCCGACTGACTAATATCCGGGTCATGAGCGATCCGATCGTGTTACGGCTGGACGACCAGGAAATCTTTGACTACCCGTTTCTTTACATGCTGGAAGTGGGGCAGGCCGGCGGAATCAATTTCAATCCCTTGGAGATCGAAAACCTGCGTGAATACCTGCTTCGGGGCGGTTTTCTGTTGATCGATGATTTCTGGGGCACCAGACAGTGGGACAATTTTTTTGCGGCATTCAGCCAGGTTTTCCCTGACCGGCAGATTATACAGTTGGCACCGGACCACGAAATCTACCACGTGTATTACGATATCGACGGCGCCCAGATGATTCCTGCGCTGGGGCGCAGTGATCAGTACGGCGAGCAGGACGTGGACTACGCCACCAATCATGCGATTCTGGATGATGACGGCCGGGTGATGGTGCTGATCAACTGGAACTCGGACATGGGGGATGGCTGGGAACACACCTACCACCCGTCCTACCCGACCCGCTATGCCAACGCCGCCTACCAGCTGGGTATCAATTACCTGATGTACTCATTGACCCACTGACAACCGTTCAGCATGGGTGTTGTGGCCATCAGGCGCCTTCAGTCACCGGGGTACCGGGCTGGTCTTGTCAGGATCAACGGCCAGATCTTTCAGCAGTTTCTGTAGAGTGTCCGCGTCGATGCGTCCTTTTCGATACAGCCCGGTCAGTGTGGCGGCTACGATGTAATCCGGACTGATCTCAAAAAAATCCCTTAGCGCTTCGCGGGACTCGCTGAGACCGTAGCCGTCGGTACCCAGGACCAGGTAGTACTGTCCCATCCAGCCGGCGATAGACGCCGGCAGTGACTTCATGTAGTCGGTGACAGCGACTACCACCTCCGAACGATCGCCGAACAGGCCAGCCAGGTAAGGTACCTTCTGTTCCTCCAGCGGGTGCAGACGATTCCAGCGGTCGCAACTCTGCGCTTCCCGCTGAAGTTCTATATAGCTGGTGATACTCCAGACCCGTACGGTGAACCCCAGGTTATGAATTTTCTCTGCCGCTGCCAGAACCTGCTGCAGAATGGATCCACTGCCAAGCAGGTTGACAGATTCGTTACTTGATTCCGGGCTTTCTGCTGCTTTCAAAGTCCTGAGCAGGTAACCTCCCTTGATGACTTTCCGCTCCAGGTCTTCCGCCGGGGAGTCAGCGGGCATAGCAGGCATCAGGTAGGCCTCGTTGTAGGCAGTCAGATAATAGAAGATATTTTCCTGTAACTGGTACATGCGGCGAATGCCGTCGCGGACTATTATTGCCAGCTCATAGCCAAAGGCGGGGTCATAGATTTTCAGGTTGGGATAGGTGCTGGCCAGAATTGGCGAGTGACCATCCTGGTGCTGGATACCCTCGCCGTTAAGGGTGGTTCTGCCTGCCGTCCCCCCTATCAGGAAACCGCGGCACTTCATGTCGCCGCAACTCCAGATTATGTCTCCCACCCGCTGAAAGCCGAAAATGGAATAGAAAAAATAAAACGGAATCATCGGCAGACGGTGTATGGAATACGCGGTACCCGCGGCAAGGAAGGAGGCGATTGCGCCGGTTTCACAGATGCCTTCCTGCAGAATCTGGCCGTCCCGGGCTTCCCGGTAGGTGACAATGCTTTCTGCGTCCACAGGTGTGTAATGCTGGCCTTCAGCCGAGTAGATTCCGGCGATTTTGAACAATGCATCAAGACCGAAGGTGCGCGCCTCGTCAGGAACGATAGGTACAATATAGCGTCCGAGTTCGGGGTTGCGCATCAGGTTGGCGAGCAGTCTGACCGCAGCCAGGGTGGTAGACTGAGGCTTCCTGGCAGAGCCCTGGGTAATCGATGAAAAATCGTCCAGTGCTGGTGCCGGCAGGGCAGCGCAGCAGTCTTCCCGTGCGGGAATGAAGCCACCGAGCCGTTCGCGCCTGGTATGCAGATAGCGCAGCTCCCTGCTGGCCGCCGGGGGGCGATAGAACTGCGCGGCAATTACAGCCTCTTCGTCAAGGGGTATGCCGAAATTCCGGGCGCATTCCAATCGCTCCTCCGGACCCAGGTTTTTCTTCTGGTGAACGGTATTCCTGCCCTCTGCGTCAGGCCCCATGCCATCGCCCTTGACGGTCTTGATAAGAATTACGGTAGGTCTACCCTGGCTTTCCAGCGCTCTCTGATAGGCAGTGTAAATTTTCTCTGCGTCCTGGCCGCCGCGTTTGATCTGCCTGACCTCATCGTCGCTGAGCGAGGCCATCATGGCTTCCAGTTCCGGATTGCCATGTACCCAGTGCTCCCGCTGGCGGTTGCCCGGCAGGACCGAATAACGCTGATAGTCTCCGTCCACGCACTCTTCCATGCGGCGACGCAAGGTGCCGTTGACGTCCAGCGCCAGCAGTTTGTCCCAGCCTCCGCCCCAGATCACTTTGATAACGTTCCAGTTCGCACCGCGGAAGGTTGCCTCCAGCTCCTGGATAATCTTGCCGTTTCCCCGTACCGGGCCATCGAGGCGCTGCAGGTTGCAGTTCACCACCAGTATCAGGTTGTCCAGTTTCTCCCGGGCAGCAATGTTTATGGTGCCTAGTACCTCCGGCTCGTCGCATTCGCCATCGCCGATGAAACACCAGACCTTGCCTCCGCGGGCTGGCTTGAGACCGCGGTTTTCCAGGTACTTGGCGAATCTGGCCTGATAGATGGCGGTGGGTGTGGACAGCCCCATCGACGCATTGGGTACCTGCCAGAAATCCGGCAGCGACAGCGGGTGGGGGTACGAAGGGAGGCCGCCGCCGGGTTGCAGCTCGCGGCGGAAATTCCCCAGCTGTTGCTCGCTGAGTCGGCCTTCGAGGAAGGCCCTGGCATAGACGCCAGGTGCAGTGTGGGGCTGCAGAATGACCAGATCGCCCCCGTAGGTGGCGTCCTGGTTACGGAAGAAGTGATTAAACCCCACCTCCATCAGGGTCGCTGCTGAGCCGTAAGTGGCGATATGGCCCCCGACCCCGGAGCCCTGATCCTGTTGTTGCAGCACCATGGCCATGGCGTTCCAGCGATTAATGTTTTCCAGGCGCTTTTCCAGCTCCAGGTTGCCAGGGTAGGCAGACTGCTCGGCTACCGGAATCGTGTTCAGATACGGTGTGTTCAGCGGGTACTGGGTCAGAGCCAGGTTGTGATCCCTGCTCCACTCCCGCAGGCCGTTAAGAATCGTGTTGACGCCCTGTTCGCCGTGATGCTGGTAGATGTTCCTCAGAGCCTCCAGCCATTCCTGCAGGTCTGACTCCAGCCCCTGTTCGGGTTCCTGTAATCGGGTCATGATTTTTGTTTTCCAACTTCTTGTGAAGGACTCTATTATACTGGCGACGAGCCAATCGGCATTGCAAATGATGTCAATAAAATGCTAGTAATTGGCAGTATCTGCCAATAAGCATTGAATAAGAGGAAAAAAATGTCTCATCAGGCGCTGGACAGGACAGACTTCAGGATACTCCATTTTCTGCAGAACCGTGGGCGGCTGACCAATGCCGAGCTGGCCGAGGAGGTAGGACTTTCCCCCTCACCCTGCCTCCGTCGGGTCAAAGCCCTGGAGCAGCGGGGTGTCATCAGGCGGTACGCCGCTATCGTGGATGCCAGGGCAGTGGGATTGCCGATCAGTACTTTCATCAATGTTTCATTGCACAATCAGGAGCGGCGAAGCCTGGAGAAGTTCGAAGAACGGGTGGCCGGTTATGACGAAGTTATGGAGTGCTACCTGATGACCGGCAGTTTCGACTACATGTTAAGGGTAGTGGTGCCTGACCTTGACAGCTACGAGCGCTTTCTGGCGGAAAAGCTTACCACCACCCCGGGGGTCTCCAATATTCAGTCAAGCTTTACTCTCAAGCAGGTGGTCTATAAAACAGAATTACCCCTTGCAGGTTATTAAAAACCAGTGAACCTCTTATTAACCGCAGCGATGCGCTGCGGGAGTTAATCAGAGGTTCACTGGTCGGGTTGCCACTGCGGCTTTCACCGCAGCCGCAACAGGCTCATGGCATCAGAAAATGTCACGCCAGCCAGCTGAACTGCATAGAGCATTTAACTTTTGCCGGCGCTGCAGTACAGTGGCTTTTCAGCCCACTGAACCGGAATGAGGGAATTGTCACCATGTCCAGGATTAAGCATCTACTCACACTCTGTCTGCTCGGCATTCTGGTCAGCGCCTGCAGCCAGGAACCGGACCGCCCGGCGCAGCTCTCCCTGGCTGTGCTTTCCAATAAGCCGTATTTGCTCAGTGGTGGAGATGTCCTGCTGGAAATTACCGCCTCTACCTCCGATGCCGACGATATCCGGGTGTTGCTGAACGGTATTGCCAGATCAGTGGCGTTGTCGGCGGTGGGTGAAAGTGGTGGCCTCACTACCTACCGGGCGCTGGTCGGTGGCTTGAATCAGGGAACCAATTCCATTACCGCCCGCTTAGGCGAGGCGGCGGCAGAGCTGCCGGTGGTCAACTACCCCATTACCGGGCCGATTCTGTCCGGCCCCCAACAGCGGCCTTATTTCTGTCTCGCGCAACTGGCGCCCGGCCTGGACGGGCAGAAGCGTCGTTTTGACCTCGGTAACGGAGAGTTTCTCGACGATTCCGTCAGCGACAGCAATTGTTCACTGCCAACCCGGGTGGATTATGTCTACCGTTCGACAGGAGAGGAGCCTGTCTTCAAGCCGCTTGTCGACATTGCTGCCAGGCCCGCGGATCTGGCTTTCACGACAACTCTCGAAGGCGAGGAGGCTCCCTACATCGTGAGGCTGGAGACCGGTACGATCAATCGCGCCGTCTACCAGATCGCTATTCTTCACGACCCGGTGCGCCCCGTGCCGTCGCCGCTCGGCGATCCCGGCGCCTGGAATCAGCGCCTGGTCTATACCTATGGCGGCGGCTGCGAGGCCGGTTACTTTCAAGGCACCACTACCGGTGGTGTGCTGCGGGATACCATGTTGAGCCGAGGCTACGCCGTGGCGTCCTCCACCCTGAATGTCAATGCGCAGGGGGGATGCAACGATGTTCTTTCGGCCGAGACGACCATGATGGTGAAAGAGCATTTCATAGAAAGTTACGGGGTACCGCGGTATACCATCGGCTTTGGCAGCTCCGGCGGGGCGATGCAGCAATTATTGATTGCAGGTGCCTACCCGGGGCTTCTGGACGGACTTCTGCCGAGTAATACCTTCGCCGACGCGGTGTCCTACTTTACCGATTCCCAGGAGTGTGCCGGGATTCTGCGGGATTATGTGAATGCTCCCGAGAGGGGATTGAGTGACGAAACCAAGAATGCCATTGGCGGGTGGTCCATGTGGTCATTGTGTGAGTCCTCGCTGGGCGATCGGCCGCGTCGGATAGCGCCTTATGACTGTTCAGCGCAGATCCCGCCAGAGGCTCGTTATCATCCTGTGAGCAATCCAGAAGGTGCCAGGTGTTCTATCTATGATGGCATGCGCAATGTCTTTGGCGAAAAGCTGTATCCGGAAATCAACGCCGAACGGGCTTTTGCCAGGGCTCCCCATGACAATGTGGGGGTACAGTACGGGCTGGCCGCGCTGAATGAAGGGCTCATCGATAAAGCCTTGTTTCTGGATCTGAACGAAAAAATCGGTGGCTGGGATATCGATGTCAATTCTCGAGCCCAGCGAACCGTCGCGGACGATGACGCGGTGCGGATAGCTTATGAGACCGGTCGTGTTACCGGCGGGGGAGCCGGGCTGTCAGAGGTCCCGATAATTGACGATCGAAGCTACCTGGACGATATCGGAAACTTTCATGCCAGTGTCTATTCATTTATCACCCGTGCCAGGCTGGAGCGGGATAATGGCCACGCGGAAAATTATATATTGCGCCGGCACGACAGAGATCTCTCTCTGACTGCAGAGAACCTGGAGCTGATGGATCAGTGGCTGGCCAATATTCAGGCCGACGCTGATGGGGGCCGGGTGCTGGACAGGATTGTCAGAGCCAGACCGGCAGCCCTGAAAAATGATTGTTTCACGGCCGACGGTGAGCAGATTATGGAGGATCCGGTATTCGATACGGGGCGTCTGTATGACAACACCGAGGGCGTCTGCAACAGGCTCTATCCCCCCCATGCAGGATTGCGGCTGGTGGCCGGTGGCCCCCTGACTAACGATATTCTTAAGTGCCAGTTGAAACCGATTGATTTCAGCGAGTACGGGGTGAGTTTCAGTGAGCCGGAAAAAGAACGGCTGCGGGCCATTTTCCCGGACGGGGTCTGCGACTGGAGCAAGCCCGGTCGCCATCAACAGGCCAATGCCACCTGGCTTTCATTCGGCCCGTCGCCGGTCAATCTCTATGAACCCTGAGCAGCGAGGAAATTTAGGATCAGCTCGACGTTGCGTGCGTCGCAGCCCTCGCTCTGATCGAAAATGTAGTCGATGGCCATCTGTTCGACCACGTCGGCTCTGGCAATCAGTGCCTTGAACGTGTCGATCTGGGACGGGGGCACACTCTTGTCGTTGTAAAAATCGATCAGCAGCTGCAGTTCGGTTGCGCTGAGGTTGGCGGCGAAAATTTCGGCAATGCCCGGCTCGAAGAGTTCCCAGGCATAGGTCTGCTGGTAACAGCGGGCTATTTCCTGCTTGATGGAGCCGGGCAGTTCCTGCTCTGTGGACATGGCGACAATGCTGGCATAGGTGCGAATGACGGTATTGGCCTGTTGTCGGGTGGCCAGTTCAAACTCCCGGGCCGCTTCGGTAAGTTGCAGTAGCCGCCTGGCGTCTGACAGTGGGTCACCAAAGGTCTGTGGCGACAGAGCTAAAAACAGCAGGGCCAGGCCGGCCGGAAACCAGCCGGTCTGCCCGGCAGCCCGAGGCATGAATTTACTTACGTTGCGATCAGTCATGTTGGTTCCAGGTGATCCACAATGCCTGCATCGAGTGTATAGAAAAAGCAGGCCCCGTCACAGTCGGTACTTGACGTTCCGGTCGGCGTCATAGCGTTTGGATACTCAGATGGAATTCCTTTACTTTCATCCAGAGTGATGACAGCATGTTTTCAGACGCAGAAACCTTGTCTCGGGGCCATGGCCATGGCCATGACCGGGGACAGGAAGCCAGTCGACCATCCAGCCAGGAGCATACTTTGCATTCGCCAAAAAGAGTTGTCTTCCTTGACCTTGTGTTGTCATTGTTCCGTCTCAACGGGCTGCTGATCGCCGAGGGTGACAGGATGACCAGGGGGTTGGGCCTGACCAGCGCTCGCTGGCGGGTCATCGGCGCGGTGGCACTTTCCAGCGGCGGTTTGACAGTGCCGGGAATCGCCAGGGTGCTCGGTCAGTCCCGCCAGGCCGTTCAGCGTATTGCCGATGCAATGGTGGAGGACGGCCTGTTGCTCTATGTTCCCAATCCCAAACACAAGAAATCCATGCTGGTCCATCTGACCGGCGAGGGAAAAAAATGCTACAACCTGTTGCGTGAAGAGCAGGATCCCTGGGCACTGGATGCGACTGAAGATATTACCCTCGAGGATCTCGAGGCCTCGCTTTTTGTTGTGCGGCGACTGATCAAACAATTCGACAAGAAGTGACAGCAATGAACATGCAGGTAGCCCGACTGCCACGAGCGCTTTACCAGGCGGCCCAGGTACGCGAACTGGACCGCCTGGCTATTGAAGGCTGTGGTATTGAGGGCTTCACCCTGATGCAGCGGGCTGCCGCGGCAGCGTTTAACGGGCTCATCGAACGATGGCCTCAGACCCGCCATTTGCTGGTGTTCGCAGGCACCGGGAACAACGGCGGCGACGGGTATGTCGTGGCCGGGCTGGCCCGGGACTTCGGTCTGAACCCCGAGATCATCCAGGTAGGTGATCACTCGGCTTTGCGGGGAGATGCCTGGCGGGCCCGGAGTTTTGCCGAGCAACGGGGAGTCTCCATTACCGGGTTTGACCGCGAAAGCCTGCTTGGATCCGGCTCCTACCCGGAGGACCACACCCTTATCGTTGACGCCCTGCTGGGAACCGGACTCGACCGGCCGCTCAGCGGCGCCTACGCCGAGGCCGTCGCGACCATCAACGATCTGCCGTTTCCGGTCCTGTCCATAGACATCCCGTCCGGTCTGTGCAGCGATACCGGCAGCGTATTGGGTGATGCGGTCCAGGCGTCTTTGACCACCACCTTCATTGGTATGAAACAGGGTCTGCTGACGGCTGCCGGCGTCGACAAGACCGGCGCGCTGGTTTATCACGATCTGGAAGTGCCGGAGCGGGTTTTCCACTCCGAAAATTCACCCGCACCTGCCAGCCATCGCATTGACATGAACCTGGTTGCCCGCCTGCTGCAACCCCGTCAGCGCTCCGCGAACAAGGGTACCTGCGGCCATACGGTTATCCTCGGTGGCGACTATGGCTTCGGCGGTGCGGCGCTGATGGCATCGGCGGCCGCTCTGCGGGCAGGCAGCGGCCTGGTCAGCGTCATAACCCGCTCGGTTAACCGGTGTGGTTTCCTGGCCAGACAACCGGAAGTGATGATGGTGGGCAGCGAAGACCCCGATGAGTGGCAGAGCCGGGTGAATGCGCTGCTGGAACGGGCCTCGGTCATTGTCGTCGGCCCCGGCCTGGGTCGGGGCCCCTGGGCCCGGGAGCTGTTAGGCCTGGCTCTCAGGGCACAGGCAGGCCGTGAGACGCCGCTGGTGGTGGATGCCGATGGGCTCAATCTGCTGGCGGAAGGCATGGAAACTGACGGCGAGCAGATTTCCGCCCGGGACAACTGGATACTGACCCCCCACCCGGGGGAGGCAGCCCGATTGCTGGGTTGCGGGACAGCAGAGATCAACGCTGACCGGTTTGCGGCGGTGCGTCGTCTGCATTATCGCTGGGGTGGTGCAGTCCTGCTGAAGGGGGCCGGCAGCCTGCTGTGTGTTGGCGCCTTGCACGATTCCTTGCAGGCTCACAGAATCGAATTGTGCAGCGAAGGCAACCCAGGCATGGCCAGCGGCGGCATGGGCGATGTGCTCAGCGGGCTGATTGGAGGCCTGGTGGCGCAGGGTTACAGCCTGGATGATTCCCTGCGCATCGCTGTCTGCGTGCATGGCGAAGCTGCCGACCTGGCCGCTGCGGAGGCGGGCCAGCGGGGGCTGGTGGCGACCGATCTGCTGCCGTTTATTCAGCGGCTGATCAATCCCTCGTCGTAGCCGATAACCTTCTTCCCGTTCCGGGGATGGTGGAATTCATCATGTCAGTACGCAGCCTTTTCCTTGCCGATGAAGCGGATACCGAGCGTTGTGGCCGCCTGCTCGCGCTGGCTACCAGCGATCTTGAAGTCGGAGCGCAGCATACCGGGTGTCAACCCACCGCCACCGGTGGCGGTCGGATCTACCTGACCGGTGACCTGGGTGCCGGCAAAACCACCCTGGCACGGGGGATTTTGCGGGGGTATGGGCACGAGGGTGCGGTAAAAAGTCCTACATATACCCTGGTTGAACCTTACGAGTTTTCTAGGTATAACATTTATCACTTTGATCTGTATCGCCTTTCCGATCCCGAAGAGGTGGAATTTTTGGGCGTTTCGGATTATCTTGATGGGTCGAACCTGTGCCTGATCGAGTGGCCGGACAGGGGTGGCTCCTTACTGCCGCCGGCTGATTTGATGATCGAGCTGGCCATTGAAGGCAGAGGTCGGCGTTTGACCTGGAGAACCGGCACCCCGCGGGGCTGTGAAATCGCTGATAAGCTGAGCCGGCTGATCGAGCTCTCCAAGTCAGAATGACAGCGAACCGATAGCAGCTAATTCGTGTCAGTTGTGCCGGGATTCCTGGTCCGCAGACCGGCTTCAAGGTATCAGGCGCGCTGAAAATGCCAGGGCCTGACCCAGGGTAAAACCCTGAGGGTCAGAGCACAGAGTCAATAAACCACAAGTGAGAATTCAGAGAGAGTCCGGCTGCATGAAACAGTTTTACAGCCAGGTGAGAAAACCAGTCGGCCTGGCCCTTGCGTTCCTCGCGGGGGTGCTGGGCTGTGCTTCTGTGATGGCCGCCACGGTGGAGGAAGTCCGTCTGTGGCGCGCGCCGGATCATACCCGTCTGGCCCTGGATCTGAGTGATGAGGTCAGTTATCACATTTTCAATCTGGACAATCCGGAGCGCCTGGTCGTCGATATTTCCGACAGTAGTATGGTGGCTGATCTGTCGGATCTGGACCTGACCGATAGTCCGATTACCGGTATCCGAACCGGGGTTCGAAACGGCAAGGACCTGCGCCTGGTGCTGGATATGGAACAAAGAGTCCAGCACGAGAGCTTTTCCCTGAGGGCCAACGGTGAATTTCGTGACCGACTGATAATTGATCTTTACGATTCCCAAACGCGTGATAAGCAATCGCAGGTCAGCGGCGCAAAAACTGTCAAGACCCTGCCGGTTGCGCAACCCTCGCAGAAGCGCGACATCCTCGTGGCGGTGGTGGCCGGTCACGGTGGAGAAGACCCTGGTGCGCCAAGCTACAACCGCCGGTTCTGGGAGAAAGACGTAACCCTGTCGATCGCCCGGGCCGTTGAAGAACGGCTGCAGCAGACACCTGGCTACCGCCCGGTAATGATCAGGGACGGCGACTACTCGGTGCCGCTGAAATCACGCCCGGTTATTGCCCGCGAGCAGCGAGTTGATGTGTATATCTCCATTCATGCCGATTCCTATCGCGGCCGGGATGTGCAGGGCGTGACGATTTACGCCCTGTCGGGAGAAACAGCCGATCAGGAAAATATCCGCCGTGTGGAGGAAAAGGAAAACATGGCGGACCTGCTTGGGGGTGTCGCTGGCGATACCCGCATAGCCGACGTGGAGGACGATCTTGCGCTTACCCTGCTGGATCTCTCCATGGCCTGGAGCATGGAACAAAGCGTAACTCTGGGGAGTCACATACTGGATACCCTGGATGGTGTGGCGCCGTTGCGCAAGAACAAGGTGCAGGGCGGAAACCTGTGGGAACTGCGCTCACCGGATATTCCCTCGATACTGATCGAAACCGGTTATCTGTCAAACCCCACGGAAGCAGACCGATTGAAATCCGCCAACTACCAGCGCAGACTCGCGGACGCTATTGTGCAGGGGGTTAAAAGCTACTTCTATGAAAGTCCACCGCCGGGATCCCTGGTGGCCTGGCAGAAGGAAAATGGTGTCGCGCCGGAGTCCTACACCGTAAGGCGTGGCGACAGCCTGTCTGAAATCGCCGCCCGCTTCGGCGTCAGCCTCGCCGGCCTGAAGGCCGACAATGGACTGCGTGGTGATGTCATCCACGTGGGACAGACTCTTAAAATTCCCACTTCGGCTGACGCGTACCGAAGCGCTGAGCACCGTATAACCCGCGGCGAGACTCTATCGGAGATCGCCCAGCGCTACCGCGTCAGTCTTTCCAGACTGCGGCAGGCCAACAACCTGACCAGCGACACTATCCGGATCGGGCAGGTCCTCAGGATTCCCACCTCCTGATTGTGCTGAGGGGATGATGGTACAATCCCGCGCTTTGTAATCCCGAAATCAGCTTCTATGGGCAAGATTGCTTTACTCAGTCAACGACTGGCCAATCAGATCGCTGCCGGCGAAGTCGTCGAGCGCCCGGCGTCCGTGGTGAAGGAGCTGTTGGAAAACAGCCTTGATGCGGGCGCTACGCGTGTCGAAATCGATGTTGAGAGTGGTGGCAGCAAGCTGATGCGGGTACGGGACGACGGCGCCGGCATGGATCGTGACGATCTGGCGCTCTCACTGAGCCGGCATGCAACCAGCAAGATTGTCGATCTGGAGGACCTGGAGAGTATCGCCAGCCTGGGGTTCCGGGGCGAGGCGCTGGCCAGTGTCAGTTCGGTTTCCCGCTTGACCATTACTTCCAGGAGTGCACAGAGCGATGCCGCGCAGGCCTGGAAGGTGGAAGCCGAAGGGCAGGAGATGCAGCCGGTACTGACGCCGGCGGCGCACCAGGCCGGAACCACGGTTGAAGTTCGCGATCTGTTTTTCAATACACCGGCCCGGAAAAAATTTCTCCGTACTGAGAAGACTGAATTCTCCCGCATCGAAGAAGTTGTAAAAAGGCTTGCTCTAAGCCGTTTCGACGTGACATTCGTGCTCAAGCACAATCAGCGGGTCGTACACAATCTGTTGAAAGCCGGCACATTGCAGGAACAGCAGCGCCGGGTTGCGCTGGTATGCGGCCCGGCCTTTATGGACAATGCCGTGGCGATCGAAGTAGAGGGGTCAGGTCTGCGATTATGGGGCTGGGTAAGCCTGCCCACTTTTTCCCGCAGCCAGGCGGATCTGCAATATTTCTACGTGAACGGCAGAGTAATCCGCGACAAGCTGGTGGCGCACGCGGTAAAACAGGCTTACCGGGATGTGCTTTTCCAGGGTCGTCACCCGGCCTTTGTGCTGTACCTGGAGCTGGATCCGGCCCGCGTCGATGTGAATGTACACCCCACCAAGCACGAAGTACGCTTTCGCGACAGCAGGATGGTCCACGACTTCCTGTTCAGTTCCCTGCACCGGGCACTTGCTGAAGTGACACCGGCTGAGACACTGGCCGGCCAGCAACCGGCTGCGGCGGAGTCGGGTGCAGAGTCCCGCAGCGGCTGGCAGCCTGATCAATGGGGCAGCCAGAGCAAACTAAGCCTGATCGACAACCCGGGGGAAAGCAGCGGACCCACGGGCGGTTACTATTCCAGGCAGGGCAACTATGACGGGGGCAATTACGGGTCTCAGCGGGGAAGTTTCGATCCGTCACGGGTCAGGGAACAGCTGGATGCGTATCAGAAACTTAGCGAGGAGTCAGAGATTCCACCCCTGGGATACGCCATAGCGCAGTTGCATGGTGTCTATATCCTGGCGCAGAACAAAGACGGGCTGATCATCGTCGACATGCATGCCGCCCATGAGCGGATAACCTATGAGCGGATGAAGACAGCCTGCGTCAACGAGGAGTTGAAGGTTCAGCCTCTGCTTGTCCCCCTGTCCCTGGCGGTCAGTCAGGCCGAGGCAGACAGCGTTGAAGAACAGCGGGAGGCATTGCTGAATGTGGGGGTGGTGGTGGAAAGGGTCGCCGACGAAGCGGTGATTGTGCGTCAGATTCCAGCCATTCTACGTGAGGCGAATGTTGAACAACTGGTCCGTGACGTACTGTCCGACATCATGGAATTCGGCAGCAGTGAGCGGATTCAGGCACATCAGGATGAACTCCTCGCCACCATGGCCTGCCATAATTCGGTGCGGGCCAACCGGCAGTTGAGTATCACGGAGATGAATGCCCTGCTGCGTGACATGGAGGTGACGGAAAGAAGTGGTCAGTGTAATCACGGCAGGCCGACCTGGGTATTTCTCAACATGGACCAGCTGGACAAGCTGTTTTTGCGCGGCCAGTGAACATTCTCGCTGATTTCCAGATATGACTGCCCCCCCCATATCCCGACCTTGCGTGTACTGTCTGATGGGCCCCACCGCGTCTGGAAAAACCGACCTGGCGGTAGAGCTGGCGCAACGCCTGCCGGTCGACCTCATCAGTGTCGATTCGACACAGGTTTATCGGGGCATGGACATTGGCAGTGGCAAACCGGACCGCGAGACACTGGCAATCGCGCCGCACCGGCTGATTGATATCAGGGATCCGGGCGAGGTTTATTCCGCCGCTGACTTTCTAACCGACGCGCTGGCAACCATCGGGGAAGTACTCGAATCTGGCCGGATTCCCCTGCTGGTGGGTGGCACTATGCTGTATTTCAAAGTGCTGCGAGACGGGCTGGCCCAGCTGCCCACCGCCAGCCCGGCGATCCGCGCCGGGATAGAACAACTGGCTGCTGAGCAGGGCTGGTCGGCGGTGCACAGGCGTCTGGCCGAGGTCGACCCGGCATCAGCGGCCCGCATTCACCCCAATGACCCCCAGCGCCTGCAGCGGGCCCTGGAAGTTTACCTGGCCGCCGGTAAAACCATGACCGAGCTACATGCGCAAGGCCGGCTGGCAGCAGCGGCAAGTGAGTCCTATCCCTTTCAGTTACGTTTCCTGGCGCTGATGCCCCAGTCCCGCCAGCAGCTGCATGAAATAATTGCCAGCCGATTCCAATCCATGTTGAGGCTTGGGCTCGTAGAAGAAGTGGAAGGGCTTTATCGTCGCGGGGACCTGTCATCCAGCCTGCCAGCCATCAAATCAGTCGGATATCGTCAGGTCTGGCAGTATTTATCCGGTGAAATCGACTATGATGCAATGGTTGAAAGAGGTATTATTGCCACCAGGCAACTGGCCAAGCGCCAGTATACCTGGTTGAGGAGCTGGCCCGAGCTCACCAGTCTGGGTGGCCGCAGTGACAATTCCCTGAATGAACTCTTGAATATCCTGGAATCAACCTCGATATACGGGATTACTGAGTAGTGGACTAAATTGGGCCGGCCGGGTCCTCGTTTAAATATAAGGAGACTAGGAACATGTCGAAAGGGCATACTCTACAAGACCCTTTTCTGAATGTATTAAG
Source organism: Gammaproteobacteria bacterium (assembly GCA_041395725.1). Lineage (NCBI taxonomy): Bacteria > Pseudomonadati > Pseudomonadota > Gammaproteobacteria > Gammaproteobacteria bacterium. The sequence goes on along the minus strand of JAWKZW010000001.1, from coordinate 746,077 downwards.
GAAAGAGCGAATACCCGTCTCGATTTACCTCGTCAGTGGCATCAAGCTGCAGGGCCAGATCGAGTCTTTTGACCAGTTTGTCATTGTATTGAAGAACGCTGTTAACCAGATGGTGTACAAGCACGCCATATCAACAGTAGTCCCGGCCCGTACAGTCAGGATTCCCACCCCTGGACAAACCGAACAGGCTGGCGGCGTTGAGCCCGATGAAAACTTCGGCAATACCGCCTGAGAAGAGGTAACTTATTGTTTTTCGAGCGCCCTGATACAGGTGAAGTCGCCATTCTGGTTCATATCTCTATTGATTCAGAACGCGATCAGGAAGATCCTCAGGAATTTGAAGAGCTGGTGCTATCTGCCGGAGGTGATCCGGCAGCTTTCATCACCGGAAGTCGCAAACAACCCTCACCCAGTTTTTTCGTCGGGACCGGCAAGCTGCAGGAAATCGCGGACGCAGTGGCGGGTTGCGACGCCGAGCTGGTCATTTTCAACCATACCCTGTCTCCGAGCCAGGAACGCAACCTGGAACGGCACCTGAAATGTCGCGTACTTGACCGCACCGGCCTGATTCTCGACATCTTTGCCCAGCGAGCCCGCAGCCATGAAGGTAAATTGCAGGTAGAACTCGCGCAGTTGCAGCATATGAGTACCCGGCTGAAACGTGGCTGGACCCACCTGGACAGACAGAAGGGCGGTATCGGCCTGCGTGGAGCGGGTGAGACTCAGCTGGAACTGGACCAGCGTATGCTGCGCCAGCGCATCAAGGCCATCAACAAAAGCCTGGAGCGGGTTCGCGCTCAGCGCAACCAGGGCAGACGGTCCCGGAGCCGGGCTGAAGTGCCGACCGTGTCGCTGGTCGGCTATACCAATGCCGGCAAGTCGACCCTGTTCAACAGATTGACCAGTGCCGAAACCTATGCCGCGGATCAGCTTTTTGCGACTCTGGACTCCACCCTCAGGTCGATTATAGTTCCGTCTTTCGGCAATGTTGTATTTGCAGACACCGTGGGCTTTATCAGCCACCTCCCGCACCAGCTGGTGGAAGCTTTCCGCGCCACCCTGGAGGAGACTTCACAGGCTGATCTGCTACTACATGTTGTAGATTCGGCCAATGAATCACACGATATGCTGATCCGGGAAGTCGAAGATGTTCTGGCCGAGATCGGTGCTGCCGATGCGCCGATTCTGCAGGTGTTCAATAAAATCGATCTGCTGGAGAACTGCGCTCCCGCCATCGACAGAGATGCCGAGGGAAGACCCTGGCGGGTGTGGTTATCCGCCCGGACTGGCGAGGGTATTGAGCTGTTGCTGACGGCCGTCAGTGAACTGTTGTCCGGCGAACTGGTGCAGCAGGATCTGGTGCTGCAGCCCGCCCATGCGCGTTTGCGCAGTAAGCTGTATGCCAGAGGCGCGGTACAGGACGAGGCGGTGGACGAGAACGGCCAGTTTCATCTGAAAGTCAGGCTGGCGCGTAGTAATTTACTGAGAATCCTTGAGGAAGAGGGGCTGCAGTCAGAGTCCGATTACCAGTTGGGGAAGCCGGTACCCACAGTCGAACCGGCACTGCATGTCAATTGATCCGGCAAGGGTTTCATTGGCTGGACTGAGAGTAACTCAAGGGCGTAAGCGATAATCCGGTTCACACCCGCATTTGGCCGTAAAGGCTGGGTTAAAACCTGATTATTCGTTAAAATCACGCTCCTGCAACCGAATAGCTTTGGAGAAGCGAATGGCTTGGAATGAACCTGGGAACAACGGCGACAACAAAGACCCCTGGGGGGGTGGAGGTCGTCGTGGTGGTAACGACGGACCCCCTGATATCGATGAGGTCGTCAAGAATCTGACCAAGAAAATCAATTCTCTGTTTGGTGGATCCGGCAAATCATCCGGCGGTTCAGGCTCCGGGTCGGGTGGCGGCAGCGCCAAACTGAATGCCGGGATGCTTGGCGGACTGATTCTTGCGGTGGTGGTGGTGTGGGCCTTTATGGGTTTTTACACCGTCGATGAAGCGGAGCGGGGTGTGGTGCTGCGGTTCGGGCGCGTGCGCGAGGCGGTGGTGCTTCCTGGTCTTCACTGGAATCCCCCGATCATTGACGAGGTGACCAAGGTCAACGTGCAGAGGCTTAACAGCCGCCAGTTTGTCAATGACATGCTGACGACCGATGAAAACATCATCAACCTCACCGTTACCGTACAGTACCGAATCGAGGACCCCAAGAGCTATGTTATTGCCGTGCAGGATCCCGAGCTGAGTCTGCGCAATGCGTCCGAATCGGCGATCCGGCACATAGTAGGCGAGAACTTCATGGATCAGATTCTGACCACAGGTCGTGCTGCTGTCGCCGACAATGTGGAACAGCGCCTGCAGGACTACATGAATGTCTACCAGACCGGCATATTAATCAGTCAGGTGAATGTCACCGATGCCCAACCTCCCGATGCCGTCAGGGCGGCTTTTGACGATGTGATCAGAGCCCGGGAAGATGAACAAAGAGTGCAGAATCAGGCCCAGCAGTACTCCGCTCAGGTAATCCCGGAAGCGCGTGGTGATGCTCAGCGGGCCATCGAGCAGGCGAACGGCTACAAGCAGGAAGTCATTGCCGAGGCTCAGGGTGACGCTTCGCGTTTCAATCAGCTGCTGACCGAGTACCGCAAGGCACCGGAAGTCACCCGTGAACGCCTTTACATCGAGGCTATCGAGGACGTGATGGCCAGTGCCAGTAAGATCATGGTTGACATTGAAGGTGGCAATAACATGATGTACCTGCCGCTGGACAAGATTATGGAACAGGGTGCAAATAACGTGGGTGGTACAGCGTTACCGACTACTACCCGTGAACTGCAGGATCTGGCCACGCGCCTGGCACCGTACCTGCCGGCACCTGGCAGCAACAACTCAGTAGATCGCTCGCGACTGACTACGAGCGGAAGGGGACGTTGATATGAAGAATTTCATCGGCTTGGGACTAGTAGTCCTGGTAGTACTGGTAGCCAGCAATTCCCTGTTTGTAGTCCGAGAGACAGAGCGTGCTGTGCTGTTACAATTTGGCCAGTTGGTGGATGACGATATTGCACCGGGTCTGCATGTAAAGATTCCTTTTATAAACCGGGTGGCGAAGTTTGACGGGCGCATACAAACGGCCGACGCGGTGCCAACCCGGTTTCTTACTCTGGAGCAGAAAGCCTTGATGGTGGATTCCTACGCCAAGTTCCGCATCGTGGATGTCGGCCAGTTCTATGTTGCCAATGCGGGTGATCTCACCAGGGCGCAGCAGCTTTTATCAGAGCGGATTAACGATGGACTACGCGACCAGTTTGGTTCCCGGACCCTGCAGGAAGTGGTAGCCGGTGAAAGGGATGATCTCATGGTAGCCCTTACAACCGAACTCAATGAAGACACTGCCATTGATATTGGCATAGAAGTGATCGATGTCCGGGTCAAGCGGATTGATCTGCCCGATGACGTCAGGTCTTCGGTGTATGAACGGATGACTACAGAACGTAACAGGGAAGCCCAGGAGCTGCGTTCCAGGGGTGAGGAACTGGCCATCGGGATACGAGCTGATGCAGACAGGCAAGCGAGAATTTACCTGGCCGAAGCCTATCGTGACGCCGAGCAGATTCGTGGCGAAGGTGATGCCGAAGCCACCGGTATCTATGCGGAAGCGTACAATAGAGATCCCGAGTTCTACGCTTTTACCAGAAGCCTGAATGCCTACCGATCAACATTCAGTAACAAAGGTGATTTTCTGCTGATAGATCCGGACAGTGACTACTTCAGGTATCTGAACAATAGACCGACAAACTGAAGCTGGTGTAATCCGGGGCATTCCGAGCAGGAAAGAACTGCCTCTATAAAATAGTGGAACGCCAGATTAAAGGAACTCAAGCAGCAGCGCGACTGTTGCTTGAGTTTTCGTTTTTTTGGTCCATAAAGCTTTGCCAAAAAAGCATCAATGGACCCGAATGGGTAAGACAACAATTGAGTAAGAGAAATACCGATCATGGCTCATGAATTGGGTGTCGCCTTCTGCCTGATGCTGGTGATAGAGGGCATGCTTCCCTTTGTCGCGCCTGGGCGCTGGCGCAGGATGCTCGAGGCCGTGGAACAGGTAAACGATGGTACCTTACGAGTGATCGGGCTTGGCAGCATGTTGGTGGGTACCGGACTTTTGTACCTGATCAACTGACAGTATAAGTAAGACAGGCTGGGGAGCCGGAGAGAGATTAAATGAATTCAGCTGGCCGATGGATATTGCCTGAGGGTGTAGAAGAAATTCTACCTGATGAGGCATTTGTGCTGGAATCTTTGCGACGTGAGATCCTCGATCTGTACAGCAGTTGGGGATATCAACTGGTAATGACGCCGTTCGTTGAATTTCTCGATTCCCTGCTGGTGGGCACTTCCCAGGATCTGGATCTGCATACTTTCAAAGTAACCGATCAGTTGAGTGGCAGGATGATGGGGATTCGTGCCGATATGACACCCCAGGTCGCCCGCATTGATGCCCATTGCCTGAATCTGGAAGGGCCGGTTCGTCTTTGCTACGCCGACAGCGTTCTTCACACCAGGCCTCGAGGTTTGCTGACGTCACGAGTGCCTTTCCGCATTGGTGCGGAGTTGTTCGGTCATTCCGGTGTCGAAGCCGATGTGGAATTAATCTGCCTCATGATCGCAACGCTGCAACAGGCTGATATAAAGAATATTCATCTCGTACTCGGCCACGTGGGTATTTTTCGCTCGCTGGTGGCTGAGGCACAGCTGGATGACAAGACCGAGGAAACGCTGTTCGATCTGGTTCAGCGCAAAGCCTATGCCGAGATCGATACGTTGTTGCGGCAGGTTGTGGGGGACGCCGATTTGCGGGAAATGCTCTATCAGCTCAGTCGTCTCAGCGGCGGCGCTGAAACACTGGAGCAGGCACTGGAGGTGTTTGCCGAGGCTCCCGAGGCAGTTCGCAAGGAACTCTACGAGCTGGAAGCAATCACCCGGGGGGTGAAAAGCCGGTCTGCCGACACTGTCTTATGTTTCGACCTGTGCGAGTTGCGCGGCTACGAATACCACACGGGCATAGTATTCGCTGCCTACACGCCAGAGAACGGCCGGGCGGTAGCCAAGGGCGGGCGGTATGACGACATTGGCGAAGTATTCGGCCGCGCCCGTCCGGCTTCAGGATTCGATTGTGATCTCAAGGTGCTGTCGCGCCTGACTCACCGCCGCTTCGAAAGGCCCAAAGGTATCCTGGCTCCTGCTGTAAGCGACGACGCTTTGATGCAGCTTGTGCAGGATCTGCGGACCTCGGGCGAGATCGTCATCATGAGCCTTTCATCCGGCGATGCCGCTGAGGGTGGTGTCGATGGCGCTGAATTGGGTTGTGATCGTTTTATTGCCAGCCGATCCGGTCGGTGGGTGGTAGAAAAATTTGATTAGGCCGCTGTAGAAGCCTGGTCCTGAATGGCTAATTTAAAGAGTGGATTGCACGGAATGGGAAAGAGCGTTGTTGTGTTGGGCACCCAGTGGGGTGACGAAGGCAAAGGAAAGATTGTTGATTTATTGACCGACCAGGCCAAAGTGGTCGTGCGCTTTCAGGGCGGACACAATGCCGGGCATACCCTGGTAATCGACGGTCAGAAAACGGTGCTTCACCTTTTACCATCAGGCATTCTGAGGGATGGCGTGGACTGCCTGATCGGAAACGGTGTAGTCCTGAGTCTTGATGCTTTGTGGGAAGAAATCTCGGAACTCGAGGCGCGCTCCATACCGGTCCGCGAGCGGCTGCGAATAAGCGGTGCGTGCCCATTGATTCTGCCTACCCACGTGGCATTGGATAAGGCGCGGGATACCCGGCTTGGCACCACCGGGCGTGGTATAGGGCCCGCTTACGAAGACAAGGCGGCCAGACGGGGTATTCGTCTGGCGGAAGCACTGGATGAAGCGCAGTTTACGGCCAGGCTGGAAGGCCTGATGGAGTACCATAACTTTATTCTGGAAAAATACTACCAGGTACAGCCGGTGGAATTTCAGGAGACACTGGATCAGAGTCTTGAACTGGTCGGTAAAATCTCGCACATCGTGGATGACACCATAGAAATACTGCATCGTCATCGCAAGCAGGGCGACAGTATTTTGTTCGAAGGCGCTCAAGGATCGATGTTGGATATTGACCATGGCACTTACCCTTTCGTCACCTCTTCTAACACGACCGCCGGGGGAACGGCTACAGGCAGTGGTTATGGTCCTCTTTACCTGGATTATGTATTGGGTATAACCAAGGCCTACGCAACCCGTGTGGGTACCGGCCCGTTCCCCACCGAACTGTTTGACGACGTCGGTAAACACCTGGCAACGGTAGGACATGAAAAGGGTGCAACGACCGGCAGAGACAGACGATGCGGCTGGTTCGACGCCGCTGCCGTGCGCCAGGCTATCAGGGTAAACAGCGTGTCCGGAATCTGTCTGACCAAGCTGGACGTTCTGGATGGGCTGGAGACCATTAAAGTCTGCACCGGTTATCAGGGTGACGGCGGTACGGTTTCTTCCTGGCTCATGAATGTAGACGGAGCGGCGACTCTGGAGCCGGTCTTCGAGGAACTGCCAGGCTGGAACGAGAGCACGGCCGGGGCCCGGACCCTTGAGCAGCTGCCGGAGAATGCACGAGCCTATATACGTTTTATTGAGGAAGTCGTGGAAGCGCCCGTTGACATCATTTCCACGGGTCCGGATCGCTCGGAAACAATCGTGTTGAGGCACCCGTTCGACTGAGCACGACAGCGCCAAGACCCTGCCAGGCGGGTCTTGGCGCCAGGAAACGGGCTCAGGCAGTCAGATCCACGCTGGAATTAATGGGGCCTGTGGTTGGTTAACGCCAGGCGCCGGCTTTGCGGCGACCTTCCGCTCAAGGCGGAATTACAGCCGGTATACGCTGGCCTGTCACAGCTGGAGGAGCCTCCGGAAACGGAGAATAATCGTCAAAAAGTGGCGAGTATCAATCATAAAGCTGGCCTTAAGACAAAAAGCGTCGATTAATAAAGATAAGCAACTACCGGGAAACCCAGTCGCCCTGCCCATGACTCGAGCCAGGCATCAACAGGTATCGCTGGACGATACGCCGTATTACCACTGCATAACGCGCTGCGTCAGGCGGGCCTTTCTCTGTGGTGACGATCCGTTCACCGGGGAGAACTTCGATCACCGCAAGGTATGGCTGGTAGAGCGGGCGAAGCAGCTTTCGTCGATTTTTTCCATTGATATCTGTGCCTACGCAGTGATGAGTAACCATTATCACCTGGTGCTGCATGTGGATGGTAAGCAGGCGTCGGACTGGAGTCAGGATGAAGTCATCAGACGCTGGACACGGCTCTTCAGTCGCAATGCAGCGGCGCTCGAAACCGTGGCCAGCAACCACTCCAGCAAGGCAGCCAGGGAATACCGTCGGAATTTGATTGAACAGTGGCGTGAACGTCTCGCTGACATAAGCTGGTTCATGCGCTGCCTGAACGAAAGCATTGCCCGGCGCGCCAACAGGGAAGATGACTGTACAGGTAGATTCTGGGAGGGCCGATTCAAGAGTCAGGCGTTGCTGGATGAGAAAGCGCTGGTGACCTGCATGGCCTATGTGGACCTCAATCCGGCACGGGCCGGGCTGAGCGAAACCCCGGAAGGGAGTGACTTCACATCAATCCAGGAGCGGTTGGTGAATCATGCCCGAAGGGTTAAGCAGAGAAGTCGCCAGCAAAAATCGTTACTGCGCCACTACGGTGAGTATTTCGAGCAACAGCGTCGCCTCAAGACATCAGGCGCCCGCCTCATGAGTTTTGACACCGGTGGAAGCAGTGTGGCTGAGCATAGTCTACCCATAAGACAGCAGGACTATTTCGACCTGGTGGCCTGGAGTGCCTCACGGCTGCCCGGGAAAGCCGCGGAAACAGGTTTTGCGACCCGACAGGCAGCTGACCAGGTACTGGAACGTTTGGGTATTAAACCCTCAGCCTGGCTCGACACAATGAATTACTTTCACAAGTATTTTTACCAGGCTGCCGGCGACCCCGGCTCCCTGCAACATTTTCAGGAACGGCGTGCCCGCTCAAATGTTGTCAGGTTCCGTAACCGGTGGATACGGGGCATCAGACCCGCCACCCGACTGTACGGCACCTGACAGCTTCTCCATCAAGACCCCTGAATTAACAGTCTGAACCGGCGGACTTCGAATCCGTAGCCCCGGTGTCCACCAGATCCTTTCCTATCGAACAAAATTTTAACGGTGAGTTCTTTTGCCGGGTATTTCGTGCTCAAAAAATGAAGTTGAGAGCCCAAAAGATCCAGTACCGCCACAGAAATAAGAATATTACAGGACACCCAATTAAAAAGTTAACTGGGTGTCCTGTAAATTAAGATTCTGGGTGCTTTCACCAGATATTGTTTGACAAGGCGTTTATTACACTATATGTTGCGCGTATTGGTGCTTTGTAAATTTCGCGGCAGTAAACTGGAAATTTTCGAATCGCGACCAGGCAGCAGAAAAATACTTGGCTCGGTACAGATTATTCAGGGATTCGTTATGAACAAATTCTCTCCGGTAACAACTCTCGAATCACTCGATAAAGCCGTGAACAAGGCGGCAGATGAGAATGACCTTTCTCACGCTGAGAAGATGTTTCTCAAGAAAAAACTGGAGAGTGAAATTCGGGTCAAACTCGCCGAATTTGCCAACGAGATTTCGCAGGCTCGAAAGTTGCGAGACGAGCAGTAGTTGTAGCCGGCAGCTAAGTTTCCCTCCTGACTGATTCTTTAAGACCTGCACAAGACCTGCCAAGACCTGCCAAGACCTGCCAAGACCTGCCAAGACCTGCCAAGACCAGGTTTGACCAGCGCCCATTGCTGTCCCACAAAATCGTGGCCGAAGGGCCTGCCACGGCCTGAATCCAACTATTTGCACAATTCGGGATCTGTGTCAGACATGAACGTGAAGTTGCTGCGTGGCCAATAAACCATCGAGTGTGAATGTGTCGGGACCGCATCGGCGCGGGGGAATCCACTCCTCCGCAACTTGCATCCCTCCGGGATTCCCTCCCTCGGTCGGGAGCCCACAAAACGGTCTCCCTCGGTCAGTCGGTGCTGCGTTTTGATTGCTCCGTCGCTGGATTCCCCCGCGCCGATGCTCAATGCCACCATTGCGATCCAGGGGCCTTTTTGGACAGGTTAAGCACTCTGTGGGGCAGCAGTGACCAGCGCCGTTACCTATTCGTCAGCACTTCGAGTAGAATCTACATCCTGCACTGAATCGATAGGGGTGGTCCGCAATGAGTAAATACTGCATCAGTTCTTGGTTGCTTTCCGTATTCGTTCTGTTACTTGTCTCCGCCTGTTCAGGTTTTGCGCCGGAAAGTCCTCTACTCAGTGCGGAGCCCGCGGAAGGAAGCGTGGAGACTCGGTTACCGAGGACTCTGCGCCTGTACTTTGCAGAATTGCCTGATGTTTCGCGTAGTGTCGTTACACTGACGGGTCCTGCAGGTGAACTGAACCTGCGCGGCCTTCACACCATGGGCGCCAACGACTTGATGATGGAAATCTACGACGAAGTGATTAGCGGCAGCTACACTGTCGAGTGGCAAACCCGGTTTGAGGGAGATACTGTTCAATACTCGGGCAGTTATCGGTTTTCAGTCCAGGCCGAGTAGGATGAAGAAAGCAGGGTGATCGTCGGATTATTTGTTGCGTGGTTGAATATGCAGCGGCGCCATGGCGCGATCCAGAATGGACAGCACCGTTGACAGAACCAGAAGCCAGCCGAAAATAAAAACAGCACCAGTCACAATTCCCGCCACAGCGCTGAATGGTGCTGTTCTGGCGCTCGCTATGACAAGTAGGGGAACAAAATAAAAGATGCCATTCCAGCGTCCCAGCTTGTTCATGTGCAATTGCTTCTCATGATAGAAAAAATGGGAATCGAGCACATACTGAGCAAACGCTATCACGATCAGTACCGGCAGTATTGGGGTTATCAGGCCTGCATAGGCGGCACCGAATAGACCCGAAGTCACAAACAGGAAATCTGTTGTGTGATCAAAAAGCTGGCCTCTGGGCGAGGCCGTACCAAAACGTCGAGCCACTTTTCCGTCGAAGTAATCCGTCAGGATCGCAATTCCGACCAGCATGACCGTCACGATGGGCGGAAGCACCAGTACCAGCGCCATGCTCAGCGCCGTCGGAATTGCGATCAGTAGGCGAAGCGCGGTAAGCAGGTTGGCCATCAGTTACCGAACAGTTCCCGTTGTGCCCGCCGCCAGAAAAGTACGCCAATCAACGCATTGAAAAGTATAAAGAAGTTGTGCTGTACAAAGCCGAATGCAGCCATCTGGCCTTCATTTTCAGGAAACAGAATTACCCAGAAGGTTATTGCTGCTGCCCGCATCGGAGTTGGAACTGTAGCGGCAAAGAATATCACTGGCAGATAGCCCAGCAAGGAGAGGAAACTAGCCTCTACGCCGAACAGATTCAAGGCGAAGGTGTAGACAAATACCGCCGTGATCAGCGCCGGTGACCTGAGCAGGAAGAACATTACATAGTGCCGCAGGGTAGCCAGTTTGAAGGCGTGCAGAATGCGGCGGTTCCGGAACTGATTTTCGGGCAGGATAATTCCCCGGAAATACAGCAGCCAGACGACGAAAAACACCAGCGCGCCGGCTGAAATGTAGGGAATGATATTGAAGACATCAGGCAGGGTGCTGCTACTGAAGAAAAACCCGATGGTGGCCCAGATCAGCAGATAAAAAACTTCGCAGAACATGATAAAGAGCATTACCGAACCAACTTCCCAGCCAGGTACCTGATCACGCTTGTTCAGGTAGTAGGCCATGGCCCCTTTGCCAATCTGCTCGTTAAATACCGAAATAATATACGCGCTGCCGCGGATAGGAAGGATATCGCGATACTTCAGTGGTTCAATAAACCAGTTCAGTGCCCGGGTAACCACCAGCGTATCGATGAGGAAATACATCAGAGAGTAGGCCATCATCAGGGCCAGCCAGGGAATCCACTGGACATTGGCAAATACCTGAGTCATGTACTCGACCAGTGATAGCCCTTCTCTGGCAGCGGCACCGTTGAGGCGGAAATACAGGTAAACAAAACAGCCTAGTGTGATAAGTAAAAATACCACGCGTCCGGCCTTGTTGGATTTACGCGGAGCAGGCGGCTCGGCAGTGGCTGGCGAGGGAATGGGATCAGTCATGATTGTTCCAGAATTTTTGTTAGAGTTTTGTCCAGCGGAGTGGGAGTAACACCCAGTTCAATGGCGCCATTGTGAGCAACGGATTCGTTGGTTGTAATAACATCTATAACAGCCGGCGTCATACCGCCGCCTTTCAAAAGGCTGCCAACTGCCGCGCCAAGTTTCGCGACCCAGACCGGCACGGAGGCGATAGTAATATCATTGCCCTTCAGGGCTGCCAGTTTCTTGATCAGGTCGCGATAGGGCAATCCTTCAGGGCCCACCATTTCCAATGTTCTTGTACCGGCGGTGGTTCCACGGCAGCAGTTCAGAATTGCCTGGCTAAGATCATCCACGTCCAGCGGATGCATAGTATAGTTACCGCCACCCAGCAACTTGGCTTTTGGCTGTGACGCAGCCCATAGTACCGAACTGGCACCGGCTGTTCCCGGACCCAATAGCAGGGGAGTACGAATTATTGTGGCGGCAAGACCAGATGCTGCAATAACTGCTTCTGCGTCTCCCTTTGACTTGAAGTAGGGGTTAGAGACCGTGCTGTCGGCACCGACCACGCTGATGAAAATCAACTGGCTCACCCCTGCCTGCTGTGCGGCTTTAACTACAGCGGCAGTGGCGTCGACATTGGCTGCCTGGTACTTGCTGTTCTTGGTTTCAATCAGAATCCCGGCCAGATGCACAACCACCTGACAGCCTTCAAAGGCGCTGGCAAGATCCTCAGCATTACCATAATTGACGCTGCGGGGAGTTATGCGGTCAGAGGCGGGAAGTGTCGCGAAAGCGGATTCGGAGCGGACCCCCGCTACGGCTTCAAACTCAGACCCTTCACTAATATGCCCCAGCAGGTTTTTCCCCACGCTGCTGTTGGCACCCGTTATGGCAATTTTAATCATCAATAGCTGTCCTTTCTCGACCGGTAGTGCCCCCGGGTGGTCGACCAGGGCTGTTCCAGTCTGGCTGACAATATCCGGGCGGCGTCGTTGGCGGATATTATAGTGTGTGGAAGCGTCATATACGACAACGGTGTGATATCCGATCAGTGTCGGGCGTTACTGCCAGACGCAGGGAGTTCAGCACTGTCGAGCCTGCCCCTCCAATCCGGTGGGCTGTATGCGGGTTGTTAAGTGAGTTGCACCGGATCAAGCAGGCGCTTGCTGCGGCGGATTTTCATCGCCGAGGTATTTTCCACTTCGTCCAGGTCGCCTGCGTTGAACGCCGCTTCCCTGCGCTCGGGATTAACTTCCCCATACAGCGTGTTGCGCATCCGGGGAACCCGCTGAATGCCCGTGATCAATTCTTCTATCATTGCCGGCGGCCACTCCTGCCCGAAACTGGCGCCGGCCGCCCGGGTAATGCTCTCATTCATCAAGGTACCGCCCAGATCGTTGGCGCCGGCCCGCAGGCAGGCAATGACCCCTTGCCGGCCCATTTTGACCCAGGAAGCCTGAATGTTATCGATCAGGCCGTGAAAGACCAGTCGCGGCACCGCATGCATCAGAACCGCTTCGCGAAAGCTGGGCCCATGGCGGGATTTTCCCTTCAGGTACATGGGAGCCTCCAGGGCCACGTAAGGGAGGGGCACGAACTCGGTAAACCCGCCAGTTCGCTGTTGTAGGGCCCTGATTTCCAGCAGGTGCTTGGCCCAATGACGGGGATGATCCACATGCCCGAACATAATCGTGGCGGTAGTCCTGAAGCCAACCTGGTGAGCCGCTTCCATGACAGACAGCCACTGTTCAGAGTTGAGTTTGTCCGGGCAGAGGCTGGCGCGCACCTCGTCATGCAGAATTTCCGCCGCGGTTCCCGGCAGCGTATTCAGGCCGGCGGCTTTTAATCGCTTGAGGAATTCTGTTACGGAGATATCCAGTGTCGCGGCGCCCTGCCAGACTTCCAGGGGCGAGAAAGCATGAATGTGTATGCCCGGTACGGCGGCTCTCACAGTCGCCAGAATATCCAGGTAGGTGTCACCGGTGTAATCAGGGTGAATCCCGCCCTGCATACAGACTTCGGTCGCTCCCCGATCCCAGGCTTCCCGACAGCGGCGGGCGATTTCTTCGGCGCTGATATCATAAGGTTTGCCGCGTAAATCTTCGCTGTGCTTACCCTTGGAAAAAGCACAGAACTGACATTTGAAGTAGCACACGTTGGTGTAGTTGATATTCCGATTGACGATATAACTGACCTGGTCGCCGTTCACCTGTTGCCGAAGATTGTCGGCTTCCCGGGCCACGTAGGTGAATTCATCGCCGCGGACTCTGAAAAGTCGGGAAATATCTGCTTCGGTTAATTCTTTACCGGACTTGCAACGTGCAACAATTGTTTTAAGGTCCTCGCCGACGCAGAGGTTATCCGACTGTTTGTTTAACAAAGAAATATCCAGTTCCGGTGCCGGCTGTTGTTCACCAGGGCTCCAGGTATCCCTTTTTGCAAAACCTTCACTATCGGATAGTTTAAGAACGGCCGGCGTCATCTGTGGGTCGAGCCAGTTTGTACTGTCGATTACATAGGGCGGGTATACGGTCAGTCGCTGCTCAAGAAATTTTCCAGCTTCGGCCGTTTCACGCGCGAGGTTATCCAGATGCGGCCAAGGGGCCTCCGGGTTTACATGATCCGGGGTCAATGGCGAGACGCCGCCCCAATCATTGATTCCGGCAGCCACCAGCTGTTTCAGTACGCCCGGGCTCAGGTTCGGCGGCGCCTGAATGCTCATGTCGGCGCCGAAGATGAGCCGGGCTACCGCCAGCGACCAGAGCAGCTCCTCCAGATCCGGTTCAGGGGCATCGGCCATCAGGGTTTCCGGCTTGGCGCGGAAATTCTGCACAATGATTTCCTGGATATGCCCATAGCGCTCTTGCAGGTTACGCAGTGCCAGCAGCGATTCAACCCGTTCCTGTCTGGTTTCACCGATACCGATCAGGATGCCAGTGGTGAAAGGCACTTTTGCCTCCCCGGCCAATTCCATGGAGCGCAAGCGCACCTGCGGCTGTTTGTCCGGAGAGCCGAAATGTGGCATTCCCTTTTCACAAAGGCGCGGCGAAGCGGATTCCAGCATGATGCCCATGGACCCGCTGACCGGCCGCAGCATGGCGATTTCTTCGGCGTTCATGCAGCCGGCGTTGATGTGCGGGATGAGACCGGTCTCCTTGAGAACCCGCTCGGCTACGAAGCGAACATACTCAAGGGTTGTATAGAACCCCAGTTCCGCCAGGGCCTCCCGGGCCACGCGATAGCGCAGCTCGGGTTTCTCGCCCAGAGTAAAAAGTGCTTCCTGGCATCCCGCCCGGGCGCCCTGCTCACACAGTTCCAGAACCTGATCGACTGCCATATAGGGCTGGGCAATATGACGGGGGGTGCGGGCGAAGGTGCAATAGTGACAGACATCGCGGCACAGCTTGGTCAAGGGTATGAATATTTTGCGGGAATAGGTCACCAGATCGCCGTGGCCCCGGTCCCGCAGGGCGCCAGCCGCCGCCACCAGGGCGGTGGTGTCGGTGCGATGGGCCAGCGCGAGCGCGTCAGCATCGCTTAGCCTTGTCTGTGAAAATTGATCCGTGCCCACGTTCCAGCTCTTTGCGTATCAGTAACTGAGCAATGTTTACTTATCAAGGGTGATTTAGCAATACATAATCAGACCGGTGGAGCTTTGTCAGCTGCGTACGGCTCCATCCGCAGGCAGATTCCGGCCTGGGTTCAGATTCCCAGCCGGGCAGCGGCTATGCAATGATTGGCAGGTGAAATAAACACATTGAACCAGTTTTTAACGCAGTATTGGCTGGCGCAATAGCTGTCAGCAGCCTGCCAGTCAGGAACCGGAGGTCAGATATGGCACATGAAACAGTCACGGCAGAGGTGGCGATCATCGGTGCGGGTACCGCGGGGATGACAGCCTACCGGGCAGCACGCAAGTACACCGACAGTGTTGTCGTTATCGAATCCGACCACTACGGCACCACCTGTGCCAGAGTCGGCTGTATGCCCAGCAAGCTGTTGATAGCGGCGGCGGAGATTTCTCATCAAGTGGACAATGCCCCACGATTTGGCATCGAGGTGGCTGGCAAGCAGGTAAACGGACATCAGGTAATGGCAAGAGTCCGCTCAGAACGGGATCGTTTTGTGGGCTTTGTTCTGGATGCGGTGGAAGACTGGCCCAGCCGGCACAAGATCCGGGGCAGGGCACGCTTCATCGCCGCCAATGAACTGCTTGTTGATGACCGGATCAGGGTGCTGGCAGAGCGGATCGTTATTGCGACGGGTTCGAGTCCGCTGGTGCCGGAGCCGTGGTCTGTACTGGGTGATCGGCTGCTGATCAACGACGATGTATTCGCCTGGGACCGGTTGCCCGAATCCATTGCCGTGGTCGGCACCGGGGTCATTGGCCTGGAATTGGGTCAGGCCCTGTCCCGACTGGGTGTAAAAACCCATCTGATCGGCGCGGGGAACAGATTCGGACCGGTAACCGACCCGGTTATCAATGCGTGCATCGGCAAGGTAATGGCAGACGAGTTGACTCTTGTTCCGGATGCAAGGGTTGAACAGGTTGCCAGAACTGCAGGCGGGGTTGCTGTCAGCTATCGGGAAAAGGATCAACTGGTCACAGTTGAAGCGGCCTGCCTGCTGGCCGCTACCGGGAGGCGTCCTAACCTGGGCGGACTTGATCTGCAGGCGGCAGGAATCACCGTGAACGATAAGGGTATACCGGACTTCAACGATACGACGGGTCAGATCGGCTCCACGCCGGTGTTTATAGCCGGCGACGCCAGCAATGCGCACCCTCTGTTGCACGAGGCAGCGGATGACGGTCGCATGGCCGGGGATAACGCAGGCCGGTTTCCTGACCTCAGGGTGCATCCCCGCCGGGCACCGCTTTCGATTATTTTCACTGACCCACAGATCATGCTGACGGGTAAAACCTTCGCCAGCCTTTCCGGCAGTGACTGCCAGTTCGCGGTCGGAGAGGCCAGCTTCGAGGATCAGGGTCGCAGTCGTGTGCTTGGCAGGAACAAGGGAGTGCTGCGAGTCTACGGGGAGCAGGGTTCAGGCCTGTTTCTGGGTGCGGAGATGTTTGGCCCGGCCGCCGAGCATCTGGGCCATCTGCTGGCCTGGTCGGTGCAACAGCGGCTTACTGTTCAGCAAATGCTGGACAGCCCCTACTACCACCCGGTCATCGAAGAAGGTCTGCGGACAGCGCTGCGCGGGCTCAGTCGCCGGTTACACATGGGGCCCGAGCCGGTAAAAGGTTGTCTGGACTGTGGCCCGGGCGCTTGAAAACCCTTTGCCAGGGCCTGTTCACACTGATCTGATTGCCCCTTCTGGAGGTCATTGTTGCCTCCAGCCAGGCGGAATGAGTGTGGTTCAGTCGTTCTGAATAAGCGAATTCCAACAACGCTGGAGGCAAGAATGGCCCCGGCCCTTCGGAGTGTGACTGATCAAGTCAGTGTGAACAGGCCCTAACGATTAGGCAGCGAGTGCTTGGCGAGGTTGCCGGAGTGATGGGTAACGTCAGGACTGTCAATGGTCGTTTGGTAGGGCGCAGAAAAACAGGTGAGAGGGGTCTGACGGTATTTCAGATACGAATACTCTGCATGATTAAGAGCCAGCCTGAAGCCCAACAGACCATGCATAAAGCCGAAGCGAAGAAAATATTTGTTCAAAAATGTGTAAATGAAATTCAATACTGCCCTGGAAAGATCGGGTTTGCGGTCCGACAGAGCGGCAAATTCCCGAAACGCGACTTTCATCTCTGTCACGTCTCGATAGGAGTAGTGATTAAGCGGATGGGTAAGCTTGGGGCACTTGTCCGTGCATGACAGCTTGACACTTTCATGGACCATGGCATTGGAAAATCTGCCCAGAGATTTCTTGAAAAGTCGCAACTGGTAGTCCGGGTAGTAACCGCCCCAGCGAATGAACTTGTCGCCAAGGAACAGCTTTCGCGCGATCCGATAAGCTGGAGCCTGCAGATTGAGATGACGAATCTCCTCAACCAGCGCATCGGACATTACCTCATCGGCATCCAGGCTCAGAACCCATTCGTTGCTGCACCTGGCCAGCGCGCAGTTTTTTTGCCTGCCGTAACCCAGCCAGTCCTGATGGTAGACTCTGTCGGTGTAGCGTCGGGCAATCGCCAGGGTGGAATCGGTGCTGCCGGAATCCACGATAATGATCTCGTCGGCAATTTTCGCAGCCTGTTGCAGGCAGGAATCGATAATACGTTCCTCGTCCTGACAGATGATAAATACTGAGAGCGGCTGTTTCATTCGCGGGCTTTTTTGCTTTTACGCCGGACTCGTCATGCCGGGAGAGTTGAAAAACCTGTTGCAGGGCGGAGAGCTGGCTCTTATTTTACTTATTCAGGGTCTTTGTTTATTCAGGTTTGTATGCCGGCGTTCTTCACCAGCATTGAGCTCTGATTCAGACCTGCATTTGCCGACTGTAGGTGGCTGACGGTGCGGTCAGAATTTGGTGCCCAGGAGAGGACTTGAACATCTCCGGATGCCAACATTTCATTAATAAATACAATACGTTACCGGCTATTTCCTGTTTTGAGTTCCACCTGCGTTCCACATATCAAACCGCGTACTTCGTAAAAAACGGCGGAGCGCTGTTTGTCCCTATATTTCAAGGTGTAAACAAAAAATCCAAGTCAAGGCTTTGCCGGGGCAGAATGCTACCAGACTTAGCTCATATCTCCACGCGTTTTTTGCCGCCGGGTTGAAGCGAATTTCAGCGGCGGCGAGATCTCCTGCGTATTCCAGACCAAGCCTGCCACTGATTCCAGACGAAGCCTGCCACCCATTCCACGCGAAAGCTGCCACTGATTCCACGGCAAAGCTGCCACTCTGGCAGCCTGCCTGTGAGCACCCATTGGAGCGCTCCGGCGCGGGATAACTAACCGGTATTCTGGCCCCTTCCAAACGGAGGGGATCAGATGCCTGCAAAGAGGTTATCCATGCGTAAAATCAGAGAAGTCCTGCGCCTCAAGTGGGGCAATGGAATGAGTAATAGGCGCATTGCCGCGGGCAGCGGCATTGGCCGCCCCACGGTCAGCGAGTATCTGCGCCGGGCCGAAGAGGCAGGCCTGAGCTGGCCCCTGCCAGATGATCTGGACGATGCCCGTCTTGAGCGGTTGTTGTTCCCGCCGCCACCGGACCTGCCTGCCCAGGAACGGGGCATTCCGGACTGGGTGCACATCCACGGCGAGCTCAAGCACAAGGGCGTGACCCTGTTCCTGCTCTGGCAGGAGTACCGGGCCAATCACCCCGACGGCTACCAGTACAGCTGGTTCTGTGAGCACTACCGCGCCTGGCAGGGCAAGCTGGACATGGTCATGCGCCAGGATCACCGGGCCGGTGAGAAGCTGTTTGTCGACTACGCCGGCCAGACTGTCCCCATTATCGACCGGGCCACCGGAGAGATCCGTGAAGCGCAGATCTTTGTAGCGGTGCTGGGGGCCTCCAACTACACCTACGCCGAGGCCACCTGGAGCCAGAGCTTACCGGACTGGATTGGCTCTCACGTACGCTGCCTCCACTTCCTGGGCGGCGTTCCCGAGCTGGTAGTGCCGGATAACCTGCGTTCCGGGGTGAGCAAGGCCCATCGCTACGAGCCTGATGTAAACCCGACTTACCAGGACATGGCCTCCCACTACGGCGTCGCTGTATTGCCGGCACGGGTTCGCAAACCCCGCGACAAGGCCAAGGCGGAAGGCGGGGTGTTGATCGTCGAGCGATGGATACTGGCGGTGCTTCGTCACCGTCAGTTCTTCTCCCTCGTAGAACTCAATGCGGTGATCAGTGAACTGCTGGAGAAGCTCAATGCCCGCCCGTTCAGGAAGTTGCCGGGCTGCCGCCGGGAGCACTTCGAGCAACTGGATCTACCTGTGCTCCAACCACTGCCAGCAGAGCCCTACGTCTATGCCGAGTGGAAGAAGGCCCGGGTCCACATCGATTACCACGTCGCCTTCGAGGGGCATTACTACTCCGTGCCTTATGCCCTGATCAAGAAGGAGGTTGATGTACGCATCACCCGCAACACCATCGAGTGCTTCCACCGGGGCAATCGGGTGGCCAGTCACCAACGATCACACCACAAGGGGCGCCACACCACCGTCACCGCACATATGCCGGAGTCACACCGTCAGGCGGGTGAGTGGTCGCCGGAACGGCTGATGCGGTGGGCATCAAAAACCGGGCCGGCAACGGAGAAACTCATCCAGACCGTGCTCGGCTCGCGCAAACATCCGCAGCAGGCCTATCGGTCTTGCCTGGGCATCTTGCGGCTCAGCAAGCCCTACGGCGATGAACGGCTGGAGGCCGCCTGCCGACGGGCGCTGACGCTGGGCAGCTGCCGCTACAAGAGCATTGAATCCATCCTCAAGCACCGGCTGGACGAGCAGCCACTTGAGGCACAGCAGGAACTGGCGCTACCCGATACCCACGACAATATCCGCGGCCCCGCGTATTACCACTGACAGGAGAACACCATGTTGAAGCACCCAACCCTGGATAAACTCCAGACCCTCAAGTTTACCGGTATGGTCGCGGCTCTGATCGACCAGATGGCCATGCAGGACATCGAAGACCTGGCCTTCGAGGAACGCCTCGGTCTCCTGGTAGACCGGGAGATTACCGAGCGAGAGAACAGGCGGTTAACGAGCCGGCTGCGCCGGGCCAAATTGCGCCACAACGCAGCCCTGGAAGATATCGATTACCAAAACCCCCGTGGCTTGGATAAAGGCCTGATCCAGTCACTGGCCGGCTGCCAGTGGGCCAAGGAGCATCTCAATATCCTAGTCACCGGCCCCACGGGTGTGGGCAAGACCTGGCTGGCTTGCGCTCTGGCGCAGAAGGCTTGTCGCGAGGGATACACCGCCCAGTACGTTCGCTTAACCCGTCTCCTGCGAGAGCTGATGATCGCCAAGGGTGACGGGCGCTACCCGAAGCTGCTGGCCAACCTCGCCAAAGTGGACGTCTTAATCCTGGATGACTGGGGCTTGATGAAGCTGAGCGCTGAAAACCGCCGGGACTTACTGGAGGTACTGGAAGACCGGCACGGCATCCGCTCGACCATCGCTACCAGCCAGCTACCCATCGATGAATGGCACGCTGTTATCGGTGATCCAACCCTGGCCGACGCCATCCTGGATCGCCTTGTACACAACGCCTACAAGATCAATCTGAGAGGAGAATCTATGCGGAAACGCAAAGCAAAGTTGACGAGCACCACCGGTTCCGAGTAACAATGAAACCCCCGCGTCGCTACGCTCCGATGGGTGGCAGCCTTCACCGGTATACGCAATCTCCAGCAATGGCGTGTTGCTTCAGCGACAGGCCCGTGAACGGATTAGTTTAACCCAGGCGGTAGCTAAGGTTGTTGAATTGCATGCTCGATGGCCACATTTGTATTGAAAAGTTGACCCCCCTACACACAGCTGATGCCGTGCGATTGGAGTTTAGGTGGGTTAGTTTGCAGGCATAATACCTTGCGGCCTTTCTGTAGCCCGAGTTTATCTCCGCTTACCATTAATAGGTATTTCCTTTTGTGAATAGCTTTGGTCAAAGTATATTCAAAACAATTAATCCCATACTAATCCGAATCTAAGAATTTGCTGCACTCGCTACCCCGCACAACAGGATAGCTTACTCACATCCCTGCTAAAACCTTGAGCGGCCAACTTCAGTCCTTCGACAGCTGTCAGATAGGGAAAGAGCGTGTCTCCGAGCTCAGTTGTTGTGAGTCCAGCTTTCAATGCCATTACAATAGTCTGAATACTTTCGCCGGCCTCGGGTGCCAAAATAGTAGCTCCTAAAATCCTCTTCGTACTGCTTTCAGCGATTAGCTTGATGAATCCACGTGATTTTCGGGAAGTTATAAATCTCGGCACGTTGTCGAGGCTGACAGTGCTGGTTTCTACAGCTAATCCATTGGCGGTTGCCTGTGATTCTGTCAATCCAACCGTTGCAAACTGTGGATCCGTAAATACCACTGAGGGCATTGAATCATTGCTATAAATCTCTGTGTTGCCGTTTAGCGCATTTCTTGCGGCCAGTTTGGCTCCATAGGCTGCCATGTAAACAAACATGTCTGAACCGGTTACATCTCCTGCGGCATAAACTTCAGCATTTGTAGTTTGCATGTATAAGTCTACTTTTACGCCGCCCACCGCATTGACCTCGATGCCCGCTTTTTCCAGATGCAGTGCTCTGACATTGGGTTTACGGCCTGATGCCGCTAACACACTTTCAGTCTCGATTACCTGATCACCTTCTGCAGTACGGCAAACCAGCTTGATTAAATTCCCTTCCATTTTGATTTCCTGGTAGCCAACACCCTCACAAACCGTAATCCCTTCTTCGCGAAATTGATCTGCCAGTACAGTACTGACAAGCGGATCTGACGCAGGTAACAATCGGCTGCGGCAACAGATTGTGACCTTTACTCCAGCCCGACAGAACATTTGCCCCAGTTCACAGCCAATGACACCACCACCTATAACAAGAAGAGATTGGGGCAAACTCTCAAGTTCCAGAGCCTGGGTACTGTCTAAAACCGGTATGCTTTGGATTCCGTTGATTGGTGGTAATGCAGATGAAGATCCGGTTGTAATAATCACTTTTTTGGGGCGATATACCTTGCCCGCGACTACCAATTCCGTACTTGTATTTCCAGTGAATTGAGCCTGCCCAGGGATAAATGAAATATTTGGGTATAGGAGAAGCAAGTCTTCATATTTTGCTTTGCGCAATCGATCAACTAACTGCTGTTTTTGTCGAATCAGGGCTTGCCAGTCGACCATTCTGGCAGTTCCATTCACTCCATCGAAACGGCTGGCATCCTTGCTAATCTGTATAGATTCCATCGCCCGAATAAGTGTTTTGGATGGTACACAGCCCACATTGACACAAGTGCCGCCTATAGTTCCGTTTCCGGCAATTACTACGGTTGCCCCAGCTTCTGCTGCCGTTATTGCCGCGGAAAATCCTGCCGATCCGGCACCTATAACTAACAAGTCAGGTGTTGAGTCCTTCATAAGTAGTGATCCTGTTTACAATCATCCTTTACTGTTCAATGTTAGTGATTGTGCCATTGCGACTTCGCTTGAATTTCAACAGTGCAAAAGCTGTTAAAACTATAAAAAACGCCAGTGCGGGGAACAGCACATAATCCAGGTAACCGGTAAGATACGACAGCCCTACAACGCCAAGCAGAATTACAAGCACAGGCGTGAAGCAGCACAGGGCTGCTATCACGGTTCCTACTATTCCCAGGCGTAATAATGTCTTTTCTTTCATGAAGGCATCATGAAACAGGTTTGGCAGGATAGCCTACATTGGTCGACGCAGCACCAATTTGCTCTGGCGATGCTTTAGTAGGATCGAACACTACGGTCGCAGTCTTGGTGTCGTAGTCCACGACAACTGATTTTACGCCGCTAACCTGCTCCATTGCCTTGCGAACGGTTATTGGACACATCGCGCAATACATATTTTCCACGTTAAACGTGGCAGTGTTTTCTTCCGCGATCGTTTGGGCACTCGTGTTGTTTTCTCCCTGTTGCGCAGGATTGAGTGCCAGCGTAGTGATGCCGCTAATGGCAATAATTGTCAAAGCAGAAAAGGTAACAAGTATACGTTTCATGATTTTCACTCCTACTAATAGAACAATGGGGCCCAGTAATTTACAGTTGCTGAGAGCAGTGCAATTACGGTGGCAATCCAGAGAGCTGATTGAGTAACGAGACCCGACACCGGGCGCGCGCAATAACTCCCGTCGTCACAAGCCGGTTTCGGCTTGAAGTAGACGTGCCAGAAACCTGTTGCCAACACCAATCCCGTCACTGAGAGGAATAATGGCTTGTAGGGTTCCAGCGCGGTTAAGCTGCCAATCCATGAACCGGAAATGCCCAGCGATACCAGGACCAGGGGTACGATGCAGCATGACGATGCAACCAGCGCACTGATAACACTCCCTGTTGCGAACAGCTTTTCGTGGTTACGGCCCTCACTCTGATTCGATTGAATCTCGACTCTTTCGTGATAGTAATTCAAATTTATCTCCGATATTCGCGAACTGCAGTTGACTGGTTCCGCGATTGAAGAGACTATAAACCCTGTAGCCAATACAGGGTCAAGGGATTTTTAGCGAGAAATTTTAGATTAACAAGAAGCCATTTAGAGGGCAGGTAATGAAGCGAGGTGAACTGGCAGCAACCAGCGGATGTAATGCTGAAACTATAAGGTATTACGAGAAGATTGGGCTTATCCCCGAGCCGAGACGCGCGGCAAACGGTTACCGGGAATATGACAAACTACATCAGGAGCGATTGCATTTCGTTCAGAGAGGTCGTGAACTTGGATTTACTATCGATGATCTTAAAAGCTTACTCAGCCTGGTCGATCGTAACGCCGTATCTTGCAATGAAGTGGAAAAGATGGCGACGCAACATCTTGAATCGGTGCAGAACAAAATTGAACAACTCAAGCGAATGGAAGTGATACTCGCTGAGACAATCAACTCATGCAGCGGGGAGGACGTTCCCGAATGCCCACTAATAGAAAGTCTATTTAACGATTAGCTCGTTGAGTTTTTGACTTAATTCCTCTGGCGTAATCAGCCCAACATTTCGGTATAACTCATCACCTTCCGAATCAAGGACGATCAATGTTGGCATTCCGACGACATTATAGTTTTTAGTGCTTTCTGGAAACGTGTCAGTATCAACTTCAACAAATATATAGTTTTGCAGAGCTTCGATTACCGAAGCATCCGAAAATACCTGCGCTTCGAGTACTTTACATGCGGCACACCATTCTGCAGAAAAATCGACTAGAACAAGCTTTTCGGTTTGTAAAGCAGCAGATAGCGCCGAATCAATGGGTGAAGATTCGGTTTCATCAGTGGAGGAAGAATCTAAAGTTTCAGGCGCTTGCAACCCTGGCGAGTAACCAAGCTCTCTAATCACCTCATACATTGTATCTAGAGTGACTAAAGACGAATCGTAACCCACCGTGAACGCATCCCGGTCCAGATTTACATCGATATTTTCTTCGTTTATTCCAGGCAGCTCTGACAGAGCTGCTACGACACTATCGGGTCAGCTCATTCAAGTGACGCCGCCGCGGCTTTTCATCATGCCTTCGACAAACAGTGTCACCTTCGATAGCTCCGCTTCAAGGGCAGCAGCCTGTACCGACAATGACAGTAAAAGTCCGGCGAAGGCTACAGATAATAGTACACTTGATTTGATCAGGCTCTTCATTTTTGAAGCAAATCTAATTCAGAGAAATTTTCACAACTTTGGCTACCATAACCCTGTAACTACTACAGGCTCAAGCTTTATTATAACTATTTCCCTTCACGAACTCCTGCGACTGGATCTTGCAAGAGCCGAGCAATGCTGAGCATAGTGGTGTCTATATGACCCTATTCTTGTGTAGTTCATGTTGCATCTCTTTTATGTAGATTTTATGTGAAAATTCGTGTGATTATCTACTTGGAGCTGAATAAATGGGTCATTTTTATCTGACTAGCGCGGCAATATATGTTACGGCAGCGATTGCCGAAATCGCTGGCTGTTTCGCCCTCTGGGCATGGCTACGACAGGACAAGAGTGCGTGGTGGTTGCTTCCCGGAATGACATTCCTGCTTGTCTTTGCCTGGCTGCTTACGCGCATTGACGTTGGATTTGCAGGGCGGACCTATGCTGCATATGGAGGCATTTATATCGTATCTTCACTAATTTGGCTTTGGTTTATCGAAGGGGTTCAGCCTACCGGCTGGGACGTGGGCGGCGCAGGTCTTGCGGTATTGGGAACGGTGGTAATTCTGACGGGCGCCCAGCTAGCGCGTTAAGGTGGTTACGAGACATTTATCTGTAAGCACTAAATTGTAGCAATTAAAAATTTCTTCCAATGAACTAGAAAGTCAGAAAGAATCTTGCCTTTTAGGACTGTGGAAAAATCCGTGAATTGATTTTTCAATCCTTTGTGAATTACCCGGATGGTTTAAAAACAAGCACTCGATGATTACCAAGGTCCGTGGCAAACACTGCTCCATTTTCAGAAACTACCACTGCTGTTACATATTCGAATTGGCCCTGTTCGCTGCCTTGGCCGCCGAATGCTGTTAAAAATCGGCCCTCTCCATCGAATTTCTGTACCCGGTGATTATAAAAATCAGCCACAAAAACGTTACCTGACGGCCCCGCTTCGACAGAAGTGACCGTTGCAAACCAGCCTGGAAACGGGCCGTAGATGTTCATTCCCAGGGGACCACCCCATTTGCGTGTAAACTCACCCGTGGCTGAAAATACCTGCACGCGGTCGTTGTATCCGTCTGCCACAATTACCTGACTATTTATGCTGAGCCGCCATAAGTACTCTATAGCTCAAATTCTCCCAATTTACTTGGAAAATTGTATAGGTTGGCCGACTCCTGATTTGATATTTCCTCGTGTCATCATAAAACTTGGAGTCGGTTTAAAGTCAAGTGGCAGTTATCTGTTTAATAAAGATAAAGGCGAGCTTCCATTCTTTTCCCTGTTCGAGATTTGCAACATAAACCCCTGCCACAGCAAATACAGAGCCGGAATTACACACAGAGTCAGTACCAGTGTGCTCAACATCCCCCCAATCATTGGTGCCGCAATGCGCTGCATAACTTCCGACCCAACTCCGTGCCCGGACATAATGGGCAACAATCCTGCTGTAATTGCAGCCACGGTCATCACAATAGGCCTTATTCGCTGCAGGGCACCTTGCTGAATGGCTTCCCGCAATCCGACGAGCGAGGGCTTTTCATCGGGCCCGAGCTTGTCCAGATAGTCCTGCCGGTATTGATTAAGATAAATCAGCATGATCACGCCTATCTCCACAGCGACTCCTGCCAGGGCAATTATCCCAACCGCCACTGCCACCGATAGATCGAATCCCAGGTACCACACAAACCAGGCACTGCCTGCCACTGCTACCGGCAAAGATGCCAGTATTATCAGCACATCACTGACCCTGTTAAATGCCAAATAAAGTAGCAAGGTGATAATAACGAGAGTCAAAGGCACCACCAGTTTGAGGCGCTCTATCGCGCGTTCCATGTATTCAAATTGCCCGGACCAGGCGAGTGTATAACCAGGAGGAAGGGTTAAGTTGGCTTCTAGATGTTCTCTAGCGTTGCTCACATAACTGCCTACATCAATGTCGGCGATGTCGATGTAGACCCAGCCATTAGGACGCGCATTTTCGCTCTTGATCATCGGTGGACCATCTTCAATCTCCACTTTAGCCACAGAACTTAATGCGATCCGTTCTCCTTTCGGTGTGATAATGGGGAGGCGGCGAATATTTTCCAGTGAGTCACGTACTTGCCGCGGGTAGCGCACATTGATCGGATACCTTTCCAGGCCTTCTATGGTTTCCGACACATTCATGCCGCCGATCGCAGAAGTCACTACAGCTTGCACATCGGCGATATTAAGACCCAGTCGTGCAGCGGCTGACCGATCGATGTCCACGACTACATAGCGACCGCCGACGACCCGCTCTGCATAGACACTGGCAGAGCCAGGGAAATTCCCGAGCAGGTTTTCAATTTCTCTGCCAAGGGTTTGAATCACCCCAAGCTCGGGCCCGCTTATTTTTATTCCAACGGGTGTCTTGATACCGGTCGCCAACATATCTATACGTGTCTTGATAGGCATGACCCAGACATTCGCGATGCCCGGCACTTGTACCCGCTCACGTATTTCAGCCCGAATATCATCAATAGTCATACCTTCACGCCACTCCGATTCCGATTTGAAACGAATCACTGACTCGATCATGGTCAGGGGAGCAGGATCGGTGGCGGTCTCCGCACGCCCAATCTTGCCAAACACCTGGGCCACTTCGGGCACGGACTTGATCATCCGGTCTGTCTGTTGCAGCAATTGCGTTGCCTCGCCAATGGGCAGGCCAGGCCGAGCCGTGGGCATATACATCCAGTCGCCTTCATCCAGAGGTGGCATGAATTCTGAGCCCAACCTCGATACCGGCCAAGCTGCAGAAGCCGTTAGGAGAACTGCGAGTACGATGACAGGCCAGGGATGCATAGTAATGAAGCCCACCACTGGACGGTAGCAAGCCGTCAGTAATCTATTCAGCGGATTGCGCTGTTCTGAATGAATCTTGCCCCTGATCAGATAGCCCATGAAGACGGGAATAAAGGTGATAGAGAATAAAGCCGCCGCTGCCATGGCGTAGGTTTTGGTGAAGGCCAACGGCGCAAACAACCGCCCTTCCTGTGCTTCGAGTGTGAATATGGGTAAGAAACTGAGCGTGATTATTAGCAGTGAGAAAAACAGCGGGCCACCAACTTGGGATGTCGCTTCCGCGATCAAGTCCCAGCGCTCTTTACCAACCAGACCGGGGCGACGTTCCATATGCTTATGGACGTTTTCGATCATGACGATGGCACCATCCACCATCGCCCCGATGGCAATGGCGATGCCGCCGAGAGACATGATATTTGCATTGATACCCTGGGCACGCATGATCAGTAGCGCGGCCATGATGCCTAATGGCAAAATAGCGATGGCCACAAGAGATGAACGCAAATGAAATAGAAATAGTACGCAGATAAGGCCAACGATAAGAAACTCTTCGATGAGTTTAGTGTAGAGGTTGTCTACCGCCGCACCGATCAACTCCGAACGATCATAGGTCGGCACGATTTCCACCCCCTCGGGCAAACTGCCAGCCAGTTCCTGTAGCCTGGCTTTGACGGCGGCAATGGTTGCCTGGGCATTCTCGCCACTGCGCATGACAATAACGCCGCCCACCACTTCGCCTTCACCATCGAGATCAGCAACGCCCCGTCGCAGTTGCGGACCCAACTGGACCTCAGCGACATCGCCCAACAAGACTGGTACGCCCCGTTCATCTGCCTTCAGCGGGATGTTGCGTAACTCCTCCATGCTCTGCACATAGCCCGTGGCCCGAACCATGAATTCAGTTTCGGCCATTTCGATTACTGAACCGCCAACCTCGCTATTGCCGTTCTGTATCGCCTGCCTGATCTGCATCAGATTTATTCCCAGAGCACTGAGTCGGTTGGGATCGACAACGACCTGGTACTGCCTGACCATACCGCCAATGGTTGCCACTTCAGACACCCCTGCAACCGTCTGCAGTTCGTATTTCAGAAACCAGTCCTGTATTGATCGCAGCTGGCTAAGATCGTGATTTCCGGTTCTGTCCACCAGGGCATATTCATACACCCAGCCCACACCTGTGGCATCGGGCCCGAGAGCGGGAGTAACATCATTAGGTAATGCCGCACTGACCTGACTGAGGTATTCAAGCACCCGACTCCGCGCCCAATACTGATCGGTGCCGTCCTCGAAGATGACATACACGTAGGAGTCGCCAAAAAATGAGTAACCGCGGACATTGACCGCACCGGGCACTGACAACATGGCGGTGGTCAATGGGTAGGTCACCTGATCTTCAACGACCTGGGGCGCCTGGCCGGCAAAGGGTGTACGAATAATGACCTGCACATCGGACAAATCGGGAATGGCATCCACCGGCATGGTACGCAGATTGAGCAGACCAGCGGCCATCAACAGAAGGGCAGCCAATAGCAAGAGCCCGCGATTGGCAATGGACGAACGGATGATGGCGGCAATCATTGATTTACCTCCGTCTCTTCCATCATCAAGATTTCATAGCTGCCATCTTCTAATGGATGAAACTCAAATCGAACCGTGTCATCGACTGCAAACTCATTGAGATTAACATCAGGGACAGTGGTGAAACTCATCGTCATTGCCGGCCAGCTCAGTTCTGCAACCGGCTGATGTGCCAATGTCACCATGCCATCGCTCATCATGCTAACAATGCGACCGATTGTGGAATAAACATTTAACTGATCGCCTGATGCACTGACATTTCTGTCTATACTCATTGGCGCACCCGCGTTGTCCATAAGCAGGACTTGATAACCACCGTCTTCAAGCTGACGAAACTCGAAGCGCACCGTTTCATCGACTGAAAATTCATTGAGATTAACTTCCGGAACAGATGTGAAACTCATCGTCATAGCTGGCCAGTTCAGTTCTGCAACCGGCTGATGTGCCAATGTCACCATGCCATCGCTCATCATGCTAACAATGCGACCGGTTGTAGAATAAACGGCCACTTGATCTCCTGACGAATTGGCAGTTCTATCCACATCCATATCCATATCCATATCCATGCTTTCAGTGTCGGAATCGCCCGCGGCATCGAGCCGCGCCAACGCTTGCTCACCATTAGCTTCGGCGTCGAGCAAGAATTGCCCGGAGGTGACTACGATCTCACCAGCAGAGAGTCCTTGCAGGATTTCGATCTGTTCACCACTACTGACGCCGGTGCGTACCGCACGCGGTTCAAATGCACCATCGTCTTGAACGACAATAATCCGCGAACCTGCCCCTGATCGAATGACGGCCTCGCGAGGCACTGCCAATACGTCGAGTCGAGGATCAGCGGCAATGGCGACATTGGCGAACATATTGGGCTTAAGCCGATGATCTTCATTTTCAATGACGAGCCGAACCCGCAGGGTCCTGCTATTCTGTTCCAGTTCCGGATAGATATAACTCAATTCGCCCTTCCAGGTTTCACCGGGGAAGGCTGGAAATTCAATATCAGCCTCCAGACCAACTTCCAAATCTGCAGTATCCGTTTCAAAGATATCCACATCGACCCAGATGGAATCCAGTGACGCCAGTGTGGCTATCGTGCTGGCAGGCTGCACATAGTTGCCTCGTCGGGTGCCTAGGGACACGACCAGCGCATCATTGACGGCGCGATAAACCAGTCGACTACTCGTGTTCCCGTTATTGGAGAGTTCTTCGACTTGTGCGGTAGTAAATCCCAGCGCCAGCAATCGTTCCCGGGCTAGAGCGGCCAGAACTTGATTGCCAGACTGGCGTGCAGTGATGAATTCCTGTTGGGTGCTGACAAGATTGGGCGCGAACAACTCATAAACCACCTGGCCTGCGCTTACCTGATCACCGACACTGGCCAGATTGAAGACCTCCAGCCAACCTTCTGCTCGCGGGTGCAACATTTCAAAGGTCGCTTCGTTCCAACGTGTGTATCCGACCGCGTCTACATCCCTTGCGAAATCTCTACGCATAGCACTGGCTGTTCTCAGTCCCAGATTTTGCTGAACCGTTGGAGTAACTCTGACGGCATTGGTTTCACTATCAGGCTCATCATAAACTGGAATTAGATCCATCCCCATCGGTGACAGGCCTGGTTCATCTCGCCTGAAACTGGAATCCATCGGTGCCACCCAATAAAGCGGCTGTCTTTCTGAGGATGCGACCGTTGACCCAGGCATACCTCCCCTATCCACGGGAATTAAGCGGGCAGCCATAAACCCGGTGACGGCGGCAACTATTGCTACACTCAATAAACTTACAATGGTTTTCATCTTTAATTCTCCACAGGCCAGAGTCGGCCTCCGCATAATTTGTCGATTTGGCTAATACTGATTAGTCGATCCGCCTGCATCTCTGATATCTGTAATTGCAACTCCAGCAATTGTTGTTGAGCTTGAATCAAAGATTGAAAGTTGCCGCCGCCACTCTGAAAATTGGCACTGGTTGCATTCAGAGTTTGTTGGGCTAAGGGAATTAACTCAGTTTCAAAAAGGTTGATGCTATGAGTCAATTCTTCTACGGAAGATAACAGTTGCTCCAGGTCAGCCATGAGTTTGCTGCGTAGACGTGCGACATCAGCTTGCGAACTGGCATAATTGAATCCGGCCGCTGCTTTACGGGCTGAGCGCTTGCCAAGATCCAATGGAATATTAAGACTGATACCAAACTGGGTGCGTTGCTCAATATCGTTCCAGAATTCGTTATAACCGGCGTTGACTTGAATATCCGGAAAGTCTTCTAGGTCTATTAGCTCCTTATTCCTATGTGCCCATCTAGAGCTTGCTTCCAGGCCTATCAATTCAGGCTCGGACTCCAATACCCACTCCAAAAGAGTGTTGCGATTTGGCAAAGTTCGAATGGGAAGCTGTTCGCCCGGCAACCCAATCGAGGTGTCGGCGGACTGATTTAGCAGATCGTTAATTCGAGCCTGCAGACGCTTGATTTCCTGGTTCAGCACAAACTCCCTGTGATCCAATTCGACAAGGCTGGTCTGAATTTGCAGCACGTCCTGCTGCAACCCAAGCCCATTAGCGTATTGAGTAGAAGCCACTGATTCCAAGTCATTCAGTAAGGCCTGATGCTCGGCATTAACTGACAATGCCTGATCGGCAAACCATAGTTGCGTCCACAAACTCCTGACTTGGGCAATCAGTGAAACAAGTAGCTGTTCATAGTTCGCTTCATTAATCTCAGCTCTTGCTACGGCTAACTCAGTACGTAATTGCCGCTTTCCAGGCCAAGGGAATAACTGAGAGACCTGAAACGATTGTCGCACCCGCAGTGCATCGCCAAAATCACTGGGTATATCGGAGCCAATTGATGACGGTGCGATGGAATAACTAACCCGGGGATCATCGAGCGCCCCTGCGCTTTCAACCAGCTCACGGTTCGCTCGCGTTCGTAGCTCTTGAGCAGTCAAACCAGCGTTTTGTTGAATCATCACCTTCGTCAATTCCGCTAACTGGAGTTCATCATCAGGACCAATTTGCCCTAGCGCTGGCATAGTCCAAATACTAATAACCCACCACAACAAACCAGGAATCAAGATCCTGTTTTCAATTACAGTTCCCATTTCGATATCTCTTCTATTACTCAGACGCAGCACAAAAATCGCGAGGTCGTCACGACACACGATTGCAGCGTAATAAGGTAAGTTGAATGATTTGCCTGCGCTTTTAGCAGGCGGACCTATCCTGTCTTAGACAGAAATGGGGGGACGAAATAAACTATTGAGAGGCTCAATGGGGGCGAAGCGAGAATATAAGTCTGCTTGTCGCGATGAGAGATAATCAGAATCCAAGTTAGAGCATTTTGTTCCAGGATGAGTGTATCCCAGACAATATCCACAAATCTGCTCACAATTAGCCATGTCTAGCAGGCCAGAAGCTAATTGACTATCCGACTCGTTTGCTGGTTTTATCGTATTAGACTCAGCCGCCGATTTGGCATCTTCGGTCACCCGATTGGTGTCCATGCCATGCATTTCCATTCCCGGCATATTACAAAATAGAGGGTAGGCTGAAAGTTGCCCGGATACTACTAACAACGAAAGCATCGTCAGAATTACTCGATTAAACTTTGAGACTCGACAAGGCATGAATATGTCAGCACCAATCACTATGTATAGTTACGTAAAACAAAGACCATTTGAATGATCAATCGGCACATTTGATACCTTAGAGGGGGTCTAATGTCAATGCCCATCAAGCCATCCTATTTCTAATAGCAAAGTAGTAAATACCAAACTTAGAAAGAGTGCTATCTTAATATTCTTTGCTTCCGAATGTTTGAATCTAGTTTTCTTTTCGTCTCTGGTCGGCAAAAACAGATAAAGTTATTCACCTACAATCCCTATACATCAAGGGATTGTATAGTAACCAGAAAGTGTAAGCGTAATGCTTAAATCCATGTCGGATTCGTTTGAAAAGTACCAACCGTGTTCGCCATCAAACGGTGCTACGAGATAGCCAGTTTCACTATTGCCTCGGCCTTGTTTATAGAACATAACATTGCCCGGTTCATCTGAAATTCGTATTGTGTGCCCGTGAAACTCTGCAAGCAAAAGTTCTGGATTTGTGACATCAGTCGATAGCCACTCATACGAAACAGAATGTCCCTGCTTCATCTCAAGCATATACTCAAGATCGGAGTTAGCAGGGACTGGAATTACAACCTGGTCTGACAGGTACTCGGGGCGGTCTTCAAAATAAACGTTTTCCGCCAACGGCACATCGATCCATTCGACTGGCTGAGAAGTGCATGCGCTTATACCGACGCAGAAAATCAAAAACAGGGAATACTTACTTCGCTGATTGGCTCGACATGTTATTTCTTCTGCTGAAATATTCGTAGTCATCTATGAATCCAATTAAAGTCAGTTGAGGGGAACAACAAGAGCAAACTTCATGGGAGAGAAGCTTTTACTTTACCAGGCGACGCCATCCAATTGCTATCGAAGTTACTGAGAAACCCAGTCCTATCAGGCTCAATGTGATTACAAAGATATCCCACAATGGACGGCGTGACCATAGCGCATGAAAGTCGAGGCTATGTAGCCCGTAATACATCCACCTCTCCATTCGGCTTCGATTAGTAACGCGGCTTATCGGTTCACCCGTGATCGAATCGATGTGATGCCAGGTAGATTCTGAATCATCAAACTTGACTCGCAAAGCTGGTAAAGGCCGATAACGGTTGTGTCTTGAGTAGTAATAATTGTCGAACTGATCGAGGATTTCTGTTTGGAGTATTGCGGCAGACGGAATTAGCTGAGGAACAGCAGCACCGATTGCTATCTTGAGATCGCGACTTCCGTGTTCAAGCCCGTTGCCAAAATCAATAAGCTTCTCCCCATTAGACAGTGTCGCTATGTAATAGTAACTGCCGCTTACCGAGGTCCACTCTACTTCAGCAACCGACATCGATTCGAGTTGGGGATCTAGTCCAGGTAATGCTCGAAGATCGACTGTCGAGTCTCCTTTATATCTTCGTATTTGCTCTGATGCACTGCTAGGAGACTCGAAAATTCCCCAGGGCCCCATCGACATCAGCCCACTGAAGATGAACGTAAAGACGAAAATCAACGATCCAAGTCCTAGAATATGATGCCATTTCATGATGCCCTTGTAGGGAGAAACGTCGTTGCCGCGATAGGGCCGAAGTATCCGAATACGCATGAATCCGATAATTCCGCCGGTAACTACGGAAACGATTCCTATGCATGAAACAACGATGATCAATTGGATCCAGAAGTTTTCGAATTGACGAAGCTGGACGGGATAAATCCAGTGAATTGTAGAACCGATCCAATTCCAAAATCGTTCGTGCTGACCAGTATCCCTGACAACGGTCCCGGTCACATCGGAAACATAGAGAACCGTCCCATCAGAATCATTGAGAAAAACCTTGTGCAGTGGTCTATAAGGGTGCAGTGAAGACGAAACCGTCCACTGATCACGCGTTATCAAACCGCCGTAACTTGGATTTATTTGAGTGCTGGCATAGCCAGAGTTTTCTGTGGCATTTATTGCCTCGCCTTGCGCCAGTCCTCTCAAGGTATCGCCGACATCGGCAAAGACAGTAACCAATCCTTGGCCTTGGAGACTAGCAAGATAGGCCGGGCGGCCCAACACGGATGTCAGTGTAATCGAGGAAATTGACGAGGTTGATCCTATGCTACTAAACGCCTCGCTAGGAGAAAGATTTAACTGGGAAAATTCGATTGGAAAGGCATTTTTAATACGTTCTTCGACAGTAAGTTCAGGGTATTCGACGTACATCATAACAATGCCGCTGGCGAACCATAAGGCAAACAACAGACACGTGAATATTCCTATCCAGCGGTGAATGAAGAAAAGAAGCGGCTTCCATTTCATAGGTAAAATTTTCTATTTCGAGGGGGCAAGCAAGCCATTTTGGCAATTCGATACTATATCGCTACAACTTAAAAATAAGTAAGCATTTTCAATGAGTTCAGCACGTTAATAGTAGGTTACAAAACGTTAATAACAGATTCAAAATCGTCTTTAACAAATTCAGAACCGTTATTAACTTAAATATCCTACGATTAACATCTCCCAGTAGACCTATAATGCCTCCTTGTTCAATTCAGCGCTGCCTATGGCGAAGCCCCAAGAGGTGTTTCAATGTTCACTCGTCCTTTAAATCACATTCGGTCAATCAGAAAACCTTTACGTCATGGCATTGTATTAGCTAACGTGGCACTTGTCTGGACAAGCATGGCACAGGCACAAAATCCGTCAACATCGATCGATGAAATAATTGTGAGAGGCCAGGGAGGTATTGGCACCATTCGCCTAAATGCTGAAAACGGCGCAGGTAGCCGACTTGGACTAAGCGGCTTCGAAACGCCCGCCAGTGTCGGCATCATCAGTCGGGAGGAGATTGCGACAAAAGGTGACTACGGTGCCCTCGACGCAGTGACACGCAGCACCGGTATCTCCTCGAGTGCGTCACCCGGTAACGGCGGCACATCTATTTCGTCACGAGGATTCAACGGCCATGGCTCAACGGTTTACACTTACGACGGCACGCGCTTATACATTGTGGCTGGCACCGTGACGTTTCCTGCTGATACCTGGACGCTAGATCGGGTTGAAGTTCTTAACGGCGCTGGTTCCGTTATAAACGGTATTGGCGCTATCGGAACTACCATCAACTACGTACCGAAACAGGCTCAGCTTGGTGATACCGGCTTCGAAGGAATGGTGGCCGCGGGAAGCTTTGGCATGCAAAGAGCTGCCGTGGGTGTTGGTACTGAACTTTCTGACCAATGGGCATTCCGTATCGATGGCGCCTATACAGAAGAAGACGGTTATGTGGATCGAGCCGACGAGCAGCGAGAAGTGTTGGCCTCTTCTTTGTTATTCCAGCCAAACGACAATTTTCGTGCGCTGCTAAGCGTTGACTATGCCGACATCGACGCGGCGCCGTATTGGGGTACTCCGCTGATCAATGGTGAGGCTAGTGATTCTCACCGCGAGAACAACTATAACTTTGGTGATGGAAAAGTTGCATATGAAGATACCTGGACAAAACTTCATATCGACTGGCAAATCTCTCCCAATGTCACCTTCCGCAGTGATACCTATTTTCTAGATGCTGAGCGCGAATGGCAAAATCTGGAGGAGTATTCGTATAACAATTCCACAGGACAGATTGATCGGGCGTTTTATCTGGGAATCATTCACGATGAAGAACAGATTGGTTCACGCTTTGATTTTCTGATCGAGTCTGACCTTGGTGGAATCCAGAATCGAATCAGTATTGGTGCAGAAATTAATGACATCGAACTAAACTACCTTAACAATTTCACGACCGGTGGCTTTGGCGTGGGTGACAGCGTACCCGTGTTTGGCTTTGACCCTGGCAAGTTACCGACTGCTTCGATCCCTACGATTCTTGACTACCAGACTGATACACAGCAATACGCGATTTTTATTGATGATGTAATTCAGTTAACTGACCAATTCAGTATCGTACTCGGCGCACGCTATGACGACATCGAATTCGACAGGTTTGATTTGCCAATAGGCGGGGCAGAAGCATCTGCGTTTGATACGAGTTTTGACGAGTTTACCTGGCGAGCAGGATTCGTTTACCAGCCGAATACCGATACCAGTCTTTACGCCCAAGCGAGCACCGCGGCCGATCCGGTTACCTCACCGATCTCCATCAGCGCCGGTAACAAGAATTTTGACTTGGCAACAGGACGGCAATATGAAGTAGGCATCAAGCAGCAATTTCTTGATGGTCGAGCGGAATACACGCTTGCCTACTTTGATATTGAAAAAGAAGACATATTGACACGGCTGCCGGCTTCCGCAATCACCGAGCAGATTGGTCAACAAAGTTCGGATGGATTTGAGGCGAGTTTAAGAATCCATCCATCTGAGACCTTAAGCGTGGAATTAAACGCAACCAGTATCGATGCAGAGTTTGACGAATTCTATTCCGGCGGTGTATCGCTGGCAGGCAATACGCCTCGCAACGTGCCTGAACAGACAGCGAATCTGTGGGTGAATTGGTCAATCATGCCCAACTTACAGCTCGGAGGTGGCTTTCGCTACGTTGATTCCCGTTTTGCGAATGATGGAAACACAGAAAAGCTTCCGGATTACAACGTATTCGATGCCAGCCTGAATTGGATAATTTTTGAAAATCTGACATTGACAGTGCGCGGGCGCAATCTGACAGACGAGGAAGATTTTGTATTGGCGCCTTATGTTTCCAACCAGTGGATATTTGGAGATCCCCGGTCATACGAGATTAGCCTACGTTATGGCTTATGAGTGGATGACAGGTTGGAATTAGCTCAGTTGTACCACCTTGGAGAATACCGCTAGCGTTTTGAAACTCTCTGGATCGAACTACATACGTTCACGACTTGAGTTTCAATATACGCCGAGCACCGTTTAGCACGACCAACCCGATTATCAGGCCAATAATGAGATCTGGATAACGTGAGCCGGTCAATACGACTAGACCGCCTGCCAGGATTACGCCAACGTTGGCAATCACATCGTTAGCGGAAAATATCCAGCTGGCCTCCATGTGAGCACCGCTGTCCCTATTTCTTGAAATCATAAATAGACAGGTAACATTTGCTACCAGCGCAACGCATCCTATAGACATCATTAGTATCGATACAGGTTCACTTCCGAAAATAAATCGACGTAAGACTTCGCTTAACGCCCCGATGGCCAAAATCATCTGGAGCCAACCAGATAAATGTGCAGCACGAAGCTTTTGTTTAGCACTGTGGCCAACAGCAAAAAGTGCCACACCATAAACACCCGCATCAGCGAACATATCAAGAGAATCTGCTATCAACCCAGTTGATTGAGCAAGCCAGCCGAATGAAAATTCAACTAGGAACATGACCGCATTAATTCCTAGCAGCCACCGAAGAACGGTAACTTCCTGCTGATCAGCTATTACAGCTTCAGCTCTGGCTTCAGAGAGCTCAGCAGTACTCGATTCTCGCGTAGCAATAAGGGCTGCCCCAAAACCCAGTGACTCAAGCCTTGCTGTAATTTCTTCACTGTTGCTACTGTGGTATACCGTGACTTTCCGATTTGGGATATCAAAGGCCAGGTCTACTTGTGGCTCGATGCCATCCAATGACATCCGTATTATGCGTTCCTCAGATGGGCAATCCATTCCGGGAACATGATAGGTGCTTACTAGTCCTGTATTCATAGTAAATAGTTCAGCCGGGCGAGAAGAGATTTCTTATCGAGCACTGTTCAACTTCTTTTCAAAAATGGGAATTAAGCTGTAGATCTCTTGCTATCGTTCAATTGTGCTTCTCTCCAGATTTTATAGGGCCTTATTGAGTTACTCTTCATCCCTGCAATTTTCTTCCGGGAACTCCAATTCAATCGTTGTGTGTAAGAATTTAAACTGATCCAGAATTTTTGCAATTTGTGCCTTCGCTTGCATTTGCATAGCGGAATCCATAGGTGAATTCATCAACAAATGTGCCGTATAAACTGTTGAGTCACCGTCTAACGACCAGGCATGTTCATGATGAATTGATTCAACTGACTCAAGTTGTTTGAGCTGGCTACGTACCTGTTCAATTAACCCCTTTTCAGGAACCCCCTGGAAAAACATCTTGACTGTCGTGATTGTATTCTTGACTACGTTAAATAAGATATACAACGAAAAGCCGATAGCCAGCGCTGAATCCAGAATTGCTATTTCCACAAACATCAGCGTAACGGAGACAATCAATACAGCAATCCAACCCAGAACATCTTCCAATAAGTGCCAGTTGAGAACCCTCTCATTGAGTGTCGTGCCCTCGTTAAGTTTGTAGGCTGCAAATCCGTTTACGACCACACCCAGAATGGCAAGTGCAAACATTCCGTTCACAGCGGGCATCACGGGATCGAAAAGTCTGGGAATTGCCTGAAACAATACCCACACGGATCCACCGATTAGTACTACTCCGTTGATCAAGGCTCCTAAAAGGGATAGGCGTTTGTAACCATAGGTAAATGTCTCATTAGGTTTCTTTTTGGCCAACCAACTGAGCAGCCAGGCTGAGCCAATAGATAGGCTATCTCCCAGGTCGTGGACCGCATCTGCCATAATCGCAGTGCTGTTGGTAAGGATTCCGCCAACAAATTCGACTATGGTGAAGCTGACATTTAGCGCAAAAGCCCAACCAATTCTTTGGCTACTAAGATCAGAGTTGTGCGAATGGTCATGCATCAAATATCTTTCCACTTTCCAGACGGCGATTCTTGTTCACAATCAAGTAGAGCGCGGGAAGCAGTACTAACGTGAGCAACGTCGAAGACACGATTCCACCGATTACGACAGTAGCAAGCGGCCGTTGAACTTCAGCCCCAATTCCAGTGTTTAATGCCATCGGGATAAATCCGAGACTGGCAACTAGAGCGGTCATTAGCACGGGTCTTAAACGAGTCATAGCTCCATCAATGATTGCAGGTATCAGTTCACCTTGCTCTTTCCATAGGGCTTTTATAAAAGTCAGCATAACCAGTCCATTGAGCACCGCGATACCGGATAGTGCGATAAACCCGACGCCCGCAGTGATTGATAAGGGCATACCGCGAAACCAAAGAGCGAGTACACCTCCTGTGAGGGCTAGCGGTACACCAGTGAAAATAATTAGCGAGTCACGAAAGGAACCCAGAACAATGAGCAGTAAACCGAAAATCAATGCTAGCGTGGCGGGTACTACTAGAGACAATCGTTGACTTGCAGATTCCAGTTGTTCAAAAGTGCCACCGTATTCAACAAAGTAGCCAGGTGGAAAATCGATCTCGTTGCTAACAACTGCTTGTACTTCCGCCACAAATGACCCCAGATCGCGCTCTCTTACGTTGGCACTTACGACAACCCGACGTTGCCCATTCTCTCGGCTGATACGATTTGGAGACGATATCAATTCCGCTTCTACTACCTCTGATAGAAGTACATAGCCAGCCTCATTGGCAATTGTAGGCACGGGGATGGGCAATCTCTCGATTCTAGCCATATCAGGACGCATTTCTTCGGGAAGCCGCACAACGAGGGGAAATCGGCGATCACCCTCGTAGATTAATCCAACAGTTTCTCCACCTATGGCTGTGCTAATCAGGTGTTGGGCATCTCTGACGCTGAGGCCATAGCGCGATAGCACTTCCCGCTTTGGAGTAAGGGTTAACATGGGAAGCCCTTCAGTTTGTTCAATTCTGGCATCGGCGGCACCTTCGATTCTCTCAACAACTTCTAGAATCTCCTGCGCCGAGATATTGAGTTGATCGAGATCTTCACCGAACACCATGATGCCGAGGTCTGAGCGCACTCCAGAAATCAGCTCATTGAAACGCATCTGTATAGGCTGCGTGACTTCATAGATTTGCCCGGGAAGTTCCTCCAGAGTTTCTTCCCATTCCTCCAGTAAATCATTTTTCTCCCTTGATGGATCGGGCCATTCGCTTCTGTCTTTGAGAATCACAAACGTATCCGAAATGCTGGGTGGCATCGGATCAGAAGCAATTTCAGGCGTACCAATTCTTGAAAATACGTCCTGGACTTCTGGAAATTCCAGCAGACGTCGCTCGAGGATGTCCTGCATCTCAATAGATTGTTGCAGACTGGTACCCGGTGGGCGTAGTGCCTGTACCGTCACATCACCTTCATCGAGTTGGGGAATAAACTCCGAGCCCATGGTGCTGGCTAACCAGCCGGCACCACCGATTGCAGATATTGCAAATAGCACAACTAACCAGCGAAGCCGCAATGCAGTTTGTAAGATAGGTCTGTAAATCCATTCAGCAACTCGCATAATTGGATTTTTCTTTTCGGAAACTTTGCCGGTAATGAAAATCGCAACCGCCGCTGGCACGAATGTTAGCGAAAGAACCATAGCAGACAACAACGCGATGATGACGGTAAATGCCATCGGGTGAAACATCTTGCCCTCAATGCCAGTGAGCGAAAAAATGGGTATATACACCAAGGTGATGATTGCTACACCGAACAGACTAGGCCTGATTACCTCATTCGTCGCCTCGTAGACTACCTGGAGCCGCTCCCTTAGATTTAAGATTGTGTTTCCCTGCGTTGCTAAGCCAAGTCTGCGTATCGAGTTTTCGACAATTATTACAGCACCATCCACAATTAATCCGAAATCTAGCGCCCCTAAGCTCATCAAGTTTGCTGACACTCTGGCCTCAACCATGCCAGAAATTGTGGCGAGCATGCTGATTGGAATAACTGTTGCGGTTATAAGAGCGGCACGAATATTACCCAGCAATAAAAACAAAACAACGATAACTAGAAGTGCCCCGATAACGAGATTTTCCTCAACCGTTGCAATGGTATTGTCGACAAGAACAGTTCTATCGTATAAGACTTCAGCGACTATGCCGTCAGGTAGAGTTGTATTTATTTCCTCTAACTTTTCTGCGACCTGCCTGGCTACGGTTCTTGAATTTTCACCAAGCAGCATAAATGCCGTGCCGATTACCGCTTCCTGACCTGAATGAGTGGCTGCTCCGGTTCGCAGTTCCTTACCGATTGCAACTTCAGCCACGTCCTTTATTCTCAAGGGGATACTATTAGTAGTAGCGATGGTAACCAGCTCGATATCTTCAATGGATCTTAACTGCCCGGGTGAACGTACCATTAGCTGTTGACCGTTGCGTTCTATGTAACCAGCACCCTGATTGATATTGTTATCCCATAAAGCGGATATCAGCTCCGGCAATGTTATTCCCCAACGCAACATTTTTGCAGGGTCGGGTGTAACATGATATTGCTTCTCGAATCCGCCGCTAGTGTTGACTTCCGTTACGCCATCGACAAGAATCAGTTGCCGCTTGATTATCCAATCTTGAATTTCCCGTAGCGCAAACAGATCGTAGGGCTCTCCATTGGGCTGCACTGCACCTTCTTCAGCCCGAACCGTGTACATGAATATCTCACCAAGTCCAGAGGAGATGGGGCCCATTTCAGGCTCCAGACCTACAGGCAACTGGCTCTTAATTGCCCCGAGGCGCGAATTGACGAGGTTGCGTGCAAAGTAGATATCCGTGCCTTCTTCAAAAACCACAGTAACCTGAGACAATCCGTAGGCAGAAAGTGAGCGCGTGTAAGAAAGCTGCGGAAGTCCCGCAAGTGCGGTTTCAATTGGAAAGGTAACCCGTTGCTCAGACTCTAGTGGTGAATACCCTGGTGCTTCAGTATTGATTTGTACTTGCACATTGGTAATGTCGGGCACGGCGTCAATCGGCAAGTTCTGAAAATTCCACACGCCAAATGCACAGATCGAGAGTGCCGCCATCATAACCACCCAACGGCTACTAATCATTTGTCTAATAATTCTTTCAAGCATAGCGATGTTTCCTAGTGGTCGTGTTCGACACCTTCTTTTTCCAGATCAGCCTTGATCAAATAGCTGTTCGAAATCACATAACGTTCTCCTGGCTCAAGGCCCGCCAGGATTTCGGTGAAGAACGGATCAGAACTACCAAGGGTGACATTTCGAGGTTCATAGGTTTCGCCTTCCAGCACGAATACAACCGGGTTGTCTTCATAAGTCTGTAAAGCATTGTTCCTAATGACGAGATCGACTACCTTGGTTTCAAGATGGACAAATCCCTCAACCAGCAACCCTGGCACCCACATCGAATCGGAATTTTCAAGCGGCACCCTGGCGATAACAGTCGGAGACTCACCTTGGCTGGGATTGATGTAGCGGATGGCGCTTTCAGCGGACAGATTATCCATCCGAATTGTCACTGGCATACCCGGTATGATCTGTTGTGAGTCACCGGGAAAGACTGTGAGATCCACCCAGATGTTGTTGTAGTTTGCAATGGTCAACAGGGATTGGCTGGTTGCTAGTTCGCCAGAATTAGCGTGCTTTTCGACCACAATTCCACTTAGTGGAGCCGTTATTTCATAGTTCTGAAGACTGCTGTTTGCCTCGATTATGGCAATAACCTGCCCTGCTTCCACCCTGTCACCAAGTGCGGGTGTGATCGAAACTATCATGCCAGGGTAACGGGCGGAGACATGACTGATGCCCTGCGGGTCGGGCATAGTTCTTCCATAAAGTAATAAACTTCGATTAATTTCACCCGCACCGGCTAACTCAGTTTCTATCCCTAGTTCGCGAGCCAAGGCAGCGGATAGTTGTACTACCCCTTCTTCGCCCTCTTCGTGCTCGTGTTCATCTTCTGCGGCAAGCGCTTGTGAACATACAAAAATTGCAACCGCGATTAACGATCCAAACACATACTGTATTGAATCGCTAAAGTAGTTATGTGATCTATTCATTGAATTGTCCTCATTACTGTCCAGTAAATGGCAGTCCGCTGAGTCGCTCAATCTCAGCGCGTATTCGGTGAGCATTACTAGCACTGGTGATGAGCGCAAGTTGGGCATCCAAGAACTCCCGCTGCGCGCTTATCAGTTCGACATAGCTGTAGTTGCCAGCCCCGTACGCTACCTGTGTTTGTTGTTGCACCTCTTGCAAGACGGGAATGACTTGTTGCCGCAAAGTGTTTACTTCCGTAATTGCCTGTTGCAAAGCCTGATGTAGCGAGCGTATTTCACCTTCGATTGCATTCAGAGTCGTGAGTCTTCGCAATTCGACTTCCTGCAAGTTGGCCCGTGCAGCGCGGGTAGCACCGGCAGCGCGAGCCTTGCTGAACAGCGGTACAGACACTTCAAATGCAAGTCCAGTATCGTCAATCTCCTTCAAGTGACGTAATCCCGCAGACCACGTGATGTCGCTCTGTTGACGGGTTTGCGCCAGGCGAAGCTCAGCTACGAGAAGTCGAGATTCCGCCGCGAAAATTTCAACATCAGGATTCGACGCAAGCTCAGTCAACGTGGATTCAATTGAGCCGGCTTGACCAACTGTCAAAAAGTCGGAAGTTACTGAATCAAACTGCGGGGAATTGCTTGCCCACATGTTTGCTAATCGAATTCTCGCGCTCTCGAGTCTTGCAGTGGCTGCTTGTTCCGCTACTTGTGCTCGAAGCAATGCTGCGTTTGCCCTGCCTAATTCCAACTGAGGCGCCTGTCCCGCCGTTACCAAAGGCTGAATCGCATTAACGGTTTGTTCGGCTATGGCGGTGGATTGAGACTGCAGGTTTATCTGTTCCTGGGCAGTTGCTACATCGATAAACCGTCTGACAACTTCTGCGAGTAAGTCCAGCTCAACTACGCGTTGTTCCGCATTCAAGACGTCTATTCTGCGACTAATGACGCCTACCCGAGCCTCTCTTTTGCCACCCATTTCGATCACATTGGAAAGCCTGAGAGTTGCCTCCGCACCGGTAAAATCCTTGATGTCGCCTGTACCGAGCGCATCTT
Source organism: Gammaproteobacteria bacterium (assembly GCA_041395725.1). Lineage (NCBI taxonomy): Bacteria > Pseudomonadati > Pseudomonadota > Gammaproteobacteria > Gammaproteobacteria bacterium. The sequence continues at coordinate 701,794 of JAWKZW010000001.1, read as the reverse complement.
CGAGTTCAGCGCCTACAGTGAACGCAGGCCTTAAATCCGCTGTCTCTTTATCACCCAGCAAAGCTTCAGTACGCAACGGATAGCTGCGCAACCGGGGATTGGACGCTATCGTGGCTTCCAACGCATCACGCAGAGATACACTTCCAGTAAGCACTTCCTGGGCATAACAAGTGGCGCTGGCGAATGTGGCGCAAACCACAATCGTCAAACATTTTGAGTTCATCGATTTTGCTCCTGCTAAAAGTTGGAAATAGAACTATTCAATCAAAATGACTGAGCGGAACTATTCGCGTTAACTATTAGGCAGTTGCAGGAGGTGCTCGTAGAGGGGGGAGAAGAGACGCAGGATTCTTGGGAACGAATACAGGACCCGCTGGCAAGGACCCTTGCTGTTTAGTAATTGCGGAAAAACGAGAAGAAAACGAGCCAGCAACAGCTACGTTTCCACCATCGAATAACTTGGAAAGAAGCGTATCGAGTTTTAACTCGGTTTCGACATCTAAGGTTTCTGTTTCATCGCGTATGTCATCCGCATGAGAACTTCCGTTCTCAAAATGGATGGAAACAGCTGCTTCTTGGCCGTCAAAACAATAGCGCACGTGCATGTGCGAGATATTGCCAATTAACAACAACAGAACGGCCAGTATGCCTACGGCACTCTGGATTTGGGAACTCTGTCGTGTAATCGAAAGTCTCAACATATAAATAGGCAGCGCTCAATAAAGCGCTAACTCATTAATTATCCTTGAATATCAACAAACTGGCTAAGGCTAACACTTAAGATACAGCAATTTGTTGATAGAAATCATATTGAAGTATATCCCAAATCAGGAGATCCAACCTCAAGATATCATGACAATCGTCCTTCCAGTCTGCTAAGTCGCACGATACACCTTTGAGTTGCTCTAAGGTCAAGGGTAGAAACTCTCTCAGATCTTTGAAGTTTTACTTAGATATTTAGTGATGTAAGTTTTTTTTTTTGCTTATCGAGTATTGGCGCGAAAATTCGATCGTTGACAAAACCACGAGCTAGTTTGCATAGCGTCGTAAGCGGGCAACCACGAATTAACTATATGTAGTGATTTCATATTTAAATTATGCTTGCTCCTATAGTAGGTACAGGTGCTAAATTTGGGAGTTATGAGCAAATCATACACGAAAAATCTATTCATCATACCGATTCTGGTGTTTTCGGTAGCTGTCTCTCTAGTCGCTAAAGCTGCTGCTGCTGAAGCTGAACTATCGAAATTTACCATCTTTGTAGAAGGAATGATGAAGAGTCAAAGCGGCGTTACCTGACTAAGCTGACCAGATAGTGTGGTAGCGGCTCTGTCAGAGCTCGCCGGGATAGAAGCTGATGATGTTGAAGTATTTCTCGACAGGGATGCCTTCACGGTTAGCTATGACTCGACGCTTGTTGCGCTTGACGACATGTACGAGGCTATTACTAATCTTGGTTATACACCCGGGCTAGATACACTACCCAGCGATCAAGAACGCACTCCCACGACCGCCGGTAAAATACCAGAACCGGTTGCATCCGCATTGATTGAGGCAAACAGTCAGCAAAAACTCCTTTTTCTAGAGTTCTATGCTGAATGGTGTATCGCCTGTAAAGCACTGGAAGAAACAACTTTCAGTAATCCAGAGGTGCAAGCGATTCTGGATGACTATCTGGTCTTAAAAATAGACACAGACGTTGGAATCGAGGCGAGCAGTCATTTTAGGGTTGTTGGTATGCCGACACTGTTGGTATTAGACGCGGAAGGAAAAGAAATTACCCGGCTAGTCGGCATGATAGAATCAGAAAGTCTTGTCTCTGTTTTGCAAGGACTATTGGTCGAATAGGCTATCTATAATTGGGCAATCGGGCACATTTCCTTTACTACATTGACCCGCCATTTCTGTTAGAACCTTTTTCATCTTCTTGAGATTGGCCATTTTCTCTGACACTTGCTCTGCATGGTGAACAGTCAGTTCATGTACTTCTTTGCAGGTATATTTCCCGGAATCAACGAGGCTAAGCAAACTGTCGATTTCTTTCAGTGAAAAGCCAAGATCCCTGCATTTGTGGATGAAATTCAATCTGCGGACGTCATCTTCTGTGTAGATCCTTCTGCCACCCCCGTTCCTTTTAGGAATCGGAATGATCCCCTCTCTTTCGTAATAGCGAATGGTTTCAATGTTCACACCGGTTTTTTCTGAAAGACCGCCGATTGTAATCGTGCTCATTCTTGAATAGCCCTCATAAATGTCTTGCATCTGTAGTAACTGCAGGTTGTATCTTATCTGCGAATCCTCTGGATTTGTAGAGGTCAATCTGAGTAAGGCAGAGAATTCATATGCCAGACGTAAAACTGAATTCGACAATCGGGTGCCCCAATTGTGGCTCCGAGCAAACAGTAACTATGCCCACGGATGCCTGTATCTATTTTTACAGCTGCCCCAGTTGCGGTACAATCCTAACCCCCAAAACAGGGGACTGCTGCGTCTTTTGTTCCTTTGGTAACACTCCCTGTCCACCAATTCAGGAGAACAGACTCTGTAATTCGTTCTAATTCAAGATGTTTTAGAAGGAGGTACGATCATGTCATTAGACTTCGTAGAATCAGGCTCACTTGAAAAGCCTGGACCAATTGGGCGTATTTTTCGGTTGTTGTTGGGAATATTTTGTCTCTACGGAGTGAATGAAATTGTCAGAGATACACTACTTTATGTAGCCGACCCGATCGGACAGCTGCCTGCAATGAGCCTAATGATTTTGGTTGCTATTTGCGTATTCAACTATGTAGTAAATATCGGATATTCACGTAATTGAAAGTAATTTCCTTTGCTAGTCAGTCTATTTGCTTTTGGGACTTTGGCATTAATCAACTATCTCGTGGTGGACACACGAAAATCACCAATACTAGGAATCCCTATCATTCTATGGCTTGGATATTTTTTCGCACATCTTGGAATTTCCTTTGTTCTCGCATCAACACTAGCAACACCCGGTTGTGAAATGCGCGCGATTCCACAACTATTAGGGATGTTTTTACATCTGGAATCGAAAGAGCGCCACTGTCCGTCGAGCATAATCAGTGGGATTGATAGATGGGAAAAACATCACTTTAAGCAAAACTAAGGGCTATTACGGTGATGCTTTTTCAGGAGCAAATTCCAGTGGCAATCTCATAGCGATAGGGCTTTCATTGCATAGATTCAGATTAATAGAATCGAGTCGAAATTATAGAAGAATGATTGCCGTTATAGGTATGTTCAGCACGAAGAAGCATTCAACACAAGCAAGGCTTGCATGATTGAGCTGAAGCCTTCATGATTTATTGGCAGTAGGGGAGCTGGGCGCCAAGTAATCCTTTCATAAAAACAGAAGCTAACCACAGCGTTATTGGTGGTAAGATCAGCCATTGCAGAAGTGGAAGTATGCCAACATCTAGATAGGGTATAAGCGGCATAAATTCACTATACTGCCAGCGATCAAGAAGCTTAGTTGAAAGTAGCTCTAAGACGACGGTTAGAAATAATCCGCCAACTAGGAATGCAAGCAAAGGCTCCACTTTTTTGTCAACTAACCAGAATAGACCGCCTTCTGAGATAATGGCGGCGAATACGTACGCTGATAGTGCTACTAATCCATCGGCAATAGTTGCTTTGGTACAAATCAATACCGCCTCCCAATGACCCAGATTGGCCATTTCGAAGTAGAACGGAACTTGCCACATTTCCCATACGAAATGCAGAAGGAATGTCGATATGTATAGTGTAGAAAGCAGCTTGCTCACAGCAATTAGATTCACTTCAGCATTCATGAGAGGTTTTCTCTTTTCGCATAATATCAATTCAACCTTTGTTGGTTTTTTCCTTGGAAAGAAACCACCGTTCGCCCGCTAGAATTAGAACTAGGCCCGCTATAGAAGCGTAGATGACCAGCACATCAGATTGCACTTTGACCCAAAGAAATGCAATCAATACCACTATGTCCAGCACGATCGCAGTAACCAGTATCGCAGCGTTGGCGCCAATTTCATTGCGAACGTAGTGAAGAATCCCCCAATGAATTGCTATATCCATCAATATATAAAATATTGCACCTAGTGAAGCAATACGGCTCAAGTCGAAAAAAACCGAGAGCAATATTGCGAGAACTAAAGTGTAAACTAAAGTATGTTTCTGAATACTTCCTGGCATACCAAAGTGACTGTGAGGGACGAGTTTCATATCAGTCAGCATGGCGAGCATACGGGAAACTGCAAACACGCTCGCTATGACACCGGACACCGTCGCCACAATGGCGAAAATGACGGTAACACGAAGTCCCAAGTCACCATAGGCGGGCCGGGAAGCTTCGGCCAGCGAATAGTCCCTCGCAGCTACAATTTCATCTACAGAAAGATTACCAGCCACGGCAAATGCAACAAGCATATAGACGACAACACAAATTCCGAGCGAAAAGACAATAGCGCGACCCACATTCTTATGTGGATTTTTAATCTCCGAGCCACTGTTAGTGATGGTGGTAAATCCCTTGTATGCCAAAATTCCCAGTGCCACCGCTCCCAGAAAACCCGAAATCGTTGTCTCTTCACGGGGTGAGGCAATTACCTCGAAGTTCACGCCGGATGCCCACAAACCTCCAACGGCAAGAAATGCCAAGCCACCAATCTTGATAAAGGCCATGAAAAAGGAAAAAGACTGGATGAATCGATTTCCTAGGATGTTGACTACAAAAGCAAAAACCAGGACAGAGACAGCAAGCAATGGAAGTAGCCATCCCTGAGATTCTGCTCCAAATAACTGCATGCTATACGTGGCGAAGGTACGGGCTACCAGACTTTCATTGATTACCATCGAAAAGTACATCAACAATGCACAGACTGCGGTCACAGTTCCTCTTCCATAAGATTTTTCCAGAAACATGGCAATACCTCCGGCGGAAGGCCATGCATTCGCCATTTTTACGTAGCTGTAAGCGGAGAATCCGGAAATGATCGCTGCTACAAGAAAAGCAAGAGGAAACCAATCCCTCGCAAGCTCCGCCACTTGCCCTGTTAACGCGAAAATTCCGGCGCCTATCATTACGCCCGTGCCCATGGACACAGCGCCCCAGAGGCTCAGAGTGTTTTCCTTGTATTGTTCACTACGATCGTGTGCGGAATGATTGTGCATGGTGACTCCCTTTTACAATTTCACGATAGTGCTGTTTAATCTATTCCTAACACATCAAGATGGCCTGCATTGGGCTTAGTTTCGAGTACACGGTATGACCTTTGTCGTCGGAGAGAACTGCATCAGGTGCAAATATACTGACTGTGTAGAAGTCTGCCCTGTAGACTGCTTTTACGAGGGTCCGAACATGCTCGTTATCAATCCCGATGAATGCATCGACTGTGCATTGTGTGAACCCGAATGCCCGGTTGATGCAATTTATGCCGCTGACGAACTCCCTGACAATCAGTCAGAATTCCTTTCACTCAATAAAAAACTATGCAGTTCATGGCGAAACATAGTAGAGGTTAAGCTTCCCCCCGAAGATGCGGACTACTGGAAGGACAAGCCAAATAAACGCGCCTTACTAGAAGCAAAATGGTGAGGCGCAAGGCTGCGATTGCACTTTTGGCTATTGACAAATTAACAAGCTAAGCTGAGAAAGCCGCGGAATTAGCTTGACAACTTGTCAATCTCATTTACGCCACGGTCGCTTGATGTGGATACAACTTTGAATACACTAACGAGTTTGCGATTCTTCCATCAGGTAGCATCCGATCAAAGTGTATCTTTGCTTCAAATTTGTATCCCGCTCTTTCAGCGACACGCTTACTGGCCAAATTTGACTCCGCCATTCTAATTTCCAATCTACGCACTTTAAGTACATCAATGGCATATTCTTCGAGCAGCTTTACGGATGCTGATATATACCCCTTTCTACTCTCTGAGCTTCGAATCCAATACCCAAACTCTAAGTAAGGAATCTTTGGATTTCGTATAATCAGGCCAATGGTTCCTACAAGTTTTAAATCACAGTTCCTAACTATGAAAAAACGATACTCATTCACGTGATTCTCAAAATTACTAATAGCCAGCTCCATATGACTTCGTACATTTTCAATTGAGGGATTAGGTTCAGGCCAAAGTTCAAACTCTTTTAGATTTTCGTAGGATTCGACTAAGGCCTCTCTGACGGATTCGGAAAGGTCCAAGTTGGGTTTTTTCAACGTGACTACTGAATCTGAAAGCATGTTTACTTTACTCATAACTCCGTTCATATACGACGCCGCAAGCGCGTGCTTGATGACTTGGCTAGGTCTTCGGCACCCAAGTTGCAAACTAATTTAGAAGTACCCAAAAAGTTAAAGCCCGTTCAGCAACAATTCGCCCTATCACTAAAGCGAAAATTTACAAGCACCATTGGTTCCCTCCTGAAAGTATTCAATACGTTCGAAATTCTTCAATCTAGGACTACATTTGATATCCGCAAAAAAGTGAGTTATTTCGGCTGCGTGCATTAGCGTCTTGGGGAGGGCGCTGGCGATATAGGATATTAATCTACGCTTTTCCCAAATTCGCACGTTAATTTTTCAATACCTACCTTTTCTATTGTAAGAACAAACTATCAGCCCAATGACAATAAAGACTATACCTAAACCAGGGGTAGTGATTTGGGTATGGATGCCGTCAAATAGTCCAAATACACCAATTAGTATTAGCAGTATCCCGATTGTTAGTCGCATCTGTGAGCTCTTGTCGAATAATGAATTACGGAAAATCTACGTTTTATCGGTAAAAGGAACATACCCATTGCGAAAGTTACAAGCGTGAACCTTTGGCTCGCTACAATTTGAAAGCAGCCTGCAGGCTGCAGCCAGTATGTAGTTGTCACAAAGTTAAAGTTTGGAATGTTTATTCTTCCAGCCTATGACTGAGATGTTCTATCATTTGAGACCTCATCATCCGCATTCTCTCGTTCATTGGCATGGCTACCGAACTTTGCTTCTCCTGTTCAGTACTTTCTATTGCCGCCTCGTCCTGCTCCATTACTCGCATGCCTTGCATCATCCTTTGCATGTGCTCCAGCACTAATTCTTGTCGCCGGTTAGCGTTATCCTCGTTCTGAATCTTATTCATTAAGGCTTGCATCTCTTACATATGTTCATGAACCATCATCTTGGAACCTTGCGCATCACGAGCAAAATCTGAGTTTTTGTTTCGGTGTTCATCTGCAGCTTGCAAAGAACCTATTAGCAAGGTGCTCACAAATACAAATGTCTACCGAGTATCCGGAGCCTGTCCTCAAGTTTCCACTGAACAACTACTTTTTTGGTATATCCTTATGGCAGCTCCAGGGTTCGGAATTGGCGTTATCTTTAATGTTTTCGTCGGTAACACGATAGTATCTTTCCTTGAAATGAGTCCACCACCCGTGACCAATTTCTAAGCCATAACGGTCGAGTATCTCTTCCACTGAATCAATAGATATCCTCGTTGCATCATAAGCAAGATTGATAACCTGCGATTTTGCGTCAATGGAGACTGAATCCAAGCCAAACAATTGGTCGATCTCCTGAACTGCCTGTTCTAATTTCTCATTGTCAGGCTGTTCAAGTTTCAGATGTCTCACGACAAGGTATACTTCGGAGACGCCTAATCTGTGTTCAGTTTTAGTCATGGAATCGGCTCTTTCGTCAAGTTTAAGGACCGCTACTCGGCAACCAATAAAAAGTAACAGTTTCTATCGTCTAATGGGTTGGGTAGCTATGTCACGTTCGCACTCGAACTGTCCAGCCAGGTAGTGTCAATCACAATCGTACGTAACTGGAATTGCGGCGCGCTTTTTCTCATTTTTAGCATGTTCTGCCTCATTCAGTATTACAGAGGAAAGAGCTGATAAAAACGGCTGAGGGGCTAAAGGAAAATCTCCTTTACCTTGCTCACTAATATGATCGACTCAGCTCTTTGGCCGGCCTGACGTGTGCATGTGTACAATTTTCCAACCCTCACCGCTTTTCTCAAGGATTGCCGTACCACGCCCCTCGATTTCGATACGGCTACTTTCGGTTACCGCGCTCAATTCATATCGAAATGCAGAAAAGGCAATATCTCCTCTTACCTGTGGTTCGATGGCAAAAAAGCGGTATTGGAGATTGTTAAATGCCTGTAATTCTGGTTTTAGATGGTGATCGCGATACTCATCCCATCCATGGTTCACTCCAGCACCTTCGATAATGTGTACACCACGGCCAGGAGCGTAAATCTCGTCTAGGGGAGATAGGTTTCCAGCCTGCGTGAATGCAGCTACTTGTTCAAGCAGTGAGCGGATCTTATCAACCTCATCGGTTTGCCCGAACGCATTGGGAATGAAAAGAAGAGCCCATATAGTTACTGACAGGATACAACTATTGCAGTTCATTCAGTTTCCCTTGTTTTAAATGATTCATATAACAGAATGTATGTTTATGACGGTTCTAAACTGGTCGAGCAGCCTAGAACCAAAACCTCAACCCAGCGACCCAACGTGTGTCGGTGTCATCGAATTTTGCGGGAAGCAAATCGGCGGTCTCGCCAAATCTTTGAATTCTTTCGACACCTATATAAGGTACAAACTGACGGGTGAATTGATACTGCATTCTCAACCCAAAAGTGATGTCAGAAAGGCCACTACCGATACCTCGTTCCGGATCATCCTTGCCATAGGCGTTGACATCTACCCGCGGCTTCAGCGTTAGCCGCTGCGTGATTCTTCCTTCGTATTCCGCTTCGAAACCGATAGCGGTCCTTCCATTTTCCCCGACGAATGCGGTTGCGTGGATGTCAAACCAATAGGGAGCCAGGCCTTGCACACCGGCGGCTAACCAGCGTCTTGTGGGGCCATCACCATTATCGACTCGTATTCCTAGCTGTGTATCCCAGAATTTGGATGTAGCGCGAGACCAGAGCAATTCCGTCCGGCTGTCCTCTAGCGAACCATCCGTATACTCGCCTTCCGCCTTGAGGACAAACCGGCTGTAGGTTTTGCCGAACCAGGCTTGGACATCGTATCTTGTACCATCGGAACCTTCCTGATTAAGGTGCTCTAGACGATTAACAATTAGTCTACTGAAGGTTTCTTCATCCATCAGACTGGTTTGATCCTCCACCGGCAACGCATACAGGCCTTGCTCTCGAGTATACCCACCAGAATACGCATGTGGACTTCGGGCAACAGCCGTGTCAACTTGCATGGCTGACTCATCATGGTCCATGACTTGTTGTTGGGTGGTGTGAACATTCTCCGCCTGGATTGTATCCGCCAAGATGCCATCGCTACTCTCGGAATGATCTGCATGGATTTCTTCCAATACAGGCTCGATGATATGCTGAGAATGATCCGCGTGGTCATCGGCCACTTGCCCCGATGCCAATTCAGCATATGAGGTCAGTCCTAAAACAGTGCAGAATGTTAGAGCGTAGCGAGGGATAGCTTTCAGGCTGACAATCACGTCACTATCACCTGGCGAAACATGCCTGCATCCATATGAAACAGCAAATGACAATGCCATGCCCATCGCCCGAGCGCGTCCGCTGTCACTAAGAAACTGATTCGTTGCGCCGGTTGCACTAAAATTGTATGTTTTCTTACTAGAAATTCACCCTCATCGTTTTCTAATTCGCTCCACATGCCATGTAGGTGCATTGGGTGTGTCATCATCGTGTCGTTGTGCAAAATGACCCTTAGCCGTTCACCATGTTTAAAATGGATGGGGGTTGATTTCCCATACTCCACACCATCAATCGACCAGGAATAGCGTTCCATATTGCCGGTAAGGTGCAGCTCAATTTCCCGATCAGGTCCACGAGAATCCATAGGACCACCTATGGTTTTTAGATCAGCAAGCGTAAGAACGCGCCGACCATTATCGCGAAGCCCTACCCCCGGGTCATCAAGATTTGTTCTGGGGGTATCTACCAGCATATCGGTGCTGGCACTATACTCGGTACTCGCGTGCCTGACTTGTTTGGAGGGTTTGATCAAAATATCAGTGGGACTGCTTTGTTTCATGACTGTCCCATTATTGGGAGTGCTGTGATCGTCGTGGTTCATAGCCATCTCACCGTCACTCATTCCAGTCACCATAGAATGATTCATGGCTCCCATCATATCTTCCATGGTCAGCCACACGGGTTCACTTACTGCTGGTATGTCAGCCGTTAGCCCCGGCTTACTGCTCAATGTGCCCCGAACGAAACCGGTGCGTTCAATGGATTCAGCAAAAATTGTGTAGGCGGTTTTTGTGGGCTCGACGATAACATCATAGGTTTCGCCCGAGCCAAATCGGAATTCATCGACGGTGACGGGCTCGACATTCAGCCCATCAGATTGAACAACAGTCATTGGCAGATGGGGAATACGCACATCGAATATTGTATTGCTGCCTGCATTTATGAAACGCAGCCGAACTCTCTCTCCGGGAGTAAAGAGTTCGCTCCAATTTCCTGCTTGAGTTTTTCCATTCATCAGGAAGGTTAGCGTATACGCAGACAGGTCTGAAAGATCGGTTGGGTTCATGCGCATTTCGTTCCACATGCGACGCTTGTCTAGTGCGGCACCTAGCCCGTCATTTGTTACGTCAGAAAACAAATCTAGCAAGGTTGGTTGAGTAAAATTGTAATAGTCACTCTGCGTTTTAAGTTTCTCAAATACACGTTCGGGGATTTCATTGGTCCAGTCTGATAACTGCACTATATAGTCGCGATCCGCTTGAATGGATTCACCGCCAATCGGCGTTATTATAATTGCTCCATACATGCCGGCCATTTCCTGCGCGCCGGAGTGTGAGTGATACCAGTAAGTGCCGCTCTGTTGAACTTTAAATTTGTACGTAAATGTCTCTCCAGGATCGATTCCTTTAAAACTGATTCCGGGTACACCGTCCATGTTAAAAGGCAATATCAGGCCGTGCCAATGTATTGAAGTTCTTTCACGAAGGTGGTTGGTAACGTGAATAGTAACAGTGTCTCCCTCTCGCCATCGAAGTGTGGGAGCGGGAATTGAACCGTTAATGGTAGTGGCGGTTCGGGGTTTTCCGTTAAAGTTTACCGGTGTCTGGGCAACTATAAGATTAAACTCTGTGCCGGAAAGCTCTGGCGCACTGCTAGGTAAAATCGAACTAGCCGCGGTTAAGGCGGGGCCTGCACCAAGCATGGCGCTACCCGTGGCTAGGGCGGAAACAAACCGGCGTCGGCCGACACTCTGAAGTGGTACTGAAGGTGGAATACTGCGACTCATGGAGAAAGAAACCCGTCTCAACTCCGACTAAAAATTAGTGGAATTGCTGCCTTATTACTACAATTGACAAAGAATAGGCGTAAGTTTAAAGGCCTATCCCTGACGTTCCCATGACCCTTGCATTACATTTTTGTAATCTTATAATCTGGCAGGCGATAGTTAACAGGATATAGATTTAGTAGGTAACTCGCCCGAGAAATCGATTCGGAATTTAGGATGGCTCTTGATCAGTCTTGGTGGGAGATGAAACACTGCTTACGCATATTTTTGTAGAGGTTTATAGCGGAGTCAGAATGTTTCGTTAAGTTATGAAATTAGGCGTTTTTGGGTAGCTCTATTGCGAAGCTGGTCATACCTTTATCGGAAGTGACAGTGATACTGCCACTATGAATTTCGATTATCGACTTGACGATTGCTAAACCAAGGCCTGCTCCTTGCCTTTGCCGTGAAGGATCTGCCTGATAAAAGCGATCAAATATTTTCGGCAGTTGCTCGGTCTTTATCTCCTTTCCAAAATTTTTAATAGTAATCAGGGCTGAGTTATTGGTTGAACTCAGGCTAACTTCCACGGATTGACCCTGATTTGTATGATCAATTGCATTTGAAACTAAGTTAGACAGTGCTCTTCTCAGCATCGAATCATCGCCGAATATTTCAGGGCAATGTCCACTAAGTTTGAGTGTCACGTCTTGCTCTTCTGACCATGCCTCGTAGTATTCGAATATCCCTTCAATCACATCTCTTATGCTCAGATAGTTAAAAGTAGGCTTAATTAGCCCGTTATCTGTTTGTGCCAGGAAGAGCATATCACTGACCATTTTGGCCATACGTTCATATTCTTCCAGATTAGAGTATAGAATTTCTCGATACTCAGTGACATCACGTGCTTTACCAAGTGATACTTCTGTTTGAGTAATAATATTGGTTATAGGAGTGCGAAATTCATGCGCTATGTCCGCTGAAAAATTCGACAGCCTTTCGAAGACATCTTCCATTTTGACTATCATTTTGTTAAATGAATCTACTAGCTCTGCTAGTTCTATAGGCACTTTGCTGGGCTCCAGTCGAAGATGTAACTTATCAGAACTAATCGTGCTGATTTTGGCGCTAAGCGCGTGGAGCGGCGCATGGGCTTGTCGTGCCGCGATCCAGGCAGCAAGAATCGCAAAAAGGCTAACGCTTGTAATGATACTCCAGAGTGTTTTATTAAAGCCCTCCAAAAATCTAAAATGTTCATCCATCAATGCCGCCACTACAATGGTAAACTCCTGGGAGACTCCCTGAACGAGGTTGTAGTCTGCTACTGGAACCTTCAAGACTGCACCGCTATAAGCACTTCCACCTTCAGTCCAGTCGTGCAGAACGTTGCGTTCTATCGACTCAACAGTATCAACTGAATTTGCAATAGATATCAAATCCGGACCTGGCGTTGCATAGACTAGGGAATTTTTGTCGTCGGCAACCAGAAAATAGACCCCGTGGTGACCAGACACTGCCCCTTCCAGATCGATTGCCAATTCAGAAGCACCTTTGTTCGCCGTTGACGAATTCAAAGTAGATTGCACCGATTCGGATATCACCCGGAGCTCTTCAGTTTCCAGTTCAACAAAGTGGAGTGCAATTGAGCGTTGCACAAAGATTCCGAGGGCTAATAGGCTACCAATGGTCGCAATACCCACCAGTACTGTGACTCGGAGAACCAGAGATGCGGGACGACCATTAATCATCAGAAATTTCGCTAAGATCCTCTATCGTATAGCCCATTCCACGGACAGTGTGAATCAATTTTGACTTAAAGGGATCGTCAATTTTAGAACGTAATCGGCGAATAGCGACATCGATAACATTCGTGTCGCTGTCAAAGTTCATGTCCCACACTTGTGAGGCAATAAGAGAGCGGGGCAACACTTCACCCTGCCTTCTCACCAGCAATTCTAGCAAAGAAAATTCCTTGTTAGTCAACTGGATTAGTTTCCCAGAACGTGTAACACGCCGTTTTGGCAAATTCAGTACAAGATCAGAGATCTGCAACTTATTTTCAGAGTGCTGAACAGCAGGACGCCTAAGTAGTGTCCGGACACGCGCTAGTAGCTCAGCGAAGGCAAACGGCTTTACCAGATAATCGTCGGCACCAAGCTCAAGGCCCTTAACTCTATCCTCAACGCTATCCTTCGCGGTAAGAAATAAAACGGGAGTATTATCTTCGGCTTCTCTTATCGAGCTCACAATCTTCCAGCCGTCAATGTCTGGCAGCATAACGTCGAGTATCACCAGATCATATGATCCTGTCCTTGCTAAGTGGTGTCCATCAAGGCCGGTTCTAGCCAGGTCGACACTAAAACCCGATTCCGTTAATCCCTGTTTGAGATAGTTGCCAGTCTTGGCCTCATCTTCGACTACAAGAATTTTCAATGTTTGATTATCTCCGGTAGATGTGGTCAGTCAAACTAAGTTTGGCAAATTCTAGCAATCACATACTAGCAGAAAGATTACACGATCATTACGAAGATGTAATCCTCACGTAATCCTGGGGAAAGTCGTGCGACCCTATACTTCTAAGCTACTGGGTAACGAGTCATAAATAGTTGAATCAAATAGCTGAGCCTGCGCCAGTCATACTATTTCATGTTGAAAAGAAGCTGTGTGCGGACAATTGTTCGTCTGTAGGGGCATAAGGTGGTGGCGTTTAAAAGCGTCTATTCAGTTCTAAATGAAGGGAAAGTTGTATTGAAAAATATGGAATCGAGTTTACTGAGACTTGGGCAGATTTCTGCTTTTTCGTTGTTGTTACTTGTTGTTGCCTTGCCCGTTAGCTCCCAAGAATTGCAAAATCTCACCCTTGAATATGCAATCGATCTAGCTATTGAGGGGGATGATTGGCTTATTGTTAGTCAACAGGAAGAGAACGCATTACTTGAACAAGCGATAGCGTCAGGAGAATTGCCAGATCCCAAAATGATGGTCGGGCTGCCGAATATGCCACTGGATACGCTGAACTTTAATCAGGAGCCGATGACACAGTTCCGCGTAGGTGTTAGTCAATCGTTTCCGAGAGGCGATTCTCTCAAGCTACAGCGGCGTCGAGTTTTGCAGCAAAGTGAGGTCAATCCGTTTCAACGTGATGACCGAAAAGCAGCGGTTTCATTAGAAGTTTCACGTCTCTGGTTGGATGGGTATCTAGCAGAGCAGTCAATTACTCTGATTAATAACGACAGAGTATTATTTGAACAGTTGGTAGATATTACGAATGCGAGATATACGTCGGCAGCTGGGCTTGCCAGGCAACAGGATTTGGTGCGAGCTGAAGTGGAACTGGTGAGGTTGGATGACAGGTTGGCTATGTTGCGACAACTTCAGGACCGGAGTAAGCAGCGACTTGCTGAGTGGTTGCCTTATGAATATTTGTCCTTGCCTTTGTCACCCGAACTGCAGCAGCGACCGCCGCCTTCGACAGAATTGTCAGGCCTTGCACAGGCTTCTGAATATTTTCTGAACCATCCGAAAGTCAGGGCGCAGGACAAAAAAATTGAAATTGCCCAAACACAAATTGAAATCACAGAACAAAGTTTTAAACCTTCATACAGTGTAGGGGTCAATTACGGTTATAGGGGTAACGCGCCAGGAGGCATCGAAAGGGCAGATTTCATTTCTCTTGATGTGAGTTTTGACTTGCCTCTATTTACTGAGAAGCGACAGAAGCCGCGATTACGGGCAAGTCAATACCGGGCTTCCGCGAGGCAAACCGAAAGGATGCTCTTGATAAAAGATCTGTTTGCGAATTACCAGCAAGCAATGGCTCAGCTTG
Source organism: Gammaproteobacteria bacterium (assembly GCA_041395725.1). Taxonomy (NCBI): domain Bacteria; kingdom Pseudomonadati; phylum Pseudomonadota; class Gammaproteobacteria; species Gammaproteobacteria bacterium. The sequence goes on along the minus strand of JAWKZW010000001.1, from coordinate 686,726 downwards.
TGGTGTTGGATGAGCGCAGAGCACTTTTTAACGATACCCTATTATCGCAACTATCTGATTTGACTCAAGCAACCTTGTCTTCTTACACAGCAGACGAGGGAGACTTTGAAGAAGTAATGCGTGCCTATATAGCAGAACTCAATGCCAAAATAGAATTACTTCAAATCGAAGTGGAGCGATCAAAAATCATTTCCCAACTGGATTACCTGCTCACTACATCTGCGCTTTAAGGAGACGAGATGAAAAAAAAAGATATTGATCCTTATAGTTGTCGTCGGAGTATTTGGGTTGGTGTTGGGTTACTTCTTAGCTTTGGCCACGACTCGCGATGGTGAACAGGTTCAAGTAACAGAACCGCTATATTGGGTTTCACCCATGGATCCAACTTATCGTAGAGATGGGCCGGGTGTATCACCAATGGGAATGGAGCTCGTTCCTGTTTACGAAGGTGATCAATCCGCTGGCATGGGGCCTGGAGTTGTTTCTGTATCATCAGTTGTAGAAAACAACTTGGGCGTTAGAACGGGATTAGTTGAAGTTGGTCCTTTCGAAAGTGCGATTCGAACAGTTGGCTATGTTCAGTTCGATGAGGACAGGCTGATAAACATGCATCCTCGAGTAGAGGGTTGGATAGACCAGCTGTTTGTAAAAGCGGAAGGGGAGTTCATTGAGGAAGGTCAGCCCTTATATTCACTTTATTCCCCTACATTGGTCAATGCTCAGGAAGAGTTATTGCTTGCAATGGATATGAGCAATCAACGATTTGTGATATCTGCCGAAGAGCGATTACTGGCACTTTTAGTACCCCAGTCTCTGATAGATGAAGTTAAGGATCGGCAAAGAATCTTTCGGAACGTTACGATCTCCGCGCCTCAAGGAGGATTTGTGACCAATCTCAATGTTCGCGAAGGCCAATTCGTTCAACCAGGTAATCAGATCCTTTCCATTGGTGTGTTAGATGAGGTGTGGGTAATCGCCGAAGTATTCGAACGTCAGGCTTCTTTGGTATCCATAGGCGATTCGGTCAACATGAGCCTGGATTATCTGCCGGGTAGAGATTGGCAAGGAGTAGTAGATTTTGTCTACCCCACGTTGAATGAGCAAACTAGAACAGTCCAGGTGCGCCTTCGATTCAGAAATCCAGGATTAGAATTAAAGCCCAATATGTTCGCCCAGGTAACAATTGAGCATAGTGAGGAGGGAGAGCAAGCCTTACAAGTGCCGCATGAAGCAGTCATAAGAACCGGTACTCAGAACCGGGTAGTTCTAGCGATGGGCGATGGTCAATTCAAATCAGTTGAAGTCTCACTAGGCAGGCTCGGGGACTCAAAGGTTGAGATTCTAAACGGCCTGGAAGACGGTGATCTTGTCGTAACATCAGCACATTTCTTATTGGATTCTGAATCTAGTATTACGTCAGATTTTCTGCGTATGTCACCTGACCATCAATTCGAAATTGACGATGCGGGGGGCACGCAAATAGTTGCTGACGCAAATACCATGCCAGCCATTGGCAATTCAGGTGAAATTGTATGGAGTCAAGGAACCATTGAGCATCTTATGACCTTGGAGCGAATGATATCGATTACTCATGACCCTGTGCCTGAATGGGAGTGGCCAGCGATGACCATGAGCTTTGAATTAGATGAAGAAGTTGATGTATCCATTCTAGAGTCAGGACAAAAATACCGATTTCAAATGAATCGTCTGACTGGAAACAGAGTAGTCATTCTGGAATTTGCAGAGTTGGACTTGGATCAATAGTTAGGGGACAGGAATGATCGAAGGGATAATTCGTTGGTCTATTAACAATCGTTTTTTCGTATTGTTGAGCACGGCCATCCTAATGGCTGTTGGTGGCTATGCATTGCAGCAAACTCCAGTTGATGCTTTGCCGGATTTGTCTGACGTGCAAGTAATTATCAAGACCTCTTATCCCGGTCAAGCGCCCCAAGTTGTCGAAGACCAAGTTACTTATCCGTTAACCACTGCCATGTTATCTGTTCCAGGTGCTGTAACGGTACGAGGATACTCGTTCTTTGGAGACTCATTCGTTTACATCATCTTTGACGATGATACCGACCTATATTGGGCGCGCAGTCGTGTGCTGGAATATTTGAATCAGGTTTCCGGTGACCTCCCTCCCTCAGCAAGACCGCAGCTCGGTCCGGATGCAACCGGCGTCGGGTGGGTGTATCTATACGCACTGGTTGATCGAACCGGACAGCAGGATCTTGGTCAATTACGGAGTCTTCAGGACTGGTTTCTTAAATATGAGCTACAAACAGTTTCAGGCGTGTCTGAAGTCTCCTCTATAGGAGGAATGGTCAAGCAATATCAAATTCAGGTTGATCCTGAGAGGCTTAGAGCATTCGGTATCCCGCTGAGCCATATTCAAATGGCTATTAGGCAGGGCAATCAGGAATCTGGGGCCTCCGTGGTAGAGATGGCGGAAGCAGAGTACATGGTACTTGCCGATGGGTACCTGTCCTCGATAGACGATTTAAAAAGCATTCCATTAGGCATGAATCAGAACGGCACACCCATATTGCTCAAAGATATCGCGGACATTAATCTCGGGCCGCAAATGCGGCGCGGCATAGCAGATCTTAATGGTGAAGGTGAAGTCGTCGGCGGCATCATAGTCATGCGCTTTGGTGAGAATGCGGCGAACGTGATTGACGCCGTCAAAGTCAAACTGGATCAATTGAAGCAAGGGCTTCCCCCGGGTGTAGAGATTGTGACGGTATATGACAGGTCCGATCTCATTGATAGATCCATTGAAAATTTAATAGAAAAACTTCTGGAAGAGATTTTGGTGGTAGCACTAGTTTGTATTGTGTTTCTTTTCCATTTCCGCTCTTCACTTGTCGCCATATTCAGTCTACCGGTAGGTATCTTGGCAGCGTTTACGATTATGTATTGGCAGGGAATTAACGCCAATATCATGTCGTTAGGCGGTATAGCCATTGCCATTGGCGTCATGATTGATGGTGCGATCGTGATGATTGAGAACATGCACAAACATATGGAGAAAACGCCGTTAACGGACGAAAACAGATGGGAGATAGTCGCGACATCAGCTGTAGAAGTTGGCCCCGCGCTGTTCTTTAGCCTTCTTATTATAACCATGAGCTTTCTACCGGTCTTTGCATTGGAAGCACAGGAAGGCAGGATGTTTTCTCCGCTCGCATATACTAAGACTTATGCCATGGCAGCTTCAGCATTTATTGCTATAACTGTAGTGCCGGTACTTATGGGCTACTTTATTCGTGGTCATGTTATGCATGAGGACAAAAATCCGCTTAACCGGGTTCTGCGGGCCGGCTATCGTCCCCTTATCAAATCGGTACTGCGCTTTCCTAAAACAACACTGCTGTTGGCAGTAGTTGTGACTGTTGTTGGCTTTTGGCCTGTCACACGCATAGGTAGTGAATTTATTCCGCCGCTCGATGAGGGCGACCTTATGTATATGCCTACGACGTACGCCGGAATATCCATCGGCAAGGCACGCGAGCTGTTGCAACAAACAGATAGACTGATAAAGACGCTTCCAGAAGTAGAGACTGTGTTTGGCAAGATGGGTCGTGCTGAAAGTGCTACTGATCCTGCACCACTGACAATGATTGAAACTTTCATACAACTAAAGCCGAAAGATGAATGGCGAGAAGGAGTGACGACTGATTCGCTAATTCAAGAGTTGAATTCTCTCATTTCAATTCCGGGGCTTACCAACGCTTTTGTTATGCCAATAAAAACCAGGATCGACATGTTGGCGACAGGCATAAAAACACCGGTTGGAATCAAGATTGCCGGGCCTGAGCTATCTGTAATTGAGGGTGTAGGCAGAGATCTAGAACGAATATTACAGAACGTGCCAGGTACTACGTCAGTGTATTCAGAGAGGGTGGCCGGTGGGCGATACGTAAAGGTTGATATACAGCGGGATCAAGCGGCACGACATGGGCTAAATATTGCCGACATTCAACAAATTATTACGACTGCGATAGGAGGCATGAATATTAGTGAGTCAGTTGAAGGTCTTGAGCGTTATCCTATTAGACTGCGATATCCGCAGGCCTATCGTGATTCAGTTCATGCGATCTCAATGTTGCCTCTTATAACGGCAAGTGGCCACCGAATTGCACTGGCAGATGTGGCTGAAGTGTATATTGAAGACGGGCCTCCGGGTATCAAGAGTGAAAATGCACGGTTAAATGGTTGGTCCTTTGTTGATATTCGGGACATTGATGTAGGTACTTATGTCGCGGCTGCCCAACAGGCCGTAAACGAGCAGATACAACTTCCTCCTGGCTATTCGATTAGTTGGTCTGGTCAATACGAATATATGCAACGAGCTAAGGAAAGGTTGACTTACGTAATTCCGATTACTCTCGGCATAATTCTCATCCTACTGTATATCCATTTTCGAAGTTTTGCAGAAGTCGCTCTAATCATGGGGACTCTGCCCTTAGCATTCAGTGGCGGACTTTGGCTGATGTATTTATATGGTTTTAATTTTTCGGTTGCAGTAGGCGTAGGATTTATCGCGCTAGCGGGCATAGCCGTCGAGATCGGAGTAATTATGCTGGTCTATCTTAATCAGTCCTATGGAAAAATGCTTAAAGACTGTCGTAAGGAATCCAGGCAGCCTGATAGAGAAATGTTAGTAGAAAGTGTATTACATGGGGCTGTTATGCGCTTGCGTCCTGTTGTTATGACAGCGACTGCCATCGTGGCAGGTCTGCTTCCCATCTTTTTCGGTACTGGTACTGGATCGGAAGTGATGAGTCGGATTGCCGCACCAATGGTGGGTGGAATGATTTCTGCCGTTGTTTTAACTCTTTTGGTATTACCAGGTATGTATTTTTTACTGCGTAGTTACCAGATATCAAAAATTATACTTTGATTCAATTATGGAGAATATGAAAATGAAGAAACGATCTCTTTTTAGACTACTTTGCGTACTTAACCTAACGGTGCTCGGTACAAGCTACTCATTTGCACATACTGCCTTATCAGAAGCTACACCAGCGGATGGGGCGATGGTTATGGAGACTCCGGAGAACCTGCAGCTGAGTTTTAACGAAGAAGTGCGTTTGCTGAAAGCTTTGGTTACGCTGGGTGAGGAAGAAATTGAGATTGATTTCACGCCATCTGCAACTGCCTCTAAACACTTTACTGTGGCTTTACCAAAATTGGAACATGGGAGATATTCCGTGGCTTGGGCGGTGCTGGGCGCAGACAGCCATCGCGTAGAAGGAAATCTATCCTTCATGGTTGGAATGATGGGTCATCAAGGAGAGCATGGAAATGCAGAGAATGCTGTTCATGGTCATCAAACAGGTCATGACGACACCCATCAAACCAGTCACGACCACTAATCACAGCAATACAGGCCGGGATTAGATCAGCTATGTCTCCTTGGGATTTGGCAAGTGTCGTTTTGAAATTTTTAACTCTATTGTCTACGGCGGTGGTATTGGGAGGAGGCTTTAGTCTTTTCTTCCTAGCCCCCCGAGAGCAAAAAATGGAGACGAACATCCTTAGTTATATGCTTATGGGAGCTGGCACAGGCATAGTAGTGACTGTGCTATTTTTCCTGGCACAGATTGGCGGAGTAAATCAAGCTGGACTGAGCGGGGTATTCGACATACAAATTGGCGGCATACTTGCACAATCAAGCCTTGGATATGCATCTGGACTGAGGTTGTTGGGCTTCACAAGCGTATTTGCAATACCTCTGCTAACGGCCTGGTACAACGTTACTGCTAACAAAACGAGGGCCATCGTGTGCGTCGTGCTGGTCTACAGTTTCATTGTCTTATTATTGGGAAGTCCCTCTTCCTTATATGGTCATGTGGCTGAACTAGGCGCAGTCGCCCGTTTGGCTATACCTCTACACGTGGTGGCAGTTTCGTGGTGGATAGGTTCTCTATTTCCCTTGTTACTGGCGTTCAGAATGGAGGACGGTGACAGTTTACACACACTTATGGATAAATTTGGCCAGTTGGCAGCCTATATAGTTGGCATTTTAGTCTTAACGGGCGCCTATCTCACCATAAGGATTTTGGAATCTCCGAATGATTTTTTGCAAACTTCGTATGGTTCGAGTTTGCTACTAAAGCTTATCGGAGTCGCGGGGCTTCTGTTACTGGCCGCTTCAAACAAGTTTTTTATCGTGCCTAATCTTGATAGGGCAATTAGCGTTGGACACCTGCGTAGTTCGATCTCGGTAGAGATAATGGTGGCAGTGCTGGTGATTGGTACTACAGCCTATTTCACTACAGTAGTGGGAATTTCCCATGGTTAACTACACAGAACTTGGGCTGAAGACAAACGAGGATATTGACCTGTTTGCAGAACATACGTGTAGTCTAGGTGGATATTTGCATTGGCGAATACGGCCTATTCGATTTCTCGTATGATTCGATTCCTTAACACTTGTTTCGTTGCAATTGAAAGCGAGAAGGAGTTAACAACATGGGGGTAAATCAACTAGCAATCAGTCTTGGGGTTACGCCGGATACTGTCCGGTATTACACGCGAATAGGTTATCTCACTCCACGGCGAAGTCTAAGCAGTGGATATAAAGAATATGACAACGAGCATATCCACCGTATGCGCTTCATAATATCGGCAAGGAAACTAGGCTTGTCGGTGCGGGATATAGGGCGCATATTTGGTGAAGTAGAAGATGGGAGTGAAGCTAGTGAATTAGTTCAGGAATTACTGAACGAGAGATTAAATGAAATAGACAAAAAGCTCGAAGAGACTTCAGCTCTTCGTGAGCGTATGAATGTGGCTCGAATTATATGGAACAAGCATTCACCGACAGATTCGACGTGTAAGAGAATATGTAGTTTGATCGAAGATTTAGAGAATTATTGCGAGCGTTAATCCGAGGAATAGAAAGATAGGAAGTGCACAATGAGCCAGTCTAGCCAAGAAACGAAATCAGATCATCATAATGATTCTATTAAGTTACAACACGAATTGGCCATTGATGGGGCCAGTTGCGCAAGCTGTGTGACCAAAATCGAAAAGGCGCTTAGTGCAGTGTCTGGCGTTGAAAAAGCGGAAATGAATTTCGCTCAACGTACTGCAATGGTTATGGGTAATGTGACTGATGACGCACTAATCGCAGCAGTGAAGGCCGCAGGTTATGGTGCCAGTCCTATTAATGCATCTTCAGAAGATGACGCACTGGATGCAAAGGAAGAGGCAGACAGGGCCTACTATAAGCAGTTGATGAGGAAAACCTGGATAGCTTTGGCATTAGGTGGTCCCTTAATGTTGTATGCCTTAGTAACCGGTGAAGTCAATGTAAATACTGGTGGAGAACGTCTGGCTTGGTTAATCGTGGGCATTCTGACAGGCGGAGTGTTGTATGTATCGGGTAGACACTTTTTTGTAGGTGCGTGGAAATCGTTTCTTAACAATTCTGCCAATATGGATACACTCATTGCGCTAGGTACGGGGACTGCCTGGCTTTACTCCATGATAGTTGTATTTTTCCCGGAAGCGGTACCAGCTCAAGCGCGCCATGTCTATTTCGAGGCAACGGCGATCATTATTGGACTGATTGATCTTGGTCTTGCACTTGAAATTAGAGCCCGCGGAAAAACTTCTGAGGCAATAAAACGCCTGATTGGTCTGCAAGTGAAAACAGCTCGGGTTGTGCGTGATGACGCTGAAGTTGATATTCCAATTGAGGATGTTCTATTGGGTGATACAGTTCGCGTCCGCCCGGGAGAAAAAATTCCCGTAGATGGAGATGTAGTTGAAGGGCATACAGCCATTGACGAATCTATGCTCACCGGTGAGCCTATGCCCGTTGAGAAGGGAGTAGGCGATGAGGTAGTAACCGGTACTTTAAATAAGACTGGCTCATTTCTTTTTAAGGCTACTCGGGTAGGCAAGGATACAGCGCTTGCTCAGATTATCAATATGGTTAAGCGAGCGCAGAATTCAAAGCCGCCGATAGGGCGATTAGCCGACGCGATTTCTGCCTATTTCGTACCGGTGGTTATGATAATAGCCATCTTGAGTGCCCTAATATGGCTAAACTTTGGCCCGGCGCCAGCCATTGCGCTAGCCATTGTTTCCGCAACCACGGTATTAATCATCGCCTGCCCCTGTGCTTTAGGATTAGCAACGCCCATGTCGGTAATGGTAGGAGTCGGTAAGGCGGCGGAGGCAGGTGTTCTGATTCGCAACGGAGAGGCATTGCAAACGGCGTCGAAAATCACGGCGATGATTTTAGATAAGACAGGCACCATTACCTTAGGCTCACCAAAGGTAACGGACATAGTGGTAGCCAATAATATGAGTGAAGAAGAAGTACTGCAGTTGGCTGCTAGTCTCGAGTCAGGGTCCGAGCATCCATTGGCTTTGGCAATAGTTGAGTCAGCAAAAGAGCGTGGATTAACACCCGGCAAGGTGGCGAATTTCAATGCTATAGCAGGTCACGGCGTTGAAGCAGAGATTGAGAATCAACATGTTTTATTCGGCAATGAAAAATTGATGCAAGAGCGTGACATAAATATTGCCGATTATGTGAAACGGGCGCAGTCGCTCGCCAGTGAAGCCAAAACGCCTATGTATTTTGCAGTTGGTCAGCAATTGGCAGCAATTATTGCAGTGGCAGATCCTATCAAAGAAGACTCAATAGAAGCGATAAATCGCTTACAACACAATGGTATTCGAGTGGTTATGTTGACTGGCGATAACCGTGATACAGCAAAGGCGGTGGCTAAAAAAGCCAATATTACTGAATTCTTTGCCGAAGTACTGCCGGATCAAAAGGCGGACAAGGTTGCTGAGTTACAAATGCAAAACGAAATTGTTGGCATGACTGGTGACGGAATTAACGACGCCCCTGCACTTGCCCTGGCGAATGTGGGATTCGCCATTGGAACGGGAACGGATGTTGCTATTGAGAGCGCCGACATTACGCTCATGCGGGGTTCTCTGCATGGCCTGGCCGATGCCATAGCCGTGAGCAAGGCGACGTTAAGGAATATCAAGCAAAATCTGTTTGGCGCCTTTATCTATAATGTCGCTGGCGTACCAGTCGCTGCTGGGGTTTTATATCCAGTTATGGGCGTATTGATGAATCCGGTGATCGCCGGTGCAGCTATGGCATTCTCCTCACTCACCGTGGTGACCAATGCCAATCGATTGCGCCTGTTCAAAGCACAAGAACATTAATAGGAGATCAGGACGATGGTCATTGTAAATATTGCTGGTTTGGGTCTCATATTGCTAATCGTGTGGTGGTTCTGGCTTTACAAACCCAAGGAAGTGGAATTGGTGGATGGTGCCATCAATGTGATAGTTGAGAATGGCACATATCAACCTTCCAGGATCAAGCTTACAGCGGGGGAGAGCGCGACCCTTCAGTTTCTTCGTAAGGATTCCAATCCGTGTGCGGGCACTGTTTTATTTCCAGATATTGAGATCAGTGAAGAATTACCCATAGATACCGTAAAGACGATTATTTTGCCGGCACTAACGAAAGGTGAGTATGAGTTTAACTGCCAAATGAAAATGTACCGCGGTACTTTACTGGTTGAGTGAGTAATTTCCCGAAATATGTAGGGAAATGAAGATATCTTGGCGTTCACTATACATTTAGTTTTGTTGCATCGGCAACTAAGTGAATATTCGCCCTACGTTTAGAATGTATCGGATAATCTGGAGGGGGAGGCTGTAATTGAATAAGGCGGGTACGAGAAAACGCCAGTTCCTCACGATTTCAACTTCATTCGTAGCGGGGGTGGGAGTTGCCACAGCGGCTATTCCTTTCGTGCAATCGTGGTCACCCAGTGCCCGAGCGAGAGCCACTGGCGCACCGGTCGTAATCGATGTGTCTAAGCTCCTCCAAGGCGAGCTACTAACAGTACAATGGCAAGGTAAGCCGGTATGGGTTATGAGGCGAACTAGTGACAATATAGCCAACCTTGAGGACCCAGCGCATCAAACTCAATTGAGGGATGCTGATTCATTAATTAACCAACAGCCCGAGTACGCAAAAAACACCCTACGTAGCTTGAGGCCGGAAATATTTGTAGCGGTCGCCTTATGTACACATTTAGGGTGCATTCCAAATTTACAGAGAGAAGGAACCACAGAAACAAACCATTCAAGATTTTTTTGTGCATGCCATGGATCGATATTTGATCTGGCGGGGCGAGTAGTTCTGAATGTTCCAGCTTCAAGCAATTTGATTGTACCTCCACATCGATACATAACCGCCAACATTTTAGAAATTGGTGTAGACAATAATACAGTCAGTTAGGGTTGGGGCAGTTTTATATGGAAACACTCTGGATAGTGCTTATCCTGCTAATCGCAACACGAGTGTGTGGGTCCGTTGCGTCCAGGTTTGGTCAGCCTGTTCTGGTAGGTGAATTGCTAGCCGGTATCGTATTAGGGATTGTTGCGGGGCAACTAGACAGACAAATCTTCTCTTTCGAGCTTTCCAGTGACCATCATCTTATGGCGTTGTCGGATTTAGGCATTTTCTTCCTCATGCTGTTGGGTGGGTTCGAATTGCGTCCACGAGATCTTGTCGAATCCAGTTATAGGGGGCTGATTATAGCGGTCACTGCGATGCTGGTTCCGTGGCTTAGCGGTTTTTATGTCGGCTGGCTTTGGTTGCCTGAAAGCGATCTACGTTTTGCCCAGTCATTGTTTGTAGGAACAGCACTAGCGATTACGGCGGTTCCGGTCACCATTAGGATGTTCATGGATATCGGTATGCTGCAATCCAATATTGGAAAACTGGTTGTATCTGCCGCTGTATTCGATGATTTTCTTAGCCTTATATTACTCAGTATCCTTGTTGCGATAATCAATACGGGTCAATTGCCGGATTACTCTATCCTGTCGTTGATTTTATTAAAGGTATTATTGTTTTTGGTAGTCACGTTCTTATTAGGTAAATACTTAATGCCGCTTTTGGCGCGATATGCAGCGAGCATAAAAGTTGAAGAAATGATATTTAGTTTCCTCCTGCTCGCTGGCGCTGTATTTGCAGTACTCGCTGAATTCCTTGGCTTGCATTTCATTCTCGGCGCCTTTGCGGCCGGTCTTTTTTTTGGCAAACACACGATTAGTAAGAAAGTCTACAAAGATTTACACAGGAAGCTTAGTGCCATTACAACTGGATTTCTTGCCCCTATATTTTTCGCGTCAATTGGAATTGAGCTGAATCTTTCGGCGTTAATAGAGATTCCAGTATTCCTTGTATTGCTCTTAAGCTTAGCATTTTTGGGAAAATTGCTTGGGGCTGCAATTCCTGCGCGGTTACTCGGATTTCGATCGCGTGACGGCTGGGCCATAGGCTTGGGCATGAATGCAAGAGGAGCTGTGGGCTTGATTATTGCGGGTATCGCCTTGGATTCTGGTCTTTTCATCACAAAAGGGGTGCCATCGCCTGTCGTAGAGAATCTATTTTCGGCAATTGTGATAGTGGTTATTTTGACAACAATAGTCGCCCCAATAGGAGTTAAGTGGGTGCTGTCTAAGGATGTTCAGAAGGCTTAAGCATAGTGCAAACGATTTCCCCCGTTCGTTCGCACACACAAAAACGTTGTTGGTAGTTCAAATTCTTACCCCGCAAAATCGCAGCGGCAAATCATGTAGTCTTCATTACGTCACTGGGGCACGATTCTCTCGAATATGTTTTAGTGTTTCCACTCAATGTTGGTATTTGATCTAGATTCGCTTATCAGTAGTAATTTTACCAGTCCTACATTTTGCACCTTGACCTGTGTTCTGCACACAGCCTTATGATCTACCAAAAAGACAAGGTTAGCTCCTAGGAATTTCTCCTGGGATCTCAACAGGTCTTAAGACAAATGCTGTTAAAACGAGCGTGTACGTGTTGTGCACAAGTGCCCATTGGTTAGTCGGAACAGTTTTATGTTGGTAAAGCAGATTGCGCAGGCATTGTCAGTATCCGCAGAAACGGTGAGGTACTACACAAGGATTGGCTATCTGAGCCCAGCTAGAAATAGCAATAACGGCTACAAGGAGTATGGACAGAAAGATGTTGATCGCTTGAGATTTATTCTCAGTGCAAGGCAATTGGGATTTTCTGTTGAAGATATTGGACTATTCCTAAGTGAGGCAGGCAAAGGCAGATCGATATGCCCAAGAGTCAGGAAGTTAGTTGCGCACCGTTTGAAAGAAACCGAAGAAAGGTTCAAAGAGACCCTGGCTTTGAGAAAGCGGATGAAAAAGGCAATTCTCGAATGGGATGAAAAGCCCAACAAAGCACCAACAGGGAATATGGTGTGCCACCTGATCGAGGACTTCAATGCATAGAAATGAACTAATGAGAAAAATCAAATTGGAGCATGAGCTCTTTGATATAGGGGAGTAGCCATGACAACGAAAACATTCTGGTCTTCAAGTAAGGCAATACCAGCACTGGTTTTGATCGGGGCGGTGTCCTATTTCTTGTTAATGGAACATCGTCAACATCTCTTTCAATGGCTGCCGTTTTTAATCATCGCTCTTTGTCCCTTAATGCATATATTTATGCACAAAGGTCATGGCGGTCATGGAAGTCATGAGGGCCACAATTACAGTGGCAGTGGAAACGGCGATCCTGAAGATGTGGCGTATAGGCATGGCTTGGAAGAGGGAAGGAAGCAGTCTACTCACCAGCACAATGATAGTGGAGAACGATGATGCACAGTGACTCTTCCTATGGATTGTGGACGTTGGTGATACTGAACTCAGCCATTTTTATATTCTTTGCATTTAGTTTCGTCAAACCACAAACAAAAGCAGATTGGCGTAGTCTGGGTGCTTTTTCAGCCTTTATCGTTGCACTGTTTACGGAGATGTATGGTTTTCCTCTAACGATCTATTTCTTGTCTGGTTGGTTAACTGAAAGATATCCAGGTATCGATTTTCTTGCCCATGAAAACGGGCACCTGTTACACACACTTTTCGGTTTTGAAGGTAATCCGCACTTCGATCCATTGCATATTGCCAGCAATGTCGTTGTCATATTGGGATTCTTTTTGCTCGCTTCTGCATGGGGCGTATTACACAAAGCGCAACAGACTCGCTCATTGGCGGTGGATGGTTGGTATGCCCGTTGTCGCCATCCGCAATACCTAGCGTTCATCATGATTATGTTTGGCTTCCTGTTGCAATGGCCAACTTTACCAACTTTAGTGATGTTTCCAATCCTGGTGGCGGTCTATGTAAATCTTGCGAAGAGGGAAGAGCAGGCAGCTATAACAGAGTTTGGCGAGTCATATCTTCAATATATGAAAATTACCCCAGCTTACATCCCTAAACTAGGAAAATTCAACCAAGTGGACGAATCACATTCGAGCTAGAGCTGTTGTGATTAGCTGAAAAATCAATCTGTACTATGGAGGAAATTGTGAAATCAAAAATTATTGTTCAAGTTACTAGCGTGGTTATTCTAAACCTCTTTATCGCTCACACACTCTTTGCCGCTGAATCCCTCGAAGAGCTCAATAGCGAGCTTGAAGCCCTTAAAAGCCAGATTGATCAGCTTCAATCAGAAACTGTTCGCAATAGGGAAGCAGCAGAGTGGAGATATTCGGATTCCCTCGTCCATTTATCTGGGTACGCGGATGTAAACTACATCGATTCAGAATCGGCCGATGGTCAGTTTGCCGCTGGTAAGTTTGCACCAATATTTCATTATCAATTTCGGGACTTGGTGATGCTGGAGTCTGAATTGGAAATTGAGGTCGACGAAGATGGGGAGACTGAAGTCAAGCTGGAGTATCTCTCTATCGATGCGTTTATAAACGACTATATTGCTCTGGTTGCTGGAAAGTTTCTAAGTCCAATTGGCCAATTTCGACAAAACCTCCATCCATCCTGGATAAATAAGTTGGCATCAGCACCCCCGGGATTTGGTCACGATGGCGCAGCCCCAGTCGCGGATGTCGGATTCCAGTTGAGAGGAGGATTTCCAATTGGTTCCACACGTACCAACTACGCGCTGTATGTATCTAATGGCCCCACTCTGAAGGCAGAGCTTGAGGATGGCGAGTTCGAATTAGATGGCGTTGAGGCAGAAGGAGCAAGCTCAGACGCTGATGGAGATAAAGTTATCGGCGGAAGATTTGGATTTCACATCATTCCTCATCTTGAAATAGGTTTTTCTCTCGCCTCGGGCAAGGTAACTGTTAATGAAGTAGAAGACGGCGATAGTTCATTGTTAAGTGGCGAGGGAGCTCGCGACTATGATGTACGTGGCGCCGATTTCGGTTATCAGATTGGCAATCTGAGCTTTCGTGGGGAGTATGTGGAAACGGAAGTCGGGGCAACCTCACAAGGCGTTGCGGCATCTGAGGGTGCTACTTGGGAGACCTGGTACACACAGGCCTCGTACAGGAGAGGGCAGTCCAAATTTGAGTATGTGGCTCGCTTCTCCGATTTTGATTCACCTCACAATAGCAGAGATCAAGAGCAATGGGCCCTTGGTATCAACTACTTATTTACCAATAGTGCAATTGTCAAATTGACCTACGAACTTAATGATGGCGAACAGGATTCGGAAGCAGATGAAGATCGCCTTATGCTGCAACTGACCTACGGATTCTAAGGAGATAAGCTATGTCGAATAGAAAATCGAAATTGACAGCCAAGATGGTGTTGCGGGTGGTGGTACTCGTTTCGGGTACTACTTGGGCGTTCGGTTCTGCGTTTGCAGTCGATTATCCTGAACCCGGGGACATTACAGCCGGGGCGCAAGCCTGGGTCGAGAACTGTACTCACTGTCACAATCTGAGAAACCCAAATGAGCTGAGGGATGACCAATGGATTACGTCAATGTTTCACATGCGTTTAAAGGCCGGTCTTACTGGTAAGGAGACACGTGACATAATTTCCTTTATTCAAGCCGCAAATGCGACAGCCGCTCAAGAGAGAATCAGAGAAGAAGCTGAAGCAGCAAGTGCGGCACAGCAGTCTGAAGAGTAGGCGCGGCAAGAATAGTGAAATTCTTTCAGCTTTAGTTTGTTCCTCTTTGAGTGACTTTTAACTAGTTCAGAAAGATTATGTCCAAAGCATCAGAATCGCGAAACTGACAGAGTCATTACGCAAGCATTACAAGAAAATAATGACTGGGTAATCTATTAGATAACTCTGTTATATACACTACTAGCAAGCAATAGTTCAGATATATATTTGCTTTACATCGCTTGTTTAAAGCGGATTCAATATCTCAATTGAGATAGTCCTCACACGAATACCAGGAGATAGAAATGAATAAATCATTAGCCACTTTAGCTTTTATTGCTTTGACGATCCAACCTTCCGTTTATGCACAAGATAGTAGTGTGTCAATGCAGGAACATATGGAGAGAATGATGTCTTTGATGGCCGAAATCAAGTCGGAGCAAAACTCAGGAAGACTAGCGGAGCTCAGGTCGCAACATATGGAGCTTATGCACGAAGGGATGCAAATGCTGGATAAAAGCGATACGTCTGGGTCCGATATGTCGATAGAAGCACGCATCGCTAAAAACGAGCAAAAGATGGAGTTTATGCAAATGATGATGAGTCAAATGATGGACCATCAAGATCAGGAGAGGCGCCGCCCGATTCATGAGCATAAGCGTTAGTTCACCTCATTTTTCGAGGTAGATTGAGCCTCCATAGTGTTGCTCGATGTTTCATGCTGCAGTAAGGCGAGCAAGGAGTGCAGTCCAATTGCTAGAGAAGTTATCCCAGTAGGTTTGAATTGGATTGGTTCGGGAATGAAAGATTTTGCGACCAATTATGACTATTCAATTACCTGAAAACAGGCCAAGAAAGTTTCTGGAGCAGAATGTGCACGACAGTGGGATCTTAGTGGTAGTCGATATGGGCATAAATACTCATCAGGAACCGGTGGTGTATATGCACAAAGACTGTCATATCTGTCGAGCAGAAGGTTTCAATGCGAGTACTCGCCTATTGCTTGAGACGTCCGAGCGGCAATTGATATCAACGCTTAATGTCATTGAAAATAACAATTTGTCACCGGGTGAAATTGGCTTATCAAATATCGCACGCGATTCTTTGAGAGTCGTAGCAGGAGACCAGGTGTCGGTGTGTTATGCACCAATAATCGATTCTTTAGCCGCAGTGCGGAAAAAAATACATGGTCATACCCTTTCGGATGAAGACTTATTGGCCATCATGAAGGATGTGAGTGAACACAGATACAGGGATATAGAGATATCCAGTTTCCTCAGTGTATGTGCCGGAGGTCGGCTTAATATAGACGAAATAACTGGCCTGACTCGCGCCATGGTCAGTTGCGGGAAACGTCTCAGTTGGCCAGAGGAAGAACCTATTTATGACAAACATTGTATTGGTGGTGTGCCGGGTAATCGTACAACGCCAATCGTTGTTGCTGTCGCTAGTGCCGCAGGGCTTACGATACCGAAAACCTCATCGCGTGCCATTACCTCACCGGCCGGTACTGCAGATACATTGGAAACTCTCTTTAATGTCGATTTTCAGATAGGCGACATGCAACGCATTGTATCTGAGACTGGAGCGTGCTTGGTCTGGGGCGGTGCCGTGAATTTGAGCCCAGCTGATGATTTGATGGTGAGACTTGAGCGAGCCTTGGATCTCGATGGAGAGGGGCAGTTGATCGCCTCGGTTCTTTCAAAAAAAATCGCAGCTGGATCGACTCACGTAGTTATCGATATTCCAGTCGGCAATACAGCTAAGGTGCGTACATCCGCTGAAGCAGATTATTTGGCTGGACTATTCAATCGAGTAGGAATTTCATGCGGTATCGACGTGCGCTGTGTAATTACAGATGGAAGTTGTCCCGTGGGCAAGGGCATTGGTCCCGTGCAGGAAGCACGTGATGTCCTGGCAGTATTAAAGTGCGCTGCAGACGCTCCCCACGACCTACGAGATAGGGCTTTGACATTGTCCGCAAATCTAATCGATTTGGCTCATGCTAGCGGTCTGGAACAAGCTTTAGAAAAGGCCACAGAAATACTCGACAGTGGGACTGCTTGGGACCAGTTTCAGCGTATAGCGAACGCACAAGGCGGGCTCAAAGAGCTACCCAGTGCTGAATTTGAGAGTGTGCAGAGTGCCAACGAAAGCGGGGTGCTGGTTGCCATCGATAACCGTCGGCTAGCCAGGTTAGCGAAGCTAGCCGGGGCACCTTTTGGAATGTCAGCTGGATTGCGATTGCACGTGTCGGTGGGTAGCACAGTGAATTTGAACGATCCACTGTTCACTTTATTCAGCGAAAGTTCAGGAGAGCGAGACTACGCATTGGACTATTACAATCAAAACATGAACATGTTTGTTGTAGAGTGAAGAATGACAACTATGAGTAATGAAGTACCAATTATTTTTGATCCGCAGGGTCATCCCCTAGCGCCTCTACTGTGTGGAAAGTTACCAGCGGAGTTAGGCCAATTGAGTTATCGAAGATTTCCTGACGGTGAATCCTATTTACGATTAGACTCGCCGGTAAAGGGGAGGCATTGTGTAGTACTTGTGGAGATGTCGAGCCCCGATCGAAAATTTGTACCCCTTTCCTTTTTGACATCTACATTAAGAGAATTAGAAGCAGCATCTATTGGACTCGTAGCGCCATACTTATGTTACATGAGACAGGATCGACGATTTTTGGACGGTGAAGCAATTACTTCACGTATCTTTGCAGAGTTGTTGTCCAATCAAGTCGACTGGATGGTTACGGTAGACCCTCATTTGCATAGATATACTTCTTTAGATGAAATTTATGCTATTCCGACAAAGGTTATACAGGGAGCACCAGTATTAGCCGGGTGGTTGAAATCAGAAACCGACGTGTTTCTTGTAGGGCCAGATCTGGAAAGCGAACAGTGGGTCGCACAAATTGCTGAGTATAGTGGTCACCCCTATGTGATAGGAGAGAAGCAACGTCTTGGAGACAGAGATGTATCTGTTTCTTTGCCTGATCTGTCGGAATTAGAGACCATGACAGCAGTCATAATCGATGACGTGATATCGAGCGGACAGACAATTATTGAATGTATGCACACGCTGCGCTCGAGAGGAGTCACCAAGATAAATTGCGCTTGTGTGCATGGTATATTTGCGGGCAATTCAGATAAGGCAATACTGGAAGCTGGGCTAAGCGAGCTAGTCACAACAAATACTATCCCTCACTATTCTAACGAACTCGATGTTTCTGGCTTGTTGCTAACGTCGATACAAGAGTTTACTTCTCTAACGCGCGAGGCTCCGAAATGAAAATCACTTTCTTGGGAGGGGCTGGGTCTGTAACTGGTTCAAAATACTTGGTGCAGACAGACTCGACACAAATCCTGGTGGATTGTGGATTGTTTCAGGGCTACAAATCGTTGCGTGAGCGAAATTGGCAATCATTACCTGTTGATATCGAAAAGCTCGATGCTGTCGTCCTCACTCACGCTCATTTAGATCATTCGGGTTATATCCCCGTCCTTCATAAAAATGGTTATCGCAAACCTGTTTTTACCCATTATGCAACTAAAGATTTATGTAGCATCCTCTTGCCAGACAGCGGCCATATCCAAGAGGAAGATGCGAAATATCTGGTAAAGCATCGACTCTCTAAGCACGAGAATCCGCAAGCGCTGTATACGCGCAGGGAGGCGGAACAGAGCCTCAAACTATTTCGAGGTGTTGATTTCGAAGAAACATTCTCTGTTGGAGATATCCAATGTCGATTGCAAAGCGCGGGCCATATACTGGGCGCTGCGAGCATAATTCTTGAAGCTGAGGGGAAAAGAATTGGTTTTTCCGGTGACGTTGGCAGACCCGATGACGTATTTATGCGCCCACCTAGTCGATTGCCCGAAGTGGATTTACTGCTACTGGAATCGACCTACGGAAATCGCCAGCACGAGAGGATCGATCCTGGCCTGCAATTGGCTAGTATTGTGAATGAAACAATGGGCAATGGTGGAGTTGTTTTGATACCCAGCTTTGCAGTCGGACGAGCGCAGACAATCATGCATCTCTTGGCGGAATTAATGAATAAAGAGGACATTGCGAGGGTGCCGATTTATTTGGATAGCCCAATGGCTATTAATGTCTCAGATATCTACTGTCGCTATGCAGGCCAGCATCGGCTTACTCAACAACAATGTAAAACTATGTGTGAAGATGTCACTTATACAAAAAGCGTTGAAGAATCAAAAGCGATCTCCAGACAAGCCTACCCTCATGTCATCATAGCCGGCAGTGGTATGGCCACAGGTGGAAGAATACTTCACCACATGAAGCGTCTTTTAGGTAGTCACAACACGACGGTTCTATTTACAGGCTATCAAGCGGGGGGTACGCGTGGTGCGAAAATGCAGCAGGGGGTCGACTCAGTAAAGATACATGGCAAGTGGATACCATGTCGCGCCAAGATAGAGGTCCTGCATGCTTTGTCGGGTCATGGTGACTATCTTGATATTGAGCAATGGCTTGCTGACTCGAACCTGACTAACAAAACAAAAATACAACTTGTGCACGGGGATCCCGATGCGCTAGAAGGAATGAAAGATTACCTGACACGTAACACCGATTATGAGACTAGTATCTCAGAACATCGAAAGTCCATAACAATTTAGTGAACGAGCAATCCTATGCAAATTGAGACTCTAAGAGATGTTCTACATTGGACGCGAAAATTCCATATTCAATTACAGGCATGTCTGGCTCACTGCTCGGAAGCCAATGAGAATGAAAGAGCCAAATTATTACTTGTCTATTTGTCTGACCATGAGAACAGGCTAGTTAGAGTGATTGATGGATTCGAAAAAACAGCGAGTGTGAATGCGTTGGATACGTGGTGTTATGAATACGTCGATAAGTATCCAGTGCAACTGCATCAACGCTGCACGGCAAATTTTACTGACATGAATTCTGTTGAAATATCTACAGAAATATCAAACCTTCATGAGCAAGTTACTGGGCTTTATCGCCATATACTCGATAGAGCGACTTCAGAGACAAGCAGAGAATTACTGTCAGGTCTTATGAATATTGAAACTCATATGGCGATGCAGGCGACACAGAGTGTTAATAGGCTTAGTGATTTGTAACAAAAATACTCACGTGCCGAAGACTAATTGGCGCCAACGTTGTTGATATTGAGTTGCTACGGGAATTTTGAATTTACAGCGTACTTTGCATCCCGAAGTTTCTTCTATCTATTCAACTATGGAGAAAAAATATGAATATTAGTCCAAAAAAATTTGCTCTCGCTTCAGCTGCGGCTATTTCCACTACCTGGATCCTGTGCAGCTTGCTTGTACAGCTATTTCCAGAAATGATGCTAAACCTGACAAGCCATATGCTCCATATTGATATGCGTAAAATCGGCTGGCAGATGTCTCCCATCAGCGCGCTAATCGGGTGGATCGCATGGACCTTGATGGCTGGATTCATCGGGTGGCTTTTAGCGATTGCGTACAAAATGTTGAATTCACCGCCTAGCTAAATCAAGGAATTTGCTCAACGCAATGGCAGATTCCAGAATTCTTATATTGAATGCAGGGTGTTTTATGTTGACGTTGACGCTATATGGATCGCTACACGAAGAGGATGTATTAGACTCGGGCCATTCTGTGATCAGGGAATCTTGTTTCTATTTGAGCCGGCTTATCAATTCGCCCATGCCGGTGTCTGCACTGAGCGCGTCGTGCATGGTTGCAGGCTGAAAATTCATTGAACAACTGGAAAATTCCTATGGCGTCCGGTCCAGAATCAATGATGTAGCTGTGACGACTGATTAACTATGCGCTCACGTATAAGCGCCAAGTATACCACTAAGGAATGACAAGTGATGGACACGAAATCAATATTACAGGCAAGAGGAATATTTGTTTCGATTATCGTAATAGTGACATGGCTGACCATGCCCTCGATCGCCGCCCAGACAGATGAACAAACCCGAGTTAAAACAGTAATAGACAATCGCTGTACCATTTGTCATGGCTGTTATGATGCCCCATGCCAACTCAAAATGAGCTCGTATGAGGGTCTTTTGCGCGGAGCAAATCCGCTTTCAGTTTACGATCCTTCACGACTAATAGATGCGGAGCCTACGCGGTTGTTCATTGATGCACACACCGAAAGCGAATGGAGATTGCTTGGATTTAACGCTGTAATCGATGCCCGCCAAAACTCATCGTCAAATCTATTCTCGGAGATGCTTTCACTAAAAACTGAATTTAGTATACCAAGTGGGGAACCGCTACCTTCGAGTTTTCCCCTTGATATTAACCGAGAGCTTAGTTGTCCGGCGCCAGATCAGATAGGCAATTTTAAACAAGAAAATCCAGAATTTGGCATGCCCTATGGGTTTGCTAGCTTACCAGGATCTGAATTGATGGTGCTTCAGAATTGGATTGACACTGGTTTCCCAAACTTTGACCGCTTACATGAACTTCCAGATTCATTGGCGGGGGAGATTGAGCAATGGGAATCATTTCTAAATTCCCCTACCGAAGAAGAAAAGCTAGTATCGCGATACATCTATGAGCATCTGTTTTTAGGGTATTTAACGTTTGAAGGATACGATTCTGACGTCTATTTTCGACTTATTAGATCCTACACACCAGCAAATAGCTCTCCGATAGAGATCGCAACCTTGCACCCCGGGGATAATCCGGGCGTTGATAACTTTTTTTATCGGATTATTCAAGTAAGAAGTACCTCGCTGGAAAAAACCCGCATTACTTATTCACTTAGCCCAGAACGACTTGATTATTTCAAGAATCTATTCTATTCCAGCACCTGGACCGCTTCTGGCGTCCCAGGCTATTCAGCGGAGGAAGCCGCAAATCCGTTTGCAGTTTTTCAAGATATTCCAGCACGAATACGATACGAATTTTTGCTGAATGAGGCTCATTACTTCATTAACAATTTTATTAAGGGACCAGTATGCCGTGGACAGGTCGCTCTAAACGTAATCCCTGATCATTTATTCGTGGGATTTTTATCGCCAGACTATGATCTTTCTGTCGTGAATTATGAGTATTTGGTTAGCGCAAAAGAATATTTAGCGCTGCCATCCAAAGAATCAGATGTTACAGACTTTTTACAGATATGGTTAGACAGATTGCAGGCACATGCTGACTATCTCAGTTTTCGCGAAGATGCTTATAGGTTTAGTCCACTAACAAAAGATGGCTTTCCGCTGGAAGCTATTTGGAATGGCAGCGACAGTAACCAGAATTTTCTAACAGTGTTCAGGCACTTTGATAGTGCCACTGTGCTAAAAGGCTTGGTAGGTGCGACGCCAAAGACAGCCTGGATTATTGATTATCCGACGCTTGAAAGAATTTACTATGATCTGGTGGCAAACTATAACGTGTTTGGCAACGTCTCTCATCAAATTTTGACGCGCCTGTACATGGATTATTTACGCATGGAAAGTGAGGGCCTGTTCTTAGCTTTTCTGCCAGCTGATACGAGGCAACCAATATTGGAAGACTGGTATCGCGGTATGAAAGCTCAATTAAAAATATTTTGGGCGCATTCAAATTTACTGTTTGAAAATCCTACCAAGGTCGAATACCAAACAGCCTCTTTCAAGGTGGAACTGTTCACAATGTTGCGCCAGGCTGAAAGTGAAGATGTATCGACTCAAGTGGGTGGGAATATCAGCTCTGTAGTTCGTAGACGGCTCCAAACCTTGGACAACAACATTACCTCGACACATGCGTGGGTAGACTGGATGCCAGAGCTGAGTTACCTGCTGATTTACGACAAACAGCAAGAGCTTATCAATGTGTCAACCTTGTTAAGAAATAAGGCTCATACTAATGTTTCTTTCATATTTGGGGAAGAAGACAGACGAGTACCGCTCGAAGATACAACAACTCTTGTACTTAGGCCAATAGGGAGCTATCCCAATTTCTTTTTTTCGGTGAGTGATAGTGACGTGGAGAAATTCGTATCTGACCTACGCTCTATCGAGAACCAAGAATCATTCAATGCATTCGTGGAAACCTATGGTATTCGGCGTACGGATACTCGTATTTGGCCTGCATTGGATGACATACATGCTTATCGGAGATTGGAGGACGATAATTCTGCCTTACTGGATATGAATCGTTATTCGAATTTCTAGGAAGGCATGAGAATGAAGGAAGTCAGAAAACTGAGCTCAATTTCGTTTCCAGGATCAACCTCCGAGGTGATTTTGATGACGACGATGTCACGCCTTTTCATAGCATGAATCTATTAGTACATAAATATGGCTGGTCACTTGAGCGATCCATAGGTGCGCGACACCACCTTTGGTTAGGAAACCCTGCAAAGTGCTCGTCCAATAATTGCAATGAGCGTAAGTCGTGACTATTCCTTTGGTAGCGACAACAGTAATGTTTCTTTGGGCTTTATGCTATCCACTAATATCTATAGGTCTCGAATATTCACCCCCACTCCTACTTGCGTTTGTTCGAGCGTTAATATCGGGTTTGGCTCTTATACTAATGGCCAGATTGCTTAGGCGGCCACCTATAAAAGGCAAGGGCAACTGGGCGACGATAGTGGTAATTGCGTTGACAGCTACTACTGCTGGATTCTGGGGAATGTTCTATGCTGGTGGAATTTTGTCTCCAGGATTGGCGACTGTGCTAACTAACACACAGCCGCTAATTGCGTCTGCTCTTGGCTGGTATGTATTGATGGAGAGGTTTGGTAAAAAGTCTTTCATCGGTCTAACCCTGGGCTTCTCTGGAATTGTTGTTATAAGCATTGGTTCAATGAATCTACAAGGAGGCGAGTTAGTTCGTGGTATTGGTTATGTATTATTCGCCTCTACTGGAATCGCCATAAGCAATTTATTTCTTAAACGAATTTCTACCCAGGTTGATAGCCTCTATGCGATGGGGTGGCAGCTGATTTTGGGTGCTTTGCCTTTGGCTTTCATGAGTTTCTATCTTGAAGATTTAACACACTTTCAGTTTACGCTAGGCTTGGTAGTAAGCCTCCTTTTGCTAAGTCTGTTTGGTACATCCCTTGCATTTGTACTTTGGTTCTGGTTGTTGGCGAGAGTTCCACTCTATCAAGCCAATGCATATTCCTTCTTAACACCTATTTTGGGTCTGCTAATCGGATTTCTCTTCTATTCGGAATCTCTGACAATACCTCAAATACTGGGAGCACTTGCAGTGATAGTTGGAATCTCAATAGTAAATACGACGAGGATTAGTGAGTCGCAATCCGGCAGAATGGAGAGCATATGAATAGCATCCGTACGATACTAGTAATTATTGATCCTACTGTGTTGCATGATCACGTGATAGACAAAGCGAAGTTGCTAGCACACAGAACTAAGGCAAAGGTTGAGCTTTTTATCAACTGAATCGCCCCGGTATTCCCGGAGACTCTATTCTTTGAGAGGATAGAGTAATGAGTAGATCAAATCGATATGCCCCGGAAGTCCGGGAAAGGGCCGTACGCCTGGTACGGGAAGCGGAAAAAGAACACAGTTCTCAATGGGCAGCAATTCAATCGGTATCAGCCAAAATTGGTTGTACGCATGAGACGCTGCGCCGATGGGTTCGCCAGTCAGAACGGGATCAAGGCGAACGAGCTGGGCTGACAACGGATGAGAAGGCGCTACTGAAGCAGCTGCAACGTGAGAATCGGGAGCTGAAACAGGCTAACGAAATCCTACGTAAGGCATCAGCTTTTTTCGCCCAGGCGGAGCTCGACCGCCGACCGAAGTGATGGTGTCGTTCATTGACGAACATCGAGATGCCCATGGGGTCGAGTCGATTTGCAAGCAGTTGCCAATCGCCCCGTCGACATATTACGAAGCCAAGGCACGCCAGACCGATCCATCAAGGTTACCGGCCAGAGCACATCGAGATGCAGAGCTGATACCTGAGATTGTCCGTGTATTTGAAGACAACTTTCAGGTCTATGGTGCCAGGAAGATCTGGCGGCAATTGAACCGGGAGAATTGGGAAGTGGCCCGGTGCACGGTGGAACGTTTGATGGCGCAACTTGGTATTTCAGGCGCAATCCGCGGCGGCAAGAAATACCGCACGACGATCCCTGATGAGTCAGCAGACAGACCTGCTGACCTGGTGCAACGCCAGTTCAGGGCCGATCGACCGAACCAGCTTTGGGTTGCAGATTTTACCTACGTCGCTACCTGGACCGGTGTGGTCTATGTAGCTTTCGTCATTGATGTATTCGCACGTCGAATCGTGGGATGGCGGGTGTCGCGCTCCATGAAAGCGGAGCTGGTGCTGGATGCCCTGGAGCAGGCATTATGGGCTCGAGGAAATACTGAGGGACTCATCCATCACAGTGATCGAGGTAGTCAATATTTGGCCATACGATACACCGAACGACTTGCCGAATCAGGCATACAGTGTTCTGTGGGCACAACAGGTGACTCTTATGACAATGCCCTGGCGGAGTCTATCATCGGCTTGTATAAAACGGAGGTAATTCATCGACACGGGCCTTGGAAATCGATTGATCCGGTGGAATATTCCACCCTGGAATGGGTAGACTGGTTCAATCAGCGCAGGCTACTTGGCCCAATCGGTGATGTACCACCTGTGGAGTTTGAGCAGACTTACTATGAACAGCTGGAAGAGTCAGCCAGCGTACCCTGACTCACACAAAAGGGTCTCCGGTGTTCCCGGGGCGATTCAACTGCCAAGTGATTGGGAAAGAGAGCAGCTACTATCGACTTGATATAAGAACAGCCAGCAATGAGAGTGCCCAGAGTGGATCTGACGAACTACAGGAATTATTGATAAGTGAGCTAAGAAACGAATTTTCCAGTCTTGAAATTCCTGTCAATATCGATTTATGTCTAGAGAAGAACCTGCCTCAATCAATATTAGACAAAGTGGATGAAATACAGCCTGATATCGTTTTGAAGAGTACCCATAGACATAATCTGCTGAGGCAAACGCTAATCACCAATACCGATTGGCAGCTTATTCGGATGTGCTCGGTGCCATTGCTGTTAACTAAACCTTATGGCTGGTATGAGAATGGCCGCGTGGTGGCGGCGGTGGATCCGTTACATAACAGTTCGGAACAGACGAATTTAGATGACAGCCTGATTGCGGCAGCAGAATACATCTCGGAGTTAGTTGGTCATCAACCGGGTGTTTTTCATGCGTACTACTACCCTGAATATGGTAGTCAAAACTCCGAGCAGAATTCACCTCAAAGTCGGGATATGAAAAGGCGCCATAATCGCAAAATGTACGAGCTTCTCTCCAGGCACAACGTCGACCCCGAATTTGTAAAGATCGCTAACGGAGATACTAAGATTGAGATGATGCATTACCTTGAAAAAATTAGGGCTAATATATTGATCATTGGTGCGCTTGCGAGAAATAAACTAGAACGGATTGTTGTCGGCAGTACCGCAGAAAAGATTCTTGATGACGTTCCTTGTGATCTTATGATAATGAAATCCAAGGGTGACTAATTATTTGGGACATTTCTGGGTACTCGATTAGTGTGAATACGTTCCCAGTCAGTATTAGCGCTGATATAAGTGTACGCAAGGACACAAAGATAGAGGGCAATGAGAGTAAGTAAGAAAGCCTTTAACGAAGGCTTGAAAACTCTTCAGATCGAGCTGGTACTGACTACTTTCTAGGAAATGATAGATGTTAAGGAAACCACAACACGATAATAATATGACTGTGATTGACATGTTAAAGGTTGTAGAGGCCAATGGTTGAGAAAAGGGTGGGGATTTCGTGGGAAGACAATGAGCGTGTCTTTGACAACCATTGCACAGGCGGAGTTCCAGGAAACAGAACCACACCTATAGTAGTAGCAATCGCTAGTGCTGCAGGGTTAGTTATTCCGAAAACTTTGTCTCGGGCAATCACTTCGCCAGCTGGAACGGCAGATACACTAGATGCCTTGTTTGATGTGCAATTTGAAATATCGGAGATGAAACGCATAGTTTCAGAGGTTGGTGCCTGCTTGGTTTGGGGCGGCGCCATAGATGTGGGTCTCGCCGATGATGTGATGAATCGAATTGAACGGGCATTGAATCTCGATAGAGAAGGTCAGTTGGTAGCATCAGTCTTGTCTAGAAAAATCGCTGCAGGATCCACCCATGTCGTTATAGATATGCCTGTTGGTAAAACAGCTAAGGTGAAAACGGGCCCAGAAGCAAATCGACTAGCCGGCTTGTTTGCACGCGTGGGGAAAGCTTGTGGGATTGAGGTTCGCTGTGTATTTACAGAGGGCAGCCAACCGGTAGGATCAGGAATTGGACCAGTTCAAGAAGCGATAGACGTATTAGCGGTGCTTAAGCTTGATGAAGATGCGCCAATCGATCTTCGGGAAAAAGCGTTATTACTTTCAGCTAATCTGATAGATATGGCGGCATCCTGTGGAATCGAAACGGCCACCGAAAAGACAAGAGATATTCTGGACAGCGGGCTGGCCTGGAAGCAATTTCAAAAAATTGCTGATGCTCAAGGTGGCATGAAAGACCTTGAGGAACCAACATATGCCAGCATTCAGGCTTCACCGGAAGGAGGCAATGTCAAAGCGATTGATAACAGGCGCCTTACTAGGCTGGCGAAATTGGCTGGTGCTCCGGTTGACAAGGTAGCCGGGCTTCGCTTGTACGTGTCGGTAGGGGAAACAGTAAACCCTGGCGACCCGCTTTTTACATTATTCAGCGCTAGCTCCGGGGAGTTGAAATACGCGTTAGATTATTATGACCAGAACAACGACCTGATTGTTATCGGATAAACAGGATTTTGACGTGACGTACGCTACACCAATACTCTCTTACCTTCTAGGATGTCCACTGCGAGAACCGATATGCCGGAGTCAGCCTACGATGCTTGGTTTTTTTAACACACGAAGATTTCCGGATGGGCAGACTTGCCTGCAAAAATATACGGAGATATTAGAAGTTGATTGTACTAGTTACGCCGAATTATCCCATCCTGATCTCAGAAACATATCCTTGAGCTTTCCGGTATTACGTAGAAGTTCAGATCACACCCCTCTACTTGAAATGGGAGAAAATCATTGGTTACTACATCAGCACTTCGATATGCATATGTATTTCTTTTATTGGCGTTGGTTTCGTTAGCGGCAATTGCCCAACCTCAGCCTACAACCAATGAAGCAACTGAATTAATAAGCAAGATGGATTCCTTGTTGTGGTCAACAACAAATCAGGGGCGGTTTGTTATGACTATTGAAACCGAGTATTGGCGGCGGGAACTCGAACTCGATGTGTGGATGCATAGGCCAGACAATACCTTCATTAGGGTACTGTCACCGAGAAAAGAGAGGGGTATCGGATCATTGCGGCTTGGCTCTGAGATGTGGAATTACATTCCAAACATTGATCGTGTAATCAAGGTTCCTCCTTCCATGATGCTTCAACCATGGATGGGATCGGATTTAAGCAATGATGACTTAGTTAAGCAAAGTAGCATAGTGACGGACTATTCTCATGTTTTGGTAGAAAGTGAAAATTCTGGAAATGGTGATCTTGTCAAGATCGTATCTACTCCTAATTCTGATGGGGCGGTTGTATGGGGGCGAATCGAGTCTTGGATTCACTCCGAGAACGGAATACCCGAAAGGCAGTTGTATTTCGACGACGTTGGTGAAGAAGTTCGAGAACTAAACTTTTCAGAAGTTAAGTTTATGGATGGTAGGGAGATTCCAACACGTTGGGTGCTTCGCCCTTTCGACGATGAAAATAGGCTTACGATTTTTGAAATAGTCAGTATCAAATTCGATCATGATATAGATCCAACTATTTTTACGCAGCGCAATCTTCGATCACAAAATATTTGAGAGAAGAAATTATGTCATTGGTCGAAGTCAACAAGGTAAGTCGTCACTTCTCCACCGGGCCATTTGTTGTAAAGGCCTTGGACAATGTGAATATAACGATCGGAGAAGGCGAGTTCACTGCGATGGTTGGGCCTTCGGGTTCAGGAAAAACGACGCTACTCAATCAGATCGGTGGTCTCGACCGTCCTGACTCAGGCTCGATATTTATAGCAGGAACTGAAATTACGGACCTCAATCGAAAACAACTTACGGACCTTCGTCTTTGGAATATAGGATTCGTATT
This sequence comes from Gammaproteobacteria bacterium, assembly GCA_041395725.1. NCBI lineage: Bacteria > Pseudomonadati > Pseudomonadota > Gammaproteobacteria > Gammaproteobacteria bacterium. Next base: position 657,610 of record JAWKZW010000001.1, on the reverse strand, counting down.
TCAGGAGTACAACCTGATTTCTGTACTTACTGCGCTTGAAAATGTTGAGTATGTGATGACGTTACAGGGTGTTGGCGCTAGAGAACGACGAGAACGTGCACAAGCCGTTTTGCAGCAGGTGGGGTTGGAACAAGAGGGAGGTAGACGTCCCAACGAATTGTCGGGTGGTCAACAGCAGCGCGTGGCCGTTGCAAGAGCAATCGTCAGCACTCCGGCAATAGTGCTTGCCGATGAACCTACAGCGAATCTTGATAGCAAAACAGGATCGGATCTACTGAAACTGATGCGTTTGCTAAATATTGAACAGGGGATTACGTTTTTGTTTTCAACTCATGATCCCATGGTTATGGAGCGTGCGACTCGGATCATACAGTTGAAAGATGGTCGTATAGCCAGTGATTTACAGGATGCCGAATTGCAGCAATGGAGGAGATCAGCACAGGGGGCAGCTAACGATGCTTCGACTCGCACTTCGTAACTTTGTACGCAATACGCGGCGTTCTGTAGTAACCGTGAGCGCTGTTGTGATCGGAGTGTGGGGTCTGATTTTTATCTGGGCATTTATCGATGGGGTAAATGAACAGATGATTACTAATAATATCCAGTATCTTACCGGGCATCTAAAAACACATCGACAAGGCTATCACGACGAAAAAGAATTGGCATTATCCTTGTCAGAAGAAGAGCCAGAGATCTTCGATCAGTTACCAAGCGGGTCAACATATGCTCCAAGAATAGAAAGTTTCGCATTGTTAAGTAATAGTGATGCGTCAGTTACGGCCGCGGTCTATGGTGTCGATCCAAATAGGGAAAAGTCAGTCACGACGCTGCATCGGACAATTGTTGAAGGACGATATTTGGACGGCGGCGATTTGGAAATCGTTATTGGGCAAGTGCTTGCTGAAGAGCTTGGTGTTTCGATAGGTGAAGCCGTGGATGTCATCGTACAAGCCGCCGATGGTTCAATTGGCGCCGATAGATTCCGACTTGTCGGTATTTTTGATTCAGGTATAGACACTCTAGACGAATCATTGGCTTTTCTCCCCATACAAGACGCCCAAGAAATTTACTCGATGTGGGGTCAATACAGTGCCTGGAGTATAAGACTGGCAGATCGTCAAGATGTTGCCGCTACCAGTGAGTTGCTAACTGACTCCCTTGGGCAGGACTATGAGGTGTACGCGTGGGATGAGCTGCTCCCATCTGTCGTTCAGTCGGTAAAGTTTCATGAAGCAATCGCCTACGTGGTGCTCACCATAGTCTTTGTTGTTGTGACTGCAGGCATTGCAAACACTTTGTTAATGTCGGTGATGGAGCGTACGCACGAATTCGGTGTGATGCGCGCGATGGGTACTCAGCCACGACAGATTGTATCGCTCGTTATCTGGGAATCACTAGCTATAGCTCTCGTTGGCATCGTGCTTGGTAACGCTGTTGGAATTACCTTTACCAGTATCTGGTCTGAAAACGGCATGAATCTGTCTAACTTTACCGAAGCTATGGAAACCATGCCTAGTCTATCTGGAATCGTTTACCCGCTGCTGCGCTTGGATCACTTGATACTAATATCGGGTGCTGTCTTCTTGATTTGCCTGTTACCAGCAATAGCACCCGCGTGGAAAGCCTCTCGTTTAAAACCAGTGGAAGCCATTCGAGGTGTACGTGAGCATTCCCACATAGCGAGCAAGTTAGAACAATCAGTGAGATTCCCTTCCCATTGGCTGTGGGGGCAACTCGCATGGCGAAATATGTTTCGCAATCCAAAGAGGTCAGCTATTACTGGGGGAGCAAGCGCCTTTGGCATGGCATCGTTTATTTTCCTTTATGCCTTTACCGACGGATTCTTCGAACAAATGATCGACAATTCGACTCAGTTGCTTACCTCGCATGTTCAGATAAAGATCACTCAAGTTGGCAAGAATGAAGAGCTATTCGATAGTTTGTCGGTAGCGACAGACCTGACACAATATCCTGAAATCATAGCCAGCAGTGAAAGACTGACAGTGCCTGTGATGGTGAGCAGCACAAAGCAAGCCCTGCCGGTAGATTGGGTAGGAGTCGTGCCGACAAAAGAAACTCAAGTAACCCGGATACATGAACTTATTGTCAGGGGAGTATACCTGGATGCTGAACAGGAAGGGATAGTTATCGGTCAATCTTTGGCTGAAGATTTGGAAGTCGATGTTGGGCGTCGTGTCGTTATTACTGTACAGGATGAACAGAATCAACTTGTCTCATCAGCTATTCGTGTATCCGGAATTCTCAATACAGGTAGTGAACTATTTGACAATGGTTACGCATTCAGTTCTATAAACCACGTACAAGAACTCATGGGAGTATCAAGTTCGTCTATTAGTCATGTCGCACTGCGCCTAGACAATCGCAATTTGAGTGCCAGTGTGGCGGAAGAGATTAATGGGCAATTACGCGACTCAAATTTACAGGCATACCCGTGGGAGTCAATCATGCCGGTCGTAGTCCAGATGGTGGATATGACACGAATTGATTTTTACCTCATTCTCGCTGTCATTTTTCTTATCGTGTGTATAGGGGTAATGAATGCGATGCTAATGTCGGTCCTCGAAAGGACCAGGGAAGTTGGCGTGTTACTTGCGTTAGGTACTAGGCCTGCACAAGTGACTAAGACGCTGATAATTGAGGCATCCTTTATTGGAGCAGTCGGTATATTTATTGGGCTGTGCCTGGGTGTACTAGTGGCCAAGTACTATGGTCTACAAGGCATCAACCTTTCCGCTTTCATCGACAGTATGGCCGCTATACCGGGTATGACAGATAGAGTTTACCCGCATCTTATCGCCAGTCATCTTATTGTCCCTATGGTGATGCTCTATGCCGCCGGGGTATTTGTTTCCCTCTATCCGGCAATCAAGGCTGCACGGCTACAACCTGTGGAGGCCATTCGTGGCTAGGCAAGTATTGTTTGGCCTATTCTTAATCCCGCCAATGGTAGTTATGCAACCGGCGACCGCTGAGGTAACCGGGTATCTAAAAACGCTCTGGTTCGACACGAAGACGCTTGTCGAGCCCGAAGAAGATGTGTCTCTTGGCATTAACCGTGCGCGCCTAACCTGGCGGGAATCTATCAGAGAAGCATCGCTGTTGGTTAGCTACGATCTCGAATGGCAGTTTGGGAGCTACCTTGCTTCATCACAATATGATTTACAAAGGTTGTTACAATCCGATCCCTATTGGGACATACAGGGCCAATGGCAAAAATCGCGCCATCAACTCGTCAAAAATGGCGTATATCGTGCCTACTTAACAATACCGGTTGGACCTGTAGACATGCGTATGGGTCGTCAGCAGCTCAACTGGTCCCGAACCTTTTTATGGAGCAGCTTCGACAGATTTAACCCCTACAATCCCTTGCAACTGGAGCCCGAAGAACGCCAGGGAGTGGATGCAGTGCAGTTTGTCTGGAACTTTGATAACGGGCACAGCGCTGAAGTCGTTGGCGTAGGCAAGGATGATGACGTGAACGGCAACAAAAACCCCTGGGGATTACGTTACCGCGGTAATTTCATGTCTACAGATCTTGACGTGATGCTGGCTGATTTCGGGAGCACTCGGTCAGTTGGTGTAGCCGCCGCCGGTCAATTGGGGAGTGCCGGATTTCGCGTTGAGCTGACACAAAATTGGTCTGATAAGTTGAAGCTTGGGACGAGTCTTCGCAACTACCAGGATCTTGTATTCAGCGTGGATTATACATTTGCCAACAACACAACCATTATTGGTGAGGCGCTCTACCGCGGAGATGGTTCGTCCAGTCCAGAGTTCTACGATTACCAGGATTTTCTGTCAGCAAGCCGGACCGATCTGGCAAAGCGGTACCTGGGAGTAGTAGTTAGGCGTGGATTCGAACCAATTGCCAGACTGGATGCCAGTATTTTATACAACGTGGAAGACGAGTCTTTGGCGCTGATCCCAAGCCTCATATATAGCCCCGGGGAATATGAAGACCTGCAACTGAGAGCCGGAGTTCAGATTTTCAATGGACAGCGAAATTCGGAATTTGGTTCCTTGGAGAATTTGGCCTTTATTGAGTTGCAGTGGTTCTACTAATCGCAAAATCGCGCATTGAATAAGTGAGAGATTGAAATGGTTTGTTTATTTTGCCGTATGACAACAAATATCAAATGGCTTCGGATTCCTTTGTGTACGATTTGCCGGGACCAGTTATATGATTTTTTTTGGGTTACTTGTGTACAGATTGTTGTTTGGCTATCGGGTGCGATTAGTGGAGTAACTTTTGTCATCGAAGAAATAGTACTATTTAGCGTACTAGTCCTAGTAAAACACCGGATTCCGGTCCCGTGGAAACACGAATCATGATTAGTAAAAAATTTAGAAAGAACAGAGTGCCAACGAGCTCGTGAAATACAGCAAGAGCAGACTCTCTGTGGCGGATGATCGCGTGGGCCTCAATCAGAAAATGATTGGTTGTGACACCAGCCTTCAGTGGTGGCCGCCATGCTCTCCCTTTGCAGTCCAACGCGACAGAAATGTTCGCTCATAGATGAACACAGCGGCTATAGCAACAACCGCAATAACCACGATGCCCGGATCGGATTGCAGCTTTAGGGCGCCGAAGACAACGAGCACCAGCGCGTCAAGCGCGATTGCCGCGATTAACACCCAGCTCTTTGCACCAATCTCGTGACGCAAATGGCGGAACACGCCCCAATGAACCAGAATATCCATCACCAGGTAGAAGAAGGCACCAAGCGATGCAATTCGGCTAAGGTCGAAGAAAACGGCCAGCACTGATGCGATTACCACTGTGTAGACTAGCGTATGTTCTCGAATGGGACCAGACATACCGAAATGGCTGTGCGGGATCATCTCCATTTCGGTCAGCATTGCCAGCATGCGCGAAACAGCGAAGACACTCGCGAGGAGGCCCGAGGCGGTAGCAACGACCGCAAGCGCGATAGTGAAGTAAAACCCGTATGGACCGAGTGCCGGCTCCGCGGCTGCAGCCAGAGAATAATCCTTGGCGGCTACGATCTGTTCAATCGAGAGGCTGGACCCGACAGCGAAGGCGACAATGAGATAGACGAGCACGCAGATTGTAATAGAAAAGATAATAGTGCGGCCGACATTGCGGTGTGGATCGACCATTTCCGCACCACTGTTGGTAATAGTAGTAAACCCCTTGAACGCGAGGATTGACAGGGCGACAGACGCCGTGAAACCTGCGATTGGAATTGCATCGACCGATTCTGCGGATGCGGGCTCAAATGTAAATCCACTGGCCGCAAGCGCTGCGATACCGAAGACTGTAATACCGACTATCTTCAAAAATGCCATAACAACCGAGAACAGGCCCACAGAGCGGTTGCCTGACATATTGACCAAATAAGCGAAGACGATAAGCCCAACAGCAAGCACAGGCACCAAAATACTATCCGCATTTAGATCAAATAGCCTGAGGACATAAGTGCCAAAAGTCCGGGCAACAAGGCTCTCGTTAATTACCATCGAGAGCGCCATCAGCAGTGACGCCGCCGCCGCGACCGCCGCCGGTCCATAGGCTTTCTGCAATATCATCGCAATCCCACCAGCAGACGGGAAGGCGTTGGACATTTTCACATAAGAGTAGGCACTAAATCCGGTAACGATCCCACCTACGATGAAGGAGAGTGGGAACCAGGGCCCTGCCAGCTCTGCAATCTGCCCGGTGAGGGCAAAAATTCCTGCCCCGATCATTACACCGGTGCCCATCGCGATGCCGCCGATCAAAGTAATGCTGTTCGCCTGATATTCAGATTTCATTGCGCCCTCCTCGGGCCCTACAAAGTTCTATTTTGAGTTTGCATGTTACCATTTAGCATTGCTCGATACATCGACCTATCACAGCAACCTTCATCCAGCTTTCTCTGGGACAAACTCAATTCACCGGCCATTCAAAAAACGGTTTAGCCGACCATGCCCCCAAAAGATAAGCTTCTAAAAACCAGATCGCCGGACAAAGTGTCCACACCCCATGAGAATAGGTCACCTTTGTGATTAGGCACTCTGCGGCAATCTGGTTTGTGGTAGTATTTGACGAAATACTGGAGCGAGCCGGGTTTAGTGTCTACTACCTATCCTCCTACCCAATAATTAAGGTGGAGAAGGTTTAGCGGTGAGATCGCCGTGTTGGAGCAATGTAAAACATAGGGCCGAGATGTGGAAGTGTCGATTTTCGGTGTGGCAATATATGAAGCCATTTTCTGGAACTCATCAAAACTCACTGGAACTCATGGGTTTTTACTATTTCACAACCAAAGTGAAGATTGAGCATAAGTAATTGATGCTAACTTAGCCAGAACGGTTCCGAGATTTCGCACGTATAAAAAATTGTTGACTTCAACACCACCTTACATAACTGTAATCTAATTGATACGACTATAAATATTAACCAACTGAGAAAGCATCATGCAGCGTGCAGTTTTCTTCATACTAGCGTTCTTTCAACTGTCCCCGGCCATATCACATGGCCAGGACAATGCTATGCTTATTGAACAGATCGCACAAAAAAAATAGTCCGCGAATACTTTGACAAAGATGGGTCTCTCCAGAATAAACAGATTTTCTATACAGGGAAATTAGAGCAGGAAGGTGATGCCTATCAGAAAGATGTAGTGGCCGAACTTTATGATGAATACGGCCAGCTCACGGAAAAGTACACAACTACTTATCAGTGCAGCCCGGATGAATTCAATATTCTGCTAAATGTGTTTCCCTTTACTGATCTCGATGACGAAACGATCAAGGTGGATGTCACGTCGGATGATTTTCAGCAACTATATGACCTGGGCAGGGGAGGTGAATTGGGGGATATCCACTTGACGATGAGTGTTAAGTCCGGCTGGCTAAGCTTCTTTGGCTCCAAAAGCCAGGTTACTATAAAAAATAGAAACACAGAAATACTGGGCCAGTCTTAATGATACGTAGCGAAGCTGTGTTCAAGGCATATATGATGGGTATTCGCATAAGAACGATTAACTATGTGGTGGAGGAAATTCTGACTAATGATTTTGTATTGCGACGTCAGCAGTTTACAGAAGAAGACGGAGACTGGTTTACTATGGAATATGGGCAAAACATAGTTGAATTTTAGCGCAATAGAAGTGTTGCGCCAGAACACATTAACCCGCCCTTTCGAAAAATATAAACTTCTCACGCTAAGGATACCCTTAATTCTATTAAAATGCTCTTCAGTGCTAGCCAATACATCATCATTTCTAGAAATTTCCCTCAGGGCTTCGGGTTAGCTTAGCTCATTGAAGATAAAGCCAGTTTTTTACATTTAAGAACACCACAACCTTCACGCAATCGAACGATAAACGTCACGACTGATCAGCGATATAAACGACTCGCTGATCTTAGCCAGCTCACCGTTTCGGCGTTCGCATGTTACAGGGTAGTCAAGAACCTGTAAGCTACTGACATATCTGTGGCGCACGATAGCCGAGCTTCAATAGGCGAAAGTAGTTTTCGCCCAGGGCAATGTTTCTGAAAGCTTCATCATCTAACCATAGGTTGATCCTGCTCGTTATCTCCAGTTCTTCACGATACACTTGAAAATCCTTAGTATGTAGTGCGACAAAATCTGTTCCAGGCAACACTCTATCTGAGTAATCATTGAGAAAATTGACATACAATTCTCTGCTCTTCATTTCGCCAAAATAATTGTCGTAGATTACTCGCCACGAAATGTCTATCATCAAATTGGGGTTCTGATCGAGTAATGACTTCACAATTGCAATGTGCTGTTCGGCATTGTAGTTTGTCAACTCTGCGGAGAGACCCATGTGTACCCAGACAACTTTATTCTTTGGATACAGTCTCAATACTTCTTCTATTAATCCTCTATACTGAGTTGGGTTATTGTTATTACCCAAATCGGCATGAATCGCAATGGGTATGCCTCTATCCTGAAGTATTTGCATAAACTCGCTCCACTCGGCAATCGAACCAATACTTGCTGCCCTGTGACCATTCCCAAACAGCGCCTGTTTTACCAGGTTCACTTCACCCATCCACGTGAACAACTTGGGGTATTCCCGGTCCAGTAGTGAAATCTGCGGTGCAACTTCTGACGGTTCTGCCAGGTCCGGAAAGCTCATGGACAGAGTCAGGTGAATATCATCACGAGCATGTTCCAGATAGTTCGAGGCATTGCGAAAATCGTTTCTAATGCTCGGCACTACCTCGACATCGGGGCAATCCAGGTAGTACTCACAACCAGAATCAATAGGTAAAGTCTGACCGATGCCATAGGCATTGACGAATAACACGCCTGTACGACGAAAGTAGTCATACAGATCATGCATAGGAATGGCATTGCCACCAAAAGGACGAAAATGGTTATGAGAGTCTACGACAGAGGTGTAGGGCTGCGAGCTGCGATCGTAACATTGCTCATTGCCCGGACTAAGAAACATATCAAGTGTCCGGGGGTTGTTGGCTACCAGTGGATTCGACGAGTAAACTTGAGCCGTCTCACACCCATTCAAGAACAGCAGCAATGTTGATACTAGCGAGACTTTTAAGAGCATGTTGAACATAATAATTGAAGTGTACTTGTAGTGACCAACCTAACCGGGGGCGATTCAGGGTTTAATTAATTTTCAGTCATTCTCGGCGATACGCCACCGTTGTGCATATGCAGCCGTTGCCAGTGGCGATTGTTCATCAAATAGTAATCGTTGCACAGACTTTTCATTCTGCCCGTATTCCACAAATGACCTTAACTAGAGTGGAAGGATACTATTGAATCCTTCCACCATTTTTTTGACCGTCTATCTAGCTTCTTCCAGTGACCTAGAATTGTGCTGACGCAAACAGCTCTCAGAAAAAATATTGTTGCAGCACTTTACAGTAGGTTACTGAACAGGATTTCCTGGCTGGAAAATACAACCTCAAATTATTGGGCCGATTCTTTACCCAGAGAAGTCCGAGTCTAAAGATCGGCCACATCTTTGGACCTGAGGTCTGCCAGTATCAGCCGGATCACCAGAAGATCAAAGGGCTCAGAGTAAAATCTCAACCAGCCTTGACCTAGCCCTGGCATTTCTCGCAGGTTTCGATGCCGATATTGAACACTCGTTTAGCATGCTGGACCCAAGTCGAAAACGCGAGGCGTTTACTGTTAGAGAAAAAGACGCAAAATCGAGTTCGGCTCTCCCTCCGCCCGTTTGTCAATGCTGGTAGGCTAAAAATAAAATTGTGGGGACAGCAACCGTTACTATCTTGTTAGAGTGTCATTTACCAGATTGACATCAAGATGCTCCTGCACCCTTTGCCTCAGATCCAGTAATTGATTTTGGTCACCTATAGTCAGCTCAACAACATTGGAATTGCCTCCCCGGCTAATCGTAATACCTGGAATGTATAAAGGACAACTTTCCATACCTATTCGACCCCGGGTCCGCGCGAATGCGGCGTGGCAACGCATGTGAGCAATGGCGGCATTGACATCAACACCCTCTTTGAAATTCAGGCTGACGCCTCCAAAAACCTCCTCTGCAGACTCAACCTGCCCTATCAATGGAGAGGTCGCACGTGTCTCGGGTGGAAATGCTTTGCATTCGGCTTTCTCAAATGTCTCTAGTGCTTGAGCTGCCGCCAAGTGATCAGCCGCATGACTTTCAAGCTGCTCTGCGGAATCTAAATGGTTCAGGCTTGGATTGTAGCTACTGACATCCCAAAAATAGTCGTAGTACGCATATCCGTATGGATTGTATGGGTCCCAATAAATGTTGGGATCGTAGTAAATCGCAGTGTTGCCCAGATAGCCGAGCCGCGGTCTAGATGCTCTCTCCGGATCATACTGCTGAAAATGCTCGGTCGCTTGCTGTTGCTCCGCTGCAGCCACTGCACGATGAGCCTCTGCGCTCATATCATCCGGTCGGGTGCCAGAAGATGCGCAACTTTGTAACGTCGCAACTATGATCACCGCTGAGCTGAATAGCGGCCAATTGCTTGAGCGTGGAAAAAATTTACTCTTGTTCACTACATAGCCCCTTCGTTTTACTTGTTTCAATATCTACGATCAACGCCGGATGCCTCAGGCGAAACCATCGCTGCGCCAACTACATTCTCTGGAAACGCTTTTAGACAAGCAATCACATCGTCGACGACGCGCTTCAATACCGTCGGTTGTAGATGTTGGTATCGCCAATGATTTTACGATGACAGACACTCAATTTTTGCCATTTCTGTAACTTTAAGCGTTAATGCGCGGTCATGCTCTTCTATGGAAGTGCTATCCACTCTTGCGGTGGCTGATAAAATACCTATAAGCCGCATTATGCAGTATAAAACTAGATTAACCGATATCAGCTTACGAGATCATGACTTGAGTATTACATATTTGTAACTATAGGGACGTAGAGGTCGAGATGTGGCAAAACAAAAAAATAAGATGCCGTTTGATTGCAAGGTGCGAGACTTACGCAGGAATAGATGTCAGAAAAACTCAAACGGCGGCAGCACAGCCAATTTTGAATCGCCCCGGGAACACCGGAGACCCTTTTGTGTGAGTCAGGGTACGCTGGCTGACTCTTCCAGCTGTTCATAGTAAGTCTGCTCAAACTCCACAGGTGGTACATCACCGATTGGGCCAAGTAGCCTGCGCTGATTGAACCAGTCTACCCATTCCAGGGTGGAATATTCCACCGGATCAATCGATTTCCAAGGCCCGTGTCGATGAATTACCTCCGTTTTATACAAGCCGATGATAGACTCCGCCAGGGCATTGTCATAAGAGTCACCTGTTGTGCCCACAGAACACTGTATGCCTGATTCGGCAAGTCGTTCGGTGTATCGTATGGCCAAATATTGACTACCTCGATCACTGTGATGGATGAGTCCCTCAGTATTTCCTCGAGCCCATAATGCCTGCTCCAGGGCATCCAGCACCAGCTCCGCTTTCATGGAGCGCGACACCCGCCATCCCACGATTCGACGTGCGAATACATCAATGACGAAAGCTACATAGACCACACCGGTCCAGGTAGCGACGTAGGTAAAATCTGCAACCCAAAGCTGGTTCGGTCGATCGGCCCTGAACTGGCGTTGCACCAGGTCAGCAGGTCTGTCTGCTGACTCATCAGGGATCGTCGTGCGGTATTTCTTGCCGCCGCGGATTGCGCCTGAAATACCAAGTTGCGCCATCAAACGTTCCACCGTGCACCGGGCCACTTCCCAATTCTCCCGGTTCAATTGCCGCCAGATCTTCCTGGCACCATAGACCTGAAAGTTGTCTTCAAATACACGGACAATCTCAGGTATCAGCTCTGCATCTCGATGTGCTCTGGCCGGTAACCTTGATGGATCGGTCTGGCGTGCCTTGGCTTCGTAATATGTCGACGGGGCGATTGGCAACTGCTTGCAAATCGACTCGACCCCATGGGCATCTCGATGTTCGTCAATGAACGACACCATCACTTCGGTCGGCGGTCGAGCTCCGCCTGGGCGAAAAAAGCTGATGCCTTACGTAGGATTTCGTTAGCCTGTTTCAGCTCCCGATTCTCACGTTGCAGCTGCTTCAGTAGCGCCTTCTCATCCGTTGTCAGCCCAGCTCGTTCGCCTTGATCCCGTTCTGACTGGCGAACCCATCGGCGCAGCGTCTCATGCGTACAACCAATTTTGGCTGATACCGATTGAATTGCTGCCCATTGAGAACTGTGTTCTTTTTCCGCTTCCCGTACCAGGCGTACGGCCCTTTCCCGGACTTCCGGGGCATATCGATTTGATCTACTCATTACTCTATCCTCTCAAAGAATAGAGTCTCCGGGAATACCGGGGCGATTCATAGGCTAGTGAGCAAATAGGAAAAGACCTGCAAGTGTATTACGTGCAGGTCTTTAAGTAGTTCATATCAAGCCTCTCTCGGCAAATGCGAAAGAAGAAGCATTACCAACAATTATATGATCCAGTGTTCTTACGCTTACTAACTCAAGAGCAGATTTTAGCTTGTTGGTAATTGCTATATCTTGTTGAGATGGTTCTGTGCATCCTGAGGGGTGATTATGACAGAATATTACTGCACCAGCATTCAATTCCAACCAAAAGTGTAGCCATCCCTTCACAACAACCCCCGCTCCGCAAAGCTCACCAGATTCTCAAGTGATCCTACGACCACATGGTCAAGAACACGTATATCAACAGTTCCGAGCGCGGCTTGCAGTTTTCTCGTAATCTTGATATCCGCCCGGCTCGGCTCTGCCACGCCTGAGGGGTGATTGTGCGCAAATATACACGCGGCTGCATTGCATCCAAGCGCCTCGCGCACGACTTCTCTCGGATACACAGCGGCGCCGTCAATCGTCCCGCGGAAGAGCACGTGCTCCTTGATCACACAGTGCTGGTTAGTAAGGTAGAGCGCAATAAACGATTCGTATTCCTGCCCAACAAAAAGCGTCGCAAGGTATAGCTTCGTTTCACCCGAAGACGTGAGAACTGGACCACGATAGAGCTTTTCTCGAAGTAGGCGTCTTGAGAGCTCGAGCGCTGCTGCGAGCTTTGCCTCCGCTGGCTCACTCCCGTTTCCCAACATTAAGGGAAAAAGCTCTCCCGAGTAGCGCTTTCGCGTCCGTGTCTTCCCAATGACAATCGAAAGCAGTACTTCAGTGGATAGATTTTTAGTATCTATGTCGATCTCCTAATACAAAGAACATCCGATATGCATCATTGAAAGAATCTCCTAATGAGAAATGGGGACAATATTTCTTAGGGACGATTCGTCCCTCCGCGTATAGAGCCAATGATTTCCAATTCTTTAGATGTGAACGCAACAGAATCTATTTCACTCATCGGGTATGCAAACGCTCGGAATCAGCAACCGCGCTTTGGCATAAAACAACAGGATAAGCTTTCTCACATCTATACTATCGGTCGCACGGGGGCAGGAAAAACATCTCTCCTTACAACGTTAGCACTCCAAGACATACTGGAGGAACGTTAACTCTGCGTTATTGACACTCATGGCGATCTTGCCGAGCGACTCGTAAAATCAGCGCCCTCATGGCGAGAATCCGATCTCATATGATTAAAGTACCTGATCCCGATCAGCCCTACGGACACAACCTGCTGAAAGGCGTGTACCCGGATTGCGCATCGCTTGCAGTCTCTGGCACCAGGGAGGCCCTCAAGAAGCTCTCTGACGATGCCCAGTGTGTTCGTATGGAACATGTTCTTCGCAATACGCTCTATGCGCTCATAGAGGCCGGTGGCTTTGTCCTTCCCGACATCCTCTCCATGCACACCGGCCAGGATTTCCGCAGAATAGTACTTCCGCGCATTGAAAATGAGCAACTGCTTGGATTCTGGAAGCGTGGGTTCACCGTATACAAACCCCACTACCACCAGGACATGATCGCACCCATCCAGAATAGAACCGGAGCCTTCCTTGTTGATCCAAAGCTTAGACGGATATTCACGAGCCCGCCAGAAAACTTAAGTTTTAGTTCCAACATGGACAATAGCAGAATCCTCATCGTCAATGTCTCCAAGGGACGGCTCGTGGAAGAGGCGCCAATCAGCTTGGCGCGCTCCTCGTGACCACACTTGGCCTTGCGGCCATTATTCGAGGCGACCAGCCAGAATCACAGGTGACAAGTCAAAACAGATCCCGTTGAAAAGTGGAAAAAAATTTTGTGGGCATCTACTACCCCAATTATGAAAAATAGTCCCTTTCCTAAGTGTTAGGCACTACTGTGCTTTCTGGCCCTTATGATTTGGTCAAGCCGGCCTGGTGGGCCGGGTGAGTGGAGATAGTGCGGGTGACGATGCTCAGCACTCTGCCCATCAGTTCCGGGTAGGCGGCAAACAGGAAGCGCGGGGAAACGGGACGGGCAGCACCAACTGGCAGATCGGCCTGGCCGGCAATACCACGTCCACCAGCAGAGTGGCGCTTTCCACCATCGGCGGGCGCCGCAGCTGGGGCAGAAGCCTCTACTGTCACTGTCAGTGTAGTCCGACTCCTGGAGGGAGTCCTAGCTAGAGCGAGGCTCGGGGCCTGGGAGTGTCAAAGCGAGTATAGAAGCCAGACACACTGAATCAATTGTTTTCATAGATTTTAGGAGGTTGGATGGATCATTATCAATTGAACATACAATTCAACACGGATACGCTGGTCGCAGCTCCTTAACGCCCTGGCCGAAGTTGGACACGAAAACGTGCCGCCGTTGCTGTTCTCCCTGATCGACCCAGCGCCCATAGTGCCGCATGATCATCTCGGTGGTCTTGTGGCCCATCTGTTGGGCAACGAACAATGGGTTTTCGCCGCCCGACAGTAACTGACTGGCATAGGTGTGGCGGGTTTGGTACGGATTGCGGTAGCGCACCTTGGCAGTTTTCAGCACATGTTTCCAGGGTCGCTCCAAATGCTCATAATCGATGAAGGGGCCTTTGTCGCCCGGTCGGACAAAGATGTAGTCATTGCCGACAAAGCTAAATTGTTTCTGATGCTTCAGCGCCTCATAAGCGGATGGGAGCAGTAGTACCTTCCGGTTGCTGGCCCGGGTCTTGGTTTCCTTTAATTTGCGTTCGACCACGGCCCGTTGAATATGCACCTCCTGCTGATCCCAATCGACATCACCCCATTGAAGGCCAAACAATTCTGATGTTCTCAGTCCGGTGAAGAACGCAAACTTCAGGAGATTCCGAATGCGCGGATCATAGATTAGGGCGCTCTGTAGCACCTTGTCGATTTCCCGGGTCGTAAACGGATCCACTTCATAATCGGTTTTGGCCTGGCTACGATCCACCAGCTTGCTGACCTTGATCTTGTCCAGCGGATTGCGGTCGATGATATCGTCATTCAACGCCCTATCCAGAACGGCGCGCAGCGGGGTCAAATCATTGCGGATGCTTTTCAAGGTCCCGCTACGCTCCCGAATCCAGGCGCGAATGTGTTGTGGCGTTAGATCACGCGCACGAATGTCGCCAAACTGGCTGAACAGGTGAGCCTGACAACTTTTCCGGTAACACCGGTAAGTGCTGTGAGGGTGCGTGCGCTCAATATCCTTTAGCCACTCTTCAATCAACTCTCGAATTGTGATCTGGGAATAGGCATGCCCCAAGAGTCGTGCCCGCTTCGATTCCGGAAAGTATTCCTCGTACTTGAATGTCTGTCTGGCAATAGCGCCTTCGACTTCGGCCTTCAGATTGACGGCGTAGCGTTGATCACCTTTCTTGGATGGGTCCAGCGCGGACAGCGTCTCCTTGCACTGCACGCCGCGATACTGGAATTGTATCTCGATCGTCTGCTTGCCACTGGCGTAAGTGCGTACCCTTACGCCCTGCGCGAGCTTAACAGACCGCTCTCTACCCATTTCTCAACGGCCTCGACATTGATCCACAACGTGTGATTCCGCACCTGGCAATGAACACCATCCAACCAAAGCCCTTTTTTGCGTCGGGCATGAACCGCATTGGCGGTGTCACCGCTCAATTCGCAATACTTGGGTAGCTTTACCCATTTCATGATTCGGGTCCCTGTGGTCGATTATGACCCGGGGCCAACTTCCCGTTGTGCTAATGGTGAAGCGTTGGCCAGCCTGGTCTGGATGGTCAGAACATTAGCATCGAGCTAATTATAACTTCAAGGGGGAGGGCTGGCTATCTTTTTATCAGCGAGCTAAATGGCACGTGGACCGCAAGAATTCACACCACTTCGCCCTTGAACACGATGACGCCGCAGATCGTCGCTTCTTCATCCACTTCGATGATGCGATTCGGCCAGTCGGGATTGAGCGCCTTCAGGTACTGCTTGCCTTCCTCAATGATGAGTTGCCTAAACGTCGCTTCGTTGGATTGCTCGAGGAGGACCACCACATACTTACCGTGGTCCGGTGTGACACAGGGATCGATAAAAATCAGATCCCCTTCGTGGAATTTGGGCTCCATGCTGCTCCCGCGAACCCTGAGTACGAAGGATTCCGGGCTGCACCTTACCGGGCAGGGTAGCATTTCCGTACTGTAAGCGGGCACGGTACTTTCAGAGATCTCATCCCAGTTCCCGGCCCGCAACCATTTCCCGACCTGCACCCAGGAGATCAAAGGATGGAGTTTCCCCAAATCGGGACCAGCGTGGGCATTGTGTTCCTCTTCTTGTCCCGCCTTGCCGGTATGTGGTGTATCCATCCAGCCCTGAGGCTTCTTCATGGCCTTTTCCAGTTTTTCAGCCAGCTCGTCTCCAATCGAACGTGGAGTACCCTTTTTGGTAGGCAGTTGATTTCTTACCTGGCTCAAGTAGGAGCTATTGGTGCCGGCCACGCGCGCCAATTTGGCAGCTGAGCCAGCCTCGGCAATCAAAATATCAAGGTTGCGGAGCCTGACCTGATTATGTTTTAGCGTCATGCGAACTACTTTATCAGAAAATTTAGCAGAATGATAAACAAAAAAGAGCCTCGGCTTGTGGAAGGATTGTTTGCGTGGTGCTAATGTTTCTAAGTATGGAGCTAAAGGAATTTCTAAAGATTGCCAGCAAAAGGGAGCGGGCCGATGTCGCGGCGGCGTGCAACGATTCGGTGTCCTACCTGTATCAGGTCGCCGGCCAACATCGTTATGCCAGTCCGCTGATGGCAACGCAGATTGAGCACTTTACCCGCATCGTAGCTGGGCTGTCCGATGGTCGATTGGAGCCCGTGCCCCGAGCCACGATGGTTCGTCACCCGGAAATCTTCTACGGCGTGACCTCAGCGGATGATGCGCAAGGTACAGGTGGCGACGATGTCAGCGCTTGAGCAAATACCCTCAGCGGACAACCTGGCGCGCGTGGAGGTGAGCCGCATTCATCACTATGCCCGAAACCCGCGCCGGCAGCCAAACCCCGAGTACGCACGGATCAAGGCATCGATTCAGGCGGAAGGTCTGGACCAGCCCCTGGTATTGTCGCAGAAGCCCGGAGAGTCGGAATACGTCCTTCACAGTGGAGGCAATACACGGCTGCGGATACTGAAGGAACTCTTGGACGAAACGGGCGATGAGCGATTTCGCTGGGTCGAATGTGTCATCAAGCCCTGGTCGCAAGAATCCAATGTCCTGTTTGCCCATCTACGGGAAAACGAGCTACGCGGAAGTCTGCCTTTTATCGACAAAGCGCTGGCCGTATTCGAAGCGAAGGCGTTGTTGGAGCAGGAGCTGGCCGTCGACAGCTTGTCCCAGCGCCAGCTGGAACAGCACTTCAAAGAGCGTGGCTTCGGTCTCAGCCACAGCATGATTTCCAAAATGGGCTATGCCGTCGCAGTCCTGTGGCCATTGATGCCGAAGGCGCTGGCCGCTGGCTTGGGCCGACCCCAGGTGGAAAGAATTCGTGCCCTGGAGCGTGCCGCCCAGGCAATTTGGGATCGACACAGATTGGGTGATGACGCCGACTTCGAAGGCGTCTTTGCTGAGTTGTGTCGCCGCCACGACAGTGCCGAGTGGGATATCCAGCCACTGCACGATGCCCTGGTCAACGAAATCGCGGTGGAATCCGAACAAAACCGGCAAGTGGTTCATCTGGAGATGGAGGCCTACCTTGCCGGCCGGCCCTTCGACTTTGCTGATACCCCCCTCGACGACCGACAGGAAGGGCCAGATGAGGAAATCTGGTCAGTGGATTCCACTGACGGTGAGCCAATTTCCGGCGAGACTATCCCGGAGCAGATTCCCGCTGAGGAGAAATCAACGGCGTGTATCCATAGTGCCGGGAAGTACAAGGATGTCGGTACCCTGCGGGATCAATTGTGGGACCGCGCCTCGGCATTGGCGGTTGCCCATGGGTTGACTGCGGTGCTCAAACCGCTTCCTGATCAGGGGCTGGGTTTCTTGCTGATCGATGTGCCACCACAAGAACTGAACGATGTGCTCGATCCTGACACCTTTGGCCTGGTATCGGCACTCTGGTGGCAGCTGGCCGCCAGCTCGGAGCTGACCTCGGCGCCGGTCGATTGTGTGCTGGCGCATCTCGATCAGGATTCAGTGCTCTACCAGGCGCTGGCATCCCATGATGCCGAGCTGCTCTTTGGTAGCGTGTGGACACCGGATCCGGGGCATCTCAGCAGCCAGCTATGGCAGCTGCTCAATCCGCCGGACTGGCAGAGTCTGCTGCAAATGATGGAATTCTACCGGTCCATCAAACGACTCGCCTTCGATGCCGGCATCGAGCTATGGGCATCGCCAGAGTATGAGTGCGATGTCGTCCAATAAGGAAGCCGATCTCACGACGGCCGTGCTGCTCTATGCCATGCGCTGTCTGGCAGAGGGTGACCAGCAGGCACTGCGCGCCATGAACTTTGGTCCCAAAGAGTTGGACGCTCTCAAGGAAATGAATCTTGCCGATCTGTATAGGGCGGATACGCTCCGAGTGCATTGCCTGAAGATTGCGCTGGATCGAACGGTTTTCTGGCCGATGCTGGACAACTTGCGTCATCAGCGGGAATCCGATGAGCTGCAGCGCGAACTATTGGTTGCCGATGCCCCCCTGGAGATGATGCGGCAACTGTTTGGTTGGAGCTCGCGGGAATACACGCGCTGGCGTCGACTGCTGACGCTGGCACCTTCCGTGGGCAGGCCACCGGAGCTGAATGAAGCCGATACCCACGCCCTCTGGTATGCATGGCAGGCGCGGATCGAGGGACGCGAACAAAATGCCTTAAGTGCGTCCGACTACCTCGACCTGCAGCAACAGACCGGTATTGGATTGCGTTCGATCTGGGCATTGTTGCAGCGTTGGGAAACCTACGGCGAAGGCATCAGTGCCATACCGTCCGACCGGGTTGCTGAGCATGGCGCATGACGAAGAGGCGCTACGACCGGAGACGCTGGCTTTAGACGCACTGATCAAGGCGACCGTTGCCAAAGTCCGCGAACAGGGCGATCCATCGCGGCCGGATGCCATGTTGTTCATGGGCAATTGGCACCAGGCTGTACCCGCCATGGTCATTCAGGACCCGGTACTGGAACCGGTCGATAAACTGGTGTGGATGGTCATCATGCTCCATGCCAGAGAGACCGGCGGGCGGACGGCATTTCCCGATTACGACACCATCGCGACGAAAACCAATGTGGCGTCCACCTCCACAGTTTCCCGAGCTATCGCGATTCTGCGGTTGACGCGTTGGTTGACCTTGTGTGCGAGAGTCCGGCAGACAAGTGGCCGCTTCACCGGCAACGTCTACAGCCTTCACGATGAACCCCTGCCGCTGGCCGATGCCCTTTTCCTGGACGCGGGTTACATGGCGTTCGTCACCCAGGCGCAAAACCATCACCACGCCCGCGTGCAGCGCGTTGCTCAGGCCGTACTGGCGAGTTTGGATCAGACTATTCAGGCGGGCGAGTTGGGTCGACAGGAATCGCCCATCGAACGCCGCTTACAGGCAGCGCAACATCTGTCCGGGTCCAGCCGAAATCAGCACAAAGGCGGTCGCTATTTTACGTTTCATGCCGCCAGCCTCGAGCAACTGAAAAAGCCGGTAGACACCAGGGTGGTTGAACGGCCGAGCCAGCACCAAAATTCAAAGGCGGAGGCAGAAGAACACTACAGTAGTCGTTGTAGTAGTGATTATAAAAAAACAACTACAACAACCACTACAACAAATACCCACAATGATAAGAAAGGTTTTTCGCAGTCCAGTTCATCAGGATCGCTGCCATCGGAACACCCACTGATCTACCCACCACGGTTGTCTGACAACCAGAAGCGCTTAGCTGATCGCTATCTGGCGATGATCGATCCCGAAGATCGGCAATTGGTGTTGGATGAGTTACAGGGTCGACTGTCCTCTGAGCAGAAGGGCATGAAGCCCGTCTATGATGAGCTGCGGTTCCTGCACTCACTCTGCAAGGCGGCACAGAAAGGCGAGTTCGTTCTCAACCTGGGCATCAAGGTCGTCGAAGCACGACAGCACAGAGCATCCCATGGGCGGCCGCCGGAAGGCCCAGCGCAGAAAGCCAAAACCGCCGAAGAGCGGGCCCGTTCTCGGGCCTATGGTCGCGAACAGTTGGCCAAGTTGCGGGACTTGTTGAACATGGACAAGTAACGCCCATCCCCGCAAGCGTCATCAGACAAACCGCGTCATTCACGAAACCGTTGCACTGCTTCCAGTGGAACCACGCGATCGCACTCCGCAGTAAATGGCAGCATTGCCCGGGGGGATACTCTGTGGTTCAGTCGCGTCGTTTGTGGATTCATAGACCCTGGTAAACAACCTTCAGGGGAACGAAATCCATGCAATCACATGCAGAACCCTCGCTTGAATCAGTAGATTCGAATCACCGTGAACGTGGTCCTGGCGCCCTTCAGGGCGAGGTCTGGTTGACGGTTCAAACCTATCAGGCACAGAGCCTCATCCGGGGTCGGCGGGCTGGCGAGGGGAAATCCGCCATCGTCGGCCTGATCGGCTTTGCCGATCGACTGAAGTCACTCTGGCAAGCCATTCGCTTTGACGACCCCTACGCGGACTGGTGGCTGCTCAAAGTGGAAGAGGGTATCGCCGAGATCCGCGCTCAGTTTCGCGAATTACAGCAGCGCTTGGATGCATTGATGGCACCGGCCAACAGCGCTCTGGAATTTTCTGTAGCGCAATCCAGTCGTCCGCAGCGGGTATCACTGCAGTTCGCCAACCCCTACGCTTTTCGTGCCGCCCAGTTGCTGGGCGAATACGACCAGCTGATGTGCACCGAGCTGACATTGCATCACTTGGGCCTCGACATTCCCAAGGATCTCACCGAGCAACTGTCGGGTAGCGGTCGCTGGGTGCGGCGAGTATTTGCATTGCCCCAGGGTTATCACTGCCTGGATATTCGTCGCGCTGACATTCGACAAGGATCACCAGAGGCGCTCAAAGCCATCGAACGGATGGGTGAGGTTCCTCAGGAGATTCTGAGCGGTGACAGATTGCCCTCCTTGCGCCCCGCAGTATTTCAACCAATTGCAACCAGCCTCCCTGCCGTCTCAGAGGATGCCTGATCGCCATGGCCGCCAACACGCTGAAGCAGATTAGCGTTTTGCTGGATACGCGTATTCCGCTGGAAGCGATGGTGCTCCAGCGTCTGCACCGCTTACCCAAAGATCGACAGAACGAGTGGTTGCGGCAGCTGGTGTTGACCACCTTTCGCAGCGAATGCCAGGTCCTCAAATCCGAACCCCCGTCGTCGACGCGTGCTTCACTCACGCGTCCCCCAGATCTGAGCGGTCCTATGCAAGGCAAGCGCGCACCTGACCAGACCAGTCCGCAGACAAGTGGGACCATTGCCAGCCAGACCAATGACTCACACAGCGGCACACAGGACAAAGATAGCGCGCGTCCCGCGCCGATTGCCGAGGCAGCCAAGCCCTTTACACACCTGAAGCGAGTGATCGGTGCCTAAAAACACAAAATCCTGAAACCTGGAATCACACGATATGAACGAACTGACCGATCAAAAATTTATCAAGTCCGATGATCCAACCCCGCCCACCAATGCAATGGACGTCGGGCAGGCGGGCCTGGATGATGGTTACGCCTATACCAAGGTGGCATTACCGGACGGACGCCTCGTCGCAGTACCGTCCCGGGCACGCATGGGATCGTCAGGTGTTACCTGGATCCATGACGATGAACAAAAGATCTTCGAATACGAAACAGGTGGCACCGTGTATTCCGTCGGCGCCGTTGATGGCGAACCCACCCAGTTCGATGAATACCCGGGTTCGGCACTGAACCGCGTGATCGTTCAGCATGCGTTGCAGCAGGCGGGCTTTTCGGGTCGATCCGTCCATGTGGTGACCGGGCTGCCGGTCTCGGCGTTTTACCGGAACGATGGCGAGCAGCGTCGACAGGTGATCCAGGAGAAAACGAATAGTCTGAAACTAACCGTCGAACCCGTGGTGTCTCACAAAGTAGGGCATCGAATGCAGAAAGTAAGTATCGCGTTTCACGAAGTCATTCCGGAAGCCCTGGCGGCCTGGTATGACTTTGTCATTGTCATGAACGATGAGGGCGTGACCCTGGATGCGGATCGCGTCAACGCGCCTATTGCCATCGTCGATATCGGCGGGCGCACGACCGATTATGTCGTGGTTCAGGACCAGGGCATCGTGCACGGATCCTCGGGCTCGCTCAATCGTGGCATGTTGAACGTCAAACAGAGTGTGGCCAATGGCATACAGGAACGCTTCGAACTCGGCGAACTGGGTGAGCAAAGCATCAGTCGCGCAGTCGAGACGCATCGATTGCGACTGCATGGCAAAGATCACGATGTTTCAATGATGGTGAAAGAGGCCAAGCGCGAACTGGTCGAGCGGCTCTATACCGAAACCCGCCGCAAACTCGGCCTCGGCATGGAGCTCGATCGGGTTTTGTTTGTGGGTGGCGGTAGTGCCGCCCTGGCCAGCGATATCGCCAACTGGTTTCCCAACCAAACCATTGCCGACCATGCGGCCTTTGCCAATGCGCGGGGAATGCTCAAATACCTGCAATTCGTTTGCGACAGCCCGGTAAAGGCGGGTTAACGACTTTGTACGTGGCCACTGCGGTCTCAGTGGCAAAGAAGATGTCAGCGGATTGTGCAATCGACATCGCGGATTTTCCGTCAATCCAATGTCAGGGCCTGCCCTGATTTTACTCATCCTGCCGGGAACACGATCCCGCCAGGGTATCGCGGTCTCCGGCATGTCATTTTTTTATACTGTTCAAGGAGACTGTGTTATGACCAGTAGACAAACTACCGCTGAAAAATCGAAGTATTTCGATCTTGATATCCACGGCATCGGTTACCTCAATCGGGTTCGCGAAGTCACACCCGAGAATGGCTTGCCCTTTCTCAGTGTCACCATCGCGGCGCTACGAGGACCCGCCGACAACGTCCAGCACACCCATTTCGAGTGTGTGGTGGTCGGTGAAGAGGCAAAGGATCTGGTGCGCCAGCTGATGCCGGCGGTGGAAGCTGACCTCAAAGTGTTGGTGGGCTTTCACCTCAGTGATTTGCAAGCCGAGACATTCACCTTCAAAAACGGGGATCGAGCCGGTTCGACAGGTATCAGCCTGAAGTCCCGGTTGCTCCGGTTCCACTGGATCAAAGTCGAAGGTCAGCCATTTCCGGCGTCTTCGTCCGAGAGCCGCGACGCCGTCGCCTGACGGCAACCTCTGACCGCATCCACCGATGCGGTCACTCTTTCAACCCAGCGAGGGAAACTCTCCCTTGCCGGGCGGGTTTCCTCGATTCTTCAAGGAAACCGCCCATGGCTTCCAAGTCCTCACCGTCAAAGGTGAATCCTAAAAACCGTTTTGCGGCGATTCGCGTGGCGTCGTTGAACGATCCTGAAAAACGCTCGCTGTTGGAGCTGGCCTTCGCGGTATTGAAGGACCTGCACCAGCCGGGTGTCGAACTGCCAAGCCCCGACCACACTCGTGATTATTTGCGGATGTTGTTGGCTGAACGCAAAGCAGAGGTCTTTGGTTGTTTGTTTCTGGATAACCGGCATCGCGTCATCGAGGTCGCCGAGTTGTTTCAGGGAACCATCGATGGTGCGTCGGTGTACCCCCGTGTGGTGGTGCAACAAGCACTGAGCCTCAACGCGGCCGCGGTGATGTTTTTTCATAATCACCCGAGTGGCGTCGCCGAGCCCAGCAATGCGGATGAAGCGATCACCCGAAGGCTGAAAGACGCGTTGACACTCGTTGACATCCGCGTACTGGACCACTTTGTAGTCACAGTAGGTGAGTCGGTGTCGTTTGCCGAACGTGGATTACTGTAGTTCTTTACTCAACCCATTGGGGAGTCCCTGCTTCCCAATGGGAAGGAGGTGCTCCCTGAGTTTTTATTCATTTCCCCAGGGAGTACCCTTATGAAAGATTCGGAAAACAATTCGTTGGAGGACGTCTTCGGTCCGGTGATCGCCAGCTACAGCCGTGCGCAGGCAATTGATGACGGTGTGCTGATCGATGTCACCTCTAAGGCGCGAGAAGCCGGTTTCAAGTGGCCAGTGGCACTGACGCACACTGCGTGGTGTGATTGTGTTGCCTGGACCGAGCGGGATGACCACCTTCAGGTCTACCAGGATGAGTCTGGTCGGTTGTGGGATGTACTGTTCATGGCGAGTTACGCCGTTCGAGCGGCTACAACTCCGGGAGATCGTTTGCGATTCTCGTTGTTTCGCGTACCGAAAGACGGGCAATCCACCGAAGCGCAGGAGGTAAGCTTGCAACTGATGGTCGGTCCCGGTGACGCCGGCGAACCGGTCGTCACGATCCTGCTGCCGAATGAAGATTAATAGCGCCGACGAAAATCGGCTCCTTGCCCTGGCCACTTGGGATAAAGTGGCACTTCATCGATTCTCACCAGCCTTGTCTTTGGTATCCTATCTCGGCTAGCCGGGTGTCTTTGAATAGCCGACACAAGATTCTGTCATTCAGCCTTGCGTGTGCGTTGACACTGTTTGGTGACAACCTGCTCGATACGCTGCAGGGCAGGATACTCCCCATACCGGCTTTGAAAACGTGCTTTCACCGGCTGTAATTGCGCTAACAACTTAGCCGCCACATCCTGAACCAGATCCTGCAGAAATTTCGGCCGTAATCCGCACTGTTGCGCCAGCTCACCCCAGTGTTTTGTGGTCACGATCCCCGGGTTTCTCTCGCTACCAACGGAAAACGCCAGGTGATAATCGATGCGTTCAATGGCGCGGGTGCAGACCAGATCATAGAAAGGTGCTAATCGAATCTCACCATTTGGTCTGTAAAGGAGCGACAGGTTCTTGGCATGGCCATCCGAGTTGCCCGCCAGCACATTGAAGATCTGCCAGCGCAGTAAATACTGCAGGTCATTGGCGGGATCGCTGGAAATTTCCTGGATCAGTCGATAGCAGTCGGTGAAGGTGGGACCGCCATACTCCTGGTATTTTTTCTCATGCCCGAATCCCAGAGCCTGGCAAAAATCCTCCTGATGTCGTCTCACAACCCGGCTATTTTCAAGCAGAAACCGGTCATAGCGCTCGATCAAGGCATAGTGCGTGTCTGCGATGGATCGCAATTGAATATTGACCACCGGCAAACCGATAGCCCCCGCCAGCAGTGTCGTGAACGTCTCATAGGCGGGCAGGTGGCGGTAATCGGACAGTTCGAACTTGAGAATATGACTGGAGGGGGATTCTTTTCTGGGTAACCAATAGGCGCCATCTCTCACGAGGAGAGGGCACTTATCCTGGGCACCCGCCAGGGATAGTCGGGGGCGTTCATTGTCGGTCCAGGTGTAGACCTGACCACGGCGGGCCACAAGATTGGCGAGTTCCTCATCCGATACCTTGTGGTACTCATAGTCCGCAGAGGGTTGGTGTTCTGCCTCCAGAATGGACAGGGCACCGGCACATTCGCCGCCGATGGTTCGTAGCAGATCAAAATCGGTATTGGGAATCTTGAGATCGCGAACAATCTGGTCGCGAACACCACCCTCGGGGAGCAGGTTCGCGAAAAAGCGATGAGCAAGACTCTCATCAGGCAGAAAATCACCTTCTTGCAAGGGCAACGTATGGGAAACTGCAAAGCCGCCCTGTGCCAGCCAATTTTCGTCGTAACGGAAGCCCATCAGGCCCTGGGTATTGCGCCACAGATAGCCGACGAGGCGTTGGTCGCTCCAGACATTGAGGCCATCCGGATCAAGCATGACTGTCTCCTTCCGGCTTGGGCACCGGCTTGAAGGAAGTCTGAACACGGGGCTGTATCACTACCTCCAGCCCCAGTGTGCGAAGTGCTTTCAAGACTTTGCCCAGTTCGGCGGTTTCCTTGCCACGCTCGAATTCGGATAAAAAGCGGGTGCTCAGGTTACCCAGTCCCGAGATCGTTTCCAGGGTCAGCTTTCGCTGTTTACGATGAGCACGCGCCAGCTTGCCGAGATCCTCAGCGGAACGAATTGCACCGTATTGCACCTGATCGTGAGCCATGATTCATCCAAAAAGTGAGCGTACGGTAAAAAATAGCATGGAAAGACCGTTGAAACAATAGATAGTTACCGTACGTGATAAATATAAGGTTGTTGGCGTATTTGAGCACATAGTTGTCACGTACGGTAAAAATATCCGGCAGCTGGCAGTCAGCGACACGATGGTTCCACTGTAACCACAGCTCGAACAACCCTGTCTGCTCGACGGCCATGACAGGTCACAGACCTGGCGAGGGCGTCGAAGCGCTTGAAGCCCTCGTCACTGCGAAGCGATAGCTAAGGTAGTGACGAGGGCGGCGGAGCCCGGAACGACAACGGCTTTTGCTGGAATAGATGCGTTCGGCGCGAATTCAGTCTGGCTATACTGGCGGCCATGCACCTCAGAGAGCTTCATACGCGGCCACGGCGGTAACGTGGATGGGGGAAGTTGCCCTCGCCATCTGAAATGGCAAAACAACGACAGCGCCGCCAGAGCTTCAACGGCGCACAGCCTCGGCTGCAGCTCATCTTCAACGCTTCTTCAACTGTAGGACGTCGTCCTCACTTCAATCTGGCTTTCGCCACTTCAAACCCGGCTGGCAATCAGCCAACTTTCGTCACGCCGTCACATCGACGGTTTCTTCCAACACGCGGACCGATGGTTCCGCCCAATAAAAAGGAGGTGAAACACTCACCATCAACGAAGGCTCTTCGAGCCCTTGGTTTACCCGGCACCATCTTCAACAGAAGAGCAGCCAGGTTGCCTGCGACCAGGCTTATCAGGTCGAACAGGGAGTAGTGTCCCTTGACCCTTTCGCCTCGGCGGAACCAGTCAGGCTACGAGCCTGCGGTTGGTCATAAACACTTACCAAGTTGGAAAGTACACGATGAGAGACCTGAACTACCAATTGAAGCAATTGTGCAAACGCAACCGCGATGGCAGTTACAGCACGCAAGCGAACCGTGCGCGGATGCTCAACCAGATGGCGAATCAGCTGCAGGAGATGGGGTTCCGTCGTATGACCACCCGATCGTTAAAGCCAAAGCATGTGGATGCCCTCGTAAAGCGTTGGATCGGTGAGGGCATGGCGGCCGGTACCATCAAGAACCGCATGAACTGCCTGCGGTGGTGGGCGGCGAAAGTGGACCGGCGCAATGTCATTGCCCGCTCCAACGAGTTCTATGGCATCCCCGACCGGCAGTTTATCAGCAACGAGTCCAAGGCGGTCGTTCTCGACCGCCAGGCACTGTCGA
Organism: Gammaproteobacteria bacterium; assembly: GCA_041395725.1. Lineage (NCBI taxonomy): Bacteria > Pseudomonadati > Pseudomonadota > Gammaproteobacteria > Gammaproteobacteria bacterium. The sequence continues at coordinate 630,457 of JAWKZW010000001.1, read as the reverse complement.
GTATTCAGGACGACTACGTGCGCATGAGCCTGGAGCTCCAACGCGCCTTCGGATTACGACGGGAGGAAGCGATCAAATTCATGCCCGGTTTCGCCGATCAGGGTGATCATATCCGGTTGAAAGCGGCCTGGACTAAGGGCGGCAAGACGCGTGTCGTGCCGATCCTCAGCCAAGAGCAACGAGCCGTCCTGGATCGCGCGCACCGTTTGGCCGGGAACGGATCCCTGATTCCCTCCCAGAAAAACTACATCCAGCAGTTGCGAGCTTACGAGCGCAATACCACGCAAGCGGGACTGTCGAAGCTGCATGGCCTGCGCCATTCCTACGCGCAGGCCCGCTATCAACAACTAACCGGTTGGTCCTGTCCAGCCGCAGGTGGACCAGTCGCAAACAGTCTCAGCGCCGAGCAGCGCAAGCAGGATCACCAGGCGCGACTCATTATCAGTCGCGAACTCGGCCATGCCCGCGAGCAGATCAGTGCTGTGTATTTAGGAAGGTGAGTCGTTATGTAAAGTTGAGGCGATTGACAGAAAACCCGACACCCACGGAACGGATTAATCGTTCACCGGCGAGAGCCGGTTAGCGATCATGAGGAGAATCCTCACTATCGAGAGCAAAAATATGCCTTTGTACAAACTTTCTGCAATCTCACGACGCCTGACGACATTATTGTGCTGCACTGGTCTAGCCATGGCGAGCCAATCGGTAGGGGCGGAACCGCAACTCACTTCAGCGACCGGCGCACAAATTCAGATTGGCCGCTACTCCGTCATCGCTGCCGGACCAACGGCCGGGCAACAGGACCTGTTGTCGGTCACTAAGTCAATTACCATTCCGCACGACATCAATACGGTGGGCGGGGCCTTGCGCTGGCTACTGCATGACTCCGGCTATCGCCTGGCTGACGAGGCTGTTCTGTCGGAAGAAGCCCTCGCCATGCTCGAGCTGCCACTGCCCAGCGCGCATCGTTATTTCGAGCCCATGCCGCTCAAAGCGGTGATAGGGCTGATAGTAGGGCCGGCGTTTCACCTGGTCCAGGATCCCTTGCATCGCCTCATCGCATTCGAACGCTGCATCAATGTATCGAATCCCCGATCGACTGGAGGCGCACTTTAATGGAAGCGGCTTTCCTGGTTATTATGTTGGTCACTGCATTGCTGGTCGGCGTCAAGAACGAGCGACACGATCCAGAGCAGCATACTGCCTATACTGCGAAATCGACCAGTGAACAAAGCGTCACGGTTCAATCTCCAGTCCACCTTTGCGACCTGACGCATCGGGCCATCATTCAACGCGATCTGACCGTGCCGGTCGATAATGAGGTCAATGGCGATGACCACTGAGCGCAGTGTGCGCACATCGCGCATCGGAACTATCGGATTCTGGTTGTGCATCTCATTGCCCGTCAGCGCAGATAACGGACCGGTACCGAATTCGCAATCTTCGAACACATTGGAGGTCGAGCTATCCTCTACACAACAGATCGAATCTCAGACTTCCCGTGCAGAGCAATGGGGGTTGGATATAACCGAATGGCAGCGTTATGAATTCCTGATGCAGGGGATTCGGGGCAGTGTGAGCCCGGCCACGTTGTCGCCTATAGAAGCCTTAGGTATTCATGCACGCACTACCGATGAACGCCGTCGCTACGCTGAACAGTGGGCCGTCATGATGCGTGACGACGCCGAACGGATCCTGGCGTTTCAACGCGCCTACGACGACGCCCAGCAGCGCCTGTTCTCCAACGGATTGTTGATCGATGCCAATGCCCTGGCACTAGCCGCAACGAATCAAGCTGCAACCGAAAAACTGACATGGCAGCCCGATGACCGGGTACTGTTCTTTACCGGGACACAGTGCCCGCATTGCGATGCCGTGTTGGAACGGCTGGTCAGCCAAATCAATCAATTCGCCGGCATCGATCTGTACCTGATCGATGTGTCGATCGGCGAGGAATCCCGCATACGTGACTGGGCGACAGTAAAACAGATCGATCCGCAGTGGGTCAGCGACCACAGGATGACGCTGAACATTGATGGTGGCGCGCTCAATCAAGTCGCTGGCCAAACGGGCCAATTGGGTCAGGATCTGCCGGTACTGATACTGCGCCGGGAAGGGCAGTTGTCACCCTTGCCAGTGTCGCGGTTTTGATGAGCGACTGTTGCTATCACGTGCCCGAAGATCCAGCCCACGCAAATCGTTATGGCCGCCGCGTACAGGAACGCTGGACGCAACGGGTCGTCGTGACAGAGGAGACTCTCTTTGATGATCAGTAGTCGATCTGTGTTGCCGATCTTTGGACTCGGATTGTTACTTTCGCTCAGCATGAGTGCCAATGCTCTCGCCGAGTTGACGGTCCTTTATGACAGCGGTCAAACGCAGCCACTGGCGCCACTGTTGGAGCCACTCTTGGCGGACCAGACGCCATCGTCTGGTCCCGCCGAAAGCACCACCCTCAATCCTTCGTCCAGTTATGGTCCGGCAGCCCTTCGCAATCTGTTGCCAGTGCGCTCACCCGGTCTGGCTGTCGGCGAGATAACTAGCAGTGCCATGCATCCCGAGGTGCTGGCGCGGCTGTCACAAGGCAATCCACGGCCGTTTTTTCTGATCGGGGCGGATGCGGTGTCGTTGCAGTGGTTGGCCTCGCACCGGGAAACACTTAAGCGACTGGGTGCCGTGGGCATGCTGGTACAAGCGGAGACCGAGGCCGATGTGCAACAGGTTGCGAAAGTGGCACAAGGCTTATCCATTACCCTGGGATCCGGGAATGACCTGGCCGTGGCCCTGGGCATCGATCGTTACCCGGTATTGATTACCCCTGACGGACTGCGGCAATGAGCACGCATCCAATGGAGGCGTTGTTGCGGCCTCCCGTCGAACTGTGGTCCACCGCCACCGCATTGGCGGCGGGGACACTGTCCTGGTTTGCGCCCTGGGCGTTGATGATGCCACCGGGCATCGCGTTGGCCACCGGTATGACTTTCTTCGGGTTTGGCTTGTGGCGCGGCCGCCAGGCCTGGCGTGTACTGCGCTACCAACACCACATGAAGCGCCTGCCGGCCTATCGCGTGCGGGCTGACCAGATTCCCGTCAGTCGGCACAAGCTGTTTTTAGGTAAAGGCTTTCGCTGGACCCAACAACACACGCAGCGGCTGCGCGATACACTGAAGCCCGAGGTGCAGCGTTACGTGCAACCGGGCAGGCTCTATCAGTGGGCCAGACAGAAGGAAGTGGCCTGGGAGTCGATTCCTGTACTCTCTTTGGTGGCCAAAGGTTTGCGCAGCCGTTCCCCCTGGAACCCATTGGCGCCATTACCCGCGGTCGGCGGCAAGCCAGCCTTGCACGCCGTTGAGCCGATTGAACAACCCGTGTGGATGGATCTCGGTGAACGGGTCGGACACACCCTGGTGCTGGGCACCACGCGCGTCGGCAAGACGCGCCTGGCCGAACTGTTGATCACCCAGGACATCCGCCGGGGCGATGTCGTCATCGTCTTCGATCCCAAGGGCGATGCCGATCTTTTGCGCCGCATCTATGCCGAGGCCAAGCGCGCCGGCCGTCTGGACGATTTCTATCTATTCCATCTCGGCTTTCCCGAATTGTCGGCGCGCTATAATGCCATTGGCAACTTTTCGCGCATCACTGAGGTCGCGACTCGCATTGCCAATCAGTTACCGAACGAGGGGAACTCCGCGGCCTTCAAGGAGTTCGCCTGGCGCTTCGTCAATATCATTGCGCGCGCACTGGTGGCCCTGAAGCGCCGCCCGGACTATCAGCAGATTCGCCGCTACATCAACGACATTGAACCCCTGTTTGTGGAGTATGCCGGCCACTGCGCCGAGGTGGCCGGTATCGACACTTGGGCGTCGCTGGTGGAAGAGCGCGCCGCGGACATCAAGGAGCGCAACCTGCCCAATGCGCTGCGTGGCCGGTCGATGGAAGCCATCGCCTGTATGCGTTTGTTGCAGGAAAGGGCCATTTACGACCCCGTTCTGGATGGCTTGATTTCAGCCTTCAAATACGACAAAACCTATTTCGACAAGATCGTCAGCTCCGTCGGCCCTCTGATGGAAAAGCTGACCACCGGCACCATTGCCGCGTTGATCTCGCCGGATTACCAGGACGAGCAGGATACGAGGCCGATCTTCGAATGGATGGAAGTGGTCCGGCGCAAGGGCATTGTCTATGTCGGGCTCGATGCACTGACCGACACCACGGTTGCCAGTGCGGTGGGCAACTCCATGTTCGCGGATCTGGTGTCCGTTGCAGGTACGATCTACAAGCACGGTGTTGCGGCGCCAGGATCTGATACAGCTATCCCACCAAACGCTCGACAGTCGCTCCCCACTATCTCGTTGCATGCGGACGAGTTTAACGAGCTGATCGGGGACGAGTTCGTGCCGCTTTTGAACAAGGCCGGCGGAGCCGGTTTTCAGGTCACGGCCTATACCCAGACCTGGTCGGATGTGGAAGCGCGTATCGGCAGCCGAGCCAAGGCCGGTCAAGTGGCGGGCAACTTCAATACCATGCTGATGCTGCGCGTAAAAGAGCTGGATACAGCCGCGATGCTGACCGAGCAGCTGCCCCGTGTGGAGGTATTCACCCTGATGAGTGTCTCCGGTGTCGATGATTCATCGGATCCCGGTTCCGGCGTCGACTTCAAATCCCGCAACGAGGATCGGATCAGTGTCTCGGAAGTGCCGATGCTGACCGCGTCCGATATGGTCACGCTTCCCAAGGGGCAAGCCTTCGCACTATTGGAAGGAGGCCAGCTCTGGAAAATTCGTATTCCGTTGCCGGATGACCGTGCAGATGTCGACATGCCGGGAGATTTTGAAGAGATGGCCAAGGCCATGCGGCGCAGCTACATTACCAATGATCACTGGTATCGGGTGACTGAGCATTGGTGGCATGCGGTCTCCGAGGCGACGGTAGAGACTGCAGAATCGAGTGACTCAGCCTGAGCATGGCGGAACCGACCGATCCCCGCCGAACCGTCGCTCGTCCCGGTGCGATCTCCCGGGTACTGACAGGCCTCGCCCAGTGCCTGAAATGGTTGATCCTCTCCCTGGTCTTTTCGGTTCTGATCGAATGGGTCGGTATGGCATTGTGGTGGGAAGAGCAGGGCGTGGCGCACAGCCGACAGATGCTGGTGAATGAGCTGCAGTTCCTCGGCGCAGATTTTCATCGCAGTTGGTTGACTGCGCAGCCCATGCAGTTCGCCAGTGATCTGTCGGAGCGCTTCTACACCATCGCCTTCGAGTGGACCGGCCTTGTCGATCTCATTCAGTGGATCACGCCGGTCCCCGCTATCGAAGAGTCCGGTATGCGCCCCATGCTGCACCGGCTTTATCAGCCTGTGGCTGACTACGTGCTGGCGGGCATGCAGATCACCCAGGTGTTCGCAGTGCGATTGGCCATTCTCGCCCTGGCCACCCCGGTATTTGGGCTTTTCACCCTGGTAGCGCTGGTTGATGGTCTGGTGCAGCGGGATTTGCGGCGCTGGGGTGGGGGCAGGGAGAGCTCCTTTGTCTATCATTACGCCAAGAAAGCCGCCATTCCGTTGATCATCATGGCCTGGGTACTCTACCTGGCGCTGCCATTCAGCCTTCATCCTTCCTGGATCATCCTGCCGTTTGCTCTGGCCTTTGCCTTTGCGGTCACCATTACAGCAAGTACCTTTAAAAAGTATCTGTGATTTCGGATGAGACAGACTCAGGGAAGGGTGGTTACAGTGTCTCCAGTGAGGCCATGGGCACAAACAGCTTCATCGGGCTGTCGGTCAATGGTAAGAAGAATTCGAATGATTGGTAGAAGGCCAGTGCACCATAGTCGAGTACATCGAGAACGACGCCGGTGGCGGGTACGCCCTTTGGGTTGCTGGCAATCTGGTAGGCATGCCTGAGCGCATAAACCAGCGTTTTTGCTCCCAGGCCTTGCCGATGGAATCGTCGGTCAATGCCGAGTTGCGCCAACAGAATAACGGGAACGGGGTAGTGCGTCAGGCGGGACGGGTCTGGCAGCTCTTCACGCACCAAAGTCTGATGGGCCAGCGTGTAGTACGCGGCTACCTGAGGTTTTTCTGAACTGGCTTCGGCAGTATACGTGAGTACAAACGTTCGGTTCAGGTTCAGCGCCATGTTCTTCGCCGCATAGCGACGAAGATACCTGTTGATGGTTTCCTTGCCGCAATCAAATGCTTTGACATTGATCGTATTTGGATCCAGTGGCAAAAACTCAACGATCGGCATTCAGCACTAAGCCTTCTTGATCAAGTGCTCGTGCCGCCTTACGAAGCCTGGTTGTTGGCGCAGGTGGATTGTCACAAGCCTCGCAAAATGCGTCGAACTGCGCGTTGGTCAGTTGAATACTGCTGTAGGCTTCCAATACTTCAGGTGCATGTTGCTTCACCAGCTGGGTGACATAGGCCTTGATACTGGTTAAGCCCGACGCACGCGCCGCGCGCTCTGCCAGCGCATAGGTTTCTTCATCCCACTGCATTTCATAACGTAAAATTTTGGGCATGGATCATCTCCGGTAATTTTGTACGGAATATATCCGTATAAAGAGCAAGTATTACGGAATTCATCCGTAAAGGCTAGCAGGGTGTTCAGGAGATCATCCGCGGCACTTATTGACTGTAACAGTACAGTATGGCAGTCTGTCGACACTGTATTGTTATAGTGCAAATGAATGGCGATGAGAGCAAACTTTGACCAACTGTTAAAGCCCTACTCCATTGACCCAGGTTCCCTGCTGCCTGTGATCTTCAACATCTTCTCTCTCTGGCGCCTGACCGGCCAGCAGCAGATGACGCTGCTGGGGTTGAGCAATGAAAAGACGCTCTACAACTGGAAAAGCCAGCCGGAGAAAGCAAAGTTGACTCGGGACTGTCTGGAGCGGGCCAGTTATATTCTGGGTATCTACCGGGCGTTACAGGTTCTCTTTCCTGATGAGTCTCTCGGGGATCAATGGCTTCATGCCCCCAATGAGAACCCATTATTCGCCGGCTCTGCGCCAATAGATAAAATTCTGCGAGGCTTAGTCGTCGACCTGGCGGTTGTTCGAGACCACCTGTTACAGGAATGATCATCGTGGTTGATGTTGTACGATGGACCGGGGCCGCCTGCCCGCTCAGAGTCCTCTCTTAAAATCACGCCATCACTTGAATGGTCACGCAGGTACGCTTGAAAAAAGTAACCATATACGTTACACTGTTACTCGGCGCGGGGGATGGCTTTTGATTCAAAGTTTTCGTGATCGGTGGTTGCGTGATTTTTATCTGGACGATAAATCCAGCAAGAAAATACCTGCTGAGATCGTAGACAGGCTATTCCGTAAATTACAGTTGGTTGATGATGCGACCAGTGATCTCGATTTGCGGTCTCCGCCGAGCAATCATTTTGAAAAGCTAAGAGGAAATTTGTCGGGTAAGCACTCAATCCGCATCAATAAGCAATGGCGCCTGGTGTTTACCTGGTCAGGCGAACGGGGCGAAGCCCAAGAGATTTATCTGGATAACCATGATTATCGGTGAGGCAGAACATGAATATCACTAAACGGCAGCCAGTCAGCGTCGGTGAGATGATTACCGAGGAATTTCTTGTGCCTTTCGAATTGACCCAGGGGCAGTTGGCACAAGCCATGGGTGTCAGTCGTAGAACCGTCAATGAATTGTGCACCAATCGAAGAGCTATTACCGCTGATACCGCATTGATGCTGGCAACGGTCTTTGGCAATACCCCGGATTTCTGGTTGAATCTTCAGCAGCGCAACGAACTTTGGAAAGCATTGAATACACCCAGCCGGCGTGCCCGGATAGAGAAGGCCAAATCGATTGCTGCTTGAATGGGTCAGTACATATAAGGAAGTCCATGTATCCATCGGCCCATACACCCCATCGGAAAGCCACCCCAATCACCGAATAGATTTCTCATCGTCCGTCATTCATGAGACTTGCACTATGCCCCGTAACAACACACGGGAGCAGCAGTGCCATGCAGCGCTGTCTTTGGCCATCTATTTTCTGAACATTGGTTCGCTCATCTGTTGAATTGCGTGCTCGGTTGGCCCATTAGGTGGCTTATGCATTAAATAACTAAGCCTGCTTCGGCCATTGATTTTGCATGTTTTCGGCATAATCGACGGGTCAAAGTTGGATGCAACTAGTGGGTCAACCGAGCACGCAGTTCACGACACCAAATAGCTTCCTCTATTGAATTTTGAAACGACGACAACTCCAAACTGACATATGATTCTTCCCGAAATTTGATTCCCGCGACTTTTAACAGGAGTGGGTGTACCGGTATAGTGCTCAGATCGAGAATCTTGAGAGGAATTGACAAAAGTGTGGACAGTGCTAATTCTGGTGCGTGGCATCGCTATCGGCTGTTTGTTACTGGGCAGCCTGCGCCTGCTAGTCCAATTTCGAGGCACGCACATCAGCGTTCCTCTGCTAATGTTTTTCTTGGGACTTGTCGGTTATTTGCTAACCCCACTAACAGAGGACCTGCCGGTTTTGGAACAGGTAGCGGTCCTGCTGGCCATCACTGTACCCCCAAGTGCCTGGCAGGTTAGCCGGTTGTTGTTTGATGATTCAATCGCGGAAACAAAGAGTATTGATTTACTTGCAGCTGCCCTGATTGCCTTCTATCTGTTGATTGCAATTGCAGCCTATCTGCTCGGCGAACGCGATTCGCCCTCGTCATTATATCCGTTACTTTTCTACCTCGCAGCGAGCCTCAGATTTCTGTTTTTGGCACTGGCATTACTGCCCATAGTCCGGGAATGGCGCAACGACTTGGTGGAAACCCGTCGTAGAATACGCCTGCTGCTGGTCTTTACTTCATTGGCTTATATGCTGGTTGTCGTTAGTGTGGAGTTGTTTCTACAGGGAGCACTCCCGGCAATACAGCTGGAGCTGACCCACTCGGTACTGCTGACCATTTTGATTGTCCCATCAAGCCTTTATTTTTTGCTCACCCCGGTCCAATTCCTCTCCCCCGAAAGCCGGTCTGCAATAGAGGTTTCCGCCGCAATTACCGATAACCTGGGCGCCGACGCGGTTGCCGACAATGACGAGCTTAGTCATAGCGATAAACGCTGGCTCGACGAATTACGGCGACTCATGGAAAAGGAGTGCGCCTATCACGACCACGGCCTGACGATAGGCGATCTGGCGACCCGCCTCAAAGTTCCGGAACACAGACTTCGCCGCTTGATAAATCGACATCTTGGCTACCGAAACTTCAATGCCTACCTGAACAATTTCCGTCTGGACGAAGCAGCACGACGCCTGAGCGACTTGGAACAGGAACGGCTTCCTATATTGACCATAGCATTGGAAGTCGGCTTCGCTTCTATAAATCCCTTCAATCGTGCGTTTCGAGCCCGGTTTGAAACTACTCCACGGGAATTCCGCGCGTCTCAAATGAAGTCAAAACCTAGTAAAAACAGCCCGGAGAGCTAGGTAACTCGAGGGCTCTCAGAAATCGCCCAGAGTTTTTCAAAATCGACAAGACCGCCCGCCGCATAACTAACTACAGTGTTTCCATCCCGACTGAATGAGAGGAGCTACGAGATGGAAAGTCTGAAGCAGAAGATTGGTTGGCAATTATCCGACATTGGTATCGAATTGCTTGGCAACTGGACCGAAGCCTATGTTATTGACCTGGCTCGATACCTTATAGGTACGGGTAGTGTCGCCCTGATATTGTTTGGTCTTTGCCGGAAGTTCTCGGAACGGCGACGTATCCAGCAGCGGCGCGCTAAGCCTACAGATGTGAAACGTGAACTACGCTATTCCTTGCAGACTATTGCAGTCTACGCCACTGTCGCGTTGTTTACCATGGAAGCTATAGAGCGGGGTTGGACCAAACTGTATCTGGATAGTGAAGCCCATGGGACTTGGTACTTAGTGCTTTCGATTGCAATGCTGCTGATCTTTCATGACACCTATTTCTACTGGATTCATCGATTGTTACATCTACCGTCTCTATACCGGCGATTTCACCGTACTCATCACATGTCCGTAACCCCTACAGTGTGGGCGGCCTACAGCTTCTCAGTTGGTGAGGCATTTCTGATGACAATTTTCGTACCACTTATAATACTTGTATTGCCGGTTCATCCTATCGCCCTATTTACTTTTCTGGCGATTATGATCCTGCGCAATGCCATGGGACATTCTGGGGTGGAATTTCACCATCGTGGCTGGATTGATTCAAAACTCGACCTTTTCACTACAGTCACCCATCACGACCTGCATCATCAGAAATTCAACGGCAATTATGGTTTGTATTTCACCTGGTGGGATCGCCTAATGGGAACAGAATTACCAGAGTACCGAGAAGAGTTTAAACGTATAACCGCTGGTAACAGCACTGATATTAATTCAAAAGCTGCACATTCGACGAGCCTTAACCAATTTCGGCTTGCTGTGCTACTTGGTCTGCTTTTTATATGCGCTGGCTTTTCTGAAATGACAATCCAGGCTCAGGCAGGCACACAGATCAATCCTGCCTTCAGCGGCTACTGGGTAATGCCGGACGCTTCAGCGCTGCTAGAGATCTATGCCGTGGAGGATGCTGATGAATTCAGAATTCGGATCGTTTCGGTACGGGATCCGATTTTTACGACGGCAGATGCAGGTGCACCCATTGGCGCTAGCAGGGTGGATCTGAATAATCCAGATACGCACCTTCAATCGCGACCGCTAGATGGCTTGGTCATTGGTGAGAATTTTAACGAGGACGATGGCAGGCTTGTCGATGGGCGACTGTACGACCCCGTCAGCGGCAGTCACTATCGCGCTCGCATGGAGCTGACCGATGATGGATTGCTGAAAGTTAGGGGTTATCTGGGGATTTCCATGCTGGGGCGGACCATGTACTGGCACCCAGCCAGGCCTCTTGCTGAACGAGTTGAGAGGATGTTTGATGGACTGGATACTGAAAACTAGTCTGCGGGCACTCCAGCCAACTCCAAACCCCTTAAATAAAGTTCGATCTGTTCCGGTTTCTTGAGGTAAAACATTTTTTGCCGGGCGAACTTCCGGGTGAAACCTGGACGTTCAGTAACGAGTCTTTTTGCCCGCTTGCAGGCTTCGTCAGTTCGCTCAAGAAGCGCCAATGAAACAGCCTGGTGGGCAGTCGCCCAGTATTGGCAGTTGGGTATGGTAGAGGCGAGTTCAGCCCAGCGCAGGGCTTTTTCAAAATCCCGCTTGAAGATCGAAGCCAGAGCACCGTAACTGTAGAAAGCCCAGAGCTGAGGATCGTTAGGGCTGAGGGCTATTGCTGTGTCAAAACAGCCAATGGCTTCGTCATAGCGTCCCTCGTAGGCGAGTGAATCACCCAGGCCACAATGTGCCGCTGCAAAGGTGGCATTCATATTGATGGCACGCTGATTCTCATCGATTGCCTGGTTATACTCACATCGTGCCAAGTGGACGCGCGCTTTCAAGGCATGGAAGCTGGCGTTCTGTCGATCGATAGAAAGCGCTTTAACACATGCTCGTAACGCGTCGTCTAGCAAATCCGGCGAATAGTCCGTTTCCCAGTAAATCATACCCAGCACAACAGCATATGCCCACCAGGCATAGGCCTCACCAAAATTTTCATCCAGTTCTTGCGCTTCTCTTAATAATGTCTGTGCTTGCTGATTTCCTTCACTGGTAAATTCATAAAAATGGTAAATACCAAGCTGGTAGCAGTCCCATGCCTGCAGGTTCGCCGGTCTGGCAATGAATACTTTATGGCGTTCCGCATAGCCGATTTCCGGTTCCAGTCTCGCCGTAATGGTCTTGGTAATTTCATCCTGTACTTCGAAAATATCGTCAACATCACGATCGTAATTTTCCGTCCAGACTTGGTGACCTGTTTGCGCATCGATCAGGCTGACATCTACTCTCAGACGATTTCCTGTGCGCCTTACACTGCCATCAATCAGGTAATCAGCCTTCAGCTCTTTGCCAATTTCTCTTGTATCGATCGATTTACCCTTGAATCCGAACGTGGTGTTTCTTGCAATGACCCTTAACCAGCGATGCTTGCCAAGTTGAGTAATTACATCGGAACTGATGCCGTCGGAAAAATATTCCTGCTCTGGTTCTGATGACAGATTAAGAAACGGAAGCACGGCTATGATCGGCCTGGTATGGCCGAAGTCCGCTGGATCAGCCTCCCCGGCCACAGAACCGGCTGGCTCCGAATTTGACGAAACTTGCGCGATGAATCGAAAACCCTTGCGATGAACAGTCTGTATAATCTGCTGGGCTTTACCGCTGTCACCTAACAGCTGTCTCAACGCCTTAATGCGACTGCTAAGTGCCGAGTCCGTAACCACTCTTCCCTTCCAGATGCGTTGATTAATCTCGTCTTTACTCAGCAAACGGCCATTGTTTTCGACCAGAAAGGTGAGCAGCTCAATAACCTGGGGTTCCGATTTCACTGGTTTGCCATCTTTAAGCAATTCAAACTTGACCGAATCAAGCAAGAAGTTGTTAAACGAGTACCTCATTGTCCCCTTAACTCGCTACTCTTTATTGAAATTGGGCGTATTGCCGGAAATCCATGAATTCATCAGGGTTTCTCCAGAGTAATTTCAAGCTAAAAACCGCTTATTGGCTACCATACCCTCCTGGCAACTGATTTTACTGTAAGTTTGCACACTGGAAACCAAATTCATGAGTATCGAAACCACTTCATCTTTGCCCCAAAAATTCCTGATAAACTGCGAACATGGCTCTAATGATCCGGAAAAGGCGACAATTTCCCTGATTCTCGCGGTTACTGCATCCAAGAATAACGAAGCTGTTATATTTGCTACATCTTCAGCCTCCGAACTCTGCATAAAAGGTGGTGCGGATAACGTCAGTGCCGATGGTTATGAGCCAGCATCTGTTCTTTTGGATGCGTTTATTACCAATGGCGGTAAGATCTGGCTTTGCCCGGCCTGTGCAAAAGCCAAGAACATCACCGCAGACGATTTAATTGAAGGGGTTGAAATAGCAGGTGCCCCACGCAGCATGGAATACCTTGCAAGTGGTGGTAAAGTTCTTGCCTAACCAAGGAGTAAATCATGTCTCAGAAAATACTGCTGGACGATGAAGCCCTGCGGGATCAGGTCAGGTGTAAATACCGCGAGGTAGCTCTAACCCCTGATGCTGAATTCCACTTTCATACCGGAAGATACCTTGCCAGTCGGCTTGGCTATGATGATTACGGAATTGATAAGTTGCCGGAGTCGGCAGTTGAATCCTTCGCCGGGGTAGCCAATCCCTTTTCCACTCGCCGGCTCGAGCCAGGGGAAAAAGTCGTTGATGCCGGATCCGGAGCAGGCTTTGATGCCTTCGTGGCTGCCAGCATGGTAGGCACAGACGGTCAGGTCATCGGTGTTGATATGACCGATGAAATGCTTGAAAAAGCCTCGGCGACCAAGGTTGAAATTGGTTTTGACAACGTAGTATTTCGCAAAGGCTTACTTGAAGAGATGCCGGTCGAAGACGGCTGGGCCGACGTAGTCATCAGTAATGGTGTCATAAACCTGTGTAACGACAAGCTTCGGGTCTTTCAGGAAATCCTGCGAGTACTTCGACCCGGTGGCCACCTGCAGTTCGCCGATATCGCCAACAGTAAGCCGGTTCCCCAGGCGGCGCTGGAGAACATCGATCTCTGGACCGCCTGAATCGCCGGTGGCCTGCCGTGTGCAGGCTGGGAAAAAATGCTTTCCGATGCGGGGTTCGAAAACGTTGCGGTCGGTGAGGCAATCGATACCTTCGGTGGCGCGTCGGGAGAAAAAAATGCCCGGCAGTTTGAAGTCTATGGCTATGCATTCATAGCCAGGAAGCCTCTTTAGATGCAGGGAACGGCGGCAGACAGATGAATGCATTGACCATGCAAGTGGAGAGCCTTCTCAGGTTGGGTGTGTTTCTATGCCTGTTTGGAATCCTGGCTGTTTGCGAAGTCTACTTTCCCAGGCGCAAGCTGAATTTCTCGAAACCACAGCGCTGGCTAAGTAATATTTCCATCAGCATTCTCAACACGGCTCTGGCGAGAACGGTAATCCCTTTCGCCGGAGTTGCCGGGGCATTGCTGGCTCAGGAAAAAAATCTGGGGATGTTTACTCTGCTGAGCCTGCCTGCCTGGCTGGAATTTGTACTCTTTCTGCTACTGTTTGATCTGGTAATCTATTTTCAGCATCGACTGTTCCATGCGGTTCCCCCGCTCTGGAAGCTTCATCGTATGCACCATACGGATCCTGACTATGACGTAACCACGGGTAATCGCTTTCATCCGGTTTCCATATTACTTTCCAGTCTAATCAAGTTTGCACTTATTTTAGTTACCGGGCCGCAGATCAGTGCCGTGATTGTCGCCGAGCTATTACTTAATGCGACGTCTATGTTTAACCACAGCAATATCAGGATTCCACAAAAAATTGACCGATGGCTGCGACTCTTGATTGTCACGCCGGACATGCATCGGGTTCATCACTCGACCGACAATGTCGAACACAATCATAATTTCGGATTCAATTTCCCCTGGTGGGATAGGCTTTTTACTACCTATAAGGCCCAGCCCCAGGCTGGACACGACATGATGGAAATTGGCATCAGTGGATTTCAAGATACTGGCAGCACCCACTTATTTTCTATACTAGCCCAGCCATTCCAGAAATGATTATCTACTTCAATCTAGTCTTGTGAAGACTCCGAGACTGGTGTCTGTTTAGCAAATGTATAGATAAATCGCTAAATTTCGAAATTAGGTTTGGGTTCTTCTATGACTCGCAGAATCGTTTCGCGAAAAGATATGTCTGGGGAAAACCCGAAATCACTAAACCTACAAAGTAGATTGTCAGCTTTTCGATCAATTTTAGAACAAATTCTACTGTAAATGTATACAGACCCCGTGTGTCATAACTAGCTGATATTTCTAAAGATAAAATCGCCAGGCTATTTCTGAGCTATTTACCCACAAGTTCTACACAGGTTACGTACTTGCAATAGTACAGAAACCGCATTATCTTGTGCTGGAATGTAGAAGTAACTACCATATGATGGGTTTCTACATCCACGGTGAGAAAGGTTACGTAAAGCAGGATTGCTAGAAAAAACCCGCCTCTTGGATGCAACCAATAGGCGGGTCGGATTCACTAAACATCTCCTTGGCGGTGACCTCTAGCGAGTTTGTAATATAGATAATTGGCCACAGTTAATCAATAGTACAAATTCACTCTCTCCTTTGCTCAGTTTACTCTTTGAGATCCTTGCGTCTAGCGAGGTACCAATACTTTTGTTTATTAAATGGAGAAATTGAATGGATAGGTTCATTGTGAATCGGAATGCACAACCTACAGGTGAGCACGAAGTTCATAACTTAGATGCGAGCTGTATTCGACTACCAGATTCGGTGAATCAGCTTCAGCTCGGAAACCATTATTCCTGTTCCGGAGCGATGGTAGAAGCGCGTAGGTTTTACTCCAATGTAGATGGCTGTTACTACTGTTGTAACGCATGCCATCGCAAGTAGAGGATAGAAACATGACTAAGATAAGAGGCAGGCAAGACGGAGCAAATGGCCGAAATGAGCATTACGACATAGGAAGTAGGAAAAATATTCCTCGGACCAAAGTCGTCAAGGAAGTAGAAGCCGGAAAGCATCCCGGCACCCATGTGATCACTGTGAATCGGCGAAAATATGTGAGAGATAATCCGGACTCAAGTACGAAAGACAACGTTAACAGGTAAACCCAATGTCAGAGTAACCTGGCTTCGAGTTTACTGTTGTTTGGGGCAATTTGGACTCTATGGGACAATCGGATTTTCGATTAGGCCTTTGGAAAATGGCACGCCCGGAGAGATTCGAGCTCCCGACCAACTGGTTCGAAGATTTACCCGTAAGGTTATAAATATCTTAATAACAATGACTTACGGCCTTGGTCGGTTTCAAAATTACCCTCATTTACACGTAATTGAGTGTGTATTAGCTCATTTTTTACTACATTCTCAATGTCGAGTTTTGAATCACAAGATTGTTCACCTAGAGTCGGCTTACCTTTGATTCTCGCTTTGCTTCCCATTGGAGGATAGAATCACCACAATTTCAGAGGGCGTTAGGTGCGGTCTCAATCTGAATTACTCCCGTCCTGAATTTTGCTGCGTGCAGACCCCGCACCAATGCTCTGAGCTAGTTCACTTTAGGGATCACCGTGTCATCCTCCGATTGGTATAGAAATAAGGATTGGAACAAATCGATCGAAGAGCTTTTTTATTCGAAATTGAAACGTGCACGAACGCAAAGAGATCAGTATTTGGTGATTCAAGCACTAACCTTGTCTGAGAAGCACCCAGAGATTTCGCTTCGTTTGGTAGATGAATACTTCACTTCGAGAGAAAGTCGATTTGAAGATGTTCGGGCTCTGCTGGCGAGGGCGAATGCATTCATCGCTCTAGGTGATCTCGACAAGTGTGTTGTTACTTACAAGGAAATACTCGAAAGAGAGAAAGAATTTCCAAATCATCTGACCCAAGTGTACCTTGACTATCCCTATCTGGTTGCAACAAAAGAAATTGAAGACGAGTATGCCAATGCTCTAGATGTTCTTGATGCTCACGTAGATCGGCTTATGTTTCCGTTGGATCACTTCAAATGGCACGCTTCCAAGGCACTAATCAATAAAGATGGCTCCGAGGCAAAGAAGTCCCTGGAGGCAGCTAAAGTTAAAAGATCCGGTTTCCGTTTTCATCAGGATGTTGGGTTGGTAGGTAAAGAACATGCGAAGACAATAAAACATCTGTGCAGCATCAACACGTAGTACGTGAGACTGGATGCTTTCCATATCCTCCTTAGTATTCTATAAATGCCGTTACTCTCTGATTCGTTATCCATTTGGGATATAGCCCATCGTTGGGCTGGTTATGATCCTGACAGTTATCGGATCAAGCTGCCACTACTTGCAAAAGACTATGCTCGGCTCTTGGTCAAAGCTGTGCTCAATGGAGAGGTCTTTTGCGAGACACTGACCCTTGCCAAGCGTCCTTCTGACTCAAAGGCTGACCCTCGATTTTATATTCGAACCCACCTCGATGACGTCTATGCTTGCATCCATGGCGTTCGGTACAACCGGAAGTTATTGCAGTGGGCTTCCATATCCAGACAGGAATTTCAGGAATGGTGCGAGAGTATGGCGATACCTCTGCCTGAATTCTGGTTCCCTCCTGGGTGGAAGTATTCCTTTGAGATGCCTGAGTTTGGCACCAGGGCGTTCTGGGCACAGCACCAGGAGCCTGATGAACCGGACGGTTTTTCTCTTGTATTCCGGTTACCTGAAGAATCTAGTGGTGAAGACAGTCAGCCCTCTCCATCAACCGAAGAGGCAATTCCAACGCGGGCGAGCCAGATAGCCAAGTTGTGTGCCCAACAAATGGCTACTCAACTCTGGAAGGAACACCCGGATCGAACCATCACAGCCATGGCCGATGATGAAGTCATAAGGAGATATTCCGGCGCTTCACATTACGATGCGCGCACGGTTAGGAAATGGCTTGGTGAAGTGGCCCCTGTAAACGTGAAGAAAAAGGGACGTCCAAGGGGGAAGAATAGCGACGAACAGCCTGATTAGCTGCAAGTTGAACCTTCTTGTAACTGCTTGATTGCAATTAGCAATTAAATGGGCCAATCCATTTTCCCTGCCTCTTCGGCTTAGTCTGTAGCTTTTTTGGCTCGTCCTGGCTGCACATTGTATGAGCTCCCTACTCAAAGGAGCTTTACGATGAAATCTGACAGCCACAATCACGACCAAAATCCCAACGCAAGGGCGGCGCGGGATGCTGCCCCGCAGCACCGGCCCGCCCCTGATGGTGGTTCTGGAAAGGGTACGCAGTCTAGTAACACAGTACCCTCTAATTGCATTGATTCCCGTAATACCCGGATTCTCCGTACCGGTATTGATAGCCTGTACCTGACCTATCAGGGCCATTTATCCGACGAGTCGTCCATCCGGCTGACCAAACTCAAGAAGATGGCACAGTCCACCAGCGCCTCAAGCGTCAACCTGGCCCAATTCCTTGTTAAGAAGCATGTGTTTGAGGTTAAAGGTAATGGGCGACATCCCTTTGCCTATATCCTGGAAGATGGCACGTTCCGGATCGAAGCCGCCAAACAGGACGCCAAGCAAGCGCCTATGGCTTACGCTAAGGTCTCTAGTGAGCTGCTGACGGTCGATGGACCTGACGCTGCCCTTGAGGTTTTGCAGAAGGTTATCGACGTGCTGGGGGTTATCACTGCTGGTCCGAATGTAGCCAGGGTTGATCTGTGCGTTGACTTCCTCACTGATTACCCCCTGGAAAGTATCACCGATGCCGAATTCGTCACCAAGGCCAGAACCCTGGCACGGCATTCAGACATGCGTCGGTTTTCTGGGATTTCATTTGCACCCAAGGCAGATCTCTCTGCCCGACTCTACAACAAGACTATTGAAATGCAGTCTAAGAACAGTCTACGGCCCTACCTGAAGGCTCTGTGGCATCAGGCAGGCTGGGATGGCGTTCAGGACGTCTGGAGACTTGAGTTTCAACTTCGCCGCCCTGCATTAAGGACACTCGATATTGTGTCCTACAAGGAATTGAGAAACTGCCTGGGTGGACTCTGGCAGTACTGCACTAACCAGTGGCTTAAACACACTGCCCCTAACCTCGCAGATCAGACCCAGACCCGTTGGCCGGCTTCCTCGCTCTGGGAAGTCTTGCAGGGCGCTGATTGGAACGATAACAGCCAAATACTTTTAACCCGGCACAAGGTAGAACGAGGACGCCCACCCTCGGATGGTCACCTGTTCGTGAACGGCCTCAGTCCTCTTACTTCGTTCTCTGCCCGTGAAGGTTACACCCATGCAGGGGAAGCCTCTGAAGCGTTCCTGAAGGCTGCACAGGGTTTTCATGATCGACGATCCCACATAACCGGCGTGAGCTTTGACGACTATTACCGGAACAAGGTCGAGGAGAAACGCCGACTTTACAACGCTGGCCCGAACAAGCCCTTAGGCGATGGTCCCCATCCGGCAGACAAGGCCGTGTCCCGCGAATACAGGAAACGAAGTGATGGAGACTACTAACCATGAGACCCTCGATCTCCTGGGAGCCGCTGATTTCCTCAAGCTCCACTGGCAGACCGTCCGGGAGCGAGCCAAATCCGGAGAGATTCCTGCCGCCAAGCTGGGACGCCGGTGGGTGTTCCTCAAGGCCGACCTTGTGCTCTACCTGCAATCACACTACTCTACTGGCCGACCAAGGTCGCAAGTCCAGCAGAATGTAGGAGATGCATTATGTTGTACAAACGACCGAATTCGCGTTTCTGGTGGTGTAGTTTTACCGCACCTGACGGAACTCGAATACAACGCTCTACTAAAACAGTAGACAGGCCCCTGGCACAGGAGTTTGAGGATAAGCTCCGTGTTCAGTACTGGCGGAATGCCCAGCTGGGTGAGAAGCCTAGAAGGACCTGGAAAGAAGCAGCGGTCAGATGGTATCGAGAAACCTCCCGCAAGTCGGTGGTGAATGACCTCGGTCATATCCAGTGGCTTGATCCTTACCTGGGGCATTTGTTCCTGGATGAGATCACACGGGAGGTCATCGACCAGATCACGGAAGCCAAGGTCAATACTGGCGTGAAACCGGCAACGGTCAATCGCTTGTTGGAACTGGTCAGAGTGATTCTGAATACCGCTGTGAAGCAATGGGAATGGATTGATCGGGCACCCCATATCCGGATGCTGAAGGACCCGGCCAGGCGTATCCGGTGGTTAACGCGAGAGGAAGTCAGAACACTCCTGTCGAACCTGCCACCTCATACACAAACCCTGGTGCGGTTCTCCCTGGCAACCGGATTGAGAGAGACCAACGTCACGCGCTTGCAGTGGTCACAGGTTGATCTTGAACGGCGTGCAGCCTGGATACACCCGGATCAATCCAAGACAGGACGTCCTATCGGGATACCGTTGAACAAGGAAGCGGTAGTCTTGCTCAGAGGTGAGTTAGGTAAGCATGAGAAATACGTGTTTACCTTCAATGGCAAACCCATCAAGCGGGCCAATACCAAAGTCTGGCGCAGAGCGTTGGAGCAATCTGGTATAGAGAACTTCCGCTGGCATGATTTGCGGCACACCTGGGCAAGCTGGCACGTTCAGAACGGCACCCCGATGCATGTATTACAAGAACTAGGCGGTTGGTCAGATATTCGGATGGTGCAGCGTTATGCTCACCTGGCACCGGAGCATCTGTCACCGTATGCCGAAAGCTTGTGTGAGCTGGAACCTGTTACTACATTTTCCACTACACAAGAAAGAGCGAAACAAAAAAGCAGCTATCCCTTTTCGAGATAACTGCTTGATTCTAAATCGCTTATTTTGGCACGCCCGGAGAGATTCGAACTCCCGACCAACTGGTTCGAAGCCTAGTGCTCGGAATCTGATTTTCCCAATATTATCAACACATTAATTGTTTGTACTGTCCCATTGGTTCTGTATCAGCATAGTCGTATCACTTTGTTTTTATTAGAGAGATAGCTGTAGATTGGGACAATTTTGATCGCGATAGTCTAGACATGAGAGTAGCAATACTTAAATTTGCTGACTGCATCTCGTTTCCTTGGGTAATCACTATATTACCATCCTCAAAAAGGCGGGATGCTATTGTTGTCTTCGCAATCAAAATCCGCTAAAGGATTATTCAAGCCCTTCGGCAAATTGTTTGACGATCTCAGTTTATATAAACATTCATGAAGCAAATCCCAAAGCAGACAAGAAATGATGTGATCGCAATTACTCTTCTAGGGGCATTTGTAAGTATTGCTGGAGCTGTACTCAGGATAGATGTAGGCAATGGGATTGTACTAACAAGTCGAGAAGCCTGGGACCAAGGTATCGCACCCACAATGGTGCTGTTCGGTGTTTCGTTGATGCTCTTGGGGTACTATTTATTCAAAGGTAAAACATGGTGCAAGTGGCCAATTTTTCTTTGGCTTCCATCATTTTTTTTGATCGAAATCATTGTGCTGTGGGATTTGAGCCCTACGTCTGCTCAAGAATTTCTCTATTTGGGTCTTCCAGTGCTATTAGTTTGGACTTGGGGTGCGTATAAGGTGTTTAGTCGAAAAGAAACTATAGATTATTTGTCAAACTGAATTTATTAAAGATCATGGTCGGGCAGACAGATTTATTCTCGCTATAGATACCAATAAGGTCACTTTGATTGACCATTGCAAGCAAGCTCTTGCTTTAGGACGGTTGGAGAAAACACAAGAATTACGATCCAGAAGTTGCATACAGGGATAAGTCGGATTTTGAAGAATACGTTGCTGTTGATAGGGATGAAGCTAAGAAGTACGGTAAGATCGTGAAAGCGACTCTCCTGTCCAACCGGGAATACCAACGGCGCTTTGACAGGCAGCACATTGACCACAGCATGAAAGAGCCGCCATCAAATGGCAGGATTTTTCAAGGATACGTAGTCGTGAGAAAGTTGAATACGTCTAAAGAGTACGAGACTTGGATGCCAGAGTATGTATTCAATGAGATTTACCGAGCGTGTGAATAGCCTACCTATTTCGAAGCCAGCTTCTCAAATTCTGATTTCCCGTTTGTAATCAGCAACATAGCAAACGTAATTGTCCCATTGATTATCTCTGCAAGCCAGCGTAACTATATGATTTTATTAGATAAGGCGTTGGACGTTGGGACACTTTTTACAGCCCCCCTATTAGGAAACAGAAACTGGTTCCAGTAAAATTTAGTATTAGTAGTAGTTAAGCTTGATTAATAGCGGACGTTCCAGCAATCTAAATCTAGTTCGCCTTTGAACCCCAAGGCGACCTTCGCGATCGTTTGAGCTTGATAGGAGTAGCTCCATTAAAACAAATGCTATGAACCTAGATCCTAAAAAAATGCAGTTCCTAGAGGAGCACCTGGATCTTCTTCCTATGCCCAAGCGCGAAGTCGCAAGGTGGCTTTGTAAATTCGGCAATGATCCCAACGCAAAAATGCCAGCTAAGCTGTGGCATATTGCACACGAGTCTTTCTCGTTTCATCCTAGAGTGCAAGTAGAGCATTAAAGACCATTGATGGCGTTTTCTACAAACACGCAAGTATTGCAGTCGAATCATTGCCTACTTAGGGGTTTGCTAAGAAAAGTCAACGGTGCTTGGGTACCAGATTCGACTTATGTTGAAAGAATGCGACAATATTATAGGCTTCCTGATCCTTGCTAGCACTTAGAAGTAGGGTATGAGCGAACAGCAAAATAATGGTGAAAGCTATGAGTATAAGAAACTTTTGGTTGACCTTTCTATTTGTGCTTTACGCTAGGAGCGTATTGTCTGTTGAGCCAGTCATAAACCCAGAGAATGCTGCGCAATTATTGGCGGCTCGGGATCATGCAGCGGTGCTTGTTCGCATTGATGGCGGAATTCCTATTGGTTTGTATACGTTCTTGAGAGGGAGCTACAATAAGAACAGTTTTAATCTTGATGTGGCAATTAATGACTGGAATAGAATATTCGGCGAGGAGGGCACGTCACGTTACCTAGTAATATCAAATATCAAGGGAGACCTACCACCACTCATCAGAGCATATCAAAATGAGCTTACGGCGGGCATCCCGGCAGAAAAAGAAATATTGCTTTTTTTTGATGAAGCAGATCAATCTGGAATATTTCTACTAGACCAAGTTTTTGCATTTGAAGTTAACGCTGAACTGAAGTCAAAAATAAATTCAAGCCTAGATGACGTGATTAGTTTTATCGTAGATGAGATTCTTGAAGAAGAATCAGAATAATTAGTTCAGTTCCAAGCGCGTCATCGACGAGTTTGCACACACCTTCGCGTAACCTTCATAGCCATCGGTCTGGAGATAGCCCGCAAAGCCTTCCAGCAGACGCACAGGCACGGCCTGACTGCGGCTGGGATCATAGTCATACAACACTAGCGGATGTTTCGGCTGTCCGCCTCTTCGTACCCACAAATACGACTTACTTTGCGCCTTGCGGCCCGGTTCCTTGAGCACCTGAATCGTGGTTTCGTCCATGCCGATGGTAAGCGTGATGCAACAGTATCACGCGTACAATTTGTAAATGATAGATAGATAGCGTCAGCAAGTTTTTCAAAAGTAATTGATTAGTCGTTACATATATTGTCTTAAATCTATGGTGAGAGTATAAGACTATGAACTATTCAACATTTGCAGTTTTAATTGTTGCAAGTTTATTTTCATCTACAGGGAGCGCAGCCGAAAATCCGGATTGCGTGACAGCGTTTGAAAGCCCTGGGCTTGCAATTAGGGTCAATGATCGATCTCCTGAGTTAGAAAGAGTCCTAACTGAAATCCTTACAAGTGTCGTGCTATCAAGTGGATTCGAAAGAACGAGCCAGGGAACTTTCGAGGCAATACCGGGTTCTGAATTCCCATATACAATTTGTTCAGCAAGATTTGAAACTTCAGTTAACAATCTCTACTGGAAGAAATTTTTTTAAAGTCGGAATTGACACAGAGCAGCAAATAAATGCCAATTTGCAAAATTTGCTCAAACAAATTGGCAACGAAGCACTTGATCGAGCTTTAAAGAGTAATGAAGTTAATGTCAGAGTAATTCGGGCGTTTTCAGGGTTTGTGAATTAGCTTTCGACCACTTGCCAATTGATCTGACATGAAATCCATCACCTAGGCTCTATAGAGCTTATGCTTTTACCAACAAGCGCGCCAACCGCGTAAAAATTCTGGTGCACGATGGCCTGGAACTGTGGCGTAACCGACCGGTAAACCCATCTTGCTAGCTCAGCCTGATCCACCGATAGTGTCCACCTATTTTTAAGTGGACAGTATCATGAACATTCTCATGGTTTCGCCCCTGAGCAGTAACCGCAATTATTACACCATACGATGCGGCAGCAGCGCTTCAATCTCTTCAACACAAATGGCCTTGGGAAGTTCTGTAAACACATGCCGCAAGTAGCGGTAAGGCTCGATTGCCGCTCTCCCAGCCTTAAAAAGGGGCGGAAGCATAGCAGTTATAGAGTTAATTCAATGCGTTAGGCAGGATTCTGGGAATATCTGATCACTGATTCTGGAAACCCGGAAAAAGTGATCGGATAAAACCAGAATCGATGATCGAATACTTCCAGAATGGATGATCAGATAAAACCAGAATCAGTGATCGGAATGGGCCAGAATATGCAATAAGGGCATGATAGCGACATTTTTTCGCCTAAAAGAGAACCTTTGGGCGTTCATACGAGCCGATTTGCCATCAACAAAAAATCAGGTCTACACTGGATTCATACTGGTCAGTTGAACACAAGCACTCAAAAACCTTCGTAAAGGCTCTCGTACTGCTGTTTAAGGTATGTTATTAACGCAGACTGATTTATCACACAGTCTGAACCCGAAGCGGAAAACTCCGATTTCATTGGAACCAATCCTTCGAATACGAGACGATCCTACAACAGATGTCTTTTCGCAGTTCAAAGTTAACAGATCCAGAGAGTTCTCGGTGGCGGTATAAGCACCGTAGATTCCTAATTGGCTGCGGCATTCCGGAGGAAGTCGTCGATTCCGATCAGCGTTGGTGTTACATGCTTCTTCATGGCGATGATGAATTACAAACTGGCTGGAGCTCAGATTGGATCAGTATTGAGCAGACCATAGATCTACTTGAATTTTTGGACATGGAAATTTCTGATACTACTGGATATGAACTAGTGGACGTACTGCGTCGACGGATAGCTGCGAGCACCGAGTAAGAGTGACGTTTCACTACTAAGTCGGGAGCTGACGTAGAATCCAAGGATTCGAGAGGCGGCACTGAACCCGAAGCCGTCATCCGATAATGCTTATTACAGGATATCTCTCAATGCATGTAACAATATTGATGTATAGGTGTAAAAATATATGACTTGCAGGCATATTTCTCTACTGCTCTTCTTTTTTACCTTTAGTCAAATCTCATTCGCACAGCAATCTGCGATTGAAATAATGATGATGGAAAATAAGCCTGAAGGATATGGCGAAGGGTTCGTGTTGGCGCAGGCTAACGGGACTATTAATGAAGTGAATTCGACGGTGGTACTATTTTCGTATTTTACCGGAGATCCCCGAATCAGAGGACCCATTCAGTACCTCGCTGTGTTTGGTAACGAGAATGGGGCCCAATTAATGGTTAATCCTATCGCAGTTGGCTCAGTAGCGGAGCAGTATTTTAGGGATATAGCGATTGAGGATAATAGTGTCAGGTTAATAGGAACTCGCTGGGAGATACCGTTTGATTCTTCTCCCTCTAACAGACAGAACGTTGAACAATATTTTATAGTTAGAGGTGGATATTTAATCGCGCAAGCTAAATGAGGTGGATCTTTATTCTTTGGCAAAGCCTATTACCGGAAATACTAACTTCTGCATTGAAGCCGCAAGCCGTCATTACTATTCAATGGCGATGTCCAGTTTAGCAATTCGCACACTTTGAATTCATGGATGCATGTTGATTAAGGTCGATGGCGTTTTTCTCAAAAAAGTCCTATTAGTTGTTGAGTTCCTCGCGTGTTTTGGACTGTTGTTGGTGATCTATGGGTTAGGGGTTTTGATTGCTTTAGCCTATCTCTTTTCCCTGCAGTTTTATGCCTTCTCGCTCTTGCTAATACTCTTGATTTCTGGAGGACTAGGGTTGATGGGTATAACTAGTATGCTCATGGAACTGTTAGTGAGTGAGGTCCAGTTACCCAGAACGATGCAAAGTACTTTTACAGCCATTGGCATACTAGTGGCTGTTGCAGCTTTTCTATGGTCATACAAGCAACGTGGGTTAGATTGGTATGCGTTGGTGTTTGTAGCCCCAATAGCCTGCGCTTTACATTTCGCAATTTCGCTAAAAGCTGTTGACAGTAGTGAGAGAAAGCTGGGCTGATGTGATATTTCCTGGGCCTTGCTGTAAATATTGCGGTTCAGTACATAGATTAACGTCTGCTCTGAAGCCGCAAGCTGTCGTAGCTGAGGGCAGAATCTACGTCCGCTTTCACGATACTGGCCTTTAAATTCCGGTGATTATTTTGCGCATTCAACTGGTCGATCCAACAGTCTCGGTATAATTGTCAATTGTGGACTTATTATTTGCAATGTATCCTAATTGGCATTCAGTGCCTATCGGATACAATAATGACCAGCAAAGCAAAATATGAACGCAATAAATCCCTCCTTGCAGACTTAAGCACCACTGACCTTAAGGCAATCTACAAAATAGAGCAGGAAGCAATTGCAAGGTATACCGGCGATATGCGAACACTTGCCAGTGCATTAGGATTTCTCAGACTTGGATATGAGGTCGGTTGGAGAGTGCTGCTCATCGCACATCACAAAGCCACAATTAAGAAATATGAAGACATTCTAGGCATAGAGATTCGACAATTTTTTGATGAAGAAGGACCTGGCGCCGAAAGATCAATCGGACTCAAGTTCGCAAAATCTATAGGAAAATTTTGGGAAGTTGTCCGCGGCCAGGAAAAGCATCCTCAAAAAGGCGATCTCTCCTAAAAAAACAGTAGACAATGAATGCCTACTAGATTAAGATCGTAGGCTATGAATGCCTACTATAACAGTTGTACTTACAATCTTACTAATTTCATTGACCACTCCGTTTCCCATACGGTCAGGCGTCTAACCCCAATTGCAGGTAGCTCTGAAGCTCTAGCTACACGGAGAAACTGCCGTGTTCTCTAAAGTGGAGCTTCAAAAAGCCTATTCTCAACTATTGGCAGAGTACAACTGGCAATGGTTCTGCACGCTTACCTTTAGAAATCCCCCTCACCCAGAAGCAGCTGTTAAGCTCTTCAAGGTTTGGATAAACAAGATAAATCGAGAGATTTATGGCTGTCGCTATCACAAGCGAAAACAGTGCGTTTACTGGGCATTGGCACTGGAATATCACAAATCTGGGGTGCTCCATTTTCATGCTCTGGTTGGGGATTCTCATGATCTCAATACTCGATGTTCCCGCAAATGGGCGCACTCCAATTGGTATGAGTTAGGTGGCATCAACCGAATCGACCCTATTGACGACCGGCTTAAAGCGGTAACCAACTACATATCGAAATACGTAACCAAAGGCGGCGAAATCGACTTCAGCGACAATCTTGTCGGCTACGGTTTACAGCTCTCGGGGGTGGAGGTCTAGATATTCGGCCTCCTCGACCCGTGAGGAATCCTCCGGGTCAGATGACATAACTCTCCCTCGTTAGCTTGATGGGAGAGTTATGTCTAGAGAAAACGTAATCAATACTTCATTATGCAAACAATCAACTTAACAATCGAGGAAATTCAACAGGTCACAGGCAGAGTCAAGCCCTGTGCACAACTGCGTTGGTTCAAGCAAAATGGATTTACGGCAAAGGTGCGCGCCGACGGGAGACCTCTGGTCTCGCGGGCGCATTTTGAGTCAATGATGGGCGGTAACACAGCAGCTTCGACACAAACGGACTATGAACTTGATCTAGGAGCGATCTGATGCCACCAAAGCCCCGTCTCAATGCCAATAAAGGACTCCCAGCAGGATGGCGCCACAAGCATGGCGCATATCACTATCGCGTCCCTGTTAACCTTAGGGAGCTATGGGATGGCAAGACAGAGTTTCGTCTAGGTAAAACGTTGACCGAAGCCTATAGAGCCTGGGCAGAAAGACTGGAAATATACTCTGATGCCAAACTGATGGGCGATCTACTGGATCGGTATGCTCTGGAAGTCATTCCACACAAAGCGGAGAAAACACAGAAATCAAACTACGCGTCTATAGCAAAATTGAAAGCAGTCTTTGCAACGCTGCCAATAGAAGCGGTTAAACCAAAGCATGTCTACCAATACCGAGACAAACGTGGACAGAGCGGCAAGAGTGCAGCCAATAGAGATATTGAAGTTCTCAGTCACGCTTTTACCAAAGCGATTGAATGGGGACTCTGTGAAAATCATCCCATCAAGGGCAAGGTCAACAAATTCAGGACTCCACCTCGGCGTCGCTACGTGGAAGACTGGGAGCTTTCAGAAGCGTTAAAAGTGGCCTCGCCTTTCATGGCTGCCTACATTCGATTGAAGCTTCTCACAGGCCTCCGTAGAAGCGATCTCCTCTCCCTCAAGCAATCCGACCTCAGTGATGATGGTATCCATGTAACGCCCCGTAAGACGGCACATTCCACTGGCAAAAAAATGATTATCAAATGGAGTGATGACCTGCGAGATGCGATCGATGATGTGATTGGCCTGCGAAAGAAAATCTTATCAGTCTGGCTGTTTCACACCAACCAGGGACAGCCCTACATCAAGCCCGATGGTTCTGCCAATGGATTCGATTCCCTCTGGCAACGGTTCATGGCAAAGGCGATAGATCAAACCGGTCTGACTGAGAGATTTACTGAGCATGATCTAAGAGCAAAGGTGGCTTCCGAGATTAAGCCTGCCCATGCCCGCCAACTACTTGGGCATTCGTCTGAATCAACGACGCAGAGAATTTATCGTCGAAAACCTGAGTTAATCAAACCTGCCAAGTAATCCATTCAATGAGCTTAATTCGATCAGAATTGCGTACACCAAAATGCACCTAAAAGCAGACATTTTTTAGCAATTGTTGCTGGCTAAATGATTGGCTGAGATCGACCAGACGGGGTCAACCACAGCTCATTCCTCTACAGAGAATTGATCATGATTTCTGTTAATGCGCCTTCGGGCGAGAACTTGATGATTAAACCTCCAAAATACACGTAATTAAAGTCATTATATTCTTCAGTCCAGTAGTTCGCATTTTGCTCGTCGGCAGAATTGATAAATGTTTGGTAGTCAAGGGATTCGGCCGCAATCAGGAGAGCCGCCAATGCCATTATATCCTCCTCGCGACGCTCTAATGTGTTTTCAGCGAAGTCCCTTAATGAGTGTAGTCTGCTCGTATGTAGGTTGAAGAAATAGCCCGTACTTACGCCGATTAAAAAAATGACAGCAGGTACAACAGTAGGGATAATTTTCATCTGATTCATCAATTGTCGACACGGTATAGATCAATTCGGATAGCGCCCAGGAGCTGGTCAAAGTAAAAATGCTACCGCCTTCGCTCGTTTTATATCAGAGCAAAGATTCCTTGTCAGTTAAAGTCTATGATTCCACACAAGTGCAAGTAGCTAAAATCCTTGACGAAGGGGAGATCCGCATGGTCCCGGCTTACCGACCAGCCGGGCGCAGCCCGGTAGGTCGGGCCTGGAATCACCGTGCGGATCAGGGCCCCTTCGTCAAGGATTTTCGATACTTGTCAGTGGCACAACTAGAGGAATCCAGCAATTCTTTGGGACAATTGCCAATCATTGGGACAATCGAAATTTTCGATCAGGCTGGAAGCCGCGAGAAATGGCACGCCCGGAGAGATTCGAACTCCCGACCAACTGGTTCGAAGATTTACCCGTAAATTTGTAACTTTTTTAATAACAATGGCTTACGGCCTTGGTCATCGCTTGAAACTAGCCTATTTTCTTTAAATTTAGCCTGGTTTAGTGCATTTTCTGCTACATACCCTGAACAGCCGACACTGAATTGCACTCTGAATGACTGCTTTTGGATCGCTGCTGACCTCAAAGAAGTTTTTATCGTGTAGATCCCCCTATCAGGTGGAAACTTCCGCTGTCGACACCAAGCGGAAGCTAGCGGTACTCGGCTCCTAGGCACGATTTTCTATATCAGCAAAGTAGAATTCTCTTTATTTCAGTGGGATACTGACCGCTGTAAGTTGCATATGGGGACCCCCTCCATACCCAGTGGGAATGGAGACCCCCTCGTTAACACTACTGTTAGGTCTCCTACAATGCGCCGTAAGCGGCTCAATCATGCAGCAGAGACGTTATGCGCAATGTTTTGCGGATGGCGCCTCATGAACTCTTTCCAAGAGCTTGAGGCGCTAGGTACTGGAATATTGGAAATTGATGTAAAGAACATTGAGTGTCGTTTCAATGGGGCTACCATTGACTCGATTTCGATCGCTCACGAGCTAAATGCTTGGCTCTCTGAAGATCTTGATCAACACGGCATTGATCTGCCATCGCTTGAAGAGGCCACACTGATAGTATCGATAAATCTAACGCGCACATCGAGATACCACGATCCAGAAGGTAGTATCTACATAGGTAAAGATCGGAAGCCAATTAAAAGAGGTGATTTCTTCAGCCTCGAAGCCGAGTGTAGAAGTCTCATACGTACCGATGAAGCAAAGTATGAGTCTGCGCGTACACATCAAGAGCAATGGCCGGCTGGCTGGCCGGAGACCTAACAATGCGATTAACTGCGCGCCTTCGGCGCCGGACACGGCCTGCGGCCGCGCCGGTTATCTAGGGCGTTATGTTCCTCCACCGGTTCAAGCCCTTGGAGCTTTAACTAGGAATTTATCTTGGCAACTACTGAAAATCGCGGAATAGTGATTCTTAGGCTACGACACAGCGACGAAGATGTGTTTCAAATTGGCGAGAAAATCGGGCTACCAATTGCTACGCATTGGCAAAAGGGAGATGCAATTAACCGTGGGCCAGAATTAGAAGTTAGAACACGCCAGGATAGTTACTGGTCAACGCAAGTACAAATAGATGATCGAGGGCTAACGCGCTCGATTGATAAACTGATTGATCCTTTACTTGCTAATAGAGAAGTTATTCGAAAATTTGTCAGTCGAGGCGGAGACATCAATATTTATCTCCAACTGAATGGAAAGCTGAATACCGGGGATTCTTTGCCCGTCAGCATGCTTCGAGATTTGTCGGATCTTGGTGTGTCTCTTGATATAGAGGTTTTTCCGAATAATGGAACATAACCATGAATTCAAAGCGGGACGTTATGTGCTATGAGATACGTCTGCCTACTTTCCCTTGTTTTCTTAAACGGATGCAGTTCGCTATCTGAAATTGAGAGACAATATGCAGGTGAGTGGACCTGGAGATATAACAGCAGGGATGGATCTTGTTCAGACACAGGGTATCTGAGTCTCAGGCGCGATGGTCAATATTCTGTATCAAGTGAAGGTGGGTGTGAGGATATTATCGCAAGCGATAGTTTCGGGATTCACAGATATGGCTGGTACGCATCAGATAACAAGATTTGCCTTTCTGCAAACGAAGAAGAAAGGCAGCTTAGAGTAATGACTGAAAATTGCAAAGAGTTCGGTTACGTGATGGCCCGCGACAAAGAGGGCAAACATATCCTTTTGAAGCAAAGCCGAATTATAGAAGAAGTTGATTTCATAGAATTGGCTCGGTCTAGTGAGCGTTAATTCGCTACGCACATTACAAGCGGGTCAAGTTCAATCCGGCCCTTCGGGCCTACGCGGCGTGTCGGCTTCGCCGCCGCCCCTTACCATGGGCGTTAATGACCGCTCTAGCCGATTGCTGAAGGTTTAGCCCATAGGAAAAATTAGGAGTTTAACGTCATGGATGACGGATCAAAATGTCGGCTGTTAGCTCTACTCAAGAAACTGCTGCCTGAATTTAATGGAATTCTCAAACAGGTCAAAGACGGGCGCGGTTTCCTTAATTTTCCCTCAGGCTTCGCTGATTGGTTGATCGCTGATGGCCTACCCCCGTGGTCACACTTCTATAAAAACAAAAACGCATTCAAAGCCCTTGGCGTGAGGGCGATCACTGATCCCACTTACCTGGATGAGCTGAAAGCTTCGGATCAAAGTCTTAGTTCTGAGTATGTTAATGAACTGAAGGAAGCAGTAGTTGAAGAAGTTCTTACTGGGGATTTTTTCGATGTCTCTGATGAGGAACTTCTTGATTCTCAGGAGGCAATTGAGAACTGGGAATCCCTCTCGGAGGACGAAAGAAATTCGCACCTAAAGACAATATACCTGTTGTTCTACACAATCGTTACACAGTCGGTTTACTTCATGTCTCTAGTTACCTTTGGGCGGCATATATGTGACCTGGTATCCGATGCCGAGAACGGCGACGATGACGCGTTCTGTAAAGCCGTCCAGATCGACAAGACCATCCTGTTCGGTATTCCTTATTTTCAAAAGCGCCTGATCCGGGCTCAGCTTGGGAGTGAGCCGGAATTTTTACACAAGCTGGCTCTTGCGCTTGAAGGTCCCTCGCTCGGTCGAAAGATCAGCTACCCCCAGTTGATGTTTGTATTCGCGATTCTTGACGATGAAGGCTTGCTGGATATGCCCCTGGATGAACTCCTGACATTCTGCGAGGAACTGGGCGTCTATGGTCGGGAGTATGGCGTTGAAGATACCGAGAGCCTTCGAAAGCGCCGCAAGTACTATCGAGATCGTACCGGACGCCAAATCCGGATTTGACGTCCTTCGCAGCGCTTATACTCAGCCATAGTATCGGAAACCGTCTAATTGCGGCGGTTTGGCACCGCCTTACTTTTCATAGGTGGTTTATATGTCTTCCGATACTTCTCCCCAACAAAGCACGAACACAAGGGCGGCGCGGGATGCTGCCCCGCAGCACCGGCCCGCTTCTGGTGTTGAATCTTGTCAGGGTACGCAGTCTAGTAACACAGTACCCTCTAATTGCATTGATACCTGTGATACCAAGATTCTCCGTACCGGTATTGATAGTCTTTACCTGTCCTACCAGGGGAACTTGTCCGACGAATCCTCTATTAGGCTGACTGAGCTGAAGAAGCTGGCCCAGTCTTCCAGTGCTTCCAGTGTTAACCTGGCCCAGTTCCGTGTAGATCCCCATGTGTTTGAAGTGAAAGGCAACGGCAGGCACCCGTTTGCATATATCCTTGAGGATGGCACATTCCGGATCGAAGCCGCTAAGCAGGACGCCAAGCAAGCGCCTCTAGCTCACGTGAAGATTTCCAGTGAGTTGCTGACTGTCGCTGGGGCTGACGCGGCCCAGGAGGTCTTACAGAAGGTTATCGACGTACTAGGGGCTGTCACTGCTGGTCCGAATGTCGCCAGGGTCGATCTGTGCGTTGACTTCCTCACTGATTACCCCTTGGAAAGTATCAACCGGGCTGAATTTGTCACCAAGGCCAGAACGAAATCGTGGCACGAGGATTCTGGGCGGTTTTCCGGGTTTTCCTTTGCGCCTCGGGCAGTCCTCTCGGCCAGACTCTACAACAAAACTATCGAGATGCGATCCAAGAACAGCCCACGCCCTTACCTGGAAGCACTGTGGCGTCAGGCAGGCTGGGATGGCGATAAGGACGTCTGGCGGTTGGAGTTTCAGTTTCGCCGTGAGGCGTTAAGGACACTTGACATCGTGTCTTACCAGGAGCTGAAAAACTGCCTGGCTGGCCTTTGGCAGTACTGCACGCATCAGTGGCTTAAGCATACTGTGCCCAATCCTGCTGATAAGACACAATCCCGCTGGCCCGTCTCTTCCTTCTGGGCAGTGCTACAGAGTGCAGATTGGGGTGATGCTAACCAGATGTACCTGAAACGGCATACAGTGGAACGAGGTCGCCCACCCTCCGATAAATTCCTGTTTGTAAACGGCCTCAGTCCTCTGACTTCGTTCTCTGCCCGTGAAGGTTTCACCCATGCCGGGGAAGCTTCTGAAGCGTTCCTGAAGGCTGCACAGGACTATCACGATGGCACGTCCCAGATCACCGGCGTCAGTTTTGATGACTACTACCGGAACAAGGTTGAGGAGAAACGGCGACTCTACAACGCAGGCCCAAATAAGCCCCTCGGTGATGGTCCCCACCCGGCGGACAAAGCCGTGTCCCGTGAGTACAGGAAACGCAGCGATGGAGACTACTAACCATGAAACCCTCAAGCTCCACTGGCAGACAGTCCGTGAGAGAGCCAAATCCGGGGAGATTCCTGCCGCCAAGCTGGGACGCCGCTGGGTGTTCCTCAAGGCTGACCTTGTGCTCTACCTGCAATCCCACTACTCTACTGCCCGACCAAGGTCGCAAGTCCAGCAGAATGTAGGAGATGCATTATGTTGTACAAACGACCGAATTCGCGTTTCTGGTGGTGTAGCTTTACCGCACCTGACGGAACTCGAATACAACGCTCTACTAAAACAGTAGACAGGGCACTGGCACAGGAGTTTGAAGATAGGCTCCGTTTTCAGTACTGGCGGAACGCCCAGCTGGGTGAGAAGCCGAGAAGGACCTGGAAAGAAGCAGCGGTCAGATGGTATCGAGAAACCTCCCGTAAGTCGGTGGTGAATGACTTAGGTCATATCCAGTGGCTTGATCCCTACCTGGGGCAATTGTTCCTGGATGAGATCACGCGGGAGGTCATCGATCAGGTCACAGAAGCCAAGGTCAACACTGGCGTGAAACCGGCAACGGTCAATCGCTTGTTGGAACTGGTCAGAGTGATTCTTAATACCGCTGTGAAGCAATGGGAATGGATTGATCGTGCACCCCATATCCGGATGCTGAAGGACCCGGCCAGGCGTATCAGGTGGTTAACTCGAGAGGAGGTCAGAACGCTTCTGTCGAACCTGCCACCTCATACACAAAGCCTGGTGCGGTTCTCCCTGGCAACCGGATTGAGAGAAACCAACGTCACGCGGTTGCAGTGGTCACAGGTTGATCTTGATCGTAGGGCAGCATGGATACATGGCGATCAATCCAAGACAGGACGTCCAATCGGGATACCGTTGAACAGAGAAGCAGTCGTTTTACTCAGAGGTGAATTGGGTAAGCATCCGAAATATGTGTTTACCTTTAATGGCAGACCCATCAAGCGGGCCAATACCAAAGTCTGGCGCAGAGCGTTAGAGCAGTCTGGTATAGAGAATTTCCGCTGGCATGATTTGCGGCACACCTGGGCAAGCTGGCA
Organism: Gammaproteobacteria bacterium; assembly: GCA_041395725.1. Taxonomy (NCBI): domain Bacteria; kingdom Pseudomonadati; phylum Pseudomonadota; class Gammaproteobacteria; species Gammaproteobacteria bacterium. The sequence goes on along the minus strand of JAWKZW010000001.1, from coordinate 595,637 downwards.
TGTTCAGAACGGCACCCCGATGCATGTGTTACAAGAACTAGGCGGTTGGTCAGATATTCGGATGGTGCAGCGTTATGCTCACCTGGCACCGGAACATCTGTCACCGTATGCCGAAACCTTGTGTGAGCTGGAACCTGTTACTACATTTTCCACTACACAAGATCGAGCGAAACAAAAAAGCAGCTACCCCTTTTCGAGATAACTGCTTGATTCTAAATCGTGTCCTTCCTGATACATAGGTTACAGACTATACCGGAGACATAGGTTACACAATTGAGCATTTGGGAGGCTCCCAGATGCCATGGCAAGAGTGTAATCGTATGGATGAAAGACTCAGGTTCGTAGCCCGGCTGCTGGACGGCGATAAGATGGCCGCTGTGTGTCGTGATTTCGGCATTTCTCGCAAGACCGGATACAAGATATTCAATCGCTACAAGGATGCCGGTATCCAAGGGCTAGAGGATCGATCTCGAAGACCTTATCGGCACGCCAATAAACTGCCTTTTCAGGTTGAAAAAGCCGTCGTCAGAATCAAGCAAGAGCATCCAACCTGGGGTGCACCGAAGATTCGTGAGAAGCTGATTAAGCTCTACCCTATGGTTAAACCACCAGCCAAGAGTACAGTCCACGCTGTGCTTGATCGTCATGGCCTGGTTAAACGTCGCAAAAGACGCCGCCATAAAGCACAAGGAACACAGCTAGGCGCTGCGCAGTCTCCCAATGCCCTATGGTGCGCTGATTTCAAAGGAGAATTCTTGCTGGGTAATAAGAAGTACTGTTACCCGCTGACTATTACTGATCAGCGATCGCGTTTTCTATTAGCTTGTGAGAGTTTGGAATCCGTTAAGGAAGTCGGCGCTATCCCGGTATTTGAGCAGGTTTTCAAAGAGTACGGCCTTCCTGCCGCCATCAGAACTGACAATGGTGTGCCCTTCTCCTCACCGCAGGCATTATTCGGTTTGAGTCGACTATCGGTCTGGTGGTTACGCCTGGGAATCAATATCGAAAGGATTAAGCCTGGCAATCCACAGCAGAATGGTCGTCATGAGCGAATGCATCTGACGCTCAAGAAAGAAGCAACCAAACCGGCCAGCTACAACTTTCTGCAGCAGCAGAGTCGATTTGATGAATTCAGAGAGGGTTACAATCATGACCGCCCCCACCAGGCACTAAATGGCTTATACCCCGCCGAAGTGTATACAGCTTCAGCCCGCGAATATTTCCGCCCAGATGTCCCTGAGTACCCCTTTCACGACCGCACGATCCTGGTCACGAAGTGTGGCCGAATCTGCGTGGGTCGACGGAAGATTAATTTCAGTGTCGTATTTGGCGGCCAATACGTAGGCATCAGAGAAGTGGCCGACAGAATTTGGCTTGTCAGCTTTATGGATTTCGATATAGGATTTTTCGACGAAGAAGAGAACAGGGTGGAGCCAGTGGGCGTGAACCCATTCGCTCCAAAGGTGTTACCCATGTCTCCGGTATGAAGTGTTACCTATGTGTCCGGTAAGGACCTCGCTTATTTTGGCACGCCCGGAGAGATTCGAACTCCCGACCAACTGGTTCGAAGATTTAACTGTAAAAATGTAAACTTATTAATAACAATGGCTTACGACCTTGGTCCGTCCATATAATTAGTCAAAAAGCGCTCCATTGAGCGTCGCTTATACCATTTTTCGCTACACCTTAATTCATTTCATTCTGCTTGCCGGCATGGTGAGCAAGTGTTGGCGTCGTAAGGTTGTCGCTCAGGTCTTTGATGAAGTGTAGAATTGTCACCAATTTAGTGGCTCTATGCGGTCGGCATCAAAATCATTTTCGCGGCCTCCTACATCACGAGAGTCTTGCGAGTCCTTTGTGATCAAATTACGGGTGTTTGTATGAAGCAATCTGAGTCTGACAAGCTTCTACATAGATTATTGCGAGAGCAATCAGCTCGTCGGGGTTGGAGATTCAGTCGTGGATTCATCTATAAGAAAGAGGGGGATTTGTATTTCACCATAATAGTCGGCGGTCAGCTTAAAGCAAAAACTTTACATTGGTCTATGACGTTCAAACATTATGATTTCGACGACATTTTCTGGGAAATAGTTCAGCTACCTGAAAACAAGGTGACGCCGCTTAGTTTTCGCGCTTGCGGAGCATGGGTTGCTCCAAGTATGGATGTTCAACGTGGGACCATCACGCTAGATCAATGGGACGAGGCAACTCTATCAGAGGAAGTCAGCACTATTTTTGAGTTGCTCGATCCTATAAGTGTTGAGTTAGCAAATACAGCTACCAGCTACAAGGCCAATCTGCAACTTCTCGAGTCTTTTTATTCACAATTGATAAAACAGTATCCAAATGCAATCCGGGACTTGTGGGTGGAGAAACTTTTAACCTGTTTACTCGAATCTGAATTTGATGAAGCCAAGAAAATCGCCGTCAATAGATCGGAGGCTGGTGATTCCGGTGGTTTCAATTACGCAGGCCGATCTTTTTACCAGTTAGCAATAGAGTATATTGATGCTATCAATAATCAGTAGTAAGTGACTCAAGAATCGGCTCAAAACTTTTCTGAATCTCCTTGTGAATCGAAAATGCCATTAATCTCAGACTCCTTGTCTATATGGGTTATAGCCCATCGTTGGGCCGGTCACGATCCAGATGGCTATCGGCCAAGGCTCCCCCTTTTAGTCAAGGACTACGCAAGGCTTTTGGTTGATGCAGTTCTCAATGGTCAAGTATTTTGCGAGACGTTGACTCTTGCCAAGCGACCTTCTGACTCAAAGGCTGACGCACGATTTTACATTCGAACCCACCTCGATGACGTCTATGCTTGCATCCATGGGGTTCGGTACAACCGGAAGTTGCTGAAGTGGGCTTCCATACCCAGACAGGATTTTCAGGAATGGTGCGAGAGTATGGCGATACCTCTGCCAGAATTCTGGTTCCCTCCTGGGTGGAAGTATTCCTTCGAGATGCCTGAATTTGGCACCAGGGCGTTCTGGGCAAAGCACCAGGAGCCTGATGAACCAGACGGTTTTTCTCTTGTATTCCGGTTACCGGAAGAATCTAGTGGTGAAGACAGTCAGCCCTCTCCATCAACCGAAGAGGCAATTCCAACGCGGGCGAGCCAGATAGCCAAGTTGTGTGCCCAACAAATGGCTACTCAACTCTGGAAGGAACACCCGGATCGAACCATCACAGCCATGGCCGATGATGAAGTCATAAGGAGATATTCCGGCGCTTCACATTACGATGCGCGCACGGTTAGGAAATGGCTTGGTGAAGTGGCCCCTGTAAACGTGAAGAAAAAGGGACGTCCAAGGGGGAAGAATAGCGACGAACAGCCTGATTAGCTGCAAGTTGAACCTTCTTGTAACTGCTTGATTGCAATTAGCAATTAAATGGGCCAATCCATTTTCCCTGCCTCTTCGGCTTAGTCTGTAGCTTTTTTGGCTCGTCCTGGCTGCACATTGTATGAGCTCCCTACTCAAAGGAGCTTTACGATGAAATCTGACAGCCACAATCACGACCAAAATCCCAACGCAAGGGCGGCGCGGGATGCTGCCCCGCAGCACCGGCCCGCCCCTGATGGTGGTTCTGGAAAGGGTACGCAGTCTAGTAACACAGTACCCTCTAATTGCATTGATTCCCGTAATACCCGGATTCTCCGTACCGGTATTGATAGCCTGTACCTGACCTATCAGGGACATTTATCCGATGAGTCGTCCATCCGGCTGACCAAACTCAAGAAGATGGCACAGTCCACCAGCGCCTCAAGCGTCAACCTGGCCCAATTCCATGTTAAGAAGCATGTGTTTGAGGTTAAAGGTAATGGCAGACATCCCTTTGCCTACATCCTGGAAGATGGCACTTTCCGGATCGAAGCCGCTAAACAGGACGCCAAGCAAGCGCCCCTGGCATATGCGAAAGTGTCTAGTGAGCTGCTGACAGTCGCTGGACCTAAAAAGGCCCTCAAGGTCTTGAAGAAGGTTGTCGACGTGCTTGGGCCTGTCACTGCCGGTCCGAATGTCGCCAGGGTCGATCTGTGCGTTGACTTCCTCACTGATTACCCCCTGGAAAGTATCACCGATGCCGAATTTGTCACCAAGGCCAGAACCCTGGCACGACACTCCGACATGCGGCAATTCTCTGGGATTTCCTTTGCGCCCAGGGCAGACTTATCGGCCAGACTCTACAACAAGACCATAGAGATGCGGTCGAAGAATAGTCCACGTCACTATCTAAAGTCGCTGTGGCGTAAAGCAGGCTGGGATGGTGAGCAGGACGTATGGCGGTTGGAGTTTCAGCTACGTCGACCAGCGTTAAGAACTCTGGACATCGTGACTTACAGAGAACTGAAAACGTACCGTGGCGCCCTCTGGAAGTACTGCACTAATCAATGGCTCAAGCACACCGTTCCGAACCTGGCGGATCAGACTCAGACTCGCTGGCCGGCCTCTTCGTTTTGGGAGGTTTTGCAAGGCGCTGATTGGGGCAAGTCTGGTCAAACTCTGTTGACCCGGCACAAGGTGGAACGGGGGCGTCCTCCCTCCGATCAGTTTTTGTTTGTGAATGGCCTCAGCCCTCTGACGTCGTTCTCAGCGCGTGAAGGTTTCACCAAGTACCAGGATGCCTCGGAAGCATTCCTGAAGGCCGCTCAGGGCTATCACGATAGACGATCTCACATAACCGGCGTGGGCTTTGATGATTACTACCGGAGCAAGGTCGAAGAAAAGCGCCGACTCTACAATACTGGTCCGAACAAACCTCTCGGAGATGGTCCCCATCCGGCAGACAGAGCCGTGTCCCGTGAGTACAGGAAACGCAGCGATGGAGACTACTAACCATGAGACCCTCGATCTCCAGGGAGCCGCTGATTTCCTCAAGCTGCACTGGCAGACAGTCCGGGAGCGAGCCAAATCCGGTGAAATTCCTGCCGCCAAGCTGGGACGCCGCTGGGTGTTCCTCAAGGCTGACCTTGTGCTCTACCTGCAATCCCACTACTCTACTGGCCGACCAAGGTCGCAAGTCCAGCAGAATGTAGGAGATGCATTATGTTGTACAAACGACCGAATTCGCGTTTCTGGTGGTGTAGCTTTACCGCACCTGACGGAACTCGAATACAACGCTCTACTAAAACAGTAGACAGGACTCTGGCACAGGAGTTTGAAGATAAGCTCCGTGTTCAGTACTGGCGGAACGCCCAGCTGGGTGAGAAGCCGAGAAGGACCTGGAAAGAAGCAGCGGTCAGATGGTATCGAGAAACCTCCCGCAAGTCGGTGGTGAATGACTTAGGTCATATCCAGTGGCTAGATCCCTACCTGGGGCATTTGTTCCTGGATGAGGTCACGCGGGAGGTCGTTGACCAGATCACGGAAGCCAAGGTCAATACTGGCGTTAAACCGGCAACGGTCAATCGCTTGTTGGAACTGGTCAGAGTGATTCTGAATACCGCTGTGAAGCAATGGGAGTGGATTGATCGGGCACCCCATATCCGGATGCTGAGGGACCCGGCCAGGCGTATACGGTGGTTAACACGGGAGGAGGTAAGAACACTCCTGTCGAACCTGCCACCCCATACACAAACCCTGGTGCGGTTCTCCCTGGCAACCGGATTGAGAGAAACCAACGTCACGCGATTGCAGTGGTCACAGGTTGATCTTGAACGGCGTGCCGCCTGGATACACCCAGATCAATCCAAGACAGGACGTCCAATCGGGATACCGTTGAACAAGGAAGCGGTGGTCTTGCTCAGAGGTGAGTTAGGTAAGCATGATAAATACGTGTTTACCTTCAATGGCAACCCCATCAAGCGGGCCAATACCAAAGTCTGGCGCAGAGCGTTAGAGCAGTCTGGTATAGAGAATTTCCGCTGGCATGATTTGCGGCACACCTGGGCAAGCTGGCACGTTCAGAACGGCACCCCGATGCATGTGTTACAAGAGCTAGGAGGTTGGTCAGATATTCGGATGGTGCAGCGTTATGCTCACCTGGCACCGGAGCATCTGTCACCGTATGCCGAAAGCTTGTGTGAGCTGGAACCTGTTACTACATTTTCCACTACACAAGAAAGAGCGAAACAAAAAAGCAGTTACCCCTTTTTGAGATAACTGCTTGATTTTAAATCGCTAGTTTTGGCACGCCCGGAGAGATTCGAACTCCCGACCAACTGGTTCGAAGCCAGGTGCTCTAATTCTAATTTTTTTAAAATCAACCTGATAATAAGCGGAACGAGCTAGGGCTCTCAATAGGATTCGACGTGTCCGCATTCTAGAATGCCGTGATTTCTAATAGCCTTTCTACCTGAAGCAAGATTCTCCTGAAACTACTCCACCCACTGAATAGATTTCCTATCGTCCCTCGCCTCTGATTCTCGCACTATGCCCCGTAACAACACACGGGAGCAGCAGTGCCATGCATCGACATATCTGGCTATCTTCTTTTCTGATCATCGGCTCGCTCACCACGCCGGTGGTCTTCGCCGATGCGGACGCGGAGCGTGACGCACTGGCAAGAATCATACATGAGCTGAAGGCCCTTGAACTCTCTATCAGGCAGGCTGAGGCAAATACCGATCAGGATGCCCGTATCCGTTTTCGTTATGACTGGTTGCGTCAAGATCTGAAGCAAATCAGGGACGGCGTTCAGTCACACATTGATGCACCTCGCGCCCAACCACGCTCTTTCCCGCCCCTGCGCGGCGATTACCGTCGTTAGGCAGCACGATGACAGGTGCACAACAAGCTGCGTTCCAGGCGGGCTCCGGGATTACTCCAGCCACGATGCTGACAGCCATTGCTTCGATGGTCCTGGTGCTGGCGTTTGTGTGGGTGATCTGGGTCGCCATAGGCACGTTTCGGGCCTGGCAGGAAGGGCAGGCCACGGTCTTCGACCTGACCTGGAGCACCTTAAGGGCAAGCATCGTGTTGATGGTTTTGGGTTTCTATTTGCGGTGAGTCAATCGAGAAAGCCCGGTAAGGGCAAATGGCGATGCATCGCCGTGGGATGCGGGGGCAGACCCCCTTATTTTCAGCGTTACAGGAGAGGACATTTCTTATGGGTACATCAACAACAGAAGACGGGTTCAATAAAACGTCAGCTGCTATTCACAGACCGCTATTGGCAACAGGCACGGTGTTCTTCCCACTGCCGCTCTGGGCGGCATTACCGACGCCGGTCCCGCCGAGTACCGCTCCCGGGGCGGGTGACTGGATTGGACTGATCCAGGGCTACATCAAAGACGGTGGCCTGGTGCTCGGACTGGCCATTGCGGTGCTGGGCTTTCTCTGGATCGCGTATCTGGGTTTCGCGAAATTCAATGAAGCCCGCCAGGGTAAAGCGGAGTGGGCTGAAGTGGGTGTATTGGGCATCGTCGGTGCCATCGTCCTGATCTTCGCCAGCTATCTGCTGACCGAAGCGGCCGGTGTCATCTGATATCTGACGTCAATAGCAGTAAGAGGCGGGTGGTGTGAATGCCCAAAGACCATGAAATCCTGGCCGACCGGCTCAACGCCGAGCCGGTCATCTTCAGAGGTTGTTCGTCCTCAGAGCTTGGCATGATTGTGGGGTTGGCGATTGTGATCTGGCTGCCCCTCAGTCTGCTGCTGGCCTGGATGCTCGGTGCCATCACCATGGGTTTCGGTATTGCCGGGGTCGGCGTGGTCGCTTCCGTCGTGGTGGTGGCGACCGTATTTCAGCGAATTAAGCGCGGGCGGCCTGAGGGGTACTACCAACAGTGGTTGCGCATTCGTCTTCAGTCGACAGGTCTCTATCGTGCGCCCTGGGTGTTACGTAGCGGTGCCTGGGACATCGGGAGGACGCAGCATGCGCCGCTACCGTCTCGAAATCGATAACGTCCGCTCCCATTTGCGTTCCTTGTGGGTCGTCATCGGTCTGCAAGGCCTGATCATCCTCGCGCTCTGGTTCGGCTGGAGCCAGGCGCCCAAGCAACTGCGTTTCTACGTGCCGCCGGATCTGCGCTCAGGTGCAGTCCTGGCGGCCGAGGAGGTACCTCCGGCCAATGTGTATGCCTTTGCATTCTACATTTTCCAGCAACTCAATCGTTGGCCCGACAACGGTGCCACGGACTACGGCAGCGCGATCTTCCGCATCTCGCCCTACCTGACACCGCGCTATCGCAATGACCTGATCGCCGACATGGAACTCAAAGCCCGCCGCGGCGAATTGACCTACCGGGTACGCGGTGTGCATGAAGTGCCAGGGCACGGTTATGAAGAACGTCGTGTCGATGTCTTGTCACCCGATGTCTGGATCGTCTGGCTGGATCTCGACCTTCTGGAGTCAGTAAAAGGTATGACCGTGAAGCAAACCACGATTCGCTACCCGATTCGGGTGGTGCGCCAGGCCATCGATCCGGAATCCAACCCCTGGGGACTGGCACTTGATGGGTACGCCAGTGAGGGTCCGCGCCGATTGACCGATGCCGAGCTGGCTGAACCAACCGGAGCTGGCGCCACTACAACTAATGGGAGCTCCCAATGAATCCCCACCATTTTCTCGCGACAGTGCGATGGATCGCCCTGCTAGGATGCTGTTTGCCGCTACTGTCCGTCGCGCAAGTCGATGGGGCATCGAATGCTCCTGAACGAATTGTCTGGAACAAAACGCCCATCGCGATTCCGTTGGTTGTCGGCGAAGAACGTCTGGTGCATTTCCCGGACTCGGTGAGCATCGGCCTGCCGCAGTCACTGACAGCGCTGCTGCGCAGCCAAAGCATCAACGGCACCCTGTACCTGTTGGCCAGAGAGCCCTTCGACACCACCCGCATCATCGTGCGCTCGGAAACCGAGGGTCCGCTGTATGTCCTCGATGTTTCGGCGGAGTCAGCCGATCCAGGCAGCCGCAAATTACCCGATGTGCAGATACTGCTGGAGTCAGAGCCCCACACGGATGCTGTGGAACCGCTATCCAACAACACTCTATCCTGGGGGCATGCAGCCTTAACCCGTTATGCCGCGCAACAACTCTACGCACCGACACGACTGATTCCTCACCAGCCTGGTGTGGTCGCCATTCCCGTCAGTACCGATCCGGTCGAGCTGGTGTATGGCGCCAGGATAGAAGCTGTCCCCGTCGCTGCCTGGAAAGCGGGTTTGCGCTATGTCACCGCCGTCAGGCTGACCAATCGCACCCAACGACCGGTGGTGCTGGATCCCCGTGAACTACGCGGGGCCTGGTTGGCAGCGACGTTTCAGCACAATCGCTTGTTACCCGCTGGAAGCGAAGCCGATACCACCGCGGTTTATCTGATCTCGGATCGGCCCTTCGGTGTGGCGCTGTAAGAGAGGAGTGAAATCTACCCCATGTCGATGGTCACCAGTAATCGTCTATTACCCCTGCTTGCCGGCTCCGTCGTCTTGATGGCGGCGCTGGTTGCCGTGAAGTCCTGCTCACCGGATGGAGAGCCGACTCAACTCTTGGAGGCAGTGCCGCAGGCGCCACTACCCGATGCCGATACGCCGGCAGACACGATCAAGACGCTGACCGCCAATGTCAGCGCCATGACCTCGGAGCTCAATGCCCTGCGTCGGGATAACACCGCACTTCAACAGGAGAACCGTGAGTTGATAGAAAACCGGCAACAGATCGAAAACAACGTACTGACCCGATTGCGGCAATCCCTGGCAGCCGATCGAACCGGCACAGAATCAGCGGAGACGACTTCCGCCATCGCTGCCTTGACCGCCAGGGTGGACGCTCTGGCCAACCGCTATCGCCAGTCGGCGCAACCTTCGTCAGCCGTAGGTTCCGATCTTCCCGTCGGGCTCGGGCTGGATGGTGTCAGAGCGTCCTCCGCGGACTCGGAGTCGCTGGTTTGGGTCGATCCCTTGGAACTCTCTCCAGCGCCCGGTGATGACAACGGGGCGCTACTCAATCGCTTCAGTCGCACCGGCCGCAACGCTCTCGACAGCGCGAGTCCGCCGGTGCAAGCGCTGGTCGAAAGAGGCTCCGCCGCCTTGAACACTGATATTCCTGTCTACACCGTGCCTCGCAATGCCACCCTGATCGGCTCCACCGGCATGACCGCCCTGGTCGGCAGGGTGCCTGTCCAGGGGCAGGTGCGCGACCCCATGCCGTTCAAGGTGATTACCGGTAAAGAAAACCTGGCTGCCAATGGCCTGCGCATTCCGGGCATCGAAGGCATGGTCTGGAGTGGCACCGCGATCGGCGACTGGACCCTCTCCTGTGTGACCGGAAAACTAGAATCGGTAACCTTCGTTTTCGAGGACGGCACCATTCAAACTTTTCCCAGAGATAACAATCCAATGGGTGGTTCCAGTGGAAGCAGTGCAGGGGGAGGCACTAATCGGCCGCTGGGCTGGATCTCCGATGCGCGCGGTATTCCCTGTATTTCGGGAGAACGTAAGACTAACGCACCGGCTTTCCTCACTCAGCGCATTGGCGTGATGGCACTCGAAGCGGCGGGAGACGCTGCCGCACAGGCGGAAACCACCACCCTGATCAACAATGCCGGCACGGCAACGAACCTGGTTTCCGGAGAGACGGGCAACTACGTGTTGGGCAGAACCCTGAGCGGGGGCAGTGACGAAGTCGCCCAGTGGCTGCGGGAGCGCCAGGCGCAGAGTTTTGACGCGGTCTTTGTCCCAGCGGGCGCCAAGCTGGCGATCCATGTCGATCACGAACTTCCCATCGATTTTCATTCCAATGGCAGGAAACTTCATCATGAAGCGAATCTTTTTCAGCAAGCGACGATTACCACTGGTTCTGGTCTGGACTAGCGTATTAATAGTGGGCTGCACCAGCACCAAAGAGACGGTGTTGCCTCAGGACGGCCCGACCATGAAGTCCATTTACGACCAGCACATGGTGGACGTTCAAAAGCCCGACCAGCGGCGCACAATCGGTGGCCCGCCGTTACCACAATCAGGTATCGAGCATTACCGCGGCTTCGTGCGGGAAGCCGCCAATGAGATCGATACGGTGTTCCCCCGCCTGCCCAATCCAACGCTGGTGATGTACATTTTTCCTCACCTGTCGGGCAGTGAGCGCACTCCGGTACCAGGTTATGTGACGACCTTTCCTTTCTATGAAAAGGTGGAGTACGCCCTACCAGGAGAAGTGTCGGGAGAGGTGCCTGGTGAGCTGCCAGTGGAAGTCAGTCATTCACCATCAGAGCAGTAGGGGTTCCCATGGCAGCCAAGCAATCAGATGTTATGGACGCAGCGCCGTTCACCAGTGCCGCGATCAAGCAGCACTACAACCGTCCACCGTCGTTCACCGACCTGCTGCCCTGGATGGAATACATTCCCGAGTGCAAAGCCTTTCTGTTGGAAGACGGTGTCAGCCTGGGCGCGCTATTCGAGATCACCCCGGTCGGCTGTGAAGCACGCACACCGGCCTTCATGACACAGCTGCGCGATACCATCCAGACCGCGCTAAATGAGTCGATCCCGGAGCGTGACGAGGCGCCCTGGGTATTACAGGTCTATGTGCAGGACGAACCGCGGCTTAACCAGTTCGATGCCCAGCTGGCCCGTTATCCGCTGCCGACAGTGCGCGCATCAGACTACTCACAACACTACCGGGCGGTGATGTCGACACATTTGCAGGCGATTTCCCGGCCGGGGGGCTTGTTTGACGATACCACCGTCACCGGTTCCCGTTGGCAGGGGCATCAGCGTCGGATCCGGGTGGTGCTTTATCGACGTCTGCCACACAATGGCAAAACCCCGGCGGCCATCGAGGTGGAGGAGGCGCTCAATGATGTGGTGACCAAATGGATCGCCGCCCTGGCATCCGCCGGGATCCACGTCCAGCGCGCTGACGGCAGGGCGTTCTATCAATGGATGCTGAGCTGGTTCAATCCCAAGCCAGCCTGCGCCGACGGAAACCCGGAATCGCTGTTGCAGATGGCACCCTATCCGGGCGACGAGAATTTACCGTTTGGCTACGACTTTGCGGAACAGTTGACGCTGTCGATGCCGCGTTCCGACGAGGCGTCGGCAAGCTGGCTGTTCGATGATCTGCCGCACACTGTCGTGACCATTCAAAGCTTGAGGCGGGCGCCGGACATCGGACACTTCACGGCGGAGCGCCAGTCCGGTGATCAGGTGTTCTCGCTATTCGATCGATTGCCCGAGCACACCATCATGGTGATAACGCTAACGCTCAAACCCCAGGACACCACCCGCAATCATATCGCGCAAATCAAACGCGCCTCAGTCGGTGACTCGGCGGAGGCGTCGATCACGCGAGAAGAGGCAGAGCAAGTGGAGCGGGAGATGGCGCAGGGCAACAAGCTCTATCCGGTCAGCATGGCGTTCTATGTGCGCGGCGAGAATCAAAAATCCCTGCGCCACAATTTGAATCGCCTCAATGCGCTGCTCCTCCCGAACGGGTTGCAGCCGATCACCCAGGAAGCCGATTTGCTGGCACTCGATAGCTATATCCGCAACCTGCCCATGGCCTATGACGCGGACCTGGACAAATCGCGGCGCCGCTCGCGACTGATGTTCTCCCGCCATATCGCCAACCTGCTGCCGTTCTATGGTCGTTCGCGGGGAACCGGTCATCCGGGACTGGTGTTCTACAACCGGGGTGCGGAGCCGTTGGTGTTTGATCCGCTACATCGGGGGGATCGCAAGAAGAACGCTCACATGCTGATCCTGGGACCCACGGGCGCAGGAAAGTCGGCATTGCTGGTGTATCTACTGCAACAGATGATGGCGTGCCACCGTCCCCGCATTTTCATTATCGAAGCAGGCGCGTCGTTTTCCCTGTTGGGACAGCATTTTGCGCACCATGGCTTGTCGGTTAACCAGATCACCTTGAATCCCAATGTCGATGTCAGTCTGCCGCCTTTTGCCGATGCACTGCGCTTGCTCGACCGGCGTCATGCGCTGAACCTGCTCGATGCCGATGACCCAACCCTGGAAGAGTCACTGGACGAAGACGACGAGCTGGAAGACGAGGGCGGCAGGCGCGATATCCTCGGCGAAATGGAGATCGCCGCGCGCATCATGATCACCGGTGGCGATGAGCGCGAGGACGCACGCCTGACCCGCGCCGACCGGCTGCTGATTCGCAATGCCATATTCCTCGCTGCGAAAACGGTCAAAGAATCCGGCAGTTCCCAGGTGGTTACCCAGGACGTGGTTCACGCGTTTCAGACTATCGCCACCAACACGGAGTTACCCGAACACCGGCGCAATCGAGCGCTGGAGATGGGCGATGGTATGGCCTTGTTCTGCTCAGGCCTAGCGGGCCATTTCTTCAACCGGCCGGGGCAGTCCTGGCCGGAGGCCGATGTCACGATTCTTGAAATGGGCATTCTGGCCCGGGAGGGTTACGAGGACCAGCTGACCGTCGCCTACCTGTCGATGATGAGCCACATCAATGACCTGGTGGAGCGCTACCAGCACGATGAAAGACCCACCCTGGTAGTCACCGATGAGGGTCACATCATCACCACCAATCCGCTGTTGGCGCGTTACGTGGTCAAGATCACCAAGATGTGGCGCAAGCTCGGTGCCTGGTTCTGGATCGCCACCCAGAACCTGGAGGACTTCCCCGACGCCAGCCGCAAGATGCTCAATATGATGGAGTGGTGGTTGTGTCTGGTGATGCCGAAGGAAGAGGTTGACCAGATTGCCCGCTTCAAGGACCTGAACGACGAACAGCGTAACCTGCTGCTGTCGGCCCGCAAGGAGCCGGGCAAATACGTGGAAGGCGTTGTACTGGCCGACAAGGTTGAAGCCCTGTTTCGGAACGTGCCTCCTGCTTTGTCGCTGGCACTGGCCATGACCGAAAAGCATGAGAAGGCGGAGCGCGCCGCCATCATGCGTGAAAAGAATTGTTCAGAGCTGGAAGCCGTTTACGAGGTGGCCCGGCGTATCGAGCAGTCTCGTTAGGCTTTCAGGGTCCACAATCTTGGGCGCGGCGCCACTTGGACACCGCGTTGGGAATGACTCGCCATCGATCCTCCATCAAAAGAATAACCGGCAACTATCGTTCGATTCGACTAAGATTGGCGAATTGAACAATATTGAGGCTCTAGTCAATGGAAGTTCTGTCTGCCAACGAAGCGAAAGCTCATTTTGGTGACTTGCTGATCAAAGCCCGGCGAGCACCCATTCAGATCAATAAAAACGGCAAGCCGGTAGCGGTTGTCGTCTCAGCCGAAGACTATGAAAGCATGGACGCACTCAAGTTACGCCTGGTACAGGCCAGGGCGCGACAAGCCGAGGCCGATATAGAGGCTGGCAATCTGGTCGATGGTGAGGTCTTTTTAGACGAGATCGAGGACGGCCTGCACGATTAAAGAGGGGTTTTCGCCTTACGCCGGTTGCCCAGTCGGATCTGCTCGACATTCGTCGATTCACCGTAAGCCAGTGGGGCGAAGCCCAGGCGCGACGCTACCTGGCTGAACTCCGTCAGGTGCTGCGGCTGCTCTCTGAAACACCATCGCTTGGCAAGGACAGGCCAGACGTTGGTCCGAATGTTTCGAGTTTTCCCATGCCAGCCATGTCGTCTATTACATCGTCCATGAGCAGCAGCTCGTAGTCTTCGCCGTGCTTCACAAACGCATGGTCCCCGCTCGCCATCTGAGTGAGCGGGAAATCATCTGACTTTCTGGGTAATTCTGCGCTCTCCCCATTTCCTTTCCTTCGCTCCAATTCCTACGCAGATCGACGGTTTGCTCCGGCTGAGGAAAAGGGCGACTCCCCCTGTCTGAATAAACCATTTTTGCCTAACCCGTAATCGCGCAGGATGGTGCCTTCCTCAATGCCATCCCGGGTTGGACGATTGTCAGTGAATGTCGTAAAAGCTCAATGCATTATCTCGTTGCTTCTAACAGGAACACTTTGTGCGCCTGTGCAGGCCGGCGAGAGGACCCTACTGAAAGAGCCGACGATCGAGGTATTCACCGATTCGAGACGTCAGGTTGTATCTGGAAATGACAACACGACCGTCTTTGTAATCGATCGGATCAACCGGTTGCAGCAAGAGCTCTCCGATGACCTGCCAGCGGATTCAGAGTCCGCCAAAAAACTGGTTCTGAAGCGATACCAGCGGATGGACCTGCAGCTCAGTACTGAACTGGAGAACGCCGCCAACGGATTGGTGCAGGCAAGGCAGTACGGTATCGATCGTTACCCGGCCATCGTCTTCGATGGTCAAGCTGTGGTCTACGGTTTAACCGACATCAATGCCGCAACCCGGCTTTATCAGCGGTGGCTGGCAGAGAGCGCAGAACGATGATAGCGGCCCTGACTCGTGGTTGGCTGAGCCTGTTGCTGTGGATGCCGCTGATCGGTCACGCGGGCTCTATTACCACACCGGAAATTATTGTGCAGACTACCCAGGCGGCGCTCAGCTGTATGCGTTGGACGCCGGTGGGGATTTGCTTCTGGTTGCGCTGCACCCTGTCCGGCTGCAGCGTGCGTACCTCGATCAAAGTGGGGCATTACCAGCCCGATGCGGTGGTGAGTGCCTACAACGAGCTCGGTGGCAATCCCTGGGTAGAGATTCGCAATACGCTGGGCATGGCACAACGAACCGCCGCCAACGGCTTGCTTGGCAGCTTGCTGGCTGTACCGATTGACAGTGCCGGCAACAGAACAGAAGGCGGGCAGGGCAACAAGGATCATCGCAACCTGATTTTTCGGGAAACGGATGTCATCGGCCATCCGGTCAGCTCCCTGTCGAGCATCATCGCCAGCACCGGTTCCCTCTGCAACGCACAAGCCACACCCTTCTTTCCGTATTTCCAGTCGGGATTGGACGCACTTTCCTGGCGGATGGAAATCCCGGAAATGTTCTACCCAGCGAGCCTGATACCCGGTTTGCGGGAGATCGGCAGCTGGCCAATGCAGACCTGGGGCGGCGTGTACCCGCGCACCGGCTGGACGACGCAGGCGGAGGAACCCAAGGCGGCGGCCATCAATGCCCAGCGCGCCGGTGACATCGTCACACGTCAGGGGCAACCCCATATCTACGTACCGATAACCGGTGGTTCGAGTTCAGGGCAGCGCGTGTGGCCGCCCGGACCACTGGTTGAAGGCGATCCGGACACCGGCGTGTGGCAGATGCTTTTACCCAGGGCGGAATCGACCTGCAAGGTATTTGGCACCAATGACCTGGCCAGTCTAACCGGCTGGGGTGGAGGTCGAGTCGATCCCCACGGTGACTATGCCTGGAATCTGTGGCGCCCTTACAGCTGTTGCCAGGGTCGCGGCATCTTTTTGTTCAACGTCGACTGGATCAATTACCCACCATGAGCGAGAAACTATCTGTTCGTACCCTATTGTTGTTTGGCGTCATGAGTGTGTGTCAGGTTGTTCACGCGGCTCAGGGCCCCACCGAAGACAGTTTGTGGTATTACGAAATCGGCGGAGCAGAGCCCGTCTCCGTACCCGCCAATCCTTCGGTGGTCTCTGTCACCCTGGGCGGCTCCGCCCAATTGGGGCTCGGTTACAGTTGCGGCAAATTCGATCCGGTGGCGGCGGTGACTCACACTTTGAATGACATCGGGGCCGGTGTGGATAACATGATGAATGCGATGACGGCCGCAGCGACCAGCGCCATCGCTGCGTTGCCGGCTTTGATCCTGCAGCGCGCCAACCCCGGCTTGTACGATCTCTTTCAGAACGCGCTGATCAAGGCCGAAGAAACCATGCAGCTGGCCACCAAGTCCTGTGAGGTGATGGAGACCGAGATCGCCCAGGGCAAGAACCCCTATGCCGATCTGATCACCTTGTCCAAAGGCAACGACTGGAAGGTGCAGATGGGGATTGGCGGCAATGATGCCGTCACCGCCAAAGAGTCGGTGGAATCCTCCAACGGCGATAACGGGGTGCCCTGGATCGGCGGTCAGGCCGGGGGCAGTGGGCAACCGGTGCTGGAGTTCACCGGTGATATCGTCGAGGCCGGCTATAACATCAATATGAACAGAGCGCTCACCGATACGACACCAGTGCCGGTGGCATCGGCCACGCGCCTGTCGGAAATCTGGCCATCACCGGCGGATGCCCGTGATTGGACAGTCGATGTGGTGGGCGAGAACATCGTCACCACCTGCGACACCTGCCGTAAAGACAGCATTCCCGGTACGGGGCTGTTACCCAAGCTCTACCAGGAGTCCGCTACTGTCACCACCGAAATCCAGAACCTGGTCAGCGGCGCGACACCACCGACCCTGGACAACCTCGAACAGATCACTGCGCCCGGGGTGGCCATCACCCGCCAGGTGATCGAAGCGATCCGTGAAATGCCGGTCTCGGAGCAGAGCCTGATCATGGGTCGCCTGGTCTCGGAAATCAGCACCGCGCGCACGGTCGAGAAAGCACTGTTCGCACGGCGATTGTTACTGTCGGGCAGGCAAGTACCTGAAGTCTATGCCACCGAAGTCGCCCGCGAACACGCGGACAACTCCATCGCGGAACTCGACAAGGAAATCGAAAATCTGCTGTTTGAGACCCGTGTGCGCAAAGAAGTGGTCTCGGACACCGTTACCACTTTGCTCGAGCGCGCGGCGGCCAGAAGGCAGAGCTCTCTCACCGTGCCGGAAGTACCGACCCTCGATCCGAACCCGTTGCGGGACGGCCGTGTTCAATAACAGTCGGGCACAGCGCAAGGGTCTCTTGATCGCTACCTTGGCGGCCGCGCTGCTGACGGCACTGGTAGGCTATTGGTTGATGCATCGGTTACAGACCGACTCTGTGCAGTCCATCCAACAGCGTATCGACACCTGGCGCCTATCACTCACGCTAGGCCGTTGGACAGTGATTGCGCTGGTGGCATTCGGTTGGAATGCCGGCGTCGAATGCTTTGCCAAAACCGCAAAGATCAATTCTGCCCAGACAAATCAGTTACAGCGGTTTCGCTGGCGCGCCGTCACCTGGCTGGTCATCCTCGAACTGGTGCTGGGGCAGGGGATAGTGGTGAAGTTTCTCGGTGTGACCGCAGGGCCGATCGTCCGATGAGTGTCGACAGCTACCTGGAGCTCTTTACCTCGCTCTTCGGCTGGGCCTTCTACGGCATTCTGTGGGATGTGATGGTCGGTACCGGGATCGTCTATCTCCCGTTCCTGGGTATCCTGATCGACAACTGGCGGGAACCGGCTCAGGGCGGGGAAGTGGGACATGCCAGCGGCCTGTCACTGCGGCGTATGGAGATCGAGCTGTTCATTGCGCTATTGGTGGTCGTGCTCGCAGGGCAACCCGCTGCCCTCACACCCCTCAATGCGGCAACCCTGTCCTACTCGCCGCCACCGACCTTGCTCAATCCAACACCTACCACAGCAACTGTCGCGGCCCCCCAGAGTACCTACGGTACCACCGGGTTTACCGGCTCTGCCGCGACCGTCAATGTTCCGGTGTGGTGGTACGGTGTCATCGCGCTGAGTTCGGGTTTGAACCACGCTATCGTCGAAGGCCTGCCAACGGTGGCGGATATGCGCACCTTCGAGCAGCAGGCTCACCTGGCCACAATCGCCGACCCGCGACTGCGGCAGGAGGTCAGTGATTTTTTCAGCCAGTGTTACATACCGGCCCGTTCCAGGTACCAGGCAGAGCGGCCGGATACCCCGGCGATCAACGGTATCCTTGCCACCTATGGCGTCGACGACCCGGACTGGATGGGCTCACATGTCTACCGGGATATCCCAGGCTACTACGACACCTTGCGCCCGGCCAACCAAATCACCGGCTGGGTCTACAATGCAGCCAGGGATACCGAGTACGATCCGATGGCACCGCCAACCTGGGGCAAACCTTACTGCAAGCAGTGGTGGGAAGATGCAGCGATCGGCTTAAGAGAGAAGCTGATCAGTGAAGCGGATGCCACCTCCGCCGGTTTCTCCGGTCTGGTGGTCGCCATTGCCCCCGCACTGGCCGGTGAGCGGCAAAATGACGCCGTCGCCAAAACCGTGCTTACCAACGCACCGCCTTCCTGGTCGAGCAACGAGCTGGTCGCAAACAATGCCTCCGGTTCAGGTTTGTTCAATACCGCGGGAAGTATCATCAAAGGAGGCCTCGCCACCGGTGGCGTGATCACCGCATCAGCCCTGTTCTCCGTCACCATGACCGCCGTACTGCAGTCATTGCCCATGGTACAGTCCATTATGCTGCTCGGTATCTATGCATTGCTACCGCTGGTGGTTGTCTTATCCCGCTACTCCATTGCCATGATGGTGGTCGCCGGCATGGCGATTTTCACCATCAAATTCTGGACGGTACTCTGGTACCTGGCCATGTGGGTGGATCAGAACCTGATTCTGTCCATGTATCCCGACGTTAACGTCTTCCTGCAGATCTTCTCCAATCCAGGTGAGCACGACGCCAAGCGCATGCTGCTGAATATGATCACCACCAGTCTTTATCTGGGATTGCCGTTGTTATGGAGTGGGATGATGGCTTGGGCAGGGGTGAATGTTGGCCGGTCACTGGATAACGCGGCCAATCCATTGAGAGCCCCTGTACATGAGTCAGGTAAACAAGGGGGAGCTGTCGGGAAAGGGATCGTGAGCAAAGGAATTAAACGGTGATGGAGCTATTAGTTCTTCTAATACCAGCCATAGGGGTCGGTGCCATCATCCAACTTGCCTGTTCGGTAGTTTAAATTCCCGCCTTTGAATGCCCCAGCGGGCATGTCAGTTTCCTCATCCTCGGATGTGTCAGCACTTGCAGCCAGTAGGCTGACAACCTTTACAGCAAGGCCGCCCAACGCGATACAGGATGCTTTGATATTGGGCAATACGCCGCCTAAAAATCGGCAAAAGGTAACTTTGTACACTACTCAAATCCGAGTTAAAGCTTAACGGTTCAGACAGGCTGATAATGAAAGATCTAGTTCATTTTGGATGCCCGACCGAGTATTATTGCAGATCAGGGGAATGATTGAAATATGGCAACGGCAGAGCAAATCAAGGCGCTTTTGAAGAGCCACGCGGACCGAGATGATCAGCGGTTCTATTCTATTGCCTTGCAAGTTGCTGCAAAAGAAGCTCGTCAAGGCCACCACAAACTAGCGAATGAGCTAAAGACACTAGTAGAAAATTCCCAAAAGACATCAAAGCTGGGCGTCGCCGCAAGAAGTCCAACTCCGCTGAAAAAACAGCCAGCAGGAGAATTGAAAGGCTTACTCGATTTAACTCCGGCTTCCGTTCGTAAAAACGAACTGGTTCTATCTGAGGACATAAGCACTCGTTTGGAGCAAGTGCTACTCGAGCAGCGGCAGAAGGATAAACTGTCTCAGTTTGGTCTTTTCCCTCGTCGAAAGTTGTTATTTACCGGCCCACCTGGTACGGGGAAGACCATGTCTGCCGCAGCTTTAGCTACCGAGCTAAAGCTGCCCCTCTATACGGTGGTTCTAGATAGTTTGATTACTCGGTTTATGGGGGAAACGGCGGCAAAGCTCCGCTTGATTTTTGACCATATAAAGCAAACAAGAGCCGTGTATCTTTTTGATGAGTTTGATGCGATCGGTACCCAGCGGGGTGCGCAGAATGATGTGGGAGAAATCAGACGAGTTCTGAATTCTTTTCTCCTATTTGTTGAACAAGATGCTTCGGAAAGCATTATCGTTGCGGCTACGAATCATCCCGAGTTATTGGACAAAGCGCTCTATCGCCGTTTTGATGACATCATTCGCTTCGAGAAGCCTGGTCAAGAACAAATAGAGCGACTTGTCGAAAATCGACTATCAATGTTCGATACAGGCCAATTGGCATGGAATGAAATAAGTGCAGCGGCAAATAACCTCAGTTCGGCCGAGATAACCCGGGCCTGCGAAGATGCAGCAAAAGAAGCGGTACTGAATCATGAAGCGAAAATCACCTCTTCTTTGCTTATTAGGGCAATCGAACGTCGCCAAACAGGGAAAAAATAAAACAGAATGCCGGATAGGAAGCCGCACATCCTTATCGAAGGCTTCGCAGACCGCGAGGACTTTAGTTCACGAAGGCGGGGTCGAAACCCGATCATTCCACTACAAGACCGGCATCAGCATGGCCAATCCATATCCGGGCAATATGCCGGCATTATGCAAGGTTATGATGCCCGACGAGCCCAGGCTGAGCCTCCAATTACTGAAGATGTCGGTATATATGTAGAAATCATCGGAATGCCAGATTGCGAGCTACCGCTCGACAGTCTTGATACCTCTAGGGACTTTAAACTTCGTTTATGCCGTAAGGTGGATGACCATGAGGTTGCTGTCGTGTTTGTGCCAGAGTCTAGACGTGGTGTATTCCAGAGCAAACTAGAACAGTACCTCGATCCTGGTAAAGATGGTAAAGGTGGTCCAAGAAATCACAATCTCGTTGACAGCATTTCCGAAATAAAACTAGCTGACCTGCAGTCGTTCTGGACGGATGCGAGTGGTCTTTTTCCACAGGACGAGGACCAAGTTGTTTGGTGGGAAATGTGGCTGAAGAAACAGCCTAACGCAGAGGATCCACTTCATATTTCCCATCAACTCGCTGAGCGTCTCAATGCGAAGCTGGGAAATACATCCACTACGTTCTTCGATAGTGTGGTTGTTTTAATTAGAGCATCATCCAGACAACTTTCACGCGCTCCGGAATTGATCGCAAATCTCGAAGAGCTCAGGCGGGCGAAGGAGACGCCAAATGTCTTGCTCAGGTCTTCTCCGAAGGAACAGCAACAATGGACAGAAAATCTCAATAGGCGCGTGCAAATCAATGGTGTCAGCTCTACCGCCATTACCATTCTTGATACCGGAGTCAATTACAATCACCCATTGATCGGGAATTTCTGCAACGAGGAAAGTGCGGAACGATGGGATCCTACGTGGCCTAGATATGATAACCACGATCCGACAAACCCTTTAGCGCCCTATAATGACCATGGTTCGAAGCAAGCAGGTTTGGCAGTCTTTGGTGACCTGTACGATGCCTTAATGAGTCACGATCTAATTGCAGTAGATCATCGAATCGAGTCTGCCCGCATTCTTCCTCCAACAGGCAACCACGATCCCGAACTTTATGGTGCTATTACCGTTGGCACAGCGGAAAAACTCGCTGTTGATAGACCAGATTGGAAGCGTGTTTATTCTCTGGCGATCACCTCTGAACCTGAGGCGCTGGGAGGGCAACCCTCTTCTTGGTCTGCCGAGATCGATGATTTTTCATTCGCATTGGGAGAGGCTGAATCGAGATTGTTTGTTATCTCTGCGGGTAACAATGCCAATGTTTCACCCCAGCCAGACTATTGGGACCAAGTGCATTTGGCACAAATAGAAGATCCCGCCCAGTCATGGAATGCTCTGACCGTGGGAGCATTTACAGAAAGAACGACGAATGATGATGCCAGCTTCGATGGTTGGTCGCCTCTTGCGGAGTTTGGCGATGTTGCGCCGTCTTCACGCTCTGCCGTCAGTTGGGGCTGGAGGAAACATGCTCCTTATAAGCCTGATGTTGTTGAGGAAGGTGGTAATCGTCTTCTTTCTCCAGATGCTACTGAAGTAACCGATGCCGATGTAGTGTCCCTTCTAACAACCTCTGGAAAAACAGCTGGACAACTTTTTGAAACCAATGGAGACACGAGTGCCTCTTGTGCTTTGGTTTCCCGACAAGCTGCAATCCTGATGGCTGAGTACCCAGGCTATTGGCCAGAAACAATTCGTGCCCTGATTGTGCATTCAGCTGAGTGGACACAGCGCATGTCCGAAAGGTTCGGGCTTCTGTATGACCAACACAGTCCGAAATTGGCGAAAGAGATCATGTTGCGGACAGTCGGGCATGGTGTACCGGATATCGAGCGCGCCCGTTACAGTGCAAATCATGCCCTAACGCTCATTGCACAAGATGAGTTGCAACCCTTTTTCAAAGGGGCTGATGTCAGTGCATCAGTAGATCCCAAGCTGTACGAAATGCAGCTCTATCAGTTGCCGTGGCCAATTGAGGCGCTGCAACAACTTCCTCCGGAATTGGAGGTCAAGCTCAGGGTGACACTGTCCTATTTCATTGAGCCTAACCCTGGGCGAAGGGGATATCGGAAGCGGTATAGCTACCAATCGCATGGATTACGCTTTGAAGTAATTCGACCGGGGCAAACGTTGGATAATTTCAGAGCCTTTATTAATCAAATGGCAAATGATGAAACGGAAGACTACAGTGGTCCGGAAGGTGAGAGCGAAGGCTGGAAGCTCGGAGCTCAACTGCGCACTCGTGGTTCTCTTCATTCTGATACCTGGACCGGATCGGCAGCTTCGCTTGCTGATATGCACACAATAGCGGTTTATCCTGTTGGTGGGTGGTGGAAATATCGGACTGCGTTGGATCGATGGCAAAATTCCGTTCGTTTCAGCCTTATTGTAAGTATTGATGTGCCTGATGAGAGCGTCGACATCTATTCAGTGATTGAAAGTATTGTAGAAACTGAGGTGGAGGTCGGTGTGTAGTGCTGAAAATCTTGTGTGGGGTAAAGTCAAAAAAAGGTTTTCGGTGTTTCCATCTCGTCGGATCAATTTGTCCCATTACCCCAACAGGTAGCAATCAAAAGATTTTCACTTGAGGCTCAAGAACCACTCCGGTTCGAAGGTAGCTTTCTCTACCTGCTCCCTTTTTGTTCCAAGGGCCAGTTCCTTTAGCTTATCCGCGAGTTGATCGCTGTCGACCAGGTCGTTTGATGCTGCGCCATCGCGGTTGGTTTCTTCTATCGCTGATTTGGTAAAATTACCAGTGGTGATGAGCATACCACGGTCGGCGCGATCCACAGTGGCTCCACGGAAGTCACGAATATCCGATGAGCTGACGGATCCTTTTTATTTTTTACACTGAAAAGCAATATGGAAACTCATGAGTCCATTGATGCGAGCGATCCCTTTTCCATCAATTTCGCCATCACCGGTGCGCCCAGTTACTTCAACATGAATAAACTTGATTCACGCAACAGGCGCTGGGTCAGACATTCAAATGCATACGGCGTCATCTCCTCAATTAGAAAATGGTAAAGCGTTTCATGCCAATCTCTTGTTCAGGAGGGATTGATGGCCTACCGGCCTCCGCATACATGGCATCGAATTCAGGTTCCAGATCTATTAATGCCTGATCAATGATCTGACGGATTTTGCGAATTGGATGCTGCTTGGGGATGCGACTTTCTAGGTCTACGTAACTGAACAATGAGGACTGAGGCTCGCTATGACCACGCATTGGAATGACTCTGTTGTTAGTTTGCAGTATTTTAACGGATTATGACTTTTTCAACAGGCTGCTAGACGATTTGGAAGTCTTGATTGACAGCAATCAGCTTTCCGCTAACGCCAAGTTACGACAACAGTTAGCACAGGAGTTTTTCTTCCATCTGGCAGAAGCTTGCGAGTATCTCGCACAACTTGTTAATGAGAAGAAGGCCTGAATATCGCCGTAGATTTAGTGTCAGTTTCGGTTGTGGTTCGAGCCCTTTCGGAGCTGGAGTCCGAATTATCACTGCTAAAGCTAATTGAAAAGTTGAGCGTTAGTACACAACGCAGCACTATGCCGGTAGACCCGCACTCGGAGGAAGGTCTAATTTATCGTGTGTTTCACTATCGAAACGAGGTCGTGCATAGATCTACAAGCCCGTTTCACTTCGCACTAAGCAAAGGCCCGGAAGTAGCATATTTCTGGATTGATCCAAGAGGTCATGACAAGGAAAAAACGACCGTTCCAGTAATCGAAGATTTGGATGCAATGTATCAGGCTATACTTGCCCGGTGTGAAGCGGTAATGGATATTCTTTATTGAGCATGCAGAGGTAGGAAGATACAAGGGTGACCAAGGCAAGGCGTTCGTTCCCAAATGACGAGGCTGTGCTGAAAGTGCTTTATCTGGCACTACACAATATTGCCAAGAAGTGAACGATGCCGATTCGGGATTGGGAAAAGGCGATGAGCCAGTTTATGTTTATGATTCTGTTTGGCGACAGAGCATTGCTATGACCAACCGCCATTTACACAGAAGATTTCCAGTCTCAATCTACGGTCTCAAAATTTTCAAAAACAGCCCTAACAATTTCCTCTAATCTTGTAACTTCTTTATCAGTCAATTTTTCGAATTCTTTCTCCCGACGCCGTTTTGAAAGCTTACCGTTATTCTGGCGTATGAACATGATTAAATCCTGAGCTAACCGATCAGGCATTTCGATAAATTCGGAAATCAGCCACATCGCTTCATCGTGACATTTGAGGTATTCGATTTCGCGTGGCAGGTCTTTCTCGACGGTCCTGCGCACACACTCATAAAGAAACTCAGCGTTGTGCGTGCAGTCAAAATACCGATAGAGGTCTGCCGTATCATTAGTCACCTCGACATTTCGATTGGGAAGCGGACGCCAATCAATATAGTCCATGAGTGGCGATGAATGACATTGTAATGTCTCCCGATAATCATCAATCCGGTCCTGCATGACCGAGGATACCGGGAAAACCATTCCTGGCGGTGTAAATTGTCTTTCTGCCAGAACATGATGTATCAGGCAGCGATGTAATCTGCCATTTCCATCGGCCAGAGGGTGTATATATACAAACCCGAATGCAATAGCGGTTGCTTGAAGAACTGGATCGAGAGCGGATCTTCTCAGCGAATCATTACATTCATTCAATCCAAACATGAGGTCCTGCACATCTTCATGTCGGGCACCGATAAATTCCGGTATGGGATCATGATTCTGGTCGCGTTCGCCCAGGAATACCCCTTCGGAGCGATAACCGATCTCCGTAAAGCGATCATCACCGATTAACAATTGGTGTAGTCTGTATATTTCTGTCTGGTTCAAGGGGCGTTTGCCGGCTTCAAGTACAGCACGGCCCCAGCGTTCCAGTTTATTTTTTGGCGGCCTTTCGCCTTCTATCTCGAAACTGGCTTTGCTGTCCGCAAGCAGCATAAAGTTTGCTGCTCGGGCGATAACCTGTGAGCCTATTTTGCCGATTGTTTCCTGTGCCTTTTTATCCAGACGTAATGAAATGTGCTCATTCAACTCTTCTGTTTTGCGAATGATCGGGCAAAAATCTTTGGGGCCGAGTAAATTGTTCCGTACACGATGGCGTTGGGAAAGTTTTCCCTTGAGTGTGAAATATTTATCCGCTTCAAGGGCATCAACAGCCGTCACCATCTCGGAATCTTTGATTTCCAATTCAATGCCGGTCAGAAATTCGTAAAAGAACCAGACACGTCTCGCGACTGAGCCTGTTGGCGTTGAGACGATGAAACTGGCCACATCCTTCTGAGGCAGAGCTTCGAATACCCGTTTCATTACAAGAAGGTCGATAACTTCATGCCGAAAGGCAAAATTCAGATGGCCTTCTAATGAGTCTTCAGGCTTATAGCGCTTGTCAAATGTCTCCCAATTTCCGTCTTTTTTCTTGTTGCCCCTGACGTGCCTGTTCGAGACAGAGGAGAATTGGCGCAGGGGAACATCTACGCCGTAACTTTTTACAAGCGCTGCCCAGCCTGCCAGAGTGGTATCCGGAGGGATTTGTTCATATTGGAAATATTCAGGTGTATTTGATTTTTCTCTCACTTGTCGAATTTCTATCACTAATATCGAAAAATATACCAATTAGCAGAATAATGTCGAAAAACACTATAAATTCAAAAATGTCGAAAATCAATCATGAATGTCGAAAAGCCATATTGAACTCCCAATAAAGTAGAAAATAGGCATATCAGATGGTCAGAAGCTCCATTGTTCCTGACAGGCCCCGGATGACAGGACGGTTTACGGTGCAACCCAGGAAGCAAATTGTCCCCCGGAACAAAACGGGGTCCGCACTGCAATATACTGATAATACATACAGTATAAAAGGGTATAGTTTGTCATGAAGCTCCATAAAAAATATGAGCGCATATACATGGCTGAAAGAACCTAAAGGAGGTATCAATCATGGCCGGGGAAAATGAAAAGACAGGTAAGAAAACGGCTTCTGCAGCGGCGCGCACATTGCGAAATCCGAAAGCATCCAAAGCCGCAAAATCAGCAGCAGGTTCAGCTTTGACCCAGCGAAAGAGTAGTGAAGTTACTGGAAAGAAGGCTGCATCTGCCGCATCCAGGACTTTACGAAATCCCAAGGCCTCCAAAGCCACGAAGTCGGCCGCCGGTTCGGCCCTGACGCAACGGGTGAAGCGGAAGTAAGAGCACAGTTTTTGAAAACCAACTCCAATCTGTAGAAGACCAGAAGCCCCATTGCTTCAATTTGGATTAAAAATAAACGGCTTTAGCCACAAGGACTCGGAGAAAAAGGCAAAGCACTAACGTTTAACAGCTGTTGCTTTGAACATTCACAAGATCGGCATATTATTGTCGTAATAATGTCGTAG
Source organism: Gammaproteobacteria bacterium (assembly GCA_041395725.1). Classification (NCBI taxonomy): domain Bacteria; kingdom Pseudomonadati; phylum Pseudomonadota; class Gammaproteobacteria; species Gammaproteobacteria bacterium. The sequence continues at coordinate 568,342 of JAWKZW010000001.1, read as the reverse complement.
AGGAGGGCGAATTCAACGGGTTTTTCACAGAAAAGTAATATCAAAATGAGCGGCTAGTAAAAGTAGGATAATCTATTACAAGGCAGCTACTCGTAAACCATTCGACACTAAAATGTGCTAGACAGGCCTACAAGATCCCGCTAAATTCGGGCTACGAACATTGTGGGAAGGCAAGGGCTACACCCTGACCATTTATTGGTCACCTCCGCACAATCTATCCAATAAAAACTGAAAAAAAATAAGAGTACGGAGGTTATCGTGCCTTTTTCGCCTACCCGTGGCATCGCCATATATTGCCTGCAATCAGCCGTTGTTTTTCTTTCCTTGGCATATTCAACACTCCTTACCGCCCAAGAATCCGGACGTTTCTGGGTAAGACCCAATGGTGGATATGTCGTTGCGGAAGGATTCGATATCGAAACAGTCTGCGAATTCATGATTACAGACGCGGATCAGTTAGCTAAATGTCCCGACGGTACACCGAAATATGGCTTTGGCAGTGTCACGCAACTAGATGTGGATAGCTATCAGTGCAACATTGAAATAATCGTCGAACGTTGTCCAGCGACAATTGGTACGACGCCGCCGGCTACCCCGATTCCCATCAATGCATCGAACCCACGTTACTGTGAATCCCCAAAAGAATTTCGGCAAAATCTCTTTCTTCCTCCATCACAATGGCAAACTGTTGCGCAGTATCTAGGAGACGGAGGCCCGAGTTGCGATAATTATTGCCCTGATGGCAAGACACCGATTGGACCTGGGGGACAATGTCCTGAACCGCCGGATCAATGTGAAGATGAGTGTGGTGATAATCCGATTAATTTAGTTAATGGTCACAAGTACCGCACTGAAGTGGATTACATGGGCTCAGGGGCATTCCCGCTACGCATCGAATGGCGCTACAACAGTTTTGGCAATAAGAACCGTACCAGCCATGGCTTGGACACTGATCCAGATTTCCCAACAACGGGTGGCCCGACAGAAACGCTGTATACCGAATCTGCACCAAACAATACTTCAGGGTTTCGGCGATACGGTGCGGAGATTCCCACTGACCCTCAGGAGCTGCTGACAACCTACACTGGTAATGCACAGCGCAAGTGGCGTAACTACTACGATCGCTACTTGGTGGCCAGCTTTGAAAAGGACAATATCGATCCGAATGATACGCCACAGGTCATTAATCTTTACCGCTATGACGGTGAGCAAGAAATCTATTTTTATAACATCGGCGCTTATGAGCCACAGAATGCCTATAAGACTAAGATTTCACGCCTGGATGTGTCACATCCACTAGCACCCGGCTGGGAAGCAATCAACGCGGCCAATGAGCGCGAGATTTACAGTCTCGATGGGAAGCTGCTTCAGATCACTGCCCCTAGCGGTCTTTCTCATACGCTGACCTATGACCCGGTCAACACGGCTCTGTTGTCCACTATTGCCGACGATTTCGGGCACACGCTACAGTTTTTTTACGAAGACGTTAATGATCCCGCGCTGGTCACTCGAATCACTGATCCAGATGGACACGACTATCGCTATACGCATACGACTCGCGGATTGATTGCTACGATTGTTTATCCTGATGAGACGCCGGGAGATCCCAACGACAATCCTTATCGTGAATTCCAATATAACGATGTGCGATTCCCCGATGGGATTACCGATATCTATGATGAAAACGGGGATTTGTATTCTCACTATGAATACGATGACAGCGGTTGGGCCACTGTTACCGAACTTGGTGCGGGAGTCTCACGCTTCGAGATCGACTATGACTGGGTAGCAAACACTCGCACGGAAACGAACGACTTGGGATTAGAGTCGGTCTTTACGCTGCTCTCGAATGACTTGATCAGTCAGATTTCCCGAGCGGCATCACCGTCGGGCTATTTCCCAGCTGCGAATCTGTCGCGTACCTACGACACCAACGGCTATCGCGCCAGTCAGACAGATTTCAACGGCAATGTTACTAACTATGTTCATGATATTCGAGGCCTCGAGATTAGCCGTACAGAAGCGGTGGGCACATCGGAAGAACGAACCATCACCACTACCTGGCACCCGGACCTACGCTTGCCCACTCAGATCGTCGAGCCAGGACGCACAACAGACATGACCTATGACAGTAACGGCAATCTGTTAACCCGAACCGAAACCGATACCACGACCCAATCGGTACCGTATTCCACCAACGGGCGCACCCGTACCTGGACCTATACCTATTATGCCCAGGGAGCCAATGGCCAGTTCCTCGTTGAAACGGTAGACGGTCCTCGAACCGACATCAACGATGTCACTACGTATACCTACACGCCAGAAGGCTATGTCGCCACGATCACCAATCCGTTGGGGCAGGTTACCCAAATCACTAGCTACAATGCCCGCGGCTTACCACTGACCCTGATCGACAGTAACACGGTCACCACACAGATGACCTATCACCCGCGAGGGTGGTTGCTATCCAGCACGGTAGTTGACCCCGTTGGTAGCAACGATGCCACCACAACCTACCAATACGACAACGTCGGGCAACTTACCCGAGTGACGCTACCCAACGGCGCGTACTTGGACTACGAATACGATTCGGCACATCGCCTGACTGCCATCAGCAACAACCTGAATGAACGCCAGGAATACTCGCTGGATGATGCGGGCAATATTACGGCGGAAACCACCAGAGATGGCACCAGCACCATAACTCGCACCCAGACCCAGGTCTATGACGAGCTGAGCCGTATTTATCAAGCTATTGGCGGAGCCAATCAGTTGTCGCAAATGGCCTACGATGACAATGGTAACCAGACCACCATGGCGCTGGACCCGCTCGGCATCAACCAAAGCACGATACAAGCATTCGATGCCCTAAATCGCCTGGTCACCGTGACTGATGCAGACTTGAATGACAGCGATTACGGTTATGACGCCAGAGACAACCTGATCTCGGTTACTGATCAGCGCGGCCTCGCAACAACCTATACCTATGATGGTCTAAACAATCTGATTCAGCTTGATAGCCCGGACACGGGAATCACCATCTACACTTTTGACGACGCAGGGAATCAGGGTAGCCAGACCGATGCACGAGGTGTTGTCACCAACTTCAGCTATGATGCCCTGAATCGACTGGCGGCGGTTACTTATCCAGCCACCCCGTCTGAGGATATCGCTTACACCTACGATCAGCCTGCAGCTGGATACGGAGTCGGACGGCTTACTCAGCTCACCGACCAAACCGGCAGTACTAGCTACGTCTATGACCATCGGGGTAACCAACTGCAGGCTTCGGTGACTATTCAAGGGAATGCTTACACAACCGCCTACGCCTATGACCTGGCCGACATTATGATACAGACAACGTACCCCAGCGGGCGGGTTGTCAATCATCAGTTGGATGTTCTGGGTCGGGTTGAAACTGTAACAACACAACAGAATGGTGGCGCACTTTCGGAGACTATTGCTGAAAATGTCAGCTATCTCCCTTTCGGCCCAATGCAATCACTGGATTATGGCAACGACCTGGAGCTCAATCTCTCAATCGACCAGGACTACCGCATTGCGGGACTCGTTGTTGAAGACAGCAATGCAGTTAATCCGGATGTCCTGGACCTGACCTATACGCAAAATGCTATAGACAACATCACTGACATCGTCGATGCCGTCGATCCGACGCGAACGCAGGCCTTTAACTACGATCAGCTCAATCGCTTGATCTCCGCCGACGGGCAATACGGATTGCAGGGCTATAGCTATGACGAAGTCGGTAACCGCCTCTCACTCTCAGTGACAAAAGACGGGTCCACCACAACGGAAACCTACACCTATGACACCGCCAGCAACCGGCTACTCTCGGTGGATGTCGATGGCGACTTGAGAACGTTTCAGTACGACAACAACGGCAATATCATCGGCGATGACCGCGGCAGCGACACCGGTTTTAACTTTCAATACAACGATCAGAATCGCCTGATTCAGGCCACTCCTCAGGGAGGGCAATAGTCATGGGGTTTTCCAGGTTTTTGCCTCGCCGATGTAAAAGAATTAGTGAGAACTTTCTCTCGCTATTCCAATATACTTTAACCGTAGTGCTGTTTACTTTGGCAGCGACCAGTCAAGCAATGGCTCAAACCAGCGTTCAAGTGAATGTTCAGGATGATCTGGGCAATAACCTTTCAGGCCTTAATGTCTATGCCTTTGATAACACCACCTATACTGGCAATTCGGCGGTAACAGACGCCAGTGGGAATGCACAGTTTACCCTCGCCGACGGTGATTACCGGCTTCGTGTCGATAAAAGCGGCACACAGTATTTCAGCGGGGCGAACAATCACTGCTCAGTACCGGCCTGTACCTCTGTTTCTGTAGAAGTCCCTCGTGCGGTTGAAGTCACCGTGTCCAGCAGTGCCGGTGGATTTGAAAGCGGCCTCAATGTCTATGCCTTCACCGGAACGACTTATGCCAGCAAGTCCGCTGTCACCGATGCCAATGGCGTCGCAACCTTTCAGTTGCTTTCTGATGACTACCGCTTTCGTATTGACAAGAACGGCACGCAGTTCTTTACCTCCCCGACAAACCATTGTTCGATTCCCGGCTGCACGGCCATTACTTATGAAGTCCCGGAATCAGTCACCGTTACGGTAACTGGCGCCGGCGGGCCAGAGCAGGGGCTCACTGTGTATGCCTTCGATGGCACAACCTACGTCAATAAGTCAGCGGTGACTGATGTTAACGGTGAGGCGGAATTTACCCTATTACCTGGCGATTACCGGTTTCGCATCGATAAAAGTGGGACGGAATATTTTACTGATACCGCAAACCACTGTTCAGTGCCCGGCTGCAACAGTGTCAGCTTTCAAATGCCTGCGCAGGTGACTGTGAATGTCACCAGTAGTAGCGGCTCCGCCGAAGCCGGATTGAATGTGTACGCCTTTGATGGCAGCACCTATGTCAATAAGAGTGCAATCACCGATGCGAATGGTGACGCGGTGTTCACGCTACTTGCTGGTGGCTACCGGTTTCGTATTGATAAGAATGGCACCCAGTTTTTTACCGATGCAGTCAATCACTGTTCGGTGCCAGGTTGTACCGACATAAGCTACGAGATCCCAGAGTCGGTAACGGTCACCGTTACCAGCAGTGGTGATGGATTCGAAGCGGGGCTCACTGTGTATGCCTTCGATGGCTCAACCTATGTCAATAAATCCGCAGTAACCGATGTCTACGGGGAAGCCGTGTTCACGCTGTTACCCGGCGATTATCGCTTCCGCATCGACAAGAATGGCACGCAATTCTTCACCGACACGGTAAATCACTGTACCGCCCCAGGGTGTACCGCAGTGGCCTACGAAGTGCCTGAATCGGTTACGGTAACAGTCACCAGTAGCGGAGGTGGGGTCGAAGAAGGGCTCAATGTGTATGCTTTTGATGGCTCGACCTATGCCAATAAATCCGCAGTAACAGACGTCAACGGAGAAGCCCAATTTACATTGCTTCCCGGCGACTATCGTTTCCGAATCGACAAGAACGGCACCCAGTTCTTCACCGACGATGTGAATCACTGTACCGCGCCGGGCTGTACGGCAGTGACTTATGATGTCCCTGAATCGGTGGTTGTCAGTGTGACCAATAATGCGGGTGGTGTTGAGCAAGGATTGAACGTCTACGCCTTCGATGGATCGACCTATGTCAATAAATCCGCCGTTACAGACTCAAATGGCGAGGCGCTCCTCTCTCTGTTACCAGGTAACTACCGATTCCGAGTAGATAAGGGTGGCTCACAATATTTCACTGACACAGTGAATCATTGCGCAGTGCCTGGCTGCACATTTGCGACAGTGGAAGTGTCGGCTAATTTGTCGGCCTACGTTGTAGATCCAGCCCTAGGCGCTTGCCTGGACGCAGCCGGCTCTGCGAATAGTTGGACTGCACCTGCCGATGTCACCAGTTTAAGCTGTAACGGACAAGGTGTGACCAATCTGACAGGTCTGGCTAACTTCAGCAACCTGACCAGTTTGTCGTTGACCAACAATGCCATCACCTTACTGAATGAGCTCTCTGGGCTTACCAACCTCACTTCATTAGACTTGTCCGGAAACATCTCGCTTGAGTGTAGCCAACTGGGTGATCTTGATGGGGTGCTTGGCGCTGGGGTGATAACCCACCCTTCCTCCTGTTTGGGTGAGGGCGAACAGGTTTTTAACGTACTCAATCCCGGAAAGCCCGCAACAAACCTGTTCAGCTTTGCGGCGGCCAGTACACCTGTGGGAGATATTATAACCAGTGCGGTTACCTACAACCCGGGTACTGATTCTTATGACGGCAGCGTGTACCTGATTGATGGCACCAACGGCAATGCACTACTGGAAATTCAAAACCCAAGCCCGACTGGGTCGGACTATTTTGGCTGGTCAGTAGCATCGACACCTAATGGCGATATTGTTGTCGGTGCCTGGAATGATGAAGTCGGCGGCATACCCGCAGGGGCTGTATACCTGTTCAGTGGTTCAAGTGGTGTGCTGCTTCAGACGTTCGCCAATCCATCACCCACCGCGGATGATCGCTACGGTTACTCACTGGCCACAACCAGTATTGGCAGTCTGATTGTAGGCGCTTACCAGGAAGCTGGAGGAGGGGCAGTCTATGTCTACGATGACCAGGGCACGCTGTCGCAAACCCTGACTAACGGATCAGGCGATACTAACGGGGAGTTCGGTAAAGCCATTGCCACCACGTCGTTCGGTGACATTGTGATTGGTGCACCGAAACAGGATGTCATCGTTGGTCCGATCACTTTAACGGATGCTGGAGCGGTCCACCTGGTCTCAGAACTTGGAGGCATAGCTCTGTTAACCATAGACAATCCCAGTCCGGCTGATTTCGACGACTACGGCAGTGCTGTGGCTACATCAGCGCTTGATGACATAATCATCAGTGCACGCTTCTTGGACAACAATGCATTGGATGACGGCAGTGTGTTCGTCCATGACAGCCTTGATGGGTCACTGCGTTGGTCGGTCGCCAATCCACTGGCCGATACCAATGGCCAATTTGCTGCCACAGTCGCAGGTACACCGCAGGGCCATGTGGTAGTCGGCTCAGTAAATGACGATGCAGGTGCGGACAACTCGGGTCGTGTGTTTGTCTTCAACGGCAGCGATGGTAGTCTGATCAAGGTCATTGATAATCCTAGTCCACTTGCCAATGTGAGTTTCGGCCAGGGTCTTGCCATCACTCCAGTTGGACAGATAGCCATTGGTGCATTCGGTGCTGATGGAGGGTTTGGTCAACTTTACCTCTTTACCAGTGTTGGTACTGGAGAATCCTTGGATCTACTCAATGAACAGGATTTTCCTGATCCTAATCTCGAAGCGTGTGTCATAGGAGAAGCGGCGGTAAACGGCTGGTCAACAACGGATGAAGTCACCGCCCTGGATTGTTCCAACAGCGACATTGTCGATGTGACTGGGTTAGAAGTGCTCACCAATCTTGCGACTGTCGATTTGACAGGTAATACAGAGATCCTGTGTAGCGACCTGGATGATCTGGAGATGGCACTTTCTGCAACGACCGTTACCAGGCCTAATCCCTGTGATTTAGGTGGAGGATTGGGCCCGGCTCAGGTTCAGAATTTGCACAATGCGCAAGGACAACGTGTGGTCAAAACTGTGAACGGGGACCCGAATGCAGCTGTTCACTTTATCTATGATCAAGCAGGGCAGGTGATTGCGGAGATTGATGCGGCTACTGGCACTACACTGAGAGAGTACATCTACGTCAACGGTCAACAGGTTGCAATTGTTGATGACACAGGTACACAGGACGAAGAGACCTATTTTGTTCACAATGATCACTTGGGAACGCCGCAAAAGATTACGGACGACACCCAGCAAACTGTCTGGGATGGCGTCTACTACCCGTTTGGTGAAGTCGAAGAAGTCACTGCCACTATCGAGAACGAGATACGGTTTCCGGGGCAGTACAGTGACAGTGAAACTGGCCTACACTATAACTACTTTAGGGATTATGATCCGAGCGTGGGAAGGTACGTGGAAAGTGATCCTATTGGCTTAGGTGGAGGAATTAACACTTATGTCTACGCACTAAACAACCCTAAACTATTTGTTGATCAAGATGGTCAAAATCCTGCTCAGTTCAATGCGGCGTTCCTAAATCAATTTAGGTTCTGGTTTAGGAAGGAAAATGGATTTGATCCTGTGCAAAAGCTGAATGGTTACAGAAATAAACTTAAAGTAATTTATGGTTGCTATAGCTGTGAAATAGAATGCATTACAGAGTTTTTTCTCGATTTTCTGCCTGAAAAAGCAATTGAAAATGGCTTGAAGAGAGGTGCTGAAAGCATTGAACGAGAAGTAGCAAAGCAGATAGCTAAACTTACTATTAAGAATTTGTTTGTTGTTACGAAAGTAGTAGGACTAGGATCGACCACTACATGCGTACTTGTATCATGTCAAAACAGGTAGAAATTTAGTTGAATATTTACTATTTCATATTTGTACTTACGTATGGTCTTTTTTGCTGGGGTTCTATTTGCCTTGCAAAAAAAAAGGGTAGGTTTACAAATGGGTTTTATTTGACCTCCATTTTAATTCCTCCAGTTTCACTTATAGTTGCACTTGTTTCTGATGTCAAAAATGCGGAGAATCCAAGCATTAGCCCATTTTTGTTTTTTTTTCATTTGCTTGTCGGTGGGCTTTTAGTCCTGGTGCTTAGAATAATATAAAGGATAAATATTGAATCTCCCTGGGTTTACCAAAAGGTCTATCCTTTCAAGAAATAGAACTTTTGGTAAACCCGAGGCGATTTATTTCTAAAGTATCTGTGGTTCATATGCGGAAGCAATCTGCGAAGCCATGAGCCGCCCCAACATGCGATTTGTTCAGGCCAAGACTATTGAGCAGCAAGATATTCAAGCCCTACACCGGGTGCTCTCTGAGCTGAAGTCCCACCGTACTGCCAAGGGCAATCAGATTAGAGGACTTCTTTCCGAATATGGCCTAGTCGCCCCGAGGCTGTTGAATTGCAGCGAATTTTGACCCATTGTATTTTACTTTGACCCTCTAAATGGGCAGCAATCGCGCTAAATCAGTAGCAGGTAGTGGGTCAACTTTTCGATGCAAATGTGGCTAAAAGTGGGTCAATCGAACATGCAAATCAACAATGCAGAGAAAAAGAAGCTCGCATTTGCTGAAAAACAGGTGAAATAACAAAGCCCGCTGCGGCGGGCTTTGTTATTGCTCCCTCGGAATATCTTCCGGCTCCACATGCCGCCGCTTATGGATCACGGCCAGCACTTCAATGAGGTGATCGGATTTGATCTAGTAAATAATGCGGTAGGAGTAAAGGCCCAGTTCGCGCACGGCGTCTTCGTTCAGTTCTGACACCATGTGGCCCTTGCGGGGCAGCTCATAAAGGCCGATGGGTTTTTGCACCAGTTCTTCACTGACGCGCTTGGCGTAGAGCGGTGAATCCTCGGCGATGTAGTCGTGAATATGACGAAGTTGGGCTTTGGCGTGAGCCGTCCACTTCACCATGTTTGAATATCCTTGAGCACCTCTTCAGCCGGTTGGGTGTTGCCATTGACGGCGTCCTGCTGGCCGCGGCGGATATTCTCCAGTACATAAAGCCGGTACATAATTTCTTCGGTATCGGCGGTGTCCGGCAGTCGCTGGATGGCGTCCAGGGCTTCCTGTTTGGCGGTATGAGATTGCATGTGTGAACCTCCTTTGAGTGTTGAGGCCCGGCTGACCAGAGCAACCGGGCTTTGCATCATTATCGGCTATTGGATGGTTGGCACGGTGCGACAACCAGAGGTTGGTGATTGATCTTTGGTACGGTACTCGTAGTGGGTCTCATTGGCCTTAATATACCGCTCTTCACAGGATTTACTTTTTTGCAGGCGCATGCCTGCTTTACCATTGTTGGTAGCCATGACTCACTCCAAAGCAGTGGGTTGTGGTTAGCTGGCCTTGGGTGTTGGTAGCACCCTGGGTCAGCGCTTTATGATCGCTTCAGCCTTCTACAAGTGCCCGCCTTGCGTAGTGCTTGAGAATCAGGCTTTCCAGTAACGCCTTGGCGATCTTGATCTCTTCCTCATCAAATTGATTTAGCGCCTCGAGCTGGCGTTTTAGCTCCTCTCTGGGTTCCCGTTCGTCCTTGTCTGTTTCTGGTTTACGGCACGCGTTCGTCAGGCAGATCCTGACTCGAAGATTATGATTCAGAGAGCTGAAAAAGTTTACAGCGGGCCGGTGTGAGCGTCCGATAATTCAAATTCTGCGTTCCACTCACGTTCCACAAAAGGGACAATTTGAGACGATGAGAGACAACTGCTCGAGATTTTATAAATAAAAAAACCATTTAAGAATCAGCATCTTAAATGGTCTCTCGTGGTCTTTCGAAGTTTTTCGAGATGGTGCCCAGGAGAGGACTTGAACATCTCTGGACGTCGACATTTTATCAATAAATACAATGCGTTAACTGGTATTTCCTGTTTTGAGTTCCACGTACGTTCCACATATCAAACCGCATATTTCATGAAAAATGTCGAATCGATATTTGAACTTATCTTTCAAGGTGCAAACAAAGAATTCCAGCCAAGGACCTGCCGGGACAGAATGCTACCAGACTTCGCTTGCATTTCCACGTGTTTTTCGGCGCCGGGTTGAAGGGGAGGTTAGTGGCGACGATATCTGATATCTCCAGCGATGGCGGCGTGTTGCCACTGCGACAAGCCGATGGACGTACTGGTCTATTTCATGCGGTGGTCAAGGAGTTGCGTCGCCTGTTCGATTGATCCGACTCTCAGCCATCTTTATATCGACAAGTAGCCCCCCAAGCACGAGTGCTTGCAAGTGATTAAGATGGGCTTCAAGGGTCGATTTTCACCGCAAATTAACAGCCAGTGTAGTCCGACCCCTGGCGGGAGTCTTAACCAGAGCGAAATTCGGAGCCTCGGAGTGACAATGCGAGTATCTGGTTCGGAGATTTTCCAGTAAGTTAAATCCTTATGTATAACGATGAGTTACGACATTGGACGATGCCATAAACAACTTAATTTGTGCGCTATTGAGTGAAAATTAGCCCGTTTCTTACTAAACATGCACTTCGCTACTTGGTTCGCCAGAATACATGCCACAATTAGACTGTCCGCAACTCTCGCTTAATTTTCAGATGGAATATAGAAACACCACAATATCAGCGGGTTGTGCAACCGACTAGCCACAAGTCCAGATATCTTAACGAGGAAGGCATTGAGCAAAGACTGAGGACACCTTTTATTCTTCTTAAAAGCACAAAGATTGCTGGAACGCATGCGGGAAAAGGCTGGCTGGAAATCCGCAAGCAGGGACGCAGTTTTCATTACTCGGCCACCGTCCCCCGGGACGTCAACCTGGGACAGCGTGTGGCCGAGATGGTAGACAAGTCCTGCGGTGGCAACCCGGAGAAACTGATGATGGCCCTGCTGCACTATCGGGGTCTGAGCGAAGAAGAAGTGGCACGGATCCGCAGTATGCTGGACGCCGCCCGGAACCAGGACAAGACCTGATCCGGCGAGAGGGGCGGCTGATCGAAGCAGACGCCCCGCACCGTCCAAGATCCCGGTGTGGGGTGGCTGCGGTTGCAGGATTTTGTTGTTGTTCAGCTCAGGTCGAAACGGTCGGCGTTCATGACCTTGGTCCAGGCGGCGATGAAGTCCCGAACGAATTTTTCCTTGTTGTCATCCTGTGCATAGACCTCGGTGCAGGCACGCAAAATCGAGTTGGCCCCGAATACCAGATCGATACGGCTTGCAGTCCAGCGAGTAGCGCCGGTCTTGCGATCACGGATTTCATACAGATTATCCGACACCGGCACCCAGGTGAACGTCATGTCTGTCAGGGTAACGAAGAAATCGTTACTCAATACACCCGGATTGTCGGTAAACACACCATGCCTGGTCCCACCGTGGTTGGTGTCCAGGACCCGCATACCGCCAACCAGCACCGTCATTTCCGGCGCTGTCAGACCCATCAGCTGGGTGCGATCCAGCAGCAGCTCTTCGGCACTGACGTTATAGTCTTTCTTGAGCCAGTTTCGGTAGCCATCGTGAAGCGGCTCCAGGAATGCGAAGGACTCAACCTCCGTCATCGCCTGGGAAGCATCACCTCTACCGGGCGCGAAGGGAACCTCGATCTCGTAGCCGGCTGCCCTGGCAGCCTGCTCGATACCCAGATTTCCGGCCAGCACAATCACATCTGCGACGCTGGCGCCGGTTTCTTCGGCGATGGGCTCCAGCACCGCAAGAACCCTGCCCAGTCGTGCCGGCTCGTTACCTTCCCAATTCTTCTGCGGGTCAAGTCGCAGTCTGGCACCATTGGCACCGCCTCTCAGGTCGGATTTTCGGAAGGTACGGGCGCTGTCCCAGGCAGTGGCCACCCTGTCGCTGATGGAAAGGTCACTAGCCGCGATCCTCGCCTTCACCGCCGCGATATCGTAGTCAGTGCTGCCAACCGGGACCGGATCCTGCCAGATAAGATCTTCAGCGGGAATATCCGGTCCAATATAACGGGATTTCGGACCCATGTCGCGGTGAATAAGCTTAAACCAGGCACGGGCGAACATCTCCGAGAAGTACTCCGGGTCCTGATAGTAACGTTCGGCAATCTTGTGGTATTCCGGATCCATCTTCATTGCCATATCCGCATCGGTCATGATCGGGTTGTAACGAATGGAGGGATCTTCCACGTCGACCGGCTTATCCTCCTCCTTGATATTGATCGGTTCCCACTGCCAAGCCCCGGCCGGACTTTTCTTAAGTTCCCAATCGTAATTCAGCAACAGATAGAAGTAGCCGTTATCCCATCTGGTCGGGTGCGTGGTCCAAGCACCTTCGATGCCGCTGGTCACACTGTCGCGGCCAATACCTCGTTTGGACTTGTTGATCCAGCCCAGACCCTGGTCCTCGACACCGGCGGCTTCCGGGTCAGGCCCCAACAAAGCGGCGTCTCCATTACCATGGCACTTGCCTACCGTATGCCCGCCTGCAGTCAATGCCACGGTTTCCTCATCGTTCATGGCCATACGTGCGAAAGTGACCCGCACATCATGGGCGGTTTTGAGTGGATCAGGATTTCCGTCCACCCCTTCCGGGTTCACGTAAATCAGGCCCATCATCACAGCCGCGAGTGGATTTTCCAGCGAGTCGCGGTCTTCAGTACCGGAGTAACGGCTGTCGGGCCCGCCAGAGGGCGCCAGCCATTCCTTCTCCGAACCCCAGTACGTATCAATCTCGGGATGCCAGATATCCTCGCGTCCGAAGGCGAAGCCAAAGGTTTCCAGTCCCATTGATTCGTAGGCGATATTGCCGGCCAGGATAATCAGGTCGGCCCAGCTGATCCGGTTTCCGTACTTTTTCTTGATCGGCCACAACAGTCGGCGGGCCTTGTCCAGGTTGACATTATCCGGCCAGGAATTCAGCGGAGCAAAACGCTGATTGCCGGTACCACCGCCGCCACGGCCGTCGGCTACGCGATAAGAACCGGCCGCGTGCCAGGCCATTCGGATCATCAAACCACCATAATGGCCCCAGTCCGCAGGCCACCACTCCTGGCTGTCGGTCATCAGGGCATGCAGATCCTTTTTCAGCGCATCGACATCCAGCTTTTTCACTTCTTCGCGATAGTTAAAGTCCTTTCCCATGGGATTGGACTTGGTATCGTGCTGATGCAGAATGTCCAGTTTGAGCGCTTTCGGCCACCAGTCCATGTTGGACTGGCCCGCCGCTGTGGCGCCGCCATGCATGATCGGGCATTTACCCGTAGCATCGGGGTTGGTGGTAGTCATAAGATTCTCCTGTCAACGGTAAGTCAGGCGACATCAGGAGGGCCAGGCCGATGCGCCAGGGAAGGTTATTATAGTTGGGATAGAGAAGTAACTTCAGACTACATGGAATACCTCTGGCCTGCAGAGAAGTTCCATGTAATCAGAGGTTCCTTAGAGATTAAACCCGGTTTGCAGGCTCGTAACAATGAAAGTTACGAGAATAACGGTTCAATGTTGCAATTTGTTGAAAATTCACTATATGGAAACTGATCAGCCCTGGCACAGACTGCACCGAATGTCATAACGGACGAATTCCATTTCGGGCAAAGCAGTTCATACTCCGGAGTCGATGGGATCACCCAGGTGACGAACTGCCCGCCTCGACAGCACAGCAGGACCAGGCTTATAAGGAGAACAAAAGCCATTTCATAACCTGCACGTTGTCCAGCTTCGTGATCGTCCGCTCTCCAACAGTCTGAAATATTTCAAAGCCTCTGGAAAATCGCCTCCTCTGCTTTGCCGATTGCGCCATCATTTGATTGTAAATCGGGCATGGTTAGTTATCGGGTCGAAAGCAAACCGACCACCGTCCCTGACAGGCTGTTTATACTCGTCTTTACTCAGGTCGTTACTTTTAGCTGGACAAGCTAAGTTGCGGCGGCCCGCCCTCGGGTGGTAGCAATGCTTGTTAGTTGACAGACTTCCGGCTGTTCAGATGCGCCTGTATCTGCCGAATCACCGCCGGGTCTTCTATGCAAGCGATAATCCTAACCGAGCCCTGATACTACTCGCAGGTTTCAATGGCGATATTGAATACCCGTTTCAGGCGCTCAGCCTGGTTCTTTCTAGGGTATTTGCCCCGTTTCGAAGCGGCTATCAGTGCCCGGTTTTTACTTTTGTGCGCGAACACACCATGGAAACGGGTAAGGTTGACTCTGAGTTTCGGCACCAGGGCGGCCAGTCGGGCAATAAAATAAGGTGAGTGTTCAGAAGTACCTTGCCACGGGTAGCCTGGGAGAGAACATCCAGGAACCAGTTTCCTGGTGCCAGAAAGAAGCTGCCAGGCTGGAAAAACACCAGGCACGCTTTCCGGCGATAGTAGCTGCTGCAGAAATGGCGGAGGACAAACTTCGTATCCCCTGGCAAAATCTGGATGTATTGACGGAATATCACGCCACCCTTGATAACCAGTTGTATAAACCTTGAAAAATCAAAGGGAAGTACAAGGATGGCGAATTCGGGCAATAGATGCGGGCAATGAACCTGTGAATCGAGATGTATCGGTAGATGCTGCCTAATTGGGTTTGGCTCCAGCTGCTAATGATCGAATTAATGCCATGGCTTACGCTCCGGCTGCATGGATCAATTTGTGCCTTTCAGTGAATTGACTGTTGAATCCGCGTTTTTTGCAACATCTTCAACAACGGTCACTGTCAAATAGCACGGTAAAGGTGAGCTGAACAGAGTTGAGATATGTCAGTATTCTACTGGATTGCAGGAAGTGGCCTGGCCATGGCGTTGATCGCCATGGTAGGCAGCATCACTTTACTGTTGAAAGAGGAAACTCTGCAGCAGCTAATGCTGCCGCTGGTTGCTTTCGCTGCGGGGTCGCTATTGGGCGGCGCTTTTTTCCATATGATCCCCGCGGCACTGACCGAGCTTGAAACAGACCTGCAGGTGTTCGCCTGGCTGGCCATGGGATTCAGTGTTTTCTTCGCCTTGGAGCAACTACTGCACTGGCATCATTGCCACCGGTCGCAAAGCAGTTGTCGTGAGCCTCTGACCTACCTGATCCTCATCGGCGACGGATTACATAACTTCGTTGGCGGACTCGCTATCGCAGGTACGTTCCTGGTTGACATTCGCCTCGGAATCTTGGCATGGCTGGCTGCCGCGGCCCACGAGATCCCCCAGGAGCTGGGTGACTTCAGCATCCTGCTGCATGGCGGTTGGGACAAGCGTAACGCCCTTTTATTCAATTTTATTTCCGGTCTAACCTTTCTACTGGGAGGATTGCTGACTTACACGCTGGCTTTCAGTTTTGATATCGCGTTTCTCATACCCTTTGCGGCCGGCAACTTTATTTACATCGGCGCGTCTGACCTGGTACCCGAAATCAACAAACATGAGAATTTTCGCAGCAACTTAATCAGTTATCTGGCGTTCCTTGGCGGACTCTTGTTGATGCTGGAGCTACACCTGATCAATTAAGGAACTACTGATCAATTGGGGATTCCTGTGACAATTATCCAAGCATTCTCAATACCGGAAAGATTAGTTTTTGTGACAAATCAGATATTCACGCAATTTTTGGGATATAGTTCGAATTCGCAGTTTCAACAACACAAAGTTTCCTTGTAATCCTAACAATTGAGGAGCGCACAATGTCCGAGCCTTCGACCATAGCACCGATCCGCGAAGCGGTGGGAATCTTTTTCGGTTCCGAAAAACTGGAAGAAACCATCCAGGACCTGCAGGACGCAGGGTTTCAACATGATGAAATCGGCCTGCTGGCTGGAAAGTTCACAGTAAGACAGAAGCTTGGGCATCTGTACGAGGAAATCAACGAGGATTCAGCCGATCCCGAAGCACCGGATACTGCCTTCGTGGCGAAGAAATCGGTTGGCGATACCGTACATGCACTGGTCGGCACGCTGTATATGACCGGGGCCGCGGTTGCCGGCGGAGCCGTCGTCGCCTCAGCCGGCATTCTGGGCGGAGCTGTCGCTGCCGCTGCCGCCACTACCGCAGTTTTCAGCGGCATCGGAGCGCTGCTGGCGGTTATTATCCATGAGAGTGACGCAGAGTACCTGGAAGAACAGGTCGATGAAGGTCACCTGCTGCTTTTCGTCCGAACCCGAGACGAAGAAAAGGAAAAACTGGCACTCGAAATACTGTCCAGGCACGCAGCCTACGACCCCAGGGTCTACACCGTAACAACCTAGCCTGCCCCATAACAGGGACAGATCTGTTTTCAGGTAAAATAAATCTGTCCCTATTATGAATCCGCTCCTTCTGTGGGCACTACCGACGCAAGGTGAGTTCCATGATCTTCAGACAACTGTACGATTCCACCTCTTCCACCTACACCTACCTGCTGGCGGATGAGACCAGCCGCGAAGCGCTGCTGATCGATCCGGTATTCGAGCAGTTCCAGCGCGATCTGGCCATGCTGCGGGAACTTGGGCTGACCCTGAAACTGGTTGCAGACACTCATGCCCACGCCGACCATATCACCGCTGCCTGGCTGCTGAAGCAGAAAACCGGCTGTAAGATCGCCATTTCAGCCGCTGCCGGCGCCGAGAATATGGATATCGGCCTGCAGCACGGTGAGTCGTTCGGCATCGAGGGAGTGACTCTGGAAGCGCGTTCCACACCGGGACACACCAACGGCTGTATGAGTTTCGTCCTGTCCGACAAGTCCCGGGTATTCACCGGTGACGCTCTGCTCATACGCGGTTGCGGCCGCAGCGACTTTCAACAGGGCAACGCCTCACGCCTGTATCATTCCATTACCGAACAGCTGTTTACCTTGCCGGATGACTGCGCAGTGTTCCCGGCCCATGACTACAACGGTCGGACCCAGTCCACCATTGGCGAAGAAAAGGCGTTCAATGCCCGCGTCGGTGGTGAGGCGAATGAGAACGATTTCGTCAAATACATGAACGCCATGCAACTGCCACACCCGAAAAAAATCGATGAAGCGGTGCCCAATAACCTGCGTTGTGGAAAACCGGAATCCGGGGAAATGCCACCGGAAACCGACTGGGCGGACCTTCGCATCAGCTATGCCGGTGTTCCCGAGGTAGAGCCGATCTGGGTGATGCAGAATCAGCCTTCCGTCACCATTCTGGATGTGCGGGAACCGGAAGAACTGGACGAAACCATGATGGCGCTGGACAACGCGATTTTCATTCCACTATCAGAGTTGCGGAATCGGGTTGATGAAGTCCCGACCGAGAAGCCGGTAGTGACCCTATGTCGCTCCGGCAAGCGCTCGGCCCTTGCCATCAACATTCTCAAGGAAGCCGGGCACGAGCAGGTGGCTAACATTTTCGGCGGAGTATTACGCTGGAATGCCAGTGCCGTCCCTCACAGTATCACGGGCGGAGATTCCTGATTCACCCTGGCCGTAGAGCCACCTGTTAACCGTAAAACTCGAACAAGCTGCCCCGGAGATACCCTCCGGAGCAACAGCCTATTTATTCAGGGCTCGCAACATCCAGGCCGTTTTCTCGTGAACCCGCATGCGATCCGAGACCAGGGCTGCGGTGGATTCGTCGTCGGCTTCCTGGGCGATGGACAGAACCTTGCGACAGGTTTTTACTACTTTTTCATGCCCGTCGGTGAGAATATCCACCATCTTTCCACCCTCTGGCACACCATCCACTTCCTTGATGCTGCTGAGCCTGGCGAATTCCTTGTAGGTGCCTGGGGCTGCCACATCCAGAGTTCTAATTCGTTCGGCAATCTCGTCGACGGCCATGGCAAGTTCGGTGTAGTGCTCTTCAAACATCAAGTGCAATTCGCGGAACTGTGGACCAACCACGTTCCAGTGGAAATTGTGCGTCTGCAAGTATAGCGTGTAGGAATCAGCAAGCAGATGCTTTAGACCTTCGGCAATCGCCTCCCGGTCTTTGGATCCTATACCTATATCAATAGTCGTACTCATACTTATTTCCTTTTCAGTATTAGCGGAATCTTTCTATCGGGTATTGACAAGTTAACGCTCAGAGTCGAGAAAAACTAGTTGTTTAACTTCTTCATATCGCCACTGCCCATTCCCAGAACGCAAAGGCACGCAACCGAAATAGTTGATAATTCTGCGCGGAGACTAGGTGTCTCCCCAGGTTGAACAAATTACTCACAGCGGCATGTGCGTCTAATAACCTCTTAGCTTGCTGCATCGATTTGAACTTACCCATACCCCTTTCTCGCACCCTCGTTGGCTGATGAAAAAATTCCCCCTTATTGTTCGAATACCTATCCGAGTCGTGAATTGCATCGGATAATAACTCTCGATGTGCGACCTCATAACTACGCAATTTGTCGGTCGCAATTTCGCGTGGCGAATTCTTAGATTTCCACAAAAAACGCCTGAAAAATCGTTTACCTGAACCGCCATCACGTTTCTTCTGGAGGAATATATCCACCACTTCACCCTCCTGGTCGACGGCTCGCCAGAGATAGTGTTGCACACCTCGGATCATCACGACGACTTCGTCAATGTGGAATATATCACCGAATCCTTGATGCCTTCACTTCAGGCGTTTGGCGTATGCTTGTCCAAATTTATTACACCACAGCCGGATGGCTTCAAAAGTCACGTCGATTGCACGTTTGGCAACAAACATATCTGCAATGTCGTGGTGGCTTAGGTTGAATCGAAAATAGAGCCAGTTGTCCTACCTTATAGGAACAGGAACGGCTGGATTTGTAATAAACAGACCGTCATTTGTGCTAATAATAAATTCAAGATTGAATTTATCATCATCTATTTGAGTTAGTTCAAATTCACCATATATCAAATGTCCTTCATCTGTAGTTGAGCGCCAACGGCTAGAAGTATCACTCACTTTATCTGTGATACTCCATCCTTGCGAGACAAGTTGGTCTGATATGTGGCTATAGATACTACTGGCAGAATGACTAGATTGAGTTTGTGCCGCGATAGTGTAGCGATCATCAGATCCTCGACTTCGTGAACTAGGGACTAGTCCGCGATAGATGGTGCCTCGCTCTGGTGGTAAACGCATTACAGGAATATATCTCTGGATTCCAGAATTTCTACTTGTCGTTATTCTCTCTATTTGTTGATTCCGATCTGCAACCCTGTCAAGACAGTTATCCCCACTTGAGTCTACGGTGGTCCTGCTTCCAAATAATACATATAACTTTACACTACCTCTCTCCATGGCCCGAATGCTTATCGACCCTGTTCAATCGTTGCATAGGTTTACCGGTGTCGGTAAATACACCGCAGGTGTGAACCCACGTTCTGGGTAAGACATGGCAGGATGTTTTATATACCCATCAGCTTCCAACGATTCCGTGAGAACAAACATCCCGTCACTAAGGCCGAGTTCACTTTTAACAACAACCCTAGAGTAACCAGGTATATCCATGTCCACCCCTCCAACAATAGAAAATTCGGTGGGTATGGTTACCGGAGGAAAGTCGGTCGGTATTTCATCATAGAATCGTATGTTTCCGAGCTGAGGAAGCTCGATTAAACTTTTAACCAATTCTATCGGTATATCGCCTTCGATTTCCGCAGCATTATTAATCGATGGAGACAGAAGTATAATGATAGAAATAATGAATCGCTTGGACGCTGCCATTGGGCGCTACTCCAAAAGATTATTGGAAACCTGCCCATATATTGCCATAAATCTCGTGCCGCCTGTACTGGTAGACAAATGCCAAAATTGATTTATAGAAACAACAGCCCTTTCAACTTCCCATTGCATTCGATTAGCTCGATCTTCGATAAAATCGGAAAATTAGGTTGGTAGCAAAAACAGTAATCTTTAAGTCCCGATTTTCCGGCCAATATTAGTTCTTGAAAGCAGGCAAATTATTGTGTGCCCTAATCTGCAAACATTGAAATATATGTGTTCGGTATTCATAAATTCGCCACCAATCCAGTTACCGTATTAGGCGATCACACTCTCTCATGATTTTCTGAATTTAATACGTTCGAAACTGGATCGAAAATAACAACCTGCTAGGTCAAGTTCGCTTGGCCAGTAGTTTTATCATTTTGGGCTTGGATTCCACTAGGTCGGCAATAGAGTATTCATTCAGCTTGTCGTATAGAGCCTGCTGTCCAATCTTTAACACTGACTTCAGTGTGCAAGCTGGGGCCAGTTTGCATGAAATACTTTCGCAATCAATGAATGTTTCATGACCTTCGAAGTGCCTGATCACATCCCCTACCATAATTTCCTCGGGTGGCCTCGCCAGTTCCATGCCGCCGCCCTTGCCCTGGTAAGTGACGATGTATCCGCTCCTGGAAAGTTCGTGCACTACCTTGCGGAGGTGTTCGATGGAGATGGGGTAGAACTCGGCGATTTCTTTAAGCGTAGACCGCTTGCTGTGGTTGATTGCCAGGTAAAGCAAAACCCTCAAGCTGTAATCGGTAAATCGTAAAAGTTGCATGACAGAACCCCGACTTTGAGTATGTGTCTGCTGCCGGGCCCTGTCAATGCCACTCGACGTGTTTGAATCCCAAGGAGTGTCGCTGCTGACCGCCAATCACGGCCTCGCCGTTATCGGCGAAAGTCCTCGAATTCACCGAGGAACTCGTCATGGTGAAATAATCCAGTCGCCTGGGTCTTCAGGGTTTCGCTCCAATAAAAATCCGGGTCGTAGGACTTGTCCGCCCATACGTACCAGTCCTCCGCTTCAATGCCCTCATATTCAACCACCATGACGGCGCCTCCCGGCATCTTCCCGTTATTGGTGGTGTGGTGTTCATTGTGGTCATGGGCAATCCAGCGTCCTGGATTGTTCATACGAACGATGACATCGTATCGTTCGCCGGGTTGCAGTGGCAGAACGTCAACGGCTACTGGGTTTTCCAAAGGCAGTCCATCCTTGTGGGTTACCAGCACATCATGTCCATGCAGATGAAACGCAACAGGGATGGTGGCGGCAAACAGTCTCAGACGCAGTACGTCACCTTCCTTTACCCGAAGCGGTTGTGTGTTAGGAAAAGACTTGCCGTTAATAGAGAAAAATGAAATGGGTTCGCCCGGGTGGCCGCCTTCTCCATAATCGTTCGCCACCTCTGGATTCCAGCCGGAAAACATTAGGATGGCGTCCCGGGTGACACTTTGCTCCAGTTCGGTCGGCTGCAGCGGATCCACCACAAATGCTCCCCACATGCCCCGTGTACCGACATGCTCGGCAACGTTGACGTGGCAGTGATACCAGAGACTGCCGGTCTTGTCGGCAGTAAACCGGTAGGTAAAACTTTCGCCCGGCTCAATGGCTTTCTGGGTAATATCCGGAACGCCGTCGGATTGCCAGCTGTCGGTCTGGTAGAACCCGTGCCAATGGATAGTATGGTTCAATGAGGTGTTGTTCACCAGCGTCAGTTCCACCTCATCTCCTTCCCGCACTCTGATAAGAGGACCGGGAACCTGTCCGTCGTAGGCCCAGACCTTGGACTTGAAACCCGGTGCGATATCGAGAGTGACTTCTTCCACTGACATTTCGAATTTGTGGGTTTCCGCCTGGGCTGTGGCTGCCCCGCTTACAGAGGCTACCGCCAATACCAGATAACTCGCCATCACAACTTTCTTCAGCATGATATTTCTCCGCCCAGTATCTGGGTAATCAATTGGTTTCATTGCTCCTGGCAGCACAGCACTCTGAGGTAGGCCACCAGGTCTTCGATTTCTTCAGGGCTGAGTGTTTTCCCCCAGTTGGGCATCAGTACCGACTTATTGACAGACTGTCCCCCTTCGGAAATGGCCTTGAACAGTTCCTCATCGGTCCGAGCAATCATTTCGTCATGGTCGGTATGGTTGCGTGGAGCGACCTCCAGGTGAGGGGCATTGATTCCCTTTCCGGTTCCCTTCAGCCCATGGCACTGGGAACAGTTGTTGCGGTAAAGAATCCTGCCGTTGTCTGCGTCCGACGCGGTTGCCAGCACGCTCCAGCACAGTGTCGCTACCATCAGTGAGGCCTGCGCCAGGATTGAAGCGTGATTACGTGCAAGTCTCATAGTTCAGTCCTCCTTGTGCAGTGATTTCAAGTAATTGACCAGTTTGTGAATCTGCTCATCCTGGAGATTACGATCCGGCATGGAGCTTTGTTGGTTCCAGGCGCGTGGGTTCTTGATGTAGGAAACGATGAATTCCGGCTGCAGGCGTTGCCAGGCGGTATACAGTTCCGGACCGGATACGCCCCCGTATTCGGGCGTATCACGATGACAACCCCCACAACCCTTGAATTTGACAAAATCCATGGCACCGAGACGGGGAGAAATTGGTGCCGGCGAGTACTCACTGGACTCCGCTATCAGCTGGTCATGTGGTCGCAGACTCATCAACCAGTCGCTCAGTTGCTTCGCCGCTGCTGAATCAACGGATGGGTGGGGAGCCAATGAAGCGGTATCGATGCTATCGCCTTCCTCGGAAGTGATGATGTGGTCGGCGAAGAATCCGCCAGCGGGTCGAATTCTGGTCGGTGTCTGCAACCAGCTCTCGAGCCAGTCCCTGTTGAACTTGTTGCCTGCGTAGAATAGCGGGGGTGCTACCTGGACTGCACGGTCACTCTCGACGGTTACCTGATGGCATGTCAGACAGAGATTGGCGGCAGCGGGCATCTCTTCGGCAAAGCCGGCTACCGGTACAACCGGCCAGGCCAGCAACAGGGTCAGCAATGGCAAATGGTTGCGCTTGGTCATGGTCTGGCTCCTCGTCTATCTGATGATCAGTTCACTCTTGCCTTTTTCCGGTTCCACGCCCTCGTAGGTCATCAGCACGGTAATGGCACCGCGAAGAGCATGTCGCATCCGGTGGTCAACCAGAGCGTTGTTGGTAGGCCGGTCCGCCGGAGGCACAAGGTCGAATACCATGCCATGCGCCGGCGGCACTTCCACTGTCTGTAGCCCGTAGCGAACATTCTTGGGGTTTCCGTTATCCCAGACCCGCTCCCAGATTCCTGCAATGGGATGGAAAGCCGCAGCTTCGTTTATCATGGCGTTGACAAAGAAGATTCTGACTCTCTCGCCAGGCTCGGCTTCCAGGGTGAGGCTGGCGTTCGAGTCATGGACGGGGTCATAGTGAAAAACCTTTCCGTTTATCAGCGCATTGGTCCAGTCTTTGCCCATAGCACGATCTTCAGCGCTGGTGCCCTCCGCGAACAGGTCGCCCTGAACCAGCACGTACTCCCGGTCGGGTCGCGGAAAGGTTTCCGAATAACCGGCGGCCGGGTCCACGATAATTACGCCATACATACCCCTGGAAATATGCTCAGCCATGGAGTCTGATCCGCAATGGTAGATAAACACGCCGGGGTGATTAGCTGCGAAGGTAAAGTTCTTCTGTTCGCCTGGATTGACGGATGCGAACTCGTCCAGAACATCAACGATAGCGGCGTGAAAGTCTATGGAATGGCTTTGCTCATTGTCGGCGCTGTTGTGCAGAGTGAATTCGACGACATCGCCCTCGGTAACACGTATTACTGGGCCGGGAACCGTCCCTGAATAGGTCCACATCGATTGCTTGTTGCCTGCATTGTCTATGATCAGGTCCGTTTCTACGGCGTCGAGACTGACCTTGACGGTTTCCGCCCAAACCGGGACGGACAAGGCTGTCAATAATGCGACTCCCAGCCGGGTAACAGTGCGCAGGTTCATTGGTTTCTCCTGTGAGTGTGAATGATTAAAGCGGTTGATCTGTGAAAGTAATATAAACATGTAAATCGAATGCATGTTTTCATAAAGATAACATGCATGTCAAATACATTTAATGATATGCTGGCCGCACCGGTCACCCGTGTGTGAACCAGTGCCCGGCCTGCGACCGGGCAGCAACCTGATCCATTTAAAGTTTTTGGGGGCAATCCATGTTGAGAAAGATTGCGGGCTATCACAAAGACGATGCCGACGATTGGGTCGCGGAGCTGGAGTGTTATCACAACCAGCATGTTCGTCATCGTCCGCCGTTCCAGGTCAGGAAGTGGACGCAATCCAAATCCGGTCGGGATTCCATGCTTGGCAGCGAGCTTGAATGCGTGCTGTGCAACGATCTGGTCTGGCCGGAAGCACTGGTGTTCAAACGCCGGACGCCAGAATTCAACCAGCAGGATTTCCCCGAAGGGTTGAAAAAAGACCATAGCACCAAAGCCGGTGTGTGGGGGCGCATCACCGTCGTGGAAGGATTACTGCGCTATCACTGTGACGCGCCGGTGGATCGATCGCTATTGCTGGAAGCAGGCATGTCGGCAGCCATACCCCCGGAGTTGCGCCACCGAGTCGAACCGCAGGGACCGGTCAGGTTCTACGTGGAGTTCTTTGCCAGAGAGGCGCAACCGACGTAAGCCTTAGCGGGTGACGGGGAACATTGAATAGAAACACAGTGTCCCACAATGTACCTGTTCACCATAAGGAGGAGGTAACCATGAACGACGCTGAATCCAGAGCCACAACGCGCTACAGTCTGAATCTGCATACACCGCTGCTGGACATACTGGGCTGTGACCTCCCGATTCTTGCTGCAGGGATGGGAGGCGTTGCCAGGTTTGAGCTGGCGGCGGCGGTCAGCGCCGCTGGAGGGCTGGGTTGCCTTGGCATGGTGCGTGAGCCCGTGGCGATGATAGAAAGCCAGGTACAGCAGCTTCGTGATCTGACCAGCAGGCCGTTCGGGGTCAACCTGATCCCGGCTGCAACTGAAAGCAGGCTGCTGGCTACGCAGGTGGATTGCGTTATCGACCTGAAAGTGCCAATCGCATGCCTGTTCTGGGATATCGACCGTGACACAATGGCGCGCCTGCTCGAGGCGGGCATCGTCGTTATGCATCAGGTTGGCTCGGTGCAAGACGCCCGGACTGCCCTGGCTGCCGGGGCGGATGTGATCATCGCGCAGGGATATGATGCCGGCGGCCACGTGCGCGGGGCAATCGGCACTTTCTCGCTGGTACCGGAGATCGCAGAGATCAGCCCCGTACCTGTTGTCGCCGCTGGCGGCATCGTGTCCGGCCGTGGGCTGGCGGCCGCACTGATGCTGGGTGCGCAGGGTGTCTGGTGTGGTTCGGCCTTTGTGAGCACCCGGGAATCCTGTGCCCACGAGCTTCACAAACAGGCGCTGGTGGATGCGGTTTCCGAGGATGCGGTTCATACCCTGGCTTATCCTCTCAACTGGCCACAAAATGCCCCGGTGCGGGTGCTGAAAAACTCCATTACCGAGAATTACCAGGACGGCAGGGGCCTACCTCGTACCCGCCAAATAGGCGAGCAGGATGGTAAGCCAGTGTATCTTTTTTCCACAGATTCGCCACTACGGGATGCCGTAGGCGAACTGGACAAGATGCCGCTTTATGCCGGCCAGGCCTGTGGCCAGATTCGGCACAGGGGATCGGCCGCGGAGGTGGTTACACGCATGGTGAACGAGGCTGACCAGGTGTTCCGTCACAATCTGGTTGAAGGAAACGACGATCGCGGCGGGCATGGCGAAACCGCGGGCTTCAGCTCAAGCCCCTGTTCACTGCACGAGGTGTCGGGTGAATACGCCGGGCATTGTTCGAACCAGGAGCTAATTGACCTGTTGGGGCTCTTGTTGAAAGCCGAGCGGGCGGGAGCCAGGATCTGCGCCTGTTCACTGAAGCAGGCGGGTACCGGCAGATGGCGGCGGCTGTTGCAGCAGATTCATCGGGATGAAGTCAGGTCCTGCCGGGCACTCATCGGCAGCATCCGCAGTCTGGGAGCCCAGGCGCATCGTGAAACCGGGGATTTCTTCGAAAAATGCATGGCGGTTGAGAATCTTGAAGAACGGCTGTTGCTGCTCAATCGTGGACAGCGGTGGGTGGTGCGTAAGATCAAAGAGGTACTACCCCGTGTGGGTCAACGGACTATAGCCATGCAGCTGGAGATTATGTGCAATGAGCACCAGCACAATATCGAACTTGCCAGTCAGACTTTCGAAACAAGGTGATACCCGGCTGTCGCTTTTCTCAACTATTTTATTCCAAATTTCGTTTTTCGGGGTTCGATGCTTGCACAATTCCTTAATACTCAGCCAAATGGGCCTGTAATACCCGGGGGATTACAGGTCCATTTGGCGCAACCTCATTCTATTAACTTTGTAAATATCCAATTCCGCCTCCTGGCTAATTTTTGCCTGGAAATAAGGAAGCGAATCAATGTTTTCTCTAGGTCGTTGTCCTGATGCGTATGAATAATTGAGAAAGTACTTGAGACTAGCGAGATGTTGTCATTCGCCGCCGTGCGTATGAGGAGGATGTTGAAGACATTCACACCCACATCAATACCCTGGTCAGCCAGGCGGAAAAGTAGAACGAAACGAGCTCGGTAGTATTACTAATTTACCAGATTCTCTTGCCACTAGTCGGTTACAATCTACAGTTTTATTCTAGTGGTTATTTGGCTTCTGTTATTCTTGCATTCATTGCGATTCTCTTAAGTATCTCAATACCCTCTTTTGCAGCATCACATGAAGAATAGCCCTGTGAAATGAGCAGTTTGTCCCCGTCTTCTGTATGTAGACTAAAATAATATTTTTCGTTGTAGTCACAAAATATCCTGAATCGCCGATCGACCTTTGCTATCGTCTTAACGAGATAGACCGCATGTACTGCCTTATTCCTACTCGGAAAGGGTTCAGACGTACCCACAACCGCTCTATTTTTAGCAATCAAGTCGAATCGAAATTCACCGGTATTGGTCGAGTAAAGCTTAATTTTTTCCAGAACACAAACCCTCCATTACAAAAGTACCATCGCTGTTGGGGAAAGCAACCAGACTGCAACTCTTTGAATGTGTAACTGGCTTGCTACAAAAAACTGTTACAAAAACATGATAATTCATGCCAAATATTCCGGACAATTTATTGGGAACCGACAAGTTAACCGGGCTTCTGTCATGATAGTGGCATGAAATCCAGTAAATTGTACAAAAGACATCGCTTTCCACCAGAAATTATCCAGCATGCAGTCTGGCTCTATTACCGATTTAACTTGAGCCACCGCGACATAGAGGATCTACTCGCCAAGCGCGGAGTTAATGTGAGCTACGAAGCTATTCGACTTTGGTGTAACAAGTTCGGAAAACTGCATGCGAGGCGCTGTAAGCGAAAGTATCAAGGATTCGGTGATACATTCCACATCGATGAGGTCTTTGTGAAAATCCGAAGCGTGCAGCACTACCTTTGGCGAGCCGTTGATCAGGACGGCGAGGTGGTAGATGTGTTTGTTCACCAGAAACGCGATGGCGCTACAGCTAAGCGGTTTTTCAAACGGATCCTGCAAAAATCCAAGAGTGCACCACGAAAGATTACAACAGACAAGTTGCGCAGTTATGGAGTCGCGCATCGAGAATTACTGCCAGGCACTATTCACGACTCGGAGCAGTATTCGAACAATAAAGCAGAACTTTCTCACCAGCCAACGAGGGTACGAGAAAGGGGTATGCGTAAATTCAAATCGATGCAACAAGCGCAGAGATTTCTAGATGCACATGCCGCAGTTTAAAATTTTTTCAATTTAGGGCGGCACGTATTGTCTGCTTAAAACTATCGGCTATTTCGACAGCGTGCCTTTGCGTCTTGGGAAAGGGCAGTGGCGGTATAATGCGACTAATTGCCAAGATCTTCCTGGCTCAAGGGGTTAAATTGTCAATACTCAGGAAAAGGCTACAGTCAAAACTATAGGCATCCCTTCACAATAACCCCCGCTCCGCAAAACTCACCAGATTTTCAAGTGATCCTACGATCACATGGTCAAGAACACGAATATCAACAGTTCCGAGAGCAGCTTGCAGTTTTCTCGTAATCTTGATATCCGACCGGCTCGGCTCTGCCACGCCTGAGGGGTGGTTGTGCGCAAATATACACGCGGCAGCATTGCATCCAAGCGCCTCACGCACGACTTCTCTTGGGTACACTGCTGCGCCATCAACCGTCCCACGGAAGAGCACGTGCTCCTTTATCACACAGTGCTGGGTGGTAAGATAAAGTACATTGAACGATTCGTATTCCTGCCCAACAAAAAGCGCCGCAAGGTAAAGCTTCGTTTCACACGAAGACGTGAGAACCGGACCACGATAGAGCTCTTCCCGAAGTAGGCGTCTTGAGAGCTCCAGCGCTGCTGCAAGCTTCGCCTCCGCTGGCTCAATCCCGTTTCCCAACATCAAGGGCGAGAGCTCTCCCGCGTAGCGCTTTCGCGTCTGTGTTTTACCAATGAGAATCGAAAGCAGTAGTTCAGTAGATTGGTTTTTAGTATCTATGTCGATCTCCTAATGCAGAGAACATCCGATATGCATCATTGAATGAATCACCTCATTCACTTCGCCGCTTTCAATCTCCGACAGGACAGATCGCACCCATCCAGAATTAAGTCGGACCCTTCGTTGCTGATCCAAAGCTTAGACGGGGATTCACGAGCTCGCCAGAAAACTTAAGTTTTCGTTCCATCATGGACAGTAGCAGAATCCTTATCGTCAATGTCTCCATGGGGCGGCCTGGGGAATGCAGCGGCAACCATCTCGACGTGCCCCTCGGGACCGTGCTTGGCTTTGTGGTCATGAGTCGAGGCGACCAGCCAGAAACTCAGTTGACAGGTCAAAACAGATCTCGCTGAAAAGTGGATAACAAATATGTACTACCCGAATTATGAAAATTGGTGCATTTCCTAAATGTTAGAGAGTGTATCTTCCGATCCCTATGATTTCGTCTAGCCTAGCCTTGTGGGCCAGGTTCGTGGAGATGGGCTGGGTGATGATGCCCAGCATCCGGCCCATCAGTCCTGGGTAGGTAGCTATCAGGAAGAGCAGGGGGAACGGACGATCAGCACCCACTGGCGGATCGGCCTGGCCGGCAGTACTTCGTCCGCCAGCAGGGTGGCGTTTTCCACCATGTGACGGGCAGCGCAGTTGTGACAGAAAGGAGAAGGTCAGCTTTTCCTCGTGGCAGCTGTCGCAGGAGACTTTGAGAAAGCCGTGCTCCAGGTGCCAACAATTCAGGTAACCGCTAAGCTCCTGCTGCACGTATTCCGGCAGACTTCTGCCTTCAGTTTGCAGGTTAGCAAGAATCGCCGGTTAGTTGCTCGAAACTCCGGTAGAGTTGAGTCGTTTCCGGCCGGTGGCGCCAGTAGCGGTGTGGTGATGCGGCCTAAGGGCGTATAGGGTTCCGCCGGGCGAAGGGCCTGGCAATGGCACGTCGAAGTCCGTTTCGATCGGGTACCACTGTCAGTGTAGTCTGACTCTTGTAGGGAGTCTTAGCGGGAGAGAGATTCGGATTACTGGGAGTGTCAAAGTGAGTATCGACGCCAGACAAACTGAATCAATTATTTTCCTAGATTTTAGGAGGTTGGGTAGATGATTATCATTCAACTACATAATTCAACACGGATACGCTGGCCGCAGCTCCCTAACACACTGGCCGAAGTTTGACACAAAAACGTGCCGCCGCTGCTGATCTCCCTGCTCAACCCAGCGCCCATAGTGCCGCATGATCATCTCGGTGGTCTTATGGCCCATCTGTTGAGCAACGAACAATGGGTTTTCGCCGCCCGACAATAACTGGCTGGCATAGGTGTGGCGGGTTTGGTACGGATTGCGGTAGCGGACATTGGCAGTTTTCAGCACATGTTTCCAGGGTCGCTCCAAATGTTCATAGTCGATGAAGGAGCCTTTGTCGTCCGGCCGGATAAAAATGGTGTCATTGCCGACAAAACTGAATTGTTTCTGCTGCTTCAGCGCCTCATAAGCGGAAGGGAGCAGTAGAACCTTCCGGTTGCTGGCCCGGGTCTTGGTTTCCTTTAGTTTGCGTTCCACCACGGCCCGTTGAATATGCACTTCCTGCTGATCCCAATCGACGTCACCCCATTGCAGACCGAACAATTCTGATGTTCTCAGTCCGGAGAAGAACGCAAACTTCAGGAGATTCCGAATGCGCGGATCATAGATGAGGGCACTCTGCAGTACCTTGTCGATTTCCCGGGTCGTAAACGGATCGACTTCATAATCGGTCTTGGCTTGTCTGCGATCCACCAGCTTGCTGACCTTGATCTTATCCAGCGGATTGCGGTCGATGATATCGTCATTTAATGCCCTATCAAGAACCGCGCGCAGCGGGGTCAAATCATTGCGTATACTTTTCAGCGTCCCGCTGCGCTCCCGAATCCAGGCTCGAATGTGTTGTGGAGTCAGATCGCGCGCACGGATATCGCCAAACTGGCTGAACAGGTGGGCATGACAGCTTTTTCGGTAACACCGGTAAGTGCTGTGCGGGTGAGTGCGCTCAATATCCTTTAGCCACTCTTCGATCAGCTCTCGAATGGTGATCTGGGAAGCGGCATGACCCAAGAGGCGTGCTCGCTTGGATTCCGGGAAATATTCCTCGTAGTTGAATGTCTGCCTGGCAATAGCGCCTTCGACTTCGGCCTTCAGGTTGATGGCGTAGCGCTGATCACCTCTCTTGGATGGGTCCAGTGCGGACAGTGTCTCCTTGCACTGCACGCCGCGATACTGAAATTGTATCTCGATCGTCTGCTTGCCACTGGCGTAGGTGCGTACCCTTACGCCTTGCGCGAGCTTAACAGACCGCTCTCTACCCATCTCTCAACTGCCTCGACATTGATCCACAAGGTGTGATTCCGCACCTGGCAATGAACGCCATCCAACCAAAGCCCTTTTTTGCGCCGGGCATGAACCGCATTGGCGGTGTCACCGCTCAATTCGCAATACTTGGGTAACTTTACCCATTTCATGATTCGGGTCCCTGTGGTCGATTATGACCCGGGGCCAACTTCCCGTAGTGCTAATGGTGAAGCGTTGGCCAGCCTGGTCTGGATGGCCAAAAGATTAGCATCGAGCTAATTATAACTGCAAGGGTGGAGACTGGCTATCTTTTTATCAGTGAGCTAAATGGCACGTGGACCGCTAGAGATCACACTACTTCGCCCTTGAACACGATGACGCCGCAGATCGTCGCTTCTTCATCCACTTCGATGATGCGGTTCGGCCAGTCGGGATTGAGCGCCTTCAGGTACTGTTTGCCTTCCTCAATGATGAGTTGCCTAAACGTCGCTTCGTTGGATTGCTCGAGGAGGACCACCACATACTTACCGTGGTCCGGTGTGACACTGGGATCGATAAAAATCAGATCCCCTTCGTGGAATTTGGGCTCCATGCTGCTCCCGCGAACCCTGAGTACGAAGGATTCCGGGCTGCACCTTACCGGGCAGGGTAGCATTTCTGTACTGTAAGCGGGCACGGTACTCTCAGAGATCTCATCCCAGTTCCCGGCCCGCAACCATTTCCCGACTTGCAACCAGGAGATCAAAGGATGGAGTTCCCCCATATCGGGACCAGCATGGGCATTGTGATTGTGTTCCTCTTTTTGTCCCGCCTTGCCGGTATGTGGTGTATCCATCCAGCCCTGGGGCTTCTTCATGGCCTTTTCCAGTTTTTCAGCCAGCTCGTCTCCAATCGAGCGTGGAGTACCCTTTTTGGTAGGCAGTTGATTTCTTACCTGGCTCAAGTAGGAGCTATTGGTTTCGGCCGCGCGCGCCAGTTTGGCAGCGGAGCCAGCCTCGGCAATCAAAATCTCAAGGTTGCTGAGTCGGACCTGGTTATGTTTTAGCGTCATGCGAACTACTTTATCAGAAAATTTAGCAGAATGATAAACAAAAAAGAGCCTCGGCTTGTGGAAGGATTGTTTGCGTGGTGCTAATGTTTCTAAGTATGGAGCTAAAGGAATTTCTAAAGATTGCCAGCAAAAG
Source organism: Gammaproteobacteria bacterium (assembly GCA_041395725.1). NCBI lineage: Bacteria > Pseudomonadati > Pseudomonadota > Gammaproteobacteria > Gammaproteobacteria bacterium. The sequence goes on along the minus strand of JAWKZW010000001.1, from coordinate 536,050 downwards.
GGAGCGGGCCGATGTCGCGGCGGCGTGCAACGATTCGGTGTCCTACCTGTATCAGGTCGCCGGCCGACATCGTTATGCCAGTCCGCTGATGGCGACCCAAATCGAGCGCTATACCCGGATCGTGGCTGGGCTGTCCGACGGTCGACTGGAGCCCGTGCCCCGGGCCACGATGGTCCGTCACCCGGAAATCTTCTACGGCGTGACCCCAGCGGATGATGCGCAAGGTACAGGTGGCGACGATGTCAGCGCTTGAGCAAATACCCTCAGCGGACAACCTGGCGCGCGTAGAGGTGGGCCGCATTCATCACTATGCCCGTAACCCGCGTCGGCAGCCAAACCCCGAGTACGCACGGATCAAAGCATCGATTCAGGCGGAAGGCCTGGACCAGCCGTTGGTATTGTCGCAGAAGCCTGGAGAGTCGGATTACGTGCTTCACAGTGGCGGAAATACACGGCTGCGGATACTGAAGGAACTCTTGGACGAGACGGGCGATGAGCGATTTCGCTGGGTCGAATGTGTCATCAAGCCATGGTCGCAAGAATCCAATGTACTGTTTGCCCATCTACGGGAGAACGAGTTACGCGGAGGTCTGCCTTTTATTGACAAAGCGCTGGCCGTATTCGAAGCGAAGGCGTTGTTGGAGCAGGAGCTGGCCGTCGACAGCTTGTCCCAGCGCCAGCTGGAACAGCACTTCAAAGAGCGTGGCTTCGGTCTCAGCCACAGCATGATTTCCAAAATGGGCTATGCCGTCGCAGTCCTGTGGCCATTGATGCCGAAGGCGCTGGCCGCTGGCTTGGGCCGACCCCAGGTGGAAAGAATTCGTGCCCTGGAGCGTGCCGCCCAGGCAATTTGGGATCGACACAGATTGGGTGATGACGCCGACTTCGAAGGCGTCTTTGCTGAGTTGTGTCGCCGCCACGACAGTGCCGAGTGGGATATCCAGCCACTGCACGATGCCCTGGTCAACGAAATCGCGGTGGAATCCGAACAAAACCGGCAAGTGGTTCATCTGGAGATGGAGGCCTACCTTGCCGGCCGGCCCTTCGACTTTGCTGATACCCCCCTCGACGACCGACAGGAAGGGCCAGATGAGGAAATCTGGTCAGTGGATTCCACTGACGGTGAGCCAATTTCCGGCGAGACTATCCCGGAGCAGATTCCCGCTGAGGAGAAATCAACGGCGTGTATCCATAGTGCCGGGAAGTACAAGGATGTCGGTACCCTGCGGGATCAATTGTGGGACCGCGCCTCGGCATTGGCGGTTGCCCATGGGTTGACTGCGGTGCTCAAACCGCTTCCTGATCAGGGGCTGGGTTTCTTGCTGATCGATGTGCCACCACAAGAACTGAACGATGTGCTCGATCCTGACACCTTTGGCCTGGTATCGGCACTCTGGTGGCAGCTGGCCGCCAGCTCGGAGCTGACCTCGGCGCCGGTCGATTGTGTGCTGGCGCATCTCGATCAGGATTCAGTGCTCTACCAGGCGCTGGCATCCCATGATGCCGAGCTGCTCTTTGGTAGCGTGTGGACACCGGATCCGGGGCATCTCAGCAGCCAGCTATGGCAGCTGCTCAATCCGCCGGACTGGCAGAGTCTGCTGCAAATGATGGAATTCTACCGGTCCATCAAACGACTCGCCTTCGATGCCGGCATCGAGCTATGGGCATCGCCAGAGTATGAGTGCGATGTCGTCCAATAAGGAAGCCGATCTCACGACGGCCGTGCTGCTCTATGCCATGCGCTGTCTGGCAGAGGGTGACCAGCAGGCACTGCGCGCCATGAACTTTGGTCCCAAAGAGTTGGACGCTCTCAAGGAAATGAATCTTGCCGATCTGTATAGGGCGGATACGCTCCGAGTGCATTGCCTGAAGATTGCGCTGGATCGAACGGTTTTCTGGCCGATGCTGGACAACTTGCGTCATCAGCGGGAATCCGATGAGCTGCAGCGCGAACTATTGGTTGCCGATGCCCCCCTGGAGATGATGCGGCAACTGTTTGGTTGGAGCTCGCGGGAATACACGCGCTGGCGTCGACTGCTGACGCTGGCACCTTCCGTGGGCAGGCCACCGGAGCTGAATGAAGCCGATACCCACGCCCTCTGGTATGCATGGCAGGCGCGGATCGAGGGACGCGAACAAAATGCCTTAAGTGCGTCCGACTACCTCGACCTGCAGCAACAGACCGGTATTGGATTGCGTTCGATCTGGGCATTGTTGCAGCGTTGGGAAACCTACGGCGAAGGCATCAGTGCCATACCGTCCGACCGGGTTGCTGAGCATGGCGCATGACGAAGAGGCGCTACGACCGGAGACGCTGGCTTTAGACGCACTGATCAAGGCGACCGTTGCCAAAGTCCGCGAACAGGGCGATCCATCGCGGCCGGATGCCATGTTGTTCATGGGCAATTGGCACCAGGCTGTACCCGCCATGGTCATTCAGGACCCGGTACTGGAACCGGTCGATAAACTGGTGTGGATGGTCATCATGCTCCATGCCAGAGAGACCGGCGGGCGGACGGCATTTCCCGATTACGACACCATCGCGACGAAAACCAATGTGGCGTCCACCTCCACAGTTTCCCGAGCTATCGCGATTCTGCGGTTGACGCGTTGGTTGACCTTGTGTGCGAGAGTCCGGCAGACAAGTGGCCGCTTCACCGGCAACGTCTACAGCCTTCACGATGAACCCCTGCCGCTGGCCGATGCCCTTTTCCTGGACGCGGGTTACATGGCGTTCGTCACCCAGGCGCAAAACCATCACCACGCCCGCGTGCAGCGCGTTGCTCAGGCCGTACTGGCGAGTTTGGATCAGACTATTCAGGCGGGCGAGTTGGGTCGACAGGAATCGCCCATCGAACGCCGCTTACAGGCAGCGCAACATCTGTCCGGGTCCAGCCGAAATCAGCACAAAGGCGGTCGCTATTTTACGTTTCATGCCGCCAGCCTCGAGCAACTGAAAAAGCCGGTAGACACCAGGGTGGTTGAACGGCCGAGCCAGCACCAAAATTCAAAGGCGGAGGCAGAAGAACACTACAGTAGTCGTTGTAGTAGTGATTATAAAAAAACAACTACAACAACCACTACAACAAATACCCACAATGATAAGAAAGGTTTTTCGCAGTCCAGTTCATCAGGATCGCTGCCATCGGAACACCCACTGATCTACCCACCACGGTTGTCTGACAACCAGAAGCGCTTAGCTGATCGCTATCTGGCGATGATCGATCCCGAAGATCGGCAATTGGTGTTGGATGAGTTACAGGGTCGACTGTCCTCTGAGCAGAAGGGCATGAAGCCCGTCTATGATGAGCTGCGGTTCCTGCACTCACTCTGCAAGGCGGCACAGAAAGGCGAGTTCGTTCTCAACCTGGGCATCAAGGTCGTCGAAGCACGACAGCACAGAGCATCCCATGGGCGGCCGCCGGAAGGCCCAGCGCAGAAAGCCAAAACCGCCGAAGAGCGGGCCCGTTCTCGGGCCTATGGTCGCGAACAGTTGGCCAAGTTGCGGGACTTGTTGAACATGGACAAGTAACGCCCATCCCCGCAAGCGTCATCAGACAAACCGCGTCATTCACGAAACCGTTGCACTGCTTCCAGTGGAACCACGCGATCGCACTCCGCAGTAAATGGCAGCATTGCCCGGGGGGATACTCTGTGGTTCAGTCGCGTCGTTTGTGGATTCATAGACCCTGGTAAACAACCTTCAGGGGAACGAAATCCATGCAATCACATGCAGAACCCTCGCTTGAATCAGTAGATTCGAATCACCGTGAACGTGGTCCTGGCGCCCTTCAGGGCGAGGTCTGGTTGACGGTTCAAACCTATCAGGCACAGAGCCTCATCCGGGGTCGGCGGGCTGGCGAGGGGAAATCCGCCATCGTCGGCCTGATCGGCTTTGCCGATCGACTGAAGTCACTCTGGCAAGCCATTCGCTTTGACGACCCCTACGCGGACTGGTGGCTGCTCAAAGTGGAAGAGGGTATCGCCGAGATCCGCGCTCAGTTTCGCGAATTACAGCAGCGCTTGGATGCATTGATGGCACCGGCCAACAGCGCTCTGGAATTTTCTGTAGCGCAATCCAGTCGTCCGCAGCGGGTATCACTGCAGTTCGCCAACCCCTACGCTTTTCGTGCCGCCCAGTTGCTGGGCGAATACGACCAGCTGATGTGCACCGAGCTGACATTGCATCACTTGGGCCTCGACATTCCCAAGGATCTCACCGAGCAACTGTCGGGTAGCGGTCGCTGGGTGCGGCGAGTATTTGCATTGCCCCAGGGTTATCACTGCCTGGATATTCGTCGCGCTGACATTCGACAAGGATCACCAGAGGCGCTCAAAGCCATCGAACGGATGGGTGAGGTTCCTCAGGAGATTCTGAGCGGTGACAGATTGCCCTCCTTGCGCCCCGCAGTATTTCAACCAATTGCAACCAGCCTCCCTGCCGTCTCAGAGGATGCCTGATCGCCATGGCCGCCAACACGCTGAAGCAGATTAGCGTTTTGCTGGATACGCGTATTCCGCTGGAAGCGATGGTGCTCCAGCGTCTGCACCGCTTACCCAAAGATCGACAGAACGAGTGGTTGCGGCAGCTGGTGTTGACCACCTTTCGCAGCGAATGCCAGGTCCTCAAATCCGAACCCCCGTCGTCGACGCGTGCTTCACTCACGCGTCCCCCAGATCTGAGCGGTCCTATGCAAGGCAAGCGCGCACCTGACCAGACCAGTCCGCAGACAAGTGGGACCATTGCCAGCCAGACCAATGACTCACACAGCGGCACACAGGACAAAGATAGCGCGCGTCCCGCGCCGATTGCCGAGGCAGCCAAGCCCTTTACACACCTGAAGCGAGTGATCGGTGCCTAAAAACACAAAATCCTGAAACCTGGAATCACACGATATGAACGAACTGACCGATCAAAAATTTATCAAGTCCGATGATCCAACCCCGCCCACCAATGCAATGGACGTCGGGCAGGCGGGCCTGGATGATGGTTACGCCTATACCAAGGTGGCATTACCGGACGGACGCCTCGTCGCAGTACCGTCCCGGGCACGCATGGGATCGTCAGGTGTTACCTGGATCCATGACGATGAACAAAAGATCTTCGAATACGAAACAGGTGGCACCGTGTATTCCGTCGGCGCCGTTGATGGCGAACCCACCCAGTTCGATGAATACCCGGGTTCGGCACTGAACCGCGTGATCGTTCAGCATGCGTTGCAGCAGGCGGGCTTTTCGGGTCGATCCGTCCATGTGGTGACCGGGCTGCCGGTCTCGGCGTTTTACCGGAACGATGGCGAGCAGCGTCGACAGGTGATCCAGGAGAAAACGAATAGTCTGAAACTAACCGTCGAACCCGTGGTGTCTCACAAAGTAGGGCATCGAATGCAGAAAGTAAGTATCGCGTTTCACGAAGTCATTCCGGAAGCCCTGGCGGCCTGGTATGACTTTGTCATTGTCATGAACGATGAGGGCGTGACCCTGGATGCGGATCGCGTCAACGCGCCTATTGCCATCGTCGATATCGGCGGGCGCACGACCGATTATGTCGTGGTTCAGGACCAGGGCATCGTGCACGGATCCTCGGGCTCGCTCAATCGTGGCATGTTGAACGTCAAACAGAGTGTGGCCAATGGCATACAGGAACGCTTCGAACTCGGCGAACTGGGTGAGCAAAGCATCAGTCGCGCAGTCGAGACGCATCGATTGCGACTGCATGGCAAAGATCACGATGTTTCAATGATGGTGAAAGAGGCCAAGCGCGAACTGGTCGAGCGGCTCTATACCGAAACCCGCCGCAAACTCGGCCTCGGCATGGAGCTCGATCGGGTTTTGTTTGTGGGTGGCGGTAGTGCCGCCCTGGCCAGCGATATCGCCAACTGGTTTCCCAACCAAACCATTGCCGACCATGCGGCCTTTGCCAATGCGCGGGGAATGCTCAAATACCTGCAATTCGTTTGCGACAGCCCGGTAAAGGCGGGTTAACGACTTTGTACGTGGCCACTGCGGTCTCAGTGGCAAAGAAGATGTCAGCGGATTGTGCAATCGACATCGCGGATTTTCCGTCAATCCAATGTCAGGGCCTGCCCTGATTTTACTCATCCTGCCGGGAACACGATCCCGCCAGGGTATCGCGGTCTCCGGCATGTCATTTTTTTATACTGTTCAAGGAGACTGTGTTATGACCAGTAGACAAACTACCGCTGAAAAATCGAAGTATTTCGATCTTGATATCCACGGCATCGGTTACCTCAATCGGGTTCGCGAAGTCACACCCGAGAATGGCTTGCCCTTTCTCAGTGTCACCATCGCGGCGCTACGAGGACCCGCCGACAACGTCCAGCACACCCATTTCGAGTGTGTGGTGGTCGGTGAAGAGGCAAAGGATCTGGTGCGCCAGCTGATGCCGGCGGTGGAAGCTGACCTCAAAGTGTTGGTGGGCTTTCACCTCAGTGATTTGCAAGCCGAGACATTCACCTTCAAAAACGGGGATCGAGCCGGTTCGACAGGTATCAGCCTGAAGTCCCGGTTGCTCCGGTTCCACTGGATCAAAGTCGAAGGTCAGCCATTTCCGGCGTCTTCGTCCGAGAGCCGCGACGCCGTCGCCTGACGGCAACCTCTGACCGCATCCACCGATGCGGTCACTCTTTCAACCCAGCGAGGGAAACTCTCCCTTGCCGGGCGGGTTTCCTCGATTCTTCAAGGAAACCGCCCATGGCTTCCAAGTCCTCACCGTCAAAGGTGAATCCTAAAAACCGTTTTGCGGCGATTCGCGTGGCGTCGTTGAACGATCCTGAAAAACGCTCGCTGTTGGAGCTGGCCTTCGCGGTATTGAAGGACCTGCACCAGCCGGGTGTCGAACTGCCAAGCCCCGACCACACTCGTGATTATTTGCGGATGTTGTTGGCTGAACGCAAAGCAGAGGTCTTTGGTTGTTTGTTTCTGGATAACCGGCATCGCGTCATCGAGGTCGCCGAGTTGTTTCAGGGAACCATCGATGGTGCGTCGGTGTACCCCCGTGTGGTGGTGCAACAAGCACTGAGCCTCAACGCGGCCGCGGTGATGTTTTTTCATAATCACCCGAGTGGCGTCGCCGAGCCCAGCAATGCGGATGAAGCGATCACCCGAAGGCTGAAAGACGCGTTGACACTCGTTGACATCCGCGTACTGGACCACTTTGTAGTCACAGTAGGTGAGTCGGTGTCGTTTGCCGAACGTGGATTACTGTAGTTCTTTACTCAACCCATTGGGGAGTCCCTGCTTCCCAATGGGAAGGAGGTGCTCCCTGAGTTTTTATTCATTTCCCCAGGGAGTACCCTTATGAAAGATTCGGAAAACAATTCGTTGGAGGACGTCTTCGGTCCGGTGATCGCCAGCTACAGCCGTGCGCAGGCAATTGATGACGGTGTGCTGATCGATGTCACCTCTAAGGCGCGAGAAGCCGGTTTCAAGTGGCCAGTGGCACTGACGCACACTGCGTGGTGTGATTGTGTTGCCTGGACCGAGCGGGATGACCACCTTCAGGTCTACCAGGATGAGTCTGGTCGGTTGTGGGATGTACTGTTCATGGCGAGTTACGCCGTTCGAGCGGCTACAACTCCGGGAGATCGTTTGCGATTCTCGTTGTTTCGCGTACCGAAAGACGGGCAATCCACCGAAGCGCAGGAGGTAAGCTTGCAACTGATGGTCGGTCCCGGTGACGCCGGCGAACCGGTCGTCACGATCCTGCTGCCGAATGAAGATTAATAGCGCCGACGAAAATCGGCTCCTTGCCCTGGCCACTTGGGATAAAGTGGCACTTCATCGATTCTCACCAGCCTTGTCTTTGGTATCCTATCTCGGCTAGCCGGGTGTCTTTGAATAGCCGACACAAGATTCTGTCATTCAGCCTTGCGTGTGCGTTGACACTGTTTGGTGACAACCTGCTCGATACGCTGCAGGGCAGGATACTCCCCATACCGGCTTTGAAAACGTGCTTTCACCGGCTGTAATTGCGCTAACAACTTAGCCGCCACATCCTGAACCAGATCCTGCAGAAATTTCGGCCGTAATCCGCACTGTTGCGCCAGCTCACCCCAGTGTTTTGTGGTCACGATCCCCGGGTTTCTCTCGCTACCAACGGAAAACGCCAGGTGATAATCGATGCGTTCAATGGCGCGGGTGCAGACCAGATCATAGAAAGGTGCTAATCGAATCTCACCATTTGGTCTGTAAAGGAGCGACAGGTTCTTGGCATGGCCATCCGAGTTGCCCGCCAGCACATTGAAGATCTGCCAGCGCAGTAAATACTGCAGGTCATTGGCGGGATCGCTGGAAATTTCCTGGATCAGTCGATAGCAGTCGGTGAAGGTGGGACCGCCATACTCCTGGTATTTTTTCTCATGCCCGAATCCCAGAGCCTGGCAAAAATCCTCCTGATGTCGTCTCACAACCCGGCTATTTTCAAGCAGAAACCGGTCATAGCGCTCGATCAAGGCATAGTGCGTGTCTGCGATGGATCGCAATTGAATATTGACCACCGGCAAACCGATAGCCCCCGCCAGCAGTGTCGTGAACGTCTCATAGGCGGGCAGGTGGCGGTAATCGGACAGTTCGAACTTGAGAATATGACTGGAGGGGGATTCTTTTCTGGGTAACCAATAGGCGCCATCTCTCACGAGGAGAGGGCACTTATCCTGGGCACCCGCCAGGGATAGTCGGGGGCGTTCATTGTCGGTCCAGGTGTAGACCTGACCACGGCGGGCCACAAGATTGGCGAGTTCCTCATCCGATACCTTGTGGTACTCATAGTCCGCAGAGGGTTGGTGTTCTGCCTCCAGAATGGACAGGGCACCGGCACATTCGCCGCCGATGGTTCGTAGCAGATCAAAATCGGTATTGGGAATCTTGAGATCGCGAACAATCTGGTCGCGAACACCACCCTCGGGGAGCAGGTTCGCGAAAAAGCGATGAGCAAGACTCTCATCAGGCAGAAAATCACCTTCTTGCAAGGGCAACGTATGGGAAACTGCAAAGCCGCCCTGTGCCAGCCAATTTTCGTCGTAACGGAAGCCCATCAGGCCCTGGGTATTGCGCCACAGATAGCCGACGAGGCGTTGGTCGCTCCAGACATTGAGGCCATCCGGATCAAGCATGACTGTCTCCTTCCGGCTTGGGCACCGGCTTGAAGGAAGTCTGAACACGGGGCTGTATCACTACCTCCAGCCCCAGTGTGCGAAGTGCTTTCAAGACTTTGCCCAGTTCGGCGGTTTCCTTGCCACGCTCGAATTCGGATAAAAAGCGGGTGCTCAGGTTACCCAGTCCCGAGATCGTTTCCAGGGTCAGCTTTCGCTGTTTACGATGAGCACGCGCCAGCTTGCCGAGATCCTCAGCGGAACGAATTGCACCGTATTGCACCTGATCGTGAGCCATGATTCATCCAAAAAGTGAGCGTACGGTAAAAAATAGCATGGAAAGACCGTTGAAACAATAGATAGTTACCGTACGTGATAAATATAAGGTTGTTGGCGTATTTGAGCACATAGTTGTCACGTACGGTAAAAATATCCGGCAGCTGGCAGTCAGCGACACGATGGTTCCACTGTAACCACAGCTCGAACAACCCTGTCTGCTCGACGGCCATGACAGGTCACAGACCTGGCGAGGGCGTCGAAGCGCTTGAAGCCCTCGTCACTGCGAAGCGATAGCTAAGGTAGTGACGAGGGCGGCGGAGCCCGGAACGACAACGGCTTTTGCTGGAATAGATGCGTTCGGCGCGAATTCAGTCTGGCTATACTGGCGGCCATGCACCTCAGAGAGCTTCATACGCGGCCACGGCGGTAACGTGGATGGGGGAAGTTGCCCTCGCCATCTGAAATGGCAAAACAACGACAGCGCCGCCAGAGCTTCAACGGCGCACAGCCTCGGCTGCAGCTCATCTTCAACGCTTCTTCAACTGTAGGACGTCGTCCTCACTTCAATCTGGCTTTCGCCACTTCAAACCCGGCTGGCAATCAGCCAACTTTCGTCACGCCGTCACATCGACGGTTTCTTCCAACACGCGGACCGATGGTTCCGCCCAATAAAAAGGAGGTGAAACACTCACCATCAACGAAGGCTCTTCGAGCCCTTGGTTTACCCGGCACCATCTTCAACAGAAGAGCAGCCAGGTTGCCTGCGACCAGGCTTATCAGGTCGAACAGGGAGTAGTGTCCCTTGACCCTTTCGCCTCGGCGGAACCAGTCAGGCTACGAGCCTGCGGTTGGTCATAAACACTTACCAAGTTGGAAAGTACACGATGAGAGACCTGAACTACCAATTGAAGCAATTGTGCAAACGCAACCGCGATGGCAGTTACAGCACGCAAGCGAACCGTGCGCGGATGCTCAACCAGATGGCGAATCAGCTGCAGGAGATGGGGTTCCGTCGTATGACCACCCGATCGTTAAAGCCAAAGCATGTGGATGCCCTCGTAAAGCGTTGGATCGGTGAGGGCATGGCGGCCGGTACCATCAAGAACCGCATGAACTGCCTGCGGTGGTGGGCGGCGAAAGTGGACCGGCGCAATGTCATTGCCCGCTCCAACGAGTTCTATGGCATCCCCGACCGGCAGTTTATCAGCAACGAGTCCAAGGCGGTCGTTCTCGACCGCCAGGCACTGTCGAGTATTCAGGACGACTACGTGCGCATGAGCCTGGAGCTCCAACGCGCCTTCGGATTACGACGGGAGGAAGCGATCAAATTCATGCCCGGTTTCGCCGATCAGGGTGATCATATCCGGTTGAAAGCGGCCTGGACTAAGGGCGGCAAGACGCGTGTCGTGCCGATCCTCAGCCAAGAGCAACGAGCCGTCCTGGATCGCGCGCACCGTTTGGCCGGGAACGGATCCCTGATTCCCTCCCAGAAAAACTACATCCAGCAGTTGCGAGCCTACGAGCGCCATACCACGCAAGCGGGACTGTCGAAGCTGCATGGCCTGCGCCATGCCTACGCGCAGGCCCGCTATCAACAACTAACCGATTGGTCCTGTCCTGCCGCAGGTGGACCAGTCGCAAACAGTCTCAGCGCCGAGCAGCGCAAGCAGGATCACCAGGCACGACTCATTATCAGTCGCGAACTCGGCCATGCCCGCGAGCAGATCAGTGCTGTGTACTTAGGCCGATAGTGGCTTGCGCAGAGGCGATTGACAGAAAACCCGACACCCGCGGAACGGATTAATCGTTCACCGGTGAGGGCCGGTTAGCGATCATGAGGACAATCCTCACTATCGAGAGCAAAAAACATGTCTTCTTCCAAACACTCTGCAATCTCACAACGCCTGACGACCTTATTGTGCTGCACTGGTCTAGCCATGGCGAGCCAATCGGTTGGGGCGGATCCGCAACTCCTTTCGGCGACCGGCGCGCAGACCCAGATTGGCCGCTATTCTGTCCTCACTGCCGGACCTACGGCCGGACAACAGGATCTGTTGTCAGTCACAAGGTCGATCACCATTCCACGCGACATCAATAGGGTGGGTGGGGCTTTGCGCTGGCTACTGCATGACTCCGGCTATCGCCTGGCAGACGAGGCAGTTCTGTCGGAAGAAGCCCTCGCCATGCTCGATCTACCACTGCCCAGCGCGCATCGTTATTTCGAGCCCATGCCGCTCAAAGCAGTGATCGGACTTTTAGTGGGGCCGGCGTTTCACCTGGTTCAGGATCCCTTGCATCGTCTCGTCGCATTCGAACGCTGTATCAATGGTTCGAATCCCCCATCGACTGGAGGCGCACATTAATGGAAGCGGTTTTCCTGGTTATTGTCTTGGTCACTGCCTTGCTGGTCGGCGTCAAGAACGAGCGAATCGATCCAGAGCAAAAAACCGCCCACGCTGTGAAATCGACAACTGAACAAAGCCTCACGGTTCAATCTCCAGTTCACCATTGCGACCCGACCTATCAGACCATCATACAACGCGATCTGACTGTGCCGGTCGATAATGAGGTCAATGACGATGACTACTGAGCGCAGCGTGCGCGCATCGCGGATCGGGGCTATCGGATTGTGGTTGTGCATCTCGTTGCCCGTCAACGCAGATAACGTGCCGGTACCGAATTCGCAATCTTCGAACACACTGGAGGTTGAGCAATCGTCTACACAACAGATCGAATCTCAGACTTCCCGTGCAGAGCAATGGGGGTTGGATATAATCGAGTGGCAACGCTATGAATTCCTGATGCAGGGGGTTCGGGGTAGTGTGAGCCCGGCCACGTTGTCGCCTATAGAAGCCCTGGGTATTCATGCACGCACTGCCGATGAACGCCGTCGCTACGCTGAACAGTGGGCCGTCATGATGCGTGACGACGCCGAGCGGATCCTGGCGTTTCAACGTGCCTACGACGACGCCCAGCGGCGCCTGTTTCCCAACGGTTTGTTGATCGATGCCAATGCCGTGGCATTAGCCGCAACGAATCAAGCTGTAACCGAAAAGCTGACATGGCAGCCCGATGACCGGGTACTGTTTTTTACCGGGACACAGTGCCCCCATTGCGATGCCGTGTTGGAACGACTGGTCAGCCAGATCAGCCAATTTGCCGGCATCGATCTGTACCTGATCGATGTGTCGATCGGCGAGGAATCCCGCATACGCGACTGGGCGGCCGCAAAAAAGATTGATCCGCAGTGGGTCAGCGACCACAGGATGACGCTGAACATCGACGCGGGTGCGCTCAATCAGGTCGCTGGCCAAACGGGCCAACTGGGTCAGGATCTGCCGGTATTGATACTGCGCCGGGAAGGGCAGTTGTCACCCTTGCCAGTGTCGCGGTTTTGATGAGCGCCGGTTACTATCAAGGGCCCAATGATCCAGCCCGCGCAAACCGCAACGGCCGCCGCGTACAGGAACGCTGGACGCAACGGGTCGTCGTGACAGTGGAGGCTCTCTTTGATGAGCAGTAGTCAATCTCTGTGGCCGATCTTTGGACTCGGATTGTTACTCTCGCTCGGCATGAGCGCCAAGGCGCTCGCCCAGTTGACAGTCCTCTATGACAGCGGTCAAACGCAGCCACTGGCGCCGCTGCTGGAGCCACTCCTGGCGGACCAGGCGCCATCGTCTGGTCCCGCCGAAAGCACCACCCCCAATTCTTCGTCCAGTTATGGTCCGGCAGCCCTTCGTAATCTGTTGCCAGTGCGCTCACCCGGTCTGACTGTCGGCGAGATTACTGGCAGAGCCTTGCATCCGGAGGTGCTGGCGCGCCTCGCACAAGGCAATCCGCGGCCGTTTTTTCTGATCGGGTCGGATGCGGTGTCGTTGCAGTGGCTGGCCTCGCACTGGGAAACACTTAAGCGACTGGGTGCCGTGGGCATGCTGGTACAAGCGGAGACTGAGGCTGATGTGCAACAGGTTGCAAAAGTGGCACAAGGCTTATCGATTACCCTGGGATCCGGGAATGACCTGGCCGTGACCCTGGGCATCGATCGCTACCCGGTATTGATAACCCCTGACGGACTCCGGCAATGAGCACGCATCCGATGGAGGCGTTGTTGCGGCCTCCCGTCGAATTGTGGTCCACCGCCACCGCATTGGCGGCGGGGACACTGTCCTGGTTGGCGCCCTGGGCCTTGATGATGCCACCAGGTATCGCATGGGCCACCGGTATGACTTTCTTCGGGTTTGGTATGTGGCGCGGCCGCCAGGCCTGGCGCGTACTGCGCTACCAACACCACATGAAGCGCCTGCCGGAATACCGTGTGCGGGCAGAGCAGATTCCCGTCAGTCGGCACAAGCTGTTTTTAGGTAAAGGCTTTCGCTGGACCCAACAACACACACAGAGGCTGCGCGATACACTGAAGCCCGAGGTGCAGCGTTACGTGCAACCGGGCAGGCTCTATCAGTGGGCCAGACAGAAGGAAGTGGCCTGGGAGTCGATTCCAGTACTTTCTTTGGTGGCCAAAGGGCTGCGCAGCCGCTCCCGCTGGAATCCGTTGGCACCGCTACCGGCGGTCGGCGGCAAGCCTGCCCTGCACGCCGTTGAGCCGCTTGAACAGTCCGTGTGGATGGATCTCGGTGAGCGGGTCGGACACACCCTGGTGCTCGGCACCACACGTGTCGGCAAGACGCGCCTGGCCGAACTGCTGATCACCCAGGACATCCGCCGGGGCGATGTGGTCATCGTCTTCGATCCGAAGGGGGACGCCGATCTCTTGCGCCGCATCTATGCCGAGGCCAAGCGCGCCGGACGTCTGGAGGACTTCTATCTGTTCCATCTCGGCTTCCCTGAATTGTCGGCACGCTATAACGCCATTGGCAACTTCTCGCGCATTACCGAGGTCGCTACCCGTATCGCCAATCAGTTACCGAACGAAGGGAACTCCGCGGCCTTCAAAGAATTCGCCTGGCGCTTCGTCAATATCATTGCGCGCGCACTGGTGGCCCTGAAACGTCGTCCGGACTATCAACAGATCCGCCGCTACATCAACGATATCGAGCCCCTGTTTGTGGAGTATGCCCGCCACTGCGCCGAGGTGGCCGGTATCGACACCTGGGCCTCGCTGGTGGAAGCGCGCGCCGCGGATATCAAGGAGCGCAACCTGCCCAATGCATTGCGTGGCCGGTCGATGGAGGCCATCGCCTGTATGCGTTTGTTACAGGAAAGGGCCATTTACGACCCCGTTCTGGATGGTCTGATTTCGGCTTTCAAATACGACAAGACCTATTTCGACAAGATCGTCAGTTCCGTCGGCCCGCTGATGGAAAAACTGACGACCGGCACCATTGCCGCGCTGATCTCGCCGGACTACCAGGATGATCGAGATGCCCGACCGATCTTCGAATGGATGGAAGTGGTCCGGCGCAAGGGTATTGTGTATGTCGGGTTAGATGCGCTGACCGACACCACGGTTGCCAGTGCGGTGGGCAACTCCATGTTCGCGGACCTGGTGTCCGTCGCAGGTACGATCTACAAGCACGGTGTTGCGGCGCCAGGATCTGATACAGCTATCCCACCAAACACTCGACAGTCGCTCCCCACTATCTCGTTGCACGCGGACGAGTTCAACGAGCTGATCGGGGACGAGTTCGTGCCGTTGTTGAACAAGGCCGGAGGAGCCGGTTTTCAGGTCACGGCCTATACCCAGACCTGGTCGGATGTGGAAGCGCGTATCGGCAGTCGCGCCAAGGCCGGGCAGGTGGCGGGCAACTTTAATACGATGCTGATGCTGCGCGTGAAAGAGCTGGATACGGCCGCAATGCTGACCGAGCAGTTGCCCCGTGTCGAGGTATTCACCCTGATGAGTGTCTCCGGTGTCGATGATTCATCGGATCCTGGTTCCGGCGTCGACTTCAAATCCCGCAATGAGGACCGGATCAGCGTCTCGGAAGTGCCGATGCTGACCGCGGCGGATATGGTCACGTTGCCCAAGGGGCAGGCTTTCGCGCTATTGGAAGGAGGGCAGCTTTGGAAAATTCGTATTCCGTTGCCAGAGGACCGCAGTGACGCCGCCATGCCAGGAAATTTTGAGGACATGGCCGAAGCCATGCGGCGCAACTACATCACCAACGATCACTGGTATCGGGTGACTGAGCACTGGTGGTACGGCGTCTCTGAGGCGACGGTGGAGTCTACCGAATCAAGTGACTCAGCCTGAGCATGGCGGAACCGACCGATCCTCGCCGACCCGTTGCCCGTCCCGGAGTGATCTCCCAGGGATTGACGGGGCTCGCCCAGTGCCTCAAATGGCTGATCCTCTCCCTGGTCTTTTCCATCCTAATCGAATGGATTGGTATGGCATTGTGGTGGCAAGAACAGGGCGTGGCGCACAGCCGACAGATGCTGGTGAATGAGCTGCAGTTTCTCGGGGCAGATTTTCATCGCAGTTGGTTGACCACGCAGCCCATGCAATTCGCCAGTGATTTGTCGGAGCGCTTCTACACCATCGCCTTCGAGTGGTCCGGCGTTACTGATTTCATTCAGTGGGTCACGCCGGATCCGGCTTCCGAAGAGTCAGGTGTGCGCCCTATATTGCACCGGCTTTATCGGCCGGTGGGTGACTATGTGCTGGCGGGTATGCAGATCACGCAGGTGTTCGCGATGAGACTGGCCATTCTGGTCTTGGCCACCCCGGTATTTGGGCTTTTCACCCTGGTAGCGCTAGTTGATGGTCTGGTGCAGCGGGATTTGCGGCGCTGGGGTGGGGGGCGAGAGAGCTCCTTTGTCTATCACTACGCCAAGAAAGCTGCTATTCCGCTGATCATCATGGCCTGGATTCTCTACTTGGCGCTGCCATTCAGCCTCCATCCGTCCTGGATCATCCTGCCGTTTGCTTTGGCCTTTGCCTTTGCCGTCACCATCACGGCCAGTACATTTAAAAAGTATCTGTGATATCGGACCGGGCGGATTCAGGGAAGGGTGGTTACAGTGTCTCCAATGATGCCATGGGCACAAACAGCTTCGTGGCATTGCCGGTTGCCGGCAAAAAAGTACTCGAATGTTTAGTAGAATGCTAGTACATTATGGTCGAGCACATCGAGAACGACGCCGGTGGCGGGTACGCCCTTTGGGTTGCTGGCAATATGGTAGGCATGCCTGAGCGCATTAACTTGCGGTTTGCTCCTAGGGCGAGCCGATGGAATCGTTGGTCGATGCCGAGTTGGGCCAATAGTCATCAGCGGCAGATTCAGCTCACCTTAATGGTTTTTTAGAATATGTAACTATTTATCATTAAATACAGCATGTTATATATATTGAAAACAAGCTTAACTGTGGGTAGTACAACAATCTCACGTGTTCAAATTGAGAAATTACGCATACACTACACTCGCTAAAAAGGTTATAGTTAACAACCAAACCGGCATTATTGATCAAAATGATGAATAAATTTGGCATAGTACGAAGCATACCGGCGTTTCTCGCTGCGCTATTGCTCGTTTTCGCCAGTTCGTCACACATTCACCAGCGCTTTTGTCTTGACGGTGATGAAGCTCCTATTTCAATTCACTTCGAATCTGAAGATTCGCACTCGATAGATTTAGTTACAATTGACGATTTAGCTGAAGTAGATCAGGCGGATGTTGAACGTGAACTTTCCTTTGATACTCTGTTATCCAAGATCTTCAAAACTGCCACTTTTGCTATTGCCGTTTCTACTTTCCATTTGCCCGAAACTACAAAGAATTCTAAAGAACCCTTCACGATCATTCGAAGCGAGTTCCTGCCTGATGGTCCCGAATCGCTTCTACCGCCCTCTCGCGCACCTCCTGTACTAGCCTAATTTTATCTTCAAAATAGTCAATTCAGGCAAAGGGTCTGGGTTGTTTATATTCCGGCTGGTTGCGGGAGAAAATCGATGAACTTTAAATGTTTGACGATTGTGGCTTGCGCCACATTCGTGAGCGCCCTGTGCAATGCCCAGGAAGTGCTGACTGGCACTATTTCGTTGAGTGATGCACTGGAAGCCACATTGGCGACAAATCCCAGACTGCGCAGTTTTCCTCTGCGCCATGAAGCCTTGCTGGGTGAGCGAGAGACAGCGGAATTAAAGCCCGCATTCGTTCTTGGTGGTGAAATTGAAAATGCACTTGGTACCGGTGACATCAAAGACTTCACTGGTGCTGAAGCCACTCTCAGATTATCCAGCGTGGTAGAAATGGGTGATAAAAGAGCGGCGAGAGTAGGCGCCGTTAGTCGCAGAATCGATTTCTTAGATGCCGAACAGCGAGTTGCCGAATTGGACCTGTTGATTGAAGTTGTCCGGCGTTTTATCGATGTGGCAAGTGCCCAAGAACAGATTACCCTACAATCACAATCGACTGCTATAGCCGAACAGACTGTCAATTCGATTCAGCCTCTTGTCGCGGCGGGACAGGCGCCTCAGTTGGAGTTAGATCGAGCAAATGCAGCGCTGATACGTTCTCAGATAGCAGAACAGGCTGCCGTAGCCCGTCTAGAAAGCGCCAGAATTCGACTGGCAAACATGTGGACTAGCAATTCCCCGCAGTTTGATTCCGTGATTTCTGACTTTTTAAATGTTGGTCAAGCCGGATCAGTCGAATCGATACTGACTGAGCTGATGTCGAATCCTGATATTGAGATTCTCGCAGCAGAATCCCGCCTTCTCGAAGCCGAGCTTCGTTTAGCACAATCGCGCGAACAGGGCGACATACAATGGTCTGCAGGAATTCGGCACTTAAAAGAGATTGACGATACCGGGCTTGCCTTTGATGTCTCCATACCGCTGTACAGTAAAGCTCGAGCTGCTGGCGCTTATCGTACAGCACGGGCCAATTTACAAGAAGTCGAAATGCGGAGACTCACAGCGCGTAATGCGATAGAAGGAGAAATACGCTCTCTTCACCAAGCCCTCCAACAGTCAATTTCAGAATTTAACACTTTGCAGCAACAAGTCATTCCCATCTTGCAGCAAGTGCAACAGCAAACTCAGGTAGTGTATAGGGCCGGCAACTACAGCTACGTCGAACTGATAAGCGCGCAACGGGAATTTTTGGATGCTCAACTTTCGCTTATTACTAGTGCAGGTAACGCTCATCGATTACGCGCTGAGATAGAGCGACTCAGTGGACTACCACTTAGTGGTCAGTAACGGGGACAATTCAATGAATAGATTACATAACAACTTTAGTGTCGCAATACAGTATGTGTTCAAGTTGATTATCGCGAGCGCGATTCTAGTCAGTTCAAATGCGATGGCGGCAGAAGAGGAGCATGAACACGAAGAGGGCGTAGAAGGGGTCGTGCAAATATCCGCGAACTTAGCACAGGAACTGGGAATCGAAACTGAGTTGGCCGGCGGCGGCGTGATCAATCGCAGTTTATTACTCTACGGTAGGACCATGCCTGACCCCCAGGGCATCAGTCACGTTTATGCCCGTTATCCCGGTATGATAGTGTCGATGAATACCGCGCTTGGCGATAGCGTGGAAGCCGGGCAAGTTATTGCTGTGGTTGAGGCAAACAGGAGTCTGCAGAACTACGAAATTCGGGCACCGCTCAGTGGCATTGTAGTCGAAAAGCACGCTAATCCAGGTGAATTGGCAACCGGGCAATCTTTGCTGACTATCGCAAACTACGAGGACATCTGGGTTGATCTCACGGTGTTTCCGGGTGACTCACAACAGATTCGCCCGGGCATGGCGGTGACAATTCGGATTGATAACCGGTCGGCAGAAAGCACCATCCGCTATATCAATCCCAGCCAAGGTGAATCTCCTACCGTTATCGCCAAAGTCCCACTCGAAAACTCCGACTCAATATGGACACCAGGATTGCTGGTCGAAGCGTTTGTACATCTTGAATCCGAAGAAGTCGATCTCGCTATCAGGAAAAATGCTCTACAGACATACGAAAATAACCAGGTTGTATTCGTACTGGAAGGGGACATCTATGAACCTCGAACCGTCACGCTTGGTAGTTCTGATCCATTTTCCACTGAAATTCTTGCAGGCCTTTTACCAGGGGAACGCTATGTGGTTTCAAACAGCTATTTGATTAAAGCCGATCTCGAAAAAGAAGGTGTCGAACATGAACATTAAGAGGTTTCGCCATGCTTGAACGTATTATCAGACGAATGATTCGTAGTCGCTGGATCGTCATGATGGCGGTTCTTTCCATCTGTGCATTTGGCGTTTGGAATTTTCAAAACTTGCCCATCGATGCCGTGCCAGATATTACTAACATACAGGTTCAGATTAATACTGAAGCACCAGGATATTCGCCGTTAGAATCCGAGCAACGGATCACTTTTCCAATTGAGACTGCACTCGCTGGACTACCACAGCTTTCTTACACACGGTCACTCTCTGCCTA
Source organism: Gammaproteobacteria bacterium (assembly GCA_041395725.1). Classification (NCBI taxonomy): domain Bacteria; kingdom Pseudomonadati; phylum Pseudomonadota; class Gammaproteobacteria; species Gammaproteobacteria bacterium. The sequence continues at coordinate 516,272 of JAWKZW010000001.1, read as the reverse complement.
CGGTTTGTCCCAGGTGACTGCGGTTTTTGAAGAAGGCACGGATATTTATTTTGCCCGCAACCTTGTCAATTCGCGACTCGGCGCAATCAAGAGCCAATTGCCTACAGGACTGGAGCCAGAAATGGGCCCGATATCTTCCGGGCTTGGTGAAATATTCATGTACACGGTTAGGGCTGAAGAAGGAGCAGTGCAACCTAACGGAGAGCCCTATGATCTGTTTGCGTTACGGGAAATTCAAGATTGGGTAATCAAGCGACAGCTGATCCTGGTTGATGGCGTTACGGAAGTCAACACCAGCGGAGGATTCGAAAAGCAGTATCACGTAACGCCCGACCCCACCAAAATGTTGAGCTGGGGGATAACCCTGCCGGAATTGTTATCTGCATTGTGGGACAACAATATCAACCAGGGTGCCGGTTACATCGAGCGAAATGGCCAACAACTTATGGTTCGTTCACCTGGGCAACTGGAAACCATTGCGGACATTGAACAGGTAAGCATCGTTACTCGAAATAGCATTCCTGTCCGAGTGAAAGACGTTGCTGAAGTTACTATTGGTAGGGAGCTGAGAACTGGAGCAGGAACTCACGAGGGCCAGGAAGCGGTTATTGGAACTGCTTTTATGTTGCTGGGAGAGAATTCTCGAACGGTGGCCAGACAGGTGGCCGAGAAACTGGAAGAAATCAATAGAACATTGCCCGATGGGGTTCTAGCTCAAGCACTATATGACAGGACTGTGCTCGTTGACAACACTATTGCTACGGTTGAAGAAAATCTGGTTGTCGGCGCACTGTTGGTCATCTTCATCCTGTTTCTCCTGCTGGGTAATATCCGTGCAGCGCTCATTACGGCAATGGTAATACCCATCAGCATGCTAGCCACGATTTCTGGGATGGTAGAGGCAGGGGTTTCCGCCAATCTGATGAGTCTGGGTGCGCTCGATTTTGGGCTGATCGTGGACGGCGCGGTAATCATTGTCGAGAATTCTATTCGCAGACTCGGTTTAGCCACCCATAGAGACTCAGTATTGAGTCTCAAAGAGCGAATGGAAGTCGTATTTGAGGCAACTAATGAGGTTATTCGACCCAGCCTCTTTGGTGTAGCCATTATCACCTTGGTATACATTCCCATATTCACGCTCACCGGTATCGAAGGCAAAATGTTTCACCCAATGGCGATTACAGTCATCATAGCTCTGATGTCTGCGATGATCCTATCACTGACTTTTGTCCCGGCCGCAGTAGCATTGTTCATCACAGGAAAAGTCTCTGAGAAGAAAAATCCTGTTATGCGGAGCGCGGAATGGATCTACAAGCCTGTGTTGGAGGCCTCTTTACAACTTCGCTGGTTAGTTGTAGTAATCGCAGTGTCGGCTGTCGGCGGGGCAGGCTGGTTGGCAAGCACAATGGGGTCGGAGTTTATTCCTCAGCTTGATGAGGGCGATGTAACGGTGCAGGCTCTACGTCCTCCAGGCACGAGTTTGCAGCAATCTATCGAAATGCAGGATATCCTGGAACGCCGTCTGCTGGATTTCCCTGAAGTGCAGGATGTTTTTTCAAGAATTGGCACGCCCGAGATCGCTTCGGACCCCATGCCTCCCAGTATTTCCGATACCTTTGTCATTCTCAAACCCAGGAACGAATGGCCCGAACCGTCGAGGGAAAAAAGCGAGCTGCTTGAGGAGTGGGAGGAAACGTTAGAAGCACTTCCAGGCCAAATCTATGAAGTCACACAGCCCATCCAAATGCGCTTCAATGAACTGATTTCCGGAGTGCGATCCGATCTAGGTATTATGGTTTTTGGGGAGGACCTCGATCAATTAAGTGACACAGCTCAGGAAATACTTGAGGTTGTCGAGCAAATCGAAGGTGCTGCCGATGCCAGAATCGAGCAAACCGACGGACTTCCCATGCTGACGCTCACGCCAAAACGGGAGGTATTATCGCGTTATGGCCTTAGTATTAGAGATGCTCAACACCTGATCAGTGCAGCAATAGGAGGAGAGACTGTCGGCTTGATTTACGAAGGCGATCGCCGGTTTCCCCTTGTTGTACGACTGCCTGAAGAAATGCGTCCTGATTTAGATAGAATCGGCAGACTGCCTATACCAGTTCCTACGGTAGCCAATGAGGCTGGTTACGTACTCTTATCTGAGGTCGTTGAAACGGAACTGGTTTCGTCCCCAAATCGGATCAGCCGTGAGAACGGTCAGCGTCGCGTCGTAGTCAGTGCCAATGTTAGAGGGCGCGATCTGGGATCATTTGTTGCCGAAGTACAGGATGCTGTCAGCAACCAGATTGACTTTCCTCCGGGCTATTATGTTGAGTACGGCGGTACTTTTGAGCAATTGGAATCCGCGAGCCAGAGACTATCCCTGGTGGTTCCTGCGACTCTTGCTTTGATATTCGGGCTACTGCTCATAGTCCTTGGTTCAATTCGAGACTCCCTGGTGATTTTCACTGGCGTACCGCTTGCCTTGACTGGAGGTGTAATTGCGCTTTGGATGCGCGGGATGCCCTTGTCAATAACGGCTGCAGTCGGCTTCATTGCATTATCTGGTATTGCCGTACTCAACGGGCTGGTTATGCTCACTTTCATTAATTCCCTTTGGCGGAAAAACGGAGAGTTGATTCCTGCAATCATCGAAGGTGCAATGACCCGATTGCGGCCTGTCTTAATGACAGCACTGGTAGCCAGCCTTGGTTTTATTCCGATGGCCCTAAATACAGGGATTGGGTCAGAAGTCCAGCGGCCACTCGCTACAGTAGTTATCGGGGGCATCGTGTCCTCAACGTTGCTCACATTAGTATTGCTTCCAGCGCTTTATTTAATCGTGAATAAAAACCGTCGACTGGAATCCATGTAGCTCACCCCGATGAACGATCACCAGCATACTAGTGCCCAAAGTAGCCAGAGAATTGGCTGGGCTTTTGCGTTGAATGTTGGGTTCACGATTATTGAGTTTGTGGGCGGACTACTCACTAATAGCACTGCCATTATGGCAGATGCCATTCATGACCTTGGCGACAGCCTTTCAATTGGGACGGCTTGGTTACTGAGTCGACTATCTAAAATAGGTGCGGACAACTCTTTTACTTATGGCTATAAACGCCTTTCACTACTTGGTGCTCTAATTAATGGAATCGTATTGATAGCAGGTTCGATCTGGGTATTAGTGCAAGCCGTACCCCGGCTATTTGATCCGGTGAAGCCTGTGGCGGAAGGCATGTTTGGACTCGCCATCCTGGGCGTTATCGTAAACGGTTTTGCCGCCTATAAGCTCAGCGCAGGGGAAACCCTTAACGAGAAAGTACTCAATTGGCATTTGCTTGAAGATGTCTTGGGCTGGGTTGCGGTTCTTATAGTCTCTATAGTGCTTATGTTTGCCGAGGCGGCAATACTGGATGCCTTACTTGCTATTGGTTTCACTCTCTTTGTTCTTTTTAATGTCATTCGGAATACCAAGCAGGCACTTAAACTGTTTCTTCAGGCCGTACCTAGCCAGGGTTTGATAGAAAAAGTTCGTGAAGAACTGCTGACACTAAAGACTGTATCGTCAATTCACCATGCGCATGCTTGGTCACTCGACGGAATATCAACGGTCTACACAGCACATCTGGTAATAGATTCGCCGCTGGAATGGGCTGAACAAGTAGAAGTTAAAAACCAGATAGCACGCATCCTTGAAAAATATCGCTTCTCCCACACGACAATGGGGACGGGATAGCGCGGCAGGCGCGATGGGTCTGGCAGCTCTTCGCGCACCAATGTCTGATGGGCCAGCGTGTAGTACGCGGCCACCTGGGCCTTCTCTGAACGGTCTTCGGTGGAATAGGGAAGTACAAAGGTTCGATTCAGGTTCAATGCCATGTTCTTCGCCGCATAGCGGCGAAGATACACGTTGATGGCTTCCTTGCCGCAATCAAATGTTCTGACATTGATCGTGCGTGGATCCAGTGGCAAAAACTCAACGCTCGGCATTCAGCACGAAGCCCTCTTGATCGAGTGCTTGTGCTGCCTTACGAAGCTTGGCAGTTGGCGCAGCTGGGTTGTCACACGCCTCGCAAAAAGCGTCGAACTGCGCATTGGTCAGTTGAATGCTGCTGTAGGCTTCCAATACTTCAGGCGCATGTTGCTTCACCAGTTGGGTGACATAGGCCTTGATACTGGTTAAGCCCGACGCGCGCGCTGCGCGCTCGGCCAGTGCATAGGTTTCTTCATCCCACTGAATTTCATAACGTAAAATCTTGGGCATGGACCATCTCCAATAATCCTATACGGAATATTTCCGTAATAAGTGAAATTATTACGGAATTTATCCGTAAGCGTAAGAGCGCCCAGGATGCTACCTGTAACAGCTTAAACTTGAGCGGGCGATTAATGACAGCTTCGCTTAGAGCGGACGTTCCGGGAAGCTGGCGCTAGGTCGCCTCTTAAACCCCAAGCGGAAATTATGGCCGCGTAGAATCTTCGAATGGGAACGTCTGCTTTGGCGAGAGGGTTGGGAATAAATTGCATCAAGTCATGCTGATCACGGGTGTTCCGGGAAATTTAAACTAAGCAATCCCACAGAGATGTAAATAATAATGATTATCATTTACATTAATATTAGCAATAGTTACACTGCTGCTTTTTACAATTCACACCTTCTATCTTTGGGAGAGATCACCATGAATAATCGCAAGTCAATGGCCATTCTCATGAAGGGCGCTACCGTTGTCCTGATGCTCACGCCCACCCTGCTGGTGGCCCAGTCTGCACCCGCTATTGAAGAGATTCTCATCAAGGCCATCCGTGACGACCGCCAGAGCCGGGGTGCTACAGGGCTTGACCTTGGCGTTTATGAAACACCGCAGTCATTGTCGATCCTTGACGCCGAAACCATATCGGATTTCGGCCTGAGAAATATCAACACCATGCTTAGCGTGACGACTGGTGTTAACGTGGACTCCACTGAAACCGACCGTACCTACTACAACTCCCGCGGCTTTGACATCACCAGCATGCATATTGACGGCATTGGCGTGCCTTTTGGCAGCCTCATTGTGGGGGACCTGGATACCGCCATCTATGAAAAAGTGGAAGTACTCCGGGGTTCCAACGGGCTCATTACCGGCCTCGGCAATCCTTCCGGCACCATTAATTATGTGCGCAAGCGGCCAGGTAATGAGTTTGCTGCCAATACCTCGTTTACCCTGGGACGCTGGGACGAACAGCGCCTTGTAACGGATATCTCCACACCATTGACGGACGACGGCCGTTGGGCCGCGCGTTTTGTCGGCGTCTACCAGGACAATGCAAGTTGGCTGGACCACTATGCCAACAACCGCAAGGTCGGTTCCGTGTTCGTGGACGGCCAGATCACCGACTCCATTACTCTGGGATTCGGCTATACCTACCAGGACAACAACAGTGACGGGGTACTCTGGGGGGCGGCGCCCATCATCAACACCAGTGGCGAACAGCTCGATTTTGATGAGTCTACAACGACCACGATGGACTGGACTTACTGGGATACGCTGAATGAAACCGCCTATGCTGAATTAGGCTGGCAGATTTCCGATAATCTCAATCTGACCAGCTCAGTCACGCAGACAGATTACGAAGACAACGGCGAGCTATTTTATGTGTACTGGAATACAGGGCTGGATGCGGACACCGGCCTAGGAATGTTCGCCTACCCCGGCAAATACGATAGCATCCAGGAAACCCTGATTTGGGATACCGTGGTTAGGAGTGCATTTACCGCCTGGGGCCGTGAGCACCAATTCAATGTCGGTCTGAGTATTGCCGACAAGGACTCCATCGACCTGGATCACGCCGCCCTGTCAGGTTTTGATGCCATGCCCGCCTTCCCCGGATGGGCCGGCAACGAGGTCGCACGGCCCAATTGGGCTGCGCCGAACCAGGCTGGTGACCAGGACATTTCACTTAACCGACTCTATGGCTCATTGCTACTGTCCATAACGGAGACTTTCAACCTGATCCTAGGAGCCAGCAAGGTGGACTACGAAAACCGCGGAGTCAGCTTTGGTGTGTCAACTGATTCGGATGAGGACGGCGGAAGCCCTTATTTAGGATTCACCTGGGAAGTAGCGGATAATTTAAATCTGTACGGGAGCTACAGTGATATCTACCAGCCCCAGTACTACCTGGATGAAGACCAGCAACCGCTTGGCTCTGCCGAAGGTAGAAGTTATGAACTGGGCCTTAAAAAGCAGTTCGATAACGGGCTGCTGACCAGCATCGCTCTGTTCAGGACTGAGCAGGAAAACCTGCAGGAATTTGTGGGCTATGGTGATGGCGATGATATCGATGACACCGATTACAGCGATGATTTTACATTCGCAGAATATCGTGGCATCGATGTTGACGCTGACGGCATCGAGCTGGAAGTGGCCGGAAACCTGACCGATGAAATTCGCCTACAGGCCGGATACACCCATCTCAAACTAGAGGATCCCAACGGCAATGATGCGCGAACTTTCATCCCAAGGAACACGTTCAAGTTGCTGGCCGCTTACCAGCCGGCGATACTGTCCGACCTAAACCTGGGACTGTCGGCGCGCTGGCAGGATGAGATCTACTTCGATTCGTCCTTCGGGCGCGTCAGCCAGGACAGCTATACACTCATTGGCGGTTTCGTAAACTACAATATCTCCGATTCCCTGAACGTTGCCCTAAACTTGGAAAACATCACGGATGAGAAATACCTGAGCTCCGTGAGATTTGAACAGGCCTTTTTTGCGCAGCCGCTGAACTACCGGCTGTCCATCAACTGGGATTATTGAAATCCGAGTGATTGAAGGGGGACCAGAAAACCGAAGCATCACAGAGCCAACGACCCTGCGTTGCATCCTATGAACCCTGAATAATCCCGGTTAACGAACGGAGTCCATTATCATGTTCGCCTTCCTGATTTCACTGTCGATGTCGATCTCCGCTGCCGGGCTGATTTATTTCAGCTGGCGCCAGCGCGGCAAGCTTCTCGCAGCGTCAGCCGGATGGATTCTCGCCTTTGGTTCTGCCTTTTCTTGGGCACAGGTGCTGGGGCCCGAGATCGGCACCTGCTACGCCGTCATGATCTTCATTTGCCTGGTCTGGCTGGAAGTGATTTACACGATGGAACCCGCTAGGGGGCAATTACCTGCTTCTCAAAGATCATTACAGGCAATACATCGGCCTACGGCGAGCACCTGTTTTAGACACGCCATGATATTTCTGCTGTCTGTGCCTGCGTCCGGGGCCATCACCATGCTGGTGACTGTTGCTCTGGTCATTCATCTGCCCTGGTCATTGCCGCTCCGACTGGCGGTGGGCATCTTTGCCTACCCCATTCTTTGGGGCGCATACAGCGCGTGGATTTGCGCTCAAGGCAGGCTACTCAAACCGGCGATTCTTAGCATGGGATTGCTCGCCCTCTCAAGCCTCATACTCTTTATCTGATGAAAAATATTCTACCTCCCCAACTAGTTAAAAGTTCGCTGTCGAGCCATTCGTGGCTTGGACTGATGATCGGCGGCCTGATGTATATAGTCTGTCTGAGCGGCACAGTGGCCATCTTCTATGAGGAAATCGAGCGCTGGGAAGAGCCGGTTGCCGAGGAGTATATGACTCTCGACCCCGTAGTAGCCGAGGAGGCTTTCAACCGCTACATGTCCTCCCAAGAGACGCAAGTAACCGAACACATGTATCTGGTGTTTCCGAATAAGGCCTTGCCGAGGGCAAAAGTCTCCAGCGATCTGGAAGGCCGCTACATCAATCAGGACGGCAGCCTGGGAGAGATAGCCCGTGATGACCTCTCCGGGCTGATCACCGGTATGCATATTTACTTGCACCTACCGGTGAATGTCGGCATTGTCATCGTCAGCGCCATGGGCGCGATACTCTGCGGCCTGATCATCACCGGTTTTCTTTCCCACCCCTCCATCATCAGGGATGCCTTCAAATTACGTACTGGCAGCCCAGGGCGATTAGGGCAGGTGGATCTGCATAACCGCCTCAGTGTCTGGGGCTCGCCATTTCATCTCATGATTGCGCTTACTGGGGCCTACGTAGGACTCGTGATGATCATGGTTGCGCTGTTTGCCAGCTCCATTGATGGCGCCACTACCGAATCCATCACGGCTGAAGCCTTTCCTGCCGAACCACAACTGGAAAACCAGGCCCCGGTCTACGCTGTGGCAAAGGCGCTGGATAAAGTGCAGGAGCTTTCACCTGACGGGCACCTCCTTTATCTGATCGTGCATGACGCCAACAGCGAAAACCGTTTTATGGAATTTTATGCACGACAGCCCGGGCTGTTGGCGTGGTCGGAAAATTACCGCTTCGACACTCAAGGAAATTACCTGGGAACGGCGGGCTATACCAAGGGCGACGCCAACCAGGTGATGTATTCGGTTTATCGCATACACTTTGGTCACTTCGGCGGCTTTCTTACCAAGCTGTTCTATGTGGTGCTGGGATTATCGCTAACGGTGGTATCCTCAACCGGCATCAATATCTGGCTGGAAAAACGCAAATACCGCGATGCGCTCAACCTAGTGTGGCCGGGTGTCGTCTGGGGTATGCCGCTGGTGCTTGTTGTGGCAGCCTTTACGCAGGCAATTCTGCATATTCCGTCCATCACTATTTTCTGGCTTGGCATGACTGTCACCATGACTGCAGGTATTTTTGTTAGGGATGAAAACGTTTACAAACGCTGGCTACAGACAATGACCGGAGCGACACTCCTTGTACTTGTCACTGGTTATAGCTTCAGTTTTGGTTCCTATTCACTGACGTCGGCGGGCTTGTCGATCAATCTTGTGCTGGTTTGCCTGTCAGCGCTGTTCTTTTATCTAGCCTACGACCAGGGAAAGTCCGCTTTAGCAAAAAGTCCTGTTGCCAGAGAGTCCTGAAAAAGGTGAAAGGGGTCACACACAAATTAGGGTGTTTAATTTCCTGGCCCATTGGGCTTGACCGAGCGATTTAATTCGGGTTCTATTGAAAGCAGACATAGCAAAAAAACCAACCATAGTGACCGCTTGGAAGCCCATCTCGGCAGTAGAATCAGCCTTGGATTACGTCCGCTATCAGGTAAGCCGACGTTCAGATTCAGTGCGGCTATGGCTCCTAATAAACCCCAAGCGGAAGTAGGTTTGCTTATCCACCTCTCGGATTGTTACTGAGTGTTGGATATGTAAAACTACCGACCCCCAAAGGGTCAACCAACTATCTAAAGTACGAGGAGTAGTAACCACATGAGCTTAAAAACACTTGTTTCTAGTTTGATAGCTTCTATGTTTACGTTTAGCTTGGCTGCTCAAGAATATGGCGCCGACATTGATAGCGAGCGGCTGATCAATGCCAGTGCGGAAAATGAATCCTGGCTCAGTTATGGCCGGACTTACGATGAGCAGCGCTACAGCCCCTTAGATCAGATTAATCGTGACAATGTGGATCAACTTGGGCTGGCCTGGTACGCCGATGTCACTACTAGTCGAGGGCAAGAAGCCACACCATTGATCGTAGACGGCGCCCTCTACGTGTCTACGGCCTGGAGCCTGGTTCACGCCTATGACGTCCGTACAGGTCAACCACTTTGGACCTATGATCCACAGATAAATCGTGCCAAGGGCCGGGACGCCTGCTGTGATGTGGTCAACCGGGGCCTGGCGGCGTGGGATGGCAAGATATTTGTCGGCACTCTGGATGGGCGCCTGGTAGCACTGGATTCCCGTACCGGTGACGTTTTATGGGAAACTATGACAGTCCCCGAAGAGCTGCCTTATACGATTACCGGCGCACCTCGAGTTGTTAAAGGGTTGGTGATGATTGGTAACGGAGGTGCCGAATACGGGGTGCGAGGCTACGTTACTGCTTATGATGCAGAAACCGGCGAACAGGCATGGCGCTTTTTTACTGTCCCCGGCAATCCTGCAGAAGGGTTCGAAAACGACATTCTGTCAAATGCGGCCAATACCTGGACCGGTAATTGGTGGAACCTTGGCGGTGGCGGCACCGTATGGGACGCCATGGCTTACGACGCCGAACTGGACCTGCTGTATATTGGTGTAGGCAATGGTTCTCCCTGGAACCAGGCTCTGCGTAGCCCAGGCGGCGGAGACAACCTTTTCCTGACTTCCATCGTGGCGCTGGATCCCGACGACGGCAGCTACCGCTGGCACTACCAGACAGTTCCCGGCGAAACCTGGGACTATACGGCTACCCAGCACATAATGTTAGCGGATCTGGAAATTGCTGGGGAAAGCCGACGCGTGGTGATGCAAGCGCCAAAAAATGGCTTCTACTACGTCCTGGATGCCGCTACCGGTGAACTGATTTCTGCAGAACCCTACACACCGGTCAACTGGGCCAGCCATGTCGATCCGGAAACCGGCCGTCCAGTGGAAAATCCTGAAGCTAGGTATGAGCGCTCCGGCAATCCTGCAATTGTGCTACCTGGCCCCCTGGGTGGACACAACTGGTACCCAATGGCTTATAGTCAGAACACGGGGCTGGTCTATATTCCAGTGACCGAGAACTTTATGGGCTATGTTGCAGATAGCGAGTTCGTACCCAGTTCTGATGGTTGGAACACAGGTGTGGATTTCGGCCGTGGCTTTCAGCTGGTCAGAAGTCAGCCAAACCCGCCTCAGAATGCCTCCATGCTGAAAGCTTGGAATCCGGTCACACAGGAAGAAGCCTGGCGCATCGTCCATGACGTACAAACCGGCAACGCCGGCGTGTTAGCTACCGGGGGCGGCCTGGTATTTCAGGGCAATCGCTCGGGAGAATTCGTCGCCTATAACGACTCCACCGGTGAGCGACTTTGGGCCGGACTGACTCAGGCGGGAGTCATGGCCGCACCAGCCACGTTTACCGTTGACGGCCTGCAGCATATCGCGGTGCTGGTAGGTTCACCCGCACTACCAGAGAACGGACCAGGCGCCAGCGTGTCTACTACCAGCGCATCGAGCAACAATTCGCGCATACTGGTTTACCGTATTGACGGCGAGGCCCGACTCCCCGGCGGACCTGCAGTAACCTCATCCGAAGGTGATTTCGTGCTGCCGCAGATTAATGCCACCCACGAATTGATTTCTCAGGGAGAAACTGCCTATAACGCCAACTGCGCAGTGTGTCATGGGCCTACTGCAGTATCCACCAGACCGGATACCTATCCCGACCTGCGATTGAGCCGGCGTCTGGCGACAGTAGACACCTGGAACAGTGTCGTCCTGGAAGGCGAACTGGAGAGTGAAGGCATGGTGTCATTTAGTGAGATACTGGAAAATGGCGACGCTGAAGCGATTCGCGCTTACGTAATTACCCAAGCGAGTTTGACTGCACAGTAACTGCGAGCGAATCTATGCCTACCCCTCCTCATTGGGGAGCTCGGTCCTTGATAAAGCCGGGAAATTTGGGGTGGAGGCAAACACAAGGCATCTTGCCCCGACTTTCCGGCGAAGTTTAGTTCTCAAGACTGTGCGATTCGGGGTGTGCCCAATTTTTATAGTCTTCACGCGTTTGGCTGTAGTTGGGTGTCTGTTTTTGTTGAAATCAGACAAAACAATACCTTTACCATAATGACCGCTATGAAGCCGGCAGCGGTCATGCCAGGGGGCTGGAGCTAGGCCACCTTTAAACCCATAGCAGACATCCTCACTCTTCACGAATGGCACCCACTTGCTCGCCTTGAGACCGACCGCTCTGAGGCCTAGTGCAGATGGTCGGATATTAGACACACCCTGTGTGGGGATGTTCTTTCTTCTCGGATATCCCCCCTCCCCCTGACTTTCCTCTATAATCCCTATCTTTGCGTGTAAGGAGAGCGGAAGTGGTACAAAAACGACGGGTTGTATCATTGCGCAAGGCAATTTCACTGGCGGTGATGGGCGTGGCGCTGCCTTTTGGCAGTGCAGCACAGGATGTCGAAGAAATCGTGGTTGTCGGGGTCACACCACTGGCAGGTCCTGGAATCGAGTTGGACAAGATCCCCTTCAATGTGCAGACGGTCAATGCGACAGACCTAGCTGACTCCCTCAGCCTCGATATCACGGATCATCTCAACAGCAATGCGGCCAGCGTCAATATCAATGCGGCACAAAATAATCCCCTGCAACCGGATCTACAGTTTCGCGGATTCACGGCCTCGCCTTTGCTTGGTCTGCCTCAGGGCGTTGCTGTTTTCCAGGACGGGGTCAGGATCAACGAGCCGCTGGGAGATGCAGTTAACTGGGACATGTTGCCGGAGTCAGCAATATCCAGCATGACACTGTTGAGTGGTGCCAATCCGGTATTTGGGCTTAATGCACTCGGTGGAGCCATAAACATCAATATGAAAAATGGCTTCAATTACAGCGGCACCGAAGCAGAGCTGTATACTGGTGACTGGAATCGCAATGTCGGGACAATCGAATCAGGCGGGAATAATGGGACCTGGGGCTACTATGTCAATCTCAGCTACTTTGAGGAAGACGGCTGGCGTGATCTGTCGGATTCCGATGCGCTGAATTTCTATGGCAGTGTCAGCTGGCGGGATGGTGATCGCTCGGCCCTGGACCTGGCGATTCAAGAAGGACGTAGTGACCTGACTGGCAATGGCGCATCACCAATCGGATTATTGGACTTGGAACGTGAAGCAATTTTCACGGCACCGGACATTACCGAGAATAATGTAACCTTGTTCAGCCTCAACGGAAGTCACCGTCTCAACGATGCCCTGGTGCTCTCCGGAACTGTATACCGACGTGAGAATGACTCTGAATCCTTCAATGGCGATGCGTCTGAATTTGAGCTCTGTGAATTTTTCGGCGGTGCCCAGGCACTGTTGGAAGAAGCCGATGACGCAGAAGACGCCCTGGAAAACGAACTGGGTATAGAGCTAGATGAAATCTGTGAAGGTGAAAGAGACAATATCACCAACTTCGAAGACCTGGAGGAGTTAATCGAACAACAGGCTCTGTTGGCAGGCCTGGATCCAGAGGACTTCGAGCTGGAAGATGTCACTGACGAACTGAGTGGCAGCGGTATTCTCAGCGACGAGGCGATTAACAATATCAGTAGCCGACGGCAAACCAGTGAAGGACTGGAAGGCCAGCTGACATTTCTGGAAGACCTTGTTGGTTTTAATAACCAGTTAGTCGTGGGATTCAGCTACTTCAATGGGCAATCCCGCTTTAAGTCCGTAACCGAACTGGCGGATCTGGATCCGCAAACCCGTTCAACTGCTGGGCTTGGTACCGCCACGTTTTTCGATGAAGCGGCGACAGATATAGCCACGGAGACCAGGACTTGGAGTCTGTATTTCACCAATACGCTTGATTTGTCCGACACGTTGACCCTGACATTGGCTGGCCGCTTTAATGATAGTGACGTGACCCTGCGTGACCAAAGTGGTGAAAGACCTGAGCTGAATGGTGATCACAGTTTTTCCCGCTTTAATCCTTCTCTAGGCCTGGCCTGGGAGATTGATGCAGGGTTTAATGCCTACTTGTCTTACAGCGAATCCAATCGAGTGCCGACACCGATTGAATTGTCGTGCAACGAAGAAATTTTCAGCCTGGCTCAAGCGCGAGCAGAAGCTGAAGGTGACGACCCGGACGATGTGGAATTTGAATGTCGGTTGCCTAATGCATTTCTGGCCGATCCCCCTCTTGATGATGTGGTAACTAAGAACGTAGAAGCCGGGTTTCGACTGCAGACAGAAGACGTGAACTACCGGCTGGGGTTCTTTCACGCTACCAACGAAGATGACATTATCTTTCAGACTACCGGTCGTGCCACCGGATTATTTGCCAATGTGGACAAGACCCGCCGGTTAGGATTCGAATCTGCATTGAGTGGAACTCTTGGCTCGTCAGTCAACTGGTTTGCGACGTACAGCTATATTGATGCTACTTTCGAAGATGATTTTCAAGCACTGAGTCCCAACCATGATTCTGCTGATGTCGAAGGCACAATCAGCGTTGAGGAGGGCGATCGCATCCCGGGCATTCCCAACCACCAGGCCAAGCTCGGTGCCAGCTTCCGATTCGAAAACAACCTTCTGGTCGCCGCCGAGGCCATCTACAATTCCGATCAACGACTGCGCGGTGACGAGTCCAATGAGCTCGACGAGGTAGATGGTTTCACGATTGTTAACCTCAGGGCCATCTATCAGGTAACGGACAACATCAGTCTATTCGCCAGGGTTAGCAACCTGTTCGATAGCGAATACGAAAACTTCGGTTTGCTGGGTGAAGATCCTGGTGAAGTAATCGACTCTCTAAGTGGTACTAGCTCTGTCTTCCTAGGCGCTGGTTCCCCACGTGCGGTCTGGGTAGGTGCGCGTGTCCGCTTTTAGAAAGTGAATGGTGTTGATTTGACCAGCAGTTCCATTCCGTCATGCATACGACTTCAACCTGATAATGTTGTAGGCTACGTCGGTAATGCGGAAGATCCAACTGACGTTGGCCATACCCCGCACTCGCAATTTGTGCATCAAACCAAATGTCTTCATCCAGCCAATACACTCCTCGAGCATACCTGGATACAAAGGACTCGAAACCCGCAGCCTTTTACCATTACTAATCCAACCATACAGCAGGGAACGGACAGCAACAGTGGAATAAAACTGAAGCTGCTTTTCTGGGAGCGAATGAACTGAACACGCCACCAGCTAATATGTAAGAAGCGTTTAGAAATGAAGACATTGCTGATATTGAATGACCCACCCTATGGAACGGAACGAAGCTACAATGGCTTGCGGTTGGCCAAGGCTTTGTTAGCCGAAGAAGTCGAGGTGATTGTGTTTCTAATGGCAGATGCGGTGGGTTGTGCTCGTGCAGGACAAAAAGTACCAGAAGGCTATTACAACCTGGAACTGATGTTGGGCAATATCGCGAAAAAGGGTTCAGTCCTACTTTGCGGCACTTGTATGGATGCGCGGGGTTTGAAAGATGATGATGTTATAGTTGGCGCTATTCGTAGTCGCATGAGCGACCTAGCGACGTTGACCATTGAATCTGACCAAGTTCTGGTATTTTAAAGAACCAGTTGAATAACTGGTCAGAGAACAACGCCGATGCGAAGCAATACCTATAATCGACATCAGAATTGATCTGGAAACATATCATGGAATCCACCACAGACTATTTTGAAATAATTGCCGCCGGCGATACCGCGAGCATCGAGAATACACAGTCTGCACCGCTTTCCATAAGCCTGGCTGGCGAAGATGGGAGTCATCTCGAATTAGACTTGCTTCCCGGTCAGGTATTAGGCGTGACAGCGGGAAGTATAGACCTAAGAGTCATTCTCCACCATGGAAACCCTAAGGGCTTACTAATAATATATCCGGGGAGCGCTTCCTGAAATTGCTGCTTCTGCTATAGAGACATCATTCTTCGACAAGCAACCCAGGACCAATTATCTCCTGAGACCAGACCGGACATTATGATTGATTTTTAAAGGTTATTTTTCCGAGGTGGCGCTGGCAGCGGACCCCGGCTCCAAGGATAATTGGAATTTAATCTCTCTACATACTGGACCGTTACGACTTTCAATAGTCTTTCTCAAGCGGAAATTTCCCTGAAACCACCCCACCCACCGAATAGATTTCCCATCGTCCCTCGCCTCTGATTCTCGCACTATGCCCCGTAACAACACGGGAGTAAAAGTGCCATGCAACGCCAACTCTGGCTACCTTCTTTTCTGATCATCGGTTCGCTCATCACGCAGGGGGTCTTCGCCGATGCGGACGCTGAGCGTGACGCACTGGTAAGAATCATACATGAGCTGAAGGCGCTTGAACTCCTAATCAAGCAGGCTGAGGCAAATGCCGACCAGGATGCCCGTGTCCGTTTTCGTTATGACTGGCTGCGTCAGGACCTGAAGCAAATCAGGGACGGCGTTCAGTTACACATCAATGCGCCACGTGCGCAACCACGTTCATTCCCGCCCCTGCGCGGTGATTACCGTCGCTAGGCAGCATGATGACAGGAGCACAACAATCAGCTTTCCAGGCCGGTTCCGGTATTACCCCAGCCACGATGCTGACAGCAATCGCGTCGATGGTCCTGGTGCTGGCGTTTGTGTGGGTGATCTGGGTCGCCATCGGCACTTTTCGGGCCTGGCAGGAAGGGCAGGCCACGGTCTTTGACCTGACCTGGAGCACCTTAAGGGCAAGCATCGTGTTGATGGTTTTGGGTTTCTATTTGCGGTGAGTCAATCGAGAAAACCTGGTAGGGGCAAATGGCGATGCATCGCAGTGGGATGTGGGGATAAGCCCCATTATTTTCAACGTTATCGAAGAGGACAATTCTTATGGGTACATCAACTACAGGAGACGGGTTTAGCAAAACATCCGTTACCGTTTGCAGGACGCTATTGGCAACGGGCACGGTGCTTTTCCCACTGCCGCTCTGGGCGGCATTGCCGACGCCAGTCCCACCGAGTACCGCTCCGGCGTCGGGTGACTGGATCGGACTGATTCAGGGCTACATCAAAGACGGTGGCCTGGTGCTCGGACTGGCCATTGCGGTGCTGGGTTTTCTCTGGATCGCCTATCTGGGTTTCGCGAAATTCAATGAAGCCCGCCAGGGTAAAGCAGAGTGGGCTGAAGTGGGTGTATTGGGCATCGTGGGTGCCATTGTGCTGATCTTCGCCAGCTATCTGCTGACCGAAGCGGCCGGTGTTATCTGATACCTGACATCAATAGCAGTAAGAGGCGGGTGGTGTGAATGTCGAAAGACCATGAAATCCTGGCCGACCGGCTCAATGCCGAGCCGGTCATCTTCAGAGGGTGCTCGTCCTCAGAGCTTGGCATGATTGTGGGATTGGCCATTGTGATCTGGCTGCCCCTCAGTTTGCTCCTGGCCTGGTTGCTCGGTGCCATCACCATGGGGTTCGGCATTGCCGGTGTCGGCGTGGTCGCCTCCGTCGTGATGATGGCAACCGTATTTCAGAGGATCAAGCGCGGGAGGCCTGACGGGTACTACCAGCAATGGTTGCGAATCCGCCTGCAGTCAACAGGTCTCTATCGAGCGCCCTGGGTGTTACGCACCGGTGCCTGGGACATCGGGAGGACGCAGCATGCGCCGCTACCGTCTCGAAATCGATAACGTGCGCTCCCATTTGCGTTCCTTGTGGGTTGTTATCGGCCTGCAAGGGCTGATCATCCTCGCGCTCTGGATCGGCTGGAGCCAGGCGCCCAAGCAATTGCGTGTCTACGTGCCGCCGGATCTGCGTTCAGGTGCAGTCCTGGCGGCCGAGGAGGTGCCTCCGGCCAATGTGTATGCCTTTGCGTTCTATATTTTCCAGCAACTCAATCGTTGGCCCGACAACGGCGCCACGGACTACGGAAGCGCGATCTTCCGCATCTCGCCCTACCTGACACCGCGCTATCGCAATGACCTGATCGCCGACATGGAACTCAAAGCCCGCCGCGGCGAGTTGACCTACCGGGTACGCGGTGTTCATGAGGTGCCAGGGCACGGATACGAAGAGCGGCGCGTCGATGTGTTGTCAGCCGATGTCTGGATCGTCTGGCTGGATCTTGATCTGCTGGAGTCAGTAAAAGGTATGACCGTGAAACAAACCACGATTCGCTACCCGATTCGGGTAGTGCGCCAGGCCATCGATCCGGAATCGAATCCCTGGGGGCTGGCACTGGATGGGTACGCCAGTGAGGGCCCCCGTCGATTAACCGATGCCGAGCTGGCTGAACCCAGCGTGACTGGCGTCACTACAACTGAGGAACCATCCCAATGAATCCCTTCAATTTTCTCCCACCAGTAAGATGGATCGCCTTACTCGGTTTTTGTTTGCCGCTGTTGTCCGTCGCGCAAGTCGATGGGGCATCGAATGCTCCCGAACGAATTATCTGGGACAAAACGCCCATCGCGATTCCTTTGGTTGTCGGTGAGGAGCGCCTGGTACATTTCCCGGACTCGGTGCGGATCGGTCTACCTCAGTCACTGACAACGCTGCTGCGCAGCCAAAGCATCAATGGCACCCTGTACCTGTTGGCCAGAGAGCCATTTGACACCACCCGCATCATCGTGCGCTCGGAAACCGAGGGCCCGCTTTACGTCCTCGACGTTTCGGCGGAGTTAGCCGAGCCTGACAGCCCCAAACCACCCGATGTGCAGATATTGCTGGATTCGGAGCCCCACACAGATGCTGCTGAGTCGCTAGCTAACAAATCGCTGTCTTGGGGGTATGCCGCCTTAACTCGTTTTGCCGCGCAACAACTCTACGCGCCAACACGACTGATTCCTCATCAACCCGGTGTGGTCGCCATTCCCGTCAGCGCCGAACCGGTCGAGCTGGTGTATGGCGCCAGGATAGAAGCGGTTCCCGTCGCCGCCTGGAAAGCAGGTTTGCGCTATGTCACCGCCGTCAAGCTGACCAATCGCACCCCAAGACCGGTGGTGCTGGATCCCCGTGAACTACGCGGAGCCTGGTTGGCAGCGACGTTTCAGCATAATCGCCTGTTACCCGCTGGAAGTGAAGCCGACACCACTGCGGTTTATCTGATCTCGGATCGGCCATTCGATGTGGCGCTGTGAGAGAGGAGTGAGATCTACCCTATGTCGATGGTCACCAGTAATCGTCTATTACCCCTGCTTGCCGGCTCCGTCGTCTTGATGGCGGCGCTGGTTACCGTGAAGTCCTGCTCACCGGATGAAGAGCAGACTCAACTCTTGGAGGCAGTGCCGCAGGCACCGCTACCGGATGCCGACACACCGGCAGACACCATCAAGACGCTGACCGCCAATGTCAGCGCCATGACCTCGGAGCTCAATGCCCTGCGTCGGGATAACACCGCGCTTCAACAGGAAAACCGTGAGTTGATGGACAACCGGCAGCAGATCGAAAACAACGTGCTGACCCGATTGCAGCAGTCCTTAGCGGCCGATCGAACCGGCACAGAATCGGCGGAGACGACCTCCGCCATTGCTGCCTTGACCGCCAGGGTGGACGCTCTGGCCAACCGCTATCGCCAGTCGGCGCAACCTTCCTCAGCCGTAGGTTCCGACCTTCCCGTCGGACTCGGATTGGATGGTGTCAGACCGGTCTCCGCGGACTCGGAGTCGCTGGTCTGGGTCGATCCTTTGGAACTCTCGCCAGCGCCTGGTGATGACAACGGGGCGCTACTTAATCGCTTCAGTCGCACCGGCCGTAGCGCTCTCGACAGTGCGGGTCCGCCGGTGCAATCGTTGGTCGAAAAAGGCTCCGCTGCCTTGAACACTGACATTCCTGTCTACACCGTGCCGCGCAATGCCACCCTGATCGGCTCCACCGGCATGACTGCCCTGGTCGGCAGGGTGCCTGTCCAGGGGCAGGTGCGTGATCCCATGCCGTTCAAGGTGATTACCGGTAAGGAAAACCTGGCTGCCAATGGTCTGCGCATTCCGGGCATCGAAGGCATGATCTGGAGTGGCACCGCGATCGGCGACTGGACCCTCTCCTGCGTGACCGGAAAACTGGACTCGGTGACCTTTGTTTTCGAGGACGGCACCATTCAGACCCTTCCCAGGGATAACAACCCATTGGATGGTTCCAGTGGAAACAGCGCAGGGGGAGGCACTAATCGGCCGCTGGGCTGGATCTCCGATGCGCGCGGTATTCCCTGTATTACGGGAGAACGCAAGACCAACGCACCGGCTTTCCTCACGCAGCGCATTGGCGTGATGGCACTCGAAGCGGCGGGAGATGCTGCCGCACAGGCGGAAACCACCACCCTGATCAACAACAACGGCACGGCAACGAACTTGGTTTCCGGAGAAACGGGCAACTACGTGTTAGGCAGAACCCTGAGCGGGGGCAGTGACGAAGTCGCCCAGTGGCTGCGGGAGCGCCAAGCACAGAGTTTCGATGCAGTCTTTGTCCCAGCGGGCGTTGAGCTGGCAATCCATGTCGATCACGAACTTCCCATCGATTTTCATTCCAATGGCAGGAAACTTCACCATGAAGCGAATCTTTTTCAGCAAGCGACGATTACCACTGGTTCTGGTTTGGACTAGCGTATTAATAGTGGGCTGCGCCAGCACCAAAGAGACGGTGTTGCCACAGGACGGCCCGACCATGAAAGCCATTTACGACCAGCACATGGTGGAGGTTCAAAAACCCGACCATCGGCGCGCAATAGGTGGTCCGCCGTTACCACAATCGGGTATTGAGCACTACCGCGGCTTCGTGCGGGAAGCCGCCAATGAGATCGATACAGTGTTCCCCCGCCTGCCCAATCCCACCCTGGTGATGTACATCTTTCCTCACCTGTCGGGCAGCGAGCGCACACCGGTACCAGGTTATGTGACGACCTTTCCTTTTTATGAAAAGGTGGAGTACGCCCTACCAGGAGAAGTGTCGGGGGAGGTAACTGGCGAGGTGCCCGTGGAAGTCAGTCATTCGCCATCAGAGCAGTAGGGGTACCCATGCCAGTCAAGCAATCGGATGTTCTGGACGCAGCGCCGCTCACCAGTGCTGCGATCAAGCAGCACTACAACCGTCCACCGTCGTTTACCGATCTGTTGCCCTGGATGGAATACATTCCCGAGTGCAAAGCCTTTCTGTTGGAAGACGGCGTCAGCCTGGGCGCCCTGTTTGAAATCATCCCGGTCGGCTGTGAAGCACGCACACCGGCGTTCATGACACAGCTGCGCGATACCATCCAGACTGCACTCAATGAGGCTATCCCTGAGCGTGACGAGGCGCCCTGGGTATTACAGGTCTATGTGCAGGACGAACCCCGTCTTAACCAGTTCGATGCCCAGCTGGCCCGCTATCCGTTACCGACAGTGCGCGCATCCGACTATTCACAACACTACCGGGCGGTGATGTCGACCCATTTGCAAGCGATTTCCCGGCCGGGAGGCTTGTTTGACGATACCACCGTCACCGGTTCCCGTTGGCAGGGACATCAGCGTCGGATCCGGGTGGTACTCTACCGGCGTTTGCCACACAACGGCAAAAACCCGGCGGCCATCGAGGTGGAGGAGGCGCTCAATGATGTGACGACCAAATGGATCGCCGCCCTGGCTTCCGCCGGGATCCACGTCCAGCGCGCTGATGGCAAGGCGTTTTATCAATGGATGCTGAACTGGTTCAATCCCAAGCCAGCCTGCGCCGACGGAAGCCCGGAATCGCTATTGCAGATGGCACCCTACCCGGGCGACGAGAAACTACCGTTTGGCTACGACTTTGCGGAACAGTTGACGCTGTCGATGCCGCGTTCCGACGAGGCGTCGGCAAGCTGGCTGTTCGATAATCTGCCGCATACTGTCGTGACCATTCAAAGCTTGCGGCGGGCGCCGGACATTGGACATTTCACGGCGGAGCGCCAGGCCGGGGATCAGGTATTCTCACTGTTCGATCGCTTGCCCGAGCACACCATCATGGTGATAACGCTCACGCTCAAACCCCAGGACACAACCCGCAATCATATCGCGCAAATCAAACGCGCCTCAGTCGGTGACTCGGCGGAGGCGTCGATCACCCGGGAAGATGCAGAGCAAGTGGAACGGGAGATGGCGCAGGGAAACAAGCTTTATCCGGTCAGCATGGCGTTCTATGTGCGCGGCGAGAATCAAAAATCCCTGCGTCACAATTTGAATCGCCTCAACGCGCTGCTGCTTCCGAACGGATTACAGCCGATCACCCAGGAAGCCGACTTGCTGGCGCTGGATAGCTATATCCGCAACCTGCCCATGGCCTATGACGCGGACCTGGACAAATCGCGGCGCCGCTCGCGGCTGATGTTCTCCCGTCATATCGCCAATCTGCTGCCGTTTTATGGTCGTTCGCGGGGAACCGGCCATCCGGGGCTGGTGTTCTACAACCGGGGTGCGGAGCCGCTGGTGTTTGACCCGCTACATCGGGAGGATCGCAAGAAGAACGCTCACATGCTGATCCTGGGACCCACGGGCGCAGGAAAATCGGCACTGCTGGTGTATCTACTGCAACAGATGATGGCGTGTCACCGCCCTCGCATTTTCATTATCGAAGCAGGAGCGTCGTTTTCCCTGTTGGGGCAGCATTTTGCGCACCATGGCTTGTCGGTCAACCAGATCACCTTGAACCCCAATGTCGATGTCAGTCTGCCGCCTTTTGCCGATGCACTGCGCTTGCTCGACCGGCGCCATGCGCTGAACCTGCTCGATACCGATGACCCCACCCTGGAAGAGTCACTGGACGAAGACGACGAGATCGAAGACGAGGGCGGCAGGCGCGATATCCTCGGCGAAATGGAGATCGCCGCGCGCATCATGATCACCGGCGGTGATGAGCGTGAGGACGCACGCTTAACCCGTGCCGACCGGCTGCTGATTCGCAATGCCATAATCCTCGCAGCAAAAACGGTCAAAGATTCCGGCAACTCCCAGGTGGTTACCCAGGACGTGGTTCACGCGTTTCAGGCTATCGCCACCAACACGGAGTTACCCGAACACCGGCGCAATCGTGCGCTGGAGATGGGCGATGGCATGGCCTTGTTCTGCTCAGGCCTCGCCGGACATTTCTTCAACCGGCCGGGGCAGTCCTGGCCGGAGGCCGATGTCACCATTCTCGAAATGGGCATCTTGGCCCGGGAGGGTTACGAGGACCAGCTGACCGTCGCCTACCTGTCGATGATGAGCCACATCAATGATCTGGTGGAGCGCCACCAGCACGATGAAAGACCCACCTTGGTAGTCACCGATGAGGGTCACATCATCACCACTAACCCGCTGCTTGCGCGTTACGTAGTCAAGATCACCAAGATGTGGCGCAAGCTCGGCGCCTGGTTCTGGATCGCCACCCAGAATCTGGAGGACTTCCCTGACGCCAGCCGCAAGATGCTCAATATGATGGAGTGGTGGCTGTGCCTGGTGATGCCCAAGGAAGAGGTTGATCAGATTGCCCGTTTCAAAGACCTGAACGATGAACAGCGTAACCTGCTGCTTTCGGCCCGCAAGGAGCCGGGAAAATACGTGGAAGGCGTTGTATTGGCCGACAAGGTTGAAGCCCTGTTTCGGAACGTGCCTCCTGCTTTGTCGCTGGCACTGGCCATGACCGAAAAGTACGAGAAGGCAGAACGCGCCGCCATCATGCGTGAAAAGAATTGCTCAGAGCTGGAAGCCGTTTACGAGGTCGCCAGACGAATTGCGCATAGCAGGGTTGGCTAGAAAAATGCAGTTTGTAGTTTTATCGGCGGGGCAAACACACCGATAATGATGAAAGGGTTTTGCGCCCATCCGTCGTACTGCAACGTGGTGCCGAGAAAAAGGTGGATATCCTTGGTGCTAGCAAAGTCGTCAATGTATTTCTTTCTGACGTCGAGAATCGCTTTGTTCTCGTTCCCGTGATGTCTCTTCAGGCAATTCCAAAACAACATGCCGATTTCCCAATCCTCGATCATCATTGTGCTTTCTTTATTGTTACAGTCGAGAATGCGGTAGGAAAACTTGTAAGGGAGCTTGTTGACAACGCTAAAATACTCGGGCGTATCGGAAAACAGATCACCCTGTTTTGCTTGCTGCCTGAGAGCTTCAATTTTTCTCTTGTCCCACTCTCGATCAACTTCCTCGACAATCAGATCAAGAATCTTCGCGGGTTTGAATGTGGCAAGTGACAAAGCGCCTGTCTTATTGAGTTGGATTAGCTCGTCAAGATCTTGAAATATGCGTCCCTTTTCTATTACGTAGGATTTGCGTTCTTGCCAGCTATTTTCTGTACCCATTTTTTCTTGAAGCGTTATCGAGTCTGGGCTCAGTAATCGATGGCTTTCATGGCGTTTATCGCTTTTATTTTCGATAACGTCCATCTCTACCCATTGGAATTTTTCGTATTTTTCGTACAACTTTCGGAATGGAACCGGGTAGATCCGTATCCAGGAGCCGTCTTCTCGAATGCCAGCAGTACAAACCAGCTCACTATATGTTTTCGATATGGTGGGGTATGTCTTGACGGTAATAAGTATGCGTTCTTTTTTCATCGACACCCATGTAGTTGAGCTTATAAGTGAACAACTTTGAATTCACTAGGCGCAATGCGTGAAACAGCGTCTGCAACTTTATGACGATGACACATGGTATGACATTCCTCGAAGCAGGTGATAGCAATGCGTCCAAAGTCCAGATAAAAATCATAAAGTTGGGTAATAGACTCTTGTTCTTCTGGAATGACTGTTTTCTCGTAGTTCAAGAACAGATTCTCGTAATCTTGATGGGATTTTAGGGTTTTTCTCTTGTCCGAAACGATACCGAGTCTAGGCAAATGCTCATACCCGATATCAACGTTATGCAACAGCTCCGAAAGTTTGGTCTTTGAAAAACCATATTTGCGACTTAAGGGATTTTTTCTCACATCGACAAGAAGTCGAACATCATTTTCAATCAATCGATTGATGTATTCTTCTACGGTAATCCCCTCGTACCCAATAGTGGCAAACAACTTTCCTTTCTTAGGAGCCTTGAGCTTCTGCACAGTAGCGTATTCATCCGCCGTCAATATTTCATGGGCAACCAGACTGTTGATCGCATAATACGGATAGCTTCGGTAAACATGTTGCAAAAGCCTCTTGCCCTTGAGAGGCCCATATTTGTCGTGAAACAGCTGGATTTTTCTGGAGTCATCGCTTTTGAGTTTTGTCGCGTTACTGTTGAAAGAATCAGATAGCTTCCAGTCTTTGACATCTTCCAGATAACCAGTAGCAACCAATTTGGATTTATCAGCATAGGATTGAAAAGAAAAGCACCCGTATTTGTATGGCACAAACTCGTAGCTACGGTCTTTCTCACAAAGCCGAGAGTACAGGAACAAATATTTCTGAAAATCAGTGCTGGTCAGTTTTCCGCCAAATGACTCGAGTAACGCAAGTAGCACCTTCTGCCTGTAGTACATATTTGTTTTTACCTTATCGCTGGGTAAGGCCGAATTTCCTATGCTACCTAGTCTATCAGTTATCACAGTTGGACTAAATAATCTGGCACCAATAGCCCAGGAGATGTTCAGGAGATACTCACAAGCGAACAAGGATTAAGCGCGCTACAGGTTGAAGGGATTTCCACTTCAGTCAACGCTGACTTGGCGTCAGTATGTCGGAATAAACCTGGCATCTGAGGTCCCATTTGTAATGGCCAATTATCATTGGAATTCGCTGAAAATCTGGTATGCCGCACTGACTGTGGTTGCTGTGTTTGGCGCTGTCTTCAAAGTACAGGCACGTGACGGCGAAAGCCCGATTATAGAAGTATTTGTAGCGAATGCAGAACGTGGACTAATGAAGTCAGAATATGCGACTGTCTATAAAATAGGCCGTATAGCACAGCTGCAGCAAGAACTCTCACATGACCTGCCAGCGGATTCAGAGTCCGCCAAAAAACTGGTTCTGAAGCGATACCAGCGGATGGACATGCAACTCAGTACTGAACTGGAAAACGCCGCCAAAGGGTTGGTGCAGGCAAGGCAGTACGGTATCGATCGTTACCCGGCCATCGTCTTCGATGGTCAAGCTGTGGTCTACGGTTTAACCGACATCAATGCCGCAACCCGGCTTTATCAGCGGTGGCTGGCAGAGAGCGCAGAACGATGATAGCGGCCCTGACTCGTGGTTGGCTGAGCCTGTTGCTGTGGATGCCGCTGATCGGTCACGCGGGCTCTATTACCACACCGGAAATTATTGTGCAGACTACCCAGGCGGCGCTCAGTTGTATGCGTTGGACGCCGGTGGGGATTTGCTTCTGGTTGCAATGCTCCCTGTCCGGGTGCAGCGTGCGTACCTCGATCAAAGTGGGGCATTACCAGCCCGATGCGGTGGTGAGTGCCTACAACGAACTCGGTGGCAATCCCTGGGTCGAGATTCGAAGCACCCTAGGCGTGGCACAACGAACCGCCGCCAACGGCTTGCTTGGCAGCTTGCTGGCTGTGCCGATTGACAGTGCCGGCAACAGAACAGAAGGCGGGGAGGGCAACAAGGATCATCGCAACCTGATTTTTCGGGAAACGGATGTCATCGGTCATCCGGTCAGCTCCCTGTCGAGCATCGTCGCCAGCACCGGTTCCCTCTGCAACGCACAAACTAAACCCTTCTTTCCGTATTTCCAGTCGGGACTGGACGCACTCTCCTGGCGGATGGAGATCCCGGAGATGTTCTACCCGGCGAGCCTGATACCCGGTTTGCGGGAGATCGGCAGCTGGCCGCTGCAGACCTGGGGCGGAGTGTACCCGCGCACCGGCTGGACGACGCAGGCGGAGGAACCCAAGGCGGCGGCCATCAATGCCCAGCGCGCCGGTGATATCGTCACACGTCAGGGGCAACCCCATATCTACGTACCGATAACCGGTGGCTCCAGTTCAGGGCAGCGCGTGTGGCCGCCCGGACCACTGATTGAGGGCGATCCGGACTCCGGCGTGTGGCAGATGCTTGTACCCAGAGCGGAATCGAACTGCAAGGTTTTTGGTACCAATGACTTGGCCAGTGTAATCGGCTGGGGTGGCGGTCGAGTCGATCCCCAGGGTGACTATGTCTGGAATCTGTGGCGCCCCTACAGCTGTTGCCAGAATCGCGGAATCTTCTTATTCAACGTCGACTGGATCAATTACCCACCATGAGCGAGAAACCTTCTATTCGTACCCTATTGTTGTTTGGCGCCATGAGCGTGAGTCAGGTTACTCACGCGGCGCAGGGCCCCACTGAAGACAGTTTGTGGTACTACGAAATCGGCGGAGCAGAGCCCGTCTCCTTACCCGCCAATCCCTCAGTAGTCTCTGTCACCTTGGGCGGTTCCGCCCAATTGGGACTCGGTTACAGTTGTGGCAAATTCGATCCGGTGGCAGCGGTGACCCACACCCTGAATGACATCGGGGCCGGTGTCGACAACATGATGAATGCGATGACGGCCGCAGCGACCAGCGCTATTGCGGCGTTGCCGGCCTTGATCCTGCAGCGTGCCAACCCCGGCTTGTACGATCTCTTTCAGAACGCGCTGATCAAGGCCGAAGAAACCATGCAGCTGGCTACCAAGTCCTGTGAGGTGATGGAGACCGAGATCGCCCAGGGCAAAAACCCCTATGCCGATCTGATCACCTTGTCCAAAGGCAACGACTGGAAGGTACAGATGGGGATTGGCGGCAATGATGCTGTTACCGCCAAAGAGTCGGTGGAATCCTCCAATGGCGATAACGGAGTACCCTGGATCGGCGGGCAGGCCGGGGGCAGTGGGCAACCGGTGCTGGAGTTCACCGGCGATATCGTCGAGGCAGGTTACAACATCAACATGAACAGAGCGCTCACCGATACGACGCCAGTGCCGGTGACATCGGCAACGCGCCTGTCGGAAATCTGGCCATCACCAGCCGATGCCCGTGACTGGACGGTCGATGTGGTGGGCGAGAACATCGTCACCACCTGCGACACCTGCCGTAAAGACAGCATTCCCGGTACGGGGTTACTACCCAAGCTCTACCAGGAGTCCGCCACTGTCACTACCGAAATCCAAAACCTGGTCAGCGGCGCGACACCACCGACCCTGGACAACCTCGAACAGATCACTGCGCCTGGTGTGGCTATCACCCGCCAGGTGATCGAATCGATCCGTGAGATGCCGGTCTCAGAGCAGAGCCTGATCATGGGCCGCCTGGTCTCGGAGATCAGCACTGCGCGCACGGTCGAAAAAGCACTGTTCGCACGGCGATTGTTACTGTCGGGCAGGCAGGTGCCTGAAGTCTATGCCACAGAAGTCGCTCGCGAGCATGCGGACAACTCCATCGCGGAGCTGGACAAGGAAATCGAAAACCTGCTGTTCGAAACCCGTGTGCGCAAAGAAGTGGTCTCGGACACCGTTACCACGTTGCTCGAACGTGCTGCGGCTAGAAGGCAGAGCTCTCTCACCGTGCCGGAAGTACCGACCCTCGATCCGAACCCGTTGCGGGACGGCCGTGTTCAATAACAGTCGGGCACAACGTAAGGGCCTCTTGATCGCTACTTTGGCGGCCGCGCTGCTGACGGCACTGGTAGGCTATTGGCTGATGCACCGGTTACAGACCGACTCGGTGCAGTCCATCCAACAGAGTATCGACACCTGGCGCCTGACACTCACGCTAGGCCGTTGGACAGTCATCGCCCTGGTAGCATTCGGTTGGAATGCCAGCGTCGAATACTTCGCCAAAACCGGAAAGATCAATTTCGCCCAGACAGGACAGTTACAGTGGTTTCGATGGCGCGCCGTCACCTGGCTGGTCATCCTTGAACTGGTGCTGGGTCAGGGAATGGTGGTGAAATTTTTCAGCATGATCCCAGGGTCGATCTTCTGATGAGTGTCGACAGCTACCTGGAGCTTTTTACTTCGCTCTTTGGTTGGGCCTTCTACGGCATACTGTGGGATGTGCTGGTCAGTACTGGGATCGTCTATCTCCCGTTTCTGGGCATCTTGATCGACAACTGGCGAGAACCGGCCCAGGGCGGGGAAGTAGGCCATGCCAGCGGCCTGTCA
Organism: Gammaproteobacteria bacterium; assembly: GCA_041395725.1. Lineage (NCBI taxonomy): Bacteria > Pseudomonadati > Pseudomonadota > Gammaproteobacteria > Gammaproteobacteria bacterium. Next base: position 487,833 of record JAWKZW010000001.1, on the reverse strand, counting down.
CTACGGCGTATGGAAATCGAGCTGTTCATCGCGCTGTTAGTGGTCGTGCTCGCAGGGCAACCCGCTGCGCTCACACCCCTCAACGCGGCAACCCTGTCTTACTCTCCACCACCGACCTTGCTCAACCCAACACCCGCTACGGCGACGGTCGCTGCTCCCCAGAGCACCTATGGCACAACCGGGTTCACCGGCTCTGACGCGACCGTCAACGTCCCGGCGTGGTGGTATGGTGTCATCGCGCTAAGTTCGGGTTTGAACCACGCTATCGTCGAAGGCCTGCCAACGGTGGCGGATATGCGCACTTTCGAACAGCAGGCCCATCTGGCCACTATCGCCGACCCGCGCCTTCGGCAGGAGGTCAGTGATTTTTTCAGCCAGTGTTACATACCAGCCCGCTCCAGGTATCAGGCAGAGCGGCCGGATTCTCCGGCGATCAATGGCATCCTTGCCACCTATGGCACCGATGACCCGGACTGGATGGGGTCACACGTCTACCGGGATACCGCGGGCTATTACGACACCTTGCGCCCGGCCAACCAAATCACCGGCTGGGTCTACAATGCAGCCAGGGATACGGAGTACGACCCGGCGGCACCGCCGGTCTGGGGCAAGCCGTACTGCAAACAGTGGTGGGAAGATGCAGCGATCGGCCTAAGAGAGAAGCTGATCAATGAAGCCGATGCCACGTCAGCAGGCTTCTCCGGCCTGGTGGTCGCCATCGCTCCTGCACTGGCCGGTGAGCAGCAAAACGACGCCGTCGCCAAAACCGTGCTTACCAATGCGCCGCCTTCCTGGTCGAGCAACGAGCTGGTCGCCAACAATGCCTCCGGTTCGGGTTTGTTCAATACCGCGGGAAGTATCATCAAAGGGGGCCTCGCCAGCGGTGGCGTGATCACCGCGTCAGCGCTGTTTTCCGTCACCATGACCGCCGTGTTGCAGTCATTGCCCATGGTCCAGGCCATCATGCTGCTGGGTATCTATGCACTGTTGCCGCTGGTAGTCGTCCTATCCCGCTACTCCATTGCCATGATGGTGGTCGCCGGCATGGCGATCTTCACTATAAAATTCTGGACGGTACTCTGGTACCTGGCCATGTGGGTGGATCAGAACCTGATCCTTTCGATGTACCCGGACGTCAACGTTTTCCTGCAGATCTTCGCCAACCCCGGTGAACACGACGCCAAGCGCATGCTGCTGAATATGATAACCACCAGTCTCTATCTCGGATTGCCGTTGCTATGGAGTGGGATGATGGCGTGGGCGGGGGTGCAGGTCGGCCGATCACTGGATAACGCCACACATCCATTTATTAAACCGGCTAACGACGCCGGTCAAAAAGGCGGCTCGGTTGGGAAAGCGGTTATGAGCAAAGGAATGAAAAAGTAAAACTTTACTTGTGGTCGTACCAGCCAAATGGATCTGTACCATCATCGCGTTCCCCGGTCCGATAGTTGAGTGATCCGCTAGAAACATCTCCGGAATTGTCGTCGTCCGTAGTGTTCAAAAGAGCGAAAAACTCGCGACCGGCACCCACTATCAATAGCAAGACGCTGGTCATTAAATGCCGACAGGCTTTGAGAGCGCTGGCACAGTTTCTATCTTTTGATGTTGAGTCAGTCATACTCGCATACTACGAAAAACTGCTGATTTTATGAACAGCCTGGTTGGTAGTCACACGCTACCCACCAATTCCCCCTCAGAATTGGTTAAAGGTTAACCATCTCAGGCTACTCCTCCGCTATTATAGATGCAAATCGGCTTAAATCGGCAAAGATCGTTTGATATCCGGAATTCTGCTCGTATACTACTTTATGCTCTTAACCTGGGTCATATTCATTATGGACGTGACTCGAGTTCACTCTGTTGCAAGCACAGCAAGTAACCCCAATCGCCCATGAGGAATAGTGAAATGGCCGAAATGGAAGATCGTTGGTTGTCGATCAGTGAGATATGCAAACACCTCGGGGTCAGTAATGACACCGTGTACAAGTGGATCGACAAAGGGGGTATGCCCGCTCACCGCATGGGCCGTCTTTGGAAGTTCAAGAAATACGAAGTCGACGAGTGGGTTAAGGCTGGCGGTGCGGCAGATATTGCGGGGTCGGATAAATCGGAATGAGCCCAAGGAACGGAAAAAACAATTCAGTCGATCTGGATATCGGGATCCTCTCCGGACATCTCTGGGAGGCAGCCAATATCCTGCGCGGTCCTGTCGACGCGGCCGACTTCAAGACCTACATCTTCCCGCTGCTTTTCTTCAAACGGCTCTCCGATGTTTATGACGAAGAGTATGCCGTTGCACTGGAAGAGTCCGACGGTGACGTGGAATTCGCACAGTTCCCCGAGAACCACCGATTCCAGGTTTCGGAGGGCTGCCATTGGCAAGATGTTCGGGCCAAAAGCGCCAATATCGGTCATGCACTCCAGAAGGCCATGCGCTGCATCGAACAGGCCAATCCTGACACCCTGCACGGTATCTTCGGCGATGCCCAGTGGACCAACAAGGACCGCCTTTCGGACGCACTGCTCAAGGACCTGATCGAACACTTCTCGTCGCTCAATCTGGGTAATGAGCACTGCAAGGCGGATATCCTCGGCCAGGCCTACGAATACCTGATCAAGAAATTTGCCGACCTCACCAATAAGAAGGCCGGCGAGTTCTATACCCCGCGCTCCGTGGTCGCGCTGATGGTCCGCATCCTTGCGCCCAAGGCCGGGGAAACCATCTATGATCCGGCCTGCGGTACCGGCGGCATGCTCCTCGAGGCGTTGCACCATGTCAAAGAGCATGGCGGTGACGAGAACCTCATGCTGGGCAAGCTCTATGGCCAGGAAAAGAACCTGACCACATCCTCCATCGCCCGGATGAACCTCTTTCTACACGGCGCGGAAGATTTCCATATCGAACGCGGTGACACGCTGCGCTTGCCCGCCTTTTACTCAGGCGACAGCCTCGCAACCTTTGACTGTGTCATCGCCAATCCTCCCTTCTCCCTGGAAAAGTGGGGGGATGATGTCTGGGTCAATGATCCTTACGGGCGCAACTTTGCCGGGTTGCCGCCGGCCAAGTCCGGCGACTTCGCCTGGGTTCAGCACATGATCAAATCCATGGCCCGTAAATCAGGCCGTATGGCGGTAGTAGTACCCCATGGCGTGCTGTTCCGCATGTCCAAGGAAGGCAAAATCCGCCGCAAGTTGCTGGAGATGGACATTCTCGAAGCGGTGATCGGTCTTGGCCAAAACATTTTCTACGGTACCGGTCTCGCACCTTGCTTGCTGGTATTCCGGGACAGCAAGCCCAAGGCTCACCGCCAAAAGGTGTTGTTCATCGACGCCTCGAAGGAGTTCAAGACCGGTCGGGCACAGAACGAACTATTGCCGGAGCACGTGGACAACATCCACCACTGGTACGAAGGCTATCAGGATGTCGAAGGGATTAGCCGGATAGTCACTCTCGATGAAATCCGGGAAAACGACTTCAACCTGAATATCCCCCGTTACGTGGAACCGGTGATCGAGGAAGAATCCATGACCATCGATCAGGCCGTCGCCAACCTCAAGGAATCGCTGAAAGCAGCGTATGCGGCTGAGGATCGCCTGAAAGGGCTGCTGATACGGGAGGGCCTGCTGTGAAGATGTATCAGTACCAATCGCCCATCGGCCGTTTCCTCATCAAACCGCAAGCCAATAGCCGCTGGGGCCTGTGGTTCAAGGACGAATTGCTTGGCTCCTATCACTCAGTCCTGGCTGCGGCTGATGACGTCTATACCCAAGCAACCGGCGATTACGACTGGGACTCTCTGGATGGCGTCGATATTCCAACGGACATTTACGAATGGGAAGTGATAGCGCAATGAAGATGAGCAAGCACATTTCCCAATCAGTGCTCGAATCCTATCTCTGGGGTGCTGCCACCTTGCTACGTGGCTACATCGACGCCGGGGATTACAAACAGTTCATCTTCCCGCTGCTGTTCTACAAGCGTCTGTGCGATGTGTACGACGAAGAGCTGGCTGAGGCGCTGGATGAATCAGGCGGTGATCAGGAATACGCCGCGCTGCCCGAGCAGCACCGCTTCCAGATTCCGGAGGATGCTCACTGGAAGGCCACCCGCACCAAGGTCAAGAACGTGGGCAAGGCCATCCAGGACGCCCTGCGTAGCATAGAGAAGGCCAACCCCGATACCTTGTACGGGGTCTTCGGCGATGCCCAGTGGACCAATAAGGAGCGTCTGCCGGATCACATGCTGCGCGAGCTGATCGAGCACTTCAGTTCTCAGACGCTTTCGGTTTCCAACTGCCCGGAGGATGAGCTGGGTGTGGGTTACGAGTTTCTGATCAAGAAGTTCGCCGACGATTCCGGGCACACCGCTGCGGAGTTCTATACCAACCGCACCGTGGTTCACCTGATGACCGAGATGCTCGAACCCAAACCAGGCGAGTCGATCTATGATCCGACGTGCGGTTCGGCCGGCATGCTGCTCTCCGCCGTTACCCATATCAAGCGGCAGAACAAGGAATGGCGCAACCTGCGGCTGTTCGGTCAGGAACGCAACCTGCTCACCTCGGCCATCGGCCGGATGAATTTGTTCCTGCACGGCATTGAGGACTTCCGCATCGTCCGGGGCGATACCCTGGCCCATCCTGCATTTGTCGAAGGCGATCGGCTCATGCAGTTCGATGTAGTGCTGGCTAATCCGCCGTACTCCATCAAGCAGTGGGACCGCGATGCCTGGTCCGCCGATCCGTGGGGCCGGAACATCTACGGCACTCCACCTCAGGGCCGTGCCGACTACGCCTTTTGGCAGCACATCATCAAGAGCATGAAGGCCAGGAGCGGCCGCTGCGCCATCCTGTTTCCGCATGGTGTCCTCTTCCGCAACGAAGAGTCGGCCATGCGCGAAAAGCTGGTCGCCCATGATGTGGTGGAATGTGTGCTGGGTCTCGGGCCCAACCTCTTTTACAACTCTCCCATGGAGGCCTGCGTCGTCATCTGCCGGATGAACAAACCCAAGGAGCGCAGGAACAAGGTGCTCTTCATAAACGCGGTGAACGAGGTGACCCGCGAACGGGCGCAGAGCTTTCTCACCGACGACCACCTCCAGCGTATTGTCTCCGCTTACCAGGCCTTTGGCGATGAGGACGGTTTTGCCCGGGTTGTCGGTAATGACGAGATCCGGGAGAGAAACAGCAACCTCAGTATTCCACTCTACGTCCGGTCCGAAAACGGAAACGGCAATGGCAAAGGAGCGGCCGAAGCGGTCAGCCTCAAGCAGGCTATTGCGAACTGGCAGGAAAGCTCGATGGCATTACGAGATTCGATGGAGGGCCTCTTCGCGGTGCTTGAGGACGCACGGGTGACGGGAGGTGGCAAATGAGTACGCAGCTCCAGAAGCCCGGCTGGAACATGGTCAAGTTTGGCGATATCGCCCAGAACATTGCTGTGAGGGTGGACCCGGCCGACGCAAAGACTGACGTCTATGTCGGACTGGAACACCTCGATCCCAGCACGATTCATTTACGCCAGTGGGGGAACCCGTCCGATGTCTCCGGACAGAAGCTGGTCTTCAAGAAGGGCGATGTGATTTTCGGCCGCCGCCGTGCGTATCAACGCAAACTCGCCGTGGCCGAGTTTGACGGCATCTGCTCGGCACATGCCATGGTCGTCCGCGCAAAACCCAAGATGATTCTGCCGGAGTTTTTGCCGTTCTTTCTGCAATCCGACATGTTCATGGAGCGGGCTATCGAAATATCGGTGGGCTCGCTCTCACCGACGATCAACTGGAAGACCCTGAAAGTGCAGGAATTCCAGCTGCCGCCCATTGATGAACAGAAGCGCATTGCCGAGATCCTGTGGGCTGCCGATGAGTCATTTAATCAACATCAGCAGAGTAACGACAATCTGATGTCGGTAAAAAGAACCTTGCTGAATCGACTAACAGTCAGGGGAATTGGACAGCATGCAACCCAGCACACCAGGCTTGGTGAAATACCAGTCCACTGGCGTCTCGCTACTGTTGAAGACGTAACATCGATTTGCCAATATGGTTTGTCTATACCTTTGAATGAATCTGGCCAATATCCGATTCTCCGAATGATGAACTACGACGATGGACGGATCATTGCCAACGATTTGAAATACGTTGACTTAGATGATTCAGATTTCAATTCATTCAAGGTTCACAAAGGCGACATACTTTTCAATAGAACGAACAGTGCCGATTTGGTCGGCAAGGTCGGAATATTTGATCTTGAAGGGGATTATGTATTCGCATCATACTTGGTTCGCCTGAGAGCGGATGAGGACCAAATCCTTCCTGACTTCCTCAATCATTATCTGAATTCAGGTCTCGGCCAAAGAAGGCTTCTTGCCTATGCCACTCCCGGTGTGAGTCAAACTAATATCAGCGCAGGAAACTTGAAAAAGGTGCTGGTTCCACTACCTCCGATGGAGGAGCAGAAGCAGATTGTTGAAGTGCTCAATAATTTGGAGCTTAGAAAGCATCTTCAAAGGAACCATGTCGCCGAAGCAAAAAAATGCTTGGCTGCTCTGATAAACAACATGGTCGGAGCGACGATAGCTGAAGAGGAATCCCATGTTTAATGAAGAAAATACCGTCGAACAGATGGTTCTCGACACGCTCTGCGGCGGCGTGACTTCGAACATGGTTGCCGAAGAGCTCGCGAGCTACGGTGGCGCATGCAATAGAAACCAAGGAGGGTTACTCCATGGCCTTTAAAATCCCTCAGAAGTCTTCGGTATCCATCAAAGATCCTGAATCGTTGTTCCGCGACCTGCGGGACCGTACCGTAGAAGGCCTTCTTGCGCAGCAGGCAGACATGCTGCGCAACTACATGGACCATGTCGACAATCGTGATATCGCACTTGAGCTGCCCACCGGCAGCGGCAAGACCCTGGTTGGCCTCCTGATCGCAGAGTGGCGCAGAAGAACAAAACGGGAGAGATGTGTACTGCTCTGTCCTACCAAACAGCTTGTACATCAGGTCGTTGAACAGGCCAAAGAAAAATACGGAATCAACGCTCTTGATTTCTCGGGGTCCAAACACCAGTACCCGGAGGCCGACAAGACCGCTTTCAATAATTGCGAATCAATAGGCGTTGCCACCTATAGCGCTCTGTTCAACACAAATCCGTTTTTCAGTGACGTTCATACAATCATTTTTGACGATGCCCACGCCGCCGAGAATTATGTTTCGAGTTTCTGGTCGTTGGAGGTCCGGCGCTATCAGGATGAATCCACCTTCGATGCAATCTGGCAGATCATCGCGCCTTACACCACGGAAAATGACCAGCTCCGTTACGACCAGGGTAATGAGGGATCGCTTGATACGTCCTTCGTGAACAAGATTCCGACACCTTATGTACTCAAGTGCAGGACCGCTCTGACGGCAGCGATTGACAATGCCTCCAGAGACGATGAGAGCCCGGAGGAATACGGTTATCGATGGCGCATGATCAGAGATCACCTCCACGCCTGCCATCTCTATTACACCAGCAATTCCATTCTCATTCGTCCTCTTATAGCGCCCACCAAGAGCTTTGCGCCGTTTCAGAATGCGCGGCAGCGCATTTATATGTCCGCTACTCTCGGAGAAGGCGGGGATCTGGAAAGAATTTTCGGGCGGAAAAAGATCGAGCGGATACCTGCTCCAGAGGGCTGGGATAAGCAGGGAATCGGTCGACGTTTCTTCGTGTTTCCTATGCGGAATTGGGATGAAGCGGCTTCATTGAGTCTCGCGATTTCCTGGACTACGAAATTTGACAGAGCGCTCGTCCTCACCCCAAGCAACCGTGATGCTGATAAAGTCAGAGAAGCCATTGGAGCACTTCCGGCGACGCAGGGTCATACCCTCTTTGACGCCGCACAACTGGAGGCGTCGAAGAAATCATTCACCCAGGCCGGTTCCGCCATTGCGGTTCTGGCGAACAGGTATGACGGAATCGATCTGATCGGAGACGAATGCAGATACCTGATCATCTATGGTCTTCCGGAATCTACGAATCTGCAGGAGCGCTTCATCATCAGCCGCCTTGGGGCCTCTGTTCTCTTCCAGGTTCGCATCCGCACCAGGATCACTCAGGCGGTAGGAAGATGCACACGTTCATCAACCGACTACGCGCTCGTGGTGATCATCGGCGACAAGGTGCATCAGTATTTCCACATGCCAGAAAAGCGAGAAACACTGCATCCGGAACTTCAGGCCGAAGTCAATTTCGGTGTCGAACAATCAAAAGTCGATAATCCGTCTGAACTGGGGGATAACATCGACATATTCGTTGCCCACGGGCCAGAGTGGAAATCGGCTGATAACCATATATTGGAAACAAGAGACGAACTGACTCAATCGCCCATACCATCGGCAAGTCCGCTCGGAAACTCTGTGGTGCATGAAGTGAAATTTCACGATGCCCTTTGGTCCGGCGATTTTGACAGCGCGCTCTCTTCAGCAAAAGACGTGTTGGCCAGCCTTGCCGGTGGGCATGATCTGAAGGGATATTCTGCTCTCTGGAACTACCTTGCTGGCTCAGCAGCCTACCAGTCGGAGCAAGCACCGGTAGCTCAAGAACATTTTTCTGCTGCCTTTTCATGCGCCAGTACGTTGCCATGGCTCAAACAGATTCAAAAGCTGCTCTCCAACCAGACACAGGAAGCACCTGTCGATGTCATTTATGGAGAGCGCATCGAGCGTATAGAAGGAGTCCTTGAACGGTTTGGAAAGTCCGGCAGCGTAAAAATCGAAAAGTATTTCCAGGCCATCCGGGAAGGGCTTTCAAGTACGGAGGCGAAGCCGTTTGAAGAAGCGCAGGTCAAGCTCGGTCGCCTGCTGGGCTTTGAATCGGGGAACACTGAGCGATCCGGAGACCCGGACCCGTGGTGGATTTTTGGGCGACAGGGCGTTGTTTTTGAGGATTACACGGCAACCGGAGAGAACCCTGTCGTCTCAAAAGAGAAAACACTTCAGGCCAAGGCCCATCCGGACACACTCGCAGCAGAACACCCAGGAGTAAGTTTCTCGGTCGTGTTCTGCTCGACATCGGACAAATTGCATTTTGCTGCGGAACCTCATACGGGCGATGTTTTTTACATCAGCGTTGAAGACTTCAAGAAGTTTTCAGAAGAATGCATGACAACAATGCGTACGCTCTGGGACTCTTTCCAGTCGCCTGGAGTCATTGAATGGAGGGAGCTTGCTGCACGCAAGATGGCCGAAGCGAAACTGGGAAGTGATGACATTCTGGCAAGATTGACGAGCAAAAAACTTTCCTCATTGGCAGGAGGCGGACAGAAATGACCTACTTCAATGAGGAAAATACGATTGAACAACTCGTTCTTGACACATTGTCTGACAAGGATAACCAGTGGTGTGTTGCCAAGCCGCAAGCTGATCATCTCGATTCACACCTCACCCTTCATATTTCAAGTCTTAAATGGCGCTTTGTGGCCGCCGAGGAGCTACCCCGCCAGGACGCTGACGTGCTGGTGGAGTCGATGGTGCGCGAGGCCCTCATTCGCCTGAACCCGGAAATCATGGCCCAGCCAGATCGCGCCGATGAGGTGCTCTACCGTTTGCGAACCATTCCTCTGTCGGTACAGAGCGAAGGCCTCGTGCGTGCCAACGAACTTTTCGCTGAATGGCTGCGGGGCGAGAAGTCCATGCCCTTCGGCGAACGTGGCGAATATACGCCGGTGCGCCTGATCGACTTCGAGAATCTCAGCAACAACGACTACTTGGTCACCAACCAGTGGGTCTATCCGGTCAAGGAAGGCGGCCGCCGCTTCGACATCATCATGCTGGTCAATGGCATTCCGCTGGTGATCGGCGAAGCCAAGACGCCGGTGCGCCCGGCGGTGACCTGGGTGGACGGGGCCAGCGATATCCACAACGGCTACGAACAGAGCGTGCCGCAGATGTTCGTGCCCAACGTCCTCTCCTTTGCCACCGAGGGCAAGTGCTATCGCTATGGCTCGGTGCGCATGCCTATTGATATCTGGGGGCCGTGGCACGAAGGCGAGAACAAGGCCGAGGGAACGCTTGTGGACGTGCAGCGTACCATCCGCTCCATGCTGCGCCCCCATGTGGTGCTGGACATCCTGCAGAACTTCACCCTGTTTGCCACCGACAAGAAACACCGGCGCATCAAAATTATCTGCCGCTATCAACAATACGAGGCCGCCAACCTGATGGTGGCCCGCGTGGTGAAGGGCTATCCCAAGAAAGGTCTGATCTGGCACTTCCAGGGCTCGGGAAAGTCATTGTTGATGGTGTTCGCGGCCCAGAAACTACGGATGCATCGCAATCTCGGTAATCCTACGGTGATGATCGTGGTGGACCGCATCGATCTGGATACCCAGATCACCGCCACCTTCAACGCTGCCGATATTCCCAACATGATCGGGGCTGCTACCCGGCAGGAGTTGCAAAGCCTGCTGGCAGCCGATACCCGAAAGATCATTATCACCACCATTCATAAGTTCGGCGAGGCGGGTGGCCGCCTGAACGAGCGCCCGAACATCATCGTGATGGTGGACGAGGCGCACCGTACCCAGGAGGGTGATCTCGGTCGCCAGATGCGCGATGCGCTACCCAATGCATTCCTGTTTGGCCTGACCGGCACACCGATCAACAAGCGGGACCGCAACACATTCTGGGCCTTCGGCGCGGATGAAGACGTGCAGGGCTACATGAGCCGCTACTCGTTCCAGGATTCGATCCGGGACAAGGCCACGCTGCCGCTGCACTTCGAGGCGGTGGACGTGAAGCTGCACATCAACAAGGACGCCATCGACGAAGCCTACTCTCAGATGACCGATGAGCTGAGCGAGCTGGATCGCGACGACCTGGCCAAGCGGGCCGCCAAAATGGCGGTGCTGATCAAGGCCCCGGCGCGGGTGAACGCCATCTGCCAGCACATCGTCACGCACTTCCAGGAAAAGGTGGAGCCGAACGGCTTCAAGGCCCAGGTGGTGACCTTCGACCGTGAATGCTGCGTGCTCTACAAGAAGGCCATGGACGAGTTGGTCGGTCCGGAGGCCAGCGCCATCGTCATGCACACCCAGGGTGGAAAGTCCGATGATTACGCGGAATGGAAGCTGGCCAAGGACGAGGAGGAAAAGCTCCTCGACCGGTTCCGCGATCCGAACGACCCGCTCAAATTCCTGATCGTCACTTCCAAGCTGCTGACCGGTTTCGATGCGCCGATTCTGCAGGTGATGTACCTCGACAAGCCGATGAAGGATCACAACCTGCTGCAGGCCATCTGCCGCACCAACCGTGTCTACCCCGGCAAGACCCATGGCTTGATCGTGGATTACCTCGGCATCTTCGATGACGTGGCCACCGCCCTCGATTTCGATGAGAAGGCGGTGCAGAAGGTCATCACCAACCTGGATGACCTCAAGAAAGAGCTGCCCGGCGTGGTGGCGAGATGCCTGGCGTTCTTCCCCGGGGTGGACCGCACCGTCGGCGGCTACGAGGGACTGATCGCGGCGCAGGATTGTCTGCCGGATAACGAGACCCGGGATAAGTTTGCGGCGGAATACTCGGTGCTCTCCCGTCTCTGGGAAGCGTTGTCTCCACACCCCTGCCTGGGGTCTTACCAAACCGAATACAAATGGCTGACCCAGATCTATGAATCGGTGAAACCGCCGAGCGGTAACGGCAAACTGCTCTGGCATACGCTTGGGGCAAAGACCATCGAACTGGTCCACGAAAATGTCCACCTGGAAACGGTACGGGACGATTTAGACACCCTTGTGATGGATGCCGAAGTGCTTGAGGGATTACTCGATGCCAAGGACCCGGACAAGAAATCCAAAGAGATCGAGATCAAGATTATCGCCCGATTGCGCAAGCACAAGGATAACCCGAAGTTCGTCGCCCTGGGCGAGCGTCTCGAAAAGTTGAAAGAGCGGCATGAGCAGGGGCTGCTACACAGCATCGATTTCCTCAAGGAACTGCTTATCCTGGCCAAGGAGGTCGTTCAGGCCGAGAAGCGGGTGGACCCCGTTGATGAACAGGCCAAGGCCAAAGCGGCGCTGACCGAACTGTTCGTTGAGGTGAAGAGCGGCAAGACGCCGGTCGTGGTCGAGCGGATTGTGGCCGACATCGATGAGATTGTACGCCTGGTTCGCTTTCCGGGTTGGCAGGACACCAAGGCCGGAGAACGTGAAGTGCAGAAAGCGCTGCGCAAGGTGATCTACGTCAAATACAAGATCAAGGATCAGGACCTGTTTGACAAGGCATTCGGATATATCCGGCAGTACTACTGAGTGGGAGTAGGGGGCGTGTGTGGGGCTGGCGTTGGAGGTTTGAGTTTTTTACTCTGAACCCAAATAACTGGCGAGAGACAGGCTGCTCGTGACAAGCGGCGATGTCCCATCCGAGTTTTTGGAGGATTTGGCATGAGCACTTTCAGTCCATTGCACCCAATTAAGAGAATAGTAATTGAGCGGTCCAATCGATGACGAACAAAGCAAGACAGTATAAGCCTTCTACAGTCCGTAGATTAGATACGTTGTCGGGTAACAAATGTTCTGCTCCAGACTGCGAGAAGGCGCTTGTTGCCAAAGATGGAGTGAGCATTATTAGCAAGATATGTCACATTGAGGCGGCCAGTTCTGATGGGCCTCGTTACAATCCGCAGATGTCAGATGATGAGCGCCGCCATTTTAACAACCTGATTCTTCTTTGCGACGAGTGTCATACGATAATTGACAACATAGAAAACGAAGCGCTGTATTCGGTCGATCTTTTACAGGAATGGAAGGCGAATCACCACAGTAAGATAACCCAACGAATACAGGCCAAAAAGCCCCTTCTCAAACTGGCAATCGACGCTATTGCTGATGGAAATTTTGAGGGCGGTAATGAGGAAGAGGAAAGCACCTCGCCATATCAAATCGACAAGAAGATTGAATACAACGCGGTCGTTAGAAATAGGCCTCTCATTGATGAATACAAGGTTTACTATAACCAGATTTCTTCGTTATATGACGAGCTGGAGTCTCACGGATCATTCAAGAAAGACAGGCTCCTTAGAAATATTCGCCGAATCTATTTAAAAGTAAAGGGCAACTATGTCAGTAGTTCGGATAATGAAATTGAGTCAATCAAGGACAACGCCGACAACATTATCGAAGATATTGAGGATATATTGATAAACACCGACGGCCTAGCTTATGGCAACTGCGACGAAGACATTTCTTTCGGTATTTCTGTTGTCATGGTTGATGCGTTCATGCGCTGCAAGATACTAGAGGAGCCGTTAGCACAATGATCTTGAATAAGGACGTACGACCTGACAGAAAAATATACTACATAGGGTCGCTAATCATAGAAAAATTAATGGATGATCCCGGACAATCTGTTGACTACCTGTCGATCTATGAAGGACTGCGCAAGGAGGAAAATATTTCTTCCGAGATATTTTTTCTGACCTTGGATTGGTTGTTTCTCCTGGGTGCGATAAAACTTGAAGAAGGGGTAGTTAGCAAATGTTTTTAAAAAAGCTACTCATACAAAAAGACGAGACAATAATTCGAGATATTCCTTTTCATAAGGGAATAAATTTGATTGTCGACGAAACAAAGACAGAGGATAAGAAGGAGTCCGGGAATAACGTAGGTAAATCGACTGTTCTTCGATTAGTAGATTATTGCTTTGGTGGTAACGGTAAAAACATTTACCAGGACCCGGAGTTTAAAAGCAAGACGAATACCGAAATAGAAGATTTTCTAACAAAGAATAATATCATCATTACGCTGATATTGAAGAAAGACCTGGATGACAATGAAAGCCCTGAAATCGCGATACGCAGAAATTTTTTGAAGTACGGCAATAAGATTCAGGAGATTGACGGAGAGAAGTATACGGACAAAGAATTTACCCGAAAGCTGAAACAGCTCATTTTTCACTCAAAGACAGACAAACCTACTTTCAGGCAGATAATTTCAAAAAATATCCGAGATGAGAAGAACCGTTTGCAGAACACAGTAAAGGTTCTCCATGCCACTACCACCGATCAGGAATACGAAGCGCTTTATTTATTCTGGTTCGGGATTGATCTGGATGTTTCCGAAAGAAAGCAGAAGCTTGTTACTAGACGAAAGATTGAGGACACGTTGCAGAAGCGGCTAAAGGCCGAAGGAACCCTGTCTTCAGTCAACCAATCTTTAATTGTGGTAAATCGATTGATCCAGGATGTGAATCAACGTAAGGAAACGTTTGTTGTCAACGAGAATTACGAGGTTGATATAGCCAACTTCAACCAGGTCAAGGCAGACCTCAATAAGCTGTCAACCAGGCTCGCCAGACTGGAATTGAGAAGGGAGCTTATTAGGGAAAGCATCGATGAACTGGCCTTGGAAGTATCGAATATTGACGTAGAAAAGATACGCGCGCTTTATGATGAGGCGAAAGTATTAATTCCAAAGCTTCAAAAGACATTTGAAGACACGATGTCGTTTCACAACGCGATGGTTCAAGAAAAGAGACGATTCATATCAAATGAATTGCCGCAGCTTGATTCGACAATAAACGAATTGCAATCATCTATTGGCGCGCTCCTTGATGAAGAGGAGCGGCTTGCTTCGGTTCTCAAATCTACGGGTGCAAAAGAAAGTTTCCAATCCATTCTTGACGAGTTGTCCCAGCTTTCAGCAAGGCAGGGTAGTTTGCTCGAACAAAAACGCTTATGGGAAAGCACTCTGGAAACGACTGACTCCATAGAGAAGGAAATCGAAGAGATTGACAAGGGTATATCATCGCTTGATGAAACGTTGCAGGAGCGCGTTTCCGAGTTTAACAAGTATTTTTCAAATATCTCGTCAAGGCTTTATGGCGAACAGTTTGTTCTATCGCCAGATAAGACAGAAAGAGGCTACCAGCTTAACATAAGCAGTATTAGCGGGAATCTGGGAACGGGAAAAAAGAAAGGTCAAATGGCGGCATTTGATTTGGCGTATATACAATATGCTGATCAGGCGAGCATAGATTGCCTTCACTTTATTCTCCAAGACCAGATTGAGAACGTACATGACAATCAGATTTCCAGTCTCATGACGGAGGTTGTTTCGGAGCTCGATTGTCAATACGTTATGTCGGTACTGAGAGATAAACTCCCGATGGATATCGATATTGATCGATACACAATTGTTTCACTTTCACAAGACGATAAGCTGTTCCGCATATAACCGTTTTTGTTTTTCGCATAGGCGAATAATGCATTATTAATATGGCGACCAAAGAAGGCATACTTGAGCAGATCGTTGGAGTGCCTTGGCCATAAAGGGTATTTTGTGCAGCACAGTATCAAGTTCCTACCGCTATGCTGACCGGTTCCGCTGATGTCCACGAATTGTAGAGAAATCAATCAGGGGTTTCTCTGATG
This sequence comes from Gammaproteobacteria bacterium, assembly GCA_041395725.1. Lineage (NCBI taxonomy): Bacteria > Pseudomonadati > Pseudomonadota > Gammaproteobacteria > Gammaproteobacteria bacterium. The sequence continues at coordinate 472,422 of JAWKZW010000001.1, read as the reverse complement.
GCAATTGAAATGCGGCATAAATGGATCTTCCCCGCCCGGTTTCGTGCAGGCGGTTATGGTTGGAAATCTTCGCGCCTGGCTTGTCAGCGACTACGTGAAGCCGTTTCCGAGATAAAGAAAGTCGCAAAGAAAGAACCTGTCGTTGGCGCCGACGGCGCTGTTCGCCTGATGGAAAAGCTCTGGCCGGCGCTGGAGTATGTCGACAGTTCCAGCGGCGCCCTGGGTTCCGCGGTAAACAAAACACTGGATGACCTGATTCCGCTGATCATCAAAGCCCCGGCCGATGCCAAAACTCGTGACAAATGGCTCGAGCGCCTGTGGCAGGCGATGGAGGACGACGGTGTCGACTATCTGGGGCCGGTGGGCGATCGCTGGGGAGAGTTATGCAGTTCGGTGGAAACGGCCAATCAGTGGGTAGAGGAATTGATGCCGACACTGAGGGCATGTTGGATCGACCCGAACCCCGGCAACTATTTTCACGGCACAACAGCCTGCCTGTCCTGTCTGTTGTCGGCGGGGCGTTACCAGGAGCTGCTCGATCTATTGGCGCTGGATCGCAAACCTTTCTGGCATTACCGCCGCTACGGTGTTGAGGCGTTACTGGCCATGGGCAGGAAGTCAGAAGCCCTGAAATTCGCCGAGGCCTCCAGAGGGCTCAACCAACCGGATTCGGCCATTGACCATGCCTGCGAAGAGATCCTGATTTCCTCGGGTCTCCACGACGAGGCCTATCGGCGCTATGGGCTGAGGGCAGCCCAGGGCAATTCGTATCTCGCGCAGTTTTGTGCCGTGGCAAAACGCTATCCCATGGTGGCGCCAGAAGACATTCTCGCGGATCTCATCAAGACCACGCCAGGGGAAGAGGGCAAGTGGTTTGCGACGGCCAAGGAGTTGAAGCTCTATGACTTCGCGTTGCAGCTTGCCAATCAAAGCCCATGTGAGCCCAAGACGCTGACCCGGGCAGCGAGAGATTTTATTGAATCGGAGCCCGCGTTCGCTCTCGGTGCGGCAATGGCCGCGCTTCGCTGGTTGAACGAAGGTTGGGGTTACGAGGTGACCACCATCGATGTGATCGATGCCTTTGACCTGGCGCAGGCTGCTGCCGAGAGATCCCACATAGATAATGTGTTAGATCAGATTCACGCGCTGCTCGACCGGACGAAGGGCGCCGGGAACGCGTTCGTCAGTCAGTCCCTGGCGCGCAGATTATGATGATGCAGAAAGAGGTGGAAAGGCTAACAGAACGACGGTGTGAGAGTCCGAAACGGACGCTGAATTTCCAACTCTGCGTTCCACTCACGTTCCACTGGCGTTCCACAGAAGGGACAATTTGAGACGATGAGAGACAAGCGGTCGAGACGCTATAAACAAAAAAACCATTTAAGAATCAGCATCTTAAATGGTCTCTCGTGGTCTTTCGACGTTTTTCAAAATGGTGCCCAGGAGAGGACTTGAACTTCCTGGAAAAGATTAAAAACCCTATTAGTATCAATAGCATAGTGGGCTTTATCGGATTTGCGTTCCACCTACGTTCCGCGTAGCCAATGGTATTGAGCGGCGCAATAGACTAGAACGTATATCTGAGAACTAGTCCACCACTTACCTTAATATCAGATTCGAAACCTGCATCCTTAACACTTTCCAGTGGTAATACTACAGCACCGTATGCGCTCAAATACAAATGTGCGGTGAGCCGATATGTAATATCGCTACCAACTTCGAAGTGATTAAAAGAAAAACCGTCGGAATAGTAGTCTCCAGCCGAGATCAAGGCATATGGCTTTGCCATCCATTGGCCCGCTCTCGAAACCCATGGCCTTGATAACTGGAATTCTATGTAGTCAGAGCTGTCATGGTCGATACGATGAAAATAAGAAACCTTAGCTTCCAAAGTTTCATTTACCTGAGAAATTGCTTCAATAAATATTTCTTTGCTTTTAAGAATCGGATCATTATTCTGAAAACCGACCGAAATATTTAGGACATTAAAATTATAGGAGTAGGAAAGGAAATAAGCGGTAAAATTGTCGACGTCGTCTAGATCAACTTCTTCAATTCCCGCAGAAAGTCCTAGATGAGAAATCTCAATACCATAATCAACGCTATCTAAATTTTCAAGAACGACTCCTCTATAAGAGTAGTCTGGTTGGTACTCCAAAAAAATGGAAGAAACAAGGTTGTTATTCCTTTCTTCGCATAAAGCACTGCTAGAGATCGTGGCTAGAAAAATTGAATACCAAAAAGAAGTTTTCAATTTAAAAATGTATGGCGAACTAATGCAATCTGGTTTTAATGAATACAAATGCTAACCCCTTTTTTCGACAGCGAAAGTCTAAAACTCTTTCATTCCAATTTTTCCTTTATAAAATGGCCTTCGTCCGTTCGAGTAAAGAATACCTCAATACCATGTTTTTCTTGCAGTATCCGTAGTGCACAAAGATGTTTGCCTGCTTCGCTTTTCGAGTCGCACGATGTAAATGAACTATCTTGAATGATTTTTAATGCCAATCCCTCGAAAGCTTCTCTTGGGTTGGCTCCATTTGGCAGTCTAACGTCGTACTCTCTGAATTCGGGAAAATCGGCTTTAAAATAAAAATAGGCAAGAGCAAATTTATAGAGAATGTTTGTGTCAAGACTTGTTGGAACCTCAAACGCCAGACATAAGTTGTCTGGACAATATGTCAAAATTCTTACATTGTTTGACGTCATCTCCGTGAGGAAAGGTTTTAGTGTTTTTTGTAGCAGATCCTTCGCTTCACTACTATTTCCGCATGCGCTTATTGAAAGTAAGGCAAGTAGCAGTGAAACGACCATAACTACTCTGATAAGAATGTTATGGCATTGGTAGCGGTCTAGAACCATTGCCTTCACCTCTCTGTAAATGCCAGTGATTTTTTTCCCACTGACCATGTGTGAATCCACAATCCATGGCACAGGTGTTAACAGTTGTATTGTCCAAGGAAGGGTTTCTCCAACCTGAAATATCGACCGCTTTGTTTTGATAATGCAAGCTATTTTGGGAATGATAGAGTTTACCTTCAGGCGAAAATTGCTCTTTCCCTCCTGTTACATACAACGTTCCACCGGGTAAACATTTATCTGCAAAGCACTGCAATGCTTCTGCAGTATCTCCGGTTACTGGAACGGTTTGAGGTGGTCGCCCAACATATTTCACTTCTCCCCTCGGAGTATTATCAATCGTACCTTCTTTAGGTTTTTCGATCTCTTGACTTGGTGATTTTGTCGAAACGGTTGCAAAAATATAAGCAAAGCTAGATGAAACTGCTCCATTTTCAAACTTGCCGTTATTAATCCGAGATACAGCTCCACCAATGATTGCCCGTTTTGCCAACGTGCCATAATTGATTTGGCCGTTATTTGCTTGGGGAGGCGCAAACGCAGCTGCTATACCAGCACTCCAAAACCCCCTTGAGAAGTTACCACCAGTGGCATGAGAAATTGCTCCTCCTGTAGCGCCCTGGGCTGCATAACTTGCACCTGCGCCCCAATTAGTTTGGGCATACTCTGACACGCCTCCCATGATATAGGCAGTGGCAGCACTAATGGCCGCCATTTTCAACGATTCTTCAAAACTCGCGCCGTTGGCTGCACCGGATAGAAAGCCGTATGCAGCGGCACCGGCGTAGGGATTTCCCGTGGCAACTCCTACGATAATTCCTCCAGCAATGGCAACTAGAGTACGTCCATGTTTGTTCATGAATCGGCCAAATTCTTCCAGCGGAGGACCAACAACGCTAAATACTGCGTCACCAATTGCCCTTACGCCCCCCGCAAATATGTCTGCCGCACCTCGAAGGACGCCACCAATGGCCCGTCCCAAAGACCAGAATCCGGTTGGATCGGTAAATTTGAGGGGATTATTTAGAACGTAAGAGTAACGATTAAAACTTTGTCCAAAACTTGGAAACTGGACAAATGGATCCGCACTGACGAAGCGGCCAATATCAGGGTCATATACACGGCCATTCATATGTATAAACCCGACATTGTCGAGCTGCTCGTGGCCCGTGAATCCATTGGTGAAAGTATGATACTGGCGCTTTTTATCCTGGATCCGCTTCCCCCAGGGATCATATCGAAGCTTCTGAATAAGTTGGCCACTAGAATCTGTTATTGCCGAGAGAGAGCCAAGATAATCGTTGTGGAAGTAGGATATTGATGAAGTCTCAATCGATGAGCGTTCTCCCGAATCAATGAAGGTCTGCTTGTAAATTTCGGGGAAGTGTCTAGTTGGAAAGAACCAGGTTATCTCTTCATAAGCCCCAACAACCCCACTGCCTCCAACAATAAAATGCCGCTTCCGTAGTCTCTCCGAGGTCGGCATGAATGGAGGGACCATAACCTCTTTAACCTCTTCATAATTCCCCACATAGGTTGTTTGGACACTTCGTAAGATATCGCTGTAATCCTGGAAATACTTCCTCCCGGATGCGGAATACTTGAATTTTGACCACTTGCTGCCACTTGATTGAATTAACACCACTTGATTAGAGGCGTTGTAACTTAAAGAAGCTTGATCACTTTTAACAAGGTTTCCGTTGGCGTCATAGCGATATTTAGAAACTATTGCGTCTTCACCAACGCCACGCGTGATTGACGAAACTCCATGAACCGGCCCGTCTTTATCGCCGTAAGCATATGATCCAACACCTGACTTGCTCAAAATGTTTCCAACCAAATCGTACTCAACTGCAGTCTTCTCAATCCCATTCTCTCGCTGACTAACCAGGCGATCTAAGGCATCATATTCGTAGCTAAGAGTTAGCTTTTGAGCGAGGTTTCGAGTAGTCCTGGATTCAAGGTTGCCTCCCAAGTCGTATAAATATGTTTCGTCTAATATAGGATTTCTATTCTTGTCTTGGGTGGATATTGCCTCCAGTAATCCAGTATTTTCAAAGTACTGTTTATTGGTGGTGACATTGTTTCCAAACGTCTCAGAAACTAGCTGGCCGGTAGCATTGTACTTACCCGACCAATACAAAGATCCGACAGCTTCATTATCGCAGCTACTTAATGAGGGTTTTGATACACATCGAAAAATGCCTAATTCATCAAAATGGTTTTTTACGACAAATCCTGTTGGGTATTGCATTTCCGTGACTCTATTCAGAGCGTCATATGTGGTTGATGAAACGAATTTCTCCTCTTGGATATGTGTTGTAACACTGGTTATGCGGGAGTGTTCATCGTAGAGATAATGCTCCTGGTGTCCGTCTGAGCTGAGAACAGCGGTTAGCTTTCCTGTTGCGTAGGGTTTGTCGTCATACTTATTTTCTAGAGAGCTATCGCTGGTTCGCTTATATAGTAATCGACCAATTTGATCATATTGAATGTATGTTTCCTGCTCCTTCGCATCCTTTTGATAAACCAGTTCTGCGTAGGCATTGTATCTGTAGTACCAATGTCCCATATCGGGGTCTATTAGCTCGGATTTGTTTCCTGCGTAGTCGTAACGAGTGACAATTTTACTGCGATTATTGTTATTAATTTCTACGACACGGCCAGCTATATCATATTTGTAGTGAACTATGCCGCCCAAGGCGTCGGTGACAGATAGGAGATTATTGTCAAGGTCATACATGGATATAGTTCTACGACCTTTGGATTTGTCGTTCTTCGCCATCTCACAGAAATTTCTGAGATGTGATGAACTGCCTTTAACTTCCGTAGACTTTGCAAAGTCGATATGTATGGTTGTATTTCGGTCGTAGTAATAACACGCGACTTGACCACTTGCCCCAATAATACTTGCGGGCCTACCAAGTAGATCGTAATTGGTTTTACTACTGTAAACGGGATCATCTTCGAATCGAGGAAGAGTTTTTTCAACAAGGCGGCCTTCAATATCGTAGTAGTTATCGATAACGACCCTTTGATTGTCCTCGCCAACACTTATCGTGCGCAGCTCCCTACCCTTGCTATCTAGCCATATACTACTGGGTGGCAAGCCGTATACATGTGTTTCAACCGCGTAAGTAGCACCGCGTTCATTGGGCGGCAGGAAGGACCGGGTAAATGTCGTTTTAACTTTCGTCGAGGATTCGGTTTCGATCAACTGGCCAAGAGAGTCGAAATTAGACTTTGTGGTTACGCCGTTAGCATCTTCAATTGCAGTAGGAATGCCAAAAATCTCGTTTGATGCAATCACAGCAGTTCGATGATGTAGAGCGTTGTAGTCCGCCCTAACTATCCGACCTAGTGCATCGTATTCAAAAAAACGTACTCTGGGTTTCAGAGGCTCACCGTTATTTAGCTCTCTGTTAGTTCCGCATGAGATGGCCCTTTCGGGGTCAATGGTTGTGATGGTATCCCGATCACCTGCAGTTGCAGTGGGACAAGTGATCGTTTGTATCGTGTTCCCAAACTTATCGTGGATATGGTAAGTGGAAATACTGAACTGGCTGCCTGAAAGGCTGATCTCCTGTTCCAGTAAGCCTGTTTCTGCTGAATAACTAAATTTAGCGGTTCTGGATTGAGATTGTTTGTTCGGATCAGAATGCTCTATTTCGACAGTGGTTCTCGAGACACGACCTTTAATCCATTTGTCGTTATCGTCTTCGTAATCACTAGTCGTGGTTGTTTTGGCTCCGTCGCTCCTGCTGATGACGGTTTTAACTACGTTCTGGAAGCCGTCCTTTCCACTATAGTGATACTCCTCGTTTTGAATAGACAGTGGTTTGTCGTGGTTGATGTCATAAGTGTGTGTGGCTGAGCTTGTTAAATGAGTAACCCAATAATTGTGCGAAGTGCCAGTACTATTGCTCATACCATGAAGTGGATACTTCGTCCAATCATTCACGATGGTTCTTAATAATCTAAATTGGTCGTCACGCTTGATTGAATGTTGTTCTTTAGAAGTAAGTCCAGACCGGCCGAAGTCCTGATAAAAATTGGCTTCAGTTTTGGTAGTCTTTAGCGGTGAATTGTTCAAGCTAATTCGTGATTGATAGCCTCTGGATTCGCCAGTGATCATATCTATTCGATAACCAGAATAGCTGTACTTGAAATTCGACGTGGTTCTATAACCGAACGGGTCTTTGAGAGTATTATTTCTCTCCTCTATTTTTACACTATCAACGCCGTGAAGAGGCATGGAGACATTAACTAAGGGATATCTTACCGGACCCCCTCTACTGTAAAAGCGATCAATCCCGTTATCTCGCCAGCCAGCATTTTCCGATTGAGAACGATAGCGAATATTGATTATTTGGCCCATGCCCTCGTCTATTCTCGTAAGAATATCGGATCTACCTCCGGTTTTTGAATCTGCACTTCTATTTAAAAGAACGTGCTTTTGTGTTTTGTTTTCAGCATCAGTAAAGCTTTGAATCAAGTCCGGTAGACCATCTCCATTCACATCCAGGATTCTTGTGCCTGGATCGCCGTTAATGTAATCGTTAAGAATGAGGCTCGGACCCGAACTCGCCACAGGACTCCAACGCCCGCCAAGGTTGAAGTGCACACCAGACTCAGCATTACCATCTTTAGCCGTTTTCCTGCTATACAGAATGTCGACGAGTGAGTCACCGTTTAGATCTATAAATGCGAAGCCGGGATTATTGGGCTTTTTGGCTACTACGTTAGCCGGTAGTTGCCACGTGGGCACATTTTCTGTCCAGCCATTTCCGGTATTTAAATGTATCGAAGATGACGAGGTTCCATCATTGTGATTGATATGTATGTGATCGATAAGCCCATCCCCATTGATGTCGTTGAATAGATTGGTCTGGGTGACTGGGAGTGGGTGAGATGGATTGTTTGGCCGTATAGGGTGGTCTAGGCGGTGTTTGGGGATGAAATCTGGAGCGTAGTTCCACCCACTGCCCGTATTTATTAGCGCTCCGGCATATTTATTTTTATAGATTTCATTCTTTCTTTGCGCCAGACATACATCATCGTTTTTCTGGCAACTTATCGGTTGCTGTGAAGGGGAAGTAAAGGACAGTTCGTAACTAAATAGTAGGTCAGGTAATCTATCACCATTAAGATCAGTAATCTGCGTATTTAACCATCGATATCTCTCGGTTGTATACACATCAGAGCCAAAGCTACCTCTTCTTGCCTCGTCTTTCGATGAGAAGTCGACGCAAAACTTTACCGGATAGTCGTACTCTTCATGCGCATTCTCAAAATAGCAGGGTTGAAACTCTGGCGCTTCTTGCCAATGGTCACCCATGTTGAGATAGGCTCTTCTGAACACTTGGTTATTGAGAGTTCCATCCCTATGCGAAGCTATGATGTCATTTCTACCATCGCCATTAAGGTCTATGACAACAGCCCCGAGATCACCTGACGTGCTGTCAACAAATGCTATATCAGCAGGCCATTGGGAGCTTTTTTCTAACCAACCAGTATCGACATCTCCTGAATTGAGATAAACCTCAGCAGTATCACCACGTTTTGCATATACATAATCAGCGAGGCCGTCGCTGTTAACATCGATCAGTCTAGCTCCTAGATCATCACCTTTGTCATTTGATATCGCTTTAGGTGGGGCATAGCGTTTGTTGGGCTCCCATTTTTGGCCAGAATTAATGAAGGAAGAAGATTCGCCCGCACCTTCTTTATGAAGCACGATATCAATTAGTCCGTCTCCATTCAGGTCGACGAACCTCACCCCCTTGTCGCCTTCTTTTGATTTTGCGATTTCTACCGGCGGTGTGTAGTCAGTAGACGGCGTCGACCAGCCGTTACCAACATTAATCAATGTATTTGGCCCAATTTCTGGATTACTCAGGTAAACAACATCGGACAACTTGTCTCCATTAAGATCAGCAAATTTAGCGGCATTAGATTCAGTCTCAGGATTGTAGATAGGTTGTGGGGGAATATATAGTTCTGCTGAACTCCAACCATCGAGTGTATTCAAAAAGGCAAATTTGAACTCAGCTTGATTGGTACCGTTGCTGTTGGCGACCACATCCAGGAGACCGTCGTCATTCAGATGAACAAATTGAACTCCACTGTAGAGAGCTTTGCCCATCTCACTCACGTATAGAATGAACGGAGGAGTATGTTTCTCTGATTTCGTCCAGCCTGATTTTGAAGCCAGCCATACGCCGCGAACCTCAGTATTTTCGTGACGGTAACTGAGTAGCAGGTCTTTACATCCATCTTGGTTGATATCGACGAGTGCTAATGCCTTAGGACCTGGTATTGGTGCAAAGGGAAATATGAATGACTGATCACTAAATTCCTCCCAACCAGTCCTTTCACTGTAATTGTAGGCGACTGATTCAGTGTTTCCGTCTTGATCTAGTCTATGGTAAACAAGATCGTCAGAACCGTCGCAATCGACATCCAAAGAGTACGTCCCATTTAATTGCCCATATTCATTGAAGGCGAACCGTCGAGGTGGGGCGAGATCCGGCTCTTCATCCCAGTGATTATTTTTCTGTTTGTAACCAGATGATTCAATTCCATTGCTATATATCAGCTCTTTATTACCGTTCCCATCAGCATCAAGCAGTATCAAGCCTGGCTCTGACGACCCGTTATTTGCGGTAGGTATCGGAGGTACTAATCCACTCTCGCTCTTCCAGCCACTTGGATCGTGGAGAAATGCGTGTTGTTCTTCTGTTCCGTTGGAAAATCTCGAATACTCGAGGAGGTCATTCTTGCCGTCGCCGTTAATATCTACAAACAAAATGCCATTTCTAGGCCCGGATTCATTTGAAAATGGAATAGGTGATGCAAACGGTTGAGCTTCTTCCTGATGCGTGGCGTCACTAGGATTTGACCATCCACCGTCGGTGGCAAGGACTGCAAAGCTTTCTAAATCACCTCCGATAGCCGATGCATACATAAAATCAGACAACCCATCGCCATTCAAATCGACTAGCTTTGTGCTGTCAGCTAACACATTTGAGTGCGACAGTGATGGTAATGAATTTTGCCACTCGGTAGGGGTTTTCCACTCCGGTTTGGTTTCCGAGTATGTAAACTTGGTCGGTCTGTAAGATTTACCGTCTGCGCCATATTGGGTAACACTGTCAAGTTTGAAGCTATCTGATCCAGTAGCGCGAGAATGTTCGAGCCTATACTCGAACATTGGTTGATCGTTAAAACGTGTTTCAATTCTTTCAAGCACCTTGCTTCTAACAATCTTATAGCCCACGAAATAGCTTTCAATTGGATGTGGGTTTTCAGAATATGTGAACTCAATGGCAGCATATGGAGATATATCCTGACTCCTATTCCCCGTATATGTGATCTGATCAATGTTATAGTCGCCATTATTATTTTGTAGGTAACTGAATTGAATATAGTTACCTAGAGTGTCTTCGATTGTTTCACAGACCCAAGCAAGAACTTTCCCATCCAAAGTTATACGGCTACCGGCCGAATTTCCCAGGAGAATTGTCAGTCCTGATTTAGTTTTTACCTCAAATTCAGAAGGACCCTGATTCGTAAAGTTGAATCCTCTGATGCGAGATCCATCGTCTATAAGAGTACGGTACTCAATGTATGAATTGTCGCGAGAAGTTGCAGTAGGGATGAGCCTCTGTCCGTTAAAGTAAAAGGCGTCATCTTCAGTGAATTGGACTCGGGTAATTTTTCCGTCTTGTCCAAGATTTTTCGGACCTCTCGTGATGACATGCAGCCCTTCTACGGTCCACCCTATACCAACAGAACTAGATGGGGATTGTGAGTTGTATGTGAGACTGATTGATGGTGTGAGGCCTGCTGTTCCAGGAGGGGTAATTATGGGGATGCTATATGTCGCACTGCCTTGAGAAGAAACATCAAAAACAGCATCAATTTGCCCGACAGCAACGTTTTCTGAATTGGATGAGTATGCGGACTCCATTGCCAGTGCAGTGGCAAGAAGCAGAAGAAAGTAGCGAATTCCCCAATACCGGCGTGTGATCATCCTTTCACCAAAGCATCCACAGTTATTATTGAAGTGGGTAGTTCCTTGAGAAAGGATGCGAAGAAACTACGTCATTCAATTTGCCACAGTAGCTCTATTTGACAATTTGGCTAGAATCACCCTCCAAACAGCGGGGGCAAGTAGCATTATAGAGTGGATGCTTGCGTACTGGAAGTTCGCAAATCGCCGCGTAGCATCGCTTTGGACCCATAGGTTGGATGCTTTTCGTTCACCTGGCCAAAATCAGAGATAAATATATGCCTCTGCCGCTGATCTCCCTGCTCCACCCAGCGCCCATAGTGGCGCATGATCATCTCGGTAGTCTTGTGCCCCATCTGCTGCGCGACGAACAATGGATTTTCGCCGCCCGACAGTAGCTGGCTCGCGTAGGTGTGGCGAGTCTGGTACGGATTGCGGTAGCGGACCTTGGCCGTTTTCAGTACGTGCTTCCAGGGTCGTTCCAAATGTTCATAATCAATGAACGGACCTTTGTCGTCCGGTCGGACAAAGATGTAATCGCTGCCGACAAAGCTGAATTGTTTCTGGTGCTTCAGCGCCTCATAAGCGGAGGGGAGCAGAAGAACCTTCCGGTTGCTGGTTCGCGTCTTGGTTTCCTTTAATTTGCGCTCGACCACCGCTCGTTGAATATGCACTTCACGTTGATCCCAGTCGACATCACCCCATTGCAGGCCAAACAACTCTGACGTTCTCAGGCCGGTGAAGAACGCAAACTTGAGCAGATTCCGAATGCGCGGATCGTAGGTGAGGGCGCTCTGCAGCACCTTGTCGATTTCTCGGGTCGTAAATGGGTCGACTTCGTAATCGGTCTTGGCTTGGCTTCGATCTACCAGTTTGCTGACCTTGATCTTGTCCAGCGGATTGCGGTCGATGATGTCATCGTTCAGCGCCCGATCCAGAACCGCGCGTAGCGGGGTCAAATCATTGCGGATGCTTTTTAGGGTCCCGCTTCGCTCCCGAATCCAGGCGCGAATATGTTGCGGCGTTAGATCGCGCGCACGGATATCGCCAAACTGGGTGAGCAGGTGGGCATTACAACTTTTCCGATAGCACCGGTAAGTGCTGTGCGGGTGAGTGCGCTCAATGTCCTTTAGCCACTCCTCGATCAACTCTCGAATCGTTATCTGGGAATAGGCATGACCAAAGAGGCGGGCCCGCTTGGATTCCGGAAAGTATTCCTCGTATTTGAATGTCTGTCTGGCAATGGCGCCTTCGACTTCGGCCTTCAAATTGATGGCGTAGCGCTGATCGCTTTTCTTGGATGGGTCCAGTGAGGACAGGGTTTCCTTGCATTGCACACCGCGATACTGGAATTGTATCTCGATAGTCTGCGTGCCACTGGCGTAGGTGCGTACCCTTACGCCTTGCGCGAGCTTAACAGACCGTTCTCTACCCATTTCTCAACTGCCTCGACATTGATCCACAACGTGTGATTCCTCACCTGACAATGAACGCCATCCAACCAGAGCCCTTTTTTGCGGCGGGCATGAACCGCATTGGCGGTGTCACCGCTCAATTCGCAATATTTGGGTAGCTTTACCCATTTCATGATTCGGGTCCCTATGGTCGTTTACGACCCGGGGCCATCTTCCCGTTGTGCTAATGGTGAAGCTTTGGCCAGCCTGGTCTGGATGATCAAAACATTAGCACTGAGCTAATTATAACTTCAAGGGAAAAGGCTGGCTATCTTTTTATCAGGCAGCTAAATAGCGGGTCGTATCAGTTCACACCACTTCGCCCTTGAACACGATGACGCCGCAAATCGTCGCTTCTTCATCCACCTCGATGATCCGGTTCGGCCAGTCAGGATTGAGCGCTTTCAGGTACTGCTTACCTTCCTCGATGATGAGCTGCTTAAACGTTGCTTCGTTGGATTGTTCGAGGCGCACGACCACAAATTTGCCGTGATCCGGTGTGACACTGGGGTCGACAAAAATCAGGTCGCCTTCATGGAATTTCGGTTCCATGCTGCTCCCGCGAACCCTGAGCACGTAGGAATCCGGGCTGCACTTCACAGGGCAGGGTAAGAGTTCCGAGCCGTAAGCAGGTGCGAAACTTTCAGAGATCTCGTACCACTTACCGGCCTGCACCCAGGAGATCAGCGGGTGAAGGCCTCGTAAATCCGGACCTGCATGGGCGTTGTGCTCCTCAGCCTGCCCCGACTTCTCCGTATGTGGTGTATCCATCCATCCCTGGGGTTTCTTCATGGCCTTTTCCAGCTTTTCAGCCAGTTCGTCTCCAATCGAACGAGGCGTGCCCTTCTTGGTAGGCAGTTGGTTCCGCACCTGGCTCAAGTAGGAGCTATTAGTTCCGGCTGCGCGAGCCAGCTTGGCAGCTGACCCAGCCTCGCTAATCAGAATCTCAAGGTTGCTGAGCCGAACCTGGTTAAGTTTTAGCGTCATGCGAAACACTTTAGCAGAAAATTTAGCAGAATGATAAACAAAAAGCGGACTTCGCTCGTTGATGGCCTGTTTGCACGGTGCTAATGTTTCTAAGCATGGAGCTAAAGGAATTTCTAAAAATTGCAAGCAAACGGGAACGGGCCGATGTCGCTGCGGCGTGCAACGATTCGGTGTCTTACCTGTATCAGATTGCCGGCCAACATCGCTACGCCAGTCCGCTGATGGCGACCCAGATCGAGCGCTATACCCGCATCGTGGCAGGGCTGTCCGACGGTCGACTGGAAACGGTGCCCCGGGCCACGATGGTTCGTCACCCGGAAATTTTTTACGACGTGTCGCCAGCAGATGACGCGCAAGGTGCAGGTGGCGACGATGTCTGCGGTTGAGCAAACACCCACCACCGACAAGGTGGCACGCGTGGAGGTGAGCCGCATTCATCACTACGCCCGTAACCCGCGTCGCCAGCCAAACCCGGAGTACGCGCGGATCAAAGCGTCCATTCAGGCGGAAGGGTTGGATCAGCCGCTGGTGTTGTCGAAGAAGCCCGGAGAATCGGAGTACATCCTCCACAGTGGCGGCAACACGCGACTGAAAATCCTCAAAGAGCTGTGGGAGGAAACCGGGGAGGAGCGGTTCCGTTGGGTGGACTGTGTCATCAGAACCTGGTCGCAGGAATCCAAAGTGTTGTTTGCACACCTTCGCGAAAACGAATTGCGCGGAGGCCTGCCTTTTATCGACAAAGCTCTGGCCGTATTTGAAGCGAAGAACTTGTTGGAGCAGGAGCTGGCCGTCGACAGCTTGTCCCAGCGACAGTTGGAAGAGCTATTCAAAGAACGTGGTTTCGGTCTCAGCCACAGCATGATTTCCAAAATGGGTTATGCCGTTGACGTCCTGTGGCCATTGATGCCGAAAGCGTTGGCCGCTGGGTTGGGCCGACCCCAGGTGGAGAGAATTCGTGCCCTGCAGCGCGCGGCCCAGGCCATCTGGAATCGACGCGGATTGGGTGATGACGCCGACTTCGAAGGTGTCTTTGCCGAGTTGTGTCGTCGCCACGATGGTGCCGAGTGGGATATCCAGCCGCTGCACGATGCACTGGTTAACGAAATTGCAGTGGAATCCGAACAAAACCGGCAAGTAATTCATCTGGAGATGGATGCCTGCCTGGCCGGTCGGCCCTTCGACTTTCCTGATAACACCCTCGACGACCAGGACGATGGGCGAATGGAGGAAGTCGAGTCTGAGGCTTCCGCTGATAATGAGCAAAAAGCCGGCGAGGACATGCCAGCACAGGCTCCCGCTGCTGCGGACTCAACGGCTACACCTAACCGTACCGGTCAGTTCAAGGATATTGGTGCCCTGCGGGATCAGCTATGCCTTCAGGCTGCGGCATTGGCCGCTGCCCACGGGTTGAGTGCAGCACTCAAACCGCTTCCCGATCAGGGGTTGGGATTTTTGCTGATCGATGTACCACCACAGGAATTGCGTGATGTGCTTGATCCCGATGCCTTGGGCCTGGTGTCTGCACTCTGGTGGCAGCTGGCCGCCAGTTCGGAGTTGACCTCGGCACCGGTCGATTGTGTGCTGGCGCATCTCGATCAGGATTCGACGCTCTACCAGGCGTTGGCATCCCATGACGCCGAGCTTCTCTTTGGTAGCGTCTGGACACCGGATCCGGGCCACCTCAGTAGCCAGTTATGGCAGCAGCTCAATCCGCCGGACTGGCAGAGTCTGCTGCAAATGATGGAAGCCTACCGCTCACTCAAACGACTCGCCTTCGATACCGGCATCGAGCTATGGGAAAACGCAGAGACTGAATGCGATGTCGTCGAATAAGGAAGCCGACCTCACGACAGCCGTGCTGCTCTACGCCATGCGCTGTCTGGCAGAAGGCGATCAGCAGGCATTGCGTGCCATGAACTTTGGTCCCAAAGAGTTGGACGCCCTCAAGGAAATGAACCTCGCCGATCTGTATCGGGCCGATACGCTCCGAGTGCATTGTCTGAAGATTGCGCTTGATCGAACGGTTTTCTGGCCGATGCTCGATAATTTGCGTCATCAGCGGGAATCCGATGATCTGCAGCGTGAACTGTTGGTCGCCGATGCTCCCCTGGAGATGATGCAACAGTTGTTCGGTTGGAGCTCGCGGGAATACACGCGTTGGCGCCGACTGCTGACGTTGGCACCGTCTGTGGGTAGGCCCCCCGAGCTGAATGAAGCCGATACCCACGCACTCTGGTATGCGTGGCAGGGGCGGATCGAGGCACGAGAACAAAACGCCTTATCTGCTACTGACTATCTCGACCTACAGCAACAGACCGGCATCGGATTACGTTCGATCTGGGCGTTGGTGCAGCGTTGGGACGCCTACGGCGAAGGCCTCAGTGCCACTCCGCCCGACCGGGTTGCCGAGCATGGCGCATGACGAAGATGCGCTACGACCGGAGACGCTGGCGCTAGACGCACTGATCAAAGCGACCGTCGCCAAGGTCCGTGACCAGGGTGATCCATCGCTGCCGGATGCCATGTTGTTCATGGGTAATTGGCACCAGGCCGTGCCCGCCCTGGTCATTCAGGACCCGGTTCTGGAACCTGTCGATAAACTGGTGTGGATGGTCATCATGCTTCACGCCAGAGAGACCGGTGGGCGGACGGCGTTCCCCGATTACGACACCATCGCTGCGAAAACCAATGTGGCGTCCACCTCGACGATTTCCCGGGCCATTGCGATTCTGCGGCTGACGCGTTGGTTGACCTTGTGCGCGAGAGTCCGGCAGAAAAGCGGCCGCTTTACTGGCAACGTCTACAGCCTTCACGATGAACCCTTGCCGCTGGCCGATGCGCTTTTCCTGGACGAGGGTTACATGGCGTTCGTCACCCAGGCTCAGGACCACCACCATGCTCGCGTGCAGCGAGTGGCGCAGGCCGTACTCGCAAGTTTGGACAAAGACATACAGTCGGGAGATCTGGGCCGACAGGAATCGATCATCGAGCGCCGCTTACAGGCGGCGCAACATCTGTCAGGATCCAGCAGAAATCAAAACAAGGGCGGTCGCTATTTTACATTTCACGCCGCAAGCCTCGACCAACTGAAAAAGCCGGCTGACAGCCGGGTGGCTGAACCGCCGAGCCAGCACCAAATTTCAAAGGCGGAAGCAGAAAGACACTACAGTAGTGGTTGTAGTAGTGATTATAAAAAAACAACTACAACAACCTCTACAACAAATACCTACGTTGATAAGAAAGCATTTTCAGAATCGAGTTCACCAGGATCGCTGCCAGCGGATCAAGCACTGATTTACCCGCCGCGGTTGTCTGACAACCAGAAGCTCTTGGCTGATCGCTACCTGGCGATGATCAACGCCGAAGATCGGCAATTGGTGTTGGATGAATTGCAGGGGCGCCTGTCCTCTGAGCAGAAGGGCATGAAGCCCGTCTATGACGAGCTGCGGTTCCTGCACTCACTGTGCAAAGCCGCCCAGAAGGGCGAGTTCGTTCCCAACTTGGGGATCAAGGTCGTCGAAGCCCGACAGGAGCGAGCCTCCCATGTTCGGCCGCCGGAAGATGAAGCGCAGAAAGCCAAAACCGCCGAAGAGCGGGAACGCTCACAGGCCTATGGGCGCGAACAGTTGGCCAAGTTGCGGGCCTCGTTGAACCTGGACAAGTAACCCCATCCCCTCGATTGCCATCCTGGCATTCGCGAGACCGCTGCACTGTTTCCAGTGGAACCACTCGATTGCACTCCCCGGAAAACGACGGCCAAAACGAAAACAGTGCCCGGCTGAATATACCGTGGTTCGGTTCGACCGTTTGTGGATTCATAGACCCTGGCAAATAAACTCCAGGGGAGCGATATCCATGCAATCAACTGCTGAAACCTCTCTTCAATCAGCCGATTCGAATCACCGTGAGAGCGGACCTGGCGCCCTGCAGGGCGAAGTCTGGTTGACGATTCAAACGTATCAGGCACAGAGCCTCATCCGGGGTCGGCGAGCAGGAGAGGGTAAGGCCGCCATCATCGGCCTGATCGGCTTTGCCGATCGACTGAAGTCGCTCTGGCAGGCCATACGCTTTGACGATCCCTACGCGGACTGGTGGCTGCTCAAAGTGGAAGAGGGTATCGCCGATGTCCGCACACAGCTTCGCGAATTACAGCACCGCCTGGATGCATTGATGGCGCCGGCCAACAGCGCACTGGAATTTTCGGTAGCGCAATCCAGTCGTCCGCAGCGTGTATCACTGCAGTTCGCCAATCCCTACGCTTTTCGTGCAGCCCAGTTGCTGGGCGAATACGACCAGCTGATGTGCGCCGACTTGACGTTGCATCACCTGGGTCTCGACATCGGCAATGATCTCACCGAACAGCTATCGGGTAGCGGGCGCTGGGTTCGCCGGGTATTTGCGTTGCCCCAGGGGTACCACAGCCTGGATATTCGTCGTGCCGACATCCGACAAGGATCGCCAGCGGCGCTCAAAGCCATCGAACGGATGGGCGAGATTCCTCTGGATATTCTGACCGGTGACAGGCTACCCTCCTTGCGTCCCGTGGCATTTCAACCGACTGAGGAAAGCGTCCCTGCATTCACAGGTGATGCTTAATCGCCATGACCGCCAATGCGCTGCAGCAGATCAGCGTTTTGCTGGATACGCGTATTCCGCTGGAAGCGATGGTGCTCCAGCGTCTGTACCGGTTACCCAAAGACCGGCAAAGCGAGTGGTTGCGGCAGCTGGTGTTGACTGCGTTTCGCAGCGAATGTCAGGTCCTCAAATCCGAACCACCATTGTCAGCGGGTGCCTCGCTCAGGCGTCCCCCGGATCTGAACAGCCCCCGGCCAGGCAAACGTGCGTCTGACCAGACCAGTCAGCAAACCAGTAAGACCGTTGCCAGCTCGTCCTATGACTCACATAGCAGCACGCATCGCCTGGATAACACCAGTCCCACATCGATGGCCGATACCGCCAAACCCTTCACGCACCTGAGGCGAGTGATCGGTGAGTAAAACACAAACCTGGAATCACACGACATGACCGAATTGACTGACGAAAAATTTGCCGATACCGATGGGCCTTCCCCGTCGGCCCATGCCATGGAAGTGGGGCAGGCGGGCCTGGATGATGGCTACGCCTATACCAAAGTGGCTTTACCGGACGGACGCCTCGTTGCGGTCCCGTCACGGGCGCGCATGGGGTCGGCTGGCGTCACCTGGATTCGTGACGGCGAACAAAAGATTTTCGAGTACGAAACGGGCGGCACCGTCTATTCCGTCGGCGCCGTGGATGGCGAACCCACACAGTTCGATGAATACCCGGGCTCGGCACTGAATCGCGTGATCGTTCAGCATGCATTGCAGCAGGCAGGCTTTTCGGGTCGATCCGTCCATGTGGTGACGGGACTGCCGGTCTCTGCGTTTTACCGCAACGATGGCGAGCAGCGTCGACAGGTGATCCAGGCGAAAACGAATAGTCTGAAACTGACGGTCGAACCCGTTGTGTCTCACAAAGCAGCGCATCAAATGCGCAAGGTGAGTATTGCGTTTCACGAAGTCATTCCGGAAGCCCTGGCTGCCTGGTACGACTTCGTCATCGTCATGACCGACGATGGCGTGACCCTGGATGCGGATCGCGTCAACGCGCCCATTGCCATCGTCGATATCGGCGGGCGCACGACCGATTATGTCGTCGTTCAGGATCAGGGTATTGTTCACGGATCCTCGGGCTCGCTCAATTGTGGCATGTTGAATGTCAAACAGAGTGTGGCCAATGGCATACAGCAACGGTTCGAACTCGGCGAGCTGGGTGAGCAGAGCATCAGTCGCGCGGTCGAGACGAATCGATTGCGACTGCATGGCAAAGATCACGATGTCTCAATGATGGTGGCGGACGCCAAGCGCGAGTTGGTCGAGCGGCTCTATACCGAAACCCGCCGCAAACTCGGCCTTGGCGTGGAGCTCGATCGCGTGCTGTTTGTGGGAGGCGGTAGTGCCGCCCTGGCCGCCGATATCGCCAACTGGTTCCCCAACCAAACCATTGCCGACCATGCGGCCTTTGCCAATGCCCGGGGAATGCTCAAGTACCTGCAATTCGTTTGCGACAGCCCGGTAAAGGCGGGTTAACGACTTTGTACGTGGCCACTGCGGTCTCAGTGGCAAAGAAGATGTCTTCGGATTGTGCAATCGACATCGCGGGTCTTCCGTCAATCCAACGTCAGGGCTTGCCCTGATTTTACTCACCCTGCCGGGAACACGATCCCGCCAGGGTATCGCGGTCTCCGGCATTTCATTCTGTTCAAGGAGATTGTGTTATGACCAGTAGACAAACTACCCCTGAAAAATCGAAGTATTTCGATCTTGATATCCACGGCATCGGATACCTCAACCGGGTTCGTGAAGTGACGCCCGAGAATGGTTTCCCCTTTCTCAGTGTCACGATCGCGGCGCTACGAGGATCCGCCGATAACGTCCAGCACACTCATTTCGAGTGTGTCGTGGTCGGTGAAGAGGCGAAGGATCTGGTACGCCAGCTGATGCCCGCGGTGGAAGCTGACTTCAAAGTACTGGTGGGTTTCCACCTCAGTGATTTGCAGGTCGAATCGTTCACTTTCAAGAACGGGGATCGAGCCGGTACGACAGGCATCAGCCTAAAGTCCCGGTTACTCCGGTTCCACTGGATCAAGGTCGAAGGCCAGCCATTTCCGGCGCCCTCGTCTGAGAGCCGCGACGCTGTCGCCTGACGGCAACACCTGACCGCATCCACCGATGCGGTCAATCTTTCAACCCAGCGAGGGACACTCTCCCTTGCCGGGCGGGTTTCCTCGACTCTTCAAGGAGACCGCCCATGGCTTCCAAATCCTCACTGTCAAAAGTGAATCCTAAAAACCGTTTTACGGCCATTCGCGTGGCGTCGTTGAACGATCCTGAAAAACGATCGCTGCTGGAGCTGGCTTTTGCGGTACTGCAAGACCTGCACCAGCCGGGTGTAGAGCTGCCAAGTCCCAAACACACGCGTGATTATTTGCGGATGTTGTTGGCAGAACGCAAAGCAGAGGTCTTTGGTTGTTTGTTCCTGGATAACCGGCATCGCGTCATAGAGGCCGCCGAGTTGTTTCAGGGAACCATCGATGGTGCTGCGGTGTACCCCCGTGTGGTGGTGCAACAGGCGCTGAGCCTCAACGCAGCTGCGGTGATGTTTTTTCATAATCACCCGAGTGGCGTCGCCGAGCCCAGTCATGCGGACGAAGCGATCACCCGACGGCTGAAAGACGCGTTGGCGACTGTCGACATCCGAGTACTGGACCACTTTGTGGTCACCGTAGGCGAGTCGGTTTCGTTTGCAGAACGTGGATTGCTGTAGAGCTTTTCACTCAACCCATTGGGGAGTCCCTCTTCCCCAATGGGTAGGAGGTGCTCCCCGAACTTTGTTATTCATTTCTCCAGGGAGAACCCTTATGAACAATTCAGAAACTCAATCGTTGGAAGACGTCTTTGGTCCTGTGATCGCGAGCTACAGCCGTGCACAGGCGATCGATGACGGTGTGCTGATCGATGTCACACCTATGGCGCGAGAAGCCGGATTCAAGTGGCCAGTCGCACTCACGCACACTGCGTGGTGTGATTGTGTTGCCTGGACTGAGCGGGATAACCGCTCTCAGGTTTACCAGGATGAGTCCGGCCGGTTGTGGGATGTGCTGTTCATGGCGTTCTACGCCATTCGAACAGCGACGACGCCGGGTGATCGGCTGCGATTCTCGTTGTATCGCGTGCCGAAAGACGGGCGATCCACGGAAGCCCAGGAGTTGAGCTTGAAACTGATGGTCGGCCCCGGCGACGCCGGCGAACCGGTCGTCACGATCATGCTACCCAATGAAGATTGATATCGCCGACGAGAATCGGCTCCTTGCCCTGGCCACTTGGGATAAAGTGGCACCTCCCCCGCATCAGCTTGTCTGTTTCCTTGATCGCGCTTCCCGTTTGAAGTGCCAACGCTTTTCTTACTCCTCGTTTTGGCTATGGTTCCACTGTAACCAAGGCTCGAACCACTCTGTCTCCTCGACGGTCATGACAGGTTGCAGACCTGGCGTGGGCGTTGATGCGCACGAAGCCCTCGTCACTGCTGAGCGAAGCGGAGTAGTGACGAGGGCGGCGGAGCCCGGAAAGACAACGGCTTGCGCTCGAATTGATGCGTTCAGCGCGAATTCTGTCTGGCTATACTGGCGGCCATGCATCACAGAGAGCTTCATACGCGGCCACGGCGGTAACGTGGATGGGGGAAGTTGCCCTCGCCATCCAAAATGGCAAAAACAACAACAGCGTCGTCAGAGCTTCAACGGCGCACAGCCTCGGCTGCAGCTCATCTTCAACGCTTCTTCAATTGCAGGACGTTGTCCTCGCTTCAACCTGGCTATCGCCACGTCAAATCCGGCTGGCAATCAGCCGACTTTCAGCACGCCGTTACATCGACGGTTTCTTTCAACCTGCGGACCGATGGTTCCGCCCATTAAACAGGAGGTGAAACGCTCACCATCAACGACGGCTCTTCGAGCCCTTGGTTTACCCGGCACCATCTTCAACAGAAGAGCAGCCAGGTTGCCTGCGACCAGGCTTATCAGGTCGAACGGGGAGTAGTGTCCCTTGACCCTTCCGCCTCGGCGGACCCTGTCAGGCTACGTGCCTGCGGTTGGTCATAAACACTTACCAGTTTTGGAAGTACACGATGAGAGACCTGAACTACCAATTGAAACAATTGTGCAAACGCAACCGCGATGGCAGCTACAGCACGCAAGCCAACCGTGCGCGTATGCTCAACCAGATCGCGAATCAGTTGCAGGAGATGGGGTATCGGCGGATGACCACCCGATCGCTGAAGCCAAAGCATGTGGATGCCCTCGTAAAACGCTGGCTCGGTGAGGGCATGGCGGCCGGTACCATCAAGAACCGCATGAACTGCTTGCGGTGGTGGGCAGCGAAAGTGGATCGGCGCAATGTCATTGCCCGCTCGAACGAGTTCTACGGCATCCCCGACCGGCAATTCGTCAGTAACGAGTCTAAGGCGGTCGCAGTCGATAGCCAGGCACTGTCGAGTATCCAGGATGACCACGTACGTATGAGCCTGGAGCTGCAGCGCGCCTTCGGTTTGCGAAGAGAGGAGGCAATCAAATTCATGCCCGGTTTCGCCGATCAGGGCGATCATATCCGGCTCAAGGCGTCCTGGACCAAGGGCGGCAAGACGCGCGTCGTGCCGATCCTCCGTCAGGACCAGCGAGCCGTGCTGGATCGTGCGCACCGATTGGCCGGGAATGGATCCCTGATTCCTTTCGAGAAGAGCTACATCCAGCAGTTGAGAACCTACGAGCGCCATACCACACAAGCGGGTCTGTCGAAGCTGCATGGCCTGCGCCATGCCTACGCCCAGGCACGCTTTGAGCAATTGACCGGCTGGGCCTGTCCGGCCGCGGGTGGGCCGAGCGCTGTCAGTCTCAGCACCGACCAACGCAAGCTGGATCTCCAGGCACGACTCATTATCAGTCGCGAACTCGGCCATGCCCGCGAGCAGATCAGTGCTGTATATTTGGGAAGATAATTGGTTGCCTCATAGAGCCCAATCGAGAGAGCCCATCATATAAAGGAGTGCCGCAATTGCTAAGGTCAAGACTGGTGGAAATAGCGCTCCTTTGGCAGGAACGATATGGAGTCTCACCACAAATCACCACGCCGATTTCAGAGCTCGATGCATCAAGGTTGGTGGGGATGCCAGAGTCAGAGTACTCCGACTGCATGCAGGATAAAACTGCGGTCGCAAAAGGCGCAGATTTCGAGTGCCGCAAGATTCGATACCAGGTGAAAGCGAATCGTCCAAGTGGGAAACCGGGTAGTCGCGTCACCATGGTTCCTAAGGCGACAAACTATGACTGGGATCGTTTGATCTGGATTCTATACGACGAGAAGTTCAACATGTTGGAGGCATGGGAATGGGAGGTCGAAGAATATCGAAGGGCGTTTCACGATATAAAAAGGCTTTCGCCAAACCATTACCGCAAGGGTCGTCGGTTGTTCCCGTACCAGGCTTCAAATACGTAGGGTGACGGAGTAACTCGCTGTGGTGGATGAGAATATTGTTTGTGAATGTGCCCACGTACTATCTCGGTCCTCGTCTGTTCTGGTCATTACTGGAGCGGGTATTTCTGCGGAAAGCGGCGTTCAGACATATCGGGGGGCGAACGGTCTCTTCGAAAATACACCTTCTCTTACGTATACGCTGACCAAAAAGAATCTGGAGGGCAACGCTGATAGCGTTTGGAAGTACATTGACCAAATACGTATTCGCCTTAAATCGTGTGAGCCGAACGTTGCGCATCGTACCCTCGCAAAATGGGAGTCAGAGCGTCGGTTCGAGCGATTCTTGATCGCCACTCAAAATACCGATGGATTGCACCTGGAAGCGGGTAGCAAAGCGGTGACTCAGATACATGGTAGCGTGTGGCAGCTTGCCCGCCCCAAGCGCGTTGCTTATACAGAGGATGAGCAATTTTCGTCTGATTTTTCTGCTGCATTGTGCGACAGAAATAACGAGGAGCTACTGAAGCGGTGGAGCGAAGAGGACAACCGAGAAGTTTGGGAAGATAGAACAGTCCCGTTTCAGAGTATCCCGTTGTATTTGGACCCAGCTGTGCGCCCGAATGTATTGTTCTTTGGTGAACTCTACGGCAATCGCCTGCTCTGGGTTGAGCAATTTATCAAACGGCCTGTGGATTGTGTTCTGGTCATTGGTTGCTCCGGTGGCGTAGACATTTTGGAGCGTTTGATTTTTCAATGTCGATTAGGAAATGCAGGCTGTTCGATCATCAACGTCAATCCGTCCGATGATTGCATTACGAAGGAACATCTGTACCTGAGGTCAACAGCAGGAGCAGCTCTGTTATCAATCGATAAGGAACTAAGTCGTCGTTAGATTCAACGGCAAACAGACGGTGATATTGGTGCTTAGGAGAAAACCCGACACCCACGGAACGGATTGATCGTTCACGGGTGAGGATCGGTTGGCGATCATGACGACCATCATCATGATCGAGAGCCAAATATGTCTTCGTCCAAGCATTCCGTAATCCCGCGTCGCCTATCGATATGGTTGTGCTGCACTGGCGCGGCCATCGCGGGCCACTCCGCATGGGCAGAACAGCAACTGAGCTCAGCGATGAACACGCAAACTCAGATTGGCCGCTATTCCGTCATTGCTGTCGCGCCGACGACCGGACAGCAAGACCTTCTGTCGGTCACCCAGTCGATCACCATTCCGAACGACATCACTACTGTCGGTGATGCCTTGAACTGGTTGTTGCGCGATTCCGGTTATCGCCTGGCAGATCATGCCGTTCTGTCGGAGGAAACCATCGACATGCTCGATCTGCCGTTGCCAAATGCGCATCGCGCTTTCGAGCCGATGCCACTCAACGTGGTGATCGGGCTGATAGTGGGGCCTGCGTTTTACCTGGTCCAGGATTCCGTGCATCGCCTCATTGGCTTCGAGCGTTGTGCCGATGCATTGAACCCCACATCGACCGGAGGTACACACTAATGGAAGGGCTCTTTCTGATTATTGTGTTGGTCACTGCATTGCTGGTCGGCGTCGAGTCTGAGCGGCCTGATCAGGAGCAGCGTTCTGTCCATAAGGCTACGCTGACGAGCGAGCCGGGCGTCACCGGTCAATCCCCAGTACAACTTTGCGACCCGACGCATCGGACCATTGTTCAACGCGATCTGACCGTAACGGTCAATCAACAGGTCAACGACCATGACCACTGAGCGCAGAGTGCGACCCTCGCGCATCGGGATTCTCGGATTTTGGCTGTGCATCACATTGCCGATCAACGCAGACACGGGTCCGGGTTCGGACACTTCGAAGCTCCAGGCTGTCGAGCAGTCGACGACCCAACAGATCGAATCCCAGACTTACCGTGCAGAGCAGTGGGGTTTGGATGCCACCGAGTGGCAACGGTATGAATCCCTGATGCAGGGGATTCGCGGCAGTGTGAGCCCGGCGACCTTGTCACCTCTGGAGGTCCTGGGTATTCATGCACGCACTGACGACGAGCGTCGTCGCTACGCCGAACAGTGGGCCGTGATGATGCGTGACGACGCCGAGCGGATCCTGGCGTTCCAACGTGCTTACGACGATGCCCAGCAGCGCCTGTTCCCCAATGGCTTGCTGATCGATGCCAATGCCCTAGCCTCAGCCGCACCAAATCAAACGGCAACCGAAAAATTGACGTGGCGACCCGATGATCGGGTGTTGTTCTTTACCGAGACGCAGTGCCCGCGCTGCGACGCCGTATTGGAGAGACTGGTCAGTCAGATCAAACAATTTGCCGGCATCGATTTGTATCTGATCGATGTGTCGGTCGGCGAGGAATCCCGCATACGAGACTGGGCGGCAGCGAAACAGATCGATCCGCAGTGGGTCAGCGACCACCGAATGACGCTGAACATCGATGCCGGCGCGTTCGACCAGGTCGCTGGCCACACGGGCCAGCAGGGTCAGGATCTGCCGGTCCTGATACTGCGCCGGGAGGGCCAGTTGGCACCCCTGCCAGTATCGCGGTTTTGACGAGCGCCGGCCATGGCAAGTCGCTCGATCATCTTCTGTGCGGTCGGCCTACTGTGTGGGCCAATGATTGCGCAGTCGCAACCGGTACCTGCCGGGTATCAGCTGGTCGCCAGTGAATACGGTCTGCCGCCAGTGCTGCTCTATGCGGTAGCCCTCACCGAGAGCGGTCAAAGTTCACTGAGTCGTGGAGAGTTTCGCCCCTGGCCGTGGGCGCTGAATATCGACGGCAAGGGGCACTATTTTCCATCTCGCCAGAGCGCGTGGCAGGCCTTGCAGACGGCATTGGCGGAAACCGATGCGTCCGTGGATATCGGGCTGATGCAGGTCAGCTGGCGCTATCACCAGTCATCCCTGGGTTCATCCTGGCAGGCGCTCGATCCCTACCACAATATGCGGGTGGCGGCCGCGCTGTTGCGCGATTGCTTAATTGAACACCGTACCTGGATCGAGAGCGCCGGTTGTTACCACGCACCCAATGATCCAGCCCGCGCAAACCGCTATGGCCGCCGTGTACAGGAGCGCTGGGCGCAAGTGCTCGATGCGACCGAGGAGGTTCCCGATGATGCTCAGTAATCGATCGCTGTTGCTTATCTATGGGCTGGTACTGTCACTCTCGCTCGGCGTGAGTGCCAACGCATTCGCCGAGTTGACGCTCATTTACGACAACGGTCAAACGCGGCCGCTGGCACCATTGCTTGAGCCACTCCTGGCGGATGACTCGCCATCGTCCGGGCCAACCTTAAGCTCCACCCTCGATCCCTCGTCCAATCCCTTGTCCAGTGATGGCCCGGCGGACTTTCGCAATCTGTTGCCAGTACGCTCACCCGGTCTAACAGTCGGCGATATCGCTGAAAGTGCCTTGCGTCCCGAGGTGCTGGCGCGGCTGGCTCAAGGCAATCCACGGCCTTTTTTTCTGATCGGATCGGATGCCATGTCGTTGCAGTGGTTGGCCTCGCACCGAGACGTCCTGAAAGATCTTGGTGCCGTGGGCATGCTGATCCAAGCCGAGTCCGAGACGGATGTGCGACGGGTCGCGGAGGTGGCACAAGGCTTGTCTATCACCCTGGGATCCGGGAGTGACCTGGCCGCAGCTCTGGCCATCGATCGTTACCCGGTGTTGATCACCCCTGACGGTATCCGGCAGTGAGCACGCATCCGATGGAGGCTTTGTTGCGGCCTCCCGTCGAGTTGTGGTCCACCGCCACCGCATTTGCGGCGGGCACTCTGGCCTGGTTGGCACCCTGGGCTCTGATGATGCCACCGGGTATCGCGGCGGCCACCGGGTTGACCTTCTTCGGGTTTGGCGTGTGGCGGGGCCGTCAGGCCTGGCGCGTACTGCGCTACCAACATCACATGAAGCGGCTGCCGGAGTATCGCGTGCGGGCAGCGCAGATTCCCGTCAGTCGGCATAAGCTGTTTTTGGGCAAAGGCTTTCGCTGGACACAACAACATACGCAGCGGCTGCGCGATACGCTGAAGCCCGAGGTGCGGCGTTACGTGCAACCGGGCAGGCTCTATCAGTGGGCAAGACAAAAGGAGGTGGCCTGGGAGTCGATCCCCATACTCTCGGTTCTGGCCAAAGGCTTGCGCAGCCGTTCCCGCTGGAACCCATTGGCGCCGCTACCCGCGGTCGGCGGCAAGCCGGCGCTGCATGCCGTTGAACCCCTTGAGCAATCCGTGTGGATGGATCTCGGGGAACGCGTCGGGCACACACTGGTGCTCGGCACCACCCGCGTCGGCAAGACACGCTTGGCCGAACTGCTGATCACCCAGGACATTCGCCGGGGTGATGTCGTCATCGTCTTCGACCCCAAGGGCGATGCCGACCTGTTGCGCCGCATCTACGCCGAAGCCAAGCGCGCCGGCCGGCTGGACGACTTCTATCTGTTCCATCTCGGCTTCCCCGAACTGTCGGCGCGCTATAACGCCATTGGCAACTTCTCGCGCATCACCGAAGTCGCCACCCGTATCGCCAATCAGTTACCGAACGAGGGGAACTCGGCGGCCTTCAAGGAATTCGCCTGGCGCTTCGTCAATATCATTGCGCGTGCTCTGGTGGCCTTGAAGCGTAGACCGGACTATCAACAGATTCGCCGCTACATCAACGACATCGAACCCCTGTTTGTCGAATACGCCGGCCATTGCGCCGAGGTGGCCGGTATCGAAGCCTGGGCCTCGCTGGTGGAGGAGCGCGCCGCGGATATCAAAGAGCGCAACCTGCCCAATGCACTGCGTGGCCGGTCGATGGAAGCCATCGCCTGTATGCGCTTTCTACAGGAAAGGGCCATTTACGACCCCGTTCTGGATGGCCTGATTTCGGCGTTCAAATACGACAAGACCTATTTCGATAAGATCGTCAGCTCTGTCGGCCCACTGATGGAAAAGCTGACGACCGGCACCATCGCCGCGCTGATCTCGCCGGATTACCAGGACGAGCAGGATGCGAGGCCGATCTTCGAATGGATGGAAGTGGTGCGGCGCAAGGGTATCGTGTATGTCGGGCTCGATGCCCTCACAGACACCACGGTCGCCAGTGCCGTGGGCAACTCCATGTTCGCGGACCTGGTATCCGTCGCGGGCACGATCTATAAGCACGGTGTCGTGGCGCCGGGTTCCGATACGTCACTCCCGGAAAGCGCGCGACAGACGCTGCCCACCATCTCGTTGCACGCGGACGAGTTTAACGAGCTGATCGGGGACGAGTTCGTACCTCTGTTGAACAAGGCCGGTGGTGCCGGCTTCCAGGTCACGGCCTATACCCAGACCTGGTCCGATGTGGAAGCGCGGATCGGCAGTCGCGCCAAAGCCGGGCAAGTTGCGGGTAACTTCAATACGATGCTGATGCTGCGGGTGAAAGAACTGGATACAGCCGAGATGCTGACCGAGCAGTTGCCCCGTGTGGAGGTCTTCACCCTGATGAGCGTCTCCGGTGTCGATGATTCCTCGGATCCCGGTTCGGGCGTTGATTTCAAATCCCGCAATGAGGACCGGATCAGCGTCTCGGAAGTGCCGATGCTGACCGCGGCGGATATGGTCACGTTGCCCAAGGGACAGGCTTTCGCGTTACTGGAAGGGGGGCAGCTCTGGAAAATTCGTATTCCGTTGCCGGATGATCGCGCCGATGCCGCCATGCCAGGAAATTTTGAGGAAATGGCCGAGGCCATGCGACGCAGCTACATCACCAACGATCACTGGTATCGGGTGACTGAGCACTGGTGGCACAGCGTCTCTGAGGCGCCGGTTGAGCCTGCAGAATCGAGTGACTCAGTCTGAGCATGGCGGAACCGACCGATCCTCGCCGAACCGTTGCCCGTCCGGGAGCGATCTCCCTGGTATTGACGGGGTTCGCCCAGTGCCTCAAATGGCTGATCCTCTCCCTGGTCTTTTCCATCCTGATCGAATGGATCGGGATGGCATTCTGGTGGGAGGAGCAGGGCGTGGCGCACAGCCGACAGATGCTGGTGAATGAGCTGCAGTTCCTCGGGGCAGATTTTCATCGCAGTTGGTTGACCGCGCAGCCCATGCAGTTCGCCAGTGATTTGTCGGAACGCTTCTACACCATCGCCTTCGAGTGGACCGGCCTTGTCGATCTCATTCAGTGGGTCACGCCGGTTCCCTCCACCGAAGAGTCCGGTGTGCGCCCCCTGCTGCACCGGCTTTATCGGCCTGTGTCTGACTATGTGTTGGCCGGCATGCAGATCACCCAAGTATTTGCGGTGAGACTGGCCATTCTGGCCCTGGCCACCCCGGTATTTGGGCTTTTCACTCTGGTGGCACTGGTGGATGGTCTGGTGCGACGGGATTTACGGCGCTGGGGCGGGGGCCGGGAGAGCTCTTTTGTCTATCACTACGCCAAGAAAGCCGCTATTCCGCTGATCATCATGGCCTGGGTACTCTACCTGGCGCTGCCATTCAGCCTTCATCCGTCCTGGATCATCCTGCCGTTCGCTCTGGCCTTTGCCTTTGCCGTCACCATCACGGCCAGCACCTTCAAAAAGTATCTCTGATACACTTGACTGTACTATTACAGCTTGCTAGGCTGCATCAAAGCACTGTAAAGATACAGTACGGAGTTAAGCATGATCGCACAAGCCGAACAATTACTGCAGCGTGGTTCCAGTGTCACCAGTTCACTGCTGCCGGCGATTTTCGCTATTTTCAGCCAGTGGCGCCTGACCGGCGCTCAGCAGATGACTCTGTTGGGGCTCAGCAATGAGAAGACCCTCTACAACTGGAAGAGCCAGCCCGAAAAGGCCAAGCTGACCCGGGACTTGCTGGAGCGGGCGAGCTATATCCTGGGGATCTACAAATCTCTGCAGATTCTATTGCCCGACCAGGCATTGGCCGATCAGTGGCTGGCTACCCCCAATGACAATCCGCTGTTCAACGGCACGGCACCGCTGGATCGCATACTTGCCGGTCAGGTCGTGGACCTGGCTGTAGTCAGGAACTTCCTTGATGCGGAGCGGGGTGGCTGGTGATCGATATCACAACGCTACCCAGCAGCGAGGTCAATGAACCGGTTTACCGGATCATCCTCTCGCGCTACCCACAGATCCACCTGTTCGAGCGCGTCTCCAATCCCCAGGATTGGGATGTGTTGTACGCCGTGGAGTCACTGACCAATCCCAGGTTGCGCGATGAAGTGGGTGATATTCGCCTGGTGCCTCCGGAAGACCGTGTCTATGGTGATGGCGCCTCCTGGATCATGGCGGCATTTACCCACCCGCCTGTTGATGGTCGTGGGGGGCGCTTCAACCGGGACTTCGGTATCTATTACTGCGCCGCTGACGAGTCGATCGCTGTGGCCGAGTCCTCGTTTCATCGCGCACGATTCCTGAGAGAGTCTCGAATCGACAAGACCACCCAGGAAATGCGCGTTATCCGTGCACAACTGGGGCCGGCTACCCTGCACGATATACGACACCTGGTCGGTGAGGCGATTTACGATCCCGATGACTACCGCGAGGCACAGCAGCTCGGCTACAACTTGCGCGATGCAAACAGTTACGGTGTTCACTTTCGGAGCGTGAGAGCAGCGGGTGACTGCTTAGGCGTCATGCGTCCCAGGGTACTGTCGGATGCCATCCATTGGCGCTACCTGCGGTACCACTATGACCAGGGATCGATAGTCCAGGTTGAATCCCTCGATGGCAGCAGTAGACGGTGATGGCGATGTACAACGAACTGCTGTGGATATTCACACAACTCCCTGACGATTATATCGTCCTCGATACAGAGACCACGGGACTGCCGGACGAAAACGGCTTGCCTGATATTGTCACGCTCGGCATCACCGTGGTTAGGAATAGAGAGATCGCGGAAACCATCGAGTTCAAGACACAACCGCAAAAACGAATTTCAGAAGAAGCGCAGTCGATACACGGCATTACCAACGAACAGGCCGCCGCGTTCGAGTCCTTCGATTCGCAGTGGCAACGGATTGCTGGCTACCTGAAGGATCAGCTCATTGTCATTCACAACGCCAGTTTCGACTGGCCGATTCTCCTTGATCACGTTGAGCGATACGCATTGGTAATGCCACAGATTCAAGGGGTGTTCTGCAGTCAGAAAGCGGCCATCCCATGGGCGCAGGCAATGAATTTGCCATGCAGCAACCGGGGTCCATCATTGGATATTTTAACTAAAGTGCTTGGAGTAAATGATTCTAGGGCCGAGTCTGGTGGACATCATGGAGCGATGGTTGACAGCCTGCAAACGGCCAAAGTGGTTGGCATGATTAGAAAACAGAGAGTGCATAAATGAGCTTCCATGATGGAATTGTGCAGGATGATTCTTCTATCAATATGGGAGAAGGCCATATCAAAACAGACGAATTAATGTGTTGGTTTTCGCCTAATCGGACAATGATTAATCGCGTGAGGTTTTAGAAATGCGTCGTGTCACCTGGCTGCACATTTCAGACTTTCATTTGCGGGACAGCCATGCTTGGGCGCAGGACGTTGTACTTTCGTCAATGTGCAAGGATATCGAACGCTGTCGTCGAGAATTCGGTACGATCGATTTTGTACTTGTAACAGGTGATATTGCCTTCGCCGGAAAGCCTCACGAGTACGATATAGCAGCTGCTTTCTTTGAAGAGATTGTAAAGGTAACTGGCGTCCCTCGCGAACGAATTTTCTGCATACCTGGCAACCATGATGTAGACCGCGATCGACAACGAATGTGCTTCTTAGGTGCACGTCAGACACTTCAGAGCCAGAATGCCATAGATTCCTTTCTTGCAGCTCCAGAAGAATTAAAAACGCTACTCCAACGGCAAGAATCGTATCGAGAGTTTCAGGAGAGTTTCTTTGCTGAGCAGCAGAAAAAATGGACAGACGACATGCTGGGGTACGTTTCACTGATTAATGTCGAAAATCTATCCATTGCAATAGCAGGAATCAATACCGCATGGCTCTCTGAAGGCGGAGCATCAGATCATGGAAAACTGTTGGCCGGTGAAAGGCAGGTAATCAATGCACTTAGAATTGCTGTGGAGTCTGATGCTCACTTTGTTATCGCTATGGGGCATCACCCTTTCCATCTGCTCAACGATTTTGATCGTCGATCTGTTCAATGGCGTATTGAAGAATCTTGCCACTTCTACCACTGTGGACACTTACATGATCCTGAAACGAGAAATACTGTGAATTCAGGAGGACATTGCCTCTCAGTTGCTACTGGTGCAGCGTTTGAGTCGAGGCATTCACACAATGCCTTTTGTGTGGTGAGCCTGGATGTCATGCAGGCACAGCAATCTATTACGACATTTCAGTACAAGCCATCTGACGGTGCTTTTTCCTACGAGAAAAATAGTCTTCTGCCTTTTACGATCAATGCCACTGAGCTTTGCAAGGTCGCTGATCTTGGCAGTGCGATAGTAAATTTCAGTAACGAGTTATCGCCAGTTGCGTACTACCTGGCTGCGCTATTGACTGAAGTGCAATCTGAGATGCCTATTGAAGTAGGTAATGCGCATGTCTTCGGATCGTTCGATCTTTTGAGTAATCAATCGGAAAATCAACTCAAAACTGCGTCTATAGCATTTATGGCAGTGAGAAATCCAATGAGGTTGTTTGCAGGTCGAATGCCTCTAGCAGAATTCCTGACGTGCTACGGTGAGGCGGTGTTGCGGTACGGATTAATTTTGAAGGAACTGGGTGACGCACATCCGGAATTACGTGAAAAGTTAGCAGAAAGAGAATCTGATGCACAGATACTTTCCGGAGTCGAACCCTGCCAGCCATTTTCTCATACGTTGAAACTGTTGCGAGAACTGGCCGCAGATCACGATTGGGATGCCTTACGCTCACAGGCTGAGCGACATCTTGATTCGCCAGTGACGACTATTGCGATGGAGGCGCGCAGGATGCTGGCGCTGTCGCTTAGCCAATCCCCTGACAACGTAGAAAAAACGCGGGCGGTGGAGATATATAACCGGTTGGTAGAAGGAGAAGCAGCGAACGCTGCTGACTACGCACACCTTGCTTCATTGCTGATCGACAAAATCGACTACGAAGCGGCAAAGGTTGCCCTTTTCGATGGGATAAAAAAGTTTCCTGAAAATGAAAGGGCGTATCTTCAGATTGGTCAGGCAATTGTTGAAGCCACCGGTGATCGTAAATTGAGGGATGAATTGATTTCTCTGGGCAGAGGGAGGAGGGAAAAGTGAGCGGCAATTCATCATTCAAAGTTGGAATCGAATTCGAGAGCGTCTTGCGCGCAATCTCTAAGCAAATTTATGAAACACCAATGGCCTTCGTTCGGGAAAATGTACAGAATGCCGTCGACGCTATCCGGATTCAGGCATTGCGTGAAGGAGTGGATCCGAAGAATACGAATTATAAAATTAACGTCAGTGTTGATGATCGAAAGTTGGTCGTACAAGACAATGGGATTGGCATGTCGGAAACCGACCTACAGAATTTTTTTTGGACTATTGGGGCAAGTGGTAAACGAACGGGAGAAGCCCTAGAAGCAGGTTGTGTAGGTATGTTCGGAATCGGTGGGTTCGCCAATTTTGGTGTTTGCGACAAGTTAGAAGTTATATCGCAAACCCATGATGCCGAGCACGGAACTTATACATGCCTTTCCCAAGATGACATTAGAGCCGCTGGTATTGCCATTCCCTCCGTTACGCTCAGTCAAAGCGATGATGCCAAACCTCGCGGCACCATCGTAGTAGGTTACCTTCGTGAGGCTCCAAGTATTGAAGCCTTGCGGAATTATCTCAGAGATTTTGTACGTTTTGTGCCGATCTCAATTTCCTTTAACGGAGAGAAGATCTCGCAAGGTCAATTTTCCAACGTAGAAGATAAGGGCAACTTAACTGAAATTAGCAAAGGTACGCAGACATGGCGTGAAGGTAATCTCACCATTGATGGTCGCCTATATCAGGACAGGGGCCATTCACTTATTGCGGGAATTGAAGGGCTGAATGTTGGCGATGAAGCAATAGCTCTAACGGGGCAACTCAGATTTGAAAACGGTGCGATTGACGTTTTCAAGCGAGGTTTTAAGCTTTGCGCCACTCAGATTGGCAGCACAATTGGGGTGTCAGGGCGCCTTGACTGCGATCGCTTCGTTCCGACCGCGGGACGCGACTCACTTGATGGGACAACAACAAGCTTGTTGGGGCAGATTGTGGCCCTGTTAGAAAAAGTCGCTGTCGACGCTGTGCTGGAGTCCCCGGATCGCATTTCACAGCACACTCGGATTTTTAGGTATGTCGTAAAACGAGGCATGATCAGCAATCTTGACAATGTCCGAGTACGGCTTGCCGATGCGAACGAGATTACTCTTGGCGACATAAAACGTCGAGCAACGCTGGGCAATGTAAGTGTGTATTTCGGTATGGCGCAAAAACAAGCACTGAATCAGATCATGCAGGCTCGCGGGCATGTTGTCGTACTATTGTCGTCTGATCAGCATCGAAGAGATGCCGAACAAAAGTATCTTCAGCAGTTATGCGGCGCAAAGCCCTTCGATGGAATTATTGATTGCATTGAGCACTACGACGTTCTGACGCGTTTCGAGCGCGTATTCCTGAGCGAGCTAGAAATGACCATTGGAAAATCATACGAGGTCCATAACTTTCGTCTCGTGCCGGGAAAACTAACGGAGGACATCCCCGTATTCGTCAAAGAGCATAGTGGTGGTCAGATGATCGACATTTATGTCGATGTACGTCACCAAGAAGTTACCAAACTCGCGGACATCGGATTCAACCAGCTCTTATACTCCCTGATCGCATCTTTTTGCCGCGAATATTTAGGTTCCTCCCTCAAGAAATGGAGTCCGCGCTTCTTCGGTGATGGCGCAATCAATTTAGAGATGCTTGCCAAGCGTCGATCGGAACTATGGATTTTGCTCAAGGATGACATTGGTACTGTAAGAAAAGGCGGACGGCGACAAGTAGTGACTCGTTCGGACGTGCGGGTGGTCAATGTTGCCGGTAATGGAGTCACGGCTCAAACTGACGATCAGCCAGCTGGAAACGAGAAACCACGGATTTTGCAGATTATTGACGATACAGGGCAGACGGGGCTTGCGGGCTTTTATATTCGCCTGCCGGAATCAGCATATAAAGCCTATGGTGATCTACTGCCGGAATGTGAAAGTAGAGGCATAGTTTGGGCGGGAAACAAGATTCTTTATGTCGCTTCGGACACTGTTAGCGCTTCATTTCAGTATGAAATCCGTCTTGATGAAATAGTGAGCGCACAAGTGGATGGCGCGCCACGTGCGGAGGGAGCTCTGCCTCTGAACCGTCCATTTCAAGAAATGTATGGAGGAGCCTACTTTCCGATTCCCAATCAGCTCGAGCCGTATTTGGTGCCGGTTGGTAGCGGTGAAATAAGGGTTGAACTTCATTGTGATTGGATCGATATGCGTACATCTAAACACTGGGAGCCAAAAGATTCCGATGCAGTGGACGCTTAATAAGCTGAATTCTTTCATGAATCCTACGTGATAGACGACATTCATCCGATGATGCGGGGAATAATAGAAGAGCTATAGGATTCGAGATGTCCATATTCTGGATCGCTTCGTCGTCTAATAGCCTTTACACTTCAAGCGGAAAGCCCCAAAACCACCCCACCCACCGAATAGATTTCCCATCGTTCCTCGCCCCTGATTCTCGCACTATGCCCCGTAACAACACACGGGAGCAGCAGTGCCATGCAACGCCATCTCTGGCTACCTTCTTTTCTGATCGTCGGCTCGTTCATCACACCGGTGGCCTTTGCCGATGCAGATGCCGAGCGCGATGCGCTGGCAAAGATCATCCATGAACTGAATGCCCTTGAACCCCTGATCAAGCAGGCCGAGGCAAATGCCGATGAGGATGCCCGTGTTCGTTTTCGTTTTGACTGGCTGCGCCAGGACCTGAAGCAAATTAGGGACGGCGTTCAGTCACACATTGATGCACCTCGCGCTCAACCACGTTCCTTCCCGCCCCTGCGCGGCGATTACCGTCGCTAGGTTGAGCGATGACAGGGGCACAACAAGCAGCTTTCCAAGCCGGTTCCGGTATTACCCCAGCCACGATGCTGACCGCGGTCGCGTCGATGGTTCTGGTGCTGGCGTTTGTGTGGGTGATCTGGGTTGCCATCGGCACCTTTCGGGCTTGGCAGGAAGGTCAGGCCACGGTCTTCGACCTGACCTGGAGCACGTTGAGGGCAAGCATTGTGTTGATGGTGTTGGGTTTCTATTTGCGGTGAGTCAATCGAGTTGAGACCGAGAAAGCCCGGTAAGGGCAAGCGGAGGCGCATCGCGGTGGGATGCGGGGATAGGCCCCATTTTTATCAGCGTTACAGAAGAGGACATTTCCTATGGGTACATCAACTACAGAAAACAGGTTCAGCAAAACGTCCGTTGCCATTCGCAGGCCGCTATTGGCAACGGCCGCGGTGTTTTTTCCATTGCCGCTCTGGGCGGCATTGCCGACGCCGGTCGCGCCGAGTACCGCTCCGGGGGCGGGTGACTGGATCGGACTGATCCAGGGCTACATCAAGGACGGTGGTCTGGTGCTCGGACTCGCCATTGCGGTTCTGGGCTTTCTCTGGATCGCCTATCTGGGCTTCGCCAAATTCAATGAAGCCCGCCAGGGCAAAGCGGAATGGGCTGAAGTGGGCGTCTTGGGCATCGTTGGCGCCATCGTACTGATCTTCGCCAGCTATCTGCTGACCGAAGCAGCCGGTGTCATCTGATAGATACCTGACATCAATCACAGCACGTAGCAGGGGGTGTGAATGTCGAAAGGCCATGAAATCCTGGCGGACCGGCTCAATGCCGAGCCCGTCATCTTTAAAGGTTGCTCATCTTCAGAGCTCGGTATGATTGTGGGGTTGGCCATAGTGATCTGGCTGCCCCTCAGTCTGCTCCTGGCCTGGTTGCTCGGCGCCATCACCATGGGTTTCGGTATCGCCGGTGTCGGTGTGGTCGCCACCGTCGTGGTAATGGCGACCGTATTTCAGCGCATCAAGCGCGGGCGGCCTGACGGGTACTACCAGCAATGGTTGCGCGACCGCCTGCAGTCGACGGGTCTCTATCGGGCGCCCTGGGTATTGCGTTCGGGCGCCTGGGACATCGGGAGGACGCCGCATGCGCCGCTACCGTCTCGAAATCGATAACGTGCGCGCCCATTTGCGTTCCTTGTGGATCGTCATTGGTCTGCAAGGGCTGATCATCCTCGCGCTCTGGATCGGCTGGAGTCAGGCGCCCAAGCAATTGCGAGTCTACGTGCCGCCGGATCTGCGCTCCGGTGCGGTCCTTGCGGCTGAGGAAGTGCCTCCGGCCAATGTCTACGCCTTCGCGTTCTACATTTTCCAGCAACTCAATCGTTGGCCAGACAACGGCGCAACGGACTACGGCAGCGCGATTTTCCGCATCTCACCCTACCTGACACCGCGCTATCGCAATGACCTGATCGCTGACATGGAACTCAAAGCTCGCCGCGGCGAATTGACCTACCGGGTGCGCGGTGTTCATGAAGTGCCAGGGCATGGTTATGAAGAACGTCGCGTCGATGTGCTGTCACCCGATGTCTGGGTCGTCTGGCTGGATCTCGACCTGTTGGAGTCTGTAAAAGGCATGACAGTGAAGCAAACCACGATTCGCTACCCAATTCGCGTGGTGCGCCAGGCCATCGATCCGGAATCGAATCCCTGGGGCCTGGCGCTCGACGGCTACGCCAGTGATGGCCCGCGTCGATTGACCGATGCCGAGCTGACTGAACCCGGTGTGAACAGCGCCACTACAAATCAGGAAGCCTCCCAATGAATTCCCGCTTTTTTCTTGCGCCAGTTAGGTGGATCGCCTTGCTCGGTTTCTGTATTCCGCTGCTGTCCTTTGCACAAGTCGATGCAGTGTCAAATGCGCCTGAACGTGTTGTCTGGAACAAAACGCCCATCGCGATTCCGTTGGTCGTCGGCGAAGAACGTCTGGTGCATTTCCCGGATTCGGTGAGTATCGGCCTGCCGCAGTCACTGACAGTGCAGCTGCGCAGCCAAAGCATCAACGGCACCCTATACCTGTTGGCCAGAGAGCCATTCGAAACCACCCGCATCATGGTGCGATCGGAAACCGAGGGGCCGATGTATGTCCTCGATGTGTCAGCAGAACCTTCCGA
This sequence comes from Gammaproteobacteria bacterium, assembly GCA_041395725.1. NCBI lineage: Bacteria > Pseudomonadati > Pseudomonadota > Gammaproteobacteria > Gammaproteobacteria bacterium. The sequence goes on along the minus strand of JAWKZW010000001.1, from coordinate 433,877 downwards.
GGCCGACAGCTACACGTTACCCGATGTGCAAATACTGCTGGATTCGGAACCGTACACGAATGCTGCCGAATCGCTATCTAACACCCAATCGCTGTCCTGGGGGTATGCCGCACTCACTCGCTATGCCGCGCAACAACTCTACGCACCCGCACGACTGATTCCTCGTCAGCCGGGTGTAGTCGCCATTCCCGTCAGCGCCGAACCGGTCGAGCTGGTGCATGGCGCACGGATCGAAGCGGTCCCCGTCGCCGCCTGGAAGGCGGGTTTACGTTATGTCACCGCCGTCAAGTTGACCAATCGAACCCAAAGGCCGGTGGTGCTGGATCCGCGTGAACTTCGCGGGGCCTGGTTAGCAGCAACGTTTCAGCACAACCGCTTGCTACCTGCGGGCGATGAAGCCGATACCACCGCGGTCTATCTGATCTCGGATCGGCCATTCGATGTGGCGCTTTGAGAGAGGAGTGGAATCTACCCCATGTCGATGGTCACCAGTAATCGCTTATTACCTCTACTTGCCGGCTCCGTTGTCTTGATGGCGGCGCTGGTTACCGTGAAGTCCTGCTCGCCGGATGAAGAGCAGGCTCAAGTTTTGGAGGCGGTGCCGCAGGCGCCGAAACCGGATGCCGATTCACCGGCAGACACCATCAAGACGCTGACCGCCAATGTCAGCGCCATGACCTCGGAGCTGAATGCCCTGCGTCGGGATAACACGGCGCTCAAACAAGAAAACCGCGAGTTGATCGAGGACCGCAAACAGATCGAAAACAATGTACTGACCCGAGTGCAGCAATCCCTGGCAGCCAAACGGAGCGACACCGCGTCACCGGAGACGAGCTCGGCCATTGCGGCCTTGACGGCCAGGGTGGACTCCCTGTCCAACCGCTACGGCCAGTCGGCAAAACCTTCATCGGCTGCGGGTTCTGACATTCCCGTCGGGCTCGGGCTAGATGGTGTCAGCGCACCCACTGCGAATTCGGAGTCGCTGGTTTGGGTCAATCCTTTGGAGCTCTCGCCATCGACCGGCGAGGATAAAGAGACGCTACTCAATCGATTCAGTCGCACCGGTCGTAGCGCGCTCGACAGCGCGGGTCCGCCGGTGCAATCGCTGGTTACCAAAGGCTCTGATGCCCTCAACAGCACTGTGCCGGTCTACACGGTGCCTCGCAATGCCACCCTGATTGGCTCCACCGGCATGACTGCCCTGGTCGGCAGGGTGCCTATTCAGGGGCAGGTGCGCGACCCCATGCCATTCAAGGTGATTACCGGTAAGGAAAACCTGGCAGCCAATGGCCTGCGCATTCCGGGCATCGAAGGCATGATCTGGAGTGGCACCGCGATCGGCGACTGGACCCTCTCCTGTGTGACCGGAAAATTGGAATCGGTGACCTTCGTGTTCGAGGACGGCACCATTCAGACCCTCGCTAGTGACGACAATCAACGGAGTGGTTCCAGTGGAAACAGCGCAGGGGGAGGCAACAACCGACCGCTGGGCTGGATTTCGGATGCGCGCGGTATTCCCTGTATCACAGGTGAGCGCAAGACCAACGCGCCTGCCTTCCTCACTCAGCGCATTGGCGTGATGGCGCTTGAAGCGGCGGGCGAAGCGGCCGCGCAGGCGGAAACCACAACCCTGATCAACGATGCCGGCACGGCAACGAGCGTCGTCTCTGGAGAGACCGGCAAATACGTGTTGGGCAAAACCCTGAGCGGCGGCAGCGAGGAAGTTGCCCAGTGGCTGCGGGAGCGCCAGGCGCAGAGTTTCGATGCGGTCTTTGTCCCCGCCGGCGTCGAGCTGGCGATCCATGTCGATCACGAACTTCCCATCGATTTCCATTCCAATGGCAGGAAACTTCACCATGAAGCGAATCTATTCCAACAAGCGACAACTACCACTGGTTCTGGTCTGGACTAGCCTATTGATGGGCGGCTGCGCCAGCACCAAAGAGACGGTGTTGCCCCAGGACGGCCCGACGATGAAGTCCATTTATGACCAGCACATGGTGGACGTTCAAAAGCCCGACCATCGTCGCGTGATCGGTGGTCAGTCGTTACCGCAATCGGGCATCGAGCACTACCGCGGCTTCGTGCGGGAAGCGGCCAATGAGATCGATACGGTATTTCCCCGCCTGCCCAATCCCACGCTGGTGATGTACATCTTTCCTCACCTGTCGGGCAGTGAGCGCACCCCGGTACCGGGTTATGTGACTACCTTTCCCCTCTATGAAACGGTGGAGTACGCCCTGCCCGGGGAAGTGGCGGGGGAAGTGTCCGGCGAGATGCCGTCTAAAAATAGTCAGTCGCTATCAGGCCAGTAGAGGTATCCATGGCAATCAATCAGCCCGAACATTCGGATGCATCCCCGCTCACTAACGCGACCATCAAGCGGCACTACGACCGCCCACCGTCGTTTACCGACCTGTTGCCCTGGATGGAATACATCCCTGAGTGCAAAGCCTTTGTGTTGGAGGACGGTGCCAGCCTGGGGGCGCTGTTCGAAGTCACACCGGTCGGTTGTGAAGCACGCACCCCGGCGTTTATGGCGCAGCTGCGAGATACCATCCAGACCGCGATCAATGAGGCTATTCCTGAACGCGACGATGCGCCCTGGGTATTACAGGTCTATGTGCAGGATGAACCGCGGCTCAATCAGTTCGATGCCTTGCTGGCCCGTTATCCGATGCCGGCTGTTCGCGTATCTGATTATTCGCAACACTATCAGGCCGTGATGTCGGCGCATTTGCAGGCGATTTCCCGACCGGGGGGCTTGTTTGACGATACCACGGTCACCGGTTCGCGTTGGCAGGGCCAGCAGCGTCGGATTCGGGTGGTGCTCTACCGGCGTTTGAAGCACAACGGCAAAACCCCGGCGGCCATCGAGGTGGAAGAGGCGCTCAATGACGTGGCGACCAAATGGATTGCCGCCCTGGCTTCTGCGGGGATCCACGTCCAGCGCGCAGACGGTAAGGCGTTTTATCACTGGTTGCTGAGCTGGTTTAACCCCAAGCCAGTATTTGCCGATGAAAGCCCGGAATCGTTGCTACAGATGGCGCCCTATCCGGGCGACGACGATTTACCCTTTGGTTACGACTTTGCGGAACAGTTGACGCTGTCGATGCCGCGTTCAGACGAGGCTTCGGCGAGCTGGCTATTCGATGATCTGCCGCACACGGTCGTGACGATTCAAAGCTTACGGCGGGCGCCGGACATTGGACATTTCACGGCGGAGCGCCAGGCCGGAGATCAGGTGTTCTCGCTCTTTGATCGTCTGCCTGAGCACACCATCATGGCAATAACGCTTACGCTGAAACCACAGGACACCACCCGCAATCATATCGCGCGAATCAAACGCGCATCGGTAGGCGACTCGGCGGAGGCGTCGATCACCCGAGAAGACGCAGAGCAAGTGGAGCGGGAGATGGCGCAGGGCAACAAACTCTATCCTGTCAGCCTGGCTTTCTATGTGCGCGGTGAGAATCAAAAGTCCCTGCGTCACAATTTGAATCGCCTCAACGCGCTGCTCCTTCCGAATGGATTGCAACCGATCACCCAGGAAGCAGACTTGCTGGCGCTCGATAGCTACATCCGCAACCTGCCCATGGCTTATGACGCGGAGCTGGATAAATCGCGGCGCAGGTCGCGGCTGATTTTCTCTCGCCATATTGCCAATCTGTTGCCGTTCTATGGTCGTTCGCGTGGAACCGGTCATCCGGGGTTGGTGTTCTATAACCGCGGTGCTGAGCCGCTGGTGTTCGACCCGTTACATCGGGAGGGTCGTAAGAAGAACGCTCACATGCTGATCCTGGGGCCAACGGGTGCAGGGAAGTCGGCACTACTGGTGTATCTGCTACAACAGATGATGGCGCGACACCGGCCTCGCATTTTCATTATCGAAGCGGGCGCGTCGTTTTCCCTGCTGGGGCAGCATTTTGCGCACCATGGCTTATCGGTCAACCAGATTACATTGAACCCCAATGTCGATGTCAGTCTGCCTCCCTTTGCCGATGCGCTGCGCCTGCTCGATCGGCGCCATGTGCTGAATCCGCTCGATACCGATGATCGCACTCTGGAAGAAACACTGGACGAAGACGACGAGATCGAGGATGAGGGTGGCGGGCGCGATATTCTCGGGGAAATGGAGATTGCAGCGCGAATCATGATCACCGGTGGCGATGAGCGCGAGGATGCGCGCTTGACTCGTGCCGACCGGCTGCTGATTCGCAATGCCATATTCCTTGCTGCGAAAACCGTGAAAGAAGCCGGCAATACCCAGGTGGTTACCCAGGACGTGGTCGATGCTTTTCAGGCCATCGCCACCAACACGGAGCTACCCGAGCATCGGCGCAATCGCGCACTGGAAATGGGTGATGGTATGGCGTTGTTCTGTTCGGGCTTGGCCGGTCATTTCTTCAATCGACCGGGACAGTCCTGGCCGGAGGCCGATGTCACCATCCTCGAAATGGGCATGCTGGCGCGGGAGGGTTACGAGGACCAACTGACAGTCGCTTACCTGTCGATGATGAGCCACATCAACGATCTGGTGGAACGCCACCAACACGATGATCGCCCCACACTGGTGGTTACCGACGAAGGTCATATCATTACCACCAATCCACTGCTGGCGCGTTACGTGGTCAAGATCACCAAGATGTGGCGCAAGCTCGGTGCCTGGTTCTGGATTGCCACCCAGAATCTGGAAGACTTCCCGGACGCGAGCCGCAAGATGCTCAATATGATGGAGTGGTGGCTGTGCCTGGTGATGCCGAAAGAGGAAGTTGAGCAGATTGCCCGCTTCAAGGATCTGAACGACGAACAGCGTAACCTGCTGCTGTCCGCCCGCAAGGAGCCGGGTAAATACGTGGAGGGCGTTGTGCTGGCCGATAAGGTCGAAGCCCTGTTTCGGAATGTGCCTCCTGCTTTGTCACTCGCACTGGCCATGACTGAAAAGCACGAGAAGGCCGAGCGCGCCGCCATTATGCGTGAAAAGCATTGCTCAGAGCTCGAAGCCGTTTATGAGGTTGCCCGGCGTATTGAGCAGTCGCGGTAGTCTCATTCAAGTTGGCGGTTCAGGGCAGCTGTACCACACCACGGCAGGCCGGAAACGTTGCACATCCCCAAAACTGATTGCCCGCATATTTTCCATTTTTAGTGGTACGAAGCACCATCTCGCTGCCGCACTTCGGGCACTGTTTTGGACTTTGGGGTGTGGCCGAGGGAGCGGCTGATGGGTTGGTGAGTGGCGTGGTGGAGGGCGTGACTGGAGATGCGACAGTCTGCTTCTGACGCAGATGACGGACGTGTTGGCGGTTGGTGGTCAGTCCGCGCTGCAATCGCAGCTGCACGATCTGCCTGATCACGGCATCGATGTCGGCCTGACTGAGTACCACTTCGCGCTTTGCCTTAATGTGGCGAATATAGCCACCGGCATAGGTCACGTTATCGGGCATCTCAGTCTTGAACGTAGAGTCACCGACAAACACCACCAGCGAGTGAATGGCAGAAGACGGAATATCCAACAGGGCTTCAAGCGTTTTGACGTGTTTGTAGTTCTGATGCAGCGGGTTTTGAAACTTGTTGGTGTGCTTGTAGATCTTCTGCGTCCAGGTCTTCTGGTTGGCCGAGCCGAATATCCATCCCTTCATGTTTTTGGTTTCAATTACGAACACGCCATAGCGCGACACAATAATATGGTCGATCTGCGTCGTGCCATCTTCTGACTGTAAGGTCACGTCCTTGATCAGGTGGTACTCGTCCTTGGGCAGGAATAGCCGAGCGGCTGTGTTCACCAAGAACTCACCGGTAATCCCTTTGAACCAGGGTGATTTGAGAATACCGGCCAGTATGGCCAGTGGGATGAGATACCACAGAACGCCGTAGACTTGCTGGATGATGGGGCTGAAGTCCATATCCGTATTTTGTTTCCTCTATCGATTTCCCGTGATTATAAAAATGGTGCTGTTTCTGTTCCAGAAACTTCGACCGCTTCCGTCTGAATAAACCGTGTTTCCCGAATCTGTAATCGCGCAGGATGGTGACTTTCTCAAAGCCCTCCAGGTTGGACGATCGTCAGTGAATGTCACAAAGGCTCAATTCATTATCTCGTTGCTGCTAACAGGAACACTCTGTACGTCTGTGCAAGCCAGCGAGATTGCCATCGAGCAGACCATCGAGCAGGCCCCGACGATCGAGGTGTTCACCGATTCGAGTCTTCAGATTGTGTCTGGAAATGGCCATTCGACCGTCTATCTGATCGATCGGATACACAAACTGCAGGAAGTACTCTCCATTGACCTGCCGGCAGATCCAGAGTCCGCCAAAGCGCTGGCCCTGCAACGATTCCAGCGGATGGACAGTCAGCTCAGCAGAGAACTGGAAAACGCCGCCAAAGGCCTGGTGCAGGCAATGCAGTACGGTATCGATCGTTACCCGGCCATTGTCTTTGATGGCCAGGCCGTGGTGTATGGCCTTACCGATATCTACGCTGCCACCCAGCTTTATCAGCGGCGGCAGGCAGAGAGTGCAGAACAATGAAAGCCGCCCTGTATCGTGGTTGGCTGATCCTGCTGCTGTTAATGCCACTGGTCGGCCACACAGGCACCATTACCACACCGGAAATCGTTGCACAGACCACCCGCGCGGCGCTCAGCTGTATGCGTTGGATGCCGGTGGGGATGTGCTTCTGGTTGCGTTGCTCCCTGTCCGGGTGCAGCGTGCGCACCTCGATCAAAGTAGGGCATTACCAACCCGACGCGGTGGTGAGTGCCTACAACGAACTCGGTGGTAATCCCTGGGTCGAGATTCGCAGGACGCTGGGCGTGGCACAACGAACCGCCGCCAATGGGCTACTCGGCAGCTTGCTGGCTGTGCCGATTGACAGCGCCGGCAATAGAACCGAAGGCGGGCAGGGCAACAAGGATCATCGCAACCTGGTTTTTCGGGAAACGGATGTCATCGGGCATCCGGTCAGCTCCCTGTCGAGCATCGTCGCCAGCACCGGCTACCTCTGTAATTCACAAACTACTTCCTTCTTTCCGTATTTCCTGTCGGGACTGGACGCACTCTCCTGGCGGATGGAAATCCCGGAGATGTTCTACCCGGCGAGCCTGATACCCGGTTTGCGGGAAATCGGCACCTGGCCACTGCAGACCTGGGGCGGCGTGTACCCACGCACCGGCTGGACGACGCAGGCGGAGGAACCCAAGGCGGCGGCCATCAATGCCCAGCGCGCAGGCGACATCGTGACCCGCCGGGGGCAACCCCATATTTACGTGCCGATAACTGGTGGTTCCAGTTCACGGCAGCGCGTGTGGCCTCCGGGACCTCTGATTGAAGACGATCCCGACACGGGCGAGTGGCAGATGCTTTTGCCCAGAGCGGAGTCGACCTGCAAGGTATTTGGCACCAATGACCTGGCCAGTTTCACCGGCTGGGGCGGCGGTCGAGTCGATGCCCAGGGCGACTATGCCTGGAATCTGTGGCGCCCCTACAGCTGTTGTCGGGATCGCGGCATCTTTCTGTTCAACGTCGACTGGATCAATTACCCACCATGAGCATGAAAGTGTCTGTTCGCACGATATTATTGTTTGGCGCCATGAGTGTGAGTCAGGTCCTTCACGCGGCCCTGGGTCCCACCGAAGATAGCTTGTGGTACTACGAAATCGGTGGGGCAGAGCCTGTCTCTGTACCTGCCAACCCCGCAGTAGTCTCCGTCACCCTGGGAGGCTCCGCCCAATTGGGGCTCGGGTACAGCTGCGGCAAATTTGATCCGGTGGCCGCGGTGACCAATACCCTGAATGACATCGGTGCCGGCGTCGATAACATGATGGCGGCGATGACCGCTGCGGCGACCAGCGCCATTGCGGCGTTGCCGGCATTAATCCTGCAGCGCGCCAACCCCGGCTTGTACGATCTTTTTCAGAACGCGCTGATCAAGGCCGAAGAAACCATGCAGCTGGCCACCAAGTCCTGCGAGCAGATGGAGGCCGAGATCGCCCAGGGCAAGAACCCCTATGCCGATCTGATCACTCTATCCAAAGGCAACGACTGGAAGGTGCAGATGGGGATTGGCGGCAATGATGCCGTCTCCGCCAAGGATACGGTGGAAACCTCCAATGGCGATAACGGTGTGCCCTGGATCGGCGGGCAGGCAGGCGGCAGTGGGCAACCGGTGCTGGAGTTCACCGGCGACATCGTCGAGGCCGGTTACAACATCAATATGAATCGGGCCGTCACTGATACCACGCCAGTGCCAGCGGCATCGGCCACGCGTCTTTCTGAAATCTGGTCATCCCCGGCGGAGGCCCGCGATTGGACGGTCGATGTGGTGGGCGAGAATATCGTTACTACCTGCGACACCTGCCGCAAAGACAGCATTCCCGGCACCGGGCTGTTACCCAAGCTCTACCAGGAGTCCGCTACCGTCACCACTGAAATCCAGAATCTGGTCAGTGGTGCGACACCGCCGACGCTGGCTAATCTCGATCAGATCACCGCGCCAGGCGTGGCCATCACCCGGCAGGTGATCGAAGCGATCCGTGAAATGCCACCGTCTGAGCAGAGCCTGATCATGGGGCGACTGGTCTCGGAAATCAGCACCGCGCGCACGGTCGAGAAGGCGCTGTTCGCACGGCGATTGTTATTGTCGGGCCGGCAGGTACCCGAGGTCTATGCCACCGAAGTCGCACGCGAGCATGCAGACACTTCTATTGCCGAGCTCGACAAAGAGATCGAGAACCTGCTGTTTGAGACCCGTGTGCGCAAAGAAGTGGTCTCCGACACCGTTGCCACTCTACTCGAACGCGCCGCGGCCAGAAGGCAGAGCTCCCTCACCGTACCGGAAGTGCCAACCATCGATCCAGACCCATTGCGAGGCGGTCGTGTTCAATAACAGTGGAGCAAAACGCAAGGGCTTCTTGTTTGCTTCATTGGCTGCCGCGCTGCTGACCGCACTGGTGGGCTATTGGCTGATGCATCGGTTACAGACCGACTCTGTACCGTCCATTCAGCAGGGTATCGACTCCTGGCGTCTAACACTCACGCTATGCCGGTGGACAGTGATCGCGCTGGTGGCGTTCGGTTGGAATGTCGGCGTTGAACACCTCGCCAAAATTGGAAAGATCCATTCCGCCCAGGCAGATCAGTTGCACCGGTATCGCTGGCGCGCCGTCGCCTGGCTGGTTATCCTCGAACTGGTGCTGGGTCAGGGGCTGGTTGTGAAGTTTCTCGGCATCACCGCAGGACAGATCGTCTGATGAGCGTCGACAGCTACCTGGAGCTATTTACCTCGCTGTTCGGCTGGGCCTTCTACGGCATTCTGTGGGATGTGCTGGTCAGTACCGGTATCGTCTATCTCCCGTTTTTGGGCATTCTGATCGATAACTGGCGCGAACCCGCGCAGGGCGGGGAAGTGGGCCATGCCAGCGGCCTGTCACTGCGGCGTATGGAGATCGAGCTCTTCATCGCACTATTGGTGGTCGTGCTCGCAGGGCAACCGGCTGCGCTCACTCCCCTCAACGCCGCAACGCTGTCGTATTCGCCACCGCCGACCCTGTTGGATCCGGCCCCGGCCGCCGCAACCGTGGCGGTGCCACAGAGTACCTATGGCACCACCGGCTTTACCGGCTCCGCCGCAACCGTCAATGTCCCGGTCTGGTGGTACGGTGTCATTGCGCTGAGTTCGGGTTTGAACCACGCCATCGTCGAAGGCCTGCCAACGGTGGCGGATATGCGCACCTTCGAGCAGCAGGCCCATCTTGCCACGATTGCGGATCCTCGCCTGCGGCAGGAGGTCAGCGATTTCTTCAGCCAGTGCTATATACCGGCCCGCTCCAAGTATCAGGCAGAACGGCCGGATACCCCGGCGATCAGTGGCATCCTTGCTACCTATGGCGCCGATGACCCGGACTGGATGGGCTCACACGTCTACCGGGATACCGCAGGCTTCTACGACACCTTGCGCCCAGCCAACCAAATTACCGGCTGGGCCTACAATGCGGCCAGGGATACGGAGTACGATCCGACAGCCCCGCCGCCCTGGGGCAAACCCTACTGCAAACAGTGGTGGGAAGATGCAGCGATCGGCCTAAGAGAGAAGCTGATCAATGAAGCAGACGCTACTTCTGCCGGCTTCTCTGGCCTGGTGGTTGCCATCGCACCGGCGCTGGCAGGTGAGCAGCAAAACGACGCCGTCGCCAAAACCGTGCTTACCAACGCGCCGCCTTCCTGGTCGAGCAACGAACTGATCGCCAACAACGCCTCTGGTTCGGGCTTGTTCAATACCGCGGGCAATATCGTCAAAGGGGGCCTCGCTGCCGGTGGCGTAATCACCGCATCAGCCTTGTTTTCCGTCACCATGACCGCCGTGCTGCAGTCACTGCCCATGGTCCAGGCCATCATGCTGCTGGGTATCTATGCACTGCTGCCGTTGGTGGTCGTTCTATCTCGGTATTCCATTGCCATGATGGTGGTCGCCGGCATGGCAATCTTCACCATCAAGTTCTGGACGGTACTCTGGTACCTGGCGATGTGGGTGGATCAGAACCTGATTCTTTCGATGTACCCGGACGTCAACGTGTTCCTGCAGATCTTCGCCAACCCCGGCGAACACGATGCCAAGCGCATGCTGCTGAATATGATCACCACCAGTCTCTATCTGGGATTGCCACTACTCTGGAGCGGAATGATGGCGTGGGCGGGGGTGCAGGTTGGTCGGTCGATCAACAACGCAGTGGCCCCGTTGGCGCGACCAGGAGAAGATGCTGGTCGCCAAGGCGGTTCGATTGGAAAGGCAGCGGTGAGCCGAGGAGTCCGCCGTTAGCGTCGCATCCTGCTAATCGTCGTACCAGCCGTAGGGATCAGTGCCTGCATCTAACCGACCGGTACGGTGATTCAACTCTCCCGATAAATCTGAATCGTGTAGCCGGCGTTCCGCGTCGTCTGGCTCCTCTGTCGAGGCAAAAATCTCAAGCAGCACGTTGTATATGGCTGCTGCGAATCCAACACAAACCGTCAAAAGCTTGCGAATGATAAGCGTCGCCTTGTGCGGTTGCGGATGGTTCAAGGCTTGATTGTCCATAGTCAGATGATAGCTGATGGTGAAAGAATGAAAAACCTAGGACTATGCATTTCAAGTGAATATGAATCACACCCTCAGCATGCGGCCCTGTACGACAAAAAACGGTAGACAAAAGGCTATTGCTGTAGTGGCCAAACCTTGCCCCAAGGCCTTGCTTTGGGCATTATAGCCATAATAGCTACTTTGAGTATTGATATTGTGAAGCGCATTTCTGCGAAGACCGCCAAAAACAGGTTCGGCCAGCTAGTCGATACGGCACGAGCAGAGCCGGTCACTATAGAAAAGCACGGCAGACCCGTAGTGGTCGTGCTCAGCATTGAAGAGTACGAACGCCTTACGGCTGCCACAAAGAAAACTATAAAGCCAACAACCTAGTCAGGGAATGCTGCTGGTTTTATGTCACGAATTTGAACTTGGGATTTTTACAATGATTGAGATGCATGAGTTACCGCCTGAATGGGGAGAAAAGAGGCCACCTATTCTGACTTTAAAAGCCTCCAGCAACTTGCAACTATAACTCCAGTCGGCTATGCACAGACATGAGTAAGAAACCAAGTCAATATCCGGTTGTGGACGTGTTCGCTGGCCCTGGGGGGTTGGGCGAAGGGTTTGCTTCATTCCTCGCTGATGAGAATCCCAGATTCCATAGTGTCGCTTCTATCGAGAGAGAAGAGTTTTCGCATCAGACGTTGTTGCTCAGACATTTTTTTCGCTGCTTCCCTCACGGAGAAGCACCAGATGAGTATTACAAATATCTTTCCAATGAAATCCGGATTGAAGACCTCTTCAACTGCTACAAGAACGAGTTCGACGAAGCGAAAAACAGCGCTCTTCGAATTTCGTTAGGTCCGGAAAATCACGATCAGGTGAAGCGGATAATTGGTAGCCGTATATCCGGAACAAACCAGTGGGCATTGGTTGGTGGTCCTCCCTGCCAGGCATACTCCCTGGTTGGAAGATCACGGATGATGGGAAATCCGGGATTTGAACGCGACGAGCGCCATTTTCTCTACCGGGAGTACCTGAAGATCATTGTAGATCACCAACCCCCTGTGTTTGTAATGGAGAACGTGAAGGGACTTCTTTCTGCCAAAATTAATGGAAAGCCGTTAATCAACCGAATTGTATCAGACCTCAGCCAACCGAAAGCTGCACTGGAGAAAGGTTCTAATGGCCTAGGCTACCGACTCTATTCGCTATCGGAAGAAGAAGCACCTGAAGGTGATATTGATCCGCGTCTCTTCCTAGTGCGAGCAGAAAACTATGGCGTGCCTCAAGCGCGTCATCGCATGTTTATAGTGGGTATCAGAAGCGATCTAGATATAAAACCACGAACACTTCGATCCCAGAGATCGCCTACTGTGGCTCAAACTATAGGCAACCTCCCGGAAATTCGAAGTGGAATATCTCGTGGTCGAGACAGTGCCGAAAAGTGGCAAAAGGAGATCGCCGCGCTATCGAAACTGAACCTAAAGAAACAACTGAATGGCAATCCTTTCTCCGGAGAGATTATTTCAGCGATCAATTCACTGTCGAATGAAAACAGCCACCCTGTAGAGCGAGTCTCATTAAGGTATCCAGGCCGTCCAAGGGCAAGGCACGAGAGCCTAAACAGCACCTATGATCGCCGACTGACAGTGCTCACCGGTCACGAGGCAAGGGCGCATATGCCTTCAGATTTGCGAAGGTATATGTTTGCTTCAGTGTATGCTTCGACAGTCGGGAAAAGCCCTAAACTAGTCGATTTCCCCAGGTCATTGCTCCCCGCTCACAAAAATGTGGAACAGGGACGATCTGGAACTATGTTCTCAGATCGGTTTCGGGTTCAGCTCCCCGACCAGGTATCGACTACGATTACCTCCCACATCTCAAAAGACGGGCATTACTTCATTCACTACGATCCTTCACAGTGTCGAAGCCTGACAGTGCGAGAGGCAGCGCGCTTGCAGACGTTTCCGGATAATTACAAATTCGAAGGTCCAAGGACATCGCAGTATCACCAGGTAGGGAATGCGGTCCCACCTTATCTCGCGAGACAAATAGCGGAGATCATCGCTGAAGTACTGGATTCCATGAAAGGGAAACCATGATGGCGGATAGAATCTCAAAAGAACGGCGAAGCTGGAACATGTCCCGGATAAAGGGAAAAGATACCAAGCCGGAAAAACAGCTCCGCTCACTACTACACCTCGCAGGGTTTCGTTTTCGCCTTCACCGACCTGGATTACCGGGACGCCCGGACATCGTGTTGCCGAAATATCATTCTGTAGTATTTGTTCATGGCTGCTATTGGCATCGACACAAAGGATGCCCTAACACGACCACGCCGAAGTCACGCACCGAGTTTTGGGACAAGAAATTCAAAGAAACAGTCAAGAGAGATGAGAAGAAAGCAAAAGAGCTGAAACAGTCGGGATGGAATGTCATTACGGTCTGGGAATGCGAACTTGATAAAAACCCTCAAAGAGTTTTAGAAAAAGTCACCAAACGATTGAAGGAGGGACATGATGGCTCGTGAGCATCGACTTCCTCCAAGTGCCGCTGCCCTATTGGCATCAATGCGTGACATTGGATACTCCCTTGAAACTGCAATCGCTGATCTGATCGACAACAGTATTTCTGCGAATGCCACAAAGGTAGAGATTTTCTGCGTACCGTCTGATTCAGAACCAACGCTCGCAATCGTGGATAACGGCGACGGGATGACACAGGACGAAGTCGTCGCCGCCATGCGCCACGGCGCGACCAATCCTAAAGAGACCAGAGACCCTGATGATCTCGGACGGTTCGGGCTGGGATTAAAAACCGCATCATTCTCACAGTGCAGAAAACTGACGGTTGTAAGCGCACAGAAAGGCAAACTATCCGGCGCCGAATGGGACATGAACCTCGTCGACAGAGAAGACGACTGGTTGATTACAATCCCTGATCCACATGAAATCGAGGAATTACCTTTTATAGAATGCCTGGGTGACAATGGAACCATAGTGATCTGGCGCTCTCTTGATCGTCTGTTTGAAGAGGAAACAGGAAAGAAGAGAGAAGAAATCGTGAATGAAAAGCTCGATATTGTTGAAAAGCATCTCGCGCTCGTTTTTCATCGTTTTCTTTCAGGAGAAGTTAAGCGACGAAAGAAGATAACCATAACCCTCAACAATCATGTAATCGAGCCGTTTGACCCTTTCTGCCGTAAAAACTCGGCCACGCAAATGCTACCGGAAGAAATTATCCGCATCTCAGGGACCACGGTGCGGATGCAGCCATACATTCTTCCACATCACAGCAAATTGACGGCGACAGAATACGATTACTATCAGACCAGAAGTGACTTTATTTCCAACCAGGGCGCATACATCTACCGGAATGGTCGCCTCATGGCATGGGGCGACTGGTTCAGGCTGATTTCCAAGGGAGAGGCCACAAAACTTGCCCGCGTTCAAATCGACTTTCCAAGCAGTCTTGATGAATCATGGACGATCGACATTAAGAAATCCCGTGCCAGACCTCCTCACGCCGTTCGTGAAAGACTGCGTCAGGTGATTGCGCGCATCACTGGAAGGAGCACCTCGGTGCATCGTGGTCGCGGGAAAAAACTGTTTGAAGAAATCGAAGCGCCTGTTTGGGAGCGCTATGCAGACCAGGGGCGTATCCGATACGCCCTCAACGGCGAACACCCACTAATCGAAGCGCTTGGTGCGGACCTGGATAAAGACGAACGCCGCAAGCTTGAACTGTTGCTTAGGGCGATATCGTCCTCTTTGCCAGTGGAAATGATCTATTCGGATTTTTCTACACATCCCAGAGACATCAAGCAGGTTGACACCGACAAAGAGGCGGTGATTGACAGCCTTCAAGAATTGAAAAATTGTCTGTTCAGCAACTCAACCGGAGATGCACAGAGTTTCCGTCAGATAATGCGCTCGACACGTCTATTTGAAAATGATCTTGATATTGCAGAAGACTTCATCCGTGAGGCATTTAAATGAGCATTAACCGTGTGGAACACGAAAAGAACTTCACGAGCGCACTGATTACTGCTCTATCACTGCTACCGGAAGCTCCAACGAGAACCGAAGTAGAGGAAAAGGCCGCAAGCCTCGCTAGTGTCTTTGGCTATACCGGTAGTCTCGAAACAATCGTTGAAGACGCTATGATTGCCATTGATACCCGAATGGGGGCCGGCGTATCTCTCATCGATGTAGAAGCTGAACACGATGAAGAATGGGTGTTCAAGCGCGGCGACATAGAATGGACGTATTCTGACGCATACGAAAAGTATCTCAAGGGGGAGCGGTGGCATCCCAATGTTGTTCAGTCGTTGAGTGACGTAGGAACACGTATTCTTGGGCACCTCCAGGACCCCACGAGCGAAGGGTCCTGGGATCGGCGCGGCTTGGTAATAGGCCACGTCCAGTCAGGAAAGACCGCCAATTACATGGGCGTCATCGCCAAAGCCGCTGATGCAGGATACAGGTTCATTATTGTTATCGCTGGCATTCACAACAACCTTAGAAAGCAGACTCAAGAGCGAATAGACGAGGGTTTTGTAGGAAGATCAAGCGATCCCGAAAACAGAGTGCCTATTGGGGTCGGTCTTGATGCCCACTATCCGCACCCTGCGACACTTACCAATATCAATGATGATTTCAACAAAAGGACGGCCAGCCAGAGCGGCTGGAAGCTGAACGATTTCAGTAAACCCATCATCATCGTCATCAAGAAGAATGTTTGGACTCTTGATGCTCTTTTTAAGTGGCTAAAGGAAATGAACGCTCAAGGCGATGGGCATATCTCCGATGTGCCCATGCTGATGATCGATGATGAGGCAGATAACGCCTCCATCAACACGAACAAACCCGAATTGGACCCGACACGGACCAACTCCATGATCCGTCGCATATTGGGACTTTTCGCTAAATCCTGTTACGTCGGCTATACGGCCACGCCGTTTGCCAACATCTTCATCAATCCGGAGGCGTATGATGAAGACGTTCTTGACGAGCTGTTTCCGCGTGATTTCATTTATTGTCTGGATGCTCCAAACACCTACTTTGGCCCCGAAACTGTCTTTCTGAATGAGGTCAGCAGCTCAAGGGTCGTTGAACCAATAACGGATTGCGAAGACTACCTTCCTTTTTCTCATAAAAAAGACCATGAGGTATTTGAACTACCACCGAGCTTATATCATGCGATCAACCAGTTTGTCGTAGCCCGAGCTATCCGGAATTTACGGGGCCACGAAAATAAGCACTGCTCCATGATGGTAAATGTTTCCCGCTTCGTGGCGGTTCAGAAATCGGTTCGGGACTATATAAGCATCTACGAAAAGAAACTACGAGAAGCCGTAAAAGCGAATTACGCCATGCCTGATAAAGTGGCGGATCGTAATTCATACATGCAAGCTCTGAAGAGCGTATTTTTAAATGACTTCGCGGGCAGTGGAGTTGAATGGCATGAAGTCAAGGCAGCGCTCTTTGGGGTTTTCGACAATCTCAGGCTGTACGTAATCAACAGCAAATCTGACGAAGCCTTAGACTACAAAAAGTATGAAAAGGACGGTATAGGTCTGAGCGCAATTGCAGTCGGCGGCCTTAGTCTCTCACGTGGCCTTACTATAGAAGGCTTATGCATCAGCTACATGTATCGGAACACCCGGATGTATGACACTTTGATGCAAATGGGCAGATGGTTTGGATATCGTCCAGGCTTTGATGATCTGTGCAGGGTCTATTTGTCGCCTGATTCAATTGACTGGTATGCACATATTGCCGAGGCATCCGAAGAGCTACGGCAACAAATCAAGCGAATGAGACGGGATCGCTTGAGCCCAAAACAGTTCGGCTTGTATGTCAAAGCACACCCCGACAGGTTGCTGATTACTGCTGCAAACAAGATGCGTAGCGGTGAGAAAATTACCGTCAGTCAGAACTTCAGCGGGAAGCTTCGCGAAAGCTACCTTTTAACGTCTGATGAGACCATCAACCGCGAGAACGAAGAACTTATAGCAGAGTATTGGAAGGACGGGTTCGGCGGAAAAGACATCGTGGACTCTGGTAAAGGTTGGTTCATCGAGGACGTTTCTATTTCCGTCATTGAGGACTTTCTTACCCGATTTCAAACGCACAGCGAATACGCCGGACAGAAATCTGCTTCTGCGGACTACCTCCATCAGTTAGCTGAAGAACATCCTGTTGGAGACGTTCTTCTGGTCTCTATCAAGGAAAATGGCGAAGACGAAGCGAATTGCCGACTGGGCTTCCAGGAACGTAAAAGCCGTGAGGTAAAAGGTGGTTGGTTGACCGGCGGCTATCGTGTAGCGAGCCGCGGAGACGAGAAGCTTGGGCTTTCTGAAACTCAGAGAGATAAAGCAACCACAATTGCGATTAATAGTGGCGCGGACGCCCCCTCGGATGTCCATTATCGAGAAGTCCGAAAAAAGCCGTTATTGATGCTTCACATACTGAAAGTCTTCAGCAAAAAGAAAACACAAGAGCGTGTTCCAGCGATTGGCGTAAGTTTCCCAGGCGGTCACTACAGCAAGACTGTATCGGTTGTAGCCAATGCCGTCTGGATCGATCTGATGCTCGGGGCTCCGATAGATAATCCAGATGACGAGGACGATTATGACGAATAGGTTGGCTCCATGGGATGACATCAAAACGCCCAGTTCAGATTACAACGTCCGTCTGATTGCAAGCAGCAAAGCGGTTCCTTTGTTTTGGGGGAAGGATACTGAAGGTCATTGTCTGTTTATTGTTGAACTGGAAGGCGACCACGGCGAACAGTTTCAGAAATCCAGAGTGAGCATTCGGGGGATCGGAGTAGACCTTAGGATGCTGACGGGATCGGGCAAACAAGGACTTGTGCTGAGGCTGGAGCAACAGGTCGACCGTGACCTGTTCTTTGGGCTTTGTGAAACACTGTCTGCCAGCCTTCAGGAATCCCCTGACTCGGCGACAGCGGTATCTATAACCCTTGCCCACCTTAAACGCTGGAAGACATTCCTCGCAGGAAAAAAAGCCCGCCTACTGTCGCCTGAAGAAATTCGTGGCTTATTTGCTGAGCTACAGTTTCTTCGTGGCTTGTATCAGGAAAAGCTGTCAGAGGAAGAGGCTTTGAACGCCTGGTGCGGTCCGGAAGGCGGTCATCAGGATTTTATGTTTGGGAATACTGCTGTTGAAATCAAGGCTCTGTCCGGAAAGGAACGAAGCACTGTCAAGATTTCATCAGAAGACCAGTTGCAGGCCGTTTGTGACAATCTGTTTCTTAAAATCTACAGACTGAGCGATATGCCGGAGGCCGACCAGGCGGCCTCCCTAAACGAAATCGTTCAACAAGTGGAGCATGAACTAACCGACCCGAGCGCTATAGATTTGCTCTACGACAAGCTGATCGCTTATGGCTATGTGGAGATGCGTGATTATGATAAGCCGAAACTGGTTGTAACCGGCCAGCAGGTTTACAGCGTGGAAGAAGAATTCCCGAAACTTATCAGATCGCAACTTCCGCCGGGCCTGGCGCGCGTAAGTTACGAAATAGAACTGGAAACAATCGCCAAATTTGAGCGTGACGAAACGGAAGTATGGAAGGAGGAGTAATTGGAACTCACGGCAGAAGAATTTTTTCATGATTTCAGACAGGAACTGATGGCTGGAGCGGAAGCGAATAGCGCTTTTCAGCTCGCCGAGTTCATGGAAGCAATTGCGAACGAACTGATCGAGACAGGCTTTATCGAGGGTTACGAATTTTGTCACTACCGCGCCCAACGAGGAATGCGCGTAGATGGACACTGGTTTTCAGATGAAGACACTCTGGACCTCTTTGTGGCTGACTTTGAAAGCAGAGGCGAATTGGCTTCTCTTACTCAGACAGATACATCTTCAATCTTTAAGCGGATCACCAATTTTTTCGAAGCCAGCCGCAACAAGGAACTATACCGGGAGCTGGAAGAAACATCCCCGGAGTATGGCCTCGCACGACAGATTTCTGACCGTCGAAACCAGATTCGCCGCGTAAACTTTTATCTCGTATCCGAGCGCATTCTTAGTGAAAGGCTTCAGACAGTAGAGGATAACGAGGTTGGCGGGATACCCGCCACCTATCACATCTGGGATATTTCAAGGCTTCAACGTCAAAGAAGTTCCCGTGGTCACAAAGAGGCTTTGGACCTTGATCTTGTGGAAGTGTTCGGAGAAGGAATTCCCTGCCTCCGCGCTCACCTTCGTTCAGACGCCTACCCTTCCTACCTGGTTGTGATGCCAGGGCAGATACTATCTGAACTATACGGTAAGTATGGGGCGAGGCTACTGGAGCAAAATGTCCGGTCATTCCTTCAGGCTCGCGGAAAAGTGAACAAAGGTATTCGAGCGACAATTCTCAACGAGCCCGACATGTTTTTCGCATACAACAATGGTATTACCGCGACGGCTCAAGAGATAGAAGTTCAGACAACAGCATCGGGCCTGGAAATTTCCCGCATCAAAGACCTCCAGATTGTAAATGGCGGTCAGACCACAGCCTCACTCTTTCACACGGCCCGTCGAGACAAAGCCTCGCTAGACGGAGTTTTTGTCCAAATGAAGCTGTCTGTAGTAGATAGTGCCGATAGTGAAACTGTAGTCCCTCGAATTTCTGAATATGCCAACACGCAGAACAGGGTGAATGCTGCGGACTTCTTCTCGAACCACCCATTCCATATCAGAATAGAGGAATTCTCTCGACGCATCTGGGCTCCCGCTCAACAGGGCGCGCAACGTGAGACAAAATGGTTTTATGAGAGAGCACGGGGCCAGTACGCGGATGCTCAATCCAAGCTTACGCAGGGAGAGACGCGAAGGTTCAAGGCAGAATATCCCAAACCCCAGATGTTCACGAAGACGGACCTGGCAAAATTTGAGAATGTCTGGGACGAACACCCGAGGTGGGTAAACCTTGGAGCACAAAAGAACTTTGCGCGATACGCCGCCCGAATTGGTAAAGAGTGGGGAAAATCTACGGAAGCATTTAATGAGTTCTATTATCGTAGAGCAATCGCACGTGCGATTGTCTTTCGCAGGACAGAGAAAATGGTATCTGACCAGCCCTGGTATAACGGTGGTTACAGGGCCAATATCGTAGCGTATGCAATCGCAGCTATAGGCGAATGTTCTAAAAGAAAAAATATGTCTGTAGACTGCGGCAGAATCTGGAATGATCAAGCGCTTCCCAAGTCTCTTATGGAAGCTCTTACGATAGCGGCAAAGTTTGTCAATGACGACATTTCGGCGCCGCCAGATGGAATATCCAACATATCAGAATGGTGTAAAAAGGAAGGTTGCTGGCAAAGGATTTTGGCAAAAATTCCTCAACTAGAAAAGCAACTACCTGAGAAATTCTGGAAGGAACTCGTCTCTGTTGAACAGGAGATGCAGGAACAGAAATCCGCCAAGAAAACTCAAAAAATTGACGATGGGATTGAAGCCCAGAAAAAGGTTTTTGAGATCGCGTCCGAGACCTGGAATCAGATACTGGTAGAAGGTGAGCGCAAGCAAGTCTTTTCCCCAAAAGAGATCAGCATACTCAATATTGCAAAGAAAATTCCGTCAAAAATACCTACAGAAAAGCAAAGTAGCGTGCTTCTTGAAATCCTGGAAAAAGCCAAGCTCGAAGGAATTTACGACCACAATGAGTAATGTGATTATACGTGGACAATCCAATACAAAATTTTCTGAAAGCGGCCGAGAAGGAAGAGGATGAATTCAGATCATTCTTTGCCAAGGACGAAGCAGGCATTGTCCTTCGTTCAATCATAAATGAATTTGACTGGTTCCATTATAACTTCACGAAGCAGGAAACTCGGACAACTGAACAGGCTGAACAATACTATATTCTGCGATTGGGGATGACCCGAGCAATATACCTGGCATTTAATTCGAGGTCTTCATACAAATTCCCAGTCGTCATGTTCGAGAGGAATAAAGAGCTTTCTCTCACCGCTTTGGAGATCGCGGCCGGGCTGGGTATGATTGAACATGGGCGGCGGATCGCGCACAGCACAAAGACCGGACAATGCGAAATATCGCAAGTGGACGATGCAAATTTTGAATTTACACTCCCTTCATTCCTCCCCAATGAAAGCCATCATGAAGAAGCGATGTCGGAGTATTACAGGAGTGAAACACGAAAAATATTTGCCAAAGAACAAGAAAAAATACTGACTGACAAAATTAGCAAGTCTATCGAAACGTTGTTAGATGAGCTCGTATACGTCTTTCGTGAAAAGTACATAGGCTACGCAGCCGACCCGCTATTAGACGATTACTTCTTTGGGCTGGCGTACCATGAAATACACCTTCAAGATGGCTTCGACACCTTCCACTATTCGACAAAATTCGGTGGCATCGAGTATCAGAAGTACATTTTATCTACGGTATTTTTTTCTTCTTGGTCCATGAAACATCTAAATTTCTGCGAGGCTCTGGTAAAAAAGGCCCCTCAGATCAGAATGGAGAATATTCTGACAATTTCTGCTGACCGATCCGAGCTAGTACAAAGCCTGGCTTACGGGCTGAACTCTTTCGGTTCTACTTTTGAGGGGTTTACACAGACAAGTATTGAAGAAGCCGACCGGATAATAGATGTTATTTCACTTTCGCGAGACAATATCGAGATGGCTGCTCGCCCGGTGGCACCAATCCCCTATCTTATTCAGCCATCCAAAACAGGCCTAATTAAACTTCTTGCCGGAGCTTCAAGTGAACCCATTCATTTTCTTTTGCATTCTCTTCGACACCACTTCCCAAAAGAATATGATAAGCACCAGCGCCAACGCGAAGGACCTTTCCGAAGAGCAGTCGAAAAAACACTCAAGGGCGCTTTCGAAAATCTTGAATTCAGAAACAACATTAAGGTCAAACAGGGCGGTAAGACATTAACTGATATAGACCTGGTAGTAATTGATAAATCGATGGGAGCATTAATCCTTTGCCAGCTAAAATATCAGGACCTTTATGGCGGAGATATTCTAGCGGCAAGCAGCCGACATACGCGCCTGCGAGAGGAAACCGAACGATGGCTCGATACAATAGAGGATTGGCAGGATAAAATAGGAGAGCAGGAGCTGCGAGCAACTCTCCGCCTTCCGAAAAATTTTTCAATAAAATCAGTCTATCAATTGGTTCTATCGAAACATTACGCATATCCACTCAAAGACATCGTAAAAGGTGAAAGTGCCGCCTATGCGAATTGGCTTCAGTTTATGAATGCCGTTGAGCTAATGAAGATTACCCAAGGTACTATCCGCACAACTCCAGGATTGGTCAAATTGCTTCAAAAGCAAAATTTGGAAGCAAAGACAATAGAACATATGTCAGAACCAGATACCCTTTATTCCATAGGCGAATTTAAGTTTTCTGTTCGACAAACTGAACCTTCTTGACGAAGGCACGGCTGCCGGGTTCTCGGCCAGCCTTGAGTGGTAGGTGCAACACATGTGCTATCGGTGCCGGCTGTTTTGTCGTGTAGGCGTGTGATCCCATCCAGTGTGCCACGCCTTCGTTTTCGAAGTTCATCAAACCGGTATGAGGGAATTTTCGGGAATGAATAAACGGAGTTCTGAAGTATGGCAAGTTTTGAGTATTACGCTTTTGTATGGGTGAGTACGTGACGCATAAATGGATCTTCCCCGCACGCTTTCGTGCAGGAGCCTATGGCTGGAAATCTTCGCGCCTGGCGTGTCAGCGGCTTCGCGAAGCCGTTTCCGAGATCAAGAAGGTTGCGAAAAAGGAATCTGTCCTTGGTGCTGAGGGCGCCGTCCGCCTGATGGAAAAGCTCTGGCCCGCGCTGGAACATGTCGACAGTTCCAGCGGCGCCTTGGGTTCCGCGGTGAACAAAACACTTGATGAACTGATTCCGCTGATCATCCAAGCCCCGGCCGATGCCAAAACTCGTAACAAATGGCTCGAACACCTGTGGCAGGCCATGGAAGATGATGGCGTCGACTATCTGGGGCCGGTGGGTGATCGCTGGGGCGAGTTATGCGGTTCGGTGGAAACGGCCAATCAGTGGGCGGAGGAACTGATGCCGACACTGCGATCGTGTTGGACCGACCCGAACCCCGGAAACTATTTTCACGGCACAACGGCCTGTCTGTCCTGTCTACTGGTGGCGGGGCGTTACCAGGAGCTGCTTGATCTGTTGGCGCTGGACCGCAAACCTTTCTGGCATTACCGTCGCTACGGTGTCGAGGCCTTACTGGCGATGGGCAGGAAGTCAGAAGCCCTGAAATACGCCGAGGCCTCCAGAGGGCTCAACCAACCGGATTCGATGATTGACCAGGCCTGCGAAGAGATCCTGATTTCCTCGGGTCTCCACGACGAGGCTTATCGGCGCTATGGGTTAAGGGCGGCCCAGGGCAACTCGTATCTCGCAAGGTTTCGTTCCGTGGCAAAACGCTATCCAATGATCGCGCCGGCAGACATTCTCTCGGATTTGATCAAGACCACGCCGGGGGACGAGGGTAAGTGGTTTGCGACGGCCAAGGATTTGAAACTCTACGAACTCGCCCTTCAGCTTGCCGAACAAAGCCCATGCGAGCCGAAGACGCTGACCCGGGCAGCGAGAGATTTTCTTGAGACGGAGCCTGAGTTTGCTCTCGGTGCGGCAATGGCGGCGCTTTTCTGGTTGAACGAGGGGTGGGGTTACGAGGTGACGGGCATCGATGTGATCGATGCCTATGAGCTTGCTCTGGCTGCGGCCGAGAGAGTCCACATAGCTGATGTGTTAGATCAGGTTCGCGCGCTGCTCGACCAGAAGAAGGGCACCGGGAACGCGTTCGTCAGGCAGTCCCTGGCGCGCAGATTATGATGATGCAGAAAGGCGTAGAAAGGGTAACAGAACGACGGTGTGTGAGTCGGAAACAGGCGCTGAATTTCCGATTCTGCGTTCCACTCACGTTCCACTGGCGTTCCACAGAAGGGACAATTTGAGACGATGAGAGACAAGCGGTCGAGATGCTATAAACAAAAAAACCATTTAAGAATCAGCATCTTAAATGGTCTCTCGTGGTCTTTCGACGTTTTTCAAAATGGTGCCCAGGAGAGGACTTGAACCTCCACGACCTTTCGATCACTAGCACCTGAAGCTAGCGTGTCTACCAATTTCACCACCTGGGCACAGGCGTTTTTCAGACAGGGACGCAACTGTACCCAGACCATTGAGTGCTGTCAATATGTTGCCGCAGCTGTGTATACTGGCTGCTGAATTCACAAACTGGCGGTAAATAGCAGTTTTTTATGAAAAAATCCCGAAAAAGTAATGATCCCTTCGCGGCGCGAGAAGCGCAGAATTATGACGAACCCATACCCAGTCGTGAGTTCATTCTCAGCGTTCTGGCCGAGGTGGGAGTGCCCGTCGACCATCCCGGCCTCTGTGAGAAACTGGGGCTGAAAACGGATACCCAGGTCGAGGCATTGCGTCGACGCCTTCGCGCCATGACTCGCGACGGCCAGCTGATCAGCAATCGCCGGGGCTTTTACGGGTTACCGGATCGGATGGAGCTGATCAAGGGGCGGGTTCAGGGTAACCGGGACGGAGCGGGCTACTTTATACCCACTGATGGTTCAGGCGACCTTTATCTGAACTTCTCCGAAATGCAGAAAGTTTTTGACGGTGACACGGTACTGGCCAGATTTGTCGGCGTTGGGAGCCGGGGTCGCCGCGAAGGCATGATCGTGGAGGTCCTGCAACGGCAGTTCGCACAGATTGTCGGCCGCTATTATTCTGATCAGGGGATCGGTGTGCTGGTGCCAGCAAACCGACGCATTGCCCAGGAAATCCTCGTCCCGGAAAAAGAGAACCGGGGTGCGCGGGACGGGCAGTTTGTGGTGGGCGAAATCACCACCTACCCGTCGCCCCGACAAAAGCCGGTGGCCAGGGTGGTGGAAATCCTGGGCGACACCGCGACGCCAGGGCTGGAAATCGATATCGCGGTCCGCAGCTATAACCTGCCTCATCAGTGGCCTGCCGAGGCCAGTAAACAGGCTGGCGACATTGATGGATCCATCCAGGATCGTGATCTGCAGGGCCGACAGGATCTGCGCCATCTGCCGTTCGTAACCATCGACGGCGAGGATGCCAAGGATTTCGACGACGCTATTTTTGCCCAGGCGGAGGGGAAAGGCTGGCGCCTGTTCGTTGCCATCGCGGATGTGTCTCATTATGTCGGAGTTGGTTCCGCGCTGGATGCAGAAGCCATCAACCGTGGTAACTCAGTTTACTTTCCCGGCCATGTCATACCTATGCTGCCGGAGACTCTATCCAACGGTATCTGTTCTCTGAAGCCGGAAGAAGATCGCCTGGTCATGGTGTGTGAGATGACAGTCGGTGCCCGCGGTGAAGTGGAGGATTACCGCTTTTTCGAGGGTGTGATTCATTCCCATGCACGGCTGACCTATACCGAGGTGGCTGATCTTCTGGAGCCGGAGGATGCCGAACTTGGCAGACGGCTTCAGCAGCGCCTGGAAAAGCGCCACGAATCTCTGGTTGGCCACCTGCAGACCCTGTACCAACTTTATCAGCGACTGCGGGAGGCGCGGGAACGCGGCGGCGCGCTGGATTTCGACACCACGGAAACCCGCATCGTGTTCGGGGAAGACCGGCGCATCAAGGAGATCGTGCCGGTGGTCAGGACCTGCGCCCACCGGATGGTCGAGGAATGCATGCTGTGCGCCAACGTGGCAACCGCCAGGCTGCTCCAGGACTCGGGACTTCCGGTTCTGTACCGGGTACATGCCGGGCCCAGTGCGGAAAAGCTGGAAAGCCTGCGTGAATACCTGGCGGAGATGGGGCTGCATCTGGGAGGCGGAGATGCCCCCCGGTCAGTGGATTATCAGAAACTGCTGCAGAGTCTGGCTGAGCGGCCCGATGCCCATCTGCTGCACACCATGGTCATACGTTCCATGATGCAGGCAGTCTATCAGGCCGAGAACATCGGTCACTTCGGGCTGGGGTTTGCGGTCTATACACACTTCACCTCGCCGATCCGGCGCTACCCGGATCTGCTGGTGCATCGGGCAATACGTTTCCTTTTACGTGGCAAAAAGAAGAGCCGGCACCTGTTCCGGGCAGGCGCTGTGCCAAGCCTGACCAGAGCAGAAATCTATCCGTACAATACCAGTGACATGGTGCAGCTGGGTGAGAACTGCTCGGTCTCTGAACGCCGTGCCGATTCTGCCAGCTACGAGGTGGTCGACTGGCTTAAGTGTGAGTACATGCAAAGCCGGGTGGGTGATGAGTTTGATGGCACGGTTGCCAGTGTGACCGGATTCGGTCTGTTCGTGGAACTGGACGGTATTTATATCGAAGGGCTGGTGCACATCACCGCACTGGACAACGACTACTACCATTTTGATGCCATCAGTCACGTGCTCACCGGTGAACGGACCGGCAGGCGTTACCACATGGGGGACAGTGTCCGGGTGCAGGTGGCGGCAGTCAGCCTGGACGAGCGCAAGATCGACCTCATTATGGTGGGGGCGGGCGCTGGCGGCGGAAAAGCGCCAGGAAGAACAGCCAGGGGTGGAGGCAGGAAAGCCGCCGGCTCAGACGCGGAAAAACGCTCGGGGAAATCACGCCGATCGGGCGACAAAAGTGGCAGACGCGACGGTAGCGACAAAGCCAGCAAGGGCAACAAAAGCAACAAGGGCAGGAAAGGTAGCAATGGCAGCCAGGGCAGCAAAGGCAAAAGCCAGGCCAAGGCCACACCTGGCAGTTCAGCCGCACCGAAAGGTCAGGCCGATAAGAGCAAGTCGCGGACCAAACCAGGAGCGGGAAAACCCGCTGCCCCGGCCAGCCCCTCCAGCAACGCGGCCGGTAAAGCTGGAAAGAAAACCGCCGTCAATAAAGGCGCTGCCGGGCGATCTTCCAAACGCTCTTCCGGCAGGAAGTAGTGGTGCGGCTGAATGGCGAATGAGGGTAAATTAAAAGACAGCTGGGTTGCCGGCATTCACTCGGTCAGGGAACTGCTGCGCCAGCATCCCGATGCGGTGCTGCAACTGCATGTGCTCAGCGGCCGCCAGGATGCCAGAATCGAAGAGCTGACGCAGCTTGCTGCCGGGGCGGGTATCCGGGTAGAGCCACTCTCCCGGCGGGCGCTGGACGACCTGGTCGGTGGGCGCCACCAGGGGGTGGCGGCACGAATTTCCCTGCCTGATACCAGTAAGACCGAGGCGGATCTGCGCAGTTTGCTGGATGCGCTGGATCATGACCCATTGCTGCTGGTGCTCGATGAAGTGTCCGACCCCCACAACCTGGGGGCCTGCCTGCGCAGTGCCGAGGCCGCCGGTGTGGACGCGGTTATAGTCCCCAAAGACCGCTCCGCGCCCCTGAACCTCACGGTCAGAAAAGTGGCCAGTGGAGCTGCCGAGACAGTCCCACTGGTAGTGGTTACCAATCTGAGCCGTACTCTGCAGGATCTGCAGCAGCGTGGAATCTGGCTTTGTGGCGCCGCTGGCGAGGCCGATAAGACCTTGTATCAACAGGATCTTACCGGTCCGTTGGCGTTATTGATGGGGTCGGAGGGCAGGGGGCTGCGCCGCCTGACGCGAGAGACCTGCGACTACCTGGTGGCTATTCCCATGGCGGGGGCGGTGAGCAGTCTCAACGTGTCGGTCGCCACCGGGGTGTGCCTTTTTGAAGCGGTCCGCCAGCGGCGCAAGCTGTCAGACTGACCCGGCGGCTTCGCCGGTCTCCATACCGGTAAGCCAAAAACGTTGCATATTGGTAGCAGTTTCTCTAGAATTCCCGCTCTTTTAATCCGGGAACAGGGA
Source organism: Gammaproteobacteria bacterium (assembly GCA_041395725.1). Lineage (NCBI taxonomy): Bacteria > Pseudomonadati > Pseudomonadota > Gammaproteobacteria > Gammaproteobacteria bacterium. Next base: position 406,001 of record JAWKZW010000001.1, on the reverse strand, counting down.
AACCTGAACCCGAAAAACCTATCAACTCCTTGTCTTACCGCGCATTTTTTGGTGCTCGACGGAAGACTTTGAACCGGAAGGAGAGTCAATGAGACACTACGAAGTAGTTTTTCTCGTGCACCCTGATCAAAGTGACCAGGTCTCGGGAATGATCGAGAAATACTCCCAGCTTGTCGGCGAAAGCGGCGGCAAAATGCATCGCCTGGAAGATTGGGGTCGGCGTCAGCTTGCCTACCCGATCAACAAGATCCACAAGGCACATTACGTGCTCATGAATATCGAGTGTGATCAGACAACCCTGGACGAGATAACCACATTGTTCCGCTATAACGATGCGGTAATTCGTAATCTGGTCATCAAGACTAAAGAGGCTGTTACTGAAGAGTCGCTGATTCTCAAGCAGGAACGGGAATCCAAGGAGCGTCGGGCACGGGCCGAGCAACGCCGTAAGATGGAAGAGCAGGCCGCCGCCGCTGCAGAGCAGGCCTCTGCAGACAAGGCTGAGGCTGAGGAAGCTTCCGACGACGAGTCAGATGAATCTGACGACAGCGAACCGGCAGTTGCTGATAGTGGCGACGACGAGAAAGACTCTTAATCGATTAGTGAGTGACTGATTATGGCGCGTTATTTCAGACGACGAAAATTTTGTAAATTTACCGCGGAAGGGACTAAAGAGATCGATTACAAGGATCTCGAGACCCTGAAAGCCTATGTGTCCGAAACCGGCAAGATTGTTCCCAGCCGCATTACCGGTACCAAGGCAAGGTATCAGCGACAGCTGGCCACGGCGGTAAAGAGAGCACGTTACCTGGCACTGATCCCTTATACGGACAGCCATCAGGTTTAATTGAACAGACAGCCGATGCGCAGCCTTGCCGAATTTGTAATGAAAGGACGCAGGCAGGCCATCCTGGCGGTGGTGCTGACGGGCGCTATCCCTCCTGTGTACTTTATCAGCCCGGTGATAGTGGGGCTGGTGGTTTTGCGGAAAGGATTACAGGAAGCTTTCCTGATCCTGATCTGGGCTTTGCTGGCGCTGGGGCTGTGGACTGTTTACCCCAGTATAGCGATGGAGCAGCCGGTCAACCTGCTGCCCTTTCTGCTGGTGTTGGCCGTGACCGGCCTGGCAGTGGCTCTGCGCGTATCGCAGTCCTGGCAAGTAACGTTACTGGTATCGGTCGCAGTGGGGCTGGGGTTCGAGATTTATCTGCGGATCCAGCCGGCGGCGGTAGACACATTGTTAGGTCAGCTTGCGCCGCTGTTCGAACAGAACAATCTTGAGCCTTTGGTTCGCGGCGAACTTATTGCGCTGATCGCGACGATACAGACGGCAATGGCCGTGTTGCTGCTGATCTGGGCCCGCTGGTTGCAGGCAATGTTGTATAACCCGGGTGGTTTCCGGGAAGAGTTTCACGGGCTGCGGATAGAGGCCAGAGCGGCTCTGCCTCTGGCGCTGTTATTGCTGCTGTCGGGGCTTGGGGTCGGCGTGCCGGAACCCTGGTACGGGTATTTTGCCCTGCCATTCCTGTTTGCCGGTACCGCGCTGGTTCACGGAACCATCGCACTCAGACAGCTGTCGCCGTTATGGCTGGTGGCGTTTTATGTGGTGATTCCGGTGATAGCGCAATTGCTGGTGTTATTGGCACTGTTTGACAGCTGGTACGATTTTAGAAAACAAATGCGCAAGACTTCCTAGCGTTTGCGCGGCAAGGAATTGATAGTAAGAGGTTTCTACCATGAACGTAATATTGCTGGAAAAGCTCGGTAAACTTGGGAATATCGGCGACGTGGCCGATGTGAAAGCCGGTTATGCCAGGAATTACCTGTTTCCATCCGGAATCGCCATTCCTGCGACCAAGAGTAACCTGGTCGAATTCGAACATCGCAGGGCCGGGCTGATGGCCGCCCATAACGAAAAAGTGGCTGCCGCTCAGAAGCGCGCTGCCAAGATCGAGGGCCTGAAGCTCAGCATCGAAGTGAATGCTTCCGACGAAGGCAAGCTGTTCGGTTCGGTTGGGACCAAGGAAATTGCCGAAGTGATTGTTGCCGCGGGCGGCGACACCGACAAGAGTGAAGTGCAGTTGCCGCACGGCGTCATTCGCGAAACCGGCAACTATGAGATTGCCATTGATCTGGGTTTCGACACCGTCGCTACAGTATCGCTGGCAGTAGTCAGCGAATCCGGTGCAGTGGCACCATTGGTTGAGCCGGAGACCGGCGACGAGATTGGGCTTGATGCAGACCTCAGTGCCGAGGAGGCAGAGGGCGAGCAGGCCTAGGGTTGATACGGCAATGACCATGGCCTGAGAAAGGGATGCAAGGCCAGGGTGATTGCGTTACATTAAAGCACCGGACTGGAAGAACCAGACGGTGCTTTTTTTTTAGTCCTGATCCAGTTTCCTGGAACAACAGTCTATGTCGGAACCCTTTGATATATCCCCTCGAGCCGATTCCGGTCCCTCGAAACTGGCCAAGCTCAAAGTCCCGCCCAGCTCCGTGGAAGCCGAGCAGGCGGTGATCGGTGGACTGATGCTGGATAACAGTGAGTGGGACAATGTGGCCGATCTCATTATCGCCGAGGATTTCTATCGCCCGGAACACCAGATCATCTTTCGCACCATGGTGCAGCAGAGTGAGAACAACCAGCCTGTTGACGTGGTGACGCTCGGCGAAGCCCTCGACCGGCTTCGGGAGTTGGACAATGCCGGCGGCATCGACTACCTGGGGGAACTCGCGAGCAACGCGCGGGGCACCGCCAATATCAGGGCGTATGCGCAAATCATCCGGGAGCGGGCGATACTTCGCAAGCTGATCCGGGTCGCCAACCAGGTGGTGGACAGCGGCTTTAATCCGGGTGAAAGATCGGCAGCGGATGTCCTGGACGAGGCGGAGAAAAAGATATTTGAGATCGGCGATGACAGGCCCCGGGATGGCAGCCCCCAGCCCATCAACCCGATACTTCACCATGTCGTAGAACGAATCGACGAACTGTCGGGGATGGATGGCGGCCTGACCGGGCTGACAACCGGTTACACCGACCTGGACAGAATGACCAACGGCTGGCAGAAATCCGACCTCATCATTGTCGCCGGCCGACCCTCCATGGGAAAGACCGCGTTTGCCATGAATCTGGTGGAAAATGCCCTGATGAACGCCAATCGGCCAGTGCTGGTCTTCAGCCTGGAGATGCCGGCGGACAGTCTGGTGGTCAGGATGCTCTCATCAATCGGTAAGGTGGATCAGAACCTGTTACGTACCGGTCAACTGGAAGAGGATGACTGGCCCAAATTTACCGCTGCAGTGGCGCAATTGAAAGACAAGCCACTGTTGATCGACGACAGCCCTGGTCTCAGCCCCATGGAAATGCGTTCCAGGGCGCGCCGGGTCAAGCGCGAGTACGGCGACCTGGGCATGATGGTGGTGGACTATCTGCAGCTGATGCAGGTCAAGGGCAGTTCGGAGAACCGCACCGGCGAGATATCCGAAATTTCCCGCTCGCTGAAGTTGCTGGCACGGGAATTCGAATGCCCGGTTATCGCCCTGTCTCAGCTCAACCGTTCCCTGGAACAGCGGCCCAACAAACGCCCGGTGATGTCCGACCTGCGGGAATCAGGCGCCATCGAGCAGGACGCCGATGTCATCACCTTCATCTACCGGGATGAGGTCTATAACGAGGACAGTGCCGACAAGGGAACGGCGGAGATCATCATCGGTAAACAGCGAAACGGCCCGATCGGTACCGTCAGATTGTCTTTTATCGGGCAGCACACTCGCTTCGAAAATTTCATTCAGCCTCGTTACGATGACAGCTACACGCACGACACCTACTGACCACGCAATGCAATCACCACTGACGCCCTGTCCTCAACCGCAAACCCGCTGCAGTGAACCCGGGCAGGATGACTTCCATGAGTAGCGCCCGTCCACTGAGGACCTGGGTCGATATTGACCTGCAGGCCTTGCGAGCCAATCTGCAACAGGTTCGAGAGCACAATCAGTCAGCCGGAATCACGGCGGTTATTAAGTCTAACGCCTACGGTCACGGGATGGAGGAGGTTGCCCGTGTATTGACGAACCCCGGTTCGCCGCTACAACGATTTGCGGTTGCCACCCTGGACGAGGCGGTGGCGCTGAATGCCCTGGGCCTGGGCAGGCCGATTCTGCTGTTGCAGGGCTTCACCGACGAAGATCAGCTGCGCTATCTCATCGAGGCCGGAATTGAGTTCGTAGTGCATGCGGACTATCAGCTCGCAATATTGAAACGAACGGTAAGAAATCTGTCGGCACATCGCCCGCTGACGGTCTGGCTGAAACTGGATACCGGCATGCACCGCCTGGGCTTGGAGGCGGGTGAATTCAGGCTGGCTTTTACCGCCCTGCAGTCAATACCCCAGGTCGGCCAGGTGGTGCTGATGTCGCACCTTGCCAGTGCTGACGCACCCGATGACGAGGTGTCGATGGCCCATACCCACCGGCAGCTGGATTGTTTTCGCAGCGTCTGCGATGGACTGGATGGTGGCGATACACTTAAGGTGAGCCGAAGCCTGGCAGCATCGGCCGGGATTCTGGCCTGGCCGGATACCCATTTCGATCATCTGCGCCCGGGAATCATGCTGTACGGTGGCTCCCCGTTCGGGCACCGAAACGGACCCAGGCTGGGGCTGCGTCCGGTTATGACTTTGCGCTCGCGGTTGATTGCGGTCAAGCAGGTACCAGCGGGGGGTTCCGTGGGCTATGGTGCTACCTACCGCTGTGACGTGCCTACCCGCATGGGCGTGGCGTCTATCGGTTATGGAGACGGATATCCCCGCTCAGCAGGCAATGGTACACCCGTATTAGTGGCGACGCCGGAAGGATTTCGCCGTACCCGATTGATCGGTCGGGTGTCTATGGACATGATCACCATTGATCTGAATGGTTTCGATAATACTGAAGTCGGCGATGAGGTGGTGTTGTGGGGGGAAGGACTGTCCGCTGATGAGGTGGCGGAATTTGCCGGAACCATTTCCTATGAACTATTCTGCCAGGTAACTCGCAGGGTTCCCTACTTCTATTCCGGATCCGGTTCCGAATAAACAGCAGTACAGCGACGGTACCTGAATGGCAAAATCAAAGCTGGCCTATGTTTGCACCGAGTGCGGTGCCGAACACTCCCAGTGGCAGGGCCAGTGTGCAGCCTGCAAGGACTGGAACACCCTGTCTCAGATCAATCTGGGCAGCCAGGGTTCGCCTGCTGCCAAGGCGGATTTCCGCAAGGGTTACAGCGGCCAGACGTCACCGGTTCAGAAGCTGGCCGAGATCGATCTGAGTGCTGTGCCGCGCATAGCCTCGGGCCTGGAGGAACTGGACAGGGTGCTGGGTGGCGGGCTGGTGCCGGGCTCGGTGGTGCTGATTGGAGGCAACCCCGGCGCCGGAAAAAGCACGCTGCTGCTGCAGGTGATGTGCGGCCTGTCCCAGTCCATGGACGCTCTGTATGTGACCGGCGAAGAGTCTCTGCAACAGGTGGGCATGCGGGCGAAACGGCTGGGCTTACCCGATGACAATATGAAAATGCTGGCGGAAACCAACGTGGAGCGTATCTGCCAGGCCGCGCAGGAGCATCAGCCCCGGCTGTTGGTGGTGGATTCCATTCAGGTCATGCACAGCACCGAGGTTCCCTCTGCGGCGGGCAGTGTCTCCCAGGTAAGAGAATGCGCTGCGTTCCTGATCCAGTACGCCAAGCAGACCAACACGGTGTTGTTTCTGGTTGGCCACGTAACCAAGGAAGGCAGCCTGGCCGGCCCCAAGGTTCTGGAACACATGATCGACTGTTTTCTGATGCTGGAAGGAGACAACGATAATCGCTACCGGATTCTGCGAGGCCTGAAGAACCGGTTCGGCGCCGTGAATGAACTGGGGGTGTTCGGCATGACCGGTACCGGTCTGAAGGAGGTCCGTAACCCGTCGGCTATATTCCTGGCCCGTTCCGAGGAAGAAGTGCCAGGCTCGCTGGTGGTGGTGCTGTGGGAGGGAACCCGTCCCCTGCTGGTGGAAATTCAGGCCCTGGTAGACGGCAGTCAGCTGGCCAATCCCCGGCGCGTGACTGTAGGGATGGATCAGAGTCGCATGGCCATGCTGCTGGCGGTGCTGCATCGTCACGGTGGACTCTACATGGCCGACCAGGACGTGTTCGTCAACGTGGTCGGCGGTGTCAAGGTAACCGAAACCAGTGCCGACCTGGCCGTGATTCTGGCACTGGTGTCCAGCTTTCGCGATCAGCCCCTGCCGCGGGAACTGGTCGTGTTCGGTGAAGTGGGCCTGGCCGGAGAAATACGGCCGGTGCCTGGAGGTCAGGAGCGCCTGCGGGAAGCGGCCAAGCACGGCTTTAAACGGGCCATCGTGCCAAAGGCCAATCTGCCGAAGGAATCGATCCCGGGCATGGAGATTATTGGCGTCAACAAGGTCGTCGAAGCGCTGGAAGCGCTTTAGCTTAAGCTCCGAAGAATACCCGGGACAGCACTCACGCTGGAAACCAGCACAAGAAACCCACACGCAGGCGAAGCACTGATGCTGGAAATTCTAACGGCCTGGTGGCCGCCGGTCGTTGTGTCGTGCAATCAAAGACCCCCAGTCTTTCATTCATTCAACAGGCGGTGAATGAGCAGGGCTGCCCGTTTGGTGGTCTGTACAAACGAATCCAGGTCGGCCTGTTCCCTTGGCGAGTGACCGCCGCTGCCAATCAGGCCCAGAGAGTCCAGGGTCGGCAGTCCTGCGGCCTGGGTCAGCGAGCCATCCGTTCCCCCGCCGGAGTCGGCGATGCCAATCTGTTCCCCCAGCAGTGCGCCGATTGAAATAGCCCGGTATAACAACTGGTCAGATTCCGGCGTCGGGATCTTGGGTGGACGATGCAGGTTGATCCAGGCCTCGGTGCGCACATCCTGAGAATCAGCAGGGACGCTGTACATTGCGGCAGCAATGGTATCGAGCTGCTGTCTGGCGATCTCACCCTGCTCCGGGGTCGGGAAGCGCAGATCCACAGAGGCTTCCGCGCAGGGTGAGACGGTGTTGCGGGCTTCGCCACCGCCAACCAGGCCGACGTTGACGGTAAGGCCGCTTTCGTAGTCTGTCATGTTCTCCATTTCGATGATCTTGTAGGCCAGTTCACGGATTGCCGAGCGGCCATCCTGATGTGCAGCCCCGGCGTGCGCGGCGCGACCATGCACAACGATGCGAGCCTGGCCCAGCCCCTTGCGCTGGCGAATCTGATTATTGCCAACCGAACCTTCAAATACCAGGCCATAGTCATGCTGCCCGGCCTGCTGCTCCAGATAAGGTCGGGAGGACAGCGAGCCCACCTCTTCGTCGGAGTTCAGCAACACAGTGACAGTCTTGTCGTTCAGCAGGTCGAACTCCTCCAGGGCTTTCAGGGCATACAGCATGACTACCAGCCCGCCCTTCATGTCGAAGACACCTGGGCCACGGATAATGTCGTTTTCCAGGCTGAACTCCTGAAACGGGCTTTCCGGGGGGAATACAGTATCCATGTGTCCCATTAACAGCAGACGGGTTCCCGTTCCGGCACGACTGGCGAGCAGATGATCGGCGACATCCATGCCGAGAGCGCTGCCAGGGCAATGGGGCATCTCAATGCTGCCGCCAGGCAGGGCGCGTGTGGCAAACCCCACGCCGCTAAGCTCCCGGGCGAAAATGCCGGCTACCTGATCCATGCCGGCCTTATTAAGACTGCCGGTATTGATGTTGGTGATGGTTTCCAGCAGCCCCACCATCTCGCTCTCCCGGCTGTCGATCCACTGGATGACCTGTTGCTCAGTGGCGGACAGGGGTGGTTCGTAGGCTTCGGCGGCCGCGGTCGTCCGGCACAACGCGGCCAGCAGGAGTGTTGCCAGGACCGGTAAAAGGCTGCGGGTGGGCGCTGAAAGTGACATGAATCGAGTTCCCCTGTTGCGGATTGGCGGAGAAGCAGAGATTACCGCAACGGGAGCGGGGCCGCTACCGGCCGGCCAGCGCACGCGCCAGGATGCAGCCAGATCCGGCGGATGGGGCAGGGTTATTGTAATCGGCTCTCACTCTGTTCATAATGCTGCGCCCATGAGCACTACAGAAGAGCATGTTCTGACTGTCGAATCCCTCAATAAGGTTTATAGCGGGGGGTTCCAGGCCCTTAAAGATATTAATCTGCGCATCCGCCGGGGTGAGATATTCGCCTTGCTGGGTCCCAACGGGGCCGGCAAAACAACGCTGATTTCCATTATCTGCGGCATTGTCACGCCGTCCTCGGGGCAGGTACGGGTGGCCGGGCATGACATCATCCGAAACTACCGCAGCACCCGCTCGATGATCGGCCTGGTTCCCCAGGAGCTGACTACCGATTCTTTCGAGACAGTCTGGAACACGGTGTCTTTCAGTCGCGGCCTGTTCGGCAAGTCCCCCAATCCCGCTCACATCGAGAAGGTATTGAAATCTCTCTCCCTCTGGGACAAGAAAGACAGCATGGTGATGACCCTGTCCGGCGGCATGAAACGTCGCCTGCTGATCGCCAAGGCGCTGTCTCACGAACCGAATGTGTTGTTCCTCGATGAACCTACCGCCGGAGTGGATGTGTCGTTGCGCAAGGACATGTGGGATATTGTTCATGAGCTGAAGGCCTCTGGCGTCACCATCATCCTTACCACGCACTATATTGAGGAGGCAGAGGAGATCGCCGATCGAGTCGGAGTGATCAACAACGGTGAACTGATACTGGTGGAAGAGAAGACTCAGCTGATGCAGAAACTCGGCAAAAAGCAGTTAACACTGCAGCTGACCGAGCCTTTGACCCAACTGCCTGCCAGCCTGGAAACCTTCAATCTGGAGCTGGTGGCCGACCAGCAACAGCTGGTGTACACCTTTGACAAGGGCTCGGATCGTACAGGAATAACCGCATTGCTGGATGCACTGAAGGCGGCCGGTATCCATTTCAGTGACCTGCAGACTACCCAGAGTTCGCTGGAGGACATTTTTGTGAATCTGATCAACGGGCCAGCAAAATCAGCAGCGAAAGAAAAGCCAGTAAAGGGGAGCTTCGCACAATGAACCTGCACGCGGTGAAGGCAATCTACCGTTTCGAGATGGCGCGCATGAAGCGCACCCTGCTGCAGAGTGTGGTCGCGCCGGTTTTGACAACCTCTCTGTACTTCATCGTCTTTGGTGCAGCCATCGGGTCCCGGATCCAGGAGGTGGACGGCGTCAGCTACGGGGCCTTTATTGTGCCGGGCCTGATCATGCTCAATCTGCTGACCCAGAGCATTTCCAATGCCTCATTCGGTATTTACTTCCCCAAGTTTGTCGGCACTATCTACGAGATGCTGTCGGCACCGGTTTCCATGCTGGAAGTGGTGTTAGGCTATGTAGGGGCTGCGGCGACCAAGTCCCTTATCCTTGGCCTGATTATTCTGGTTACCGCCAGCTTTTTTGTCGACCTGCAGATAGCCCACCCGTTTGTGATGCTGGCCTTCCTGCTGTTGACGACGTTGTCATTTTCCATGCTGGGCTTTGCAATCGGTATCTGGGCGGACAATTTTGAAAAATTGTCCCTGGTGCCGATGCTGCTGGTGACCCCGCTTATCTTCCTGGGGGGCAGCTTCTACTCCATCGACATGCTGCCACCGTTCTGGCAGACCGTGTCGCTCTTCAACCCGGTGCTCTACCTGGTTAGCGGATTCCGCTGGAGTTTCTACGAGATTGCGGATGTGAATATCGGTGTCAGCCTGGTCAGCATCTGCTTCTTCATGCTGGTGTGCTACAGCGCGATCTGGTGGATATTCAGGACTGGTTACAAGATACGCAGCTAGGCGGGTTTACAAACCTGCTTGCGTATCATTGCAGTTTCAAAGCGATGATTGGCAGATTGGTGGTGCTTATTGTGCCGGCACATAGTGGGGGGAGCCAACGCGGCGTGGCTTCGAGCGGCGCGGCCGGCAGGGGGTTCGGTGGGCTGCGTACCGCGCCCGTCCCGGGTCCCTTCACTCTGAAAAATGCCCTGGAGGGCGGTCATTTTTCGCCGTTCAGCGCTGGTCCTTGATTGCAGCCCACCGAACCCCCTGCCGACCACGCCTTGGCGCGAAGCGGGACTCAACATTCAGCGACTTCGACGGAAACGAAAGTGACTGCAAACCTTAACAACGACATTAAGAAACAGCTGCAGCAATTTTTCCTCGATACACAGTAATTGAAATCTCGCACTGAGCATCAGCCCGGGGGAACCGGCCGTCGGAGCAATCAAAACGCAGCACCGACTGACCAAAGGAGACCGTTTCCCAGGGCTCCTGACCGAGGGAGGGAACCCCGGAGGGGTGCGCGTTGCTCCGACGGCCGGTTCCCCCGGGCTGGTGCGGTATCTAACAAGAACCCCAAGAACCCCAAGAACCCCAAGAACCCCAGGAAACTACCGGGTCAGTTCCCGCTCAACTTCCTGGCGCCTGGCCCCGGCGAGGATGCCGGACAGTGAATAATTGCCTTCGTGACAGGCGAACTCGTAAATACGCTCATCACTGGCATTGCGGGTAAGGGTCCGTTCACCGGAAAACGGCTGCGTGTAGGCCTGGGCGTCATAAACGGTGAAGGCATAATGGATTTCGTCATCGCTGACCAGGGTATAACGTTCGATGACTTCGAAATCCTCCGACATGGCAATACCTCTGGCCGATGACTGATCGGGACGGAAGTCTTTGCTGTGGACTACCAGGGTATCGCCTTCCCAGCGACCGACGGATTCACCCATCCAGTTTTTTATGCCGCTATCCCTATGTTTCCCGTTGAGCCTGATGATGCGGGCATCATGAACCATTTCCGTCATCACCATCACATAGTCTTCGTTCTGCACAATCTGCAGGTTGGGGTTCATCATGATCGGAGTCAGTGACGGTACTGCCGAGCCAAACATCAGGCACCGGCCGGAAAGCGGTTGTCCCTCAGGACCATCAGTCTCGCCCAGCCCTGCGGCCCGCTGTCTGGCAGTCAGGTCCATGAAACCTTCCCGCATCGGGATGCGTCCGTCTGCCGGGTCGACAATTACCGAGGTTCGGTATTCGCCATTGACAGGAACCAGCCTGGGTTCCTGGTAATGGGCCAGGAAGGCATCGTCTGCTTCCTGCCCGATCCGGGCGCCGGCCTCCGGTGCTCCCCGGTCCGGATCCAGCGGCGCGTCCTGATCGAGTAACCTTTTCTGCAGCCTGGCTTCCACTGCCTGCGCTTCCTCGGCACTGTAAGTCTGCTTCGATCCCATGTTGGCCGGGCGCTGCAGCGGTGTCCTGGAGCCAAAGAACCAGGTGCCCTGCAGGTTAGGGTGCCCGTGCTCGGTTCGCGGCATCACCCAGCCGGGTGCCTGGGCCGGGGTCTGGAGGGTTTCAAACCCACCCTCTGACTGAGCAGTTGCCGCAGTGGAAATGGCCAGCGCCAGGCTGGTAGCAAGAAGGGTTCTGTACACCGTTGTCTCCTGATTTCGGGTAATGTCAATGCATTCTATAGGGTTATGACTTCCACGGCGTGAGACATAATGTCGCACTCCTGTTGTTACTCCGCTGCCCCAGGACAGGATTCCGCGGGTCCCTGCGGGGGCCGTACGATCCTGTCTTAAGCGTTGCATTCCCTCCCTCTCGCCAGTCCTAAGAAAAACATCAGGCGAAAATCCGGAAAAGCACAGGTGGCGAGCTTCTGCAGGGCGTAACTTTAACCGCCTGACAACGTGCCGGCTTGCGCTGGCGCAAAAATAATAACGATAGTGAGGATTCGCGATGATCAGGCAATGCTTCGCTTTTCTCTCCATCCTGCTGCTGAGCGCCTGTGCCATGACGGGCAGGGCGCCCCTGGAGCCTATCGCCGCAGGTACCCGGGTGCAGATCAGCCTGGAAACCGCGGGGTATCAGAAGGATCCACTTAACGATGATCCCTTTGTGCTTGGCGCAGCCGCAACCGGTGCAGCCGGCGGTGCCCTGGTGGGAACCCTGGCCAGCATCAGCTGCGGGCCATTTTTCTATTTCTGCGCCCCATTGGCCGGGGGACTGGGTGGTGCTGCCGGCTTCGTCGCCGGCGGTATCCTTGGCGCCGCCACGGCGATCAACCGGGAAGAGCAGGAAGCCTTCAACAGTATCCGGGAGGCCATCTTTGCCGAAAGGAGCCTCGGCACCTGCCTGCAGGATGCCTTTGCTGAGCAGGCAGGCGGGCGCTGGGAAGTGGTCAGCGAACATGCCGACAGACGGATCAGTCTGCGGGTCGATGAATTTGCAGTGGTGCAACACAGTCCCGACAGGTTCTCGTTGCAAATAGCCGGCTCCTTCACTGCTGTCAGCGAATCTCAGCCGGATGACGATCCGGACCGCTACAGTCACCTAACGCCGGCCCGGGAGCTGGACTTTTTCCTTGACACAACCGCAAGCAACTTCAGGGAGGAGCTTTTCCGCGCTGTCGACAGCCTGGCGAATCAGATGATCAATTCACTTTGACTCGGCTTCGCTGGTGAGGGTCGGCAATGCGCAGGAGGCGCGGTAGCGTCAGCCCGTGAGGTTATCTGTGGTAACAGGTCAAACCGCAGCTCAGCGTGCCACCATCCCGCCGTCAACGGCCAGCGCCTGACCCGTGACAAAGGAGGCGCCCGGCAGGGACAGCCAGACTACAGCATCAGCAACTTCTTCGACGCGCCCCATGCGGTTCATGGGATGAAGGGCTTCGAATTTCTTCTCGTTTTCAGGATCATTGTGTGTGATGCGATGGATCATTTCGGTGTCGATTGCTCCGGGGCAAACTGCATTGACGCGGATGCCGGCAGTGGCGTATTCCAGCGCAGCTGTCTTGGTGAGCTGTATGACGCCTCCCTTGGAGGCGCAGTAGGCGGGCAGGCCGGCGAACCCTATCAGACCGGCCACTGAAGCAATATTGACTATGGATCCGGATTGCTGCTTCTCCATGATCTGCAGTTGCGCCCGCATGCAGAGAAAGACGCCTCTCAGATTTATGTTGATCACCCGGTCAAAATTCTCCAGCGTTGTTTCACCGGTGGGCCCCTGCTGCCCCTCAATACCTGCATTGTTGCAGGCATAGTCCAACCGACCGAACGACTGCATCGCCGCTTCATGTAGCGAGGCTACAGCGCCCGGGTCGCTGACATCCGCGCCAACTGCCAGACATTGTCGACCTTTGCTCCGGATCAGCTCTGCTAACTCCTCCAGGCGGGATTCGTCAACATCGGCAATGACCAGATCACAGCCGGCGTCTGTGAAAGCGAGCGCGATGCTTTTTCCTATGCCTGTCGCTGAACCGGTAACCAGTGCCACTGTGGATTGGGAATTAGTCATAGTGTAACCCTTCAAGCTGGATGATAAATGGCCTGTCGCAGTAGACACAATAATACACAGTAGAGGGCATTGAGGTATTGATCCGGAGCAAGAACAGGGTCCAGGGCTGCAGCTGAGTCTTCATTTCTGAAACTGGACAACCTCGGGTTTCAGCGATAGCCTCTGTGTTTACTGAGGATAGGAGCTGTTTTCAAGATTGGGCAGCCCGTGCATTGAAAGGTACCATTTTTCGTCCTACGGGCCGAGAAGCGGGCCTACACCGGTGTTTTACAGTGGACCGGCCCTGTCAGTGGCAGTGCAGCACTGTTTTGCCGCTCAATGGTACACCCTGGAACAGCTCCGCTACGGAATTTGGTGAAATATTCGGGCTTGGGGACCTGATTGACAGGTCAGCCTGTTCTGCTTTTCACTAGTGCACTTTCATTCGCACCACTGCCTGTTCTGCCGCGTCATAAAATGGCAGCAGGATCAGTGTGGCTCCTTTTTCCTTGAGGACTTCCTGGTCGTGAAGCTGCTGCGTAGATATTGCGATACCGCCGCTGTACTGTTGTCGTTTCAATTCTTCCAGAAGTACGAGCCGGGGGTCTTCATGTGTCACGCCGATATCATGCTGAGGCATGGCAGAGACAACCCACTTGACGCCACTGAGTGACAGGCTGGCGATAAACGCAGGATCACTCGCATCGCCATAAATGGCAGGATGGCCTTGAGCACGCCAGCGTCGAACCTCATCCGGATTGAAATCAACCGCAAGCAGGGTGAATTCCTGCTGCTGTAAATAGTGAGCAATGGCCTTACCGTAACGACCGAGCCCAAAGAGGACGACGTCGTAACCCCCTTTCGCACTGTGTTGAAGTTCCAGCTTCTCCTCCCGGTAGGGCTTCCTGCGTTCGAATACGCTGAACCATTGCTCCAGTCTGTTATAGAGACCGTGGGAATAGGTGATCATATAGACCGACAGAGATATTGTAATCAGCCCGACCAGTGTTACCAGCCCCAGCGACTCCGCAGACACATGTCCCAGACTCAGACCCATCGCCATGAAAATAAGCGAAAATTCGCTGATCTGAGCGACGGTCAGGCCTGCCAGAAAACCGGTACGTTTCCGGTAGCCCATGATGCCCATAATGATCATTACGATCAGCGGATTGCCGATCAGCACAAAGACAGAGAAAGCGAGTGCGGGAGCGATCTGTGCGCCAAGCAGTTCAAGATCGAGCTGCGAGCCCAGTGCAATAAAGAAAAATAACAACAGAAAATCCCGCAGGGAGGAAAGGCGCGCCACAATCGCTTCCCGGAAAGGCGTGGATGCCAGTGAGATACCGGCGAGCAACCCCCCCAACTCTTTACTGAAGCCAAGCTCGCTGCCAATAGCGGCCAGCAGTGCCGCCCAGGCAATGGCGGAAATAATCAGCAGTTCCTGCGAGCGGGCAATTCGGGTTACGAGCGGTGTCGCCAGATAGCGAATGAAAAGCAGAATAAACCCCAGCATCACCAGGCCGTAAAGGAGAACTGTGCCGATATGGACCAGCACTGAGTCGCCGCCCGCCTCCTGAGCACCGACCCCGAAGGCTGACAGGATCATCATCGCCAACACAACGACAAGGTCCTGCACTATCAGAAAACCGATAGCGATCCTGCCATGCAGGGAATCCACTTCCCGCTTATCTGAAAGCAATTTGACAATGATAATGGTGCTGGAGAAGGTCAGCGCCACGGCAACATAGAGCGAGGTCACCGTATTCAGCCCCAGCGCAAGCCCGATGAGAAAGCCGATCACCGAGGTAAACGTCACTTGTCCCAACCCCGTCGCCAACGCCACCGGGCCCAGAGTGCGGATCAGCTTCAGATCCAGTTTGAGACCGACCAGGAACAGCAACACGGCGATGCCCAGCTCTGCCAGCAATTCAATATTTTCGTGTGATTGCACAATCCCAAGCGCCGACGGGCCGGCCAGTACGCCGACCGCGATGAAGCTGACAATCATCGGCTGGCGCAGTAACAAGCCTACGGAACTGATTGCTGCGGCCAGAGCAATCAGTGCAGTCAGCTCATAAAAAGGCGAGCTATGCAGGAAGCTAAGATCGGCCATGATCACTCGTTGCAGTCTTTGATAGTCGAAGGCGAATCTGTTTTTCTGTTTCGATAATCGCAAACAGCATCACGCCGACACCGACAATGAGCAGTCCGTCCCGGAAGCGGATCGCCTCGGTGGCAAATACAGTCTGCAAGAGCGGGAGGTAGGTAATAGCGAATTGTGCGACGGTAATGACGATGACTACCGCCCAGACTATTTTTGTTCCCCGCGCCGCCTGCCATGTCACTGAAGTGCTGTAGATATTGCGGATAAAGAAAAGGTAGGAGATTTCCATCACCACCAGTGTGTTTAACGTAATAGTACGTGCCAGCTCAATAGAATAACCAAGATCTGTGGCATAGGTGTACATGCCGAAGACGCCACACAGGAACAATAGGGATACGAACGCGATCTGCCAAACCAGTGCGCCGGTTAACAACGGTTCATCGCGTGGCCGGGGCGGCCTTCGCATGGTACCTTGTTCCGTCGGCTCAAACGCCAGTGCGATGCCCAGTGTGACAGCGGTAATCAGGTTTATCCATAGAATCTGGACGGGTGTTATCGGTAACGTCATCCCCAGCAGCAACGCCACGATAATGGTCATCGCTTCACCTGCGTTGGTGGGAAGCGTCCAGCTGATGACTTTTTTGAGGTTGTCGTAAACCGTTCGGCCTTCGCGCACGGCGGCAGCGATCGAAACGAAATTATCATCAGCCAGCACCAGTTCTGCTGCTTCCTTGGCAGCTTCACTGCCTTTCATGCCCATGGCGATACCTGCATCGGCGCGTTTCAGGGCAGGCGCGTCATTCACGCCATCGCCGGTCATCGCCACCGTCATGCCATGGGCTTGTAATGCCATGACCAGTCTCAGCTTATGCTCCGGACTGGTGCGTGCAAAGATGTCGCAATCCAGCACAGCCTGACGCAAAGCGGCGTCATCCATCCCGTCCAGATCACTTCCGGTCAGGACCTGTTCCGGGTTCTGCAAGCCGATTTGTTTTGCAATGGCGGCGGCCGTTTTCCCATGGTCGCCGGTAATCATTTTTACGCGGATGCCTGCGCCATGACACTCCTCGACTGCCGAAATTGCTTCCGCGCGCGGAGGGTCGATCATCCCCGTCATGCCCAACAGGGTGAGGGTGCCTTCGATGTCCCCATGCTCCAGCACAGTGTGCTCTGACTGCACCGGTTTCACGGCAAAGGCCAGCACACGTTGTCCGAGCGCAGCGATGGCTTCAGTTTTCCCGTGCCAGTATTCTATATCCAGTGTTTCCGTCTTTCCGTCCTTGCCTCGCTGATCCTGGCACATCGCGAGTATCCGCTCCGGTGCGCCTTTAACGAACACGAATGCATGCCGCTCATGGTTATGATTCAGTGTCGCCATGAAACAGTGTTTGGCATCAAATGGAATGGCGTCAGTGCGTGTCCACACCGACTGTGCTTTACGCACATCAATATCCATTTTTCCGGCGAAGGCGAGGAGCGCCCCCTCCATCGGGTCGCCCTCCACCGTCCATACGCCATTGTGCTCGTGTAAGAAAGCATCGTTGCAGAGCGCTGCCGCACGAGCAAGTTCCTCCAGCACGGTATGTTCGGAGGATTCGACTCTGGTGTCTTCCAGTCTGAGCAGTCCTTTGGGCGCATACCCATCCCCTTCCAGAGCAAAGAGGTGCTGACTGGTCAGCACCGAGGCCACCATCATCTCATTGCGTGTAAGCGTGCCTGTTTTGTCGGTGCAGATGACGGAAACTGATCCCAGCGTCTCAATGGCGGGCAAACGCCGGACGATGGCGTTGCGCCGCGCCATGGCCTGAACGCCCACCGCCAACGTGATAGTCAGGACCGCGGGCAGCCCTTCGGGGATCGCGGCAACTGAGAGCCCCACTACCGCCATGAACATTTCTGCGAAATCGTAGTGCCCGACAAAATAACCATACCCCAGCAATGACGCGGCAATCAGAAGGATGAGGATAGTCAGCCATTTAGCAAAGACATCCATCTGCGCAACAAGTGGCGTGGTCAGTGTTTCAACTTCCGACAACAGTCCGCTGATACGTCCGATCTCGGTCCGGTTGCCGGTGCCCATAACAACCCCTTTACCCTGGCCGCTTGTTACCAGGGTGCCGGAATAGGCGATGCACGAACGATCTCCCAGTGGCGCATTCGCGGCGACCGGACGGGTATGTTTCTCAACCGGCACAGACTCACCGGTAAGAATGGCCTCCTGAACTGACATGCCATGTGCGCTCAGCAGCCGCATATCGGCGGGCACTTTGTCTCCCGCTTCAAGTAAAACAATGTCGCCGGGCACGAGCGCTTCCCCTTCCGTACTGTGCCTTTTCCCTTCACGAATCACATTTGCGCGGGGGGCCAGCATATGGCGGATCGCGTCCATCGCCTTCTCCGCCTTACCCTCCTGAATGAAGCCGATAACAGCATTGGCGGCGACTACGGCGAGGATCACGCCGGTGTCGATCCAGTGGCCGAGCATCGCTGTAATCACCGCTGCGCCAAGCAACACGTAGATCAGGATGTGATGGAATTGCATGAGAAAGCGCATGATGCCGCTGCGTCGCGCGGCTTCCGGGAGACGGTTGGGGCCATATTCCGCCAGCCGCTTTGCCGCTTCGGCATGAGAAAGCCCATCCGCTGTAGCATTAAGAAGGTTCAGCGTTTTTTCAGTTGACAAGGTATGCCATGAATTCTGGCTCTGATCCGCGTCCGGTTTTTCCATCATACCCCTCTCACAGTCAGTAGGCCTTGACCGGTGAGACAAAGCCCTGTGGTTTAAGTGCTAACAGCGAACAGGAAAGTTTCTGTACGACATTTTCTGCCGTATTCCCAATGATGAAGCCGGGGATGCCGGTACGCGCGACCGTGCCCATGACCAGAATGTCAATTTTTTTGTCGTTTACCAGGGCAGGAATGCACTCTTCGGCCCTGCCGCGCTGATGGTGTATCTGATGACTGCCGGAAATGCCTGATTCCTGAATCAATCGTTCAAGTTTAATGCGATGTTCATGCATCGTGTGCAGAACCACTTCGGAAATTTCCGCGTCTGAAGCCTTCACCAGGACATTACCCCGTAGAAAAGATTCAAATTCATAATCCCAGCAGGAGATAATATGTAGTTTTCCACTGCAGCTGTCCGCCAGCGAGCGAGACAATTGCAGCAGGCGTTTTGACAGGTTCTCTGCCGCCTGCTCAGCGCTTTCCGGATCGATGGCGACCGCTACCTGAATATGCTGCCTTGAATGTGCAATCGGGCGGCAAAGCCATGCTGCACAGGGGCATTTCCGCAACAGTTCCATATCGATGGCTTTGAAGCCTCTGCCACCCGCATCTCGAGGCTCCGCTTCTTTGATCAGCAGGTCGTGACCGTGCTGAAGTACGTACTGAATTATCTTTACTGTCGGGGCCCTACCACTTACAAGTTCAATCGAGACAGGGACAGAGTCCTGTTCCAGCCTGATCGCTTCTTGAGTGGAACGTACCGAGACTTCAGCCTGAGCGAGCAGTGACTCTTCATATTTTTTCCGGTAATCGGGGAAATCATCAGGAAATTCCGGACAAACCACCAGCACACTCAAAGGAGCACTGTTGTTGCGGGCCAGACTTAGAGCCTGCTTCAGCCCCTCGGTTTCATCGACGGTTCCGTGGCTGACATAAAGCGGGTTATGGTAGTGGCGCACGTGATCCCTCCTGATTCAGGCAGTTGCTTTTAGGGGCCTTAGATGGCCGTAATAAATTTTTGATGCTTAATCGCCTGCTGCGAGCCTGGCTTAACCAGGGTTAAACCATCGTCGCTAAAGGCTATATTCAATCCCAAATCCTGTCCAGGCTCATGACCGGAGCCTTCAGACAGAGCCGCTGGCGTTGCTGCACTGCCTTGACAGGCCGATGGCAACAAGCCTTGCGCAGCTGGTTCGTCTGAAGGCCAGGGCATTGTGGTAATCAATCAGAGCTTCCTTAAGTGCTCTGATAACGTTTCTTCACTACTTCGCAAAAGCCTTTTACAAAACTGTCGACATCGCCATTGTGATTCATCGTCGACTCCAGTTTCCGGATGTCGTTAGCCAGATCGCGGTCGCAGAAAAGATCTGCGACCCAATGAGAAAAGTCATGGCGTTGGCTGTGATTAATTAGGACAGCAGCTTTAACCCGCCTGGTGGCCTCACCCAGTTCCCTTAGTGTTGCCGCCGACTCACCGGTGGGATGCCCGCAGTCCGTGAAGACAAACCTGCGCCCCGTCGAGACAGGAACGTCAAAATACTTGGTGCGGTGCCGAACGTGCTTGGTCAGCCGCGGAGCGACGACAAACCGGCGAAGTCGTCCACCGGCCTCTCTGGTTGGTGGCAACAGGGCAGCTTCGGTGATGCCAAGATTGGCAAGCTGGTCGTACCAGTCGTGAGAGTCGATATACTCCTCACTCTTGTCATCCAACAGGTCCCGCAGGACATCGACTTCGGCGTGATCGGTCAGGCGGGTGACAGCAAAGACGTCAATTGAAGTGAGAACCTCCCTGGCCAGTTGCGAGGGTCGATAGGTTACCAGTGTGTATCCATCGAGCTGGAAGTCCAGTATCTGCCTGCCAAGTGAACCGCTCAGGAAATAGTGGCACTCATCCAGAAAAATACGGTGGGGGAAGCCTTGCTCGCGACGGTGCTGTGCAACCAGGGGCAAATGCTGGCCGATGTACGCGGATTTCTGGTAGTGCTCAAGATTCGATAGATTCAGGACGACGCTCAGTCCCTGTTGTAACAACAGCCTGAGGTCGTCACCCTCAGGCAGCATACGACTGCCGCCCAGGACAAGCGTGTTTGGCAGAGTGGCCAGGCTGCTGTAGTCGCCTTCAGGGTCAAACACATACACGGTGTAGCCCTTCAGTATTTGCTGCTCGGCAAGCAGACCGGCCAGCCACGACTTACCACTCTTCGTGTCTCCAGCTATGAGAACGTTGTGAGCTCGAATAGATATCTGAAAAGGCGCCTTGCCTTCGATTTCTTCCAGCACCACCTTGCGGTAGGTCGACGTTTCAGAGGGTAATCGAATCTCAGACGATACCCGTTCGATATAGCCGGCGACAGCGGCTGGCCCGTTACCTTCGAGGACAAAGTCGGCCGACTCCCTCAGTCGCGCCGATCCCCACGAAACGGCCACGCCATGTTCACAGCAGGTGAGCAGTTCATGATCGTTCTCCGCGTCACCGATGCCGATGGCGTTGTGTATCGATACATTGAAGGTGTCGAGCAGGTGGCGCAGGCCACTTGCCTTGCTGATCGAGGGCGGCAGCAACATCATTCGGCTGCGATTGAATGAGATAGTCAGCGGCAATTCCATCTCGCGGATCAGCGCGATCGCCACATCAGCGAAATCGGCGTCCATTTCAATAACGCATCGCCCAACCTTGAAATCGATGCAACGCTCGCTGAGTTTTGTAATGAGTGACAAGGGCGGTGATGCACCGAAAACGGTAACATGACCATTTGGAAGGGCGGCAACAGCGCCGTTTTCGGCGACGACTCCGTCGACGAAATCCAGACAGCCGGCGACGTTTCTAAGTTCCGAATAAATTCGTCCGGTGACTATCACCACAAGCACACCCCGTTGGCGCGCCAGTGCGATCGCCTCGCGAATTGCCGGGTCAAGCACGCCATCAATGGCTATCGTGCCATCGTAGTCAGTCGCAATCACTCGTAGTCGCATTATCGGCCCCTTTCACCACGTTTCCGCCTATGCCACCGGCGCTCCCGTTGATGCTGTCTCTACTCTATGGGCTAAATCTTTTAGTTGACAGAGTTTTTGGAAATACCGGCGCTGATATTGACCCTGGTCAAACGAGCATCCTGTTGCGTTTCCGACCGGAACAAACTGATGCCTCGCGCAGGGTGGGGAAGTGAATTCAATCTGACTGTGGCTGTAATCGCCGGCGAACCGGTCTGACCGGCAGGGTCCAACGCATCAGCACTGTGGAACTTTCCCAAAAGCGGTCAGTTCCACCACCGGGTAGAAGTCCATTGAAGTCGAAAGCATCTAAGACCAGGGAACCTCAGCCTTATTGCCGCAGAGCGTCGCGGTAATTAAAAGGATGATGTTGTCCAGCGTCAGAAAGAGTGGGCAGGGCGATACTCCTCGTCACAGGGGGGGTTCTTTCGACAATTTTCCGCTATCAAAAATAGCTCGGATACTTGAATAGCCTCTGATTGACTCCCGCCGTGGTTCACGGTAATCAACCGGAAGTGCCCTGCAGCACCCGGTCACACACCCGTGGCAGGAATATGATCAAGAAGGTCTCGCGCGGCGTCATGATCCGGATCCAGCTCCAGGGCACGCCGGGCATCGCTTTTCCCCTTCGCATATTCCTGTATCTCAACAAGTGTCTGTGCTCGGAGGTAGTAGACGTCCGGCTGGTCTTCTCTTATCTGCAGGGAGAGGGTAAATGTCTTCAGCGTTTCTTCGATCAATCCCATACGACGCAGGACCAGGGCCTTGTTGTTTAACGCCTGATAGTAGCCCGGGTCGCAATTGCAACTTTGGCCGAAGTCTGCGAGCGCCAGCTGCTCCTGCCCCAGCATGAAGAATGCCAGTCCGCGATGGTTATAAATCATGGCGCGAATATTGAGTTCAGGTTCGGCGCTGATCGCCTTGCTGTAATATTCAACCGCGCGTCGGTAGTCACCCTCATTGTGTGCAGTCAGCGCTTCATGAAACGCGGGTTCGACGGCATCTTTGGTGTTCCTGTCCGAATTGACTTCGGTCAGCAGCTGTTCCAGATCATCCTGCACCAATGCCGGATCTATGTGCTCGGCCCGCTTGTGTAATTCCTTGAACCGCGACTGCCCCCACAGCTCCAGCTCCTTCTGCTTGTCGCGAATCTCCTGAAAGATCATATCGGATAGAGAAAGACTGGCGTTCAATGCCGCCATTTTTTTTCGAATGGAGTGGTCGTCGGGAAAAGCAACGCTGCTCTTGAAAAGGATCTCGTGCTCTACCTCGGCCCAGGCGTCCTGTAACGTGGTCCGCACCTGTATTTCGCAGCAGGACACGCATTCTTCGGGGACAACGACTTCGTGTTGTTCGAGAGAAATCTCCAGATGCACCGAGTCGTAGGCGAACTCACGGTAGGTAAGACCCTCGGATTTGCGCTCTACCTCCACGACTGTGTAGAGCTTCTTTATGGTGGAAACCACAGTTTCCACGTCATCCAGGAACGGTACAATGAAGCGGATGCCGATAAGATCGCGGATCAGCCTGTCCTTATAATGCCCCGCTTTTTTGGCGTACAGGCTTTCAAGCGACTTGATGCGGGATTTAGAGGTGAATTTCAGGTTCACGTCTCGCAGATGGCCGGCAACGTGTGACACCACATTCGCTGACAGCGCCTCCCACTTACCTCGGTTCGCTTTGTATACATCCAGCAGATGTTTTGAATCGTCAGGGGCTGTGTCTTTCAATCTGGACTCCTGTAGAAAGAAATATCGTACCTGGGCAAGGCGAAAGTTATCTCCAATACCGGGTTTTGTCCATCTGTGCAGGCGCCGATCAGGAATCTGTCTCAGCGAAAAATGACAGGTTGAGAGTAGAGGCTTGCGGGATCAGTTTCTTGCCTGCAGCGGCGTTTTCACCGTGGATCCATTGGTCAACTACAACCTGTGCCCTCGTCCGACATATGGAATCATTGTTACATTTCCAGAATAAGTTGTTGACAATCAGAAATCCGTTTAATAAAGTCCGCTCCTGTTTTCGATTAATTAACCACAGATAGCAAGATGTTTTTGAATTCGTTTCACATGATTTCCTCGATTTCCGGCTGGAATTACCGTACAGCCGGCGATTGCGTGCGTACCAAATATCTTGGTCACCTGGCGCAATTTCCATCTTCAAATGGAGACGAAGGACATTAAATAACGCAATTCAATTTTGCAATTTAAAAACCTCTAACGTCTCCGACCTTAGAGGTTTTTTTTTGCCTGAGGAACTGTCATGACTTACCTGAGCCTGGAAAGAGCGGCCTTTCAATCATGGACGGCACTGGAAGAACAGCGATCACCCTTCGGGTTATTGCGGTCTTCGGGTGGCTACAGGAAACGATCAAATTCGCTGGTGCTGACTGATCTGACGCGTACACCGTTTGAAGAAGTTGTTGATTTAACGGGGGAATTTTACCGTCAGCGATCGCAGCCCGTTCTGATCAGGATTCCTTCATTCGGTACGGTGGCACGCTTTGATGACTACCTGCAGCAGGCCGGGTTTGCATCGGTTGCACGCTCCAGGGTGATGACCTGTGCGTTGGGTTTTCAGCATGAAACCGGGTTGCCTGTCACTGGCGTTACAAAGGAGGACTGGCTCGACAGATATGGCAGAATTTACCCGGAATCAGTGGCGCATCGGCGCATTCACTCGCAGTTGCTGGACCAGATCCCGGGCGAGATATGTTTTGCTGCACTCGAGAGTGCGGACGGTGAGACCGCCTGTTGTGCATTGGGAGTTCTCCATCAGCATTTTCTGAGTATATATAATGTGTTTACCGCGGCGAGGTATCGACGCCACCGGTTCGCCGGGCGATTGGTCAGGCAGCTGCTGACCTGGGGTCGCCAGCATCGTGCTGCACATGCACTGTTGCAGGTTGAGGAAAGAAATCTCGCGGCTCTGGCCCTCTATGAAAAACTGGGATTCAGAACCAGCCATTGGTATTGGTATAGACGTCGTGACAAGTGAGAAACGGGGTGGAGTAAAAACATCAGTTGCCAATGAGCCACTGTGCTTTTACTCTGCCCGCAGTTTTTGACCGCCATTTTTACGTCTGGCCACGGCTGGCTAAATGTGACGGCTTCGCCAGTCTGTTGAGAAACTTTGTTGCACAATGGTAGCTCAGCAGGCAGTCCTGGAGAGTTGAATCTCAACCTTGCCTCTTGCCACTCAGGGAGCGGTTTATGCTTGACACCAGTTATCTGCTCATCAGCTTGATCTTCAGTTCTATCGGGCTGGGCTATTTCATCTATGGGAAAAAGCAACAGCACAAGGTTGCCAAATATGCCGGTATCGGCCTGATGATCTATCCCTATTTTGTTACTGCGGCACCACTCATGGTAATTGCTGGCGTGGCGTTGATGACCGCCCCGCGCTTTATCAGGGCCTAGGGAGCCCCCGATTTATTGCTGCAAGCCCCGGTTCCTGAAATGAGCCACCGGTTGGGTTGAGTTCGGGAGTCTTTGATTAATTACCGCCATGCTCTGACCTGCAGGCGAGTTCGGTTGCAGGGCGCATTGCCACCGGCATGCGTCAGCCTGTCAGGACAGTGCAACGAAGCCGGCGGGCTTGTCTGAAAGCCCGGCCGGGCAGGGCCTGTCGGGCGCCACTGCGACGTTGTCGTGCTTGGCAAGGGAGTGACCGTCCCCTGCGCAAGACGCCTGGCAGCAGGGCCCGATAGCCTCCCGCAGAGCATGGTGGTAATTAATCAAAGGCTTCTTGGAACTCTGCCGAACAAGAACAGAACAAGAACATGGACATTCCAATAGGATGGGGTTACCGTTCCGGTACCTGTTAAGACGCTCCCTCGCCTGCTCCACGCGTTCGTTGCGATTCGAGTTCGCTGGCGGAATCCGGTAATCGGCCTGACCCGTGGGCCGTGGGTAAAAAAATTTCTCCCTTATAGAAGCTTCTGGCTGTTTGTGATGTGACAGTGCATAACACTCCTGCTGCTGCGCCCGACTATAGGAACATGCTATGGAAGTTTTTGATGTATTGATCCTGATAGCCGAGCTGTCTATGGCGCTGGCAGGATTCGCGGGTATTATTGCGACTTTTCAGTTTCGCGCCGGCGAGGCAATCCGCCGGGCGGATGCCATGGGCCTGAGTATGATCGTGAATTATTCGCTTCTGGCAGCGCTGCAATGTGGCGTGGTTCTTATTCTGAATATCATCGGCGTATCGGCAGCAGCACTGTGGTCAACGGGCAGCCTGCTTTCAGCATTCCTGAATATCTATAATCTTCACAGCTTTTATTACAACACCAAGGGCGCCATAAAGAACAAAAAACTGCTCAATGTGATGTGGCTTATGCAGTGGGTTTCTGTATTAATCTGTGGTGCTAATCTCTTGAATGCAGCGGACATTATTTTTCACAGATCCCCTGGGCCCTTCCTGGTAGGGTTGGCGTGGGGTATGGGGCTGGCCGGCTGGATGTTTGCCCGCCTGTTACTTATCCCCATCTGGCGGGCGCTTTATAAGCAGGAGGCGGTGGAAAGTCAGGCCTCGAAAAGCGGGCTGGCTTCTCCTCGTCCGCGGTGAAAAACCTGCTGGCAGTGATCAGGCGCGAGCTGGCTGCCGGACAGGTAAAAGGTGTAGCCGAACTGGTCCAGCTGGGCTGGCTGGCTCCCGGTGCATCCAACGGTAATCCGCTCGCCCATGTGGTGGCGGGAGTTTCTGGCGGCTCCGCACCGCCACCGGTTCCCTATCCTGATCCGGAAAACAATCCCAACGGGTCGTCATCCGGCAGCGGTGGATCAGGCGGCGCTGGCAATGGATCAGGTGGCGGCTTCTCCTCGTCCAATGGCGATGACGCGGGGTCACTGCGGGGCGGGGTTCGCGGCCCGCTGAATCCGAATGTCTTCCTGCCCAATCCGGGCTGAGGTTTCCTAATTGCCTGCCGCGCGCTCCTCTTCCAGCTTGGCTTGAGCATCCACCAGCAGTTCATCGAGCCAGCCATAAAAGCCTGCCGGGTCTACGAAAGGATGGGGGTCGCCTTCCTGCCTTTCCTGAAGTCGTTGGTAGCGTTCAAAAACGTCGCCTGCGCCGGGATGATTGGGGATATTTACTTCGATATCGGTAATTCTCTGGATACGCTGCACGCTGTCAATGTAGGTTTCGGTGCGCTCGACGCCGCTGAAGTTGAGCCCGGCGCCACCGAACATGAAAGCTGTGTGGGGGAAGCCGTCATCATAGACGGTGAAAAAGGAAGACAGTACGCCAGGTGTGTGGCCGGGAGTCTGCATGAAATGGACCCGTGTGCGCCCGAGGTTTATAACGCCACCAGTTGTCGCAGACAGATGCCGGACCGGGGTCGGATACTCCTGGTATTCCGCCGGCTCTGTGGTCATCTGCCAGTCCTCCTGGGTCATCATGACCACCGGACTGAATTCGTCCTGGAAGCGTCGTACGCCACCTGCATGGTCGTAATGGGCGTGGCTCACGATCAGGTAACGAATGTCATTGGGGTCGAATCCGAGCTCGCGGATACCGTCGATGGCGATATCGGTGAGGTCGCCATACAGGGAATCGAAAACGATCAGACCCTGATCCGAGACCAGCAGCCAGGCAGCGACCCACTTTGCGCCGATATAGTAGAGGTTGTCGAATACCTGGAAAGGTTCGACCCGCTGAAGTTCCGGGTTGTCCAGATCGCGGAGTTCCTGGCCCAGACTGACTCCGGGTAATGAAAGGCATGCCATTGTCAGCGCAAAGATAAAGTGTCTGCTTTTAGATTTCACTATTAAGTTCCCTGGAATTGTTCATTGCTTTGTTGCGTGAACTGTTTTCAGTTGCCTATGTCTGGCGGTTATTCAGGTTGCGTGCTCTATACTGATTATGAGCCGGCCGGAAGCCGGCCGCGCTCAATCCAGTTTAGGGTAGGGGGCAACCTTAAAAGGCCGGGCGGAGTAGCTGTCGATGATCGACTGCATCGCGGTGACCCCCAGTTCCTGGCGCACATTCAGATGACTGTAGCTGGTGATCTGGGTCATCATGATGCCGATCATATTTTCCACCGGATCGACCCAGAAGACCGTACCCCAGGCGCCGCCCCAACTGAATGTGCCCGGGGTGAGGGGGTCGCGGGCCACGCCGGCGTCGTTCACCACCCCGAAGCCGAGCCCGAAACCATAGCCCGGGCCGCGCACGTAGACGTTGTGATCCGCGGTGTGGTTGGTGATCATCAGGCTGACGGTCTTGGGGCTGAGCAGCCGGACGCCATCCAGTTCACCGCCGTTCAGCAGCATCTGGCTGAATCGCCAATAGTCGGAAATGGTCGAGAAGAGCCCGGCCACACCGCCATAATACTCAGCACCGAAGTACGGGACGGCGCTGTATTCCGGCGTACGTGACAATTCGATGGTTCGACCAGGGCCGCTGGGGCTGTAGACGTTGGCGACCCGATGGCGTTTCTCCGGCGGTACGGCGTAGAAGGTGTCTTCCATCTGCAAGGGCTCAAATATCTCTCTTTTCAGAAAGTCGTTCAGGGGCTCTCCGGCAACCCGTTCCACCAGAAGTGCGACGTAATCGGTGGAGCTTCCGTATTGCCAGCTATCGCCCGGATGGAAGGCCAGCGGCAGTGGAGCCCGCTTCAGCAATGTGTCTTCAAGGTTGTCCTCGCGCCCGAGCAGGGCCTGCTCCGCTTCGGTCAGATCCTCCCGGGAGGGATCCAGTCCCGTAGTGTGGGCCAGCACATCACGGAACGTGATCGGTCGAAGCGGGGGTACCCGATGGGTGCCGTATTGGTCTTTGACAATTACCTGCTTGTCAGCAATTTCAGGTATCCAGTTGGAAATTGGATCGGTCAGCAGAAAATGCCCCTCTTCGTAAAGCATCATCAGCGCCGTCGACACAATGGGTTTGGTCATGGACATGATAAAAAAGATCGTGTCGTCACTCATGGCCGAGCCGGATTCTTTGTCTTTCCAGCCCTGAGAATCCAGACGCACAACCTTGCCATTACGGGCAACCAGTGTGACGGTGCCGGCCAGCAGCGCTTTGTCGATATAGCGCTGCATGGAACCGGAGACCCGTTGCAGGCGCTGCGCAGAAACACCCTGGCTTTCCGGTGTGTCGAAAGGCAGGTCGCTGGCCTGAAGGGTCGTTGCAGACAGGCCCAGAGAGCAGGTGATGACGAAAACGAGGCGAGTGAGAGATCTGTGCCTTACCATACTTATTTCCTTCTGTTCTTTTGTTCTGGTTTTAGAATGCAAGCGGGGCATAGGCTGGAAAAGCTACCCTCTCGCTGGCGGAATGTCCAGCCCTGCAGATCGGCCCGCTTCCGGGCTTCCGGGAAACATCGACCTGATCTGCGCATTGTTCTATCCTCTCGATTATTAGAGTCTCCGATAGTACCGGTGCGGTTTAAGACGCGCTTTGGAGGAATCCATATGAAGCCTGTAATTTTTTTCCTGTTTATTCTTATCCTGTTGCCAGGACGTGCTGGGGCGGAGGCAATGGATGACGAGATTGATTTTCTGATTAATTCGGTTGGCAGGGATGGCTGTAATCTTGTTCGTAACGGCAGAAAGTACTCGGGAAGGGAGGCGAGGGAGCATCTGCGCTCCAAGCGGGAGCTGAATGCAAAACTGTTCAATAGCACAGAGGGGTTTATCGAGATAATCGCGAGTAAAAGTGCCACGAGTGGCAATCCGTACCTTATTGACTGCCGCGGGCAGCCCAGGCAGACGTCTAATGCGTGGTTCTGGTCGTTGCTGGAAAATTATCGCGAAGAAATCTGAAGAAGTTTGACTCCAGCTCAAGTATCCAGTTCTACGCTGAGTACCTCCGCTGACCCATCAAAGGTCACGCTGTAGATTTTGTCATTGCGTTCAATATTGACCAGATTGGATTGATCAGACCACACATCCCTGAGCGCCATGCTTACAATCGTCATGGCGGCGATATTGTCTACGGCGGGGATCTCTTGATAAACCCAGAGAAACTGTCCATCGACCTCTTCACCCACATAATCGAGAGCCAGTTCTTCACGTTTACCATCGGTGTAAGTGACACCCAGTGCAAATCGGTTGATGACGTAACTGCTGAACAGCTGCCTGGATTCTATGGATTCGGCAAGGGTCTGGCGTTCGCCGAATATCAGCCCCGCCGCATGCTCAGCATCGTGGATAAAAAAGCGATGCATGACTTCGATATTGCCCGTGTTTTCATTGAACAGGACGCGGGTAATCGCATTCTTCTGCTGATGGGCATTGCCGGGGAGAATGGCGAAGCAACAGACAAACACGGCACAGAACCGGAGGAACGGAAACCACGCCATCCGGGCCTGTGCGCTGCTGGGCAGGTTACTGGTCAGTTTCCTCATCATCCTCGTCATCGCTATCCAGTTCGGCTTTGATGTCCTGCATGATATCGCGACTGATCAGGCCGTCACTACCCTGGCTCTTATAGGACTCGATTCGAGAGGGGATGATGCGGCGCGGGTAGTAGTTGTTCTCAATATCCACATCCGCTGTTTCCTGCAAAGGATCGATGGTGATACTGGTAATTTCTTTTTCAGTCACAACCAGCTTCTTTACGGCGTGCGGAGACCGGCGCCAGATTTCAGCCGGGATACGCATTTCCTCACTGCTGCCATCGGCATAGTCGAACTGCAGAATGATCGGCATGACGAGCCCGCCCACATTGGAAAATTCCAGCAGGTAGTAGCTCAGGTCGTCAGAGATCGCACGATCAAGCACTTGACGTTCCCAGTCCTCAAGACCCTCCAGGAAACTGTTATAGCTGTTCCTCTCTACATTGGTCACCGTGAACTGGTCATTGTCATCGTAGAAATCCCTGACATCCCGGTTGCGTTCCACCCAGGTCAGGAGGCCTTCCTGACGATTCCGTTCCACATAAACGCTGGGCGGCAAAGATTTTTCAAATTCACGCTGGCGACTGAAGTCAATGTCCGGATTCTGGGTATCCATGCGCATCTGATAGACACGATCGAGGGAGATGTCCACGTGATCGGTGGTGTAAAACCAGCCCCGCCAGAACCAGTCAAGATCAATTCCGGATGCTTCTTCCATGGTTCGGAAGAAATCCGCCGGCGTGGGGCGCTTGAATGCCCAGAGCCGTGAATATTCCTTGAAGGCGAAATCGAACAGCTCCCGCCCCATGATGGTCTCCCGCAGGATATTGATCGCGGTAGCGGGCTTGGCATAGGCGTTGGGCCCGAGGCGCAACACGCTGTCGGATTGGGTCATTACCGGTACCTGGTTCTGGGATTCCATGTAGTCGGTGATGTAGCGGGGCTCGACTCCCCAGGGGATTTCCGCATCCCACTCCCGGCCGGCGACGGAATCCAGGTAACTGTTCAGGCCTTCGTCCATCCAGGTCCATTGCCGCTCATCGGAATTCACAATCATGGGGAAATAAAAGTGCCCGATCTCATGGATGACCACGCCGATCAGGAAGCGCTTTTCCGCCAGCGAGTAGGTCCGTGAACCATCGTCCTGCAGTTCGGTTCGGGGCCCGTTGAAGGTGATCATTGGGTATTCCATCCCCCCGACGAAACCGACATTGACCGACTGCGCCGTGGGGTAGGGGTAGTCGAACGAGAAGCGGCTGTAGACTTCCAGGGTATGAATGACCACCTCCGTTGAATAGTCAGACCACAGCCCGCCGCCCTCTTTGGGATAGAACGACATGGCCATGACCAGTTCCTGATCGGCACCCGGCTGGCGATGGCCCTTCGCATCCCAGATAAACTTTCGTGACGAGGCCCAGGCAAAATCCCGTACATTCTCCGCGGCGAATCGCCAGGTGGCTGTTTGTGCGCTGCCCTCGCGTTCATTTGCCAGTGCTTCCTCCGGAGTCACGATGTAAACCGGGCGTGAGGCACTTTCCGCTTCTTCAAGGCGATCGCGCTGCTGGCGGGTCAGCACTTCGCTGGCGTTCTGCAGCTCGCCGGTGGCGGCCACGATATGATCGGCGGGCACCGTCATGGACACTTCGTAATCGCCAAATTCCAGCGTGAATTCACCGGACCCCAGAAATTCCTTGTTGGTCCAGCCCTCGTAGTCGGTGTAAGCCACCAGCCTGGGAAACCACTGCGAGAGGGCGAAGATGTGGTTGCCACCCTCTCTCTCGTCGTCAGGAAAATGTTCATAACCGCCGCGGGGGGAAAGTACATCGCCATTGACGATGTTGTATTCGAAATCGATACGCAACTCGACTTCGTCACCGGTTTCCAGAGGCTCGGCCAGATCCACGCGCATCAGGGTGCCAACGACAGTATGGGCCAGATTATTCTCACGGTTGTCCGAGACAGCGTTGATGCGGTGGCCAAGATCTGAATCGGACATGTATTGCAGGGCACGCAGCTGTCCGAGGCTGATACGGGCCGGATCGTTGCTGTCTGCATCCGGACTGGAGCCGTCAAAAGTATCACTCATTTCCGCCATGGAGTCTGACCGGAAGCGGTTCTGGTCCAGCTGAAACCAGAGGTAAGTCAGGGTGTCGGGAGAGTTGTTGCGATAGGTAATAAGCTCGGTGGCTGACAGACGCTGGTTATTCTCATCAAGCGTCGCGTCGATGTTGTAGTCGACCTCCTGCTGCCAGTATTGATGGCCGGGGGCACCGGCGGCATTGCGGTAAACATTCGCCGTGGGCAGCACCTCGTCAAGCTGACGGAACTTGTCCTGAAACGTTCCCTTGGTCTGCTGAATACCCTGGGCCAGCAGGCTGGCTGACCACAGAACTGCAAACAGGATCAAGGCACCTCGATACATCTTGGCCATCGCTAGCGTTCTCCTGTAAAAACTGGAAGAAAAAGAGTTGATGATGATACCCGTTATTGCAGCGCTTTGCTGCGAAATCTGGAGTGATCAAGCAAAAGGAGATGCTGAAACCACTGTATCCAAGAACTGTTCCGATCGACTCTGCCTGGGAAGAAATGGATGCTTTGATTGGTAGGGCTTGTCAGGGCAGTGGAATATAGCGCCGGAAGAAAAAATACAACCGCCCGGGCTGAACGAGTCAGTTCGTTGTCGAAATGCAAGAGGCCAGTATGCGACCGACAAGCACCTCACGCCTGAGGGCTCCATCAGACCCTTATCGGCCCCGGGTCCGCTGGTTCAATTGACTGCAGTATTGCACGGATGTCGAGGAAGGCTGGCGTGGTTGCTAACGGCTTACGGGTGTCGTCCAGGTGCCGGGCTATTGAGATTACTGTCGGACTGTAAACAAAACTGACAATAACTGCTGAAAAATAGTGGAATAAGTATTCGAAATTTGCGAATTGCTTCACATTTAATTGCGCTTTTGTGGGAGTTATAGGTACAAAAAGTCGCCCTGTATGTGGCACGAAACTTGCTGATGGTATATCTGAATGGATTGCTTTAGATCACTAATGGAGAGAACATGAGCAGAATTGTAGGCCTGATTACAGGGTTGTTGCTGACCATCAATGCAAACGCTTCGCCGTTGATCGCTAACGGTGGCTTTGAGAATCTTGGTAGCAACGTTGTGTCAGGAAGCTGGAGCTATTTCAGCTCATTGCCTGGCTGGCACGGAGTGAATAACGTAGAAGTGCACAAAGACGGTTTTCTAGCCGATGGCTTTGGAAATTACTATGTCGAGTTAAATGCACATCCTTCCCAGAACTCCTCATTTGAATTGCATAGTGACACGTTTACAACGACTCTTGGACAGCGCTACGAGTTGAGTTTTTTTGCCCAGAAGAGAAAGGGCAACGACGGAACGTTTACGGTCATGGTTGACAATTTCAGCCAGGTGATCAGCTCGCATGTTACCAGTGGCTTCAGTCAGTTTACCTATGGATTCATTGGCTCAGGAGGGCTGACCAGCTTGAAATTTATATCGGATCAAGGTGGTAATGATACTGTTGGCCATTTCCTTGATAACGTCTCAATATCAGCGGTACCAGAGCCTGGCGGTCTGGCGCTATTGGCGATCGGGTTGCTGGGTTTGGTGAGTAGAAGACGCCGCCAGCTATGAGGGCAGTTAAGCGCAGTAAAAAGAATAGAAACCAAAAACTTCGGCGCAACCGGATCAATGGTGTAATAAGTGGGATCAGGGTCTGAGATATCCTCATCTGGCCCTGACCCCAACTATCCACTTTGAGGTCTTAGCAGCAATCAGGCGACTGGCTCGTATGCCACGCCTATCAGTGCCAATTGGCCGGTATCAATCACGCCAAGCTCTTCGAGCAATTCTGAAGCCTGAACGGCCAGTTGGACCTGGCTGAAGGCACCGCTCTCAAGTGCCCCTACCAGGTCATTGAGCCCGGAATTGTCGAAGATATCGATACCGATGCCCCGCAGTATAGGGTCTGCGGCACCGGTCGCGCCCACCACGGTGCCCAGCAGTTTGACTGTCTGACCTGCGTTTCCTTCCAGGTCGAAAGCCAGAGACGTATCCTCAAACTCGAGCCTTTCGACGTCCGCCAGGCTGTCGGTTCCATCGTCGAGCGGGCCGCTTACTAAAATCCCGCCGGCGTCGCGGAGAACTGAATAATCCAGCAGTTCACCATTAAATACCGCCAGGTCAGTATCCCCCCCGCCGTTAAGGACATCATCCCCGGCAAGCCCTTCGAGAGTATCCCGAGCTTCGTAGCCGAGCAGGGTGTCATCTCCTACGCCACCCTGCAGGAAATCTCTGCCGGCATTGCCTTCTACCAGAATTCCGGTGATCTAGTCTTCTACCGGTGCAGTACTGCCGCTCTGCACTATTTCCACTGTGCCACGTAGATCCGTATAGGCTGCCACCATGCTGATGGTGGTGTCGACCTGGTCCTGTGTCAGCAGGATACTGTCAGAGGTCGCACCGCCAATTGGAATTCCGTTGGCCAGCCATTGGAAGGAAATTTCACCAAGTCCATCAGAATCGGCCAGTGTACTAACTACTGAGAGAGTCTGCCCCTCCAGCGGTGTACCGGTAATTTCAATAACTCCGGTCGGTTCATGATTGACAAGCGCTGAGCCGGGTCCGCCAAAATAGACATAGGCGGAGCCGGCCGTTCCGTTGCCGTTCAGGGTGTCGTCCGGCGCACCGATGATGAGATCGTCGAAGCCATCAGCGTTGACGTCCCCGGCACTGTTGACCGACCAACCCATCCATCTTTCGCGGTTGGAACCTGCCAGCTGAAAGCCATTGCCGCCATCGATGTCGTCAAGATTCAGCACGGCGTTACTGACCGAAATGCCGGCATTACCCGACGCAGCCCATCCGCCGCATTGCTGGCCGTTTCTCTGCTCGGGTTATCAGTTATTTATTTTCATACCGGTCACCTTGATGTGACCACGGAAAATTATTTCCTGGTTGTCAATTCCGGTATGCTGCGCGGGTTGTCCTCTTTCCTGCTGGGTATACTGGCTTACCGGGTTTATTTAAAAATCCAGTCAATGAAGCCATCCATGTTCGTTGGTAATCTGCTGGAAACAGGCACCGTATTGTTAGTCCTGGCGACCCTTTCCAATCGCTCTGAATTACATAGCGCGCTGGATTTTCTGACTCCAATTGTATTCCTGCTCGTGGTGGTTGTTTTTGCCCTGGAGTCGGGGACGCTTTCCGCCGGGTTGAAAAAGCTGAATTACCTCGGGGAGATTTCTTACTCCATCTACCTCAATCAGATAACTGTCAGCCAGGTGCTGATCCTCGTTCTTGTGGCCGAACGGATTCCTGAAATACCTATGGTGTGGTTGCTGAGCATTTTCCTCGGCACCCTGATACTCTATCCATGCCATACCTACGAATACATTGAAAACCCATTGCGTAGAAAGTTCCGACTACGGAGTTCACCTGATGCGTAAAAAATACAAGGTTGTCAGGGCTGATCGGTCCCATGATCCGGTATTGCGCAATCTGTTTGAGTTCTATCTTCATGATATGGCGGAATGGTTTCAGGTCGATCAACTCCCAGGGGGCAACTACGGGCATTCAACGGAGCCCTATTGGGTGGAAGGCCATGACGTGTACCTGCTCTATACTGGTGAAACACCAGTCGGATTTGCTCTGGTAGGTCCGAGCGATCAATGGTTGCCCGGCGCTGCTGGAAACGACATGAATGAGTTCTTTGTTGTCAGGCGCCACCGGGGGACCGGGGCGTCGTACGAATTTGCCTCCTGCGTGTGGCATCATCACCCGGGACAGTGGCTGGTTCGGGTGCTTCAGTCAAACCTGCCGGCGCTGCGGTTCTGGGGCAAGGCCGTTGCAGAATTCTCGCAGGCGCAGTTTGAAGAGGCCGTGCATGAGAAGAATGGCAGACGGTGGTCGCATTTCACTTTCAGCTCATCAGGCGCCTGATACGTAGCTGACGCTGCTCCCCTCGGTTGCCCGGGCACTTCAGCTTGCCATCAAGCTTTTGCGCGAAACCTCTGATCAGTGGTAATCAGAGCAGAGTGTTTCCAAAATTAATCAGTGGTTACTTAACCTTGTTGTTTCTTCCCCGGTCCAAATGTTGTAAAAAGGCGCCATGAAAATTCCGAAACGAATCCAGCCCCTGATCGACGAAGGCCTGATTGATGAAGTCATCACCAGGCTGATGAGCGGTAAGGAGGCCGATGTCTATGTGGTGCGTTGTAACGCGGAGGTCCGCTGCGCCAAAGTCTACAAAGAAGCCGCCAAGCGTGGCTTCAAACAGGCGGTGCTCTATCGGGAAGGCCGCAAAACACGTAATAGCCGTCGCTCCCGCGCCATGGACAAAGGTTCAAAGTTTGGTCGTGAGCAGCAGGAGCAAACCTGGCAGACTGCCGAGGTAGACGCGCTTTATAAGCTCGCCAATGCCGGCGTGCGGGTTCCCCGCCCTTATGGCTGTGTCGATGGCGTGCTGCTGATGGAGCTGGTAACCGACAGTGAAGGCTCGGTGGCGCCCCGCCTGAGTGAGGTCACCCTGTCACCCGAACAGGCTCTGAAAGACCATGCTCAGCTCATGGGGTACGTGGTGCGCATGCTTTGTGCGGGCCTGGTTCATGGGGACCTGTCTGAATTCAATATATTGGTCGGTGAAGACGGCCCGGTCATTATCGACCTCCCTCAGGCGGTGGATGCGGCCGCTAATAACAATGCCGAGGCGATGCTGGAACGGGATGTTAATAACGTAAGCAATTACTACGGCCAGTTCGCGCCGGAATTGCTCAATAGCCAATACGCCAAGGAAATCTGGAAGCTGTTTGAGGACGGTGAATTACATCCGGATGTCAAACTGACCGGTATTTTTGCTGAAGATACACGCAGCGCCGATGTGGATGGCGTGCTGCAGGATATCGAATCAGCCCTGGTCGAAGAACAGAACCGGCGACAGCGTCTGACCGAAGCTGAAGAGCAGTCCTAGCTTCGAAGCCCTCCGGCTGCCAAGAGCAATTATTTTTTCCCCAACATCTTGTTGAAATTCTCAATAATGTCCATGGGCAGCGGGAACACGATGGTGGAGTTCTTCTCGCCGGCGATTTCCGTCAGGGTCTGCAGGTAACGAAGCTGCATGGATTCCGGTTGCTCGGCGAGCTGGGTGGCTGCCTCCACCAGTTTCCTCGCCGCTTCCGCTTCACCACTGGCGTGGATGACCTTGGCTCGTCGCTCCCGCTCTGCCTCAGCCTGCTTGGCGATGGCCCTGATCATGCTTTCGTCCAGATCCACGTGCTTGATTTCCACGTTGGAGACCTTGATTCCCCAGCCGTCGGTCTGGATGTCCAGTATGCCCTGGACGTCGGCATTCAGCCGCTCCCGCTCTGCCAGCAGTTCGTCCAGCTCGTGCTGCCCCAGCACCGATCTCAATGTGGTCTGGGCCAGCTGACCGGTGGCTTCCATGAAGTCTTCCACGTTGATGATGGCTTTTTGCGGGTCAACCACCCGGAAGTACAGCACGGCATTAACCTTGACCGAGACATTGTCGCGGGTGATCAGGTCCTGGGTCGGGATATCCCAGACGACGGTGCGTAAATCCACTTTGACCATTTGCTGGAAAAACGGGATGACGAGGATGAGCCCGGGGCCTTTCACTTTATAAAAACGACCAAGCAGGAAAATGACGCCCCGGTCGTATTCCCGCAGCACTCGAAATGAGCTGACGAGCAGGATCAGGACGATAGTGGTCAGCACTACTAAAAATGATTGCATAAGCCTAGCCCTCTTCTGTGTCTGGTCCGGGTTGCCGGTGGGTGACGGTCAGCGTCAACCCGTCAACGCCAGTAATTTCAAGTTCCTGCCCTTTTTTGACCGGGAGATCGGAAATGGCCTTCCAGTTTTCACTGAAGGCGCGAACATGGCCTTCGCCATTGAAGTCTTCGTTAGCAATGGCCACGCTGCCCGGCATACTCTCCATGCCGGTTGTTACACGCCGGTGCCGCGACGTGAAGACGGCCCCCAGCGCGAAAAAGAATACCCCCGCCGAAGCGGCCGCGAAGGCGCCGATAATCGCCAGGGAGATCTGGAAGGCCTCCATTTCGGTATCCATCAGCATGACCGACCCCAGTACAAAGGCAGCCACACCGCCGAGACCGAAGACGCCAAAACTTGGCGACAGGGCTTCCACCACCATCAGTCCGATGCCGACGATAATCAGTGCCAGACCGGCATAGTTGATGGGCAGCATCTGCAGGGCGAAGGCTCCCAGCAACAGGCAGATAACACCAGTGATGCCTGGCAGTCCCATGCCCGGATTATAGAATTCAAGTATCAGCCCGTAGATGCCGATCATAAGCAGAATATAGGCCACGTTGGGGTCGGTAATCATGGCCAGGAATTTCTCTCGCCAGTCCGGTTCCACCAGCGTGATAACCGGGTCGTTCAGGGCCAGGGTTACAGAGCGTCCGTCGATGGTGGTTGAGCGGCCGTTGAGTCGGGCGAGGAGATCATAGATGTCGTCTGCCATCAGATCGACGACGCCCAGCTCCAGCGCCTCGGAGGCGGGCAGGTTGGCTGCCTCGACGACCGTCTGCTCGGCCCACTCGGCGTTTCTGCCCCGCAGTTCCGCCAGGGCTCTGATATAAGCCACCGCGTCATTGAGCACTTTGCGCTCCATCGCGGTACCGGGCAGTGAAGACGGTGCCGCTTCCTGGTCTGCTTCCTCTTCGTCGTCAGAGGCCGGCTGTTCCGGCATGGTGGGCAGTGGGAAAGGCCCCCCTTCGCCACCCAGGTTGACCGGTGTAGAGGAGCCGATATTGGTGGCCTGCGCCATGGCGGCGAAATGACTGGCATACATGATATAGGTGCCGGCGCTGGCGGCTCTGGCGCCGCCCGGTGCCACCCAGCCTGCGACCGGGACCGGTGAGGCCAGTATGCTGCGGATGATGTCCCGCATGGCCAGATCCAGCCCGCCCGGTGTGTCCAGGCGCAGAACGACCAGCGCGGCTTCAGCGGCGGCCGCGTCGTCCAGGGAGCGCATGACAAAATCGGCACTGGCGGGGCCGATAGCACCCTGCAGATCCACCAGCCAGACGTCCTGTGCCTTGAGTGGTGCAACCGCCAGCAGCAGTACGACCACCAGCCAGCATCTTGTTATGCAGCTGCCGGAAGAAGGTGTTTGGCGCAATAATCCGCACATAGAAACATCATACGCCCAA
Organism: Gammaproteobacteria bacterium; assembly: GCA_041395725.1. Lineage (NCBI taxonomy): Bacteria > Pseudomonadati > Pseudomonadota > Gammaproteobacteria > Gammaproteobacteria bacterium. The sequence goes on along the minus strand of JAWKZW010000001.1, from coordinate 367,320 downwards.
ACAGGACAATCTGAAACCGCCCGCGTCAATTCGCCATGCCAGCGATCGTCTGAAGGCATCACCGCGGCGTTGTCATGCCTGGCAAGGGAGTAACCCTTCCCTGCACACGACGCCGCGCAGTAGCGCCTGACAGGCTCCCGCAGAGCGTCGTGGTACTTAATCAGAGGCTGCTTAACCAGAGGTCTCCTGCCCTACTCCGGATCACTTGCTCCCGGAGTAAGATTGAAGCGTTGGTACAGGTAGGCAAGGCCAAGCAGGCTGAGCCCGAGCCCCATGAACGTGGTTACCCGCAGCAGGCCTTCCAGGTCCGCCATGTCCACCAGAAAAATTTTCGCCACCACCAGCAGTAAAAGTGCCATGCCGCCCTGATAGACGGTTCTGCCATAACGCAGTGACCCCGCGAGCAATACCAGGATGGAGAACAACAGCCAGACGATGGTGTAGGTATACAGTTCGCCGTTGCCGGTCGGCAGGTTGAGATTGATCGACTCCTGCCACAGATGGCGGATTTCCAGGTTCACGAAGATGAATCCGGTCAGGCAGCCGGCGTAGGCGAAATGGCGCTTGAGGCGTGGATCATAAAAACGAAACAGCAGGATGCTGACCAGTACCGGGTAGCCGAATGCCAGCAGCAGCAGGTTGAAGATCGGCGTGCTGCCAACCTGCTCGCCACCCCAGGCAGGATTGAGCGGGAACAGAACCAGCGCATAGCTGAAAATCGACAGGCAGAGAAGCAGCCTGGACGCCAGCAGGTACCAGCCGGCAAGCAGTTGGCCTGTCAGGTGGCGACGATAGTAAACCAGGGCCAGGCTCGACCAGGCTGCGGTATTGATGGCGAATTCTGTCAGTTCAAAACGCAGGGCATAAACATTGCCCTCGTAGAGCCAGTAGCGGGTCTCGGCCCAGAGGGTGAGCACCAGCAGATGCAGGGTGGCTGCCTCCAGCCATTTGCGCAGCGCCGGTTCGCCGCTGGCAAGGCGGCAGGCAAGGCCGGCCAGCAGCGTCGATCCACCGTACGTCCACAGGGACCAGTGAACCTCGTTGGAATAGCTGAGGAGCCAGGGATTGAGGGTAAGTCTGACCACCACCAGGCCCAGTACCGCTTTAACCAGCAGCCCCAGCGCTGGAAGCTGGAATCTGCCCATCAGCCAGGTCAGTGAAATCAGCTGCGTTGCCAGGGCCAGGGTCAGGCTTGCTTCTCGCAGTACTATGGCTACCGCCAGCGCGTAGCCGAAGTGACCGCCCAGTATCAGCCACACGTTTATCGCGCTGTCCCGTGGCTGGTCGGAATCGGCCCTTTCCGCTGAGCGGTGGAGCCTCCAGAATGCCAGTCCCAGGTAGCCCATCCCCAGCAGTACTGCCAGGGCTCCCCAGTACACCGATTGCGACAGATCGGTCACCAGCAGGTAGCTCAGGGACAACCAGGCCAGGGGAGCCAGAACTATCATGGCGACCCACAGGGCATGACGGCTTCTCAGGTAGTTGTAGCCGCCCAGCGCGACATGCAGCGCCGTCATCCAGCCGGCGTAGACCAGGAAGCTGGCCTGGTCTGCGTCATGCAATCCGGCAAGCTGCCAGCCGTTGCCAGGCTCCAGGCCGCGTCCGAACCAGGCCAGCAACTGGATCGCCAGAGCGCCAACGGGAACCCATTGCAGGGCGGGGCGACTGCCACCGGCGAGGAGCAGAATAACCACCAGGGGGGTCCAGTAAAAAAGCGAATCAGCTACAGATCTCTCAAATTGAATGCTGATTCCAAATGCGAGGACCAGCAGTGCGACGGAGCGCAGCAGGAGCCCGTCGGCCGGACTCCTGCTTGTACCGGGCTGCGGGTTTTTCTGCAGCGCCCAGTCGCCCTCAGGCAAAGCCAGAAACAGGTAGGTGAGGGCGGCGAGGTAGTAGCCGCGGAATCCCTCCGCGTCGCCTGTTGTTAACGACAGGCACCACCAGCCCAGAGAGCCCGTCAGCATGCCCAGCCACAGCCACGGTCGGTAGACCCGCCGCATCAGGAAAATGGCCGCCGCGGTGATGATCAGGCTGTAAAGATAAAGGCCCAGGATACTGTCACTGCCGGTATCCACCAGCAGGGGTACGATATAGGCGCCCAGTATCCCCAGAATGGCCAGCACCGGCCCGTGGACCAGGGCCAGTGACAGGGTGAGCAGCGAAATCAGGGCCAGTAAGCCGAATACCAGTAAGGGTGGCAGTAACCCGTAAAGCAGCAGGGCGGCAAGCAGGGCTGCATACAGGGTGATACTGGCGCCACCGGCCAGGGCGGCAAAAGCGTTGTAGTGTCCTTTGTTATGGCGTCGCAGCCATTCGGCCAGCCCGTGCAGTGCCAGGCCGGCCAGGATGCCGACCGTAACCCGGGCCGCCGGGCCCAGAAGCCCCTGCTCGATGGAATAGCGCACCAGGAATATGCCCGCCAGGGAGACCGACAGGCCCCCCAGCCAGATCATCCACTGGTCTTTGACTGATGCAAGCCAGCCAAACGGGTTTAGGGGCGGTCGGGAGGTCTCACGTTTGGCTGCCGACCCGGCTGCGAGTCCGGCCTTGCGTACGCCGCTCCACAGCTCTGCGTCTCTGGCACGTGCGGCGGTGTTCACGGTTTCATTCTGTTTCGACGGGGCGCTGGCCGGCGATTGGGACCGGCGTGCCCCGGGAATTTTTGCAAAGTCATCGGGCAGCCCGATTGAATGGGCGCTGGAATCCGGGTCGAGTTCGTCGAGTCGATTGGCGACCGATCGGAGGGTACTGTGCAATAGATCCAGCTGCCCGGTCAGGGTTCTGATCTTGAGGAACGCAACCCAGCCCAGCACCGAGCCGGCCAGCAGAAATAAAGTGAGAAGAATGGCAAACAGGGTCATGAGACACCTCGAAAGCGGCTGCCAGTGGAGAACCATGGCGCCGGTGTTCGTCTGCTCGGAGTAGCCGTGTTGTTATGTTTTCTGGCGCGGTCCTGGGAGCGGCAGCTACCGTAATTTTGGCCGCGCTGTCAGCTTAGCTGCGCCGCAGTATCCGGCAAGCTTCGCGAAAGTTGTTGTGTTTCGCAAGTCATTAATGGAAAAGTTGGACTTTGAGAGGGGCCGGGCAGTCCGAAGGAGCCTCTGATTAATTGCGCAGAGGCTCCCTGATCCCGTAAAGAGGTTTCAGGTCTGCTCTACGGTGTTTTTAACCTGAGCACAAGAATCTGCACACAGGGCGTCTATTTATGTTATGCGGCTATTTTTTTGCCGCCTGGGTTCTCTAGCCGTAACCTTCGGCGACAAGCTCCAGTGTTGCAGCAAGCAGCACGTTGCAGCCTTTTTCCACGTCATGCCAGTGGCTCCACTCGTCCGGTGCGTGGCTGACTCCGCCGACACTCGGTATGAAAAGTAGTCCGGTCGGGATGATGTCGGTAAAAAACTGGGCGTCGTGTCCTGCGCCGCTGGGCATGACGATAGTATCGTATTCCAGCTTCTCGGCGTGGCGCTTCAACAGGTCAATCATACCGGGGTCGCAGTGCTTGGGTTCCAGCCAGCTCATCTGGTCGTACTCGAACATCAGTCTGTGCCGCCGGGCAATGGAGGAAAGTACCTTGCGACAGCTGTTCGCCAGTTCCGTCATGACTGTCTCCGACATATCCCTGCCTACCAGGGTGAATTCCGCCTCGCCCGGAACAGTGTGTGCGTAGCCGGGTTTCAGTTCGACGCGGCCGATAGTCAGGCGGGTTTTATCAGTGCCTTCTTCGTCGATTATGCGGGAAATTTCATGGGCAAAATCCGCGACGCCCATAAAGGCGTCGCTGCGCAGGTCCATAGGCGCGGTGCCGGCGTGATCGGCCTTGCCCTTGAACTTGATCAGCCATTTGAAAACGCCGGAGATGCCCTCTACCACGCCGATGTCCTGGCGGGCTTTTTCCAGCACCGGGCCCTGTTCGATGTGCAGCTCCAGGAAGCCCACCAGGGTTTTGGGATCCCGCGCTGCTTCCATGGCATGGTGGTAGCGCAGCTGGCATTTGGCCATGGCTTCCCGCAGGGATTCTCCGGAAGCGTCCTGAGCCCGCTCCAGCCAGTCCAGCGTCAGCTGGCCGGTCAGTGCCTGGGAGCCCAGCATGCCGCCGAAGCGGCCCTCTTCCTCGCTGGTTGCCACGACCTCCACGGCGTGTTTCAACGGGATCTGGTTCTCCTGCAGGACCCGAATGCACTCGAGCCCTGCAATCACGCCAAGTACGCCGTCAAACATGCCGCCTGCGGGCACTGAATCCAGGTGCGAGCCTATCAACAGGGCTTTCTTGCTTTTGTCTCCCAGTCGGCCAATGACGTTGCCGGCGCCATCCATGTGGGGCTCGAGGTCCAGTTCGCTCATCCGTTTGCTGAGCCAGTCACGGGCCTCCATGTCAGCCTGGCTGAAACCCTGTCGGTAGATGCCCTGGTCTTCCGGGTTGTAGCCGATTCGCGCCAGAGCATAGAGATCATTCTGAACCCGTTCCAGATTTATTTTCAGTGTCATCAGTCTGTACCAAGCCTCACGCGATGGAATGAAAGTTCTTAAACCGGGAATTTCCTCAGGCCGCCCAATTCAACTGTCTGGCCCGTCGGGCGGCAAGGGCCGGAATATCCTGCTCGATGAACTTCTCATGCATGATCTGTACGCACAGCATGTGATTGATGACAGCATCGATCTGCACCTGCTCCGCTGCCACGGTGGCCTTGTCTTCATGACGACTAAACAGTGCCCTTACCCCGTCTGCACAGAGTAATCCAGAACGATCGATCGCCTCGTCGCTCAAGAGCCGGGTTGAGAGGTTCTTCATCTGTTGCCATTTGACCTGGTCGGTATGGGCCGGCGGTGCCATGAAGGCAAATTTCTCCCGCTTGTACAATACCTCGGGCAGGATACCCTTCATCGCTTCCCGCAACACATACTTCTCTGTGCGGCCTTTGATGCGCAGTTCGGGCGGCAGGCTGACAGCCATCTTCGCCAGGTGGTGATCGAGAAAGGCTGGTCTCGCTTCCATGGAGTTGGCCATGTCGACGCGATCTCCGCCCCAGGTCAGAATCTGGCCTTCCAGCATGGTCTTGCACCAGACATACTGAGCCTTGTCCAGCGCGTGACGACCTTTCAGTTGCTCGGTGTCGAGAGTTTCCGCGATCGCCGCACCGGGTCTGTAATCCTTGAGGGTTTCCCGCATGTCCTTATTCAGCAGGGCGGGGACCAGTTCTCCGCACGCCAGCCAGGGCTGCAGGCAGGAGGGTGTAAATCCTACCTTGAAATGCAGATCCGGGTCGTCCACCTGCTCGCGGGCCAGCATGGCGCCGCTGAACAGCGCATTGCTCTCGTCCAGCAGGCTGTGCCAATGCTGCTTTTCTTTTTCGTCGAGGCTGTCGAGACCGTGCAGGAACATGTCACGGCGAAATGCCGGGTAGCCCCCGAACAACTCATCCGACCCTTCGCCGGTCATCACTACCTTGTAGTTGTTCTCGTTGACATGCCGGCTCATGAGGAACTTCGCCACTGCCAGCGTGTTGTAGATGCTTCGCTCGGTGTGCCAGATAGTCTCTTCGAAATGACCATAGAGTTCGTTACCTGACAACATCATGATGTCCTGGTCAGCGCCGCAGCGCTCGGCCATCTGACGGGCAATAGGACTCTCGTCATAGTCCTTGTTGTCGAAACCGATGGTGAAGGCCTTGACCGGGCCCTGGCGGCAGGCGGAGGCCAGGCCGATAATGGCGCAGGAGTCGATGCCCCCGGACAGGTAGCTGCCCACCGGCACGTCGGCTTCCAGGCGCAGGGCCACCGCGTTGAGTAATTCCTCCCGTACCAGTTCCACAGCCTGCTCTTCCTGCATGGGCGCTCGGTCAGCTTCCCGGGGGAAATCCAGGTCCCAGTATTTCTTGTCCGCGACGTGAAGCTGGCCGTCCTTACGGGTAATGGTGACGATGTGCCCGGGCTTTACCTGGTGGATGTTTTTAAACGCCGTGGTGCCGGGCACCATGGTCTGCATGAGCTGGTGATAAAGCCCTTCGGGAGTGAATTCCCGATTAACCTCAGGATGTGAAAAAAGAACTTTCAGTTCAGAACCGAAGATGAGCTTACCGTTGACCTGGGTCCAGTACAGTGGCTTGATGCCGAATCTGTCCCGCACCAGGTGCAGGGTTTGGTTCTCACGATCGTACAGGGAGAAAGCGAATTCCCCGCGCAACTGTTCGAGGGTTTTCTCCATGCCAAGGCGCGGGTAAAGATGCAGGATGATTTCCGAGTCACTCTTGGTCTGAAAGCGGGCTTCGTCGGCGGTCAGCCGCGCCCTGATGCGCTGATAATCGTAAAACTCTCCGTTGTGGGCCAGCAGCAGGTTGCCGTCCTGACTGACAAAGGGCTGTTTGCCACGACTCTCGTCCAGATCGATGATAGATAGCCTGGCGTGGCTGAAACCGACGCCGTGGTTGTCCAACGTCTTATAGCCAAAACCGTCTGGCCCGCGGTGCTGCTGGATGGCGGCCATATTGACCAATAGCTGAGGGTCCGGACTGGTTCCTGAGTCGGCATGTAAAATACCCGCGATTCCACACATGAGTCGGTTATTTCTCCTGTTGGTTTAAAAGGTGAGTAAACCCAAAAGAGCATACTTTGATTGGGTGAATCTATTGCGCGCAGCCGCCGCGCGTTAATCCAGCAGCCGGTTGGCGGTCTAAACCACGTCCATGACCCGTTCGGTGCGCTGTACCAGGCAGGTCAGTAGCGCCATGCGCAGGAACACTGCACCCCGTGCCTGGGCGAAATACCAGTTGTGGTGGGTTTCATCCAGGTCGGTGCTCAATTCTTCTCCCCGGGCGAGCGGGTGCATGACAATCGCCGAGTTTTTCAATTTCGTGGTGGAGTCGAGTTTGAACGAGGTGCCGTAGGACTCGTAGCTGTCTTTGATCCAGGCTATGGCGTTGATGTAGATGATATCCAGCTCATGAACTACGGCATCCAGGTCTTGAGTCTCGCGAACAGTCACGCCGGCTTCCCTGATCTGTTCTGAAAGCCGGGGGCCGTAGATGTCTTTGGTCGAGCCATCATGTATCAGCGTGATGTCATTGAAGATTTCTGGAAATTTAATCATCAGCTTCAACAGGCTGCGTACGGTCCGCATCTTGTCCGGAACACCGATGATCCCCACTTTCAGTCTGTTCTTTTCAGTTCCGCGGCGCTTCACCAGAGACGGTCGCCACTTGAAGATGGTGTAAATATCCGACAGCGCCTGGGTGGGGTGCTCGTCCATGCCATTGCCGGCATTGATGATCGGGATCCGCAGACTCTCCATCATATCGTACGGCGAGTCTTTGTTGTTATCCCGCAGGACTACGCAATCGCCGTAGTTGTTGAACATTTCTCCCACATCCGCGAGGGACTCGCCTTTGGCAATTCCGGTAGTGGCCCTGTCCGTTATAGACATGATATCGCCGCCCAGCCGATGCCAGGCGCTTTCGAATGACAGCCTGGTGCGGGTGCTGGGTTCGTAGAATGCGCTGATCAGTATCTTTCCCTGCAGAGGGGTGCTGAAGCGACTGGGATTGGCCTCGTACTTGGCCGCCAGTCGAAACAGCTGCAGCAGGGTTTCCTTCTTGAACTGATCCGCAGAGATAATGTGCTGATTAGCCAGTGGCAGCAGGTAATCGACATCCTCCGTAATCTGCCGCAGCAGCTCCTTGGGGTGCGCGCTGCCGTAGGTGTCAGGAGCATTACGCTTGAAAGTTACATCCGGCACTCCTACCATAGCTTGCGATTCCTCTTATCTTGAATCAAAAGGCCGATCATAATCAGTGGGGTCACGGAGGCTGCGGTCAGTGCAACCAGTATGAGCAGACTGAAGGCGGTGGGTGAAATAAGAAACATTGCTGTAGTCATCAGAAGTCCTAATGCCGGCTGCTTTCCAGTGATTTGAAATCGAATTCCTGACTATCAACAGCCGAACAGATAACGATAGTGATCAGAGAAATGGCGCAGGAAACCAGGGCGGCAACGTAAAAGCCGATAGTGAAATAAGCCAGCAGGCCCAGGCCGCTGCCAGCGACCATGCCCAGACTGGCGCCCAGCGAACTGGTGCGGCGGAAATACAGCCCGAAAACAATAGGCCATATGGCGCTGGCTACGAAAGCCCCGGTAAAGTAGAGCAGTGATGCCAGGGTGGTGATTCTTGGGAAGCACATTAGCCAGGTAAAAACTCCCAGGCCGACGATGATCCACTTGCCGGCGATTTTACATTGATCGTCTGTGGCGCCCGGGTTGATGTGGCCCCGATAGATATCCTGGGTGAGCAGGTCGGCTGTGGCGGCAAGCAGCGAGTCAAGGCTGGAGGCAAGCGCGGAAAAAATCACAACAAAGACCAGTATGCCGCCGGTGGCGCCCATGATTTCACCGGCTACCAAAGGACCGACCATGTCGGCGGCCGGGACGGTCAACCCCATGGCCGGAGCGGCCAGCGCGATAAAGCCGGCAACGATGGGAATAGGCAGCCACATGATGCCTGCGATCAGATAGGCTTTGCCGCCGATTCCTTCTCCGAAGGCAAAGGCTCTTGACCACCAGACGTTGGAATGGAAGATCTCACCGACGCCGAACAGCAGGTTATTGAACAGGAACATGATCGAGGCGGGAAACAGCAGATTGAGCAGCATCGGGCGACGTTCCTGCACCGCGCTGTACAGGGGTTCGATGCCGATGTTGTCGATGACCAGCCAGGCGACGACGGTTACTCCAACCACAATAATAAGCGTTTGAATGAAATCCGTTGCGATTACCGCCCGCAGGCCACCCAGCAGCGTGTATCCAACACAGACAACGAGGATCGCTGTCATGCCCACGCGGTAGTCAATGCCACTCAATGCGTTAACCAGGATGCCACCGGCCATGCCCAGGCTGACCAGCCAGCCAAAGGCATAACAGAAGGAGATAACCAGGAAAATCCGCCACGCCAGGTTGCCGTAACGTAGCCGAATGAAATCACCGGAAGTGTAGCCCTGGGGCAGCAGTGCCTTGATGCGGGTGGCCAACGGCGCGAACAGCACCAGCCCCACCGCGCCCAGTGAGTACCCCACCATGCCCCAGACACCCAACTGATAAGTCAGCTGCGGTGCTGTCATGGTGGTGTTGCTGGTGACCCACGTGGCCATGGCTGTCGCAGTCGCCAGGGCCAGCCCCACGTTCCTGCCGGCCAGCATGAAGTCGCTGAGGGTCTTGTTCTTGCGCCCCAGCCAGTATCCGAAACCCACCCAGATAAAGCCAAAAACTACCAGGATGACAAAGGCGAGCGAGGGTGAGAGTACCGGATTCATTGCGGTGTTTCCTCCCGCAGACCACGCTGGCCCAGAAGCAGGGTCGCTACCAGAATGCCGAACAGCGTCGCACCGAGAGAAAAGAACAGGCTGGCCCGGAGCAGGGAATGGTGAACGACCTGCACGTGGACGGTGTTACTGAAGCCTGTGCTGTCGCTGAGGCGGAAATAGTAGTTCCCGTTGACCAGGCCGCTCTGGGTGAACTGTGATGCCCCTGTTACCGACCACTCCTCAAGCCCGGCGCTGAAATCCGGTGTGCTGGATTGATGCAGTGTCAACGCAAGCGCCGGCTCGGGAGTCTCCCAGCTCAGCACGAAGTAACCCTCGGTGCTGACCGAAAGGCCACTGCTCAATGAAGGAGCGGCTTGCAGGAAAGGAGAGAATAGAAGCAGCAGGTAAAAATAAATCGGATGCAGGAGCCGACAACTGCGTTTCTCTGGCAGGTATGAATCCTGAAGTGAACCCTGTCGACTTCTGAAAGCGCAGACTGACAGGTAATTCACGTTCGGAGTCTCGCCGAGGCCCAAAACAAATTACCTAACTAGAATTCGGCAGTGATAATAACACAGCCAGGAAATTATCTAAACCGCGCCAGGGAACCTCTTGTTAAACAGAGAGTCCTGGCGCATCCGGAGGCAGGGTATTGTTGTGCTTTGTTAATGGAAATTCAGAAACTTTGCGCCAGGGGAGATGGTCTTCGCGTGCCTTACCTCAGGCCGTAGCATGTAAACTGCTGCTCTGAGCACACTGGCAGGAAATATTTTGTTAAGTACTCGGCATAACGGCCAATGTCTCGTTGTCTTGGCACTGAGAGCTGCTAGATTGCGTGAGATTAGATTATTGAAGTGCAGCGATGAATCAGGCAACCGTATTACAGCAGATCAGGCAGCAGACAGAGGCGATACTTGCGCCCATGCTGCAGTCGGCAATTGACGAGGCCGCCAGGTCCCTGGCCGGGTCCGAAGCCGGCGGCGTGGCAGCCGCTACCCTGCTGACGGCGAAGCCGCAGGTCTGTGAGCGGTTCTGCAGATATTTTGCTTACAGCTTTGAAAGGTTGGCTGGTGATGAACCCCGGAAGATTGTGCTCGGCGACTATCCCGGTCTGAGCCTGGTTGATGAACAGTTTCTCGAGGCAGCGAATGCGATGGAGGGCATGATCAACTATGCGCGAAATACCTGCATCAAACTGCTGATAAATTTCAACACCCGACTCGATGAACTGTTACCGGCCCTGAGCGTCGATGAAACCAACAGTCCGCTTGATCCCGACAGGATAGCCCAGGCCTTTATCGATGCCCTGGCACCTTTGGAAATTGATCGTCAGTTCACGCTGCCTGTGTATCGGCACTTTAACAGTGCTGTTCTTCGCAATCTGCACGAACCCCTCGCCAGAGCCAATGAGGTCTGCATCGCCAACGGCCTGTTGCCGGAGCTGGTGATTGATGGCCGAAGTCGAGAGGCGCAATTGGAACGACGCAGTAGCGCACGCCCCGACAACAGTCCGCTGGATCGGGCGTTTCCGCTGTCCCGGTCTCAGGCCCAGGCACGGCCCACCAGTTCGGCTGCGAACCTGGTGGCGCTGATACGAGGCCTGTTGCATGGTGACGCCAGCCCTGCCGATTCAGCCCACAGCGACAGTTTTTCCGGGGACACCTTCGCCCCGGAGGTGGTGGTTCCTGTTGCAGTGCTGACAGAGCGACAGTTTACCGGCAGTCTGTTCGGTGAACTGGGCCTGCTTCCGCTAAGGGCTCATCGTGATATGGAGGTTGCGGGACGCGATGTGCTGCTGATTTCCCGCTCGCGGCTGCTGGAACTGCTGGATCAGGTTCAGGCCGAGATAATCGCCCAGATTAATCGGCAGGGAGAGGCCAGGATCGATCACCGCCAGTTTGCTACGTTGTTGAGTGCTCAGTTATTCGAGTCATCGGTTGCGGGTACGGTCAATGCTATTGACGGTGCAACCTTCGACACACTGCTGATAATAAGCCTGCTGTATGAAACACTCTGTCGTGATGTCTCCCTGGTGGCTCCCATCAAGGAACTGATCCTCGCTACCCAGGTAGTGATGATGAAAGTGGCGCTGCACGATGACAGCCTGTTCAGACAGGCTAATCACCCGGCCAGGTTGCTGCTGAACGAGGTGGCCAGCGCCGGGGTCTGTGGGCTGGAGCTGGATGAGCTTCGCGAAGATCCCGTTTATAACAAGCTGGAAGATCTGCTGATCAGACTGGTTATGGAATACGATGGCGGAAATCAGTTGTTGGAGGAACTGCTGCTTGAGCTGGAGCAGTTCAAGCGGGCCAACAGGGAAGCTGTCAGACAAGCTGCCCTGACCGCGAATCCAGGTGCCCGGGAGTGTCAGAGACGCATTGCAGAAATCAACCGCTATGTGCGCCAGAAAATTCAGGAGCGGGTGAGTGAGCCACTGCCGCCGATTCTGGACGAACTGGTCAATACGCACTATCACCAGTTTCTGGTGGATGTGGTACTGCGGGATGGCCAGGGCAGTTACAGCTGGATACTGGTGATAAAGATACTGGACCTGCTGCTGTGGACAGTAAAGTCCGACAAGAAAGAAGGCGACTACCAGCGTTTTCAGCGTCTCAATCCCATGCTGCTGCCGAATCTTCGCAAGGCGCTGTTGAACAGCGGTCTGCAGGGTTCTGCCTGCGACGTCCTGCTGGACAGCCTGCAGGAGGTTCAAGTGGCCAGCTTTCGCGCGGCACTTTCGCCCTGTGCAGAACAGCACTCAGGGCTGATAGCCGGCCGGCTGGGGTCGGTAAACCGCGACCCTTCGGTGGAGGTGGATCTCAGGTCGGGCCCGGAAGTTCAACCCCGCACGGAGATCTCTCGAAATCAGACCGCCCCGCTATCTGAGTCCGTTTCCGGCAAGTACCTCTCTCAGGTTGATAAATTGCCGGTGGGCAGCTGGTTACGTTTTCACATGGAGGGCGATCAGGCGCTCTATTGCACTTTGGCAGCCAGATTTCAGTCCATGGGGCGACTGGTCTTCGTAAACAGCAAAGGTGTCAAGGTGGTGGAAAAAACCCGCCAGGGACTGGCCCTGGAGCTCGAGGAAGGCACGGCCGGGATAGTCAGCGAATGGCCGCTGTTTGAGCGGGGACTGGAAGGCGTCGTGGCGCGGCTGCGTGAACGTCGCCGATAGGGCCCCCGACCAGTTTTCGCCATGTTCCGGCCGCCAGACAGGCCCGTCGGCAATCTGCCTGAATTTTCCTATCCGTTGAGCTGAGCGCCTGGCACTGCCAATGGCCGCAACCCGCTCTACGCTGCCCCGTTCAAACCCGGTATACTCAGTCGCTTTTTAAGAGCGGTGGTCTCTATGTCGCACAATAAAAACAGATCTGTTTGCTGGTTAAAAGTGTCGCTGCTGGGCGCGTTTGGCGTCACTCTGCCAACCGGCCTGTCAGCGCAGGACGTCGAGGAAATCGTTGTTATAGGCGTGACACCGGTTGCTGGTCTGGGGCAGGATCTCAATAAGCTGCCGTTCAATGCCCAGACCATCGGTGCTGATGACCTGCAGAATTCCCTCAGCCTGGACCTGACCGATCATCTGAACAGCAATCAGGCCAGTGTCACTTTGAACGCGGCCCAGAATAATCCCCTGCAACCCGATCTACAGTACCGTGGATTTACCGCATCACCGTTGTTGGGCCTGCCACAGGGGGTGGCCGTTTACCAGGACGGTGTCAGGGTGAATGAACCCCTTGGTGATGCGGTGAACTGGGATATGTTGCCCGAATCCGCAATTGCCAGCCTGACTCTGCTCAGCGGAGCCAACCCGGTGTTTGGCCTCAATGCCCTGGGTGGTGCCATCAATATCACTATGAAGAACGGATTCAACTACAGTGGCAGCGGCGCGGAGCTTTCCAGCGGTGCCTGGGGACGGGCTGTCGGCAGCCTCGAAACCGGGGGTAATAACGGCGTCTGGGGCTACTACCTCAATCTCAGCCATTTCGAGGAGGACGGCTGGCGGGATCTGTCGGCATCCGAGGCCACCAACCTGTATGGCAGTTTCAGCTGGCGCGACGGAGACCGCTCAGCGCTCGACCTGGCTTTACAGGGCGGCGTCAGTGAACTGACTGGCAACGGGGCCGCTCCTGCCGGTCTGTTGAAACTGGACCGCGAAGCCATTTTCACGGCGCCGGATATTACCGAAAACGACCTGACCATGCTCAGCCTCAAGGGCAGTCACTATTTTAACGAAAGCCTGTTGTTTTCCGGCACCGTGTATCGCCGCGACAACGATACCGACGCGTTCAATGGTGACGCTTCAGAATTTGAGTCGTGTGAATTTGCCGGCGGCGCGCAGGCATTACTGGAGGAGGCCGACGACGTCGAGGACCTGCTGGCCAGCGAACTGGGAATCGATCTCGACCTGATCTGTGACGGCGGTGTCTCTTCCATTACCAGTTTCAACACCTTGGAACAGTTCATCGCTGATCAGGCTGCACTGGCCGGTCTTGTTGCCGACGATTTCGAATTGGAGGATGTGTCTTCCAGTATCAGCGGCAGCGGCATTTTCAGTGACGAGGCTATCAACAATATCAGTAATCGCCGGCAGACCAGCGAAGGCCTGGAGGGGCAGCTGACTTTTCTCCAGGACCTGGGTGGGTTCACCAATCGTCTGGTGGCCGGCTACAGCTATTTTAACGGTGAGTCGCGCTTTGTTTCGGTTACCGAACTGGCCGGTCTGGACCCACAGACGCGATCCACCGCCGGCCTTGGCACCGGCGCCTTTTTCGATGAGGCAGCCACATCCATCAACACCCGGACAGAGAACTGGGGGCTCTACTTCATCGATTCGCTGGATTTGACCGATGCGCTGACCCTGACCGTTGCCGGCCGGTTCAATGCCAGCGAAATCACCCTGCGGGACCGCAGCGGTGAACGGCCTGAGTTGAACGGCGATCATCGCTTCACCCGTTTCAACCCCTCAATCGGATTGACCTGGCAGATCGACACCGGCTTCAATGCCTTCGTCGCCTACAACGAGTCAAACCGGGTCCCGACCCCCATAGAGCTGTCCTGTAACGATGCCATTTTCAGCGCCGCACAGCAGCGGGTTGAAGAACAGGGAGGTGACCCTGACGACGTGGAGTTCGAGTGTCGCCTGCCCAATGCGTTTCTGGCGGATCCGCCCCTGGACGATGTGGTGACTAAGAACCTGGAAGCGGGATTCCGGCTTCGCTCCGACGATCTGAATTACACGATCGGCGTGTTTCACGCAGTCAACCACGACGATATTATTTTCCAGTCCACCGGCCGGGCCACAGGCCTGTTTGCCAATGTGGACAGAACCCGCCGACTAGGTGTGGAATCAGCACTGTCCGGCACCGTCGGGGCGCTGGACTGGTTCGCCACTTACAGCTATGTCGACGCTACCTTTGACGATGATTTTCTGGTCTTGAGCCCCAACCACGACTTCGCGGATGCCGACGGAAATATCAGTGTGGAGGCGGGTGATCGGATTCCCGGCATACCGAATCACCAGGCCAAGCTCGGTGGCAGCTACCACTGGGGAAACGGCCTGGTATTGGGCGCCGAAGCCATTTTCAATGGCAGCCAGTACCTGCGGGGTGATGAATCCAACCAGCTTGATGAGGTGGGCAGCTTCTCAGTGGTGAACCTGCGCGCGTTGTACGCCATCAATGACACGGTCAGTCTGTTTGCCCGGGTGACCAACCTGTTTGACTCCGAATACGAGAGTTTTGGCCTGCTTGGCGAAGACCCGGGCGAGGTACTTGATTTTCTCACCGACGACAGCCCGGTATTTCTAGGTGCCGGGGCCCCGCGCGCGGGCTGGGTTGGTGTTCGCATAAGATTCTGACCGCAAGGCAGCCTGTTACGTTGCCGAGATTGACCTGTATCAATGGCAGTCGCTCTATTGTTTCGGCTTGCTTGGTGTTTGAGTCGATCTGCGTTACGTTGGTAAGTGAACCAACGGCTTTACCAATCTGGAGAGCAATGCAGACATGAAAACCAATCATCGAGTAAGTAAAAGCGCATTAATAAAAAGCGGCCTGCTGTTTGCCGCAGCCTCTGTCCTGACCGCCTGTGGCGGGGGCGGTGAGCCGGCGCAGGCCAGGCTGCCGGTCAGTATTAACGAGGTCATGGCCTCCCTGATCAACCACTCCGCCGATCCCATCTGGGTCGCGGCATGGCAGAATCCCCAGTCAGACCGCGACTGGCGGGAGCTGGAACACCTTGCCCGCCAGCTGCAGCTGGGTGGCGCTCTGCTGACCATGCCAGGCACCGGGCCAATGGACGAAGAGTGGACATCCAACGCGCAGTGGGTAGGCTACGCCGATCAATTGAGTGCGGCGGCCGGCGGAGCAGTCAGTGCGGCCAGGTCTCGGAATGTGCAGTCGATCGCCAGTGCCGGTGACGAAATTGTCGACATCTGCGAAGGCTGCCACATTGATTTCAAGCCTGATCTGCCCACCATGAATATCTACGGTGAGCTCTCGCCGCTGCCTTCAGATCCGGATCGCTAACGGGGTTGTTTCCTGAGGTCCGGTACCGGTTAAGGTGCCGGACTTCTTTATTTCCGGTACAGGAATACGCTGTCCAGCGGAACTTTAAAAACCTCTGCTATCCTGAATGCAAGCTCAAGTGTCGGCGAGTACTTCGCCGCCTCGATGGCATGCAGGGTCTGGCGGCTGACGCCGATTTTCTGTGCCAGTTCCGCCTGGGTCATCTCGCCATGTTCGAAACGAAGTCGTCGAATATTATTGGTGATGGGCACTGGCTTGCCCATGCTAGGAACTCCGGCGATATTGGTAGAGCTGGGAAATTGACTTGATCACAGACGCCAGGATCATGGCCAGCAGGATCATGTGCCCGACCCCCAGCGGGCCGAGTTCGATCAGCGCCGAGCCGGGCAGCTCGGCAGCCGCCAGCTCACCGATGACCAGCTGGGCCAGAACCAGAATCAGCAGGCCGTTAAGCCCCCAGTAGCCGACCATATTCCCCCTGAGTTCGAACCGATAGTCCCGTTCGTCCTTCTGCTCGCTTTCGCCTGAGCGATGAATAAACCCGAACACCACCACCGAGACGATGATCGCCAGCACGATGGTTGAGACTACCAGGGATGCCATTTCCGAGACAGGCAGAGCAGTGCTTTCGCGGGTCATGAGACTGATCGCCCGGGGGAAATAATAGACGGCCACCAGAACATCGACCAGCAGCTCCGCCCACAGGTCTTTTTCCCGGATCGACATGTTTGCAGTGAGTTTCATTGGCAAGTCCTCCTGACTGCAGGAAGTTATCGCGGTAAAAATGCTGTGTCAATAATATTGGACATTATCCCTTTACGTCACGTATAAGATTTGATACATTAGTCATCGTTGAAAGGAGATATGACGATGACCAAGCAAATTAGCGTATTAGAGTTCTTCAAACAGTTCCCGGATGATGAAACCTGCCTGGACCACTTGATGACTGTGCGCTATGGCAAGCAGTTTCAATGCCCTAAGTGTAACAAGCAGTCCAAGTTCCACAGGATAGCCAAACGTCCTGTCTACGGTTGCCAGTATTGCGGCCACCAGATCAGCCCTATGGCTGGCACTCCGTTTGAAAAGTCTCGCACAGCCCTTCAGAAGTGGTTCTACGCTATTTATCTGTTCACCACATCACGACATGGCGTACCTGCTAAAGAGCTTCAGCGTCAGCTCTCAGTGACGTACAAGACAGCTTGGCGCATGGGCCACGAAATACGCCGGTACATGGGCGAAGTCGATGGCGATGACGGTCTGTCTGGTCACGTCGAGATTGACGAAGCCTACATTGGCGGCAAAGACAGTGTTCGCGGTCGCCCAACTGACAAAACTTCAAAGAAAACCGGCGTATTAGGCATGGTTCAACGCGGCGGCAATATCATCACTCGCGTTATCCCTGACGTTAAAACTGACACGCTGCTCCCGCACATCACACAGCACGTTAAGGCTGGCTCTACGATCTCAACCGACGAGTTGCACAGTTACAATGACCTATCAGAAAACGGCTACGAACATGGTGTTGTTAAACACGCTGCGAAAGAGTGGAAATCTGGCATCCACCATACAAACACAATAGAAGGATTCTGGGGCAGACTGAAGCTCTCAATTAAAGGCACTCACATCCACGTATCCCGCAAGCATATGCCTAAGTATCTTGCTGAGTTTGAGTTTCGCTACAATCGACGGGACGACCCCACTTGTCTTTTTTCGGACTTAATGGAGAGTTTTTAGCCATGCGGGAAAGAGCATTGTCAAAGGCTTGTTTATTGCCAGTTGATGGATGCTCTTCCGCGAAGCCCTTCAAGTCGTTCTCTTGGCGCGCCTCTTCTAAGCTGTAGTATTTACCCTTACTCATCCATTTTCCTTTGCGTGTAATTTGTAGTCATCAGGGAGACTCATAAAATGTCCTAGCCCAAGCCGCTTTGCTTCGTTCATTCTGACGCTTGCTACTGGCAGTGTAAACCTTCCCCATCCCTCATGCGTATCAAAAACCAACCCAAATTCCCCAAAATAGAATGATCCGGCGCATCTATTCTTGCCATAAAAGCTAAATGACTCGTTGGCGATACTTGTTATTGCTTCGCGGTGCTCATTCGTTAAATCAAAGCTGACAGAAAAATCTTTTCTCTGGGCGTGCTTAACTGATGCCAACTTTTGGGCGTTTATTGTTCCCCTTAGCACATGAACAACTGAGTCGTCGTTTCGTCTTAGCTCGATGACGTTAGAGCTTAGCTCAATAAACCTCAGATGAAATGTGGAACCATTAAATATCTGGAAATTGAAGTGTAGCTTATATCCCTTCTCATCCGTTCCAGTTACAGAAACCTGGCCAAGTGAAACAGGGATTGCGGCCTTCATATCTTTTGCGCTTTTATCTGAAGCATAGTGCGACCAATGCTGACCACACCGGTCTTTTATCCTATACGCAAGAAAGAGGCTTACCAAAGACAACAGCCCAAACAAGGGCACTATCCAGTAACTGTTCGACTCTAGCTCTGCAAAAAGCATCGTCAGCCACCCGTCCTGACCAAACGCCGTTCCAACAAGTTCTGCGACACCGAAAGCGTCTGATAGCCAAACAAAAACTGCGAAAGCGCCAGACGCGAAAGCTGCGATAATTGCGAATAATCTTTTGCCCATAATCCAATACTTGAAAGCCCACGCCAGCAAGCAGATAGAATACCGCATCCGCTCAACTTGTGGGGGGCTATCAGATATACTGATTTAGGGCAGCCCTCGCTATTTCTTTCTCCCTTGACAACCAGCGTCTTGATACAAGGCGAGGCAATGGGTGTCTCATGGAGTGCAGGCTTTACCTGCACGCTAGCTACAGGAGAAATCTTATGGCTAGTAAGAAAGGGTGCGGCTGTAAGACGCCTAACCGCGGAGCCAAGACGGTCAAGGTCAAGGCTCACAAGCGTCCCAAGCCGCGGAAGTGCTAGTGAATAACTAGCGTTTGTAGCGGGGGCTGCCCACTGTATCGGCCAATACTGGCCAATTCTCCATGTCATATACTAGACTTTCCTATACGTGACGTAAAGGGATAATGTCCATAATATTTGACATAAAGTAAAGAAAATCTAACACCTGAGTTCGTCCCCTTTGCGGGATTTCACCGTATTAACCGGGCAGAATCCTGGATAATGTCTCAATCTGAATTTGTGCTTCCGCATGGATTTTATTCTGGATAGCGCCAGGGGGGGGCTGGTTCTGGTTCTGGTTGTTGTTTTAGTTCTTCTTTTAGTGCTTTTTAGAGTTCTTTTTAGGGTTCTTTTTCGAGACCGCACCAGCCCGGGGGAAGCTGCCGACGGAGCAACGCGCATCCCTCCGGGATTCCCTCCCTCGGTCGGAAGCCCTGAAAAGCGGTCTTCCTCGGTCAGTCGGTGCTGCGTTTTGATTGCTCCGTCGGCAGCTTCCCCCGGGCTGGTGCTCAGTGCGAGGATTCAACTTCAGTGTACTGATGCAAGGGTGCGACTGTTCTTTCTACTAAGCACCATTGTCGTTCAGCGAACTACAATTACCTTCTCCTTTTTCGTCTCCGTCGAGGTCGTAGAAATTTGAGTGCCACTAAATGCCAGGGCGTGGTCGGCAGGGGGTTCGGTGGGCTGCGATTAAGGACCAGCGCTGAACGGCGAAAAATGACCGCTTTCCAGGGCATTTTTCAGAGTGAAGGCACCCGGGACGGGCGCGGTCCGCAGCACACCGAACCCCCTGCCGACCGCGCCGCTCGAAGCCACTCTGAGCCGCCCTCAAACCAGTGCCCGCTCAAAAAACAAATCAATCTGCCAAGCACCCATGTCCATGAACATTACTGACTCGCAAAACGTCCAAATAGAGACACTGCAGAGTAGAGACTGACTGGATCAGGCTGGTTTATAAGGTGTAGTATCCTGCTGTGTTTTTGAAGTGATTCACCATACAGTGTGTTTTTGCGTCCGGGGATTTGTTAATTGATACCAGCTTCCCTGATCACGACTCCATTATCTGGTCCTCAAGGAGATACCATGCAGCTGACTCCCTTCCACCTTGCTATACAGGTTCGCGATATCCATGAGGCCAGGGATTTCTATGGCGTAAAAATGGGATTGCCGGAAGGGCGCAGCGCAGCAGAATGGATTGATTTCAATCTGTTCGGACATCAGCTGGTGGTGCATCTCAACCCGGCTCTCGGGAAGTCCGGCAGGGTACCCAGTATCTCAAATGGTGTTGATGGGCAAGGGGTGCCGGTACCCCATTTCGGCGTGGTGCTGAGTTTCGAGGATTGGGAGGCGCTGGCGGAAAAAGTGCGCGTATTTATCGACGGATTCATCATCGAGCCATATGTTCGCTTCAAAGGCCAGCCCGGGGAGCAGGGTACGATGTTCTTTATTGATCCGTCGGGGAATGCCCTTGAGTTCAAGGCATTCAGGGATATAGAAGCGGAGCTTTTTGCGAAATAGAACTTGCCTCACTCCGGGCGCTGGCATCCGGGTATTTTCTGGCATACTGACTCCAGCTTTCGCATGGCTGAAGCAAGTCTCGAATATGCTTGTGGCTATGCAAAACCTGTGCTCAATCAATGAGTCCCAGACTCCCAGTTCCACTCGGATTGTTCCTGTTCCTGTCTACCCTGTTAGCAGCTTGTCATGCCCAGTGCCAGGGCGTGGATGTGGCGGCGACCGCGATCAATTCGCAGGAATTTACTCTGTTCGGGGCAATCGAAATCGAAGACTCTGTTGAAGAGAGCGAAACAGAAATGGAGCGCCGCAGTCGCTTATGGTGACACCGCTCTTTAAGGGCTCGCCTCTACCCGGATTGACCCGCTGCACGTCTTCTAAAGACCGATTGCAAGACCTTTGCGATTGACTTGCCATCGCAGCCGGCTACCCAGCCAGCATATCTGATTCAAACGGGGCCAAACCACGGTTCATATTGATGCGAGAGCACAACGGGGTGTCTCTGCAACCAGACTATTTGCAAAATATCGTGACCGGTCAAACAGAGAAATACGTCACAAATATTTATTGTGACAATTGTCACATAACTTAAACCACCTTACTGAACTAATGGATCCGGGCCTGTAAGCTTGCCTCCAAGATAACCACCAGTGCGTACTTCTGCTTTCCACTTCAAAAAATTAGTGCGCGAAAGAAAATAATAGGGCCGTACAGATGCAAACGAGAGTCTCAGCCGCTTTCCCGTTACCGGAAAATTCGACATTTCCGCAGCGCTTCTCTTTTGCCATGCATAAAGGCTTCACAATAATCGAATTGATTATAGCTCTGGCGGCTCTGGGTATTCTGCTGGCAATTGGACTGCCGAGCTTTCAGGATACAGTTGAAGACGTCAATACCAATGCCCGCGTAAAAGAGTTGATTACCTCTTTGAGTCTGGCTCGTAGCGAAGCAGTAAAACGCGGAACTGATGTGCACCTGTGTGCAACTAACAGTGCCGGCTCCGATTGTGCCGCGGGTCAATGGTCTGTTGGCTGGATAGTTTTTGAGGACGCCAACGGCGACGCCAATGGCGCTGCTGGGTCTATAGACGCCGGTGATGAAATTATCCGGGTATTTGGTGCTGGCCGAAGTCCTTCCGCAATTACTTTCACTGCAGCGCTTGTAACTTTCAACAGCATGGGGTTTAACGCAACCGGCACGTCTCAGGAATTTGAGATCTTTCCGGGCGGGTCTATTGATTCCCATGCCAGGTGTATTCAATTGTCTGCGGTGGGTCGTCCATTGAGAATAGAAGGTGAGTGCCCATGATTCCCCGGCAGACAATGAAACAATTCGACAGGTCGCAATGTGGTTCGACCATGATCGAAGTGCTGGTTTCGTTACTCATTGTTTCGTTCGGATTACTCGGTATGGCTGCATTGCAGGCAGAAGGTATTGTCAGCAACCAGAGTGCCTACTATCGAACCCAGGCAGTTACTTTCGCAAACGATATGGCGGACCGCATGCGAGCAAATATTTCTGCGGTCACTTCTGGCAGCTATGACGATGTTGCGGGTTCATCAACCGGGGCCTGTTATACCGTTGGCAGTTGCTCCGCTGCTCAGATGGCTGGCAATGACGTGTTCGAATGGAGTGCAGCAGTTGCCGCATCACTGCCTGGTGGTGTCGGTGTGGTCTGCCGCGATGCGTCTCCGAACGATGGGACTCCCGCAGCAAACGGCTGTGCAGGGGCTGGAGACATCTATGCGGTCAAGATCTGGTGGGATGATGACCGTGATGGCAATCCTGAAGAAAGAGTCGTTATTGAATTCCGTCCGGAGTAACCAGCTATGATTAGACGAGCGACAGACAGAGTCAGCTTCCCGGGCCGTATGACTGGACTCAGCATTGTGGAGCTTCTTATCGCAATGGTATTAGGTCTCAGCCTGGCTGCAGGGGTGGTGGAGATTTATACCGGAAATGATGCGACCGAGCGTAGCCGCGATGCCAATGCCAGAATTCAGGAGAATGGCCGGTTCGCACTCAGTTACTTGAATCAGGAACTGCATGCTGCAGGACACCTTGGTTGTCAAAGCAATACAGATGACGGGAACACCAACAGTACTCTCGACACGCCCCCGGCGGACTTTCAGCCCGAGATGGGACTGCAAGGATGGGAAGCCAATGGCACCGATCCAGGCGATGTATTCAATAGCCTCGACGGCGTAGCCACTGTAAGCAGCACAAACGGTTCATGGGGCACCAGTGGTGGCAATGTCATGCCTGCACTTCAAGTGGTTCCTGGTTCAGATATTGTCAGAGTCTGGAACACTTCCGGCGATATTGGCAGGCTTAACGGTGTTACAACTGGCGCAAATCCAGTCGTCAATATATCTGCTATCAATATCGTCGCTGGTGACGTATTGATGCTCAATGACTGCGAGCATATTGACTGGGTGCAAGCCTGTTCTGTCTCAAGCGGGGCCAGTGGCACACTCAATGTAACGATAAGTAGCGCTTGCAGTCCCGGTAATCTGACAAGCCCGCCCATCACTGCCAACGTCGGTGCGGAAGTAACGAAACTCGAAGGTACGGTCTTGTATGTGGGCAAGCGGAATAATACTGCCGGTAATACTCCAGCTCTTTTTCGTGCGCGACTGGGGACAACGGCCTCGCCTACGGTAGTTGAGGAATTGATTGAAGGAGTAGAAAGCCTGCAGGTTCTGTATGGCATCAACACCGATGAAGATAGCAGGAACGCGGTAGACACCTATCTTCCGGCCGATCAGATTCCGGCTGGGGACTGGGGTAGAGTAATCAGTGTTCGATTGAGTCTGTTGATGCAATCCATCGAGGACAGCATAGTCCCTGCGCCTCAGGCCTATCAATTTAATGGCGTCATGTACGACGGCCAGGGTGCCAATGGCAATTTGCCTGCTGACCTGCGCTTGAGAAGAGTCTTTACTTCCACCATCAGTTTGCGAAACCGGGCACTAGGCCTCTAGATCAGACAGAGATTATTAGTCATGAAAACTAGGAATTCACAACAGAGACGTCTGCCGGCGAAAGGCTTTGGCTATCGCGGTAATCAACAAGGGGCAGTGCTGGTGTTTTGCCTGGTTTTCCTCGTTGTGCTGACGATGATGGCAGTGACCGGCATGGAGACCAGCATTCTCGAGGAAAGAATGTCGGGCAACCTGCGAGACCAATCCTCTGCGTTTCAGGCTGCAGAATCGGCGCTGAAAGTAGCTGAAAACTGGCTTGACGATCAGATCGAGCTGCCGGATACCAGCAGTAATGGTTCTACTACTGTGTGGGTGCGCGATTCGATGGATCCGAACCCTTCAGATTCGCTGTTCTGGTGGCAGGGATCTTCAACCGGAGAATCCTGGTGGAACACAAATGCTGAAGCGCTGTCAGGGTTTTCCGTCGTCAATTCGCAACCTCAGTACATTATAGAACACTTGCTGGAGGCGTCAGTTGGTCAATCGATCGCTATCGGAAACGGTGAAATTCCATTGCCTCGGGTATTTCACCGAATAACCTCAAGGGCAGAAGGTGCGACTGGATCAGCGGAAGTGACTCTACAATCAACGTTTGTTAAATACTACGAGTAATCGAGTCATGGTATTCGTGTGTACCTGGAGGAAGGTATGAAAATTTCGACCCATTTCAAGCTGCTAATGACCTATTTGCTATCAGTTTTAGGCCTGAGCGTTACGCTTGATACTGCTGATGCAGCTGAGTTGACTCTGGCCAGCAGCCCGCTTTATCTGGGCACCCTGATTGATCCCAATATATTCTTTATGCTTGATGATTCCGGTTCAATGGACTGGGAAGTGTTAACCAAGGACTTTGAGTATTACTTCAACTACTGGGGTGACAATAACGTTGCGCATATAGAGGATGGGTTGTTTACTGGCTTTGCGGCAAGTGGCACCTGCTCCGGTCGACGTGATTATGCTTATATCTTCGATGAGTCCGATGCAGTGTACAATAGCTGTTCTTATGCTGTGCTTGAAGATAATGAGTTGCTTGTGACAGAGCGGGATTGGCGTATCCGTTCAGCTGCTCTCAATGTCATGTATTATAACCCTGCAGTAAACTACGGTCCCTGGGTTGGCTACCCCAACGCCAGCTTCACTGCTGCCAGAAGTAACCCGCAGTCGGGATCCGATGGATACTCCGAACTTCGTGATCTGACCGGATTCAAATACGAAGTTTACACTGATGACCATGGGTATAGCGGTTTACGCGTAGACGGTCCTAATGACGTTAATGATACACCAAATGGACGGGTCGATCTTTACGATTCCCATACTACCTATACAGTTAACGCCTCGAATGTATTGCGAGAAGAATTCGTCACAGCGGACGCGGCTGGCATACAGGCGTTGCCTGACTGTGACCTGGATGATGCGCAAGACAGCCCTCCCTATGCAGATTGTTTTGGTACTGTGCAGACGGACACGGTGCTGACCGGTTCCAATGTGGACGGATACGGCCGCAGTCTGACCGAGGTTAAGCAGAATATTGCCAACTGGTACCAGTACTACCGCAAGCGTTCGTTCGTCGCCAAGGATGCGATTTCCAGGGTGATCAGTTCTTACGGTTCTTTCCGCTACGGACTCAGTGTGATCAACGACTACTCAAACTTGTTCTTTGAAGTGCCGGCGGATGGTGATGTTGATTACAGCGACAATAATGCTGCGCTCATCCAGGCGCTGATGTCCTACGAATGGGATGCTTATGGAACTCCATTGCGCCGCGGTTTGGAGCGTGTGGGCCGCTATTATTCTAATTACTATTCCAGCTACGCCAATCCGATAACTGCCTCCTGTCAGCAAAACTATTCGTTATTGTTTACCGACGGGTATTGGAACGGAAGTTCGCCCTACACGAGCGCAATCGGCGACGAGGATGGTGACGGCATAAACGATACGGTTGCCGACGTTGCGCGCTATTTTTATGAGCAGGATTTGAGCCCGTTACCGAATCAGGTGGCCACGACACTGCTTGATGATAATAATAAACAGCACATGGTCACGTTCACTGTGGCTTTTGGTGTGACCGGAGATCTGGTTGATACCGACAACGACAATTACCCTGATCCGGAGCTGACTGAAAGTGATGATTGGGGAAACCCGTTCAGTTCTGATCCAGAGAAGATTGACGACCTCTGGCATGCAGCCTACAACAGCAAGGGCTATTTTGTGTCAGCCAAATCACCAGAGGAAGTGGTTGAGGCTCTTGCCGTTGCGCTCTCTGAAATTTCAGACCGGGTGGGCTCTTCGGCGTCGGTTGCTACCAATACGGGATCACTGAAGACCGGTTCAGCCATATTCCAGGCCCGATTTGACAGCACCGACTGGCGGGGAGAGCTCCTGAAGTACGAGATCAATACCGATGGTTCCATTGAACCTGAACCCGAATGGGATGCAGGTTCCAGGCTGAATCTGTTAAATTACAACACCGGCCGTGAGTTGATCACCTGGAACCCGGACGTGGATGTCATACCGGGCGGATCACCGGAGGGAGAAGGGATACCGTTTCGCTTCCCGTCCAACTACAATTCGCCCAATGCCACCACTGAAATGTCGGCTGAGCAGGTGCAGTACCTGATGGCTCATGCGCCCCACTCATTGGCAACTGGCGATTCCGGTGAAATCGCAGACAACCAGGATTTTGGTGAGGATATCGTTAATTACTTGCGAGGTGACAAGACCAACCAGGGGGCTGGTAGAAACTTCCGGTATCGCAATAGTGTAATGGGCGATATCGTGAATTCGGATCCCAAATACGTTGGCGCACCTGCTTTCCGCTATCCAGATAGTATCGAGCCCGGTGCGTACAGTGATTTCGCAACGGCTTGGGCTTCCCGTGCAGGAATAGTATATGTCGGTGCCAATGACGGTATCCTGCATGCGTTCAATAGCGAAACTGGCCAGGAACTGATGGGCTATGTTCCCAATGCTGTCTATAAAAATCTGGCAGAGCTGGCAACCACAGACTATATTCATCGCTACTTTGTAGATGGTAGTCCAAACATTGTTGACGCCTATTTTGCAGGCATGCTGGATCCAGTTACAGCGGCGGCAGGAACCTGGCGTACGGTTCTAGCAGGTGGATTGGGGGCCGGCGGTCAGGCTGTTTATGCATTGGACGTGACAGACCCCAGTCTCTTTGATGAGTCTACTGCAGCCGACGTGGTACTGTGGGAATTTGATGATTCTGATGATGCCGATCTCGGGTACACTTTCGGTAAGCCGCAGATTGCGAAAATGGCGGACGGTAAGTGGGTAGCAGTTTTTGGCAACGGCTATAACAATACGGCATCAGATGGTAATTCCAGTAGCACCGGTCACGCTGTAGTCTATGTCGTTGATGTCCAGGACGGCAGCATTATCAAGAAGTTTGATACACAAGCTGGTAGTTCGAGTACGCCAAATGGCATGGCAACACCGCTCTTGATCGATGCAGATTCCGATTTCATTGTCGACTACATCTATGCGGGCGATCTGGAGGGTAATCTTTGGAAGCTTGATGTCACCAGCTCCAGTCCTTCCGGCTGGGATTTTCATGCGTCCTCGTCTGGTGTTCCGCAACCGTTATTTACAACTGACGCTTCGCAACCTATTACTACGCAGCCTCAGGCAGCCTTTCATCCGGACAAACTGGGTGGTTTCATGGTGTATTTTGGAACGGGAAAATATCTTGAGGTAGGGGATAACGATAGCTTCGGTCAACCAACTCAAACGTTTTACGGAATATGGGACAAGAACCAGTCAGGATACACAAACGTTTCCTCCAGTGACTTGCTGACTCAATACATAGCGAATCAGTATACAGAGACTTTCGATACCGATGACGATGGCATTGATGACAAGGAGTATCTGTTGAGAGACATGTCCGACAACGAAATCGACTGGTCTGTGCACAAAGGTTTCAAGGTCCAATTGCTGCCGCAGAAAGTTGAGGGAGTTGCGAACGCGAGCAACTTTGGTGAGCGACAAGTCTCTAACGCTATCGTCCGTGGCGGTCGTCTTATATTCAGTACGCTACTTCCATCGCAGCTGGAGTGTGAATATGGAGGCCTTAGCTTCCTCATGGAGTTGGATTACCGGGACGGAAGCCAATTGCCCTATCCGGCGTTCGATCTGAATGCGGATGGCGCGTATACCGAGGAAGATACTGACGCAGCAGGGCGCTCCTCAACAGTCGGTATCATGCCAACTGTGAGTATTATGTACGATGGATCGGAAGATGTGGCGTATGCCAGTGGTGCGAGTGGTGATATTGACGTAATCGAACTCAATATTGGCAGCCAGGGCTACGGTCGACAATCCTGGCGAAAAGTCGAATAGCCGGACCCCTGATCCGCTGACGAGTAGATGCTTGCCAAAACGAATTTGTGAATACTAAGGATAACAGGAATGAAACTGAACAATAGCAATTTTCAGATTCTGGAATTAACGAGAATAGTAGCGTTGACCGTTGTCTTGTTTTCCAGCGCTATGACAATGGCGGCTGAACTACCGGTACGCGGCACGATACAGGTTTTACAGCAGGATGGTGGAATAATCCGTATATCCGGGCGTGATTTAAATTTCCAGGATGAATCTGTCACCATTACTGTTGATGGTCGAGAGATCGGTGCAGAATTCCTTTCGGAAGGGATGGTGGTTCGCTACACACTGAATGCCCAGGGTTATCTTGAGACGATTGAGATCCTGGGCCCGAAGAATTTAGTCGGTACTCTTTCCAACAGCTAATACACCGACAAGCAGATGGGGAATAGGTTGATGAGTTCCAGGCAAGAAAAGGGTTTTACAATAATTGAGCTGCTGATCGCAGTTGCCATTCTCGGTGTGCTGTCTGCCATTGCAATTCCATCTTATCTGGACAATGTGGGCAGATCCCGTCGTTCTGAAGCGAAGACCGTGCTGCTGGAGGTTGCTTCTGAGCAGGAACGATTCTTCTCCAGCAATAACTCCTATACCACCAATGATTTTCCGCTGACCGGTGTCGCCGACGGCAGAGAGTCGGAAAGCGGCTATTATGCTGTAAGTGTTGCTGCGTGTGCAGGGGGGGCAATTGCCAATTGTTTTGTCGCCACGGCGACTGCTCAGAACGAGCAAGCTGGCGAAACCTGTACTACATTGACCCTAAGTAGCACGGGAATCCGAGGTGCTACAGGTGGTAGCGCGGATGACTGCTGGATGCGCTAGAGAAGCGCTGACTATTCAGTAGTGTAATGCGCTGTAGGAATCCTCATACAAACCCACTGGCTGCGTTGCACTGCCTTGACAGACCGACGCACGCCGGCGGCGGTGCGCCTTGCCAGCAGGCTCGTCTGAAGGCCAGAGCATTGTGGTAATTAATCAGAGGTTCCTTAGATCAGCTCCTGATTGTAGGCCATTTGCTTTTTCTTCCTCGGCATTCATGCTAGAGCCGCACGATATTTGCTGTGATGGGGTAGGGTGGCTCCGGTCCTGCGACTGTTGCAGTCAGTGTCGGCCTCCAGAAATAGCGGGAGTGGCACTAAGGACGACACCAAGTTTCCCATCCATTTTCTGACCTGATTGAGTTACAATAGCCGCCGCACGCCAATTTTGTATTCTTGCTTCCAGACCAACTGTGACCCATACATTCGAACAAATAGTAGAACAGGTCAGGGACTTTTCCTCCGCTGCCTTGTCGGAACTGGTAGACAGGGCGCTTGGCCATGGGTTGCTGGTTCTCAATCAGCAGCATAGACATACAGGCGACGATGAAAAACTGCGGGTCGCCAGGCCAGCTGTAGTAAAACGATTTTCCGATCACATCAAATCCAGATTCGATGGGCTTCTGGGAAGCGAAGCCAGTCGCCAGGCAGATTCGTTGGAATCTAGTACTCTCAGTCTTATGGGCAAAGATTTGCAAGACGCAAATATTGCGCTGGAGGGCATGGCTAAACACGCGCGTAACTGCCATATAAACGAGTACTTGCGGTTTGCGGTTCGCATCAACGCCAGGTTCTATCGCGTTCATTTCGACGAAACAAACAATCCTCTGGATCCCGGGAATCTTGCCGAGATCTTCAGGCAGGCAGTTAATCCGGTTGGGTTATGTTCGGCTGCCCTGCTGGATGTCTATCGTCAGTTCAATAGGCATGTTTTTCGTGAGATTGCATCAATCTTGAAGGAGGCCAATGAGATCCTGGCAAGAACCGGTATCAAGCCCAGCCTTGAGAATTTGGGGCGGACCAGGGAATCGGTTGCTTTTAGAAGAAGCGAGCCGCGAGCCAGCCAGGATGCAAACACCCGGGCTTTTCGCGCTGAGGAAATAACGGCCGAGCAGCAAATTGATGAGAGCCCCGGTCTGCTGAGTGTACTGGTTGACTATCTGCATGAGCATAATCCGAACGGATTGGATGCCTTTACCTGTAAGGATGCCTCGCCGACCGACAATCGAACCCGTGTCATAGGCACCAGGCAGTTGTTAAAGATACTTGTGGCGGAACGAGCCAAAGGTCAGATATTGAAAGAATTCGACCGTGATCCCTCGGGATTGCGGGTCACCAGACAAGTCACCAAATTGCTGACATCGGAGAGTGAGTCAGGCCAGCGACTGTTGTTGGATCAGCAATGTTCCGATGTTGTCAGCCTGACAAGTCTCTTGTTTGATGCGATCCGCCGGGATGGCGTGGTACCGCGGGGGCCCAAATCCCTGTTGGGGAAGGCGTGGCTTACCGTGCTACAAGCAACACTGGCTGACCCCGGGTTGTTTGACAAGGGCGGTCACCCAATCTGGGTGCTGCTGAATGAGCTGGCGGCTGCTGGCATTTGCTGGACCCATAATGATCAGCTACTGGATGACCGGCTTTATCAGAGGGCCCGGACAGCAGTCCTGGAGCTTGCTTCTGACTATAACGGGAACTTTGCCCAGATTGAAAAGCTGGCAGAGGATTTTATTTCTTACAAGAGGCAGTTTCTAAAAGAAAGATCCGGGTCATCCGACCACCTGCTGAGTTCCAGTGAAGGCAAGCAGCGCTTACAGGCATTGAATATCTATGCCAGTCGTAAGATAGCGGAACGCATTTCGGATCAGACCATTCCACCATTGGTAAGAGATCTGCTGGAAAATCACTACGTCAAATTTCTGGTTAAAGTGCTGGGCAGGGACGGAGCTGGCGGTGATAGTTGGAAGTCGGTCATGGATACCGTAGATGTATTGCTCTGGAGCGTGACTCCGGGCAAATCTCCCCAAGACATTGAGCGGTTGAACAGAATCAATGACAGACTGATCACCAATCTGGGCAGTGCCCTTAAATTGGCAGATGTTGAAAAAACCAAACGGGACGAAATGCTCCGCCAGATTAGGGCTCTGCAGCAGGACGATATTTTGCTTGCATCAGACGCAAGGTCAAAGGAATTAGCCGCGGGAGATGAAGGACTTGAATCAGATGCTGCAGGATTACCTGAAGTACCCGACCATGGGCCGAATTTTGATCGGTGTCTGGAGGATGTCAGGAATCTACCTATAGGTATGTGGCTGGAATTCAATGTTCACGGTATTGAACCCATTAGATGCACGTTGGTTTCCAAAATCCCCAGCATTGACCGGTATATATTTGTCAATCGCCAGGGGATCAAGGTAGTAGAAAAATCTGAGAGTGGACTGGCTCGCGAGCTTGCGGATCAATCTGCCCGGTTGATTGATAACGGCCGGTTGGTAGAACGGGCGCTTGATGCAGTCATCGCCGACTTCCGTAGCCTAGGCTAGCAGGTCGGACCACTAACGATTCCGTGACAGATTCGCAAATGCTAATTCATTGCCTATTGACATCTTTATTCACCTGCAAGGCCTCTACGAAGTCCGCTAATTTTCATTAAGCCCGGCAAACAGTGATCCTGCTCGATGGCTACAATATGACATCGTGGTTTTCAAGGTGAGGCTCGACACCCGGGCAAGCCTCAGTCTGCTCTGCTTTTGCTATGGCTCTCAATAGCTCGCTGTGGCCGCGGGCGCCATTCCCGGAATGTAGATAGATTTTTGCTGCCTGCAGCACATGCTCGAGGAATTTCAGTCGGTAGTCGTGACTCATCGGGGACTTTGCGAGAAAGTATTCGTCCTGGTTGTGTTCTCGCAACCAGGCAGCTCTTTGAAGCGCAGTTTTCAATTCTTCCGGGGCAGGTCGGGACATCTCAGTTCTCGCAATAAAGGGTGGAAGACAGTAGTCTGATATTGTGGTGCCTCTGATTAACTACCAGAGCACTGTGGTAGCTAATTAGAGGTACTTTAATTCCACGCGCCAAGAATCAGACCCATTGTCGTGAACACGACGATCCAATAGCCGCCATTGATTGCTATGTAGCGAAAGGAGCGTTGTTCAAACAGTGCGTTGACACCCAGCGCCATGGCTATCCAGCCGAAGCCGGTCAGAAATCCATAAAAAGCTCCGCTGTAGGCGTTTACCTGCTGTGCTGAGGCGGGATCAGTGTAGAAAAACATCGCCAGGCAGAATGCCATCACGAGTTGAAAGGCAAATGCCAGCGAAAAAGTCCGCACCATGTTGCCCTCAGCAATTTTCTCTTCAGTCAAACCCGTTGCTCCCATCCAGGCTTTGCCAAGAATCGGGCCATACCAGAGAAAACCAATTACAAAGGCTGCTGCGGTGGCGGCCAGAATTGCCAGCCAGTTCAAATTTGACGGATTCATCTGGATTCTACTCCTACTTGCTGAGATTGCGGCTATTTCTGTGCAGGGTATAGGCCTCGCTACGCAGCTAGCCGGTTAGAGGTGCGACTCGGCAAATTCAGCCAATAGCGATCTAGGCACGCCCCTCAGCAGGATATTTCCGCCGTGGCTGAAATCTTTGAAACGCTCAGTCAAATAGGTCAATCCTGAACTGGTAGGCGTGAGGAACGGGGTATCGATCTGCGACAGGTTTCCCAGGCAGATGACCTTGGAGCCCTTGCCGGCACGGGTGACGATGGTCTTGATCTGATGCGGTGTCAGGTTCTGTGATTCGTCGATGATGATGAGACTGCTCTGGAAGCTGCGCCCCCTGATGTAGTTCATGGATTTGAAGTGCAACGGAACCTTGTCCAGTACGTAGTCCATGCTGCTGCGACAGTCCTCATCATCCCAGTGTAAGGCTTCCAGATTATCAGTGATTGCACCCAGCCAGGGTTCCATTTTCTCCTGCTCGGTACCTGGCAGGAAGCCGATGTCCTCATCCAGGCCCTGTGTGCTGCGCGTGGCGATGATACGTCGGTACAGCTTTTCGGGCACGGTCATCTGGATAGCCGCCGCCAGCGCCAGGATGGTCTTGCCTGAGCCGGCAGAACCGGTCAGGTTGACCAGGTGTATATCGGGGTCCAGCAACAGGTTGAGAGCCATGGCCTGGTAAACATCGCGGGGACTGAGTCCCCAGGCCTCGGTCTGCAGTGCCTGTTCCAGGTCCAGGTGCAGCAGCGTCACGCTGTCGTCGCTTATTGTGCAAACTCTGGCAAGGAAGCCACTGTCATCGAGGATAAACTGATTGGGATGCACAGGTTTGTCAAACACAGACCGGGAGATCGTGTGGTAGGTGCGCCCCGCCTCCTGAACGGTCTCGACGTTCTCAACCAGATCCCAGAAATTTCCGGAATATTCGACGTAGCCCTTGTTCAGCTGTTCGATGTCGCTGAGTAACTGGTCGCTCTGGTAGTCCTCGGCCTCGATTCCGCAGCCCCGGGCTTTTAATCGGATATTGATGTCCTTGCTGACCAGTACCACCCGGCGATCAGGGAAGCGGTGTTTAAGGAAGCAGACGTCATTGAGGATTCTGTTGTCATTGCTGCCGGTTGGCAGGGTGACAAGATTCTCCGGCGTTTTCCCCATCAACACCGATAGCCGGCCCGGCGCACTCGCCGGACTGTAGCGTGAAATAGGCACCCCGCTTTCCACCTCCTCCGGGGTTGCCCGCCCCAGCACCGCATCCAGCTCTCTGATTGCCTGTCGGCAATCGGCGGCAATCGACTGCCGACCGCTTTTCAGTCCGTCCAGTTCTTCCAGAACAGCTATAGGAATCACCACCTGGTGTTCGTCAAAGTTGTAGATGGCGGTCGGATCGTGAATCAGGACATTGGTGTCCAGGACGTAAAGGATAGGATTGGGGGAGCTGGCTTGTGAGGAGGGACTTTCTACAAGTTCAACTGCGCTCATAAAATGATTACCTGTTAACTGCGATACTGAAAGAAAGAGAATGCCGGAGCATAAGCACACTTCTGTTGCAAAAACATGTCAGGGATCTATTTTTTGGCAGGCTGCTCCTTGGCATGAGCGACGCACTTATCCTTCCTGATCGGCTGCTCACCAGCAAACATTACGTCATCGTCTCAGAGAATTGGAGATTTGAAATGGTTCGGTAATCAACTTGCCTAAAAACTGTCAACTAAATCCCCTAATTCTTTCAAGTCATTGTCACATAGCTTCCTTACAGTGGCGCGGACTCTGCAAGGAGTCATAGCGCCGGTATTTCTCTGATGGGCCTGGTGCCAGAAACCACAAACTGTGCCAGGTATCTCTTCAATAGCGAAGAGGCATAGAGGCAGGAATACAGAAATATCAGGTGCTCAACATCGCATGGCAGACGGATTCTCCGGCCAGATTGCGGCTTAAGAATCTGCCTGTACGGCTACGATTTGATACTCGGGAGTAAGAAATGAATTTTAAGACCAGAAGCTGCTTATCTACTGCTATTGCGCTTGCCCTGACTGGCGCTAATGGCACGGCTATCGCTCAGACCGAACAGGAACCGGCGCAACTGCAGGAAATCGTAATCCTCGGTACCGCCAGAACCTACTCTAACGTCACCACAACGCAATCAATGCAGGATCAGCAGAACCCGATTACATCGGTACTCTCGACCATAGATAACCTGCCGGGCGTGAACGTTACCGAGGGCGATACCTTCGGCTTCGACGATTGGTCCACGACCATTAATCTGCGTGGTTACCAGACCAGCCTCAGTGATCAGCAGCTGGGTATCACCATTGACGGATTCCCTAACGGAGATTCCAACTATGGTGGCGGTGCTAAGGCAAATCGTTATATCGACTCCATGAACTCCGGTGGCGTTGATATCAACCAGGGTATTGCGGACATTTCGACCCGATCCACGGAAGCATTGGGTGGTACGCTGAACTTCCGCACTAACGATCCAGTTGAAGAAGAGCGTATGCGCGTGCAGTTCTCGCAAGGGGATTTTAACTCACAGCGATATTATGGTCGGTATGATACCGGCCGTATTCTTGATGAAACTACCAGGCTCTGGGTTTCTTTCAATCACAATGAAGCTTCTGACTGGATGGAAGGTTCTGCGCAGAATGAGCGAGACCATGTTGCGGCTAAATTCATCACCGAACTGGATCGCTATACCATAACCGGCTACTACTCCTGGGATGACATACAGGAAGACAACTACCAGCGAGTTACTGTGGACGAGTTTAATTCTGACCCGGACTGGGACCGTCTGATCGGTAACTGGACAGATGTTGCTTACGTTAATCAGCTCTATCGGCGTGGTTGGTCAACATTGAGGGAAAACAACTTCGGGTATCTGAAGTTCGACGCTGAGTTAACTGATAATTTTTCCGCTAGCATCGGTCTGTATCTGCACGAGATGGACGGTCGTGGGGACTGGGTGCCGCCCTATATTGCGAATGTATCTGACGAATCCGGGCTGCCGGAATATGAGATCCAGGGTAATCTGCCGGTATTAGGAGGAGGTCAGGTATCGGGCAATTCTCGTCTTTACTTTGTAGATGCCAATGGCGTTGCGCTTTCACCTTTCGACGGCTGTGAGTCTTCCATTACCTTCCCATACGGTGGCGCGGGGCCGGAATTTGATCCTGCCTGTTATCCTGATAACGCCATCCCTCTGCAGTCCTATCGCCATACCAATTATGCAAGAAATAGAGACGGCATCACGGCCGACTTTGCATGGGTTCTTGACCTGGCCGGTTTGGAAAATAATCTGTCAGGTGGCTTCTGGTACGAAGATTCCACTCGAAAAGAATGGCGAACCTGGCACAAGCTCACCGACGCCAGGGTTGGTATCGACTTCGATGAGACTCCTTACTGGATCCAGTACAGCCGCGAGTTTCCCCGCGAAACCACCATGTGGTATCTGCAGGACCAGATAAACCTCCTCGACTTCGTGACGGTAAGCCTGGGTATTCGCGAGTTTGACGTGAAGAACAAGCGCGAGGATCTGTTTGATTCCAGTCAGAACCTGAGCTTGAACTCCAAGTCTGACACGTTGTTCACTGGTGGAGCCAGCATTGAGATGCCAGTGGACGGTCTTGAAGTGTTTCTCGGATATGCTGAGAACGTAAAGCCTTTGCTTGACCTGATCCTGGAGCGGGAAATATCCGGCAATATCGAACCGGAGACGGCAGAAAACCTGGAGCTGGGTTTGCGCTACGTTGGTACCAACCTTACCGCCAGCGCTGTGTTCTTCGACAATGAGTTCAGTAACAGACTGGAATTTTTTGGCCCGCAACTGGCAGGCAATATTCCTAACTATGAGATCGGCCAGGCTGGTCGTTACGACAACGTCGGTGGTATTGAGTCGGATGGTTTCGAACTGGCCGGTTCTTACGACATCAGTGAGAACTGGTCAGTCTATCTGTCATATACCGATACGGATGCTTCCTACATCGGTACCGGTGTTCCGGAATTGGACCAGCAGCTGGACCTTACACCTGGCAACACTGTGGTGAATACTCCAGATAAGATGTGGGTCGTTTCTCTGGACTGGAACCGGGGCAATTACTTTGCCGGTCTTTCAACCAAGCGTGTTGGTGACCGGTATCTGGATCGCAGCAACAGCCTGGAAACGGCAGACTACACAACCACCGACCTTTACTTTAATGTTCGTGGGGAGGATGTGGCCGACTTCCTGCAGGGATTCGATCTGGGAATTGTAGTGAACAATCTCTTCGACGAATCTTATCTTGGGGGCATTTCCGGCTTCGGTGCCTGGATCGGATCGCCCAGGACTGCTGTTTTTAGTGCCACCTTCGACTTCTGAATAAGCGAGTCTTTATCTCATTGCAGGGCGGCATGCGTGTGCCGCCCTTTGCTTTTCCAAACAGACAGAATGCGGAAAGACAACACGAGAGGTCAATAATGCGCAGGTTTAAACCTTTATTTACCACGCTGATGTTTTGTTTTCCTTTACTAACGGAAGCGACTGACAATGTAGTGTTGATAACACTGGATGGAATGCGCTGGCAGGAAGTCTTCCAAGGCATCGATCCTGAGTTGGCTACTCACGATGAGTATGCGTCCCAAAGTGAAGAAATCATGGCGCGCTTCTGGCGGGAGTCGCCCGCGGAGCGTGCAGAAGTATTGATGCCATTCCTTCACAGGGTGGTTTTCAGACAGGGTACCTACGTGGGAAACAGGAATGCAGACAGCTGCGCGCGGGTTGCCAATCCCTGGTATTTCTCATACCCGGGATACAGTGAGATTCTGTCCGGAGTGGTGAATCCCGATATTGACTCCAACAGAAAAACAGCAAATCCGGAAAAGACGTTTCTTGAACTGTTGAATAACAAACCTGAATTCAGAGGCCGTATGGCAGCGTTTACGTCCTGGGATGTGTTTCCTTATATCTTCAATGTGGAACGGAGCGGCCTGTTTATCAACGCGTTCGACAAGACTCCTGCACCGATTAACGAATTTGAATTGTTTTTGAATCGTGTCATCGACGATATGCCTCCACGCTGGCCAACGGTTCGTAATGATGTGTTCACCCATCACTTTGCCTTGTCCTATATGCGGGAGAAACACCCCAGGGTAGTTTATATCAGCTATGGAGAAACCGATGACTTTGCCCACGAAGGTCTGTACGACGAGTATGTGATGGCAGCTAACCGTAGTGACCGGTTTATAGCCGAAGTCTGGGATAGAGTTCAGAGTTCGGCATTCTATCGGGATAACACCATTCTGTTCATTACCACTGATCACGGTCGTGGCGAAGAACCTGTGGAAACCTGGTTGCACCATGCCAGCAAGCAATCGCTGCGTGGCTATATGCAGTCACTGGCACAATATGAAGAAGGCATTGTCGGTTCTGAGGCTGTGTGGATGGCTGCGATTGGTCCGGGCATACCGGCTTCCGGTCTGGTTGAAACAGGAGCTGATTGCCTTACATCCGATCGAATTGCAGCCACCCTGCTTGAACATCTTGGCATGGACTATCGAATTTTTAATCCTGACATGGGTATGCCGATGGCGGAGTTCCTGCCATGAGACTGTTGATGGTGGTGTTCTGCTTTTGTCTGCTTTCCCCGGTGCACGCCCAGCCTCAGATTCTGGACATCAGCAGAATCGCTTTCGGTTCCTGCAATCACCAGGACAAGCCGCAGCCAATCTGGGATGAAGTGCTGGCAGCTGAGCCAGACCTTTTTGTGTTTCTTGGCGACAATATCTATGCCGACACTGATGATCCGCTCACGTTGCAGGCAACTTATGACAAACTCGCCGCAGTTCCGGGCTATCAGGCGCTACGGCAGGAAGTCGAGGTTATCGCTACCTGGGATGATCACGATTATGGGCAGAATGATATTGGTCGCGAGTACCTCTCAAAGGACGCTTCGCGCCAGATCATGCTGGACTTTTTCGATGAACCCCCTGACTCAGAGAGGCGCAGCCGCCCTGATGGAATCTATACGTCTTACTTTTACGGAAATCATGGACGCCGGGTTCAGATTATTTTACTGGATCTGAGGTGGAATCGGTCGCCACTGGTCGAAGTTATGGATACTCAGCGACTGGCGGAACGGACAGCGGCCCACATGGGGCCCTATGAGGCATCCTTGTCAGCTTCCGCTGAACTATTGGGTGAATCTCAATGGCAATGGTTGGAGCATCAACTGCAGATGCCCGCAGACCTTCGGATCATCGGTTCCAGTATTCAGCTGCTGGCTGATTTCACCGGTTGGGAGACCTGGGCAAATTATCCCCGTGACCGACAGCGATTGTTCGAGGTGCTGGAGCGCTATCAGCGGGAACCCGTGATAATTATTTCGGGAGACGTGCATTGGGCGGAGCTGAGCGAGATTCGCGACTCTGATCTTGACTGGCCGCTGATAGAGTTGACTTCTTCCGGTTTAACTGAAGAGTGGAGCGCAATCAGTCCTAATCGACATCGGGTTGGCGAGGCTTTCGCGGAAGCCAATTATGGGCTTATCGATATAGACTGGAGCCAGGAGACACCGTCCATCCATTTGCGAATAAAAAATGAAATTGGGGAGGAGTTAATCAGCCACCGGGTGGAAATTCCCTGACTATTCACAAAAGTGTAGGACTTCTGAAATTGGCATGTAACAAATTCGAGTTAATCTACTGGTGTCTAACAAGGCGGCACTGCGCACTGACAGAGCCGGTAGTTAGCTTGAGATGGGCTCCCTTTTTCTCTCCCTTGAATGTCTCCCATCGCTGCGGCCTCAATCGAGGCCGCTTTTTTTCTGAATATGACCGATTTTCCTGGCACGCCAGTCATTTTTCTATGAGTAGCCTGTTGGTGACGAGCCTCGGTTGGAATTCATTAGTCACAGTTTGCTCATAATCCAAAGTTAATATTTCAGACTGTTAACCTTGGAAATATCCTGTTAAGTCGACCCGGCGATCCCACTTCTGATTCCGTGATTCTCTGGACCTGTCTTGACTGGCGGGTTCTGGGAAGCGCTGCAATCTCCGGAGAACTTATACCTGTTGGTTACGAGATTTCCGATTCAGAGAGCTTCTCTAATATTGTCAGAGTGGGGAGAGCGATTGCCGCTCCGGAGCTGGGTTACTCGGTTTATGCTGACGTGCGGGGGCTGTTGCCTGGCAGGGACCATTTTTATCGCTGGCAGGTAGCCGGAGCGACCAGCCAGGTGGGACGCACTCGTACCGCAGCAATGGATTCCAGCCAGTTGGATCAATTTCGCTTTGCGTTCTCTTCCTGTCAGCAATTTGAGCAGGGGTACTGTACGGCCTATCGTCATATTGCAGAGGAGAATCTGGATCTCATTGCCCATCTTGGCGACTATATTTATGAAAGCTCCTGGGGGCAGAACCTGGTCAGGGCCCACGAGGGGCCTGAGATCATTCCGCTTGATGACTACCGGGCTCGCTACCAGACCTACAAAGCTGATCCTGATCTTCAGGCCGCCCATGCTTCTGCGCCATGGATAGTTACCTGGGACGATCATGAGTTGGACGACAGCTATGCCGCCGTGGTGCCCGAAGATGATCAGTCTCCGCAACAATTCCTCCGACGCGGAGCTGCCGCCTGCCAGGCATGGTACGAGTTCATGCCCGTTCGGCTTCCGGTTGGCAGGCAGGGGCCGGATATGCCGATTCACCGCCAGTTCCGTTTTGGCAAGCTTATGGAAATGAATGTGCTCGACACGCGCCAGTACCGCAGTGATCAGGCTTGTGGTGACGGGCGTAAGGTTAGTTGCGCTGAACATCAGGATCCACTCGCACCCTGTTAGGCAGCGCTCAAAAAGGACAGGTTGTTTAATAATCTGGCCTGCAGACAAGCCCGCTGGCACGGCGCATTGCCGCCGTCATGCGTCGGCCTGTCAGCGGTGATTATCAGACCATGTGCACTGACAGGCAAAGAAAAAAGCAAAAGGGAACTGACGACTAACTTCTTCATGAATGCACCTCACGACATGCGTAGCTGAAAGGTATGGCTCCGGGTTTGGAGATTGGCGAAATATTTATTCAGAGATGATGAAACCGGAAGCTCATGACAGCTGAATCGAAAACTGAAAGCTAGGTGCTTAGACCTGGCGCTCCAGAGTGGTGGGATTATTGTTATCTTCGTCGTTGATGCCAAAAACAAAACGCTCACCGCGAATTCAGTTGTAGTAATTTTGTCATTGAAGGCTCATACACTGAAAGCTCCGTGGTATCTAAGTGGATTTACCAATGCTGCACAAATATCGCCAGTCGATAATCCGGCTTTCTACTTTTTTAGGCATGCTTTGTCTTACAATTTCCAATGGCATTGCCGATGAAGTTGAATCAGCAGGCTGTGCCAGCACTCAGCTGGCCAGGGCTCAACTGGATGGACCTTGCACCGTCGCGGTGACCAGCCTGGCAATGAATGACCTCCAGGCCGTGGGCTCTCACAACAGCTACAA
This sequence comes from Gammaproteobacteria bacterium, assembly GCA_041395725.1. Taxonomy (NCBI): domain Bacteria; kingdom Pseudomonadati; phylum Pseudomonadota; class Gammaproteobacteria; species Gammaproteobacteria bacterium. Next base: position 326,911 of record JAWKZW010000001.1, on the reverse strand, counting down.
GCAGGCCATCCCGGCTCCCGAAATGGAGCTTATCAGGCAGAATCGTGAGGCCTCCGCCCTTTCGCTCGATTATTTCCACAGCAGTCTGACCGAGCAGCTAGATCTGGGTATGCGTCAGATAGAACTGGATATCCTGTATGATCCGCAAGGCGGGTTGTACGCCGAACCGCTCCTTCCTCACCTGGCTGCCAACAGGCCGGGCGCCGAACCCTACGACAACCGGAATATGCAGCAACCGGGATTCAAAGTACTGCATGCCCAGGACATTGACGTGCGGTCCAGCTGTGATACCTGGATTCTGTGTTTGCAGGAAATCAAGACCTGGTCAGACCGGAATCCGGATCATGTCCCTATTCTGATCATGTTCAACGCAAAAGAAGGGGGGACCAGTTTTCCGGGAACGACCGAGGCACTGACTTTCGATGAAGCTGCATACGACGCGCTGGACCGGGAAATAATGTCAGTTTTCGGGAGAGAACAACTGATAATTCCGGATGATGTGCGGAATGATGCTGATACGTTACGGGAAGGTGCATTGGCGGGCGGCTGGCCCGGTCTGGATAAAGCCAGGGGCAGAGTATTTTTTGCCATGGATGAGCGGCCATCCAAGGTGGAAGTCTACCTGCGAGGCAGAAATTCTCTGGAAGGCCTCCCTGTCTTTGTTAACTCGGTCAGCGAGGATGCCCCGCATGCGGCTTACTTTACCATCAACAATCCGATCAGGGACCAGGAACGTATTCAGGCCGCAGTAAGAGCGGGATTTATTGTGCGAACCCGCGCAGATGCCGACACCGTCGAGGCACGGGAGAACAGTACTGAACGCAGGGAAGCAGCCTTTGCTTCCGGTGCGCAGTATATTTCCACAGATTATTATTATCCGCGTGGTGAGTGGAGTAATTACTCGGTCAGCCTGCCAGGCGGGGGTGCTGCCAGGTGCAATCCGGTTCGACTGTCCATTGAATGCAATAGCCCCGAATGATTAACCGGACAAAGTCTGGTTGATTCTGGTAAACCGTAACCAGTGAGAATTGTGCCAATGTCAGATTTCACCAAAGTTTTCTCTCTATCACTGACGGCTCTTTTGCTTGTCACAAAGTCAGGCGTCGCTGCTGACGATGATTATGGCTGGATAGCAGGTGATCATCACATACACAGCCGCTACAGTGTCGGTTGGGACCGGGAAATTGACCCGCCTGCGCCGATCCTGGGGGGTGATGCCATCTACCCCATCCACATGAATGCATTGATGGGCAGATACTTCGGCCTGGGCTGGATTGTTTCCACGGATCATGGCGGCCCTAACCATAGCAAGGTAAGCATGGACCTGGCTTACCGCGAGATCCAACAGTCCCGTCTGGTGGTGCCGGAAGTTATTCAGTTTTATGGCATGGAGTTCGATACACCGGGTGCCGATCATTCCAGTTTAATTATCCCTTTCACTGATGATGAAGCGCGGCAACTGTTCCAGATCGAGTCCAATTTTTCCAAGCGCGAGCCCTGGCCTGCCGATTCCAGTTGGGACACTGAGCCCCGCATGCTTGAGGCTTTGCGCTTTATGCGGGATCAGGCTGTTAAACCGGTTCTGATTGCGAATCACCCCAGTCGCTCTGCGTCTGGCCTGGGTGAATATGGCCTGGATACCCCGGCTGAATTGAGAGACTGGAACGACACCGCTCCCGAAATTTCAGTCGGCATGGCTGGTGCTCCCGGCCATCAGGCGGCAACCCTGAATCCTGATGGATCTCTTGATCCGGGCGATGCCCGCGGTAGCTATGGCAATTACCCTACCATGGGTGGTTTCGATCAGTTTACTGCCATTGTCGGCGGTTTCTGGGATTCCATGTTGACAGAAGGCCGGCGCTGGTGGATCACTGCGAATTCCGATTCTCATGTTCACTACAGTGAGGGCGGTTCCGACTTCTGGCCCGGCGAGTATTCCAAGACCTACGTGTGGGCACAACCCAACCATGATTCAATACTTGATGGTATTCGCAATGGCAGGATTTTTGTGACGACCGGGGATCTGATTTCTGAATTGACAGTGACTGTCAGTACCGTTTCTGAACAGGTTTCTGCAAGCCTGGGTGAAACGCTTACAGCCAAACCATCCGATCAAGTCAGGGTGAGCATCAGGTTCCGCGATCCGAATCAGTTTAATAATAACGGAGATTATTCCAGTGTTTCCCGTGTTGATCTGATACAGGGTGAAATCCGCGGAGCGGGCAGTGACCGTAGTCTGGATAGAGTCGATACAACCCGGGTCATTGCCCGGTTTGAGCCGGATGACTGGGAAACAGAGGGTGAATACAGGGAAATCAGTTACACTTTAGGGGAATTGCCAGTTAACAGCTACCTTCGAGTCAGGGGTACTAATGGCGTGGAACTGGAACCACTGCCAGACCCAAGGGGAGAAGATCCCTGGTCGGATCTTTGGTTCTACTCAAATCCGGTCTTTATCGAGTTGCGCAATTGAGACTCTTTCACAAGACTGACTCATAAGCTTCATAGTGACGAAACAAAGAGTGGATACCCTGAGTGTAGTTGGCAAGTATTTCACTACACGAAGGGACCTCAGATTAACTGCCGCAGAGCATCGCAGTAGTTAATCTCAGGTTACCCAAGGGTCCGGGTTCGGCAAGTGCGTCTCAATTCAGGTTCAGGGAAAAACTCAAAGCTCCTCTTTTACGCGAGAGGGCATCTGGAAAGATTGATCCCGGATGCCTGCTTCAGAGTACAGTTGCAAAGAAAACTTGCTGGCTACTCAGAAACCCAGCTCGAGGTCATGCAACGGCGTGTGAATTACTACAACAGACTGCGAGCTGACTTTACTCCATCGGCAATTGCTACCACCCTGGGCAGCCTTCCGGATAAACCGCACTCCGCCTACTATTTCGATATGCGCGAAACTGCCCGTTATTTCCCCGCCGCGTACAAGTTCGATAAGGTTTTTGGCGACGTCATCCATGTACCCACTCATCCGAGCTTCGTCAAAAGCAGACCCATTGGTGGAGACAATGCCAACTCTGTCCTGTTGAAATTGAACAAGGTACGCCATTACTCTTTTGTTCGCGACAGGAAAAAATTCGATGCGAAGCTTAACAAACTCGTCTGGCGGGGTAAGGTAAAACCTCACCAGCACCGATTCGATCTGGTTGAAAAATGGTATCGTCATCCGGCTTGTGACATCGGACAGTCCAACAAGGTATCGAAAGGTGATGATCCGGCAAAAACAAGACCTTTCCTTTCAGTTGCCAGACAGCTTGAATACAAATATGTTCTGTCCATGGAGGGTAATGACGTTGCCACTAATCTGAAGTGGATATTCTCCTCAAATTCCCTTTGCTTGATGCGGAGACCACGCTATGAAACCTGGTTCATGGAGGGGAAACTGATCCCTGATCACCACTATGTTTTGTTGAGAGATGATTTCTCGGACATAGAGGACAAAATTGACTATTTCAACGAACACCCGGACGAAGCGCAGGAGATTGTCCGCAACGCCAATCGATGGGTCGAGCAATTCAAAGACCAGCAAAGCGAGTTGGCTATTTCACTGATGGTCTTGCAGAAATATTTCAATCACAGTCGACAGCGTTCAGCTTCTGTATATGCGCTGTCAGAGCAGCCTGAAGTCAATTCATCCCTCTGACGAGCCTCAGGAAATTATTCACTTCGCGGCTGCCCAAAGCTACCCCAACAATCTGGAATGTTAAAATTCCCTCGTGATTGATAAGTTTCTTCGGTTGAAAGTCATATGATTCCCAAGACATTGGAAATCAAACCGCACGGCGTAAGCGGCTAGCTCTCGCGAATAGTGAATAATATATTATCGCCCCGCTCGACAGCGGAGTATTCGAGAAACTAGCACAGCCCTTCAACCTTGGCTAATTCCTCGCCAAAAATTTTCCTGCCAACTGTCATAGGTGGCTATATGCTCAACGGTTAAACCCGCTTGGGCCACTACCCGCTTCAATTCTCCAATAGAAAACTCGTTAACGTGTTCGGCATGCATCAAAGGCAGCTGGCCTGTCAGCCACTTGGCGAGTGCATTATAAGAATTGGCGTTCGGCGTGGTAACCAGCAGCTTACCCTTAGGCTTGAGAATCCTGCCAATCTCCGCCAGTAAATTATTGATCCCGGAGTAGTTGAAGGATTCAAGGTCTTTTATCTCCTGACTATCAACATCTTTATTGTGCTCGATGGTTTCTGTACAAATAACTGGATCGAATTGAGCGTCTTCGAAGGGCAGTCGATCCCGAAGATCCGTTTTGCTTTCAAGAACTGAAAATTGCCGGGATTCGAGAAGATATTCGCCTAGTGGCCCAATACCTGATGACGTAGAGAAGAACAGAAAGCAGCAAGGTTTCCCAGGACACAATAATATCTGCAAGGCCAAGCAGTAAGGCTGCTAGTGGCGCAAAGGCAAACACTATGATGATGTCATTGATGGAGACTTGAACCAATGTGTAATTGGCATCGCCCCGTACAAGTTGGCTCCACACAAAAACCATAGCTGTACAGGGCGCAACTCAAAGTAAAATCATTCCCGCGATGTATTCCTTGGCCGTTTACGGATCAACCAATCCGGCAAATACACATTCGGCCCTCCGATCGTATTGTGACCACTTTGCTTGAGCACCTTGGCGTGGACTATCAGAATTACAATCCAGCCATGGGCAGACCATTGCTGGAGTTTCTTCCATGAGGTTGTTGGTTTGAGATGGGCCTCCTTTTTCTCTCCCTTGAATATATCCCATCGGCGCGGCCTCAATTGAGGCCGCTTATTTGAGGAACATCTGATTCATTGCCCAGACTGAAGCTGCAGTCAGTCACAGTTTGTTCATAAACTGAAGTTAAGCTACTCATCAACAGTGTTTGAAATTAATCGTCAAGACTAGCTGGAGGTCTTTATGAAGCATGCTGCCATTGCTGCTAAACTGGTGAGCCGCCATTCCACAAGCCGTCGAGGGTTTCTGAAACTGGGCGGTCGGTACGCAGGTCTCCTGGCCATTGGCAATTTGCCCTTGTCTTTGCGCCGCCCCTTAAACGCCTTACAGAGTGTGAGTGAATACCCGTTTACCCTCGGTGTCGCCTCTGGTGATCCGACTTCCGATGCCGTGATCCTCTGGACGCGTCTTGAGCGTCAGGCTCTGGGTCATGCCGCAATCACCGGAGAACTGCTGCAGGTTGGTTACGAGATTGCCGATTCGGAGAGTTTTTCCAATATTGTCAGAAGCGGCAGGGCGATTGCCACTCCGGAACTGGGCTATTCAGTGCATGCGGATGTTCGTGGTTTGCTTCCTGGCAGAGATTATTTTTACCGCTGGCAAATAGGCGGAGCGACCAGCCCGGTGGGCCGCACCCGCACCGCACCGCTGGCATCCAGCCAGGTGGATCAGTTTCGCTTTGCGTTCGCATCCTGTCAGCAGTACGAGCAGGGATTTTATACTGCCTACCAACACATGGCTGAGGAAAACCTGGATCTGATTGTTCACCTTGGCGACTATATCTATGAGAGCTCTTGGGGTCAGAACCTGGTCAGAGCGCATGAGGGACCGGAGATAATGACGCTCGATGACTACCGGGCCCGCTATCGGACCTACAAATCTGATCCGGATCTTCAGGCAGCCCATGCCTCAGCCCCCTGGATTGTCACCTGGGACGACCATGAGGTTGACAATAACTACGCGGCCATCGCACCAGAAGATGAGCAGGACCCGCAACAATTTCTCCGACGTCGGGCTGCGGCCTATCAGGCATGGTACGAGTTTATGCCTGTCCGGCTTCCCGTTGGAAGGCAGGGCCCGGATATGCCAATTCACAGGCTATTCCGCTTTGGCAACCTCTTGGAGATGAGTGTGCTCGACACGCGTCAGTATCGCAGTGATCAGGCCTGTGGCGACGGACGTAAGACAAGCTGTGCAGAGCATCAGGATCCTCTTCGCACCCTGTTGGGCGATGCTCAGAAAAACTGGTTATTCAATAACCTGGCGTCCGCAGATGCTACCTGGAACGTGCTGGCCCAGCAGGTTATGATGGCAAGCTTACGATCTCTCAGCCCGGAAGGTGAAGAGCTATGGCCGATGGATATCTGGGATGGTTACCCGCAAGAGAGAGCAGAACTCTTGAATCATCTGGATCAGGTCGGCACTCCGAATCCTGTCGTGCTGACTGGCGATATCCATTCCAACTGGGTTGCCGATCTGAAGAGCGATTTCGACGATCAAAACTCCAAGACTATTGGAACTGAACTGGTGGGAACTTCCATCACTTCCGGAGGGGATGGTCAGGACATGACAGACTACGGCAGCAATCTGCTGGCCAACAATCCCCACGTGAAATTCTACAACGGACAACGGGGCTACGTGTCGAATACCGTCACACCGGGTTCCTGGGTAGCCGACTTCAAGGTCCTGCCACGTGTGACAGTGCCTGGTGAAAATATCAGCACACGTGCAAGCTTTGTCATTGAGGCGGGCCGACCAGGCGCGCAGTCAGCATAAGGAGCCCGCCGTATTGTGCTGGAAGCCTTGGTTGTCTCTGTTGTAAAGTTAACTAATCTGTGATCATTGTCATGAAAACTATGCTACCTTCTTCAACTATGAATTCTCAATTAGTCAAGCGTCGACAGTTTTTGCAATTTGGGGCGGCGGGCTTCCTGGCTTTTGCCGCCAATGGTGCTGTGCGTGCGTCCGGCACCGGTAACGGTAATATGGTCAGCCTGGGCTCGATCGGAGCGCTGCAGGCGCCTGACGAGCATGGCATGATGTTGCCACCAGGGTTCAGATCCCGCATCGTGGCGCGCTCCGGGGAACGACCGGCAGCGGGTTCTGATTACGTGTGGCATGATGCGCCTGATGGCGGGGCCATTTTTGCGGCGGCAGACGGCGGCTGGGTCTATGTTTCCAATGCTGAACTCCGGGAAGGGCAGGGCGGTGTGGGAGCGCTCAGGTTTGATTGGTCCGGGGAGATCGTCGATGCCTACCCGATTCTGCAGGGCACCTCGCTAAACTGCGCGGGCGGCAGAACGCCGTGGCAGACCTGGCTGTCCTGTGAGGAATTTGACCTTGGTCAGGTGTATGAATGTGATCCATTCGGAAAACGTGCCCCCGAGGCGAGGCCGGCGCTGGGTCGATTCAAGCACGAAGCGGTGGCAGTTGACCCCGTGAACCAGGTGCTGTACCTCACGGAAGACTGGCCTGATGGAGCCTTTTACCGTTTTCGGCCCGCCAATTCACTGCCTGATCTCTCCAGTGGTGTGCTGGAGGCTGCGGTTCTTAAGAGCCACAGTGGGCGCATGTACCTGGAATGGGTCGCCGTTGCCGATCCCCAGGCCAATTCCGAGCCGACCCGTTATCAGGTACCTGGCATTATGCCTTTTAAAGGCGGAGAGGGAGTGGCTTATCAGAATGGTAGTGTCTACTTCTCCACCAAACACGACAACAAGGTGTGGAGTTACGACGTCTCAACCCATGAACTCAGCGTGATCTATGATGTTCAGGCTTCCACCAATCCCATACTGAGCGGTGTCGACAACCTGGCTATCACCCCTTCGGGCGACTTGCTGGTTGCTGAGGATGGCGGTGATATGCAGATAGTCGTGCTCACCCCGGATGATCGTGTCATACCCCTGTTACAGATACTCGGGCACGAGCGGTCGGAAATTACCGGCCCGGCTTTTGATCCGTTTCATCGTCGACTGTATTTCAGTTCGCAGCGTGGCAGTGAGGGAGTCAATAGCGATGGTATCACTTACGAGGTCAGCCGGACCCCGGTTTGACAAGCCAGTACAGTGCGCGCCGGTATAAGCTTCAGGTTTCCGGCCGCTGTTCCCGCAGGGGTGGCGTGGCTGACCGGATAGTCCGGCGCTTCAGCGGATACTCTCTTCAATATCAAAAACATAGCCAAACAGAGCCGCCATCCCACAATATAAAAATTCAGGAATGCCATCAGCCGGGTTAAGTTCTCTTGTGTTCTCCTGCATATGGAAATTACGCAAAGGTATATTCTCTCGATTGGCCACTGGTTTAGAAACGGCAGGTAAATTTGCTTTGATTCCGGGCTTAGCTGTCGGGCAACATTGCAAGCTGGATAGCAGCAATCCAAAAGTCTCCAGTTTTTCTCGCAACGAGTGCTGGTTCGCTTTGAGCCGGCTGGCTGCCTTGTTGTTTGGGCAGAGGATCACTACCGAAACCGCCAGATCTTCAATCTTCAGTTCGATTTTCAAGTCACCGCAACCCGGCAGCTCGAATTCGAATTCTGCCGCCCAGCCAGGTACTGCCCGGCGCTGTTTTTTTCGGGATTTTTCCTCAAACAGCCGGATAGCGATCGAACCAAGGCGATCCTGAAAATTAACCGGAAGTTCGAATACCCAACGGCGCTCATAAAATTCGATGGTCTCTTGCTCCTGTTTTCGAGTCGAGGACCTCTGTAAGAGTTCTTCACCCAGTTTGCCTGCCATCAATAGGGAAAAACTACTGCCGACCCGACTGACCCGCTGGTAAAGAGCAAGCCCGCTGTTCTCTAACACTTTGCCGGGGTCAGAGATGCTGGTACCCGCCAGGCTGTGAACAAGCTGAATCAGGTGAGACCTCAGGTCGTTATCGGGCACGGACACGCCTGTAGTTGTCGACGGCTCTACCAATAACAGGCTCGCTTGGAGTAACGCCGGTTTCAAGGTCAAGGGATTTGTCAGCATCTCAGGCACAGCTATGCGATCAATCAGGGCGGCAACCAGCGTGGCGGTGGTTGTAGGCAGCGGCGCCGCTGCCGGTGCTTTTAGGAAGCTCATGAACCCGGCCAGGCTGGAAACGTTGGCCTGAAGGTTTTGCCCGGGCCATTGTTGAATGTTCCGGGAAAGAATGATGCCGGATTGACCCTCCGATCGCTGTGGAGCCGGTGAACGATTCAGCAGCCCCAGCTCAACATAGGGAGAAAGCGACTTGACTACCAGTATGAGGGTCTTACCCGAATCCACTTGCAAGTGTTGCAGAGGTGAATAGATGTTGCCATTGATACGCAGATTCTTCCTGCCATTGTCACCGTTAACAACAGTCGCCAGCAACTGCTGGTTCAGCCTCCAGCCGTTGTAGTCATTTCTGTTGCCGGTAATGCGGGAACTAAGGGGTGGTAAAGCCGGGGCGGGCATGTGGATCATCCATTGACACTGGGTTAATCGGGCTCGGTGTTAGTCTTAAATCCTGCTAACGGGTTGTGCCAAAGCAACGTACATACAGTAGTAGTACGGCAGTCGGCGTTAACTACTTGAATGGGCAGAGTCGCTATCCTGACCTTGTCACTACTTTCCCGCCGACCTGGTTGGGTCCGCGCACAATTGGAGAGCTCTGATATTCACCCGGCTTTTTCTACTGGTTATTGTCGCCAGAAGTTCGTGGAGTTCACCACAGTCAGGGCTCCCCGAATCCTAGAGAGGTTATATAACAAGCTGATAAAAAGACTAAACCTGTAGATGGCACCGATCTTGCTAAACTAAAAAAGCGGCTGTGACAGACTGAGACTGTGGCTGACTTGTTTCGCCTATGCCCAAGCAAACAGCTATTCGCCGCCGCAATGATTGCTGATTATGCGCAGGCCGCAGAAATCTGTAACCATTTAGTGTTTTGTTACCTCTAATAGTAATGGAGACTCGATTTTCAGGTGGTGACCTGCTTTCGGGCCAGGAAGGAACACGATAGTGAAATCGATAACGACAAAGAATATCCATCAGGTATAACCCAGGAAACAAGAACCAAAAGCAAATAGCAAGAACGAAAAAGCAAAAGCAGGAAGCAAATGAACCTGAAGACTACAATTTCAGATACCTCCGGGCAGGACGTCGTACTGGAATCGAAACCGCTGGGCCGTCTAATAACCGTCATGGCATTGCTCGTTCTGGGGCTGCTGCTGGTGGCCTGGATTGCCTTTCCCGTTGTCCAGCGCTGGATGCTGGCCCAGGTATCCGTCGATGCCGATCGACTGCGTCTGGCCGAGGTCCGGCGCGGTGACTTTGTCCGCGATGTGTCGGTGCAGGGGCGGGTTGTTGCCGCGGTCAGCCCCACTCTCTACGCCACCCAGGCCGGCACTATCACCTTTGAAGTCGAATCCGGTGATTCTGTCCATAGTGAGCAGGTGCTGGCGCGGATCGACAGCCCGGAGCTGGATAATCGCCTGCTGCAGGAACGCTCGCGTTTGTCCTCACTGGAGATCGAATTGCAGCGGCAGCGCATCTCAATTCGCCAGCAGCAGCTGGAAAATCAGAAGTCCCAGGATTCCGCGGCCATCGACCTGAAGGCCGCACGGCGGGAGCTGACCCGTGCGGAGCGAGCCTACGAGCAGGGCGCTATTACCGAAGTGGATTACGAAAAAGCCCGTGACGATCTCGAGACGGCAGAGCTGTTACACCGACACTCGCTGATGGACCGGGAACTGGATAACGAGCGCCTGGATTTCGAACTGCAGACCCGGCAGCTGGCGGTGGAGCAGCAACAGTTGCTGGTGGAAGATTTGGTCAGACAGGTTAACGAGCTGGTGATCACCTCGCCGGTGAGTGGCATCGTGGGTAATCTGCTGGTGGATCAGAAAACTAATGTGTCTCGCAACCAGCCGGTGTTGAGCGTTGTCGATCTGTCGGCCTTCGAGGTGGAGATACTGGTACCGGAAAGCTACGCCGATGACCTGGCTCTTGGGATGCAGGCGGAGGTGCGCGCCGGCAATGAAATACACCAGGCCACTCTGGTTGCCGTGTCTCCGGAGATCATCGACAACCAGGTCACCGGCCGGGTGCGTTTTTCCGCCGCCCCGCCGGCCGGCCTGCGCCAGAACCAGCGTCTGACGACCCGTATTCTGCTGGAGGAAAAATTCGCGGTGATCATGGTGCAGCGTGGCCAGTTTATTGACAGCGGCAACGGGCGTGTTGCGTATGTGGTCGAAGACGGCATTGCCACGCGACGGCCGATCGTGATCGGAGCTACCAGTCTGGGCAATGTTGAAATACTGGACGGACTGCAGCCAGGTGAGCAGATCGTGATTTCCAGCACCGAGATCTTTGATGGCGTCGAGTCGGTACTGATTAATAATTGAGGCAACTCGACCCAGGGCTGCCCAGGGAGAAACGTACATGTTGAAAATGCAGGATGTGAGCAAGTTATACCGCACCGAGCTGGTTGAGACCCGGGCGCTGTCGGATTTCTGTCTGGAAGTGAAGGAAGGTGAATTCGTTACGGTCACCGGTCCGTCGGGTTGCGGAAAGACCACCTTTCTCAATATAGCCGGATTATTGGAAACCTATTCGTCGGGGACCTATCTGCTGGACGGTCAGGACGTGGCAGAGCTTGGCGACAGGCAGCGTGCCCGGCTGCGCAATAGAAAAATCGGCTTCATTTTTCAAAGTTTCAACCTGATGCCGGATCTGAATCTGTTCGACAATGTGGATGTGCCGCTTCGTTACCGTGGCATGCCGGCTTCCGAACGGCGGGAGCGCATTGAACAGATGCTGGACTCGGTGGGGTTGCTGTCCCGCAAGAAGCATATTCCCTCCCAGTTGTCAGGAGGACAGCAGCAGCGGGTTGCCATTGCCCGGGCACTGGTGGGTGAACCCCGTTTCCTGCTGGCAGATGAACCTACCGGCAACCTGGATTCCCACACGGCAGCGGGGGTCATGGAATTGCTGGAGCAGGTTAATGACAAGGGAACGACCATCATCATGGTTACCCACGACGATTCCCTGGCGAGTCGGGCGCGACGTAACGTAAGAATCCTGGATGGTCGGATTCAGACCATCGAGCGGGTATCGGGTGGAGCCCGCGAGCCAGTACAGCCTGCCGGCGAGCCGGCGACAGCTACAATCTGAATCTGGCGGGAGGATTCTTGTGATGTTTTTCTATTATCTGCGACTTGGCGCCTTGAGCTACCGGCGCAACCCGATTCTCAGTACTTTAATGGTGCTGGCGGTGGCGATAGGTGTCGGTGCCTATATGGTGGTTTTCACTCTCAATTACGTGATGGGGGGCGATCCCATTCCGCAGAAAAGCAGCCAGCTCTATCATGTCCAGCTGGACAGCGGCAATCCCGACATCGAGTCGGATCCACCAGAGCAGTTGACCTATCTGGATGCCATGGCGCTGAGTAACGCCGAACTGCCGTATCCCAGGACGGTCAGTTCCAAATTCGTGGCTGTGATTGAACCGGAAGGTGAGATCCGCCCCTTCTCTGTAACCGGGCGCGGCAGCTATGCGGACTTTTTCCCTATGTTCAATGTGCCGTTCCTCTATGGCAGCGGCTGGAGCCGCAGTGCCGATTCGGAGCTGCAGCAGGTTACCGTGCTGTCCAGAGAGCTCAATGAACGGCTGTTCGGCGGGGCTAACTCAGTGGGAGAGACATTGGTTCTGCACGGCTATAACTTTCAGGTTGTCGGGGTGCTGGATGAGTGGGCGCCGATGCCTAAATTCTATGATGTTAACAATGGGCCATTTGACCCTTCTGAGGAGCTGTATATTCCCTGGGGGCATATAGTCAACCTGGAAATGCAGCGCTCCGGCAACACCAGCTGCTGGAAGCCCCTGGGCGGCGATGGGATACAGGCGTTTCTGAACTCTGAATGTGTCTGGCTTCAGTATTGGGTGGAGCTGGAAAACGACAGTGAGCGAGCCGGCATGCAGGATTATCTCGACAACTATGTGCGGGATCAGAAGCAGCTGGGGCGTTTTGCCAGGCCGTTGAACAACAATCTGTTCAACGTTAATGAATGGCTGCTCCTGCAGGAGGTCCTGCCTGCCGAAACGCAGATTCTGTCGGCCCTGGCGGCAATGCTGCTGGCGGTATGTTTGTTGAATACCATCGGGTTGCTGTTGTCCAAGTTTCTCAGCAAGTCTGGTGAGATCGGTGTCAGACAGGCTCTTGGTGCAGACAAAATCTCTCTCTTTATACAACACGTGATCGAGGCAGGCTTTATCGGGTTGCTGGGCGGCCTGTTGGGATTGGGGGTCGCGGCGCTGGGGCTGCGAGGTATCAAGACCATGCTGGGAGACCTGCTGGTAACAGACTGGATTCAGCTCAACGGCACGGTAGTGGGCGTCACCATCGTGCTGGCGATAGTCTCGACCATCGTGGCGGGGATGTATCCCATCTGGCGAGCCTGTCGGATCAGTCCCTCCATCCACCTGAAAACCCAATGAGGCGGCAGGTGGAAACCGGGCGTCTGGCAGCGACAGACACATAATCGATTAAATCGCGACGGTACCTACAGGCGGGTAATGTAATCAGGCGGGTAATGTAATGGAAATTGGACCAATATTTCGCGCCATGCTGCGCAACAAGATCGGCGTCTGCCTGATAGCTCTGCAGATTGCCTTTACCATGACGGTGGTAGTCAACGCGATCTATATCATTAACGAACGATCCAGTCTCATGGCAAGGCCCAGTGGCCTCGATGAGGCGAGCCTTTTTTATCTGCGCAGTGTTGGCTTTCAGGATGGCTTCAGCGAGGAAGCAGCAATCGTCGAGGACCGTGCCCTGCTGGAATCCCTGCCTGGAATTGTGGACATGACGGTCATTAATGCCATACCGCTGAGTGGCAGCGGCTCTTCAACGGGTGCCCGTCTGGTACCGGACCCGGCCAGTCCTTATAGCGAAGCGGCTCTGTATCGCGTCGACGAGCATGCTCTGGCAACCATGGGGCTTGAGCTGATTGCGGGCCAGAACTTCAACAGTACCGATGTGCGCCAGATTGATTGGCCTAATTCGTCTTCGCCAGAGCGGGCCATCATCACATCAGCCCTGGCGGAAGCGCTGTTTCCAGGCCAAGGTACGGAGTCTGTGGGTGAAATATTTTACACTGGCAGCGATGACCCGATACAGGTTGTCGGCTTAGTGGATCAGCTGCAGGCTCCCTGGGTCCAGTCTGCCTTCGTCGAGCAATCCATGCTGGTACCTGCCAACATAGTGGATGGTCAGTCGCTCTACCTGGTGCGCACGGAACCAGGCCAGGTCAATGCCATGATGCTGCGGGCAGAGGAGCTGCTCGCCGACAGCAATCCCGCGCGGATCATCATGTCGGTGAGATCCCTGCAGGAGACCCGTGAAGAAAGCTACCGGCTGGACAGCTCCATGTCGCGAATTTTGCAGGTGGTTATCGGTACCCTGGTATTCATCACGTCGATGGGTATCGTCGGGCTGGCGGTCTTTGGTATCAACCGGCGCCGCAAGCAGATCGGCACGCGCCGAGCGCTGGGTGCCACACAGCTGGAAATCATCCGCTACTTCGTCACGGAAAATCTGATTATTTCCGTTGTTGGAGTCACGCTGGGTGCGCTGTTAACCACGGGATTCAATATCTTCCTGGTGCAGGCGTTCAATATGCCGAGGATAGACTGGTATTACATTCCGCTGGGCATGCTGACACTGATTCTGGTTGGATTTCTGGCGGTGCTGGGCCCCTCAAGGGGTGCCTCCAGAATACCGCCGGCGCTTGCCACCCGCTCAGTCTGACGACATCGCCCGAGTGCCGGCACCTCTCTTCACAGATACGCTGGCGTGTCGCGGAAACTGGTCGACAGCGGCCGCGGGTCCTAATGAAAGCCATGATGGTTTTGCTAAACTTTTACGGCGGCTTCCCTGATATAGGTAGTATCCCTATCAATCAGGCGCCCCGGGCCAGTGCAGCTGGGCCGGAAAATCGCAGAGCTTCAGTCATATGGCTACTTTTCGCACCAGTAACGACAAATTGCAGCAGTTTCTCGCCAGTTGCGACCGCAAAAGCTATGGGAAGAATACCCACCTGATTTCACCTGGCGACCCGGCTGATACGCTGTACTACATTGTCAGTGGCTCCCTGGTGGTCTGCCTGGAGGATGAGGACGGCCGCGAGCTGATACTGGCCTATCTCAATGCCGGTGAGTTTCTCGGTGAGATGGGGCTGTTCATAGACCAGTCCACGCGCAACGTGCTGATCAGGACCCGCACAGAAACAACGCTGGCCGCGATCAGTCACGCAAAGATCAGTCAGTTCATGCAGGAAGCCGATCGGGAATCGGCCACCAACCTGCTGGTTGCCATCGGGTCACAGCTCAGCGATCGTCTGTTGCGTACCAGTCGCAAGGCGGGCTTGCTGGCGTTCTACGATGTGGCGGGCCGCATCGCCAGAACCTTGCTGGACTTATGTGAGCAGCCGGACGCCATGACCCATCCCGATGGCATGCAGATACAGGTGACCCGTCAGGAACTGGGTCGGATGGTGAGCTGTTCCAGGGAGATGGCAGGACGGATACTCACCAGTCTGGAGGAGCAGGGGCTGATTACTGTCGAAGGTAAAAAGACGGTTATTGTCCACGAGGCGACGCGCCCCAGTTACGAAAACAGGAAAAAGGTTCCCTGATTTTCCGGCAGCCGGTATGCCCGGTCAGTAAGAGGATTGCAGCGGGCAACACCAAAGGGGTCGTGGTGGTCTCAATAGCCGATAAGCCCCGACTTTCTCAATTCTCCAGCCTTCTCAGGTTGCCGTCCGCCAACTTGCTCAACCGCCAGAGATGGCCCCCAGTATGATAAACGGCTCCCGGCCAGCCATCACCTCGTCCGGCAGGGTTGTATCCAGGGAGTCGTGGGAGATATCTTCCTTGCAGGCGAAGAAGCGTATTTTGGGACGGCGCTGGCCGCTGGCATAGTCGAGGATTGCGCCTCGCAAGGCAGGATGGTGGGCTTCCAGGGCCAGAATCAGTTCCCTTGTCGTACATGGCAGCGGGACAGCAAGCTGCAACTCCGAACCGGTACCGGCGAGGGTCTGAAGCTGGTAGGGTATCAGGACCTTGATCATGTTGCTGCCCGTCCCTCTAGATGAGGGTCTGAACCTCTACAGACAACACAGCGGGGAGGTTCTGGGCAATGGCGACCCAGTTGTCGCCGCTGTCCGCAGAGCAATAAATCTGACCCCCGGTGGTTCCGAAGTAAATTCCGCAGTCGTCCAGTGTGTCCACTGCCATAGCGTCACGCAGCACATTGACGTAGCAATTGCTCTGCGGCAGGCCATTGGTGAGCGCTTCCCAGTCATTGCCGCCGCCGCGACTGCGATAGACCCGTAATTTTCCTTCTGGCGGATAGTGCTCGGAATCACTCTTGATGGGAATGACATAGACGGTGCCGGGTTCGTGGGCATGAACAGCAATGGGGAACCCGAAGTCGCTCGGCAGGTTGCCGCTGATTTCATACCAGTTGTCGCCGCTGTCATCGCTGCGCATGACATCCCAATGCTTCTGCATGAACAGGACCTCGGGCTTGGCTGGATGCATGGCCAGGCGGTGGACACAGTGTCCAATTTCGGCGGTCGGGTCGGGAATATAGTTTGAGACCAGGCCCTTGGTAATGGTTTTCCAGGTCTTGCCCCGGTCGTCGCTTCGAAATGCTCCAGCGGCGGATATGGCGACGAAAATCCGCTCCGGATTGTTCCGGTCCAGCATTATCGTGTGCAGGCACATTCCTCCGGCACCCGGGGTCCAGTTTTCTCCCGTATCGTGCCCGCGCAATCCGGCCAACTCCTGCCAGTTGGCGCCACCATCAATACTGACAAACAATGCGGCGTCCTCAACGCCTGCGTAAACCGTGTCGGGTTCGGTCAGTGAGGGTTCCAGGTGCCACACGCGTTTGAACTCCCACGGATGGGGTGTTCCGTCATACCATTGATGGGTGGTCAGCGGTCGGCCGGTTTGTTCCGATGTGTCGTAGACAAACCTGTTACTCTCGGCAACGGGCTCGTGCTGTTCCTGATCGGCTGTTTTGCCCCCTGAGGTCCCGGGTTGCTGCCAGGTTCGACCGCCATCGTCAGAGCGCTGTATTACCTGACCGAACCAGTCCGAAGTCTGCGAGACGTAGATGCGTTCGGGATTTACGGGGGAGGCGGCCATGTGATAAATCTCCCAGCCGCCGAAAAAAGGCCCTTCAATATGCCAGGATTCGCGCCTGGCATCAGAGGTGAGTATAAAAGCGCCCTTGCGTGTGCCTGCCAGTACTCTGATCTTCCCCATGGCCATCTCCTCGTTTCTTGTTCTCGTTGGATTCTTATGCTTGAACTGGCCTGTTGGTTACCGGGATTACTCAGTAAAGGCCGGATCCCGCAAGGTAGTAAACTTCAACGACAAAGATATGACATCCGTAATAGAGGGAGTCAAGTGCGAATTTTGGGCTTCTGTGCTCCAGCGTCCCTCGCGACAGCCTGGTTGTGCCGAATACGCAAGACTGACCGGTGAAGCTGCCCCAACCCCGCGATTTCTCGACATGGATCAATTTGCAGGGGTCCGTTGGTGGTTAGCATCCTTCAGTGTAAACTCTGATTTTTATTGCTTTCGGTGTATTCAGATGAAACGACGTACTTTTTTAGAGGCAACCGGGTTCGGAACGGCGGGCCTGCTGCTGCCCACCTGGACCAGGGCGCAGGGCGTCCCCGGTACCAACGCGCTGAATATCCCGGGGCTGCTCACAGGTGAGATGGAAAATGGCCGCCGGCACTATCGCCTGCAGGCACAGCGCGGGACAAGTCGGTTCTTTTCTGATCTGAATACGCCGACCCTGGGCTACAACGGTAATTATCTCGGCCCCACCATTCGGTTACGGGACGGCGAAGATGTCACCATGCACGTGCATAATGCCCTTGGCGAGCCTACCACCACGCACTGGCACGGCCTGCACGTACCAGCCAGTGCCGATGGTGGTCCGCACATCGTCATCGAGGCAGGAACCACGTGGAGCCCGGAGTTCCAGGTCATGGAGCACGCGGGCACGTTCTGGTATCACTCGCACCTGATCCACAAGACCGGCGAGCAGGTGTATCAGGGGCTGGCGGGAATGATCATCGTCGATGACGCGGCCAGTGAGAACCTGCCCCTGCCCTGGGAGTATGGGGTCGACGACATCCCGCTGGTGATTCAGGACCGGCGCTTCAACGAGGACGGCAGTTTTCAATACCTGGGCGCTCAAAGCGACATAATGACGGGGATGTTCGGCAATTACATTCTCGTTAATGGCACACTGGATCCCTATTTTGTGCCGACCACCACCAAGGTCAGATTCAGGTTGCTCAACGGTTCCAACGCCCGCACCTACAACCTGGCATTCAGCGATGGCCGCACTTTTCAGCAGCTTTCCTGCGACGGTGGATTTCTGGATTCAACGTTCGAGATGAGAGTGGTGGAGCTGGGGCCGGCAGAGCGATGTGACATCGTGGTGGATGTCAGCGACGGTAATCCGGTCAACCTGATCAGCTTACCCATGGCTGCCGACTCACCCTACATGCCCCGTGGCATGATGCGAAACATGCATCCCACCAATACCGAGCGCCTGCAGATTCTGGCGCTGCGTCCGCAATCGGGTCTGACGCACTCAGTTGACCTGCCGTCGCAGCTGGTGCCCCTGGTCCGCTTTGAGGAGCGGGGTATCGACAACACCCGGCGTTTTACCCTGTCCATGGCAATGGGCATGGGTGGCCGGATGATGCGTGGCGGTGGAGGCGGTGGTGGTCGTGGCGGTATGATGGGCCGCGGCGGTGATCAGTTCTTCATCAATAACCAGGCCATGGACATGTCGGTGGTTAACGAATCAATCCCCATGGGTTCTACTGAAATATGGGAAATCGTTAATGATTCCATGATGATGCACCCGTTCCACGTCCATCATGGGCAGTTTCAGGTAATGGACCGTAATGGCCGGCCCGTCCATGCCCATGAGCGGGGCTATAAGGACACGGTCAAGGTGGGGCCGGGAGAAACTGTCAGGATCGTGATGACTTTTGATCATTTCGCCGATCCGGAACTGCCTTATATGTTCCATTGCCATATTCTCGAACATGAGGATCATGGCATGATGGGGCAGTTCGTGGTGGTTTGACCTCAGAACAAAGGGTTACCGAAGCAGGGATGCCGGGCAGTGCTGTCTGCGGCTCCGCCGACTGCCCCGGACAGGGCGGCGAAGCTGCTTGTGCTGCCGGGTTTTTTCATTCACGCTTGCTGCTGATTCTGCCCTCTGAGTGAGCCATGTCTGAAGAGCTGTTTCAGCAGTTTCTCGTTATTCTCGGATTCTCCCTGTTCGCGAGTGTGCTGTTCCGCAGGTTGCGGATGGCAACGATCGTAGCCTATATAGCCGTCGGTGCCGTTATCGGGCCTTCCGCGCTGGGGCTGGTTGAAGATCCCTCCCGCTTCAGTTTTCTGGCGGAATTCGGGGTTGTCTTTCTGCTCTTCACCCTGGGCCTGGAATTCAATTTCAAGAAAATGCTCGCCATGCGGTTCGCCGTGTTCGGCGTCGGCGGCCTGCAGGTGGTTGTCTGCACGCTGCTTTTTGCGCTTGCGGTTTATGTCTGGGGAGCCAGCTGGCAGGTGGCTGTTCTGGTTGCCGGATCTCTGGCCTTGTCCTCCACGGCCATCGTTACGCGGGAGCTGGTCAATAACCGGCAGATGCACAATCTGCACGGTCAACTGTCTATCGCCGTGCTGCTGTTCCAGGACCTGATTGCCGTGGTGTTTCTGATATTGGTTCCGGTGCTGGGGCAGGAGCAGGGTGCTTCCGTGCTGGGTGGACTCGGCGAGGCCGGTATCAATGCGCTGGTGCTGCTGGTGCTGTTACTGGCGGTGGGCAAATGGGTGCTGCCAGTCGTCTACCAGGAGGTGGCAAAGGCCGGCTCCGATGAAATATTTCTGCTCAGCACCCTGGTCATCGTGTTACTGGCCGCCTGGCTGACCCACAGTTTTCATCTCTCCATGGCGCTGGGAGGCTTCGTCACCGGCATGATGCTGGGAGACGGTCCGTTCCGCTACCAGATACAATCCGACATCAGGCCGTTCAGGGATATCCTGCTGGGCCTGTTTTTCGTGATCATCGGCATGGGACTGGATCTGGCGCTGCTGTTGGAATACTGGCCGCGGATTCTGCTGTTTACCTTGGGTTTGCTGGCGATCAAGGCCCTGGTGGTGGCGGTGTCGGTACGTATTCTCGGTTTCGGTACGCAGGATGCGATCAGTGTGGGGTTTAACCTGGCGCAGGCCGGCGAATTCGGTCTGGCACTGATGGCGCTGGCGACGCTCAGCGGTGCGGTGCCTGCGGAGCAGGCATCCTTTGTCAGTATCATTGCCATTTTCAGCATGATTGCCAGCCCCTTTCTGGTCCGCAACGCGTCCACCTTCAGCCGTAAACTGGCGAAATCTGACAGCTCAGCATCCACTTACCGTCCGGTGCAGCTGGACTTGAAGGGGCACGTCATCATCGGTGGTTATGGACGCCTGGGTCGTACGCTGACCCAGTTTCTTGAGTGCAACAACCTGCCCTATATTGCCATCGATACGGATATCGACGTGGTCGAGAAGTATCGCAAGGAAGGCAAGAATATTGTTTATGGTGACAGCCATAATATGGAGATTCTGCAGCATTGTCATCTGTCCGCAGCAAGCCTGGTGGTGTTGACCTTCCGGTCTCTTGAGGAGGGCAAGGCGGCGATCAGCGGTATCCGGCAGCGCCATGCCGGTATTCCGATTATTGTCCGTTGTCTGGAGCATGGAGGGTTCGAGGAACTGATTTCTATCGGGGCCAACCAGGTGTTCCCGGAGCTGCTGGAATCCAGCCTGCTTGTCAGCCGCCAGGCCCTGGAAATGCTGAAGGTGGATGAGCGGGAGATAGAGCGCCAGATCGGCGAGTATCGCGACCAGGCTAACACCAGAGCGGTATAGAACCGTCTGATCGGCGATCCAGCGCGCGGATGAAAATCGCTGCGGTGATAGCTGCAGGTCCAGAACAGCCCCTGGCCGGTGCACTTCTTTGCCAGCCTGGCCGAAGTTACGCGGCGGAATGCAGGTCCTGGCGTGCCGCCGACTTGTTTTCATTACGTGCCCTCAGGCGCGCGATAACAGTATCGATGGCCCGGTCAAACAGGACATTCTCACTGATCTGCCTGACGGTACCTGCCTCGAGCTCACAGGCCACATCGGTTACCGGTTTTTCCAGCACCTTGACACCCTGACGATTGACGAACACGTAACAGTCTGGATTCGAGATCTTGGCGGCCAGAGTGCAGTGGATGGTATGGGCACCGTCGACGACGAAATCCATCCAGACCCCGACGGGCAGGTTTTTTGCCTCCTGCAAAAACCGCGGGTCGGCCGGTAATCGAACCGGGGCGGCTGGAGTCTGCAAAGTTTGTGGCTGAAGTCCTGTGACTGGTGTTTCAGCCGGCCGGGTGACGGCGTCACCCGGAGCCTGATTGAAGCTTTGATCCTGGGCCTCTCGCAGCTGTTTCAGGATGCTTTCGATCTTCTGTGTGTCGAGCCTGGCGACCCGCAGGGCCTTGCTGATATTGGATGTCAGCTTGTCGTTGATCGACGCCAGTTTTTCTCGATCCACTGGAGACTTACCGGGTCGAACGCTCCAGACCAGCAGGTCGATTGTCTTCATGATCGGTTTCCAGTTGTCACCGCCGGTGCCCTGAGCAAGGATTATCTCGACCAGAAAATCTCTGATATGGCTTTGCAACAGCTGAAGAATGCCTGGTGGAAGCGTTTCGTTCTGAACCCGCTCTCTGATCTTCTGATCTGCACGGTTGCGTGCCTCGTCCAGCCGTTTCTGGCACAGTACCCTGGGGTCTGACGTTGTCTGGGCGGCGGGCTGACGGCCGGGTTGAATCTGTTGACGCTTGAACTCCGCCAGCTTTGTCAGCAGCAGCAGGGCTTTTTTCTGATCAGCGTTGTCTTCGGCAATAAATTCCAGGGTCAGGTCTCTCGCTTTCAGGTACAAGGGGTCCTGTTCCAGTTCATCAGAGAGGGTGGTGCTTGACCTGGCTTCCGCAAGTTCGTTCAGGAACTGACGTATCGGGTGATCCGGCTTGTCCCAAAGACTCTTATCGGATAACGACGCCTTCAGTACCGTCAGTGAGGTGCGCCCGATCAGCATTCTGATCGCTTCCGGGACTGTTACATCATCCCAGATCGCTTTGAATAACAGATCTGTCGCTTCAATACTGTCATGCATCAGGCTGGCGGTGGCCACCTTGTGAGCGTCGTTGTGCATCAGAATCTGCAGCAGGGTAAATACATCACGCTGGTTGCTGCCGGCTGTGGGTTCCAATGCCGAAGGTTTGCTGAATGCCCGCTCGTTGGGGTCGGTCTTGTCCCGGGAATTGCTACGACGGGTCCTGATATCGGCCTTGTCTCGGCCCTGAACGTCAAGGCCGGGCAGTATGCCTTCGGTCTTCAGGAAGGCGTTGACCTCCTGCAGAAGAGACTCCAGCTGATGGAATACACAGCGATTGAAGTTGCGATACAGGGTGAGTTGAGCTTCGGGACTTAAGTTTATTGCCTCGACGCTCACTTTAATTGCCTCACCTATCTGCGCCGGGTCCAGAGGGTTATTTGATTCATCCACAATCTGACTGGCAAACAGATCGTTCAGGCGGGTGGTCAGACGCAAAAAATCGGCGATATCACAGTTACGGGCATGGGTAATCATACCCTCCAGGGCAATGATGGCTTCCAGTTGTTCGTTGTCTATCAGCTTCAATGTTCCGTATTCCACCTGCGGGGCGGGGGCCGGATCGTGACCCAGAAGCTGATTGAAGCAGCGTGATATTTCCCGCTGAAACTGTTCGAGAACCTGATCCTGGGTTTTGACCAGCCAACGGGCATCACGTTGCCGGGCCACGCTGCCGTCCCCACTGAGCGTTGCAATAGTATCGGCAAGTGCCTGCCTTACCCAGCCTGCAAGTGATCGGATGGCAATGCTCCGCACACTTAGCAGCGTTTTCTCCTTAGACTCAGTCACAGCTAATCGTCTCCGGGCTGATTCATCTGGCTTGAATTCGGACCGAGCGCTATCGACCCGACTTTGTCCGGGCCCGCGCCTGTTTGTGTTAGTTACGACAGTTCCTGGGAAATTATTGAGCATTTTTTGCAAGGCCCGCTGAGGCCAAGCAGGCCGTGCAGCAGCCTCTGTGAAAAAGTTGGGACAGCGGTGACGTGACACCGTGCTGGGAAGCGGAGTTTTTGTAGAAGGGAGCAGCGGTACAGTGAAAAAAAGCCCTCGACCGGCTACTGTCGATCGAGGGCCAGATCTAGAGAATTGAAACAGGCTAAAATTTTAGCCCGAGAGAGATCATGTAGACCCAGGGATCAACATCCACATTGGCCATGACCCTGCCCAGTGCCGAGCTGAAACTGGCATCGGTCTCCAGGTCGATCTTCCAGAACGAGGCATTGATCAGCCAGTTGTCACTGATTTCCCAGTCAACACCACCGCGCCAGGCGATACCCCAGGAGTCGTCTAGTTTCAGGCTGCGGGCGCCAAGTTCGTTGCGGGCGAAGCGATTCAGTGACTCACTGAAAAACGTGGTGTAGTTGACGCCTACGCCCACATAGGGACGAATGGCCGAGCTGGCGTTACCAAAAAAGTAATTGGCGGTCAGGGTGGGAGGCAGGTGTTTGGTACTGCCCAGATCTGTGGTTTCAAAGTCATAGGCGCTCAGACCCTGCGCCTCAAGGTCATGCTCGAAGGGTGTTGCGGCCAGCAGCTCAAAGCCGATGTTGTCGCTGTACATATAGACCAGATTGAGACCCAGCTGGGTATTGTCGCCCACGTCGGCACCGGTCCCGGGCAGTGCCCCGGTTGCCGTGGTTGATATCAGGCTGCTGCTGGCGTCCGGGTCCACGTTGGTGGCGCCGACCCGAAGAATCCAGTCTCCGGCCTCATGGGCGAACGCAGACTGGCTGAGGCTGCCAAGCAAGGCAACCGACGCCATGGCTGTGGCTAGCAAGGTTTTCTTCATATTACTCTCTCCCGATTGTTCCCAAACAGATAACACTGAAAGGCAGACTAGTGCGGATCGGAGCCAGCGGTTTTGACCTGTGTCAGGGAAAGTAAAGTAACTTTTTATTAGCCTCCTGCTAAGGCATCGGCAGCAGACAATCTTCAGCTGATTGCCTCCCAACAACCCGCATTGATCCGGCAAAAGCATTGCCAGAGACTGACAGTAATCAGCAACTGTGCGGTGAGAAGCGCAACCGCTGCCGGTCAATGATCAGGAGTCGTTGGCGTTTGCGCTCGTCGGTGCGGCGCTAGCCGCTGTAAACGGTTTTGATGTTGACGAACTCCCGTATGCCGAAGTGGGATAGTTCGCGGCCATAACCGCTCTGCTTGATACCGCCAAAAGGCAGCCTGGGGTCGGAACGGACAAAGTCGTTTACCACACAGGTTCCAGCTTCCAGGCGGTGGGCGGCGATGTGCCGGCCCTTGTCGGCATCGCGGGTAAAAACCGCGGCCCCGAGACCGAAGTCTGAATCATTGGCTTTGCTGATTGCGTCTTCTTCGTCCCTGGCGGTGATCACACTGGCAACCGGCCCGAACAGCTCTTCATGGAACGCCGGCATGGACTCATTCACGCCCGTAAGCAGCGTGGCGGGATAAAATGCGCCGGCCCCTTCAGGCATCTGACCACCGAGAAGACACCTGGCACCCAGCGCGATGGATTTTTCCACCTGCTGATGGAGTTCATTCCGCAGATCTTCTCTGGCCATGGGGCCCTGGTTGGTCTGCTCCAGCTCCGGATCGCCAGCCTGATATTGCTGTAACTCCCGCAACAGCTTCTGTTCGAATTCCTGCTGAACTGCAGCTTCAACGATGAGCCGTTTGGCGGCGATGCAGGTCTGCCCGTTGTTGGTCATCCGGCTGGTGGCGCAAACCCTGGCGGCCAGATCCAGGTCCGCATCCGCCAGTACCACGTAGGCGTCGCTGCCGCCCAGCTCCAGCACGCTCTTTTTCAGGGCTTTGCCGGCTGCTGCTGCCACCGCCGCGCCAGCGGCACCGCTGCCGGTCAGGGTTACGGCGCTGACTGCCTTGTTATTGATGACCCGTTCCACGTCCTTGCTGCCGATCAGAAGAGTGCTGAACAGTCCGTCCGGCAAGCCGGCTTCCCGGAAAACATCCTCAATCGCCAGCGCGCAGCCGCTGACGTTGCTGGCGTGCTTTAACAGGCCGGCGTTGCCGGCCATCAGGCCGGGGGCGGCGAAGCGAAACACCTGCCAGAAAGGAAAGTTCCACGGCATGACGGCAAGAACGACACCCAGGGGTTCGTAACAGACAAAACTTTCCGGCGCCTCGGTCATGACCAGGTCGGGAGCGAGAAACTCGCCGGCCTTGTCGGCATAGAACAGGCAGCCATCGGCGCATTTGTCGATTTCTGCCAGTGATTGCGCCAGGGGTTTGCCCATTTCCCGCGTCATCAGCATGGCATAGGAATGGCGATTCTGCTTGAGGACATCGCCGGCCCGTCGAAGTACCTGGCTGCGTTCTTTAATCGGTACCTGGCGCCAGCTTCTGAAGGCCGCGTCGGCGTTGCTGATCAGCTGATCGACTTGTTCTGCGCTGTGTGGCTCGTATTCGGCAATGGGCTGGCCGGTTGCCGGGTTGATGGAGGTTAATGTCATAATACTTTTCCGTGGTTGGCTGGTGAATAGTGATGTGGTGTGCCCCGCCTGCGGCTGTCGGCCCGGCCGCAGCGCCTAAGGGCCGAGCATCAGTTCCGGCCTGACCAGCTCGTCATACTGCTCTGCGGTCAGCAATTCGAGCTGCAGGACTGCCTCTCTGAGAGACAGGTCATTCTGCAGAGCGAAACCGGCCGCCTTGCTTGCCTGGTCATAACCAATGTGCGGACTCAGCGCGGTTACCAGCATTAGTGATCGGTCGGTATAATAATCCAGCTGTCGATGGTTGGCGTCGATTCCCGCCAGGCAGTGCTGTGTGAAACTGCGGATACTGTCGGCCAGTAATTCAATGGATTCCATTAACAGATGGATGATCAGTGGCTTGTAGACGTTTAACTGAAACTGCCCCTGGCTGGCCGCCATGCTGACCGCTGTGTTGTTACCCATTACCCGCAGACAGACCATGGTCAGGGCCTCTACCTGAGTGGGATTGATCTTGCCGGGCATTATCGAGCTGCCTGGCTCATTGGCCGGCATGGTTATCTCAGCGAGCCCGCAGCGTGGGCCGGAATTCATCAGACGAATGTCGCTGGCCATTTTGAACAGCTGGCTGGCCAGCAGATTCAGTTGCCCATGGAGGGCCAGCAGTGCGTCATGGGAGGCCAGTTGGCTGAATTTATTGGCGGCCGGGCGGAAACCTGTGCTGCTGAGTGCGCTGATGGCTTCGACTACCGTAGCGGCCCAGCCGACCGGTGTATTCAGGCCGGTGCCGACCGCTGTGCCGCCGATTGCCAGGTCACGCACGGGTTCCAGGGCTGCCGTAACCTGTGCCACGGCAAACTCTGTCTGCGCACGCCATGCACCGAATTCCTGACCCAGGGTTATTGGGGTGGCATCCATCAGATGTGTGCGGCCGGATTTGATGCGCGCGGAGAATTGTACTTCTTTAGCGGCTAATGTCTGGTGCAGGGAGTTCAGGGCCGGCAACAGGGAACGACTGATCAGCCGATGGGTGACCACATGCATCACAGTGGGGAAAACATCGTTGGACGATTGGGAACGGTTGACGTGGTCGTTAGGATGCAGAGGCTCGTAGCGACCCGGTGGATTACCCGCCAACCGATTGCCGATATTGGCAATGACTTCGTTCAGATTCATGTTGGTCTGGGTGCCGCTGCCGGTCTGCCAGATCGACAGTGGAAACTGCCCGTCGTGGTCTCCCGCCATGATCTCCCGGCAGGCCCGCTCAATCAGTTCCGCGCGTTCTTCGTCCAGGTTGCCCAGCCGGGCATTGGCCCGGGCGGCGGCAAGCTTCACCAGGGCGAAATCATGAATAAAGTGACTGGGAAAACAACTGGTGCCAATGGCAAAGTTCAGCAGCGAGCGCTGACTCTGGGCTCCCCACAGTTTGTCGCTGGCAATGCTGACCCTGCCGAGGCTGTCCTGTTCTTCACGCGATCCGGCCATAAACGACAACGAATTCCAGGGTTAGGGAGCCTCTGACAGCTTGTTTACGACATAAGGCATGATGCCGCTGCTCGTGTAGTACGCAACTTCCAGGGCGGTGTCCAGGCGGCAGTGGAGTTTACAGATTTCCATGGCCCCGTCCGGATAGTGGATGGTCATCCCCACTTCCATGCCCGGGCGCACCGTTTCCAGGCCGGTCAGATCGATGGATTCGTCGCCGGTCAGTTTGAGGGTCTTCCTGGTCACGCCGTCCGGAAACTGCAGGGGCAGAACCCCCATGCCGGCCAGATTGGAACGATGGATGCGCTCAAAACTCTCCGCGATAACCGCTTGGACACCCAGCAGGCGCGACCCCTTGGCCGCCCAGTCGCGGCTCGAACCAGTACCATACTCCTTGCCGGCGATCACGACCAGCGGGGTCCGGGTCTTCTGATATTCCATGGCGGCGTCGTAAACCGCCATCGCGTCGCTGTGGCCGGCAAGACGGGTGTAGCCCCCTTCGATGCCGCCAAGCATCTCGTTGTGCAGGCGGATATTGGCAAAGGTACCGCGCATCATGACTTCGTGATTGCCGCGTCTAGAGCCGTAGGAATTGAATTCGCCTTTCTTGATACCGTGGCCCAGCAGGTACTGACCCGCAGGGCTTTGTTCGGCAATCGATCCGGCCGGGGAGATATGGTCAGTGGTCACCGAGTCACCGAGCAGGAGCAGTATCCTGGCAGCCTTGATGGCATCCCCTGGTGCTTCCAGGTCACAGAATGGCGGCTTCTGGATGTACGTGGAGGCATCATTCCAGTCATAGGTCTTGTCGTCACCGGCCGGCAGTGCGTTCCACTCTTTGTCACCCTCGAATACCTCGGCGTAATTGCGAATAAACATATCCCGCTGGACCTGCTGGACGGCATTGGCGATTTCGTCGTTGCTTGGCCAGATGTCACGCAGGTAGACAGCCTGACCCTGGCTGTCGGTGCCGAGGGGTTCACTGCTCAGATCAATATTGGTGGTGCCGGCCAGTGCGAAGGCAACCACCAGTGGCGGCGATGCCAGCCAGTTGGCGCGTACCTTGGCATGAATACGTCCTTCGAAGTTCCGGTTGCCCGATAACACGGCGGCAACGGTCAGCTTACTCCGGTCGATTGCTTCCTCGATAGCGTCCGGCAGCGGCCCGGAATTGCCGATACAGGTCGTGCAGCCATAGCCCACCAGGTTGAAGCCAAGCTGGTCCAGGCTGTCCTGCAGACCGGCACTTTCCAGGTAGCTGGAAACCACCTTGGAGCCCGGTGCCAGGGAGGATTTTACCCAGGGTTTACGGGACAGCCCTTTAGCCAGGGCCTTCTGCGCCAGCAGCCCGGCTGCCATCATGACGGCGGGGTTGGAAGTGTTGGTGCAGGAGGTGATTGCTGCAATCACCACATCGCCGTCTTTCAGGTTGTAGGCCTCGTTTCCGACGTGGGTCTGCTTGACCAGTTCGCCCTTGAGCTGATCTTTGAGCGCTTGTGGCATGTTGGTCAGAGGGACCCGATCCTGCGGACGTTTGGGGCCTGCCAGGGAGGGAACTACCGTATTCAGGTCCAGTGCCAGGCGGCTGCTGAAATTCACCTCGTCGTCATCCCTTCGCCACAGGCCCTGCGTCCGGCTGTAGGCTTCCACCAGCGCGATAGTGTCGGCACTTCGGCCGGTCAGAGCCAGGTAGTCCAGAGTCTTCTGGTCAACTGAAAAGAAAGTACACGTGGCGCCGTACTCGGGAGACATATTGGCGAGCGTGGCCCGGTCCGCCAGGCTCAGGGATTCCAGGCCGGGCCCAAAAAATTCCACGAATTTGCCAACCACGCCATGCTGGCGCAACATCTGCGTGACAGTCAGCACCAGGTCGGTGGCGGTGATGCCTTCGCACAGCCGCCCGGTCAGCTTGAAGCCCACGACTTCGGGAATATTCATTGATATAGGCTGACCCAGCATGGCCGCTTCTGCTTCGATGCCGCCTACTCCCCAGCCCAGTACGGCCAGGCCGTTGATCATGGTGGTGTGGCTGTCGGTGCCGACCAGGGTGTCGGGGTAGGCGGTGAGCGTGCCGTCTACTTCCGCAGACCATACTGAGCGGGCCAGATATTCCAGGTTGACCTGGTGACAGATGCCGGTACCTGGCGGTACCACGCGAAAATTATCGAAGGCCTTCTGTCCCCAGCGCAGAAACTGATAGCGTTCCCGATTGCGCTGCATTTCCATCCTGACGTTATCGCGGTAGGCGGAATCGACAGCGAAGCGATCCACCATTACCGAATGGTCGATGACCAGGTCGACAGGGTTGATCGGGTTGATGCGGGATGGATCTCCGCCGCGCTCTGCCACTGCGTCGCGCATGGCCGCCAGATCCACCACGGCAGGAACCCCGGTAAAGTCCTGCATCAGGACCCGAACCGGCATGAACATGATTTCCCGGGACTGGAACTGGGACTCGCTCCAGTTGATCAACGCTTCGACATGGGAATCATCAATGATTCGGCCGTCACAATTGCGTAACTGATTCTCCAGCAGAATCTTGATCGAGGCGGGCAGGTTGGCAACCTCCCCGAAGCCCTGCTCCTCAAGGGCCTTGAGACTGTAATAGCGGTAGGACTTGTCGCCGACCAGCAGTTCCTGTTGGCAAAGCTCTTTCAATTGGCCCTCGTGCATTTTTATTGCCCCTGCTTTTACGCTGATAAAATAGTCACCGGTTCACTCGTTTCAGCTGGCTGCCTTGGTGGCCTGATCTGAGTCGTACTGTAACTGGGAAATCCTTCGCAGCTGCTGCAGAGATGCCAGGTGGGCATAGATAATGGGCAGCAGCCCCTGCCTGCGCAGTGCCAGGAAGTCCTCATCGGACAATGCATTAAGCGCCGGCTCGTCAACAATATGAATGCCGTCTATCTTGTAGAGGGTGCCATCCGGGCGGTGCCGCATCTGGATCTGATGAGTGATCAGCAGATTCTTGGTGTTGAACAGATTGCACACTTTCTGTGTCTGGATAGTCTGCTGGGTTATATCCATCAGGGCTTCGATCCGGTTCTGCATGTACTCGGACTTGTCTCCGTTGTCAGCAAAAATGGCCTCCCCCTCTGTTTTGCTCACCAGGGGGCTGTCTTCGTCGATCAGCACCACGAACTGGTCGCGGTCCTGTTCCACGCGGGCGATGGAGAAGGGGGCATTGTTGAAGCTTATCGGCACCACCTGAGCGCCCCAGTGCTCTGTCTGACAATAGAGGTTATGACCGTCCTTCAGCCCCATGATAGCAACGGGAACGAACTCACCCGGGGTCTTGCCCGTTACAAAGACCAGGGGGAATTCGGCCGCCAGGGTATAAAAATCCTTGACGACGATGGGGATCAGGTTCTGATTTTTATAACGGGTGTAATCTCCGGATTGTCTGACTTTCAATTCGGCGTGTTTGTCACTGGCAAGAGGTACTGGTGTGCTCATCCTTCATAGACCTTGGGTAGTGTGGATAAAAACTTCAGGCATGTTACCCAGTTAGGAGGCAGAAAAACAACCACCCGCAAAGAGGAGGTCAATTCGCACCGTTTCAGGCGCTGATAGGTCTGTCAGGCTATCGCCTGGCGCCAAAAAGTGGCTGATGGACAGCGCTTGGGTGCCAAACCCGAGAACCCACTTTAACCCGGACCCCGGAGGGAATATTTTCGGTGATCTTGGACCTGCTTAACACTTTCCGTGCATCACACCTTGCTAGAATCATTGCTATGCGTACTTCTCTACTATTTTTACTGATTGTTCCACTGGCGCTGCAGGCGCAGGTTGATCGCTGGGTCACCAATACCTGTGAGAAAGGTTCGGGGGCCGGCATTTACGCCTGGTCAACCGGGGACATCTACCAGGGGCAATGTCAGAATCAGCGCATTCACGGTCACGGCACGTTGCAACGGGCCAACGGCGATCGCTACGTAGGCTTGTGGCGCAATGACCGTCACCATGGCCAGGGCACCTACCTATGGTTCTCCGGGGATCGCTACGAGGGGCAATGGCAGAATGGCATGCAGTGGGGCAGCGGTACCCTGGCCCGCGCCAGCGGCGATCGTTACACCGGTCAGTGGCGCAGCGGACGCAAGGACGGGCAGGGATCTCTGGTGCTCGCCAACGGCGATCGCTATGAAGGTGAATGGATTGACGACAGGATAACCGGAACCGGGGTCTACGCCTGGGCCAATGGCGATCATTACGAAGGCCACTGGCTGAATGGTATCCGCAGCGGCTATGGCGAGTTTGTTGGCGCCAATGGCGATCGCTACCAGGGCGACTTTCTGAATGACCAGCGTCATGGCCAGGGTACTTACCAGTGGGCCAATGGCGATACCTATTGGGGTAGCTGGCTGAAGGGCCGGCAGGACGGCCGCGGGGCCAAGACCTGGACCAACGGCGATCGCTACGAGGGCCAGATGAAAGCGGGCAGACTTGAAGGCAGCGGCCACTTCACCTGGGCCGACGGTAAGCGGTACGAAGGCAGTTTTGCCGCGGATGCGCCCCACGGCGAGGGCACTTATTTCTGGCCCAATGGTGTCCGTTTTGAAGGCAGCTGGCGGAATGGCCAGCGTCATGGCCCTGGCAGCCTGGTTTATGCCAACGGCGACCGGGTTGAACAAGTGTACGAGGAAGGCCGCCTGGTCGACTGACTCGTCCTTACCGACTCAATTCCCTGACCTGCTTACCTGATCCGCTGCCGCGTTGGCCGGGCGAACTGCATCCGGTGCCTGCCCGTCCCTGTTGATTCCATGCAGGGGCGGGTATATAAAGAGTCAACCGCACGGAGCGGGGTGGCCTCGACAGCTTCCCTGTGCTACTGAGGCTGCAGCACGCTGCAGCAGAAAGTCGGCCACCCTGTGGCGGGCAAATCAATAAGAATCTGCGTTTCAACGGAGCGCCGCAGACACGAGGTAGTAACATGACCCGAACGCCATTGAGCTTATTCACCCAGGCCCTGATCAAACCGGTATTCCTCGCAGCAGCAGTTGCCACTGCGCTGGCAACAGGCAGTTACGCCCAGCAGCCGACAGACCCGGGTCTGCCCATGGCAGCTCCCGAGGAGGTCGGTATGTCTGCGGAGCGGCTGGCGCGCATCGGGCCGGTCATGCAACGGTATATCGATTACCGGCAGGTTCCCGGCACGGTGACCCTGATCGCCAGAAAGGGCAAGGTAGTCCATTTTGAAGCCCGGGGTTTCATGGATATTGACAGCGGCAAGCCCATGCGTGAGGACGCTATTTTCCGCATTGCCTCGATGACCAAACCGATCACCTCGGTTGCCCTGATGATGTTATGGGAGCAGGGCCAGTTCCAGCTGCGCGACCCGGTCAGCAAATTCATTCCTGGTTTCGCTAATCCCAGGGTCTCCACCACCAGTGATGCCAGTGGGGAAACCGGCCATCTGGTGCCTGCCACGAGAGAAGCCACTATCCGGGACATGCTTACCCATACGGCGGGTCTGGCCAACAGCTACCGGGGCAATACCCGCTATTACGCGAGCCAGATCGCTATTCGCCCGGACGACACGCTGGAGTCCTACGTCAACCGGATTGCTGCTATGCCGCTGAATTACAACCCCGGCGAGCAATGGCAGTATTCCCAGGCCACCGATGTGGTCGGTCGGCTGGTGGAGGTGATTTCCGGTCAGCCGCTGGACGAATTTTTAGATGAGCGGATATTTCGACCGCTTGGCATGCATGATACCCACTTTTTTATGGATGACGATAAAGGTGGGCGTCTGATGTCACAGTATCGGCCCGGGCCGAACAATAACCGTATCGTGCTGCAGGATCCCGGTAACAATGAAAGCCGCTGGATCAGTGCCGAGAACAAGCGGGTATTTCGTGGGGCAGGCGGGCTGGTATCAACAGCCCATGACTACCTCCGGTTTCAGCTTGCCATGTTGAACGGTGGCGAGCTGGATGGTGTCAGGCTGCTGTCACCGGTCACCCTCGATCTGATGATGGACAATCACACGGGGGAGCTCCCCCTGTGGCTGCCGGGGCCCGGGATGGGTTTCGGTCTGGGCTGGGCCGTGGTTGAGGATCGCGGCGCGGCGGCAACTCCCCTGTCTGAGGGTTCCGTCTACTGGGGCGGAGCCTACGGGACCTTGTCCTGGATCGACCGGGATGAAGAGCTGATCGGGATACTCATGACCCAGGTGCGTCCCTACTCCCATATCAATATCCGCCAGGATTTTCAGGTTCTGGCGCACCAGGCCATCGTCGATTAGAGAGCAGACCCGGCAAACGATTTCTGGAAGCCCGGAAGGCCTGCCGCAGCGCGTCGCGGCAGGGGACACAGGTCGTCCTGATTGCCGGCCTGTGCCGGGATTTTCCCGGCTGCCGGTCAGCTCAGGCCGGCCGCGGCCTTGACCATTTGCAGGTAGAGTGAGCGGACCTGGCTGGTGATCGGTCCGGGTACTCCGTCTCCGACAGGCTGCCCGTCGATACTGACAATGGGTAGCACCAGAGTGGTGGCGGAACTGAGAAAGGCCTCATCGGCCGCCAGAGCTTCTTCAACGCTGAATGGTCGCATTTCAACCGCAATCTGCTGTTCTTCGATCAATTCCAGGATTACCCGCCGGCGAATGCCGGGCAGGATTGAGTTGGACAGCGGTCGCGTGATCAGTCTGTTATTGCTCACGATGAACGCAGAAGAGGATGCCCCTTCGGTGACGAAGCCTTCCTCTACCATCCAGCCTTCGTAGGCTCCACTCAGCTTGGCCTGCTGCTTGGCCATGCATTGGCCAAGCAGGTTCAGCGACTTGATGTCGCGCCGTTTCCAGCGCAGGTCTTCGACGATGGCGACGCTGACGCCCTGGTTGGCCATGGGGTGATTCAGGATGGCCTGATGGCTGGCAAATGCCATCAGCGTGGGAGTCACTCCCGGGGGATAGGCGAAATCCCGTACGGCGGCACCGCGACTGATCTGCAGATACACATAACCTTCCTGCAGCTGGTTCCGAGCGGCCAGTTCCTGAATAATTTGCAGCAGTTCGACAGGCTCACAGGGCCAGGCAAGATCGATCTGCCCGGTGCTGTTAGTCAGGCGCTCAAGAAAATAGTCCCGATCGATCAGCACGCCATTGACTACCGGAATCACCTCGTAGACACCATCCCCGAACAGGAAGCCCCGGTCGAAAATCGAAACCCGCGCCTGGTCGGCCTGCAGGTATTCTCCATTCAGATAAACAATTTCGTCCAACTCGCGTTACTCCCTGGGTTGAGGTGCCTGGATACGACGTTCAGATTATTGCCAGGAGGCTGAGGGCCGGCCAGGTCCCATCGATAGTGCCGTTAATCAAAGGTGCCACAAATAGTGCTGTTATGAGCCGGCAGAAGCGGCTACCGGTCAGCATGGTGCCATCATCGGTCAGCAATTTTCAACCGGTCTGACGACTCACCGGTTCATTCTTCCACCGTTTCGACAACGACTTTCCAGAGCCGTCTGGAAGCAAAAATCTGTACCAGCAGCATCATATTGGCCAGCAGGCTGGCGAAAAGGGGTGCCCAGTCTGAAGAAGAAAACCATTGGCTTATAACACCCAGTGTCGTCAGGGTGCTGATCACCAGGTAGGCCCACTTGAAATCCCGCCAGGTAGCGGGGGATCTGTTGCGGAAAAAAGCCAGGTTATCCGGCTCTGCCCGGGCCCGCTTGAAAGTCAGGTGAGACATGATATTTGCGGAGGCAAATATTGACGCCAGCACCAGCAGCCAGAGGCCCTCGTGATCCGTGGCAATGAGACTGACCAGCATGAATTCCTGGATACCTATGAGAAAGGGGAAAAGAGAGTCCCTGGTGCTGGGAACCCAGCGAAATCCCATCACCAGGCTCGAATACATAATCCAGATCTGCAGGATGCCGAGCAGCGTAACGCTGATCATGCTCCAGCCGACCAGACTGGCGGAGCTGAGCTGCCACAGTAGCTCCGTCTCAGTAACTTTTCCCCACAGCAGCTCCAGTGCCAGTGCCTGAATGATGCTGACCAGGGTCAGCAGCACCATGGGAAACTGCTCCAGGGCACGTTTGCGAAAAGTGGACATGTCTGTTTCTCGCCCTTGGGCCTGTGGCTAGATTCCTGGGACCGGCAGTCCCAGGGCACTGCGCAACTCCATGGCGGTCATTCCACGGACATACACGCTGGTGCCACGGTCGAATTCCCGCGCCCGTTCCAGGCCGCCGACCACCACCGGCTCGAAGCCGGCGTCCCGGACCAGTTGCCGGGTTACCGCCACGGCCTCCACATCGTCCCCGGCAATGGGAACCCCGATCAGTTCACCGTCCCGATGAGCCTCGTTCTGCACCATCAGGTAGCTGATCGCGTTGAAGGCCCGCACCAGCCTGACACCGGGAAAGTACTCCGCGGAGGCTATGCCGGTACCTTTGGCTATAGCCTCTTCAGCCATGGGGCCGTCCCGGTCGGCGCGGGGATTGCCGCAGTCGATCACGATCTTGCCCTGCATCAGAGGAGCAAAGTCCCTCCCCACCTGAGGCATGGCGCCATAGGGAACGGCCACCAGCACCACGTCGCCAAAGCCGGCCGCGTCAGCCGGGTAGCCGGCCCGGGCATTGCTGCCGGCCTGTTCCACCAGTTCTTCCAGCTGGTCCGGGTTGCGGGACGAGAACAGTACCTGATGTCCCGCTTCGGCCCAGCGCAGCCCGATTGAACCGCCGATGTTGCCGGACCCGATGATACCGATACGCAGAGTGTTTGCCGGCTGGCCGAAGGCGGCCTGCAAAGAAAGAAAAGGCGACAGGCCCACGGCACTGCAGCCGATCAGGGCTTGTGAGAGGAATCTGCGCCGGCTATTGGTGTTATTGTTCGACATGTTGATACTCCCGGGCCTGGTCGGCCGGACAAGGGTTTAGAAACCTCTGTTGAATCAATGCAGGGCACTGATTTTCTGCTGAATGCGCTGGTAAGGCGCTTTACCGCCGGCATAGGTCGGCCTGGCAATTGTTAAGGATGGGGAAAGCATTTACCTGGCCCACTCTGGACTTACAGGGCGTACTCTGGCCCCCCGGCGAGGTGGCTGTCAAGCGGCCCGGCGACACAACAAGTGGATTGGACGGCCGGCCGGATTCCCGGGCCTCTATGAATTCCCGCGGCCACAACGGGCTGCTAATAAAGACGCCCTGCATGGCAGGTTTGAATCCCGCAACTGAGAATCCGGGCGGAGTGGCCGACATACCGGCTATCTGACCGGTGTCAATGACTGGTCCGTAATCAGGAGAGAGCCATCGATATGGGCGAGAGGCATGCCAACCGACTATTGAACCGTGTATCCCGGTTTAAAGGCCTGGGTCCGCTGGCACCACGGTTGAAAGTCGGCCTGCGACTCGATACCGACCAGACCGGGAAGGATTTTTTCAAGCTGCCGTTCAGGCGCTCCCTGCCGCTTATCCTGGTCTCCGGTTGTTTTCTGGCGGCGTTCTGCCTACCTTATTTCAGCGTGGGTAATCTTTTTGCCGGATCCGATGATGACAGCCTGTTCAGCCTGGTTGCCGCGCTGTTCGGCCTGTTCTGGCTGCTGGGCTGGTCGGTGGGTGTGCTTGTGCTGCTGACGCTGTTTCTGGCCCTGAGTTCTGGCGCGGAGACGTTGCAGCTGCGTCCTGGCTGGCTGCGCATCCGGGTTGAGGTGCTGCGGATGGGAGTGGGTGCCGATTTTCGTGCCGGGCAGATTACCAATCTGCGCTGGCTGCCGGCGGCGCAGGCCAGGGCGGGTGATGAGACGGGGCACCGCTGGCGAGGAGACCACCTGGCATTCGACTACGCCGGAGAGACGGTCAGAGTGGGTTCCCAACTGTCCGAGGCCAGGGCGGCCGAAATTATCAACCGCCTGAAAAAACTGCTGGCTGATAGCCCGCCCGGCGAACCCAGCGGCGAGTCGCAGCAGCAGGCAGATGAAAAAGCAGCAAGGTCAGACACTGTGGCGTCCCTGCAGGCACCCTCGATGGTCGGGTGGGAAGCAGGGCTGCAGGCGACTTCCACCCGGATGCTGGTGCTGGCGAACCTGATACCGCTGGCTGGTGTGCTGCTGGCCAACTGGAGCATAGGGGACATCATGCTGCTGTTCTGGGCGGAAAGCGCCATCATCGGGCTGTTCAATCTCCTGAAGATGTGGGTTATCGGGCGCTGGTCAATCCTGTTTCTCGGTCCGTTTTTCATCGGCCACTTTGGTGGTTTCATGGTCGGCCATCTGTTGTTCATCTATGCTCTGTTCCTGTCCGGGCCCGATGGAGCAGATCCTTCCACCAGCCAGGTAGTGGCCGATTTCATCGCGCTTTGGCCTGCTCTGCTGGGCCTGCTGATCAGCCACGGAATATCGTTCCGGCTTAACTTTCTCGGCGCCCGGGAATACCTGGGAACCAGCGTCAGGCAGCAGATGCACGCGCCTTACCGGCGCATCATCATCATGCACCTGACCATTATCTTCGGCGGTTTCCTGACCATGGCTCTGGATGCCCCGCTGCTGGCACTGGTGTTGTTGATCGCCCTGAAGATCCTGGTCGATGTGAAGTCTCATATCAGCGAGCATCGTCGGTCTGCGGGTCCTTCCGATCGCGAGGACTCAAGCTCATCGCGCAGTGCTGGCTGAGGGTTGAACCCGGGTCTAAGCAGTATTTCAATACAGTGTCTTGCTGGTCTGGGGTGACTGGCAGCCTGGAGGCTTATTTTGCGCAATCGCTGCTTGCGGGCGCACGGAGTGGCTTCGAGCGGCGCGGCCGGCAGGGGGTTCGGTGGGCTGCGGACCGCGCCCGTCCCGGGTTCCTTCACTCTAAGGAGCCTCTGATGAATTATCACAATGCTCTGGCCTTCAGACAGGTCCGCTGGAAAGGCGCATTGCCGCCGGCTTGCGTCGGCCTGTCAAGGCAGTGCAACGAAGCCAGCGGGGTTGTCTGAAGGCCCCTCCGGGCGGGGCCTGTCAGGCGCCACTGCGTCGTTGTCGCGCTTGGCAAGGGAGTTACCCTTACCTGCGCACGACGCCTAGCAGTAGCTCCCGACAGACTCCCGCAGAGCGTTGTGATAATTCATCAGAGGCTCCTTAAATGCCCTGAAGGACGGTCATTTTTCGCCGTTCAGCGCTGGTCCTTGATTGCAGCCCACCGAACCCCCTGCCGACCACGCCTTAGCACCAGGTGGCACTCAGCATACGGTGGCTTCGAAGGTGGCGGAAGTGATTGCAAATCGATTTACAAGCGAAGTTGTGAAGAAAGCGCGGTCGCACTCTTGCATCCATCCACTAAGGATAGAATCCGGCACTGAGCACCACTCCGGGGGAGCCTGCCGACGGAGCAATTAAAACGCAGCACCGACTGACCGAAGGAGACCGCTTGCGGGCTCCTGACCGAGGGAGGGAACCCCGGAGGGGTGCGCGTTGCTCCGTCGGCAGGCTCCCCCGGAGTGGGGCGGTCTCAGGAAAGAACCCAACAAGAACCCAATCAGACCCAATACAGGAAACAGATCCTGATTCCCACGGGCGGGCGCAGCCCAGAACAAAATCCATGCGGAAGCAACTATTTAAGATTGAGACTCTACCCGGGTCCAGGATGTATTGCATTCGCCGGTGGCCTTGGTTAAGCTCGATTCCCAACCTCAAAAAAACCAAAAAGGAGGTTCGACATGAGCCCCAGTGTTCCGTCGATACGATCTCTGTTCCTGTCTGCCGTTCTGCCTCTGTCATTTATACTTGGCCCCGCGGTGCCGGCATTTGCCCAGAACAGCGTCGAGCTGGATTTCGAATTCTTCAAGAACGAAGTGCAGCCGATTTTCCTGGCCAAACGCAACAACAACATCCGCTGTATCCAGTGCCACACGCGCAGCAGTGGTTTCCGACTGCAGCCACTGGAAGAAGGGCAGTTTTTCTGGACCGACGAACAATCACGGCAGAACTTTGAGTATGCCGCGGCCTTTACCCGGCCCGGCGAGCATCCGTTGCAAAGTCGTTTTCTCACTCATCCGCTTGCCGCGTCGGCGGGCGGCGATCCCTTCCACGGTGGCGGTAAGCACTTCGCCAATCAGAGTGACCCTGAGTGGCAGATCATGGCGGATTGGGTTGCGGGTGCCACCAAGCGCAGAGAACCCTCCGGCACGGTGGTGAGAATTATTCAGACCAACGCCGCAGGGGACAATTCTCACATTATAGACCCGGTGTCCAACACAGCGGTGGGTGTCATCGAGCACATCGAAATTCCCCATGGTGTGACCGGGGCGCCCGACGGCAGCCAGATTTATATTTCCAACGAAGCGCTGCACACGCTCGATGTGGTCGATTCCAGAACGTTGCGCGTTAAACGTCGTATTCACCTGAGTGGTCGTCCTAACAACGTGGCTGTGAGCAAGGATGGCAGCAAGGTCTACGTCGGAATCATGGAGGCTCCCGGCGCTGTCGATGTGATCGACGTGGTCAATATGGAAAATATCAAGACGGTTCCAACCGTCGGCCCGATTCATAATGTGTATGTGACTCCGGACGGGCGCTATGCCGTAGCCGGCTCCATTCAGCGCAGTACGATCAATGTCATCGATACCGCCACCGACGAGATGGCCTGGACCAAGGAGATGGATTCAGGTATCCGTCCAATGATCTTTGACACGCATCCGGACGGTTCCACGAAGAACATCTTTGTTCAATTATCCGATTTTCATGGCTTCGCGGTTGTGGATTTCAATTCCCGACAGGAAGTCGCGCGGATAGAGCATCCGCCGGTCGAAGGGGAGGAGGCTCATCTGGATGGTCTGCAGGCGGCTCCCGCCCATGGGCTGGGCGTTTCACCGGATGGGCGGACGTTATGGTCAACCAGCAAGGTTTACAGCCACGTTTACATCCACTCCCTTCCGGATCTGAAGGAAATAGGCAGAGTCTTTGTGGGGCAGCACCCGGAATGGGTAACTTTCACGCCGGATGGTAAAACCGCCTATATCGGTGCCGCCGGGGATAATGCCACTTATGCAGTCGACACCGAATCCATGACGGTCGTGGCCAAGATCGATGTGGGGCAGACACCCAAGCGGGTCGGCACCGTCTACATGCAGGTTGACTGAATGCCGGAGTGACGAAGTCTCCGGTTAGCCGCTTTGCCGGTTGGAGAGACGACCGATGCTATTGCAGGCCGGGCTCCGGCAGGGGGTTAGGTTGATCGACTGGTTGGTTATCGCTGTTACTGTGTTTGCGAGATGCCTGACAGATGATTGATGATGGTCAATGCTTGGTGCTTGGTGCTTGGCGGTTAATAGATAGCCGAGGCGCTGCAGCCGGGTGTTACAGCGCCATATCGCTTACAAATTGTCACAGTCGCCCTGGCTGAGTTTTATTATAATGTCGGTTTTGCCCGGACAGACTCTGGTCTGTGGATTCGTTTGATCGATCGTTCCAACAGAATGAACCGGGATCAAGCGAATCAGGCTCTTACAAGTAATAGAACTATGAATACTCCCCGTCTTATTCGAGTTGCCACATTGCTGGTGATGTATACCGTTCCCCGTCAACTTCAGGCGCAGGACAACGTCGGGGACGATTCCACTGTCATGTACCCGGCTTCCTACTTCGCCGAGTACCTCCCCGTCACTGCCCAGGACATGCTGAACCGTATTCCCGGCATCAGTGTGCAGGGCGGAGGGCCGCGAGGCGGTAACGCCAGCCGGGGCGGCCGGGGACTTGGCAGCGGTGGTGGTGGTACGGAGATTCTCATCAACGGCAAACGGACTGCCGGCAAGAGCAACAACAGTCAATCACAGCTGGACCGGATTTCCTCTGATCAGGTGAATTACATCGAGATTATTCGCGGCACGTCCGGAGAACTGGATGTCAGGGGCAGTACCCAGATCATCAACGTGGTGTTGTTCGAGCAGTTATCCAATACCAGCGTTTCCTACGAAGCCAGCATGGATTATTACCAGGACAGTGAGGCCAAGCCGGGAGGCTCGTTTGCCT
This sequence comes from Gammaproteobacteria bacterium, assembly GCA_041395725.1. Taxonomy (NCBI): domain Bacteria; kingdom Pseudomonadati; phylum Pseudomonadota; class Gammaproteobacteria; species Gammaproteobacteria bacterium. The sequence continues at coordinate 286,065 of JAWKZW010000001.1, read as the reverse complement.
ATGGCGGCCAATCCGGCCAGCTCAATTTTCTGGTCAGCGCCTCCGCCGAGCCCCGCTACCAGCACCGGGAACTGGAGGAGCGCAGTATTCTGCCCGACGGCTCACCCAATGATCTCATCGATGAAGATCGCATTCGGGAGCAGACAACCTATTCTTTGTCTACCAACCTGGACTATCAGTTCTCCGAGCGCAGCAGTGTGCGTTTTAATGCGCTGTATCAGGACGATGATAATCCGACCGAGATAGACCGGACTACCATTGATGTGCGTGATGGCGCCTACCTGCCCTATTTCGAGCGGGAGGATCTTCCTGGCACCCAGAGCAACTGGGAGGTCGGGGGCGACGTGGAGTACCGTTTCGACAACGGTCAGCGTTTCAAACTGCTGGGAATCGCCAACCAGAATGATCAGGCCAGCATCCGGGAGCGTTTCGAGGTGTTTGAGGACGGTTCGGAGAACAAGAATCTGTTTCTCAGCAACAGCAGCGTTCTCGAAGAGCGCATTTTACGCGGCTCCTACACGATGGGCCTGTTCGATGGTCAGGACATTGAGTTCGGTCTGGAGCGGAGCCAGACCACGCTGGACTCCAGCCTGGCCCTGGCAGTGGATTCCAGCAGCGGCACACCCTCGGCCAGTCATGGTGGCCTGGTCCCCGTGGCCGTGGCAAACGCCAATACCGCGGTGGAGGAAATACGCTACGAACCTTTCGCCATCCATAACTGGCAGCTGAATCCCCGCATGAGCCTGGAAACTTCGATGGTGTATGAAACCTCCGAAATCTCCCAGTCTGGAGATACCAGCAAGAAGCGTGATTTCAGTTTCTTCAAGCCCAAGCTGGATTACCGGTTCGATATCACGCCAACTCTGCAGCTGCGCCTGATGATAGAAAAAATCGTGCGACAGTTGAGCTTCTCGGATTTTGTTGCCGTGATCGATCAGGGCGATGTGGATGCCGATACTCAGGCGGGCAACACGGAACTGCGCCCGGATTACTGGTGGAACTACAATCTGCTGGCGGAGTATCGCCTGCCTGACGATCTCGGTGTCGTCTCAGCGAATCTCTACAAGCACCGGCATTATGATTTCCGGCAGCGAATCGATGTGTCGCCGTCAGATGACAATCTGCGTTCAGCCTGGGGTAATTCCGGCAAAGGTGACATGATGGTGCTCGACGTGCGTGCCAGCGTACGTCTGTCCATGTTCAACCTGCCCGATGTCCTGGTGACATCCAGGGCGAGTGCGCGGGTTTCCGAGGTCACGGACCCCATTACCGGGGAAGTACGCAGTTTTAACGATTACAGCAAAGGTCAGTTCCAGCTCGGTTTTCGCCATGACATCCCCCGCTGGCGGATGAACTATGGAATGAACATGAACAGTCCGATCAATGGCGACAACAAACTCTGGGATCTGGAGGACATCGAGGCAAGCCGGAGCGACGGGTTCGCCATGGCGTTTGTCGAGGTGTTCGCCTTCGATAACATGTCATTCCGGCTGGATTCACGCAATCTGTTCGATGGACAGAATTGCCGGGACCGGGTTCGCTTTGATGGTCGTCGCAGTGATGGGATTCTGGAAGAAGTGGAGTATATGTGCAACGGCTCCGGCCGTGTGATCACGTTCCGGATGAGTGGTACGTTCTGACCGTCGATCAGGTCCGTGGTGCCCGAAACTACAAAGCCTCCGAAGGGCGCAGAATGATGGGTACCATCTCGCCCTCCTGAAACCACTCGCCATCGATGAAGTCCACCTGACTGCCCGATTCATCCATTCTGAGACGGCCGGTATATTCAGCTGCCAGGATGTCCAGCCGGATGGTAATACGATTGTTCTCCAGCTTTACCGATTCGGCGGGCATGCCGTAAATACCGAGCTGCGGGCTGATCAGGGCGGCACCGTAGGTATCCCCTTCCCGGGTCAGGTTGAAGGTCACGGCGTAGGAATCACGTCCGATTACCAGCGTGCCTGCCCAGGCCCCGACCACCGAAACCTGGCTGCTTTCCAACTGGGCAGAGGCCGTACCTGTCAGCAGCAGGCAGATTGTCAGGCTGGTTAACAAACTTGTAAGTTTCATAATTTCAACCGCTTTGCTGTAGTTTTATATGTTGAGACTGGTGAGTGTAGCAGAAAATCCCCGGCGGAATTCAAGTCTGGAAGGACTAAAGGAACGGTTCTTCCGGCCCGCATAGGCGTCAATTCCCTGAGGCGGGCGGGTCCGGATGACAAGCGGGCACGATTACCGGAGAATTCGAGTACAGAGCGCGGGATCGGAATAGTGTAACCAATCTGGCTGAAACCCGCAGTGACAGTGGACCCCTCGGCGGTCCGGTATCTCAACGGCGCTTGCTGGTAGCGCCCCCAAGGCGAGTGAAAAACTATGGAACAGGAATTAGAGCAGATGACCCAGATCTACAGCATGGTGGTGGAATACCTGGTCACTTACAGTTTTCAGATCATTGGCGCCATTATCATTCTGCTGGTTGGGCTGTTTATTGCCCGCAAGGTAGGCAACGGTATTTTTGCGCTGAGCCAGAAAAAGAATATTGATGTCACACTCAGTCGCTTTTTTGCCAGCGTGGTGAGAATAGGCATCATTGTCGCCGTTCTGATTGTGGCGCTTCCGAAACTGGGTATTCAGATAACCCCTTTCGTGGCAGCCATCGGCGCGGTCGGCCTGGGTGCAGGACTGGCGGTACAGGGGCTGTTATCCAACTACAGCGCCGGGCTCGCCATCATCCTGACGCGGCCCTTTGTGGTGGGAGATACCATCAAAGTGCAGGGAGTCGCCGGGCTGGTCAGGGAGGTGAAGCTTTCGTCGACGGTGCTGAGTAACGAAGATAATGAGCTGATCACCATACCTAATAAGCACATTGTCGGCGAGATCATTCACAATTCCCAGCAGGATTCCGCGCTGGAACTGGAAGTGGGCATCGCCTACGACAGCGACCCGGAAAAAGCCGTGCAGGTGATCCGGGCTGCGCTGCAGGGTATCGAAGGTGCCAGTGAGGTGCGGGAACCCCAGGTGGGTATTCATGCATTCGGCGACAGTGCGATCATTGTCGGTATCCGGATCTGGGTGCGGACAGAAAAACTGTTCGAGACCCGTTACCGGTGCAATATGGCTGTTTTTCAGGCGCTCGGGGCAAATCAGATCGCAATTCCCTTTCCCCGGCGAGAGCTGCGAATGGTGGATCAGCCGAGGCTGGAAACCGTGCTGCAGCAACCTTGAAAAAGGCGCTTTCTATGTAATACACCGTAACATTTGCCCGGTGGACTTGCCCGGGTAAACGGGGTAACCTGCTCGCTCGCGGAATTGCGAATATCTACCTTAACCCTATGAATAATAAATGGTTTTAGTAACCTTTCCTCTGGGTTGCCGAGGTCTGAATCAACGGCAGCCCACACGAAGTATCTGAAGCAACGAGGATACCAATGATGAAAATGACTAAGAAGGGCGCATGTGTGCTGATGGCAGGCCTGCTGGGCGTGTCAGCCGGTGTGGCCAGTGCCCAGAATCAGGATACGGTGGAGTGGTGGACCCTGGGCAGCGATTATGCCCATACCCGCTATTCCGAGGCTGACCAGATTACGGCCCAGAACTTCGGCGAACTGGAGGAGGCCTGGGTCTGGGATGGCTCCAGTTTCGACGCCCAGAGTGGCCGTGCGACACCAAGTTACGTGGATGGCAAGCTTGTTTTTGTGGCCGGCCCCCGCCGTCATGTCGTCGTGGCAGATGCCCAGACCGGTCAAACGGTGTGCTCTTTCCGCTTGCCCAATACCTACCGCTATGAGTACTCCATGCGCAAGGATTACGGCAAGGGTGTAGCACTCAGCGAAGTTGACGGGCGCAAGGTGATTTATATCACCACACCGGGTTTTTTCCTGGTGGCGCTGGATTTCGAGACCTGCTCGCCGCTGGAAAATTTCGGCAGCCCGGTTCCGGTTGAAGGTTTTCCCCAGACCGGCGTAGTGGACCTGCTGGCTGACCTGGGCCACCCCTACGATCCTTATGACGGTATTCCCCTTGAAACCGGCTATATCACGTCTTCCTCACCACCGATCGTGGTTAACGATACGGTTGTGGTAGGTAACTCGGCAGAGCAGGGCTACCACCAGGCGCGCATCGAGAACATTCCCGGCGATATTCTTGCCTATGACGCAAAAACCGGGGCCTTCAAGTGGAAATTCAATGTGATTCCCCGGCCTGGCGAGTACGGTCACGAAACCTGGGAAAACGATGCCTGGCAATGGACCGGCGACGTCTCCTCCTGGGCGCCCATGGCCGCCGATCCGGAGCTGGACCTGGTTTACATACCCACTAACGGTGCCACAGTGGATTTTTACGGTGGTTTCCGCCCTGGGGACAACCTGTTCAGCACCAGTCTGATTGCCCTGAATGCTCAGACCGGCGAGCGAGCCTGGCACTACCAGCTGGTGCATCACGATATCTGGAACTACGACACGCCGACTGCGCCGATCCTGCTGGATGTGAACCTGGATGGCGCGCCGACTCCTGCCGTGGCCCAGGCCACCAAGCAGGGTTTTGTTTACGCGTTCAATCGCGAAACCGGCGAGCCCCTGTGGCCGATTGTCGAGCGGCCGGTTCCGGCTTCAAAAATACCCGGTGAAAAACTGTCACCGACTCAGCCTTTCCCCACCAAGCCAGCAGCTTATACCCTGCAGGAAGTGACCCCGGACGAGCTGATTGATTTTACTCCGGAACTGCGCAGGGAAGCGCTGGAGGTACTGGCACAGTATGACTACGGTCCGCTGTTTCAGCCGCCCCTGCACCGTGACAACGACGAGGGCAAGCTGGGTGCATTCTGGTGTCCTGGCGATACCGGTGGTGTCAATATTTCCGGTCCGGCAGCCGCCGATCCTGAGTCGGGCATCATGTACATTACTACCCATAAAGGCTGTTCCTCACGAACCATCGTCCCAGGTGAGGAAGCTGACACTCAGTACGCGGCACCTACTGGAACCACGTTGGCCGCCTACGCGGTTGGCGCCGGCCGCGGTGGCCCAAGGCTGCGCAGCGGTTTGCCGATCTTCAAGCCGCCTTACAGTTCCCTGGTGGCGATTGACATGAACACCGGCGACCACCTGTGGGAAATCCCCACCGGCGAAACCCCGGATCGCATTCGCAACAACCCGGCTCTGGAAGGCGTTGATGTGGGTGAAACCGGCACCGGGGCCCACGTGCCGATGGTGGTGACCGAATCCCTGGTGATCTACGCCTCACAGCGCAGTGACGGCAGCCCGGCGTTGTGGGCTATCGACAAGGCCAGCGGTGAAACCATTGGGGTTATCGATGCGCCGGCAAACAGCCGCTACGGCATGATGACTTATGTCCATAATGGGCATCAGTTCATCCTGCTGCAGACCGGTGGCTCGATCAGCACCATGGCTCTGCCAGGCTGGGATGCAGGCATGTCAGGTGGCGCCGCTCACTAAAAGAGCAGTGGTTGAAGTAAAAAAGGCAACCGACAGGTTGCCTTTTTTTTGCCCGGGAATCCGCTGATGAATCCCGAGAACGCATACTCCTGCCGGGCGTTATCTGTTAAGGAGCTGAGCTGAAAGCAGCGCAATTGCGCTGGAGAAAAGAATCAGAATACCCAGTAATATCCCCGGTTGGCTGGCCAGACCAGGGAGCAGGGTATCCGGTTGGATATTGAAGAGGTCGGGTATCACATTTTCTATCCGGGAACCGAGCAATCTCAGCTTCCCGGTATAGTAGGTTGGCTCACGCAAAGGAAAATCGGCCAGAAAAATAATCAACCACACCAACCCGGCGGCTGCGAAGACTTTCCTGCGGGTGGCTGCCTTTCCTTCCAGACGGGAGTCAACCAGCCGGGTAAAGCCATCATCCCGGATTGACGGTGGACACTCGAGCAGCTGTTCGAGGTCTTTGTCAGACAAATAATGGTTGCTCATACCGCCTCCTTTCGATTGGTTCCTGCGTCGGGTGTGTCACTTGTTCCAGGCGTTTCGACAAGGATCGAGCGTAGTTTTTCCAATCCCCGCCTGATCTGTGATTTAACTGTACCAAGGGGAGTGTCCAGAATATCAGCCACTTCCTGATGGGAAAACCCATAACTGTGACACAGTGTGATTGTGGCGGCTTCTCCGGGGGTAAGCGAGGAAAAGGCGCGTTCGAGGTCTTTCTGCAAAGGTGTAATGGCTTCGTAGTGGTGTGCGTCCGGGCCGGTAGACTGCTGAAGATCTGAGAGTACTCTCTGTTCCCGCTTTTCCTGCCGCAGATGCAGGAGGAAGCGACGGTGGGCGATACGTATCAACCAGCCCTGGAAACTCCCGGTGCCTGTAAAAGTGCCAATTCGTTGGTAGGCAGTGACAAAAGTTTCCTGCGCTATATCGTCGGCGAGGGCATGATTGCGACACAGACGTAACAGGAACAGGCGCAGCCGTGATTGATTCAGCGCCACCAGCTCTGCGAAAGCCTCCCTGTCCCGGGTGGTCTGCACCCGGAACAGGAGCGATTTTTCCTTCAGCGTGTCAGTCAAATAGCTTTCATTTCCCGTTGTTCGGGTCTGCGGCCAGTTTCATCATGATCAAATAGGCAATCCCGATAAAAACGGGTATCAGACCCAGCACCCAGGGTGGACCTTCCGGCAGCATCAACAGGCTGAATACTGCGGGAATGCCTATTGCCAGCCAGATCAGGCCCCTGCGCAGATCTGCTTCAGGTCCAGCGGGCTCATTCAGTACCCTCAGCATGTCCGGTTCGACCGTGGCGCCGTGTTCAACGATCTTTATCAGAGTTTCAGTCTTCAGCGCGAGTCTCTTATTAGCGAATAATAGAAACAGGTAGATGACCAGTATCGGCCCTCCGATTCCAAAAATCACCGCTGTCAGTCCAATGAGTTCACCCATATCACTTTCTCCTCTGCATTAGTATAGAGCCAGGATGTTTCTCAGTGCCCTGTTGGATGCATGGCGGGGGAGGCTTTTTAGCGGCAATAAAAAGCGAGGGGCCAATAGCCTGCACAACACGCCATGCCAGCTGATCTTCGTATCGAAACGCAATGGGCGGAGGAGGAGGCGGGCTGGAACCACGTATGTATTATACAGGGGTCTGTGGGGTTCACATTCCGGAGATCAATGGTGTAACTCACGCCGGCTGGTTTTTGTAGAAGAAATACTTTGCTGCATCCAATTAGGGGAATCGTGCATCTCTATTACTGCAACGATCTGAAAAATGGAGAACGCTATGGATAATTTTGGGCTTGGAGGGGGACTGGCAGCCCTGGCCTTCTGGGGTTTTGTTGCTTCGGCAGTGGTCGCCTCGTACTGGGACGGCATTCGCAAGCGCGAGAGTCAGCATGAGACCATAAGGCGAGCGATCGAGAGTGGTCATCCGCTTGACGATGAATTGCTGGAGAAACTGTCCGCTGTCACCAGCAGTGGCAGTGGCAGAGTGGACAGGGATTTCAAAGTGACGGCGTTGTGGATATTGCCCGTTGCCGCCGGGATGGTGGTGTTTGCCTTCGCACTTGGATTTATTTCGTCGGACGCGCGAGTGTTGATGCTCGGTGTTGCCGGCCTGCTTGCTGTTCTCGGGTTGGGTTTCCTGGCAGCAGCCAGATATACGGAACGCTGGTATGAGTGAGCGCGCCAAAGGTTCATGGAACTGAAGCCACCGATCCAGGAGAGCATCTTTTGCGAGTTGCCAGGGATTATTATCCCGAATGCCCTGAAGCGTTGATCGTCAGCCTCGCGCGTGACGGTGACGATGCCGCGTTCGAAGAACTGGTGAGAAGGCGTCAGTCTTCGATAAGGAACCTGATGCGGCGATTCTGTGGCGACAGTAATCTGGCAGACGATCTTGCCCAGCAGGTGTTTCTTAAAATGTGGACCAGCCTGAAAGCCCTGCGGAAGGCGGATGCCTTTGGAGGCTGGCTGAAAAAAATAGCAGTATCTGTCTGGCTTCAACACCTGCGTAAACACGATGCGCTGCGTAACGCCAACGAACTGGAGGAAGCGGATGCCGGCAGTCGGGACGCTACCACCAAAGTGATAGACCTTGATGCAGCATTATCCGTGCTTTCACCTGCAGTGCGATCGTGTATCGTATTGTCATACCACGAGGGGATGTCTCACGATGAGATTTCCCGGGTCATGGAGCTGCCGATGGGCACGGTCAAATCCCATATCAAACGGGGTAGTGAAAAGCTGAGACACCTCCTGGCAGCCTACCAGGACAACTCAAACCGGGAGCAGTGAACATGAGTAATGAGCGGGATCCTCACCTGCAGGGATTGTTTGCCAGGGCTGATGAAACACTCGATGACTCGGGATTCACCAATCAGGTGATGCAGTTAAGGCGCAGGCGTAATATACAAAGGCTCCTTGTCGTTGTGCTGGTGGCATCCGCGCTTCTGGCAATAACCTCACAATTTCTACAGGCTCTGCAACCGGTTGCTCTGGTTTTGACTCAGGTATTGAATATTGAACTGATCGATCTGGGTGACAGTTCCATAAGCTGGATTCTTGCGCCAGTTAACAACCTGGCGACTCTGTTGGTGATTATTGGCAAGGGCCTGAAAATGAGTTGGGACAAAGTACGCCATTCTTCTTACACAACTTGACGTTAACGTGAATCAGACCGGTGTTTTGCTCGAGTATGGCTGTGAACCCATGGGAAACAGTCGGACGGGTATAGTCATCGAAGTGACTAAAATGATGGCAGGTTTGAAGCCGATCGAAACTTCAAGTATGCTCGAAGACACCCTGTCGAGGTATGTACCGATGAGTAAACTTTCTGGGCAAATTCTACTGTTTGCTTTTCTGGCCGCCAACGGCAATATTGCTGCCCAGCAGCCAAGTTTTGCGGAGATATTCACACCACTGCAGCAACTGAGCGAGTCGGCTTGTGCGCGGTCGCTGGGGTGGAATGAGGTTGAAGCCTTGCCGCTAGGTGCCCAGCAGATTGCGCTGTTCCAGCAGGCCTACGCTGCTGCTCAGGCCGCCGACGACTCGACACTCCAGGCCGTTGTTTCCGATTCGCAGCGGTACCGGGATCTGTACGGATTTTTCAATCAACTGCGCTCCCTGGAACTGAATCCCGAAGGCAGCAAGTTTATAATTCAAGCGCCGTTCAATCCTGCCAACGACGTGCACGCCGGCCTGGCAGCGCGCTTCGCAAACTTCGCGCCTGATGTGATTGTCACCATTCTGTGGTGCCTGGATGCCACCGCCAGAACTAGTGTCCGACAGACAGTCGGCTACGTCTATCTGGCTCGCGTCGAGGGGCAGTGGAAATTTTATACACCTTAATCTGCTATTCTCCGGTCAGTTAAAGAAATCCAGAATCCGGCTGTACTTGATGATGAACTGCCGGGCATTGTCCCGCAGTTTGAAACCCATCTCATCCACTTCGTTATAGACCAGGAACAAGCCGGCGTTGGCCGACTGCAGCCAGGCAAAGCGCACATTCGCGGCCACCGTGTCGGCCTGATTATTGTACTGAACCAGGGTCTGCAGCAGGATCCGCGGGGTGAAGGAATAAGACAGTCGCAACTGTCCGACATCGACCTTGAAGTCGCCATTGACCACCGGCAGCTCGATATCGCTGTGATTCCAGGACAGTTCGGTGCTGAAGCGTTCGCCGATCCGGTAGTTGATCCGGGGCGACAGGCTGACCCGATCGCCGCCAAAAAAACCGCCGATCCGGCTCTGGATGTAGAAGCTCAGCGGTGCCCCCTGGTTGGTCTGGAAAACCAGCTGCGATTCATTGTGTTTGTAGCGCCCCACTGGTACCACGACATCGTCGACAATTTCGAATGGCTCCTGCACGCCTTCTTCTGTGAAGTTAACACCTGTGTGAATCTCCATGGTGTTGGCGAACTCCCAATGGCTGTCTATATGCAGGTAGCCGGTCTGCAGATAGCCGTCGAAGTCATAGTACCGGTGGCCGTTGGCATGGGGACGTATCTCGTAGAGGTTCATGAAATCGTCCGGCCGGTAGCGGCGGAACACGCGCCACTCGTACTTGCGGTATTCGCGCCGGGACAGGAAACCCACTTCGGGGTTGAAGTTGCTCTGCACCTCCGTGTAACCGGCGCTGAGGTCCCAGTCCTCATCGTTGTACTGGGCCCGGATATTGGCCGCCAGGTCATTGCCTTCAAGCCCTGGTGTATCGGTTTGCGCCACCCAGCCTGAAATCCTGCCGTCTTCGCCGATGCCCAGACGGCCGTCGACGGCGTAGGTGCGGTTGTAGTCGTCGCTGGCATTGCCGTTTATCAGACCATTGCCGTCTCGTTCTACATACATGAAACCCAGCGTCGACCGGTTGGCCAGTTCCTGGTTGACCCGCACCACGGTGAAATCATTCTGTGGGGCCAGTTCTTCTGTAGCCTCAGTGCGCATGCGCAGCAGTCCGACGTTGGTGTTTCGGCCAACCTTACCGGTCAGTCGCGCGCCCCCCTCGATAGGTATCGAAGCGCCGCCAGGACCGACGCCAATGCGGCGGCTGAAAAACAGTTCGGCTTCTCTGGGGTTGCCCACCCCGAAAGTGCCGGCGTTCTCCAGGAAGAAGGGGCGCTTTTCGGGGAAGAACAGGCTGAAGCGATCCAGGTTGACCTGTTGATCGTCCACTTCGACCTGGGCGAAATCGGTGTTGTAGGTGGCATCCAGCGTGAGGCTGGGCGACATTCCCCATTTAAGATCAAAACCGACTTCTTCGTTTGTCCGGGTGCCGGAGGTGATGGTGCCACCACGCTCCGCCGCCACCAGCGCGTAGGGAGTGAATTGCAGGCTGCGCCGGGGTGGCGGTCTCAGCCCCTGGACGGTGCCCGCTTCGGAGACCCGCTGCAGATTGTACTGTCGGTCCAGCGGTGCCCAGTAGGCGACCTCGTTGTTGCGGCGGATGGTGCGCTGAAAGTTGATGCCCCAGGTCTGTTCGGGTGCCGAACCGTAGCGCAGCGCACTGAACGGTATTTCCATCTCGGCGCTCCAGCCGTAGTCGCCGATTTTGGCATCCACCTCCCAGGTGGTATCCCAGTTCAGGTTGAACCCACCGCCGCCGCCGCGAAAACCACCGCCGGAGCCTTCATTGGTTACCTGGGCGTCGTATTCTATGCCAGCCGGGTTGGTGCCGAACACCAGTCCGTTCTGGCGGTCCAGCAGGCCATCGATAATCACCTGAAAACTGTCGGTTTCATCCATGGAAGAGTCACGCCGGCTGTCGGCGACGATGATGCCCGCCGGGTTGTCATCGTAGGCCACCACTCCGATGTAAAGGGCCTCGCTGGTGTAGCCGATCCACACCTCGGTGCGCTGGGTTGCCGGCTCCCCCTCGTCAGGTTGCACCTGGGAGAAACCGCTGGTGGGCGGCACCTGGGCCCAGGCCGGATCGTCAAGCACGTCGCCATCGATGGTCGGAGGGTTGGCCAGCGGCATGGCCGTGGTACCGGGGTTAACCCGCCGGGTAATTATTTCCTGGGCGTTGCTGCCCGGCACCAGACACAGAGTAATTCCCAGACACAGCAGCAGTCGATGCGTGGAAATGAGACCAGGCAGGTAAATCATTTTCATTCCTTTTTTATTATTGTGGCAGGCACAGAGTTCGGGAGTCAGAACCCCGGTGAAAGGTTCCGGTTAAAGTTACCGCAGATAGTGGGCACCCTGGCTGCAAAGCCCTGTACAAAAGTGCGTAAGTTAGCCGAAGAGTGCTCGCGGGACAATCTCTGCGTTCGTTCTGGAAGTAACAAATTGCAGTGCAGGCCAGACCCCGGCCCAGGCCGGGGTCTCTGTTTGTGAGCCCGTTACTCGTGGTAACGTGGCCGTACTTTTCCCCGAGGATGCTTCAGACACACGCCTGAGGTTCCTGCCTTCTGTGATTTCTTGATCAGGGCCAATAAACACGGTCTCCCGGATCCCGGTGCGGCACTATGTCACATCCCAATCTCAGATCTTTCCCGCTAGACTCCTCCCGAATTTCAGAATCCTTATTTTTCGGAGGTATGCATCGTGTTGGCGATTAAAAAGCCGCTCGCGTTCTCAGTTGCTTTGGCTGCCACGGTTGTAGCTGTGCAACCACTCGTCGCTGCTGAGGGCGTCGTGGAGGAAATCGTTGTCTGGGGTTCGGAGAGTGATCGCACATTTTCCAACCTCAGCCCCAGCAGTATCCTGACCCAGGAAGATTTTGCCAGCATTAACGTTGCCACTACCGAAGACGTTGTGAAGTTCGAACCGAGCCTGGTCATCCGGCGACGCTTCATCGGTGATTCGAACGGCGTGATGGGCATGCGCGGTTCCAACATGTTCCAGACCTCCCGCTCCATGGTGTTTGCCGATGGAGTGCCGCTACATTATTTTCTGCAGTCACGCTGGAACGGCGCGCCCCGCTGGAACATGGTGTCGGCCAGTGAAATAGCCCGGGTAGAGGTCTTATACGGACCTTTTTCTGCGGAATACGGGGGCAATTCCATGGGGGGGGTCATTGAAATTGAAACGGCGATCCCGCAGGATCGGGAGTTTCATTTCGACAGTTCCTATTTCAGTCAGTCGTTTGATGCTTACGGGTTTGACGACACGGTTTCCGGTTATAAATCGTTCATGTCTTTTGGTGACAAGGTTGGCAATACCAGCTACTACCTGTCGGTCAACCGCCTGGAAAACGAGTCGCAGCCACAGATTTTCCGATTCGGTGGGTCAAGCTCTGCCTCCAATCCGATACCGGTGACTGGAAGCATTGTAGGTAACGATGAGCGCAGCAGGTCTCGAAACTGGTTCATGGATACCGGGGTGGTTGACGCGGTCACCAATAACTACAAGTTCAAATTGGGACATGATTTCGGCAATTGGTCCACATTGCTGAACGTGGCCTACGAGGACCGGAATACTGTCGAGGACGCTGCCAATACCTACCTGCGCGACCAGTCGGGAAATCCTGTCTACCGTGGCAATGTCATTGAGAACGGCCGCCAGTTTTCCGTGCCGGCGAGTCGGTTCGCGACCAGCGATCTGGAGCGCCGCAGTCTGTCGGTTGGCTTGCGGCTGCGAGGGCAGTTGACCGAATCCATTGAACTGGAGGCCAATGTCAATCAGTTTACCGTGCTGCGAGATGAGACCCGGGCTTCCGGATCCCACCCGGACGATCCCCTTCACAGCCTGGCGGGTCAGGTTACCGACTTCGGTGATACCGGGTGGAATACCGCGGAAGTAAAACTCTATTTCGATGACCTGGGTGTGCCTGGGCTGGGCCTGGTCACGGGCTTGCGCAGGGAATCCTATGAATTGAATCTGGACATCTTTGATTCCAGTAATTATGCAGCAGGCAGCAAAGATGCGTTTACCGCGCGCAGTGGTGGAGAAACTGAAATTCTCGCCGCCTTTGCCCAGTTCAACTGGCAATTTGCCGATAACTGGGATGCTGCCTTTGGTCTACGCTGGGAGGACTTTGAAAGCAGTAATGGCTATTTTGATAATGACGACCCACTTACGCCTGAGTTCGACCTGACCCGGGTGCCGTCTGGTTCTGACCGTAAAATATCGCCCAAGTTTTCCCTCGGTTACCAGCCGAATGAGGATTGGTCGTACCGATACTCTATAGCCAAGGCCTATCGGTTCCCGATCGTCGAAGAACTGTTCAGCCAGTTTGAGGCCTTCAACGCAGTTGCTCTGTCCAACCCGGATCTGAAGCCGGAAGACGGATTGCACCACAACTTCATGATCGAAAGGGCCATTCCCAACGGGTATGTTCGCGTAAACTACTTCTACGAAGAAGTTAAGGATGCCATTGAATCCCAGGCTGCCACCCTGGACAGCGGCATATCTCTGAGAACATTCATTCCAGTTGATGAGCTGAGGACCAGTGGCGTGGAATTCATCACTAACGCGGCGGACCTGTTTGTTCCCAATCTGGATGTTCGTTTCAATGCCGTTTACACGGATTCCGAAATCGTTAAGAATGATCCAAACCCGACCTTGGAAGGAAATGTCTACCCTCGAATGCCCGATTGGCGAGTCAATCTGCTGGCGACTTATCACCTGTCCAGTAGCTGGGATGTAGGGGCCAACTACCAGTATGCCAGTGATAGCTTTGGTTTGATTGACAATACTGACAGGGAAGACAATGTGTACGGCGCGCAGGACGGATACAGTCGGCTTGGGGTAAAATCCACCTACCGTTTCGCCAGCGGCTTGTCGCTGGGGCTTGGTGTCGACAATGTGACTGATGAAGTCGCCTATGTGGCCCACCCCTGGCCGGGACGATCTCTCTACCTGAACATGGCCTATGATTTCTAGCCGATTGCTGCAGGTCGGGTAGGGCGTTCGCTAGAGAGTCGTGGGCTGAGCGCTGACAACTGACAGATGAGAAATGTGAACTGTTGGATGAGAGAAATCATGATACATAGATCAACGTGGCGAAACAGATACCGGTCCCTGTCCTTCTTCGTGTTGTTAATGCTGCTGGGCCTGGCGTCCGCCACGCAAGCTCAGAGCGATGGCTGTCTGGCGGCAGGCCTGCCCGACTCGATCTCGGTTCACTGTGGTGGTGCGCCCAGTGCCACTTTCGATCAGAGCGGCCGACTCTGGGTGGCTTTCGTGCAGGACCAGCAGGTTTTTGTCAGCCACTCTTCTGACCTGGGTGCCTCGTTCTCGGTGCCGGTTGCCGTAAACCCGGTGCCGGAGGATGCTGAGTTCAATGGCGAGAATCGCCCCAAGATCCTGGTTGATCAGGATTCCACTCTTTACGTTTCCTGGACACTCAAGACCTCGCCCCGATTCACCGGGGAGATTCGCTTCAGTCGCTCCATCGATGGCGGCAGCACATTCAGCGAGCCGCGAACCATCAACGATGATGGTCTGTTTGCGGGGCATCGCTTTGAAAGCCTGTTCCAAACTGAATCAGGGCTGCTTTATCTGACCTGGATCGACAAGCGGGACCTTGAAGCCAGCGAGAAGGCTGGCGAATCTTACACCGGCGCGGCAGTTTACTATGCAGTTTCCAGTGATCAGGGGAAAACATTCTCAGCGAATTACCGCGTGGCCAATCACAGTTGTGAATGCTGTCGTATTGCCATGGCGCCAAATGGCACTGATAAGGTAACGATTTTATGGCGTCACATTTTCGGTGCCGATACGAGGGATCACGCGATAGCAGTTTTGACTCCCGATGGCAGGGTAGAGGACATGAACCGGGCGAGCTACGATGAATGGCATATCAATGCCTGCCCACACCACGGTCCGACCATGGTCCAGTCTGACCAATCCGCTGATTACCATTTGAGCTGGTTTAGCAATGGTGATCTTCATCAGGGTATTTATTACGGCCGCTACTCGTTTACCGAACAGCAAACCCGGGATGTTCTTCGCATCGACGGTAATCCCGGGGCGGGTCATCCTTACCTGCAGACCTTTGCAGGCACTCTCTACCTGGTCTGGAAGGGGTTTGATGGTCAGCAGTCCCTGATAAATCTGATGACATCGCAGGATGACGGGCGGACCTGGTCAAAACCGGTCAGTCTGATGACAACTGTTCAGGGTTCCGATCATCCATTGATCGTTAAAAGCGATCAGGGGCTTTTTCTCAGCTGGCTGACTGAGGAGAAAGGCTATATTTTTGAGCAGTTCGCGCCCTCGGGCGAGGGGTGGAGTATCAATGCAGCGGAATAGTGGTAGACACCTTGTACAACTGCTGTTGCTCGTTGCCGCTCTTTTAACGGTAACTACAGTCCGGGCGGATAACTTCAAGGCATTCACGTCGGACTCATTCGAGCAGATAAAGGCCGCGTATGCAGGCGAAGAATTTCTGGTCGGCCTGTGGTCAGTCGACTGTCCGCCCTGTCTGGCGGAGCTGCAGTTCATGGGCGAGGTGCTTAAGCTGAACCCGGACCTGCCCTATGTCCTGATCTCTACCGATCCGATTGAGGATCGTGAATTCGCCCTCGATTTTCTGGAAGACTTTCAACTCGCCGACATGGAGTCCTGGATGTTTGCGGACAGCTTCGTCGAACGACTCAGATTCAGCATCGACCCAGGGTGGTACGGAGAATTACCCCGCAGTTACTTCTTTGATGCCAGTCATAGCGTGAAATCCCACAGCGGTATCGTGGATAAAGCGCTTCTGCAAAGCTGGTTCAGGCAAGAGCTGCTGTTCTCTGGCCCGTAATGTGATGAATCGAAACGTACTGTAAATTCCTTCCTTTTCTGCCGTCTTAGCGTTGTCAGTGTAGTTTTTGAAGTGGGCATGTAAAGCCAGAGTCTCCAATCTGGTAGCCCTATCCCCGTGCAATTCATCGATTTCATATTTGAAATCATCATTCCAACAGCGCAAGAGAGATTTTCTCAGGAAATCAATAACCCTGATTTCCCTGGGTTTTTCGCGTTTCCGTCACTATGGGGCGGCCACACCATAGACACACACCGGTCACTTCAATCTACTGAACCTGTCTTGCGGTGTGGTCCGTTGTTCCCAGGATAAGTTGAACTACATTCAAACTAAAAGAAGGTAAAAATAATGAGATTAATAATCGCAGCAGTAATGTTAGTTTTTTCTGTATCCAGTTTCGCTCAGATGCTGGTTGTCAACATCTACCAGCCCCTGCCCGGGGGCTTGCCTGACTTTGCAGGAACTGCCGATCTCTGGCCTGCCAACATCCCCTGGTTTCGAAAAAACCATGGACCTGGCATTCGCGGATCACTATGCTTCTTAAATAACCTTTTAACTGCCGCAAACCCAGCGGCAATTGATCAGAGGCTCCTCAAGTCTTTACCACGGCGGGGAAGCGGGGGTATGGCCATTGGAAAATGACGTTATCATAGAAGCCTGGAATACGGTGCTGTTCGAAAAGTTTTCGCGGTTCAGGCACCTTCTGGTGGAAGGCTTGTCTGCTCACAGCGATGAGCTGCTGGGGCGTGACATACATCCAGCCGGCTCCCGGGTCGTCGATATCGGATGTGGTTTTGGCGACAGCACTCAGCAGATCGCTTCGCGGGTCGGGCCGGAAGGGAAGGTGACCGGAGTGGACTGCGCAGCTAATTTCATTGCAGCGGCGCACGAGGCCGCCGCGGAGTCCGGCCTGGCGAACCTGGATTTCCTGGTGGCTGATGTAGAGCGGGATGATCTGGCCGGCCCGTATGAGTATGCCTTTGCCCGTTTTGGAACCATGTTCTTCAACTTTCCCGGCGCCGCCATGGGCAATATCAACCGCAGCCTGAAAGCTGGTGGTCGTCTTGATATGATCGTATGGCGCAAACGGGAGGATAATCCCTGGCTCCATGACGCGGAGCTGTGCGTTCGCGAAATTGTCCCGGTGGTCTCCCATGAAGACGCGGGGCAGGTGCATTGCGGGCCCGGACCTTTCTCCATGTCAGGGCCGGACATGGTCAGCGATCTTCTGCACAGCGCCGGGTTCAAGGGCATCAGCTTCGAGCGCTTTGACGCAGATATCTGTATTGGCAAGGACTTGACGGAAGCGGTCGAGTTTGCCATGGCCCTGGGACCGGCCGGCGAGATAATCCGCCTCGCAGGGGAAGAGGGCGAGGCTTTGCGCGAGCCGGTCAAGGATGCCCTCGCCAGTACCCTGGAAAAGTACCTCAGAGACGATGGTGTCTGGGGGCCCTCATCCACGTGGTTTGTTACTGCCCGCCGTGCCTGAGGCCGGCGTGTCGGGGAGGCCTGTCTTCAGGCCAGCCAGCGATTTTGTCTGAAGGCCTTGCCGGGCGGAACCTGTCGGGCTATACGGCGAGGCGTCGTGGGCAGGCAGTGGTCACTTCCTTGCCAGGTGTGAGAAGTCGCAGTGGCGGCCGACAGACTGCCGCGCAGCATTGCGGCAATTACTCACAGGTTCCTTAGTCAATCGAACAGGGCCAGGTTGATAATTTCCGCCATAGCACGATAGCCGGCATCGTTGGGGTGCAGGTTGTCTGCTGTGAAATCGGGCCTGATCCGATTGGGGTTGGCCGGGTCCTGAACGGCCTTGTCGAATTCGATAACACCGTCGAATTCACCGCTGCTGCGGATAAAATGATTGACCTCCACTCGCACCTGATTTCCAGCCTCCGTGTAGTAGGCAGCTCCCTCGTAGGGGAGTAGCGTGGCACCTATTACCTTGATACCCCTTGCATGGGCCCGGGCAATAATCTGGCGGTAGCCGTCGATGATCTGATCGGCCTCGATCGGCTGCGCACTTCGCGCTGACATGCCAATGTCGTTGATACCTTCCAGCAGGATGATATGACTGACGTTGCTGAGGGCCAGCACGTCGCGCTGAAAGCGCGCCTGCAGGTTCTGCCCGAAGGTGGGGTTCTGTTCCGTAGTCACCCGGTTGCCGCTGATACCGGCAT
This sequence comes from Gammaproteobacteria bacterium, assembly GCA_041395725.1. Taxonomy (NCBI): domain Bacteria; kingdom Pseudomonadati; phylum Pseudomonadota; class Gammaproteobacteria; species Gammaproteobacteria bacterium. The sequence goes on along the minus strand of JAWKZW010000001.1, from coordinate 267,757 downwards.
TGGCCACGGCAAAGTTTTCAATTCCGCTGTTCTGGTAAAGGCGCTGCGCAAAATGATTGGGCCAGCGCTGATTGGCGCTTTCGGTGGAATCCCAGCCGTCGGTGATGGAATCCCCCAGGGTGACTATGGTCCGGACCGGTTGTTCAGGCAGGACATCAATGGCGGTCAGAAACGGCCAGCCGGTAGTTTCGCTCGCCACCGGCAGAGCCGGACTGTTGACGTGATTGCCTTCACTGGACAGGTAATTGGTCTGGTTGGACAGGGCGTGCGTCGTGATGAACCCGGTTTCCTCGGGCAGGTAGAGACTGACTGCCAGGTTAGCGGTGGGGGGGATGTCCATTTCGATAGGATCGCTGATCACCGTCGCCCAGCGAGGAATGGTGATGGACTGTCGGCTGGAAAAACTGACCTGCCGGACGCTGTCGGGGACAATTTCCGCACCGCTGGCCTGGCGTGCTACAGTGACGGATCCAACGACCAGGGGCTTTTCCCCATGGGTATTGGACAGGCGCAGACGGACTGCCCTGCCCCCGGCGCTGGTATGCACGATCAGCCGGACGGTCTGGTTCTGGTAACCGCTCCCGGCCGGTGCGTCGGGTGGCAGGGTGCTGGGGCTGCCGGACCAGGTGGTGACCCAGTCGGGATCCTCGTGGCTGACCTGTGCCTGTATCTGCGGGCTGAAATAAAGAAGTAGTGCGATGAGAAAGCTGCCTGCCCCGAGTAATCTCCAGGCAGCGCGGATGGTATCTTGTGCACCAGAATGAGTCCTGGCGGCAACGGAGCGGTACAGTCTTTGCATGGTGAGAATCCTGGTAACTGGTTGTTTTTATTTTATAAATGAGTTTGATGGCAGAATCTTACAACGGCTTAGCCGCGGCTGCGTGACGGAACAGATTTTGCTTTGTCAGTCTAAAATCCGGCAAGTACAATCCAGCCGCCCTGGCGGTATGATAGCCAGAGCCGTCAGACCTGAACAGGGGCAGGCTTTTCGATGCCCCTGTAGCCGGCTACGCTATTTATTAATGGTTAATGGTAGTTCCAAGAGGTAACACAATGGCAGCACCAAGAATTGCAATTAACGGGTTCGGCAGAATCGGCCGGACTATCATGCGCATCGCAAAACTGCGAAAACATTATGATGTGGTGGCGGTCAATGACCTGTCGTCGCCGGATCAACTGGCCTATGCGTTCAAGTACGACAGCATTCACGGGATCTACCCCGGAAGCGTGAAATGCGAAGGCAGCACACTGACCATCGACGGCGATCCGTTCGAAGTGCTTATGGAGCGTGACCCGGCCAGGCTGCCGTGGCGGGAAATGGAGATCGACTACGTGATCGAAAGCTCCGGGGCGTTCCGCAAGCTGGAAGATCTCAACAAGCACCTGGATGCCGGCGCCAGGCGCCTGATACTCACGGTCCCCTGCAAGGATCCACTGGATGCCACCCTGGTGGCGGGCGTTAACGACCATGTCGTTACCCCGGAGAGTCGCATAATCAGCAATGCCAGTTGCACCACCAACTGTGCGGCGCCGCTGGCCAAGGTGTTGCATGAGTCTTTCGGCATCGCGCGCGGCCTGTTGACCACCGTCCATGCCTATACCTCCGACCAGCGGTTGATCGATGCACCGCACAAGGATCCGCGCCGTTCGCGAAACGCTGCCACCAATATCGTCCCGACTTCCACCGGTGCGGCACGGGCCATTGGCCTGGTCATGCCGGAACTGGCCGGCAAGCTGGATGGGTTGGCCATGCGCGTGCCGGTAGCAGACGGCAGCCTGGTGGATCTGACGGTCGAACTGACCAGGGATGTCACCGTCGAAGCAATCAATGCCGCCATGCAGCAGGCCGCCGAAGGCTCCCTGAAGGGGATCCTGGCCTACTGCGAAGACCCGATTGTCAGCAGTGACATTATCGGTAACCCTCATTCCAGCGTTTTTGATTCGTTGCTGACCCAGGTTATCGAGGATCGCCTGGTCAAGGTGATTTCCTGGTATGACAACGAATGGGGTTACAGCACCCGGGTAGAAGAGCTGATAGAAAGATTGGCCAAGATGGATGGCATGCAGGCCCACGCCTGATAAAATCCCGCCATGGACTACTTACCGGCAATCGAAATTGAAAAGCCTCGCTACACGCCCGTCACGGCGTCCGTCATCTGGCTTCACGGGCTGGGTGCGGACGGCAGTGACTTTGCGTCATTGCTGCCACAACTGGAGCTGGCGGAAAGTTATGGAATCCGCTTTGTGTTCCCTCATGCGCCCTCGATCCCGGTATCCATCAATAACGGTTACGTGATGCCGGCCTGGTACGACATTTTCAGCTTCGATGTGGATCGCGATCTGGACGATGGCCAGCTGCTGGAATCGGCCCGGCAGATTCAGCTGCTGATAGACCGGGAAATTGAGCGGGGTGTCGACAGTCGTCGCATAATACTGGCCGGTTTCTCCCAGGGCGGGGCCGTGGCCTACCACGCCGCCCTCAGCTATCCCGAACCGCTGGGAGGGGTTCTGGCGCTCTCCACTTATTTTGCCACGGCTAATCAGATCAGTATCAGCCCCAATAACCTGAAGATCCCCATACTCGTCTGTCATGGCAGCCACGATTCAGTCGTGCCGGAGATTCTGGGGCAGCGGAGTGTCTCCACCCTGCAAAGCCTTGGCCTGAACCCCCGGTATCTTACCTACCCCATGGAGCATGCCGTATGCCCGCAGGAGGTGACCGATATCTCCTCCTGGCTCCGAACCAACCTGGGTTCCTGATCGGGTGCGATGGCTGTCTGGTTCCGGCAACCCGGCTGCACCAGCAGATTTCGAAATACTTGACCTTAGACTCGGCTCTAATGTTTTAATGTGCCTTATCAAAGCCCGGCGGGGCCGGGATCTGGCAGGGCAGAGCGCGAGCTGCTGGAACAGCAGGGCAGGTTGCCGGTTTCCGGCTCCTGCGCAGAGCGAAATTTTTGTGGCGAGGAATCTCAAACCATGTTGAAAATCAGTGAGATAGCCGAGAAGACCGGGCTCAGTGCCCATACGCTGCGGTTCTACGAGAAACACGGCTTGATAGAGGCGAGCAAGCGCAGCGAGTCCGGTTACCGGCTCTACAGCGAGGCCGACGTGCGCCGGGCTGACTTTATCCGCTCCGCCCGTAATATCGGATTCTCCCTGGAGGACATTGGCAGCCTGTTGTCAATCAGGCTGGACAAGTCCAGCCATACCTGCCAGGAGGTCACCGACATCACCAGTCGGAAACTGAGGGAGGTGAACGCCAGTATCGGGGAGCTGATGGCTATGCGCAGCACCCTGGAAACCCTGCTGGACAGCTGTTGCGGTGGGCCGGAAGACGCCACTCACTGTTCGATCATGGAAGCGCTGGATGCCAGCCGGGGCCGGGTGGCCACCGGCACGGCTGCGGCGAACGAGGTATAAAAGATTATGCTTATGACACTGTTGACTAATTTCTGGAATCTGGTCATCGAGAGCGCACCCTGGCTCCTGGTGGGCTACCTGTTGGCGGGCATCATCAAACAGGTGATTCCCAGCAGTTGGGTTGAGAAGCAGCTGGCGAAACCCGGTCTGAGTTCGGTAGTAAAAGGTGCACTGATCGGCGCGCCGCTGCCGCTTTGTTCCTGCGGCGTTATTCCTACCGCGCTGGCGATTCGCAAAGCCGGTGCGTCAAAGGGGGCAACGGCCTCCTTTCTGGTGGCGACGCCGGAAACCGGCGTGGATTCCATCTCATTCTCCTACGCGATTCTCGGCCCGGTTTTTGCCATTGCCCGGCCAGTGGGGGCGCTGCTCAGCGCGATCGCGGCGGGTATTCTGGTACGGGCGATGGATGTAGACGACAACCTGGTTGTGGAAAAGAAGTCCTGTGGCAGTTGCTGCAGTTCCAAGCAGGTAGAAGCGGTTGAGCCCGGGCCTGGTGAGAAGCTGAAGTCCGCCGTGCAATACGGCTATGGTCGGATGATTTCCGATACTGGCAAATGGCTCACCATCGGCCTGGTTGCCGCTACTGTCATCACCACTTATGTCCCGCAATCCTTTTTTCTGCAGTGGGGTGATGGGTTAGTGGCCATGCTGGTGATGGTGGTGGTTGGTCTGCCCATGTATATCTGCGCCACAGCATCCACGCCGGTAGCCGCCGGCCTGCTGTTCGCCGGCATCTCTCCCGGCGCTGCACTGGTGTTTCTGTTGACCGGGCCGGCAACCAATCTCGCCACTATCGGTGTAATTCGGGAACAGCTTGGCAATCGATCACTGGCAGCTTATCTGCTCGGGGTTATTTCGATGGCTATACTCTGTGGCCTGGGGTTGAACCAGCTTTTCGCAGCATTTAACTGGTCGTTACAGCTAAACCTCATGGAGCATGGAGAAAGCTGGCCGCTTTGGCGTCAGCTGGCTGCCGTATTGCTAACTGTGCTGGTGTTGCGCGTATTTCTCAAACCTCACGTGGTGCGCTTTTTCAGCCGTAGCGACAGAGCCGGGTCGAGCCGCAACGGGCAATCCACGCGGGTCGCCGAAGAAGCGATCTAGAAACCCCTGAGTACTATCAGGATGTTAAAGAAACCGTTGATCGTGCTGCTGGCGCTGATCCTGCTTTTGGTGGTTTCCGCGGCAGCGACGCTGGTTTTTACCGGGCCGGAGCAGCCAGCGCCGGACTCGCACAGTGCGGTCTGGCTGCAGGCCGGTCCCTATTCAGTGGCCTCAGCAGAGTTTGTGTTCATGGATGGCAGTCGTCCCACGGCGGCTAATGGCGATTACCCCGGCGCTCCGCAGCGCACCTTTGATACGACTCTCTGGTTTCCGGAAGATGCCAGTGGCTCTGTTCCATTGATCGTGCACAGCCACGGTGTGGTGTCTTCCCGCTCGGACCTGGAATATGTCGCCCGCCACCTGGCGAGTTATGGTTACGTGGTGGCCGCTGCCAACCACCCGCTGACCCATGGCGCAGCGCCCGGTGGCCCCAACCCCACAGATGTGGTTAATCAGCCCGCCGATCTGTCGTTCCTGATCGACTCAGAGCTGTCCCTCACCGGGGACGACAGGCCGTTCAATGCCACGGTGGACCTGGATAGAATCGGTTTGATGGGGTATTCCCTGGGCGGGTTGACGGCCACGATGGCGACGTTTCACCCGCGCTTAAGAGACTCTCGCGTAAGAGCAACAGTTTCCATCGCGGGACCGGCCGCGTTGTTCACGGAACGTTTCTATGACACCGCCGCGACACCCTTCCTGATGATTGCCGGCAGTGACGATGCGCTGATCAATCATCGGGCCCATGCGGCGCCTATACCGGAGCGGGCTGCATCGGGGGACCTGGTGACCGTACTGGGAGGTACCCATCTTGGATTCGCCGGCTTGTCTGAACCCCTCATGCGCTTCATGGAGCAACCGGATTCGCTTGGTTGCAGCGCCGTGCTGGCCACCTTGCGCGGCGCTTCGTCCAACACTATCTACCTTGGGCTTGGCTCCGAGTCGGAAGGTATTGCTGTCAATGACAGCATTCCGGAAGTGTGTGAAGTTATGCCTGACGGGAAACCTGCTCATCCCGGGCGCCAGCAGATGATTACCACCATTGCGGTTCTGAGTTTTTTTGAGTCGATCTTCGCTGACCGGCCAGAAGACCGGCTTGATGCCCGGACCCAGCTGGCGGTCTATCTCGGTCAGGATTTTACCGAGGCTGTATTCAGGGATTAATCCCGAATCACGCCGAAGGGGCCTGCTCCCGCCGAGGGTTGCAGCACATCCAGGGCCAGCACGGATTGTTCGAGGCGGTAGACGTATTCTTCCACTGTCATGCACTGGCGGCGTCGGATATAGCTGCCGGTCATGTTTTCCTGAAAGCAGTAGACCTTCTTCATCAAAGGCTGTTCCAGATTATGAGCGTAGATGTCTTCCTCTGACATGTTGATAAAGTCCGGTCGGCCGGTAACCGTGCAGGCGACAGAAAGCGCCGAGCAGAGTAGCAGAAGTAGTCTGGTATTTTTCATAAGCGTCTCACTCGATGAGCTTCAACTATAACCCTCGGTCGGTATTTTCTACAAGGTGGTCACAGGAATCGTGGTCACAAACCCGGGTCTTCCGGTCGTGAGAGCCGTTGAGATGCCGGTTAATCTGTTGTTGTTAGTGATGACAACTCTCCGCTCTTTCATTTCTCGGGACAGTGCGAAGGATACCGATACCACCTGAACACGACCGGCTTTTTTCTGAAAGTCTTTCCTGTACATGTATCGACAGCCCGGCGGCCAGGTTCCTTTCTGGAGGGCAGGCCGACCAGGCAAGCCCGCTGGCTTCGTTGCACTGCCTAGACAGGTGGACGCATGCCGGCGGCAATGTGCCTTGCCAGCGAACTCGTCTTAAGGCCAGAGTATTGTGGAACTTTATCAGAGGCTCCCTAAGCGGACAGAACAGATAAAGCAGGCCAGTCAACGAGGTGGTCTTGACTGGTTGTTTTGCGAGTTGACCGGGAGCGTAATCGCAAACAATGCAGGGTTCAGCGCTTGTGGCGGCGCGGCACCCGCTGCCAGTTCCGATAGGGCGAACGATTGTGCCAGCCGTGATAGGGATGTCGGGCCAGCAGCCGGGGATTACGAAAGCCGAAAATCAGCAGAGCACCGGCCGCGAAGCCGCCCACATGGGCCCAGAATGCGACGCCGCCTCCCTGCCCGGTGATGGTAGTGAACCCGCCCAGCAGCTGAATCAGAAACCAGTAACCCAGCATGACGACAGCCGGTACTGCGATGGTGGTAACGAAGAACCCGAAAATGACCAGCATCTGAACCTGCACCCGGGGATACAGCAGGACATAGGCGCCCATTACCCCGCCAATGGCGCCGGATGCGCCGACCATGGGTATTTCCGGGTTGTTGGTTAAATAGAGCTGCAGCCCGGCGGCGGACAGCCCGCAGAGCAGATAAAAAATCACAAAGCGGATATGCCCCATAGCATCCTCGACGTTGTTGCCGAAGATCCATAGAAACCACATATTGCCAATTACATGCAGCCAGCTGCCATGCATGAACATAGAGGAGAACAAAGTGTACCAGCCCCGCGAACTGCTGGTTTGACACACCATATCGGGGCCGACAGGAAAACTGCTGCCGGGCGGCAGGGTGCCAAGCAGATCACCGGGTACCAGGGCAAAGCGGCACACCGAAGTCGACAGGGCCGGCTCTGTTCCCATACCCTGCAGGAGTATCCACGCCAGGCAATTCAGAACGATAAGCGAGACGGTGCTGAACGGGGTGAGGATGGAAGGATTGTCGTCACGAAGAGGAAACATAGGGCCGGCATTATGACAGTCTTTCGGGAACTGGAAAAATACCGTTTAATGAGGCCTGGCCAAGGCGATCTCTACAGGGGCAGGCACGAATGTCAGCTCTCGCCCGACCAGGTCTGAAGTTGCTCAGCCTCGCAGGCGAGTGCCGCCGGACTCTTTATACCCGCTTATACCCGCAAACCTGAAAAGGGTGGCGTAATGTTGCACAGATACTACGACAGTTGGCCGGTCCCGGCAGCGAGAGTCAGCGCCCTGCTGGTGACAGTTCTGCTGTTCAGCGGCTGCCAGTGGGCAGCCACGGGTGCTGACCGGGCACCGGACATCAGGGAAATTACCGTTCTGTATACTAACGACGAGCACGGTTGGATGGAAGGCATGGAGCCGGCGCTGGGTGCGGCGGGGCTCTACCGACTGTGGCAGGAGCGGGAAGATTATCGACCGGATGGGCCCTTCCTGATATTGAGTGGCGGTGATAACTGGACCGGGCCGGCCATCTCCACCTGGGTCGAAGGGGAAAGCATGGTGGAGGTCATGAACGCCATGCACTACGATGCATCGGCGGTGGGGAATCACGAATTCGACTTTGGCCTGGAGGCTCTGCAGCAACGCCTGCAGGAGGCGGATTTCCCCTACCTCAGTGCCAATACCCTGTGGCGGGAAACCGGCCAGGTGGCGGCAGAGCTTGGCATCCTGCCTTATACCCTCAAGGAAGTGAATGGCCTCAGAATCGGTATTATCGGCCTGACCACGACCAGCACGCCGCGCACTACCAATCCGCAGAATGTGATCAGGCTGCAGTTTGGCGATTACGAACAGGCATTGCGGGCGACGGTTCCACAGGTACGGCAGGCGGAGCCGGATCTGCTGTTCGTCATTGCCCATGTCTGCATGGCAGCCCTGGAACCCCTGGCAATACAGGTGGAAGATCTGGGTATCCATCTTATGGGGGGCGGGCACTGTAATGAGTTGACAGCGCGCCGCGTCAACTCGACGGTGCTGTTAGGTGGCGGCTATCACTTTACGGCCTATGCCAGGGCCAGAATCAGTTTCGATGTCACTGCCGGTCGGGTAGTGGATGTTCAGAGTGGAATCAGCAGTAACGAGCCGCTTGGTGAAGACCCGCAAATTGATTCCATTGTGAGCCGTTGGCAGGACCAGTTCCGGGGCACATTGGAAGAGGTAGTCGCCTGGAGCAGCCAGGACATCGATTTTCGCAATGGCGCATTCCGTCAGGCGGTCATCGATTCCTGGTTACGCTGGGATCCCAGTGCTGATATTGCCATTACCAATGCTGGTGGCTTGCGCACATCACTGCCTGCCGGCGCCATTACCTTCAACGACCTGGTTAATTTCATGCCTTTTGAGAACAACATCTTTGCCGTCGAGATACCCGGCCGGGTTGTACGCCAGGCACTTGAATCAGGTGGTCGACCCATAGTGGCCGGCCTGGTTCGACGAGGAGATGGCTGGATTCTGACAGCATCGGGTGAACCCCTCCAGGACGACACGTTCTATCGCGTTCTGCTCAACAGTTTCATGTATGACGGCGGAGATAATTTTCAGATGATTCGTGCCGCTGACCCGGAAGGTTTCGATACGGGCATACATTACCGGCAGCCCTTTGTGGAACGCCTGGTCGAGTTGCAGACCAGTCCGCAGAATCCGCTTGTCATTGGTGATCTCATGGATTCTGTCGTACCCTGATCAGTGTCCCCAGTGGACGTGATTAATTGGATTGGCTGTTAAAAATATTCAAATAAATCGGCATCATCTCAGCTGAAAGAATAAGCAGTTCCGGCTTGTCCTTGCGTAGTGAAATTCTCCCATCGGCGAACACTTCCCAGACTTCATTCTCGAGAATTGGACCTCCCCAGTTCCCCATTAACCATTCTCTCAGACGTCGTTCTTCACCTTTACCCGTCAGAACCCAAACCACCTCAAGCTTCCCATCTCCAAACACCAGTTCCAATTTTCTGTTAAAGCCGGCATATCTATAATTGAAGCAGTTAATCTGCACCTGTTTGGAAGGGTTGTTCTGTAACCATATTCGATCTTCCGGCACCATTTGCGCTGGTCCACAGTCGCGTAACGCTACAGAGAATATTTCTTCGAGAGAGGAATTGAATACCACAATGCCGGGCAGTTCCGCGGCAGGTAACTTGTCACCGTAAGTGGAGTTAACAAGGAACGGATTACGCCAGGTAAACAGGTTCAAGTGTCTCCCCTCTTCATTTAACCAAAGCAACAGCTGCTCATCACTATCCAACCAATGGGAACCCGCTCCATAATAGCTGAAGCCAAGATACTGCCCCGAACTGCTGCCCAAAGCCGCGGCAACAGGCTGCAGCTCTACGCCATGCGCTTCCATATGAACCAGGCTATCATCGGCGAATGTGAATGCGACACGATCGAATACTATGCTGCCCGCTCTATATTCCTGACAGATTATATGCGCCTCTGTGAGCACGGACATTGGGAAGACCGGCGGTTCTACTGATAAATACTCGATGGATTCGCATGCACTTTTCAGCTTGACACCTACAACGCTGCTGGTGTCACCCAATTGAATATCTTCACCTATGACTAATGCCGCCAGACTGACCTGAGCCAGTACCGCGAACAAGAGACCTGTAATCGAAACTAACCGGCGTTGGACCTCCTGACGTCGCATCAACTGCACCCTCTGAAAAATAGCAAGTTTATTCTGTTTAGATGCAGGGGAGACTGAAAAGGTTAACAAGCAATTTACCCCCTGACTAGAAGCTTATAGAAGAACAAAAGGAATATCCAAACTGCTCTAGTGCTCTAGGGGACACTAATAGTTTAATAGCTTAAGAAATTTGCTCTTTCGGAGGAATAGGCTACTTTAATGGTATGCCAAGGATTGGTCGATTGCACATCCCCGGTGGTTACTATCATGTCATGGGTCGTGGGATGGAAAGCAGGGATATATTCAGATCCAGTGTCGACAAACTGGATTTTCTCACGCGTTTTGGTGTGAACCTCGAGCGATCCGAGGCCCAGTGTCTTGCTTGGGCGCTGATGTCTAATCATTATCACTTTCTCGTACAGGTCGGCCAGAAACCCCTGGCAAAGCTAATGGCGCCCGTACTGGGTGGTTTCGCGAGCAGCTACAATCGTCGTAAAAATCGCTGCGGGTATGTCTTTCAGAATCGCTACAAATCCATCCTGGTGGATGGGGACTCCTATCTCATTGAGCTCATACGCTACATCCATTTGAATCCTGTTGCGGCTGGCTTGGTTGAAGGTGTCAGTGAACTGAGGCGTTATTCTTGGACTGGGCATGCTGGCATGCTAAACAAACACAAACAAGAGTGGCATTCGACAAACGCAGCACTGAGTCATTTTGGTAAAACGTCAGGGCGAGCCAGGGCGGCTTATATCGAATTCCTGAGAGCAGGTGAGATAAGCTGCCGAATTACCGATCTTTCTGGCGGTGGATTGATTCGAAGTCACGGTGGATGGGAAAGTGTAGCGCAATTGAGAAAGGAGCACATAGCCTGTATAGGTGATGAGCGCATACTAGGCTCAAGTGATTTTGTGGAATCGGCGCTTCGGCACGATAGCCTGCCAGAACAGAAAATATCGAGACTGAGTCGGGCAGGCTGGGACATCGAAAAGCTGGCCCAATGGACTTGCAGATATACAGGGATTAATCCAGAACAATTGGCATCAAAAGCGAGAGGGGGAAAACTTTCTCAAGCTAAGTCGATATTGTGCTATTTGGGGGCGCGAGAATTGGGTATGACAATGCGTGAAATTGCGAACTTTCTGTCTATCAGCCAACCCACTGTGTCTGCCTGGATAAAGAAGGGCGAGCTACTTTGCCAGTCGAACGGGATCAGCCTTGAACTTGCGTCCCATTAAGCTATTAAACTATTAGTGTCCCTTGTTCAAGCAGGTCAGATACTGTCGGCGATTCGGCGCAGCCTTTCTTTCTCCAACTCTGCCATGTTGGACCTTTCCACGTAATCCATGGCCAGATTTGAAATTGCCTTCGCTTCCTTTGCATAAAGTGCCGGATCGTTGTCGGCCAGAATTTTGAGCACTTTCTGCAATCTGATCTGTACCTCAAGCAGGCCCGCCCCATCGCGGGCAATGGGTTCAAAAGCATCTTCGAACATATCGCTGATCGATAACGGAACCGAGTGGAGGTTCCGGTACAGGATCTCAGCCTTTTCACCGGCGTTTTGTTGTTGAGAAAATGTCAGCAGCAGTCCGAGATGCCGATGAATCACGTCAATTGCTGTGCCAGGATCATTCACCGAGGGTGACAGAGCACGGAGTGCGACTTCAGTGAGAACCGCCAGACCGAATCGCGGGTCCTGGTCAAAAGACCGGTCGGTGGCAAGCGTGAATTGTGCTTCAATATCCTGCTCCAACTTGTTATCGCGGGGCCCTTGGTACCAGGCAACCGGTCGCTGAGGCTGGATCAGGGTGCCGGGTGAAACCAGCAGACCTATTTCGGTATTGCAGCTATCAGCGAGCTCGGCAACAGCATTCACATCGATGTGTTGAATGTAACCGGTCTGATTGAAACGTATGGTGTTGGCAGACTCGGGAGGAGGCTGGTTCCTGCTTAAGGGGCTGCATCCCCACCCGGGATGTCTGGCGTATTCGCACAGCGCCAGCCGCGCGGCATCGGTCACCAGATCCATCGTGTTCGAAAGTCGCCCCAGATCGGATAAATGTTCGATCCAGCGCAACAGCGCCACGATCACCAGCAATATCACCAGTAAAGTCGCAACAAACAGAATGAATCGCCCTGATTCGGTATAGAGCTCGCTGCTCAGGGCGACTATGCCGACCAGACTGAACAGGAAGGCGCCGATAAAGGAAGAGAGTACATTCTGGGTAACCGGCTCCTGCTTCACCAGTTTGATGGCGCGAGGCGTAATCCCGGTGCTGGCGGAATTGTAGGCGGAAACCATCGCTCCCAGGGAAAAAGTAGTGACTGTCAGCATGCTGGTGGCGAGTATCTGTAAAATGCCTTCGACAGACCTCGCTCCGACTTCCAGCGGCGAAACAATGGGCAGAGTGCTTTGAATCGGGATCGCAATCAGCGCCACCAGAATTCCAAACAGGCCGATTAGTAACGCGCGGATCCACAGCGTACGCGAGAGTTTTGATAACAGCCATTCCCATTTCGTAAACATGATTGGAACATTACTCTTTTTCAGATGTGCCGACGCACCGGTTGGATCAGCCGGGCTACGTTACCCAGGTACTTGTGTCGCTTTTTTATCAGACCGGGGCTGAGCAGGGTTGAGCTTTCCAGGTCTGCAGTAAAATCTGCCAGAAGTTGAGGAAGGGTTTCGCCTCCATCAATCACCAGGCTGAATTCGTCGTCTTTTCGCTGGGACCGCTGGTTGAAATTGACGGACCCGATAATGGCGACCTGATCGTCAACGATTATACATTTGTTATGGTTGAGGGTCGGCTCGAATGAATAGACGCGTATCCCCTTTTCGACCAGCGGAGGGACGCAGTAAAGTGCTGCAAGCCCGGCCATGTGTGAGTCCGAATTCCGGTATGCTGGAATTATGATCTGAATGTCGACGCCGCGATCCATCGCGGCCAGCAACTGATCCTTCAGCTTGCGGTCCAGCACAAAATAGGGTGTGGTGATTTTAAGGCTGGTCTTTGCGACTGCAATTGACGACAACAGCATGGTCCCGGCGGAACTCCAGTAATCACTGGCTGTAGAGCTTACCGGCAGAATCCGTTCAGCGCCGGCTTTCTCGATCACCGAATCAGATACAGTCTCTGTGAATGCATCCGCGGGGTGGCACGACTCAAGCCAGCCTTCAAGAAAAGCGGCTCGCAGCGTGGCGACGATGGGGCCTTTAAGCATGAAATGTGAATCACGCCAGCTTCCCGCCCTGTCTCCATTTCCGGTCCATTCCTGCGCAATTCCAACGCCTCCGGTAAAACCGACCTCACCGTCACAGATCAGCAGTTTCCGGTGTGAACGCTTCAGGTTCTGCCAGAAGCAGAATTTTTTCAGGGGCCGGAACCAGCACACGTTGCAATTCTGCTCCAGTATCCGTAGCGCGTTTCTGTCTATGTGCATGGCGCCGTAGCTGTCCAGCAGCACCCTGACATTAACCCCTCGCCCGGCAGCGGCCGACAGGTGCCGGGCAAAATCCACGGCTATTTCCCCCTGCCAGTAAACGAAAGTCTGGAATTCGACTGAGTTGACTGCTGCATCGATGGCCTGACACATCGACGGAAAGATTGCATCGCCGTTGTGAAGTACGGACACGGAATTGTCCGCATAAAATCTGCGACCGAGGTAAGCGCTCAGCAATCTTGCCGTATCGGACAGGCAGGGTCCGGTTTCTGAAGAGGTCATTATATTCACCAGAACCAATTGCCAGGGTCGTTGGGCAGTCCAGAAAGACCTGGCGCAATTATCAACGTTAACAAGTAATTAACGTAGTGTGTTCGCGAAACGGCCGCGGAATGAATAGTAGCGGGGGAAAGGTAGCATAAAGGGGTCAAAAGGGGACACTCACAACTTAACAACTTAATCGTTTAGCGTCGATGACCAGATTGTGTTGTTCGACGCGAGATGATCTAAGTTTGATGATTAAAAAGTTTTACCTCAAAATTCCATTGCTACAGAAAGTTCGGAAACAGGTAGGGTACGACTAGGTTAGTTTAGTTGTTAAATTGTGAGTGTCCCCAATTTTCCTGACTGCAGTTTTTCGAGTGGTTGTAAGTTTGCAGCAACCGCGCCGCAACTTTGCGTTGCCTCGCAATTTGACAGCTGACGGTTACCTGTAACTATCTATTGCGCGACCTCTGCCGCCGCAGTTATCTGCAACACCAGGTTCGCCGTATCTACCATCTTCATTTCAATAGAGAAGGCCATACCCAATGCCTTGACCCTTGGGATACTCATGGTCAGGGTGCTCGATGTGAATACTGCTTCGTCTGCAGATGTTTCATCGGCAGGTAGAATTTCGTCCACCTTGAATGTCAATGCGCCGGCGTCGAGCAGCTGAAGCGTAACACCCGCTCGTAGCGCGTCGTCCACGACGAGAAGAGGTAAGGTAAGTATCCCGTTAGTCTCGTCGAAGTGGGCTGCAGTCTCATCCTCGATACCGCTTCCACCAATGGATAGATCGATTTCCGGATCGTCAGGAAGATCGGCTTCATTACCTATCAGAAGGGAGAAACTTCTGCCGGAGATATTGAAATCTGCCCGTTGGCCAACCGCGCCGACCATACTCACTGACAAAGTGTTGCCATCGATATAGTCAACATCGATATTCAGGCCAGCGGAGTAAGAGAAGCCGATACCTCCGATTGTAGGATAGCTTTCTTCAGGAGACACATAGAAGGCAAAGTTGCTGGCCGCATTGGCAGGTATTTCGACTGTTGTGCCATGCCCGGCGTATTCAAACAATGGGGCGCCGGGATGGCGGGTAGCGAATTTCCAGATCAGGGTGTCGGACTCCATGTTGGAATCGTAGTCCACTTCCACCCGATAGACGCTGTTCCAATCCAGTCTTTCCAGTGGGAAAAGGGCGTACTCGAGAGCGGAAAACTTCATGTTTGGATCGGTGCCGTTGTCCAGCAATCGCGTGTTGGTAATTTCCAGGTTGGTTGAATCTTCGAACAGGCGGAAAGAAGTTATCGATACGTCGTTATAAACCAATGGATTGAATTGCAGCGATATCGGGTAGCCCGAGACAGAATAATCGGGTAATGGATCCGGACTTTCCTCGAAAAAGGCCGGAGGAACGTCCGAATCTCCCTGTGACGGCCAGGTAACGATATAGGGGTTCTGACCCTGAAACAGTTCTTCGGCCGCGCTCTTGCCTTCGGTAGAGATTCTGAAACTGCTGTCCTGGGCACATATACCCTGAAAAAAAGATCCGACTTCATTAAACGAGGATCCCATGCACAGGTTGTTGAGCCCCGAGTTACCCATGTTGTAGGTGTAGGCAGAATAGTCGATCCCTGAGTCCTTTACGAAACCAAGCCCTACTTCATCAATGCTGAAGCCGAGAAAACCGAATCGGTGATAAATGGCTGACATCAGGTCGTCGATGGAAGCGAATACATCGGGCTGACCGTTACTCACATTCTCGCTGACGAGGGTGGAAAGGTATCCCGCGGCAGCGGTGCGATCTGAGGCCTGATTGCCCGTGAAATAGGCATCTCCCGGATTTTCGAAATGGCCGCTGTAGCGTAGGAACGCGGTCGAATTGCCAACGAGGTACTGGGAATGGTTTCCCGCGGCAATTTCAAGCATCCCGTTTCGGGAAAGCGTTATCATACCGGCGCGGGTACGTAATTCGTTCAGATAGTCGTAACCATCGGTCTGTTCATCCTGGGCGTATGCTGCTGTTAGCCAGATTGAAACAAAGAGGGTGAAACAGGTTTTAGAACTAAGGATATCCCGGATTTCCGACATTCGATATATACCTCGGTTAAACGCAATCAGGGGAAAGGTCCAGCGTCCTTCAGTGCCGGGCCGGCTATTAATTGTTGTTACTTCTTATTATGGCCGATTCGCTTCAGAATCAGGCATCGTGAGCTTTAACGATTCCGAACTTACCACATCGGAGATGTGAATGCGTAGCTTTGTGTCGGATCGGTCGGGCCGGCAGTAATTCGTCTACCAGCAGGGCGGCGGGGTTCACACTGCAATGGCCTATACAAATTGCAGATAGCTGGATGAATACAGGAATTCGCATACGTCACCATCCATCGCTTTCTGTTACTGATATTCACGACATCTATTCGTCACGGCGTTATTGGTCGCTGGGCCGCCGTCTTCACCTGCTCCAGCAATGCATCCAGGTCTGCACGGTTGAAAACTCGACCAAGAGCGTCCCTGCACGTCATCTTTGAGCCGCTGGATTTTATCGCCAGACTTACTGCCCTGGTAGCCAAGCCGAGAGTAAACCTGACAAGACTTCATGGTGTGTTCGCCCCCAACAGCAAGCACCTGGCTATGATCACACCAGCAGGGCGGGGCAGGGGCAGAAATAAAAACAGGCAGCCACCGACCAGGATGAAACAACCCCCGCCAAACGCCTTGCTGCCATAACCTGGGCCCAGCGACTGACACGGGTTTCCAACATCGACATTTAAACCTGCGAAAAGTGCCAGGGTCCGGTGAAGATCATCGTCCGCATGGAAGACCCGGCGGTGATCCGTCGGATTCTGGAACATTTGAAGAAGAAGGAGTCGGAAGATACCCAGGCGCAGCTCCCGCCTGAGCGTGCCCCGCCGCAGATCGACCTTTTTTGAAAGGGCCTGATTCGACAACAAAGAGCCAACGACAAAAGTGCCATAGAGTAGAAGGGAGAATTACAGCCTGCCAAGGGGTGAGGTAAGCGTATTTGAAAGCGCCAGCCTTCTATGCAACCGAACGACCCCAATCTGTAACTGGGGGCTGGAACGGTGGTCGGATTGGCCTCGGCCCGGTGGTAGTCAAGGTTGCAATAAAGCGCGAGCGATGGCCTGATTGCCGATGGAAAGCGGCTGATTTCTCAAAGACTCTGACTGATATTGGACTTATTGTGGCTCTAAGTACGCCAGTACGCCGTCTACTCACCAAACTGGACAGCAGCCTACTCTGGAGATACCTCTTGTTTTCTTTAAGCAATACCCCGTTCAGCCAATAGGCCTTCGACAGCTCGGTGACTGAGGTTGAATCTATGGTATAGCCAAACGGCATATTGAATGATTTCAGGTGGAAAGTGGTGACGCTTGTACATCGTATTTGTAGATCTCATGCTCGGATTCTGACAGATAGAGAAATAGCTTGTCAGTACCGTTCACATAGACTTTCGTCACCTGGGACCGCTAACTTGTCAAACCCAATTATCACACTGTGTGCAAGAAAACCAAATAAACCGTTCCAAATAGCAGGTGTAAACCTAGCCTCCGAATTGCCGACTCTTTAATGGGCAGTATTGATAAGTTAGTACTGAAATAGAACGGACAAAACCTGTTCGGTAGTATATTCTGACCTGGCCCTATGGCAGTTGTGCGGTAACAGTCTGATTCGAAACGACTGTAACCGGAATATCCATACTGGTGGCCGCCCAGCTCTCAAACAAGCGCGCGAGTTCGGCATCGTCAATGGCGAATCCCACCACATTGACCCGGAAGTCCCAGCCGCTACTGCGCAGGGCTTCTATAGCGCTGGCCGCATCACCTTCGCAGGTTTCTTCCCCGTCCGTCAGCACAATCAGCACTCGTTGGCCGGATACGTCTGCAAGATCTCCGCGTGCAGCGGCAATCGATGCACCGATTGGTGTACGCGCCAGGTTCATGGCGTTGATCCCAGAAATAATTGTCACTGTGGTTGTCGGGTCCAGAGGAGCAAGGGGGATTTCAAGATCTGTCCGACATGAATCCGCTTCGCGGTGACCGAATACACGCAGAGCGAATCCCGCACCGGGCGGTCGCGTTGTCGTCACAAGGTCGGTAAGCGTACGCCGGGCAATCTCGATACGGCGCTCACCGTCGAGGCGCTGCAGCATACTTCCCGAGGCATCGAGTTTGATTTCGACGGCATCATTTGGGCCAAGCTGAGTCTTCCGCTGTGTGACTTGCAATTCCCCGGACGACACCGCGACAGGGACGATGACCAGATCCCACCTGGCCATCTCATTGCCGCCCCGTGATCGGTAGACCAACGTGTAGTTGCCGGCAGCCGCGGGTGCTACCAGCTCGACACTGGATTCGTTCGGATCTATATAGGCATAATCGTGCTCCCCGCCATCCCCGTCGACGAGAACTACCCGGTCACCAGCATTGTCGGCTCCTGACCAGTCAACCGGGAAACGCAGTCGCGTGGAACCCTCGGCCGGACCATTCAGCCTTACGCTAGCCTCGACGATATCGATAGGATTTCTGCCGATTGCCGTGCGATTGGAGACATAAACGATGTCGAATGCACCGAGCGTTTCTCCAGCACGCAGAGTCAGCGTATCGCCTCTGGCGTTACCCACGTAGGACTAGTAGCCTATTCCATTGCGTGCCTCACTGCCCCGATCAGCAAAGGTGATAAGGTCGCCGGCATTGTTCGGGCCTTCGAAATGTGAGGTTTCCGCTCCGTGTTCATCGCTGGCCGACTAGACGCTGTGCGGGTGGAAAAATGGTAACGACCGTGGGAAGGTTACTTTGAATGGGGAGCTTGTCCAGTTCTATCAGACACTGGCGGTCAGTCGGGTGAACCGACTGTCTTCAAGACGATGGCCAACGGCTGCATGTGTATTCAAATAATTCTGTGCCTGTGTAATCGATTTAAACTTGTGCATGCCCCATTCTCTGACTCTCGTAGGCTGATGTGAAAGCTCTGCTTTATCGTTTGAATACTGAGTGAAATCGTGGATTATTTCTGGTATCAATTCCCGGTGTGCGACACCGTAACTCCGTAGCTTTTCGGTGGTGATATTTTTTGGTTCGAAGCGGCTTATCCTCAGTATTCGACTGAAAAATCGCTTGGCCGCTGATGTATCTCGCCATTACTGAAGGTACAGTCCACGACTTCACCATCCTGGTCCACTGCACGCCATAAATAGTGCAGGATACCCTGGGGATTCACGAAAACTTCGTCAATATAAAAAGTGTCACCGTAACCTGTGTGGCTTCGGCGCAATATCTGCGCAATCCGCTTACCAACTTTGCGCACCACAGTCGGCCAAATTTATAACTCACTGTGATTCCGCGCTGGGCGAGTAAATTCTCGATATCTCGGTAGTTTAGTTTAAATGGGTAATATAGCCAGACTGCGTATCGGATGATTTCAGTTGGGAATCGGTGCCGTTTGTACATTTTTGAAGCTTTAACACTGGAATTCTGCCAGACTGGCGGTTAAGTTGTCAGCGCCTGCCAATCGCGTAAACGGCGAAAAATAACCTACCATCATGTCCACCCCGGATTTTCATCAATATTTTCTCACAAACCACCTAAACACTTTCAGCTGAAAGCCAACCAAGTTACAATTTCCTCACAAGATCGTTGGTCGCAAATTTGCGACGCGCTACAGGATAATGAAAGCTGGTTATAGAAATCTGATTCTGAACTGCCGATGAATAGTGGGGGGATGTGTTCCTGGAATGCAAACCCCCGCGATCTGAGGGGATAACAATCGATGCGCAACACCTTGAAAAATCTATTATCTTCTATTTTTGTTGCCGCATTTTTGGCCGGCTGCGGTGAGAATGTGCCGACCAGCCAGGAGGCACAAGAACAGGAACTGGAAAATTATGCGGCACAATTTGGTGCTGACATTGATGTCGATATGAGCCGCGGCACACCGCAAGTCTCGTTCAACCAGAATCTTGGAAACGGGACTGTACTAGTCGGCAACAATCTAAACCTTCCTGCCGATTTCCCCGATGATGTCGCAATGTTTCCTGACATACAAATCCTTTCCGTCAATACGATGCCGCTAGGGTATATGGTCCAGGCGCAAGTTGCTGCGTCTCATGACGATATCACCGCATTTTATGCCGCACGGATGGTTGCAGACGGGTGGACGGATACGACGAGCGATGTTCAATCTCCTGCAATGCGCAGCCTCACCTTTGAAAAGGCCGATCGCCGTGCCGCAGTTAATCTCCTTCCAACACAACCCAACACAACGTTGCAAATTACTGTGCTTACACTTGGTTGAAAGTTGAGAGCTTCGCTGGTGAGCGACGCAATCAAGAGCTGAGATAAACCCCAGCACTCGGCACATTTATCGCACGAAGATGTGAGAAGAAATTATGAAAGCAAACCTGCAATACCCTCAATTGAGCATGGCCGGACCTGTTGCTCTTTTCGCTTTCACGACCGCGATTTCTACTGTGGCGGCAGTACAAGACTAGAGGCCGCCGCCGAGCACCGACTATCTAACCTTTGCAAAAGGCGCGATCCTGCTCGCTATCAGCGGATTCTGGGGTAATTAGGCCGACTTCATGGGAAGGATCGGACCGGTATAGTCACGATCTCTCCGCGCGACGGGCGCAATCTGTCGTCGACGATTTGATACAATGTGGGTCAGAAGCAATCCGCGATAGCGCCTCCAGCGTTGACGAAGACGAACCGATTGCCAGCGTTGATGACGGAGCGGGGCGTTCACTTAAACGCCGCGTTGAGATCGAATGTAGCTGAATCAATGCATCAGATCAGCAAGGAGCCCTAAGTGCGCAATTTCTATCTGGCTATGTTTGCCGGCGGCGCAATCGTCTTTTTTACCGGACTCATGATTTCCGGCGCGGCATTTGTGGTGAGCGCACTTCTTGCCTATGCCCTGCCTGCCCGGATTCTAGAACGCTCAACCCTCATTGCCGGCGTCCCGGCAATCTTCATTGCCGTGTTCATGGGCTATGGCATTGTCACCTACCGCGCGGAAGCGAACGCCTATCTCGACCAGCAAATTACAAATCTACCACCCTTCACTCTGAGCCTTTCCCATTCAGAAGCCGCCGCCCAGCGCCTATTCGTAAACATCGAATATAACACCGCTCAGGGGCAGTTCACGACCATGCAAAATAACGGGTCCATCTGCACCAGATATAGTCCGGCCGTAAACTGTGACAAAGTTGAACTGCTCACTGCGATGCGTAGCGTTGAAATTCTTATGGCACAACAGCCAATGACCTGCTCTGAGGGCGGCGCAATACTGCATCAAATTGATTTTCAAATTCAGGAAACTCGGCCTCCGATTACCACGGTTGGCGTCGCGATAAATGGAAAATGTTTGGCCCAGCATGAGGAATTTCTCGCGCTGATTGCGGCTGCAGATGAGGTTCATAACTCGAACCGCATAGGCGAAACTTGCAATTGATCTTACGAGCACGAACAGATACGGGGCATCGAATAATGAAATCATGGCTGAGCGGCGCCATTTTGTTGATGGCGCTTCTATTTTTCGGCGTCATTTTTGGTGCCTTGGTCGCGACGCGTATCATGAGCTCAGGCGGGATGGGCTTCGATCAGCTTGCCGATGCCCTCGGCGGCTTCATTGTCGGCGGCGCCCTCGGATTGTTGGCCGCTATAGTACTCATCCGCCGACTATCGCCCTCTAAACGGTTGATAGTAGCGCTCATTGCAATTGCTGGAAGCTTTGCCTCTGTCCTCTATTTAAGAGCGACCCCGGCGAATATTCGCGATGCTGCGCCAGTAGAATTGCCCCCGCCGCCCGTTGAGCCATTTAGTTTTATGCTGCAGACAAGCGATCCCTTTGAGAAACCAAGGCAAGACGATCCGTCTTTGCCGTGGGACAGTCTGCGTATAGCTTCCAATCTCTCTTTTTCCTATGTCTCACATGATGCGCCAAACAATATGTGCATCGCGGCAGGTGCGTTGAACACAGAAGACGGGTTTGCACGTCTGCGCGAGCTGCGATCCATTTTGGAGAACCTCGACGCGAGCGCGTTTCCCTGCGACCCCACGCCTTGCCCAACCTGCACATCAGTCGGACTCACCTGGTATATTGACGAGAATCGCTTTAACATTGGCTTCGACGATGTTTGTTGGCGTAACGAGCCAACATTACAGCCTTTCCGTTCCTCAGCAGACGCGATTGTGAAGGACTATTTGCATGAAGTGCGTTGTGAGCCGCGTTAACCAGGCATACGCGGCTCTCAGCATCCGCCGATAGGCGAATAAATCCAGGGTCCTTGGTCGACTGAGCGCCAAACGGTCCACCCTACAGCTTCACCTTCGCGCGGACCGGCGGAACAATCCGATGGCCAAGACAGGCGTACGCGAATCCAATCGCCCTGCATCTCTAGAATTTCCATGTCCCAATCGCGTCCTTCAATGCGATGTACAATAGCGGCTTCTGGGCTAGGCCGAGAGCGCAACAAATGCACGGCTTCGGAATTGCGATAAGATAAGCGGCTGACCGTATCGCGAAATGAATCTTCCCAGGAATGATATTCGGCGCCGATGTTGGGATCAGATTGAAACTCAGGATGTGTCCAGGCGCGCCCGCCATGGCTATCCTCTGCACCGCCCCAGCGAATTTGTAGCCAACCATCTTCTTCGCGCATAACGAATAAAGCCTCGGTCTCAAAATCATAAGACACCCGAAGACGCGCATCACGTGGGATGACAAATTCTTCACCGCTGTCGAGATCGACCACCTGGCCTTCCACCAACCAGCCCCATTGCGCGCCTTGTGCGGAATCAAAAAGCGGTAGTCTGAGCTTCGCGATCCAATCGAGATATTCTCCAAACTCTTCACGCAACATTTCATAGCCGCCATTTACCAACTGGCCATAGTACTCAGGAGAGGCGGTCGGCTCCAAAATGCCAACGCCCCAATTGAGATTAGGATTATAGACATTGGAATCGGAATCCGGCGGCGGCAATGCGGCGAGATCTTTGGGTATGGGCCGAAGGCCCAGATTGGCCGCATCGGCAGCAAACGCAGCCGAGACAGCGAATAGCGCAAAACCAAGTGCCACCACAAAATACACAGAATCCCTTCTACAAAAACAACTCATGGTTCACCCTGCATGACGGCTTGAATTATTTTTTGGAATTCCTCTTCTGAAATAGCGCGGATCTCATCAATGGATTCCACATAGATGCGTGTGTCATAACCACCAACGCTGCCATAGCCGCCATCAGCTTCGCGCCAACCAGTGATGGTCAGCGCAACCGTAACGCTAGAGCCACGTCCCGGCCTCTGGACCACATAGGACTGTAGCCTTTGCCAATTCTCAGTGGCCGCCTCCAACCACCATGGCCCTTCACCATCGAATAAAAAGAATTCACTTACTTCAAATCCGCTTCGATAAATACCTTGGAATGTTTCGGTGGGCGGCTCACGCAGAAAATTGCCTATGACTGGCGGCTCCTGAAGCATTTGGGAAATGCGGAAATCAATATTGGAACTTTGGTGATACGCAACCATGGCTTCTGTCAACTGCGTTCCCGCACGCTCAATATCCGCGCGGCGGCGGGTACGTGCCTCAAGACGTTGATCGTGCTCGGTCTCGTGCCAAACCTGTCGTATTGCGCGCAAGGATTCGCGTAGCATTTCAATGCGTTGCAAGGCCGTGTCGGCATTGATCTCGCCAAGACGAACGCGATCTAGTTGATCGGCGATACTCGAAAATTGGATCAGAGCCGCTTCCAAAGATTGCTCTATCGAATCGAAACCAGAAAAATCGACTTGCGGTTCCGCCGATTCTGCGAGGCGTGTCGTACCCATGCCGATAAGCAGCAAAAACACGCAACAAGAGACACAATTATTCTTCATCCAATATCCGACCAGAAATCTCCAGCTCGTCACTTTGAGATCATGACGAACCATAGCGGCAAATTCATGACAGCGGAATCCGCCTCAATCGCCCTGCCAATAGCTCTGAAACTGCGCCCCATCCCAATACAGAAGAACGCTTGACGCTTCCTCGATTCCGATGATGATCGTATCCCCTGGCGGAGTGGGTACCGGACCTTCGGCAGAATAGGATTCTAAGACCGGTCCCTTAGGGTTCACGGACCAATAATCCATTTCGTCGAAATAATCTGGCGATAGATCGCCAAGGCTTTCCTCCACACCGACAATCTCTAACCAATTGCCGGCACGACAAATTCCAATTGCACGCTTTTGGTCGCCGGCTCGAATAATTGCGCCGACATGATCGAAGGCCCCGTCGCCATCAAAATCGCCTTCCAAAATAGGTGGCGAAACATAAGCGTCCAGCGTATAAGGCTGAGCGAGCCCGCAAGCGCCAAAAATCTCAATGTCTTCCGGTGTAATCGCAGAGTTGGCCTGGTCCGCTTCTGTTTCATCTGCTTGCGGCAAGGTCAAACATGCTTGAAAGCGCAAATAGACCATCCGCGCTTGTTGCCCCGGTTCAAGATCGGCCAAGCCATAATCGAGAATAGTCAGCGTTCCACCTGCGGGGTTTACTGCTCCCACGTCCGCTCCAATAACAAATGAACGCATATGCTGTGGTGCGTTCACGCTGCCGTCATTGCTCGCAGAATTTTCTGCATTTCTAAAATGCCAGCCAAAGATTTCGCGCGGGTTGGGCCCAAAGCGCGGCGGCGTCAATGCCGTAAGATCGAAACCATGCCGATCAAACACACGCAGTTCCCAGCCGAAAGCTGCGGGAAGTAGCGCGAATGTCCAACCATTGCCGAGATCCTCTCGATACGCCTGTATGCCGCCGATCTCGCCATCAACAGTTCGTGCGACGAATCCGGATTGGGCTTCGCACATGCCGGGTGTGGCGGTAAAAGCCAAATTCGGCACAGCTACGGTTAACGCGCTTAATAGATAAGAATAAAATTTCGCAAGCTTCATATGTTCCGCCACCTCAGCAATGAAACACAATATTCCAGAAACATATCAAATACCACCTTCATCAACTTTTTTCTGTAGCACTTCGTTATTTTCGACCAACCAGCTTTCTAAAGCCTCAAATCGAATTGGTCAAGTCTCGCTAAATTCGATCTCGAATATTCTAAATGTTGATATCGCATAGTTGATGTGCTGCTGCCAACTCCCTCGCCCGGCGAGCTCTATGCGGCCGGATCCCCGCACCCGGCGTCATCAGCCGGAAACGACACTGCTCTACCGGCTCGTCGAGCAGTATTACCCCGCGTTCCTCGCCCATCTGGAAGCCGAAGGCAGAGCATTGCCTGACCACATGCAGCAGGAGTTCACCGACTGCCTGAAGTGCGGCCGCCAGGAACACGGCTTCCTGCGGGTACGCTGCGAAAGCTGCCACCACGAGAAGCTGATGGCCTTTAGCTGATGATGAATGCGGCGCTTGATCTTGTCCCGTTTCTTCTCCAGCTCCTTGAACGTGCCGGGCCATTCCTTGGCCGCGTTGGACGGCATCTTGCAACCGTCGATGGCAAACAGCTCGTTGCCCAGCAGGACCTGCTGGTGACAAATCAGCAGAACCTGCTCGAACAGTGCCTCGATCTTATCGGCGTGGCTGCTTACAAAGTGCGCAATGGTGGTGAAGTGGGAAACCGTATCGCAGGACAGGGCCTTAAACAGGATATTGGTCTCGCAACACCACTGGATCTCCCGGCTGGAGGTAATGCCCTTGGAGTAGGCAAAGAGGATGATTCTAAGCAGGATCGCTGGGTCGTAGGCGGGGCGGCCACCGTCGTCATTCTGGTAGTTGGGGTTGAAGATGGACAGGTCAAACTTGTTGCCGATATGGTAGTGGATGGTATGCTCAAAAGTGCCGGACTGGAGTTGGTCTTCGTAGTCGATGACAACCATAGGCGACTGTTTGTAATCGTAATGCATGAACCTGGGCAATGGATTTGTCTCTTGGTTAGATGAGGCCAAAATATATAAAAGAACGAGCGGTATAGGGGTTTTTCTGCAGCCTCAGCGCTTTTAATAATGGGCGTAGTCTGTGGAGCGCGGTTTGCGATAGAATGGCGAAGTCATTCGCAAACCGTGCGGAGCAGGCTGTGTCCTTTATTGACTCGTTTGTCAAGCGGCACGCAATGGTCTTATGCGGGCTACTTCTTTCTTTAAGGCTTGTGATGCAACCCAGAGGTCTACAGCGCGCTGAGCGTTTAGCCAAAACTCGGGTGAGTTATTAAAAAAGCCGACTCAATCGAATAGCTATCTCTAGGCTTAATGCGCGTTTCTCTCGTAATAGTTCATTGACATCCCGCGACTCAACGTGAAGTCTAAGTAGAGGAAAACCATGAGTGATCTCTTTGTCCCACGCGTCGGCGGCATTCTCTCCGCCGACATTGCCGTTCCTGAACACGAACGTGAAATGCGCTTCTACTCACGCGTACTCAGCACAGGCGAGAATCCACTTTGGCGCGAGGATCTAATGAACAACCTCGGTATGCCGATCATCGGTTTGGGTGCACGGAGCACCGAGTATGAGATGCTTCCTCTGCAATGGATGCCACACATTCAGGTCGCTGATGTGGCAACGAGTATTGAGCGCGCCCTGAGTCTCGGTGGGAGCGAACTCATCCATGGCAAGGACGACGGTGGAAAGAGCCTGTGGGCTGGGCTGCTCGATCCCAATGGGACGGCGTTCGGTATCATTCCAGTCGTTTCTGCGGAAGAGATTTCCGCACATTACAGCAACCCATCGCACGACGCGGCTGCGCCCATGGGCAACATCGCCTGGCTAGATCTTACAATCTCCGACGCCGCTTCTACTCGTGACTTCTATCGCCAGGTCATTGGATGGTCGGTACAGGACGTCGACATGGTGGACGCAGGCGAGCACTACGCTGACTACAACATGCTGGGGGATGATGACAAACCGGCGGCGGGAATCTGTCATTTGCGCGGCGCAAACCAGGGTCTACCACCTGTCTGGATGATGTACCTCCCCGTTGGCGACCTAGCCGAAAGTCTTCGCCGGGTCCAAGAGGAAGGTGGCAAGATAATCAAGGCGACCAAGGGGGCCGATGGCGGTTATACCTGTGCAATCATTGAAGACCCCGTGGGAGCGACCCTGGCACTGGGGCAAGGATAGTAGTGCCGCAGCCTAAACGTGGTGTGTTCGCTGATTCGGTGCCCAATTGGCGGATCTCACGCGCCGAAGCGATCTCATAGATTCTGTCGTGCCCTGATCTGATCAGTGTCCCCTGCGAACGGTTGCCCCCACGCGGGGGCGGCACAGCGGCTACTAGAGTAGCAGCCCGGCGATGGCACCGGTCATACAGGTGGCGAGAGTGCCGGAGATCAGTGAGCGGGGCGCCAGGGTCACGATTTCCTGAGCCCGGGCCGGGCACATACCCGACAGCCCGGCAATCATGATGCCCAGGCTGCCGAAATTGGCGAAGCCGCACAGGGCATAGGTCATTATCAGGGTGGATTTTTCCGACAGGGTGCCCGGCGGCAATTCAGCCATGGCCAGGAACGCCAGCAGTTCGTTCAGCACCGTCTTGGTGCCCATCAGATTGCCGGCGGCAAGGGCTTCCTGCCAGGGAATACCCATCAGCCAGACCAGTGGCGCAAAAGCCAGTGAGAAAAGCCGTTGCAGGGTTATCGGCATGCCACCCAGGTCGGGCAGCAGCGAGAGCAGGCTGTTTGTCAGTGCCACCAGGGCTACCAGTACGATCAGCATGGCTGCCACGTTGGCCGTCAAGCGCAGACCATCACTGGTGCCTCGGGTGATGGCGTCCATCAGGCTGTGGTATTGGCTTTCGATGGCGGGGGGTTGCGCAGGCGTGGCCTCTCTGTCCGGTGGAATCATGATCAGGGCCAGCATGATGGCGGCAGGCGCACTGATAACCGACGCCGTGATGATGTGTCCCAAAGGGTTGCTGACCACGCCTTCCAGGATCACCGAGTAAAGCACCATGACCGAGCCGGCAATGGTCGCCATGCCACAGGTCATCACGATAAACAGATCGCTTCTGCTCAAGGTGCTGAGGTAGGGGCGGATCAGGGCTGGTGATTCCACCATGCCGACGAAGACGTTCGCCGCAGCACCGAGCCCCACGGCGCCGCTGACTCCCAGACTGCGGCGCAGCAGCAGGGAAAATCCCTGCACGATCAGCGGCAGGATCCGGTAGTGCCAAAGAATGGCAGAAAGCACGGTAAAGACCAGGATGAGTGGCAGAATACGGAAGGCCAGGATCACGGCCGCACCCGGGTCGTCCACACTGAAAGGATAGGCCACATTGGCGGGGTCGCCGCCCAGGTAGCCGAACACGAAGAGCGTGCCGGCCTCCGTTGCGCTGACAATGGCGGCTACCGCCTGGTTTATGCCATAAAGCGCCTGCTGGATGAATTCGAGTCGAAACACCAGCAGGGCAAAAGCGAACTGCAGGCCCAGTCCGGCGGCCACTAACTGCCAGCGGGGCGCTTGACGGCGTTCGCTGAGCAGTGCCGCCAGGCCAATAAAAACCATCAAACCAAGCACAGCCTGCAGGTAAGACATAATCAATCATCGCTCCAGGTCGGGAAAACTCTGATCACGAGCCAGCGCAGTGCGGCACTGAATCAGAGGTTCTCGAATCGAATTGACTCTACAGGAACTGTCCGGCAGACAAAAGACGTCCGGAATAAGTAAATTCCCCTGAATCAGACCGCTTTTCTGAACCAGGAGATATTGGCGGCCAGAAAAATCAGCAGCAGCAGGGTAGCCACCGCACCCAACAGTGAGGAAATGGTGGCGGCAAGACCGGCGTAGCCACTGCCGCTGAAATGCACGAGTGTGGAGATCACCTTGGCAAACGTGGCAATGCTGTAGCCGGTAGCGACGATCAGGGTTGGAATCCAGAATACCGGCTGGGTGTTCAGCATGTCCGGTGAGCGATTGATCGTCACGAAGGCCAGTGTGGCAGAAAGAAGCAGCAGTGAGCGCACAAGTTCGGTGTAGGCCGGTGTATCGAACCCGTCGGCGACGAAGACCAGTATGCCCGGCGTCAACAGAGCCAGGTACACAAGCAGCTGGGCAACCCAGTAGCCCAGCACCGGCAGGTTTCGATTGGTGTAATGCAGGGCCAGTAACATGAAAAACAGGACATAGAGCGTCTCGGCGACGAGCAACAGACTGTTAACTACTGCCGCATCGCTGAAGAGAAACACAAAGGCCTGGAGTCCAAAGTGACCCAGGCCCGCGCCGAGAGCCACGGTCAGAAGACGGGTACAGCTTTTGCCGGCCGCGCTCAGAAAGAAGCGGTAGATGAACAGCCCTAACAGGATAATAGCGACTGACAGGTGACCTAGACTCATCGATGGGGGTACGCACTGACTGAGGAAGCAATGATTATACCTCAAGAACAACGGGTTAAGCGTGTCAGTTTTTCGGGATCATGGGGCAGGTCAATGTCTGCCTGGGCGCCGCGCTGCCCAGCAGCTCCATTCGGCCGGTTGCGGTCTTTTGAGGGACAGAGCAGTGCCGCTGCAGGCAGACACCGCGTGGGCAGTTGGCAGTGGCGTCCAGGCGGCGAACCACGGCGATCAGCAGGCGGTGCTACTGGTTTCCCGGGGAGCATCCTGGCGCACGATGAGAGGCGGTGTCGTGGCGAGTGAGCAACCGGCCGCCTGCATGACAGGGCTTGCAGCCAGCGCATCAAGCGGTATCGGATCGGCCTGTAACTGCAGGTGGGCGAAGATCTGGCGGCGGTCGTAGGGCAGGGGCTGGAGAAACCCGGCGGCCGTCCTGGCGGCAGGCAGCAGTTTCATGCCCACAGTGCCCCGCACGTTGCCGCCGATTACATAAAAGCCCGGTTTGTCTTCATCCACTTTGACAACGATATCGCAATGGGTCCTCGCGCCAGCACCCAGATGATCACGGCGCTCGTCGAGGGACCGGTAGGCGGGACGACTGCCGCGGCAGAGCAGGTCCCCTGGCAGCACCGACTGCTCGCCGGTATCGTACGCCACGTAAGCAGCTCCGCTGCTCTCTCCGTCCCGGGCCCTGATGGCCTGATCGATATAGGTATGGTGGGCAATGGCTCTGGCAAAATGTTCTGTGTCACCTAACCCGCTCTCACACATCACCCAGGAGATAAACGCGGCGGACCAGGGATCCCGCCAGCGGGCCGCCAGGCCCAGGGTATTCCAGCGTTCGTTCTGGCGCTGCAGTATCCAGCTGCTGTCCGGAGCCGCGGCCCAGTAGCCGGCGATACTGTTCGCCACCCGCCCGGCCTGTTCAGGGCTCAGGAGTGACCAGCGGCGCCGGTTGCCTGCTGATCGGGTATCCGGTTCGGTTGCTACGGTGTAATCCAGCAGGGTGAAGCCAAAGTAGGCCCACTCCTGCACGGCAGTATCGACAATGCGTGACCGCAGCGCTGCTGCAGGCATCGCACTGCAGGCCCGGTCCTCGATCCTCATC
Source organism: Gammaproteobacteria bacterium (assembly GCA_041395725.1). NCBI lineage: Bacteria > Pseudomonadati > Pseudomonadota > Gammaproteobacteria > Gammaproteobacteria bacterium. Next base: position 237,685 of record JAWKZW010000001.1, on the reverse strand, counting down.
GTCCCCGGCGCTCCGGACACGCGATCGGACGGAGCCCGCACATCCAGGATCTCGCCCGGCAGGCGTTCCAGGGCGCCATGCTGACCGGACACTGGGCCTGAAAGACTCAGAATCAGGCCAGCACAGAGGCAGGTAAGTGGTCTGGTGCGCATGGAATAGACCCGGGGCAGGGGATTCAGGGTATCGAGGAAGGGCCGTGACGGGCACTCATCACGCTGGTCTCTGCTCAGCGTGATATCTCGGAAATCTTGGATCCCTCAAAGGTGAGGTTATACATGAAACCCCGGTTCGAGAAGATGAAGCCGATAATCGGGTCCTGGATAGAGTTGGAGCTGATTTCTTCGGCGGCGCCAAACTCAATCAGCGCGATACTGCCGTCTACGCCAGCTTCCCAGCCATTGCTGTTTCTGAACCTGTCCAGAGCCTGCTGGTCCATGAACAACACAACCTGAGATTTTATCTGGGCCCCGAATTGAAAACCGATGGAGCCCGATGCGGTGTTGTAGTAGGCAACCGGCTGTCCGCCCACCAGCAAGGCCCCTTCGCCGTACTCGCCCCCGATGCCGATGCCGGCCTTGAGCACTTTGGGGAATACCAGCATACCGGCAGCATCCTCGGCGAGAATTTTTCCGGCGGGGGATTTTTCATAAAACTCCTGCATGGCGACTCGCACGTTGGCATCGATTTCCGCCTTGGAGTCGGCCAGGGCAGGAACTGAAAGCAGCGCCAGCAGGGCCGCCAGGAGAAGGCTTGGGAATTGCTGCATGGTGTTACCTGTCTGAATAGTGAATCTCCCGGCCAGTATTCCCCATCTCCGGTCAGTCGGTCAACCGTGACACCGCCAGGCAACCGGATTTATCGTTGCAACGTTGCAAGGCAGCAGTGCATCACTCAGCGGCTAGACGAGTACGACATCTCCGCGCATACTGTAAAACACGAATAACACCTCTTCCTGTTCCCGTTGCCCGATATTGTTCTTTTGCAATGCTGCCAGGGCGTCATCCAGCACGGCCATAAACTCAGTGGCTGAGATGTTCATTCCCTTGTGGGCCGCCAGCATATCCTTGCCTTCATAAACGTTCGGTCCACCCGTGCCACTGATGAAGAAAGTGGCCGCGTTGTGTTTCAGCTTGTCGATATCGGAATTGGCGAATCTGTTGGAAATTGCAGGGTTGACCAGGTGAATGTCGACCAGATCGCCCGCTATGCGGGTGATGCCCTCGCTACCGCCCAGGCGCTCGTAGAGTGAAGCAGACATAAAATTCTCCTGTTGGTTATGGGTTGAGCAATTGGTGCCCTGGGTCATAACGGAAACCCAAGGATCTATGCGATGATTGGTTTTATAATCCGAAACGGGTCCAGTCCTATAGTCTGCGTCTGGCGTGTAAGCAGGCATTGAAAATTGCGTTTGAATATTCATGGAAACTGAGAAACCCATAAAAATCCGCCTGGCGGGCGGGCTGCGGGTTCTGGTGGAGGGGAAGCCGGCAGCTCTGCCTCAGTCCCGTAAGACCCGGGCATTGCTGACCTTCCTGGCACTTGAAAACAGGCCAGTCGAGCGCGCCGAGCTGTGCGAGTTACTGTGGGAGAACACCGATGACCCAAGGGCTGCTTTGCGTTGGAGCCTTTCCCGGCTGCGAGCCATTACGGGTGGCAGCGAAAAGCCTTGGCTGAAAGCGGGCACCGATTCAATCGGAATCGATTCCCGCCTTGTCGATGTTGATATTCTCGGGGTAAGCGGGCTTCTTGACACCGGCATAGCGCACCTTGACCGGGATGAGCTGCTGCTTCTGGAAAAGAGTTTCGCGCCTGCCGGCCTCGGCAAACTGGTGGATGTGGGTGGGGTGAGCTTCAATCTGTGGCTTGAAACCGCCAGAACCACGATCGCGCAGCTTCACCTGCGTCTGATACGGCAGTTACTGCTAAGAACTGATCTGGAAAGCGAACAGCGCCTTTACCTGGGCAGCCGCTGCGTCGGTCAGAACCCGCTGAACGATGCTGCCAACCTGGTTTATCTGCAGGAATTAAGCGCGCAGCAGGGCACCGGGAATGCGCGCAAGGTGTTTCAAAGGGTTCTGCATACCTATCGCCAGAATGGCCAATCCGAGTCTGCGCTGGTTGCCGGCTGGCAAGGGTTGGCAGGAAAATCCCGGGCTGTTTCAGCCAGTGAACGGGAAGCGTGCTTGTTCGGCGAGGGCGGGTACTGGCCCGCCCTGCCGGAAAAGCCCTCCGTCGCGGTGCTCGATTTTACCTGCTTCGGCAACCATGAGGGGGGTGACGTGCTGGCCAGAGGTCTTACCACTGACCTGAATTCCAGATTGGCGCGACTGCCTTATTTTTTTGTTATTTCACGGGCTTCCTCAACAAGATTCAGCGCTGATTCCTGTTCGCCCCAGGAGATAGGTCGAAGATTAGGCGTCAGGTATCTTTTATCAGGCTCGACCCAGCGCGGAGACCGGCGAGTAAGAGTCACAGTCAACCTGCTTGATGCCAGCAATGGAAAGGAAGTCTGGTCGGAGCACTATGATCGGGAACTGGATGATCTGTTCAGTGTTCAGGACGAAATCACCGGCGCCGTGATCGCAGCCATGGAGTCTGCCATTGAGCTTGAAGAGGCGCGCCGTTCTCTGATGAAGCAACCAGAGAATCTCAATGCCTGGGAGTATTTTCATCGCGGGCTCTGGCATAGTCTCCATTTCCAGCCGGCCGAGAACGAGACAGCCAATCACCTGTTTTCCCGGGCAATCGAACTGGATCCTTATTTTTCCAGGGCCCACGCCGGGCTGTCTTTTACCCATTTCTCACGCGCCTTTTTGAACAGCGCTGACAACGTGAATGATGAAATTGCCAGGGCAGCCGTTGCCGGTCAGGCCAGTGTAGACCTGGATCCGCGGGACTCCATGGGTCACTGGTCATTGGGTCGCGCGCTGTTTCTTTCGCGACAGCATGATCAGGCGCTGGCCTCCATTGATCAGTCTCTGTCCATCAATCCCAACTATGCACAGGGCCATTACGCGCGCGGTTTCATCGGCATACACGCCGGTCAGGACGAAGTGGCGCTGCCGTTTCTGGATTCCGCGCAGCGACTCAGCCCGTTTGATCCCCTGCTGTTTGCCATGAAGTCCAGTCGCGGCATTTCACTGGCTCATCAGGGTCGCTTTGAGGAGGCAGCTGCCTGGGCGTTGCGCGCGACCCATGAGCCGAATGCCCATTTCCACACCTATGCGGTTGCGGCCGGATGCCTGGAATTGGCAGGTCGACGTGATGAAGCCCGCGAGAAAGCCGGTTGGGTAATGTCCCGACGACCGGATTTCAGTCTCGACGTTTTCAGGCGCAGCTTTCCCCACAAGGATGAGTCGCGGCGCCGACACTTTATCAACGCGCTAAGCCGGGCGGGGATTCCCGGTATCGTTTGAAAAATATCCACTTCCCTGGCGTTACTTGAAACCAGCGACCTGGAACTGTCTCGCTGGGCTACCCCGGTCAAATACCCGGCTGCTTAGACGATGAGCCGGGCTGCCAGCGCAGGTGACTTATCGTCATTTGAATGCAGTTTTCCTGGTTTAACCGATTGATTTTCGAACTGGTGGTTTATTCGGTGAGTATCATGAACGTCCAGGATGTTCGGGCAATGCCAGAGAAATGGGAATCGGGCCTGGCAAAAAGCCAAAGCGGGAACTGGCTCGATTAATTCAGAGTACAGAAGGGAATTTTGACTGTTTTGCCACGGCGCTCGACAGTCAAAGTGATCAAGTGGGGGATCGCGCTATTGCCTGGAGACTTCTTCGCGACCGCGATCCAGGAACTCGAAAAACCCCTGGTTATTCCGCCGCACGGCGGTGGCAGAGGTTGCCAGCATCAGGTAGAAAACGGTGAACACCAGGTATTCCGCGCCGATGCTGACCAGCAGTATTGCCGCCAGGGTTGTAAGCAGTACCAGCACGGCCACAATCCAGGCAGTGTACTCCCAGCACACCAGCGCCCGCCTGGAATACTGCCGGATTCCGGGTCCGAAGCGCAAAGCGCCGATACCGATAATCAGAAAAAATACGGCGTCGCGCAGGAACAGGGCATTGCGCAGGCTCAGGTTTCCATTGGCGCTGATCAGCCCCAGGGCGAAGGCAGTGCCCAGGCAGGCAGCCGCAGTGGCCAGAATGCCAACGAAGACGATGAACAGTCCATAAAATTGCAGGTTGGAGTTCTTCATGGTGTGAACTGAGTGTTGGGGCTGGGTTAACGGAGTGCCGACTTTTCTTCGACCCTGCCATTATACTCCCAGGACCAACTGCCGCGAAACTTTCGTCGTCTGCTAGCGACTATCGCTCGACCCGGTAAATCAGATCCACACTCTGGTATTCACCGGTTTCTGCCTGCAGGGTGAATCGTTCGGTCAGGAAATAGTCCAGGGCCAGCTTGGACTGGTGATCGAAGATGCCGAAGCCATAGCGGACAAAGATATCCGGGGTGAGGTACTTGCCAACCGTAAGAGTCGTGTTGTTGATGCTGCCGGTATTGGTTATTGCCAGTGAGTCCAGGCCCAGCTGCTCCCTGACCTGGTTGGTCAGCCCCTGGCTTCTGCTCAGCCCCAGCCGCGCTATGGATCCCAGCATAGCGTCGCGGTCCTGCTCGCCCTGTCCGATCTCGGAGAAAGGCTTGCCGGTCGCCAGAATCGCGATTATGTCACTGTCCGGCAGGGCGGGCGTTGAGAATAATTGACTGCGGATGTTTTTCAGGGTCCCGTTCATCAACACGCCGACAGTCGTGTCTCCCACCGTCCGGGTTGCGCGCATGTCCAGGGCCGGGTTGTCCATGGCGCCGAAGAACAGCAGCTTGCCGCCCCGGATCTGAAGCGACTGGCCGTACATGCGGTAATCCCCCTGAACGATCTCCAGTTCACCGTAAGTGAGGTTGGTGCCATTTTCCCGTTGCTGGACGTTGAGATTCCCGGCCAGGGTGGAGGTGAAGCCGAAGGCCCTCAGGCTGACATCCTCTCCAAGGAGGATGTTTACATCAGCGACTACCGGAATATTGAAAACGCTGCTCTGCTCGGAAGCGGTGGTAGCCGCAAGGTCGGGCTGTTCAGCGGGATAAGCGACCACCACGGCATCTCTGGAAATGTCCACCGCCTGCTCAGGCAGTTCCCGCAGGACAAGGTTCAGTACCGGGATCGTCAGATTGCCGGATACATTGATGCGTTCGCTGTCGGCGGTGGCTTCCAGCTCTGGAGAGATAGCCAGCTTGAGATCAGGCAGATTCGCCAGCGTGAACTGCTGGCCGGACAGACTCGCTTCCAGGTGCCGGGTTGTTGCGAACGGGGTCACTATCCGTCCGGAAAGAGCCAGGTCTCCCGTTCCGGAAACCGCACTGGCCGATAACTCGATCAACTCGTTGCTGTCACTCTTGAGTTGTGTGTTGATTTCGGTGAAGTCCACCCCGAGAGCTGCCAGCTCCAGCCGGCCCTCCGCCAGCTGAATATCCAGGGCCAGTTGTGGCGATTCCAGGCTGCCACTCAGATCGATTATGGCACCCAGAGACCCACCGAGGCTGGTCGCCGCCGGAACAAAGGCGCCGAGCCAGGCGAGGTCGCCTAGGGAGGCATTGACGGTTGCTTCCAGGTTACCGTTTTCCGCCAGACTGCCCCGGGCATCCAAAGAGCCGGCGGGCGTGGCAAGCCCATCGCCAGCGTTCAGTCTTCCCAGCCCGGATGCAGTGGTAAATTCCCAGCGCCGGTCCGCCAGGCTGGCAGCCAGGTTCGGCTCCATCAGCAGCCAGGTCTGGGTAACTGGCTCGGCAGATTCGGACGCTGCCGATTCCTCCGTGCTTGTGGAACGAAGATCGATCGAGACCGCACGGGGCAGCACCTCGATGCTGATGGCAGGATTAGATTCCTGTGCCAGCGTCAACGCCAGCTCCGCGTCGACAAAACCGGTTACCCTGACAGCTTCCGGCAGTCGCGGGATGGCCAGCGGCGGGAGACCGGATTCTTCCGGGAGGGAATCCGGCTGGTTGAAAATTTCCAGGGAATAATCGTTGACGCGGCTGCGCAGCTGCGTGACAGGATTCGTCGCCCGGTCCAGCATGGAAAAGTCCAGGCAGATCGAGGCGTCATTCTGTGCCCAGCAATTTTCAGCGACGCGGATGGCTTCGGAAGTCACCGAGATGGCGGTGGCGGCAGTCGTCCGCCATTCTCCAATCGGTGTCTCCAGCGTGCCTTGATCCAGCTGCCCCTCCCAGGCCAGTGCGGCCAGATCCGTGAAGCCGCCTGTCGCCGCAAGATCTGCATTACCGTAGCTGCTCAGAGCACGCAACGACAGTGCGTGACTGGTTTCGGAGCCACTGATCTGAAGGGTCAGAGAATCAATGCTGTCCACCCGGCTCTCGCTCTGCAGGCTTGCCCCGCTCACCGACAGCTGTCCCTGCAGCGTGCCGTCCAGCAGCGACAGCTCAAGGCCAAGACTGTCGATGGCATAGGCGTCGAAACGTGTGGAGCTAAGATCGACCGCCGCGTCCAGGCTCAGGTCATCCAGGGTTCCGGTCACTTCGCCGCGGGCAATCAGCCTGCCTGTCAGTCCCGCCATGAACTGATCCAGGCGCGGTGCGTTGATTTCCCAGCCGAAATCCAGCTCGTCTGCCAGACTGCCCGAAACGGAGAGTTGATTGTCCGCCGTGGACAGATTGACTGAGTCGAATTGCAGGCTGCCATCCAGGTACTCCACTTGGCCATTGCCCTGGAAAGGATAGTCGCCGAATTCTCCACTCAGCTCGGCTACCTGCAGGGCTGCCTGTACACTACCGTCTGCAATGCTGAAGGTTGCCGCACCGCTGCTGATCAGATCCATGATCTCAAAAGGCAGCTCTTCAGCGCCGTCCTCCCTGAGGCTTGCCAGATGCTCCAGTGGGGCGGTATCCGACAGTCGGTATTGCAGTGCCCCCGAAATGGTGCTGCCCAGATTAATAGTGACTGATCCATCGAGTCTGCCGCTGCTGGTGATGACGGCAATGGGATCTACGATCAGTTCATCCTCCAGTAAAATTGCCTCTACTGAAACGCTGGCCGCTGGCGCCAGGTCACTTTCTATGTCCATGGCAAGCGAAATTTGCAGTCGATCCAGGCTGCCACGGGACAGGAGACTCAGTTCGTTTAACGTCAGTGGTGTGCCGGTAAGGGTGGCCGGTAAAATCAGCGAGTCGCTGTTGTGGGTCAGGTTGAGCGAGAGGGCATTGGCGTTGTCGGTGACGCCGACATCCACCAGTCCCTGGCTGGACAGCAGAAAAGGCTCTCCCAGTTGATGGGAAACCTGCAGTTCTGACAGGTCGCCGCCCAGGATCAGGCTACCGGCAGCGGGCCCGGAATCCGGAAAGATGTGCGGATGGTACTGCCAGTCGAGATTGACCTGCAGTGGTAAATACCCGCTCAGCGATAGGGACAGATCCCCCGTTAAGTCTGCAAGCTCCGAAGTCAGCGCCAAGTCGGAAACGTTGAGTTCCTGCCCCGCCAGAGCAACCGAGAACGTGACACTTTCAAGTTGCAGTTCCTGCCCGGTCTGGCGGTACTGAAAGCGGTCCAGGGAAACCTGGTCAAACTCCAGTGTAACGGGCAGCGGATTGAAGGTCAGCAGGGGGTCGCCGGGCTGTCGGCCTGGCGGCGAGGAGGATTCTGCGGGTGTAAATTCCAGCCGCGTATCGGACAGCCGGAGCATCGACACCGAAACCCGGCGGGACAACAGCGCCAGGAGATTCCAGTCGATGTCAATCTGCGCCACCGATACCTGCAGGGTATCGCTGCGGTAGTGGACCTCCCGCAGTTGCAGCCCCCTGGCCAGGGTGCCTGCTGTCTCACCAAGGGTCAGCTGCTGGCCAGGCAGATTATTTAATTGTTCCACCGCGCGGGAAAGCACCCAGCTGCTGCCTCTCTGGGTACCCAGTGCCAGGCTGATGACAGACAACACTGTCAGCAGCAGGGCCAGCAGAAAGAGCGACAGTCCGACTGCCAGTTTCCTGATTTGCAGGGCTCGCCAGTTCACAGGTCTGGCCCCATGGTCAGGTGCAGGCGCAGGCGGTTGTCGTCGTCGAGGGCTGAGGCGAGGTCAACCCGCACGGGTCCCAGTGGCGAAAGCCAGCGCACGCCTATGCCGACACTTTTCTGCAGATCGATATTGTTTGCATCCAGGAACGCGTTGCCCGCGTCGGCGAACACGGCCAGTTTCCAGCTCGGCAGTATATTGAAGTCATACTCGATTCCGGCCACCAGCAAGTGCTTGCCGCCAACCAGTTCACCGGAATCATCCAGTGGTGCGAGAGACTGGTATTTGTAGCCGCGCACCGTCTGGTCGCCACCGGTAAAGTACTGGATTGAAACGGGCAGGTCCTCAATCGCGTTCGTGACCGTGGTGCCGCCTTCAAATTTGAACAGAATTCTGCCAGGTCCCAGAGGATTAATCAGTTTGCCACCAAAGTGCAGCTGCAAAAAGGAATCGGTGGACAATAGAGTGTCCGAAGCTCCGGTCAATTGCGCATACAGGTTCCAGCCTCGCTCGGGATACAGTGCGTCGTCCGCTCGCGTGCGCGAAATGCTGACGCCAGGAATCAACAGATCGGTAACCTCGTCGGTGTCGCCGATGGTGGAGCGGTCATGTTGATAGTTCAGGAAATAGGCCTGTCGCCAGAGCCAGCGGTTTATAAAACTGTAGCTCGCTCCCAGCTTGGCAGTTCGAGAGACAAAGGTGTCGGTGTCTTCGCGCTGCAGGCCACTGGAAAAAACCAGCTGCTCGGTGGCCGGATTCTGCCAGGGAACCGTGTAGCTGACATTAAGCATCTGCTGAACGGGTGAGCCGCTGGACTTGACGTCAAAACGGTGTCCGCGCTGGTTAAGGTAGCGGTCTTCATAGTCAAGACGAACCCGGGGCCCGATATCCGTGGTGACACCTACGCCGGTGGAATAGATGCGCCGTGGCCTGAGTTCCAGCCCCACCTGGATGGGTACGCCCTGATCAACGGCCTGCTCCAGTGCGGGGGTCACATTCACGGTGCTGAAGTAATAACTTTCACTAAGCACATTGCGCAGTTCGATCAGACTGCTTGCCGAGTAGGGGCTGCCGGCCTCAAAGTTTATGTAGCGCCTGATAAAATCTTCCGACAAGGCTTCCAGGGGTTGAAGAGCAATTTCCCCGAACGTGAAGCGCTCGCCAGGCTCAAAGTCGATGTGGATTTCCGCCGTATTGTCCTGCAGGTTCAGGCGCAGCTCGGAGGCGTTAAAGCGGGCGAGGAAGAAACCCAGCTCCACTGCCCGGGAACTCAATTCTGCTTTGGTTCGCTCGTACAAAGCATGGTTGAGCTGATCGCCCTCTTGAATTGGAAGGTCCTCCAGGGTTTCGGCAAACAGTTCCGGCTTGCTCGCTACCCGAATATTGATGGCGGCGACAGTAACGGGCTGCCCGGGTTCCAGTGAAACCTGCAGCCCCCAACAGTCTTCTTCCTCGATGAAGTAAGTCTCTTCAGTGAGGAAGTAATAGCCCAGAGCCCTCCCGGCCCTGACTATCTGCCGGCGAATGTCGGGTAGAAATCTGGTGAGGTCCCGGATCGGGGTCTCACAGGCCTGATCAGGAAGCGCCACCAGCGCACGAATATTGGATTCAAGTGGCGCAGGTGCGCCGTCCATGCGCAGCGCCGGCGCCTGGGCAGAGACCGGTGTGCCGGTCAGCAATAGCAGGCAGGCGGCTGCAAGCCGACACAGATACTGCAGTCGGCCTCTTTTCGCAAGGCCGCGGAAACCTGCAATGAGGTAGCTTCTTATCATGTTGTTCAATTTTACCCTGTGCTGCCAGCAGCGGAGGCGAAAAGATCCATCACTGGAAGTACAAATCGAAACTGGACTATCAACGCCCTGGAGACTGGCGAACACGGAGTGTCCGTTGAAATAGCAGTAGACTGACAGAATGAAGAGTTTAGAGCATTAGAAAAGCTGGTCAACTGTCTGGCAGCTACAGTGACACGGGAACACGTTGAAGGGGCTAAGGCGATTTAATTATCCGGGAAACTGCGCCGGCAGCGCCACTCTGTTTAACAGGGATTCGAGCGGCATGGCCGGCAGGGGCCGGGTTGGTAAGAAAAAGCTGTTAAATGGAGTCAGAAAAGGATTATTGATTAATCCTCGAAAATCAGGTTGATCAGCAGGTGGCCTTCCAGGCGGGCCATAATTTCCGGCGCCTGGTGTTTTTGGCCCGCCCGAAGTTTCTTCTCGATCCAGCGCTGCCAGCGTTCGAGGAGGGTTCTGGTGAGAGTTCTGTAGGGCTCGCCGCCTCGCATGGCGAGACCGACCAGTTCAAAGAACAAGTGGAGCAATGGTTTCACTGCATCGCTGCGACCGGCATCGACTAAAGTGTTGAGAATCTGTTTTCCGGACACGCCATCAGCGGGCAGGAGGGTGTCCAACTCCTGCTCCAGCCCGTCCGCGATGAACATGAGGGACTCATGGATGAGAGCCTCCTTGCTTTCGAAATAGTACAGCAGCATCCGATTGCTCAAGCCTGCGCTCGATGCCAATGACCTGATTCCGCTGTTGCCAAATCCCTGCACTACAAGGTGATTGGCAACGAGTTTCGTAATCTCGGCGCGTTTCCTGTCGTTGTTTGTTCGGGAGTTCACTCGTATCCACGTCGGTTGCGTACGCGTGTGTAGTGTAGCCGCAACCTCCGTGCAACGCTATAACCTCCAGCTAATCATCAGACGAGCTCAGACCTATCCGACACATCGAACACTGATAAATTAACAATAGTGGATTTTCCTTCCAGGAACTTTCCAATCTCGGCGACTTCCGGTGATAGAAGGTGAGCATCGAAGTCACCACGCGATTTCCAGTGTTCAAATAGATGCAGGATCTTTGAATTCCCGACATCAACACTTAGCTGGTACTCCAGGTTGCCCGAGTGACGTTCACGTACGGTTTGAGCAAAGTTAGCCAGTGCACTTAGTGGCGGCGTTCCGTCCTGCCAATCAATCCTGCCTTTAATCACGATCATGGTTGACTCCGTGCTTGCGGAAAACTCATGGAATGTACCATACGGTACATGTATTATTTGAGCAAGCTTTTTATGTACCAAGTGCTTCAAATGTAGCTATGTCCTCCTCACCGGGCAGGTAATGATCTTCGGTTTTACGCCTTGTTGATTCTGGTCAAATTTAAAGTACCGCGATCTGAGCCATCCTATCGGAAAGAGTATGATGGACTAATTTTGCTGTTGCTGTTGCCGACGCATCAGACACCGCAGGCAGAAACTCCGTATTAATAGAAGCAGATTGGTTTTCTAGGATTCAATCAATGGGGTCAGCAATAAATGGAGTCAGTACTGTATTTTTACTTTGATCCCAATTACCAGCGCCTTTTTATTTTGAAACTGCATCCACCAGGGCCGGTCTGGTAAGTCAGCGGGTTTGTCTGAAGGCCCCGTCGGGCGGGGCCTGTCTGGTGCCACTGCGTCGTTGTCGCGCCTGGCAAGGGAGTGACTATTCCCTGCGCACGACGCCTAGCAGTAGCGCCCGACAGACTCCCACAGAGCGTTGTGGTAATTAATCAGAGGCTCCCTAGGTCGGGCTCCGGGCAGGTAGACACGTAAGTAACCAGACAGGTAAGTTCCCCTGCATTGCTGAGCCTCTGCGCAGCAATACGCATAGGCCCCGTAAAGACAATCACCAGATCGCCCCTTACTCTTCATACAGCGGAGTTAACTGGCCACGATTCTCACCTTGGTCTACTAAGCCCCGACCACGCTCATTGTCCGCCGGAGCCAGGTGGGTGACAACTCGAGCTAGGGAGAACCGGCTGGCAAGTTTATCGCACTTGCTTCGGTAATAGGGCGTGCTATAAGCTAATGCGGTCGCTAACCCGCCTGTATCGGCGGCGTTGCAACCAGAGAACGGGAGACCCCCATGCCTTCAGCCAGATCCAGATTGCTCCTTCCCGGCCTTGCGCTGCTCACCTTGACGGGCCTGATTCACACCCAGGGTTATTCCCAGGACCCGGACAAGCAGTTGCCGCTGACCGCAGATCTATTCGATTGCCTGACTGATATGACCAAGGCGACGGCTGGTGATTTCTATGTGGATAACATCCTGGGTGACCTCGACGCTACGCTGGCAGTGGCGAACTCCCCCACCGGTGGCGGCTACCCGCCAGGTTCCGTGGTATCGCTGATTCCCACCGAGATCATGGTGAAGCACCAGGAGGGCTGGAATCCCGCGACTAACGACTGGGAATTCATTGAACTGGATGTCTCCACTGGCAACTCCGTATTTGCCGCCCGCGGCACTACCGAGGTGGTGAACCGTTTTGGAGATAACTGTTACGGCTGTCATCAGCTGGCACGGCCAGAGTGGGATCTGATCTGCGGAACCGGTCATGGTTGTGCACCGCTGTCCGTACCCAGGGATTTCATCCTCGGGCTACAGCTCAGCGACCCACGCTGCAGCCGAGAGGACTGACCCGACCGAGCAGCCGCGTCCGGATACCCTGGTTAAACCCGGTTCCGCTCGCTTGACTCTGGGTTCAGCAGCATTGGCACCCGCCAACTGTGACTAATGGAGTGATTAGTGAGGACAGACTTATTTTCTGTCCTTGTTTATTGTCGCCAGATAAATCCTGGCTAGAGAACGCGTCTGTCCCTATTTATCGCTGAATCTATGGGTTAGAAATTGACAAACGGAACACTGTATTTTTTCTGCGGCAAGATGGGTGCCGGCAAGACAACCAGATCAAAGGTGATGGCAAGCGAGGAGAATACTGTCCTCATTTCAGAGGATGACTGGCTTTCGACACTTTATCCCGACGAAATACGAACATTGGATGACTATCTTATTTATTCATCGAGGTTGAAGACCCTTATTGCGCCACACGTAACGGATATTAAAGTGAGCGATGATACCTGCCTGGAAAGAATCGCCAGGAGGCGAATTGAACAACCGGAGCGTGCCAGGCTCGATGCTCCGTCAGTTTTTAATGAACTGAACAGATTCTCTCAGGAACCGGGTGATCTTGAAGGACTCGACATCCAGACCATAGAACAGGAAGGGCAATAGAGCCTTTCGGGCCACGATTCATGCAGGCAGCTATTGCTTAAGGCGTTATCGGCCTCTAAACGACAATCGCTCGTCATGGGGCTGACCGATACTGTAGTGGTGAAGAACTTCAATCGCCTCGTTACACCGATCGTTCCGCTTCGAGATCGGCTCAGCTCGATTTTCCTTGATGTTCTGCCCAGCTAATTCACTGGTTATATCACTAGTGCATTAATGGGTGTCGTCTTTTATTGTTGTCCATCTATCGGTACCGGCTGGGGCTAACGGGTGTCCCTATGAACACCCATTAACCTTACCTATTGTTCCAGATCTAATCGACCAGCGCGCTATACACCAATGCCGCCAGCTGACCTCGTAGGGCGCCGGTTCCCGGTACCGCCATGTGTTGGGTCATACCGACGACCACGAGATCCTCCTCGGGATCGATCCAGAAAGTTGTGGCAGCGGCTCCACCCCAGTAGAAAGTGTCTTCGCTGAAGGGAAAGCCAAGCTGTCCTTGATCGTTGACCACCGCAAAACCCAGTCCGAATCCGGTTGCCGCGCTGAAGATCTGTTCTTCGGTGAGGTGATTGGACGCCATGAAATCGACAGTGCGTGGGCCTAGAATGCGTTCGCCGTTAAGTATGCCCCCATTCAGCATCGCCTGGACGAACTTCCAGTAGTCTTCGGCGGTGGATAGCAAGCCATAGCTGCCGCGATTGAAGCCATGGTCAACGGTATAGCTGTTCACCGACCAGGGCTGCACCAGCACGCCACCGGCCGGGTGGCCATATTCCTCATCGATAGGTACCAGCTGGCCGTCGCGCATCCAGTGCACCGGGCCGAGGCGTGCCGCGTTGTCGGAATCCACCCAATAGCCGGTGTCTGTCATCGCCAGCGGTTCAAAAAGCCGGGTAGCCAGGTATTCATCGGCGCGCATGCCGGACAGGACTTCCACCAGACGCAGTGCCACGTCCGGGCCCACGCTGTAGCGGTACTGTGAGCCTGGCTGGTTCATCAGCGGTAACTCGGACAGCAGTGACATCATCTCCTCAAGGGAGGTATCGGTATCGAATACGCCGGAGCCTACAAAGCGCTCATCGTATTCGCTGGTGCCCAGGCCATGAGACAGGCCGGCGGTATGACGCAGCAGATCCTGCACCGTGGGCTCCCGTACCATCGCCACGGTTTCGTCGAGTGGGCCATCCGGTGTGCGTAACACCCGCAGGTTTGCGAATTCGGGAATGTACAGGGAGACTGGATCCTGCAATTGAAACCTGCCCTCTTCATACAGCTGCATCAAAGCGGTTGTGGCAATGGCCTTGGTCATGGAGTAGATGCGAAAGAGGGAGTCGGTGCGCAGGGGAATCCCGCGCTGCACATCCAGGTAGCCCACCGCGCTGTGATGTACGATTCTGCCGTGGCGCGCCACCAGTGTGACGATGCCGGCGAGTTCGCCGTCGTCTACTTTCTGCTGGAAAAAAGTGTCGATGCGCTTTAGACGCTCAGCGTCGAATCCAACTTCTGCTGGTGCAACCACCGGCAGGTGGTCGTCGGCATAGAGCGGCGCGCAGACTACCGCGACTAACACTACTAAACTGCTTAGAAACCGTCTCAACAACATGGCTATATCCCTCATTATTTTTAGTTCTGATTGGCGCTACTGTTACCGGCACTTCTGCTGGAGCTACCGTTATCGATCCTGCTATTGGTAATGCGACCGTAAGCTGCAGATTCCCTTGCAACACTACCAGCTATGGTAGGCTGGTCGCTCATGAATCCGCCCTTACGATGGCTATTGAGCCGAGGAGGGCGGCCACTGCTTTCTGCAATTTCTAATTTTACCAGGGCGCCTCTGATTCGCTCTGGCCTTCAGACGAGGTCGCTGACAAGGCGTATTGCCGCCGGCATGCGTCGGCCTGTCAAGGCAGTGCAACGAAGCCAGCGGGCTTGCCTGAAGGCCTTGCCCGGCAGACTCTCGCAGAGCATTGTGCTAACTAATCAGAGGCTCCCCGGATAATGACATTCTTCAACAGATAGTGACAAGCTGATTTGCATGCCTGGTTGGAGAATCCGGGGCCATTCTGCAGCGAATACAGGGATCGAACAGTTGCTCCTATGCCTGCTAGCGGTTGCGCGGGACTCAAGATTACTCGGAAGGAAAAAAATGGTGATGACCGGGCCGGCTTTCAATGCGATTCAACAGCCGGGGCGGTCGATGTCCACCATAAGCCGTTAAAAAAGTCACACTCACTTTCAGTCATGGTGCATTGCTAATTCAGAGAGCGCTGCTGTTCATGCTGACAGGGTTATTCACCCACTGACAATGCAATAAGCGGCAGACCGGGAAGCCTGGTTGACCTTTTGTATCAACTGCAGACTTAGCCTGGATCATACACCAGGTTCCAGCCACGATTCAGGGTTAAATCCCGCTACACACCACACTCTTCGGCAGCTAAGTAAAAAAGACAAAGATCAGGCCAAGCTCAGGACATGAACCTCTGCTCTGACTGGTGTCTGGCTGCTTCTTTACTCAACCCAGAACAAGCAGAGCTCGGGCGCCAATGAACAGGTGCAACCTGGTTAATCTGTCGGGAACTGTTAGCGGGCTTCAAAGGATTCGACTCTTACAAACCTGGACAACACTCTCCTCCAGGGATAGCCTTATTGCTTCTTATGCCCTGCCAAGTTCCGCTCGCCCGGATAGTATGGTAGCCCCGCAGCCGTGTTAGTTGCCCGCATAAAAAGGGAGAATAAAATGAAGCTGTTCAACGGAATCCCGACTTGCCGGTCGGCGCTGTTTTTGCTGTCAGCCGCCAACCTGTCGTTACCTGCCAGTACTGCCCTTGCCCAGCAGTCCGGCACAACTGGAAATAGCGACGACTTCTACAGTCAGGTTGCAGAGCCACGCGGGCTGGGTGGTGTAACAGGCTATGGTAGAGGCGCCTCTTTTGTCGACATCGACAACGATGGGGATGATGACCTGTTTGTTGCCGATACGGATGGCCGCCTCTACGGCCGACCCTATGGCATGTCAATACTCTATATCAACGATGGTCGTGGTAATTTTATCCCGGGCGAGTTCAATTTGAATCCGGACGATTTTCTGGGGACCTGGGCTGGATCCTTTGCCGATTTCGACAACGATGGCGATCCTGATATGTTGGTAACTAACGGAGGCTATACGACTGACTCCACATTGGCCTTACTGGAAAATCGTATCAATCTCGGTCAGGGCTTCGTCAATGTTACTCAGCAAACGGGTCTGAGTAACCAGCAGGCAGACGGTGAGAAATACCGTTGGTGGGGAGTTTCCTGGGCCGACTACGACAACGATGGCTGGTTGGATGTTATCGTAACGCGGCTGAGACAAAGGCCTTTGTTATTCCATAACGAAGGCAATGGTCAGTTTACGGAACGGGGTGAGCAGCTTGGCCTGCGGGATTATGGGCACCGGGATGCTAAAAATCCGGTGTGGATTGACTATGACGAGGACGGTGATCAGGACCTCTACATAGCCGGTATCGACTGGCATGGCTTCTTCCGCAATGACGGCAATCGCTTTACAGAGGTTACCGATCAGGTATTTATTGCGCCATTCGAAGGCCGCAGTGGATTACCTGCGGTTTTCGCTGCATCGACCGCCGATTTCGACCAGGACGGGCATGAAGATCTTTATCTGGGGCGCTGGGAGTCCCAGGATTATGTGCTGTTCAGCAATGGGGATGGCACTTTTCAGCAGGTGGGTAGAGCCAACGGCATAGACACGGCCAATCTGGACAAATTATCGGCAACTGACATCAATCCCATGGTCAGCGAAACTCGTCAGCAGCGCCAGCAGCAACGGTTGAGCAGTGCCGACGGAAGAGAGGTTGACCTGGCACCTCTTGAAAACACGATGGGGCTGGGGATAGGTGACCTGTTCGATGACGGGTTTCCCGACATCGTGATCGGTAGCGGTGATCCGTTTTTCAACGCCGAGGACATCATATTCTGCAACCTTGGCCAGCGTCGCTTCGAACGATGTACCGAGCGATTTATTGAACCCGACGCCAGCCACAGAATGACCCGTGGACACGGTGTTGCATTTGCAGACATTAATCGTGATGGATTCACTGATTTCTTTTTCAACCTGGGTGGCCATCCACCCTTCGACTTTAATCAGAAAGCCGAGTCCCGGGAAACTAACAAGCTATTCATGCGACAGACCTCGAAGACCGCCAATGCAGCCTGGCTGACCCTGATCGGAACCCGCAGCAATCGTGACGCTATTGGCGCCCGGGTGGTCTATGGTGAGGGTGAGTCGCAGCGCTATCAATTCGTACGTTCAACAGGCGGGTTTCAAAGCCAGAACAGCAAAACCCTGTTACTTCAGCTTGGTGACCAGGCTTCCGTACCGGTCACCATCACCTGGCCCAGTGGCATGGTTACCGAGTTGACCGTGGAACGAGGTCAAACTCTTAGGATAGCTGAAGCACCTGTTGAATAAGGCGTAATCCTTGCTCTCTGAGCGAGACTGATCGTACCCGTCTCTTCCAAGACAGGCTGTGCAACCAGGTAGAGTTTGCGTAACATCTGTGCGCAGGTAAAAAGCTGGCAAGTATTGTCCATGCGGATTGAATGGCTGGTCTACAGAGCATCGGTGAAATGCAGAGGTCGTTGTCGGGAATAACAAACACTGAAGCGGAGCAGGATGGTGATCCGGCACTTTTTGCCCGCATCGCCGCTGATCTTGAAGAAACTGGGTTCAGTATTAACCCCGCATCCCTTGCCACGAGTCTGGTTGATTCACTCCACAGCCATGTGGTGTCTATGAACGAGGCGAAATTCTCAGCCGCCGGGGTAGGTCGTGGAGGTAATTTTGTTCGAAGTCAATTTGTTCGCACGGATGAGATCTGCTGGATAGAAGGTGATTCGCCGGCCGGCAGAAACTGGTTGAACTGGGCTCGCGCACTGCAAAAGTATCTTAATGAGAAGCTGCTGCTTGGTTTGTTCTCTTTTGAGAGTCACTTCTCGCACTATGGAACAGGGGACTATTACAAGCGACATAAAGATGCATTCAGGGGGGAGGCAAACCGGGTGTTGTCGCTGGTGTTGTACCTTAATCCGGGCTGGACATCGGAAGATGGCGGAGAATTGGTGATCTATAAGAATGACGATGACCTCGACGGTATCAGGGTGACACCTTTGCTTGGCTCTCTGGTGGTGTTTCTCAGTGAGGAATTTCCCCATGAAGTGTTGCCCGCAGCCCGTGACCGATACGCTATCGCTGGCTGGTATCGAGTTAACAGCTCGGTGTTTGACAAAGTGGACCCGCCGCTCTGATTGCTTTCCCTGGCTGGACACTCTTGAAAAAGCAAAGAAAAAAGCTGATGGCGAATCGATCCCGTTAGGTTAACGGGATCGGTCAGGCTTAAGATCGCCCTGTTTGCTTACTGCCGCGATAAGATTTCCTTCCTCTGGCCCCGGGCAATTCAAATACTTTGAAGTGGCCAGCCAATGCTCATCCGGGTAGTAAGAAAACATGAACTGTCCGCCCTTGAGGTTATCCACCACCATGCGTGCCACTTCCGGGCGAACCGCCGGACACCCCTGGCTGCGACCGATACGGCCCTGCTGATCGATCCAGCTTTCATCCACGTAGTCGGCGGCATGGATTACAATGGCACGGCTGCGCGCCTGATCATTTATCCCCGGCTCGAGGCCGTCCATGCGAAGCGAATAGCCATGCTTGCCTATATAGCTTTCTCTGGTTCGAAAGAGGCCAATACTGGATTGGTGGCTGCCCTCCAGATTGGAAAACGTTCTGGCATAGTTGCCGCCGGAGCCCTTGCCGTGGGCAACCAAGTCCTGGAGCAAAAGAGCGCCGGTTTTCAAGTCAAAAATCCATAAGCGCTGCTGTGACGAGGGTAGGGAAAAGTCGATAACAGCCAGCCTTCTGGCCGGTTTGGCTCCGTGGTTGACTGCGCAGTTCATCGCTGCGACAGCCCGCTGTATTACCTGCGGATTCAGATCCGGCGCCGTGTATCCCAGACGGCTGGCCAGCGTTGGTATTTCGGCATATACCTGGGTAACCCCACTAACAAATGCCAGGCAGAGGGCCGTGGCGCGAATAAAGCGGCTAAAGCGACTGAACATAAAACCTTTCCCCGGACTCTTCAGCATGAGCCTTTCTTTTAAACTAATCTTTTAGATAGTTCTTGCAAGCGAATCTGTCAATCGAAAACCAGCTCCTCAATCCGCCGACTGCTGGTGTGCCACGATTCTTGGTATGCACCACACCAGCCAGATTACCCGGATACCAGGCTTTTCTCCTGGCTGCCTGACGACAATATTGACCGAACACTGATAAGTTCCGCTGCCGCCGAAGGCAGCAGACAATGAGTTGCGCGAGAGGCTTTGGACACTTTCAAGTGTGAAACGGGGCATATCGTCTAATCTATAGTCAATATTCTACAGGATTCAATCCCTACTTCTTAACTGCTGAAACTTACCCCCCTCCGCTCAGGGAGGATATTGAAGATCAGTTCGATTCTTGTCTCTCAGCCCTTTGGACTCCGCCATCGGCACTGGAGTACATTTCGTTGCGGATCAACAGTATCACAATAACGGCCCAACACTCGGTGGATTACCGCGATTCGGGTACGCGCTGAAGCTGTCTAACCCTCAGGCAGGGCCAGTGCCAGCAGGGAGCCGGGAAAGTCACTGGAGGCTATCTGTACCACCAGGTACTGTTTGCCCTCGTGCAGGTAGGTCATCATGCCGTACTGCCCGGTGACCGGGATCTCAACTTCGGCCAGCATTTCACCGGTCAGTTTGTCTGCCGCGTGCAACAAGGGCAGCCCCGCGTCGCTCAGATGCGGTGCCCCCCGTAACCCTTCGGTGGTGTAGACCAGCAGATCCCCCATCACCAGGTGGATGGCTTCACCGCCCTGGTTGCCGAATCCGCCACCGCCCCAGTCCGTCAGGTCCACGCCCGCCAGGGCCGGGTGGTTTTTAACCTGCTCGGAAGGCTCGCCGATGGGAATCCACCATATCCGTTCGCCGCGGTTCATGTCGTAGGCAGACAGGCGGTTATACGGGGGCTTGAAGATGGGCAGTCCCTCCACCCTGGGCAGGCTGATACCGCGTCCGGCCACCCATTGGGCAATGGTTGTGCCGGTGGTCATGATACTGTCCGGCACATCGACATCGGCCCCGGGTTGCACCAGCCCGCCACTGCAACGGGGCTTGTGGCTGGCATACATGATGCCTGTGGTGGGATCGATGATGGACGGATGATAGATGTTGACGCCACCTTCGCATGCCATGTTCAGGGCGCCGTTGAAACCGGCATGATTGCGGGGCAGGAAGGGTCCGCCCACATTGAACGTGGACAGAATCTCCAGCGCACGGCGGCGTATTTCCGGGGTCCAGTCGACTACCCGATCGGGTGTCAGGTCGACAGGCTCCATGTATTCCGGTCTGGTGGGGTAGGGCTGGGTAGGTGAAGTCCAGTTGCCTGGCACGGTAGTCTGTGGCACCGGGCGCTCTTCGATGGGCCAGATGGGCTCGCCGGTAACCCGGTTGAAAGCGAAAATGAAGCCGTGCTTGGTATTCTGGATGAGCGCTGGAATCTCCCGGCCCTCAAAAGTCAGATCCACCAGCAGCGGGACATTCGGCAGGTCATAGTTCCACTGGTCGCTGTGCACTACCTGGTAGTGCCAGAGTCTTTCGCCGTTGCGTACATCCAGCGCGATAATGCTGGTGGAAAACAGGTTGTCGCCAGGACTGAAGCCGCCAAAATAATCGATAGTCACCGTGTTGGTGGGGATGTAGACGATGCCCCGCTCCAGGTCGGCGGACATGGGCGCCCAGGACGATACGTCACCCGTATAGGTCCAGGCATTGTTCAGCCAGGTTTCATGCCCCACCTCACCCGGGCGGGGGACGACGTGGAACTTCCAGCGGTACTCTCCGGTCCCGGCGTCGTAACCGAGAATGTCACCTGGCACGTTTTCCAGGCGGGTCTGGTTGTAGCCCTGCTCGGCGGAATTACCCACCACAATGGTGCCGTTGACGACAATCGGAGGGGAGGAGCTGGTGATGTATCCCAGCTCCCGGGGGATGCCAAACTCAGGGTCATAGTCAATGCCACTGTTCAGCCAGGGCCCCCAGTCCGCCAGCAGGTCCGGCAGCAGGTCCACGACGCCGGTCTGAGGAAAACTTTCCAGACCCACCGGCGTGCCCCAGTTTTCCACCGGCAGGCCCGTCTCTGCGTCCAGTGCCCAGAGAAAGAACGCCGGGCTGGTGAAATAGATAACATCGCGTCCGTCAATCTGGCCATAAGCGACGCCCTTCCCGTAGCTGGTCCGCATGGAGCGTTCCCAGCGGGTGGTGTCCGGCTCGCGGAAGGTCCACAGGGTTTCGCCGGTGGCCGGGTCGATGGCTACTACGGTCCGGCGCGAGCCTGCCACGGTATAGAGTCTTCCGTTGACGTAGAGCGGCGTGGCTCGATTGATGTAGTCCACCTGCGGGCCAAAATTGTCGCCGCGCCAGAGCCAGGCGGTTTCCAGTTGGGAAAAATTATCACCATCGATCTGGTCCAGGGGCGAGTAGCGGGTCCCCCAGGCGTCGCCACTCTGAAAGTGCCATTCGCCGTAAGGAGTGCCGCGCTCCTGAGAAAACGATGGCGTGGCGATCAGCAGAGAAAAAGCAAGCAGAAGAAAAGCAACAGGTATCTTGCCGGGGGCAGGGCTCGAGAAGTGTTCTGGCTGCGAAAGAATACAAGTGTTCAAGGCAGTACCTTCGATTCAGATAGGCGACTCATGTTGGCAGGACAACCCCGGGGTCGGCTGGGGGTTGGTCACTCCGTTCTGGGTTTGTCTTTTACCTGCTTGCGACGCAGCAACTCGTTTTCTATGGCGCCGACATTCTTGTCCAGCTTTTGTCGCGCTTTCAGCAGCTTGCTTTCCAGGATCTCCAACTCTTCTTCAGTGTCATCGGTCAGGCCGTTGCGGAAAATTCGCACACATTCGTTGACCGCATCCGTGTAACTGGAATTGGTTTCCATCAACAGCGTATCGAGCTCCTCCTGAGTGTGGGGTACGATTTCTTCCGGGAACAGCTTCTGCTTCAGGATTTCGCAGCAGTCGGTTTCAAATATTTCGTCTATTGCCCGGGCCACAAAGACCTCAAGAGAGTCACGGAAATGCTTGTTGCGCACCGCATTATCGGCGAAGAAATCATCGATGACCTTGATGTTCTTTTTGTTGCAGGCGAGAAACTGGTCCCCGTCGTCTGGATCTTCCGGAATATTGAATCGAACCGTGCGGTGCTCGGCATCGATTTCACCGATATAGAGGTCAACGGCGCGGGCGACGATGGCTCGTTTGGCCCCGTTCATGGTGTTCCAGGCACAGTCGTAGTACCACTTGACGACATCGGCTGCGGTGCAGCCGGAAAATGACGGACGGCTTTCGAAGTGCTTCATGGCTAGAGTTTTTTGTTGTTATTTGTTGGCGATCATAGCACAGGCCCGGGTTTATGTAGCCAGAGTCACTGCCCGGCATATAAATACTGTATAAATATACATGGATCGGTTGACCCATATTCAGCCCGTCGGTAATTCACTATTCTGCAAACCATGGAAACAGAGGGTATGGCATCGTCTGGGTCCAGCTAAAAAACACAGTCAACTTTGAATCAGTTAAATACGAGAACCATGAAAACAGAAGAATTTCAGTACCCCAACTCCAGTACCGTGAAGAATTGGCATAACTCATTGATATTGATTGTTATCCTGGCGGTTTACGCAGTTGCCAACTAGGCGCTGTCTAGGGAAGGAATACCCGCGAACTCAGCCCGACAGGGACTTAAGGCCTGCAAGCGAACTCCGGTTGCAGGCAGGCTGGAAGCCGAGCAACAGGGTTGAGTGGCAAGGCAACATAAAACTAATCATTGCAGCCAGAGGTGGTACAAATGAAAGATTTCAGAGCGCTTGACCTGTTTCGACTGGTAACCTTTCTGCCCATCATCGTGGTGCTGGTCGCTGCCGTGCATAATGGTCATTTCGACAGGCAGTTACCGGGCAATCAGTTGGTGGCTGCGATTGAGCAAACCCTCGAATAGGGTTATGGACGAACCCTCATCCTCATCGGGGCGGAGTGTCTGTCTGCCCCTTCATGCCCTGACCCGGTCAGAATCTGGCATTAAATAAACCATCAACTCTTTACTGTTCCCTTCCAGCTACACAGACTATTGCTGTCTGTCCCATATTCGCCGTGACGAGAGCCAGTCCGGGATACAGAGTGAGGGTTTTTTGTTCCAGGTCAAACTATGGGTTCGACGCCGGAAGAATTCGGTAGCCCGTCGTTCTTCTCTAATGCTACAACGCACTCAGGACTCTGACTGATAGTGGAACGGCCTGGCAGGAGTCTGCCGGGTGCTGCCGTCATGCTTCAACTGTTAACAACGGGTGACTTGAATGGACATACAGACAATACTCGGCGCTGAAGCCGACGACCTGCTCAACTATAACTGCAAAGGTATATCCTCCTCGACAATGCATCTGCCCGGGCCCGACTACCTCGATCGGGTGGTCAGTCACAAGCACCGTAACCCCTCGGTACTGCGTTCGCTGGCCGCGATGATGAATCAGGGCAGATTAGGGGGCACCGGTTACCTGTCGATCCTGCCGGTGGATCAGGGCGTAGAGCACACCGCCGGCGCCTCATTCGCGCCGAATCCTCTGTATTTCGATCCGGAAAATATCGTCCGTCTCGCCATCGAAGGTGGCTGCAATGCGGTCGCCTCAACCCTGGGCGTCCTGAGTTCGGTAGCGCGGCAATATGCCCACAAAATTCCGTTCATCGTGAAGATCAACCACAATGAACTGCTGACGTACCCGACTATCCACGACCAGACTCTGTTTGCCAGCGTGCGACAGGCTTTCGACCTGGGCGCCGTGGCGGTGGGTGCCACTATCTACTTCGGTTCGGTGGAAAGCCGCCGCCAGATCCAGGAGGTCAGCGAGGCTTTTGAACTGGCCCATGAACTGGGGATGGCAACGGTACTGTGGGCCTATTTGAGAAATTCCGCCTTCAAGAAGGACGGCGTAGACTACCATACCGCCGCCGACACCACCGGCCAGGCCAATCACCTGGCAGCGACAATCGATGCCGATATCATCAAGCAGAAGCAGGCTGAATGTAACGGCGGTTTTACGGCAATCGGTTTCGGCAAGACCCACCCCGGCATGTATGACAAGCTGACCAATGATCACCCCATCGAACTGGTCCGCTACCAGGTAGCCAACTGCTACATGGGCAGAACCGGTATGATCAATTCCGGCGGGCCCAGTGGCTCCGATGATCTGCACCAGGCGGTGCGAACTGCAGTGATCAACAAGCGGGCCGGTGGCATGGGTCTGATATCAGGCCGAAAAGCGTTCCAGAAGCCGATGGCTGATGGAGTCGCGCTCCTGAATGCGATTCAGGATGTCTACCTCGATAAGAAAATAACTATCGCCTAGCAGACCATCGAAGAACTAATGCGCTGGCCAATAATGTGTTAAAGACGGGCCCGGAATGCTCTTCTAAAGCTGTTTAACGGCGCCTTAAAGTCAGTTATTTCCTTGTTCCGGCTGCGTGCCTATCGTTTTCGCAACAGCCTCTTAGTCAGGAGTTGGCGACACTGTGTCTTCATTCAGATATATCAGATTATTTTCTGAACTGGGTATCCGCGACGTACCCTTGGTGGGTGGCAAGAACGCGTCACTGGGTGAAATGTACCGTGAGCTCAGCGCAGAGGGCGTCAAGGTTCCGGGTGGGTTTGCGACCGTTGCCGAGGCTTACTACCTGTACCTCGATCACAACGGACTGCGCGACAGGATAGCCCGGGCACTGGCGGAACTGGATAGCGGGGATGTGCATGCCCTGGCACGGACCGGGGCCAGCATCCGTGGCTGGATTCTGGATGGTGAGATGCCCTCCGAGGTCATCGGTGAAATCAATCAGGCCTATGAGATGCTGAGGCAGGAGAACAACGGCAACTACCCGGAAGTAGCCGTCCGGTCGTCGGCAACCGCCGAGGATCTCCCTGACGCTTCTTTTGCGGGTCAGCAGGAAACCTACCTCAACGTACAGGGCATCGACCAGCTACAGCGCACCTGTAAACGTGTGCTGGCATCCCTGTTCACGGATCGGGCCATCATGTATCGAATTCACAAGGGCTTCGATCACATGAGTGTAGCCCTCTCTATCGGTGTACAGAAAATGGTGCGCTCCGATCTCGCCGCTTCCGGGGTTATGTTCACCCTCGATACTGAAAGCGGTTTCCGGGACGTGGTTATGATCACCGCGGCATACGGTCTCGGTGAGAACGTCGTGCAGGGGGCGGTTAATCCGGATGAATTCCTGGTTTACAAGAATACCCTCAAGGACGACCTGAGGCCGATAATTCGTCGCCAGCTGGGCGCCAAGGCCCTGAAGATGATCTATGGTGACGACAATGTGACCGGCAATGCTACTCGCAACGTCGAAGTGCGTATGCAGGATCGCAATCGCTTTGCCATCAGTGACGCTGAAGTGTTGCAGCTGGCCCGTTATGCGCTGGTCATAGAAAAGCACTATCAGCGGCCCATGGATATCGAATGGGCTAAAGACGGAAACAGCGGTGAATTATTCGTGGTGCAGGCCCGACCGGAAACCGTGCATGCCGGCGATAGCACGGCGCGCCAGGTCAGCTATACGCTGCATGAGACAGGTACCGTACTGGTGGAGGGCAAGAGCGTGGGTGCCCGTATTGGCGCCGGAAAAGTGAGATCCGTTCTGGATGCAAGCCACATGAGTGAGCTGCAGCCTGGTGAGGTACTGGTGACAGACATGACCGACCCGGACTGGGAGCCGGTCATGAAGGTGGCCAGTGCGATTGTCACCAACCGTGGCGGACGGGTGTGTCATGCGGCGATTATTGCCAGGGAGCTGGGGATTCCGGCAGTGGTGGGTACCGGTAATGGGACGGAACTGCTGGCAGACGGACAGGAGGTCACTGTCTGCTGTGCGGAAGGGGAAATAGGGACTGTCTACGAAGGGCTGCTTGATTTCAGCAAGGAAGAGATCGATCTGGAGGTGCTCCCGCGGCCCGAGACCCGGATCATGCTGATTGCGGGCGATCCGGGCAGGGCGCTGGAGTTCAGCCGCCTGCCCAATGACGGGGTTGGCCTGGCCCGCCTGGAGTTCATTATCAGTCACAGCATCGGTATTCACCCTCGAGCCCTGCTGGAGTTTGACAGCCTGGAAAGCGACCTGCAGGCTGAGATCACCAGGCGCATTGCCGGATACCCGGGCCCGCGGAATTTTTACGTCGAACGCCTGGCCGAGGGGATAGGCACTATCGCGGCGGCATTTTTTCCTAAACCCGTGATCGTGCGGATGAGCGATTTTAAATCGAACGAGTATGCCAAACTGCTGGGCGGCGAGCATTTCGAACCAGAGGAAGAGAACCCGATGCTGGGCTTTCGCGGGGCCTCCCGTTATCACTCTGAGCAGTTTGCCGAGTGTTTTTTACTCGAATGCGAAGCGGTCAAGAAAGTTCGGGAAGAAATGGGGCTGGTCAATCTGGAGGTTATGCTGCCTTTTGTACGGACAGTGGATGAAGCTCGCGAGGTCATCGAGCTGATGGGGAACCATGGTTTGAAACGGGGTGAAAACGGTTTGCGCATCATCCTGATGTGTGAAATTCCGGCCAATGCTCTGCTGGCGGACCAATTTCTCGAGCATTGCGACGGGTTCTCGATCGGGTCCAACGATCTGACTCAGCTTACTCTCGGGGTGGACCGGGATTCAGGGCTGCTTGCACAGTTCGATGAGCGCAACGAAGCAGTTACCCTGTTGATGGAAATGGCGATAAAGGCCTGTAAGAAAAAAGGCAGGTACATCGGTATCTGTGGCCAGGCGCCCTCGGATTTTCCGGAAATTACCCGCTGGCTCGTAGAACAGGGTATTCATTCCATCGCCCTGAATCCCGACAGCGTCCTGAAAATGACGCAACTTGTTCTGGATGTTGAGGCGAGTCGTAAAAAACTCATAGCCTTTCCTGAGCCTGGCATCTGACCTTTATCGCCCTGACGGTAGTGGTGGGGGAAATTTACAGACTGGCTTTGCGCACGCGCGACATTTCAGCAGTATCATTCGATACTGTTGCCCCCGACAAAAAAGGAGGGTTACCGTCTATGCCTGCGCAGGTTCCGCTGATCAGGATTCAAGCTCTTCCCAGCGGATGTAGGCAGTTTCCAATTGTGCCTGAACGTCGGCGACCTCCTGCAGGGTTGCGTCGATCAGCTGTTGGTCCTGGCGGTAAAAATCCTGATCGGACAGGGCGTCCTGCAGCTCCTGCTGCCGGCTCTCCAGCTGGCCAATGAGTTTAAGCTGTTGCTCCAGCGCCCTCTTTTCTTTGTATGACGGGTTGCGACGGTTTTCAACTTTGACCGGCTTGACCGACTGGTCAGGATCTGCCTTTTTAGCTGAACTGGTTGAGCTTTTCAGATTTTGCTCCAGTTTCGTCAGGCTGCCGCCGTGCGCGATCCAGTCGCTGTAGCCGCCCACCCGTTCGGTGATCCGGCCATTGCCTTCGAACACCAGGATGCTGGTGACCACGTTGTCCATGAACTGTCGGTCATGGCTCACCAGCAGCACCGTTCCCTCGAACTGCAGCAGAATCTCTTCCAGCAGCTCCAGGGTTTCGATATCCAGGTCGTTGGTCGGTTCGTCCAGCACCAGCAGGTTGGCGGGCTTGCTGAAAACCTTCGCCAGGATGGCTCGGTTCTGCTCACCGCCCGACAGGGCTTTGGCGGGTGTGCGGATACGGTCCGGGGTGAACAGGAAGTCCCCCAGGTAGGTGATGGCATGTTTGCGCTTGCCGTTGATGTCGATGAATTCCTGGCCGCCGCAGATATTGTCGATCAGGTTTTTTTCAGGGTCCAGGTGTTCCCGCAACTGGTCAAAATAGGCCACTTCCAGTTTGCTGCCCAGCTTTACCTCGCCTTCACTGGGCTGCAGTTGACCCAGCAGAATTTTCAGCAGGGTGGTCTTACCGGCACCGTTTACACCCACCAGACCGATCCGGTCGCCGCGCATGACAGTCGTCGAAAAGTTTCGCACGACATCCACCTCGTCGTAGCGGTGGCTGACGTTTTTCAGCTCGACCACGATCTTTCCCGAGGACTCACCCTGGCTGGCACTGAAACTGGCTTTACCCTGGCTTTCCCGTCTTTCACCGCGCTCACGTCGCATGGATTCCAGGGCCCGGACCCGGCCTTCGTTGCGGGTGCGGCGCGCCTTGATGCCCTGCCGGATCCAGACCTCTTCCTCAGCCAGTTTCTTGTCGAACAGTTTGTTGGCGGTGGCCTCGGCGGCCAGCTGTTCAGCGCGAAAGCGCAGGAATCTCTCGTAGCTGCCGGTAAACTCCTGCAGGTGTCCGCGGTCGATCTCGGCAATCTTGTTGGCCACGCTTTGCAGAAAACGACGGTCGTGGGTCACCAACAGCAGCGCACCGTGGAAATCAGCCAGCTGTTTTTCAAGCCACTCGATAGCGAGAATATCCAGGTGGTTGGTGGGTTCGTCCAGCAGCAGCAGGTCTGGCTCCCGTACCAGGGCCCGGGCCAGGGCTACGCGTTTGCGCCAGCCACCGGACAGTTCTGCCAGCAGCTTTTCGGCCGGCAACTCAAGCTGGCTGATGACCGTGTCGACTTTCTGTCCCAGGCTCCAGCCCTGCTTTGCATCCAGCTGACTCTGCAGACGCTCCAGTTCGTCCAGGTTAGCGTTTTCGTAGTCGGCCACCAGGTGATGGTAACGGGCCAGCAGCTGGCCGACCTCTGCCAGGCCGCCGGCGACCATGTCGTAAACCGTCTGTTGTTCGCCCTCCGGCAGGGATTGCTCCAGCCAGGCCATTTTGGTTTCCGGGCGCAGCCAGCGCTCACCGCTTTCCGGCTGCACGGAGCCGGCGATGACTTTCATCAGGGTAGTCTTGCCGGCTCCGTTGCGACCCAGCAGGCCGATACGCTCGCCTTTTTCGATCTGAAAGTCCACCTGGTCCAGCAGAATATGGGTACCGAAATTAAGGCTGACCTTGTCGAGCCGAAGCAGTGGCATGGGCTGTCTCTGGAAGTGATTACTGGAAGTGGTTTTTACGAGGCGCGTAGTGTACAGCATTTGCCCTGCTTTCGAAGCAGGAACAAGCAGATGTTCCTTAGGGAGATTATTGGACAAAATGCCGGTCCGGCAGTACCTTCTCTGCGCTTGCCACTAAAAACAGGAGAGAGTGATCATGGCCGTTAACCATTCCAGACCCCGCCTTTCAGTTGCAGCGCTGACGTTGCTGTGTATTACCACGCTCTCCATGCAGTCCGGCCTCCAGGCGCAGCAGCCAGCACCACCACCCGGCGCCTATGATGCCGCCCCTTATCTGGGTGAAATTCGCGATGCCACACTCTATGGGGATATCTGGGAGCGCCCGGGCCTGTCGGCCAGGGACCGCAGCATGATCACGGTTGCGGTCAACCAGGCACTGTATGTCACCAACGAATTGCGCCTGCACATGGGCCGGGCTCTGGACAATGGCGTGACCCAGGCGGAGATCGCGGAAATCATTGCCCATGTGCTGTGGTATTCCGGCTTTCCCACCGGTGTCAATGCCGCTCGGGTCGCCGCCGAGGTTTTCCAGGAACGGGGCCTGCCCATGTCGCCGCCCGGCGCCTCTGGTCGGGAACTACCGGAAAACCCGACCGATGAATTTCCCAATGCGTTTCCGCAGACACCTTATGTGCGGGATATGCTGAATCAGCTGGTCTATGCCGAAACCTGGCAACGGGATGAGCTTTCCCCCCGTGACCGCAGCCTGATCACGGTGGCCGTGGGCACCGCACTCTATGCTTCCAGCGAGGTTCGCCACCACGTGGGGCGGGCGCTGGATAACGGGGTCACCCAGGATGAAATCTCCGAGGTGATCACCCATGTCACTTTTTACGCCGGCTTCCCCACCGGTGTGAATGCTGCCCGGGTTGCCGCCGAAGTGTTCGAGGCCCGTGGGCTGGAACTGCCGGATGCACGTTTTCCGGGTGCTCCGTATCTGGATACCCTTATCGACGGCCTGGTCTATGGTGAGACCTGGACCCGTCCCCAGTTGTCGCCCCGGGATCGCAGCCTGGTGACGATCGCCATGACCCAGGCAGCTTATCAGACCGACCAGCTGCGGGTGCACCTGCGCCGTGGCCTGGATAATGGCATTACCCCGGCCGAGCTGTCTGAACTGATGGCGCAGGTCACGCTGTACTCGGGGTTTCCGACCGGGGTCAATGGCTCCAGGGTACTGGCCGAAGTCCTGCAGGAACGCGGTATCCCGTTGCCGGATCAGGACTAATTGTCGGCGGCGGTTTTGATCTGGCGCCTGTTTAATGGTCAAATATCGGTATTGGCCTGCCTGTACCCGGTGGGGCAAAGGAAACCAGGGTGACTGCCTGGGCTGCGTGTGAAAGTCGGGCTGAGTAAGCCCGGTCTGTACTAAGCGCATCCAGTGAGCTTTGTGAGTCCGGAACGCCCGGAAAGCCGGGAAACCCAGGAGAGTCCGGAGAGTCCGGAAAGCCCGGAGAACTATGGGACGCAGTTAAGTGACGCGAAAAGAGAGACAAGTGAGTCGAGTAGGGCAGAGGCAGCAAGTGGAAAACAGTAAGTGGAGTCAACAGGGTCGCCGCATGGTGCGCAAAGCCGTTTTACTGGCCGGGTTGCTGGCAGTGGCCGGATTCGACGGTGGAGGCAGACTGGCGGATCAGTTTTTTGGCGGAACGACGCTGCGTGCAGGGGTCGAGGCCGCCAATGCTGATCACACGTCGCTGCGATTACTCAAACAGGTGGTCCCGGGGGCGGAAAGCTTCTCCGAAAAGGGTGGTGAGCCACCGGTTTACAAGGCCTATCGAACCAACAAGGACAGCGGTGAACAGGAATTGATCGGTTATGCAATCGTGACGCCTGACGTGCCGCCCGAGCCCAACGGCTACAGCGGACCGATCGATACCCTGATCGGCATTGATCTGCAGGGCAAAATCGTTGGCTTGCGGGTGATCTACTACAAGGAATCACTGCGCTACACCGTCGGTGATTTCTTTTCCTGGGGGTTTGAAGAGCAATTTATCGGCATGCGTGCCTCCGACCGTTTCCAGGTCGACAAGGACATCGACGGAATTGCCAACGCAACTATTTCCGCCAAGGCGGCCGCCAGGGGTATCCGCAAGGCGGTTCGGGAAGTAACTGACGCCTATATCAGGTAAGTCGCAGGAAAAACGGTGGGCCAATTCCCACCGTTTTTCTTTTCTCTGTCAAAAGTTATAACGAAATCCCAGACCGTAAGTAGTCCCGTATTCATCATACTGAGAAAGCCTGCTGCGGTTGCCAAAGTAATAATACTCGGGCCGATCATTCAGATTGATTGCTTCGGCGGTGATGATCAGTCTGTCATCGAAGGCATACCTGACGGTCAGATCCACCTGCATGTGATCATCGGTGTAGCGATCAAACGGGCTGTCATCTCCAATTTCATCCAGGTATTTGCTTCGGTAATTGGTTGCCAGACGCACATCCCAGGGACCCTGGTCATAACCAACGGACAGGTTACCGGTGTGCTTGGCCTGCTTGAAGAACGGTATGCTGCGCTGACCATTCACAGAGTCAGCCGGCAGATCTGTTTCTCCATCAGAATAGGTGTAGTTGGCAACAAATAGAAATCCACTCTGCAATACTGTCTGAAACGACACCTCGAAGCCGTAGATGTCCGAGTCATTCGCGTTTATAAAAGTGCCGGCGACATCCCAGGTCTGGCCACGAAACACCGCATCAGTAGACTCAACTTCCACGACCGGGTCTTTGATTTCCTTGTAGAAAAGCCCTGCACCGAAGAAGGTCTCCAGGCCCAGGTAATATTCGTAGGTAAGATCGAAATTCCACGCCGTGGTTGGATCCAGTTCGGGATTGCCTCCTTCGATCTCATTGTCTTCCGTATCGATGATGGCGCCCGCACTGGATTCCTGAAATCCTGGGCGAATCAGCGATCGGAATGCACCGAACCGGACAATCTGGTCTTCGGCCAGGTTGTACTTTATGTTAAGTGAGGGGGCGAGAAAGCCGTAGTCGTTGTCAAAGCTGGTGAAGCCGGCAAAACCATCGTCATCGAATTTCTTTCCCCGGTAGGTGGCGCTGGTATTCTCGTAACGCAAACCGTAAACCCAGGTGGCATCTTCCAGTTGCGTGGTCGCCATCACGTAGCCAGATAGCACGTCTTCGTCGGTGTACCAGTCGGCCGGGATGGACTCTTCCTCCTCATCGCCACTGAATTCGAAAAAAGTGCCGGGGTTGAAACAGGCAGTGCCATCGGAAAGCGGTACAGTGCCGGTGCCCAGATTGTTGATGAAGGTCTTGGCCTGTTCAAAAGTGGGGGTGGGGCCTGGAATACTGTTAAAGAAGCGGTCAGGTGTTGTAAAAGAAACTTCGCTCAACAGGACAGTATCGACAGGCTCATAGCCACAGAAATTATACTCGTTGACCTTTTCCCGAAAGCGGGCTTTGACCCCGTACTGCAGTTCAGTGGTGGCAGCCAGGTCGTAAAACACATCGATGCGCCCGCCGAAATCCTCGTCTGTATTCAGGGCACCTTCCTTCTCCCAGGCGTTCAGGCTGAAAATGTCAGGATTGTAAAATTCCTGGGGAAAACTGACCGTTGGCTTTCTATAGTTGGAGTTGTCGTAAGTAATCGGACTTGCAACCCTGCTGGAGCGAAAGATGGCTGTCTGGCGGTCGCGATCATCCTGCTCTGCTTCAGAGCTGAACAGTTCGAGGTCGACCCGATTTCGATCATTGAGCTGGAAACTGGTGCCAAGCTGCAGGGAAGTGATCTCACGCACCTCGGTGCGATTGCGACTTTCGGTATCAACTTTGGAATCAGCGTAGCTGAATACTGACCCGGAAATCACCGGCTCGTTGTCTTCCAGTCCGTCGCGGGTTTCCCACTTGGCCCGCCACTCTGTGTCTTTGTATTCATTGTGAAACAGGTGGAAATAGAAACTGTTACCCGAATCAGTCCGGTAATCGAGATTCAGAATAACTCCTTCCCGCTCCCGTTCGAGGTCATAGAAACGCATTTCATAGTCGTCATTTGGCGCGACGTCTGACCAGCCTCCATTTTCGTTGTTGTGGGCGACGATTCGTCGCGTCTGGTCACTCAGTACCAGCGCCACACCGAACTCACCGCCAGCCACATCCCAGCGATTGGCAAACGTAGCAGACAGTTCGGGGTTGCTGCTGTCTTTGGTGAGTTCATTGCGGGAAGTTTCTGCTTTAACCCGGATAAACATGTCGTCATAGGAAAAAGCAGTGATGGTTTCCAGGTCGATGGCACCGCCCAGGCTGTCGGCATCCAGGTTCGGAGTCAGTGATTTGTAAACGGTCATGCTTTCCAGCAGGTCTGAGGGAACACCGTCCAGGATAATGCCTCTGCGATCCTCCGGTGCTGTGGTGCTGACGCCATTGATCGTCATGGCGTTGAGGTCAGTATTCAAACCTCGCACTGACACGTAACGGCCTTCACCCTGATCATTCTCAACCATGATGCCGGATATACGTCTCAATGATTCTGCCACGTTGATGTCGGCAAAGTTTCCGATGGCATCGGAGTCCACGACCCCGACAACCGAATTGGCATTGCGCTGTTTCTGAATGGCGCTGGCGAGGCTGGCTCTGCTCCCAACGACGACTATTTCGTCAAGATTTACTGGCTGCTGGCCCAGCGCGTCAATCGCCAGTGCCATACTGATTGCTGCAGTAAGACTGTTCCTGGCGAATCTGAAATTTCTGCTCACATTAATCACCTTGATAGACAGGTTGAATGAAAGCAGGAATGTTAGGAGGTTGAGATTACGATTTCATTACAGTAACAATAAATGGGGGCAGGTAGAACAGATATTACATTTTTGTCATATGACAAGAATGTGACGACTCTACAAATTTTCTGGCGGGTTATTGCTCCATCTGTTCAAGGTGTTGGGACCGTAACAGGTCGCCTACGGCAGATTCAGCGCTGTTGAAATTGCCTGCCAGGAGACGTATTTGAAGTTCTGAGCCTGGTCCGGTCTGGTATTGAAACCGTCCTGAACAACCAGCAATCCTTCCGG
Organism: Gammaproteobacteria bacterium; assembly: GCA_041395725.1. Taxonomy (NCBI): domain Bacteria; kingdom Pseudomonadati; phylum Pseudomonadota; class Gammaproteobacteria; species Gammaproteobacteria bacterium. The sequence continues at coordinate 203,442 of JAWKZW010000001.1, read as the reverse complement.
GAACGTGGCAGTTCTAAGCAGGCTGCTGACATCCAGACCATCGGTTTCCTGGCTGCCGTCCACTTCATTCGCTTCGTTATCAACAATGATGAAGCTTCCTTTATAACTGAAGGGGGGCAGTCGGTCATAGACGGCGTAACTGTAGTTGCCCTGGCTGGATACTACCAGGTAACCTGTTGTTCCCTGCAGATAAAGACTCATACCTTCTACATCAGCCACCAGAATCTCGCCGTCTATCTCTGCGATGCTCTGGAGTTTGGCGGGTCGTCTGTGGTTGGCATCAACAACACGTATCCCTTCTTCCTCAATGCCAAGAAACAGGCGCTGGTTTGCATCGTCCGCAACGCAACCCTCTGGCTGGCTTGACACGGAGAACTGCCGCACGAGCCTGGCGTCAAACTGAAGCGAAGCAGTATTTTCGCCGTTCGGTGTGAGCAGCCACTGCTGGTAGCTGCCGTCCGTGTCATTGACAAAAATCTGCAGTCCATCGGAATTCTGAAACATGCACAGTCCATAGGGTTCAGTTAGACCGGTCTCGATTTCACTTTCCCGCAGCCAGGATAGCGTTCCTTCCTTGTCAATGCCGAAAAGACTCAGGGTGTTGGTGGAGCGGTTGCTGGCGGCGGCGATAGCAGACCAGCTATCGTTATCCGCCAGCATACGCAGATCAACATTGTTGGTTCGGCCCGCCGGAACCGACTGCACCCGCTCACCCGCCAGGTTATAGACCTCGAGGCCGTACTGCTTGTCGGTACCAATTATCAGGCTCGCGCCGGCATCCTCGGGATGTACCCAGATAACAGGATCGTCTGCCGCATCGTCATCGCTGGTAACGGGTATTGTCTCCAGCACGGCTGTGACAGCCACTGCATTGGCTGGCGGCGGTGCGGTAGGCTGGTCCAGGCAGGCACTAAGCAGGATGCAGGCCAGTGCGCCGAAAAACGGATCAATTCTGCGGTTCATTCACGATAGCTCAGTTAGAGAAACATGGAAACGCGAATCTAGACGATCTGTATGACAGAGCTTTTACAGCAGGGAACTATTGTCGGAAGTATCGAGACCTTTTATTCTGTTCGCTGCACAATGACCTAGAAGGACCATAGAGGGTCCTTAAAAAGAAAAGAGAGAGTTCGCTTATTCTGTTCAAGGGGCCAGTCAAAGACTCCGCTCCATGACAAGCAGTGGCCATTCTGATCCGTTAATTGCAAAGAAGGGGGAAAGTGATAATGACAAGGCGAAATCTGTTGCTGGCGCTATCCCTATCCCTATCCCTGCTGTCGGTATTGCAAGTTACACGGGCATCTGCCCAGGAAATAGCCTGGGAGGTTGGGCTTAGTTCGTCCCGTACCCTTATCGAGGCGCAGGGATTTGAGGGGGGCGATCAGTCAGCTACAAGAATTCTTTATCTGGCCGGGTTGAATGGGGCGGATCAATCAACCGAGCAGGCACAATTGTTAGCGGAGCAGTATGGCAGGCTTGATACGCCGGAAAGACCGGTCAACCTTATTGTTATCCCTGTCGCTAATCCTGATGCCGAGGACCTGGCGTTTCCTCCGGTTGGAGAGGCGTACTCCGAGTATCCCGTGTCCAATGCGCTCTGGCGGTGGATTGGTGTACATGCTCCGGATCTTGTAGTGATTGGCGGAATGGATCGCGGCGGATTCAAGTACGCGGCCGAAAACTTTCCCCTGGCCGGAATAGGAACGATTCCCGTCCAGGTACTGGAAGAGGGTCTGCTGACAATTGAGAAGCTGAATGCGTTCAGAGATATTGCGAAATCCCCCGCGCACCTGGTGATTGAACGAAGGGTGAGCAGATCGCCTGCAGAGCTGGCCCATCAGCTGGCTCTGGACTACGGTCATGCTTTTTCTACGCCCGCGTATGTGCCCGGCATGGGGCTGATCGGGCGAATGAGGCTGGGTTTTGTCGGGCAGGTGGAAGCGCTGTTGACTGCCTATCTGGATGGGTCCGGTATTGAGATCGACAATCCGTCCCTCATGGCGGGCCAGCTCGTGTTTGCCGAGCACGCAGAACTGACGCGCGACCCCAGATCGATCGCACTGGTGGAGCGGGCGGCCGCTCTGGCCTTTGATGAACAGGGTAATCTGAAGGAAGTCATGCCGTTTCACAGCGAGATGAGTGATTCTGTATTCATGGCCCCGCCTTTACTTGCGAAGGCAGGCAGGCTGACGGGGAATGTGCAGTATTTCGACATGGTCGAGAAGCATGTGAATTACATGCAGGAACTTCTGCTTCGAGACGATGGCCTCTACTCGCATTCCCCATTGGCGGACGTAGCCTGGAGTCGTGGTAATGCATTTCCTGCTCTGGGGCTTGCTCTGGTTCTGTCTGATCTTCCTGAAGAGCATCCTGCCTATAAACGGTTGATGGATTTCCATATTTCACATCTGGATGTGCTTCTGACCTATCAGAATGCTGATGGGCTCTGGCGCCAGGTTATCGACTTTCCAGGTTCGTATTCGGAATTGTCTTCGACTGCCATGATAGGGATCGCGATAAAGCGCGGCCTGGATCGTGGCTGGCTGGCGGCAGAGAAATACCAGCCGGTCGTCGACTCAATCTGGGCGGCGGTGTTAGAGCGGACCAGTGTCGACAATGAATTTATCGATGTCTGTATAAGTACTGGTAAGCTGTCGTCACTTGACGCCTATCTGGACAGATCAGCTATCCTGGGCCGGGATGATCGGGCCGGGGGAATGATAATGAACCTGGCGATTGAGCTGGCAGGGAGTTTTAATGCCCGCCAATGATTGGCGGCCGAAGTCCTTTGTCCCGGACTGAATAGATTGACCATGCAGACGGTACCGACAGTCACGCCGAGTCCTGAGTCTCTTGCTGAATTCAGTCCGTTCTGGAACGGGACGAGGACAACAGCTACCTGACTCTGGACGGTCTGGAGGAAGACCCGCTACAGGACATCCACAGACAGCTACGCGGTCACTTATCGGGTGGTCATCGGCCCGCAGAGCGGGAATGCCAAGTTCGTAGCAGCGTGCGAATACCTGGCGGAGAATCTCCAGTGCAAAAAAATCCAGGCTGTCAATATACAGGTCCACATCGCGGAGGAATTCATCGAGGTTGGTTTCCGTCACACCCTGTTCGAAGACATTGATCTGCACTTCGCGCCTCATTGTCTGGAACGGTATTCCAGCTCATTCAAGGGAAAAGCCTAACCAGGTAAGTCACTTATCGCAACTGCCTGGGACGGTTTAAGCGGGATGTCACAAAGCTGTAACACACACCGGCATTCAGATCGTGATCGGGGCGGGTGGTTCGGCCACGTTACCAGCACCTGCAAAATTGGTACTTTTCGGTCTCGGACTGATTCTGCCTGGATTCTTGCGCGTTCGCCAAGGGTGATACTCCAGAAGGAAGTTGAGCTCTGCGGGGCACGATGGCCCGCTGGCGAACGTTCAATAGGGGGAGTAGGTCAGGCTCTATCGGTATCAGCGTTATCAGTCGGCACAACCAATGGCTGTTTAGCATGCTGCTCGCCAAACAATTTGGCCCATAAACCCATTCCTGCTTTCACCGTGAGATGTCCGGCTAATACAGGAAAGGGCATCTTGATCCAGTGACCCCGCAGGTAGGTAAGCTGAATGGCGCAGTGCTCGACCGGCCCACACAACAGCGGGTGGTGCGGCCGCAGCGCCCGGCTGAATACTTTTGTCGTCCAAAAGCCCCGCGCCTGCTTTCCTGCACTTTCTTTCAATTCCCTCCCTACGTATTCCGGTACCTGATATTCTAACACCAGCTCAAGTGAAGCAATTGCGAATACCAGTTCAGAGACGAACCCGGTGCGCCTGGCCAGTGCTAGCAGGTCCCGCCAATACGACTCGTCTCCATATTCTTCCATCAGCAGGTACAGATCCACCAGGTCGCGGAATCCGTTGGTGAAATCCTCATTGGTAAACAGGTGCACCATACTGTGCAGAGTTGCGGCGGGAGGGGACAGGACATGCAACCCATCCTTTGTGGTCACCAGGTCTTCGAGCAGGCTGCTGATATTGGGCGCCCGGCCACTGATGGGCGGTACGATGTTGTGGTGCAGGTCGATGACGGTGCGGCGGAACAGGTGTTTCATGGGCGGAATTTCATGGGCCCATTTGCGGTAGTAGCGCTCGTCGTAGTCGGTAATTGGCGGGCTGTACCAGGCATCACGCTTAAGCGCTGCCTGCGCTCGGTATATGTCTTCCCGGTGGACCAGCGCATCGATGTCAGAGTAGATCCGGCCGAAACCGTTGCGACTGCCTCTCAGGGTATATCCGGCCCCTTTGAGAAATACGGGCTTGATACCCTCGGAGGCTAGTTGTACATCAATTTCGGTACACTCATAGAGTGCCTGACGCGCCTGTCGATCTGAAAATGCTCGCATGGACTTCAGATGTCGACGGGCATAGGGGGAGTAGTTCTCGAGTACACCCTCGGTGTCAGCGAGATAATACAGGGTTCCCAACAGGTCGCTGGCGCGTAGAAGGTGTATGAGGTCCACCCACGCCTCATCGTCAATACTTGTGCCACTTGCTGGTTCACGAATCAGCCTGGTTAATTGCACGAAGCGGTTTCTTCGTGTCATGAACCGAATTCCCCCGTCAGGAAACCGTTGACCTCGTCAAGGTCGCTATAGGTGATAGTGTACTGTTGCGTATCGTGGATGAGCGTACCAATGAGGTCGAACCCCGCTCGCCCGACAACGTTATAGTTGAACGCATGGCTGCACAGTTGCTGGAATGCTTCAAGTTGCTGCATCTTGTGGGCTGCCAGTTCGGCGTTTGGGCGGTACTTTGGAAAGACAATGCCAGTGATGGTGGCGCTGCGAAGAGATTGATACTGTTGCCAGGTTAGCGCCTTAAGGTGGGCGACATCACCTTTCTGTGTGTCCCGCGCAATCTTGGTCATGATTGCATCGGGAAACCATTTCCTGACCAGCGTAATCGACTCGTTCTTCAGGCACATGGGTCGGAACAGTGGTGCGACTTCACCACTGGCGAAGTCTATGATGGCCATTTCGTCGGAAAAGAGGTTCCATCCATTGAAGGCCATATAGGCACTGAGCGTACTCTTACCCGAGCCCGGTGCGGCGGGGAATATTACAGCCCGGCCGTCTTTCTCAAGCACGGCGGCGTGCACGATGAGTCGCGTGTGATCGAAGGCGGCAATGCACCAGTTCATGCCCCACTCAAGAATCGGGAAGGCCTGGGATCGTGCAACGGGTTTGAACGGGGTCCGCTGATCGCTGTAGAAGGTGATCTGGGGGCGGAGAAAACGCCTGACCAGGGAGTCACAGCGCAAGGAAACGCGAAAATCTACCGGTCCGGTTAATGCTTCCTTGGGCTGATCACCATACATGGCTTGAAGTGGCCCAAGGACAAAATCCGGGTAGTGTTGTAGTTCAAACAGGAACTGGCCGCTATTAATGAAAGACATCAGCCGATTGTATCAATGATACCCAGGGAGAGCAGTTTCTCGGCGAATTGTTCAGCCTCGTTCTCATCGCTGAGTTTCAGAATTTCGAGCAGGTCATTAATACCGAAATCTGGGCTGGACAGGAGTTCGCTGAAACCGGCGGGGTCTATGTGGAGGAAATGAGTTTCGCCAGATTGTTCGCAGCGTGTCGCGACGCCGCTCCCGTCCCTGGCGAAAAAGCTGGCCTGTTCCCCAGAAAATCGAAAGCGGGTCCTCATGCGGGCCTCAGCCCGGCTCAAGGACGAACGGAATAGTCGCGGGGCAGGGTCCACGCGGTGGTGGCTGCACTACTGTACACGGCCCTGAACACGTCGTCACCGCCAATTTCAGACAAAGCGTAGAAATGTTCCACCCAGTCCTGAGGGGTAGGATTGGACCGTCCCGGGAGGAGTGTGTTGTCGAAGAATCCGAAGTAAGCATTAAGCCAGATGGCGGCCAGGTGCTGGTCACGGCCGAAAGTTCCCAGGGCATTGGCTATAGTGGTCACCTGCGTCAGCGCCGTTTCGGATGTCGGGTGTATCGAGTAAGAGTTGCTGGTCATTACGTCCTGAATATAGCTGCGTAACCTCGCAGCATCAGTACTCTTCACCGAAGGAAAACCGATGATCGCGGGCCCTAAGTAGCTGTTGACTCCGGGGATGCTTCTTCTGTCCGAAAAAAAGCTTCTTTCAGCTCCTCCAACATAAATGGTCTGAGTCCAGAAGTCTGGAGATTGAACCGCTGCTCTGGGAATCGCACAGGAGTCGTCCTGACTCGCGTCTGATGCGGCAGAGCCAGCGGAGCAGGCGGCCCACACCGGCTGCGACGCCAGGCTGGTTACCAGTGCCGTTGCGGAGGACGTGCGCAAGAACTTTCGGCGGGAAGGCGTCTGTACCTCATCGCCGCTCCGTTCAATGCGTGCCTCTTCGATCTGTTCAGGCTTCATTTCCACTTAATCCTTTTGAATTCCACTTAGTCATTTTGACCAGCCCATGGGTCACCACGACCTTGACCATCTCCACTAACGACCTTTCGGGGCACCCGAATTCCGCTATGTTCAAATTTTCTCCAAAAAGTCCAAATTGCTATTTGTTAGTAAGGTTAAATACGCAATTTTTAAGCCAAGAAAGTAAGCGGATATCTATCATATTGATATTGATATTGATATCTTAAGGTTTGGGTCTGCTTTCCCGGTAAGGGCGGTAGTATAGGGCGTCAAATTGTAAATAAACCTGACACTTTCTGACGATTTCAGACTATTAGCCGGTGAAGGTTATCACGCGCGCTGCAGCATCACAATACGTACTGACAAGCTGCACGGTGACGGGGTGCTGCATCCAGGTTGGGCTGCGGAGGAAGTTAGAATAGCCGCATCAATCGTGGTGAAAAGCATACCGTGCTCCTCGCCCACCTGGAAGCCGAAAGCAGAGCTTTGCCTGACCATGAGCAACAGGAGTTCACCGACTACCTGAAGTGCGGCCGCCAGGAACACGGCTTCCTGCGGGTGCGCTGCGAAAGCGGCCACCCCAAGAAACTGGTGGCCTTCTCCTGTAAGAGAAGAGGCTTCTGACCCAGCTGCGGCGCCCGTCGCATGGTGGAAAGCGCCGCCCTGCTGGTGGACGAAGTACTGCCGGCCCGACCGATCCGCCAGCAGGTGCTGACGGTCCCGTTCCCGCTGCGCCTCCTGTTTGCCGCCTACCCGGAGCTGATGAGCCGGGTGCTGGGGATCGTTACCCGGGCGATCTCCACCCACCTGGCCCGGCCTGCTGAAAGTAGATGTGGTATTTAAGCGCGAGGAATAGCCTGATTGCTAGTGGAAAACGGCTGATTTCACAAAGATTCTGACTGATATTGGGCTTATTGTGACTCTCAGTTTGTGACTCTCAGTCCGCCGTCTACTCACCAAACTGGACAGCAACCTACTTTGGAGATACCTTATTAATTCACCTATAAGCTTTGAGCTCAGCCTGTTAAAGACTGTCCTTCGGTGCCGGTAAACGAGAAATCTACAGACAAGTCTTCAATAATGGTTCCTGCAAGCTCTGGGCGTTCTGCCACCGAGGTTCCAAGCCGTGCGAAATCACCAGAACCTGTGAGAGGAACAGCTGGAACATTTGACGAAAAGACGAAGGAAAAAAGCAAACCTGTTAACAGAGTTTGGACTTGGTTTGCCATTTTAGTGTTCCTAAAGAGTGCTATTGAATCAGCGGGACAAGTAGGGGCTAATTCGAGCAATATTTGTGTCTTAAAAATATATGCTTTTCTTTCAGAGGCTTAGCAGATTTTAGATTTAACTTACTGAGAGGTCTGTAAAGTAAATTTTACAGATCTCGCCCAGCGCACAGGTTCAGTGTCAGAAAAACTGACACCTAGCTCATTGTGGAAGCTCGACGACAAACTAAGGAGGCCGCTCACAACTAAACAACCTAATTAGTCGGGTTTAAGTTGTTAAATTGTGATTGATGAGATGGACGCTCGCAACCGGCGTCGCTATGCTTTAAGCCAACTGTGAAGCTAGTTTCCAAATTGTGGTGTGCCAGTTGGGACTATTGGCTATCGGATCAATGTCTGCTTCGCTCGCGCGCAAGATTTTTTGTTGATAGAAAGTATAACCAACCAGAAGAATATGAGAAGAAGAGGGCCAACCTTGATTGAGATGAATCTGGAGAGTTTCGCATGGCAAAGCTGTTGAATTCGGAGTTCCAGGTCAATACCTACACAGCTTCGTCTCAGACCCTGCCCTCGGTCGTTGCCCTGGCTGGCGGCGGCTGGGTCGTGGTCTGGATGTCCAACGGCCAGGATGGCGATGGCACGGGCATTTACGGTCAACGCTATGCCGCCAATGGCGGCACCCTCGGAGCTGAATTCCGGATCAATACCACCACCGCTGCCGACCAGGGCTTCCCGGCTATTGATGCCTTGAATGACGGTGGCTGGGTGGTCACCTGGATGTCTGCCGATAGCGACGAGTTTGGCATCTATGGCCAACGATACAACGCCGCCGGCAATACCGTGGGCACCGAATTCATCATCAACACCGCCACCGACGGGGATCAGGTCAATCCGAACGTCATCGGCCTGGCCGACGGCGGCTGGCTGGTAGCCTGGGATTCGGACAATCTGACCCAGGACGGTTCCCGGCAGGGAATATATGCCCAGCGCTTCGACGAAAACGGCAACACCGTCGGGCAGGAATTTCAAATCAACACCTACACCGACCTCGATCAATGGTATCCCTCGCTGGCTGCCCTGGCCGGCGGCGGCTGGATAGCCACCTGGATATCAAATGGCCAGGACGGCAGTGATTTCGGTATTTACGGTCGCCGCTACGATTCCGCCGGCGCGGCGATCGGTGCGGAGTTCCGGATCAATACCTATACGAGCGCCAACCAGTGGTTCCAGTCGGTTGCTCCCCTGACCGATAACGGCTGGGTGGTTACCTGGGGCTCCGAGGGGCAGGACGGGTCCAGCTTCGGGATTTATGGGCAACGTTATGCGGCAGGCGGCGCCAAATCAGGCGCCGAGTTCCTGGTTAACTCCACCACGGATGCCGAGCAGAACTTCCCTTCGGTGACCGGACTGAGCGACGGTGGCTGGATAGTCACCTGGGGCTCCAATAACCAGGACGGTTCCGGTGTCGGCGTTTTCGGCCAGCGCTACGCCGCCGACGGAAGCCGGGCGGGTACCGAGTTTCAGATCAATACTGAAACCAGCTTCGACCAGCGATTTCCTTCCGTAGCGGCGCTGCCCGATGGCAACCTGGTGGTGGTATGGGAATCCCAGTTTCAGGACGGCTCGGAATTCAGCATCCAGGGCCAGCAGCTGTCGCTTTCATTGGGTGGAGAATTTCTGCTCACGGCCTCTGTCGCCAATCCAAACGGCGTACCCCTGTTGCCGACTCTCGCGATGATGGAATATGACAACGGTGAGGAGCTGTTTCTGCGCCCGACCGAGCTGAGCGCCGATCAGGTAGCCTATGAACTGGTCGCCCGCCCTGCCCTGCAGTCCGGCACGCTGGAATTCCAGCTCAGCAGCACCTCACCGCTGATAGACCCCACCCTCACTGACACGCTGGCTGGCTGGACTGTTCAGCTTAACAGCGTCAATCCCACTACCGTCACAGTGACCGCTTCGGGTGCCGGCAACGGCTCGGATCACCTGGCGGCGGGCACCGAAGCAGTCCTGGCCACGTTTTACCAGCAGGGGGAGGCCGGCGCCTCCCTGACCGCCGCCTCGGTGGGAGGACGCGCTGTAGCCGATCAATCCCTGGATGACACCATCCTGCAACAGCTCGGCACAGGTGATTACAGTGGCACTATCGCCGCCGGTAGCACCGGTCTGGTGGGTGGCCAGCTGGACTTTGAGAACAGTTCCCGAGCGATTGGAGCGCAGGATGCACTGGAGGCGTTGCGCCTGGCAGTGGGACTTCAGACCACACAAGGGACAGCTGACGCCTTCGACTACATCGCCGCGGACTTTAATCGCGACGGTCGGGTAGGCGCCCAGGATGCCCTGGAGATTTTGCGTTACGCGGTGGGATTATCCGACGCGCTCGACACGGAATGGACGTTCGTCGACAGCAATGCGGATCTGACTGGCATCAGCCGACAGGATGTCAGTTATCAATCCGGCGCGATCTGGACTGGCGCCGCTGCAGATACTGAGATTTCCCTGATTGGCGTACTGATCGGCGATGTCAATGACAGTTTTAGCCCGGTTTGAGGGTGTTAAACCCAACACCGGGATTGCCCAGGGCCTAGTCGACATCTCTTGCCTGTCTCACGGGTAAAAGAACAGGTAAACGAAAAATTATTCACATGACGGAATCAAATCACCGGGCAAACCAGACAATGAATCCACACTATTTACAGGCAAGCAGCAACAAGAGGAAGACCAGATGAGCTTTACGATCTCCGAAATTTCAAGCAACGCCACTCAAGCAACTTATGGCCTGCTACTAGATCCCGCGGCAGATCCTGGTTCAGATGGTATTGGTAGCTTTGATCTTGAATTGATCTTTGACCCCGCCAAGTTAGCGTTTATCCCAGGCTCAATGACCCTGGCCAGCGGATTTTCAGGGTTCACAAATGAAGCTCAGGCTGCATCAGGGACAGTCGGAGTAAATGGAATTATTTTCCCTACGAATTGGACATCGTTTGGGGATTCTCTAATTACTTTTAAATTTAATATCACTAGCGCAGGTCCCTCTGAGGACCTGCTTATTGACAATCTTTTTCTTGATGGGATTAGCCAGGCAGACGTTCTGCTTGAGGTTCCAACAGGAAACACACCCCCGAACGCCGAACCTACCGGCTCCGTAACCATTTCCGGCACCGCCACCGAGGACCAGACGCTGACCGCGGACGCCAGCGGGGTGGGTGATCCTGATGGGCTGGGCGCGTTCAGCTACCAGTGGAAAGCCAACGGTGCAAACATTGGCGGTGCAACCGCTTCCACCTACACGCTTACCCAGGCCGAAGTAGGCAAGACCATCACCGTGACAGTCAGTTACCAGGATGGTGGTGGCACCAATGAAAGCGTGACAAGTGGCGCCACATCCTCTGTCATCAACGTCAACGACGACCCTGCTGGCAACGTCACCATCTCGGGCATCGTCAGCCAGGGCGAAACCCTGACCGCTTCCAACAATCTGACCGATGAAGACGGGCTGGGCACCGTCACTTACCAGTGGAATGCCGACGGCACGCCGATCCCGGGGGCAGGTAGCGCCAGTTACCAGCTGACCCAGGGCGAGGTGGGCAAGATCATTACGGTCACTGCCAGCTACACCGACCAGCAAGGCGCAGGGGAGTCTGTCACCAGCGCCGCAACCGCCGCTGTCAATGGATCGCCCACCGGCGCTGTCTCGATTACCGGCACGCCAACCGAAGACCAGACGCTGACCGCGGACACGAGCGCACTCGGTGATCCGGATGGGCTGGGCACGTTCAGCTACCAGTGGAAAGCCAACGGTGCAAACATTGGCGGTGCGACGGCAGCCACCTACACACTTACCCAGGCCGAAGTGGGCAAGGCCATTACCGTCACAATCAGTTACCAGGATGGTGGCGGCTTTAATGAAAACGTGACGAGTGGCGCTACGTCCAGCGTCGCCAATATCAACGACGCGCCCACTGGCTCCGTTGTTGTTAACGGCACGCCAGCCAATGGCCAGGTTCTGACCGCGGACACCTCCGGATTAGCTGACCCCGATGGGCTGGGTGCATTCAGCTACCAGTGGAAAGCCAGCGGTGTAGACATTGACGGTGCGACGGCTGCCACCTACAGGCTTACCCAGGCCGAAGTGGGCAAGACCATCACCGTAACCGCCAGCTACACGGACGGGCAAGGCACTGGCGAAAGTGTTTCCAGCGACCCGACTTCGTCAGTAACCGACGCGATAAACGGGAATAATGGGCCCGTAGGTTCGGTCCAGGTGACAGGCACACTGGAGCTAGGCCAGACACTCACTGCTTCAAACTCCCTCAGTGACGAAGACGGGCTGGGGCCGATTACCTATACCTGGTTTGCCCTCGGCTCTACAACCCCCCTCAGCACCGGCCCCAACTATGTGCTGACCCAGGCCGAAGTGGGCAAGATCATCACCGTAACCGCCAGCTACACGGACGGGCAAGGCAATGAGGAAAGTGTTTCCAGCCCCCCGACGTCGCCAGTTACCAGCGGGAATAGCGGGAATAACGGGCCCGTAGGTTCGGTCCTGATAGCAGGCACGCTGGAGCTAGGCCAGACACTCACCGCTTCAGACTCCCTCAGTGATGAAGACGGGCTGGGCCCGATTACCTATACCTGGTTTGCCCTCGGCTCTACAACCCCCCTCAGCACCGGCCCCAACTATGTGCTGACCCAGGCAGATGTGGGCAAGAGCATCACCGTAACCGCCAGCTACACGGACGGGCAAGGCAATGAGGAAAGTGTTTCCAGCGCGGCTACCAACCCAGTCATCGGATTCAACAATGAACCCACCGGTACTGTGACCATTCTCGGCGAAGCGACGGTAGATGGCGAGCTGACCGCCATCAACAACCTGGCAGATACCGATGAGCTGGGTCCAATCAGTTACCAGTGGTACGCCGACGGAATCGCAATCAGTGGCTCGACCAGCGCGCTCTACAAGCCGGTTCTAGGGGACAAAGGCAAGGCACTGACCGTTGTCGCCTTTTACACAGACGGGCAGGGTAATGCCGAGAGTGTAAGCAGTGATCCAACAGACCCAGTCAACAATGACGGTGATCTCATTCAGGGAACAGCAGGGCCCGACTCACTGAGCGGTGGCGACCGGGATGACACGATTCTTGGACTGGAAGGGCGCGATACCCTGCGTGGTCAAGGAGGTGATGATACCCTCCAGGGCGACGAAGACATCGATACCGTGGTCTACGATGGAGCCCTCTATGGCGCTGAGGGTATCTCGAATTACACACTGGTCAGGGACGGTGAGCAGATTGCCGTGACTGGCCCGGCCGCCGACGGAAACGATCTGCTGATTGACGTGGAGCGGGTGCAATTCAGCGACCTGTCAGTGGCATTCGACATTGACGGACACGCTGGACAGGTGGCGAAGCTGCTGGGTGCGGTGATCGGCAAGGAAGACTGGTACAACCCGGAATTCGTCGGAATCGGCCTGAACATACTGGACCAGCCGGAATTCAGCTTCGAGATTCTGATGGAGGCGGCACTTGACGTAGTACTGGGGCTGGACCGCAGCAACGCCGATGTCGTCAATATGCTGTTCAATAATCTGATCGGCGAGGCACCCTCGCAGACTGACCTGAATAACCTGGTGGATCCAATGGACAGAGGCGAATTCACCCAGGTGGAATTGTGTATTTTGGCGGCAGAACATCCGATCAATCAACTCAATATAGGACTGGCCGAGTTAGTGGAAACGGGACTGGGATATATTCCGCTGGCCTAACGGTTGCAAGCAGGATAATTGATTGAGTTTCCTGATTTTGTAAGTATCGTCGAACTGATGAGACGACGCGCGATGGTCGTTTTTCAGGTCTATCGGTAATCCCTGGTTCCGATGTGCTCGAATCCTTCGAGGTACAGGTGTTCCTCTATCCGCCACAGGCTGTCTGCGCAAGCGCCTGACGACCGTGCCCACCGGAATAACCTGGTGGGTGCGCTGGACAGCGGCGCCTTCACCGGAATAGAACGGGTGATCACGGCAGTGGAACACCCGTTTAATCTGATCAATCAGGGGCAGGAACGCCTCAGGGTACCTCTGACTAATTACCTCAACGCGCTGGTACTTAATCAGATGAAATGGACACCGCCCTCCCCAAGTCGGCATCAAAGTGCCATAGTTGAAGCGTTAACAATCAACTAACAGAGTGGACGGTATCCATGAACAAGATGAGCGTGATTGGTTTGGATTTGGCTAAGAATGTTTTTCAGGTACACGCGATAGATGAGGATGGCAAAGTGGTGCTTCGCAAAAAGCTGTCTCGCGCGAAACTGCGAAATTTTTTTGCGAAGCTTCCACCCTGCCTGATCGGCATGGAGGCATGCGGTGGTTCACACTATTGGAACAGGGTATTGACAGAGCTTGGGCATCACGTTCGGATGATGGCGCCGGCCTTTGTGAAGCCCTACCTGAAGTAGAGTAAGAATGATCGTAATGACGCCGAGGCGATCTGCGAAGCGGTGCAACGACCCTCGATGCGCTTCGTAGCGCCAAAGAGTCCGGAACAACAAGCTGTGCTGCATCTGCACCATGCTCGCCAACATGCGGGTTGCTCTGAGTAATCACATGCGTGCCATGTTAGCGGAGCTTAAGGCAGAACATGACCAGTTGATAGAGCGAGTACAGCGTTTGGAAGGGCAGTTGAAGAGCTGGCACGCAAACAACGATCAGAGAGCGGCTGGAAGCGATACCGGGCATAGGCGTGCTGACAGCTCCTGCTCCAGACGGGAGAGGGGGACACTCACAGCTTAACAACTTAATAAGCTGCCCTGATCGGTATTTGGTGACACTCAACACCTGACAATTTCTTACACAACAAAACTATCTGTTTGTCTTCAACGGGTTTTGGTTAAGTTGTTAAGCTGTGAGTGTCCCCTTCTCCCCCAAGTATTCTGGCCCCAATCATCCCGCTCCTAGTTCGCCACTTATTCCAGCCACCGGCCCTTTTTCAGGCATACAGCCGGTTGGTCAGCCATACGGTCTGATAGGGTGCCAATTCGATAACGTCGAGATGGCTGTCGAGCATCTTACCGGTGATCAGGTCTCCCCAGTTCTCCGTGTCGATCAGATTGACTTCCGCCAGATCGAGCTGGCAGGGTTGGTCGCTGATGTTGTTCAGACAGAAAATGCTCTGTTCCCGCTGAATACTCTGGCGCCAGAAGGCGAATATACGCGAACCCATGTGCAGCGTGAACTGTGTGGCATTGGGATGAAAAGCCGCTTGCCTGGAGCGAATAGTCATCAGGCGTTTCAATTCCTTCAGCACCCGTGCGTGGACCGACTCCGGGTCGGCGAGCAGGCGCTTGAGTTCTGCATAAGGCCACTGGGAGCGGTTGAGATGACGTTTGTGCCCGGTGCGGGCGTAGCGGTCCTGATTGTTACCGGTGGCCAGCAGGCTCTGTACGTAGAAAGCCGGTATACCCTCCAGGGCGAGCATGATGGTGTGGGCGCTGATGAAACGTTGAAACTGGAATTGATCCTCTCCCCGCAGGGTGCCCTTCAAGGCATCGAATAGGCTGATATTGATCTCATAGGGTCTCTTTTCGATGCCGGACAGTGCGCGCCAGGAAATCTCACCGCCATAACGCAGCATGGTATTGAGCAGTGCTTCGATCTCCGTATCGGTCAGCAGGCCCTCTGCGGGTCGCAACCCGATACCGTCGTGGGAGGCAATGAAATTGAAATAGAAAGTACCCAGCTGTGCAGGTGGCATGGTCATCAGCCATGACTTCAGATAGCCGCAATCCCCGGACAGCAATGTATAAACCAGCAATGGCGGCAGGGAAAAGTTATAGATGGCATGGGCCTCGTTGGCATTGCCAAAGTAGGTCAGGTTTTCCCGTTTTGGAATATTGGTTTCAGTTATGATGATGGCGCTGGGTTCGGCATGCTCTATGAGGGCACGCAGCAGTCGCACGATCTCGTGAGTCTGCGGCAGGTTCAGGCAGTTGGTGCCGATCTCCTTCCAGATAAAGGCGACGGCATCGAGCCGGAAGCAGGACACGCCGTTGTCCAGGTACAGGCGGATTATTTTGATGAACTCCAGGAGTACCTGCGGGTTGGAAAAATCGAAGTCCACCTGGTCGTGTCCAAACGTACACCAAACATGCCTATCGCCTTCAGGGGTTTCTACCTTTTTCAGCAGCTCACTGGTCCTGGGCCTGACAACCAGGGACAGATCGTCCTGCGGCGACGCAGTGAAAAAGTAGTCCCTGCCGGGATCGACACAGTCGATAAAATTCCTGAACCATTGGTTTTCCTGTGAGCAGTGGTTGATGACCACATCGGCCATAACCCGGTATTTCTCCGCTATATCCTGTATGTCTGCCCAATCGCCCAGGGACGGATTGACGGTCTTGTTATCGACGACGGCGAATCCGTCATCGCTGCTGTAGGGAAAAAACGGCAGGATATGGACGGAGTTTATGCTGTCCTTCACGTAGTCATCGAGAAACTGGTGGAGTACATGCAGGGGGTGCTGGGAGGGCTCCACAAACGTATCGCCGTATACAATCACGAAGGCATCCTGCTGATCCCATTTCTCCAACTGTCTGCGGGGTGGTTGGCATTCTCTGTCCAGTCTCATCAGCCGGAGGCAGTCCAGCGTCAGCGCGTTGTGGTCGGCTTCGGGATAAATCGCCTTGAGGTGATTCAGTACCCGGTGTTCCAGTGCTTGAAGGGTGGCGTCTTTCATATTGGGGGTAACTTCCCACTAAAAAGTCAGGGAGAAAAATCCTTGTTGTCCTGTCGGACGGCATGATGGATCTGTTCGAAAATATCAGGTACCGCACTGCGGACCCGGTTCCAGCTGGGGATGAACGGCGTTTCCATCGGATTGTCGAGGAATCGTTCGCCGGCAGTCACTATGTTTCTGGCGAACAGCTCAACCGCCTGCTCCTCCTTGTGAATATCGATGCTCAGGCCATTCATCTGGGCGTCGTTGCGGTAGGTTTCGACAAAGTCGAGGGCGATGCGGAAATAGTTGGCCTTCAGAGAACGGAACGTTTCACTGGAAAGGACTACCCCGTAGGTTGCCAGCTTGCGAAACAGTGCCTTGGCAATGTCGATGGACATGCGGGACAGGCCTGCTGTCTCGTCGTCGATTGACAGGTCCTGGTGCTTGTGGTCATAGGTGTCGGCGATATCCACCTGGCAGATACGATTAGTCGAATAATTGCGCTCCATTTCTGACAGAACGCCTATTTCCAGGCCCCAGTCCGAGGGAATGCGCAGGTCGGCAACCACGTCCCGACGGAAAAAAAATTCGCCGGCCAGTGGGTAGCGAAAGCTGTCCATGTAGTCCAGATAGGCCATGGGGCCGAGCATGTTCTTAAGTGCCCTGATCAGGGGTGTCACCAGAAGACGGCAGGCCCGCCCATTGATGCTGCCATCGGCTACTCTCGCGTAATACCCCTTGCAGAACTCGTAACTGAAGTTGGGATTGGCGATCGGGTACATCAGGCGCGCCAGCAGCTCCCGGTCGTAGGTGACAATATCACAGTCATGCAGGCCGATGGCTTCGCTGCGGCTGGCAGATTGTACGAAGCCCAGACAGTACCAGACATTGCGTCCCTTGCCGGGTTCCTGTGGTGCCAGGCCTTTTTCCTGCAGCATGGCATCGATATTCCGCAATCTGGGACCATCGTTCCACAGAACATGATGCCTCTGGGGCAGGCGGGAAAAGAATTCGAGGGCATGTCGGTACTGGGCTTCGTCGGCGCGGTCGAGCCCGATCACTACCTCGTTCAGGTACGGCACATTGGTGAGATGATCGACAATCCGTGGGAGTGCTTCACCCTCCAGTTCAGAAAACAGCGAAGGCAGGATCAGGCACATGGAGCGCTGCGCTGAGAACTGAACCAGTTCATCCTCCAGCTCATGCAGTGGCCGTTTGCTCAGGTTGTGTAAGGTCGTGATAACACCATTCTGGTAGAAATCCCCCATGATCAATTACTCCCTGTTCTGATTGAATTGCTGGACGAGATTCAGCACGCATTCGTTCCACCCCGCGGGACCGGATTTGCTGCTGATGGTGACTGGTTTGTCACTCGACAGCTGCGGCAGGTTGTGCGCTGGTGAACGTATCAACACGGGCAGGTCGGCAGCCTCGAGCATGGCAACGTCGTTGCCGCTGTCCCCCAGCGCTATGACAGTAAACGACTTTGCGTAGGTCTGCTGGTAAAGCGCGCGCAGTCGGTCAAGTGCCTTGCCCTTGTCGGTCTGCCCCAGGACGTGCAGGAAGCGCCCCCCCTGGAGGGTCTGTAAGCCTGATGCGCGCAATTGTGCTTTGAAAGTTTCACAGGCGGCTTCGGTATCCTCCCAGATCAGCGGTTCACTGAATTGCCGTTGTCTGGACAGAGCGAGCCGGGCCTGGTCAAGCCCGGTCAGTTCTTCCAGTTCGCTGTCGCTCAGGTCGTGAAAACCCCGGAACTTGAAGCGTGCCTGCAGCGGCGCCAGACGTTCAAGAATGGTCTCGAGGCTCAGGCCAAGTTCCACCAGGTAGTAGTCCTGGTTGCGGACGCTGCCTTCCGGTGGCAGTGGAAAGCTGTCGCGCGGCAGAAAGATAGCGGAACCGTTTTCCACAATAAACGGGTCCTTTGAGCCCAGTTCACGGCGCAGTTGATGCAACTCGGCACCGGTTTTGCTGGTGTTGGGTATCAGGGGAATCCCGAGAGTACGCAGGCTGTCAAGGGCATCCCGGGCAGCGTCGAAACTGTAGGTGAAATGATCAAGCAGGGTACCGTCCAGATCCGTGACCACGAGCAGAGGCGGTGGGTTAGGGTCCAGTGTGGGTAGCGGCTTTAATGCAGGCATCGGGTCAATGCAGAATCGGTTCGCTGTGGGTTATCTGGTGGTCTTCATCCAGGTAGAAAACCAGATCGGCCTGCCCGGGCAGGGTCGCCAGGCAATGGCGAGTCAGCCGCTCGAAATGCTGGATGAAGCGGTCAAGTGCGGGTTGGTCCATCACCTTGTTGGCGGTAGTGCCGGCCGTGGCCGCCAGTTTCTGTTCCTGCAGGCTGCGCCACTGCTGCACACAGGCGAAAGAGGGGGCCTTCAGCATGACCAGGTAGTCGAGGCGGTCAAACAGCGGCTGATAGTTCGTGAGCTGCTGATTAACATAGCGGCGCCAGGCGCCATCGGGATCCTCGTCAGCCTCCAGGCTGTTAGCCGGTTCATCCAGCAGGGCATCGGGCTGCGCTTGCAGGCCTACGAACCAGCCTTCCAGCAGCACCACATCCACGGGTAATGCCACAGTATCCCATTCAGCCCTGGGTCTTGGCTCGTCGACGGCTTTATCGAAGCGGGGCAGGGCCAGCTGCCCCTCACTGGCCGGATCCGCCAGCAGGTCCATCACCTGCTCCCCCAGTTGCAGATCATGGGTCCCGGGCACACCGCGGCTGGCCAGCAGGGGGTGAATCCGGCTGGCTAGATCCCCGCGACGATGGCTATCCAGGTAGAGATCGTCGAGAGACAGGTTTGCTACGCGAAGCTGTTGGTGCGTCAACATCAGAGTCAGGAATTTGGCCAGAGTCGATTTACCAGTACCTTGTGCACCGTTTATGCCAACTATCAGGGGACGGTCCAGAATACGGCCTCTTTCCAGCAGTTGTCGGGCCAGGGGCAGGTACCATTCAGTGATCAGTCGGGCGAACGAAGGGGGCAGGCGCTCCTCGTCGAGGAATTTCTGTATGAGTCCGTGTTCCGGGGGTTGCATGGCAGGTAAGACCTAGTTTGACGCTCACTGAGCTACCGAGCTTAGCGAGTTCGAGGGCAGATTGGTAGGGCAGATCTTCAGCGATCCCTGCCTTGTTCTATGGTGGTGCGTCTTTCTGGCTTATGCCACGTGATGGTGCAGAATTACCCTTTCATCAATGGGATTTCTCTAGCTGCCAGCCTGCTGTCGCCCAGCTCGCTCTATCGATCCGCCTCTGGTGCTTCGTGCCGCGCCCAGCTGATCTCCACCTGCTACTGCTACCGGTGGCTTGCCCCTTGACCGCTGGCTGTGGCGCTGATTCTGCTGCCGCGTCAGTTTTGCAGGCCAAGGTTTCGCTGATAGATATAGATCGTATTTACACCAGAGTTCTGGCAGATTAGAAGTCAACTTGCCAGCACCCGCAGGCAGGGAGTGTGTCTGGGTCACTTTTTGAAGCGGAACCAATGGAATTCAGTCTCGAAACCATTCTCAACAGTCTTCAAGCGTATTCACTGGAGGCGGTTGATTTTATCTCCAGACCCGAGGTGCTGTTTGAGCTGGGGTTGACGGTTTTGCTGTTGCTGTTGTCCCGGCCTGTGGCAGTCCGGCTGCGGCGCTCGCTGGAAAATCAGGCTCGTACGATAAAGGGAAGACCTGGGCTGCTCAGGGCCATTGTCATCGGATTGCGCTTACTTCATTGGGCAGTGCTGGTTGTTTTTCTGGGGCTGGCGATAGTCGTGGTTCAGGCCATCGGCTGGCCGCCACAGTATCAGATCCTTTACAGCACCTCGCTGCTGGTTCTCGCCTGGCTGGTGATATCGGTCTTTTCAAATATATTGCGCAGTCGCTTCGCGGCCAAGATTATCGCCCTGATAGTCTGGACCTATGTGGCTCTGACAATACTTGGCATTTCCGAAGAAGCCGCTGACCTTCTCGATTCAGTGGGGTTTTCAGTGGGCAGCGCCAGGGTTTCGGTACTTCTGCTGCTTAGATCGGCTATCTTTCTGAGTGCTACGCTGTGGCTTGCCCTGGCGGTGGGCAATGGCATCGAAAAACGTATTCAGCGCTCAGAAGAACTGAATCCGTCGATGCGGGTCCTGGTCGGCAAGATTCTGAAAATACTGTTGATTTTAGCCGTTATTCTGGCCGGGGTGTCGGCCATCGGGATCGATCTGACAATATTCGCGGTTTTCTCTGGCGCCATAGGCGTCGGTATTGGTTTCGGCCTGCAGAAAGTTGTTTCCAACTTTATCTCGGGCATCATTATTCTTGCAGACAGGTCCATCAAGCCCGGTGACACCATCTCATTGGGGGAGACTTTCGGCTGGATTAGAGGATTGCGTGCACGTTTCGTCTCCGTGGTAACCCGAGACGGTAGAGAGTTTCTGATTCCCAACGAAGATTTCATCACCCAGCAGGTGATCAACTGGTCGTTCTCCGATGATCTTGTTCGACTGGATGTTCGTTTTGGTGTCTCTTACCGTTCTGATCCACACCAGATTATCGAACTTGCCCTTGGAGCTGCGAACGGTCTGAGTCGGATTGTCGTGGCACCGGCACCCGTTTGCTGGATGACAGATTTCGGCGAGTCATCGCTGGATTTCGTACTGCGGTTCTGGATACGGGATCCACAGAACGGACTGACCAACATCAGAGGCCAGGTGTTGCTGGCCTTGTGGGACACCTTCAAGGAAAACGATATTAAAATTCCTTTCCCGCATCGGGAAATAATTATCCATTCTGAATCATCATAGGCCAGAACTGCTCACACGTGACCCTCTGATGGGTGGCTCGGCTATTTTTTCCTTGCTTTGTCCGGTTGCGCGTCGTAACGCAGATCTAGCGTATACGGTTGAGTCGGATGGGGATCATCGATACGATATTCCAGATCGCCCTGGCTGTGCCCGTGCAACCAGAACCGGGCGACACGCCGGGCTTCCGCTTCGTTGGCATTGACCGGGAATGTACTGTAGTTGCGGCCACCAGGATGCGCTACATGGTACGTACAACCACCCAGGGACCGGTTGTTGAACGTATCGACCACGTCGAAAACCAGTGGGGTGTTGACCGGCAGCATCGGGTGCAGGGCCGAGTACGGCGCCCAGGCCTTGAATCTGACGCCGCCCACATACTCACCTTCCTTGCCGGTATAGTTCAGCGGCAGTTTGCGTTGATTGCAGGTCACGATAAACCGATTGCTGGTCATATTGCGCGCTTTCACCTGCAATCGCTCAACCGAAGAATCCACGTAGCGCGAAGTACCCTGTCCGGAACTCTCTTCTCCCAGCACATGCCAGGGTTCGATAGCCCCGGTAATTTCCAGTTCGATACCTGCAACGTGCGTGGTTCCGTAATGGGGAAACCTGAATTCCTGAAAAGAGCTGAACCATTCAAGCTCGAAAGGATAACCTGCATGGCGCAGATCGTCGATCACCCAGCCAAGATCCTGCCAGACAAAATGCGGAAGCAGGAATCGGTCATGCAGTTCCGTGCCCCAGTTGATCAGTGGGCGCGTATAAGGGTGCTGCCAGAAATGGGACATCAGGCTTCTGATCAGCAGCATCTGCAGCGCACTCATCTGCCAGTGCGGGGGCATTTCGAAGTTGCGGAATTCCAGGAGGCCCAGCCGGCCGCTGGCGCTGTCAGGGGAATACATTTTGTCGATACAGAATTCCGCGCGGTGCGTATTGCCGGTCAGGTCCACCAGAAAATTGCGCAGTATCCGGTCTACCTGCCAGGGCTGCTGGGATTCACCAACAGTGAGTTGTTGCAGGGCGATCTCCAGTTCGTACAGATTGTCATCGCGGGCCTCGTCGACCCTCGGTGCCTGACTGGTCGGCCCGATGAATTGCCCGGAAAACAGGTAGGAAAGGCTGGGATGGTTCTGCCAGTAGCGGATCAGGCTGCCCAGTACATCAGGTCGTCTGAGAAACGGGCTGTCTTCGGCCCTGGCTGCGCCCAGTGTTACATGGTTGCCTCCGCCAGTTCCCGTGTGTTTCCCATCCAGCATGAATTTTTCGGTACCGAGTCTTTCCTTGCGTGCGATATCGTACAAGGTTTTGACTATTCCGGTCAGCTCCTGCCAGTCGTGTGCCGGATGCACGTTGACTTCGATGACGCCCGGGTCAGGTGTAATCATTAATTTACGCAGTCTGCTGTCCCGTGGCGGCTCATACCCTTCAAGCACTATTGGGGTCTTCAGTCTGCCCGCCGTGTCTTCTATAGCGCCCAGTAACTCGGTGTAGTGCCGCAGTTTTTTTACCGGTGGCATAAAAACATGTAACCGACCGTCGCGCACCTCTACGCACAGTGCGGTATGAAAAATCTTATCTGTTTGTCGGATCTTACGTCGGCGACCTGGTTTCTGATCCAGTTCTTCCGGTACATCGAACGGATCGGCATCGAATTCCTGCAACCCATCCTCGGGAGCCTGCCAGGGGATACTGTCCAGTGGCAATCTGAACCCCAGTGGTGAATCGCCGGGTATGAGGTACATGGCATCTCGCCGGAAGTACCAGCGACAGCTGTGCCAGCCTTTGCTGCTACCTTCCTCTAACCAGGCAACCGGCAGCGCATAACCGACTTCTTTTCCCAGGCCCTGAGAAAATACCCGGCGCAACCGGTCGCGCTCCAGGGGATCTTTCAGTCTGTTTTCATCCACCGTGACGTTGGCTGGCAAAGATCCCTCTTTCACAAGGTAATGCAGGGTATCCTCGAAGGCTGGGACCACATGGCGACGGTTGACTCCCAGGTTTTCCGCCAGCGTGTTGATAAATTCACCGGCCTGGGCAGTATCTGTTTTTCCGGGCTCTGATGTATCAGCCAGCAACCGGCTCTGTCGCCACAAGGGTTTCTTGTCGGTGCGCCAGTACAGGCCCAGTGCCCAGCGTGGCACAGGTTCTCCCGGATACCATTTCCCCTGGCCGTAATGGAGCATGCCGCCCCTGCCGTACTTCTGCTTCAGGCTGAGCAGCAGGTTTCCTGCCAGGCGACGTTTATCGGCGCCGAGCGCCGCCGTGTTCCACTGCGGACTTTCCATGTCGTCAATAGAGACGAACGTGGGCTCGCCGCCCATTGTGAGTTTGACTTTATGTTTCTTGAGTTCCTGATCGACCTGCTTGCCCAGTGCATTGATGTGTCGCCATTGCACGGTGTTGAACGGCTTCGTGACCCGCGGGTCTTCATGGATGCGGGTAACCTTGTTTTCGTAGCCGAACTCGACTTCACAGGTTTCGATGGCGCCGGTAACCGGGGCGGCGCTCACGGGATCAGGTGTGCATGCCAGAGGAATATGTCCTTCCGCCGCAAAAAGGCCGGAGGTGGGATCGAGCCCAATCCAGCCCGCTCCGGGAATGTAGACTTCCGCCCAGGCATGGAGATCGGTGAAATCTTCTGTCGGTCCCGATGGGCCATCCAGCGCTTTCACATCAGCGGTGAGCTGTACCAGATAGCCCGAAACAAACCGGGCCGCCAGGCCCATGTGGCGCATGATCTGAACCAGCAACCATGCGGAATCACGGCAGGACCCGGTACCCTTGGTAAGCGTCTCCTCGCAGGTCTGAACACCGGTCTCGAGACGTATGAGATAGCCGACTGCTTTTTGCAGATCAGCGTTCACCTTGACAAGAAAATCAACCGTCGGTGTTTTCTTGCGACTTATTGTCTTGATCCATGCCTGCAGCTTCGGTCCTTTGTCAGTAATGGTCAGATAAGGAGCCAGGTCAACCTTTAATTGGTTATCGTATTCAAAAGGGAACTCCCTGGCGCTTTCCTCCAGGAAAAAATCGAAAGGATTGATTACTGTCATGTCAGCAACCAGTTCCACCTCCAGGGAAAGGTGGTTCGCTCGTTCAGGGAACACCAGCCTGGCCAGATAGTTGCTGAACGGGTCCTGCTGCCAATTGATGAAATGGTCCTGCGGCAGTACTTTCAAAGAATAGCTGTTGATGGGTGTACGGCTGTGCGGCGCAGGGCGCAGGCGGACGACATGTGGGTGAATCTCCACCATGCGATCAAACCTGTAGAGGGTTTTATGGCTTATTGCTACCTTAATTGTCATGGCGGATGTGGTGTCCTGTTGCCGTTCTAATGAATTTCAAGGATTCAAGCAGACTGAAAATCATATCACTCTGAAGGGATCTATGACGAGACAATCAGAGGCTCCTTACTTTACCAACCAGGCTTGCTATCGCAGGAACTGCTGGTTAGCAGCGTGGTTTGCAGGGCTTCCCTGGCTGTGGTGGCTGAATGCGCTGCCCTGTTGGCCAGTGCTGCGAAAAACGCTATCTGCAAACTGTAGAGTGATGCGCAAAGATGCTGCCAGCAGCACCCGGGCAAACAATCCAGTGCCGAACTGCATGAAAATTCCGGAATGGCTTACGGGCAGGCATTTTCAGTGCAGGGGTACATGGCGGACTGGACCGACGTGGAACGGCATCGGAACGCCATTTCCGGACTATCCGGTGTCGCGGCTTCCCCGGCTCTGGGGTTGAAACCGGTGTAACTGGTGCCGCACTCAGGAATTCTCGGTATGTCCGTTCCCGGGCTTGTCCCAGGTTGCCGCCCAGGCCAGTGGGGGCATCTGTCGAAAGGCGTCCTTCAGGCGCTGATCCCACCCCTTGCTCAACTCCCTGAGGAATTCACTGTCTGAGTCGAATCGGTGATGACCGTCCAGTACCAGGCTGTCAGTGCGATACACCATGACCTCCACCGGAGGCCCTACGGTGAGGTTGCTGCGCATGGTTGAATCCATGGACACCAGCGCGCACAGAGCACAGGTATCCAGATTCAGATCCAGGGTAAGAATACGGTCAAGAATCGGTTTGCCGTACTTGCTCTCGCCGATCTGCAGGTAGGGCGTATCTTCCGAGGTTGTGATGTGGTTGCCCTCGGGGTACACCAGGATCGCCTCCGGCTTGCTGCCGGCGATCTGACCACCGATGATGAAACTGGCTTCGAATCCCGATCTCCCGCTATGCTTGGTCTGCTGCTGCTGGCTGATTTCGCCCAGGTAATCCGAAGCTTCAAAAATGCTGGAAACATTAACCAGGTTTACAGGCGCATTTCTTTTGATATCCAGTTTCAGCTGGGCGATCACGGCCTGGGTGGTCGCCAGATTTCCCGCCGACAGAACGATGAACTGGCGCTGCCCGTCAATGCCGAAGCGGAACATCTTGCTGTAGGTGCTGATCTGATCGATACCGGCATTCGTGCGCGAATCGGAACAGAATACCAGGCCATCATTGACAGATATCGCCAGACAATACGTCATCGTCCTACCTTTCCTTACTTTAAGGAGCCACAAAAAGGCTCAATCATACATGGGAATATTCCGGCAAGTCCATTGGTGGGTCTGCCCGGGATTGCCGGAGAGTCTGTTTGTTGAGAGGACAGGTCGAAGGGATAATGAACAGACTGTTTCCGGGTTCAGTGAACGGGCTGGACGGATGCAACAGAAATAACAGGATCGGCACGGATCGGGCGGACGGCACCCCGGCGGCTTTATCCAGGGGCAGAGCTTCAGGCACGCCGGGGGTGGGTTCCTCCGCCGCTTGATTTCTATGTGAATAAACTCGGTTTTGATCTTAATCAGAGGCTCCCTATTGCGTGTACAGGCAAGGTTGGCTGTGGGTGACCAGGAAACTGCCAGGCCTGCCCCTGGCGACGTCTCCAGATAAGTAACAGGGGGCGGAAGGAATGTTTCGTCAGATTCGCCCCCTTTTCACCTTGAATGCTCTCCCTGCCGGCTCGACAGCAGTGAGAACGGCAGTAGAATGTGCTAGCGTCGCAGTATTCAGTGGGCCGCGGGATCGGCACGCTTCAGGGGTTCTCGCTGGCCCAGGGGGCGGCAGCGACTCGCCCCGGGCCATTCTCCAAATAGAAGAAAGTCATCATGAAAGGCTTGTTAGAAAAATTCGCCAACATCGAAAAACATGAAGTCCCGGCGGTCATCGCCTCCTGCCTGTTCTTTTTCTGCATTCTGACCGCTCTGATGGTACTGCGTCCGGCCCGGGAAGCCCTGGGGATGGAAAGCGGTCTGGATACCGTGCGCTGGCTGTTCATTGGCACGGCGCTGGTGACACTGGCAGTGAACCCGGTGTTCGGCTTGCTGGTCAGCCGTTTCCGGCGCTTTACCTTCGTGGCGGCCACCTATCTGTTCTTCGCGGTCAGCCTGTTCATCTTCTACCTGTTGTTGACCCTGGCACCGGAAAGCACGGGGCAGACCAGCGGGCGCGTTTTTTACGTCTGGTACAGCGTCTTCAACCTGTTCAATACCATGGTGTTCTGGGCGACCATGGCGGACCATTATTCCCTGGAACAAAGCAAGCGCCTGTTCGGTACGGTGGCGGTGGGCGGCACCCTGGGCGCCGTATTCGGGCCCTGGCTGGCTTCTATGCTGGCTCAGCCATTCGGGACCGCCAATCTGATCCTGGTGTCTATCGTGTTTTTGTTACTGGCCGTTGCCGCTGCCCGCAGCGTCTTTTTTTTCTCCGAGCGACAGCCGACGGAAGTCGCAGTCGAGAACCGTATCAATCGCGATGCCGTCATCGGCGGCAGCGCCTGGGCCGGGCTCAAGGCCGCCGTGCAATCCCCCTACCTGCTGGGTATTTGTGTCTACGTGCTGATCCTGGCGGTGGTGGCCACGTTTCTGTATTTCACCCGCCTGGCCATGGTAGCGGCAGTAGGCGATGACACTGACCTGCGCACCACTCTGTTCGCGCAGATCGACATGATCACCCAGCTCAGCACCCTGTTCCTGCAACTGATCGTTACCGGCCATCTGATGAAACGGCTCGGAGTTCCCATCACCCTGGCCCTGTTGCCGCTGACCGTGGCCCTGGGCATGATCGGTCTGGCCATTGCCGGATCGTTGGCGGCACTGGTAGTGTTCGAGGCGGTTTTCAGGGCGGTACAGCGGGCGATTATGCGGCCGGCCAGGGAAACCCTGTTCACCGTGGTCAGCAGTGAGGAGAAATACAAGGCTAAAGCCTTCATCGATACCTTCGTCTACCGTGGAGGCGACGTGGTGGGTGCCTGGGCAGAGAGTCTTATCGGGCGTCTGGGCATGGGGTTGCTGGCGTTGTCGGCGGTTACGATTCCGCTGGCGGTACTCTGGGCCGGGCTCGGCATCTGGCTGGGTCTGCAGCAGCGCAGGATCACCCTTGCCCAGGATCAGGCTGACAGAGAGGTGGGCAATCCCGAAGCCGGCCAGGTAGTTCCCACAGCAGGCTGAAGGTATCAATCAACAGCAGGAGATGAGGCATGCACAGTGAAAGAAGCCAGATGCCGGCAGCTTTGAGCCGGCGCAGTTTAATCAAGCGTGGTGTCGGCGCCGGCCTGGCGCTGACCCTGGCTCCCGGGTGGCTGGCCCGGGCCGCGGAATTGCCCATGATTATGGGCACCATTCCCAAGACAGGAGAACGCATTCCGGCCGTTGGACTGGGCTCGTCGGCGACATTCGCCGCAGTAGCCAGAGCCGAGGATTTTGATGCAGTGCGCGGCGTCATGTCGACCCTGTTCGAGGGCGGCGGCCGCGTCTTCGATACGGCGCCGGGGTATGGTGCTTCGGAGCAGGTTTCGGGCCAGGTTGCACAGGAGCTGGGTATCGCGGAACAATTGTTCTGGGCCACCAAGCTGAACGTTGCCGGTCGCGGTGGCGGCAGTGCCAGCGAAGCCGATGCCCGGGCGCAGCTGGAGACCTCGTTCAACCGGGTGGGAACATCAGTTATCGACCTGATTCAGGTGCACAACATGGGCGCCCCCGGTGTGCAGCTGCCGATCCTGCAGGAATACAAGCAGGAGGGCAGAATCCGTTATCTGGGTATCACCACCACCTTCCCCAATCAATATGATTCCCTGATCCAGGTGATGCAGCGATACGACCTGGATTTCATCGGCATCGACTATGCAGTCGATAACCGGGATGTGGAGGAGCGAATCCTGCCCCTTGCCCGCGACCTTGGTATCGCCGTGCTGTGCTACGCGCCGTTCGGTCGCACAAGGTTGTGGGCCCGGGTGGGCGACCGGCCGGTGCCGGACTATGCGCGGGACTTTGACGCCAGTACCTGGGCGCAGTTCTTCCTGAAATTTGCCCTGAGCCACCCGACTATCACAGCGGTCACGCCTTCCACCAGCCGCCCATCCAACATGGCCGACAACATCGGCGGCATGCTGGGGCGTCTGCCTGATGAGGCCATGCGCCGACGCATGATCGAAACAGTGGAGGCACTGCCTGCGGTGTAAACTCAGCGGGAACAGCGGGGCGGAAGGGCTGGAGAACTATCCATCCGTCCCGTTCCTGTCTGCCGGGCTTCTATCGTTCAGAGATAACCTGGCAGGTGAAAGGGCCCGAGGTTCCGTGCAGCCGACTGTCAGCATCAGACGCGGCGCTATATTGGCCGCCACTGCCTGTTGCTGAGAATTGTGAAGGGTTCAACTATGATCAAAAGCTGCCTTTTCCTGGTCACGCTGTTTATCACCGCTTGCAGTCCACCGGCTTCGGATTCATCCGTAGGTCTGGGCATGGAGGATGCCACTTTCAGCCAGACGCACAATAGCCGCAATTCTCTCGACTGGGCGGGCAGGTATACCGGCATTCAGCCCTGCGCCGATTGCGAAGGGGTGGAGACTACAGTCATCCTTGGAGCTGACGGCACTTACGAACAGAGTCTCCATTATCTGGGGAAATCGGTCGCTCCGACCCGGCAGTCCGGGCGTTTCAGCTGGAACACTGCCGGAAGCATCGTGACTTTGATATTACCCGACGGCACGGAACAGTCTTATCAGGTTGGTGAGCAACTGCTGTTTTATCTTGATCGGGCGGATAATCCTGTCAGTGGGGAGCTGAATACCCGCCCTGTTCTGCGCCAATCCGTCCACGACCCTCGCATTGAGGACCGTCGTTGGGTGCTTGTTGAAATCGAGGGAAGGCCGCACGAAACCCGGGAAGAAGCCCGCCAGGCGTTCCTTTACCTGCAGAGCGACGCCTGGCGCGTGAGCGGTAACAGCTCCTGCAACAACTTCTTCGGCACTTATGTCGTTGAAGCCGGACAGCGTATTCACTTTGCTGACAATCTGGCTGTCACGCTGATGGCTTGCCCGGACATGGATGCTGAAACTTCATTCCTGGGGCTGCTGCGCGAAATCGACAACTATTCTCTCAGTGACAACCAGCTCGCCTTGAACAAGGCGCGCATGGCACCCGTGTTGCGCTTTGAATTGATCCCGGAGTAGTTTCCGTGGTGCCATGCGGGTCGGTTAAAAGTGGCCTGTTTTCACCGGCTGCCGGCCCTCGTGTTGGACACCAGATTAGTGCGGTCAGCCTGCCTGGGCGACTTTATGGTGCAGGCATGCAGCGCAACCGGATGGCGCAGGAACCTCATTCAACCGGCCGGAATTTCGCCGCCCGCCAGTTTGCGGATGACCAGTTGTATCTGCCCCACCGGCAGACCAAACTTGGACATTTTTGACTCGTTAATGATCACCCCGGGCTCCACCAGGTACATGCGGTCGTCGATGCGTATGTCCAGGGAGCCATCGCCCCGGGGTATACGCAACACGTAATCCAGAAACACGCTGTTGCTCGCCACCTCAATATCGGCAGCGCCGACTACATCACCGGCGGTGCCCCGGAAGCGGCCTGGCGCGACAGGGCTGAGGGTCCAGACTCGCCGCTGTTGTTCACCATCGTCAAAGACGAAATCCTCTTCCAGGGTGCCGGTGTTGTCCTGCCAGTACGCTTCAATGTCGGCGTTAAAGGTACGGATCACCAGTCCACGCCAGTTTTTCACCACCCCGTGGGCGGTGAGACGGCCATTGAAGAACTCTTCCATTACCAGTTCGGGCCGCTGCTGTTCATAGTGCTGAACCTTTATGCTGCCGCAGGCGGTTAGCAGGAGGGGCAGCAGGTAAATTAAGAGTTGCGGGTGTCGATTCATGCTATTCTCTCCCTCGCGGCAATGGCCACACACTCCCTGGCTATACGCCCGCATTGAAAAGCACGGTTCACTTGCAACGAGCAGACAGTGGACCTAGGTCCAGATTTAAAACTCGAGATTTACCCATGGCTTCCAAGCTGGTTCCTGAACGGCCGCTGGTCTTTTCGCCGACTCTGGCCGCCACCATAGGACTGGAGGAAGCAATTTTTCTGCAGGTGTTGATGGATTTTGCCGCCCATCGCCCGACCCGCCTGCAGGATCACTATCACTGGGTGGCAATCACCGATGGCGACCTGGAAACCGCGTTGCCATTCTGGCCCATCGGTGAAATCAAGCGTATTGAAGCGAGCCTGCGCAACCTGGGCATGATCCTGCGCAAAGCGGAGGCGGGGTCCAGTGACAGATTCCTGTATGCACTGTATGAAAAGGCAGAGCCAGAAACAGAGCCGGTAGCGTCGGCACCGACTGTGGATACTGCGCCTCACCCCGTTGTGGCACAGGCGACAGAGCCACCGCAGCGTCCGGTGGACCCGGCGCAGATCTTTCGGCGTGGCGCCGGCGGGAGCCCGATCCCTCTGGACTGGATGCCGGGTGAGGAGTGGCTGATCCAATGCCGTCAGCACAACATCCCCGATCAGTTCAGTCTCGGTCTGGTACCGGAATTTGTCAGCTACTGGCGGGAGCGGGGGCAGGCGCAATTCTCCTGGGGTAACAAGTTCTTCAAACACGTGTTGCGCAGCTGGCGGGAGGAGCAGTCCAGGCAGGGCGCTCACGAACTGGCCAGCACCATGCATCGCGACTGGGAGCCCAGTCAGGACGCCCTGGAAATTCTGGTGCACGCCGGCATTCCGGAGGATTTTATCGAGGACGCAATCCCTGAATTCGTGCTGTACTGGCGCGAGCGTGGCATTCGAATCAGCACCTGGAACAGCAAATTCATCGAGCATATCCGCCGCCAGTGGGACAAGTACAACGCGTCCTTCGGTCATGACGATACGCCACGGCCGATCCCATTGGACTGGCAGCCCAGCCCGGCCTGTTTCGAAATTCTGCAGCTGGCGGAAATCGATCTCGACTATGCCCGCACCAAGCTGCCTGAATTCGTGCTGTACTGGCGTGACAGTCAGCAGGCGCGGGCATCGTGGAACACTGTTTTCCTGCAGTTCATTAAACAGGACTGGGCAAGGCGACTTAATGCGCCGCTCGAGGTAGAATCCGCCCATGGAAACCACCAGATCCCTGCTAGAGAAGGCCAGCACAGCGTTGAAGAAAAGCTCCGTCAGCTCACCGACCGCAGCTGGGCAGAAAACGCCCGCCACTGGTGAGCAGCGGCCGGTAACCTATGCAGGCCCCGGGGTCGGGCACGCGCCGGAGTCTGACGGAGTCTTCGAGCCGGGCCGGGTCGACGCCATCAACCAGGTGTTTTCAGAATTCGCGTTTGCCTACCATAATCAGTTTCACAAGGCCTACCCTGATCAGGCCAGTGTTAACCTCGGCAAAGAATACTGGCTGAGCTGCCTGGCTGAATTCTCCCCCCGGCAGATCACCCGCGCCGCGCGCAAGCTGGTAAAAACGTCGGAGTACCTGCCGACGGTGGCAGCCGTGGTCAAAGCCTGCGAGACCGGCCTTGAACTGTTCGGGCTGCCGGCACCTCGGGCCGCCTATCTGGAAGCCTGTAAAGCCCCTTCACCGAAAGACGCTTGTAACTGGAGCCATCCCGCCGTTTATTATGCCGGCAAAGCCAGTGACTGGTTTATCCTGGCCAGTGAGCCGGAGTCTGTCGCCCTGCCGATCTTTCAGTACAACTACCAGCAGATCTGTCAGCGGGTCATGGCGGGTGAAGAATTCGCCATCACTCCACCGCCCGCCCTGAGTGATCGGCACGGAAAAAAGCTGACCTCGGCCCAGCGCAAGGAACAGATGCGCAAGCTAAGGGAGAAGCTCGGAATTTAGACAGGGGGGACAGGCCACGGTTTTCTGAAAAAGCTATACGTTATTGGGGGCTATAGTCCACTTTCAGCCTTCGTAATGCGGAGTGCTTACTTTTCAGGGGGCATGGAATGCCCAGGAGAGCTCGTCTTGCCATTGCCGGGATTCCCTGGCATATCATTCAGCGCGGGAACAAGCGCAGCGCTTGTTTTTATCATGAAGAAGATTACCGATTCTATCTTGCGCAGTTAGAGCTGCAAGCAATGAAATTCGGTTGTCATGCGCATGCCTATTGTCTGATGACAAACCATGTGCACCTGCTGGTGACTCCTGTCAAGAAAGAGTCAGCTTCGCTCATGATGAAGAATCTGGGCCAACGTTTCGTGCAGTACATTAACAAGAGCTATCGCCGTTCCGGGACTCTTTGGGAAGGGCGGTTCAAGTCGTGCATTACGCAGGAAGAACGTTATGTGCTGACTTGTTACCGGTACATTGAATTGAATCCCGTTAGAGCAGGAATGGTATCGCAACCACAGGATTACCTGTGGTCAAGTTACAAGTTCAATGCGCATGGCCAGCCTGACTCTTGTATCACACCACATAGACTGTACCTGAGCCTTGCCGCCTCTCAAGAAAACAGGCTCGCAGCTTACTGTGCTCTTGTCGAGAATGGGATGAATGAAAAAGACATCAAAGCCATTCGGTCAGCCACGAAGGGAAATTTCGTGCTTGGTAACAATCGGTTTCAAAGACAGATCGGAAACGCACTTGGTCAGCGAACGCAGCCCGGAAGACCTGGCAGACCCCCAAAAGAGTCAGATTAAACGTGGTCTGTCCCTTCCTTTGTCAGGTATTGCCGAACTGTCACTTCGAATCTATTTGCTATATCTGATGAGGCGAATTCAGTATGTTGCGAGACTAGACTGGTCGAGCTGGAGAGTCTGTTTATGAAATCATGGCTTGTTGTAACGGCGCTTATACTGGGTAACGTTCTGTGGCTGCAGGCTTCTGCGCGCCAACCTTCAGGGGCCATGCTGTCCGAGTCCGCCCTGGCAATCACCCAATTACGCACGGACCTGTTGCTGGACCCAGGCCTCCTGACGAAGGATAAGGCTGATGTCGAAGCGGCACTGCCCGCTGTGGCAGAGGCGGAAACCTTTGGCATTCGTCAACGGGAACGGGAAGCCACGATCGACAGGCTGCTCCATGAGCGCGGCATTTACGGCGAAGGTCTGCCCGAGGCTTACAGCGAATACGGCAAGCTGCATTTCGATAATGGAAACTACCAGCAGGCCGCGCAACTTTTTCGTCAGGCCTGGCACACGAGCCGGGTCAATGCCGGCCTGTACAGTGAGACACAGCTCAGTTACCTCAACTCACTGATTGAGTCGCTGATCGAGCTGGAGCACTGGGAAGAAGTCCATGACCTTCATCAGCTGGGGTTCCTGGTCGCCAGTCGGATCTATCCACCTGATGACATCCGTTACCTGATTGCAGCCGAGTTTTATGCCAGCTGGAAATGGCAGGCCATCGAAGGAAACCATGTGTCGGGCGGGTATCGCGGCGCCTTCGATACAGCGCAACAGCTCAGTGCGTTCTACACCGAAGTGATCGACAAGGCGGAGCACGCGGACAGCGCCCACACCGAAAGGCTGGTCAGCCTGGTGCTGGGCAAGGCCCGCACGGACATCAGCATTGCCAGAGCGCTGCTTCGTTCCCATGCGGCGCGCAGCGCCCTCGGGTCCGGCCGTTATATTACCGAAACGGAATGCTTTGACGCCGACCCTGATCTGCCCGGCCCGGCGCGTCGCTGTCGGCAGGTGCAACTGGCTCTTTACGAGATGGATGAAGCGCCGGCCTTTTCCGTCAATTTTGCCCTGGGGCGCTACCTTACGCAGGTGAACCAGTCCGTGGCGCGCCTGGAACGCATCAAGGCCTCGACAGACCGGTTGCAGCAGGCGGAGCGGGACTGGATTGATTCCCTGATCAACACCCTGCACCGTGAAGCGCAGGGTTTATCGCGCCCTCCCCGACAGTTCTGACCCGCCAATTCTGAAGGCACAGTTACGGAGAAGCGCCGTGGGTACGGCCCGGATCAACCGGGGATAGGGATCTTCAGATAGGGTTGCAGGCTTGCCAGCCGGTACTCTATCTCCTCCACCTGGTGCGGGGCGAAGCGATACTCACCTCGCCGGGACAGGGTGGTTTTGAAAATACCTCGGCGCTGCAGCACATAGAGTCTGACCCCCGGGATGGTACTGTCCAGATTCAGCATCAGCAGCAGTCTGCTGAAACAGTCCCGCAATTGTTCCTGCTGGCCCGATTGCTGTAGCTCCCAGAGGCGGGCGTAGATGTCGCCGTACATGGCGCCCCCGGTCATCACGCCATCCACGCCAAGACGCATTTCGTAGAGCCAGCTGCGACCGAATGAGGCGGTGATGACGCTCTTGATAGGATTGGGTCGGTGCTTTACTTCCTCGATAATGCGCTGCTGGACGTTACCGTATTCTTCTTTAATATAGGCACAGTTGGGGAAGTCCGTGGCCAGGCGGACCAGGAAGTCCACGCTCAGTTCCAGGTCCGGGCCGCCACTGGTCTGTACGAACACCGGCCGCGAGGTGACCTCGCAAAGAAGCTGGTAATACCGGTAGATGTCGTCGAGTGTGGTCGCATCGGTAGGGGGTATGGCGATCATCCCATCGGGCGCCAGCGCCTCGGCAAAGCGGGCGTATTCCAGCATGCCAGCGGTATCGTCAGCCTGCACGCCCAGCACCAGCACCATGTTCCGGCCGCGGTTGGCCTCCGTCAGTACTTCGAAGCCGCGCATTCTTTCTGCCGTGGAAAGGTAGCGTTGCTCACTGGAGTTCTGTGGCCACACCAGCCCCTGGACTCCGCAGGTATCCAGAAAAGCGACCTGGTGGGCCAGACTCTCGTAATCGACTTGCCCAACAGCCGTGTAGGGTGTGCTGAGTATCATCAGGGCACCGCGCATGGGGTTACCCGGCTGGGCAAACAGTTTATTCATTGATGACAGGGCGGTCAGGGTAGTAGCAGTAAGATACTGGCGGCGGGTCAGTTTCAGGTTTTCCAGTGCCATCGGCGGCCTCCAGGGCGGTTTATTATTGTGGGCAGGAACTGATGGTACTATACGCCAGAGAAAGGGATCAGAGTACATGGGTTCCTTTGGTTTCAGGCTGGGTCTTCAGACTGGCCGGAAACTTGCAAGAAACTTACCGGAAAGTTGCAAGAAGTTTGCAACTGGCGTGCCTTGGCAATCAGCCATTGGCTAACAAACTTCCGCTTGATCTGTCGGCTACGATTCTCGATGGCTTCAGCCCAACGTGTGGCACTCAACTATGCTATGTGATTTATTGATAATCGGCGGTGACGGTGATCTGGCGTTCCGCAAACTGTATCCATCCCTCTATCAGCTGGATGTCGCGGGATGCCTGCCTCCCTGTCTTAAGATTGTTGGTATTTCCCGGTCGCAGGGTGATCAGCAGTCCTTTCGGGCCAGGGTGCGGGAGCGCTTCGAAAGTTTTCACGAGGAAGCCATCGATGAGCAGTTGTGGAAGCGATTTTCCGCGCGCCTGCAGTTTGCCCAGGTTGACGCCACTTCCGAGTCCAGCCTGTTACCCCTGCGGGAAAAGTATTTCAGTGACAGCGGCCGTGATCTGATTGTTTATCTGGCAACCCCGCCGACCATTTTTGCACCGGTCTGCAAGTCCCTGTGGGCGGTTGGCCTGGTGCGCCCGGCTACGCGTATTGTGGTGGAAAAGCCTCTGGGCGAAGACCTGGAATCCTTCCGGGCAATCAACGCCAGTCTTTCAGCACTGTTCAAGGAAGAGCAGGTGTACCGTATCGATCACTACCTGGGCAAGGAGACGGTGCAGAATCTGCTGGCGATGCGGTTTGCCAATGCTCTGTTCGAACCGCTGTGGAACAACAACTACGTGGACCATGTCCAGATTACGGTGGCTGAGACTGTCGGCATCGAGGGGCGCTGGCAGTTCTATGACGAGGCAGGTGCCATGCGGGATATGGTGCAGAACCACCTGTTGCAGCTGCTTTGCCTGGTGGCCATGGAGCCTCCGGCGCGCAACGATCCGCAATCGGTGCACGATGAGAAGCTGAAAGTGCTGCGGGCGCTGAAGCCTATGACCAGCAACGAGGTGCGGGAAAACACAGTTCGGGGTCAGTACCAGCGCGGTGCTGTCAACGGAAACCCGGTTCCCGGCTATCTGGAAGAGGAAGGCGCCCGGCCGGATTCAAGCACCGAAACATTTGTTGCGATCAAGGCCCAGATCAGCAACTGGCGCTGGTCCGGGGTACCGTTTTATCTGCGCACCGGTAAGCGTCTGGTCAAGCGCTATTCCGAAATTGTCATCCAGTTCAAAGAGGTGCCCCATGCCATCTTTGATGAGGAGATCGAACGGGAGGAAGCCAACCGGCTGGTTATTCGCCTGCAGCCGGACGAAGGCATCAGGCTGATGGTCCGCAACAAGGTGCCGGGTCTGGACGACCCCATGGAGCTGGAACAGGTGGCGCTGGATCTGTCCCTGTCCCGGAGCTTTCCTGATCGGCGCGCGCCCGGTGCCTATGAACGGTTGTTACTGGATGTGATGCGGGCCAATTCCACCCACTTCATGCGCTCCGACGAACTGGAGGCGGCCTGGGCCTGGGTGGACGGCATCATCGCCGGCTGGCGCAAGGTCAACAAGCGGCCCCTGGGTTACACGGCCGGGAGCTGGGGTCCGTCCGACGGCATTGCGCTGATTGCCCGCGATGATCGCAACTGGGATGAAGGGTAGCCTGTCATGAGCTGGCAGATACACAGCTTTACCAGTGACAGCCTGCTCGTCGAGGAACTGGCGGCGGATATCTCCCGCCACCTGCAGGCGGCCATCGACAGTCGTGGTCAGGCCAGCCTGGCAGTCTCGGGTGGCAGGACGCCGCTGCTGCTGTTCGATCGCCTGTCCGCTGCCGTGATCGAGTGGCAGAAGGTGACCGTTACGCTGGTCGACGAGCGCTGGGTTGATGAGGACCACCCGGATTCCAATGCCAGCCTGGTCAAGTCCTGTTTGCTGAAGGGGCCTGCCGTTCGAGCCCGCTTTCTGGGCCTGAAGACCCCCCAGGCCGACCCCTTTTCCGCCGTGGACCAGGTCGAGCGGGCGCTGGGCAGTCTGCCGCTGCCGCTGGATGTGGTGGTGCTGGGCATGGGGCTGGATGGCCACACCGCCTCTTTCTTTCCTGCTGCCCGTGGCGTGGACCAGGCGCTTGACCCGGCTACTGCCCGACTTTGCAGTGCCGTGGAGCCGACAACGGCTCCCCATCCGAGGATCACCCTGACCCTGCCGGTAATCCTGGCTGCCCGGCGTCTGTACCTGCATATTGCCGGGCCCGGGAAAAAGGCGGTACTGGATCAGGCCACGGCGACCGGCGTCCCCGCTGATACAAAGGTCCCGGGTCAACGGCAATTGCCCATTGGTACAGTGCTGCAACAGTCCCCTGGGGCGGTGCAAATTTACTACGCCGAAAACGGAGTCACTTTATGACACAGTTACATCCCGAGCTAGAGCGTCTCACCGGGGAACTGGTGGAACGCAGCCGCGCCAGCCGCTTAGCCTACCTGGATCGGTTGAAGCGTACCGGGGATCAGGATCCCCCGCGTCGCAAGCTGTCCTGTGGCAACCTGGCGCACGGCTATGCCGCCTGTAATGAGAGTGACAAGCAGGCTATCCGCCTGATGCAAAGCGCCAACCTGGGCATAGTCACCGCCTACAACGACATGCTCTCGGCCCACCAGCCCCTCGAGGAATATCCGCGCCTGATCAAGCAATACGCCAATGAAAGGGGCTCCACTGCCCAGGTGGCAGGCGGTGTGCCGGCCATGTGCGACGGCGTCACCCAGGGCCAGGTGGGGATGGAGATGAGCCTGTTCAGCAGGGACACCATCGCCATGGCGACGGCCATCAGTCTCAGCCACAACCTGTTTGACGGTATTCTGTGTCTTGGAGTCTGCGACAAGATCGTGCCCGGGTTGCTGATCGGCGCCTTACAGTTCGGTCATCTGCCGGTGGGATTTATACCGGCCGGTCCGATGCCTTCAGGGATTTCCAACAAGGAAAAAGCCCGGGTGCGGGAGCAGTTCGCGACCGGGCAGGCCAGTCGCGAAGAGCTGCTGGATGCCGAGTCTGCGTCTTACCACAGCCCCGGTACCTGTACCTTCTACGGCACCGCCAACACCAACCAGATGCTGATGGAGGTGATGGGGGTGCAGTTGCCAGGCTGTTCGTTCATTAATCCGGCCGATCCCATGCGCCCACTCATGACCCGTGCGACTGTAGACAGGGTGATTGAGGCGGCCAACAACCCGGGCACGGCCAGCCTTTGTGCTGTCGTGTCTGAAGCTTCGATTATCAATGCCTGTGTGGCACTGCTGGCCACTGGCGGTTCCACCAACCATACCCTGCATCTGGTTGCAATTGCGCGGGCGGCCGGTATCCAGCTGCGCTGGCAGGATCTTGACCGTTTATCCCGTAGTGTGCCTCTTCTGGTGAGGGTCTATCCCAATGGTGTGGAAGACATCAACAGTTTTCAGCAGGCCGGCGGGACAGCATTCCTGATTCGTGAACTGCTTGAGGCCGGACTGCTGAACGATCAGGTTGTTACTTTAATGGGGCCAGGGCTCTCTTCCTATACCAGGGCGCCGAAGCTGCAGGGCCCGAACCGGCTGTCCTGGCAGGAGAAGGTTGAATCCAGTGCCAACGAAGCCGTGCTGCGTCCCGCTGCCGCGCCTTTCAGTGCGGAGGGCGGGTTGCGGCTGCTGCAGGGTAATCTGGGTGAGAGTGTTATCAAGCTGTCTGCTGTGCTGCCCGAACACCGTCATATCAAGGCACCCTGTCGGGTTTTTCACGATCAACAAAGCATGAAACAGGCGTTCCAGAACGATGAGTTGCGGGGAGATTGCGTGGTCGTCGTACGCTTCCAGGGTCCCCGGGCGAACGGTATGCCCGAACTACATCAGCTGACCCCTTACCTTGGCGTCCTGCAGGATCGAGGCTGCCGGGTAGCCTTGATTACTGACGGGCGCATGTCCGGGGCATCCGGCAAGGTGCCGGCGGCTATTCACCTGGCCCCGGAAGCCCTGGCCGCGGGACCTATCGCCAGGCTGCGCGACGGCGACGTCATTGAACTGAACGGCGAGGCAGGCGAACTCAATGTACTGGTCGATGCGGCGGAATTCGAGAGTCGCGAGGCCGCCGTGTTTGATCCACGGGGTGGGGATACGCTGGGTCGCTCGCTGTTTGCCTGTTTCAGGGACCAGGTGGGCGTAGGTAGCGACGGCGCCTCGGTATTCAACTTTGACCAATAAGGAGAGACAGTCATGAGCATGCCTTCGTCTGAATCGCTGCGAGAACTGTTAGGCAGGCTGACTGTGATACCGGTACTCACAGCCGACAGTGTTGAAGCGGGTGTGGCCGTGTGCCAGGCCCTGCAGGCGGGGGGCATTCACGGGGTGGAAATCACCCTGCGCACACCGGCGGCCCTGGATGTGATCCGTGCGGTCCAGGAGCGGCTCGACGATTTCCTGGTAGGTGCCGGTACGGTGAAGACGACGAACGATCTGCGCGAACTCAAAAACCTGGATGTGGCTTTCGCCGTGAGTCCTGGTCTTACCCGTCGCCTGTCGGACTGCGCTTTTGAACTGGATGTTCCCCTGCTGCCTGGCGTCGCCACGGCGTCAGAAGTGCTGGCGGGCCTCGAAGCAGGGCGGGATTTTTTCAAGCTGTTCCCGGCCCAGGCAGCAGGGGGCATACCGTTACTGAAATCCCTGGCTGCACCGTTCGCCGAGGTGAAATTCTGTCCGACCGGAGGCATCGGGGCGGACAATTTCAGAGAGTATCTCGCCCTGCCCAACGTGGTCTGTGTGGGAGGCTCATGGATGGTCGGGGCCGATCTGCTGACGGCCGGCGATTGGGGGCAGGTGGAAAGACTCAGCCGGGCATGTTTCGATCGGTGAACGTCTGCCCTGGTGCTGCCGCGTGTCGAAACGAAGTATTCCTTCATGGGGCCGTCAGGCTGGTAAGCCAGACCCAGGCCATGACAGCACCCGAACAGACTCCGGCTGTTCGCTGCAATAAGCAGCCAGGGGTGTCTCAGGTGAGCTTTTTAGCGGCAGATCGTCTGGATTTTGGCCGATCTGCACGGTACAGGTGTTCCAGATACTGATCTATGGAAGTATCCCAGGTGAAGCGTGACTGCTTTGCCGCCCTGGCGATCTTCTGCCACTTCCGGGGCTTATCCCGATACAGGGACAGCGTCTGCTGCAGTGTGTCCAGCAGGTTCTGTTGTTTGTCTGCCAGATTGTCGCCACCGAAACTGAAGCCATTTTTGCCGTTGATGACGGTGTCGTTGAGTCCGCCTACCTGGTGAACCAGGCAGGGAACGCCGGCGCGCATGGCCAGCATCTGGCTGATTCCACAGGGTTCGTAAATGCTGGGCATGACAAACAGGTCGCCAAATCCGTACAGGGCGGCTGACAGGGGTTCAGAGTAGCCATCCAGGTACAGGAAGTTCTGATGTGCCTGCATGACGCGGGTGAAAAACCGGGCATAGTCCGGATCGCCACTGCCCAGCATGATGAACGTGCCTTTATCGAGCTGTTCCAGCAGCAGGTCCATTAGCGGTCGGTGGTACAGATTCTGTATCAGCAGGTATAATTTTTGCGCGGTCAGTCGGCCGATTGACACCAGGCAGGGCCGGGCAATGTCCCCGGCCCGGGTCATTCCATGCAGTCTCTTCAGGGCGTAGTAGTGGGCGGTCTGATTTCCCAGGCCCCTGTCGACCCAGCGATCCAGATTTTCCTCGATCAGGCGGAAAGTGGCCGTTGCCGTGGGTGGTTCAGGCACTGACTCGTAGTCGCAGCCATTTAGAATGCCCAACAGTCGGCCCTCGGCCTGGGCCCGCTGCAGATCCAGCTCCAGCCCCTCGCCGCCGACAATCCCCTCGCTCCAGTCGCTGGGTCGCAGGATTTCTCTGGCATAGGTGGGGGACACGGTGTGTACCCGATCCGCCAGATTAATCCCCGTGCGCATCAGGTTGATGCAGTCGCGATGGGACGGATCGACAATCCCGGCCGGCTGATAGGGCAGGGTGGGAAACCAGCTTTCCAGGGCCGAGTGTACACCGCGCAGCGGTCTGACTCCCTGCAGGGACAGGTTATGAATAGTGAAGACGGCGGGTAGATTGTGCAGCTTGATATAGCGGGGATCGAAAGCCCGCAGCAGCAGCAGAGGGGCGGCATGCCAGTCATGACAGTGCAGCACCTGCAACGGCGGGAGCAGATCCTGGACCAGCAATTCGGCCACCGCTGCGCAGAACAGGGCAAACTTGTGCGCATCGGTGGCAAAAGGGCCGGCATTGTCGTCGACATAGATGCGCCCCGCGCCCGCCGCAGAGAACAGCGGGTGTTCCAGGACAATGTGCCGGACACCCGGCACGGATCTTGGTGCCTTGACCTCAAACACGGTCAGGTTTTCCGGGACACCGCAGAACCAGACCTGCAGCCGGGCCAGTTCCCGGGCCTCCCCGCCTGTGGCGAAGATCCCGTAACCGGGTGTAATAACGGAAACTTCGTGACCCGCTTTGGCCAATCCAATGGGCAGGTCGCGGATAACGTCCCCCAGTCCGCCCACCTTGCCACCCGGCAGGGCGTCATTCTCTGCTGCCACAAGGCCTATGTGCATAGTGGATACCGGCGTCTGCGCACCTAGATGACTTCCTGGCCCAGGGCCTTAGCCGTCACCAGCGTGACACCCTGGTCAGTCACCCGGTAGCCGCGGTGGCGGTCTTCGTCGGCATCAAAACCGATGACCGCGCCCTCCGGGATCTCGCAGGCACGATCGACGATGACTTTCCTTAACTTCGCGTTGCGGCCCACTTTGACCTCGGGCAGGATTACCGAGTGCTCGACGGTGGCAAAGGAATTGACCCGTACACTGGAAAAAATCACCGAGTGGCGGACCGTCGCGCCGGAAATGATCACCCCCCCGGCCACCATGGAGTCCAGTGCCTGGCCCCGGCGCTCATCATCGTCAAACACAAACTTGGCGGGCGGCAACTGTTCCTGGAAAGTCCAGATCGGCCAGCGGCGGTCATACAGGTTGAGGGGGGGTGTCGGCGCTACCAGCTCCATGTTGGCTTTCCAGTAGGCATCCAGCGTTCCCACGTCGCGCCAGTAGGGCAGAATATCGGCATCGGGATCGACGAATTCGTAGGCATAAACCCGGTGATCCTTGATGATGCCCGGAATGATGTTCTTACCGAAATCGTGCTCCGAAGACTGATCACTGGAATCCCGACGCAGCTGGTCAAAGAGGAAATCCGCATTGAACACGTAGTTGCCCATGCTCGCCAGGCAGTAGCCGGGCTTGCCCGGCAGTTCAGCTGGCGTGGCGGGTTTCTCGTTGAAATCGACGATGCGGTTGTTGCTGTCAACAGTCATGACACCGTAGGAGTTGGCAGCCTCGTCGATCGGCACAACCATACAGGAAACCGTCATGTCCGCATTCATTTCCGCGTGATAGGCAAGCATGTCGCCATAGTCCTGCCGGTACACGTGATCACCGGAAAGGATCAGGATAAATTCCGGAATTTCATCGCGGATGATGTCCAGGTTCTGATAGACCGCATCGGCGGTGCCCAGATACCAGTTTTCGGAATAACGCTGCGATGCCGGCAATATCTCTACGCCTTCACCCAGCTCCTTTTTGAAATGCCCCCAGCCGCGCACCAGGTGTTTGACCAGCGAGTGGGACTTGTACTGGGTAACCACGCCGATTCGGCGCACACCTGAATTAATACAGTTGGAGAGAGGAAAATCGATGATGCGGAACTTTCCGCCAAAATACAGCGCAGGCTTGGCTCGCCAGTTGGTCAGTTCGTGCAGGCGCGACCCTCTTCCGCCAGCCAGAATCAGTGCATAGGTATCCCGTGTGAGCTTGCTGACAAAGCGCGGAGCTGAAGCGTACATAGTAGCGTTACCTGTTCTCTGCTGTTGGTATGAAGATCTTTCGGTCCAGTGTCTCGTGCTGCATGTAATGATTGGGTTCAGACTTTCCAAGCATAGCAAATTGTGAGGAGGGAACCGCGGCTTTTTGTGCCGCGTTGGGGTAATTATGCTACCTCAATACCCCCTCTATCGCTCCCTTTCCCTACTCTATCAAATTCCGCGTCACGGTCGTCAGAGTCAGGCGACGCCAGTGTCCAGTTTCCAGATCTCTGTGGCATATTCCCGGATGGTCCGGTCACTGGAAAAATAACCGCTGCTGGCCGTGTTGAGAATGCTTTTACGAGCCCATTCCGCCCGGTTGTTGAACAGCTGACCAACTTCCCGCTGGCTGTCCACGTAGGTGCGGAAATCTGCGGCTGTCATCCACGGGTCATGGGGGTTGCGGATCCCGTGGCAGATAGAGTCGAAAATACCGTTTTCCCCCTGGTCGAAAAAGCCGGTCTCCAGCATTGCCATGACGGTGGAAAGGTCTTCATCGGCCGCGATGATTCCATTAGGCTGGTAATCACTGCGCAGGGCCTCCACTTCTTCGGCGTTAAGGCCGAACAGGAAAAAGTTTTCTTTGCCCACGGCTTCGCGAATTTCAATATTGGCTCCATCGAG
Organism: Gammaproteobacteria bacterium; assembly: GCA_041395725.1. Classification (NCBI taxonomy): domain Bacteria; kingdom Pseudomonadati; phylum Pseudomonadota; class Gammaproteobacteria; species Gammaproteobacteria bacterium. The sequence goes on along the minus strand of JAWKZW010000001.1, from coordinate 159,529 downwards.
CGTGCCGATTGTGAGCGCGCCATTCATCATAAACTTCATGTTCCCGGTCCCCGATGCCTCCTTACCGGCGGTGGAGATCTGTTCAGACAGATCGGTTCCGGCGCAGATAACCTCCATGGCGGTGACATTGTAATCAGGCAGAAAAGCCATCCGTAACAGGGGCGCTGCTCTGGGATCGTCGTTAATCACACTGGCGACATTGTTAGCCAGTTTGATGATCAGCTTGGCCATTTCGTAGCCGGGTGCCGCTTTACCCCCGAGCAGCACACAGCGCGGTACCATCCCTCTGGTGTCGCCCTTCAGAATCTGATCATACAGGTAGATGACATGGAGGATATTCAGCAACTGGCGCTTGTATTCATGAATACGCTTTACCTGCACGTCGAACAGCATGTCCGGGTCGAAACTCACACCACAGCGGCTCTTTACCAGTCTGGCCAGCGCCTGCTTGTTTGCCTGTTTGACTGCCAGCCAGCGGGATTGAAATTCAGAATCTTCAGCGAAGTCTCTGAGTTTCTGCAGTTCGCTGAGATCGTTGCGCCAGCTGCCGTCGATCGCTTCCTCGATCAGCCCGGCCAGTCCCGGATTGCAGAACGCCAGCCAGCGTCGAGGGGTCACGCCGTTGGTTTTGTTATTGAACTTCTCCGGCCACAATTCGTAAAAATTTCTGAACAGGCCTTTCTTGAGCAGTTCCGTATGCAGCGAAGCGACCCCATTGACGGAGAAGCTGCCGACTATGGCAAGGTGAGCCATGCGAACTGTGCGAGTCTGGTCGTCGATGATAGACATGGCCCTCAGCCGCTCACTGTCGCCGGGCCAGCGATTGGCTACATCGTGCAGAAACCGGGCATTGACTTCGTGAATAATCTCCAGCAATCGCGGTAGCATCTCCTGGAACAGGTCCAGTGACCACACCTCCAGTGCTTCGGGCAGCAGGGTGTGGTTAGTATAGGCCATGCTGCTGGTGGTAATTTCCCATGACCTGTTCCAGGCCAGCGCGTAGTCGTCAACGAGCAGGCGCATCAGTTCCGCAATGGCGATCGCCGGGTGGGTATCGTTCAACTGGAAACAGTTCTTCTCCGCAAAGTTCTCGAAATCGAAACCGTTACGGGTGACCCAGCGGGACAGAACATCCTGCAGGCTGGCGGAGGTCAGGAAGTATTGCTGGCGCAGGCGCAGAACCTTGCCGTTTTCGCTGGCATCGTTGGGGTACAGCACCATGGAGATCTGCTCAGCGGCGTTCTTTGCCGCCACCGCTTCGGTGTAGCTTCCAGCGTTGAACTCGTCCAGGTTGAATTCTTCCGTGGCGGCCGATTTCCATAGCCGCAGAGTGTTTACCACATCGTTCTGGAATCCCGGTATCGGCATGTCAAACGGTATGGCAAGCACGTCGTGGGTGTCCACCCAGCGGACATGCCGCTTGCCCTGGGTGTCGATATCCACGGTGGTATGACCAAAAAATTTGACCACGCGGGTATCCTGGGGAGCCTCGAGCAGCCAGGGGTTGCCGTTCTGCAGCCACTGGTCAGGCTGTTCCACCTGATACCCGTGGCGGATGCGCTGGCGAAACATGCCGTAGTCATAAAGAATGCCATAGCCGGTGACCGGCAGGCCCAGGGAGGCGCAGCTGTCCAGGAAGCAGGCTGCCAGCCGCCCGAGGCCGCCATTGCCAAGGCCGGCATCCCGTTCTTCATCGGCCAGTTTTTCCAGAGAGACCCCGAACTCCTGGAGTGCTTCGCGCAGTTGCTCGTCCATGTCCATGTTCATTACCGCGTTGTTGAGTGCTCTGCCCATCAGAAATTCCAATGACAGATAAGCCACCCGCTTCGGCTTCTCATGGTGGTAGCGGTTGCGCGTGTCGCGCCAGCGTTCCACCAGGCGGTCGCGCACCGTCAGAGCTGCCGCGGTATACAGATAGAGATGGCTGTGATCGGCCTGATCCCGGCCCAGGGTATAACGGAAGTGGCGTTCCAGATCGCTGGTAAAACCCTCTTTGCTCATTTTCAGCCAGCGGTTGTGACTGTTCAAATCCAGGTCTTCAGTGTGTTCTTTACTCATAAATTGACATCGTGGAGGTATCGAGATTAGAGGATTGGCTGTCCCGACGAGCCAATAACATGACTGTCGAACAGGAGAAAAGTCTGAGCTGACGCTCAACCATACAGTTGCCCGGGTCGGGAATGCCGGATTCCAGTGCCGTATCGAAAAGTATCTCCCATTGGCGGAAATCTTCCAGTTGTGGCAGTTTGAAACTGACGGCGTCGCGGCCGGCATGAAAGATAATAAACAGCCTTTCTACGCTGTCAGCCTCCGGATTGTACCAGTTGAGCAGGTGACCCAGGGTGCGGGCCTGATTATCCGACCAGTGGCTGGGCTGCATCGGTTCGCCGTTCTTACCGTACCATTCCACCACGGGTTCTTTGCGTTCTTCGCTAAAATGAATGTACTGATCCAGGGAAAAAATACGGAACCGATTCCGCAAGGCGATCAGGTGGCTGACAAACTGCCGTTGCCGGTGCCCGCGGCTGTCAATGCCATCCCAGTTTATCCAGTTGAGCTCGTTGTCCTGGCAGTAGGCGTTGTTGTTGCCCTGCTGGCTGCGCCCCAGTTCGTCCCCCGCTGCAAGCATCGGTGTGCCCTGGGAAAACAGCAGTGTGGCGAGCAGATTGCGTTGCTGACGCCAGCGTAAAACGTTGATGGAGGCGTCGTCGGTGGCCCCTTCAACGCCGAAATTGTCGCTGTAGTTTTCGTTGTGCCCGTCCTGATTGTTCTCCAGGTTCAGTTCGTTGTGGCGATCCCGGTAGCTGACCAGATCCGCCAGTGTGAAGCCGTCGTGACTGGTCACAAAATTGATACTGGCGCTGGGCCTGCGGCCGGAATGTTCGAAGATGTCGCTGGAGCCGTGAATGCGCCGCGCCAGATCCGGCATCACTCCGGAATCGCCACGCCAGAATCGCTTGACAGTGTCTCTGTACCGATCATTCCATTCGCTCCAGCCGGCCGGAAACTGCCCCAGCTGGTAGCCGCCAGGCCCTATGTCCCATGGCTCGGCGATGAACTTGCTGCCGGCCAGCACCGGATCCTGGAGAATGGCGTCGAAGAAGCCGCTGCCCCGGTCGAAACCCTGCTGTTCCCGTCCCAGTACCGGCGCCAGGTCAAAGCGGAATCCATCCACCTGCATGGTTTCCACCCAGTAGCGCAGGCAGTCCATGATCAGCTGGATCACCCGCGGATGCAGGACGTTGATGGTATTGCCACAACCGGTATCGTTGATGTAATAACGCCGGTCCTCCGGTTGCAGCCGGTAGTAGGAGAAATTATCGATACCCTTGAAAGACAACGTTGGGCCCAGACGGTTGCCTTCGGCGGTATGATTGAAAACGATATCCAGGATGACTTCCATGCCGGCATCGTGAATCGCATCCACCATGGTACGGAATTCCAGGATATTGTTGCTGCTCTGGTAGTGCTGGTGCGGGGTGAAGTAGGCCATTGTGTTATAGCCCCAGTAGTTGGTAAGCCCGCGTTCGTGGAGAAAGGGTTCGCTGATGAAGCTCTGTACCGGCAGCAGTTCGATGCTGGTGACGCCCAGGCTTTTCAGATAGTCCAGCACCCGCGGATGGGCCATCCCGGCAAACTTGCCCCGTTCACTGACAGGAATGTCAGGATGCAGGCGTGTGAATCCTTTCAGGTGCGTTTCATAGATGATAGTGTCAGCCTTCTGAATTCGATTGCTTACCGGTGGCGGACGGGAATGATCCTCCACGACCACACACTTTGGCATAGTGGCGGCGTTGTCGCGCTTGTCCATGCTGAGATCAGACTCCGGACTTTCGGGGTCATAGCCATAGTGCAGGTCGGACCAGACCAGTTCGCCGTGCAGCTGTCTGGCATAGGGGTCAAGCAGCAGCTTATTGGGATTAAAGCGATGTCCAAGGTGAGGCTGGTAGGGCCCGTAAACACGGTAACCGTATAGCGTACCCGGCCCTGCGCCGGGCAGATAGCCGTGCCAGACCTGGTTGCTGACGGCTGGCAGCTCCAGGCGCCCCAGTTCTGTACTGCCATCTGCGGCGAACAGACAGAGTTCGACCCGCTCCGCATGGGCGGAAAACAGGGCAAAGTTTACGCCGCCATCCTGGCAGGTGGCCCCGAGGGGGTAAGGCAGTCCGGTCTCGAGTCTCAGATTCTGCATTTATCGTGTAACCTGCTTTTTGAGAAAGACGGCGGCCAGGGGCGGCAGGGTCACACTCACAGAGCAGGGCCTGCCATGGCTGCTGATGTTTTCCGCCTCGACACTGCCCAGGTTGCCATGGTCGGTGCCACCATAATGCCCGCTGTTGGTGTTGAGGCATTCCTGGTAAGTTCCTGGTCCGGGTACCCCGAAACGAAAATTCTGGTACAGCGTCGGCGTCAGATTGCAGGCCACGATAACCTGGTCGGCCGCGGTCCGGCCTTTGCGGATGAAGATAAAAATTGCGCCGGTATGTTCTCCGGCGGTAATCCATTCGAAACTCTCCAGGTCATTGTCTCGGCTCCAGAATGCAGGGTTGTGCATGTAGAGTGCGTTCAGGTCTTTAACCAATCGTTGTATACCCTCGTGTTCTTGCTGGGCAAGCAGATGCCAGTCCAGACTCCGGTCATGATTCCATTCCTGGCGCTGGGCTATTTCGCAGCCCATGAACAGCAGTTGTTTACCAGGGTGCGACCACATGAAGGCCAGATAAGCGCGCAGATTGGCAAATTTCTGCCAGTCGTCGCCGGGCATTTTTTCCAGCAGGGAGCGCTTGCCGTGTACCACCTCGTCGTGACTGACAGGCAGAATAAAGTTTTCGCTGAAGCCGTACAGCAGACCGAAAGTCATTTCGTTCTGGTGATACTGCCGGTGAATGGGGTCACGACTCATGTAAGTGAGGGTGTCGTTCATCCAGCCCAGGTTCCATTTGAAGCCGAACCCCAGGCCGCCGCTGTCAGCGAAGCGTGTGACACCTGGCCAGGCGGTGGACTCTTCGGCCACCATCATAATGTCCGGAAAGCGCTGATAAGTGCGTGTGTTGATCTGCCTCAGCAGTTCGATGGCGCCAAGGTTTTCCCTCCCGCCAAGGTGGTTGGGCAGCCACTCGCCGTCTTCACGGCTGTAATCCAGGTACAGCATGGACGCCACCGCATCGAAGCGCAGGCCGTCGATATGGAATTCCTCCAGCCAGTACATGGCGTTGCTGATCAGATAGCTGCATACCTCCGGCCGGTCGTAATTGAAAATGTAAGTCTTCCAGTCCGGATGGAAGCCCTGGCGGGGATCGCTGTGCTCGTAGAGGTGGGTTCCGTCAAACTCTCCCAGGCCATGCTCATCGGTAGGAAAGTGACCCGGCACCCAGTCCAGCAGGACGCCGATATTATTGCGATGGGCAAGGTCTACCAGATAGCGGAAATCATTGGGCGAGCCGTAGCGGCAGCTGGGCGCGAACATACCCAGCGGCTGGTACCCCCAGGAACCATCAAACGGGTGCTCATTGATCGGCATCAGTTGCAGGTGGGTGAATCCCAGCTCCGTGACATAGGGGATCAGGGCATCCGCCAGTTCCCGGTAATTCAGAAACTGACCGCCATCTCCACCACGGCGCCAGGAGCCGGCATGAACCTCGTATATGGAAACCGGTGAATCAACCTGTTGCCGGCTTCCCCTGTGTTGCATCCAGGACAGGTCCCGCCAGGTGAACTTTTCCTCCAGGGGGATTCGTGACGCGGTGCCCGGTCGTAATTCCATCTGCCTGGCAAAGGGGTCAGCCTTGAGTGGCAGCGGTCGGCCGTCGGCAGCACGAATGGCGTATTTGTAGTGGTCACCAGGCTGCGCACCGGGCAGGAACAACTCCCAGATGCCACTGTCAAAATGCACCCGCATGGGATGGGTTCGTTCATCCCAGTTATTGAAATCTCCAACCACCGCTACGCGGCGGGCATTGGGCGCCCACACGGTGAAGCGCACGCCAAGTACGCCCTCCTGGGAAAGACGGTTGGCACCGAGCATACGGTAGGCGTTCTCATGGGATCCCTGATGGAACAGGTACAGGTCGTCCGCACTGAGGGATGAGGCGAATCGGTAAGGGTCGTCGATGTCGATACTGCTCAACGGGTAATGGACCCGCAACCGGTATTTGGTCAGATCCGGGTAAGGGACAATGCCCTCGAAGAAGCCGTGGCTATGCAGCCGTTGCAGTTCTCCCAGATGAGTCTCGCTGTCCGAGCCGAGCACTTCAACGGCTTCGGCACCGGGCAGGAAGGTGCGGATTACCCGTCCGGAGAAATCCGCGACATGGTGAATTCCCAGGACCGCAAACGGGTCATTGAAATTTCCTGACACGACGGATTCTATGACCGCGTTGTCGATGGTCTGCTGGTAACTGCTCATGTGCTGGCTCTCGCTCCGACAAAGGCTTCCAGGAGCTGCCGGCGTCCGGGGTCCGCAAACAGTTCCTCGACAGGAGTTGATAATTTCCGTCGCCAGTTTGGATACTGGTCGCTGGTGCCGGGAATATTAATGGGCTTTTCAACCAGGCACAGATCCTCGGGTTGCAGGGATACCAGCCTGGATGCGCTGCCGGCGCAGGCCTGTAGAATTGCCTGGCACAGAGTGTTGTCAAAAATTCTGTGGATATTAAAGTCCGCCCAGTTCTCGGGTAGCAAGTGTAACTCATTAAGCCAATGCAAAATCTGGATCAGGTCAGACTCCCGAGCGCCGATTGCCCCGGTCAATTGTTCAGGGTTGTCAAACAGTCCGATTTCATGCCGCAGGGCCAGATCGCTTTTCGACCACCAGGCTGCCAGGGTAGGGACGTCATGGTTGGCCACCATCGCCAGGGCGTTCGGGTTCCAGTCCCGAGGGTGCCGGAAATGCACCGGGTCGTGCTTTTCAAAATAGAACAGCAGGTTTGACAGCATCCCTGCCTCCCCCATCAGATGCCTGATCCCGGGGGGCACAGTGCCCAGATCCTCGCCAATGATAACGCAGCGCTGGCGGTGGCTTTCCAGCTTCAGAATCGCGAACAGGTCGTCAGCCGGATAGCTGACATAAGCGCCTTTGCCTGTGTGGTCCTGGCCAGGGCACCACCACAGTCGCATCAGGCTCATGATGTGGTCGATGCGCAGGGCGCCGCAATGTGCCATGTTATCTTTGGCCAGCTCGATGAAATGGGCGTAGCCGGATTGCCTGAGTGCCAGCGGATTCATAGGGGGCAGCCCCCAGTTCTGTCCCTGGGGCGCCAGCGGGTCAGGTGGTGCGCCGACACTGGCGGTGGCGCAGAACAGCTCCGGGTTGAGGGCCACCTCGGCCCCGTTGCGGTCGCTACCCACCGCCAGATCCCGGATCAGGCCCACGGCCATGCCTTTCTCACCTGCCAGGTCCTGACAGGCTTGCAACTGGGACTCGGCCAGCCACTGCAGGTAGTAATGAAATTCCGCGTGCCGGGACATATGCACTGACAGCCTGTGGCGGTGGGCCTGAAATTTACCGAAATTTTTCAGGGCCTTGCCTTTCTGTTGCAGCCACGCGCGAAATGCCTCGCCCCTGGCACTGACCGTTTCCAGGTGGTGAGCCCGGAAATGCTTGAACATTTTCGACAGGACCCTGTGCTTGAGGTGACTGACGGCATCGTAGTCAACCAGCTCCAGGTCACGCAGTTCGTCGAGGCGGGCTTGAAACGCCGGTCTGGACACATAGTCCCGGATTGACTCGCTGTCCCGGAAATCCTCTTCCCGTTCCACGTCGATGTAGAGCGGGTTCAGGAAGCGGCGATCCAGCGGGCTGTAGGGGCTGCAGTTGTCAGGGGCCAGGTCGTCAAGAATATGCAGCGGATTGAGTACGACGAAATCCAGTCCGGATTCGGCTGCCTGGCGGACAAAGTCACGCAGGTCGGTAAAATCGCCCATTCCCCAGTTGCGGGCCGACTTGAGTTCGTAGAGATGTACCGACAGACCCGCCAGACGTCGATCAGACTCGCACCAGAAGGGCTGGTAACCTTGGGCCGGTGCGGCAATGAGCAGGACTGCCCGGTTCTGCTCACGGGCTGCAAGCGTCAATCGGTGATAGCCGGCCGGAAGCGGCGGTAAGGCCAGCTGCCTGACACTACCCCTGCCGGTCGCTGGATCAGGCGGGTTCACTTCGGCCAGGGTCAGCGGGTCGAAACTGCCGGCATGGGTAACGTCTGCTTCTGTCTGCAGGTGCCAATTGAAACCGGCCTGCAGATCACGCTCCGACAGGGTCAGCTGCAGTTGTAGCGGTCGGTCGCATGCCACCACCGTGGCCGCCGGCAGCCAATGGCCCTGTATCCGCTCCCGGCTGTCCTTCAGCAAGGCACTCACATCACTGTTCGGAGTCAGTCTGACGCCCATCATCGCCAGGACGGCAAGCCGATTGGAATAGGTGATTTCCTGCTCTTCGCCGTGGCAGTTTATGAAGCTGTTCATAATTCCGTGCAACGCCAGGAGCTCATGAACTTCCCGCCCTGGCGGGAATGCAGCTTGAGTGATTTCGGTGTCTACCATACTGGATTAAGTCTGTTCCCTTTCCCGCGAACTGTTCACAGGGCCTGATTGTCGGACATAACTCACGGCGCCAAGCAGTCCCGGTTGGGGATTGAGCACCCTGGCTATGGGTATACGCCGACAGTAGTCGCTGTACCGGCCCTTGTTGTCAAAGTGTTCGAGAAACAGTGCCTCATCGAACAGCTCGCCGAGGCCCTGCAGCAGTCCCCCGGAGAGATAGATGCCTCCCTTGGCTCCGAAAACCAGCGCCAGGTCGCCACAGATACTGCCGAACACTTCCGTGAACAGGCGGATTGCTGCGAGGCAGCGGGCGTCCCCGGCCAGCGCACGCTGCGAGATCTGCTCGGGCGCCAGTTGCTGAGTCTCGCCGTCAATCAGAGCCAGGCCCCGATACAGGTTTGCAAGCCCCGGGCCAGAAATCAGCCGTTCTGCCGACAGGCGCGGGAAGACCGTCCACAGGGCCGTCAGCACCTGCTGTTGCAGGCCGGACTGGGGTGCGAAGCTGATGTGCCCGCCCTCAGATTCTACCACCTGTCCGCCAGGCAGCAGTGCCGAGACTCCCAGGCCGGTTCCCGGACCGATAATGGCCCTGTTAAGGCCTGTCGATGGCGCATCCGCTGCGCGCAGCCACGCCAGGTCCGCAGCCTGAAAAACAGGAATGGCGTGGGCCTGGGCAGAGAAATCATTGAGTGTAACAACCTGGCAGTGAAACCTTTGCGCCAGCCGGGTGAGGTCTATGCGCCAGTGCAGGTTGACCAGCTCGACGGGTTCGGACTGCACGTCACCGGGCAGTGCCAGGCACAGAAATACCGGCGGGCCTTCGGCGGCACCCAGAGTCCGCAACCGTGCCTGGTAGTGCTGCAAGGCGTCGTCAAGCTGGCTGAAACGCGCACAGTCATAGACCTCAACGCACTGCAATGGTGCATCCCGGGTGTTGAGGGCGCCGAAACGGATGTGGGTACCGCCAACATCCACAATAACGGCGAAAAGGCCGTCCTGCTGCTTGTCCATGATACCGTCTGGTCCTTGCTCCGGGGGAGCTGCCCGCGAAAAATTTCTATAGCCGTTGTAGACCCAACCTTGGGAAACGCCCGGGGAGAGGCAACCTTCGATCAATTGTCGCAACCAGTTGATTTAACGCTGCGCGCGGCGCTCAGCTGGCAGGGCCCCCGCAGGCAACACCACTTTCTCTAGGCCAGCTTTTTGTACTTGATGCGGGTCGGTTGCGCGGCCTCACCGGCCCGCTTTTTGTGTTCCGCTTCGTAGTCTGAGTAGTTCCCGGCATGAAACACGACCTGGCTGTTGCCTTCGAACGCCAGGATATGGGTACAGATACGGTCCAGGAACCAACGGTCGTGGGACACGACTATCACATTGCCGGGAAAATTCAGCAATGCCTCTTCCAGGGCACGCAGGGTTTCCACATCCAGGTCGTTGGTCGGTTCGTCCAGCAGCAGTACGTTGCCGCCACTTTTCAGCAGTTTGGCCAGGTGCAGGCGGTTACGTTCCCCGCCTGACAGGTTTTTCACGTATTTCTGCTGGTCAGTTCCGCGAAAATTGAAGCGTCCCACGTAGGCGCGGGAATTGATTTCGTATTTGCCGACCTGGATGATGTCCTGGCCATCCGAGACTTCCTGCCAGACGGTCTTTTCACCGTCGAGACTGTCCCGGCTCTGATCTACATAGGCCAGGTCGACGGTGTCGCCCAGCTCGATGCTGCCATTGTCAGGTTTTTCCTGGCCCACCAGCATGCGCAGAAAGGTGGTCTTGCCGGCCCCATTACCACCGATAATGCCCACGATGCTGCCCTTGGGCACACTGAAGGAAAGATTCTCGATCAGGCTGTGGTCGCCGAACCCCTTGCTCAGATTCTTGACCTCCATGACCTTGTCGCCCAGGCGCGGTCCGGGTGGAATATAAAGCTCCTGGGTTTCGTTGCGCTGCTGAAACTCGCGGGAGTTGAGCTCCTCGAAGCGGGCCAGGCGCGCCTTGCTTTTGGACTGCCGTCCCTTCGGGTTGGTCCGGACCCACTCCAGCTCGGACTTGATGGTGCGCTGATGGGCGTCTTCCTGCTTCTGTTCCATTTCCAGGCGTTTTTCCTTGGCCTCCAGCCAGGTGCTGTAATTGCCTTCGAAAGGAATGCCGTAGCCGCGATCCAGTTCCAGGATCCAGCCGGCCACGTTGTCCAGGAAATAACGATCGTGGGTGATGGCCACTACGGTGCCGGGGAAATCATGCAGGAAGCGCTCCAGCCACGCCACGCTCTCCGCGTCCAGGTGGTTGGTCGGTTCATCCAGGAGCAGCATATCCGGATTTGACAGCAGCAGCCGGCACAGCGCCACGCGGCGTCGCTCGCCGCCCGACAGGGTGCTGACTTCGGCGTCCCATGCCGGCAGCCGCAGTGCATCGGCGGCGACTTCCAGCTTGCGCTCAACGTCCCAGCCATCGGCGGCGTCAATGGCATTCTGCAATTCGCCCTGCTTGGCCAGCAGGTCGTTCATCTCGTCATCGTCCATGGGTTCGGCGAAGCGGTCGCTGATGGCATTGAAGTCTTCCACCAGGGCCAGGGTTTCGCGCACGCCATCTTCGACGTTGCCGCGCACGTCCCGGGAGTCATCCAGTTCGGGTTCCTGGGGCAGATAACCGATTCTGATGCCCGGCTGTGGCCGGGCCTCACCAATATAATCCTTGTCGACACCGGCCATGATGCGCAACAGAGTGGACTTACCACTGCCGTTGAGGCCCAGCACCCCGATCTTGGCGCCGGGGAAGAATGACAGGGAAATGTCCTTGAGGATCTCCCGTTTGGGTGGCACGACTTTGCCGACCCGGCTCATGGTAAATACATATTGCGCCATAGCTTTTCTGGTTCCTGCAGTTTTACTGGTGGTCAAGAAGAGGTATTTTTACCCGGCAGTTAATGCTGTCGCTGGTTACAGGTGGTTCACTTCGCTGCGTGGCCGGCGACCGGGCCCTTCCAGGAGCGGTGCTGCCGGCGGAGTCGCATCCCCGGCCAAGGCTGAAACGGGCGCGTATTATGGCATAAATATGTACTGCTCGCGCGGATCCAATGCAACGGGTAGAGGAGGCTGTCAACCACCAGATTTTGTGCATTTGGGGTGCCGGTCCGCTCATCATCATGTAGAATACGCGCTTCCCGATTTTCACCACCTGGCGAACCTCTGGCTGAGCAATACAGCGGGGCCCGAAAGACTCCCGCGGTGCACTGCGATATGTATTGAGAGCTTCCCCAGCCACTGCGCCTGCGGAGACCTGAATGTTTGACAAAGAAATGACTATTGCCGGTTTTGATCCCGAACTCGATGCGGCCATGCAGGCTGAGAGTCGTCGTCAGGAGGAGCATATCGAGCTGATTGCGTCGGAAAACTACGCCAGTCCGCGGGTCATGGAAGCCCAGGGGTCGGTGCTGACCAACAAGTACGCCGAAGGCTATCCGGGCAAGCGCTATTACGGTGGCTGTGAGCACGTGGATGTGGTCGAGGAACTGGCGATCGCCAGGGCTAAAGCGCTGTTCGGGGCCGATTATGCCAATGTGCAGCCACACTCTGGTTCCCAGGCCAATGCGGCGGTGTACATGGCGCTGATGGAGCCTGGCGACACCGTGCTGGGCATGAGTCTGGCGGATGGCGGCCACCTGACCCACGGTGCCAGCGTGAGCTTTTCCGGGCGTATTTACAATGCGGTGCAATACGGCTTGAACCACGAAACCGGCGAGATCGATTACGAGCAGGTGGAGGCTCTGGCCAGGGAGCATAAGCCGAAAATGATCATGGCCGGGTTCTCTGCCTATTCCCGGATCGTGGACTGGCAACGGTTTCGGGACATCGCAGACAGCGTTGGCGCTTTTTTCGTGGTGGACATGGCCCATGTCAGCGGTCTTATCGCGGCCGGCGTGTATCCCAGTCCGGTCAACATTGCCGACGTCACTACCTCGACGACCCACAAGACCCTGCGCGGCCCCCGGGGCGGCATCATCCTGGCCAGGTCTAACCCGGAGCTGGAGAAAAAACTCAATTTTTCCGTGTTTCCGGAAAGCCAGGGTGGTCCGTTAATGCATGTGATTGCTGCCAAGGCAGTCTGCTTCAAGGAAGCCATGAGCGATGAGTTCCGCGCCTATCAGGCTCAGGTGGTAAAAAATGCCCAGGTGATGGCCAGGGGTTTTATTGACCGGGGTTATGACGTGATTTCCGGAGGAACCGACGATCACCTGTTTCTGCTCAGTCTGATCAAACAGGATGTAACCGGTAAAGATGCCGATGCGGCGCTTGGTCGCGCCAATATTACGGTCAACAAGAATGCGGTGCCGAATGATCCCCGCTCACCGTTTGTGACCAGTGGCCTGCGCATTGGTACGCCGGCTGCCACTACCCGTGGTTTCGGGGAGGCGGAATTCGCCGAGCTGACCGGGTGGATGTGCGACGTGCTGGATGACATTCACAATGATAGCCGAATTGCCGAAGTAAAGGACAAGGTCAAGGCCTTGTGTGCCCGGTTCCCGGTCTATCGCTGAGGCCGGGTCGTTCTGTCGGTGCATAACTCGGAAATCCTGGCAGCAGCAGCGCCGGGGTATGATTGGTAACGGGTGAATGCCCGAGGCCCGCGGGTCTGGAGATATAACTATGCACTGTCCGTTCTGTAATGCCGTTGATACCAAGGTGATCGATTCCCGCCTCGTTGCTGAGGGTAATCAGGTTCGTCGTCGCCGCGAGTGCCTCACCTGTAACGAACGGTTCACAACCTATGAGGCCGCCGAGCTGGTGATGCCGAGGATCATTAAGCAGAATGGTGAGCGTGAACCCTTCGACGAAGAAAAACTGCATTCGGGTCTGATCAAGGCGCTGGAAAAAAGACCGGTCAGTATAGAAAAAGTTGATGAGGCGATAAGCCGTATCAAGAACAAGTTGCGCGCAACGGGTGAGCGTGAGATCCAATCCCGCCTGGTCGGCGAAGAGGTGATGCTGGAGTTGCGTAACCTCGACGAAGTGGCCTATGTACGCTTCGCTTCTGTTTACAAGAGTTTCAAGTCTCTCGATGAATTCACCCGCGAGATCGACGAACTGACTCGCTCAAGTGACACCAGCGGCAGGAAATCCTAGCCCGGTGGGCTGAACAAAAGTAAGGTCCAGGCGTAGCGTTTATGTTGATGTTCTTTTTCACTTCCTACAGGCGAGCCGGTATTGCAATCCACTGAGTCTGCCAGGCTGGGGGTCGATGTTATCGATTACCCGCTGCACATGCTTCATGCGCTGCAACTTGCCGGGCGGGCATTGACGACTACGCCCAATCCACGGGTCGGCTGTGTGGTGGTTGCTGCCCAGGGGGATAACCGCGTGATCGGCGAAGGCTGGCATCAGCGCGCAGGCGCCGCCCACGCGGAGATCAATGCGCTAGCCATGGCCGGCGACCGTGCCCGGGGCAGTACCGTGTTTGTCACGCTGGAGCCCTGCGCTCACCATGGTAAGACACCGCCCTGTGTCGATGCGCTGGTGGATGCGGCAGTGAAGACCGTGGTTATTGCCACACTGGACCCGTTTCCGGAAGTGTCGGGCCGCGGGGTCGAGCATCTCGAGGCCGCCGGCATCGAAGTAATCCACCTGACCGATTTCGAGGCCCGGGCCAGAGCGGTCAATGCCGGTTACTTCAAGCGTTTTACCCAGGGCTTGCCCTTCGTCCGCTGTAAGCTGGCGATGAGTCTGGACGGCCGGACCGCGGCGGCCAATGGGGAGAGTAAATGGATTACCGGCCCCGAGGCCCGTGCCGATGTGCAACGGCTGCGGGCGGGCAGTTGCGCCATCCTCACCGGAGTCAACACGGTGCTGCAGGATGATCCGTCGCTGACTGTCAGGCCCGGGGAGCTGGTTCTGCCCGCATCGCAACGGCAGGACGCGGGGATGTCCCTGTCCCGTCAGCCGCGCCGGGTAATCATGGATTCCAGGTTACGAACCCCGGTCGGTGCGAAAATTTTCCAGCAACCAGGCGCCACAACCCTTTTTACCCTGGCTGAGGAGCCCGTGAACTATCCCGGCGACACCGGGGTGATAGTCACTGTGCCGACCGATGACAGTGGCGGCAGAGTCGACCCTGCGACTGTGCTAGAATTGCTCGCCTCCAGATTTGCCGTCAATGAGGTGTTGCTGGAGGCGGGTCCGACCCTCAGTGGTGCCTTCGTTCAGGCCGGACTGGTGGATGAGCTGGTTATCTACATTGCCGGGAAGCTGCTGGGCGATAACGGCATGCCTCTGATGGAACTGCCAGGGTTGCGCTCGATGGCTGATCAGATCGAACTGGTGATTGAAAGCGTGAGCCGGGTCGGTGACGACAGCCGTATTGTCGCCACTTTCAAGTGACCTGCAAGTGATCAGGCCGACAACCAACCAGATGAACAGGCAGTCGCGCGGGCACAGCGGGGCAGGGGTGCTCTGGACCTGTCTGGCCACCGCCCCGTCAGAGGTATGGAAACCCGCCCGGAACGGCTTGCTCAAGCACATTGAGAACGTATGTTTACAGGAATAATAGAGGCCATTGGCAGGATCGCTGAATTGCGTCAGCGGGACAACGAATGGCGGATCAGCATAGACAGCGGAACACTGGATCTGTCGGATGTTAAATTGGGTGACAGTATCGCGGTAAGCGGTGCCTGTCTGACCGTGGTCGCATTAAGTCCGCGAGGATTTCAGGCTGATGTTTCCAATGAAACGATGGGCCTGACCAACCTAGGTCTGCTGGAGCAGGGCTCGGCGGTAAACCTGGAAAAGGCACTGACCCCGTCCAGCCGACTGGGCGGCCACCTGGTCAGCGGCCATGTGGACGGCGTCGGCGAACTGGCAACCCTTGAACCGGATGGCAAGAGCTGGCGCCTGGAATTCAAGGTACCCGACGGGCTGGCGCGTTACATTGCCACCAAGGGCTCCATTTGCATCGACGGTACCAGCCTTACCGTCAACGAGGTGAAAGGGGCCAGGTTTACGGTCAACATTATTCCCCACACCCAACAGGAGACCGTCATCCAGCACTACCGCCCGGGTACGCGGGTGAATCTGGAAGTCGACCTGGTCAGCCGTTATCTGGAGCGGCTGCTGCTGGGTGATGCGGCCGCCGATCCGGAGCAGTCGTCGTCGACACTGACCCGGGAATTTCTTGGCAGGCATGGATTTGGGGGCGGGCGTTAGCAGTCGCCGGTGAGAAGGGATTTATGGAACTGAATACAACGGAAGAACTGATCGAGGAAATTCGCCTGGGGAGAATGGTCGTCCTGCTGGACGATGAGGACCGCGAAAATGAAGGCGATCTGGTCATTGCAGCCGAACGGGTGCGCACCGAGGACATCAACTTCATGGCAACGAATGCCAGGGGGCTGATCTGCCTGACTCTCACCCAGGAGCGTTGTGAATACCTCAGGCTGCCGCTGATGGTGGACGCCAACCGCACGCCGTTCAACACCAACTTCACGGTCTCCATCGAGGCGGCTCAGGGAGTCACCACCGGTATTTCGGCGGCCGATCGTGCGCGGACAATTCAGATGGCGGTAGCCCGTGACTCCAGGCCGGAGGACATCGTGCAGCCTGGTCACATTTTTCCTATTATGGCCCAGCCCGGCGGAGTCCTGCGGCGGGCCGGTCATACTGAGGCCGGCTGCGATCTGGCCCGCCTGGCAGGTTACAGCCCGGCGGCCGCCATTGTGGAGATCATGAATGATGACGGCACCATGGCGAGGCGTCCGGACCTGGAAAAATTCGCCGAAAAACATCAGTTAAAGATCGGCACCATCACCGACCTGATACACTACCGGATCGCCAATGAAACAACGGTGACCCGGCAGGAAACCCATGACCTGCCAACGGAGTTCGGGGTATTTCAGCTGCACACCTATCATGACTCCATTACCGGTTCCACCCACCTGGCGTTTACCCGGGGTGAGATAGTCGCTGAAGATCCGGTCCTGGTCAGAGTGCATATTCCCAATACCCTGCGTGATCTGTGCCAGGCGTTCAATGCGTCCGGGACCAGCTGGTCCTTCAGCAAGGCGCTGGAAAGTATTGCCAAAGAAGGCACCGGGGTGGCGGTGTTGTTGTCGGGTGACGACTACCCCGAGGACGTAAACAGCACTCTGTCCGCCATGCTGGATAATGAACGGCGGCCCGGCACCGGAACCCGTGCGGGTACGGACCTGACGATCGGGACCGGATCACAGATCCTGCGCGACCTGGGTGTGGGTAAAATGCGCCTGCTGAGTTACCCGGCCCGCTTCGCTATTTCAGGGTTCGATCTGGAAGTTGTAGAATTCGTACCTTTCGAATAACAGCATGGGCGGCTCGCCAGCAGGGCGTGGCAAAGACGAAAATACCTATCGGAATCAAGGCAGGGAACGGGAGAGGCAGATCAGATGGCAAACATTAAAACGATCGAAGGGGATTTCAGCATCGGCTCGGCAAATTTTGCCCTGGTGGTGTCCCGCTTTAACAGCTTTATCGTCGATCACCTGGTTGCCGGAGCCATTGACGCGCTTACCAGGCATGGGGTGATGGAAAAGGACATTACCATCGTCAAAGCTCCCGGCGCCTATGAATTGCCGCTGATCACCAAGCAGGTGATCGGGACGGGGAAGTTTGATGCGGTAATAGCCCTCGGCGCGGTTATCCGCGGCGGTACACCACACTTTGAGTACGTAGCCGGGGAATGCGTCAAGGGACTCAGTCAGGTAAGCCTCGAAAGTGGCGTGCCGGTGGCCTTTGGAGTGTTGACGGTCGATACCATCGAGCAGGCCATTGAACGGGCCGGAACAAAGGCCGGTAATAAGGGCGCTGAGGCGGCTCTGTCGGCGCTCGAAACGCTGAGCGTCGGCCGCAAACTGCAGGCCTGATCGATACCGGAAATGCGGCTTTCTCTGCTGTAATGCAGTTTGGCCGGGGCTCGCGAATCTCTGGGCTACCGTGTGGTTTCCCAGGCATTTATTCCAGACAACCAGATTCCCGATAGGCGTGGAATTTGCTTCGATAGTGTCGGCGCAGGGCGAGCTTCTGTAACTCCCGGCGCGCGGGCATGACATTCCAGAACGATTCCCTAGTGGAACAGGTTATTCTCAACATGCAACAACCCCGTCATAAGGCAACCCCCGGCATTGCACAAAGGCGCAAGGCCCGCAGGCTGATAATGCAGGCCCTCTATCAATGGCAGTTAAATGGTGGTGAGCTGACCGAAATCGAAGCACAGTTCCGGAGCGAGTTCATTGGCAAAACCGACTGGGACTATTTTCACGAGGTGTTTACGGCGATTCCCGGGCAGGCAGCTGAACTTCAGGGGTTATTGGTGCCGTACCTTGATCGTGACTTCAAGGCCCTGGACCCGGTCGAAAAAGCCATCCTGTGGATTGGTGCTTTCGAGTTGAAGTACCGCATCGAAATTCCCTACCGAGTGGTCATTAATGAAAGCATTGAACTGGCCAAGTCGTTCGGTGCCACCGAAAGTCACAAGTATATAAACGGCATTCTTGATAAGTTGGTGAAGGACCTGCGGCCCCGGGAGAAGCGCGGATCAGTCGGGGATTAAAGCATTTTCATGTCGCAACGGGAATTTGACATCATCAACAGGTATTTCCGCGATTCGGGTCTGGGATTTGCGGCCGACGGCGTTGATCTGGGTATCGGCGATGATTGCGCTCTGCTGCGTGTAGGTGCGGATAACCAGTTGGCGGTTTCCATGGATCTGTTGCAGGAGGGCGTGCACTTCCCTGCCGCCGCCGACCCCCAGTTGCTCGGGCAGCGCGCCCTGGCGGTTAATCTGAGCGACCTGGCCGCAGTGGGGGCCGAGCCGCTGTGCTTTACTCTGGGTCTCAGTCTGCCTGAGCCGGACCAGGCCTGGTTGGCAGGTTTCAGCAAAGGGCTTGCGCTCATGGCCAAAAAGTTTCGCTGTCCGCTCGTGGGCGGGGATCTGATCCAGGGCGTACGCCAGGTGGCAATTCAGGTTCACGGTCTCCTGCCCGTCGGGCAGGCTCTGCGTCGGTCCGGCGCGAAACCGGGACACCTGGTGTATGTTACCGGTACCCTGGGTGACGCGGCAGCTGCCCTGGCACTGCTTGAGAGGCGTGACAGTGCCGACACCGGTAATGCAGCATACTGGCCATTCCAGAAAGCCAGGTTGAGTGGCAAACAGCGGGATCACTTTCTGCAGGCCTTTTATGCGCCGACACCCAGAGTACAGGTGGGCATGGCACTTAGAGGGTTGGTCAGCGCGGCTATCGATATTTCCGATGGACTGTTGAGCGATCTGGGGCACATCGTGGAACTCGGCCAGGCAGGTGCGGAGATCGATGTTGTGCAGCTGCCGTTTTCCAGGTTCATGCAGGATACTGTCAAGGACGATGAGCGGTTATCTCTGGCGCTGGGTGGCGGAGATGACTATGAGCTTTGCCTTACTGTCGCCCCGGAGCATTGCGGTGCCGTGGAAAAAGCCGTGGCGGCCCTGGGGGTCCGTTTGACCCGCATCGGTGAGATTGTGACGGGCGAGGGCGTACAGTGCCTGGACAGTCATGGTGAACCGGTTATTATCACCCATACCGGTTACAGCCACTTCGGCAAGGAGTGATGATGCAGACTGGAATAAACATCTGGCGCAATCCGTTGCATGTGCTGGCATATGGTTTTGGCAGCGGTCTTGCCCCCTGGGCCCCGGGAACCTGCGGTACAGTCGTGGCTGTGCTGCTTTATCTGCTGTTTCCGCCCATGCACTGGACGGTTTACCTGCTCATGCTGCTGGTGACATTTCTGGCGGGAATCTGGATCTGTGGCAGAACCAGCAAAGATTTTGGCGTGCATGATCCGGGCGGAATCGTCTGGGATGAATTTGTAGGCTATTGGGCCACCATGTTTCTGGCACCGACAGGCTGGCAGTGGGTCATTGGCGGCTTCATCCTTTTCCGCCTGCTGGACATCCTTAAACCCTGGCCCATCAAGTGGGCTGACAGCCGCGTCAAGGGCGGCCTGGGGATCATGCTGGATGACCTGATAGCGGGTATAATGGGCGCGCTCTGTCTACAGGCAGTGGTCCTGTTAACCGCTTCCACCTAGGCAGGAAAGACTGGCCGGTACCCGTAAACGGGGCCGGGCACACTGACTTATCGCAACTTATCGGGAAATGCAATTGACTATTAAACATGTCGCCTCGGCGAAACTCCCGACGCAGTGGGGGATTTTCACAATCCATGGCTTCGAGGATACCGCGACAGGCAAGGAACACGTGGCTCTGGCCATGGGCGATACAGGTTCGGGAGACCCTCTGCTGACCCGCATTCATTCGGAGTGTCTTACCGGTGACTGCCTGTTCAGCCAGCGCTGCGATTGTGGCCCGCAACTGCAGTTCGCTATCGAAAGCGTGGCAGCCGAGGGACGAGGCCTGATTCTTTACCTGCGCCAGGAGGGGCGGGGTATCGGTCTGCTCAACAAGCTGAAAGCCTACGAGTTGCAGGATTCCGGTGCGGATACAGTGGAGGCCAATGAACAGCTTGGCTTTGAGGCGGACAGTCGGGAATACCTGATCTGCCAGCCCATGCTGGACTATTTCAAAGTTCGCAGTGTGCGCCTGCTGACTAATAATCCCCGCAAGGTTGACGCGCTGGCTGAGATGGGCATTGAAGTAGCAGAGCGCCTGCCCATACACGTGGGTATCAATTCCCATAACGAAAGTTACCTGGCTGTAAAGATCGACAAGCTGGGACACCTGGAAAAGTAGCGCCATCGGTATCATCGTCGACATACTCCGGCACGGGCAGCCTGAAGGCGGCGAAGTGCTGCGTGGCAGGGTGGATCACTGCCTGGCAGAAGAGGGCTGGCGGCAGATGTGGCAGGCCACCGGTCTTGACCTCGGAGTGCCAGCAGCAGTAAGCAACAAGCCAACGGGAAAAGCCCGCCAGCTTAAAAGAATTAACAGTACAGAATCACCCCGCTGGGACGAGATCGTCACCTCGCCGCTGCAACGTTGCCGCCGCTTTGCGGAGCAGCTTGCCGCCAGCTTCGACCTGCCGGTTACCGTGGACCCTGCCTGGCAGGAAATTGACTACGGTGTCTGGGACGGCATGCCCCTGACTGAGTGGCGAAAAGCCGCAATGCCTCAATTCGAGTCATTCCGCCACGACATCGCCGCCCTCCATCCGCCTGGCGGAGAGGCATTTATCCGTTTTCGGGATCGTATCCTCGGCGCCTGGCAGCAGATCCTTCAGCGTCCGGATGGAGCGCGCGTGCTGTTGATCACCCACGGTGGTGTCATGCGGGTCGTGTTGCCCACGGTGCTGGGCATGCCGCTGAACCACACAGGAGTGCTGGAGATTCCGTTTGCCTGCCTCAGCAGAGTGGCAGTACACGGTCCGGCGGATGATCGAAAGAGTCGGCTGGTGGGCCATAATATCGGACTTACCTCGGACTGACAGGCATGCCACAAAGGGTTCACATTCGCCGAACCGGGGGCTAAACTCCTCCTTAGATAGAGAAAGGAACACCTGGCCAGAGGCGCCAGAGGTACCGTGCTGGCAGCCTGCAGTCTAAGGAAAGCAGTCTAAGGAAAGATGAAGCGAGGAGGGGAGTGATGCAATCAATACGCTACCTGCTGTTTACCTGCCTGATGACAGGGGGCAGCCTTGGTTACGCCGATCACGATCTACAGGATGATGTCCATTTCGACACCCTGCTCCAGTTCGGCGGCACCATCACCGGGTTGGAATGGGCTGAGCCGCACGTTCTGATCCGTATCACAGGCAATCCTGACTTACAGAATTCTCCACAATTTCTGGTGGAAATAGACTCGTCCTCGGAACTTGCGGCAAGGGGCCTTGGGATGTCAGATTTCGAAGTGCTGAGCCAGATCAGCATTATCGGGTATACGGCCAGAAGCGGCTCCAGCCTGCGTGAAAAGCGTATTCATGGACTCTATCTGGCACTTTCACCGAGGCACTATGTTTTAGTCAATGAACGTCTGTTTAATCTTTTACCGACTGTCGAGGGACACAATGTGATCATCGATGACAGTGGTAGCACCTCCGTGTTCGGGGAGCCAGAGCGATTACATGATTAATCAGAGGTTCTTCAGAGCAACCTGGTAAAGGCGGACCCCTTTCGAAAAAGCGGTTGAAAGTTTAAAGGAACTAAAGATGGTGCTGCAGCCGGTTTTTACTGAATTAGGACTGACCCAGCGTCAATTGCGGGATTCTGACCGGGGAAAAATCCACGCTTTGTTCGTCAGGACATTTACCGATTCCGAGGGACCGTCAGAGGGTGAACTCATAGGGCGGTTGGTACGCAAACTCATGGATGCAGGTGACTCGCAGGATGTCCGCTGTTTTGTTGCGTTACTTGGCCACGAAGTAATTGGCAGTATCTTTTTTTCGAGGCTGTGGTCCGAATCATCCACAGAGTCTTTTCTGCTTTCTCCCGTGGCAGTTGATACGGCGCATCAGGGCCAGGGGGTAGGGCAGAAGCTTATTCGCTATGGTATTGACCAATTGCGAGAGGAGGGTGTTCAGCGGGTTTTCACCTATGGAGATCCCAGGTTCTACTCCCGGGTCGGTTTTGAACATATTCCCGACGAGATTGCGAAAGCGCCGTTCAAATTAACTTATCCAGAGGCCTGGCTGGTTCAATCACTTGCTGAGCGGGGAGGCGAGCCTCAAAAGGGTCCCTTGCATTGTGTCGAGGCATTCAGAAATCCTCATCTCTGGTGAGGAATGAGTGCTCTTTTCACAAGACAGGTCACAAGACAAGGTGTTAACTGGCAAAGCGGGCGTGGGCCCGGGGTTGGTTTTATGACAGTTCGTGGGGAATGCTTCTGTGGCAATATAAAGTACGCTGTCAAGGGAGCGCTTCGCGATGCCAGATCCTGTCATTGCTCCCGGTGCAGAAAAGCCTTCAGTTCTCAGGCATCGGCCTATGCAGAAGTTGATTCGGGTGACTTTCAATGGCTCCAGGGGGAAGACTTGCTCAGTACCTATCAGTCCCAGGCGGAATTCGGGTTGCAGTTTTGTAGCGTTTGCGGGTCTACCTTGTGCGGGCTCTTCCAGGGGAAAGTGCACGGAATAACGCTGGGATGCCTGGTGGACGATCCGCAAATCGAGATTGGCAGACATCTCTATGTGGGTTCGAAAGCGGCCTGGGAAGTGATTCCTCAAGAGGTTACGCAATACGAGGAAGACGTTGGGTAACGGCCTGCCAGGCCACAGCGCGGAATAATTTATACCAATAGAAAGGAAAAGTAGATGTTAACGAATTTCAGACATGGGTTAGTGGTATTACTGGTGCCACTGTTTTTATCTGGCCCGGCAGCCTATGGCCAGCAGAAGACCGTGAAAGATGGCATCTTCACCGCCGAGCAGGTGGCGGCAGGGCAGGTCGTTTACGACGAGAGTTGCGGAACCTGCCACGATATGAAGTTCTATGCCGACATCTGGGAATATTGGCAGGATAAGCCTCTGCTGGACTTCTGGTTCACCATTGTCGCGGAAATGCCGGCGGAAAATCCGGGAGTGCTTCGGGACTCGGAGTACACCGACATTGTCGCGTATATTCTCTCCAACCGGGGCTACCCGTCTGGAGATACGCCGCTGGACAGGAATAACGGCATGGACAGCATCAGTATTGTGGCGCCTTGAAAGCAGGCCGCGCTCAGCGAGCCCTGTCTATCTGCTCGCACATACGGGAGACCCCTTGTAAGGCTCTTGGAGTATGGCGTTGTACCAGGTCCGGCGGAATGAAGTACAACCGCCCCTGCGCTACTGCCTCCAGTTGCGGCCAGGCCAGCCAGGCATCCAGCCATTCAGGGCGTGCTATATCCATGCCACTGGCAATAATCACCTGGGGGTTGCGCACCAGTACAGCTTCGGTGCTGACCTTGGGGGCCATCAGATTGAGGTCGGCGAAGATATTGCTGCCACCGCAAAGGGTAATCATGTCGTTGATCAGTTCGTCCCCTCCCGCGGTGATCAGCGGCTGGTCCCAGACCTGGTAGAAAACCCGCACTGTGGATTTGGCAGAATATTCGGTCCGTAACCTGTTCAAGGTGTCGTCGAAGTTTTCGATAACCGGCCGGGCCAGGTCGAGAGTGCCGGCAAGGGTTGCCATTCTTTCCAGGTGCAGGGGGATACTGTCCAGTTCCCGCGGCTCGGCCACGTAGACACTCAGACCCAGACGCTTCAGCCTTTCTACCGCAGCCGCCGGGTTGCCGGACTTCCAGGAGACTACCAGGTCCGGCTGCAGGGCGACTATGGCTTCCAGATCCAGCAGGTCATGCCTGCCAACCACGGGCAGTGCGGCGGCCTGGGCGGGATAGTCGCTGTACTCCACGACCCCAACGATACGATCGCCGGCGCCTGCCGCAAAAAGCATTTCCGTCAGAGAGGGTGCCAGGCTGATAATGCGGGTGGCCGGCTGCTCCAGTATTACCCGGTTGCCGTCGTCGTCCATCACCTCCAGGTCTTTCCCCTCCGATCCTGTTCCCTGGAGCGGGAGGAGGCCGCCGAGAAAGCCTGCTGCCAGGCAGATCAGCCTGCGACCTGCCGTTTCTGGAACGAACATTAATAATCGATCCCTTTCTGTACCTTGATGCCATCGTTGAAGGCATGCTTGGTGTCGTTGATTTCGCTTACCGTGTCGGCCATTTCGATCAGTTCTTTGCTGGCATTACGCCCCGTGATAATGACATGCTGGTCGGCAGGTCTTGCTGCCAGTGCATCCAGCACTCTCTGTTTGTCCAGGTAGCCATAGGTCAGCATATAAGTCAGTTCATCCAGCAACACCACATCGATGGTTCCGTCGCGCAGCAGTTTTTCCGCCTGTTCCCAGGTTCGCTCCGCGGCTGCGATATCAGCCTCGCGGTCCTGGGTTTCCCAGGTAAACCCCGTGGCCATGACATGAAACTCCACCAGAGGATGATCCTTGAACAACAGGTGTTCGCCGCATTCCCAGGTACCTTTGATGAACTGTACGACACCGCAACGCAGTCCGTGTCCGACGCTGCGGGCGACCATGCCGAAACCGGAAGAGCTTTTTCCTTTGCCGTTGCCGGTCAGTACCACCAGCAGTCCTTTATCGATAGTGGCTTTGGCGATCTGGCTGTCCACGTGCTCTTTCTTGCGCTGCATGGCCTTTTTATGGCGTGCCGAACGTTCGGCCGAAGTCTGGTTGCTCATGGTGAAATCCACTGGTTTGCCACGGCGGATACCGCGGTGCTGGGAAGAACAGGAAAAGAGGTCAGGGCGCCATTGTCAGGCACGCTGAGAGGCTGGGATAACATCGATAGAGCCCTCCGCTCGATGCGCTACTTCTGTGGATACAGTCGCCGGTCTGGTATCGGACTCAGGGTCAGCCGGAACTGAAGATTCCGGCCGCCTTTACCGTTGCGGGGGCAGTGCCGGATTTGCACCGGCTTCCCAGACTGACTCGACTCCTGGGGCGACCGCGCAAATAGAGAGTGGCGGCCACCGGTGTCTGTCAGATCGGGCAAGTCTAGCGGTACGCAGCGGTGAGGTCAAAATTCCTGGCTGCTTTCAGCATCCTGAAGGTCTGGTCGAGTCAGGCGAGCCTGCCGGACTCTGCTGTCCCCGGTCACTCACCCGTCCTTTCGGCGGATTGTACTGCAAGAGCGAATCGGGTAATGTGTAGCGGCTCAATCACCCTGAATTCGGAGGCGTCATGACCAAATCAAGAACGCTGAATCTCACCCTGGGCGTTATAGCCCTGAGTAGCTCACTTTCTCAACTCGCTTCGGCCGCGGAGCAATACACCGTGCCGCGCACCGAGTGGGGACAGCCGGATCTGCAAGGCGTGTGGAATTTTTCTTCCGATGTACCCATGCAGCGGCCTGCCCAGTATGGCGAGCGACAGTTCCTCACCGAACAGGAAGTCGCAGAGATTCGCGCCCGCCAGGCGGCCCGTGATGCGGCCACCGACTCGGCGCTGGCCATCGGTGGGGTGGACGAATCCTACAATGACTTCTGGGTGGAGAACGCCGGTATCGGCGACATTGTGCGGACTTCGCACATTGTCTATCCCCTGAACGGCCGGTTACCTGATCTGGTGGCCGGCGCAATCGCGGATCAGGGTGTTTACGGGGGCGATACCACCGGGGAGTCACGCCCGGTGCGCATCGGGGCCGGCGGTATCGGCACCGAGGGTCCGGAAGACCGTGGTCTGTCTGAACGTTGCCTGGTGGGTTTCAACGCGGGCCCGCCTTTCGTACCCAGCCTCTATAACAACAACGTACAACTGTTTCAGAGTGCAGACCATGCCGTTATTCTCACTGAAATGATTCACGATGCCCGTATAGTGCCACTGTACGACAGTCCGGCGGATTTTCCCGAATTGGACGATGACCTGACTTTCTGGACCGGTGATTCCAAAGGGTACTGGGACGGGGATGCCCTTGTCGTAGTGACCCGCAACTTCAATGGCCTGGCGGCCAGTTTCGGCTCAGCCGGAACGTCGGCTGATAAGGTCCTGACGGAACGCTTTACGCGGGTTGCCTATGACACGGTTAACTATGAGTGGACGATCGAGGACCCTGCTACCTGGACTGACAGCATTTCCGCCATTGTGCCCATGACCAAAGTGGCCGGGCAGATATACGAATACGCCTGCCATGAAGGTAACTACGGTATGGTGAATATCCTGCGGGGAGCCCGAGTGCAGGAACAGTTGGACGCCTCCGAGTAACCCGCCAGGCCGCCCGTCGACACCTGCCGGAAAATCCCTCCCGTTGACTTTAGCGGCGCCGGCGAGGTTATCTGTCAGGGTTATAAGGTTTACTTCAGATGGTCGGGGTAATGGCCCGGGAAGGAAGCACTTTCCTGGGTTCAGGATGCAGGGCCAGGGATAGTGGCGCTTCTCCCTTCGTTCAGCTTCCTGCCAGCTGCATCCGCTTCAGTTCAGACGGCCTCGGACTGGATCTTGCACTGCCGCAGCTTGTCCTTGACGGCGCGCAGAATACCGGCGCTGTCCAGCCCCAGTTCCGAGAGCATTTCTGGCGCCCGACCGTGGCTGAGAAAACTGTCCGGCAGCCCCAGATTCAGAATCGGGATCTGGTAATTGGCGCGGGCCAGGAACTCGTTAACGGCCGAACCTGCACCACCCATCACTGTGTTTTCTTCCAGGGTGACGATCAACCGGTGCCCGGTGGCAAGATCACCAATCAGGCCTTCGTCCAGGGGTTTGACGAAGCGCATGTCTGCTACCGTGGCGTCCAGTTTTTCCGCGACTGCCAGAGCCGGTGTCACCAGGCTGCCGAATGCCAGCAGGGCGACGCCATGCCCTTTGCGCCGCAACACCGCTTTTCCGATCGTCACCCCTTGCAGGCCTGTGTCGATAGCACTGCCCGGGCCCTTGCCGCGGGGATAGCGCACGGCGGCGGGCCCCTGATGATGGAACCCCGTGTTCAGGAGCTTGCGGGTTTCATCCTCATCGCTGGGTGCCATGATGACCATATTGGGTATGCAGCGCAGGTAGGTAAGGTCGAAGCTGCCAGCATGGGTCGGACCGTCCTCGCCCACCAGTCCGGCGCGATCGATGGCAAACAGCACATTCAGGTTCTGGAGCGCCACGTCGTGTATCAGCTGGTCATAGCCGCGCTGCAGAAATGTCGAGTAGATGGCGACAACAGGTTTCAGCTTGTCGCAGGCCATGCCGGCTGCCAGGGTAACGGCGTGCTGCTCGGCGATTGCCACATCATGAAATCTTTCCGGGAAGTCGGCGGCAAACTGCTGCATGCCGGATCCCTCGCCCATGGCGGGGGTGATGGCCGTCAACAGGGGGTCTGCACTGGCCATGTCGCAAAGCCATTGCCCGAATACCTGGGAGTAGGTAGGCCTGGGCGGTTTGGCGGCCGGCTCAGAAGCTTTTGACGGGGCTATTTTACCAAGGGCATGCATGCCGAACGGGTCCTGTTCGGATTTGCTGTAGCCCTTGCCTTTCTGGGTAACGACATGAAGAAGCTGCGGGCCGCGCAGGGTTTTAACGTTCTCGAGTATCTCCACCAGTCCTTCGGTGTCATGGCCATCCACCAGGCCGATGTAATTGAAACCGATTTCCTCAAACAGAGTTCCCGGGGACACCATGCCCTTCATATATTCCTCGGCCCGGTGTGCCGCTTTCAGGGCAGGAGGTATCCTGGCCAGTACTTTCTTGCCACCGCTGCGGATCACGTTATAAGGCTTGCTGGCCCACATACGGGCAAAATAACTGGAAAGTCCGCCCACGGCATGGGAAATGGACATGTTGTTATCGTTCAGAATGACCAGCAGGTTGTCGTTGACGGCCCCGGCGTGATTGAGGGCCTCAAACGCCATCCCGGCCGACATGGCGCCATCACCGATGACCGCTATACAGTGCCGGTCGGTACGGGTCAGCCTGGCGGCGATGCGCATCCCGAGGGCGGCACTGATGGAAGTGCTGGAATGGCCTACGCCAAAGGCATCGAACTCACTCTCCTGGCGGGCCGGGAAAGGTGCCAGCCCGTCGGGCTGACGCATGGTCAGCATGCGCTCGCGGCGGCCGGTGAGGATTTTATGGGGGTAGGCCTGGTGTCCCACGTCCCAGATGAGCCGATCTGCAGGGGTGTCAAAAACGTAGTGCAGCGCGACAGTGAGCTCGACCACTCCCAGGCCGGCCCCAAAATGCCCACCGGTCTGGCCCACTGAGTAAAGCAGGAACGCGCGCAGCTCTGTGGCAAGCTGCTGCAGCTGGGATTCCTCAAGGGCTCTGACGTCCGCCGGGCAATCGATCTGGTCCAGTAACGGCGTATCCGGCCGTTCGGTGGGTATTTCCTCAAACATGGTCGTCATTATCTACGCTCCGGCCACCCTCATCAATGAACCCGTTCAACGATGTAGCGGGCCAGTTGCCGCAGCATTTCCGCTTCATCCCCAAACCCTGCCAGCGCCTGCACGGCCTGATCAGCGAGGCCGATGGCCTGTGAACGTGCCTCGTCCAGCCCTAACAGGGAGGTATAGGTTGGTTTATTCAAGGCCTGGTCAGAACCCTGGGGCTTGCCCAGCACCGCGGTTTCGCTGATCACATCAAGCACATCGTCCTGGATCTGGAAGGCCAGCCCGATGCGCCCGGCAAAGGTCAGCAGGGAGGCCATTCGTTCCGGTTCCAGTTGCGGGCTGGTCAGCGCGCCGAGTTCCACGCTGGCCGTAATAAGGGCACCGGTTTTCAGGGCATGCATGGCCTTTAGCTGTTCAATGTCCAACGTCTTGCCCGCGGCCTCAAAGTCCACGGCCTGTCCGGCAACCATGCCGTGGTAGCCGGCTGCCCGGGCAAGGACTCCGACCATGCGTAACTGTTGGGCCGGTGACAGGGTTGTTGGCCGCTCGTGTGAAAGGACCTCGAAGGCCAGCGTCAGCAGGGCGTCGCCCACCAGGATCGCGGTGGCTTCGCTATAGGCTTTGTGCACCGTGGGTTTGCCGCGGCGCAGATCATCGTTGTCCATGGCCGGGAGATCGTCGTGAACCAGCGAATAGCAATGCACCAGTTCGACGGCAATAGCCGGGAGATCACCCTGGGCGAGTTCGCAACCTGCGGCCTGGGCAGCACCGTAGACCAGCATCGGTCGCACGCGCTTACCACCATTGAGGCTGGCGTAGGCCATGGCTTCCTGCAATTGCGCCGTCAGCCCGTTCGACTCAAACAGGCTGCCGAGACCCGATTCTACGCGCTGCTGGCAGCGGGTGAAGAATTCCTTCAGGGTGTCGGATGTCAGGGGGCTTGTCATGTGGGTGGATTCTTATCTCAGTACGGCCGGCATGGTGACGCGATGCCAGGTTGGGGGGGAGGCGCTTAATCCTCGTCGTCGAATCCCAGCGGCTCGGTGGTGCCGGCATCGTCCAGCAGGGTCTGGACTTTCTGCTCGGCTTTTTCCAGTGCGGTCTGACATTCTCTGGTCAGTTTGACGCCTTTTTCGAATGCCTGCAGCGATTCTTCCAGGCTCAGTTCTCCTTCTTCCATGGCGCTGACCAGCGCCTCCAGCTGATCCAGTGCAGTCTCGAAGTCGAATTGCTGAGCGTCCTGGCTGTCGGTCGATTTCTTTGCGGCCACGTTGCGGTCTCCCCCCGGTTTCGTCAAGCGGGTAATTGTAACCTATTGGCGCTTATAGCCGCGACGGAATTGACCTTCTCTGGTGCCGGCTTTACCCTAGGGCACAATTTGATGCTGCCTCGAGGGGGCGCTTGTGGATCTGACGTCACTGGAAGAGCTGGAGCACAAGGACCGAAGGATCTGGTTCGGCCTTGCCGTAACCTTCATCTGGGTTCTGCTGGGCATTATCTACATTGCCAGAAATGTTGGCTGGTCGTCCTTTGCTGCGCTGCCCATCGACCAGATGGGCACTTTTCTGGAAGGCGCCTTCGCGCCACTGGCGTTTCTGTGGCTTGTGATCGGCCTGTTCATTCAGCAGACGGTGCTGGCCGAGAATAACCGCGAACTGCGTCGGACCAATTTGCAGTCCGAGAAGCAGACCCAGGCTATTGCAGCCACGGAACTCAATGCACGGCAGGAAACTTTCTTCAAGATTGCCGAGAATACCCGCAAGCAGCTGGGAGCCATCAGCGGCATGTTGTTTATCTCCAGCCAGGGGCCGGCCGGTGACGAGAACTATTCGACTGAGGAGATCAACGAACTCTGGCAACAATATGCAGCGGGCGACTACGAGGTGTTTTCCCGCCGCTTTCTCATTATTTCTGCTGAGCCGGGCATTTCCATGGAAGATCTGTTGTACGGAACTGAAATTCGTCAGCGCCACAGTAACAACTTCATCGTCGGTTTTGACCGGTTGCTGAACCTGGCCAGTGGCTGCGATACCGACCACATTATCCAGGATGCACTGATATTTTCTGCCCATGGCCTGCTGAACAACCGTATGCGTGAGCTGCATCCCACGGTTAAGTTCAAACCTCTGGAAACAACCGATTCAGCAACCTATCTGCAGCAGGTCGTCGAGCTGGATACCCGGAAAAGCAGTCCGGGCGAAACTGTAAGGTCCGCCGCCCCCTGATATTACAGCCGCAAAAATTACTAACTGCAGGCCAGTCCTGCGATTGAGAGGATACAAAAATGGAAGCTGTTTACATCGTCATCGTTCTGGCACTGATCCAGTATTTTTTCTTCGGTATGCTGGTGGGGCGGGCAAGGATGAAATACAACGTTCCGGCGCCTGCCACCAGCGGTGACCCGATGTTCGAAAGGTATAACCGCGTGCACCAGAATACCCAGGAGAGTCTGCTGCTCTTCCTTCCCGGGATCGTGATATTCAGCCTCTTCAGCAGCCCAAGCATCGCGGCAGGTCTGGGGTTCGTCTGGATTATCGGGCGGTTCATTTACCTGCGCGCCTACACCAAAGAGCCAAAGTCCCGTGGTCTTGGCTTCGCCTTGACAGCGTTGCCGAGTCTGGTCCTGCTGATCGGCGGGTTGGTGGGGGCTGTCCGCTCGCTGCTCTAGTGCTCGGTAAATTTACAGAGCACTGACCTCTTCTCAAAGTAACAATTTGTTGCTTGTGTGCGAAAGTGGATCAGTAGACACTTTCCCTGCCTGGAGATCAGACCCCCTGCGGGGCTCTCAGAATCCTCTGCATGCTGGTAGTTCCAGTGTAATAAGCAAAGTGGTCTATTGCATGACGGCTGTCGTAGATATTGACGCAGCTTTATCCGAGAACGACTGTTAGACGTTAAGAGGTTTACTCAAATGGATCAGGGCGTGTCCTCCACATCTCAACAGATTGTCGCCTCCCTCAGACGCATCACCAGATCGATGGACCTGCACTCCCGGTCGCTTGTGCAAAGCCATGGGCTGACGGGGCCACAGGCCACACTTTTAAATGCCCTCAGGCAGGGCTCCATGTCGGCGGGCGATCTGGCTAACCGGATTAACCTGAGCCAGGGTACCGTCACCGACATCCTGATCCGGCTGGAAGGCCGGGGACTGGTGTCGCGAGCGCGGGATAGTGCCGACAAGCGGCGTGTGAACGTTACTCTCACCGATCTGGGCGAGGAGGTTCTCAAAAGCTCTTTGCCCGATATGCAGGCCCTGCTGACTGAACGGTTGGGAGAGCTGCCGGAGTGGGAGCAGTCGCAACTGCTGTCGGCACTGCAGCGGGTGGCGCACATGATGGAAGGAGAGGGTGCATTCGAGGATCGGGTGCGCTCAAAAAAGGGATTATCCCCGACTGAAAAGCCGGGGGCAGCGGTAACCGCCAACGCGGCCTGAGCCCGGCAACCCGGCCCCCCATTCGTATCGTCGATTCAGTCGAACGGCGGTCTCGCTTCGTATCGACTCTGCCTGTTGGCTGCGGTATGCTCCAGCACATTCTGTCCTTACTTATTTCAGGGTGGTCATGACCGGAAGACCGGAAATTCAGCCAGCCGGGCAAAATTTTACCCGCAGTGCCGGCAGACAACTGGCGCTCTATGCTGTCTACGCGGCCCTGGGCTTATTCGCTCTTATCTACCTGCTGTCGCTGATTTCGGGAGCGACGGGCAGCTCGGTCAGCGGTTCGGCTGTCGATGTTGAGAACAACAGTATAACGATTGCCCTGCGGGAAGAACCACCGCAACTTGACAGCAGCCGGGCTACCGACGCCGCCAGCTTCGTGGTGATTGCCCATACTATGGAAGGGCTGATCGCCTACGATGATACCAGCCAGCTGGTACCGGGTGTGGCCGAGCGCTGGGAAATCCGGGAGGACGGCGCCACCTTCTGGCTTCGGGAAAATGCCCGCTGGAGCGATGGAAAACCGGTCACCGCCCACGATTTTGTTTTTTCCTGGCGACGGGTAGTCGACCCTGCAACCGGCGCCGAGTATGCCTTCATTCTTTATCCGGTCAAGAATGCCGAAGCGATCAATAACGGTGAGCTGCCGGTGTCCTTCCTTGGTGTAGAAGCAGTGGATGACTTCACCCTCGAAGTCGAGTTTGAGCAACCCACGCCCTATTTCGAAAAGCTGGCGGCGTTCAATACTTACTACCCGATCCGGGAGGATTTCTTCAACAGCACCAACGGGCGCTTCGGTGCAGATGCTGACATGCTGTTGTACAACGGGCCGTACGTCGTCACCGAATGGGTGCATAATGCCTCCATGCGCTGGGAGAAAAATCCCTACTACTGGAGCGACCAGAAGGGCCACCTGGATGCCATTAACGTGGGCTATATCACCCAGGACGTCAACGCCAAGCTGAATCTGTTCAGGGATGGTCAGATAGTCGATACACACCTGGTGGCGCCGATGCTGCCCAGTGCCATGGAACAGCGCTGGCAGATTCAGCTGTTCATGGAGGGCACGGTCTTTTTTCTTGAATTCAACCACCGGCAAGGGCGGCTTACCGACAATGTTCATCTGCGCAAGGCCCTGCAACTCGCCCAGGATCC
This sequence comes from Gammaproteobacteria bacterium, assembly GCA_041395725.1. Taxonomy (NCBI): domain Bacteria; kingdom Pseudomonadati; phylum Pseudomonadota; class Gammaproteobacteria; species Gammaproteobacteria bacterium. The sequence continues at coordinate 126,584 of JAWKZW010000001.1, read as the reverse complement.
GTCGGAGCTGGTTTACAAGGCACTCAAGGAGGCCAGTTACCTGCCCGCACCGAGCCTGTTCCCGGAATTTATCCGCGGCGTAAACGGGCCGTTCCGTAAAGAATACCCACCACCCGAGCACCGAATGGATCTGGCGGCTGCCCGCCGGCACCTGGAGATGGCAAGGCAGGAGCTGGGTATCGAAGAGTTTCCGCCATTGGTGCTGTTGACCGGTGATACGCCGGTTGCGCTGGTGGCCGCCGAGTACTACCAGGCTCTGTATAAGAAGCACCTGGGGCTGGACATTCTGATTGACGCCCAGATTTTCAAACAACGGCTGGCGAAGATGACCTCCGGTGATTTCGATCTGGTACTGGCGGGCTGGGGGCCGGACTACGATGACGCGCTCACTTTCGGTGACCTGTTCGCCTCCTGGAATCTGAACAACAGGGGGCGCTATAACAATCCAAGGATGGATGACCTGATCCGGACGGCACAGTCGTCCCTCGATGCCAGGGCGCGAATGGATGCGTTCGGCGCAATTCAACAACTGCTCTATGACGATGCCGTCATTATTCCCATGTATGAGCGGGGATGGTCCTTTGTCGTGGATCCGCGCCTGAAAGGCTTCAAGCGTCGATCAATCGGCCCGGAGGTTGACTACAACTATGCCTATATTGACGTGGACTAAGAGTAGCGATTGCCGTTACGGACGCCCGGGAAACCCTGGTGGCGGTCAGCGTATGGCGGCATTACTCAAGCGCTTCCTGATGGATTCATAGAGAGTATCCCGGTTCATGTGGTTGTATATCCTCAAGCGACTCGCCCAGGGCGTCATTACGGTGTGGTTTATCGCCACGGCGACGTTCTTCGCCATGCACAATGTGCCTGGCGACCCCTTGTTGAACGATCGGGCAGTAACGGAATCCATTCGCGCCAACCTGGAGGCCAAGTATGGCCTCGATCAGCCTTTGACGAAGCAATACACCATTTATCTGGGTAATCTGCTGCGGGGGGACTTCGGCATTTCCTTTACTCAGGAGAATCGCGAGGTAAATGACATCATTCGTCAGCATTTCCCCATCTCCGCGATACTGGGGATACTGGCGGTGGTGTTCGCGGCGGTCGGTGGTGTGCTCTGGGGCGCACTGACATCGCTGTACCGGAACCGCTGGCCGGACTATGTGATCATGTTTCTGGTTATCCTGGGTATTTCAGTACCCAGCTTCGTTATCGCGGCGCTGAGTCAGCTGGCGCTGGTCAATCTTAACAGCCTGTTCGGCAGGACTCTGTTGCCGGTAGCGGGCTGGGGCAGTGTCGCGCACATGCTGGTTCCTGCCCTGGTGCTGGGGCTGGGCACCATGGCCTACCTGACACGGCTGATGCGCTCCTCCATGCTGGAAGTGATCAGTTCCGACTATGTGCGCACCGCCAAGGCCAAGGGCCTGCCGGCCACCCGGATATTCAGCCGCCACCAGCTGCGCAACGCCATCCTGCCGGTAGTCACGGTGCTGGGGCCGGCGATTGCGGCGATCACCACGGGCGGCTTCGTGGTGGAGCTGGTCTTTGCGATTCCCGGCCTGGGGCGATTTTTTGTCGAGGCAGTCCAGCAGCTGGACTATACCGTCATTATGGGCACAACGGTTTTTTACGGTGCGTTCCTGGTGTTCATGGTGATCGTTGTCGACGTGCTGTACGGGCTCATCGACCCGCGGGTGAGGTTGCAATAATGACAGACCTGACCGCAGCCGATTTTTTCCCGCTGGCATCCACTGGCGCCAGGCACGGTATCAGCCGACCCTCACTTTCCTACTGGCAGGATGCCTGGATACGCCTGAAGGCCAATCGCCGGGCGCTGACCTCGCTGTATATTGTCGTGGCCCTGTTGTTGTTTACGGTGGCAGGTCCCTGGCTATGGCAGGTCGATCCGAGTGTGCAGGATCTGGATCAGATCAGTCAGCCACCTGGCACCGACCGCCGGGCGATCATAGTTGATGACTATCAGCCCTGGTACGGAGAGACTGAGCGCACTGATGTCAGCGGTCTGCATCTTGCCCAGCCAGCCACCACGCAGGTGGTGAGACTGGTCTGGGACGGGCTGCCGGGGGCCACCGGCCACCGGGTTTACCGGAACCTGTTTCCGGTCGGACCGGAGCTGGCATTCGGGGTTCCACTGGCCGAGTTCTACGACAACGAGACGCTGTACTTCGAAGACCGGCTGGATCTGCGCCCGGGCCGCTACTACTACTCGGTAGTGGCCATGGATCCACTGGGGCAGGTTGCCGATGCCTTCGAAACCATCGAGGTTCAGTTGCTGCGCGTCACAACCCGGGAAGAAGCCGTACAGCGGGGGCTGATTGATGCCGCCAGCGCTGTCGGTGTTGGCGATCAGGTGCTGCTGGATCTGCATCCGCTGGGTACCGACTACCTGGGCCGGGATATGCTGGCCAGGTTGATGGCCGGGGCCCGCGTGTCACTCTTTATCGGTATCGGTGCCCCACTACTTTTTGTCCTGTTCGGTATGGCTTATGGGAGTATGGCCGGGTTTCTGGGTGGTCGTGTCGATTCGGCCATGATGCGGTTCGCCGATTTTGTCGTGGCGTTACCGTTTCTGCTGTTTATGATTCTCTTCAAAATTGCTTTCGGGATCGGGCCAGGGGAGAGCGGGGTGTTTCCCATGCTGGTTGCCCTGGTCTTGCTCATGTGGCCCGCTACAGCGCGGCTGGTACGCGGGCAGATCCTGCAGATCCGCGAACAGGGCTATATTGCTGCCTCCAGGCTGCTGGGCGCAGGCACTTTCTACCTGGTCCTGCGGCACATGATCCCCAATACGCTGGGTGTCGTGCTGGTCACGCTGACGTTTGCCATTCCCAGTGCTATTTTCACGGAGGCGTTTCTGTCATTTATCGGCATGGGGGTCGCACCGCCGACCCCCTCCTGGGGGAGCATGTCCAACGAGGGTATCAAGACCATGTTGACTCATCCCCATGAACTGATTCTTCCCGCGCTGTTTATCAGTGTTACGGTGCTGGCTTTTAATCTGCTGGGAGACGGTCTGCGCGACGCGCTGGATGCGCGGATGAGGAACCAGGAATGAGCGGTAATGGTGAAGCAGCGCCGGCCCAGCCGATTCTGCTGGAAGTGGAAGATCTGACTGTCGAGTTTGATACCTACGGCGGGACCGTTCAGGCGGTTCGCGGTGTCAGCTTCAATGTCGGTGCTGGCGAGACGCTCGCCCTCGTCGGGGAATCCGGATGCGGCAAATCGGTCACTGTCCAGAGCATGATGGGACTGACGCCAATACCGCCCGGCCGTATCACTGCCGGCTCGGCGCGCCTCAGAGGCGCAGAAATTCTGGGTGCCACCATCGTGGAAGGCCGGGAAATCCGCGGTTCCCAGATTGGTATGATTTTTCAGGATCCCATGACCTCGCTGAACCCCACCATGACTATCGGCGACCAGATTGCTGAGCCTCTGCGGGTACACCGGGGGTTCAGTTACCGACAGGCTTTCAGCCGGGCCATCGAGCTGCTGGAGCTGACCAGAATTCCAGAAGCTGCCAGGCGCGCCCGTCAGTACCCGTTTGAATTCTCCGGCGGCATGTTGCAAAGGGCCATGATCGCCATGGCGATCGCCTGCAAACCGGCAATCCTGATTGCCGATGAGCCCACCACGGCACTGGACGTCACAATTCAGGCTCAGATATTAGACCTGTTGCAGGACCTGCAGCAGGAAACCGGCATGGCGATTATTCTGATTACCCATGATCTGGGTGTGGTGGCGCGCATGGCTGACGAGGTGGCGGTTATGTATGCCGGTCGGATTGTCGAACACGGTAGTGTCGACGACGTGTTCTACCGTTCAGCTCACCCCTACACCGTGGGGCTGAGGGCAGCCATGCCTAACAATGACCCCGCCAGGCAGCATCGGCTGGAGCCTATCGAGGGATCACCGCCGGATCTTTTTTCACCGCCGTCCGGCTGCGGTTATGCGGTCCGTTGCCCTCATGCCATGCAGGTGTGCCAGCAGCGACCGCCGGATGATTTTTTCTTGCTGGGCGAGCACTTCAGCCGCTGCTGGCTGCATCACTCGGAGGCGCCGGAAAGACCGGCGGGCCTGTTCTTCAGGGAGAGCGGGAGATGACGGTACTGGTGGAAACCGGCAACTTGACCAAGCATTTTAAAATTGGTCGCAATCAGGTTGTGCATGCGGTTGATGATCTGTCATTGGCTATCGCTGAACGGGAGGTCGTGGGCCTGGTGGGTGAGAGCGGGTCAGGCAAGTCTACGTTCGGCAAGACCCTGCTTGGTCTGTATGACAAGACTGGTGGGTCCGTTACTTACAGGGGGGAGGTGCTGCCGCAGAAATACCAGCCGCGGGATTTTCAGCGCCTGGCCGCAAAGATGCAGATGATCTTTCAGGATCCTTATTCATCGCTCAATCCGCGGATGACGGTGGGGGAGATTATTGGCGAGGGACTGCGCGTGCACAGTCGGGAGACCAGCACGATAATCCGCGAACGGGTTGCCCAGTGGCTGGAGCAGGTAGGCCTGAATGCCGATCACATGTCCCGCTATCCGCACGAATTTTCCGGCGGACAGCGTCAGCGAATTGGCATTGCCCGGGCCATGATTCTTGAACCGGAATTCGTGGTGTGCGACGAACCGATCTCAGCCCTGGATGTTTCAGTCCAGGCCCAGGTCATCAATCTGCTGAGTGAGTTGAAAAACCGCATGGGATTGACGCTGCTGTTTATCGCTCATGATTTATCCATGGTCAGGTACGTGAGCGATCGTATGGCTGTGATGTACCTGGGCTCCATGGTGGAACTGGGTCCGGCAGATCAGGTCTACTTTCAGCCCAGACATCCGTATACGGAAATACTGGTCAGTTCCAATCCGGAACCGGACCCCCGGATCGAGCGTCAACGTCAGTCCACCGCTATCAGTGGCGAAATCCCCAGCCCGGTCAATGTTCCGGCAGGGTGTCGGTTTGCCAATCGCTGCCCCAAAGTCATGGAGATATGTCGGCGGGAAACACCACAGCTGCTGCCGCTGAAAGAGGTGGATCGCCAGGTTGCCTGCCATCTGTATTGAGCCAGGGGCTAGAGTGCCCCAGCCGTGCGGGACACCCGGCTCGTTTTTCGAGGCAATGGCATCTTAAGGCGAGCCCGCCGGCCCAGCTTGAAGTGTCCCTAGGGCTGTACGGCTACAATTTCCAGTTCCACCCGTCGATTCTGTGCCCGACCGGCGTCGGTGTCATTGCTGGCAACAGGCTGGTCAGGGCCTACTCCCTGGGTAATGACACGGTTCTGATCGATTCCCCTGGCAGCCAGGTAATTGCCTACGCTCTGGGCCCGACGGTCGGACAGGCCATAGTTGTAATCAGCCGACCCGGTAGAATCCGTATGGCCGGTTACGCGGATCCGGGTGTCGGTATACTTGAACAGAACTTCCGAAACAGAGTCCAGTACTGGAAAAAAAGATTCTCTGATAGTGTACTCATTGGTGGGGAAAGTCACGTTGCCCGGCATCACCAGTTCCAACTGGTCGCCCTCACGCACAACCTGAACGCCGGAGCCAGCCAATTGTTCACGCATTTCCCGTTCCTGGGCGTCCATATAGGCACCGACACCGGCGCCGATGGCCCCGCAACCGAGTGCTGCATTACGGGCCCGCTGGCCACTCTCGGCAGCCCCGATAAGCCCGCAGACCACGGCCCCGGCGGCGCCGTATTGAACGGTGCGGCTGGTTTGCTGTTGACCCGTGTAGGGATTGATAGTTGTGCAGCCGCTGACCAGGAGAGCCAGCGTCAGGGCGGCAGTGGTCTGTAACGGGAAGTCGAATTTCATGGTGGTTTTCTCTTGGGTGGTTCACTGGTTCCGATGGTGTTCATTCGAGACCGTAGATCCGCGAGTTGTATTGCAGACCCGGGTGTCCGGGTATCTGTCTGGCGTACCGGTGATACTGCAAATGTGACATGCTGTTCGAAGTCAGGCCCAGGCCGCTTGTCGGGTTCTGTACCCTGGGCTGAAGATCACTGGCAATCTGCCAACCACACAATTGAGCGATACCGGTAGTAGGTATTAAGGATACTTCCCGGCATTTCCATCGCGACGGGTATCGTTGTTCCGGAAGTGTTGCCTGCATCTAATTTTTACACACGCATTATCCCATTGTCTGTTTCTGTTGGTTTGGCGATAGTGCGCACCACCTTTCGCGCGGCATTCTATACAGGCAATGCTCCCTTAAATGACGGGGTTCCGATACGCCTGGATGCAGGAAAGTCTCACCTGAATTGATCATATTCAGCCGCTCCATTACCGCGCGGGATTGCTGATTGCTCACAACCGCGAATGACACGATTTCCTGCAATTCAAGCTCTTCAAACCCGACCTTGAGGGCCGCTATAGCGCCTTCCGTAGCATATCCCTGCCCCCAGAATGGCCTGGCAAGCCGCCAAAGTACCTCGACGCAGGGTGAGCAAGGCAGATCCGCACCTGGAATATTGAGACCGACAATGCCGATGAATTCTTGAGCTCCCAACAACTCAACAGCCCAGACTCCCCAGCCTCTTTCCGCAAGCAGCGCCTCGCACTTTTCTGCAAGAGCATCGCTTTCAGATCCGCTTAACGTGTTCGGGAAATACTTCATGACCTGAGGATCTGCAGACATGGCGGCAAAAGCACCACGATCGCTGGCTTTCCACCGTCGAAGTTGAAGACGCTCAGTTCTCGGCTCGAACATCTGAATCCTGCTCAACGGGGTACCCTTATGACGTTCGAGTTACATAGCACTTCAAAAACCGGCGAGGCTTACCGCGTCCGGCGCCGAAGCCACGTAGTTGATTGTTATGCGCTTACCCTTGCCAGCGGCTCTATGTGAAAATCAGGGCGATTAACAGATAAATCATAAGTGGCCTGCAAATTTAGCCAAAATTCTGGTGAAGTTTTTAGGGCCTCACTTAGAAGCCAAGCGGTTTCAGGCGTTACGCCTCGTTTGCCCCGGACAATTTCGTTAATTCTTTGCACGGGCACTCCCAAGTGTTCGGCAAGTGCCGTTTGAGATTGCCCAAGTGGCTCCAAAAATTCTTTAAGAAGTATCACCCCAGGGTGGGTGCTTGCTCGATTTGTTGGAATCATGAAATCTATAACCTATTGGACTATTGGTAGTCGATTATTTGTACATCAAAAGCTTCTGAACCTTGCCACCTAAAGACTATTCGCCATTGCTTATTAATTCGAATGCTATAAAAACCAGCGAGATCACCTTTCAGTGCTTCAAGTCGGTTGCCAGGTGGGGAGCGTAGTTCTTTTAATGCAACTACGGCATTAAGCGTATCCAGTTTGTAGAGCGCGAATTCCCTCACCTCTGGAGGCAATCGCCTTACCTTGGCACTAGAAATGCCATTGTAGAGGTCTTCCGTGATTCGATCGCCAAATGACTTGATCATTTGTAGAGATTAACGGATACACGGTAGCCATGCAAATTATTTTTGGGTGCGGTAGTCACGAGGCGCGTAACGCCCTTGCTCAATGGACAAAGCCCGCTGGCGTGATCTTTGCGCAAGCAAAGGGCATGACAGCGGCCTTTTTAACATATTAGTGAGGTGGCTCTTTAATTTCTATTCTGATCTGGGCTCATATCATAACTGACTGATTTATCGCTATGTTCAGGGGCGGAATTTTACGGGCTAGCGTTTAAAGAGCTTCTGGCCTTATAACTGGCAGCTTTGGATTTCTGGTCTATTCTTTTTCAAGTAGAAAATGCTCGCAATGGATGCCAGGCTATGTCTCCCTCGCCCTTCATGCAGGCGCTGCTTGAACAATTGATCACGCGGCGCTATAGCAAGCGTACGATTGATTCCTATCTCTACTGGGTGCGGTACTACATCCGTTTCCACGGTAAACGCCATCCTGCGGAGATGGGGGCCGAGGAGGTGATGTCATTTTTGACATTCCTTTCCCTAGCGCTGCCCCTGGGTAGTCTTGGCGAACTTAACAGGTCTGTGCAGCAGCGAGAACTGCCAGTGGTGTTGACCCGGGAGGAGGTCCGCCGGCTGTTGGAGAGGTTACGTGGCAGCCAGTGGCTGCTGGCGTCCTTGCTCTATGGTTCCGGGCTGCGGCGTATTGAGGCGGTTCGGTTGCGCGTCAAGGATGTGGATTTCGATCATCTGCAATTGCGGATCTGGGTCGGAATGGGCAATAAACACCGTATCACGACTCTGGCGCCGGAACTCTTGCCGGCGCTGAAACGACAAGTGGAGAACCGCGCGCTCCTGGATGAGCAGGACCTGGACAGCGAAGGCTATACCGGTGTCTGGTTACCCCATGCGCTGGGTCCGAAGTATCCCGCCGCCAATCGCCAGCTCGGCAGGCACTATCTCTTCCCATCCTCTTCCCATCAACCCGCCTGAGTCTTGAACCGGGTGCCATAAATTTGCGGCGCCACCATGTGGATGAGTCGTCCATCAACTAGATACGCAAGCGGGCCGCGGCTACAGCGGGCATTGAGACGGATGTCACCTGTCATACCCTGCGGCACTCTTTTGCGACTCATCGGCTGGAAAATGGCACCGACATCCGCACCGTGCAGGAGCAGCTGGGGCACAGTGATATGAAGACTACCGAGCTTTATACTCATGTGTTGCGTCGGGGTGGAAGAGGGGTTATCAGTCCTTTGAGGCATTTACTGGCGGATGGGCGAGAGGGTGGCTGAAACGGCCTGGTCGGGGTTTTAATGCGTGTGTCGGTCCGGGGATAGTCTGTGGCTGCCCTGGCAGCCCGACCGATCCATGCCTGTCAACACCTCATCGGCGCGAATAATCGATTAGTCACCCGATTCCGGGGTGGCGAAATTTCGTAGCCCGCGCTTCCTGCCCGGTGCGCGGGATGCTATTGTTTCAAACCAGCCCAGAACAGAACTAAACAGAAGAATACAGGGGAAACACCATGTCATCGAAGAAACAGCCAGAAAAGGGAATCGCCTCAACTCCAGGGTCGTTGAAAGAGCGCCGCACGCTTCCTGCCGAAGCCATCGAAATATACAACCGCTACATTCATGACGAAATCAGTCGCCGCGAATTTCTTCGGGGCGTGCAGAAGTTCGCCGTGGCGGGCCTTACTGCCGGCGCCATCGTGGAGGCGTTGATGCCGAACTACGCGATGGGGCAGCAGATAGCGCGGGATGACGAGCGCATCCGCGCCGACTACGTGACGGTACCGTCACCCCAGGGCAGCGGTTATATCCGCGGTTATCTGGTGCGGCCCTTCAGTGCCGACAGCCGCAGCGAATCGCCGGCCCGGCTGCCGGGCATTGTCGTCGTGCATGAAAACCGCGGCCTGAATCCCCACACCGAAGACGTCGCCCGTCGCTTTGCCCTGGCCAACTTCATGGCGTTTGCGCCCGACGTGCTTTCTCCCCTGGGCGGCTACCCTGGTGATGATTTTCAGGGTGGCCAGCTGTTCCGGGAAATTCCCAACGAGCAGAAGTTTGAAGACATCGTGGCCTGCGCCCTGTGGCTGAAAAACCGCGCCGACTGCACCGGCAGGATCGGTGTCACCGGCTTCTGTTACGGCGGTGGCATCTCCAATCAGCTGGCGGTGCGACTGGGTGACGACCTGGCCGCCGCAGTACCGTTCTACGGTGGCGCGGTGGCTGCGGCCGATGTGCCCAGCATTAAAGCTGCCGTTCTCGTGCAGCACGGCGCGCTGGATACGCGGCTGGTGGATGCCTGGCCGGCTTATGAAGCGGCGCTGCGGGCCAACAATGTCACCCATGAGGGGCACATCTATCCCGACGCCCTGCACGGTTTCTTCAACGACGCCACGCCGGAGCGTTACAACGAGGCGGCGGCGACCGAAGCATGGACGCTCACTATAGACTGGTTCAATCGTTATGTAAGGGGGTAGCGGGCGCAAGGGAAAGAAGTCACCCCGGGGCAGGGCAGCGGGTGTTTACATTTCATTCTCAAGTGGCAGGTGCGCAAAGAGCCAGTCTTCGATGCGCTGCAGGGGTGACAATGCGGGCTGAGCCTCCAGCACCAGATCATCGGAAATCCAGATTACGTCGCCGTCCTCGGCGAATTCCAGTCGCCAGGCGTTGGCTGTGGAGAAATCAGGCTCCACCTGGCGGCGGAGTGCCTGGTTCAGGGGCTGGCTGGTTACCAGCAGACCCATCTCGGTATTCAGACGCAGGGAGCGGGGGTCGAGGTTGGCGCTGCCGATAAACACCCTGTCACTGTCGATGATCAGCACCTTGGCATGCAGTGCCAGCGACTTGGTTTCGACCGGGGGAATAATATAAAGATCCCGCTGTTCAGCGTCGACGCGAACTTCATGAAGCTGGGCGCCGTGGCTCATCAGGGTACTGATGTGGTTGCGATAGGCACTGTGGGCGGTCAGGTGGTTGTTGGAGCCGATCGAATTGGTGAGAATCCGCACGGTGACACCCCGTGCCGCCGCTCTCTCGATGGCGCCTTCCAGGATTGGTGTGGGGATCAGGTAGGCGGAAATGATCAGTATGTCGTCGGTGGCAGCGTCCATCAGTGAAACCAGGCCGTTCCTGACCTGTACCGGAGCGCTTCCTGGATCTGCCGGGTTGACTGTGGGCGGTTCGTCCACGTCCAGTTCTACCAGGCCCGTGTAGGCGCTGCTCACCAGCCTTCGCCAATGGGTGTGGCGCTCGGCCTCGCTCTCCTCGGTATGCAGGTGCAAAGTACTGTTTCTCACTTGCCGCGCCAATTCCATGTCTGCTTCTGCTGGTTCAATGTGAGTCATCGATTCGATGGGTACAGACCACTGGTCATTCCAGTAGGTATCAAAAGCCGTGGAAACTTGATCGACGATGGGGCCGCCGACGATAAGTTCCATGTCGCGAAAGTTCGCCGTGTCATTGAGGCCAAAGTATTCGTCTGCCAGATTGCGTCCGCCGACGATGGCGATCCGGTTATCGATGATCATGGATTTGTTGTGCATACGGTGATCGAGCCGGTGGAATTCAGCCAGGTTGAGTATCTGCCGTGTTACGACATTGCTGCTTCTTCTCGTGAACGGATTGTAGACCCGGTACTCGATATTCGGATGCCGGGCCAGCGCCAGCAGCATGCCTTCCTCGCCAGCCAGGAACGAGTCGTCGATAAGCAGTTTCACCGTGACGCCTCGTTCGGCAGCGTCCAGGAGGTGGTCGAGAACCAGTGCACCGACCGTGTCGAACGTCCAGAGAAACGTCTGCAGATCGATACTGTCGGCGGCCGTGTCGATGGCGCGCAGGCGCCAGTCCAGCGCTTCTGCGCCGGTGTTGAGGGGAACCTGCCAATCGCCCGGCCGAAGGGTGCGCAGTTCCTGCCAGAGGACGGAGTCCGGCGCGGTCGAGGTGAACTCTGGCGGCAGTGGCACGGGGTCCAATGACCGGCAGGAAGTGATCAGAAGACTGAACAGCAGTGTTGCGACGATTCTGTTGGAGGCTGCAAGCATGAATTATCCGGACCAGCACGATTATGAATGAGGCGAACTATACACAACTTTGCGGCCCTGGTGGCAGAGGCAGTGGAATTCCTCCTTTGGTGCATCGTGATCCGGTATGGATCACTCGGACACTCGTTGCCAAATATTCCGGGCAACTCTCTTGGGTCAATATGACAGTAAGCTGTCAGTAATTAGGGGCATGAAACCCGCGTCAGGGGGAGAAATATTCCTTTTTCAGGGGCAACAGCCGACACATCGCTAAAACTGGCACAGCTATTGCTATTTCTCTTGCGGGGACGAGACGTTTACAAAGGTGAACCGAATCTCGACATTTTAAAGTCACATCAATCACAACTAAAAGAATCAGTGTAATTGCTGCCTGAATTATAAAAACCACAGCGGCACGAGTCGGTTTTTAGGTATAGGGGACAGACCACGTTTATTTCGTCGTTAAAAATAAACGTGGTCTGTCCCCAATAATCTGGAGGCAGTTTGCAATGATTTTTATACATACGCTTAAGCGGATTTCCCGCCGCACGGTTCTGGTAATTCTGGCAGGCCTCCCGGTCGGCAGCTGGGTGCCGCTTGCACTCGGGAACGATTTCGAAAGTCTGGAACAACAGATCCAGAATCAGCAGTCTCTGGTGGCGACGCTGGAAAGCCACCGGGACTACGCAAACCATAAGCTTCTTGAGCCCCTGCTGGAACTGGCTCGCACCCAGGTCCTTGCAAACCGGTTCGATGATGCCCGGGAGTCACTGAGTCATGCGGCACAAGTGGTACGTATTCGCGACGGTCTCTTCGCGGCATCACAATATTCAATAATAGAACAAACGATAGAAAATGATATCCGGCGGGGCGCCTGGCAGGCTGCAACCGAACAGCTTGAGCACCTGCAGTGGCTGTATGCGGAACGTTTTCAGGGCAGCGTGGAAGAGCAGGTGGAACATCTCATGTGGGCGAGCGATACGCACCTGCGGGGCGTGTTCGATGATCAGGAAGTGCGTGTGGTGCAGCACTTAAAGGACGCCACCCGCCTGAACACTCTGGCCTTCCAGCTGGCAAGTCGTCAGGACAGCCTGGAAGTCCGCGCCCGGGTCGCCTACTCACTGGCACAGAAGCATCATCTTGAGGCGCAGGGAATCAGGCTCGGCGACCAGATTGGATTCAAAATTCGTAGCCATATGCCGGAATCAGGCAGGGTGGACGACCGCAAAAAAGCGTTGCTCCAGCGTTATAATGCGGGCCTTGGGGCGCTGTGGGATGTGCGGGATCAGGTGCAACAGCTGCAGCCTGACAATGCCGAAGCACTGGCGATGATCGATATCAGTATCGCCGACTGGCAGCTGCTGTTTAACAAGCGGGAAGCGCTGCAGGAATACCCCAGGTTGTATAAGCGTCTGCAGGCTGCGGGAATTGACCGGCAAAAACTGGATGCCCTGTTCGCGCAACCCGTCACTCTGCCGCGGCCAGCCCTGTACCTGGATCTGGAATCGGCCCTCGCGGCGGCCGACATGGCCAGGACCGGTCCGTTCACACTGATTGAACGATCGGCGTATTTTCCGGGTATATTTGCCGCCACTCTACCTGATTCTCCAGGTCTGCCGGGCCGGCGGGACAGTTATCTCAGTGCCGAGGCCGAACTGCTGCTGGATCCTTTCAAGTCGACAAAAGCCTGGTTGGGCGGGACCCTGAGGACCAACTGGGGAACCGCCTCAGAGATTCGCTTCGGAGAGAACTCTGACAGCAGACAAGAAGACCTCAGTCAACGGCTGATCGCACCTATTCAAGAGCTGCATCTGAGGCCGGCTGTCGTTGACGGTGAGTTGAGGGCGTCCACAGTGGCGGTGCGTTACCTGGTGCGACACAGCAATCCCGCCAGGGCAATTTCTGTGTGGGATGCATTGCAAGTGAGCCAGCTTTAGCCTGGGGCTACTTTTTCGCTGGTCGCCCTGCGCTGACAACCAGTACCAATGAAGCAAGGCCTGACAATAGCCTGGCGGGTTGTTCCAGTCACATGGATGCTACCTCCCTGTTTGCGACGGGTCTCCGGGATTCTCCTGAATCCGCGGTGTCGTCACTGCCCCTCTGGCAGTGATCGGCAAAAACCCGAGTTCGGTCTGCAACCTACAGGCAACTGGCTGCCGAGGAGAACCGGAATCGCACCTGAATTGTACTGGTGATCACACTGAAAAGTCACTTCCGGGCCGGTGCGTAACCAGTGGTGACAGCTGGCCGGTAATCGGCGTTGACAGTCCGCCAGTTTGCCCCGGACAGATTCCTTCATGACGCCTGCCGGATGAATAAACTGGCCGATTTCCATGTCACAACGCGTTGAATTATGGCAATATTCCACGTTGGGCCATTTGTGCGGCTGAGGTAAGCGATTACCGCTATTGATTACCGCTATTAACTGAAGGGACCTGGCAACCTGCATGCGTGATTACTTCATCCGACGTCTGTTACTGATACCCCCGACCCTGCTCGGTATCACCGTCATCGTATTCCTCATCACCAGGCTGGTACCCGGCGGTCCCATTGAGCGGGCCATCATGGAAGCTCAACAGTTGAACGCCCAGACCGGGAGTGCGTCCCGCAGCGCGGGGCAGGACATGGCGCTGTCTGAAAGCCAGTTGGATCAGTTGCGTGAGTACTACGGGTTTGACAAGCCGGTACTGCAAAGCTATGTGGAATGGGTCGGCAAGGTGGCGACTGGCGATCTGGGTTCGTCCTATCGCTATAACGAACCGGTGTGGGATGTCATCCGGGACCGGTTCCCGGTTTCGCTCTACTATGGTCTGATCACGCTGGTTATTACCTACATGGTGTGTATCCCCCTCGGCGTGATCAAGGCGGTCAGACACCGTACCGCGGTGGATAATATCACCTCTATTTTTATCTTTGTCGGGTACGCGATTCCCGGCTACGCGCTGGGGTCGTTGCTGCTGCTTTACTTTTCGGTGCGGCTGGAATGGTTCCCCATGGGCGGGTTTACCAGCATCCGCTTCGACGATCTCAGCCTGTGGGGCAAGGTTATGGATCTGGTCAATCACTCGGTGCTGCCACTGATCTGTTACCTGGTCGGCAGTTTTGCCCTGGTGACACTGTTGCTGAAAAACCACCTGATGGATAACCTGGCGTCTGATTACATGCGCACCGCGATATCGAAGGGTGTTTCTTTCAAGACTGCTGTTGTGAAGCATGCCATGCGCAACTCGCTGATTCCGATAGCCACCACATTTGGCCAGAATATTGTTCTGCTGGTATCAGGTTCTTTCCTGATCGAAAGCATTTTTGATATCAATGGCTTCGGCCTGCTGGGCCTGACAGCTATCCTGGACCGTGACTACCCGGTGGTCATGGGGGTTGTGCTGCTCGCCAGCGTCCTGTTACTGGTGGGTAATATAATTTCCGATGTCCTGGTGGCGCTGGTTGATCCCCGCGTACGCTTCAATTAATCACAGAGCATGATGAATCTAAGGCTGAATCCACAGACACTGAAAAAACTGCGCCGCTTCAGGCAGATCAAGCGGGGCTATTACAGTTTTGTCATACTGGCAGTGTTTCTGGTTCTGTGCCTGTTCGGCGAGTTGCTGGTCAACAACCGCGCCGTCGCGGTCAAGTATGAGGGAGAGCTGTATTTTCCTACTTACGGCGCTTTTCACCCTGGCACAGATTTCGGTCTGGACTATGATTACGAAGTGAACTACCGCGACCTGCAGGGCTACTTTGAGGCGCAGGGCGGTGACAACTGGGTGCTGATGCCTCTTATTCCTTACAGTCCCTTTGAGAACGATGCGACTTCAGGAATCTTTCGTCCCGCACCACCGGACATCGATGCCAAACATTATCTGGGTACAGACAGTACCAGCCGCGATATCCTGGCGCGCTTATTCTTTGGAACCCGGACGGCACTGATATTTTCTCTCGGCTTTATGGTCAGCGTGTACCTGCTGGGGGTCGCGATCGGCTGTGCGATGGGTTTTTTCGGAGGCTGGTTCGATATGCTGTTTCAGCGGCTGATCGAAATCTGGAGCAATATCCCGTTTCTCTACATGGTGATTATTGTTTTTTCCGTGATACCGGCGGCCTACAGTGTTCCAGTGCGGATTGCTATTCTGCTGGTGGTGATGGTGTTGTTCTCCTGGACTTCGATGACTTACTACATGCGGACGGAAACTTATAAGGAGAAGGTGCGGGACTATGTGGCTGCTTCCCGCGTAATCGGTGCGTCCAACAGCCGGATTATTTTCCGGCATATCCTTCCCAATGTGCTGGCAACCCTGGTGACCTTTATGCCTTTCACTATCGTGTCTGCCATTACCGCCATCACGGCGCTGGATTTTCTTGGTTTTGGTCTGCCGCCTCCGACGCCCAGCCTGGGTGAGCTTCTAAAACAGGGTACCGCTAATCTGCGGACCGCTCCCTGGATTGTTACTTCAGCGTTCACCACGCTTGTTATACTGTTGACCATTGTGACCTTTATCGGTGAGGCGATCAGAGAGGCGTTTGATCCCAAAAAGTACACCGTCTACAAATAAATGCAGGTATTTAATCAAACAGAGGTAATTCCTATGAACCAGCTGGTCAGTCGATTGATTGCGTTACTAACCATGGCGCTGCTGGTGGCTTGTGGCGAATCAAGTGATACAGACAGCGCATCCACCGTGAGTGAACCCGCAAGGGATATCAATGCGGAGGTGGAAGCCTACTATGCGGCAAATTCAGACTTTTTCCGCTTCAAGACCCCGGCTGACATTCCAGCGGGCCTGGTCTGGGAGGACGGCAGCGATCTGCCCGATATCGGTTCGCCGAATGCAAAAAAGGGCGGTACTTACTACGGCGCCATCGCTGATTTTCCCCGGACTCTTCGTCACGTTGGGCCTGATTCAAATGGTGCTTTCCGCAATTATATCCTCGACGACGTCGCTATGAGCCTGGCTCATCGCCACCCGGAGGAATATGAGTTCTATCCCGGCGTCGCCTCGGCCTGGGCTGTCGATGAGGAGAATCACACGGTCTATATCAAGATGGATCCAGATGCCCGCTGGTCAGACGGCGAGCCTGTGACAGCCGACGACATGTTGTTCCTGTTCTTTTTCAACCAGTCGTCCTATATCGTCGCACCCTGGTACAACAATTTTTACACGGTGAATTACGACAACATCACCAAGTATGATGACCATACAATTTCAATCACCACGGCGGTTCCGCGCCCGGATCTGCTTTCCTACGCTCTTGAGCACACCCCCTCACCGCGGCATTTCTACAGTGAGCTGGGGGACGATTTCGTCGAGCGGTACCAGTGGCGCTTTGTCCCCACGACCGGTGCTTACGTGATCCATGACGAGGATGTGGACAAGGGGCGATCCATCACCCTGAGCAGAAATGAGAACTGGTGGGCCAAGGACAAGAAATTCTGGCGTAATCGCTACAACATGGACCGCATCTACCTGTCTGTAATTCGTGACACGCCGAAGGTGTTTGAATCCTTCAAGCGGGGAGACATAGAAACCTTTAACCTGAATCTGGCGGAGTACTGGTACGAAAAGCTGCCTGACACAGACCCGGATGTGCAGAACGGATACATTCACAAGGCAGTCTTCTACAATCAGTGGCCGCGTCCCACTTATGGTCTGTGGATCAATACGGACAGGCCGCTGCTGGAAAACCTTGATGTTCGTATCGGTATTAACTACGCCACCAATTTTGATCTGGTCATTCAGAATTTCTTCCGAGGCGATTATGAGCGCCTGAATACCGCCAACGACGGCTATGGTCGTTATACCAACCCGGATGTAAAGGCGCGGCCGTTCGATATCAATAAAGCCCAGGAGTATTTTGCCAGGGCAGGATTCACCCGGCGTGGTCCCGACGGTGTGCTGGTTAATGAACAGGGGCAGCGCCTGGCCTTCACGGTGACAACCGGCTATGAGTCCTTACAGGACGTCCTGACGATTCTCAAGGAAGAAGCACTCAAGGCCGGCCTGGAGTTCCGTATCGAAGTGCTGGACCAGACCGCCGCCTTCAAGAAAGTGCAGGAAAAACAACATGAAATCGGCTTCTCGGCATTCGGCAGTTTCCTCGAAGAGTATCCCCGTTTCTGGGAGTACCTGCACTCGGATAACGCCTATGACCAGGCCTTTTTAGCCGATGGCAGTGTCAATCCGGAGCGAAAGCTGAAAACACAGACGAACAACCTGATGGCCGTGGCGGTCCCGGAAATAGATGCGTTGGTTGAGCAGTATGATGCCTCCACCAATACCGAAGAGAAGATGCGGCTGTCCCATCGTTTGCAGGAGCTGCATTTTGAACACGCCTCCTTCGTGCCGGGATTCAAGCAACCGTTTTATCGCACCGGCTACTGGCGCTGGATTCAGTGGCCGGAGGGCTTCAATCACCGGTATACAGACAGCGCGACAGGCCTGTATGTGCACTGGATTGATGAAGAAATCCGCACGGAAACCCTGGCAGCCCGCCGGGCCGGACGCGGCTTTGAGCCCCATATCGAGGTGTACGATCAGTACCGTGCCCAGTAACCCGACATGGTAGCCACGCTTCTAAGAGTCAATAACCTGATCACCGAATTCGACACCGACGAGGGTCGGGTTCGGGCAGTCGACGATGTCAGCTTCAGCGTCGATGCCGGCGAGACGCTGGGCATCGTCGGTGAATCCGGCTGCGGGAAAAGCGTTACCGCGCTGTCCGTGATGCGTCTGTTGCCCCAGCCCATGGGGCACATTATGGGCGGTGAGGTCCTGTTGCGTGGCGAAGACCTGACGCGCGCAACGCTGGACCGCATGGAGCAGATCCGAGGGGGCAGTATCGGCATGGTGTTTCAGGAGCCCATGACGGCCCTGAATCCGGTGCATACTATTGGCAGACAACTGACAGAAGTCATTTTTCTGCATAAGAAAATTTCCAAGCAGGCTGCACTGCGGGACGCCATCGAAATGCTCGAAAGAGTCGGTATCCCCTCGCCGGACCTGCGGATGGGCGAGTATCCCCACCAACTGTCCGGTGGCATGCGGCAGCGGGTGGTAATCGCCATGGCGCTGGCCTGCAAGCCCAGTCTGTTGATTGCCGACGAACCGACCACGGCCCTGGACGTAACTATCCAGGCCCAGATCCTCGAGCTGATCAAAGAGTTACAGTATCAGATGGGTATGGCCGTCATTCTCATTACCCACGATCTCGGTGTCATAGCCGAGACATCGAATTCGGTGGTGGTCATGTACGCTGGCCGGGTAGCGGAGCAGGGAACCGTGTACGATATTTTTGATCGACCGAGGCATCCTTACACACAGGGACTGCTGGCTTCCATTCCACGGCTGGAAACAGAACCCAAGTCCAGATTGCCTATCATTCCTGGTATGGTGCCAGGTCTCATGGATTTGCCGCCTGGTTGTCGATTCGAGAATCGCTGTCAGTATCGGATTGATGACTGTTCGAAACTGCCACCGCCGATTGAAAAAATGAATGGCGTGCACAGTGTGAGTTGCATTCGCTGGCGGGAAATTTCCCAGGAGAAGGCGCAGTAACATGGAACACAACGAAGCGCCGCTGCTGGAAGTCCGTGATCTGAAAATGCACTTCCCGGTGAAGGAAGGAATTTTCATGCGCACCGGCAAGTTCAACAAAGCTGTCGACGGTGTCAGCCTTACTATCGCTCCAGGGGAGACCCTGGGCCTGGTCGGGGAATCCGGCTGCGGTAAATCCACGCTGGGACGCTGTGTGACCCGGCTTTATAATCCCACCGGCGGTCAGATTCTTTTCAATGGTACTGATATCACTCATATCAAGGGCCGTGAGCTGCAACCGTTCCGCCAGGACATCCAGATGATCTTTCAGGATCCGATGGAGTCTCTGAATTCCCGTCATACGGTGGGAGATATTCTTTCCGAACCCTTTATCATTCATAAAATGGGTAATCGCAAAGCCCGTCAGAAACGGGTTGCGGAATTGCTTGAAATTGTGGGGCTGCCATCCCGTTCGGCCACGCGTTATCCTTTCGAATTTTCCGGTGGTCAACGGCAGCGGATTGGTATTGCCAGGGCCATCGCCTTGAACCCCAAGCTGATAATCTGTGACGAGCCGGTCTCGGCCCTCGATGTATCCATTCAGAGCCAGATTATGAACCTGCTGATTGACCTGCAGCAGGAGTTCAATCTTTCCTACCTTTTCATTGCGCATGACCTGGCGGTCGTCAAGCACGTGTCGGATCGCATTGCCATCATGTATCTGGGCAGGCTGGTGGAGGAGGGGGCAGGCCAATCTATCTATGAGAATGCCAGGCACCCCTATACACAGTCGCTGATTTCTGCAATTCCGGTACCGGACCCGCGGCACCACAGTCAGCGGCAGGTTCTGGTGGGCGATGTTCCGTCTCCGATCGATCCGCCATCAGGCTGTGCCTTTCACCCGCGCTGCCCCCATGTGATGGACGAGTGTCGAACCAATACTCCCCGCCTCATCCCGTTGCAGGACCAGCATGCACCCCCTGGCCAGGAAGTTTCCTGTTTTCTGTACAAGTAATCCCGATTTCTGAGCCAGGAGGCTGTCGGACTTAACATTGATCTACTGCAGAAAAGCCGGATTCGGCCAGATTTCCCGATCTTTTTCGTCAAATAGATCAACTATTCGCCGCAAAAGGTCGAAAAATCTGACTCAAACCGGCTTTCCCTCGTTACGATCGGTTAAGTCCGTCAGCCTCCTAGCGTTCCGCACTTTCCTGTTCAATGACAATCTTTGTCAGGGTTCGAAAATCCGTTTTGCCGCTGCCCATGCGGGGGAATTCAGGGACTATCACGAACTTTTTAGGCAGGGCCAGGTTAGGCAGCTGGCTGGCAAGTTTTTTCAAGGTCTCCTGTTCATTCACTTCCCGGGTCAGCACAGCTACTATTTTCGAACCGCGCCGGGAATCCGGTAACTCCACGGCGCAGCATTCCACTTCTTCCGGCGTCAGCGCGTTGAGCGTTTCCTCCACGTTTACCAGTGACACCATTTCGCCGCCGATCTTGACGAATCGTTTCAGCCTGCCCTGATGCCAGAGATAACCGTCTTCGTCCACATAGCCCAGATCGCCGGTATCATACCAGCCGCCTTTAAGGCGCAACGATGTCTCTTCGGTATCATTCAGATAGCCAGGCATGACACCCTTGCCCCTGACCATGATTTTCCCGGTCTCACCGATATCACATTCCGCGCCGGTATCGTAGTTGACGATTTTCACCTCGGTGCCGGGGATGGGTTTGCCGATACTGCCGGGGCGGTTGGCCTGCCTCGGATTGGCGGAAATTACCGGCGAGGTCTCGGTGGTGCCGTAGCCCTCTATAATTTCGATGCCATGCTTGGCCCGGTAGCCGGCCCGCAAAGTTTCGGGGCACTTATCGGCGCCGGATACGACCAGGCGCAGACTGGCAAAGCTGCCCGGGCTGGATTGCCTTAAGTAGCCGTCCAGAAAGAAGGGCGTACCCACCACGATCTCCGGCTTCTTTTCCCGAATGATCCTGGCAATGGTTTTAAATTCCAGCGGATTGGCATAATCGATTGAGGTCATGCCACGGGTCAGCGGCGTCCAGAGATTGACAGTCAGTCCGAATACGTGGAAATAGGGCAGGACCGACAACATGCTAGCGAAATCGCCGATGTTCATCATCTCGAAAAAGGCGTCGATGTTGGATTCGATGTTTTCGTGAGTCAGCTGAACCACCTTCGGGTCTTTTTCGCTGCCACTGGTAAACAGCACTACGGCACTGGCCTGGCTGTTGCGCTTACCGCTGAGTAAACAGAGCAGGCCTGCAGGCAGCCGGCTTTTGCAGAAGGCGAGGGCTTTCTCCCCCTTGCCGAGGCTGCCCATGATGTCTTCGATGAACACCATGTCCGGTAACGGCGGGCAACCTGTCTTGTCCAGTAATCCTCGTGTGGTCACGATGGTTTTGAAGTCGCACTGGCGCTGCGCGTAGAGGCAGTTTTTTTCTGCACCGGTCGAATAATTAATCATCACCGGCGCCAGGCCCGCCATTGTGGCCCCAATAATAGCCAGGGCGCCGGCGGAAGAAGTGGGTAACATGATACCTATACGGCCCCGCTCGAGCCTGCCAAACCGGCGGGCGAGAATCAGTGCGGCAATAAGAGCCTGCTCGTAGTTAAGCTCACGATTCCTGTTACAGTCGATGATCGCTGTTTTGCGCAGGTTGCGTTTAGCCGTCCTGATGAACTGATGATGCAGCATGGGGCCATGTTAGCCCAGCTTTGGCCAGGATGGAAAATCTTGTCCACACCGGCAAGTTCAGGGACCTGGGCCGCCGTATTGTGCTTTCTTTACAAAAAGTCGAAAATGCGCACAGTTTCTGTCTTCGGCAGGGCTATAGCGGGTGCGCAGATTATTCTGCAGTCAGCATCGCTCACACTTTTTAGTAAGATTCATTCAAAGGAAAAATAATGGAAAACTTGAATATTGATACCGCCGTGCTGGTGGATCTGGCCATCAGCTACGGTACCAAGCTGCTGGCAGCACTTGCCACCCTGGTAATCGGTTTGTGGATAGCCGGATTTATCGTCCGGGTTGTAAAAGGGATTTTTGAACGAAGCAAGGTAGACCCCTCCTTGCGGGGTTTCCTCAGCAGCATGATTTCGATTCTGCTGAAAGTCCTGGTCTATATCACCGCCCTCGGGGTGCTGGGTGTCGAGATGACTTCGTTCATCGCCATTCTCGGTGCTGCCGGCCTGGCAGTCGGCCTGGCATTATCCGGGACACTGCAGAATTTTGCCGGCGGGGTGATGATTCTGCTGTTCAAACCTTTTAAGGTCGGGGATGTGATCGATGCCCAGGGCTATGTCGGCTCCGTGAACGAGATCCAGATTTTTGTCACGATTCTGACCACCCCGGACAACAAGACCATCATTATTCCCAACGGCCCGTTGTCCACTTCTTCGTTGACTAATTTCTCTAGCCAAGCCACCCGGCGGGTTGATTGGACTTTTGGTATAGGCTATGGTGACGATCTCGACAAGGCCTATGCGGTTCTTGATCGATTGATTGCCGCGGACGATCGAATTCTCAAAGACCCTGCACCCTTCCGGGCCCTGACCGAACTGGCGGACAGCTCCGTCAATATCGTAGTTCGCTGCTGGGTGAATGCGGCTGACTTCTGGCCGGTGTATTTCACCATGAACGAGCAGGTATACAAGACCTTCGATAAGGAAGGCCTGTCAATCCCGTTCCCACAAACCGATGTGCATCTCTTCAATGAGGGGGCGCCACTTGCTACGATCAATACGGGCAATGCCGCTGGCACACCAGCCGCGGGCAGCCCGGACTGACACCGGGCTGATCGCCAAGCAAAAAAAAACCGGGCTTCAGCCCGGTTTTTTTTGCCATTCGGAAACGGTTGGCTACTGATCGGTGTCCGGCCGCGCACCCGCTCGGGTGGTACCAGGCTTACGGTACTCGCCATAAAGGTATTCCTCGGCGAACTCGGCGCACTTGAATTCAAGCAGCTGCATATTCGGATCAACCCGGCGATAGATAGGCAGGCTGATCTTCCACGGACGGGTAAAAGTCTGTGGATCGGTGATGGTGGCCTCGTAGTTGACGTGGTTGGGGCTGGCGTAAGTCCAGCGTTCCTCAACGACCATCTCGTAGGAGTGGTGATTACCGGCGCGATCGAACCAGGTATCGGGCATCTGGCCGGTGACCCTTACTACGAGGGTGTCGCCTTCCCAATGTGCATTGGAATGGCCCATCCAGGCATCGACCTGGGATTCAATTTCCGGCTGATCGACGTAGAGAATTCGATTTGATTCAGCGAATTCATAGGCAATCAGGATTACGTCCTGGGACTGGACGATCTGAAAAGGAAACGGCAGGTAGTTGGCTCGTGGAACGCCCGGCATATAGCAGGCTGCCAGCGGATCTCGCTCAAGCGTGTTGGCCTTGTTCTCGTCACGAATACGCCGCGCAACTTCCGTGTAGGGAATTTCGCCGCCTTCCACGATTCCGAGACCGGGAGGGACTGCAGTCAGCGCGCCGAATGTCTCAGGTACCTCACCATAGGCGGCAACATGGGGTTCAATATCCCAGTGCGCGGAGGTGATTGCCTGCCAGATGCCGCTGAAATCCGGTTTACCGCTGGGGGTGCGGGGTATTTCCGTCAGCGGCTGCGCCAGACTTGCAGAAGCAGCGAGTATTCCCAGGGCTGCCACGGCGAGAGCGGCACATTGCTTGAGTACAGTTTTCATTTTCTTCATTGCGTAACCTTGTTTCTCTCTGATTAGTGCTAGTGATACAGGGGATGCTGTTTTTTACTCTTGTTTCAGCCTTCTGACCAGGGCTGTATCCGGTCGTAGAGGACTCTGCTGCGGACCGGGATTTACCGGCCAACTGGCAGTAAGGCCCCGGCCGGGGGCCGAATTTACTTCCTGACCGTTACGGCCCGTTATTGGGCTCCCTCGCCTTCTGCGGCCCGTTGCTCGGCCATGCGTTCACCGCGCAGAATATTGACCATCCCATAGTTGCCTTCGTGGCAGGCGTATTCGTAGAGCTGGCCGGCCACTTTGGTCATTGGCACGATTGCGTCTATCCGGTCGGTGAAGGTCGAGGGATCCTCAATCGACCATTCATAATTGACTGTATCGTAGTTAACCCGGGTGAAGCGCTCTCTCAGCACTTTGTCACGGTCGGTGCCGAAAGCACTGTAGCTGGTGGTAAGGCCGCTGAAATTACCGGTAACGACCACCAGCGCATCGCCGTCGTAGTAACCGCGGGAATCTCCGGACCACAGACGCAGGTCGTCATCCAGCACGGGAAAATCCGCCGGGCTGTCATAAATCGGCACAATGCGGGCATCGTGGATCATCTCGGTCATGATTACCGCGTGATCCCGATTCTGGAAAATCTGCACATTGTTGTTGTACATGCTGGGGTTGAACGGTGGTCCAGAGTTGAATCCCACTATGCAGCGTTCGGACAGGCCCCGATCTTCCGGACCGTCTTTGGAGATTCCGCCTACTGTGTAGCGAACCGGCCGCTCACCCGGGATATCCGGCCCCAGTCCGCCTCGCTGCAGTGGTGCACCTTCCACCCGCGGTGGGAACCGGCCGTTTAACGGATAGACGATGTGAGAGGTTCGGCGTGTCTCGCCGATGCCGGCCTGTTCTATCCAGAAATCGTTATAGCCACCCGGATTACCGGTTCCTGCCGGTGGGGCGTCACGATTGGCGGCTTCCGGGTTGGCCTGTGCTTCCGCACGTGCTGCCGCTGCTGCCATTCTGGCCTTGATCTGGTCAATCTCTTCTTCTGTCAGGAACTGGCGGTCTCCGTAACGTTCCGGTCGCTGCATGGGAATATCGGAAGCAAAGTTCCAGACGCCCTGCAGGTCGGGTTGTCCCCACTCGGTGCGTGGTACCTCGTAACGGTCATCGACCTGTGCTGTTGCCCCGCTGACCCCGGATAGAGCCAGAATAGTTGAGGCCAGCAATGAAGCTGCCTTTTTCATGATGCCTCCCTGAGGGAATAGGATAACCCGCGTAACTTAGTGGTTTTGAGGGTAGGAATCAATAAATAATCGATGTCCTACAGGCTCTCCATGTCGGCCAGAATCCCTTCGGCGCGATCCAGCAAAGCGGATCTTGCGCCCGCTGTCATCTTGTCCCAATTGCGATAAATCATGCCGATGCGGGGGTTACGCTCCAGTCTGTTCCTGTGCCGGCTCATGAAATGCCAGTATAGGCTGTTGAGGGGGCAGGATCTGGCACCGGTCCTTTCCCGGACCTGGTAGTAACAGTCCTTGCAGTAATCACTCATCTTGCTGACATAATTGCCACTGGCGGCATAGGGTTTGGTGGCGATCAGGCCACCATCTGCAAACTGGCTCATGCCGCGGGTGTTGGGCAATTCCACCCACTGCAGCGCGTCCATATAGATTCCCAGGTACCACTGGTCTACCTGGGCGGGGTCGATGCCGGTCAGCAGGCAGAAATTTCCTGTCACCATGAGGCGCTGAATGTGATGGGCATAAGCATGTTCCAGAGACTGGCCAATCGCCTCACGCAGGCAGTGCATGCGCGTTTCGCCGGTCCAGAAAAAGTCCGGCAGGATGCGGCCTGCGTCGAGTACATTGCTTTCGGCATAGTCGGGCATGTTTGCCCAGTAGACGCCACGCACGTATTCCCGCCAGCCGAGAATCTGTCGCACGAAGCCCTCAACCTGGGCCAGTTCCACTTCAGCAGGGTGTTGCCGGTAGCGGGCGATGGCAGCATTCAGCACTTCCTCAGGCGTAAGCAGTTTGCAATTGAGCGCGAAAGACAACCTGGAATGGTAGAGGCTCCAGCGGTGCTCACCGTTACCTGTCATGGCATCCTGAAAACGCCCAAAATCGGGTAGACAGGCCTGAACGAAATGGGCAAGCAGCTGCAGTGACTGTTCGCGGTTTACCGGCCAGGGCAGCTGCTCCGCGGGAGTTCCGAGCGCTTTAATGCCATGCTTTTTCAGCCTGTCCAGGATTGCGCTGACATCGTTGCTGAAGAGCAGAGGCCGGGGAATGACCTCGATATCTTCTTCGCGCAGGCGTTGCCGATTCTCGGTGTCAAAGTTCCAGCGTTGCCCGAGGGGTTCGTCGCCATTCATCAGGATGTTGAAGCGCCGTCGCATGCGTCGATAGAAAGATTCCATCCTGACGTGTTGGCCGGCCTTAAAGTAGTGACAGAGCTCACCATGTGGCAGCAGAAAGTGTTCGGTGTCCCACACGTTGGGCACAATGCCTCGGGGTAACCTCATTTTCTCCAGCTGTTCGGACAGCCGGTACTCGTCAGGCTGCTGATACTCAAAGTGGTTGATTGTGTAGCGCTGCGCCAGCTCGCTGAGCATGGCGTCCAGGTTTGCCCAGTGCGACGTTTCATCCAGAGTCAGGTGCAGGACCTGATGACCGGCTGCGGTCAATTGCCTGGCAAAATGCTCCATCGCTGCGAAAAATCCACAGACTTTCTGTACGTGATGTCTCACATAGTCAGTTTCCTGCTTCAGCTCGGCAATCACGTACAGGGTGTCAGGCTCAACGCAGTTGAACCAGGAATGACCTGCATGGAGTTGATCACCAAGAATCAGTCGGAGATTTTCGTAGTGAGCCATGTGAAAGGTTCGATCCTTTGTATTCGAGGCCCTAATACGCTGACCGCATGAGTCTGGACCTCCGGCTTCACTACGGCATTTTTTTGCGCGAGTGTCAGTACGACACAACCAAAACAACAACGGTTACGTAATAGCAGGCTTCTCACTCAAATTGTGCATCGACTTGCACAGCCAGGCGGGTCGCCGAGGCTGGCCATCGCCGGGCCGTTATATCAGGGCTGTGACCCCTTCGCTGAATTCTATTAACCGGAATCCGATACTATTATGAAATTGACCATGTTTTACGACAGCCTCTGTCCATTGTGTGTCGCGGAGGTGCAGCAATTAAAGGATCTGGATAAACACGGCGCGCTTCTTTTCGTCGATATTCACCGCGAGGATTTCCGGACCCGATGGCCCGGGATAGATCCAGTCAGGGCAGACCGGATCCTGCATGCGCAACGTGCCGATGGGTCCATGGTGTATGGACTCGATGTGTCGGCAGAAGCCTGGGCACTGGTTGGCAGGCACCGCTGGTTGAAACTGTTGAGATTGCCAGTGGTCCGTTGGTTTTCAGATCTGGCTTACAGCGTGTTTGCCCGGCATCGCTATACCATAAGCTTCCTGCTGACCGGTCAGCGACGCTGTACCGTCTGCAAGCCATCCGGGGATTCGGCAGTTTGTAAAATGGAGCCAGATGTCACTTCCAGGACCGAGGTTTCATGAGTTGTCATAAAAGAACGCTGATAATAGGCGCGGGCAGCACTATTGCCAGGGCATTGTTGGAGGCAGTGTTGGCAGATACAGCGACAGACCAGGTAATCTGTGTCAGCCGGGCTGTGGACGCCGATCTGGCAGACCGGCAGGGTGATCGCCTGCTGTGGCTGCGATCTGACTACAGCGAAGAATCCATCGCACAGGTGGTGTCTCAACTGGTGCCTTTCAAAAGCAGCTTTTCTCGGGTCTTTATCTGCAACGGGGTTTTGCACAGTGAGACTGCGAAACCGGAAAAACGCCTTGAGAACCTGACCTCCGAAAGTCTTCATGAGATTTTTCACGTTAACGCTGTACTCCCGATGCTGTGGGTCAAGCACCTCGGCACACTCCTGAACGGGGCCCGGCTCTGTCGGGTTGCGGTATTCAGTGCCCGCATCGGCAGTATTACGGACAATCGAAGGGGCGGCTGGTACAGCTACCGGGCCTCCAAGGCTGCACTCAATATGCTGCTGAAGACGGCCTCAATCGAATATGCCCGCCGTGCCCCCAACGTGCGTTTCCTGGTATTCCATCCCGGTACAACCGACACACCACTCTCCAGGCCGTTTCAAGGCTCGGTTCCGAAAGGAAAATTGTTTACGCCGCAGTTCGTGGCAGACCGGTTAATGGCGCAAGTGGACCAGGCTGTCGATGCCAGTGAAATAGTTTTTATCGACTGGGACGGTAAGCCCATCGCCTGGTAATGGAAACATCTCTATCTGTCTGATTCCGGGACTTTAATCAAATTGGGAGCAATAGCCATGCAGGCATTAGTGATCAACGGCAAGGAGCAAAGTATCGAGGTGGCCGAAATTTCCTCGATGGATGCCATCATAGACAAAGTCGGCTTCGACTCGGTGCTTGCCGATGAACTGGATTCCACCAACCGCATCTATTTTGATGAGGACTGTTTCCTGCGCGGCACGGAAGGACGCTTCCAGATCGATACGCTACCACCCATTGCGGGGGTCGCAGTCATTGTTGGAAGCAGTGCGACTGGCGTACTGGCGGATGTGAACCTGACTCTGGCAGAGGTCCGCGAGCGAATCCGATTCTTGTAAACAGGGCAGCGACACACAGACATCTGCTGGCGGCTTTTCCTTTAAATCAGCGCTCTTCGATACCGGCTCTGAAGTTGCCGGTGAATCAGACCGCAGCAGGATCAAACCACAACAAACTGCCCCATCATACCCTGGTCCTCGTGCTCGAGGATGTGGCAGTGGTACATGTACGGATTGTTGGGGTCGGCGAAATCCTCGAAGCGCATCACGATACGGACCAGTTCTCCCGAACCCACTTTGACCGTGTCCTTCCAGCCCATCTCATTGGCTGGCGGTGGCTCGCCGTTTCTGTCCAGTACCTGAAACTGGCCGTGGTGAACGTGAAACGGATGACTCATAGGGGAGTTGTTGGTGAGCTCCCAGATTTCTGTGCTGTTAACGGAGACCGTTTCGTTAATGTAGGCCAGATCCATCATACGCCCATTGATGGCGGAGTGGCCTCCGCCGTGGCCGCCGCCAAGTCCGTTGCGGGCGCCGGTTCCCGGACCCCGGTCTTCGCCGCTGCGGGAGCCAAAGCCCATCGACAGGCGGAATTCCCGGGTCGGAAGTGCTGGATCGGCCTGCAATCGTTCCACCCTGGCGAGGCGCTGCGGCAGGATCAGTTCACCTGCCCGGTTTGCCGCCGGTCTGATGCGCAGGACATCAAAGGTCTGGGCATTGAGTGAACGCATAATGCGGCTCATAGCCCCCGGGAAAGCCGGAAAACTGCTTTGCATGGGCAGGCTGAGCAGCATGACCTCCTGCCCGTCGCTGAAATCCACCAGTATTTCCGCCCGTTCCGCTGGCGCCAGCTCGAGCCTGTTCATGGGCAGGGGGGCATTCAGCAGGCCGCCGTCGCTGGCGATCTGATAAAACTCCCGGTTGTCGATGAAAGCAAAGGTAAACGTGCGCGCATTGGCGGCGTTGAGGAGGCGAAACCGGACCAGGCGTGTGGCAGGTGTAAAAACCGGCTGCAGGGTGCCATTCACCAGAATGGTGTCACCGTGGACACCCTTTACCCTGTCGTCATAGAGGGACAGGTAGCTGAAGTCGCCATTGCTGGCAAAGCGCCGGTCCTGCACGATCAGGGGAATGTCGTCGACGCCATAGGTTGCGGGCAGTCCCAACGCCTCCTCAGCCGGATCCTGGACCAGAATCATGCCGGCCAGTCCCTTGTAGACCTGTTCACCGGCTTTGTGGATTACGTGCGAGTGATACCAGAACGTGCCGCCGTTCTGCATAACCTTGAAAGAGGGGTTCCAGGTGGCGCCGGGCTCTATCTGCTGGTTGGGGCCGCCGTCCTCGCTGGCCGGTACGTGGAAGCCATGCCAGTGCAGCGAAGACGGTTCGCTCAACTGATTGTGGACGTCCAGGGCGACCTGCTCGTCTTTGCGCATCAGCAGGGTGGGGCCCAGATAGTCCCCGTTAATGCCAAGAGTTTGAGTGCGGCGGTCCGGCAAAAATTCCCGACTGCCATGCTGCAGGGTCAGTTTATAATGTCTGCCCTGGGCCTGCAGCATGCCGGCCTCCAGGGGCGGGATCTGCAGCGGATTGCTGAATCCGCTGAACTCACCGGCAGACTGGGCCATCACTGTGCCGAGCCGACCGAGGCCGGGAGTTCCCAGCATCCCTGTGCCCAGCGCCAGTAATGTCCTGCGTCGTGTGATCATGAATAAAGCACCGACAAGGGGGTGGTAAAATCAAGCGGTCAGAGGTTCCCTAGATTGACCTCTTGATCGTGAGAATATAGGGATAGCAGTCTCGATTATTATCTGCCGGATTATACACTGAGTCTCCTGTAAGTAATCAGCGGTTCCCTGGTTTACATTCGCGCATTACATCAGATATTCCTGTTCGCCGGGTTAATAGCATAGTGTATGCAGACCGGGTCCCCGGTACTGCGGCCAGCTCAGCTTCCCTGGTACGAGCGCATCCCTCGGGCCAGCAGTGATGAACGTAAGAGTAGTATTAAGTCAGCTATCGATGTCTGACCGAATATCGATATTGACTTTGGTTTGACCTTGGCCTGATCTTGGATCGGGCTTGGATTAGACAGTGAGGAGGACCTTAAGAGTCGGTTGGATTTTACAGGACAGGCACTCGCCGCTGTGTTTGTTCAAGGTGGCAATGTCGTAGTTGCTGTCATCGACATCCAGGTCGATATGATTTATGTTTGTCTTCGCAGAAGTCCCCGTTAT
The DNA here is from genome assembly GCA_041395725.1 of Gammaproteobacteria bacterium. Lineage (NCBI taxonomy): Bacteria > Pseudomonadati > Pseudomonadota > Gammaproteobacteria > Gammaproteobacteria bacterium. The sequence continues at coordinate 96,038 of JAWKZW010000001.1, read as the reverse complement.
AAAGACTGAATCGGTGTTGCACAATGCCACTTTTAGGCATCCGTCTTCGATGGCAGCCTTCGATACATGAAAGGTAAAGGTTGGGGCGTCTTTCTCTTCCCTACACGCACAGGAGTTCGAGATGCTGTTCAAGCGGTGGATTTTTACAACGATTATTGCCCTGACGGGTTGCGCAATATTGCCTGCGGTAAGCGCGCAGGACTTTCAACCAACGGTAGACTTTGAAACCATTCTGGATACCTACTTCGACGAATCCAACGGCCTGATCAGTTTCGGCGATAACATCGTTGCTTTTGCGGGAGAGGGCGATTTCATCGGTGAAGTCGCGGTGCTCGACCCGGAAGGTCAAGTCGTAAGCCGATTTCCCTACTTCGAAGAAGCGCTGCGCGACGGTGTATTCGCGCGCGTCCGAATTCAAGGCCCCGCCGAGGTTATGCTCACCGAGCCAGGCATCTACACGCTTGTATATCTTGTCGCTGGCAAGCCTGTTACACGACTGCCCGTACGCCTTATTCAGACTGGCAAGGGTGATGACCCCTTCAATCCTGAGCCCACATTCGCTTTCGATGGTTATTGGCGCACGCATGCGCACTTCACCCAGAACCTGTACAAAGACGAACCTTTCCTCGAATTGAATTTCTGGGTTGGTGGGTTAGACTTGCCAGAAGGCCAGCGCAGTGACCAGTTTTTCATCGAATTGCTGCGCGACGGCAACGTAGTTGCCCACAGTAAACGCACCTTGGGCAATATCGCCACTGGCCATTTTAAACGCACAAGTGCCAGCCTGTTTCATCCTCACGAGGCCAGAATGGAAGCCAACGCCGAACTGTTCATGCTTGACGATCTGCTGGTCGACGGTTCGTACGAAGTACGAGTCGGTCGTGCGACCGACGGCAATATGATCCGCTCGTATGATTTCGAGGTCGAAGGTAATGAAATCGTGCCGTTGATGCAGACTGACCTCACGTACGAACCGCACGTCGACCACATTCTGCCTCGCGTGTTGAAGAAGAATGTGTCGGTTCGTGAAATGATTGGAACGATCTGGATCCGCGACGGAGGGAACGGCTAGAACAGGGAGGAGCCCCTGACCTGATCAATGCGCGGAATAAAGTTTATGGGAAAGCAAAGCAATATTGACAAAGCCGTACAAAACCTTATGAAGTGGATGGAGCAACCCGGGTGGCTGAAAGAACAGACGGCCAGGTTCGATGTTCACTTAGCTCCCGTTTGCGACCACCTCAATATAAGCCAGGAAGAGCTTATACAGGAACTTGAAGAAGCAGGATTCGGGGGCATGCTGTTTGGAATGGTGTTCGAGGATTTCGTCTGCCGTCGGTTACCACCGAATGACAAGAATATTATCGATGACTATCTGAAGCGTCGTGGTTGGCGCGAGAGTGTTCCCGGCCGCCGCTATCTACAAGAACTTCGGGATTCTGTACTTTCCCTCTACGAAGTAACTAAAGTCTCACCCGGCCGTCATTGTGACTTGCGTGACCTGGTGCGTGGCGGAGAAACGATCCGTGTCCATGAGCATAAGGGTACAAGAAATATGGTCAAGTGGGATCGGATTGCAGCGCGGTTGCTGCATGTAAATGGTAATTATGTTTTTTCCGGCGGCATGCTGCCATTTCCCCAGGAGGTGGCACAAGACCTGCTGAGGGTACTCGCTGAATCACGAAAAGAATTCAAAAGAGAACACTCGTGGGCAACCGGTATGGAAGCCAGAACCGAAAACTTAGAGGAAAACCTGGACGAATTATTTCTGCAGGAAGCCGCTCCTGCCTTCACCTCCATCTGGCTCATGGATATCCTGGAACGCCTTCATGGGCCAATGCCTGAAATGGTCAACCGTGACGAAGAGACACTGGTATTTACCGAAACCCGTTTTCCGTTCGTTGCTGAGCAGCTTGATGAGATTATGCGACGCCTGGATGCCGCCTCCGAATGGGAGCGCGACAATCCGGATGGGACTGCCTGGGTATGGTTGCCGGAGCCTGATGCCAGCGGCAAAAAATCAATACGCGGTCTGTCCATAGAAACCTATCAGGGGGGACAACGGCTGATCAGTGGCACACTGGCATTAGCGCCGGGGGCATTGACGCTTACCACCAACTCCGTGGAGCGGACCAATCGCGCAAAGGAGGTATTGGCAGCGCTACTGGATGGTCTCGTCGGCCCGGCGCTGATCAAACTGCAGACGCCCGAGCAACTGATGACTGAAAATCAAATCCACCGCAACAGCGATAACGATGGGGAGCCGGCAGATAGTATTGATCCTGAGCTTGCCGCTGAAGTTATCCACAACATGTTGGATCAACACTACCGTCAGTGTCTTGATGAACCTATTCCCATGCTGGGTGACAAAAGCCCGCGTCAGCGTGTAAAGAGCAGGAAGGGAAAGGAGCAGGTCATAGAATGGTTGAAGTCTCTGGAGAATAACGAACTGCGTCGTGCCGCAACACAGGGACACAAGCCCTATGACAGCCGTTGGATGTGGGATGAACTGAAGCTGGATGCGCACCGAGTTGACTAGTTTTTCTGGCTTGTTCGGAAGTGAGGCAACACGACCCGGTTGATAGATTAAAACGCCCACAGCGGATCAAAGATTCGCAACACTGTTGCTAAAGAGTTGCCATGCCTGTGCTATGTTGAGCGTGAGGATTATCGATGTTCCTGACCGCAGACTTTTCGCTGGGCAGAGCCGTGACGGGATCGTCCGGAACATCCCAATAGCGCTCCGACCTGATTGATCCTGCGCGAGATCGGATGATTTCCGGTGAATGTCATCACTATACCAACAGAGGACCGAATGAGCAGCGTCCAACAATCAATACCTGACAATTCACAGGCCCGTCCGGTCTACCTGGTCGATGGCGCACGTACGCCATTTATCAAGGCCCGGGGCGAACCGGGGCCCTTCACGCCGGTGGACCTGGCGGTGCAGTGTGGCCGACCCCTGCTGCTCAGACAGCCTATGGCGCCGGACCAATACGATCAGGTCATACTTGGTTGTGTCAACGTGGTCTCTGAAGAAATGAATCCGTCCCGGGTCGCCGCATTGCGCTTGGGAATGGGTGAAAAAATGACCGCTTACACCGTGCAGATCAACTGCGGTTCCGGCATGCAGTCCATTGACAGTGCTTTTCGGTCGATCCGCAGCGGCGATGCGAACCTGATTCTGGCAGGTGGCGCCGAAGCACTGAGTCACGCACCGCTGCTGTTTAGCCAGCGGGCTGTGGCCTGGTTTGCCGCCCTGGCCAAAGCGAGATCCCCGCTTGAACGGCTGCGGGTTCTGAGCAGAATTCGACCCGGCTTTTTTAAGCCGGTTATCGGTCTTGAGCGGGGCCTTACCGATCCAGTGGTGGCGATGAACATGGGGCAGACGGCGGAGAAGCTGGCGCAGTTGTTTTCTATTTCGCGCCAGGCGGCTGATGAATATGCCGCCCGCAGCCAGCAACGACTGCATCAGGCCCAGGAAAACGGTGTCTTCGATACTGAGATCGAGCCGGCAATTGATCGATACGGCAATATTTACGCCAAGGACGATGGTGTCCGGCCAGACAGTAGCGCTGCCAAACTGGCCAGGTTGAAGCCCGCCTTCGAACCGCCCTACGGTCGGGTTACTGCCGGCAACAGCTCGCAAATCACAGACGGGGCCTGCTGGGTAATTCTGGCCTCAGAGGAAGCTGTCGAGACCTATGGGCTGACCCCGAAAGCCCGCCTTGTTGACTCAGCCTGGGCAGCACTCGACCCCTCCATCATGGGGCTCGGGCCAGTGCTGTCTTCCACCGCACTGCTGCAGCGCCATGGGTTGAAGCTTGCTGACATCGAGTTGTGGGAAATCAATGAGGCGTTTGCTGCCCAGGTACTGGCTTGTCTCGAAGCCTGGAAGAGTGACGACTTTTGCCGGTCTGTTCTGGGCCTGGAAGAAGCCGCCGGCGAACTGGACCAGGCGATACTCAATGTGCATGGCGGCGCCATTGGAGTCGGCCACCCGGTAGGTACCAGTGGTAATCGTATCGTCCTGCATCTGGCCAATGCTCTGCATCAGCTTGGTAAACAGCGTGGTATCGCCACCCAGTGTATCGGTGGCGGGCAGGGCGGTTCCATCCTGCTGGAGCGGGTTTAACAAACGGGCTCAACAAACAGGTGTAACGAGCGGTTCAACAAGCGGGATTAACAGGAAAGAACCAGAGGAGTCTGACCATGGCTGCAACAATTGCCGACCGGTTGAAAACGCAGTTGCGCGATCAGCAACGGCAATCAACTGATTGGAGTCACTGGCGTCTGCATGAAAGCCAGGACGGCGTGTTGTGGCTTTTCTTTGATAAAAAGGACAGTTCCACCAACACGCTCAATGGAGAAGTGCTTAGCGAGTTCGACAGCATCCTCGCCACCCTGGAAGCCAAACTTGATGGCACTGCTTCCAGCACTTTCAGTGAGGGTTTAGAAACCGCCTCTGCAACTGGATCCCATGAGGCCCCTGGCGGTGCACCACCGCGGGCCCTGGTAATTCGCTCACTCAAACCCGGCGGCTTCTGCGCCGGAGCTGATATCAAGCAGTTTTCTACTTCTACCGGGGTGGAGCTCAGGGAATTGCTGCAGCGCGGGCATGGCATACTGGACCGACTGGCAGCCCTGCGGCTGCTGACCATCGCTGCAGTGCATGGTCATTGTCTGGGTGGAGGCCTGGAACTGGCACTGGCCTGTGACTACCGCATCGGTATCAGTGGCACGGACCAATCTTTGGAAATGGGGTTTCCGGAGATTCTGCTGGGCCTGCATCCCGGCCTGGGTGGCACCTTCCGATTGATTAACCTGATAGATCCGCTAACCGCCATGACCATGATGCTGACTGGTAAGTCTGCCTACCACCGACAGACTCTGGATCGGGGCCTGGTCAATCTGCTGGTGGAAGAGCGCCACCTTGAAAATGCCGTCGCCGCGGTTGTTGAGGGCAGCATCGCCAGGCCACGGCAGACCTTGCGCCAGCGCCTGCTGAATACATTCCCTGTCCGCCAGCTGGCATCGCGTAAAATGCGTGCCGAGACAACCAGAAAAGCACCACCATTGCACTACCCCGCGCCTTTTGCGCTGATAGCTCTCTGGCGCCGTTATGGCGGCGACAGTCGTGCCATGCAGCGGGCAGAAATCGAATACTTCGCCAGCCTGCTCGAAACGGATACGAGTAGAAACCTGGTGCGGGTGTTTTTTCTGCGGGAACGCCTGAAACAGGCAGTCAGACAGAAAAGCGCCATTCGTCATGTTCATGTGATCGGGGCCGGCGCTATGGGTGGTGATATCGCGGCATGGTGTGCCTTGCAGGGGTACCGGGTGTCACTGTCTGATGTAAAGAAAGAAGCCATTGCAGCGGCGGTGAAATCTTTAACAGGCCTTTGTCGGGACAAGCATAAATCCAGTATCGGGATCAGGGATACGCTGGATCGACTGATACCTGACCCTGACGCGCGGACACTGGGCAATGCCGACCTGGTTATTGAAGCTGTGCCCGAGAACGTGGAGCTCAAGCAGAAAATCTATCAGCAGGTGGAACCCCGTTTGAAGGAGACGGCAATTCTGGCAACCAATACCTCCAGTATTCCGTTACCGGAACTGGCGTCTTTTCTGTCGAATCCAGCGCGTCTTGTGGGTATCCATTTTTTCAATCCGGTAGCGAGAATGCTCGTTGTCGAAGTGGTCTCTCACGACAAAATCAGTGAACAGGTACAGCAGCAGGCCATGGCCTTTACCGCTGCTATCGGCAGGCTGCCGGTCCCGGTCCAGAGCTACCCTGGTTTTCTGGTCAATCGCGCACTGACGCCCTATCTGCAGGAAGCCATGATGATGCTGGACGAAGGTCTGCCAGCGGAGCGGATTGATCAGCTCGCCAGGGATTTTGGAATGCCCATGGGGCCGATCGAGCTCGCTGACCAGGTAGGCCTTGATATCTGCCTGCATGTTGCCGACGTCCTGAATAACCAGCTTGATAAACCCATGGCCACTGTGCCTGACTGGCTGCGGGAGAAAGTGGAAAAAGGGCAGCTGGGTAAAAAGTCAGGACAGGGATTTTACCAGTGGAAAGACGGTCGGGCCCAGAAAGGCAAGAGTCCTGAAGCAGGTTCAGGTAACAGGGCTGAAAACGACAGACTGACGGATCGACTGTTGCTGCCCCTGCTCAATGCCTGTATAGAGTGCTGGCGGGAAAACGTCGTGGCGGATCTGGACCAACTGGATGCGGCAATGATTTTCGCCACCGGTTTTGCACCGTTCCGGGGTGGGCCCATGCATTACGCGAAGCACCGGGGCGTGGGTGACATTGTCGCAGTTCTTGCGTCGCTTGCTACGGAGCATGGCGAACGGTTTAAGCCGGATGACGGCTGGAAGGCGTTATAGCCGTTGGCTCAACAGTTCAGTGAACGCTTCCCTTCTGAGCACGTTGCGCCTTATAAAGGTGACACTTATCCTCGCCCACTCGATTTCCAGCCAAGTGGGTCCAGCCATCGCTCCTGCCTCGAAAACAAACAGTCTATAAAAAGAGCCGGCGGCTTTTTTAGATGTACCGACAATCCTCGCCCAAAATGCATGTTTTGCTCTGTCAATTTAAATGGCATGATCAAATGTTTTGAGTGCTGTTGATGCCATCAAGAAAACTCTAACGCATCGATCACCGGGCCAGTGTAGAGGAGAAAATATTATGCTGAAAGAGTGTAGTAATACCAAAAAATGCGGAGTATAACTGGCTGTTTTTCCTGCGAGTCTATAGAGCATATTGTTGCAGGCTCTCGATAGTAGAATGTCCGCTACCTGGCTTGGCTGGCACAAAACTGGACAATACCCGGCCTGGGAGATACGCTCCATTCTTCCTTGTATCTGGCATTATGTGAGATTATCGACTCAGGTTATCAGTGTTCCGTCTTGCGCCATCCGTCACGCCTCCGCAGCCTTTGAGGCAGGCCGCATCCGATACAGGCTTATCCCTACCACCGATCCTGCAATAACAGTCAAGGAAACATTTTATGGTTATCAAGCGCACACCCCGGTTTATTGTTCCGGTTATTTCGTTCAGAGGCTCCTTGGGTGCTTTGCTTGCCATCACGCTGGTGGCATGTGGCGACACCCCAGCCGATAGTGATCTCGCTCAATCATCACCCAATGAAGCCGCAGCGGAACGTGCGCTGATGATAAACCTTCCGTCGGCACCGATCGACCTTGCACAGGCGCAGTCGCAACAGAGCGTAGCACCAGTGGTCCCGCCCATTTGCCCCTGGCTTTCAGACGCAAGCGCCAACGCGGCTGTGGACAATGTCATGACAAGCGAGCCGATGGTTCGGCGCGCCGTTACGCCGGATGAGTGCAGGTGGAATGTGAACCTGGGTTTTGCTCTCAGCATTCGCGCAGTTCCGCTGTCGGCAGTGGTCGATCCAAGCACCATCAGATACAACATGGATGAGTCTCCGGTACTGGAGCCGCAGGACGGGCCCGGCAACAACGCCGTTGCCATCCTCGATCCGACCTTTGATGCTGACAAGCCGCGCCCGTTTGCCTTTGTCTTCAATGCAGACAATCGCCAGTTCAACATCAGAACCACAGGCGTAAGAACTTCTATTGACCAGTTGCGGGCCGTTGCCGATGAGATTGTCGAGGCATTGCCCACAGCAACCCCGATTGTAGCAGCGAGTGCAGAACCTACGCTGGACCCCTGTGTCTACGACGGAGCCACCATCGCAGCATTGTTCGGCGGCACGGCGGCTGAGGCGCTCACACAGAACCCATCCCTGCCAAACTCTTCCTGTAAATATTCCGGCATCGTCGGAGAGGCTGGCATTGAAATGACCCTTACCTTTGCTGGCGACCCGCTGTCCCCACCCAACAGCTTGGATCCTGATTACGCGCTATCCGACAACTTCAGTGCCGATGTCTACGTCAAGGATATGTCGCGGACTGGCGGCTACGGCAGCACAGCGCGTGCGTACCAAATCGCCAGGCCCAGCGGCCAGATTCGGATTGATCTGCTGGTGGGACAAAATATCTTCCCTGACGCCATTGCAGCGCAACTGGTGAACAACCTGATCGCAAGAACGAACTGATTGTGTATGCACTCAGTCATGACTGCAAACCACCTTGGCAGCGTCGCGATGGTGCTGGTGGAAAACTGGTCCGACCGGCTAAGGGATCTTGCGCCTGCAAAGTAACAATTAGTGACCGTTCCTGGTAGGCAGTTGCCGTTTGTGAAATGGGAATTACCACAGAAACGGTCATGCATTACATACAATGAGAGCTTGGGTCCGATACAAAGGTTGTGTTCCTTGTTTGAGAATTCTGTAATGAAAAAATCCGTACACAGGCATCTATTTCATCCAATGATAATAGCGGATCAAGACTGATTTTCATGGAACCAAAGAGGGCCGCTTACCGAGGTCACAAAGACTGACGCTGGTGCAACGCACTGAAAGCCAACATAATAGGACTATGAAACTACATCCAATGGCCGGAAAGCCGGCTACACCTGAAATGCTGGTCAATGTACCCAGGCTTATCACGGCCTATTACAGCAACATTCCTGATCCTGCAGAGCCTGCGCACCAGGTTGTGTTTGGCACTTCGGGTCATCGAGGAAGTTCGTTTGAAAGCAGCTTTAATGAATGGCATGTGCAGGCCATCACCCAGGCCATCTGCCAGTATCGCTCGCAGCAGGGTATAGACGGCCCTCTGTTCCTGGGTATCGACACCCATGCGCTTTCCGAGCCTGCCTTTGTCAGTGCGCTGGAAGTGCTGGCAGCCAACAGCGTGGAAGTCATGCTGGCGGAGGGAGACGAATACACGCCCACGCCGGCAATCTCCCACGCCATACTGACCTACAACCGCGGCCGCATCAGTGGACTGGCAGATGGCATTGTCATTACGCCATCCCATAATCCGCCTGACAGCGGCGGTTTCAAGTACAACCCGCCCAATGGCGGGCCTGCGGGTAATGACGTAACCGGCTGGATCCAGGCCAGAGCCAACGAGTTTCTCGCAAAACGCCTGCAGGGAGTGAAACGAATTTCGTTCGAGAATGCGCGGAGCGCTGGCACCACACACCGGTATGATTATGTGAACAGCTATGTCAATGACCTGGGTAATGTCATTGATATGGAGGCAATTCGCAGCGCCGATGTGCGGATGGGTGTGGATCCGCTGGGTGGTGCAGGGGTTCATTACTGGGGGCCGATTGCCGAGCGCTATGCCCTGAACCTGACACTGGTTAATGACGTGGTCGATCCAACCTTCCGCTTTATGACAGTGGATTGGGATGGTCAGATCCGTATGGATCCATCCTCGCCCTATGTTATGCAGGGGTTGATCGCCCTCAAGGATCGCTTCGACGTTGCCTGCGCCTGCGATGCCGACCATGACCGGCATGGCATCGTTACCAAGAGCGCGGGCTTGCTGCCACCCAATCATTACCTGTCAGCGGCGGTTTTTTATCTGTATCAGAATCGACCGCAATGGAGCAGTGATGTCGCTGTCGGCAAGACGTTGGTCAGCAGTCAGATGATTGATCGTGTTACCGCGAAGCTTGGTCGCAAGCTCTATGAGGTGCCGGTTGGTTTCAAGTGGTTTGTCGATGGTCTGCTCGACGGTTCACTTGGCTTTGGCGGCGAAGAAAGCGCTGGTGCATCGTTTGCGCGCCGGGATGGCAGCGTCTGGACCACGGACAAAGACGGCCTCATTCCGTCACTGCTGGCGGGTGAAATCACCGCACGGATGGGGCGCGATCCCGGCGAAATATACCGTGAGCTTGCCAGTGAATTCGGGGAGCCGGCCTATGATCGTCGTGAGGCACCAGCGACTCCGGAGCAAAAGCAAAAGCTGGCGCAGCTTTCACCACAACAGGTTAAGTCCGCCGAGCTGGCGGGTGAGAAAATTCTCAATATCCTTACCAAGGCATCCGGCAATGGGGCCTCTATCGGTGGTTTGAAAGTGGTGTCTGAGAGCGGTTGGTTTGCGGCGCGGCCGTCTGGCACCGAAGAGATTTACAAAATTTATGCCGAGAGCTTTCGGGGAGAGGAGCATTTACAGCGCATCCTTGAAGAAGCGCAGACTATCGTTTCTGCGGCACTGACCGCAACCGACTCCGTAGTCGGAAGCTAGAAAAAACAGACAGAAAAAACACCTTTCCTCAGATTCACTCATCCAGTGAGAATTCACGTTTATACTGTTATTACGTTGTAAACGGCGTATGCTGTTGACTATAGAAAAGCGCTCGCATTTTCTTATCATTGCCTCGCTGCGGCTGGCAAACAACCGATTCTGGTAGTTATTGAAAGTGCGCAGGTGCATTTCGCCTTGCGGGTGTTTCCTGTTTGTTCTATGCCGGCAGGGCCGTCGCCAATTTTCGGGAGAAGACATGATTGCCAACGAGCAACTGCACGATCTCGGTCAGAGCCTCTGGCTCGATAACATCACCCGTGGGCTGCTGACCAGTGGCACGCTACAACGATACATCGAGAAGTTCGCCGTAACTGGCCTTACTTCCAACCCCACTATCTTCGATCAGGCCATTCGAAAAACGGATTTTTATGATGATGCCATTCGCCAGAAAGTACTTCCTGGCAAGTCCCCGGAGGCTTTGTTTTTCGAGCTTGCACTGGAAGACCTGACTGCAGCAGCGGATCAGTTTGCTTCGGTCCACGCAGCCACCGATGGTGAGGACGGCTGGGTTTCGCTGGAAGTTTCACCCCTTTTGGCGGCCGATACAGAGGGTACGATTCAGGCGGCTGTGCAACTGCATGGCCGCGCCGGGCGTTCGAATCTCTATATGAAGATTCCCGGCACGCCCGAAGGACTTGCTGCTATCGAAGGGGCGATCTTCGCTGGAGTGCCTGTTAACGTGACTCTATTATTTTCACCGCAACAATATACTGCCGCCGCCGAGGCGTATATGCGTGGCATCGAACGACGCCTTGCGGCCAATCTCGATCCCGGCGTGTCCAGCGTTGCCTCTTTATTTATCAGTCGTTGGGATGTGGCGGTTAAAGACCAGATTCCAGATGAACTGCGAAATTGTCTCGGCATTGCGGTGGCCGGGCGCGCGTATCAGGCCTACCGTGATCTCCTGGCTTCACCTCGCTGGCGGGAACTCGCCAATGCTGGCGCTCGGCCGCAACGCCTGCTGTGGGCCAGCACCGGGACAAAAGATCCTTCTGCTTCGGACATTCTCTATATCAGCGCACTCGCAGCTCCCAACACCATTAATACGATGCCCGAAAAAACGCTGCTTGCCTTTGCGGATCATGGCGAAGTGAGGGGTAGTTTGCCGGCAGATGGCGCTGATGCAGAACGGATTCTCAATGAGTTTTCGCAGGCTGGCGTTGATGTTTCAGCACTCGCTACCCAACTCCAGCACGAGGGTACACAATCCTTCGTCAATTCCTGGCACGAGCTGATCAATTGCATTAAGGAAAAAAGTAGCATCTGATTTTCCCAGTATCGTGCCATTGATATCTTGAAGACGACGTCATGAGCAAACAATCGAAGATCAGTCACCCGAAGCCGTCCCTGGTATCCGCCAGCACTGAGGGGCTGGAGGGATTTGACGCCCTGGCCGGGCTGGCGCTGGATATGCGCTCAACGTGGAATCATGCCACCGACCAGGTATGGCGACAGTTGGATCCCGTGCTCTGGGAATTGACGCAGAATCCCTGGGTGGTGTTGCAGACGGTCTCACGGGTAAAACTCCGGCGTGTCTTAGCTGACCCCGCTTTTCGTAAACATATCGATGACCTGGTGGCAGCCAGAAAGAAGGCCGTTGAGGCACCCGCCTGGTTTCAGCAGCAACACCCTCAATCCGAGCTGGGCTGTGTCGCCTATTTCAGTATGGAATTCATGTTGAGTGAGGCGCTGCCCATCTATTCCGGTGGGCTGGGCAATGTGGCCGGGGATCAACTTAAAGCGGCCAGCGATTTGGGAGTTCCAGTTATCGGTGTAGGGCTGCTCTACCAACAAGGTTATTTCCGACAGGTAATCGACAAGAACGGTGCCCAGCAAGCCTTGTATCCGTATAACGACCCTGGTCAGTTGCCGATTACCCCACTGCGTCACGCCAACGGTGAGTGGTTACGCCTGGAGATTGCCTTGCCAGGTTACTCGGTCTGGTTGCGTGCCTGGCAGGTTCAGGTGGGTCGGGTGCAACTTTATTTGTTAGACAGCAATGACGCGGCGAATTATCCGGCCCATCGGGGCATTACCAGTGAGCTGTATGGTGGCGGACAGGAGCTGCGTCTCAAGCAGGAGCTGTTGCTCGGGATTGGTGGGTGGCGATTGCTGATGGCACTCGGAATACAACCAGAAGTCTGTCATCTGAATGAGGGGCATGCCGCCTTTGCAGTGCTGGAGCGCGCTCGCAGTTTTATGGAAGAAAATGACAAGACCTTCGCGGCAGCACTGGCGGTAACGCGGGCGGGCAACCTGTTCACTACCCACACCGCAGTGGCCGCTGGCTTTGACCGTTTCGCGCCTGCGCTTATCGACCAATACCTCGGCAGCTATGCCGAGCAGAAGCTGGTTATCAGCCGTCACGAACTGCTGGCTCTCGGTCGCCAGAATCCTGACGATGCATCAGAACCGTTTAACATGGCTTATCTGGCGATACGCGGCAGCGGCGCGGTCAATGGTGTGAGCCGTTTGCACGGGCGGGTCAGCCGCCATTTGTTCGCGCCGCTGTTTGCCCACTGGCCAATAGACGAAGTGCCGGTCGGCCACGTGACCAACGGGGTGCATATGTCCACCTGGGACTCAGCAGCGGCGGATGCTCTGTGGACTGAAGTGTGCGGTAAGGAACGTTGGCTGGGGGCGGCGGACACCCTGGAGCAGAACATGCGCCGGGTCTCTGATCAGCAGCTCTGGCAATTTCGCCTCGCCGCCAGCCGGTCCTTTGTTACCTATGTGCGTGATCGGCTTTCCCGCCAGCTGGCTTCCACCGGGGCATTACCCGAGCAGGTTGCTATTGCCAGGCAGCTGTTTGATCCCAATATTCTGACGTTGGGATTTGCCCGCCGGTTTGCCAGTTATAAGAGGCCGAACCTGTTGCTGCACGATCCGGAACGATTGTTGCGACTGTTAACGAACCAACAACGCCCGGTCCAACTCATCATGGCCGGTAAGGCACATCCGGCAGATGCGGCGGGCTGCGCGCTTATCAAGCAATGGATACAGTTCATCCGTCAGCCCGAGGTGCGTCAGCATGTCATTTTCCTCAGTGATTATGATATGCATTTGACCGAGCACATGGTGCAGGGGGTCGATGTCTGGCTAAATACACCCCAACGCCCCTGGGAAGCCTGCGGTACCAGCGGTATGAAGGTGCTGGTAAATGGTGGCATCAATCTGTCGGAACTGGACGGTTGGTGGGAGGAAGCCTATTCGCCTGAAGTGGGATGGGCTCTGGGCGATGGCCAGGAACACGGTAACGACCCGCATTGGGATGCCCAGGAGGCCGAAAGCCTTTATGACTTGCTGGAGCATGAAGTGATCCCCCAGTTTTATGCCCGTGACGAACAAGGCGTGCCCACCGCCTGGGTGGCATGCATGCGGGAAAGTATGGCGCGGCTGACACCGCGCTTCTCAACCAACCGCGCAGTGTGCGAGTACACCGAGCAACACTACCTCCCGGCAGCTGCTGCCTATCGCAGCCGGGCGGCAGACAGAGGAGCAGTAGGCTTGGAGCTGGCGAGTTGGCAGCAGGTGCTACAGCAGCACTGGGCGGCGCTGCGTTTTGGCGAGGTGACGCTGGTAACGGAAGAGGGGCAGCATAGGTTTGAAGTTCAGGTGTACCTTGATGATCTCGATCCCGCCAATGTGCGGGTCGAGCTTTTTGCCGATGGCCTGGGGGGGGATGCGCCGGAGCGGGTGCCAATGGCGCCGGTAAGACAGCTGGTGGGGGCAATAAACGCTTATGCCTATGCGGCGCAGGTGCCGGCAACACGCCGGGCAGCCGAGTACACCGCTCGGCTTATCCCGACTCACGACGGTGTAGCGGTGCCACTGGAAAATGCACAGATTCTCTGGCAGCGATGAAGTCCTTGGAGCAGGGTGTTGAAGCTGTATATCAGGCGAGAGACGCAGAGCAGAAACAGGTGCAAGGAAAAGGCTAAAGAGGAAGGTGAAAATTTAAGGTGAAAGAAGAAGGTGAAAGAAGAAGGAAGTCAGAGTGACCAGGTCTAAACAAAGCGTACTTACCATCAATGGGGGGTCGTCGAGTATCAAGTTTGCCCTGTATCAGATTGCTAACCCAACAGTGCGAACGCTGCGGGGTCAGATTGAACGGATAGGATCGCCAGGGACACAACTGACTTTCAGCGTTGATTCTCAAGGCCAGCAAGGTCGCTCCGCCGTTGCGTTAACTGAGAGTGATTCTGTGGTCGACTTTCTTCTTGACTGGCTCGAAACGCAGATTGGCTTTGCGTCGATCCAGGCGGTTGGGCACCGCGTGGTCCATGGTATGGAACACACCCAGCCCGAAATTGTTACCCAGGCCCTGCTGGATGAGCTGCACGGTCTCTGTGAACTTGATCCGGATCACCTGCCCAGGGAGCTGGAGCTGATCGAAGCGATCCAGCGCCGTTATCCGCAGCTGCCCCAGGTGGCCTGTTTTGACACCGCCTTCCACCACCCTCTGCCTGCCGTAGCCAGGCAACTGCCTATACCGCGACGGTTCTCCGCGCTGGGAGTCCAGCGTTACGGATTTCATGGCCTGTCCTATGCCTATCTCATGCAGACTCTCGAACAGCTTGGCGGCAGGCGGGCGGCCCGGGGCCGGGTAATTCTGGCGCACCTGGGCAATGGGGCGAGTCTGGCAGCCGTCAATGACGGTCGCAGCATTGATACCACGATGGGATTTACGCCCACGGGTGGGCTGATGATGGGCACCCGCCCGGGAGATCTGGATCCCGGCGTGGCATGGTATATGATTGAAAAAGAGGGGCTGACACCCGGACAATTCAATCATCTCATCAATCATGAATGTGGGTTGCTCGGCATGTCCGAAACCAGCGCCGATATGCGTGACCTGCTCGAATGCGAGGCAGTTGATGAGCGCGCGGCGGCAGCCATCGCGCTATTCTGTTATCAGATTAAAAAAGGTATTGGCGCGTATGCCGCGGCACTGGGCGGGCTGGATACACTGGTATTTGCCGGCGGCATAGGCGAGCAAGCACCGGCAGTCAGAGCACGTATCTGCGCTGAACTGGAATTTCTTGGCATAGAGATCGATGCCGCATCCAATGGACATAATGCGGAAGTGATTTCCAGAAATACCAGCCGGGTTGTTGTTCGAGTCATGCAGTCGGATGAAGAACTGATGATTGCTACCTACGTTTGTCGAATTCTTGGATTACCCCATAAGCAGGAAAATGAGTATGGCAAGTAAGATCGAAAAACCTCACCTGACTGACAAGCCATTAGCGGAAGATATGCTGCTGCGGATGGATGCCTACTGGCGCGCGGCCAACTATCTATCGGTGGGGCAGATTTATCTGTTTGACAATGCGCTACTGAAAAAACCACTCACGCTGGAACACGTCAAGCCGCGGCTTTTGGGTCACTGGGGTACTACCCCGGGGCTGAATTTTATTTATGTCCATCTCAATCGGATCATTCAGCAATATGATCTGAACGTTATTAATATTACCGGCCCCGGTCATGGCGGTCCGGCACTGGTGGCTAATACCTACCTGGAAGGGACTTACAGCGAGATTTATCCGAATATCTCTCAGGACGAATCGGGCATGAAGAAACTGTTCACTCAGTTTTCTTTTCCCGGTGGTATTCCCAGTCACGTCGCACCGGAAACGCCCGGCTCGATCAACGAAGGGGGTGAGCTGGGGTATGCGCTGTCCCATGCTTATGGCGCCGCGTTTGACAACCCTGATTTGCTGGTCGCCTGCGTGGTGGGCGATGGTGAAGCGGAAACAGGTCCGATGGCCA
Source organism: Gammaproteobacteria bacterium (assembly GCA_041395725.1). Lineage (NCBI taxonomy): Bacteria > Pseudomonadati > Pseudomonadota > Gammaproteobacteria > Gammaproteobacteria bacterium. The sequence continues at coordinate 80,066 of JAWKZW010000001.1, read as the reverse complement.
CCAGTTGGCACTCCAACAAGTTCCTCAATCCCGCGCATGATGGCGCCGTGTTGCCGATTTTGCATCTGAACGGCTACAAAATTGCCGGCCCTACGGTGCTGGCGCGTATCCCTCACGATGAACTGGAAGCTCTGTTCCGTGGCTACGGTTATAAGCCCTATTTTGTCGAGGGTGATGATCCACAAGTCATGCATCAACAAATGGCCGCGACACTCGACGCTGTGGTTGCCGAAATTCAGACCATCCAACAGGACGCACGTACTAACGGGTTCAGCAAGCGACCACGCTGGCCCATGATTATCCTGCGTTCGCCAAAGGGCTGGACCGGACCGGCTATAGTCGACGATAAACAAATCGAAGGTACGTTTCGGGCACACCAGGTGCCAGTGACGAACTTCAGCAAAGAACCAAAGCATTTGAAGATTCTTGAGCAGTGGATGAAGAGTTACCGGCCGGAAGAATTATTTGATGAAACTGGCAGGCTTATTCCTGAGTTGGCCGACCTGGCCCCCAAAGGACTGAAGCGCATGGGAGCGAATCCCCATACCAACGGCGGCTTGTTACTGCGTGATCTGCGTCTGCCGGACTTCCGTGACTATGCGGTCGAAGTGCCGAGCCCCGGCGCAGTCAAGGCTGAGGCAACGCGCGCGCAAGGTGCGTTTATTCGTGATGTCATGAAGCTAAACAGCGAGTCGCGGAACTTCCGGATTTTCAGCCCGGATGAAACCGCTTCGAATCGCTGGGGGGCGTTGTTTGAAGTGACCAACCGTTGCTCGACTGCGGAGATTATTCCTGGCGACGAGCACATCGCAGCAGATGGCAGAGTGATGGAAATGTTGAGCGAACACCAGTGCCAGGGTTGGCTCGAAGGGTATCTGTTGACTGGTCGGCACGGCTTTTTCTCCTGCTACGAGGCCTTCATTCATATTGTTGATTCGATGTTCAACCAGCACGCAAAATGGCTTGATGTCGCGCAAGACATCGAATGGCGTAGGCCAATTGCCTCGTTGAATTATTTGCTGTCTTCACACGTTTGGCGACAGGATCATAATGGATTCAGTCATCAGGATCCGGGGTTTGTTGACCTCGTTGTCAATAAAAAGGCAGAGATCATTCGTGTCTATTTGCCTCCCGACGCCAATACGCTGTTATGGGTAACCGATCATTGCTTGCGCAGTCACAACGACATTAATGTAATCGTCGCAGGGAAACAGCCTGAGTTGCAATGGCTGAGCATGGATGCAGCGTTAAAACATTGTACAGCCGGGCTGGGTATCTGGGAGTGGGCCAGTAACGATGAGGGCGGTGATCCTGATGTGGTGATGGCCTGCTGCGGCGATGTGCCGACGCTGGAAACACTGGCAGCGGTGAAGATTCTCAGGCAACATTTTCCGGAACTGAAGATTCGTGTCATCAACATAGTCAATCTGATGACTCTGCAACCCGAAAGTGAACATCCACACGGTATTGCGGACAAGGATTTCGATGTTCTTTTTACTAAAGACAGGCCCATTATTTTTGCTTTTCACGGTTATCCCTGGCTGATTCATCGTCTGACTTACAGGCGTGCCAATCACCACAATTTGCATGTGCGCGGTTATAAGGAAAACGGTACCACCACCACGCCTTTTGATATGGCCGTGTTAAACGATCTCGACCGCTTTCATCTGGCAGGCGATGTGATAGACCGGGTACCGGGTCTGGGGTCCCGCGCCGCCTACGCGAAGCAGCATCTGCGTGATAAGCTGTTAGATCACAAAGCTTATATCGAAAAACACGGTGAAGACATGCCGGAAATCCTCAACTGGAAATGGTCAGGGGGAACCGGCTCTTAGGGGCTCACATCATGAGTAGAGGTAAATGAACGAATCTTTGCATACCCCGTCAGGCAAGTCAGGCTTACCACCCGGCGCGCTGGTTCACGTGGGTGATATCCTGGAAACTGTCACCAGTATGTCTGTTATTGATTACAGCAAAGACAGTTTTGCAGAACATAAGATTCACTCAATAGATGAACTTTCAAAGTATAGAGAGAGTGCCAGCGTAACCTGGGTGATAGTCGAGGGTTTGGCAAATGTCGAAATTGTAGAGCAGATTGGCTCGATATTTGGCATCCATCGACTGGTGCTCGAAGATATTCTGAATACCAACCAGCGGCCCAAATTCGAGGAATATGATGATTATCTTTATATTGTCCTCAAATGTTTGATCCTTGAGGATGAGCAGTTCACGGTCAGTTATGAACAAGTAAGTATTCTGGTGCTCAGTAATTTTGTTTTCCTGTTCAAAGAAAAGAAGGATGCTCTCTTCAGTTCGATTCAACAGCGAATAGAGAAGAGCAAAGGGAGGTTGAGAAGTCAGGGAACCGATTACCTTACCTATATGATTCTTGACTATATTGTCGACCAGAATTTCATTCTCATAGATTCATTGGATGATGTTGTCACTTCGCTTGAAGATCAATTGCTTGACTCAGAGCCGACGCAGGATCTACTGCATAAAATCCAGAGGGTTAGAAGAAAAATAGTTGATATAAGAGTCTATATTTCGCCGGTAAGAGAATTGCTGGCCGGCATGTTGCGCAGTGAATCTGAGTTGATCAATGAGAGTACACGCATTTACCTGAGAGATGTGTCGGATCACACAATTCGGGTAATCGAATTGATCGAATCTTACCGGGAGATACTGACGGGCCTGTTGGATATTTATGTCTCCAGCGTAAGCAATAAAATGAACGAAGTAATGAAGGTATTGACTGTATTCGCTTCTATATTTATTCCATTGACTTTCCTTACAGGAATATACGGAATGAATTTTGACACTATGCCCGAGTTGCAATGGCAATGGGCCTACCCATTTCTTTGGGTCGTATTTATCACCCTGCCTGTAGGGTTGATTACCTATTTCAAGAGGAAGAAATGGCTTTGAAGGGTGAAGCGAAAAATCAACTTCAAGTTTTTGCTCGTTTGACCTATGTCCGTGAGTTTGGTCGGGGTCGCCGGGAATAACCGCAGAGCTATGAAGAACGAAATCACATCTGGTAATTCAGGCACTGTTATATCGATTCGTGGTAGCGTGGTGGATATGTTGTTCAGTGACCGGTTGCCGCCGATTCATTCTCTGTTACATACCGGGACAGAAAATCAGATCGCAATTGAAGTGTTCTCACAACTCGATTCCCATCGCGTAAGGGGGATTGCGCTGACACCTACTCAGGGTCTGGCCCGGGGCATGGTCGTTGAGGACACCGGTGGGCCATTACAGACCCGGGTCGGAAAAGGTGGCTTGTCGAGAATGTTCGATGTGTTTGGTCGTACCATTGACCGTGGTCCGACGCCGACAGATGTGCAATGGCGTTCTGTGCATCGGGCGCCGCCAGAATTATCGCGGCGCTCCACCAAATCCGATATTTTTGAGACGGGCATCAAGGTGATCGATGTCTTAATGCCGCTTGAGCGGGGTGGTAAAGCCGGCCTGTTTGGCGGCGCTGGTGTGGGCAAGACCGTGCTGCTCACCGAGATGATTCATAACATGGTCGGGCAGCATGCCGGGGTGAGCGTTTTCTGCGGTATTGGAGAACGCTGCAGGGAAGGTGAGGAGCTCTATCGGGAGATGAAAGAAGCCGGTGTGCTGGACAATATGGTCATGGTATTCGGTCAGATGAACGAACCGCCCGGCGCCCGCTTTCGCGTCGGCCATGCCGCGTTGGCCATGGCTGAATACTTTCGTGACGACGAGCACCGTGATGTACTCTTGCTCATTGACAATATTTTCCGGTTTATTCAGGCGGGCATGGAAGTGTCCGGCTTAATGGGGCAGATGCCGGCGCGCCTTGGCTATCAGCCGACCATGGGGACTGAGTTGTCACAACTGGAAGAGCGTATCGCCAATACCGATAGTGGCGCGATTACTTCGATACAGGCGGTATACGTGCCGGCAGATGATTTTACTGACCCGGCCGCCGTGCACACCTTTTCGCATCTTTCGGCGTCTATTGTGCTATCCCGCAAACGGGCCAGTGAGGGGCTTTACCCAGCCATTGACCCCCTGCAGTCTAACTCCAAGATGGCTACGCCCAGCGTTATCGGCAGGCGGCACTATGACCTGGCGCAGGAAATCCGGCGCACGCTGGCACAGTACGCAGAGCTGAAGGACATAATTGCAATGCTGGGTATGGAGCAGCTGTCGCCGGAAGACCACAAGGTCGTTGGACGGGCCCGGCGATTGGAACGCTTTCTTACCCAACCATTTTTTACTACTGAGCAGTTCACCAGCACGCCAGGCAAACTGGTCAATTTGGAAGATGCACTGGATGGTTGTGAACGGATATTGCGCGATGAATTCAGCGATTATCCAGAAGGCGCACTCTATATGATTGGTGCGATTGATGAAGCGAGAACAACGAGTGAAAACGGTAAGCCAGAAATGGCAGGTGAGTGATTAGATGCAAGCAGCGCGCATGAGTCTCAAGATTCTTCTGCCCTACAAAGTCTTCGCCGATAAGCCCGAGGTCGTGCGTATCGTGGCAGTGACGCAAGAAGGCGCATTTGGCATTCTGCCAAATCGACTTGACTGCGTCGCGGCGCTTCGTCCCGGGATATTGGTTTTCGAAGTGCAGGGTGAAGATGAAGTCTATGTTGCGGTCGATGAGGGTATACTGGTTAAGACCGGTTTTGACGTGCTTGTCTCTGTGCGGAACGCGATTGGTGGTATGGAGTTGAGCAAATTGCGCTCGGCGGTGGAGGAAGAGTTTATGCAACTCGACGAGCAGGAACAGAAGGTGCGGTCGGTGCTGGCAAAAATGGAAAGTGGCTTTGTGCGTCGTCTGGTTGAATTTCAGAAGGGCAGAGTGTCGTCATGAGCGACGCACCGGACAGGGAGCCAAAGCCTGGGCAATCCGAGTTCAGCCAGCAGGTTGGAGATATGGCGGCGCGCAAGCTTAAGGCGCAACGACATGTCACTAAAACCGTCTGGTCTGGTCTCGGGATGATGGGGTTGATAGGCTGGTCTGTAGTTATCCCTACCTTGCTCGGTGCAGCGATTGGGATCTGGCTGGACAACCGCCATCCAGGCGGACGTTCCTTTGCGCTGATGTTGCTGGTGGTCGGGCTGTGCCTGGGCTGCTTCAATGCGTGGCGCTGGCTGGATAAGGAAGATAAGGAAATTCATCGGCACGAGGATGACAATGACTACGATTGATCACGTGGAAATCGGCTTGGCGTTGCTGACGGGGATGCTACTTGGCGTAGCGTTTTTCGCAGGGCTCTGGTGGACAGTGCGCCAGCTTGGCTCGAGTCGGCATGTGGCGCTTCTGTTTCTTATCAGCATGCTGTTTCGAACCAGCCTGGTCATTGTTGGTTTTTACTTTATTCTGGGTGACGACTGGCAGCGATTGTTAGCCGGCCTGGTTGGATTTATCGTTGTTCGGCTGTTCGCTACACGTTACATTCATAAGACAGAGCAGTCTCATACAGCAAAACAGAAGACCAGTTATGCACCTTAGCCCCGATCAGATCATTTATTGGCAATTGGGTTTTTTTAGACTTAACGCCACTATTTTTTTTACCTGGATGGTGATGTTGGTACTGGTGATCAGTTCCATACTGATCACGCGGAAATTATCCACCGACCTGCAACGCTCTCGCTGGCAGAACCTGCTGGAAGTCGTAGTCACTACCATCAGTAGCCAGATCGAAGAGGTTGGCCTGAGTCATCCCCACAAGTATCTTGGCTTTCTGGGTTCGCTGTTCCTGTTCATCGCAATGGCCGCTCTGGGAACGATGATCCCTGGTTTTGAACCACCCACCGGGTCACTTTCCAGTACCGCGGCACTGGCCTTGTGTGTGTTTGTCGCGGTGCCCCTGTTCGGTATTCAGGAGCAGGGTCTGAGCGGCTACCTCTATTCCTATGCGAGGCCGACCCTGCTCATGCTGCCATTTAACATTATCAGTGAGCTTTCGCGTACTTTGGCCCTGGCAGTACGCCTGTTCGGTAATATGATGAGTGGCGCAATGATTATCGCCATTCTGCTCAGCATTACGCCTTTCCTGTTTCCCATAGTGATGACCGTGCTCGGTTTGCTGACGGGGATAGTGCAGGCCTATATCTTTTTTATCCTGGCCACCGTGTATATTGCTGCGGCCACGCGCACGAGGAAACCGGAGCATGAGCCTGGTACCGAGGTTTAAGCGAGTGCGGATTCCAGTCAATGAATAAGCAGGTTTAACATCTGAAGGAGATAATATGGATAGCATGACAATTATCGCAGTGGTTTCCATTATTACCGCTGGCTTGACTATCGCCATTGGGGTCATTGGCCCTTCACTGGGTGAGGGGAGGGCAGTTGCCGTGGCGCTGACCTCGCTGGCCCAGCAGCCAGATGCCTCTGCCACGATTACCCGGACTCTTTTTGTCGGTCTGGCGATGATTGAATCCACCGCCATTTACTGCTTCGTGGTGTCGATGATTCTGCTGTTTGCCAATCCGTTCTGGAATTTTGCCCTCGCTCGGGTCGCAGGTATCTGATCCATGTTGATTGACTGGTTTACCGTTATCGCGCAAGTCATCAATTTTCTTGTGCTCGCGTGGTTGCTGAAACGGTTTTTATACCGCCCAATTCTCAATGCAATAGACGCACGTGAAGAGCGGATTGCTGCCGAACTTGCTGATGCCGATGCGAAAAAGGCCGAGGCGGACAAGCAGTGTGAAGAATTCAGAAAGAAGAATGCAGAGTTTGATAAACAACAGGCCACCCGGATGAATCAGGTAGCAGAGAGAGCGAAAGCAGAGCGTGTGCGCCTGCTTGAGGCGCTGATAGTTGAGTCAGGAGAGCTGCGTAGCAAGATGCAGTCAGGGCTTAAAAAGGAACAGCTTGGATTAAAGGAGGCACTCAGCCAGCGCGCACGAGAGGAGGTGTTTGCTATCGCCAGAAAGACGCTGGCGGATCTGGCGGGAACAACCCTGGAGGCGCGTATGGTGGAGATATTTATTGATCGTCTGGGTGAATTGAATGATGAAAAGATGGCGGGTCTGAAATCCGCGTTTAAAGACTCGACACAACCGCTGCAGGTTCGGACAGCAATTGCGCTGGAAGAGGGACAATGCGCGCTTATTGAAGCGGCAGTCAAAGATGTACTTGGAGAACAAAAAAAGATCCAGTTTACAACCAATGCGGAATTGGTTAGTGGTATCGAGATAAGCACGAATGGCCAGGTAATTGGGTGGAGCATTGCCGACTATCTGTCCTCACTGTCAGAGAGTGTTGACCAGCTGTTGCAAGAACCGGTCGATAAACATGTTGATCCTGGGGCTATCGACACAAAGGAAAATGGGGCTATCGACACAGAGGAAAAAGAACCGGACGGTCATGAAAGCAAAGTCTGAACTTCTGCAAACAACCATCGATGACACGTTTTCCGGCCTGCAGCAGGCTCGATTGTCTTTTTCGCCACAACTGAAGTTGCGAGAAGTGGGCACCGTTACCAGTATTGCTACCGGCATTGCGAAAGTATCCGGGCTGCCAGGTGTTGGTTTTGAAGAGGTGCTCAAGTTTCCAGGTGATATCCATGGCATTGCCTTTAATGTCGATGAAGACGAAATCGGTGTTGTGTTACTTGGCGACTACTGGCATTTGCAGGCTGGCGACGAGGTTGAGCGTTGTGGGCACGTGATTGATGTCCCGGTTGGAGAGGCCCTGATAGGGCGTATCATCAATCCAATCGGCCGACCTCTTGACGACAAAGGCAGCCTGGTTGCCAGTGCGCGTCTTCCCGTCGAGCGCCCATCGCCTGCTATCATGGATCGTGCCCCTGTCAGCGTCCCTTTACAGACCGGTATCAAGGTCATTGATGCACTCATTCCCGTTGGTCGCGGGCAACGGGAACTGATTCTCGGTGATCGACAGACCGGCAAGACAGCTATTGCGCTTGATGCGATACTCAACCAGCGTGACCAGAATGTACTTTGCGTGTATTGCGCTATTGGCCAACGCGCCTCAGGTGTAGCAAAAGTGATTGCGACCCTGCGGGAACAAGGGGCATTGGAATACACCATTGTGGTGGTTACCGAGGGCAATGATCCACCCGGTCTAGCTTACGTCGCCCCCTATGCGGCAACCAGCATTGCCGAGTATTTCATGCAACAGGGCCGTGATGTGTTGATCGTTTATGATGATCTCACACACCATGCTCGTGCCTATCGCGAGCTGTCCCTGTTATTACGGCGCCCGCCTGGTCGAGAGGCCTTTCCGGGAGATATCTTCTACATACACTCGCGGCTATTGGAGCGGGCCACCCACCTGCGCGAGGAGCTCGGGGGAGGATCGCTGACCGCGTTACCGATCATTGAAACCGAAGCGCAGGATATTTCCGCCTACATTCCAACCAACCTGATTTCTATTACCGATGGACAGATTTATCTCTCGCCGTCGTTGTTTGACCTTGGTGTATTACCCGCCGTAGATGTCGGAAAATCTGTTTCACGAGTCGGGGGTAAGGCACAGCGGGCAGCTTATCGCACTGTAGCCGCAGATCTCAAGCTGGCCTATGCTCAGTTCGAAGAGCTGGAAACCTTTGCCCGCTTCGGGGCTCGGCTGGACGATAACACATTGAAAACCATTGACCATGGCCGACGTATTCGGGCCTGTCTCATGCAGCCTGAATTTGCGCCAGTATCCATTGCCGGTCAAATAGTCGTGCTGCTGGCACTGACCGCAAAACTGTTTGATGAAATACCGCTGGATCAGATGAGTGCCGCTGAGCAGGCGTTGCGCACCGCCGCGGCGGAGATTCCCGCCGAAATTGTCGCGCGATTCGAGAGTGCCAGTAAATTGAGCGAAGAAGATCGGGCCGCTATTCTCCAGCTGGCGCGTGACGCGCTCACACAGTTTTCGTCCGGGTCGGCAACGAAGAAAATGGCATGAATTGTGAACTTATGAGTGTCAGCCCATGAGTGACAGTGTTGCCAGCCTGCGTCACAAGATCGCCAGCGCCGAAGAACTCGAATCCGTGGTGCGCACCATGAAGGCCATGGCGGCGTCGAGCATCGGCCAATACGAGAATGCGGTGCGTTCGCTGGATGATTATTACCGTACCGTGCAACTGGGTCTGGCTGCTTGTTTTCAGCAGGATAAATTTCTTGGCGTCATGAACAACCCAGATCAGCAGGAAGGGGCCGCAATTGGCGTGATTGTGTTCGGGTCTGATCAGGGGCTGGTGGGTCAATTCAATGAAGTCATGGTGGAGTATGTGGTGGAATCGCTGGCAAAGTTGCCGGGGGAAAAAGCCGTATGGGCAGTAGGCGAACGTATTCAGTCACGACTGGCGGAAACCACCTTGATACCCGAGAAAGGCTTTGTTCTGCCAAATTCGATCAATGCCATTAGCGTGCTGGTCGGCCAGGTATTGATTGAAATGGAAGCGCGACGCGAACAGGGCACGATCAATCAGGTTTATCTTTTTCATAATCGCCCGCGGACCGGTTCGATCTATTCGTCAGTGAGTCAAGAACTGTTGCCATTGGACGAAAGCTGGCGACGGGATCTGGCTCAGATACAGTGGCCAACGCACAATATACCTGAGGTAATGAATGACCGGGAGCGAACACTGCGGGCATTGGTGCGTGAGTATCTCTTTGTAAGCCTTTTCAGAGCGTGCGCGGAATCACTGGCCAGCGAAAACGCCAGCCGCCTGGCAGCCATGCAACGTGCAGAAAAGAATATCGATGAGTTACAGGAAGAGCTGAATCGCTCATTTCACCGGTTGCGACAGAGCAGTATAGACGAGGAACTGTTTGATGTGATGTCTGGCTTTGAGGCCCTGGGGGGTCGCTGATTTATTACCGCAATGTTCTGGTCTTAAGACGAGCTCGCCGGCGACTTGCTTTGCACAGCTGACACCTCGGCTGTTCACAATTGCTGATGGAGGTCAGAGGTTCCCAACAAGACCATGCCCACCCGCTCGATAGAGCACCTGTTTCGGCCATCACGAAACTGGACAATCTCCCCTCTTAAGATATACCTTTAAGCAGCCTCTTAATCAGAGGCTCCTTAACACCCCTTTAAGTCCCCAAGTGGAGATTGATAATGAAAACTCGCTTAGTGAATTCACTGGCTGCCCTGGCATTGCTCTTTGGTTTCTGTGCGCCGGCTCTCGCCCAGCAGGTTCCAGATGCCATCATCAATAATGATGGCATCGGTTTCTCGCGTATGGCAGACGGCCAACTGATCGCTTACGATCTCGTGGCGGCCTATGACGAGCACATGATCGTAGAAGCAGACTGCAGTGCGTACAAGTCCAGGTTGCAAGGTGTGGATTGGTGCTTCGCAAGCGCCGCAAACCAGTCAAGTTTTGAAGCGGCCACCCAGGACAATGGCCGCAATAAATACCTTCCCTTCGTGGGCGGGCACTGCGCATTAGGTATGAGCGTTGGCAATCTCACAGCCAGAGGTGATCCCCGCACGGCTGTTCGTATCGGTAATCTTCTCGTACTGAACGGCCGCTTCGAAGTCCGCACAAGCTTTCTGCAGGACACCGAGCGCAATATTGACAATGCGCGTTTGCGCTATGAACTGGCGATAGCTGCCGGCAACTTAAAAGTCAACGAGTAGGTTCCTCAAGCAGACATGGCGTCTACAGTTTCGGTTGAATTGTACGGCGCCTGTCATTTCCCCGCTTCAAACTGTCGAAGTTCCCCGCTCGCCGTATGGCTGACTGGGGATCCTTTTATTGATTACCACAATGCTCTGGCGTTGTGGTAATCAAACAGTGGCTCCTTTACTGTGTGCGAGGGATTCTCTGAATTACTGTGCCCGAACCGGTTGGCGGACCTTTGCATTCAGATTTCAGTGATTCCGTCCCCCCGATGCTGAAGCCCTTTAGAACGAATCACGCAGGGCATTGGCCAGTCGAAAGGCGCTGGTGAAAGCAGCTTCGACGCGGCCGCCCAGGCACCAGTCGCCGCAGGCGGCCAGTTTAAGGTTCGGGTCGATGAGAAAATCCTGCGCCAGGGGTTCAACCGTTGCTGCGTAGCGCCAGCGATGCAGATCCAGATGGTCGGGTTCGGGCAGGTTCGGAAGCAGGTTCAGCACTGCTGACAGCAGGGTGTCCTGTATCTGCTCCAGCGGCTTTTCCAGGTTCAGGTCTGCCCAGCTGTTACTGCTTTGCACCAGCAGGCTGAACGGGCCATCGCGGCCGGGCTTTTCGGAGTCAACGGCTATCCAGCCGAGCGGGGAATCTTTGCTGCGAGCGGCCTGAAAGGGCAGTTGAGGAGGCTGACGAAAGCCCAGCATGAGGCTGAAACAAGAGGACATGCGAACTTTCTGCAGGGCCTGGTGGTGTTGAAATTCCGTCGGCAGCAAAGCCCGGGTCTGCGCGGCCGGCGCGGTGATCGCCACCCAGTCAAACGGGCCCCGTTCCTGGCCATTTTCCAGCTCTAATATCCAGCCCGCGGACGTTGAGGTCAGACTTTTAACAGTGGCCTGCAGTTCGATGTCCAGCTGGCTGGACAGTACCTTTCCCAGCGTGTTCATGGCGGGAGCTCCCACCCAGTGTGGTTCAAACCAGGGGCGGCGGTACGATTTCTCTCCCGCACTCAGGGTGAGTGTTCTGGGTTGCCAGTCCTGCAGCGTGGTACTGTCAAACTGCCGGTTCAGAAACTGGCGGAATTCCTGACTGCGAGCGGTGAAATACTGGGCGCCGTGATCGAACTGAAACTCCCCCGCCCTGCGGGTTGCCAATCTGCCGCCGGTCCCCCGGGACTTTTCCAGGATGGTCAATTGGGTGGTGTCCTTCAGACAGGAAGCGAGAGTCAGTCCGGCGATACCCGCACCGATTATTGCCAGGTTGGTCATGTTCACCTTTTTGTAGCAGGCTGAAGCCTTTGGTCAGATGTCCGCGTAGAGTCAGCGGCACAGATTGCAAGGAAATGAATACGCCTGCTGCCCTTTTCTGGATCGGGAGCCGCAGAGGCTCAATGCAATCACTTTTCGAAAGCAACATGGCTTCCCGGCGCAGCCTGGCGGACTGTGCCGTATCGGCTGGCTCCAGAAAAGCTGTCTTCCACTGGTACAGCATCCTTCTAAACGCTCCCCACCCTCCACACCGGGTCAGGCAAAACGGCGTTATTACAACAACACCATAGCCAAACGCGCCTCGGAGCGCTACCATCCGTTTCTGAATCGATACGGTATTTACCCAATCATTGCATAAATTGTTGGCCCAGGACCGCTTCGCTGCTTCCATAGCAGTATTTCCAGCGCCGTACTCAATTTTTCTGGATATCACGTAGAGTGACTACGCTCAATCCATAAAAATCTCCGTGCGGCGCTGGAAATACTACTCTGAAAGCTCCTGACCTCAACAATTTATGCAATGATTGGGTTTACCTGGGAAGTTGGTTAGAGTCCAACACTGCCCCCGCAACGGTATTCCTGTCAGTCTGGAGCGTTCAGTCAGATCGCTCCCGACCGGCCGGTAAGTCCGATACCAGGCCCGTATCAGACTACGTTGAAGAAGCGGAGGGCTTCACATGTGGCTGGACTGCTATTGCCTGCAGGTCAACCCTCGCCTTCGACGCATTCCTCCCATGATGGGAATAGCAAGCAAGATTCACGAGGGCGAATACCATGCGCATCTTCCCGTCTGCACTGTTCGGTGCGGTTGTTCTGATTTTTCCTGTTGCTTCGCTCACCGCCCAGCAGTTGAGTCCCGGCCTGGATGAGGTAATTGTCACCTCAAGCCGCATTCCGACGCCCCTGCGTCATGTGGGCACTTCGGTTTCCGTGCTGACCGAAGAGGAGATCAAGTCCCACGGCAATCTGGCTCTGGTGGATGTGCTGCGACAGATGCCGGGCATCGGCAGTACTGGTGGCGGCGGGGCGGGTCAGCCGACAAGCCTGAGGATCCGGGGCGAGGAAGGCTTCCGCACGCTTACCCTGTTTGATGGCATGCGCCTGCTTGATCCGAGCCTGCCGCAGATCGGCCCCCAGATTGAGCAGCTGCTCAGCGGTGGGGTTGACCGGGTTGAGGTGTTGCGCGGCCCACAGGGGCTGGGCTACGGTGCCGATGCCGGCGGTGTGGTCAACATTTTCAGTCGCCGGGACAGCGAGGGCATGCTGGGGGAGCTGCAGCTGGAAAGCGGTGAATTCGACACCCGCCAGGTCAGCGGCAGTGTGTCTGGTCGCAGCGGCCCCGCGGATTTCTACCTTTCAGCTGTTGACCTCAGTACCAATGGTATTAACTCCCGCCGGTCGGATACCGTGCTCGCCGATGAGGACGGTTACGACAACACGACTTTGCACGGCCGGTTGGGCTATCAGTTATCCGACAACTGGCGCTTAGACCTGGTTCATCGGGACGTGACCGGAGAGTCCGAATTCGACGGCTGTTTCAGGGGGACCACTGTCCATGACTGCGATTCGACGTATGGCCTGCAAAGTTCACGGCTGGCCGTTGAATACAAGGCCGATGGCTTTGGCCACCAGCTGTCCTATGCGACGACGGAAACTTCACGCAAGAGTTATGCGTCAGGGCAGTTGGCGTTCGGGAATGAAGGCAGTCTGGAGCGATTGGAATACACCGGCAGCATGACCCGATCACCAGGTTTCAATCTGGTCTATGGTCTAGACCGCGAAAAAGCGGATAACGGTAACGGCAGTAGGGATAATACCGGGGCCTATCTGGAATACCTGGGCGACTTTTCGGACAGCCTGTTTTTTACTGCCGGGCTCCGCCACGATGACAACGATGACTTTGGTACCAATACCAGTTATCGGGTCAGTGCCGCCTACTTGCTGACACTGAATAATGACGCGCTGCTTAAGTTCAGGACTGCCTTCGGGACGGGTTTCCGGGCGCCGAGTCTCTTCGAAATTGAGTACAACAGCGGACCTTTTGCTTTCCCGCCCGCTGCGCTGGTGTCGCTGCGGCAGGAGACCAGTGAAGGCTTCGAGCTGGGTGTCGAATACCTTGCCGGCCCGGATCTGCGCCTCGAGCTGGTCTTTTTTGATCAGCAGGTAGAAGACGCCATCTTTTTTGACCTGTCCGGATTCAGCGGTTACCTGCAGGACCTGGGCTCCAGTCAGTCGGAGGGCGTCGAGTTTTCTGCTGCCTATGCCTTATCCGCCAATCTGGAACTGTCCGGCAATTACACCTACAACGACACGGAACGCCCGGACGGTCAGCAGCGTATTCGCCGGCCGCGAAATCTGGCCAACCTGGGGCTGACTTACCGTGCTATTGAAGACCGTCTGGCAATTCATGCCTATTACCGTATGTCCCGCGACAGTATTGATGAGGTGTTTGGGGCAGTTACGCCGTTGGATGATTTCGAGGTTCTGGACCTCAATATCAGTTACCAGCTTACTGACTCAGTCAGGTTGGTCGGGCGGGTAGAAAATGCCACCGATGCCCGTTATCAGGAGATTATCGATTACAACACGCCGGGCCGGGCTTACTATGTCGGTGTCGACCTGAAGCTGCGGTGAGGCTGATTCTGCAGGCCGACCCTGGTGGGTATCAATGACGCCTGAGAAGGGGTCAGGCATTGCTGTGATAAGAGCCTGTCACTGTGTTTCTGTGACGGCGGCATCGTTCGGAACAGTACTTGACAGCAGGCCAGGAAGACTTCCATTTTTTGCGCCAGACGAAAGGCCGCTTGCAGGTTTCGCAGGCCTTTTCAGGTAGTCTGGTTTTATTTCCTTTGTGCATTGAGCGGAATCACCCGGGCTCGTCCGGGTTCACCAGATAAAAAATGGCCGACTGAGAGTCGGCCAGAACAAGAGAGATGTTTAACTAAGATAGGTGCTAGTTGGGTAATACGACTGAGTCAATAACATGGATCACTCCGTTATCAGTTTCGATGTCGGCACTGATCACGGTCGCGTTGTCGACTTTAACGCCGTCGGTCGCATCCACGGACAGGGAGCTGCCCTGCACACTGGCAACTTGCGCGGTCTGACCGGCAATGTCAGCAGACATGATCTTGCCGGGCACTACATGGTAGGTCAGTACGGCAATCAACTGGTCCTGATTTTCGGGCTTGAGCAGATTTTCGACCGTGCCTGCGGGCAGTTTGGCGAAAGCCTCATCGGTCGGAGCAAAAACGGTGAATGGACCGTCGCCTTTCAGAGTTTCAACCAGACCGGCTGCCTGAACTGCGGCCACCAGGGTGTTGAACATTCCGGCAGCAACGGCGGTATCGACGATATCCTGAGCCTTGACTGAGACCGACGTAAGAGCAAATGAACTGGCGGCGACAGCGGCAAGGACGGTTCGGGAAACAAAATTCATAGTACACTCCTCAGTGTTTAAACGCATTGTCAATGATAGGGACAAGTGGTTACGCGCTGTTTCTTGAAGCGGTTCATAAAAAATTAGATTGCTGAAAATAAGTAAGGAAGTACTGACTGATTATCCCGATGCTTTGCGTGATTCTGTTGTGTTCTTCAGACAAGCCCTCAGGCTTTGTTGTGCTGCCTTGACAGGCCGACGCGTGCCGACGGCAATGCGCCTCGCCGACCGCGTATTTTCTGTTAAAATACAATCGTTCAATAATAATTCGCCGCGCCCTGGTGGTCCGCAGATCAACAGGGCTTGGCGCGGATTTTTTTAAGGTCGGGAGCTTTCCTTCCGCAGGCCTGCTCAGACTTTCGGGATTGTGATAACAATCCCCTGGGCGTTTTTGTCAGTCCTCATCGCCAGCGGGTCCACCGGGTCGCTCAGGGGAATCGAGCGGGAGAATTGACTGCGACTGGAGAATGTTGCGGCGAAGCTGCCCGGTGCGGTATAGACGATGCTGCCGGCCACCCGGACGGTGTTGTCCTCGATGTCGGTCGATAGCTCCAGTTCACCATTCTCTGGCACTTCTATAACCACCCGGTATTCGCGGTCGGTCTCGCTCACTTCAATCGTCGGGGCAGCGGATGCGCGCAGTCCCGACGAGGGGAGTGCGCGACTGTCCTGCAAAAGCGATCCGAACAGCGCATCCATCTGCTGTTGCATATTGGTGAACGGATCACCGCCAGCGCCGGATCCCCAGGGATCAAACGGTCGGGCTGTGGACGGGGTGGCTGAGGGGGTGACATTTTCAGCCCCCTGCAGTTCGGAAATTTTTCTGTCCAGGCGGTAAACCTGGTAGGACTGTACGGCAAAACCGATTCCCAGCAGAGTAATCAGCGACCGCCAAAGAAAGGATCTGTGATTGAATTGTTTTATTCTCATTCCATCCCTCAAAAACGTAACAAAGACGAAATAAAAATCAGGGGTTACGGCCCCCTGTCTTGCCTGGCAAAGGAGAATGTAGGGATTCCAGCAAATTTTTCAAGGGCACAGGCCGGGAGCGATTCGTTGTGCGTGAGCGGCGGGGTAAGGCTGCGGCGCTTAAGGCCCTGTAGTGGTGGGTGATCTGAGCAGTCACTGTCGGCTGCTCGGATCACCCTGCGGTAAGAATCAATCGGCCCCGGCTGGGCCCTTGGTTCCGCCGCGGCTCTTTGCGGCTACCTGCCGCGCTGGATCAGAGTGGGCTCCAGTTGCGGGTAGTCAATGCCCAGCTGTTCCAGGTAAGTGTCATAGCGGGAAGGGTCGTAGTAGAGCTCCTGTAACTGCGCCTTGAACTGAGCCATGGTTTCGGCGTTCTTTTCTATCGCTGGCGGATCATTCGGGCCGATGAACGGCGTGTACTGATGATTCTGCGTCTGCACGTCGTCGAAGTAACCCCAGGCGTCTTCCACCAGGGCCTCGTCCTGAACCAGGTCCAGCATGGTGGCGGCGATTACTTTGGCGCCGGCCGTCGCGCCCTTGTGGGCGATGGGGGTGGCCATGGCCATGGCGCTGGACCAGTGATGACCCTGCAGACCGCGCACGTTGGACGGGAAGCGCAGGGTCACGGTCGGCACATTCCAGGACACATCGCCGATGTCGTCAGAGCCCCCGGAAACCGGGTTCTCCAGGGGCGGCTGGATACCCGACAGTTCAGAGGGCAGGCCCTGTGGATCTTCGTTCCCCATCAGCTCTTGAATCGCCTTGGCGAATATCTGGTCGTCTTCGGTCCAGGTGGGGAGGCCGACTGCCTGAATATTTTCGTCCATGGCCAGGGCGATAGGCCGGTTGAAGTGCCTGGGGTAGGCGGTGCCCACGATACGGCGACTGACTTCGGTATCGGTCATCATGGCGGCACCCTCGGCAATCCGCTGCAAGGCGCCGAAATTATTGCGGATGCCGTCGGCCGTCACTTCCCGGATGAAGTACCAGACGCTGGCATAGGAGGGGACTACATTGGGCTGGTCTCCTCCGTTGCTGATCACGTAATGGGAGCGCTGCAGCGGGTGCAGGTGTTCGCGGCGGTAATTCCAGGCCACGTTCATCAGTTCGACAGCATCCAGGGCGCTGCGTCCCTGCCAGGGGTCGCCTGCACCGTGGGCTGCTTCCCCTGCGAACATGTATTCCACCGACACCAGGCCGGTACCCCGGGCGTCGCCCCAGCTGACGTTCATGTTGTTGGAAACGTGGGTGAACAGTACGGCGTCAACATCGTCGAACAGACCGTCCCGGGCGAACCAGGCCTTGGTGCCCAGCAATTCCTCGGCTATGCCAGGCCAGATGACGATGGTGCCGGGCAGCCCCTCGCGCTCCATGATCTCCTTGACGGCCAGTGCGGCCACAATGTTGACTGCCTGTCCGGAGTTATGGCCTTCCCCGTGACCCGGCGCACCTTCGATCATAGGCTGCCGGTAAGCGACACCGGGCATCTGCGACGCTTTGGGAATGCCGTCCACGTCCGACCCCAGGGCAATGACCGGTTCGCCGCTTCCCCAGGTTGCCAGCCAGGCGGAAGGAATTCCTGCCACCCCAAGCTCAATGTTGAAACCATTGTCCGCGAGGAGGCCGGTAAGGTAGCGCTGGGTTTCAAACTCCTGGAAGCCCAGCTCGGAAAAAGAAAACAGCATGTCGACTATTTCCTGAGTTAACTTGGCGCTGCTTTCGATATAGTCGGCCGCCTCGGCCTTGAAACCGGTCAGTTGGGCCAGGGAGGGCTGTGCCGCAACGGTAAGCAACATCACGAGGGAGACCGTGGGCAGGAGATAGCGGGTAATAGACATAGCGACCTCTTTTTGTCGTGTTGAAGTGAATGGCAGACCGGGTTAAGCCTACGCGTTTTCTATCCCTGCCGCCAGTTTATGACCGGCCGGACACGGCCGGCCGGCTGCTGCCGGGGCGCCCTTCAAGCGGGCAGAAAACCACCAGTCTGCACCAGATCCGGTCAGGCCGGAAAGGGTTTTCAGGCCAGCGGCTGCCGCCATGCCGGTCATCCAGGCCAGGGGCTGGGTGCCGGACACCGCGGGCACCGGCTACCCAACGCTGGACAGCCTGTTTCGGGCTGCATGGCCAGGCCAATATTGCAAGGCCGTTGCTGCAAGATCAATGCCTAAGACCCAGTACTGCATTGAAGTCGCCAGAGCCGGCGGGTGTCTGACTTCAGGTGCGAGATAAGCAGCCAGTGTACTTTCTGGCGCTTAGTGGTCCATACTTCGTTCTGCCTTGAATGCAGATTCTGGAGGAAGCATGAACACACTGGGACGAAAACTGCTGCAGGCCGGGCTGACCACGCTGTTGCTGGTGGCCAGTACCACGGTCATGGCACGTTGTACCGAGAGCGGCATCGCGTTACAGATTCTTGGATCCGGCGGGCCCTTTGGCGACGGTCGGGCATCCAGTGGCTACGTCCTTTGGGTGGACGGAACCAGCCGGATTTTAATCGACGCCGGCGGTGGTACGTTCAGCCGTTTTCATGAAGCCGGAGCGACCATCGAAGACCTGCAGCTGCTGGGGTTGAGCCACTTCCACCCCGACCATGCCGCAGAACTGCCGGCGCTGCTCTGGCCCCGCAATGGCAATCTGAGAATCGCAGGGCCTGCCGGGAATGCAGGTTTCCCGTCGCTGGCTGAATTTCTTGACGGCCTGATGGGCCCCGCCGGGGTATTCCGGGTACTGGCGCCGCGCTTCCAGTTTGAGACTGTTGTCGTCGACAGTGGCCCCACGGTTACCGAAGTCCTGGACACGGGGCTCTTGCAGGTAACCGCCAGTGGCGTACCTCATGGCGATGTGCCTACCCTGGCATTCCGGGTTGAATACCAGGGCGCCAGCTATGTTTTCAGCAGTGATCAGAACGGGACTGATCCGGCGTTCGTGGAATTCGCCCGTGGCGCCGATGTGCTGGTCGTGCATTTTGCCGGTTCAGAATATGGCACCGGCCTGGTTGCCGAGTTACATGCGAAACCCAGCGTCTGGGGCCGGATAGCCAGCGCTGCGGAGGTTGGCAGGCTGGTTCTCAGCCATATATCATCCAACCAGGATCTGGAGGCCAACCTGGAAATTCTGCAGGAGAACTACACAGGACCGTTGACTGTGGGTGAAGACCTGCTCTGCATTCTGCCATAGGCCGGCAGCCTGACAGTAACCAACCTTATAAAGCCGCTTCCGGAAGCTGTCAGCGAGGGCGGGAAGCCGGCCAGTGAAGCTGTGGCTGGATTCGGTGCTAGTGGCCAGTAATAATCAGTCATGCTGTACGAATAACGTTGCAGAATTTTCCCGGCAGAATAAGCGCACCGGCAGAAGTGCATAAAGAGCAGAACAGAAAACGGCATAAAAGAGCAGAAAAATAGCGGGGCAGACCTGCAGAGAAGTAAAAAAGCAGACCAGAATAAAAGGATAAATTGATGAAGAAACAAACCCTTGCCATCCATGCGGGCTATGAAACTGATCCCACGACCAAGTCGGTTGCGGTACCCATTTACCAGACAGTCGCTTACGAATTCGATAATGCCCAGCACGGTGCGGATCTGTTTAACCTGGCGGTGCCGGGGAATATCTACTCGCGCATCATGAACCCCACCTGTGAGGTGTTAGAGCAGCGCATGGCGGCCCTGGAAGGGGGGCTTGCCGGACTGGCGGTAAGTTCAGGCATGGCAGCGATCAATTACGCCATCCTCAATATTGCCAGAGCCGGAGACAATATCGTCTCGGTGCCCCAGCTCTATGGCGGCACTTATACGCTGTTTGCCCACATGCTGCCCAGCCAGGGCATCGATGTGCGGTTTGCAGAGAATGACTCGGCCGAGGCAGTAGAAAAACTTATTGATGCCAACACCAAGGCGGTTTATTGCGAGACTATCGGTAATCCCGCCGGCAATATCGTGGATATCGAAGCCATCGCCGCAGCCGCGCACCGCCATGGGGTGGCCGTCATCGTCGATAATACGGTGGCAACCCCGATCCTGTGGAATCCGATTGACCACGGTGCCGATATCGTGGTGCATTCCCTTACCAAGTATGCTGGCGGACATGGAACGTCGATCGGCGGAATCATCGTCGATTCCGGTAAGTTCCCCTGGGCCGAGCACGCGGCTCGTTACCCTGGCCTGAACACGCCTGAACCGTCCTACCATGGTGTGGTTTACACCGAGGCCCTGGGGGAAGCGGCCTATATCGGACGCGCCCGCACTGTACCGCTGCGCAATACCGGTTCCGCCCTTTCACCCATGAATGCCTTCCTGATACTGCAGGGAATTGAAACGCTGGGTCTGCGCATGGAGCGGCATTGTGAAAATGCCCTCGTCGTGGCCAGTTACCTGAAAAACCATCCGAAAGTGGAGTGGGTGCAATACGGGGGCCTGGAGGGTGATCGCTATTACGACCTGGCACAGAAGTACTGTGGCGGAAAACCCGCTTCACTGCTGACTTTTGGTATCCAGGGTGGCTTTGATGCCGGCGTCAAGTTTTATGATGCGCTGCAGATGATCAAGCGTCTGGTCAACATCGGGGATGCCAAGACGCTGGCGTGTCATCCGGCCTCCACAACTCACCGGCAGTTGACCGAGGAAGAGCAGGTCACCGCCGGCGTGGCGCCTGAGATGCTCAGACTGTGCGTCGGTATTGAGCATATCGATGACATCCTTGCCGATATCGAGCAGGCATTCGCAGTGGTCTGAGAACGCCATCGCGCGGAGCCAGCCCGGCTCCGCTGGGGTGCCTTGCAGTGGCTCAGACATTCTCTGTGCCTTGGGGGGGGGGGAGGTGGATTTGGAGGTCCACAGGCCCGGGACCCTGCCTGGGAGGAAAGGCGTAGTAATGATGGTCAGATTTCGATTCCATGGCTGGGATCAACCTCCTCCAGAGGCTGGCCGAGGGGTGCCCTGAAGGTTATAAAACACGTTGAATGGGTTAGACTTTTGCCCAGAATCGGATTAGTCTTCGAAAAGATTCAATCCCTCTGCTGGGTCTCGTGCGTGAGTTGGGCCGGTAGTGAGGGCTACGGCACTCTTATAACAAAAGGTGCCGGTAATACAGAGAATAGACAAAGAACCGAAGAGCTGAAGAGCATAAGAACAGGAACGGCAGAAAACCCCACAGACAAAGGAAGACAGGCAGCAACAAGCTGCCAGGTTAATAAATACCGCGAGAGAAAAAGAACAGACTGCACTATCAGAACACCCGGAATATAAAACATAAGAAGGAACTCACAATGAAGCCTCTTACCCTCAGACTACTACCGCTCCTGGTTGGCGCTTATACAGCGACCACCGCCGCCGCTGATGCACCGACTTTTTATGCCGATGCCCTGCCGGTTTTTCAGAAAAACTGCGTTGCCTGTCACCAGGAAAACCCGCCTGACGTAGGCGGCATCAGCGCGCCCATGTCGCTGGCCAGCTACGACGAAGCAAAAATATGGGCCCCGCTTATCCGCCGTGCCGTGGAGACCGGCTACATGCCGCCATGGGGTGCCCATGAACGCCACAAGGGGGAGTTCGTCGGTGAACGCTACCTGGAAAAGGCCGAGAAAGAATTGCTTATAGCCTGGGTCGACGGTGGAGCGCTGGAAGGCAGCCCAGCCGATGCCCAGAACAACGCCAACCAGAGTATTGAGGTGGGTGGCACCGTGATGCCACCAACCGGCTGGTGGATTGGTGAGCCGGACCTGGTTGTGCAGTTTCAGGAGCCGCTCCATGTGGGCGATGATGTGGAAGACTGGCAGCCTACAGTACGCATGCCGGTTCCCGAAGGGGCGCACACTGAGCCAAGGTGGATTTCCAAGGCAGAACTGGATCCCGGTGGCCCCTGGGTTCACCACATCGTGTCCAGTCACATGGGCGTTGGTGTACCGGGTCGTGGGCCGTTCACCTACCCGGAAGGCTGGGGTGTCCTGTTGCCTGAAGATCCCTTTATCACGGTCAACATGCATTACCACAAGGATACCGGGCCAGGAACCGGCGTGGATGATCTGACCCGCGCGGGCTTCGAGTTCTATGAAGACGGCGAAGTGATCGACTACGTAGTGGAGACCAACCTGCTTCCACATCGCGGCTGGACTATTCCGGCCGGCGCTTCCAATCACGAGGTGAGCAATACTTTCGACGTGGACGAGGACATCTACCTGCTGTCCATGGGGCCTCACATGCACTACCGGGGCAAGGCCATGCGCTACGAATTGGAATACCCGGATGGCGAAAGGGAAACCCTGTTGTGGGTACCCAAATACGACTTCAACTGGCAGTTCCTGTACGAGTACAAGGAGCCCAAGTTCATCCCGGCGGGTTCCACCATGCACATGAGCTGGTGGTTCGATAATTCCGAGAGTAATCCCTGGAATCCGGACCCGACCCAGGACGTGGTCTATGGCCCCGCAACCACTGATGAGATGGCCAACGCGCGCATTTATTACGCACCGGCCATACCTCGCGGAATTGTCGTCGGTGAAGATCTGCCCGCCGATGTGCTGGCCGAAGCCCGTGCCTCCGAGCAGCGCCGTCGTGAGAATACGCGCGTGGACTTCGGTCCCGGAAGTGACGATTTCAGCTGGTTGACTGAAGACGAACGCGAACACGATCACTGATCGGTCGAATGGTTGTTCCAGTACAGGAAAGGGGCGGAAGGGCTGCAGGCCCGACCGTCCTTTTTTGTTTTCAGTGAGCCGGCAATAAGCGCCCTGGCAGTTTACGATTATAAGTAAGAGAGTTGTAAGCCACGCAAACGAGGCAGAACTGGTATTAACCCGGTTGGAATTCCATGACTGAGATGTACTACATTGTTGAGTCCTCCAAGTCTTTCGAGCAGGCCTCCCAGGACCTGGATGCGGCGGTAAAACGGCATGGCTTCGGCGTGCTGCATATCCACGATCTTGGCGAGACATTGCGCAGCAAAGGTATTCAGTTTGCAGAGCAGTGCCGGGTTTTTGAAGTGTGCAATCCACAGCAGGCAGCGAAAGTGCTGGCAACTGACATGCGTCTTAACATGGCCTTACCCTGCCGAATCTCTGTGTTCACCGAGAACGGTAAAACCAGGCTCGGCCTGATAAAGCCGGCCCGGATGCTCTCGGGCTTATCGGATGACCAGCAGCTGGCGGAGATTGCCGGGGAGGTCGAGAAAAAAACTCTGCAGATGGTTGATGAGGCCAAATAATTTTCGGTTTCGAGTGGCGCCGCTTTGCAGGGACCGCATGGCAGGGATTCCAGGCCCTTGGCGGTGGAAGATTCGAACCAGGCCGGTTGCTTCTTAATATCTGAATCAGCAAGTCAGTCGACGGGAAGCCACGGGACAGTAAATAAAACCAGAAAACAAAGGCACTAATAAGAACCGCAGAAAATGGGCAAGCCTAAACTGCAAGAAAAACAAAAAAACAAAAAAACAAAAAAGACAAAAACAAAAACAAAAAACCTAAGCTTGGGGAGACCAACAATGAGCGACCCCTCAGACAAATTCTCTGATACCAGGCCGGCCGACACGCCGGAACTGTCCCGCCGTACGTTCCTGAAGACCACTGGCGCCACGGTCGCGGCTACAACTGTGGCGCCGGCAGTAATCAGTGCCGCATCAGCCAGGGCGCAGGAGAGCAATCAGGGTGCCGGCACGGCCATCGAGTTGACTGTCAACGGTGTGCTGCGCCGGGTGACGGTGCAGGACCATTGGACGCTGGTTGAGCTGTTGCGCGATCATCTGCAGCTGACCGGTACCAAAATAGGTTGCAACCGCAGTGAATGTGGAGCCTGCACGGTGCTGGTAGATGGTCAGCCCCTGTATTCCTGCAGCCAGCTCGCGGTGTGGATGGATGGCCGCCGTGTCACCACCGTGGAAGGGCTGGCAAGGGACGGGCAGCTCTCGCCTGTTCAACAGGCCTTCGTGGACCACAATGGTGCCCAGTGCGGATATTGTACGTCAGGTCAAATAATGACCGCAACTGCCTTGCTTGCTGCCAACCCAAGCCCAGGTGCCGAGCAGGTGAAAGCCGCCCTGGTGGGTAACATCTGCCGCTGTTCCAACTATAACGCTATCGTTGAAGCGGTGGTTGACGCTGGACAGGGTAATGGAGGTGCAGCATGAGCGAGCAGATCAATTACGCAGTTGAACCTTTAAATACCGTCGGCCATGAGACGCCCCGTATCGACGCCGTCGAAAGGGTCACCGGAGCTGCCCGGTATACGCGGGATCAGCGACTGCCAGGGATGCTTTATGCCCGCATTCTGCGCAGCCGCCTGCCTCACGCCCGCATCCTTTCTATCGATACCCGCCGGGCGGAACAGCTCGACGGCGTGCTGGCGGTGATTACCCATGAAAATGCCCAGGTGGTGTGGGGGTCCGGTTCGGTATCCGGTGGGCGCCAGTACAGCGATCAGGTCAAGGACGCCACCCTGCATCGCCGTTACATCTTCAACAATCCCTTGCGGTTTGTCGGTGAGCCGGTTGCTGCGGTGGCGGCTACGGACCGTCATATCGCGGAGCAGGCCCTCGGCCTGATCGATGTGAGCTACGAAGAGCTGCCGTTCGTGCTGGATCCGGAAGAAGCCCTGCAGGCCACTGCTGCAAAGATCTGGCCAGAGGGCAACCTGGCTCCTGATGCCGGCAATAATTTCGCGCCCATGGTAACCCGTCGCGGTGAGATTGATGCCGGCTTTGCCCAGGCCGACCGGGTATTCGAGGACCGCTACAGCACTTCTTTTATTCACAATGCACAGATGGAACCCCGTTGCGCACTGGCGCACTGGGAAGACGACAAGTTGACTCTTTATTCCCCGACCCAGGGGATTTCCAATTGTCGCCATGATACGGCTCGCGATCTGGGCCTCGCGGATCATCAGGTCAGAATTATCTGCCAGTACATGGGAGGCGGGTTTGGCAACAAGAACCAGAACCAGGACACGGATCTGATTGCCGCCACCCTGTCCCGGCGGACCGGCGCGCCGGTGATGCTCGAGTATTCCCGCAAGGAAGACTGGACCGGGGTACACGGTCGCTGGCCTACGGTGCAGTACTACAAGGTGGGCGTGACTGACGCCGGCACCGTGACGGCCATGCAGATGAATGCCTACAGCGGCATGGGCCCGTATCGGAAGAACTCCGGTGGCATCAGTGGCATGGAAGGCTATGCCTGCGATAATTTTGAACGAACCATCTACCCCGTCTACACCAACCGGACGGTATCGGGCA
Organism: Gammaproteobacteria bacterium; assembly: GCA_041395725.1. NCBI lineage: Bacteria > Pseudomonadati > Pseudomonadota > Gammaproteobacteria > Gammaproteobacteria bacterium. The sequence continues at coordinate 54,594 of JAWKZW010000001.1, read as the reverse complement.
ACTTTCGTGCCCCGTCAGAACCCCATGGTCATTACGGAATCGAGTCCATGATGGATGAGATTGCCTATCAGTTGGGCATGGACCCGGTGGAATTCACCCTGATCAATATGCGGCGCCCCACCGACGCCCGACCCTTTACCAATTATTCGCTGGATCAGTGTATCGCCCGTGGGGCGGAACTTTTCGATTGGTCAAACCGTCGCCGGGTCAACCCCGGTTCCGACACGGGTGCCTTCAAGCGGGGGGCCGGCTTTTCCTTCATGATGTTTCGAGCCGGGCTCGGTACCAGCAGCGCCATCGTGCGCGTGGATGAAAACCGGCGTTACACCTTGTTTGTCGGGGTTACCGACATCGGCCCGGGCGCCAAGACCACCATGGGTATGATTGCTGCCGAAGAGCTGGGCGTACCGCTGGAGCAGGTGGAGGTGGTATCCGGCGATACTGATCGCTGCCCCTACTCGGTGGGCGAATCAGGCAGCCGTACCACCATCATGACCGGCTACGCCGTGGTTGAAGCCTGCAGGGACCTGAAGCGCCAGATCGCCCAACGGGGTATGCCGGCCCCGGGCAATGCCCTGATCGCTTCAGCGACCCCGTCACCAACAACGGACGGCAAGGTGCGCAACTGCTTCGCCGCACATTTCTGCGAGGTGGAGGTGGATACCCGTCTGGGCACGAGCGTGGTAACAAAATACGTGGCGGTGCATGAATCCGGGCGACTGATAAATCCCCAGACTGCCAGAGATCAGATTCGCGGTGCCACTATCCAGGGTATTGGACAGGCGTTGCATGAGAATACCCTGTATGACCGCAACACCGGCCAGCCCCTCACCTCGGGCTATTACAGCGGGCGCCTGGCGACCCACCTGGACGTGCCGGATATTGAAGTCGAGTTTATCGAGGTGGATGACGGCTATGGTCCGTTTGGCGCCAAGACCGCCGGTGAGTCGGGCATTATTCTTTCTCCGGCCGCGGTCGCCAATGCAGTAAGCAATGCCATCGGAATACGCATGAAGGAATTGCCGATCACTCGCGACAGAATTCTGGAGGCGCTGTCATGAAACAGTTTCAGAACGTTAATGCGCGCAGTCTCCAGGAAGCCGTCGGTCTCGCACAGCAGGCCAGAGAAAGGGGGCAGGTCATTGCTTTTTCTGGTGGTGGCACCGACCTGCTGCAGCAGGTCAAGGATGGTACCGAGCAACCGGATGTATTAATCAATCTGCGTACTGTAGAGGGTGAAGACCAGATCACCCAGGTGACCGGCGGTATCCAGATCGGCGGGCAGGTGACTCTGGCGGCACTGGCTGCCAGCCCTGTCGTCAGAGCCGGCTATCCGGTGCTGGCGGAAGCCGCCCAAGTGGTTGGTACGCCCCAGATCCGTAACGTGGGGACGCTCGCCGGCAATGTCACCCAGCGGCCCTGGTGCTGGTACTATCGCAACGGCTTTAACTGCTACAAGGCCGGCGGCACCCAGTGCTACTCCGTGGCCGGTGAAAATCAGCAGCATGCGATTCTGGGTGGCGGTCCCAGCTACATTGTGCACCCCTCCGACCTGGCCCCGGCACTGGTGGCCCTCAATGCCCGGTTTAATCTCATTGGCCCCGCGGGCCAGCGCAGTCTTGCCGCGGAAGAGTTTTTCCAGCTGCCGGCTGAAAATCCCCGCTACGAGAATGTACTTGCCCGGGACGAATTGCTGGCCAGTGTGCAGCTGCCAGAGCCGGCCGCCGGCAGGGTCAGTTCCTACCATAAAGTGATGGATCGACAGGCCTGGACCCATGCGGTGGTCAGTGCTGCTGTGGTGCTGGAGTTGCGTGACGGGGTCTGCGATCTTGCTTCCATCGTATTGGGCGGAGTGGCGCCCATCCCCTGGCGTGCAAGAGAAGCCGAGGCGTTACTGGTCGGTAAGGCGCTGACCGCCACCCAGGCGCAGCAGGCCGGTGAAACCGCTGTCAGCGGCGCCCGGCCACTGGCAAAAAATGCCTACAAAGTGCCTATGGCCAGCGCCGTGGTAGAGCGCCTGCTGCTGGCGCTTACAGATCAGCAGGCCGGTGTATGAAGCGCCGGGATTTCCTGCGATTGCAGTCTGCCGGGAGCCAGCAGATCGCGACCCTGTCCTGTGAACGGCTGTTTATGTGCTACGCCGATAGCAGTATCCGGCAGGAGGGCAGGGCAGGCCTGTTACCTGAAGGCGAAGACTGGTGGGCCTGCGAGCCGCCACGCCAGGTGGACAGGCTGTCGGCCGAGCAGCTGTTCCATGAGATAGGCCAGGAAATTGCCGGTGCCGACGTGCTGGTGCTGAAGGATCGGGAGTGGCTGCAGGATGATGAATTTGGCCGGCATGTCGAGCAACTGCTTGGCAACTTCAGGGCGCAGAATCGAGAGATTCGCTATTCAACCATAAATTCCAGAACAGCGGTGAAGTCATGACTCTTGTCACAATCCGTCAGCTGTCGATAGTCCTCGTGCTCCTGTTATTGACCGCGTCCTGTGAGCCGGCCGTGGATCAGGATGAATTATTGTTGCAGCGCCTCAGCGCGGCCATGGCCGCGGCCGCTGATCTGCCTCAGGCGGGGCTCACGATTACGGTCGACGGGGGTGCGGTACTGGTCTCGGGCAGTATCGATTGCGAAGCCTGTGGGGGTACGCGCACTCCCGGTGGAGTGGATACCATCCAGCAAAACCTTGGTGCAGTGATCAGGGCGGTGCCGGGTGTCGGCGCGGTGACTTTTGATCTGCGAGGGTCCCGCTAAAAACTGGAGAACCTGATGGGCTCTGTAATCGAATTCAATCCTGACTACAGGATCGAGGTGCGAAAACTGGCCGGCGGATCTGCGCTGGTGATCGTGGATGATGTGCTGCGCGATCGGGAACAGCTGGTGAGGCTCGCCCAGGAGCAGTTTCCGCAGATACCGCCGGGAGGTCGCTGGCATTACCCCGGTATCGAAGTGCAGCTGGCGGAGGACTTCGCCGAGCCCTGCGCGCGTTTTTTCCGGCGTCATGTGCGCGAATATTTTGATCTGTCGAGGCTGGTCAGGGAAGCCTATGCACGACTCAGCATGGTTACCGTCGCTCCCGAACAACTTACCTGGATGCAGCGCATGTGTCATGTTGATATTTCGAGCACTACCCCCGGTGAATGTGTCATCGCCTCGGTACTGTATCTTTTCGAAGACTGTGAGCTGGGAGGTACGGCTTTTTTCACACAACGGCCGGAAGTAACGCCCTATCTCGAGCTGCTCGAGCAGGGGAACCCGGGCCCCAGATCTGCAGAGTTCGAATTCTTTCAGCAGGCACCTGTCTATCACACGGGAAGTAACGAGTTTTTCCAGTTGGATCAGGTGGCCGAAGCGCGCAGCAACCGGATGATCTTCTACCGGGGGAATGTTCACCATAGCGCCCACATCATTGCGCCACAGCTGTTATCTGAGGACCCTGCAAAGGGCCGGCTGACCCTTAACGGGTTTTATCGGGTGGCAACCCGGTAATCTAGGGGACAGACCACGTTTATTTCGTCGTTAAAAATAAACGTGGTCTGTCCCCTATTCGCCCTATTCCGTGTCTACCAGGAAGTCTTGCCCAACAGCCGCATGATAGCCACGATCGTGGCATCGTAACCTCGGGAACCCTCCCTGACGAAGGCGCCGTGCTCCTCGTTGCTGATAACCTGCACATTGATCTCGTCACCGGCTATGACTGCCAGGGCAGGATAATCGGGTATGCGCATGGTGGTCTTGCCCTGAGCGAGAATCCTCGGCAGGGATACCGGGTACCGGTAGGAGCTCACCACAAACTCCTGGGGAATGCCCCAGGGCAGCCACTCCAGAGGTGAAATCTGACGAAAATTATCGAGGTTTTTCTCAACCGGGCCGCCCACCAGGTTTTCGAGCAGTGGCTCGCCACAATAGATCTCTCCAGAGGTGCCATAGGAATCGATGACCTCCGGATTAATATATGCATCGGCCATGACAAGCCCCATTGGCTCTACTTTCGCTGCAACGTATATTTCGCTGTCAGGTGGCAGCTGTGAACGCATGGCCAGCCATGCACCAAAGTGACCACCTGCCGAATGGCCAACCACCAGCGCTTGATCGGTATCGATCGGGTAGTCCTCGGCAATGGACTGCAACTTGTCGAAGCCATAAGCAATATCCTGCCAGGTTCCGGGCCAGCCGCCGCCAGGGTCGGTGGCGCCACGGTATTGCAGGTTCCAGGCCGCGATACCATTTTCAGTCATTACTTTTGACATAGCACGGTAGGCGTTCATCAGTCCTTCACTGGAGCGCCAGCACCCGGCGTGAAGAAAGGTGACCACCGGAAAAGGGCCTTCTCCCGCAGGCAGGTATAGCTCGCCGTACTGCATGGAATCCGGACCGTATTGGATCCTGGTCTGGGCGGAGATGTTGAAGGGTGTGCATAAAGCCAGCAACAAAATTGCCAGCAGGGTATTTGACCGGGTTGTTTTCATAAGATTCTCTAATTGCCTTGCCTGTTAACTGATGAAGATTATAAGGGGTAATAGGGGACAGACCACGTTTATTTCGTTTATTCAGTCGCTAAAAATAAACGGGTAATAAAAATAAACGTGGTCTGTCCCCTATATACGGGTCAGTCGGTTATCCCAAGCTCTGATCGGACCTCGATAACCCGCTCGCCACGCAGGGCACCAGTCATGCTGTAGTTACCCTCGTGGCAGGAGTATTCGTAAATATGTCCGCTGTCATCCCGGGTGAGAGAATACTCGCCGCGCCAGGGCTCCGAGTAATAAACCGGATCATCTACCGTGTACTGATAAAACAGTTCGGTATCAGAAACCCGCGTGAAGCGCTCGGTAACATGCGCATCGCCGCTGAGCAACATGGGGCGCCCCATGGTGGCGCGGGCCGGGATGTCAGCGTCGTAATGAGTTGTTTCCACCACCAGGGTGTCGCCTTCCCAGCGGCCTATGGAGTGGCCTTCCATGGTCCGAATAGCGTCGGGACGCCCCTGTCCGTCCATATGGATGACCCGCAGCGGCGCATTTTCTTCGCTGAAAAAAGCAATCTTGTCAGGGGTCTGTACGATGCCATGGTACAGCTGGTAGGAAAACGCCCGCATGGGCGGTGAGCCCCAGGCTTCGATACAGCGTTCCACGCCGGGTCGCTGCTCGGGGTGATCGAAACCGGTACCCTCAAAATAGCCATAGGCGGCGCTCCGGGCGCCGAATTCATTGTAGGGCAATCTGCCGTTTTCCGGGTGGACGATGATGGAGCTGCGGTATTCGCCTTTCACCATGGCCAGCACCGGCGGGCCGAAGTTATCGATATCGGGGTCCGTGTTGCCGTCAAGACCACCTTGCTGATGGACAGCCTGGGCGAAGCCGGCAGCCTGTTCGGGCCCCAGCACAAGAGGAAGACCCTCGGGACGCTCCAGCAGGGTGTTGAACCGGGTACCCCAGACGCCCTGTAGATCGGGCTGGCCGTGCTCGGTTCTGGGTGCCTGGTATGCGCTATCGGTCTGGGCATTGGCCCATACGCTGATCAGGCAGGATGAAAATAGCATAAAAAGGGCGCGCGTCTGCATAGTGATGTCCTCGCAATTATGGTGGCATCGGGACCGAGTCGACTGCGTGCTCTAGCCGGAATTCAGAGCCAGGCCATTGGCTTTCAGCACGAGCCCATGACCTCGGTCAAGCGGCGTCGTCTGGGGATTTTCAGGTGTCAACCTGTCAGCCTTGACAGTGATTTAACTACAAAATCATTGCCGATACCACCGCAGCGGAAATTGCCCCTTCGGGTGGGGCCTGTCGGGCGTCACTGGGGCGTTGTCGCGCTTGGCTGGGGCTGGGCCATTCCCTGCGCACGACGCCGCAGTGACGCCCGACAGACTCCAGCAGAGCGTTGCCCTAATTAGTCAGTGGTTCCCTCGGGTGTAAGGCTGTGTCGCAAAAGTGACACACTGTTTCACTACTCTGATCGGATTTAATTTGCTCGCGCTGCGAAATCGCTGACTTACTATGGAAATCTTTCGTTGCCTGTGGCCATGGACGCTGCTGCTGCACTTTATGCTGGGCAGCCAGAGTCTCGCCCGGGAATCCGACCAGCCTGGTTCGGAGCCTCCAGTGGGTCAGTTTACGTTGTTCGGTGAAAGTCCAGACGGCGACAGCGCCACAGAACAAGAGACGAGGGAGGCGAATCGCCGTCGGCGTGCTGCCGACTCGGATGAACCAGAATTCACCTTGTTGGGCACTTCTCGCATTGGCGATCGCTACAGCGCCATCCTGAGACACCGGGATGGAACCGAGATCGTCGTCGTTAGTAGCGGCGGACGCGAGACTTCGATTTCCGGGTACGAGCAGTATGCCATGCTGGAAGTAAATGCCGGTCAGGTATCTATTCGCTTTCCCGACGAGGCTGTCTGCGTGGAATCATCGGATGCCGGGGTGAAATGCCGGGACGATGGCATCGCCACTCTGGAGCTGACCGTCGGCACCCCGTTGGCCCTGGCCGTAATTGCAGGCCGCCTGGACGATATTCCCGGCCCCGCGTCGGTGGATTTTCAGCCGCCACCGGAATCCCAGGCGAGAACACTCAACCCTGGCCAGAACCCGCAACGACAGAGCATTGTCGCGCGTTTGACCGATAAGGGGCGAACGGGCGACCCGCAGACTCCGCGACGCATCGACCCTGCCGACGTTCCTCCTGGCATGAAGATCGTTGCCAAGCCGTCTGGAGACCTGCTGGTACCGGAAGACTGACCCGGATATCCCTCTCGGCAGTCCTGCTAAGTATTCTCCCGGCTAACGCCCTCCGGGACTTTCGCCCGGGCAGAATGCTCCACCTGCCGGTCAGGCAGGTTCGCGCGCTCTTCGGTCGCGAAAGCGCTGGATGACGCAGCCTGGAAAAACCGCACGACCGACCACTGGTGAAACATCCTGGCGAGACAGCAGCAATGAATCCCTGAAAAAGTTCCCAAACAAGGATTTCTTGACTGTTTACCATAAAAAAAGCCCCGGCTGTCGCCGGGGCTTTCTGTCTGCTTTTCAAAACAACGCGTGTTTCGTGATCCACTAAGAGCCGATTACACCACCGTCCTTCCTGGTGATGACAATTGTCGCATCGCGCGGAATGTCGCCCACGTTGCCCGGGAAGGAACTCAGCCCTCCGTCGATATCGGTGGCGGCATCGCCGGTGGCTGGTTCACCATCGCCCGGGTGCTGGATGTTAATGAACATGGTGCGCCGGTCCGGAGTGACGGTGATACCGGTTATTTCGCAGCCCGGTACGCCCGTGAACAGGCGCTTGATCAAAGGCGTGCCGTCAGCCTCCAGGCTGGTGGTGTCGGCAACCAGCATCTGGTTCTGCAGGCCATCCTTCTGGCCGCCGTCAGTCTGGATGAACAGGCGACCTTCCGGATCACACCAGATGCCGTCAGGATCCGCAAAGCTTTCCTCGGTGCCGTGCGTGTCCCGGGCGATCTGAAATACTTCCCAATCGAAGGAGGTGCCGCTGTGGCCATTGGTCTCGGTCCAGCAGACGATATGCCCGTCGGAATTGCCTCCCGGTCCGGCGATCGGATTGGGGCCAGAGGGGCCGGTATCGACCAGGCGCCCTCCGCTGTCGCTGGTAACCTTGACACCGGTATTCGTACGCTGGGAGTTGTTGGTCAGCGTGACGTAGACCTTGCCATCCGGCCCTACCGCAATCCACTCGGGACGGTCCATGGGGGTGGCGCCGACGATATCGGCCGCCAGCCTGGCATTGACCAGCATGTTGGCGAGATCGCCGAATCGTGCTTGCAAAGCCGGCACGTTCATGGACAGTTCCAGCCAGTCCCCGGTGCCGTCTTCGTTAAACTTGGCGACATACAACGTTCCGCGGTCCAGCGGGCTTTCCCCTTTGCGGCGCATTTTACGCCAGGGCTCGGCAGACACATATTTATAGCAGTAATCCCAGCGCTGGTCGTCCCCGTTGTAAACCACTATATGGCCATCATCGGCGACGTGAACTGTGGCGCCTTCGTTCTTCTTGCGACCGAGTGCAGTGCGCTTGACGGGCTTGGCATCCGGGTCCATGGGATCGATCTCCACGACCCAGCCGAACCGTTTATGCTCGTTGGCATAGTTCGGGCTGTTCAGGTCGAAACGCTCGTCGAAGCGGTGCCAGAAGTAGCCAAAGCCGTTGCTGTTCAAGCCGTAGCGGAGCTGAGCTTCGTCCGGAGTGAACGACGTGTCGGAACCGAAGTAGCCGTTGAAGTTTTCCTCACAGGTGAGGTAGGTACCCCAGGGGGTGTAGCCCATGGCACAGTTGTTCACGGTGCCAGCAGGCTCGTTCTGAGCGCTGTTATAAAGCGGGCTGGCCGGATTGCTGAGATCAAGTTCAGCCACTGGCCCACTGAATGCCACTGGTGTATTGACGTGCACCCGTCGTGCGTACTCGCTTTTCTGGACTTCCCACTTGGCGCCGCCGCGTCGTACACGTCGCCGCAGTTCCACGAGAGTTACCCCATGTGCATGCTGCGAGGCGCGAACTTCATCGAGTGATTCCGGGACATCTTTGCGCAATACGTGTGAATTGCTGCCAAACTCGTTGTTCATGCAGAGAATACCACGGTAATTTCCTAACCCTCGAACGCGTTTTCCCAGCCAGGGATTGCGGTATTCATCGGTACTCCAGTCACCATCGCCATCGTCGTCGCCCCAGTCCTCGTCATCTTCCCAACCCCATCGCGGTCGGAAGCGATTGAACATGGGGAAGAACCACATGCCGTCATGGCCGATACCAACCTGCTCGGCCTGGTTGTCCGGATCAACAGGGATGGAGAAAGCCGGACCGCCCGGCACAATCGGATCACCCCAGGGGAGAATAACCTGGTATTCATAGTCTGGGGAAATTGCCGGCTCGGGACCCTGACCTTCAGCTACGGAGACCGGCTCGAAACCGATCAGCGGGCGTCGTCTCCAGTTGCCCCAACGGTTGACCAGGCCATTGGCTTCCGCCATGCTGGTGGAGCCAAGTAATGCGGTGCCGGCCATTATCGTCGCGCCGCCTTTCAGCAGGTTGCGTCGTTCCTCATTGACGCGTAGAACGTCTTCGAACAATCGATTGCCCGAATCGTTGCTGGGAATATCTTCTTGATGGTCGTTCACAAATCGCACTCCTATATGTCGATGTATCGTGGTGAACGGCCAGACTAGTAAGCTTCGATGACATTCGGGTGACGAATTAATTAAGGAAAATTTAAACTTTTGTGACACGCTGTTGAAGTATCCAGGGCTGCTGTTGTCCCGCAAATTTCAGGTCATAAGACCCGCAGAACACCGAAGCCGGAGCCGGATTCAGTCGGTGTCAATGAGGTCTACCTGGCGCGACCAGTGCAGCGGCAGGCATGGTGAAGCAAATCCTTGATCTTGGCCGGTTTTGTCAATTCCAAGGTACTACTCCCTGTTTTGCCGGTCCCCTGACTGGTGGCGGTATTCTGCAGACAGGGGGGCTGAGCCTGTTACATCACTATGTTGCTATCCATCCGTAGGGCGAACGCCGGGTCATAATCAATCAGAGGCTCCCCAGTATTTGTTCGCTGATCTCCTGGCTGGTACCGCGAATTCGCTGTAACTATTACTCACCTTTGACGTATTCATACTGGTCAGCCTGGATCAACTCCAATCCCATTCAGGTTGATACCAAATAGCCCTTGGAGTAAGACTATGTGGAACAGACAAAACCCAATTTCGAACATTGCTATATTCTTTGTTCTGCTTGTGGCGCTCACAACGATAGGCTATTGGCTTATCTTCAGACTGGAACGTGCCAGCCCCTATATGCTGTCCGCAGGTTTGGCTGCCATGTGTACCTGCCTGCTCGTTGGCCGGCCAATTGCATCCTTGGGATGGCGATGGGGAAGTTGGAAAGTCCACTGGCAAAACTATCTGGTGCCACTGCTAATTGCTCTTTCAGCGTACTTAATAGTTTGGATCGCGGGGTTTGGTGGTTTTTATGATCGAAGCTTTGTTGAGGAATTGAAAACTGACTACAACCTGGATCAATGGAATAACGTAGCTATCTTCGTCTTCCATTTTCTGATTTCGGCTACTTTCAGTTTTGTTGTTTCGCTGCCTTCTATAATAGGAGAGGAGGTTGGATGGCGTGGATTTCTCGTACCTGAGCTTGCCAGATTAATGTCGTTTACGAATGTTGCGCTAATAAGCGGATTAATTTGGGCTATGTTTCACTGGCCACTCATGTTTCGAGGAATATATGGTTCATCAGGCACTCCGCTGGTCTACCAAATTTTCTTTTTTTCAGTTGGAATAGTGGCTATCTCCATTGTAATGACCTATTTCAGGTACAAGACGAACAGCCTTTGGCCTGCAGTCGTTTTCCATGCCAGCTATAACATCTTCTTTCAACAGGTATTCACGCCTCTGACACTGCAACATGAAAATTCTGCATGGTACATAGACGAATTTGGAGCAATTCCAGCATTGGTTTCTTCCGCCGCTGCGCTCTATTTTTGGAGAAAGGGTGTCAACGAATTCTCTACTTTCGAGGGCTTTGAGCCTCAGCATTGAAGACACTGGTTCGAAGACGGATGCTCTCACTTTGGCCCATTAGCCGTGTACCTGCAGGGGGGCTCTCAATCCTGTTGGCTGGCTTCGCCTTCCATCAGAAACGGCTGAATTTCCAGGTAAGGCCCGCGGCCTGCGCAACCGGACATTGATTGTCCGCTTACGCTCGAGTCCACTCACTGCCGCAATGCCTCAAACTCGAAGCGCAAAGTCACCTCATCTCCCACGAGGTCATTGGCCACTGCGTAGTCCATGCCCCACTGGCTGCGGAAGAGGGTGGTACGGGCAGAGATACCCAGGGCTTCCCGCCGGTGTCCGAACGGGTAACGAGCGCGTTTGTTGATTGTCACAGTCAGCTCGACGGGCCGGGTATTGCCCAGCAGGGTCAGATTGCCAGTCAGCGTGCCGTGTTCCTCTGCGCTGTTGCCGTCACCGTCTCTCGGAGTATAGTCGGTGGCCTCGAAGATGATGACGGGGTGATTTTCAGCATCGAGGAAGTCGTCGCTGCGCAGGTGATTGTCGCGGGCGTCATGGTTACTGAAAACACTTTCCGCCTGCACTTCAACCCGGCCGGAGCTGAGCGCTTTTGTCTCGGGGTCGTAGCGAAAGCTGCCTGATGCCTCAAGGAACATCCCCGGCTGCTGCTGAAAGCCGATGTGGGTGGCCGCAAACGCGATGGAAAAGTGCTCTGGATCGATTTGCCAGTCCGAAGCTTCCGCGCGGGCATCGGTCGCTGTCAGCATCAGGAAAGCTAGCAGGGGAGTGCACAGGTAGGCACCGGGGTAGAAATTCTGCATGGGGCCTCCTTGTGGCCAGTTGTATGTAGTGGTCTTACGATCGGTAGTGTTCTTCCGGTTTTCAGAATATAGCCAGTGGATTCAACGGCGAACCGGTGCCGCCCTCTACCCGCAGCGGTGCACCTACAAAAAGGAATTCCCAACGGTTCCGCTGTCGCGCCGCGGCGGCCAGGGCATCAAGGTCAAGGTTGTCCAGTAAGGGCATGCCCAGGCCGACCAGCACCAGTGCGTGCAGGGGATTGATCAGCCCCTCGACTCCGGAAGGCATGACGTCACTGACTCCGTCCGAACCAAGCACCGCAACGTCCCGCTCTTTCAGCCAACTGGCTACACTGGCGTGAGAGCCTGCGGCATTGCCGACGAAATTCCAGGAGCCCAACTGCCTGACCCGTTCCCAGCGGCCGGTGCGGATCAGCAGCACATCGCCGCTGCCGACGCGGATTCCGGTGCGTTGCTCCCAGGCTTCCAGATCGGCAGCCGTAATGGCAGTGCCAGGTTCCAGGTAGTCCACGCCGCGCAGCCAGGGCATGTCAATGAGAATGCCACGGGTAAAGACGCCCTGGTAGGCGTTATCGATACCAAGGCGGCTGGAGCCGTCGTCATTCAGTGCGTCTGTTGAGACCCCGTTATACATCTGCCCGTAATGGGCGAAGTGCGGCAGTCCATCCATGTGTGAATGGGCAAAGCCGTGGTACTGGACGGCGTAGCGGTCGCCTGCCACCTCATGGCCTCCGAAGGTGGAAATACTCAGGCTGTGCTCGAACGGGTTGGCATTGAGTGTGCTCTGTTCCTTGTTGACCGGCAGGGAGAGCGAAACCGGGTAACCTTCGGTTACCAGTCGGGCGGCTTCTACCCGCCTCTCCGGCGTGATGAGATTGAGAGTGCCCAGTTCATCTTCGTCGCCCCAGCGGCCCCAGTTGGAGATTTCCTCCATGAGAGCGTCAAACTCCATACGGCTCATCGGGCCTGGGGATTGAGCGGTCGCCTCCGCACCAATGCACAGAATCAGCAGGGCAGTGGAAAGGGTGTGAGCTGCGGAACAGGATCGCAACAGTGTTCTCATTGAGCTTCTCCGCTGATTACTTAATCTCTGGCGTGGCATAGGGAAAGCCGGCATTGGGATGGTCAGGGCACCCGGTGTTGTTCCGCCAGGTCAATCGTTAAACTGCATCATTACCGCGGGTCAAGTCAAGGGTGGCCGCGCTGAACCGTAAGTGACCAGGGCACGTACCACCCTTGAATCAACGGGGAGTAATCATGAGTGAAACTTATTTTGATCGTTTCTTTGCTGACCTGGAAAAACGCTACGCTGGGCAGAACGAATTCCTGCAGGCGGTCCGTGAAGTCTTGAATGATGTCTGCAATGAAATTCATGATCACAAGGAATACGAACGGGAGAGCCTGCTGCAAAGGCTCGCCGAGGCAGACAGGATTATCAGTTTCCGCGTCAGCTGGCAGGATGACCAGGGGGCGATCCATGTTAATCGTGGCTGGCGCGTACAGCATAGCAATCTGATAGGTCCCTACAAGGGTGGGCTCAGGTTTCATCCTTCTGTCACCGAGTCGGTGCTGAAGTTTCTTGCATTTGAACAAATGTTTAAAAACGCACTGACAGGAATGGGTATCGGTGGCGCCAAGGGCGGCTCTGATTTCGATCCGCGCGGTCGTTCGGACCGGGAGATCATGCGGTTCTGCAATGCCTTCATGGATGAGTTGTATCGACACATAGGTGACAATATCGATGTGCCGGCCGGGGATATCAATGTGGGAAGCCGTGAGATCGGTTATCTGTTCGGCCACTACCGACGCCTGGCAAACAATTTTTCCGGAGTGCTGACCGGGAAAGACATCGAGTTCGGGGGCAGTCATGTGCGCCTGGAAGCGACCGGCTTCGGGCTGATTTATTTTGTCAGGAATATGCTTGAGAACCTGGAGAAATCCCTGAAAGACTGCATCGTTGTGCTTTCCGGGAGTGGTAATGTCGCCATCTATGCCGCAATCAAGGCGGTTGAACTCGGCGCACAGGTTATCACGCTGTCCTCCAGTCAGGGGTACCTGCAGGTTGCAGAGGGGTTCAGAAAAGAAGAGTTGCAGGCACTGTTGAAGGCCGGCGGCGATTCTACCGAGCGGCTGCAGAGCCTGGGCGTGGGCAAGTGGATAGATGATCAGCAGCCCTGGCAGGAAAGCTGCGATATCGCGCTGCCCTGTGCCACCGAAAATGAGCTGGACAAAGATGCCGCCAGGTATCTGGTGGAAGGCGGTTGCTGGCTGGTAGCCGAAGGCGCCAACATGCCCTGTACCGAGGGCGCCATCGACTATCTGGAGGAGCATCAGGTACTGCATGCGCCGGGTAAAGCCTCCAATGCCGGCGGGGTGGCAGTGTCAGCGCTGGAAATGGGCCAGAACCGACGTTTCCTGCGGCGCGGCTACGATGAATTGAATGTGGAGCTGGAGGGGATAATGAAGACTATTCACCAACAGTGCGTGGACCATGCCCCGGAGCACGGGAATGGTTTCATTAATTACCGGCGCGGTGCTAATCGTGCCGCCTTCAGGCGCATACGCAGTGCCCTGCTGGCCCAGGGTGTGGGCTGAGACCCGTCCAGGTCTCAGCCTCCAGGCGTAAGTGGGAATGGGCTGGTAAACAGTGGTTGATGCAGCGGCGGAGTGAATGCCCGGTCACGCCCCGCCAGTGCTATTCGTAGACCAGCTCCATGACCTGATTGGGGTCACCGCGAAAAATAATGTAGCCGATGCTGTCTGTGACGATTTCATGCCAGCCGTGGGGCATACCCTTGGGGATGATGGCGATGTCGCCAGGTTTGACCTTCTGCAGGACCCCACCCTTGATTACGCCGCGATGCATTCCCCCGAGGAGGTCGCTGTGGGTCACCTGGGGGTCGACAAATTCGCCGCCCGTCACCATGGTGCCTTCGCCGGAAACGATGTAGTAAATCTCATCCAGGTCCGTGTGGGCGATCCCGGTTTCCTGTTCAGTGACTGGTGTGTTGCTGCGCTGCACTACAGAGACACCCATGAACTCTTCGCCGACATCGATATGCCTGACGACGATGTCACTGACGGTCCGGCCATTGGCCAGGTTTACAAGCCCCTGGTCGAATACCGCGTCGACCTCTTTCTTGTTGATAATGACAGAGCCCTCCAGCTGGGCCAGGGTGGCGCTCATGGCCACGCCGGCGAGCAGGGCGATCAGGGTGGTAAGCATGGTTTTCATGAATCTTTCTCCGCTTGGCATTCATTGACTAGTCAGCGCGATACTCTGCGTTAATAAATCTGCGTTAATAAATAAGAGTTCCCCTGGTGTTTACAGCCGGATTAACTTTATTCGTCCGGTGCCATTGCACAGCCGTCAGCTTCGTTAACACAGCTTATGTCACGTACCGGCCTGCCGTTGATCAGGTCATCCACCCAGTCGACGAAGCGTACGCCTTCCACCTCATAGCTGTAAAAAAGCGGGCTGCGCAGGATTGTATGCACGGTACCCCCGGCGGTGTAGCTGTGCAGTGAATCCACCGCGCTTTCAATTTCCACGTAATGATTCAGTATGCGTTGTGCCAGGCTGAAACTGCCGGGTGGGTCGCCGATCAGGTAGGAGAAGTTGTATTGCACTGCATCTTCGGCGGCGTTGTACTGAGCGATAGTGAGGTTCGGACTGTGCCTGGCGCTGGCGATGTAAAAGTCTTCAAAAGTGAGAGTGTCATTGGTTTTACCCGCATAGTCGGGCCAGTCGGGCAGAATGGCGGCGGTGTCCCAGGCATTGAAGGTGTTCGGCAGATCCGGGCTGTTGTAGCCACCAGCCGCATCGGCAATCAGCACTACCGGCGTGTCGGCATAGTGTTCGGCCACGAAGCCTGCATAGAACGACGAACCAATGGCGCCGGCGCTGCTGCCGCCGATTACAACGCGCTCCGGCGCATCGAAATTCTGATATATCCAGTCCAGAACAGTGGTGCTGTTGAGGTAGCCGTTATGGTAGGTGTTAATCGTGACCTCGCCACCCTCGGCGTTGGTGTAACTGTAAAATCGTTCCCCCGCGCCGACGAACACGTCGCCGGTGCAATAGGGAAGAAACACCATGTCATAGTCCCGGAACGGATTGTCGGTGGCATCCTCGGCAAAGATGCCATGCCCCAGGGCCGGGTTGTTGGCATCCATGTCGGCAAAGGGGCTGTGGACATTGGGCTGACTGTTGAGGTCGCAGGCCTGTCCGAACCAGCAGGCGCCGCCGCCATTGAAATAAATGAGCAGGTTGTCGCTGCTTGCCGATGGATTGGCGTAGAACTGGTACGGTGTGCCGGCAGAACACAACCCACCAGTGGGGATGGCGGTCCAGCCATCGTCCAGGTCGGCCACCGAGGGTAGGTTGCTTTGGGCTGCCAGGGCCGAACAGAAAATCATGCCGACCAGGAAAAGGACTGCTTTCTTCATTGGATTTACTCTATTGGATTAACTCTGCGGTTACGTAGCAATCCATGCTACCGCCTGCGCTGGCAGTTGTCGATACAGGCGTGCGGGCCCGTCGGTCGGGGTTTACTTGCGACAGGCATATAGAGTGTAATCCCGAATCTTTTGGCGACAGGAGGGCACTTGCGCCGGGCAGAATCCGCGCCAAGGGCGTCCCTGCCAGTTATCCCGTGCCGCAGTGCCTGCCGCGTGTGGTCCAGGTTGCGCCAGAACACCATGGAAACAACGATGGCCATCGACTACCAGCATTCACTCCAGCGGGGCTTCGGTACCCGGCAGCAGACTTACACGGAACAGGACACTATCCTTTAAACGCTGGTAATCGGTATGGGCCAGGACCCGCTGGATGAAAAGTGTTTGCGCTTCGTTCACGAAGAGGGTCTTAAAGCCATGCCCAGTCAGGCTGTTGTGCTGGCCTACCCGGGTTTCTGGGCTCGCGAGCCTGATACCGGAATAGACTGGGTGCGGGTGTTGCATGCCGGACTGGAGGTTATTATTCACAAGCCACTGCCGCCGTCTGCGACTGTGGTGGCCACGACCCGGATAACGGAAGTGAACGACAAAGGGGCACGGCTTGGCGCTCTGGTAATTGCAGAATGAACGGTTTCAGACAAGCAGGCACGTGAAGACTACGGTACCCTGAAGACCACAATTCTGTGCCGTGGTGACGGCGGTTTCGGCGGTCGAAGAAAAGCGTCGCCGAAACCGGATCGCATTCCAGACCGGCCTCCCGACAAAGTCTGCGATCTTCCAACCTTGCCGCAGCAGGCTTTAATTTATCGCCTCTCCGGTGATTTCAATCCTTTGCACGCTTCGCCAGCGCTGGCCCGGGAAGCAGGATTCAAAGCGCCGATTCTGCATGGGTTGTGCCCCTTTGGCGTGGCGACCCACGCGATTCTTAAATCCTGCTGCGACTACCAGACAGATTGGCTTAAGCGGATTCGGCTGCGTTTTTCCGCGCCGGTTTACCCCGGCGAAACCATCAGTACCGAGATCTGGCACCAGGGTGACAGTGAAGTGGTATTCCGTTGCCGATCCCTTGAGCAGGACCGAACAGTCATCAACAACGGAGTTGCCGTGTTCCGCTAGTCGCCGAGGGGGCGGCTCTGCAGGGCTTCGGCTTCCACAAACACCCTGCGCACATTAAGGAATTGTTTCTTGATCGATGCGTCCAGCAGCACTACGCTCTGTTCGATATCTGTCGCCGAGGCAGAGTCGCTGAACTTCACACTCAGATTGACCAGAATAAATTCCGGGCCCATGTGCATAGTGAGTACCTCGTTCACGCTGTCGACCAGCGGAATGCCGGCAGCGAGACCCCGAATGCCCTCGACCACTTCCACATTGGCACGTTCCCCGATCAGGAGACTTTTGGTCTCGACGGCCAGCCAGATGGCTGTGCCCCCCAGAATCAGGCCTATCACGATCGAGGCGATGCCATCCAGGTAGAGGTTGCCGGTAACCTGGGTTAAAAAAGTGGCAAGCAGAGCAACCAGCAGGCCAAGCATGGCTGCCGAATCCTCGAACAGTACGACAAACATGGAAGGGTCCTTACCCCGCTGCACGGCTTCGATATAGCCCATGGGGCCGCGGGTCTTGTTGAACTCCCGCAGGGCGAAGTACCAGGCGCCGCCTTCGAAGATGATGGCCAGCGACAGTACCACGTAACTGATCATCAGGTTTTCCAGCGGCTGCGGATCAGTGAGGCGATGGATGCCTTCGTAGAGGGAAATGCCGGCGCCGACAGCAAAGATCAGGATCGCGACCACGAAACTCCAGAAGTAGATTTCCTTGCCATGGCCGAAGGGGAAGCGGTCATCGGCGGGCCGGGCGGCTTTTTTAAGGCCATACAGCAGCAACACCTGGTTGCCGGTATCCACCAGCGAATGCACGCCCTCGGACAGCATGGCCGAGCTGCCGGTCAGAAAGGCGGCAATGAACTTCATGACGGCGATCAGAGAATTGCCGAGCAGCGCCGCATAGATGACGATTTTGCGTGAAGAGGCCATGATGTCGGGGTCCGGACCCGCGGGCGGTATGAGAGGGTCGGTACCGGGCGCAGGATTCAGAATTCCCTGCGACCGGTGCCGGTATGACGTCAGTCAGCGGCGTTGGTGCTGGCCGAGCGGACTTTAGGGTGAGCGAACAGCCACTGAACCACGTTGGTACTGAAGCTGTCTGAAATGGCTGGGATATGAGAACCCCCTTCAATGGTCCAGAGTTCACTGGAGCCACCAGGCTGACAGTCGGAATCGTACCTTACTACGCGGGTATCAAGACCTGGCAGTTCTCGCTCGAGGTCGAGCCGGGCAACCTCCAGGCCGGACCGGGCACAGCCATTGTAGGTTGCCCAGCGTTCAACTGTCTCCGTGGCGCCAGGGTAGCGGTTGCCCGCGATACTATCGCCATCATAGGCAATGGTGCCGTCTTCGGTGCCATGGATCTGCAGGATATGCACGGGGCTGCGCGGCTCTGGTCTGGGCTCGGCAGCCTCGGCGCCAGCCAGACTGGCGATGGCTGCAATGGTGTCAGGGTATTGTTGGGCAATATGGTAGGACATGAACCCACCGTTGGAGTGACCTACCAGGTAGATCCGGTCCGGGTCGATACTGAAGCGCTCCCTGATCTGATTGATGATGGACATGATATAGGCAGCATCATCCTCTCCGGCCGCAAAGAAGTCGCAGCAGGCCTTGGACGCGTTCCAGAAGCGGTTATTGGAGCCGCCGGCTTCCTGCCGGCCATCGGGCGCGATAAACAGGTACCCGTACTGCTCGGCCAGGGCGCTGAAACGCATATAGGCATCCTGACGGGCGCCGCTGGACCCGTAACCGTGCAGCAGCACCAACAAAGGAGCCGGGTCGCTGTCTGAGTAGCTGGCAGGCACGGTCAGGGGCAGTCCGCCGCGCCCCGCATCGATCGACTGGGCGCTGGCCAGAGAGGCCAGCAGCAGACTACTGGCGATGAGACAGGTGATAACTGATTTATTGCGCACCGTGGAACTCCTTTTTGTTAACAGTCACTGTAACTGCGGGCGCGACAGGCGACGGCCATTTCGCGGGCTTCGTCCACCTGGTCACCGGTCATTTCCTCTTCCAGGTTCCTTTGCATCAGTCGGGCGCTGGAATTACCGTTGGCGGCGGCGACATTGATCCACATGGCCGCTTTTACCAGGTCTTTCATCAACCATTGTCCCTGGTGGTACATGGCGCCCAGTTGATACTGGGACTGGGCATAGCCCTTCTGTGCCGCCATACGGAACATGCGCTCGGCTTCGATCAGGTTGATCTCACCACCCTGGCCGAAATAGTGCATCATTCCCAGGCTGTGAATGGCAGGCAGATAGTCCTGGTCCGCGGCGCGCTGCAGCCACATCAGGCCGGCCTCGTAGTCCGGATCACTGACGGTACCGGACTGGTAAATGATACCCAGTTCCTGCTGGGCATCGGCCAGACCCTGTTCAGCAGCTGCGGTCATCAGACGCATGGCTTCGCCCGGGTTGCGTTCGACGCCAATGCCGATCAGATACATGTTGGCAAGCTCTCTTTGCGCCGGGCCATGGCCCTGTTCCGCAGCCAGGCTCAACATCTGTGCACCGGCGGCCATGTCCAGGTCGACGTACTGACCGCTGCGATACATGCGTGAAAGAATGTATTGGGCATCGACGCTGCCTTCACTGACCAGCGGCACCAGCTCGTTATAGGCCGTTTCGTAGTCGCGCATCTCGTAGGCCCGCAGGCCGTCTTCCAGGCCGGCATGGGCCAGCAGTGGCAGGAGGCCGGCCAGCAGTGTAAAAGTGTAGTGGGAAATTCTGTGTCTATGGTTCATGGCATACCGGCTCGTTCTGAAGTAAAACCCGAAGTATACTTGGTGGGACAGCTGTTTGCGAAATTTGCCAAGGTGGTCCACCCGCTGTGATCAATCGTCTGATGGATTTTATCCATGATCACCCGCGACTGCTGGTGCTGACCGGCGCCGGTTGCAGCGTCAACTCGGGGATTCCTGCCTACCGGGATGGCCGGGGCAACTGGCAGCGCAGCGATCCCATCAAACACCAGGAATTTATCAGCTGTCTGGCCAGTCGCAAACGCTACTGGGCGCGCAGTTATGTCGGCTGGCCTCCGGTAAAAAATGCCTTGCCCAACGCTGCACACCGGTCTCTGGCGAACCTGGAGAGCCTGGGGCGGATCGATCTGCTGGTGACCCAGAACGTGGACCGTTTGCATCAGCGCGCGGGGCAGCGCCATGTCATTGATCTGCATGGCCGTCTTGATCAGGTGGTGTGCCTGGAATGCCGCCACGTAAGCCACAGAGATGAAGTACAGCAGCAGCTGGAGGCGCTGAACCCTCACCTCGGCGCTACTGAACCGGCCGCCTCTCTGGCCCCCGACGGTGATGCCGATGTAGCGGATTCCCTGGTGGAAAAGCTCTCTGTGCCCCTCTGTCGCTACTGCGGGGGCCTGCTCAAACCCAATGTGGTGTTTTTTGGCGATTCGGTGGATCGCTCGCTGGTCGAATTCATCTTCGAGAGGCTGGAAAACAGTGACGGCCTGATGGTTGTGGGCAGCTCACTGATGGTTTTTTCCGGTTACCGCTTCTGTCGTCACGCTGCCCGGCACAACAAGCCGATTGCCTGTATCAACGCCGGTCAGACCCGGGCCGATGACCTTTTTACCCTCAAGCTGGAGCAGGACTGTGGTGAGGTGCTTCAGGCTCTGAGCCAGGCACTGTCAGGGAGGGGTGCTGCGATCGTAGACCCGGACCAGTGAGATAGGGGCGCCAAAGACAAACGGTTGCAGAGTCATTTCCACGCGCAGGCGCTGGCCCTCGGCTTCGATGACATAGCTCTCCAGGGTAAATCCGCCGTCCTGTGGCCGGGCCTCCACCTTCAGTGACGCGCCGCTCCAGTTGCCGAAGGAAAAATCTTCCCCGCCCTGATCGAAATAATCACTCGCACCGGTGGTACGGCGCCGGCCGTCGGTATGAAATACCCGTCGGTAACCGTCCGCGTACTCGAACACGAATTCCGGCTCTTGGTAGCTGATCATGAGTACGTCGTCGTAGGAGAGTCGGTCATACAATTCCTGATCCGGCGGGCCGCCGCGGTAGCGGTCTTCTTCCGGCTTGCTGAACCAGCTTCGCCGCGGCACCTTGCCGCCGGCGGCACGGATGGCCTCCTCCACCTGGTCGTCGGTGTTATCACTCAGCTCTTCGTTTATCACCCAGTAGCCACTGAGGGACAACCCGAGGTCAAGCCCGGGTGCCTCCCGGGCCACGCCGTTGAACGGCAGCCACAGTAAGATCGTCAGTTTTATCAGTGCGTTGCGCATGTGGCCTGTCAGTTGTGGGGGCAAGGAGTCTGAACTTTATGCAAAAAGACCGTCTTTGTGCAAGGGGCAGGCGGTCAAGAGTCCCTGGTAGCGAGACCAGCCGTGCCCGTCCCCGCACTGCGCGGATTCCTGCTCACCGACAGAGGCCCGTGCCGGCGGCACTTATGGAGCCTGTCCAGTCAGGGTATACTGGCGACCTTTGCGCCGGGACCGGGCAACGCTATCCGCAGCCAGTGTAGTAATAAATTGACCAGTAAAACAGTTCTACAACCAGCCATGCGTCAGATCAGCACTCTGCTCAGTGTCGCGGGTCTGCTGGCGGGCTTCGTGGTTGCCATCAGTGTCTTGTCCGGCGATGAGCAGGGAAGGGTGAATCTGCTTTACCTGCTGCTTCTGTTTGTGTTCCTGCCAGCCGGCGGGTTGCTTCTGAGTGTCGTTTACCTGTTCAGGCAGTCCGGCCGCGGCCTGGCGGGCTGGATACTGGAACTTCCCCTGTGGCCCGTCGGCGTGCGGCGGGAGATGCTGGCGCTGCAACCCGGCTACGAGCGCAAGTACTGGCTGTTTTACGAGACCCAGTTGCTGGCCCTGGCCTTTGCCCTCGGTGGTCTGCTGGCCTTTCTGATACTGCTGGCGGGCACGGACATCAGCTTCGTCTGGCGCAGCACGCTGCTCAATGCAACGGATCTGTTGCCCCTGTTGCAGATTCTGGCGCTGCCCTGGCGTTTCTGGACCGACGCCCAGCCTGACCTGGCGTTGTTACAACAATCCCAGGACTTTCGCCTGGCAGAGCCTCAGTTTACCGCAGCCCGGCTCGGCCAGTGGTGGAAGTACGCCATCGCGGCGCAGATCACCTACACCTTACTGCCCAGGGCCCTGCTGGCCCTGGTGGCACATTCCCTGTTTCAGCGTAGGAACGCTGCCGCCCAGAAACGGCCGGGGCACCGGGTTTTACATGTGGATGCCATGAATATCGTGCCCATGCAGGGCAAACTGGCGCCGCTGGCCGGTTCTGTACCGGAGGACTACGTAATGATCGATTGGGCCAATATTCCGCCGACCATCAAGGCAGCGCTGGAGAAAAGATTTGGCCAGCCGGGTAGCTTCCTGCAGGCCGGCCCGCTCACAGAACCCGAAGCCCGGCTGAGTAACAGAGCCCGAGACGTGGCAGTGGTTGTCATGGTCAAAGCCTGGGAACCGCCCATGGGCGAACTGGGCGATTATCTGTTGAAAGTCAAACCGGCCAGCTCCGATGCGCCGGGGTTGCTGCTACCCCTGGATTGGGACGGCGAGGGGCTGCGCCCGGTCAAGGACGTCAATCTGCGCGAATGGCGCCGCTTCTGCGGCACCTTACCGGGTGGCTGGTCGGTCCTGCAGGCGCAAGGGAACGCGGGGGCCGCAGCATGACGCCAGCATTTGCAGTAGTAGGTCATCCCAACAAGGGGAAATCCTCCATCGTCGCGACACTGGCCCAGGATGACAGTGTGGCTATCTCGGCCCAGAGCGGCACCACCCAGGTTACCGAGACATTGCAGGTGGAGGTAGGCAGCAGCCGCTTCCAGCTGATCGATACGCCCGGTTTTCAGCGCCCCACGCGGGTATTGCAGTGGTTGGAGCAGCATGCCGAGAATGCCGACCAGCGGCAGGCGGCCGTGCAGCAATTTGTCAGTGATCCCGAGTGCTGGAAGCAGTTTCCCGACGAGGTGGAGCTGCTCAGACCGATTGTTGACGGCGCGGTGATTCTGTATGTGGTGGACGGCTCCAGGCCCTATGGCGCCGAATACGAGGCGGAAATGGAAATTCTGCGCTGGACCGGTCAGGCCAGTATGGCATTGATCAACCCGATCGAGAATGAGCAGTATATTGCCCCCTGGCAGCAGGCTCTGTCGCAGTATTTTAAAGTGGTCAGGGTATTCAATGCCATGCAGGCGGATTTCGATAAACAGCTTTCTATCCTGGAAGCGTTCTCGTATCTGCGCGAGGACTGGAAAGAACAAATCAAGGCGTTGATCGAAGCCTACCAGGAGCAACGAACCCTGCAACGTCAGCAGAGCGTCCATGTGCTGGCTGCTATGCTGACGGACATGTGTTCCAGCCAGGTGTCGCAGAAAGTGCTCAGCCGTGAGCAGGCGCGGCAGCTGCAGCCCGTATTGGAGAAGCGTTTCTACAGCGCCCTGGTCAAACGGGAGCGGGAGGCTCATGAGCAGCTTAAGGGCCTTTATCACTATCACCATCTGGATGTTAAAAGCAGCGAGCTGCCCACCGAGGACAACCTGTTCGATACCGAAAAGTGGATCCTCTGGGGGCTGAATCGCCGGCAGCTGCTGGTGGCGGCGGCCATGGCGGGGGCAGCCACCGGCGCGATGGTCGATCTGGGGCTGGCCGGACACAGTCTGTTTCTCGGGGCATTGACCGGGGGGCTGCTGGCGGGCGGAGGCGCCTGGTTCGGCGCGGACCGGCTGGCGGATTTCAAAATCCGGGGTTTGCCGGTAGGAGGTTATGAGGCGCGCCAGGGGCCCATGAAAAACCGTAACTTTCCGTACGTGCTGGTAAGCCGTTTTCTGTTTCTCAATGCAGCGCTGCAACAGCGCACCCATGCCCGGCGCGACAGTCTGAGTATCGAAGAAGGGGAGCTCAGCGGGCGCATTGAGGGACTGGCAGCCCCGCAACAGAAAGAGCTGCATCGCCAGATGGAAAAGCTCAGTCAACAACGGGGTGCCGAAAACCTAGAGGCGGCGCTGGCTCCGCTGTTCGATTGAGCGGCACAATGCTCTTTGCCGGGGCTTTACAGCGCCTGGCATTGGGTTATCATCGGGTCGACGTTTGTTACGATTTCTTTCGCGGCCGCTTCTGCTGTCCAGGCTGTCGCCTCTCAACATCAACAAGAGCTTTCTGCCATGACTAAAAAGCCTACGCTCGTTTCACTCTGCGCAACTGTTTTTTTGACTCTGCCCTTACTGCTGGTGTCCTCGTCTGCCCTGTCCCAGGCGGGGGAGGTGCGCCTGTTCAATACCGTTAAACAGAAGCTGGCCAATGGTGAGCAGGTAGTCGGTGGTACCGTCGATACCGCTGACCCGGCAATCTACTGCGCCATGGCCAATGCCGGGTTCGATTTCATGTGGATTGAAATGCAGCACAGCCCGTTGAATTATTCCCAGGTGGCAGACATGATCTGGGCCTGCCGGGACGCACCGGCGATTCCCTTTATCCGAATTCCTGCCGCCACCGAGGGTGATATTCAGAAGGCCACCGATATCGGCGCGCTGGGAATTATCGTGCCCATGGTGGATGCGATTGAAGAGGTGGAAACGGCGGTGACCTACGCCAACTACCCGCCCATCGGTAAGCGCAGCCAGGGCGGTGGTCAGTACCGGGCGCTGTGGGGTAACGATTACCGGCAGGCAGCCAATGACAACATCATGATTGTCGCCATGATAGAGCAGCCCGAAGGCGTTGAAATCATCGAGCAGGTGGTCAACACACCCGGTATCGACGGAATCTTTATCGCCAGCTCAGACCTGGGCAGCTTCACCGGCAGGCGCCAGGGTGACCCCCAATACGAAGCCCTGGTGACCCGCGTCAAAGAGCAGACACTGGCGGCAGGCTTATTCGTGGGAGGCCCGCTGGCCTGGCTGGAAAGCCGCGAGGGTTACAGCTTTTTTCAGGGGCCCAGCGCCGGTGCCCTGATTCGCGCCGGCACGCGGGTTTCTCTGGAATCGGCGGATCCCTGCCGTTATCTGCCGTCCGGCGCCACCCCGGTAGCCGGCGAGGATCCCTGCCCCTGACCGGGCAGCGGATCAGTCGTTGGCCACATCTTCGATGCGGGCAGCCCTGAGCATATTGGTCAGGGCGTAATTGCCCTCGTGACAGGCGTATTCGAACATCTGGCCCTGCAGGCGGGAGAAATTGGTTTTCACGGTAATCCGGTCGGTAAAGGTGTCCGGGTCTTCGATGGTGAATTCGTAGTCCATGGCGTCGTCACCCACCCGGGTAAAACGTTCGGTCAGCACACGGTTCCTGGCGCTGCCGTAGGAGGTGGTACGCTGGAACAGGCTCGCCATTTCGGCGCGCATGTTGCGGGTGACCACCACCAGGGTATCCCCGTCGAAATATCCTCGTGAATTTCCATTCCAGAACCTGATCCGCTCGTCGATGTGAGGTCTGCCGTCCAGCGGAATGATTCTCGGATCGTTGCCCAGCTCGGCATGAATAACGATGTGATCATCAGTCTGTACGATGCGTATATTGTTGTTGTAGGTGTTCGCCTTGATATGGGGTGGGCCGGTCTGTGGAAACATCAGGCAGCGACTGGCGAGCCCGAAATCCTCCGGTCGATCGCAACTGGCGGCACCCCAGGAGATGCGCACCGGGCGGTCGAACTCACGGCCACCATCGTTACAGGGGTTGGAACCGGGGGGGGAGCGTTGAATTGTCACGCCCGGTTGGATCGCCGGGAGGCGACCGTCAGCGGGGTAGATCAGCAGTGAGGTGCGATTGTTGGGGTAGGGCTCCTCATACTCGGACCAGAAGGCGTTATAGGCGCCGGTGTCATTGGTGGGTTCGTCCAGAATGCGATCCGCCAGGCCGCTTTCCCTGGCGAGGCGTCGTTCCTCGCTTATCTGCTGGCGGGTCTGACGGGCTTCGATTTCCTCGCTGTTGAGAAATTCCCGACCGTCGAATTGCGCCGGACGCTCAAAGGGTGTGCTGTCATTGAAATTCCACATACCGTTGAGGTCAGGCGCACCACTGGAGGTCTTCGGCACCTGGTAAACCTGGCCTGCGGCGCCTGCTGACCAGAGCAGTAGCGTGCCGAGGAGCAGGAATGTCAGTTCTAAGCTATTTTTATTCATACGGCTGATCGACATAAATAAGGGAAAAAGTAAGTGAGACAGTGACATTGCTTTTGCTTTGTTCAGGCTTTGCTCCAACAGCCGGCCGTGCCGGTTCCAGGGTATCCCTGAGCAGGTCCCGCAACATCCGGCGGGCTTTTAAAGCGCTTCTGTGCTGTCGAGACCCCGCAACCGGACGATTAGAGCCTCTAAACCTTATGACTATTGTTCCCTGGTGTCTAGTGATTATAATGCCGGTTTATTTCCCTGCATCCCATGGTCAGCACGCTGTGCTGGCGCCCGGTCTGACTTTCACTGCTTGGCGTCGGCGTGAAGCTGCCTGGAAAATCATCAGGCAGGTCATCAGGAACGTCATCAGGAACCTAGCCCATGCTGAATAAACTGTTTGCGAACAAGATGATGGCTTTCACGACGCTGATGTTTCTGACACTGGTACCTGTTTTACTCGGCCTGTGGTGGTACATGGGGCAGTTATAGGGCGGCCGGAGTGTACCGGCTGGCCAGTCTGCTTAAGCTGGTATACGCTTCGATTTTCTATTCAGTTACCGGGAAACGGAGTCCGCTATGCCTCGTCATTCAAGCCTATCGATTGCTGGTCTGATTCACCTCTTACCCAGTGTGATACAGGCTCTGACCCTGACCGTGGCACTCGGCTCTGCAGCCAGCGCCCAGCAGACGCACTTTGATCCCCAGGGTAAGCCACCTTCCCGCTGGACAGCGGCTCGACAGGAGGCTTTGAGGGACAGCCTGCCGTTTGAAGACGAGCGGGATTTCGAGGAATCCCGGCGTGGTTTTATCGCGGCGCCTGACTATCAGCAGATTCACGGCAGGGCTGGCAACATCGTTTGGGATATGGCCCGCTACGATTTCCTGCTGGACGGTACCGACTACGATTCCATTCACCCGTCACTGCAGCGTCAGGCGCTGCTTAATATGAATTACGGCCTGTACGAAGTAGTGCCGGATTTTATTTATCAGGTGAGGGGGTTTGACCTGGCCAACATGACCCTGGTACGGGGCGAGACCGGCTGGATACTGTTCGACGTGCTACTGGCCAGCGAGACTGCTGCTGCGGCACTGGAACTGGCGAACCAGCAGCTGGGGGCAAGGCCGGTCAAAGCCGTGGTGTACTCCCATTCCCACATTGATCACTTCGGCGGGGTCAGGGGCGTGATCAGTGGTGACGATGTGCAGGCCGGCCGGGTGGCAGTTTATGCGCCTGAGGGGTTCATGGAAGAGGCGATTGCAGAGAACGTCTATGCGGGTAATGCCATGTCACGCCGCGCCGGCTTTCAGTACGGCAGGGTCATTCCCTCCAGCCCCTTCGGGCAGGTTGATTCGGCGATAGGGAAGGGGCTGGCCGCCGGCACCGCTGGTCTCATTGCGCCAACGGTGGTTGTCACGGAAGATTTCGAACAGCACATGATCGACGGTGTCAGAATCGTGTTCCAGAATACGCCGGGCACCGAGGCGCCGGCCGAAATGAACGCCTGGTTTCCGGATCACAGGGTTTTCTGGGCTGCCGAAAATATTACTGCCACCGTGCACAATATCTATACGTTGAGAGGCGCTCTGGTCCGGGATGCACTGGCCTGGTCCAAGCAGATCAACGAGGCCTTGTATCGATTCGGCAGACAGGCGCAGGTCATGGTGTCGTCTCACAACTGGCCGCGCTGGGGTAATGACCGTATTCAGGAGGTCATGCGTAATCAACGGGATGCCTATGCCAATCTCAATAACCAGGTCCTGCACCTGGCCAACCAGGGTGTCACCATCAATGAAATCCATAATGAATACCGGGTGCCGCCCAGTCTGCAGCAGGCCTGGAACGTGCGTCAGTACCATGGCTCGGAATTTCATAATTCCCGCGCCGTACTGAATCGCTACCTGGGTTACTGGGACGGTAATCCTGCGACTCTGGCGCCATTATCGCCTGATCAGTCTGCGCCGCTGTATGTGGAGATGATGGGAGGCGCCGCAGCCATCCTGGACCGCGCCAGGGACCTGCATGAAGAAGGGCAGTCCCGGCTGGCCATGGAAATTCTCAACAAGCTGGTCTATGCCGAGCCGGACAATCAGGCCGCCAGGTATTTGCTGGCCGACGTTTTCGAACAACTGGGTTATCAGTATGAAAGCGCCAGCATGCGCAATGTGTTTCTATCGGCCGCCCGAGAGCTGCGTCATGGTGCGCCGGAGGTCCCGGCAGCCCGCGGTACCAGCCCCGATCTGGCCCGCGCCATGACGACAACCCAATGGTGGGATGCCCTCGCCACCCGGGTGGACAGTGAGCGTGCTGACGGCCTGCAGTTTGTGATCAATTTCAGTACGCCGG
This sequence comes from Gammaproteobacteria bacterium, assembly GCA_041395725.1. Taxonomy (NCBI): domain Bacteria; kingdom Pseudomonadati; phylum Pseudomonadota; class Gammaproteobacteria; species Gammaproteobacteria bacterium. The sequence goes on along the minus strand of JAWKZW010000001.1, from coordinate 26,260 downwards.
ATACCGGTCAGGATTTCGTCGTGGAGATGAGCGGCGGCACCCTTACCAGCATCGAGGGCTACCTGGCCGACCAGGCGGATGCCACGATTACCATGAACCGAAGCGATCTGGAGACGGTGATTATGGGGCAGGCCACCCTGGCTGAGCAGCTGCAGTCCGGTTTCGGTACCGTAGCCGGCAATCAGGCAGTGTTGTTGCAACTGGCATCGGTGCTGGTAGAGTTTGATCCGGGATTTGAGGTATTGCCAGGCACGCGCTAGCAGGCTGATATGAACTCATCCAACTGGTCGCCGTGGCGATAGAGGCAGGCTTAAGGTGCTGACTGTATCTATGGGGGGCGCGATCGGAAATTTTCCTGTTTGCAGTGCCTGCCTCTTTCGATGCCTCTTTCGATGTCGTCGAGTGCGCCCCGTTTGCCCGGCATGGCAATCCGGATTAACCCGGGGCCTTTATTCTGCCAGGGAGGCGAGAACCCGGCGCTTGCCCAGGAAGGGCCGGCGCCCGTGCATGACCAGAAAATTGTCCACCAGCGCCATGTCTCCCGTTTTCCAGGGTAGCGCAACGGTAAGGCTGTCGCTGGTTTCCGCGAGTGCGGCCAGATGCCCGGTATCAAAGTCGGATCCGTCTCCGTAGCAGATGGATTTATCGGACTGATTGCGCGTATCCTGCCAGCCGCGAAAGGCGGCTATCAACTGGTTGAAGAATACCCGGCGTCCATCAGGTAGCTTTCGCACAGCCGGCAGGGTGGCGGTAGTGACGCGCAGATTGTCTTCCTTTAACCATTCCCAGCTGTAACCCAGTGCCTGCAGCTTTTTCTCCGCACTCCGTGGGCTGTCTACCCTTAAAGTGCTGCGCCAGCTTCGACCCTGCCCGGAGCCGGCGTCGTCCTCGGCCGGCATGACGTTGGTATAACGCACACCGAGTTCCTGGCAGCGTTGAATAAAGGCCGGTATACGCTGCTGCAACTTGTCCAGCAGGATATCGGAGCGGCACAGTGGCGTTTCTCCACCCGCCTCCGGTGCCTGTTCGCAGAAGAAAAACAGCCGCGACGGATAGAACGGAGTCTGGGCCATCTCGTGATGAAGGTGGATGGCAATCCCGGCGGGAGCCTCATTAGCGGTGAAGACCCGCTCGGTCACATTGTGACGCACGGCGTTTGATAGCGAATTTTTATAAGCGAAGTTGTGCAGGCCGAAGGCCTGCACGCAATGGTCAAATGCAATGCCGTCGTGAAGGGGAAAATTGCGCAGCACAATGGCGCCGTGTTGATCCAGTTCCTTTAACAGGGATGTGCTATTCCGGGCGAGCCAGCCGGTGACCGCTTGCAGTTCACAGGTGCAATCCTGCAATTGGTAGACCAGTGGGAACTGTTCGGGCCAGTGCTGCTGACCCTCTACATCGATTCTGGCGACAGTTAATTCATTCATAACTTTCCATCCCCGGACAAACCGGAATAACAGTAGTAATTCTGCCCATGGCTGCCGCCGGGCCTGAATGCTGCCCTAATCGTAAATGGGGTAGAACTTACCGAATGCCTGTTCACAGAATACTCCGGGGTCGTTGAACCGCCTGTTCTGGTTGAGGGCGGAAATTGCCTGCATTTCCTGCTCTGTCAGATGAAAATCGGACAGCGCCAGGTTTTCCCGCAGGCGCGCCGGGTTGGCAGTCTTGGGAATGATCGCGGTACCCCGCTGTACGCCCCAGCGTAACACCACCTGGGCCGGCGTACGGCCGGTCCGGGCCGCAGCAGCCAGCACTGCCGGCTGATCGAGAACTGTCTCGTTGTGAGCAGCCATCCCCAGTTCCACATAGGAGAGGGCGGCCAGCGGCGAGAACGCCGTGACCACCATCTCATAGGACCTTGCCAGGCGAATCAGTTTCTCCTGGGTGAGGTAGGGATGGGATTCAATCTGCAACATGGCGGGCTTGATTCTGGCATAGGCCATCAGGTCGTGGAGGAGCCCGCTGTTGTAATTGCAGATTCCGATGTGTCGCACCAGGCCCTGGTCAACCAGTTCTTCCATAGCATGCCAGGTGTCTGCCAGGGGCACAGGATCAATTTCCATGGTCGGGGTAGCGGCATCCGGATCATGAATCCATTCGGGCGGGTAACGAGACTCAATAGGAACGAATTTCAGCGCGATGGGAAAGTGAATCAGATAGAGATCCAGGTAATCCAGTTGCAGGTCGGCCAGTGATTTCTCACAGGCGGCCCGGACATGTTCGGGGCGGTGGTAGGTATTCCACAGTTTTGAGGTTACCCAGAGATCCTCGCGACGACAATGCCCGGCTGCCAGCGCCTCACTGATCCCGACGCCGGCCTGCGCCTCATTGCCGTAATCGGCTGCACTGTCCAGGTGACGATAGCCAAGCTCGATAGCCTGGTGCACTAACGCAGCGGTCCGGGCCTGCTCGATCTTCCACAGCCCAAGGCCCACTGCGGCCATGTCTGACCTCGGGGTGCCAATCTCTAAATTCATCAGTAGCTCCAGGCCTGTTCGGTTAACAGGTCATCCAGGTTGTTATCTCTGACGACCGAGTCGATGCTCACGGCTTCACCGCTGGTCATCGACTGCTGCGCGGCAGTGGCAATAACGATTGATACCAGGCCCTGCAGCGGGGTCGCGCAGTCCGTCGGCAGGCCGGCCAGCTGGTCTGCCAGGGCCATGTGCTCAAAGAAGGTGGCGCCATGATGCCCACTTTGTTCTATGAGTCGCGGGTAGCTCAGCCGGGTCTGGCGTGAGGCGCCAGTTTCGCCCAATTCCACCTCGATTGAGAACTGCGCCGGTTGCTGTTCGTGAATGCTGAAGCGTTCCCTGGCTACCAGCCTGCCCTTGTCACCGCAGACGACCAGCTCTTCGTTAAAGTCCGGGCTGAACATATTGAGTGTAAAGTTTGCACGGACACCGTTTTCGTAGTCGATGATTACAAAGGCATGGTCATCAATATCGGATTTTCTGCCATCTTTTTCGAAGTCCAGAAAATTCACGGACTGTCCGCCACTGGCGAATACTCTGACAGGTTTGGCCCGTGCCAGGAGCTGAATAAGGTCGAAGTAGTGGCAGCATTTTTCCACCAGCGTGCCACCGCTGTAACAGCTGAATTTGTTCCACTGCTCAACCTTGTCCAGGAAAGGGGGGCGGTACTCACTCATCGCGATAGTCCTGAGCGTGCCAAGTGACGCTCTGCCGAGAGCTTCCTGGAAAGCCTCGACATACTGGGCTTTGTAGCGATACTGCAGCCCGATCTGGACGAAACTGTTATGGCTCTGTGCGAGCCGGACTATGCTGGCGGCATCCGCCAGGGTGGTCGCCATGGGCTTTTCGACGAACAGGGGCTTGCCGCTGGCAATTGCGGTATTGAAGATCTCGTGATGGGTGTAATTGGGGGTGCAGATAAGCAGTGCGTCCACATCCGGATCACTGCAGGCTTCTGTAAGGCTGGGGTATCTGACCAGACGGTCCTGACTATAAGTCCGGAACTGTTTTTCAGCAGCTTCCATACTCGAGGCCATACTGTCGAACAGACCGTGGATTCGACACCTGCCCAGCAGCGAGGCAACCCGCATGTGTTCCTGGCCGATGGTGCCGGTGCCGATGACAGCCAGGTTGTATTCGGGTTCAGGGCGGCGATAAAGGTACCGGTCCTGTTCCTGTATATGACGTTGGCTGGCGGCGGACTCAAAGAACCTGAGACGGGGCATGGCAGGGTGTGACATGGCAGTTATTCCGAGACATCCAGCGAGGGCCGGGCATTGGTGGCGGGACCACGCACCCCGGTGCGCAGGGACCACCCCCAGGCGATCCCATTGATGACTGCCAGCAATCCCAGCAAGGGTCCAAACAGTGGTGTAGTACCCCCGACCAGACCAACGGGCGAAAACAACAGGTACAGCCCTATCACACAGGACATCAGGGTTACCGCACAGGGCCTGGCAAAGCGCCAGGGTTGCAGGTCTACCTTATTGTGAGGCTCGTAGTCCCAGCTTCTGGTCGCCGGTCGGAAGTGGCCGAAACCCAGCATGATCAGAACCTCAACCACGAACAGGATAGCATAGAGGTGCAGGAAATGAATCGGAACCCTATCGCCGAGTACGAACTGAAGCAGTCCGTAAGCCAGCAGATGAAATCCGATTACGACTTTAGGGCCGATGGCCGGTACCCGGGTTGTGAAAAGTCCGACAATGACAATGGCGATGACCGGAATATTGTAGAAGCCGGTGAAGATCCGAATGACCTGCCAGAGACCGTCCGGTGCAAATCGTAACAACGGAGCAACCAGGAAAGAGAACAGCGCAATCACTACGCTGGCCCGTTTGGCAACCCTGACCAGTTGCTGATCGCTGACCGGCTCTTTCTTGAGAGGTGCGTAAACATCCAGGCAGAACAGCGTGGCGGCACTGTTCAACAGCGAATTGAACGAGCTGAAAACGGTTCCCAGCAGCACGGCGAGAAAAAATCCGGTGGCATAGACTGGCAGTACATCCCTGATAAGCTGTGGGTAGGCCTGGTCAATTGAGTCAAGATTATCGCCATAAAGATGAAAGGCGATGACACCGGGCAGCATCATCATTAACGGCACCATGACTTTGAAGAAACCCGAGAACAGCACGCCTTTCTGGCCTTCCGCCAGATTGCGGGCCGCCAGGGTGCGCTGAATGACGTATTGATTGGTACACCAGTAAAACAGGTTGGCGAAGATCATGCCGGTAAACAGGGTACCGAATGGAGTCGGGTCCGAAGCCGCGCCGATGGCATTCAGTTTTTCCGTATTGGTGCTGGTAATGATCTGCAGTCCCTGCCCGACGCTCCCGTCACCGAGCGTCGAAAGGCCGAGTAATGGAACAGTAATCCCAACAATCAGCAGTCCAACCCCGTTGAGAGTGTCCGATACCGCCACGGCCCGCAGCCCGCCAAAAATCGCATACAGGGCCCCGATGCCGCCTACGGTCAGAATGGTCAGAAACAGGCCCTGGCCATAGCTGATGGCGAATAAACCGGGTACATCGAACAGCAACATTACCGCGATCGAGCCGGAGTAGAGCACCGAGGGAATGGTGATCAGCCCGTAGCCGACCATGAACAGGATGACGGTGAGGCGCCGGACATCGTCGTCGAAGCGGCTGCTGAGAAATTCCGGCAGAGTCGTGAACGCCCCGGCGAGGTAACGGGGCAGAAAGATAAATGCCATGCAGATGGTCGCGAAAGCTGCGGTGACCTCCCAGCCCATGCTGCTCATGTTGAACCCGTAAGCCGAACCATTCAGGCCGATAAGCTGCTCGGCATTCAGGTTGGTGAGCAGCATCGACCCCGCTATAAACGTGGCGCCCAGGCCTCGGCCGGCAAGGAAATAGCCGTCCCTGGAGCCCACTTCGCCGCGGGTTTTCAGGTAGGATATCCAGGCCACCAGCGCCATGAAAAAGGCGCAGCTGAGCAAAGTGATCAATAAATGATTGGCGCCCACAATAAGCTGGATCCGGTAGCAGGTTGAATTTGGAAACCGCGACCCGGAAGCCTATCCTTGATAGGGTAAGCCGATCAAGCTTACCATCCAGGGAGCCTCTGATTAATTACCACAATGCTCTGGCCTTGCGTTGTGGTAATTAATCCGAGGCTCCCCAGCTCAGCTGATAGAAGCAGGCGCTATGAAAAAATTTGAGCAGATCAAGCGACGTGCCGAGAAACGTAAGGGCGGTCCGGCAGGTCTCAAAAAGCTGTTACCCGAAGTCGCCAGCAATCGAAAGCTCAAGGCCACGGGTGATGATCGCTATCTGTCCATGATGACCCGGGTGATCAACCAGGCAGGCTTCAGCTGGAAGGTCATCGACCGGAAGTGGCCCGAGTTCGAAGAGGCGTTTCTGGGCTTCGATACGTTTAAGCTCAGCCTGCTGGCACCGGAGCAGTGGGAGGCCTACGCCAGCGATCGCCGGGTGGTGCGCAACTGGCAGAAAATTCAGGCCTTGCAGGAAAACCTGTTTTTCGTGCGGGAAACCGCCCGCGAATACGGTTCGTTCGGCAGGTTTATCGCTGACTGGCCGGCCTCTGACCAGGTGGGGCTGCTGGCCTATCTGAAAAGGCATGGCTCCAGACTGGGGGGCAACAGCGGGCAGTACTTTCTGCGCTTCATGGGCAAAGACAGTTTTATTCTGGGACGTGATGTGGTGGCTGCTCTCCAGGGCGCGGGCGTTGAAATCGCCGAGCAACCGAGCAGCAAGCGGGACCGGCAACGGGTCCAGGAGGCGTTCAACCGCTGGCATGATGAAACGGGGCTGCCATACAGCCACCTGAGCTGTATCGCAGCCTGTTCAGTGGGGGAGAACTACCGGTGAACCCCGCAGCCGGGACTGCGGGATTTCACATAGCCTGACGTCTTCTAGATCAGTTCCAGCTCTTCCAGGAAGCGGTTGGACTCAGCGATGGAGGCCTCCATCTCTTCGATCAGCACCGCAATATCTCCCTCGATAGTGGCCACTTCGTTACGCAGGGAGGCGATGGCCCGGGAGTTGAGGTTATGGCGCAGAAACAGTACCTGGTCCCTGAAGGCATTGAGCACTGGAATCATGGTGCTTTCTGCCGCCTGCATGGTGCTCAGCAACTGGTTGTAGCGTGAGCGGGTCTGGCGCAGGGTGCGTTCGCTGGAGCTGCGCAGGCTCTGGTCAGTGTACAGTTCCAGTTCGTCTTCCCATTCATCAAACAGGTCTTCCGAAACCCGCTCCACCGCCCGAATCCGGTCACTGACTTCTTCAGCCCGGCGCTCGCTCTGCTCGAATTCCGAGTTCAGGCGATCGTAAACTTCCTGCAGTTCGCCACCCTCAAAATTCAGCAGGGTGGTGAATTGCTCCAGTGCCGAGTTGAACTGTTCCTTGGCTTCCTCCTGAGAGTCCCGGGCGTCTTCCACCCGGGTCACGAGGATATCCCGTTTTTCTACCCCGAACCGTTCCATGGTGTTGTAGTAGACGGAGCTGCAGCCGACCAGTAGCGTCAGGCCGAGCGGTAAAACTAGCATTCTGGACAGTTTCATGGGGCATTCGTTCCGATGATTGATGGAGTGACTGATGGCTTGTTCCAGGGTGGAAGAATAGCCCAATCTCAGCCTAAGTTCGATTCCTTGATAGCCTTGACCAGTTCTTTGTTGCGCTTGTCCGCCAGGTGGCTGTGTACCACAAACAGGGCATGCACGGCCCCCGGAATCCAGAAAGCCAGGGTCAGGAAGATGTTAAGGATACCCTGTATGGGCTTGCCGCACAGGAATACGGCGACCGGGGGGAGAATTATTGCCAGTAAATAACGCATGGGTCTTTCCTGTCGTTAGAGCCTGAAGACTCGCGGATGTTGATCACGCACCCTTATCCCGCATTCGACGAATACAACACCGAATTCGGGGAACTCACAGCGTTCAGGGAGCGAGAGAGCCATAGCAGGCTCAGAGCAGGTGCAAGCTTATCAATAGTCTTGGGTTGAACCAATACCCTGCAGGGAAGTTGTCGAGCGCGATCGAGGGAGGTCCAGGGAGGTCGAGGGGGGCGAGGTAGAAGGAAACGTTGGATAGGCTGGGTCAAATCCATGAAGGGGTACTGCCTGGAGTGTGGTTCATGAGCTGGACAGTCGATCGATCCTTGTGGCTCCAAACGGAGTAGAAGGCCGGTTTATCGGGAGTGGATCTGAATTCATCTACTTTGTGGCGATTGACGTGGCCCACTGAAGATCTGCAAGCTGATTCAGTAAGGTCCGAGTGGTTTAGCGCAGTAATGACGCGTCAAGACGTCAAACCACATTTGTGCCTTTGATAATCCGCACTGCTGAGGCTGATGAAAACTCTTTCATGTTCGTCAGGAATTGCTGTATTTTTACCAGAATCCAACGGTGCCTCCCTGATATTCTGGCTGTAATTCAACAGTGACTTAACGGTGAATAAACCCATGCATCATTATCTGCTTCTGACCCTCCTGCTTACTTTTGCCGCCTGTTCACCGCAAAATGGCGGACAACCTGCACCCGCAGCGAACAGCAGCTCCGCTGTCTCCTCGCAGGAGTCCGAGGAAGTGAAGCGCTGGCAGGCGCAGGCCGAGAAGGTCACCATCATTCGCGATGAATGGGGTGTGCCGCATATCTATGGCGAAACCGATGCCGATGCTGTGTTTGGCGTGATGTATGCCCAGGCTGAAGATGATTTTAATCGCGTCGAAGTGAATTACCTGAATGCCATGGGCCTGCTGGCCCAGGCTGAAGGTGAGCGGGAAATATACCGCGATCTGAGAATGCGTCTGTTTATTCAGCCAGAAGAAATGCAGCGACTCTACGCCGAGGCACCAGAGTGGCTGAGCCGGTTGATGGATGCCTACGCTGACGGTCTGAATTACTTTCTCTATACCCATCCCGAGGTCGAGCCTAAGGTTATCAAGCGCTTTGAGCCCTGGATGGCACTGTCTTTCTCCGAGGGCAGTATCGGTGGCGATATAGAACGTGTATCGATCGCCGAACTGGAGCAGTTCTATGGCGGTTCTCAGCTGGTAGCGGCAGCTCCCGATAGAAGTGACCAGGAGCCCCGCGGCTCAAACGGAATAGCTATCGCGCCGGCCAAATCCGCCAGCGGCAACGCACTGCTCTATATCAATCCACACACTACCCATTACTTCCGCGAGGAAGCCCATATGGTCAGCGAGGAGGGTCTCAATGCCTATGGCGCGCTGACCTGGGGGCAGTTCTTTATTTATCAGGGTTTCAGCGAGTACAACGGCTGGATGCATACCTCAACCCGCTCCGATGTGATCGATGAATACTATTACGATGAATTCACCGAGCGAAATGGTCGGCTGTTTTACCAGTTTGGCGAAGAAGAACGAGAAGTTACCATTTCTGTCGAGACTATCGATTACAAAATGGCCGATGGTTCCCTGGGTTCAAGAGACTTTACCGTCTATCACACTCATCATGGGCCTGTAGTGCGCTCGGAGAATGGCAAGTGGATTTCCGTGCAGCTCATGAATACCCCCCTTACTGCTCTTATCCAATCCTACACACGCACCAAAACAACGAGCTATGAAGAGTTTTACGAGATGATGAGGCTCAAGTCCAACTCGTCCAATAACACCGTGTATGCGGACAGGGATGGAAACATCGCTTACTTTCACGGCAACTTTCATCCGCTGCGTAATACCCAATATGACTTTAATCATCCAGTCGATGGCAATAACCCCGACACTGACTGGCTGGGCCTGCACCCGGTTGAGGAGGCGATTAATCTCTTAAATCCCGGTTCCGGCTGGCTCTATAATTCCAACAACTGGCCGTTTTCAGCCGCCGGCCCTGGATACAGCCCGAAAAAAGAAGATTACCCACTTTACATGTCGGTTAATTTCGAGAATCCCCGGGGCGAACATGCACTCAAACTCTACCCGACTATCGCTGATTTCGACATCGATAAGCTGATTGAGGCAGGGTATGACGGTCTTCTGCCTGCTTTCGAACGATTCGTTCCAGTATTGGAAAAAGCTTTCGCGGCCAACCCCGATCCTGATCTCAGGGACGCAGTCGAAATGCTCGTGGCCTGGGATAAACGCACCGCTATGGACTCGGTGGAAACGACGCTGGCCCATCACTGGGGCAATGAGCTGTTCAGCCTGCTGCCGCGCGGCAGCAACCTGGACCCCTATGATCGCTATGCCTACGCAGAAACTGAACTCAGCCCTGAGCAATACCTCGCAACGCTGCGGGCAGCTTTAGAGAGAATGCAGGCTGACTTTGGCAGTTGGCGGGTCGCGTGGGGCGATGTCAATCGATTTCAACGTAACGACGGCAGTATCAGCCAGACTTTTGACGATAACAAACCCAGCTTTCCTGTTGAGCTTGCCTCCGGTAACTGGGGAGCGCTGGCTTCAGTAGGCACGCGCCAGTATCCGGGCACCAAAAACTGGTATGCCACCAGTGGTAACAGCTTTATCGCTGCTGTCGAGTTCGGCGACAGAGTCCGTGCCAGGGCATTAATGGCCGGGGGGCTTAGCAGTGATCCGGACTCGCCGCATTTCTTTGACCAGGGTCAAATGTACGGTGTGGGTGAGTTCCGCGATGTGCACTATTACCGCGAGGATGTTGAAGCGCACGCAGAGCGGACCTATCACCCTGGCGACTAGTCCCGCAAGGCGATTCGCAGCGTGTAATCTCCTGTTGGTAATAGCGCGGAAAGTGGGTCTACTACTGAAGCTTTGTCTGGATTACCCTGGCAGAGTCCCTGGTAGAACCCCTGGCAGTGGAGGGTGAGTAAAGATGCAACGTATCGCTGGTAAAAGCCTCTTTGCCTGGCTGCTCCTGTGTCCGCTCCTGGCGACGGCAGTCGAGCCGGATTCCACCGGCAGGATAGTCACTCCTGATGGTAATGCGTTCATCCAGACTGAGTCGCCTCACGCCTTCGCTTCAGCATTCCTGGATACTGACACTTATTCAGCCCACTACTCACTCCCGGTTCGTCCGGAGCATCGGGGCAGGAGCGCCAGTGTCTATCTGGGGGGTATCCACAACGGGATCTGGTATCTGGCGACGCCCTCTGGCTGGCAGCCCTGGGACGGAGCCGTCCAGGCTCCGACACCCCTCAGGCAGGAGGTGTTGCAGGATACGGTGAACATCCAGCTTTTCGACCGAAACTACCTGCCCAGTGGTGATCTTGAAATTCATCTGGCTTACCTGGTCCCCGGAGAGCCCCTGGTCATTGGCGAACACCCGCTGCGCTTCACTATCCAGCCGGCCGGTCAGGACACCCTGCACCGTTTCCGGTCTGCCGGTGCTCTGGAAGATTTTCTTAAGCAGGGGCTGGCAAAAAGCGCATCGAATCGCTTTTATGGGACAGCCGATTTTGCAGAAGCTGCCGCCACGGACGGGGTGGGTTCTGCGGATCTGGCTGGACGTGTATCCACCACCAATCTGCAGGAAGAAGGCGTCGACGAAGCCGACATCATGAAGTCCGATGGCGAGTACCTGCTGATGCTGCGGGACTGCGCCTCGAGCACCTGCGTGGTGACCTATGAGCTGGACAGCGTCAATGCGCTGGCCACGGAATCAGCCAGTAAGGCGCTGTCCGGACCGCAGCGGGCCAGCGGCATGTACCTGGTCACTGAACGTGCAGGCGGTGACCGTCTCATCGTTCTCGGCGGCAATCATTCCTACCAGCTCTGGCTGGACGTGTGGGGCTGGGCCGGGAATACGACTCAGCTGGAGTTTTTCGACGCCACTGACCCGGCGTCATTGGAATCCCTGGAGACTCTTACCATCGACGGCAGTCTCATTTCGAGTCGGAGAGTGGGAGACACGTTGTATCTGCTCACCCGGCATACGCCATACCTGGAGGGCTATGAGCCCTATGCCTACGACGAGAGGTCCCTGGCTGATAACGTGACGCAGCTGTCCAATACCGGCTTGAGTGACCTGCTGCCTGCAGTCATGGATGCCAACCAACGGAAGCGCAGCCTGGTGAGCGCTGAGCGCTGTTTCCTGCCTACCAGCAATCTCGACAGCAGTATCAATCCCACCATTATTTCGGTAACCGCAATCCCGCTGGCGGAGCCGACCGCTTTTACCAGCAGCTGCTTTGTCGGTGAATCGGAAACCCTGTACATGACGCCCGGATCACTGTACCTGGCCACCACACAGTTTCAGGTTGCCAACATGGGATTTGACCGATTGTTCTATCAGCCGGAGCATACCACGGCGGTGCACAAGTTCACGTTACAGGAGGAAGAGGTCGAGTATCGGGGTTCCGGGCAGGTGCAGGGGCACCTGGGCTGGAGCGAAGACAAGAAACCCTTTCGCATGGGCGAAAACGGTGAATTTCTCAACCTGGTGACTTCGGTGGGTGTCACCTGGGACGGTTCTTCAAGCACGATGCTGACTGTCCTGCGTGAGTCCCCCACCGACAACCGGCTTGAACAGGTGGCCAGGGTCGAAGGTATCGGCAAGCCTGGTGAACAGCTGTACGCGGCACGCTTTCTTGGTGATCGGGCTTACCTGGTGACTTTTCTGTTGACCGACCCCCTCTATGTGCTTGACCTGTCTGATCAGGAGAATCCGCTCATCGTCGGTGAGCTGGAAATTGACGGTTACTCGGACTACCTTCACCCGGTCAGCGACACGCTGTTGCTGGGGATAGGCAAAGACGCCGTAGCGGATCAATCTTCGCTGGACTTCAATGGGGCACGTGGCGCCTGGTATCAGGGCGTCAAGCTGTCACTGTTTGATGTCGGCGATCCGGTCAACCCGGTGGAGCTGGATGCGCTGGTGCTGGGCAAACGGGGTACTCAATCGGGCGTCCTTTTCGATCATCAAGCGCTGGCATTTCTCCCTGCCAGCGACGCTGCCCCGGCCCGGCTGGCCATCCCGGTGGACCTTCATGACACGGTACCGGTGCACCCCTGGTTTGACGCCGCAGAACCCAGCGCGTTTTACGACTACACTCACACCGGCCTTTACAGTTTCGAGATCACCGAACAGGCGATAAACCAGGTAGGGCTGATCTTCGGAAGTGAGCCCGGTTACGGTGGCTTTCAAGGTTACTTCGGTGACCGCTCGGTACTGGTGGATGACGTGGTGTTCTATCTGCACGGGGGGCAGGTAAGTGCCTCGCACTGGGGCGAATCACCTTAACAGGCGCCTGCTCTGTGGGCTCCACCGGCCCGGTATCCTCCGGCCAGCGCGATCGTCAGGGAGCCGCAGCTGCACCTGCAGAGTGGTTGCGCCCCATAGCCTGCCCCGGTCCATTCGACGAGCTGCTGCCCCGGCAGGCTGTTCGGCCTGCGCCCTGGTGGCATGCCCTGTGGCTCCGTGCTAATTTGATCAGCGACATTTCGCTAACTCCCGGGGAGCCCTTCGCCATGTTTAAACGTTTTTTCGTTCAGTCTCTTGTCTTAGTCAGCTTCCTGCTCAGTGCGCAGTTCGCCAGTGCCGATGTCAGCGGCAATTGGGTCTTCGCCGTAAACGTCATGGGTCAGACTGGTAACGCCCAGGTGACGATGGCCCAGAATGAGTCGCAGCTTAGCGGCCACTACACCGGTCAACTTGGCGATACGGATTTTACCGGCTCGGCGAACGGCGACGATTTCGAATTTGTCCTCGTCGGGGATGCAGGTTCCGTCACTTACCGGGGCACTCTGCAGCCTGACGGCACGATTACGGGTACCGTGGATCTTGCGGGCATGGCCGAAGGCAGTTTTACCGCCAGAAAATCAGGCTAAGGCATTTCTGCTGCGGGAAGGATTCTTCAGCAATAACACCAGCGGCGCTGAGGCCAGAACGATCCACATCATCAGTTTGAAATCATTGATGTAGGCGATGGCGGCGGCCTGGCGGCTTAGCTCACCTTCGAGCATGGCGACTACGGCGGCGCCGTTATTCATGAGGACGTCGGGTACCAGCTGCCAGCTCCAGCCCAGTGATGCTGGCGTCAGGTTTTCCGACAGGTAGTCGTGGTTGATGGCGATGTTTCGACTGAGCACCGCCATGACCAGGGATATGCCGATGCTGCTGCCTATGTTCCGGGTCAGGCTGAATACCGAGGCGGCCTCAGCGCGATAGCGGGGGGCAAGTGTTGCAAACGCAATGGTATTCAACGGAATAAAGATAAAGCCGAGACCGAAACCCTGCAATGCGCCGGTCCAGATCAGCATTCGTGCTGGTACGAAAACGGAAAAATGGGTCATGAAATACAGTGATGTGGCAGTAAACGACAGCCCCGTCATGATTAAAACCCGTGGGTCGACGCGGTTGATCAGGCGGCCGACCAGCATCATGGAGACCATGGTGCCGACTCCCCGCGGTGCCATCAGAATCCCGACATCCATCACCGGATAACCCATCAGGTTCTGCAGATAGGGTGGCAACAGCGCCATAGTGGCCAGCAGGATAATACCGGTGAAGAAAATGAAGAACAGGCTGGTGACCAGGTTACGGTCGCGGAACATTTCGGCTGACAAAAAGGGATGTTTCACCTGTCGGGTGTGCACAACGAACATCCACAGGCAGGCGAGGGCGATCGAACAGTAAATGACAATTTCGCGGGAAGCGAACCAGTCGAGCATTTCGCCCCGGTCCAACAGCAGCTGAAGGCAGCCGATGATGAGGGCAAGGGTAAAAAAACCGAACAGGTCGAACGGCCGCTGCTCCCGCTCGGAGTCCGGCATGAACATCCCCATGACCACCACTGCAACCAGGCCCAGTGGCAGGTTGATTAAAAACACCCAGCGCCAGTCAAAATTCTCGGTAAGGTAGCCGCCCAGAGTCGGTCCCAGGATAGGCCCGATCATCACTCCCATGCCCCAAAGAGCCATCGCCTGCCCGCGGCGTTCGGGTGGATTGAGGTCCAGCATGGTTGCCTGGGCCAGCGGCACTATACAGGCACCGAAACACCCCTGAAGCAGCCGGAATGCCACCATTTCCTCGATGGATGTCGCGAGTCCGCACAGCAGGGACGTGAGGGTGAAGCCGATGACAGCGGTGACAAATATTCTTTTACGTCCGTACCGGCCAGCCAGCCAGCCGGTGGGAAGAGTCATAATGGCCGAGGCCACAATGTACGAGGTCAGCACCCAGACGACCTGGTCCTGGGTGGCAGACAGACTGCCTTGCATATGGGGCAGAGCCACGTTGGCAATGGTGGTGTCCAGGACCTGCATGATGGTGGCCAGCATGATGCCGCCGGTCACCAGGCCACGATAGCGATACTGTTCCTGGTTTTCCATGGGCGGCGTCAGGGCAGCAGTTCGGTCAGCTGGCCCAGACTGCGCTGATGGCCGGTATCGACACTTACGTCAGCGCTCATGCCGGAAGCCAACAGGGGTTCGCCCTGGTAATTATCCAGCTGGATCAGAACCGGTACCCGCTGGACAACTTTCACCCAGTTGCCGCTGCTGTTCTGTGCCGGCAGCAAGGCAAATTCAGCCCCTGTAGCTGGAGTGATAACCGCAACGTGACCCTGCCAGGTTCTGCCCGGGTAGGCATCGACACTGATTTCCACTGCCTGGCCGACCTGCATGAAGGTCAGGTCAGTCTCTTTAAAATTGGCTTCAATCCAGAGTCGGCTTCGATCGATCAGGCTCATCAAAGGTGCGCCGGTCATGACGTTTTCGCCGGTATGGGTGGAGACACCCGCAATGACACCATTGGTGGGGGCATGCACTTCGGTATGACTGAGATCCAGCCTGGCTTTATCCAGTTCAGCCAGGGCCTGCTTAACGCGCGGGTGTGCGTCAGTCGGCAGGTCAGGGTCCACCAGTCGCGCTTTGATGACTTCCAATGCCTGGGTTTTCTCTGACAGGGTCCGCTGTGCTGAATTACTGGCGTAAAGCGCCTGTTCAAACTGCGCCGCAGAAACCGAGTTACTGTTGTACAACTGTTTAATACGGTCCAGCTCACTGTCACGGTAGTCAAGATCATTGACCGCGGTTGCTATCTCAAGGCGCTTATTGGCCAGCTCGGCCTTCATGCTTTCGATGTCACCCCGGACATTGGCAAGATTCGCTTCAGCCCGCGTCAGGGCTATCACGTAGGGCTTGTCATCAACCCGCAGCAGCAACTGACCAGGTTGCACCTGGTCGCTCTCGTCGACTGAAACTTCTGTCACCATGCCATTGACATTGGCACTGATGGAGAGAATGTTGGTTTTGATATAGGCGTTGTCGGTGCTGACGCGGCGTCCACCGTGCAGATACAGCCAGCCGCCAATGGCAGCGATCAGCGCCGGTCCCAGCAGTAAAAGCAGCAGGTGTCTTAACTTTCGGAGCAGTCCGCCCCTGGCTTCTCCAGCAATCTGTGCATCACTCATTTGCGCCACCTTCAGATTCCGAAAGATTATTTCTGATGCGAAGAAGAATCTCGATCAGTTGCTGCTCCTCCTTCGGTGTGATTCCCTGCATTGCCTGTTTGCGGACCTTCTGTCCGAGCTTCTGTAACGAAGCCATCATGGGCGCTGCCTTGCCGGTCAGAAAAACCCGTTTGGCCCGGCGGTCGTGGGGGTCGTCTTCGCGACGCACCAGACCATCCATTTCAAGCCGGTCGATGTGGCGTGCCAGTGTGATGGGCTTGACGTCCATGAGTTCCGCCAGGGTTTTCTGCTGCACACCGTCACTGCGCTTCAAGTGCGCGAGCACCACCCATTGGGCGCGGGTCAGCCCCAGGCCCTGTGACTGCCGATCGAAGCTCCAGCGCATCTGCCGGGCGACGTCATGGATAATAAAGCCAACGCTGCTGTAGAGGTCTCTTTTCATAGCAAGCATATTATAAGCAAGCTTACTAAATTGGCAAGACTGGTAGCCTGAACTCACCACTCTGAGGTTCATCTTCATTCAGGAAGTTAATATGCTGCCTGGATACTGCTGTGTTGCAGGGGTGATATTTTTCACCATTAAGTGATCCGGTGACGGGGCGGGCGCGCAATCACTTTATTGAAATAAAACCTTGATCTGCAGGCTTTGCAGGTGAAGTGATCGGGCCAGCCTGACGAAATCAGCGCTTTCCAGCATTTTATCTTTAGAGATCAATGCCCTGGCACAGCGGTCAAAGAGCGCAATGATTTCTCTGCAGGCACGGCATTCACGGCGCAAAGCGCCCGAAAGCTATAATATTGACGGGATTAAAATATCGTACTATCGGGATTTTCTGTTAAACATTATTACAATTTCGAGAGCCCATCCCTGTTAATCTTGGACAGTGAGTAAATTCCGGCGAAGTCAGCCTGCAAAAACTGACTGCGACGGCCTTTTTAAAACGCTGGGAATGTCCGCCCGTAGTAGCGTTGATGTAGCGAAGTACAAGTCATATGACTTTACGAGGAGTAAACCATGAAGAAGACCCGTTTGATGGGGCTGTTCTCTGCAGCTGCCCTGATGCCTGCCCTTGCCGGTGCTGCCGAGCCAGCTGCTGACCATCCCACTTACGCCAAGGAAGTTTCCCGGATCATTCAGGAAAACTGCCAGATCTGTCACCAACCCGGTCAGATCGGCCCCATGTCCTTTACCAGCTATGAAGAAGTGCGTCCCTGGGCGCCGCTGATCAGCATGAAGGTGGCGCAGCGGGAAATGCCTCCATATCAGTACGATTCCGATATCGGCATCCAGGAATTGAAAAACGACTGGCGTCTGAGTCAGGATGAGATCGATACTATCGTGGCCTGGGTGGAAGCAGGGTCTCCTCTGGGTAACATTGAAGACATGCCACCGGTTAAAGAGTTTCCGCCGGTCGGCGAGTGGCGATTGGCTGGCGAACTCGGTCTGCCGGATCACGTGATCAAGTCTACTCCGTGGGATGTACCTGCCCAGGGTCAGGACAGCTGGTGGGAACCTGAAGTTCCTTCTGGCATCACTGAAAGCCGCTGCATCAAGGCAGTAGAAACCCTGCCTTCGAAGGCAGCGATCGGCTCGACTCACCACGCCAACTCTCACTTCATGGTCCAGGACGAGAACGGTGACTGGGTCCAGTCCGGTCGTCTCTCCGAATTTGCTGTCGGCAAACTCGGTGAAAAGGTTCCTGAAGGCGCCTGCCGCAAAGCGCCTGCCAACTCCATGGTCGGCTGGAGCATCCACTACTACCCTAACGGTCAGGCGGTGGCTGATGATCAGGTCTCGGTCGGCATCTGGTACTACGATGAAGAAGACGAGTTCAATGAAGAACTGGCCTACGAGCAGGACCTCAGGCTGTACTTTCTTGACGGTGGCGGCGACTACCTGATTCCACCCAACAGCACGCTGATGACGCAGGGCTACCACTCTTTTGACCATCCGGTCCGTATCGACAGCTGGCAGCCCCACATGCATTTCCGTGGTGTTGCGATGACCATGGAAGTATTCGATCCGACTACCGGTCGGAAAGAAGTTCTCAGCCAGACCTCCAACTGGAATTCCGGCTGGAACCACAGCCATACCTATGAGGAAGGCTTTCAGCCACTGATACCGGCAGGTTCGGTACTGATCCTGACTGCCTGGCATGACAATACCGCCAACAATCCTATGAATCCTGATCCGGACCAGTGGGTTGGTGCAGGTCAGCGTACTACTGACGAGATGTCTCACGCCTGGATTGCAGTGACTCACCTTGATGAAGAAGGCTATGAAGAGCTGCTGACCGAGCGCGAGAAGCATCAACAACGCAGCGTAAGCAGCCGCTAGGAGCCCACCTATGAGCAAAACCAGACAGGTTGTATCTGGAGGGCTTGCCATAGCACTGTGTGGGTTGGTAACCGCGCCGTTGTTCGCGCAGTTGCCAGCTCACCTTCGGGACTATCCGCTGGCCACTCGTAGTGCCAGCGGTGAATCCGTGGCGCCGATGTTCAACGGCTGGGTTGCTAACGAAGATGGTTCCGTGCAGCTGATATTCGGCTTTGCGAACCAGAATCGTGAAGCGCCCGTCGATGTCCCGGTGGGGCCGAACAACAAGCTTGAACCGGCCCAGTTCGATGGCGGACAGCCCACACACTTTCCGACTTACCGTCGCGGTGGATTTGTGGGTATTCAGGAACGCGGTGTTTTTGCGGTAACTGTCCCGGCCGATATGGCCGGCACGGAAGTGGTCTGGACGCTGACTTCAGGTGGCAACACCTATTCAGTTCCCGGCCGTGCCACCTCTTCCGCTTACGAGATGAGCCCCGACCCGGCTGCACTGGGTTCCACCAACCCGGCTATCCGCTTCGACCCGAACGGGCCGGAGTCCACCGATCGGGAGGGAATTTATGCTTCCCCTCTGACGACAAAGGTGGGTGAGCCCGTCACCCTGACTGCCTATGTTCAGGATCGCGGCGAGCGGGAAAAGTACGACGAGCTCGAGCGTTTCATCTTCCCGGTAGGTACCGAGTGGATTCTGCACCAGGGTCCGGCCGTCCCTGAGTTTGATAAGGCCAGGATCACTGGTCGCGAAAGGGATCGGCAGGGTGCTGGCGAGAATGCCTCGCCAGGCAGCAATGGCTGGGAAGAAGTCTCCACCATGGCGACATTCAGTGAGCCAGGTGAATACGTGGTCAGACTGCGGGTCGATAACTTCACCGCGCCTGACAGCAAATTCGACAACCAGTGCTGCTGGTCGAATGCGTATGTGCCGGTCACGGTAACGCCCTGAGGCTGATTGCAGTGAGCGCGGGTGATCCTTTCGCGCTCACAAAGCATAAAGCGACTAATTAGAAACCCGGAGTCGGTAACGGCTCCGGGTTTTTTTCGTGCAGGTTTTCCTGCCTTGCAGCTGTTGCGTTCTGCTAACCTGCTTCAGACACCGACCCCTTGAACCGACGCAATCACTGATGAATGAGAGAAATAAATCAGCGGGATCGCTGTTGATCGAGTTGGCAATGGGGCTTGAAGCCGTCCAGGTTACCTTATGACCGGGCGATGTTATCAAATGCTCATTCCTATACCGGCTTTCGGCTGAGGACTCGGGGACCCGGCGACTTTCCCAGTCCAGCTCATTCATTTGGGCGCAAGCATTGAGCCAAGCAGATTCCTTGACTTTTACGCGTAGCGGACACTAGTCTAAGGCAGGTACTGTCTTCTGCAAGGCGATATGATCAGCTTGCAGCAATGGGGCAATGGGAAGTTACGTCTTCATAAGATACTGAAGAGGGCTGAGAATGTTGATTCTTAAGCACTTACGGGAAGGCTTTAGCCAATTAACCGGCGCTGCGCTACTGTTTTTATTGAGCCAGACAGTCCTCGGACAGCAGGAGGAACGTGGTGAAGCCGAGGCTGCTCCAGCCCCTGCTGACGCTGCAGAAGAACTCCGGGTCAGCGACGACCCCGCATTGAAGCCTGCGGTTACGCTGGAACAGATCACCGTTACCGCTCAGCGCACTCTTTATCGCCTCCGGGCGCAGATCGAAGACGCCAGGAATTCCCTGTACTCTTCCTACAATGACCTGAATCAGAAGGACGAATTCGATGTGAACTGCCGGCAGTCGGACTGGACCGGAACGCACATCAGGGAACAGGTGTGCTGGCCGGTATTCTTCGAGCGCGCGGTAGCGGAAAATTCCCAGGACTTCCTCCGCGGCAACGCGGTGCTGGAACCGACGCGGCAGCTTCAGACTCAGTACCAGGGTAAATTTGATGAATTGCGCGCAAACCTGATCCAGGTTGCTGCCGAGAATCCAGCCGTTGAAGAAGCGCTGGTGGAACTTGGCACCCTGGAAGCCGCCTACGAACGAAAGAGGGCGGAATGCATGGAGCAGACCCCCGTGCTGTTGATTTTCCGGGTTTGCCGCTGAAATCGACTCCCGAGTCGTAAAGATTCAGGAGTCTGATTGCAGGTCGGACATTCGATCAGGTCCTGTGGCACCAGGACTGGTAAGGTTGCTTGGAATTATCTGCTTCGATCACGGCCTGTCTGCCCTAATCGATCACATACTGTTTCAATGGCGGGAAACCATTGAACTCCACAGCGCTGTAACTGGTGGTGTACGCGCCGGTGGAGAACCAGTACAGGCGATCACCGATGGCAAGCTCCATGGGCAATTCGTACTTGTTGTCCTCATACATGATGTCGGCGCTGTCACAGGTGGGGCCCGCTATAACGCATTCTTCCAGGTCATTCTGTTTTTCCGTGTAGATGGGGTATCGAATCGATTCGAAAAGCGTTTCGATCAGGCCGGAAAATTTGCCCACATCGGTATAGATCCAGCGGTGCAACGATGTCGCTGACTTACGGGATACTAACACTACTTCACTGACCAATATGCCGGCATTGGCAACCAGGGAACGACCCGGTTCAAGAATTATCTCGGGCAGATCGTCGCCGAAGTCCTCGAACAGAAAGTGTTTGATCTCTGACGCATAGGTTTCCAGATCATTGGTACGGCTCATATAGCTGGCAGGGAAGCCGCCTCCCATGTTGATCATTTTCAGGGTGATACCATTCTCTTCCTGCAGGCGATCGAAAATAATTTTCACCTTGCCAATGGCTGCATCCCAGGCGCCGATATCCCGCTGTTGCGATCCGACATGAAACGATAGGCCATAAGGTACCAGCCCCAGTTCCTGAGCCAGTACCAGCAACTCTACGCCCATATCGATCTGGCAGCCGAACTTCCGGGAAAGGGGCCAGTCTGCGGTATGGCTGCCCTCGGTCAGAATGCGCACATAAATTTTTGAGCCAGGTGCATGCTCGGCAATATTACGCAGATCAGCTTCCGCATCGGTGGCGAACAGACGCACGCCCTTTGCATAAAAATGGGCAATGTCCTTGCGTTTCTTGATGGTGTTGCCGAAGCTGCAGCGCTCCGCGGTTACTCCCAGCTTCATCACCTTGTCCAGTTCGTAGACTGAAGCAACGTCGAAGTTACAGCCACGGTCGCGCAATAGTTCCAATATCTCTTCTGCCGGATTTGCCTTTACAGCGTAGTAAATTTTAGCGAAAGGGAACTGGTCAACCAGGCGCGTGTAGTGCTCGTCGATGATCCGTGATTGGACAACAAGAAAGGGTGTTTCATGTTGGTCGGCGAATGCTTTTACGCGATCAAAATCGGGTTTGAGGTAGTAGTCTTCAATAGTAAGCGCGGTGTTTTGCATAGATAAACCACCTGATGAAAAGCCGCTCTTCAGCAGCGGGGAAGTTAATAGGGCTTACGGGAAACGTGCACGGGAACGGTCTGTCTGCCTGCCGGGAAGGATTGAGCTGTCCTCAGCAGCCTACTATCCGCGAGCAATGGCTCTCGAAGATATAGTCACAGGCGCAGCGACAGGACCCTGGTCAGCAGCGGCGGAACGGGGGTGGAGCGCACAGCGGGCGTGAGAATCCGGGTCGACATGATGAGCCACCTCGTGACAAGTCGCGCAGTCGGGCGACTGCGCGCGCATAGTAATCGAGAGGTGGGTTAAGGGAAAGAGGTATTTCTCAACACGGGAGCTTATTGTCATGCTCGCTGCGGCTGGACGCAGGATTTTCTAGCCAGTGCTTTGCGAGATAGAGCCCGGAAAGTGTTGAATAGAGAAGGCTGAATTGCCAACCAAATGGAATGAAGGAGGTGCTTACTGGCTGGCTGCGAAAGCTTCCAGTGAATTTACTCCCGTAAGAAAGCAGGGCCGCGCAAAACCTTGCGACTTAGGTCGTAACGTTATGAGTGTCCCTGTACCTCCTATTCTTCATCCAGTTCCTGGCGTCGGGCGCCACCAAGGATAGCACCAAGTGCATAGTTACCTTCATGGCAGGCAAACTCATAGACTTTGTCATCGGTGGCCAGGAAGCGTGATTCGCCACGCCAGGGTTGAGTGTAGTAAACGGGATCATCGATGATGAAATCGTAATTGAGTTGCTCCTCGGAAACGCGAGTAAAGCGCTCTATCACGCGGGCATCCGTTGTCAGGCTCACACTGGCTTCTTCCTGCAGGGAATTGAAATTGGTGGTCTCTACCACCAGGGTGTCGCCATCCCAATAACCAACAGATTCGCCAAACATGGGCTTAATGGCATGCTTCCGGTGCTCGCTATTTATGGGGATAATTCGGGCATGGGAGATCATCTCGGTGCGAATTACCACGTAGTCGGGCGTCTGCACGATCTCATAGTTATTGTTATATAAGCCATTGATCATGGGAGGACCTACGCGCATGTTGGTGCTGATACAGCGCTCCGCCAGAGGTCGGGCTTCGGGGCCGTCTGCGCCGGCATTTTTCTCTCGCAGTGCGGCCCGCAATGCACGCCCTTCTTCACTGTAGGGGATCCGGCCATCGGCTGGCTCCACAATCCAGGAGGTACGCACAGTACCGTTGATCACGCCAAACTGTGTGCCGGGATCAATCCAGAACGCGTTATAGCCCCGCCCCTGGGGGAGATCCGATCCATCAGGAAGCTGCCCTGACACCATGTTATCGTCGGTTTCAAGGCGCACCACCTGCGGATGTTCAGCGGTCGCCCGAATTACCTCATCATCGGAAAGAACCAACTTGTCATAGCGGGCATTACGCTCCAGCGTGGTGATGGAGGCGTTGGACCAGGTGCCCTGAATGTCAGGATTACCGTAGGCTGTGCGTTTTGGTTCCCACTCCTGAGCTGAAATCTGGCTCAACCATGCAAGCGATACTAAAGTGACCAGTGTAAGCCTCATATGTTTCCGCCTTTCTTGGTAGTTCCTGTTTAATCTGCTCGAGAATAAGGGTACGAGGGGACAATTACAACTCAAGGAGCCTCTGATTAAGTACCACAATGCTCTGGTCAGGGGGTCTGTCCCCATTTACTGCCGCTCTGGACCCCTCAGGCGCCTCATTCGCTGGCCCCCGCAGGCAGGTGGCCTGCTCCTCGAATGCCAGCGAATTCTAGCGCCAGAGCGGGTTCGCCACCGAAACATGAAACCGGGTGCGTCTGAAGGCTGGAGTGAGTGCCTGGTTCGAAGTGAGTGCCTCTCGCGCCGGATGACATCCTGTCCAGTCAGCCCGCTGACGCATTTTGCAGTACCGGAATAGCCTGAACAGGCAGATTTGGTTTCACTGCGTGATAGCAGGGCAATCAGCCACAACTTAGTCAACTTGCCGTTGTCTTCGCATCCGATATATTCTACGTGCTTTTTGCTGCTGCCACTCCGGCGACAGTGCAAATTTGATACAAACCGGACGGAAGTATTCTATGGGCAGGGCGTACCAGAACCGCAAAGACTCCATGGCCAAAACCGCGGAGGCCAAGACCAAGGTTTACAGTAAATATGCGCGGGAGATCTACGTCAGCGCCAAGAGTGGCGGCACGGACCCGACCGGCAACCTGTCACTGCGCGGCCTGATTGAGCGCGCCAAGAAGGATCAGGTACCGGCTCATGTAATCGAGAAGGCCATCGACAAGGCCAGCGGCGGCGCCGGAGAGGATTTTTCGGTAGCCCGTTACGAAGGGTTCGGGCCCGGCGGCTGCATGGTAATCGTGGATTGCCTTACCGATAACCCCAACCGAACCTTTGGCGATGTGCGAGTCTGTTTTAACAAGGTAAAGGCCAAGTTAGGCACACCCGGCAGCGTAGGCCACCTTTTTGACCACTGCGCCATTCTCAAGCTGAAAGCCGACGAGGAAGCAGTGTTGAATGCCCTGATGTCTGCCGACGTGGATGTGAGCGACATCGAGGCAGAAGATGGCCATGTCACCGTGTTCACACCCAGTGCGGAATACGCCAAGGCCAAGCACGCCCTGCAGGAAGTATTCGCCGACCCCGAAGGAGAACTGGACCTGGAAGTGGATACCATTCAGTTCCTTGCACAAACCACCACGAGCCTGGCGGCTGAAGATCTGGAAGCGTTCGAGAAAATGGTGGACATGCTGAACGATCTGGACGACGTACAGAATGTGTTTCACAACGTGGAAAGCTAAGTAAAGGTGGGGACACTCACAATTTAACAACTTAACAACTTAATTCACGGAATTCTGGCGGTGTTGATTGGCGTCATCTAAATTGACCATATGCCAAGGACGGGCCGATTACATATTCCAGGCGGCTGCTACCATCTGATTGGTCGCGGCCTGGAACGCCGAGCCCTATTCGAGGATCCTATCGACAAGCAAGATTTTCTGGACCGACTCGGAAAGAACCTGGATAGAACCCAATGTCAGTGCCTGGCCTGGGCCTTGATGTCCAACCACTACCATTTGCTGGTGCGTGTCGGGCCACTTCCTCTAGCGAAGCTCATGGCCCCTGTTCTCGGCGGGTATGGCGGCTACTACAACCGCCGCCACCGGCGCAGCGGCTACGTTTTTCAGAATCGGTTTAAGTCAATACTCTGCCAGGAAGACAGCTACCTGCTTGAACTGATTCGCTACATCCACCTCAATCCAATCCGCGCTGCGATGGTTCCTGACCTCACTTCTCTGAATGGATACTCCTGGACAGGCCATGCCGGCATGCTGGGGAGGCTGAAGCAGTCATGGCACGATACACATGCAGTACTTGAACTGTTCGGAAACTCCTATCGCGCCGCGAGAAAGCAGTACCTGGAATTCATGAAAGCCGGCGTTGAGAGCACCGATCCCCGCAATCTCTCGGGCGGCGGGCTGGTGAGAAGCATTGGAAGTTGGGAAGCGTTGAGCCAACTGCGGAAAGAGCACGTCCACTGCATTGGCGACGAGCGCATTCTTGGTGATAGTAGCTTTGTGGTCTCAGCATTGAAGGAAGACAGACTGGGTCTGGATCAAGCTACTTTACGGTCCAGGGAAGGTTGGACTCTCGACAAACTGATTCACCGTACCTGTGGTCTCTGCGAAATCGCGGAGCAGGGAATACTGAACAAAGCGAGGAGCAACAACTGCTCAAGAGCAAAAGCACTGGTTTGCTTCTGGGGGACGATTGAACTCGGGCTGACAACCACAGAGATCGCCCAGCGCCTACAGATTTCTCAGCAAGCCGTTTCGAACTGGATCAAGAAAGGCCAATACCTGGTGGAGACTTCCAACATCAACTTCCCCGATCCCGAGGGTTAAGTTGTTAAGTTGTGAGTGTCCCCGATTTGTTCAGCACCAGCTGGCTTCATTGCTTGGGTGTCGCAGCAATTCATTGATGTTCGCATACAGAACCCGGTAGCCGATGTTGCCATAAAGCGTCTGCCGCCCGTTGTCGATCACGTAGGAGGGGCTGCCTTTGATACCCTGCAGCTTTGCCTGCTGGTAGTCGGCCATCAATGCGGCAATCGCGGTTCCATTAGCGATGGACTCCTGGACGTCGGCCAGATTGAACTGCCTGCCTGCCAGGTCGAGCACGATTCGTAAGTTGCCAATGTCCTGGGCGTCGATAAAAAAAGCTTTTCTCAGCGTCAGTGCAAAGTCGATCGCTGCATGCTGTCCCTCGACTTCTTCGACGGCTTTAATGGCCAGGTGTGCATTGGTGGATGTATGGGGACGTACTCGACTCCAGCACTCAGGATTGACAGGCGCCGAGGAAAACGGCGCTGCGGCTTTGCAGACATGATCGCAGAAACCTTGGTACTGGCCCATGCTTTCCCACTGTTGACCGATGCGGGTGCGGGTGTCACCAAACAGATCGAGGTACCGATGCTGGAACAACACGTTTGCGCCATTCTCGACAAGTACCTCTTCTACCCGACGTTGGGCAATCCAGGCCCACACACAAAGCACGTCGGTGTAGTACTCAATCACCAGGGGATCATTGGCCATAATACCTAGCTCCTTGTTTGTGCGGTCTGAGGTGTGTTTCTGTGCATGCTTGATAGACCCGCGTTACGGGATTTTACCCTGAATAGCTGAGCCAAACCCTGTTTTAGTCTATGCAGGGTTACTGCGTAATTAAAGGTCTAAAGCACAGTACCAAAAGCGTGTGAGGTTTC